>DATNPZ010000015.1:0-254478 GCA_036702965.1 Drouetiella sp.
TTCGTTCCTCAGCGTCAGTTATGGCCCAGTTAGTCGCCTACGCCACTGGTGTTCTTCCCAATATCTACGCATTTCACCGCTACACTGGGAATTCCACTAACCTCTACCACACTCCAGTCTGCCAGTATCCAATGCACTCCCGAGGTTGAGCCCCGATCTTTAACATCAGACTTAACAAACCGCCTACGAACTCTTTACGCCCAATAAATCCGGACAACGCTTGCATCCTACGTCTTACCGCGGCTGCTGGCACGTAGTTAGCCGATGCTTCCTTTGCTGGTACCGTCATTTTTTTCGTTCCAGCCGACAGAACTTTACACCCCAAAGGGCTTCTTCGTTCACGCGGTGTCGCTGTGTCAGGGTTTCCCCCATTGCACAAAATTCCCCACTGCTGCCTCCCGTAGGAGTATGGGCCGTGTCTCAGTCCCATTGTGGCTGATCATCCTCTCAGACCAGCTACCGATCGTCGCCTTGGTAGGCTTTTACCCTACCAACTAGCTAATCGGACGCAGACTCATCTTAAGACGGATTACTCCTTTCATATACACCCGTGTCCAGGTACATACATATGCGGTATTAGCAATCCTTTCGGACTGTTATCCCCCATCTCAAGGCAGATTTCTACGCGTTACTCACCCGTCCGCCACTGGGTATTGCTACCCCGTTCGACTTGCATGTGTGAAGCACACCGCCAGCGTTCGTCCTGAGCCAGGATCAAACTCTCCGTTGTCAAAAACCATCAGGAGTACTGATGATCGTTAAACGTTTAGTTTGCCTACTCAAAGCTTTTGACAGGCGCCTTGATGGCTATTCAGTTATCAGGGTTCAACGACTTGCCACCCGAGCGATTCGCTCAGTGCAGTGACAAGCAACTAGATAACTATACCAACGGGACCAAAAGGTGTCAACACGCTAAAACCGCCTAGAATGCCCATTTCGCTATGTTGTTGCATTTCGAGATATATACTATTCCTTTAGAATTTGCTTTTTGCAGCCGCTCGACACCACTCAAGAGCCGCTTAAATGGCGGTTTTCTGAATTCGACTATCGGACAGATCGTTTTCAAAACATTTTGGACGAAGCAGAAATAAGTCATGTGTTAGATCAAAATCGAAGTCAATATGCGCTTGGGGAGCGGATCTCCATCATTATCAGATGCGCACAACTGCAAAAGAACGCAGACGCAAACAGGCGCACGCTTCTAGCGAACTTGAACCATATCGCTCAAGAGTGACTCTGGATGCAGTTTTAACGGAGTAAATCAATTTTGTACTGCTGCTTGCATCTAAACCGAGATGACAAGAGGAAACCAAAACTCCATCCAGCAATTCGAGTTTGGGCACGAACAAATTCGCGCGCCGACCACGACAAAAGCACCAAAACCCACTAAAATAGCCAGTTTTCAATCATCCGCGCTATAACCATCGGATTCTAATGCGATATCACTTAAACAATTGATTTTGGGCTTTACAGCGGAAAAGGCGAAAACTGACTTCTAAACCGATATCTCTTTAGGGTCGAAGAAGAAGATTCAAGCCCTGGACGATACGCCCAAAACCCTTACCCAGAAAGGTTTTGCATGGATCATCAACCGGACACTCCGAAATCCTGTGCTTTTACATATACATAGGTTGATAGAACTGAACGCGAAATCGACTTATAGGATCTGGCGAGACAGAATCAACGGCGCATTTTTTTTGCGCGCGCCAGAAATCATCAATATGCGCTGCGAACGCAGTTCGCACATCATGTATGAGTTCGCCGCCTTGAAAATCGTTCGCTGCGTGCTCTCGCCCGGCAATACATTTGGATGCTGCTCTTCGATCGCAGCTATGTAATCCTCATATGCTCTCTGCGCAGACATCGAATTGCTGTAATCAACAATCATCAGCTTCATCCGCTCACGTAGAGGGGCCTGGAACGCGTAATCAGCAATTCCAGCACCATATGAGTTCGCAAAAGAAAGCGCCGCCAACGAGGGAGCAGGGAAAAACCTTCGCGCAGAAACCGGACCCATAGCCACTTTCTCAGTGCCCCGAACGCGATCGAGCGTTGGCAAGCGCATGATTATCTGCGGAAGCTCCCCGTGACTTGCAATACCTTTACTTATAAGGTTGGCGATTTTGTTGACCGCTTCTTTGCTTTCGTCATCATCTTCGGAAGTTCCAAATACACTGATAAAGCATTTGTCTTTCCATATGGAAACGCTCTGGTCATCCTCACTTGATGCATCGCCCCTTGCAATTACCGTCGAGGAGCCGCGACGCAATAAGTTGTAAGCGCCGTATGCGCCTTGAGAAGAACCGAAACAATAAACCATCGCTACGATTCGTCGTTGACCACGTTGAAAAGCAGCAGTGTAAGTGTTTTTGCACCCGAATTCATTCAGCATCGCAGTCCGCTCTGGGTCGCCATCCGTCTTCGGAATCGTGACGAGCTGCCAACCTTCTAACTTCAGACTTCTCACTAAAGCAGCAACTTCTGGTACTTCGACCAGACTTGCGGTTGGCGCGGTCGTCCCTGCAGCGGAAGTACTGACGGCTGACGATGCTTGCGGATGCGCCACTGTAGCCGCTGTTGTTGCTGGCACTGTCAGCGGATGCGCCGGATTTATTGTTAGTGCGGCATCATCTGGAACTGGCGATGCAACAGGCATTGCCGCTGCCGGGTCAGGCACAGACACTGAAGCCGGCGCCGGAGTGGAGACAGTTGCACCTGGAACCGGGCTGCCTGACTGCGCCCACATTGGACTACCTGCGACGACAGCCAGCGAAGCAACCGAAACCGATAATGCAATAAAAACTTGTGTACGAGCGCTCAAAGCCAATTCCGTTACGAAGTCATTAGTTTAACACTCGCATCCGGTTAGCCGCTTACATAGAATTGCAAGCAACACAGCTATCACGATCCTAGAGGCGGCCACGGAAGTAGGGTTTATCGGCAGAAGATGCGAGTCACGTATTTTACCGATTCTTTCGAACCGACCATGCTAAAACAAAACCCGGATACGGCTTGGGACTTCACATCTGCAAAACAATCATCGATCTCCACGGTGGGAAGATAGGAGTGATTTCTAAGCCGGGAGAGGGTGCGGAGTTTTGGTTCGAATTGCAATCGATGATGAAGAGTGACACTGCTTGCACGAAAGCGCCCGTTGCTCCCAGTTGCAACGGACGCTTTCGGTCTCTCGATTCTTGACCAGTCGGGTCGCTCCAGGAGGGGGAGTTGCTGCGAGAGAAATCAGTAGTGGACGAATCAGTAACTAGCGAATCAATTACGAGCGGACCAGTAACGAGAGAATCAGTAGTGGGCGAATCAGCAATGAGCGAATCGGTATTGAACGAATCAATAATGAACGTTCAAACTAGTCTTAGCTTTGGCGCGAGCCGCATCCAGCAACACCTCATCCAGATTGCTGTCAGAACGAGCAGGTGCAGATGCTGGCGCGTCACTCATCAGTGCAGCACGAGCTGCTCCAAATCCACCGCCTCCGGCTGCTCGCCCTCTAGCCAGGAAAGCTCCTTTGGCACCCATCATTGCAGTTGCTGTCGCTGGGGCAGGAGCTGAAGCTCTCTCCAGGCGTCCGGCAACCGCGGCAGATTTCCAATCTTTCTCTCCGGCGGCCAATCGATACGACGCACCGCCCGCGGTGACGAGAGTGGATTTCTTCCCAGATGCATATACGATTTCTGTGCGATATGCGAGCGTGTCATATTTGCCATCCGACAATTTTGCGATCTGCTTGAACACATCACTGCCCTGAGCTGGCGCATATTGCTCCAAGCCGCTGCACGCGATTGTGTTAATTTGAATCCCACGTGAGATTGCGCTCTTGCTTTCGTCTTCCCACTTATAGTCATTCGGATAAAAATGCGGACCAGCATCACCGATCAAGAAAAGTAGTTTTGCAGTGTGCGAATCTTTGCTCCACGCCAAGCTGTTCAATGCAACGTGCAATCCTTCGTTCACCGACTCAGGTCCATCGCCGCCACCAGCAGCCTTCAAATCGGAAATGTCTTTGACGACTTGATCGATGTTGTCCGAAAATTGAAATACTTTTGTCACGTACTCATCACCGCGATCGCGATAAGCAACCAATCCAACGCGCACAATTGGAGCAGGTTTTCCGGTACTAAGCTTCGCCACCAATTCTTTTGTTTTGTTTTTGACCATGTCGATTTCGTTTTGCATCGAACCCGTGGTGTCGATACAGAACGCCAAATCCATATGCGGACGCTCACCCGCTTCTTTTGCAATCGCGGCTGACTGTGGTGACGCAGACGCGGTAAACACAGCGACCGCTGCAAGAATCAGAGAGAGAGATTTTCTATAAGACATGAATTTTGTCCTCGCCAGGTATGCACTAAACATACTTTCTACGAGAACGCATTACGTCCCACGATATCCTGAAACGCGCCTAGGATTATCCCTAGGACTTAGTTTCAACGCTTAGTTTTAACGCTTAGCTGCGAGCGCCGCTGCCTGCTTTTCCATCTGCGGCAAATTCTCACGGTACCAGTCGATGGTCGTGTTCAATCCTTCTACCAGATCTTTTTCTGGATTCCAGTTCAACAGCTTTTTGGCACGCGATATATCTGGCAAACGACGCTTCGGATCATCTGTCGGCAACGGCTCATAAATGATCTCGCTCTTCGAGCCAGTCAATTCTTTGATCAAAGTTGCCAACTCGCTGACAGTCCGCTCCTGCGGGTTGCCCAGATTGACAGGCTCATGGAACGACACGCCCATCAAGCGCACAATTCCTTCAACCAGATCGGAAACATACTGGAAGCTGCGAGTTTGTTCACCGGAACCATATATGGTGAGCGGTTTATTCGTCAAAGCCTGATGGATAAAGTTCGAAACAACGCGTCCATCATTAAAGCGCAGACGCGGTCCATAGCAATTGAATATGCGGATAACGCGCGAATCCAAATTATGTTTATGGTGATAAGCCATCGTGATTGCTTCCGCAAAACGCTTCGCTTCGTCATAAACTCCGCGCGGTCCAATCGGATTCACATTGCCCCAGTAAGACTCTGGTTGCGGATGTACTTCAGGATCGCCATAAACTTCCGAAGTGCTGGCGAGGAAATATTTCGCGCCTTTCTTCATAGCCAGACCCAGACTGTTGTGGGTTCCCAACGAATTCACTTTCAAAGTCTCGATCGGCAAATTCAAATAATCGATCGGGCTTGCAGGTGATGCGAAGTGCACAACCCAATCCAGATGACCAGATACATGAATGTGATTACTGACGTTGTGGTGGATGAATTCGAATTTCGTATTCGAGAAATGGCGCTCGATATTTTGCAAACTGCCAGTTACAAGGTTGTCCATTGCGACAACACTGTGTCCATCGGCAATACAACGATCGACGAGGTGTGAACCAATAAAGCCGGCGCCGCCTGTGATGAGAATTCGCATTAGTGACCGATCCCCCTGTAAATTAGACCAGCGCCAGTGACGTCGGACTCGGACAAAATATTTCTTCCATCTATTATCAAAGGCCAACGCATGACTTTTGACAAGTTCTTCCAATCCGTGCGCTGGAATTCATCCCACTCTGTAATCAGCACAAGCGCGTCTGAGTCAGTCGCCAGGTGCGTCAAAGTATCGCAGTAGGTCACATCCAGGTCTGGATTTTGATTCTGACAAATCTCAGTCGATACTGGGTCGTACACCTTCACGGATGCGCCCATTTTGATCAACTGTCTTGCGACCGTCAAACTCGGAGCATCGCGCAAGTCGTCTGTGTTCGGCTTGAATGAAAGCCCCATCAGACCAACGGTGCGCCCCTTGAGGATTTTCAATTCTTCCTGCAACTTCTTGATCACGACAAGACGCTGACGGTTGTTCACTTCCACCGTTGCTTCCAACAATGGAGTCGTATAGCTGTATTCGCGCGCGACTTGTTGCAACGCACCGATGTCTTTGCCGAAACAACTTCCGCCCCAACCGACACCGGCGTTCAGGAAGTACGAGCCGATGCGCTTATCGAGCCCAATCCCACGCACGATCTGGCGCACATCCGCGCCGACTTTTTCGCAAAGACCTGCGATTTCGTTGGCAAAACTAATTTTGAGCGCGAGGAATGCATTCGCGGAATATTTGATCAACTCGGCACTCGGCACATCTGTCACTACAAACGGCACGCTATCAAAATTCGTCGGGCGAGGCGCGTATCCTGGAGCATCGAAAGTCTGACTCAAGATTGGCTTGTATAGCTGTTTCATCAACTGCGCAGCCTGTTCGTCAGAGGCACCGACAACAATTCGGTCTGGATAGAAGGAGTCAGCAATCGCGCTTCCTTCTCTCAAAAATTCAGGATTGCTCACGACGGTGAAAGCCGGAGCATCTGCGCGTGAACTTCTCGCAGGAACGGTTTGAACGCTCTGAACACCCTGGCTAACCAACATCTCGACCCAGTTTCCAGAGCCTACCGGCACAGTCGATTTATTAACAATGATTCTTTTTCTCGATGAATCCAGAGAACGTCCGATCGCTCTGGCGACATTCATTACTTGTGAAAGGTCAGACTCACCGTTAGACAGAGGAGGTGTGCCGACCGCGATAAATATGATCTGCGATTTGGATACCGCCTGCTCAATACTGTCGGAGAATTCAAGGAATCCAGAGTTGATCGCTTCGGTCAAAAACTCGTCCAGCCCTGGTTCGAAGAACGGAGCGCGTCCCTGTCTCAAACTCGCAAGCTTCTCTTGATTTGAATCAACAGCAATCACATGGTTGCCAAGATAGGCTAAACATGCGCTTGTAACAAGCCCAACGTATCCGGCTCCAATTACAGAAATGTCCACGTCTTCGAATTCCTATGAAGTAAAGTCACACGACTTGAGATATTCAGCAGGCAGCGTAGCAGACTCTGAGCGCGATTCGGCGAAATATAACCCTTCCTAAATGTATGAGCGCGAAATGCTGTGCTAGCCTCATTTTTCAACGCAAAAGGCAGCTCTCATGTCATCAAATCTAGAATCGTTCATCAAGACAATCGCTCGATTACGTGCGCCAGACGGCTGTCCGTGGGATCTCGAGCAGACACATGAAAGTCTTGCAAGGTATGTGATCGAAGAAGCTTACGAAGTTCAGGAAGCGATTCACAGCGGCGACCCTTCTAAGTTGAAAGAGGAGCTTGGCGACCTGCTTTTGCAAGTAGTGCTGCACGCGCAAGTCGCAAAAGATGCCGGCGAGTTCGATATCGAGGACGTGGCGCAAGGCATCAACGAAAAAATGATCCGTCGGCACCCGCATGTTTTCAGCGATTCGAAAGTCGAAGATTCGAACGCAGTCAAAGGTCAGTGGGAAGAAATCAAGAAAGCTGAAAAAGCGGAAAAGTCAGGCAAGAACGGCGCGGAGTCAGCGATTGATGGTGTGCCAATCCACATGCCTGGATTGCTTCAAGCCTTGAAGATTTCGGAGAAAGCGGTAACTCAAGGTTTCGAATGGGAAAACGAAGGACAAGTTTGGGACAAGCTTGATAGCGAAATTCAGGAATTAAAAGACGCAATTTCGCATCCCGACATGACCAAACCAGAAAAGCAAGTGGCTGCGAAACGCGAAGTCGATTTGGAGATGGGAGATGTGCTCTTCACTCTCGTCAACATCGGACGCTGGCACGGACTTAATCCTGAAGAGTCGCTGATTCTCGCAATTGAGAAATTCAAACAGCGCTTCCGAAAAATGGAAGCACTATCTGCGGTGCCGTTGAAAACTTTGGCGCCGAAGCAGCTCGATGACTTATGGAACAGCGCTAAAGCGGACTTGAAAAAACAAGAGCAGAACGCTTCTATATAAATGGACCAAAACAGCCGCCAGAATAGTGCACTTGAGCACAAGCATTCTCTGCTCAATCAAGCGGATTGATCAGGCGACAAGTACCTATTCAAAGCAACGGCAATCTATCTATATAGGACGGGTCACAGACGCGGTAGCAGCGGTGTGTGGAGCGGCTGCACCGGAATTCGGCGCACCGGCTGCTGTATTCGGAGCGCTTGCACCGGAATTCGGCGCACTGGCTTCTGTATTCGGAGCGCTTGCAGCGGGATTCGGCGCACTGGCTGCGGTGTTAGGCGCAGTTCCGGCGGCGGCAGTCTGCTGCGCTTTAGAAAGCTTCGAGTCTTTCGCTTCTTTCTCTTTCTTCGCGACCTTCAACGGAATATTGTTATCCAGACTCAAGTCGATATATTCCAAACGACTACGCATCGGTTGCACCGCCGTTAGTACCGAAGTCAATCGTCCAAGGCGACGAGTCAAAGTGGAGTCAGCCGATCCCAGCTTCAGATACAACGCACCATCTTGAACGCGGATATCGTTCGAATTGCGCAAATCCACATACTGAACTTTTTCATTTGTCTGCGCAGAAATATATCCAACCCATTTAGCCCACTGAGCCACATCTGCATGAGTCATTTTCATATTCGCCTTGCCGTAAAAAACGAGCGGAGGCTGATTGATGGTTGGAAAATCTTTGATTGGAATCAACCGTCCAGATTGTGCGATCACACTTTCTGGTGGCAACTCTGGTGCCTGTGAAAAAGTTGCCCACGGAAATTCTTCCATGACTTCGACGACAATTCGTGGGTGTGGCAAGGCATATCTGCGAACAAAAGCTTGCTTGACGATTTTAAGAGAAGCGACTTGCTTTTCAATCTGGCGAGGATTGATTTGATAGAGCGGTGTTGAGTTGAGTGGCAGATTTCCAACAGAACTAATTGCTTTTCGAATTTGCTCGACATTTGCAACTTGATTGCCGTGCACGACTATATCTTGTTGGCTATTCTTCAATGTCCAGGGAAGTTTTGTGAATCCACTCCAACCCAAAACGAGCAAAAGACAGAGCACCATATAGCGCACCATCTGCCTGCGAAAACGCGCACGCCGCGCCACTTTCTTGCGTTGGCGGCGACTGCGGATCCACTCTTTTCTTGTTTCAGCAGGAACGGTCACGAGCAGATCGCCTCCGTCTGACCACGAGCCGTGAATTCACCAAATAAATTCGACAACTCAAAGTTACCAGAAAAAGACTCACTTGCGGGCCCTGAAAGTCGAACGGAATTGTCTTTTTCTGACCACTCCACTTCGAGGGCACCACCTAGCAATTGCACCGTAGTTTTGCGTGCCAGTTTCTTCTCGAGTACACCAGCCACCACAACTGCGGCAGCTCCGGTCGCACATGCGAGAGTGGCTCCACAACCGCGTTCCCAGACATAGACACGAACTCGATTGGCAGATTCAATTACACAAAATTCTACGTTCACGCCTTCCGGAAATATATCGAGTGATTGTATTTGTGGTGCAAGCACAGCAAAATTTTCTGGAAAACGCGCAGATGGATCATCCATTGGAGCTAACGTATTTAACTGCGCACTCGGCAACGCATCAAAAATGACAGCGTGCGGATTGCCCATACTGACGCATGTTGCAGTCAAATCAGCCAGTCCGAGCGGCAATTGAATGAATTGCTCGGAAGTAGACTTCACCGGAACACGCTTACACTCGAGAATCGGTTCGCCAAGATTGATTGTGATCTCGGCGTCGTTCTTATATATGACTTCACTGTTCCCGCGCGCAGTCGCAATGCTGAATCGCGATTCTTTTACATCGAAGTGATTACGCGCAAACAAAGACGCACAGCGCAAGCCGTTTCCACACATATCTGCGGTAGAACCGTCGCCGTTCAAATATATCCAACCGACATGCGATGCGTCGGTATCGCGATAATTTGCAAGAGATCGCAATTCAGGCTGAATGCGAAAATCCGTCATCAAAATCAGTCCGTCTCCACCGATACCGAAACGTCTGTCGCAGACGGATTTCGCAAATCGAGAGAACTGATTTTTCCAATCAGAAAGTAGCGCCTTTCCGTCAGTTGATGCAGCAAGCGCACGAGTGTCTATCACGACAAAGTCGTTGCCGAGCCCTTGCATCTTTGTGAACGAAACCAAAACTTTCACCGGTCGCCAAAATCGCCGAAGTGATTATAACTTGTTGGGCTTGACATGGGGCGATCATGGAAACAGTCTCACCTTCAGGATTTTTCGTATTTGCATTGCATATACACAGAGCCAGCCAGCGACGCACATCCGCTAGAATAGCGACTGTCAAGATTTAGTAACGAAAAGCAATGCGTATATATTTGTCCGTAGATATGGAAGGCGTGAACGGAATTTTGCACTCCAGCCAGACACAGCCTGGAGAGCCTGGATACGAGCGCGCTGTAGGTTTGATGCATCGCGAAACGAACGCCGTGATCGAGGGGCTGCGTAAAGGCGGCGCATCGCACGTGCTCGTAAACGATTCGCACTTCGACATGCGCAATCTGCGCATCGAACAGCTCGCGCCCCAGACGTCGCTCATCAATGGCTGGCAGAAGCCTTACTCGATGGTTTCAGGCGTCCACTACATGGATGCGGAGAAGGTTGACGCTGTCGGATTTGTCGGCTACCACGCGCGCGCAGGCGACATCCGCGGAGTTCTCAGTCACACATACCGCGCCACGGTGTTTCTGGACGTAAAACTAAACGGTCAGTCAGTTGGCGAAACTGGCTTGAACGCAGCGTTAGCGGGATATTTTGGTATCCCCGTTTTCCTTCTTACCGGCGATGACGTGGTTTGCGACGAAGCAAAAGAACTACTCGGCCCGATAACCACAATTCAGACGAAGAAGGCTGTATCACGCTATTCGGCTGAATGTCCGCCATTCGAGGACACACTGACCGCTCTGCGCACGGGCGCGGAAAAAGCGATTAAGGATAAGCGCAATTGGAAGCTATTCAAGCCACCAAGCCCTTCTACAATTCGAATCACGATGTTCGATCCTGCAATGGCAGATGCAGCCGAGCTCTTGCCGCAAGTTGTGCGCGTAGATGGTCGGACAATTGAATTTTCTGATTCGGACTACAGCGTCCTTTTTAAACTCATGCTTGCAGTTGGCGTATTGGGCGCCAGTCGCAAGGATCAACACTTCTAGCGGTCGACTGTTCGTGCGTCCCAAGAAATATTAAATCTTCTCAGACATGGTTGCCAAGTGCAATTTAAGCGCTGAACCCGGGTATTTAGACTTTGTAGAGAAATAGCGTAAACGCTTTTAAGCCGAGACCTCATCGGTAAAGCGTGGTATTTCTCGCGTGTGAAATCGGCAAAGTCACTCACTTCAGGCGAGCGTCAATGAATCCATCGTACCAACAACTGTCTTTTCATCAGCAAATCATCTCGCTGAGCCAGAACTATCCGTGCCCCCGCTGCAGTTGCGGCACCCTGGAACCATTTGGACTGACTGAAACCTTCAAGTGCACAAGCTGCGAACGCGCATACGTTCCACTACGCGGCGGTCGCCTCTTGTACCCTGCTAACGCCATGGGCATCAAAATTGCACCGACATTCTGGTGGGATGGGCTTCGCTGGCACTGGGCTGGAACGACAGCAACCACACGCCAATTGACTTCGATCGTCACACTTTTCCTCATGCCTTTAGTGGCTCTAAACATCGCTCTATACATGAATGTAGGCGCCGGGCTGCTCCCTGAATGGTGCAATCCAGTCTTGCTGACAGCAATCACAGGATTACTGACTATCCAGATGATATATTTCATGTGCTGGGACTTTGATTTTCTGACTAAACGGAAAGCCTAAAAACTCGTGATTACAGAAGAATCCGGTTCGGCCAATGACGGCGGAGCCGGATTTGCGCATGTACCGGTTTTACTCGAAGAAACGTTGGAGCTGCTCGATCCGCAGCCAGGCAAACTCTATGTAGATTGCACTGCAGGAGCCGGTGGACATCTTTTGCGCATCGCTGAAAAAGCGTGCGTTGGTGACGCAGAGTTTTTGAAAAATAATCCCTGTGTAATCGGAATCGATCGAGATGAACAGTCACTCAGTAACCTCGCGAAGAAGGTTGGACCTGGGGTTCGACTGATTCATTCGAATTACGAAGATATACGATCTGCTATTTCTAAATATGGTATCAACACCATATCTGGTGGCATCATCGCAGACCTTGGTGTGTCGTCGATGCAACTCGACGATCCTGATAGAGGCTTTAGTTTTCTGCGAAACGGCCCGCTAGATATGCGAATGGATGCATCACAAATAACTACTGCAGCGGAAATAATCAATAACTTATCGGAGTTTGATCTAGCCGAGATAATTTTCAGATATGGCGAAGAACGGCATAGCAGGCTGATCGCGCGCAACATCGTAAAAGCAAGACCACTGCGCACGACTTTAGAATTAGCAGAAATCGTCAGTAGAAGCATTCCTCGTAACAAAAAGAAAGGCACCGCGCGTGACACTTCACATCCAGCAACAAGAACTTTCCAAGCCCTCAGAATCGCCGTAAATTCGGAGCTCACGAGTCTTGAAAAGTTTGTAGATGAAGCGATCGATCTTCTTGAACCCGGTGCAAAAATCGTTGTCATCACCTTTCACAGTCTCGAAGATCGGCTTGTTAAGCAGATTTTTAAGCGTGCATCGATCGATTGCGTCTGTCCGCCAAGACAGCCTGTTTGCACATGTGATCACAAAAGCAAGTTGCTGATAATTACACGCAAACCCGTTGTGGCTGCCGAAAAAGAAATACTTGCCAATATACGTAGTAGAAGTGCTAAACTGAGGGCGGGACAGAAGTTAGATTAGGAGCGTCTATGCCGAGCACTCTTTCAATCCGCAAAATCAGAGAAGAGGACATCGAGAGCTACGCACAACTTGCACAAGGACACGTCTTTCCGACTGCAACAAACGTCAACCTTCCTAGCTTCAATCGCGGAAATGCACAAGTCGCTGAACATCCGGTTATCAGACAGATTGCCAGCGCACCAACAGGCAAACAACGCTTCCAAGTTGGTGGCAATCGCGAACAAGTCCAACCAGTTAAACCAACCTTAGTACCATCCGCGGTTCCAACTCGTCAGCCTCGTCGCATACCACTGGTGGTGCGAACGAATCGAGTTCTCCGCACGGTGCTCGTAGCTTTCTGCGGAATAGCTATCGTTGGATATGGATTGGATGTTGCAACTTCAAACGATGTTGGTCGTGCACAAGAACAATCACGTCGCTTGAACGAACAGAACACTGAGTTATCAGCACAATTGCTCCGCGCAATCTCCTTCCAGGGGATTCAAGACAACGTGCTCGGTCGCTTCGGTCTCCGTGTTCCAGAACAAGTAATCATCGCTGCTGAAGTAAAACCACCGGCGGTGCCTTCGTTCAAACCGAACAAACACCACCTTCCGATAATGTCAGGCTACTAAGTCAATCTCTCGATCTGACGACAACGCCTCGACCTGATTCTGCTGCCTTGAGCAGCGGCACACTAATACGCTTAACGGAGGCTGTCAAAGGTTGGCAGAGGTTACGAGAGAGAAAGTCTACATCAGGCGCAATGCCCGTCCTCCTCGCAAGCCCCGATCGCCGTTGTGGCGATTGCGCGTTTGGCAAATCATATTATTGTGCGGCTTCCTAGCCATCGCAGTTCGCCTATGGTATCTGCAGATATACATGGGACCGGAGATCACAAAGCGCGCGCAAGTACAACGCCAGCAACACAATCTTCTCGTTCATCGTGGTGCCATCACCGATAGACATGGATTGCCGCTGGCGATCGATACCACCAGATACGATATCTACGTTCATCCGGATCTGTTGAAGGTAAGCAGTCACGAAGCTGCTGAAACATTCGCACGTATCACTCATCAGCAAGAACCAGAGAAGTTCGAGCGGCTCGAAAGATTGCTCGGAAGAAAATCCGTAGTCACTGTTGCACGTGGACAAGAGCGTGAAGCGGTTGACGAACTGCAAGCTTTAAACTGGGCTGGCATCGATGTGGTGCCAAGACCGTTCCGCCACTATCCTGAGGGCAATCTAGCAGCGCATATCCTTGGATATATGAACTTCGACATGAAGGGTCAGGGCGGCGTAGAACAAGCTCTCGAATCAAGTTTGAAGGACACCGGAAGCATTCCAAAACCTGAATTGGATGGTCACGGTCGTCCGATCATGCAGCAGAAAGCTGAACCGATCTGGGACATCACACCACCGCTCGGACGGCACGTAGAGCTGACTATCGATAACTACTTGCAGCATTTAGCAGAACAAGAGTTGGCTGCGCAGTGCAGGCATACCAACGCATTGCAAGGCACGGCGATCATCGAAGATCCCACTAACGGTGAGATTCTCGCGTGGGCAAACTACCCTCCGTATGATCCAAACAAATACTTCAAATATGGTTTTGAGAGAACGAAAAACTGGGCGATGGTTGACGTATATCAACCAGGATCCACATTCAAAATTCTCACAGTCTGCTCTGGTTTGATGACCGGTGCAATCAAACCGAATTCAACATTCTATGATGGTGGCACACTGGCGGTAGGAAATCGTTCGGTTCACAACCATGACGGTGGACACGGAACGCTAGATTTGCTGCACCTCTTCATTCATTCATCCAACGTTGCATCGGCGATGATTGGATTGCGCATGACACCAAAACAATTCCACGACAAATTGCTTGAATTCGGAGTTGGACGCAAAACGGGCATCGATTTGCCTGGCGAATCTGCAGGTCTTTTGCTGGACGCGAAGTACTGGAAGCCTATCGATCAAGCGACAACTGGATTCGGACAAGGTGCGATGGCGACGACTCCACTGCAACTGATTTCCGCAGTCAGCGCAGTAGCTAACGACGGAACGTGGGTGCAGCCGCATATCATCCGCCGCGTGTACGACCCTCAAACTGGTGTCACTGAAAAGTGGACAAGTCCCAAGAAAAATGTCGTTGTAACCAAGGAAATTGCCGAACTTGTTTCGCATCTGCTCGCCGAAAACATTCAGATGGGTACGCAGATCGCTGGACAGGTACCGGGTTACAGAGTTGCAGGAAAAACAGGAACGGCGCAGAAGGTAGCCGCAGGCGGTCGAGGATATATTGCGGGTGCGACTATCGCTTCCTTCGTAGGATTCTTACCGGCTGAAAACCCGCAGCTCACCTGCCTTGTAGTCGTCGACTCACCTAAAGCTGGTGGCGGTTGGGGTAACACGGTAGCTGGACCTGTTTTCAACGCCATCGCGCTTGACGCGGCACGTTACCTGGGCATTCCATCTATGCCTGAAGGTCCTAACATGAAGAAGATGAAGCCTGTCATACCGCCATCCGTTCAATATGCAAATGAAGGCGCGGCGAAGGAAGTAGCGAAGACTCCTTAACTGATGGGTCGCGCGCTTATCTATCTCTCAGCGAACTCCAACGCGGATCACGTACCATAGACATGGTGCGGCAGATGGAACATGCGCGTACGCAAACGCACCATCAACAAGGCACCTGAGAGGCACCTGTGAGCGATTCTCACAACAAAGAACAGAATGCAGGTCTGAAGAACCAGCCGCAAAATCTTGTGCCGCAAGGTTATGAAACAAGCTCGAATACAGTCGAATCCGTCATTCCAGCAATAGATGCCGATGCACCTTCAGACGCGATTGGCTCGATCAACGCGATGCCTGACGATACTATGGGCAGTGCCTCGAATGCCGAGCTTCAGAATGCTACTGATGATTCGTCGGGTAGCCAGACAGCCCCGCCCACGAGCCACACACCCGCAAGCTCCACACCCGCAAGCATCCCTGCGAACAAGGACTCAGCAAAAAAGGCTAGCCTCGGAAAAAGTTTCAGCCTGGTCGCGATACTGACCATCGTCTCTAAAATCGCGGGTCTAGTTCGAGATATCGTGGTCGCCGGCGTTTACGGAGCAACACCGGTTGCGGACGCTTATAACTACGCGTATTTATTGACTGGAAACATCCTCATCCTCTTCGGTGGGTTAGGTGGTCCGTTTCACTCAGCAACTGTTGCAACTCTAAATCCGCGCAAAGACGATCCGAAGCTCGGAACGCTGATCTCGCAGGTGATGGTTGCTACGGGCCTGGTACTGCTTTTATTTGCAATCGCAGTCTGCTTTGCCGCGCCATTCTTGATGAATCTACTCGCGGGTGACTACGGCGGAGGCAACGCACAGGCGCATGATGTCTTCTTTTCACAGGCAATTTACCAGATACGAGTAATGTCGCCGCTCATTGTCATTGCCGGTCTAATTGGTATTACATATGGTGTCCTGAATGTTTACAACAAACTGTTCTGGCCGTCTCTTTCTCCATCCATAGCTAGCCTGGCAATCGTCATAGCGCTCACACTCTTCCCTGATTCCCACAGTTCAGTACCGTTAGCAGTCGGCACTCTGATTGGCGCTTTCGGACAGTTGTTTGCACAACTCCCAGGAATGTTCCAATGCAATTTGCGCTTCAAGTTCAGCACGAAGGCAGCGGAAGGATTGAGAGAGTATCTGTCAATTCTGTGGCCGGCAATCATCGGCACCTCGATCGGACAGTTAACGGTCTACGTTGACAGCTTCTTCTGCACCAAGATGGATACTGGCGCGTGGACCGCAATCTCCAACGCGAACCGCTTGATTCAGCTTCCGCTGGGCGTCTTAATCACGGCAATGCTCGTGCCGATTCTGCCAAGATTTAGTGATCTCGCCTCGCAAGAAAAACATGACGGAGTAAAAAATGAGTTTCGCCGGGGACTAAACTTTCTCTGGTTCATATCAATGCCGCTGACAATGGTATTGCTTGTGATACCAAAGCCGCTGGTAACAGCGTTGTACCAGCGAGGCAACTGGACGGGTCGGGATACGGATCTCGTAACGACCGCGCTGTTGTTTCTTGCTCCATCCATCGTTATTTATATTGGACGCGATCTGATAACCCGCGTTTTCTATGCCTACAAAGATTCAAAAAGTCCGTATTACGTCGGCATGTGCGCTATCACCCTGAAAGCGCTGCTGGACTACATCTTCGTTCTTCAGCTGCACATGGGAGTGGGTGGAATTTCACTGGCAACAACGATAATCACAGTCTTTAACTTCTCTCTCCTCGGGATTCTGTTGCGCAAAAAAATCGGCTCGCTGGGCATTTTCAAACTGGTCAAACCATTCACGATTATGCTCACAGCATCAGTGATAGCAGGATTTTGCACCCACTACGTTTATGAGGCCGCGGCTCCTTTGCTTGCTAGCGTGCTCACCCCAGACGGCTCAGAAAAGATTTTCGGTATTGGCCGCAGAATCATGCAGCTCGTCAGTCTGCTCGCGTCGATAGCCGTCGCCAGCGGAGTGGGACTTCCCCTGTACGGCGTGATCTGCTTACTGTTCAAGTTAGAGGAGCCCTATATGCTCCTGCGAAGATTGAAACTGCTGCCGGCAAAATCTTCTTAAGCAGGGATCAGGCATTCGCGAGGTCGCTGTTTGAGACTTGATTCGACCGCAAGTGATTGAGCCGCTTTTGAATCGAATTTGCAAGTAAGTTTGTAACGCTTTCGGTAGTTTTGTCGCGGTCAATTCGAAAGTCTTCGAAGAAATCACGGCATCGAATCGGTTCGCAAGCGCTGATCAATACGTGCTGTGGGACTCTTGTTTGTTTCCGCAAGATCAGCACCTGCAAATTACTAAGCAAATCAGCCAGAGAATTGAGTGAATAATTCTCTTCGAATTTTTCAGCACTGATTGAACGCAATCGCACCAGGTTAAGTGTTTCCGCGTAAAGCTTATCGAGCTGCCCCTTTTCCGAAAAATGCGATTGTTTGCGTTTTGAGAAAATTCGCGATTGTAGAAAATGAATTTGATGCAGCGGTGTCGTGGGCGGAAGTTGGCAATTCAATTCCTGAGCCAGAGTTCGAAGACTAGTATCTATTATCTCCGTGACATGCGCGTCGATCGACTGCACAGAATCCGAGTTAGAAGACAACTTCATCGTCTGACGGAGGGAATCCAAATACAACTCGCAAACACGCCTGGCACGCCAGTACACCGAAGTTTGGTTTACCGGAAGTTGCGTTTCTCGTTCGAGCTCATCCAAAATTTTCAAACACACGGCACGCGCATCGTCGAATCTATACGAGATTGCCACAGGCAACAAGAACAAGTCATCATCACGCCCCTGCTCGTGCAGCAGCACAGTGGATTCGAGACCGATCGCAGCCGCACCGTGCTCGAAATTTTCTACATGATCGTTGTCGTAGGATATTTCACCTTCAGGAAAAATCACAACCTTTGAAGATTCATCCACCAATCGCTGCTGAATTGAGTGCACGGCATTGGTGTTTGTCGCCCCGCGATCGACTTCGTAGCAGCCTAGCGCCCGCAAGACGACTCCACCAAAACCCAGATAACTACGAAACATTTCGCGCGCTGCGAGAAATTTCACGGGCTGCTTGGTCAAAATCGAAAACAGAAAGATCAATTCACCATCTTCATGCCGACTGTGATTCGGACAGATGATGACTGGCGAGTCTTTTAGATCCTTCAATATCCCACGTGTTTTGGGATCGATAAGGACGCGCAGATCAGGATAACGCCTGGCGAATAGCCAGGGCTGCACCCACTTCGCGAGACGCTCGAATGACAAATTCTGCTGTGAATCATTCATACTTTGCTACAAGCCGCGGAATACACAACCATTGTAAGACAATGATTCTCCAACGCTTGTTCCGCTCCATGAACGACTCAACAAACGGGGCACCTACTGGCAGTGTTCGGTGATCACTTCGATGAACGCTTCGCCAAAGTTTTCCAGCTTCGCAGCGCCAACACCTTTTATTTTTGCCATTCGAGAAAGAGTGGTAGGCTTTGCGCTCGCAAGCTCACGCAGGGTTGCATCACTGAAGACCATAAACGCTTGCCACTTCCGCTCTTTGGCGATCCTTGTTCTAAGTGTCCGAAGTTTTTCGAACAGCTCTTTGTCAATTCCCTGCCAGGACTTCTCGTCTTGCTTCTGTCGCTTGGCCTTCAACTCTTTCTTCGACGCCAACGGTTGCAGCAAACGCACAGAACGTTGCCCACGCATGACAGACCAGCTCTCCTGATTCAACCCCACTGCATCGAATGAGAATCCGCTTTTCATTGTGATACTCAAGCGATTCAGAACGCCCAGACCTATCAGTTGATCGATCCAATCGCGCAGGTCATTTTTGCTGTGCGCGTTGAGAATACCGAAGGTGCTGAGCGTGTCGTGCTGCCATTTTTCAATGGTTTCGGTTGACTCACCGCGCAAGACAGAAACCAAGTGACCCACGCCAAAATTCCCCTTGAACCGCGCCACGCATGACACAATTTTCTGAGCAATCAGGTCGGCATCCGAGACTTCAGTTGTCTCCCCAAGACAGATGTCGCACGCGCCGCAAGTCTGCTTTCCAAACTGCTGTCCGAAGTACTCGACCAGAGTGCGATGCCTGCAAACAGCGCCTTTGCAATAGCGACTCATCTGCTCTAAATGCTGGAATGCGGCATCCAAGTATGCACCATTATCGGTATCACCAGCCAATTCGCCGGAAGCATTCTTTTCCATGATGGACTTCCACAGCATCAAATCCGCGCTCGAATAGAGCAGAACGCATTCGGCTTCTAAGCCATCTCGACCAGCTCTTCCCGTCTCTTGTTGGTAGTGTTCCAAAGACTTTGGCATTCCAGTGTGCATGACGTAACGCACGTTCGAACGATCAATTCCCATACCGAAAGCAACGGTTGCGACAATGAGATCGCACTTTTCATTTGCGAAAACGTCCTGAGCCTGCCGTCTTTCAAGAGGGCTCAAACCAGCATGATAAGCGACTGCGTTCAAACCGTGTTTTCGCAACATGCGTGTTAAATTGTCTACCGCTTTCCTGCTAATGCAATATATGATTCCGGCTTCGTTTTCGTGGCGGCGCACGACCTCGAGAACCTGCGTCAACGGCTCGCGGCGCGACAGAACACGATAAGTCAAATTCTCGCGGTCGAAATTGCCGACTTGAACATCGGGAGTTTCTAGTCCGAGTTGGCGAATAATATCCGCGCGCACTGCCTCGGTGGCGGTGGCAGTGTATGCATGCACTGACGCATCGGGAAAAACATCTTTGATGCGCTTGAGCTGACGGTATTCGGTACGGAAATCATGTCCCCACTGGCTAATACAGTGCGCTTCGTCGATCGCAAACGTATCTACCTTTATGTGCTGCAACAGCTCAAAAAATTCATCCATTGCCATTCGTTCAGGAGACACGAACAACAAACGAATCTCGTTGTTGCGAATGCGTTTCTCGAGGGCAAATCGCTCGCTGGCAGTAAGTGAACTATCGATCTGCGCAGCCGGAACTCCGCACGCAGTCAGCCCATCCACCTGATCTTTCATCAAAGAAATCAATGGTGAGACAACAACTGTCGTGGTGCCTTTCAAAACAGCGGGAGCCTGGTAACACAAAGACTTGCCACCGCCGGTGGGGAGCACCAACAACGAATCGACCTTTTTGAGTACCGACTCCATCGCCTGCAATTGCAGGGGACGCAGCGTGTCGTATCCCCAATACTGCTGTACGACTCGATGCAAATCATCGAGCGAATGCTTGGCTTGAGCTAATTCCATTGAGCTTCTCCAATAGAGAAGTTCAAATTATCAAACAAACTTGGCAATTTCTTGGCAACGTCCTTTGAACGCGCAAATGACCGGAATCAAATTATCCGGTCAATGGCGCTTGCCAATCAAGTCGATTTTTTAAATGCTATCCCGCATACACAGTGGATATGCGCTTACTAAAGTGGTTCGAAAGCCGGCGCTGGGCGGGGAACTTTGTTACCAGCCAACTCGTGAATCGGAAATTTGTACACCTTCCGTGGTGGCTCTTCGATTCTCTGGACTACTTCAGGAGTACGTGGTGGCGCCACATAATTCGCCACGATTTGCTGCTTGGTCGCCTTAGTTACCGTTGGATAAAGCGTTTTGCGCTTTGCACCAATATATGCAAATAGACACCAGCCAAGACTTGCTGCGAGAAACAGCATCAATACTTGTTCTGACTTTGCCGAAGCAAGCAAATAACAAGCCGAACCGACTCCCGCGGCGGACATAAAAGTTCTAAAGGCGCTGCTCATGCGTCTCAATCCTTGACTATTAAGTTCGGAGATGTGCCACCAGGCACCGAAGTGTATATAAGATACATCCCCCGCCAGATATGGATTTCGCTTGGCAAGCGCGGTTTGGCGGACAGACTCGTTATTTCAGGTTAATTTTCAGGCTCTTCATTCTTGGATTTATCGGACCTCAAACCCGCAAACCAAGTGGGTTCAAGCGTTACCGAACGGCTATTGAGCCGGAGCCGCCGTCGCTTTTGTCGACTCCCAGAGTTGTCCGTCCAAATATTTGACCGTCAGCACTCGCGCCATCACCGATGAAACGTTCGGATAGACTCGATTTTCTCGAAACTTCTGACTGCCCTGCTCTCCCGGTTGCACCAACGTTCCGTCAGCGGCCTGAAACGTTCCCTTGTTATTTCCGCTATCATCTACGAACCGCAAGCGAAACTTGACCGCTGCAATTGGTTTTTGACCGATATTTTTGTAGTCGATATAGATTCGCGCATCGACCGGAGCGTCGAACGGATCAAGATCCAATTCGGTGCGCAGTCCGACCACCGAGACCGGGCATCCATCCTCGGGTACAAATTCGGATCGCAAACTTCGAACTTTTTCGGGGCTTTGTGCGTATGTATAAATGGACGGGAATTTTTCGGCAGCACACAAAGTGAGGAAACCGATAGCAATGCTCCAGACAAAAGCGAAGACCAATTTATTACGCTGGACTCTGCTCACAGTTAGTGGGTTGGTCATGGTGGTGGCATCCCTGGCGGCGCGGTCTGACAGCAACGGACTTCATCTTACAATTTTGCACACGAATGATCTGCATGCGCATGATGAATCATTCGAAGAGCGCCAACGCTCGATTGGTGGATTTCCGCGCATCGGGCACTTGCTTCGTACCCTGCGGGAGAAAGATCCAAAGCATGCACTGACAATCGATGCCGGAGACATCTTCCAGGGCACTCCGCTGTTCACCAAGTATCACGGCGAAGTCGAAGTGAACATGCTCAATAAGATGGGATACAACATCTACACTCCTGGCAATCATGAGTTCGATGATGGTCCGCAAAATCTTGCCAAACAACTGAGCATCGCCAAGTTCGACGTAATCAATACGAATATGGATCTGAGTGGTGAACCTGAACTAGCGAAAATTATCAAACCTTACGTAATCAAAGAAATAGATGGACAAAAGATTGCCTTCATCGGTGGTATCACTGCAGATTTGAATTCAGTCGCGCTGAACACTGGTAATGTAAAAATCAAGTCTGCTGGACCGAACTGGGTGCAGCCATTTACAGAAACTGTAGATAAAGTGAAAGCGCAGGGAGTGGACAAGATTATTCTTGTTACTCACTGCGGCGTTGAAGCTGACAAAATTCTGGCAGAATCGGTTCCAGATGTTGACGCAATCATCGGTGGACACAGTCATACGCGTTTGGACAAGCCAATTGTCGTTGACCATTCAGATGGCAGCACAACCACGATCGTTCAGACTGGCAGCTATGGACGTGCTTTAGGAAAGCTAGACCTGGTCTTCGACGACAAAGGAAAAGTCGTTCCAGCCAGCACTGCGTATCGCTTGATCAATATTACGGATAAAGTCCCATCAGACCCAGATTTGAAAGCATATGTAGATCAGAAAGTTGAACCACTGCTCGTGCTTCGTCACGAAATCGTTGGTGAAGCCACTGATACGTTCGACAACACGTTCAGAAGCTTCCCGTGGGATTCGGCGCTGGGCGATATTATCTGCGATGCGCTGGTTGAAGAAGGGAAAGACTACGGCGTCACCATTGGTTTCGAGAACCGCGGTGGCATTCGAGCGCGAATCGATAAGGGACCTATTTCGGCTGAGAAAGTCGAAGAAATGTTGCCATTCGATAATCGAGTCGTCTTTGCCACCATATCCGGTGACGTGCTACTCAAGGCGCTGGAGCATACTTTTGCCGGTCCGCTTGGCGGCAGCTTCTTCGACGAACATGGTTTGAAAATCGCATACGATCCTCTGCGCGAGAAAGGCAATCGTGTTGTCTATGCGCTAGCGCAGAATAAGTCAGGTGAATGGAAGCCAATCGACGCGAATTCGAAATACAAAATCTCCGTCAACGACTATAGCTTCAAAGCAGGAGAAGGCTACGACTTTAGCGGAGCGGAAGACGTAAAGTATGTGCAAGAGCGCATCTCGGCAGCATTCCGCCACTATCTGGCAAAGCACCACACAATCACACCGCAACAGCCCGATCGCATTGTGCCGCTGACTGCTGAACTGGCGACTCTGGAAAAACGATCAACCGGCGCGGTCATATCGGTCAAAGGAGCTCCACCAAAAGCTCGTCTGACACTGGTCACAGGTTCTGAAAGGGGTGTTGATTGCTTTGAAGGGACGGCAGTTCCTCTGTCGCATCCCAAACTCGTAGCAGGCGCTCTGAAAGCATCAGTGCAAGGAACACAAACAATCAAGGTGCCAACATCAGAAACCTCAGACAAATGGTACTGCGTGATAGCGCAATCACCAACTGCAACAAAGAAGGTGCTCGTCAGCTATCCACTCGACATGGCTGCGGCAAAATAGCAATGTAGAAGTTCGCACGGATGGACGAATTCGTGTGCGCTGTCACTTCGACAAGTGATTTCTGACAAAATTTGCTGCATACAAAAGCAGCCGATCGCGTTTCCAAAAAACAATCAGAGAGGCTGCTGAAATGCCTACGGGCACTGCAGTGTCTAAAATTGCAAACTTGGGTTCGGATGGTTTGGTGCGAGCAATCTGAAGACGAAGTTCGTTGGCTTCATTCAACCGATCTTGCGCAATCAACATATCTAAATTTGCCTGGAGCGTCTCTCCAACTTTCTCGCTATTCGCACCAAAAATTCTTGCGCGAATGGCTCTGGCCGAATCGAAAGCCCGCTGCGCTTCTTCGTACCGCTTTTCATTAGAGTAAAGAATTCCAAGCTTGGTCATGGGGCTTCCATAGCCTTGCGGCAAGTGTAGTTTGTCAGTCATAGCGATGGCGCGCAGATAGTAATTCTCAGCCTCCGCATTCCTGTTTTCTTTCGCATACATATCGCCTAAATTTGCAAGCATCGCAGCTACGAGTTCGCTGTTCTCGCCCGCCAGATCCTTGCGCAACTCGAACAATCCCAGCTCTAGCGGCTCGGCTTTCTGAAATTGCTTCGACTCCACATAAGCCCCGGCAAGCAACTCCAAAGAGAAGGCTGGATGTAGCGCCTGACTCGCTGGTGGTGCGATAACTTCGTAGACCTTCAACGCAGTATTTAAATGTCCACTGTTTGCGGACAACAACGCACCAAGATCCACAGTCAAATATAATGCCACCATCAGCGATGCACACAGCGTCGTCCACAATTTCGCCGTACGCACACGACCAAACAACTTCCATTCTTCACTGAGTGAGACTATAGCGGCTTGGTCAGCGCTTTTAGGCTGCCTGGAACGCCAGAATCGATACGTCAGTAGGCACACGTAAAATGCTATCTCGAACAGCACGGCAGAAACCAGCGCCGCGCTCGGGCAAGCTCGTGCATACACGACCAGATAAGCCAACACAAGAAGGTTAACAGCGTTAAGGGAGCACTGTACAAAAAATTCCAGCTTGTGTTGGCTTTCCGGCATCGCGACCTCGAGTGAAACCATTATGCGGATGCTTCGCATAATAACAATCCTTCAAAGCGACTATCAGTGGGAATATCCCCGAGCTGAGCAGAACAGAGGCACCCGCAACACTAGAACTCGATGTCGGAACCTTGGTCGAATCCGGGCGTCCACTCCATGACGATAAGGAGACAACAAATGACAGACACACAAGAACAGAAAGACGACATGGCGAAAATTGCCAAACTCATCAAGGATATCGATTTCGGCATGCTCACTACGACCGATGACGATGGCACGTTGCGCAGCCGTCCGATGTCTGCAAATGGCAAAGTAGAATTTGACGGAGACATTTGGTTCTTCACTTATGGCGATTCGCACAAAGTGCTGGAGGCGCAGAAGCACCCTCAGGTCAATGTTTCATTCAGTGATATCAAAAATCACAAGTATGTCTCGGTGAGCGGTACAGCTAAATTGGTTCGAGACAAAGCAAAAATTGAAGAGCTCTGGGAGCCAATTCTGAAGGCATGGTTTCCAGAGGGCGTAGATACACCCGACATTGCACTTTTGCAAATCAGTGCGACTAAGGCTGAATACTGGGACTCTCCGAGCAGCTTCATTGCCAAAACGATTGAACTGCTGCGAGCCGCAACTGGTCAGCCGCTCGACATCGGCGAAAACAAGAAAGTAGCGATTTCGAAATAACACAGACGGGTATTCCGGGTATTCCGGTTAATCCAGATATCCCAGTTAATCCAGATATCCCAGGTTCTTCGCTAATCCAAATATTGCATGAAAGCATGCCGCCGAACACAGCGGCGTGCCCTCTGCGCGGATGATAACTAATCAATTGTGCTTGCGTTATTTTGCTTTGCGGAACAAGTTCCACATGAATCCAAACATCCCTTTGATTTTGCCCAGAGGGAATGTTCCGTGCAGGAATTTCAGCCCACTACGGGCTGTTTTAACACGGCTTGGACCATACGGATACCACCAGACACGGTGCGAACCACCCGAGGAGTCAATGCTGATGTGCTTTATATTCACCAGATCCATCAAGCCAAACTGAGAGTGACTGCGACCGATACCGCTCTTCTTCAGTCCGCCCCACGGAACCTGTGGCATCGCATGTGATACCAGGCAATCATTGATGATAACAGTGCCGACGTGCAAATCTCTCGCCACTGCTTCTGCTCGGCTCAGTCCGCCAGCCCAGACGGATGCAGCCAATCCGAATTCACTATCATTGGCTTTAATTACAGCTTCGTCTTCCGTGTCCACTACCATAATTGGCATGACAGGACCAAAAGTCTCTTGCGTCATTATGTCCATTGAGTGATTGACGTTGGTCAGCACCGTTGGCGAATAGAAGAACCCGCCTAATTCATCCAAACGCTTGCCACCCGTCAGTATCTCGGCGCCATTCGCGCGTGCCTGAGAGAGATGTGCATCGACTATCGAGAGCTGCGCTTCGTCAATAAGCGGTCCGATGTCCGTCGTTTGATCTGATGATGAGCCAACCTTCAGTGCATTTGTATAGAAAACGATTTTATCGATCAGCTTTTGAGTGTTCTTGCCTTTGATGATATACACACGCTCGATGGATGCACACGCTTGACCAGCGTTGGTGAAAGCGCCCCAGACCAAGCCACGAGCAGTCCAATCAACAGGTGCATCAGGCAAAACAATCGCAGCATCTTTGCCGCCCAACTCGAGGCTAACAGGCACCAGATTTGGTGCAGCCTGACTCATAATTTTGCTACCACCGGCAACAGAGCCTGTGAATATAATCCTGGATAGTTCACACTTGGTGAGCGCTTCTCCGGTTGTTCTATCTCCGGTGATGACCTGCACTACGCCTTTTGGAAATCCAGCTTTTTCAAACAACTCACCGATTTTGATTCCAATCATCGGAGATTTTTCAGACGGCTTCAGCACTACAGTATTTCCACATGCCACCGCCATCAAGATCGTCATCATCGGGATGGAGAACGGATAATTCCAGGGAGAAATAACACCGATGACTCCAAGCGGCTCGAAGGTCACAACGCTTTGCTTAGTTGCCAAAAGCGGATTCGACATCGGAATGACCTGGTCCTTCAACAAGGTCTCGACGTGCTCAGCAAGCCAAACACAAGTATCTAGCGGTCCAGTCAATTCCGCCAAGTAGCTCTCGACGATCGGCTTGCCTACTTCATCGCTGACCAATTGAGCGATCTCATCGGCTCCGGCTTCCATCAATCGACGCAGCTCGATGATTCGTTTGATACGCTTGGAATATGGCATCAACTGCCATGTTTCGAACGCCTTCCAAGCGCGATCCACAGTTTCTTTGACATCAGCGGAAGACATGTTCGGCACTTCACCAATCAATTCTCGATTGGCTGGATTTATCGACTGAATCGTTGCTGTGGTGCCGACTACCATGATCTCTTTTGTAGGAAAGCTCGCCGAAAGCTCTATTGTAAACCATCCCGCTCCCATCTCGGCGGACTAGCAAGCTTTCCAACACGGAATAAAATAAACTGTAATTGCGACGATCCCGAGGTTCGAACACAGTGCAAATCCGTTTGCCGTCAATTGCTCTTCTGCTTGCGCTGGTCTGCACGCCGGTGTTTGCGGACACGGAAACTCCCGCTGACAAGCTCTACTCCAGAGCAGAAAAAGCTTTTCTCAGCAAACGCTACGACGAGGCTTGGGGCACGTTGCAGAAAGTCGTCGAGCAAGACCCGAAAAACGCCCGCGCGCACAACCTGATTGGCAAAATAATGCACAACAAAGGAAAGCTCGATCAGGCGGAGGCAGAGTACAACAAAGCTCTGACGGCAGACCCTCAATTGGCGGCGGCTCGATACAACATGGGTGTGCTCATGTTTGACCGGCATAAATATCCGCAGGCGGAGCAGCTGTTGCAAGAAGCGATTCAGGTCGATCCCCAGAACGCCGAGTTTCACTACAATCTGGCGCTAACGTATGCAAACGAAAATAAGATGGAGCAAGCCAACGAGCGCTTCGTAAATGCGATCAAGTTGGATGAGAACAATCCGACCTTCCATTATGGGCTGGGTTGCCTTTATCAAAAATCTGACAAGCTCGACGACGCAATTGAGGAATATAAAAAAGCAATCGCGCTCAATCCAAATTATATCGAGGCCTACAACAATCTTGGTGTCGCATATAGTGCCAAAGGAAGTTACCCAGAATCAGTCGAAGAATTTCAAAAGGCATTGAAACTGAACCCTGAATATCCGCAAGCCCAACGCAATCTTGGATACGCTCAGGCTCACACCAGTCTCGGGATTACATACTTCAAACAAGGTGAATATGCGAAAGCTTTCGATGAATACAAGAAGGCTTTAAAAATTGACCCGATGTTCGCCGATACTCACTACAATTTGGCGTTGCTGTATCAACGGAATAACCAGTTGCAGCCAGCGATTAAGCACTATCAGTTCGCAATCAAAGTCGATCCCAATAACTTCTTCGCACACAACAATTTGGGTGTCGCGTTGGCTAAATCAGGAAAAAAATCCGAAGCAGAAGCCGAGTATCGACAAGCCTTGCAACTTAAACCCGACTACGCGGAAGCGCAGCAAAATTTAAATGCCCTTGGACAAAGCCAATAAAAACTGGCTCAGGGTCACGAAAATTGAGCTAATAAGGACTTGCTCAGTGTCGAATCAATTGAGCCAATGAAGACTTGCTCAGCGTCGAACCACTTGAGCCACCAAAGACTCGCTCAGTTTTGACGGATGAGACTTAGTAGACGCTCAATTCGTAAGCACTCAGAAATAACGTGTTGCGTGACTTCACGTTGTTGATGGCCAGTCGCAAGGGTTGATGAACGCCCCAGGGTTCACCGCCGAAAGCACCCGGGACCATAAAAGTTATTTGGTCATTGGAGACAGAGTTAACTGGGCACTGAACAGGTCCCATGTACAAACTTACGTTATTGATTGATGAACCAAAGTTTGCACCATATATAGTGCAATTTTGACCGGGCGGAACGAATGCAGAACTTAAACTCGTCATGTAGGGAGCGGCAGACACAGTTACGCGAGCCTGACCAGCAGCGATTCCAGCAGTTTTCACGTCAACGACTATACTTCCGCTTTGAGTGTCTGACGGAATTTTTGCGATCAACGCTGTTGGAGTTGCCGATGTGCAAGGAACTGTCTTCCCGTTAATCACAATAATATTTTCGTCAGCCTCTGGGCAGAAGTTGGTGCCGCTGATGGTGATAAATCCGTTGGAGTTGACAGTTTGCGGAGAGATTCCAGTTACAACTGGTTTGGGTGCTGTCAGGCGCCAATTCATGGTGGCGCCCTTTGGACCTTGCCCGTAAATGAGAATTTGATTTCCACCCCAAGCCAATTCGTTCGTCACATCGCGACTGCATGAATTTTTGCCCTGGAAAGATGCAGTTGTCACGTAATTCATACTTGGTGACTGAATTTGCAACCGCTGAAAGCCGGGAGCCGTTTCGCTACCGTTGTAGTAAGTAAGTGTCATCTGCAGTTTATCTTGCCCTTTGGGAATGTCGATAAACTCGCACGTACGCTGAGGCGCTGCCGAGGTCGCGACGAATGGTTTCGATTCAGCGATGATGATGACGCCGTCGTCTGCGAGGGCAGGCGCACCATTCGCGATTAGAAACAAACCAAGGATAACTTCGCGCCGCATTTCTTACACTCCGATTAGTTTGACGCTTTTTATAGCACACTCGTTCGGTTACACAAGAAAATCGCACTCTATCGATTGCACAAAAAGATCGGTCTAGACACTTTGAGTCTGCAAGCTCGAAGTTCGTTGCAGTCCATTCAAAACCTTCACCAGCGTGGATGCAGCCTCGGAACACTCGGTGACCGTGTTGAAGGATGATGCGCTGATACGAATGGAGCCTTTAGCTTGCTCATTCGATAAACCCAGAGCCTTGAGCACCGCGGAAGGTTCAATAATCCCTTGATGACAAGCGGACCCGCTGGATACGGAAAGCCCCTTCATATCAGCACGTGTGACGATTGCCTCACCTTCGACGCCTGGAAGAACGAAGCTGATGTGACCAGGTAAACGCTGCGTCAATAAGGACGCGCCGGTGAAAATCAAGTCGTCAACTTGAGATAGCTGCTCTTTGATGACATTGGATATTGCCATCAACTTCTCATGATTCGCATCAAACTCGAGACGAGCCAGCTCAGCAGCTTTTCCGATTGCCACGATGTTTGACAGCGATTCGGTTCCAGGCAGAATGCCCATCTCTTGTCCGCCGCCGAATATAATCGGCATGATGTTCTGCAATTTGCGAACAAAAAGAACACCGATTCCCTTGGGCGCATGGAACTTATGTCCAGAGAGTGCAAGAGAACTCACGGGCACTTTCTGCAAGTCGATTGGCAGCTTCCCAGCGGCTTGCACGGCATCAGTGTGGAAAAATATTTTGCGCTCTTGAGCGAAGCGAGCGAACTCCAAGATGTTTTGGATCGTTCCGATCTCGTTATTCGCCCACATGATCGAGATGATGCTTGTTTCCTTCGTTGTGTGTCGTTCCAAATCTTTGTGCGACACGAAACCTTCTCGGTTGACAGGCAGGTAAGTCACCTTCCAGCCAGTGCTTTCGAGATACTGGCAGGGTCCCGTTACCGATGGATGTTCAATCTGAGTTGTGATCAGATGCTTTCCTTGCCCGTTTGCTTCAGCGAATCGAGCTCGCCCCAGCAACGCACAATTGTTGCTTAGAGTGCCGCAAGAACTGAAGTAAATCTCATCCACATCGCAATTCAAAAGCGCAGCAGCTTGGGTACGTGCATGTGACAACGCATCTTTCGATGCCCTGCCAAGCGAGTGAATCGACGAAGGATTTCCCCACTGACTCGACATGTAGGGCAACATGGCTTCGATTACTTCATCGCGAACGCGAGTCGTAGCACTGTTATCTAAATAAATCATCTTGAAGCACCATCCTGCACGGCACAGTTGTTCAATGCTATTTTAAATGGCGCAGAACGCTTTTGGTACGTAGCTTGGGTTCGATTCTCTCTCGTTTTTTACTATTGACGATTATTCTGGTAACAGCGATCGTCGTCAACGTTTGCGTCGGTGACGTAACAGTGCCGCCGCAAGAGGCGCTGCAAGCCATTATAGGAGCTGCACCACAATCTAGTTTGACAGAAATTTTGTGGCAAATTCGACTTCCAAGAATTTGTGTTGCAGTTATTGTCGGAGCGGCTCTCGCAACGTCTGGTTATTTATTGCAAGCGCTTTCTCGCAATAGTCTCGCAGATCCCTATTTAACTGGTGTTTCAAGCGGTGCGGGATTGGCGGTGGCACTGGCCACTGTTTGTAATTTGAGTTTCTCGGCAATACCTGTTGCAGCCTTTATCGGAGGCTTGGGCGCAAGCGCGCTTGTTGCTTTCATGGCGCGAAGCCCAGCAGGCTTTTCAGTCGGCAAGCTACTCCTGTCTGGAGTCGGACTTTCTGCCATCTGTGGTGCATTCATCACGATGATTCTCATTCACGCATCCAGCGTCGCGCAAGGGCAGGGGTTGTTCTTCTGGTTAGCTGGTGGCATCGCCGGACACACGTGGAGTGAAGTAATTCCATCTTGCATCTACACGGTGCTCGGAATACTGGTGGCATTTGCAATGAGCAAGCAAATCAGATTGCTATCGCTCGGACCACAATCTGCTCAGGCACTCGGTTTGGATGTCGCGAAAACGCAATGGATACTGCTTGGAGCGGCAGTATTGATGTGTGGTTCTGCAGTATCTGTCAGCGGACTTGTGGGATTTGTTGGACTGATCGCACCACATCTGTCACGACGCATGTTTGGTCAAGACGAGCGAATACAAATAATCTGCGCAGCAATGATGGGAATGACGCTCGTACTCGTAAGCGATCTTGCTGCCCGTACACTGGGACAGGGACAGGAGTTACCGCTTGGAACGCTTCTATCCTTAATCGGAGGACCATTCTTCCTCTGGCTGATTAGCAGCAAGCACAATAAAGAGGTGCTGCAAAATTGACCTCGAATGGATCAGTAATTTCAGCACAAAATCTGAGCGTCGGATTCGATAAAATCCCTGTGCTCGACCAGGTTTCACTGGAATTACATCCAGGTGAAATAACCGCAATAGCCGGTCCAAACGGCGTCGGTAAATCGACTCTAGTGAAGACTTTGGCACGGCAGCTCAGACCTATTACAGGAAGCGTGAAACTTGGAGAGCAAGATATTTGGAATATGCCAGCACAGAATTTTGCTCGGCAAGTCGCTTATGTTCCGCAAGACATCGAGTCGTCAAACCAACTGACGGTTGAACAAATGGTTTTCCTCGGACGCAACCCGCACCAGCAATGGTGGCAATGGAATGGCAGTTTGAATGATGCAGCAGCAGTTGAAAAAGCATTAGCCGACACGGAATTGAAAAAGCTAAGGCACACGCCCATGACTAAACTATCGGGCGGAGAGCGGCAGAGAGCAGTGATCGCCGTAGCGATGGCGCAAGAACCCGCGTTTATTTTCCTGGACGAACCGACAAGCCACCTGGATTTCAAACATCAGATAGAACTTTTAGCTCTACTCAAGCGACTGAAAACTCAAAACATCGGAATTATGCTCGTGCTGCACGATCTAAATGTCATCGCAAGAATCGCTGATACCGTGATTCTTCTGGACAACGCAGATGAAATTCAGCCGAGCAGAATTGCGGCGCGCGGAAACGTAAGAGACGCACTGAGTGCAGAGAATCTCAAAAAAGTGTTTCACGTCGAAGTTAAAACGTACACGGATCCAAATACGGGCGAGACAGTCTACAACCCATTCTCCGTAGCATAAGAACGGCTAATCAGGAAAACGAGTTTCTGTGAACTAGAAGCCGATGCGCAGTCCACCACCATGCCCGATTGGCAAACGAATGCTGATGTGTGGTCCGTAGCCGTAACCACCATATCCGCCACCGCCGAAGCATGGACCGCCGTAGCGGCTGTCATAACGGTCAGGATAACCATATCCATAGTTACCGTTGTTGCCATAGCAGTTATTGTTTTCGTAATACGGCTGATTTGCGTATGGATAGCGGCCGTTGAAGTCTCTGCAATTTTGGTTATACATCTGAATGCGAATTTGCTCATCGCACTGACGTTGATAATTACGCATCGCTTCGATTTGCTGCTGACGCTCGAATTGCTGCTCACATTCGCGCTGGCGCATCATTTCGATTTCGCGCTGACGCATCTGCTGGGCGATCATTTGTTGTTCGCGAGCTTGCTCAATCTGCTGTTGACGTGCGGCGAACTCATAATTCTGGTTGTAGTTCTGCTCAGGCATGCGATAGCTGCCGTTGTACGGTGAACGGTCTCCGTTGTAATAGGAGTTGTCGTTGCGTTGCTGCAATCTATTGCAGTTATCATCGTAGTTTCTGAAATCTTGTTGTGGATTGCGACGATAGTCGGCACCATCTACATCTGATTGATTGAAATATGCATTTTTGCAATGGATAACGTTGATGACCTGAGTGCCATCAGAGCGCGTCTCACGTTGAACAAACGTCTGCGGATAGTCACTCTCGCGAACGCGACCAGGCATTCTGTCTTGAGAGAAACAGTCATGGTCGTCGCCACCCTGCTGTTGATTGCGTCCGCTGCCATCATAAATATATCGGTCGCCGGATTGATTCTGCTGACTTGGCGGATTTCGATTGTCGCCGCTCCAGCGGTAGACATCGTCTCCTCCACCATTACTAGGGTTGCAGAATCTCTGACCATCGGACATGGGTCTCTCCTTCGATATAAACGCGCAGGGACTAACGCTTATCTATATACATATTCTCGAAAATCTAGACTGTCAATGGGAAAAGTCCCACCCAAAGTCCTGTAAGCCAATCGTGGCGGCATTGTACGGAGGTATCGATTCGTTCATATATTTGCCGCTCGCGATAAGAGAAAAGCCTTTGACTTTCTCGGTGCGGTGATTATATAGAGCGGTTGTGAGGATCTAGTGACATTTCCCCGCAAAGCCGTCGTACTACGGTATAACGACCACCCCGCACAAGAAGCCACGCTACCTCAATGTATAATTCGGAACTTCATCTTTCACGCGGAGACTAATTCCATGCCATCCAAACTTGGCGCGGCCACTCCCATTTTGCGAATGTTCGATATTACGAAAACACGCGAATTCTATATAGACTATCTTGGTTACAAGATCGATTGGGAACATCGATTCGAACCGAATTTTCCTTTGTACATGCAAGTTTCACGCGACGAATCCAGATTGCATTTGAGCGAGCATCACGGCGACGGCTCGCCCGGACAGCATCTCCGCATTCAAGTCGTGGACATCGAACAATTTCATTCCGAACTGAAGTCCAAAGGATACGGCTACATGAACCCCGGCCTTGAAACAAAAGAATGGGGCGAGCGCAGCATCACAGTGATCGATCCTGTCGGAAACCATTTGACGTATTGGGAGACGATCGAAAAATGATCGGCACACTGCAGGTGGTGCCTCTAAAAGTTATTACTACAATCATGCAAATTTATAGTGCGCAATGCACATAGTTATGCTATATTCAAAATATGTTTCTCTTCGGGAAGTAAGATCGTGAACCGCGTATTTCAGCATCAAAGCCAGAGCCTCAGCCAATTTAGTTGGTCTGCGCTCACACAGGTTTTTGCTGAAATTTTCGCCAAGGATTACGATCATGTCTACCTACAGAACAGAATTTTATAAAACTTACGCTTCTAGCTCGTGCTCTAAACTCAGTGCAGAGCGTGGAACTGATTGCAACTCTTCAAATCCGCGACCCGGCGAGAAGACTTACAGGTGCTGGATTTCGAAGTTCGAACAGCGACCGGAAACGATTTTTGATTCGGGGGAAGTAAATCTTCCCGAGAACAAAATCCTGCACATGGCTCGCAGTATGTTACCTCAATGGAGGTGCAAGTTATCTTGAATAACAATGTTGATGGACGCTGGCGTTCATTCGTTCACTCACGCCAATTGCAGCACCAGCTCTAGAGATACGCAACAATTCAGCTCTAGGCATATGCAAAAGTGCAGCTCTAGCTAAACATCAATTACAGCTTTACGCATCTGGAAATTCCGCCACTACATACAGTGGCGCAAATTGCAGCGCGCCTGAGCAAAACACACAAAAAATATTGAAATAATGGCCCGTCGTCTAATGGTAGGACGTCGCTCTTTGAAGGCGAAGATCTAGGTTCGAATCCGAGCAGGCCAGAATCGTGCATGTCGTCCAGTGGTTAGGACACCTGGTTGTGATTCAGGCAACGCGAGTTCGAGTCTCGTCATGCACTCCAAGCCCGGTTAGGAGAATTGGTATATCCGCCTGACTTAGAATCAGGAGTTTCTCGGTTCGAGTCCGAGACTGGGCAATTTTTCCACAAGCACCAAATATGGTGTTATTCGCAGGTCGGTTAACTGGCAAACCAATGAGCTCCAAACTCATGACTCGCGGTTCAAATCCGCGCCTGCGAGAACTTGGAGATGAGGCGACTGGAAGCAAGCTCTTTGCTAAAGAGTCATCGTTTACGCGATTGCAGGTTCGAATCCTGTCATCTCCGCCATGCCAACATAGCAATGATGGTTCACGCGCTCGCCTGAAGAGCGAGGTATCTCAGTTCGATTCTGAGTGTTGGCAATTTTTATTCTGCGGACGATTCGGAGTCCGATTGTGGTGTTGCGGCACTCTCTTCAACAGACGATTCGGGGTCCGGTTGTGGTGTTGCGGCGCTCTCTTCAACAGACAACTCTGGGGACGGTTGGATTGGAGGCGTGATCAGACTCTCTTCAATAGATGACTCGGAGGACGATTGGATTGGAGATGTTGTCGCACTCTCTTCAACAGACAACTCGGGAGCCAGTTGAATTGGAGACGTTACAGCGCCCTCTCCCGGTGCGACTGTAGTGCCTTTCTGTTTGTCGACAAAATATACGTACAGTGTCGCGACTAATGGCAGCGCCAGAACGAATGAAATAATCGCAATTTCCGGTATCGCAATCTTTTGACCGTGCGTCATTATTTCGCCCAGTCGCGATATCGCCGTTAATGTCAGAATTGCGAACACATATGCCGGCAAGTTGGACCGGAAAATTCGACGTACAAAAATGTAAGCGGTGAATCCCATCAGACTGCTATACAAGAAATCGATTGCAACGTCCTGCTCGAACCATCGGGTTCCGCTGTAGATTCCAGCGAACAGACAGATCAAGGCGAATGCCTTTATGTCGGAACGAACAAAGCGCTTCCAAACACCCGCCACTACACTCAGTACCATCAGTCCAACAATTGAACCAAGTACCAAAGCAGTTACTAAATCCAAAGCTGGAATAGACGTCGAGAACATTGCTGGAAGTGAATGCGGAATATCCAAACGCAGCTCTGGAGAGAAGCGGTCCTCGAGAATTTGCTGGACATACTTCAACAACATCACAGAACCTAAAAATGCATATGAGCCGACGGCACCATCCAGCCATACGTTCGAACGCAGAGCCCGCTCGTAGCTGTTGTGTGGTTTGATTAACAAGCTGTGGCGGAGCTGATTTGCAATCTCGGGGAACGAAAGACGAACTGTCGCAAATCCCGCAAGACAGCACAACAAAAGTCCCACGCCGAGAAGCAGGATCTTCAACGATTCAGCAGCGACCGCCTGCGCCATGAACGAATTGAGACTTTCAGCAGTGTTGTAGTTAGTCAAAAGCTTGACGAAAGTATTTGCTACATACGCAACTATTGCGGTGAATCCGACAGAAAAAACCAGAAGCGGTCCCTTCCAGCGAATCGAAGTTGCCCACAACACATGCACGCCCCAGCCAAGCGCGACAATTACAAGAATGATTCCTACGGCATAGCGAAACACAGTGTCCAACTGCTGATACCACTTCAATGTTTTGCGCGGCCACATCCAACTATCTGGCACTTCCCAATCAACTAATAGCTCGGAAATTTCCGATCCCTTCACTTCCGCTTTCAGCTTGCCAGGCGTGATGCCCGCGTAGAAGTGAGGAATGATCATCTCGAACTTATAATCGGTACGGTCCGGATGCTCGATTTTGTTTCGCCCTACAAGCTGATAAGGAAGGCAATCTCGACGATATTTTTTCAAGTAGTTGTCGATGATTGCTAACGCTTCAGCCTCAGTAAGCTTCGCGCCCTTTCCTTCATCTCCATCCTCAACAGCGCTTGCTCGTTTACCGCCAACGCAATCGAGAAACACCCAGTAAAGCTTGGATTCCAAAGGCTTGAAAAATCTGATTCGCCACTCGATACAAGGTTGAGACGTGTTGTAGATTTTGGCGAGTTTCTCTTTGCCCAACTGCTCATATAGGTATTGCCATTTTAGAGTTTCTGAGTCATCCGGCTTTGTCACCATCTCAGTCGTAGTGAGCCAATCAGTGCTCTTAACGCCATCTTCCGCCAGATATTTTTTCGCCAGGACCAACGCTTCGTGGTGACCAATCAGCATCTTCTTCGCAGCGCCCACGGGCTCAGATAGCGGTAAGAACGCCGAACAACAGCCAATGATGGTTAGTGTGAGAAGTCCCACACGCAACGATTTCGACAACGGACTGTATTTGGTGGCAGATCGATCCACCACTTCTTCTACGTGCTTTTGAAGGGGCGGCGGAAGCTGTTCTGCCGCGTTCGACAGGTCAGCGTTAGAGTCAATGCCACGCTTCTTGACCCACCTTCTAGCCCACCAGGGAACGACCAGAAACGGCACTAGCACTAGCATCGCCGGCAAAGTCAATCCTGGTTGGTGCGTAGCAAAAACAGGTTCAGCGGTGAGGAATGCATCGTATAAATAATGAGCGACAAAGCACGGAAAAACACCCAACGTATTCGTAATGCAACCGAACCACATTCCGACTACAGAAAGTTCAATCCCGCGAGCGTAGCTTGGCTGCTGCGGATACTGGCTGTGAGCGAATCCCCAGACAACGGCTTGAATGATGTTAGCGACCCAGAAATTGCGCAGGAATTTTGTCAGCAAACCGAGAGCAACAACGCGGCATGAAAACTCTTCCAAACCCGCTGCTGATACGCCAATCAAAGCGGCACTGACAGCCGGACAAACTGTTCCAACGGCACGATAGTCGTCAACCCCCAGAGGACAGAAGAAGTTGAACTTCTCTCCTACCAGGTAGTAACAGATAACCCACAACATCATCCCGCCGACGATGAGATATCCATACACGGAGCGCTGGAAATATTCGGGCTGAGCCATGCCGCGAATCGACAGTAAATTCGACATCGCCATGTGCTTCGGAAAGCAGCGGCGGTAGACATTCTCCGCACCGCCAACCATGATCAGAGTGAGGATGAGAATGCCAACAACGGCCAGTAAGTTGGTCAAAACAGTCTTAGTTACAAAATTAGCGAACGTCAAACTGGTATCGTATGTGGAGTCAATCGTATTGGTCCAACTATTCGCCTGATCCAAAAGATACAGGACTGAGACGATCACAGCGCATGTGAAGGCGAAGCGCCAGCGTATGTTTTTAGTGTTCAGACCATGCACAAATGAAGCCACAGCCGCAACGATAAAGACAAAAATGAAAAAGGAAGCGATCTTCCCTAACAATTCATTGTCTTCGCGGATCTTCTTATACTCGCGAGTCCAAGTGTCAGACGGTTGGAGGAAGTAGCGATATTCGGTCAACGTATCGCCAGCGAATTCGATGCGCACATGCAAGTTCGATTCTGGATAACCCATCTCTCGAACAAACTCGAAATGTTGATCGGTGCGATTCGCTTTCGGCTCAGCACCATAATCGAATAACTTATACTTCGACAGATCCTGCTTACCAAGCCGTGCGGCAATAACCATCGCCTTTTGCAGCGCATCCTCTTTGCTCAGGGAAGGCAGCTTTATGTCGTTCTCAATCTTGTGAAAAACGTTCATCAACTGACCGTTCGTTGTCCAAGAAACGAACAATTGTTCTTTGTTCAGTGGCTTACAAAATCGCGTGCGCCAGTAATACACGGGCACAGACTCGCGCATCAGCTCGTTTGCTTTTTTAATACCAAGCTTGAATTCCAGCACCGTTTTCGCATCATCATCGGTGTTGAATGTGGTGGTCTGAATCGTCTTTCGCGTATCAAACTTAAGCGCATTGGCGATTGTTGTAGAAGCAACACCCGCGTCTTCCTTCGTCAATGCATAATTGATCGAGGCAGAAGGAAACACCTGCCGATTGAACATGGAATAGCAAATGAATCCAGCAAGCGCGATTAACAGCAAGGGCACGCTGATTTCGTTCGACTTGTTTTTCTTACTTACCGTGGTTGGCTCGGAAGTCAAATTTGATTTCTAGTGCGCTATTAACGCTAACAATTTTGGCACGAAAACAATCGAGCCGATAGCCGCCGCAGCGATCGAAGAAATGAGCACAGCAGCCGCAGCCGTGTCCTTCGCATACTTAGCGGATTGGTGGTATTCGTTGTTGGCAGAGATGTCAACCAAATGCTCGAGGGATGTGTTGACGAATTCAGCAGCAACCACCATCGACATAGCGATAATCAACGAAATCCAGCTTTGCGCATCAACTTTCAGCCAGACACCTAAAACCGTCACCAGAACAACAAGCGAAAAATGGATTCGAACATTTCGCTCTTCTTTCAGTCCAATCCAGATGCCGTGAAACGCGTGGTAAAAAGATTCGATAATAGTAATTGCCGGTCCCGTTTTTCGGAGCCACGCCTGCGGAACAAATGCGGTCTCCGACGTCGGCTCTGAAATCGACTCAACTGGCACGTCCGACTCGCTCAGAATACTCGCAGGTTTCGCACGATGCTGTACGACCTTCTTCGGTACGCCAATTGACTTCAACTGTAGTGCCCCCGGATTTCACTTTCGCTTTTACTTAACTGCGTCAAATATGCAGTCAACCGCCATGTAGTGACCATATCACAGGGTCGCCAAGTCCAACAAGGTCGTCCATTTAGCCCCGTCAAATCAACGATTCACGCCGAGTGCGGCGAGCACCGCCTTCTGCCTGCCGAACATATCCTTCTCCTGACTTTTCGTGATGTGGTCGAAACCCAGGATATGTAAAACTCCATGAACAAATAAGAAGGAAATCTCTCGCTCGAGGCTGTGCCCAAAGTCGTCGGCTTGCTCCTGCGCCCGGTCGATTGAAATGACGATTTCGCCGAGTTCGAATTCTTCCTGACCGAAGTCTGGTGGGAAATTCACTTCCTCTCCGTCGAAAATCAAAGGGAACGAAAGAACGTCTGTAGCCGCGTCTTTCTCGCGGAATTGACTGTTCAATTCCTGAATCTTCTTGTTTCCGACGAACATCAACTCAACCGAGCCGCGCTCAGCGATGGTTTTCAGATTCGTCTTAGTAATGTGTTTGGCTTTATCTTCAGCGAGATTGCGACAAACCTCAGCAAACAACGCCTCTGATTTTTTTGTCCAACTCTTCGTATCTATAGATACTTTCCGTTGCTTATTGGAAACATGCACTGCTGCCATCGATTAACCGATCCCGTAAACGGCGAACAGATCAGGGTCTTCCGCCTTAAGTTGCCTGAAAAGAGCCGCCATGTTAACATGAACCGCATAGGAATCGTGTTGTCGTAGGCTACGGTAGCTTACGGCATTCTCGTTTGTGGTCGTCCGCTCCAACGGGCGCAAGATTCTCGTTACTGGAAAAGAAAGCAGCTCAACAAATGTCCGACAAAAAGACGCTCGAACAAAAATTGCAAGCCGTAACAGAACTCGCAGAGTCAATCGCCACGCCGTTAGGTCTACATGTAGTCGAATGCAAATTTGGACAACAGGGTCGTAAACGTAGCCTGGAAGTTACCATTTTCCGCAAAGAATCTTGGGTTTCGCTGAGCGACTGCGAGCAACTGAGCCGCCTGCTCGAGGCGGAGTTGGACAAACGCATGGCGTCTGATGGTCCATTGATCGAAGGCAGCTTCGACTTACAAGTTCAGAGTCCCGGCATAGACCGCCATTTGAAAACAGAGCGTGAGTACAAGATTTTCACAGGACAAACCATTCAGGTTCAAAGCAAAGACAAAGTCGGAGAACTTGGCAATAACTTCAAAGGCACCTTGGCTGGTATCAGCGATGGAAAAGTGCATTTGACAAACGCCACAGCGATCAAGTCAAAACCGCATGCGAAGGGCAAACAAGGCGCATCCACCCCTGAAGAGAAATGCGACATAACTGTAGACGTAAAAAGTTTGAGCATCGTCAAATTGTTTTCAGACGATCTGGCATTGCATAAACCAGGAACGAAAACTCCTGAAATAGATCTAGATGGCTCTGACGGAACTTCCGAATAGCCTGCCGAAACTAGCACGATGAGCGGATTGCAGAAGATTGCGGTCCAAACATCAAAATACAAAACAACTGAATAGAGGAAGAATCGAATGATCAAAATAGGTGACAAGCTGCTCGAAGCCGCAGAAGAGTTAGAGCGCGACCGCAACATTCCACAAGAAGAATTCATTTCATACGTTTGCGACGCAATCGTTGCCGCCTACAAGAAAAAAGTTCCAGACCATGACGTGGAAGGCGTTAGAGCAATCTTCGATCACGAAACTGGCGAAATCGGTATCTTCGCACCAAAAGAAGTTGTCGACAAAATCAGCAACGAGTATCACGAAATCAGCCTCGCAGACGCACAAGATTTGATTCCAGACGTAACCGTTGGCGAAGTTCTGGAAATCGAAGTAACGCCGGCTGATTTCTCGGAATTCGGTCGTATCGCGGCTCAGACAGCCAAACAATTGATGACTCAGCGCCTGCGCGAAGCAGAGAAAGAGTTGATCAAAAAAGAATTCGAAGCACGCAAAGGAACCTGTACAACTGGTCAAATCGAGCGTATCGAAGTAATCAGCAACAGCCGCAACAACGTCATCGTCAACCTCGGGCGCGTTGAAGGCTGCATGCCGACAAGAGAACAGCTTCCTGGTGAAACTTATCGCGTCGGCAACCGTGTTCGCGTGTATGTTTTGGAATTGAGAGACACAGGTCGCATTCCGCAGATCATCGTTTCTCAAGCGCATCCAGAGCTGGTTCGCGAATTGTTCGAGTTGTATGTACCGGAAATCGAAGACGGCACAGTCGATATCAAATCGATCGCAAGAGAAGCGGGATACCGCACCAAGATTGCCGTTCACTCAGATGACGCGGATGTTGATCCAGTCGGAGCATGTATCGGTACTCGCGGTGTGAGAATTCAGAACGTAGTCGCCGAGCTTCGCAACGAGAAGATCGACGTCATCCGTTACTCACTCGACCCAGTCGACTATATCTCTAACGCATTGAGCCCAGCCCGTATCACGACTGTCGCGTTGTACGAAGAAGGTCCTGAGAGCGGTGGAAAGCGAGCAGAAGTTATCGTTCCAGACGATCAGCTCTCTCTTGCCATCGGTCGCGGCGGTCAGAACGTCAGACTGGCAGCCAAGTTGACAGCCTGGAAGATTGACATCAAGTCAGAATCACAAGCAGGTGGTTCTTTCAAATCGCTCAATCAGACTCTTGAGGACTTGAGCCCATCCACATAGATCCGTCCGGGGAGAAGAAGATAGCGACCAAAAATCGCGCGAAATCTGCTCCCGTTCCGAAGAAATCGCAACTTGTAAACGTTCCGACGACAACAAAGTCGGATCGTTTGTTGCGCATCTGTGTTGCATGTCGCAACAAAAAACCTCAGACCGAGTTAATCAGACTGACGGTCGACTACATCTCGGGCGCAGTAAAGCTTAACAATGACAAATCACCCGTGCACGGTCGATCTGCGTACCTGTGTCGCTCCAGAAAGTGCCTACAACAGGCGGTAAAAGGCGGCAGGCTCAAGTATGCGCTCGAAGGTCGGAAAGGCAAAGGCATCACCAATACGCGCTCTATTCGCCTACCTCTTGAAGAACAACTTATTCACGATATGACGGGCATGTGCACAGATGGCATAAAAACATGCCAAAATACTGAGAGTAAGGAGATGCTTGAATGAACGACCGTGTTCGCGTATACGAGCTTGCGAGGCAAATGAACATCCAAAACGAGGATGTCATTACCACTTTGCGCGAACTCGGATATGACATCAAAAGCCATTCGAGCACTGTGGACAAAGCCGCGGTAGGACAGCTTATTTCAGCACTGAACAAGAAAAAGCAACAAGCAGATAAGCCAGAAGCGAAAGGAACTGCCGCCAAAGGCGCGCCAGCAGCCAAAGCTCCCGCTGGTGGAAAAGCGGCTGCGAAAGCTCCGATTCCTGCAGCACCGGTCGTCAAACCACGCGTCCTTTCACGATATCGCAAAGAGCCTTTGCCAGGCACTGAGCCAGTTGCGCCAGAACCACAAGAGGCAGCTCCTGCAGCAGCTGCGGTCGCCACTCCAGAAGTGGTCGAACCAGTAGAAACACCGCCAGTCGCTCCAACACAAGAGCCAGCGAAGAACAACGGCGCACAACAAGTTACACCACCGACAGTGGCAACACCACCTGCGCCCGAAGCGCCGGTAGTCGCTCCTGTTCCCGCTGAAACAGAGAAACCCGAATCTGAACCAGTTCAGCCTCCGGTCGCGGAAAAACCAGCTACCGAAGAAAAATCACAAAAGGGTGAGAAGGCAGAAAATATTGAGAACAACGATAACGATGGCGACTACAAGCCGCAGTTCACACAGGCGGTAAAACCAATGGCACCATCAGTCCCCGTGCGCATCGCCGCACCTTCGACGAAAGCAACTCCGCATCGTCCACAGAAACCACATCGTCAAACACCATCTGAACGTCACGCGCAAAAAGAGAAATCACGTCCTGCCGCTGTTGCACCAGTGGAAGTACCACGTGTCATCACTCTGCTCGGTCCTTTGACTGTCAAAGAACTCGCAGAAAAAATGAATGTGCCTGACACAGAAGTCATTACACGACTCTTCAGACGCGGCATCGCAAGAACCGTTAACCAGACCGTCGAGTACGAACTGGCTAAAGACCTCGCGACAGAAATGGAATACGAAATTCTCTCAGCAGAAGATATCGAAGCTCCAGAAGTCGAAGCCGAAAAAGAACTGACACCAGAAGAACAAGCGTCGCTCGTTTTGAGACCGCCAGTTGTGACCATCATGGGTCACGTCGACCACGGTAAGACAAGCTTGCTCGATGCGATTCGTCAGACAAAGTTCTTGCTCACTGATTCGGAAGCAGGTGGTATCACTCAGCACATTGGTGCGTATCACGTTGAAGTCGAATCTGAAGACGGCTCGATGCGTCAGATTGTGTTCCTGGATACGCCAGGTCACGAAGCATTTACTGCTATGCGTGCTCGCGGTGCGAAAGCGACAGACATCGCTATTCTCGTTGTAGCCGCAGACGACGGTGTGATGCCGCAAACCATCGAAGCGATCGACCACGCGAAAGCGGCGGGCGTTCCTATTATCGTTGCGGTAAACAAAGTAGATAAAGCTGATTCAGATCCAGATCGCGTTCTCAGCCAATTGATGGAACACGGTTTGCTTCCAGACAAATTCGGTGGAGAAACAGTTACAGTCAACGTTTCTGCGAAGAAGAAAACTGGCTTGGACGAATTGCTCGAGATGATCTTGCTCGTTGCAGACATCCAGGACTTGAAAGCAAATCCAGACAAACCTGCAGTCGGCGTAATCATCGAAGCAGAATTGTCACGCGGAAAAGGTGCTGTAGCCACGGCTCTCGTGGAAAACGGTACGTTGCGTGAAGGCGATTACATCGTCGCTGGAAACAAATCAGGAAGAGTTCGTGCATTGTTCGACGACCGTGGACAGCGCGTCAAAGCAGCAGGTCCGTCGATGCCGGTGGAAGTACTTGGTCTAGACGAAGTGCCGCAAGCTGGTGACAGATTCGAAGTCGTAGCCAATGCTCAGGAAGTGAAAGCACTCGTCGAACAGCGCAGCATCGGCATGGTCGAGCGCAAAGCTCACCACGTCAGCCTCGAGTCGTTGCACGACATGCTCGCGACCGGCGAAGTGAAAGAGCTGAACGTAATCGTTAAAGCAGACGTACAAGGTACTGCCGAAGCGATTGCAGAACAAGTGAGAAAGCTTAGCGGTAACGAAGTAGCTGTGCGTGTACTGCGCACCGCATCTGGTGACATCTCCGAAAACGACGTCAACCTGGCAGCATCGTCAGAAGCGATCGTAATTGGATTCAACGTCAATCCAGACCAGAACGCCAGATCTGTTGCAGAAGCAGCAGGCGTGGACATCCGCACCTACAGCATCATCTATCAGATTACAGACGACCTGGAGAAAGCAATCCAGGGACTGATTCAACCGGTCAAGAAAGAAGTCAAACTCGGCGTCGCCGAAGTTCGTCAGATCTTCAAGTTCGGTAAGAACCTGATGATTGCAGGATGTATGGTGATCGAAGGCAAAGTGCAACGTGGTTGCATCGCTAAGATCGAACGCGCCGGAAATATCATTTACGAAGGCAAGCTCGATACGTTGAAACGTTTCAAGGATGACGTCAAAGAAGTTGCTCAAGGCTTCGAGTGCGGTATGAGTTTCGAGAAATTCTCAGACCTGCAAGAAGGCGACAAGATCAACGCCTTCATCATCCAAGAATCTAAAGGCGAGCTGACTCGTTAACCGAGTTCGTGCTGACCAAAGTCTGGACTTGAGTCCAGCACACAATCGCGGGAGGATTCTACTATGTCTACTCAAAGGGCACTAAGAGTTTCTCAGTCAATCAAACGCGAACTTTCAGAGATGTTCCGACGTGATTTGAAAGACGATCGCATTGGTGGCATCGTCTCTATAACTGATGTCGAAACAACTTCAGATTGCCGCTCAGCGCGTGTCTACATCTCCGTCTTCGGAGACGAAGGTGTGCAAGCCGGTACGATGGCAGCTTTAAACGACCAGGTCGGCTGGATGCGTGGTGAGTTGTGTCGCCGTTTGGGCTTGCGTTTTGCACCAGAGCTGCATCTCAAGCTGGATGATTCACTCGAGCGCGGAGCGAAAGTCACCGATTTGCTAGGGAAGATCTCGCGCGGCGAAGTCTAGAAGTTTGTCGTGACTGTTCAACAGCAACAACAAAATCGAAAAGATAAAGAGAAACCTTTCGGTTTCATCAACGTGCACAAACCTAAAGGGGTCACATCTCACGATGTGGTCAATAAAGTTCGTCGCCTCGTCGGTGTAAAACAAGTGGGTCATGGCGGCACGCTAGACCCGCTTGCCGAGGGTGTTTTGCCGATTGCAGTCGGGGCAGCGACAAGATTTCTGCGCTTTCTACCGCAAGACAAAACTTACGTTGCCGAAATTTTGCTCGGGCAACAGACAACTACTGATGATATCGAGGGTGATATCATCCACTCCAGCGAATTGGGAGCGGTGTCGGGAGAGCAGATCCGCGCCGTTTTAGCTAAATTCCAGGGCGAGATCGACCAGATTCCGCCGTTGTACAGCGCAATTCATGTAGATGGAAAGCGCATGTACGAACTCGCACGCGAAGGCAAAACGGACTTTGAAGTGAAGCCTCGGCGCGTTACCATTTACTCTCTCGAAGTATTGAGTGTTGAACTTCCGATCGTCAAAGCTCGTATTTCATGTTCGAGCGGAACGTACATTCGTTCTATCGCGCGCGACCTCGGAGAGCAGCTTGGTTGCTACGGATGCCTGCATAGTCTTGTCCGCGAACAAGCTGGCCTGTTCTGGTTGGATAAGTCAGTGACGCTGGATCAAATTGCGGATAGCAAAAACAATCTCGAAACAGTCGTCACCGATCCTGTGAATATATTTTCGGAGACAATCAACTTCCATCGACTGGATGTGAATGATACAAGTGCCCAAAAAATTCGCATGGGACAACGTATTCCCGTAATTCAAGAAATGCTCCGAACAAATATAGCTTCACTAGATCTGAGCAAACCAGCGATCATCGTGCACAATCAAAAAATGATCGCTCTTTGCAGCATTATGGAAGATTACCTTTTAAAACCAGAAGTAGTCGTTGCGGATGGACAAATATCAAATTAGTCGCGAATCTCTGGTCACAGTCACTCTCGTTATCGAAGGCATACTGCTTCTCGTTTCTGCGATCTGGGTTTTGACGTCGGGATTCGATCTGCGTAGCAGCTTTCATCTCAACTTGCGATTTACGATGTACGGAATCGGCGCCGGATTAGTTACAGTTTTAGTCGGTTTTGCATTACTCGCGATTTCCACAAAAATGCAATCTGTAAAACCAATCGCCGACGTTCGCGCAGTCGTCCTCAACGATCTCGCACCGATGTTCGCTCAGCTCACTTTGACGGATATCGTTTTGATATCAATATCATCGAGTTTCTGCGAAGAGGTTTTCTACCGAGGCATGCTTCAAAATATCCTCGACATTCCTCGCGCCAGTTTGATCTTTGGCGCGATGCATTGCCCATCTCTGGCAATGATTCCCTACGCGTTCATCACATTCCTCGCTGGCGCTTTTCTTGGATGGCTTTATCAATTCACGGGATCCTTGTTTCCACCAATCTTCGCGCACTTCCTCAACAATCTGCTCGTCATGCTTTTCTTCAAATACAGAAAAACGGCAAAGTAAAAGGGGCAACCCGAAGGCTACCCCTGATGCATATATTCAAATGAGGTCAGCGATTTAGCGCTTTCCTTTTTTCTTCGCTGCTTTCTTTGCAGGAGCAGCTTTCTTCTTAGCAGCAGCGGCTTTTGGCTTAGCTGCAGCTTTCTTTGGAGAAGAAGAACTCATTGCTTTTGGCAACGCAGATTGCTTCGCTCTACCGTCAACGATGTCTTTCAATTCCTGTCCAGCTCTGAAAACAGGCACGCGCGCTGCTTCAATTTTGAGCTTTTGTTTGGGGTTTTGCGGATTAACACCAGTACGTGCCTGACGTTGTCTGCGCTCGAAAGTACCGAATCCAACCAAGGTTACCCTGTCGCCTTTTGCAAGTGCTGCTGTCAGTGAGTGAAGCAGCGCGCCAACGGTGTTTTGAACATCAGTTTTTGATTGTCCCGTAGCTGTTGCAATTGAGTTAACTAGTTCTGCTTTGTTCATTCTTTTATTCCTAACGAGAAGGAGTTGTATAAAGCCGGTAGTGAAGCCCAAAAAACAATGGGGTGATACTACCACCGCAGATGAAGATCATTCAAGTAGTTGAGCATGCAAAAAATTGCTCGAATTTGCGTATCAGCAATCAGGCGAAATGCCCGTAATGTGCTAGATTCAAGGCTGTAGCAATTTTTTTGCGAGATAGATTTTGGAACCACTTTTTGACGACACCATCGCAGCAATTTCAACGGCGCCCGGAACAGGTGCAATCGCTATCGTTCGTATGTCTGGACCGGATGCGTGGAAAATTACTGGCGCGCTTCTTCATTCCAGATCTAATAAATCTCTTGCGGATTCGTTAAAGACTCACGCCGCGCAGCACGGATTTCTGCGAGATCCGGGCACTGCTCAGGTCGTCGATGAGGTCGTCGTTATTCCGTACAAGGGACCAAATTCTTACACAGGCGAAGACTTAATCGAAATCAATTGCCACGGTGGACAAATAGTCACCAACGACATTCTCAACTTATGCCTGGCGAGCGGTGCGCGCCTCGCAAAACAAGGCGAATTTACTCAACGTGCATATCTGAATGGACGAATGGATCTGACGCAGGCTGAAGCCGTGCTGGATGTCATTCAGGCGAAAACCGGGTTGCAGAGTAGGTTTGCGGTATCTGCGCTGAAAGGTGATCTGGGTGGTCAGATTGAAAAAGTGCGGAAAACTCTGGTCGAACTTTTATCTAGAATCGTCGCGGGATTGGATTTTCCTGATGAAGTTGGCGACATGCCACTGGATGATTTGGAAAAAATTGTGGATGAGTGCATCCGTGATTTAAAAGTTCTCTTGAGCACGGCACGCTCCGGACGTTTTCTGCGCGAAGGCGTGCGGGTCGCGATTGCAGGCAAACCGAACGCCGGGAAATCGAGTTTGTTAAATCAACTCTTGAAATTCGAACGAGCGATCGTCACCGATGTGCCTGGAACCACGCGCGACTCACTCGAAGAGTTGCTGGACATGAACGGAATTCCCGTGTTGCTAATCGACACCGCAGGAATTCGCACGACGTCAGATCAAGTCGAGCAGATTGGAATTGAGCGAACACGCGCTGCAATTGAGCGCTCAGATCTAGTCCTCTTGGTGACAGACGTAGTTACCGGTTGGACAGAAGACGACCAGTTGGTTTTCGACAATGTCGCCAATCGACCACACATTATCCTCGCCAACAAGACTGATCTGAATTCGACCTTCGCTTTTTCAGAAGCGTATAAAACAAATTCGATGTGTCTTGCGAAAATTGCAATCTCCGCCAAAAGTGGCGTTGGCATGGACGAATTGAGCGGCGCGATCGAGCAGTGGGTTTTCCAGGATCAGCAATTAAAAGATTCAGGCGGTTCACTCAATGCGCGGCAAGGAGAGCTTTGCGAACGTGCTCTTCGTTCACTCGCGTTGGTGCAGGAAACCGCTGCAAACAACATGCCTCAGGACTGTCTTGCCACGGATTTAAAGATGGCAATTGATTCCCTTTATGAGATCAGTGGCAACATGGTTTCAGAAGAGATAATTACAAACGTATTCGCCACATTTTGCATCGGCAAGTAAGCGTTTCTGTGGCAAAATCGACTCAGTTGCACGAGAGCATGGAGACCTAAAAAATTGAGCCACGTTGAAATATTGATTACGTCCAAAATGCAATTTTGCGGCGCGAGGTAAAACGATGGCAGTTCTTCAATCCGAAGATCAGGATTACAAAACGTCGCTGCGTATCGTGCCGGGCAGCGCGAAGCTGATCCAAAATCAGATGTGGCAACGATACTCAATCCATCTGCATTCGGGACAGCATGAAATCAAGCTGGGTGGAAAAGATGCGTCGCAATTGGAAAGCGACAGCCTGCTTGTTTGCCGAAAGCCCAAAGACGAAATTCAGGATTTGATCGACAGGCTCAAGCTTATCGTCGATTTCGAGCGCGACAAGCTGCTTTTCGAACCAGCAGAGCCATGTTTCGAGCTTTCCATCGCCAGATCAGGCGTGACCGGAATAAAGGTCGAACTCTGGCTCGATCCCGGAAATGCTAAGACTGGTATCTATCGCTGGGATGGCGTCGGTATCAGGTTTTACACCCTGCAAGAGCACCTGGTCTCATTTTTGAAGGAGCTCGAGGACGAATTCGCCTGCTAAAATGGGCTCCTTACGGCAGTTTGTAGATGCCGATCTCAAAAGGAGTACATCATGTCACAGGTTGAAACTCGCTTAGGAAGCGACGAAAAAATGGGAGAAATCACTGTAAACCTTCCCGATGGTTCGCAAAAGACCGTCGCGTCAGGCTCTACAGGTGCTGATCTGGCGAAATCCATCGCTCAGGGGTTGTTCAAAAAAGCTGTTGGATTACAAATCAACGGCGAGACGCGCGACCTCTACACACCTTTGACAAATGGCGATACAGTCCGCATCCTCAAAGCTGAAGATGAGCCATCGCTCGATTTGCTCCGCCATTCGACTGCGCACGTCATGGCGCAGGCTGTGCAGAAAATTTTCCCGCAAGCGAAGATTGCAATTGGTCCAACAATCGAAGATGGATTCTATTACGACTTCGAAATTCCAGGTCACACGCTTTCGACAGACGATTTGTCGAAGATCGAAGCCGAGATGAATGCGATTGCGAATCAGAATCAATCGATTGTTCGTTACGACATTCCAGATGTTGAAGCGCAACTTGCTGAATTCAAAACTCAAGGCGAAAAATTCAAAGCCGAACTCTTGAATGAGCACCGCGATCACAATCCAACGCTTTATCTGATGCAAGACAAAGATGGAAAAACCATCTGGAATGACTTGTGCCGTGGACCTCACTTGTCCAACACCGGCGTGATCAAGAATTTCAAACTCTTGAAAGTATCCGGTTCGTACTGGCGCGGTGACGAAAAGAAAGAGCACCTTCAGAGAATCTATGCGACTGCATTCTGGACGAAAGACGACCTGAATGCTTACTTGCAGCGATTGGAAGAAGCTGAAAAGCGCGACCACAGAAGATTATCCAAGCAGTTGGATTTGTTCTCGACTCACGAAGAAGTTGGTCCTGGTCTCGTATTCTGGCATCCAAATCTTGCCACCGTCCGCAATATCATTGAGGACTATTGGAGAGCAGAGCACAGAAAACGCGGATACGATTTTGTCTACACTCCACACATTGCCAGTGAAGAGCTGTACAAGATCAGCGGTCACTTAGATAGCTACGGCGAGAATATGTATTCCGCTATGGATATCGACGGTATGCCGTATCGCGCAAAGCCGATGAACTGTCCTGGGCACATCATGATCTACAAATCCAAACTGAGAAGCTACCGCGATCTGCCGCTGCGCTTCGCAGAGTTGGGAACTGTATATCGTTATGAACGATCAGGTGTGTTGCATGGGATGTTGCGTGTTCGCGGATTTACGCAAGATGACTCGCACATTTTCTGTACGCCGGATCAGTTGGAAGACGAAATCAACGGCATCCTCGATTTGATCGATGCGCTGATGAAGACGTTTGGATACTCCTACAAAGCGTATCTAGCAACTCGTCCAGCAGACAGCAAACTCGGAACTGATGAAGAGTGGGCGTTCGCAACCGAGAAGCTTGAAGGCGCGATGAAGAAACGCGGTCTCGAGTACGAAGTTGATGAGGGTGGTGGTGCCTTCTACGCACCGAAGATCGACATCAAACTATTCGATGCGATCGGACGTGAGTGGCAAGGTCCAACAGTGCAAGTTGACTTGAACTTGCCGACACGCTTCGACGTAAACTTCGTCGGTGAAGATGGAAACCGCCACAAAGTAATCATGGTCCATAGAGCTGTTTTAGGTTCAATGGAGCGATTCTGCGGTGGATTGATCGAACACTACGCTGGTGTATTCCCAACATGGTTGGCACCAACCCAGGTGGCAATCCTACCGATTGCAGACCGCCATGCAGAACGTGCACACGAAATTGCGAAAGCTCTCAAGGCCGAAGACATTCGCGTGCATTTGGATGAACGATCCGAAACACTGAAATATCGCATCCGCGAAGCTCAAGTCCAGCAAGTTCCTTACATGCTCGTGCTTGGCGATAACGAAGTGTCAACCGGTCAAGTATCCGTCAGACACAGACGATTGGACGATCTGGGAGCGATGCCGTTGGAGAAATTCATCGAACGCATCAACACCGAAATCAAGTTCAAAGAAGCATAGAATCGCAAGCGCTCTCCGAAAGGAGGGCGCTTTTCCTTTGGAACTTGTGCGCGCTCCAATCATGTGCGCGCTGAATCAGCCTATCTCAATCAAGCTCTTTCCCGTTGCAAGCACTGAATCTTTGGTGCTGATTGGTGTCCAACCGAAGAACTTTTGCGCTTTGGCGTTGGTTAGAGGTCGAACCTTTCCAAGATTAGGCACGAGGGACTGCAGTTCCGGCACCACATACGATAGCACTTTGACTAGCCAGTCAGGGATTTCGATCGTCGGCACTTTTTTGGTGGCGCTTTCGGGAAGTCCCGCTTTCAGGATTTTAGCTACATCCAGGAGTGCCACTGGCGGACCTGCTGCAGCGAGGAAACGCTCACCGGCAGCACCTTCTTTTGTCATCGCCCAAATGTGCAAATCCGCGACGTCACGAACATCCACAACAGCAAATGAAAGCCGTGGACAAGCAGGCATTTGTCCATTCAACATTCGATCAACGATTTCGATTGAAGATGCGAAGTCTCGGCTTAGAGCAGGTCCTGTCACAGCAACAGGATTGATCACACACATTTCCAACTCACCGTTGGTGTTCTTTACGAAATCCCATGCCGCCTTCTCCGCGACAGTTTTTGATTTTACGTAGGCGGGGAGAGGCGAGTTCACGTCACTCCAATCAGTCTCATCAAATGGGCGCGATCCAGCATCGCCGTAACCTATTGCAGCAAACGAAGAAGTCAAAACAACGCGTTTCACTCGAGCCGCGTGTGCTGCACGCAGCGCGCGAAGAGTGCCTTCTCGTGCGGGACGGATCAATTCATCCTCATGTTTCGGCTCTTTCAACGGAAATGGCGATGCGACATGCAAAACGTAATCGCAACCTTGTGCGGCTTCATTCCAGCCTTCATCTTTCTCCAAATCAGCGATGTAGAAGGAGAGTTGATCCAAATTTTTGCAGCCCGCTCCGCGCATCAAATCGAGCAATGCTGCTTTCTTCGATTCAGAGCGAATGGTCGTCCGAACTTTGTGACCTTGCTCAAGTAACTTGATGATCGTGTGACTTCCAATGAATCCGGAACCACCGGTCACCAATACTTCGCTCATAAAACAACCTCACCAACAATCACATCCGGCGCAGCATAAGCTAACTTCCGAAGATCGTCAACCATATATCCGATGGTGCACAACTTAGATTAATCAACGTGCTGCGCAAGTTAGATTAATCAACGTGTTGCGTTCGTGCTGCGAGCTTGTGTTGCACGCGGTCGATATTTCGCTCTAACGCCTGAGACATTGGACTATGCGGTGATCGCTTATTCTCGGCTAAAACAGCTTGCCGGAAATAATCCAACGCAGGCTCGAATTTTTCTTTCTTTTCATAAGCTTCGCCGATCAAAAGCAAGTTGATTGGAATATCGGAGGAGTTCGGATCAGTTTTTCTGCGAATCGAGAGCATCCGCTGCAAGTAAGGGATAGTGTCGTAACATGCACCACCAGCACAAGTTGCTCTGACAACGTTGTTTAACGGAGTCAATAATTTTGGAGAGTCCGGACCATTTTTCTTCTCTTCGATCTTCAAAACGTTCAGAAAATATGGACGAGCATCATCAAATTTCTGCAAGCCGATATAGCACTGAGCTACGTCTTCGTAGGTTTGCTCCAGGTGCGGATCGTTCTTCTTAAGCCGATTTGCATCTTGCAACGTTTTTTTGGAAAGCTTCTCTGCTTTCGCGAATTTTCTTGCTTTCACCAAATCGTGAAACGATTTTGGTTCGCTACTCACAGCGGATTGCGGTTGCGGCGTCGATTGCGCTTGTTGAGCATTCTGCGATGGCTTCGCAGTCTGCGGTTGCGGTGTGGCATGCGGCAATGACTTCACAGCCTGCTGTTGCTGCGTAGCTTGCAAATCCTTAGCATTAGCTGCACTCGAAATCGTTGACAGTGCCGCTAAAGCTAAATAGATCCGTCGAATCATTTATTCTTTTCGTCTTCCAAATTGTTGAGCGCTGCCGGGGCTCTGACGACAGATTGCTGCAAGGCGTCGACCAGATTGCCGAAGCGATTCACAGTCTCGAAGTGAGTATGTGCGACGCCAACGTAGCTGTCCGCAGCTCCATAATACACCAGGTAGCCATTCTTGCCGTCAGGCACAATACCTTGTGGAAACACTACATTCGGAACTTGATGCACCGTTGTGGAAGAGTTTTCGATTTCCCAGGGTGTCTCCGGAGAGAACACCGGTTTGCTAGAACGGAACAGCAGTTTAGTCGGATCATCTTTGCTGAATACGGCTAATCCAGTTTGATACTTAAACATTCCGCGATTGCCTTCATATGGACTTCCGCCACTGTAAACGAGGTTGATTCCCTTATCAGTGAGAACAGCGGCAGGTCCAGGCTCAACAACGTTCGAGTCGAACTGACCCGGGCGTCCAGGCAAGATCGGTTCATTGGTAGCGTCAGTCCACTTCACGCCATCCAGTGACGAAGCGAGTCCCAGTTCGTCGATGCCACTTCGACTTCCCATGTAATACATCCAATATTTGCCATCAATTTTTTCAGGCACCATTCGACCGTTAACGTCACGCGAGACAATCGAGCCGGACTTGGTCCACTGCTCGTTCCATGTACCTTCATTCGCCGGCATCATGATGCCGCGCTCGTTCCAGTGCTTAAGGTCGGTTGAAGTCCAGTCTGCCAATTGAGCATTTTTGCCATCCCATTTGGTGGCAGTCAAATCATATTGATCTGGATGAACGGTATCCGCAGTAACGCGCGGATCTTCGATTCCCAACTGCTCGTTTTCGGTTCGAGGTGCCAAAACCGGCTCGTCGCTGCGCTCTTTAATAGTCACTCCGTCTGGACCGGTTCGCGCATATCCAACTGTTGATACACCCTTTTGATCCTGCGCACGGTAGAGAATTGCGACGTCACCGTCGGGTAAACGAGTCGCGGTTGGATTGAATGCGCCAGCAGAATCGAATTTACCCTCTCGAGGAGCAAGAAGTGGTTCATCTGACAATCGTTTAAATGGAGTGAGCATTTCGGTCACGCCTTTAGGATACTGCTCGAGTCCCTTCGACTCACGGTATGCTCCGACTTGCTTGCCGATTGCGTAGTCAACTCCAGCGAAAGCAGCACCGAATGCCGCGAAATTAGTCGCTTGTCCAAGAATTTCGCTGCCGCTCGCCCAACGGTCATTGTTCAATCGCTCGCTGAGGATCGCGTTTGTAGCACCGCCAATGCCACCACTTGCTGCATTGACGCCAACACGTCTGAGCAGCGATCCTTCGAAAGCATTTCCGCCAATTGCACTGCCAGCCAGGCTCATAGTTGCAAACGTGCCAGCTTGAATGCCGGCTTCATGTATTCTCGAGGTCAATAAATCTTTGCTTGGATCACTTGGTGTGAAAATGCCACCATACATTCCACCGCTCAAACCCATGGTTGTTGCTTGAGCAATCGCACCAGACTCTGCGACTCCCATGCTTTTGAAGACTGGTTTCACGGCGCCTTTCGTAGCTAACGCAAGTGCAGCATAGTCCACAACGAATCCGACCGTCGCACCAGCTTTGGCACCGAAAGAGTCTTTATTGTCGGCACCTTTCATATCGACTTCCGGCATTTTCACATTCGCTGCTTTATCAGCGATCTGAGAAACAGCGTTGTAAGGGTTTACGAAGGCGCTGTGAACAAGCTCTTTGCCGAAGTCAGAGACGTTCTCTGTAACTGTGCCAATACCGAATCGCTCTGACATGCTGAAAGCTCCAGACGAAGAATATGTAGATAAAAGGAGTTCTTACACCCTATAGATGACAAGGAGAATTAGTAATGGGGAAATTACGTTCCCCCACGGGCACTGACACAAGCGCTGAGCTGTAAGCCCCAGAGAGCTACCGTTACGGCTAGCACATTGGGCTAGAAAATAATTTCCAAGCTCTTCGTCACGCTCGAATTGCACAAAGATTTCAGAGCGCATAACAGCATCTGCATAAAGTTCTTGCAAATTCATTGCAGATTTTCAGTTACGCTCAATTCTAATTACTATAAATCACACATCCAAGTGCAAGAGCCCAAGATGTGGCATTAGTGGGACTTGAGTCGAGACTTTCGTTCAGTCAAACAAACAGAGAACGACTTTAGAACCGTGCCTTTGCCGTCGAATAGACACTCGACTGTGTGCGCTCCAACTTTATATGTAATCCGAGTATACGACTTCAACTTCCGCGTACTAACCGGAGCTGTCGCAAATTTGTTCTGCACTTCGCGTTTGCCGTCACTGTGACTAATCCCGAATGGTCCGGAAGAAGGAAAAGGCTTAATCTGTCGCAGTTTGGAACCAGAAACATATTCGCAGCCTACAGCTTTGAACATTTCGGCTCGCGAGCTGTATGACACGCCGATTCCGTAGTCGAAGAACTCGAACATCTCCAACGTCTCAGTTTCGTCAATCGGAATTCGATAAACAATGGAGGGATTGCCTATCGCTGCAACAAGATTCGCGTACTCGATCCCATTAAGTTTCGAGCCAAGCAGTTTTACTAACAGCTCATACATTGCACGGACCGCAAACAGTGTCAGACGTGGTCTTAAGTTCATCATAGCAAAGGAAAACGCGCGACCTGGCGATCGCGCGTTCTCTCTCTTCCCCTGCCGAAGTCTTTAATTCTTCGCTTTGTTGGCGGCAACGACTGAGTTTGCTGCACCACGAGCCAACATCAGCGGAACGAAGAGCACTAAACCGGCTACAAAACCGAGCGGTCCAAGAAACAAGCACATCGCTCCAAACATGATCCATTCAATCGCTTTCATGACATTTCCTCCGGGGTGGGATGCGTTTCGCATGTCTCTAACTTATGAAATCCAAGCCCCGCGCGAAATGACGAAAACGCTCAATCCAATTTGACGAAAACACCAATTCGTCAAGGCACCAAATAAGACACCACATTTGCACACCAGAACGCTCAGCAAAACCAATATCTCTACCGATATCAATTCAGCAAACCAAGATCCCTCCTCGCCACCCAAAAGCGAAATTCCGTCCTTCAAAGTGATTTCTCCTCCGAAGATCTCGCAATCCAACATCCTTAAGCTGTGTCACTACGGGGTCTAGGGCCTAAGACGTCGCGCGAAGGCTCTACAGTGCCCAATCTTTGTCACGATATTGTCAAGAGCCCGACTACAGTTAAATCCGGGGCTTTTCGGGTACATAAATATCAGAACCTCGGCAACCCACATTTCAGCGCAGACCCATGGGCAATAACCTCTCAAATCCAGAGCAAACAAGTCTGCGTACGGGCGAGCCGCAAACACCGGCAGATTCGACCACTCATCAAAACTTGCTAAAAGAGTTCGTCAACTCCTCTGCATATTCGGCGTTGGAGCAGCCATCCTTAGGCGTCGCCCAGCTAGTAGGCAAAGATGCTACCGCCAAGGTAACTAATTTCTTCAACGCGGTTGGAGTTGAAGCGCCACAAGCAGATTCGACGACATCTGGTTGGACTGCGCAAACCCTCGGTGGCGCAGTAGGCATGTTATTGCCGTTTGCTTTGACCAAGGGAGCGCTCAAAAAAGTCGGCGTTTTAGGTGAAGCTGGCGCTGCGGAGTCTGGGCTTTTGCAGTCCCGCTCTGCGATCGGGTTGACCATGAAGGAAGCCGCAGTCACGGGATTTGCATACGGGTCAATTTTGACCCCGAGTAAAGATACAGATAGCACCGGAACTTTGATTGCGGATCGACTGCTCGGAGGCACCGGGACTGCATTGACCATGTCAACGCTAACAGCGGGAAGTCTCGGCTTAGGTAGACTCGCCGAGACAGACGCTGTCGCACGTCTGGGCTTGGCTCCAGTTGTTAAAAACCCATTCTTTTCAGGCGTAGTTGCGGGTTTGCCTGGTGGAGCTGTTAGCGCCGAATATGACTCGCTCACCAAGAAGCACAGCTTCGCATCAGCGTCTGAGCTTGGCGAATCGATGGCGAGTATGGCGCTTGTTGGCGGTGCGTTCGGCGGACTGGAAGTGGCTAAACCACACGCGGCTCGTGCTGGATCATTTATCGCGGATAACTTGCGCAGCAGCTTCAGAACTTTCGACTTAACACCGAACCTACGGTTAGGCTCGGGAGCAGAGCACGACAGCGTGGGTCCGAAACCTCCTGAAAGCAACGCATCTGATCCAAACCGCTCGCTTCAGAATCTCGACGAAGCTTCGGCAAACAAAGATGCGAAAGTGGAGGCACCACCGCCGGTGCTCAACGCTGAGCAGCAAGCTGTTTTAAATCAGATCAGCAGAGCGCGTACATTTGATGAATTCCGCGAATCCACCAGACAGATAGATAACGTCGAAGATAGCGCTGCATATGATTGGCTCACAGAACGACTGGACAGCCAGGCAAAATCATTGAGTACTGCAGAATTAAAAGACCTCTGGCCAAAACTCGTCGAAGCTGACAACGATCAGAGTCAAAGAATAATTCGCTCTCTTGGACCTGCTCGCGCAACAGAAGTGTGGCAAAGCGCCCTCGAAAGCGTTCGACAGACAGACAATCCAGCGCTTAAAAACGAACTCGGACGCACCGTCGTTTTAGTTGAGCCATCTGCTCAATTGAACGCGATTCAGTCACTTTTGAATCTTGAAAATCCTCCCTCCAGCGTCTCGCTTGCACCATCCTACATCGCTAAACAGAATCAGATTCCAGCAGCGCGAATGTTGCTCGAACACGGTGTCACGCCATTCATTGAACTTGCACGCAGCACGAGCCTGAACGACTGGAGCAAATTCATCTACGACACCGTATCTGGTGGCGAACGCGCAACGATGCTCGGACAGTTGGCGAAGAGAGCATCGAATTTCAACGCTACTGCTGACGAAGTAAACACGGTCTACAGAGATGCACAGAGCAAGGCAACAGACCAGGACTACGCACCGTTGCGCAACATGATGGCAGTGCTCGAAAAAGACAGCAAACCAGCCGAGGAGATTGCTGCCAATAGAGAGAAGGCTTACGAAAACGTCGATCCAAAATTTCTGGCCAGATTGCAATTCAGTGAACGCGATTGGCACAATGCAGATCAGCTAGCACAGCTAAATCCTGAGCTAGTCAAAGCTTTAGCTCAGAACAGCGATATGCCGAAGATGGACGCCCCTTCTCTTTATCGCAGTGAATTTATTGCGAACTTGATGAAAGATGGAACTGTCAGTCCCGATAAGCTGGCAGAATCTTTGAGCAGCATGGCTCAGAGCAACTTAGAAACAAGAAGATCGTTCCCGCTCTCATACGGCGACCTCACAGCGCTCGCAGAACACGGTACGAAAGTGCCACCAGATCAACTCTCGTCGGTGCTCGGAAAACTTCGCGATGATACATTGCAAGCATTCGACATGAAAGGCACTGGTGAACAAGCTATTAGCCAGGGTCGCTTGTTGTCGGACCTGACGCTCGCATACACGTTTGCCAAGGACAATCCGGCCTTGCTGCAAAGCGAGTTTAAGGGACCAATCGAAGCAGTGATGGGTGACAACTCAGTCAGTTACGAGCGTCGCTTGCTGGCAGCAAGAGCCCTTGGTGAACTACAACGTCGGAATTTGGAAGCCACATTCACTTTACACATGCCTGATTTACGCATGGGTAAATTTGCGGATTTGACTCCAGAAGACCAGAAGTTGTACAGAGACGCGGCAGAGGCTGGACTCACAGACCGAAGCAAGATGGAACAACTGATTGGCGATGGACCGTTGGGTAGACTTATGCCTGAAGTCCTCGGAAACGCGTCGGAAGGTGGTATCGTCGGTCGCAGACAGCACGCTGTGCACGACAACACCGTCGATGTGCACCTGCTCGACGTGCTTGAGAAAGCCGGTCAAGACCCACGTTTCAAGTCGCTGTTGCCGCAAGACCAGGTGAATACGCTCTGGGCATCTTTCTTGCACGATATCTCCAAGCGCGAAAACATGGTGGATCTCGATCATAGCTGGACATCCACGAGCACAGCGTGGGGAATCTTGCGCACATTAGGTTATCCGGACACGCAAATACAACGCATCACAGACATCATGGGTCGAGACTTCGACTTGAGCTACGATCCAGAGAGCCTCAATTCAACGCGCTTCCAGAACGATCCGAAAGCGCTTGATGATGTTGTCGCCGCTTACCGTAAACCTGGGGCACTAGATGCGGTATCAATCCTGAACGCATCAGACATCCAATCTGTCAAAAAAGATGGAAGCTGGTACACGCCGGAAGTTATTGCAGAACTAGATAAGATCCGCAGTATGGCTCAAGATCGTGTGAAGGAACTGAATAAACATTTGCTTCCGGTCATGACGACCGAGATGCCAAAGGGATTTGGTATCAGCGAGAGTTCGGATTACAACGTTATGGTGCACAGGTCACCTGACCTCACAGGTCAACTACTGAGACAGCGCTCAACGATAGAATCTCCAGAGAATTCTATGTCAGTGTCACTGATTAGTCCCGAGCATCAGAAACTATATTCTGATACACACAACACGGATACACCAATCGTTGCAATCATCGACGGTCCGTTCGAACACATCTCACAAGCGCACCGTCGCAACATATCGACAGGACGTGCTGCTGGATGGAATGAGCACGTTGAGTTGATCCGTCGTTGGGCAGACGACTCACGCGGAAGACAGATGGCTCAAGAAGCGGAAGCGAAACTCGAGTCTCTGGGCATTCCGCCAGATAGAGACACTCCCGCAGAGAATTATCCGCGCCTCGCTCAAATGCGTAAAATACTTTCTAATTTCGACACTCTTAATGAATTAGAAAAGCAAGCTGGTTCAAACAATGAGTATGTGGTCGGCGCAAAGTTGATCAACAACATGCTGATGAGTGACGCGAATGGCAACCCCCTGGCTCAGAATAACGAGATCAAAATAAACAACCCGATTTTGTCGGGCATCGGAATCGTGCACAAAACAGGTGAGCCTATCTACTTCGAAGGCGTGCCGCGCGAAACATTGCAGCATATCTGGAACGGACAAATACCCGATTACGTTCGCACTGTCGAACCCGGAAAAGCACCTGAAGGTTCAGTCGTAGTACCGATGGATGTAGTTGAATCGGCTTACAAACAAAAGTTGCCAATCGTTATCCTCAACGGCAACGGGCATCAATAAGCTCACCTGGTGCGACAGACCCAGCACGAACTGAGATTTGCATAAACACATTGCAACATCATGCGATGGATTTGCTCGCGCCATCGCAATGGTCAAATATAATCAGACGCGGAGCAAATCATGATTGACCTCGTAAACCAACAAGAAATAGAAGAATTCGAAAACGCGTTAATCGCGTACGGGCGCGCATTCTATTCCAAGGGATGGAACCTTGCCACGAGCAGCAACTACAGCGTCGTGGTCAGTAAAAAACCGCTGCAAGTTCTGATGACCGCCAGCGGAAAACACAAAGCAGAATTGACCGATCAGGATTTCGTGCTAGTCGATAGAGCGCTCAAAGTAATCCCGCACAAGGGATCTGAAACGGCGAACAAACCATCGGCGGAAGCGGCGCTACACCTTGCGATTGCAAAGTGCGACAACGTTGGTGCAGTTTTGCACACACATTCAGTGTGGAGCACCATTTTGTCAGAACGATACTTCGAGCAAAAGGAAGTGGTGCTGAGCGGATACGAGATGCTCAAAGCATTGTCTGGCATAAGGACTCATGAAGCAACAGTGCGAATTCCAATTTTAGAAAATTCGCAAGACATGAATCAAGTTGCAGAACAAGTAACAGCGATGCTGGACCGAAACGAGCTCGCACACGGATTTTTACTCAAAGGTCACGGGCTCTACACCTGGGCAGAAAATCTTTCCGCTGCGCGAAATCAAATCGAAGCGCTGGAATTTTTGTTCGAAGTAGTCGGTCGAAACGGAGGACTGTAATGGCTGTACTCACCGTTCCAGACGAAGGCTTGCGTATCGAAAATCCTGCTGAAATCGCCAATTTCGTCGAGCGATTTGGGCTCTGGTACGAGCGTTGGGATCTCGCAAAACTTCCGGCAAAAAACGCATCGCAAGAAGAAATCCTATCTCGCTACAAAGAAGAAATTGAAAGATTGAACAAACGCGGTGGATACGTGACGGCAGACGTTATCAATGTCAGCCCAGCAACTCCCGGTTTGGATGCAATGCTCGAGAAATTTTCTCCCGAGCACACACACAGCGAAGACGAAGTTCGCTTTGTGGTGCATGGACGCGGCGTGTTTCACATCAATCCCGTGAACGGTCCAATCTTCGCCATAGAGATGGAATCCGGCGATCTGATTAACGTGCCGGCAGGAACGCAACACTGGTTCAATCTTTGCGCAGAAAAATCGATCGTTACCATCCGACTCTTTCAGGAAACGAGCGGGTGGGCACCACATTACGTATCCGATTCCAAACACAAACAGTATCAACCACTGTGTTTCGGACCAAAGCCACTATCGATGCCAGATAGCGCGAGCACCAAATGAGTAATCTGCGCGACAATCAAACCGATACAGGTTCGCTGTTAGTAACGAAAGTGCAATGCATCCTTATCGATATTGAAGGCACCACTTCAGCTATCCAATTTGTTTACGACGTCTTGTTTCCTTATGCAAGAAACCAACTTAACTCCTTTCTGAAAAGAAACTGGAAAAACCAGGATGTGCAGGATTCCATAACTTATCTGGCGAAGGACCTCGGTTTCGAAAATCTATCGCAGTGGTCGCAAGCAAATGACCGCTCTTCGAAGAAGGCGCTTGAAGTGGATCACAACAGCGTTGGTGATTCAGACAGGGCAAGCGACAAACTGTTAGAAGAGCACCAGAAACAATTGGTCGAGAACGAAGCTGTTCGGCTGATGGATGCAGACATCAAATCCACAGGATTGAAAGCCTTGCAAGGACTTATCTGGGCGGAAGGCTATGCCGAGGGAACGCTCACGTCGCATGTGTTCCCTGACGTACCGGGAGCATTGGAAAGCTGGAACAAAGCGCAAATCGACATCCGCATATTTTCTTCGGGAAGCGTTAATGCACAAAAAGTCTTTTTCAAGAACACCGAATATGGTGATCTCGGAAAATTCATAAGCAACAACTACGACACCACAACTGGTGCCAAGCGGGAACCACAGAGCTACAAATCAATCGCGGAAGACATCGGACTTGAACCGGAGCAGATCCTCTTTCTCAGCGATGTCGAACCGGAGCTTGATGCTGCAAAGCAAGCCGGAATGAAGGTAGCGCTTGTTGTGCGTCCAGGAAATGCCCCAGCGGACTTAGACAAATTCCCAGTCATCGAAAGCTTCGAGCAAATCATCGTCACCCGATAACAATCTGAAGCTAGAGATCTAAACACGCGCTTGCGATCCGAACACTCGGTTGAGATCTCTATACGCGGTTACGACCCCATCACGCGATTGCGATCTCTATACGCGGTCACGAACCCATCACGCGATTGCGATCTCTATACGCGGTCACGACACCATCACGCGATTGCGATCTCTACACGCGGTCACGACCTCAACATGCGATTGCGATCACTAAAACCCACGAACGGATTCCACAGCTTGAAGCACGTCGTATACTTGCTGATAGCGCTCATCGGGATCGGCTGCGAGACAGCGTTCCACAATCGGCGATAATGCGCGGCCCTGATGAGTATGGCTCAGTCGTTCTGCAATATGACACGCATCTAGTTCGCGATCGAACTTGCACCCAGTCAAAATTTCGTACAGGACAAATCCCAGCGAATATATCTCGGAGCGAACATCTGGGTCGGCACCGAATCGCTCCTCGGGACTGACAGAATCACGCAATGAGTCGAAACTGAATGGCAATTGCGCTATCAGAGCGGCTTTGACAGAAGTGTCAAGCAACTTCACTAGTAAATTATTTGAACCGATCGTTTTGCAGATAACAGAACCCAGACTAACATTTCCATGAAGCCAACCATTAGAGTGAATGTGATTCAGAGCATCGCAAAGTTGAGAGATGAACGAGATTGCGTCAACTTGGTGGCTCTCGGTGGAGTTACTTGTGATGGAAATCCCATCTATCCATTGACTCACCACATATGGTGCTCCCTGGGACAACACCCCGACTTCGTAGGTCGGAACGATGTTTGGATGACCTAATTGCAAACTTCTATACGCTTCGTGCTCGAATATTGCCCTAAATATTGGGTTTTCCATGAATGCCGGATGAAACACCTTCACGCAGAGCGAGCCCTGGAATCCGATCCGTTTCACTTTGAACACCAAACTGTATTGATCCGAAGCTGCGGAATCGAGGCTTTCAAAACCAAGCGCAGCAAGATGCCCCATCGTGATTTCGGTGCCGAAACCAGCGCACTCACCGAATGAGACATTCACCGTTGCTTTATTTGCGCTACGAGCCTTGACAGAGATGCTTGGTGGCTTTACTTCGTCATTCTGAGGACGCCTGTAAGCCATGTAGTAAGGTGCGAACAGCTTCCTCGCGGGCACCGACACAAACTGCAAGCGACCAACCCACCCGAGCTTGTCACGAATGACGCACTGCGGACAGGGGTCAGAGTGAAAACACTCCGAGCAAGCGGATCTGATGAAACGGGGCTGATTCATTTTTTTTAGCCAACGGCTCGGCTTAACAAAACCGCTCGATGGATTACATTTTGGCGAATTTACCGTAGAAAAATTTCGTGGCAAAAACGTGGAATTCTCGAAGCCAATTCCCCACAGACGCGAAATCTAAGTTGCCGCTAATTTAGTTCACTGCCTCAACCACCGAAATCAGCGCTAGGACGGACCTCTTGTCAAAATCATTTAATCGGCGCAGTTGCCCGTTTATGGTACTTTCCTAGCGTGAACAGCAGCTCTAAGAAAAGCAACTTTAATTTCAAAAATGCGCTAAGCCGATTTGCGAGCAGCACGTTTCTGCTTGTCGCCGCCGTTTTCGCAATCGGTTATGTCACTCTGTTCTTCGGACTGAAGTCGGAAAATGGTGACATGGCAAGTCTGCAGTTACCAGCCTGGATGACGCAGTTCACTCAAACGCTGCCCAAATATCTGAACTCACCAGCGAAACCAGACGTTCTCCTCATGGGCTCTTCACTTGTTCTCAGCCCTGCTGCTCTGCTCGAGAAATTGGAGCATCGCACCGGATTTGGTTGCACTTACTTTGAAAATCAAATTCAGCAACGAACAGGAAAACACATTGCGGTCGACAACGTTGGCGTGATCGCAGGAATGGTCGTAGACCAATACACAATCCTGAAAGCGAGCATAGATGCAGGCAAGAAGCCTACTTTCGTTATTTACGGAATGGCGCCACGAGACCTCGCGGACAATCTAACGAGTGCGGAAAATTCGCCAACACAGCAAGTGCTGGCAATGAGTCAAAAATCGAAATCGTTTTTTCCAACTTCACTCAATCCACAAGATCTCGAAGTTTGCTGGAACACGCACAAGCTTACAGCAAGCCATTGGATGAAATCAATTCGCCTCGCAGCCCTCGATGTCGCCAGCAAAGCATCGCACCATCCAGCAACGGTCACTGATTCGACACCAGCCAAATCAGAGAATCTAGCGTCGGAACACACGCACATGGTAGTGATTCCAGCGGATCTGGAGCTGTACAGACAGCGCTACAATCCGCCCAACTTCGACCGAATGAAAGGGCAAGCAAAATATCTCGAGAGCCTACTTTCGCTGTGCGCCGCTAATCACATTCCGATTCTGCTCGTTAATATGCCGCTTCCTGATGTCAATCGAAACGTCATTCCTAAGCCACTTTTAGCTGAATACAAACAGACTGTAAAAGACGTTGCAAGTAAATATCCTGGCTGTGAGTTGATCGATTTGGATCAGAACACCGCATTTGCAGACAATCTGAATAACTTCAATGATTGCGTGCACCTGAACGCGAATGGTGGCAAGAAGTTTTTCAACATGCTTGCTGATTACCTCGTGAACGATAAACCGTTTGATGTCGCGTACAGCGTGCAACCGCCTTCCGTCGCGCAGAGCGCCAAAGGGAAGGTGTTCTGATGTTATTCAACAGCCTTCAGTACATGGTCTTCTTGCCGATCGTAGTGGCGTTGTTCTGGATATTGCCACCGCGTTTTCGCATGCCGATGTTGCTCGTCGCTAGCTACGTGTTCTATGCGAGCTGGATGCCGATTTTCTTGCTGCTCATAGTCGGAATGACTGTCTCCAACTACTTCTTAGGTAAGTTGGTCCACAAAGCGTCCAACAAAAAATCCGCTTTGACAATCGGAATCGTCTTCAATCTTCTGTTGCTGGCAGTGTTCAAGTACGCAAATTTTCTTTATGGATCGCTCGCACTTGTCGCCTGGCACAAGCACGACGCGACGCTGAACATCCTACTTCCGCTGGGAATTTCGTTCTTTACTTTCGAGTTCATCCACTACCTTTTCGAAATCTACAGAGGCAAAGAGCCGATTGAGAATTTCGTTCTATTCTCACTGTTTGCTGCATTTTTTCCAACTCAGATTGCTGGTCCAATCAAACGGTATCCAGATTTTCTGGCTCAGATGCAGGAAGTTAAAACCTTTAAGCTAAGCTACTTTGACGAAGCGCTGCCCCTGATCGTCACCGGTTTAGCGAAGAAAGTTCTGTTCGCTGACAACCTGGCAACGCTAGTATCGATGGGATATGAAAATCCATCTGCATATGGAGCACCTGAACTCTGGATGCTTGCGTATGCATTTGCTTTTCAAATATATTTTGATTTCTCTGGCTACACTGACATTGCCCGTGGTTCCTCAATGTTGTTCGGATACCACATTCCGCTCAACTTCAACATGCCGTACATCGCAAAAAACATCAGCGAATTCTGGCATCGATGGCACATTTCTCTATCCAGTTGGTTGCGAGATTATTTGTTCATTCCTTTAGGTGGCTCTAAAAACGGACGTTGGAAGACAAACGCGAATCTGTTCTGGACGATGGCGTTAGGTGGTCTGTGGCACGGAGCTTCGTGGAACTTCCTTGTGTGGGGCGCCTTTCACGGATTAGCGCTGATTGCGCACCGCGAATTTCAATTGCTCAAAAATAAATTCAGTGTGCTGGACAAAGTTCTAGACTCGCCAATAGGAAAATGGTTTTCCGTCTTCCTCACCTTCAATACAGTTTGCATCGGATGGGTCTTCTTCCGAATTCAGAACATCAACACCGCTTTTGGTGTCACAAAGAAAATGGTCTTGTTCCGACCGATCACGACAGCAGCTGAAGACCATCATTTCCTGTTGCTCAAAGATAACCTACCGGTCATCGTACCGATAACACTTGCGATGGTAGCGGTGCTGGTTCTAGCAAATTACCCGTGGAGCAAGTTGACAGAAAAGGGCTTGCTACATCGCTCTCCAGCATGGTTGCGCGCTGCATATTGTTGCATCGTAATAGTCGCGATGCTGGCATTCATGCCGGATACTTCCGCGCCGTTCATTTATTTCCAATTCTAGTTCACATCGGGCACAGTCTGTTGCCCTCGCATCATGTCGCTCCAATTACTCGAGCTGTGATCGTCAGACCGCGCGGAAACACACTCACTTAAGTACTCCAACCAATTACTTGTAAAACGACTATCAGGGTCGTATAGCCGCTTGAATTCCAGGAACTCGAGTGCTTGAGGATAGCAGCGCAGCAACTGCTGCGGCGTCGCGAACTTATTGTAAGTCAAGTAATATTTGCCACCATATTTGATGGCCAGGTCATACAAATTTCTGAAAGTCTTTTCCAAATCAGAAATTGCAACTGAAGTGTGATCAACATGCAGGTTGAAAACGATACAAGCCCAATCGCTAGATGCCCACGGCAAGAAAGTCTCATCGTCACGGTTTATCAGGCGAACGGTGCCGTAGATTACGTTCGCTTTGTCCTCCTTCAGTTGAACCGAAGCGTCAGACATGAAGTCAGCGAGCAAATTACGCGGCACGTAAACTTCAGTAATCGCTTCACTTCCCTTGCACTCGGCTCCGAGCTTTTCATCAAGCCTTCGGTGATATCCACTGAGGTAAGTAGCGGATTGAAATGTATCCGAGCAATAGATTTGACCATTAGTCGACAAATAGTGCTGCGTGTATTTTTCAAAGGCAACAGATTTATCGCAGTGAGCGAGATATAAAAGTTCTTCCCATTGCCGTTCATCCAACAACTTTCGATTGGTTGTAGCTTTTGCATCATGCTCCGCTGTGTAAGTGCTTAGAATACCAACGCGGAGAAAGTCAACAGACGCATCATCGATCGCGAATTGAAAGTCACCGAATGTAGCACCACTAGATTTGCTTAACTCAAGTAGCGATACCGCGTCAGATGTAGAACATACGGATACGGATCGGCGTAAATGTTGCTGTGGAACTAGTCGCAGTGTAACTGTGCTGATTATCCCAAATGCACCGTAACCTCCGATTGCCAGGCAAAACAGCTCGCTATTCTCGATTCTGCTACATCTCTCAACCGTGCCATCGGCTAGAACAATTCGAAACTCTTCCACGTCTTCCACGATTGGTGCCTTGTTCAGTCCGCGACCGTGAACGTTCGAGGCCAGAGCACCGCCAATGGTGAGTAAATCGCAGCCGGTTTGTTTTTGAGATATCGTCCAGGGTCGAGCCGACGAAGTTTGCGCGGTTTGTAGATATTCGATAAGGTCTGGCCACATAATGCCGGCTTCAACCTCGATTTTTCCGGAGGCAGAATCGAAATTCAGAACAGAATTCATCGAAGCAGTATCAATGAGCATGGCGTTAGTTTTGAACTGCTGACCGCCCATTGCATGGCGACCTCCCGCGATACAGATCTGTCGATTTGTCTCTCGCGCTTCCCTCACAAGCATCACAAGTTCGTTCTCGTTTAACGGCTTGCGCACGGCTCCGACGACTGTTCGATTCAATTCAGAGTGATGGTCGTTGACGACAAAATTCGAGTCACAAAATTCTTCGGCGTTATTCGTGGTTGGAGATATGTTCGACTTGATTGTTTCCTGAAGTGGACAACTCGGAGTCGATAAAGTAATTGGTTCAGATTTCACAATAGGGTTCCTTGAAATATGGTGAGCGAATCAAGACCCTCTTAACACTTTCCTGGTGATGCTTTGCGACAACAGCCAAGAATGCGGCCAGCACGAAGTGAAACGTGATCGGGATTAAACCGCTATACCACTGGTGGTGCCTGATGCATGTCTCCCAGATCAAAAGACGAACCAAGTTTGCTCCGAAGTACATCTTTGCAAACATCAACAATGGTGCTCCAAGGTATTTGTTTGGCGTAAAGAAAAATCCGCGTCTATTTTTGAAGTTTGCGCAGACACGCGAAAACAGAACGACAATTGCGACTTGAAAAACAAGCAATACCGGATACGGAATCAGCCCTGACTGCCATTCTGGCATCGGTGGCAGGAGTGGGCAATCGCTCATGAATTCAAAGAGCTGCCCCATCACTCTGAGAAGAAAGAAGAACAGCAAAATTGCTAACACATTGAAATAGTCTCTACTTGTGCGTTTTCGCATTACTTTCACTCGAACCAACGACGATTCGATTATGTCGTGTTAGATGTCGGTCGGATGCAAGCGGTCAACACTTTCAAAATTGTGTGCGGTCGCGCGACGACATTTGCAAGACCGGACAAGATCCGACCCGAACACTGGCTTGTTCGACTGGAGCGAGTCCGCCACCACCGATTCCCGCTTACGCGCCCAGTAGTGGTTCGTGGTCGCATACGTAGATCTCACATTGACTTAGGGCTTGTTTTTTTGGATAGTCAATCTGTCACTAAGGAAAGATCAATGGGCGAGTGGGACGCATTTTTATTAAAAGACAAGCCAGGTCAGGCTCAAACGCCTCCTGCGGGCGGAGATTTCGGCAACCTGTGGACGCGTCCAGACCAGCGTAATCTAGGTGGCGGCGTTGGACCGACGTCTGGTCTTGAACACCAGCCGACGTACAGACCGACTGAGCGGCAGCAGCCTTATGATGCATCAGTCCAAAATGCTGTTCACAACGGGGTTTTGGAGCTCAAGTACGGCGATCCCAACATCGACAAATATTTATCGCAAGCGAAAAACTACCAAACTATTCATATAGATACACCGCAGGGAATTACTCCGAAGCATTGGGTGGACCAGAACGGTCACTTCTTCTGGTTCCCAGGTGGCAACGATAACAACGCAAAGCACTACTATCCGGCGTTTTCGAAAGCTTTTGCAAACAATGGCGCAGTAACCGACTTGGAAGCCCAACGCTTGAAAGTGGACGAAGCTTACGCTTCGAGCCAGGGCGGTGGGCAGGGTCCAGTGTTCCAGAGCTTCACTGGTAAAACAGACGCGATGAACTACTTTGGACGCATGTCTAATCTTTCTGGACAGGCGTTGTCGACCCTGGAAAAGAGTTTGGCTCATTCTGTGGAAACTTCGAACAATCCATATTTCAAGATTTACCTCGCGGACGTCTACACCGCCGAAGCGATGCAACCGATCATCCAGCAAGTGATGAGAGGTGGTACTGCGGATCTGAACAATCCAGACACGCTGAGACGCCTTGACAGCGCCATTCATCTGCTACAAACAGCCCAGTCCGACTCGCGTTCAGGGTTGAATCGCGTCAATATGAATCCGCCCGGCAATGTTGTCATGCCGCTTGACCCTTATGAAATTTACAACCATCCGAATAACACAAACTACTATTACGGATTCTGGGGCGGAAGCTTAGATCAAGCCAGGCACAGGGAAGTCGGACTGACAATGCTGCGAAATCTGATCAGCTCGGGAGCGTTGCCGCGCATCGAATTGCCGCCAGCATTACCTCCGCGCTAAAAATTCGGCTCGATAGCAAGTAAAATTGTCCCTCAGCACAAGTGAGGGAATCTTGAAACACATAAGTCTTTTGGGCTCGACCGGATCGATCGGCACGCAAACGCTCGACATTGCGGCTTCGCACCCGGATGCAATCAAAGTGGTGGCACTCGCGGCCGGCAGCAAGAAGCCGGAGTTGCTTGCAGAGCAAATCAGGCAGTTCGCGCCCGAACTTGTTTCAGTTCCAACGAAAGCTGACATTGACGTTGTTCGAGAACTTCTCGGAACTGAATGCAAAAATGTCGAGCTGACATGCGGAAACGAAGGGTTGGAAGCTGTTGCAACACACAGCAAAGCTGAAACTGTCGTTACGGGTGTCGTAGGGTTTCTGGGATTAAAACCGACTGCGGCAGCCATTCGCAAAGGTAAAACGATTGCTCTTGCGAATAAGGAAACTCTGGTCGCCGCCGGAGCAGCAATCATGCCGATGGTTCGCGAGCACAAAACAATGATCGTTCCAGTGGATAGCGAACACTCCGCAATTTTCCAGTCACTGGGCGGGAAGCAAGATTTCAAAAAAGAATTGGACAAAATATGGCTCACCGCATCTGGTGGCCCATTTAGAACTTGGACGTTGGAGCAAATTCAACATGCCACCGTAGATGATGCCTTAAAACATCCGAACTGGAGCATGGGTCCGAAGATCACGATTGATTCGTCAACCCTGATGAATAAAGGCTTAGAAGTGATTGAGGCACGCTGGTTATTCGACGTCGACCCAGCATCGATCAGAGTAGTTATTCACCCACAATCAATTCTTCACTCTGCCGTTGAATTCGTTGATGGCTCCATCGTCGGTCAGATGGGCGTACCAGACATGAGATTGCCGATACACTACGCGATTTTCTATCCAGAAAGAGTTCACTCAAGCAGAGTGCCAAGATTGAATCTGCTTGAACTCAATCAGATGACATTCGAAAAGCCTGACACTGTCAAGTTTCCTTGTCTTGCAATAGCGCAAGAGATCGCAGCGGAGAACAACACTCTTCCTTGCGTTCTCAATGCAGCAAACGAAGTAGTAGTCGATTTCTTCTTGAAGGGCTTTGTCAAGTTCTGTGATATTCCAACGCAGATTCGGCGAGTGTTGGAAAAACATAAGCCAGTTGAGAAGCCAAATTTGGACGATATACTTGATGCGGATCAATGGGCGCGCCGCCAAGCAGTCGAACTGCTTTCAGCCGTGCGCAACTAAGTGACAGATTGGAGCAGGGTAATGGTGCAAACAGAAACATCGGTCAAAGTCGCAAATCATCCGCTTGTCCAACAGATTTTGACAAGATTGCGTGATTACCAAACGCCAACAGGAGAGTTCCGCCAGAAGGCTTTGCAGTTAAGCAAGTTTCTCGTATACGAAGCGATGACAGATCTCAACGTACGCGAAGTCGGCGTCCAGACTCCAGTCGGTGCAGCAAAAGGCACAGTGCTTACGGATTATTTGATTTTGGCACCAGTACTACGAGCAGGTTTGATTCTTGCGGAAGCAGCTCAAGAACTGATGCCGAGCGCACGCATCTATCATGTCGGACTAAGACGTGACGAAGCGACTCTGCAGGCAATTTCTTACTACGCGAAATTGCCAGAAGCACTTCCTGCTGAAAGCAGTGTTTACGTTCTCGACCCGATGCTCGCAACTGGTGGATCAGCCGAAGCTGCAATTTCTCTTTTCACGAATCTTGGCGTGCAGGAAGTGCATTTAGTCTCGTTCGTTGCCGCCCCAGAAGGAATCAAGAGAGTCCACTCAAAATTCCCTCAAGTGAAAATCACGACGGCGTCGATCGACAACAATTTGAATGAGCACGGATATATTGTTCCGGGTCTGGGCGATGCAGGCGACCGAATTTTCGGCACCTAATCCTAAGCAACTCGGTCAGCCGTACTTTCGGCACCCAATCCTAAACAACTCAGTCAGCCGTAGTTTCGGCACCTAATCCAAATTAATTCAACAAGCTCGTTGCCAAGCGAAAATGTCGACAAAATCAGACATGAATTCGGCGACCATCCGGTCTCGAAACTAAACTGATAGATTGTGTGTTGAAAGTCAACCGGCCGGTTTGATCGAAGATCTGAAACAGGGATCATAAAGCTGACCTGAGCGCGCGATTGCAAACATTGTGCGCAAAAGCTTTCGAGCCACTGCGCAGACTATCACTTTGCCAGCTTTTCCATTTTCTTTGAGTCGCTTAGCAAATTCGCTGAGTTGTGGGTTGTGCCTCATTGCGCTGAGTGCAGCCATAAACAAGGCTCTTCGCAAACGTGAATTGCCCTTTTTCGAGATGCGATTGCGTCCACGCACAGACGTGCCTGATTCCAACACACGTGGAGTGACGCCGCAAAATATTTCAACATCACGGGCTCGACCGAATCTGTCGATTGAACCCAATTCACCAACAAATGTAGCTGCTAGCACCTGTCCAACACCGATTACCGACATTACTTTTCGAGCTGTCTCGAGTCCCTGACGTTCTGCAATTAGCTCTTTGATGTACGCCTGGTACAGTTCAATCTCACCTTGAATTTGCGCCAAATTGCGCCTAATTCCAGCAGTAATTAGCTCGTCTAATGCTCCTGAACTTAGTCGATTTGTTTGCCTAGTTTGGTCTTCTTTTAAACTGTCCACATGTCGCTGAAGATCTCTGAGAAGCTTCACGTCAGGGCTCGGTGCTTCCCAGTAACGCGGACCGTGTGATTTGCAAAACCTAGCGATGATGGCGGCGTCGAGTCGATCGGTTTTTGACCGTCGCATCTCACTATCAGCAAAACCTTTGATTTGAGCAGGATTTACAACACTGATTTTGAAATTTCGTGCAACCAAGTATTCAGCTAATTGCTCCCAAAGCCGCCCTGTGCCTTCCATGCAGACATGCAGTTCGTTCACCTCGTGTGGTGCTAACCACTTTGTGAATTGAACAAATCCTCCAAGATCGTTTGCGAATTGGCGATGGCGTTGCTTACCGGAGACCGGAAGAATCACAGCATCAAAAGTCAATTTGGAAATATCGATTCCAACATGCACAGACATTGAATTACCTCGTGCTTTGCTACTCGCTAAGAACGCAGTAGAATCTTGTCCAGGGCGAACCTTGTATACGAGCTAAATCTGTCCGGATCTGCCGAATGATTGTGTTCTGCCTTAGAGGGACAAGACAGGAAAGGGAGTCCGAATCTATCACAATGGTTTGGAAACCAAATCGCTTTATCTGGTTTCTCCCTTTCCTCTACCCTCGCGTCCGAAAGTAGCCTTGCTGACAAAAACACGCGCGTCAACACCTGTTTCAGTCAAGAGCAACATACAATCGGTTTAGTTTTTGAATTTTGACCTTCAGCGCCTTTTAATAGAATCTTTGTAGCCGACATCAGACACCGCATCGTTAGACTTAATCTTAATTTCTCCCGATGACCGTCCTGGATGGGAGAATCACGAATTTACCTCAGACCCTCCGCAGCATAGTATTTGATCACTGAATCGGCACCTTGCCAATCAGTCAAAACACTACTCGGCGCAGCAGCCGGAGGATTCTACATCATGGGTAACGGCTTCGATAATACAAATCGACAATACCAACAACAGCAGCAGACTGACGGAAATGGTCTGAATGCCAATGATGTTTACTCGGCACCGCCGCAACAGCAAATGAGCCAGCCCTGGCGTCCAACCTATGGACAAATCGCACCGATCGCTCAAAACATCGGCGACAACGGCGGCACCATCGGTGCTCCCAACGCTAATAGCGGACAAGTTTATGAAGGTGGAGTGCCTGTAGCGCCTCGCCGTGACTACAATCCACAGCCATACAACCAGCCTCCGACAGACACTGGTACGAATGGAGCTGCTTACAATCCGAACAGCGGAGCCTACAATCCAGGCGGAGCACAGTCTTACAATCCCGGCGGCGGAGCCGCTTACAATCCCGGAGATCAACAGACTCCAGGCACAGCACCTCCACTCGGTGACAACGGACAGAGCGGACCAGTGTGGAGACAGGACCATCCGCGTCAGCAGGCTTCTGACCTCAACGACACTAGCTACGGTAAACCGCTTCCAGTGCACCCAATCGGACCTTTCGCAGGCGCGATCTTTGGTGGAGCCGGTGGCGTATTTGGTGGCGTACTGGTTCCGAAGTGGGGCAACGCTGCGGCTGAAAAGTATTTGGCAGAAACTCCTGAAGGTGGACGACCCGGCTTCTTCCAAGAAGGCGGTTACGGTCAAAAACTAATCGGCAAGTCAGCTTCCGAAAAAGTTCAGTCAGCGATCGATGGAGCGAATGAACGCATCGGCGGACTCAGCAACGGTAAACTCGAGCGCGCTGCGACTTCCTGGCAGAATACTTTTGATTATCGATTCCAAGCTAGAACTGATTTGCAGTCAATGCTGAATCAAAATGCAACAGCGTTGGCTGATTTCAAGGCAGCCAATCCGAATCCTGCTGGTGCTGAACTCGATCAGATGATCAAGTTGCAGAATCGTCAGAATGTTCTTGCTGCCGGCGAAACCGCCTCGAAAACATTGAATCCGAATTTGTTTACTGCTGAAGGCAAAGCAACTCTGGGCAGCTTGAAGGATTCCCCTCTGTTCACAGATGCTGAGAAGAGCTTGTTTGCTCGTCAGGCAGAGAACTTGTCGAAAGCCTATCCAGAAGTCGCTACAAAAGATTTGGCATTGGTTCAAAAGCCAATGGTTGGTAACTTCGCAAAAGGCGCAGCAGTTATTGGTGGCTCGCTCTTAGCCGACCAAATTGCTGGAAATTACATCGGCAAAGATGGCGCCGCTCATCTCAGCGATGTAGCCTTGCCACTCGCTTGGTCCGCACCTGGAACATGGAAAGAAAAAGCTATCTGGTCTGCGGCTGCAATCGTAGGCAGCAAGACAATCGACGCTGTTTTACCTGCATCAAGTCATCCAGACATCAATCGCATCATGGCTCCTACCAACACCGATGCGTTCACTATGGGTGCAGCGTTTGCTCTGCCTGTAGAAGACGCAAGATTGAGAATGGGCATGGTAGGCGGCGCTTGGGCGTTCGGACGCTTGCGCAACATGAACGATACCGAAAGTTTGGTCACGACAGGATTAGCCGCCGGCGCTACCGGACTCGCCTGGAAGTTGGGTCGAATCAACCCTGAACTTGGCGCCGGACTGCTTGCAGCCGAAGGTGGCGCTTGGCTGTTGAGCCGCGCACTTCACCCGAGTGACATCAAAAAGTAAGTCAGGCTAATCAGCTATACAGCCTCACCAAGCACATCAAAAACCAAGTCAGGCTATGCAGCTATACAGCCTCACCAAGCACATCAAAAAATAAGTCAGGCTATGCAGTCATATAGCCTTAACAAGCACATCAAAGAGTAAGTCAGTTTGACTAGACTGCTTCGCTGCCATGTTGCTCAAGCAAATTGAGTAACCGTAGTGTCGTCGGCGACTAGCTATGTTCCGCTGTTCATGATTTGACGGGCGTGGCTGTAGTAAGGTTCAGCCTTTTCAGCCATTCCATTTGCTTCAAAAAAGTTGGTAAGTTCGATCAAAACGGACTTTAGAACGAAACTGATCTCTTCACTATCAGCTCCGAACACACGCTCAGCTTCGGCGATAGCGCGACGATAAAGCTGCTCGGCTTCGCCGTAGCTGCCATTCTCGCGGGCTTTCTTCGCCTCATCGAGCAAAGTTTTCCAATTCGTCTCAGCCATTTTTACCCCTACCACAAGCCTATATTAACAGGCTTTTTTGATGGCTAGATAGCGCAAGCAGATTTGATTCTACCGGAGGTTTTCCAGGTTGAAAAGAAGTTTTTATGTATTCGATTATCGGACGCCCGTTGACGCGAATTCAGCGCCACGCTTAGACAACTCGGATCGGAGAAACAGAGTTTTAGTAAATCGAACAGAGCAACAGCCACTGAATATGGTGGCGCAAGATTATTCGTCCAGCGCGCACCATATTCGGTACCGAATTAGTCTTCGAGTTTGAATCCGACTTTAATTGTCACTTGAAACTCTGCAACTTGACCGTCTTTGATCAAGCCACGTTGATCGGTCACTTCGAACCATCCCAGGTTTCTGATTGTCTTGGAAGCTCTCTTCACGGCTTCTTGAGTTGCTTCAGCAAAGCTCTTTGGGGAAGTGCCGACAATTTCGGTCATCTTATAAACGCCACCAGACATACACACTCCTTGACTCGCGTCGCTCAAAATAATAACGACCTAATGTAAGCTACTGAAAACTTGCTCCGACAGGCTTTGAACAAGCTATTACAATCATTTACTCGGGCTCACATTGAGCAGCATTCTATTATCTCGACCGTTTCAACTCATCTATTCCACAAGCGAACGGCTGAGTTTAAGCCCACAACTGCCTCACAGCCTGGCTTTGCCGGATTATGAGAAGCGGGCGCGTTTTACATTTTTTACTGTAAATGAGGGTTAGCAATAATTCTTTGATGGGGTAACCCTTATCTGAGCAGAAATTGTTGGGGCATGAAGTAGACATGCAATCTTGTGCAGAAAGTCGAGCGATTCGATAAAGCTCTGATGACTATCCTCTGAAAAACAAGGATTCTAGGTGCCAACATGACTACGAACACAACAGTTGAAGACGAACTAAAACTAGACGAAAGATTTCCCTATAGATTTTTGCTGCGGTACACATGGCCGGAACATATTGACCGATGCATCAGAAGGCTGATGTGGTCATGGCTCAAGGAGCAGATAAGCGAAGATTGCGATGAATTTTCATCAACTGATTATGTCGCTGCACATTTGTTTTGGTTGATCGCAGTCAGCCCCGAGGCACCAGGGGCGGTGCTCGATGCTCTCTCGGTAATGGGGTCGGCCTCATTCCTCGAACGCATAGCCGAGAACAACAACACCTGGGCGAGCACTCTGTCGAAACTGGGTTCGAATCCCTCGGCAAAAGTCCGCGCAGCCGTTGCAGAGAATCGCAACACGACTCCAGCAGTGATGATGCAACTTTCACTCGATGAAAGCGCGGATGTTCGGTACGCGGTAGCAGATAACGCGAACCAGGCAGTGACAATTCTGGAAGCGTTAACTGAAGATGAAAACGCCCACGTAGCGGCTCGTTCGAGACGCACTCTGGCGCAGATGAATTTGGTTAAACCCGCCGTGCTCAAGCCGCAAAAGTCGAAGAAGACAAAGACAGCTTTGCGAGCTTAAGCCGTCAAACGACACGTTACTTTACGGATTTAAAAACCCTCTGAGGCACAGCTATCAAAGCTGTGCCTCAGTCCTTTGGGATTCGACAGCTCCCGCATAGAAATACTATATTTCCCAGCTCTTGAGAATCATTTAAACCGCCGTCAGTTGGGGATTCTAGGCATTAGCACCATGCTAGTATGTGCCTTTCCAAGAGTGAAGATCCAACATGCAATCAACCCTGGCGACTCCGCAATCCTCCGGCACTAAACTCCCGAATCATCCAAGCGAAGAGCGAAAGCAAGGTCTTTCCAATGTCGCAGTTTTTGGAATTCTGGCTGCGGCGTTGCTCCTCTGCTACTTACCGGTCGTTGTGAGCAATTATGGTTGCGCTGATGATTTTCTCTGGGTAGCCAGCGCCATGCAGCACAACTTCAGAAAGATGCAAGTGTTGCAGATGGTTCAAGGTCGACCGATGATGGCAGTTCTGTTCACGGCTGGATTCACGCCGATGACGGGCATCGACGACCTGAAATTTCTTCGTCTGTTCTCAATTCTCTCCATTGCTGGACTCGCCTTCACTACATATCGCACCATGATTGGTGCCAAATTCAGCAAAACAGCATCGGCATGTGTTTCACTCGCTATGTGCTTGATGCCGGCATTTCAAGTTTACGTCTCCTGGTGCGCTACCGCTTTCTACGCTACAGGTTGCTTAGTTGCGGGACTGGCTCTCCATCTTGCTGAACGCGCTTACATTCAGGAACAACTGTCGAAGAAAGTGCGTTTGGCGGTTGCTTCGATTGCCACACTGCTTGTAGCGACACTAATATTCCAACCCGGTGCGATGTACTACTGGGTCTATGCAGCCATCCTCATGTTCAAACCGAATACGAGCTTGTCGGACATCTGCAAGCGTTTTGCTTGGTACAGTGGATTGTGTGTAATCGCGCTAGCTATGGGCTTCGGCATGTGCTCATGGGGACGAAACGCGTTTTCGGAAGAGATGGCTTTGCCAAATCAACGAACTCACCTGACGCATCATTTGAAAGAGAAAATCGTCTGGTTTTTCACACAGCCCCTGAACGCGTGTTTGAGTTTCAGCGATCTGTTTCCAGACGGGAAGGCAGCAATTGCAACGGCTGTTGCATTGATTGCCGGTGTCGCTGCGTATCTCAAAGACAAGCTCTCATCCCGGATGGCGAAGCTGGCTATCGCGATCAGCATCGTTCCGCTTTCCTACCTCCCCAACCTTGCTGTTGAAGAAAACTGGGCATCGTTTAGAACGGAATGCGCGCTTAGTTCAATCATCGTTCTCTATTCATTCTTTGCATTGTTGGGACTTAGACAGACGCTCTTTAAATCTGTTCGCGAGCCGGTTTTCAACGCATTGTTGATCGCTCTGGCGTTTACTTGCGGTGCGGCGGCGTTCAACAATGTCTACCAGTATTTTGTTGTGCCGAATACTCTCGAAGATGGAATTATTCGCGCCTACATCAATAAAGATTCTCACAACAGACTGACTTACAAACAAGTTGAACTGAATGCTGGAAGGCTCCTCACTCCAGGAGTGGCGCAAGAGTTCGGTTGCCCATCGTCACCGATTCACTTCGCAAAGGAACCACTGGAATACATCATGCGACACAGCACGCCTTAGGTATCAGATACGGTGACAGAAGCGAAACCAAACAAAATATGGAATGTACTGAAGCGCATAAGTCGCAGCAGTTTCTTTTACATGGCAGTTCTGTTGGTTTTGGCGGATGTTGTGATGACCACTTACGTTCCGCAGAAAAACTTGCTCTGGTACGAACGCAGTATCAACGGATGCAACGAGCCGTTCTGCAGAAAAATATTCGAGTACATTTGCTCGAAGCAAAACCCACAAGTGATCATGCTCGGTTCGTCACTACTGGCAGTACCATCATTATCCTGCGACCACGCTTTCATCAATGCAAAAGGACCACTCATGTCGGTCCCGGACATCTTTGCTTTCAGCCATTACAAGCGTTCAGAATTTTTCAAATTACAGCTACTCGAAAAACTCGGAAAGAAGTTTGAAGTAACAAACCTTGGTGTAGCCGGAATCGTGGCATCAGACCAAAACAAGATTTTGGAGAAAGCATTCGCCTACGAGAAGAAGCCAGCAATGGTAGTCTGGACGATTGCACCCGCTGAATTCATCTGGAACGATGGACATAAGATGGATGACACACGCATTGCCCTGTCATTCAAATCCTACGTGTGGCCAATCAACTCGAACGTTGCGGTACTCGCCGCCGACAAGATCCGACGAGAGGTAAGTTGGCATTTTGAGCTGTTAGAGAACGAACTTGCGGCGTACAAGACGCCAATGAGCGACGAATTCAAGAAATTTATTCATCGCAAAGACGAACCTGTAGAGAATAGAGAGCCACTGCCAAATCCAGCCGAGGGTGTGATTTCAGACGCCGACGCGTACGGCAGACGCAATCGCCTTGAGGATATTCCAAACTTCAACATGAACTATGGAAAAGCTAACGACGAAGTCCTCAGCCAGCAATTGAAGCGGTTCAACGAGGCTCTAGCGCTGTGCGACAAGAACCACGTCAAAGTCGTTGTGGTGAACATGCCATTAACAAGCTACAACCGCGAACTGATCAAAAAGCCGCTGTACGACCGGTACATGAGAGAGGCGACAGCTATTGCAGAAAAGAACGGCGCGCCATTTATCGACATGGACAAGGACGATCTTTTCACCTTGACTGACTTCTATGACTCCACCCACCTGAACGAAACAGGCGGTAAAAAGCTATTCGTTGCAGTTGCAGAGAAAATTGCCAAACTGACCAGTACAGTGGCAACTCAAGCCGGAAACCAACCTCTATAAGCGCCATGAGCGACCGCAAAGCGCTATAACTGAAAGTGGAGGTTCGTCATGGACAAAAAACTCAAAGTTATCCGCGAGCGCGCAGACAATTGGACCTACATCACTCGCGAAGGAGTGAAAGTGCGACGCAGAATAACAAACAAGCGCGTCAGACGAGCTCTGAAAGTGGTCTCGGGTGGCTCTGCTAAAGCTATTTCGATAGACACGCTCGACAAATTCGGAATCTAGAAAGACTTCTCTGGAAGTGAACAAGACTTTTTCGCAAGCAATGAAAATTCCATTGGAAGCAAGTAAGCATCCTTTGGAAGCGAGCAAGACTTTTTCGCAAGCAATGAAATTCCATTGGAAGCAAGTAAGCGTCCTTTGGAAGCGAGCAAGAGTTTTTCTCAAGCGATAAAAATCCCCCCTGGAAGCGAATAAAAAAACTTCGAAAGAGAAAAAAATCCGCCCTCTGAAGAAGGCGGATTTCTGTTTAATCGAGCTTGCTTGTGAAATTACACGCTAGCCAATTGTGGTTCGGAGGCGGTGCCTGCAAGAGCAGTCATGCGACCTGTAGATTGACCGTTTGCATTGCGGATACCGAGCGCATCCTGAGCAATGATCAAGCGTTGGATTTCGCGAGTACCTTCGTAGATGTTCAGAACTTTCGCATCACGGAAATAGCGCTCTACTGGATACTCGTCTGAGTAGCCGTAGCCACCGTAGATCTGAACAGCGTTGTGTCCAGCGCGGTTCGCAGCTTCACCAGCAAACAATTTTGCCAACGAAGTTTCGAGTGTGTTGCGTACGCCTTTGTTCTTCAAGTGAGCTGCACGCAAGTAGAGCAATCTACCAGCTTCTGCATCGGCAACCATGTCAGCGATCATGGCTTGAACTTGTTGATGTTCGCCAATTGGTTTTCCGAATGTTGTGCGCTGCATTGCGTATGTGGTGCAAGCATCGATACAACCTTGAACGAGACCTACAGCACCAGCGGCTACTGAGAAGCGACCGTTATCGAGAGCTGACATCGCGACCTTGAAGCCATCACCAACTCCGCCCAGCATGTTTTCTGCAGGAACGCGAACTTGATCCAAGAAAAGTGATGAAGTGTCGGAAGCGCGCAGACCCAACTTGCCTTTGATTGGCACAGCCGAGAAGCCTTTGCTCTTCGCATCAACGATGAAACAGCAAATGCCTTTGTGACCCAACTTCGGATCGATCGTTGCAAACACAAGAGCGTGAGTCGCAATCGAACCGCAGGAGATCCAAACTTTCTGTCCGCTCAACAAATAATCAGAGCCGTCTTTGACAGCACGGGTTTGTTGATTTCCAGCATCAGAACCAGCTTCAGGCTCAGTCAAACCGTAGCAACCGATGTATGTTCCGTTGCAAAGTTTTGGAAGCATTTCTTGCTTCTGAGCTTCAGTTCCCCACTTCAAGATAGTCAAAGCAACCAGTGAAGTTTGAACCGAGAACAATGTTCTGGTCGACGAGCATACGCGGTTGATTTCTTCTGTCATCAAACCGTAAGCAACGTAGTCCATCCCAAGACCGCCGTATTTCTCTGGCACTGGGCAACCAAGGAAACCTTCAGCGAAAATTTTCTTCGCGATATCCCAGTCGAATTGACAGGCGCGATCATTCGCAGCAGCCTTCGGAGCAATTTCACGCTCGGCAAAGTCGCGCATGTGTTTGCGCATCGCCATTTGCTCCGGTGTAAAGTCAAAATCCATTTTCTTTTCTCCAATTGAATGAGGTCTAACAGTAATTACGGAGCTATTAGCTTTCCTTTTTATCCGCTGGATGATTGTCGATCTGCGCTCTTTGCAAATGTCCGGAGTAGTCGATGTAAACCGATTTCCACTCAGTGAATTGATCGATTGCAGTGGTGCCGGCTTCACGGAATCCGTTACCGGTCTTTTTGACACCACCGAAAGGCAACTGAATTTCAGCACCGATCGTTGGAGCGTTGATGTACACGATTCCTGAATCGAGCTCTTCGATTGCTGCGAAGGCGCGGTTCACGTCTTTGGTGTACATCGAAAGTGATAAACCATATTCGGTACCATTTGCTACTTCAATCGCTTCCTCGTAATCCTTGACTGGAATTACTGCAACGACTGGTCCGAATATTTCTTCTTGCGCAATGCGCATGGAGGCTTTCACATCGCCGAAGATCGTCGGAGCAAAGAACCAGCCATTTTCTTTGCCGTTGTCTTTCATGATTTCGCCGCCGCACAACAGTGTGGCGCCTTCTTTCTTGCCGACTTCGACCAGGTTGTGGATGTGTTCCAACTGCTTCTTCGAAACAACTGGTCCGACTTGTACTTCTTCATTCAAGCCGTCACCAATCTTCAAAGCTTTCGCGCGAGCAACAAATTTGTCGACGAATTCTTTGTAGCGGGACTGGTGAATGATGATGCGGCTAGCAGCAGTGCAACGCTGTCCTGCAGTTCCGAAACCGCCCCAGATTGCGCCTTCCACAGCGAGGTCGACATCAGCATCGTCCATGATGCAGATTGCGTTCTTGCCACCGAGTTCGCAGGAGATGCGCTTCATCAATTCGCCACATCGTCCAGCAACTTTCTTACCAACTGCTGTCGATCCAGTAATCGAAATAGCGCGTACTCGTGGATCTTCGACCATCGACTGACCAGCTTCGATGCCTTCCGAAGTTACGAGATTCACAACTCCTGCAGGCAAGCCGGCTTCGACGAGCACTTCAACAAACATCACTGCGCAAAGCGGTGTTTCTGGTGATGGCTTGAAAACAACTGTGTTACCAGCAACGATAGCTGGGAAAATTTTCCAGCTTGGAATTGCAACGGGGAAGTTCCACGGAGTGATCAAACCGATCACGCCGATTGGCTGCCTGATTGACATCGCGAACTTGTTCGGAAGTTCGGAAGGTACAGTCGAACCCATCAAACGGCGACCTTCGCCAGCCATGTATTTCGCCATGTCGATCGCTTCTTGCACATCGCCGCGAGCTTCTTTGAGCACTTTGCCCATTTCGCGAACCATGTTTCTCGCCATCTCTTCCTTGCGAGTTTCAAGTAAGTGAGCGGCTTTGTAGAGAATTTCAGCGCGATGAGGAGCTGGAACTTTTCTCCAGGTTTTCAACGCAGCTTCAGCAGCATCCACTGCTTTTTTGACATCGTTTGCGTTGGAATCCGCAAAATGTCCAATGATCTCTTTTTCGTTAGCTGGATTGGTGCTAGTGAAAGTTTGACCGCTTTCAGCTTTCACCCAACGTCCATTGATGAAGTTGTGGTAGACGCGTGGAGCGTCTGCTTTGGTCTTCGATTGCAGACTTTGTGTTGTAGTGCTCATAGATTTCTCCTGGCCTGTTTTATTGAATTGATGAAGATTTTTCGCTTAGAACGTCATGCATTTTTCAAGGATGGTGAGCGCTTTGTCAGCATCTTCATCCGAAATATTCAACGCCGGAATCAAGCGGATAACTTGACCGCGAACGCCGCAGGTGAGCACGAGCAATTTGTTTTCCAAACAACGCTCCGCAACCTTTTCAGCGATGTCTTTGCTTGGCTTGCCGTGTTCATCGTTGAATTCGATTCCGAGCATCATGCCCAGACCGCGTACTTCACCGATGTGCTTCTTGCCTTCAGCAAATTTCTGCAGACGCTTGAGCATTTCGCCGCCCACTTTGCCAGCGCGCTCAACAAGTTTTTCTTCTTGCAAAACGTCGATAACAGCGAGAGCCGCAGCGCACGATACAGGGTTGCCACCGAATGTGGAACCATGACGACCAGGCAACCATTTGCTGGTCAGTTCGCGACGTGAAATGAATCCAGAAAGCGGCATGCCGCCTGCGATTCCTTTTGCCATCAACATGATGTCTGGCTCAACCGGTTCGTGCTCGCAAGCAAACATTTTTCCAGTTCTGCCGAATCCCGATTGAACTTCGTCGATGATCAACAGGATGCCGTGCTTGTCGGCAAGCTTGCGCAAACGAGACAGGAAGCCCTTCGGTGGAATTACATAACCACCTTCACCTTGAACTGGTTCAACGATGAACGCAGCTACTTGTTCAGGATGAATGAACTGATGGAACAAAGTTTCGATGTGGTCGAACGTGTCTTGAACCACTTCATCTTCAGTTTTCAAATGTGAGCGGTATGCATAAGGGAATGGAACTGTGTAAATCGAGCTTGGTAGCGGCTCGTATTTTTCGCGGTAGTACAACTTGGAAGTTGTGAGCGCCATAGTCAACATTGTGCGACCGTGGAACGAACCACGGAAGTTGATGATGCCGGGACGACCGGTTACATAGCGAGCCAGCTTTACAGCGCCTTCAACAGCCTCTGCGCCACTGTTGGCGAGGAAAACTGAATCCAATGTCTTCGGTGTGATTTCAACAATCTTCTGAGCCAATTCGATGTAGCGCTTGTGGTGCACGGTCACCGATGTGTGGATCAGCTCACCGACTTGCTTTTGAACAGCTTCAACAACTTTAGGATGACAGTGACCTACGTTGTTTACAGCGATACCGGTGGTCAGATCCAAATACGCTTCACCATTCATGTCATAAATGTATGAACCTTGCGCGCGCTCAGCCACAATGCGAGCGGATCTCGAAAGAACTGGATTGACGTACTTATCATCAAGCTCTAGATAGGCAAGATTTTTGTTCAACTTTTCAGCCATCACCATGACGAACTCCTTTTTTCTTCACCCATAGCAGGTACTAAAGCAAAACAAAATGTTTGCTTGACTTCCCGAGCGGCAGACCCAGTGTCCAACGAAGCGTTATGTACGAAATGCGCTGAAGGCTTACCAGGGTGAGCATTGCTCGAATGTTAAGCATATCAACAAAAAACGAGACATTGCGCCATATTTAGCATTATTCCGCTTTTGGGAAATGCCGTAGCGCTGCAATATTGTTTAGATACAGGTCATTTAGGCACTACGGACGAGCGGCGGTATATAAGGATTATTCGCGCCACCACTTGTTATCCTAACAAATAAGTGTGCAAACAGACGGCACAGGTGCCGCCAGGACCCGCTCCAAACGCGACTTTTAACGGCTTTTGGTTTTCGGCTTCGGTTTTGAGTTTTTTACTGTCGAAGCAGGCTTTGCTTGTTTGGTTTTAGCTGCTGTTTTTGCGACAGACTTTTTGGCCTTCACAGCTTTCACTTTGACGCTGGCTTTCGAACTTTTTGGCTTAGTGCTTTTCACGCTACTGGCGTTTTTTCCGTTCGTCCCAGCACCATTTTTAGACGCAACTCCAGTCGCTTTTGCTGTCGCCTTGACTGGTTTTCCGTTGTTGCTTTTGCCGTTGTTGTTTTTGCCGTTACTGTTTTTGACGTCGCTGCCTTTACCGTTGGATTTCGAACGCATGTCGATAGTGACCTGACCGTTGCCATTCGTTGGTTTGATCTTTTCCTTGAAGGCTACTGCGAACACCTCATCCAAATGCGCTACGGCGCGCAGTTGAAGCTGCTTTTTGACGTAGTCAGGAATCTCTGCAAGATCCTTCTCGTTCGATTTTGGAAACATAACAGTCTTCACGCCGGCACGTATCGCGGCTAATACTTTCTCTTTCAAACCACCGATCGCGAGCACTCGACCACGCAATGTGATTTCTCCGGTCATTGCAATGTTCGCTCGAACAGGACGCTTGCTCACGGCTGAAATCAACGCAACAGCTAGTGCTACACCGGCTGAAGGTCCATCTTTCGGTATCGCACCTTCTGGCAAGTGAACGTGGATATCCAATTTGTCACCAAAATCCGGATCGATACCAAGTTCTTTTGCGTGCATCCTGATGTAACTGAATGCAGCCTGAGCAGACTCCTTCATCACATCGCCGAGTTGTCCGGTAAGTTGCAACTTACCTTTTCCTGGCATTGTATTTACTTCGACCGAGAGCGTCTCTCCGCCAGTTTCAGTCCAAGCCAAGCCAGTTACTATGCCAATTTGGGGTCCCTGAACATCACTATCTCTGACGATCTTAGGCGGTCCCAGATACTTGGTCACCATATCCGGTGCTAAATTGATTGTGCTCTTCGGTGACTTCACAACCTGAGCTGCAACTTTACGGCAAATCGTCGCGAGGTTTCGCTCTAACTGTCGCACACCGGCTTCGCGTGTGTGCTCTTGAATTACTTTGCGCACCGCCTCCGGTTGCACTTTCAAGACTTTCGTAGTCAAACCGTGCTTATCGATCTGCTTCGGAATGATGTGCTGCGCAGCAATCGACAGCTTCTCTTCTTCGGTATAACCAGAGATGCGAATTACTTCCAGTCGGTCGTACAACGGTCTTGGCACATAATCCAGCGCGTTAGCCGTCGCCACGAACACTACTTCACGCAAACTGAACGGAGCGTCTAAATAGTGATCGGTGAACGTATCGTTTTGATCGGGATCGAGAACTTCCAACATCGCAGCAGTTGGATCGCCTTGATAGCTGCGTGTCATCTTCTCGATTTCATCCAGCAAAATTACGGGATTCAATGTTCCAGCTTGCTTCACGGCTTGAATGATCCGTCCAGGCATCGCGCCGATGTAAGTCCGGCGATGTCCACGAATTTCGGCTTCGTCACTGACGCCACCAAGGCTGATGCGCGCAAATTGTCGGTTCATTGATTTTGCAATGGATTTCACCAGCGAAGTCTTACCCACACCTGGTGGTCCAACAAGACAGAGAATGGTGCCTTGAGGATGCTTCGAAAGCTTGCGTACAGCAAGATATTCGAGAATTCGCTCTTTTACTTTTTCAAGACCGTAATGATCTTCAGCGAGAATTTCTTCCGCCTTTTCCAAATCCAAAGATTCTTCCGAACGTTTATCCCACGGCAGCGAAACTAGCGTGTCCAGATAAGTTCGAATCACACCGGCTTCTGCACTCTGAGGCATCATCTTCTCGAGACGCCCCAGTTCTTTCTCCGCTTTCTCCAGCGGTACGCCAGTCATCTTCGCATTAGCGATCTTCTGTCTGTACTCTGCAATCTCGCCAGTCTGCTCACCGTCTGCGTTCAGCTCGTCTTGAATGATGCGCATTTTTTCGCGCAGATAATATTCACGCTGCGTTTTTTCTAAATTGAAGCGAACACGGTCATGAATTTGTTGTTCGAGATCGGCTAGCTCCAACTCGCGGGAGAGAAGCAATCCAACATATTCAAGACGTTCAGTGCTATCGACGATTTCCAGGCACTTCTGACGCTCTGCAACATCCAAACCGAGGTAAGTGGCTATGATGTCAGCAAGACGTCCCGGTTGACCAATTCCAGATACTGCAAGCAAACTTTCTGGATTGATTTTCTTAGTCGATTTTACGTACTGCTCGAATTTTTCCACGGAAACACGAATCAAGGTTTTGGTGCCTTGATCGTCTCGCACAGTCTCTTCTTGCTCACTAACATTTGCGGTGAAGTGCGGCGCGTCGTCAAACACTTTGTCCAGCGCCACACGGCTCGAGCCTTCAACCAACACTTTGACAGTGCCGTCTGGTAGCTTCAGCATCTGCATCACTTCAGCAAGCGTGCCGATCTGATAGATCTCGTCCTGCGTCGGCTCTTCGCACTCAGGATCTTTCTGAGCGACCAGCACTACCAATCGATCGTCTCGCAACAACGCCTGTTCCAGAGCCGCTATAGACTTAGCTCGCGACACGAACAGAGGTGTAACCATCTGCGGAAAAACAACGACATCACGCAGCGGGATAAGTGGAAACGTAGTCGACGTGGAAACTTCAGGCATGATCACAACCAACCTGTATTGAACTAAAAAGATCCCCCACAAGGTGGGAGATCTAATAGTTTAGCCTGTATTGCTAGCTTTTTAGGCGATTTCGCCTTTCAACTTAGTCTTTGGCAACTGAAGCAACTCAGCGGTTGATTTCTTCTCGACCAATTCCTTGGTGATGTGGCAGACCTTAATATCGGATCGCGACGGCACTTCGTACATGATGTCGAGCATAATCTCTTCCACAATCGATCGCAGAGCACGTGCGCCGGTTTTGCGCTTGAGTGCTTCCTCGGCCATTGCGGAAATAGCGTCTTGTTCGAAACGCAGTTCCACACCGTCGAGTGCGAGCAATTGTTGATATTGCTTGATGATGGCATTCTTCGGTTCGACGAGAATACGCACCAGCGCTTCCACGTCGAGCGATTCGAGAACAGCGACGACAGGCATTCTGCCGACGAATTCCGGAATCAAACCGAACTTGAGCAAGTCGTCCGGAGCAGTATCCTTGAGGATCTTGCTTGCCTTCTGTTCCCGTTCCCATGCGGTCGATGGAGTATCAGCACCAAATCCGATTGCGCGGTTCGATGATGTTCTCTGTTCAACGATCTTATCCAGACCGACGAACGCTCCACCGCAGATGAAGAGGATGTTTGCGGTATTGATCTGAATGAACTCTTGATGAGGGTGTTTGCGACCACCTTGTGGTGGCACATTGGCGAGCGTTCCTTCAATCATCTTGAGCAACGCTTGTTGTACACCTTCACCGCTGACATCACGGGTGATACTAGTGTTCTCAGACTTACGCGAGATCTTGTCGATTTCGTCGATATAGATAATGCCGCGCTCCGCCTTCTTCACGTCATAGTCGGCAGCTTGATAAAGACGCAAGAGAATGTTCTCAACGTCTTCACCTACATAACCGGCTTCGGTCAAAGTGGTGGCATCGGCAACCGCAAATGGAACATCCAACAATTTCGCCAGAGTCTGGGCAAGAAGTGTCTTACCGCAGCCAGTTGGTCCAATCAGAAGGATGTTCGATTTTTGAATTTCGACTTGATCCGACAACTCGCTGTTGTGGCTGATTCGCTTGTAGTGGTTGTAGACAGCGACTGAAAGAATTTTCTTCGCCGATGTCTGCCCGATGATGTGCTGATCCAGGAAAGATTTGATTTCCTGTGGCTTCGGAATGTCGACCAATTGTGGCAACGACGTTTCGGTCGGACTCGCAGCCGGGCTACCTTCAAAGAGTTCCTCGTCGAGAATCTCATTGCAGAGGTCCACACACTCATCGCATATGTACACTCCAGGGCCCGCTATCAGTTTCTTCACTTGATCCTGACTCTTTCCGCAAAAAGAGCATTTAAGTCGATTGTCTGATGGCTTTGGCATTTTGTATCCCTATCTCTATTGGAATCATTCTGACAGAAGTTTGCCAGATGCACGAGTTCGCAAGCGAGCTATTTAGACAGCCGCCAGGTTAGGTTGTTGGTCGAGACGAAGAATAACTTCGTCAACCAATCCGTATTCCTTGGCTTCTTCGGCTGTCATGATGTTGTCGCGGTCCGTATCCTTCTCGATTTGCTTGACGGATTGACCGGTGTGTTGTGCCATCAATTCATTAAGTTGTCTCTTAATTCGCAAGATTTCGCGAGCTTGAATTTCGATATCCGTTGCCTGACCTTGAGCTCCGCCCAATGGTTGGTGGATTAGAATTCGTGAATGTGGCAGAGCGAGACGCTTGCCTTTCTTACCGGCTGAGAGCAAGAACGCACCCATCGATGCGGCTTGACCCAAACAGATCGTCGAAACTTCTGAGCGAATGTGTTGCATGGTGTCGTAAATTGCGAAACCAGCAGTCACTGATCCACCAGGCGAGTTAATGTACAAGCGGATATCCTTTTCTGGATCTTCGCCTTCGAGTAACAACAACTGCGCAACGATCAAGTTTGCAACAGTGTCATCTACTGGTGTTCCGAGGAACACGATTCTTTCTCTGAGCAATCTAGAGAAAATGTCGAAAGCTCTTTCGCCGCGAGCAGTTGTTTCAATAACTGTTGGCGGATAGTACATATTTGGAGACGCATAAGGCGTTATGCTCCAGATATCGAAAAGCTGACTTTTGGTTGGTGGGTTCTGACTTTGAGACATTGTCTTCCTTCCTGCTTTCCTTACTTTACCTAACTAAACTTAGCACTAAATTTCTGTGTTTAACGAGCATTCGCAGAAGATTGCGATCTAGTTTTCGAGTTAAGTTTATCCTCGATATTATCTTACTCAAATGCTCGCGACACAGATTAATTCACGGCGATTCGCTGAATCCGTCGATCAACTTTTTTGAGCTGACTTTTCGGAAGCCTTCTTCTTGCCCTTCTTTCCTTCGCCTTCCTCTTTGTGCTCGTGATCGTGGTGCTCATGATCGTGCGAGTGATCGTGACCTTCGTGGTCATGATCGTGAGTGTGCTCTGGTTCAGGCACGTAGTTGATCTTGGCTTTCTCGACCAGGAACTGTACTACTTTGTTGGTCAGTACTTCTTCCATCACCTGACGGCGAAGGTTCTCGTTGCGAGCAACTTGTTCTGCAGCGAGGTTGTAACGAGCAACGATTTCTGCAAGATATGGTGCGATTTCGTCGTCATCAACACTCATCTTCTCAGCGCGCACAACGGCACCGAGAACGAGGCTTGTAAGCACGCGTTGACGAGCTTCTTCAAGCTTGCTTGTTTGCATTTGCGCGAATTCTGATGACTGTTCGAACGTATCCCAATCCTGTTGGTTCTGCTCGAGATACTTGCGCACTTGCTGAATAAGCAAGTCGCGTTCGCGTTCTACCATCGTTTCTGGAATGTCGACGTTCGCGCCTTTGACTACAGCTTCAACAACAGAACGCTGTGCACGCATTTCGTTTTCTTGACGAACTTCTTCGCCGAGACGCTCTTGCAGCGCACCTTTAAGTTCTTCCATATTTTTCTGACCGATTTGGATAGCCAATTCGTCATTCATTTCTGGAGTTACTTTTTCGCGGATTTCTTTCAAGTCAACTTTGAAGGTTCCTTCCTTCCCAGCTAATTCAGTGTTTCTGTATTCAGTTGGGAAATTGCATTTGACTTCGAATTGTTGACCAGGCTCTTTGCCGATCAACTGATCGCAGAAACCTTCGATGAATGAACCTTCTTTGACTTCAAGAACCAGTCCTTCAGCCTTGCCACCTTCGACGAGTTTGCCATCGACAAAACATTCGAAATCCAGCATGACAGTGTCATCTTGCTGAACTGGACGTGGTGCAATTGCCTTCTGAGTTGCACGCGATTCAGCGATCGATTGCAATGCACGATCCATCGCATCTGGTGGCAACTTCGCTTCAGGCACATCGACTGAAACGCCGGAATATTCGCCCAAAGTGACTTCAGGTCTGACTTCGAACTTCGCTTGCAATTTAAGCGGAGAACCCAAATCAAATTCACAAGAATCGATCACTGGCTCTGTGATCACATCCAAACTTTCATCAGTGATTGCGCGGCTGAGCAACTCAGGAACGAGTCTTTCCAACGCTTCGCGCTTGATGTAATCAACACCAAGAGTTTTCTCGATGATGTTTCTAGGAGCTTTTCCTCGTCTGAATCCAGGAATATTTACCTGATGACTGAGACTGCGGCATGCCATTTCATAGGCTTTGAGCGCCTTCTCTGATTCCAATTCCAAGTCCATGCGGACGAGGTTTTTGCCTTCCCTGTCAAGGGTGACCTTCATGTGTTTCTTCCCTGTGTGAATAGCGGCAACACTAGTGCAATGTCGACTAATGCCGCTGCTTAGACCGCGAACAAGTGGCGATTTTAGCACGTTCGGCGGCTTTGCCGGTGCTTTGAAAGGCGCCCAAACGGCGCGAATTTACCTTTTTTGAAGATGTAGCTGATCAGCAGAACGACCAGAAGCGAATCCCAAAGCGATATCACTTTACGAACAGAACTAGTTCGTTCTCGGACAGAACTAATGTGCCGGCGGAGCTGACTGCGGTACGAGTTGGATGGTCTGCGCGTTCTCGTCAGTTGTGTGAGACACCTGCAACGCGATCACGAGCACGAAGTTAATCGTCAGAAAAATACCCAGGAAGGCTGCGCCTTTCAAAAGCTGCCACGTGAGTATCGCCTGGCGTGGACTGAGCGTGTTGATGATGCCAAATCTGTTGGCAACATAGAACATCAACATCGCTCCGACTAACGCATCGCACACAAGCACAAGCGGAACGCGGTGCGGCGCGAGTTGCGGCAACAGAAGCGAAACTATCGTGAGAATTGCGCTTATCAGAAGAAAAATGCTTGTCGCTCGATCGCTATCGCGAACGCGAACTTCATCATCTTTGGACAAGCTATTAACGTAACGTAGAGCCGCTAAGCTGCTGTACCAGCGCGAACGACGCTGGACAATACTGCCACCAGGATTCGAATAAGCAGGATTGCCTGGACCGACCGTATCGCCCTTATCCAGCGGATTCACAGTTTTCGCTGCCGACGAAGATTTAGCAGCACCATTAACAACAAGCTCGGGCTTTTCAGCGGAATCCCGCTCTTTCGCCGCTTTCGCTTCATTGTCAGCGTCGGTCATCTAACTCGCCTCAACGGATCACAAAAGAGAGACGCCTCTCTCCAAGCCCTAATATAGCAGGGCAACCGCGGCGGGTCACAAGACTTGCTCTTAAATTGAAAAATGGAGCGGGAGACGAGGCTCGAACTCGCGACATTCTCCTTGGCAAGGAGACATTCTACCACTGAATTACTCCCGCATTCAGGTAGAGTCTAATTATACAAGGAGAATGGCTTATCTCAATAATTTCTACATTCTCGTTACCGAATTTGCAGAAAAATTTTTTTGCGTCAGTCTTTGCAAGCCACGCAAGAACTATTTCATTGCGAAAGGTTGTGTCGCTGAAGGACGGCTAGACAAGCGCCTTTCAACATCCGCGAGAATGCGCACGACTTGATAAGCATTGTTCGCATCAGTGCGCGGTCTTTCACCAGTGCGGATGCAATCTAAGAAGTGTTCACATTCAAGAAGAAGCGGTTCTGTTTCCGAATAAGGAACAACCTCGGTTAACAGTCGCCCTTCGTTAGTCGTGCTGTAGAACTTCAACTTGTTCTTCACTTCCAGGTCGTTCAAAACAGCCGTCTTCAAGCTGCCATTAACTGTCAGTCGAACTACTTTCTGTGGGTCAATCCAGCTATTGCGGATCTGACCAGGCACAACTTTTCCACCAAACGAGAAATTCAAGTCGAGATAAGCAACATCTACGAGCCCGTCTCCAAGCGTTTCCCAACCACCAACGCGGCTGACATCCGGTCCTTCACAGTCCAACAGATAACTCATCATCGAGATATCATGCGGCGCGAGGTCCCACAGCACGCTCCAGTGGTGACGGTTGAAGTTGTAGTTCATGCGCTCGGATTTGATGAAGCGCACGCTGCCCAATTCGCCCGAGGCAATAATGTCCTTCAAGCAATTAACGGCAGGATGGTAAAGCAACAAATGCCCCACCATCAAAACGAGATTCTCTCTGGTTGCAATCGCATCCAGCTCTTCGGCTTGTTTCACGTCACGGGCGAGAGGTTTCTCGACGTACACATGCTTGCCCTTGAGCAAAGAGCGTTTTGCCAGCTCGAAGTGCGTGTCGCTCGGTGTCGCTATGACAACGGCTTGCACATCGTCTTGCAAAACGCGCTCAAAATCTGACGTGAACTCGAAACTGGTGTCGAGCTTCATCGGACGCAACTCGGAGACCAGCCTGGCATGCGCCGCTGGATTCCCGTCGCAGGCTATGGCAAGTGCCCCCAAGTGTGCGAAATTGCGAACCAGGTTCTTGCCCCAAGCTCCACAACCGACAACCGCTACTTTTGGTGGCTCCAACCCTATCCCCTATTTTTTCTTGTTAACCGCTTCGCTGAATTCTTTTCCGACTCTGAATCCAGGAACGCGCTTAGCTGGAATGTTCAACGGTTCGTTTGTCTTTGGGTTGCGTCCGGTGCGAGCTTTGCGCTGGCGTGCTTCGAACGTTCCGAAACCAACGAGAGTGACCTTTTCACCGGTGGAAACGTTTTTGATGATCGTTTCCATCATTTTATTGATCACTTGCTCGGCATCCTTCTTAGTCGTGCCGGCTTCTTTTGCGACTACATCAACCAGTTCAGCTTTATTCAAGACTTGCCACTCCTCAATCACACACGTAGACATTGACCGTGATTCCTAGGGACGCCTGAATAGAACTCCACAGTTGTACCGAAATTTTAGGGAGCGATACCCTTGACAAGCGAACTTGTTACCGGTCTCTTAAAATGCCACCAGAAAAATCGAAAAGCGTTGTGACGCGTGAGCCGCAGCCACTTAGTGCTTACAACCTTAAAGCAATGCTAGCATAAACTAGCGGACTCACAAGCTCTTGATGCCGCTAGTGTTTAGAGAAATTACTAATGCTTGTGTCCAGCCAGTTAACCGTTTCATCCATTTCAAGGGACGCGTGGGTCGAAATTGATCTTGCGAAGATCGAATCGAACATAAAAACGATTCGCTCTTGGCTAGCCGATTCAACGGCACTCATGGCAGTCGTTAAAGCCGACGGGTACGGGCACGGCGCCGTTGATGTGGCACGCAGTGCGGTAGCTGCTGGCGCTGAATGGCTGGGCGTAGCAACTGTCGACGAGGGTCTCGAGTTACGCAAAGCAGACCCCTCGACCCCAATATTAATCCTCGGTCCGGCGCCTGAACGCGCCGTCAAATATTGCATCGAAGCAGATCTCGGTTTGACCGTGACCAATATCTTCGACCTGGCGCAAACCGATGCCGCAGCAAATCAACTTAAGAGGAATGCGCAGATCCACTTGAAGATCGATACGGGAATGCATCGAATCGGTGCCTCGATCGATCAAGTAACTCAGTTAATCGATTCAATCGGAACACACAAGAATCTTCGGTTGATGAGTGTTTTTAGCCATCTCGCCAAGGCCGACGAGCATGACTTCACAAAGAAGCAAGACGATGCTCTTCGTGGTTCGCTTGAAAAGGTAGCAAAAAACTTTCCGTCCTTACTCGTATCCAACGGCGGCTCTGTCATGACGCATCTAGCCTCTGGAGATGCCGCACGCCTTCACCCATTCACACACCATGACATGGTGCGAGTCGGATTGACTATGTATGGATTAGCGTCGCGCACCGTATCTGATGTCGTCAGTCCAGTCATGTCAGTACGAGGTCGCATTAATCAGATCCGCGACATCGCTCCTGGTGAATCAATCGGATACAACCTCACCTGGACAGCCGACTCAGACGCTCGAATCGGCTCCATACCAATCGGTTACGCAGACGGAGTCGATAGAGGTCTGTCGAATCGCATGCAAGGAATCTTGCATGGAAAGATGATTCCCCAGGCTGGAACGATCAGCATGGATCAAATGCTGTTCGACATCACTTCCGTTCCTGAAGCGAAACTCGGCGACACCATTACATTGATTGGAAACGACGGCGACAATACAATCCACCTTGCAGATTGGGCGAACATGCTCGATACCATCACATATGAGTTAGCATGTAGAATGCGTGTGCGCTTGCCGCGAATATGCACGCGCGGCGAAACAATACAGGTTTGAAAGGGGTCCCGTTTGCGAAAGATCGGCTTGTTCTGCGGAACGTTCAACCCGATTCATTCGGGTCATCGCCTCATCGCCGAATGTGCACGCGATCAATGTGGGCTCGACAAAGTCTTTTTCATTACGAGTCCAAGCCCTCCGCACAGGCAGGATCAGGATCTGCTCGATGCGCGTGCTCGCCATGAAATGGTGCTAGCTGCAATTGCAGACAATCCAAATTTCGAAGCATCGACAGTTGAAATAGATCGCGATGGATTGTCATACACAATCGAAACCGTCGAGTATTTTCAAGAACTGCACCCCAAGAGCAAAGTCTATTTGATCATCGGCGGCGACAACGTGCAGTATTTAAGAGATTGGCACCGCTCTGAAGATCTATTTGAAAAGTGCCACTTTCTCGTAGCACCAAGGTTGGTGTCATCATCCATCGGCTTGGACATTACCGAAGTGAGGATGGAAGTAGACAGAAAATGCCTCGAATGGCGTGGTTCGAGAATGAGCATCATCGATTTCCCAGGCATTGCCATTTCCGCGTCGTATATTCGAAACAGAATCAAAGAAAAACAGTCAGTACTGTATATGGTGCCGACTGCAGTCAATAAAATTCTGGAAGAAAAAGGTTACTACCGATAGTTGCCGACATTCAGCACTTCAGACGAGTAGAAGGTTACTTCGATTACACAGGCGTCTGAAGTTAGCCCAACAGTTTAATCTAAAATCCGCCCTCACCCCCACCAGTCCGTGCGCCCCAGCGGGTATGGAGTATGCACACACACCTCCCATCTGGCGTCCCGGCATCTATCGTCTGCGGTCTTAAATCAGTCTGGTTTTCGGGAAATTCGCCGAAAAGTAACAACATGGTCACAGTTGCAAAGTAGTTTGTAACCACGGCGAATCCCCCCGCCTTTTTAATTACCAAACTGATTCTAAAAACAAGAAATAATGTCAGCATCAGACGCGCCATCAAAGCCGGATGTGCGGAAGCCACACCCAGAGGCGACCACAACTTCCGATGACAGCACCGAGAAATCCGGTGATAGCACCGAGAAATCCGGTGACAGTGATACTCAGCGAGTTCAACTCTCTCGCGAAGCGAACGAATTGTTCCAGTCTGGCACAAGAATTCCCGCACTGCGCGGTGAAATAACCAAGATCGTCCCCAGCGATGACCAGCTCCTCGCCCAATTGGCTGAATCGCAACCGGCTTCGAGCCAGAAGATTAAGGGCGACAACGGTTACGCAGTTACCGTCGACAAAAATGCCCAGGGTCAAGTCACACGCATCGCCGAGACAGACGGAACAGAGTGGAGACGCAGTGCAGACGGCAAGTTCGTCGTGCTCAGCGGCTCAAACGAAAAAATTCCGGTCAAAGACCTGAAAGTAAACAGCGATGGTACTTACAGCATCATCAAATCCGATGGTAGCGAAATCCGTAGAAACGCAGATCACAGCGTAGGTACGGTAGATGCGAATGGAAACGAAACGCAGCGCCGCAACCAAACTGGCTCAGTGTTGCAGTTCGATGAAAAACATCGCGTCATCGCGACATTGGACGACAACGGAACTCCGCGTGGATATGCCTACGGAGCAGACGGAAAGCTGAACGCAGTTGTCGATCCCGATGGCTCAGTCTGGCGCAGCAATGACGGTAAATCCTGGCAAAATCAAGCTACCAAGCAGCTTCGCGGTGGCGACGTAAAAATCGAAAGCAACGGCTCTCAAACAATCGAAAATGCCAACGGCGGTTCGAGTACTCTCGGCATCGATGGTTCGCTCGTGTCCAGAGACAAACAGGGTCGAGTCACTGAAGTAAAAGATGGCGACGGCAAGGAGCAGCGTTTCGGCTACGACGCAGCAGGTAAGCTGAATGCGATAAAACAAGCCGACGGCACCGTCTACACAAGCAAAGACGGTACAAACTGGCAGCAACAAGATGGTCGCGCAGCATTCAAAGCCGAAGTCTCTGTCGATGCCAACGGCGCCGTACACCAGAAATACGAGAGCGGCAGAGAATCGATCCAGCGCACCGATGGATGGTCCGAAATCAAAGAGAACGGAAAATCGCTGCTCACTAAAACCAACTCAGACGGCAGCAACGTCGTAAAAAATTCACTCGATCAAACACTGCAAATTACAAACGCAAACGGTAAAGTCCATCGCTTCGAATACGATGAACAAGGACGCGTCAACAAAATCTCAGACGAGAAAGGCACCATTTCCACAACAGACGGAAAGTCCTGGAAAGGCGCAGATGGACGCGAAGTATTCCAGGGTCGCATCGAAGTCGGTGCTGATGGAACATATCGCGAAGTAAAAACGGACAATTCACGCGTCGTTTCAAAAACAGACGGTTCATCGATCACTGTGGACGGAAACAATCACATCACTCGCATCGAACAAGCGAACGGAAACTGGCGCAACTTCGATGTCAATGCACGCGGGCAGATTGTTGGTGTTTCCGACAATAACGGCAACAAGCTGAGCACTACTGATGGTGTCAACTGGCACAACGACAAAACTGGCGAAAACAAGCAAATGAACGTGCGCATCAGTGAAAACGGATCGTACACAGAAATCTCTGCGAATGGCGACCGTCGCGTCAGCTCGACCGATGGACGCACTGTCAGCGTTGACAGGAACTCCCGCATCCAATCAGCCGAAGCCAGAGATGGAGCGGTCGTCAAATATTCGTACGACCAGAACGGACGACCAAGTGGATTCGAAGCAAACAATCCAAACGGAAGCCGCGTTTCATACGATGCCCAGGGTCATGTAACACGCACAGAAGATTCCAATCACCAGGTTCGAGAATTCAAATACGACAGCAAAGGTCAGCTCTCAGAAATGAAAGACGCTGACGGAAAGACATGGAAAACTCAAGATGGACAAAATTGGGCATCAGACAAAGGCGATAAGTACACTGGAAAAGTCTGGGTTGCTGGAGACGGCACCTACAACTACACCGAAAACAACTCCATCACGACCAAGCAACTCGATGGCACAACAATGCATCGAGAAGCAACTGGTGCAACGCGCGTCGAAAACAAAGACGGACAGGTTACAGAGACAACCGATGCTAAAGGCGTAAAACGCACTTACGAGCGCGACGCACAAGGCAAGCTGAATAAGTTCACGGAAGGCGATGATTCATGGACTTCACAAGACGGTCAAAGTTGGACGAGCAGCAAGAACGGCGCCAAGTGGCAAGGTTCAGTATCTGTGGACAAAGACGGTACGAACTACCGCGAAGGCGCTGATGGCAACAAGCAGTGGCAGCGCCCAGACGGGTCTACCCAGAACGTCGATTACAAGAGTATGGAGAAAGCGGCTGACGCAATTGAGTACTCATTCAACGGTGGTCTGGGATGGGGAACCGACAGACAAACACTGAACGCAACTTTAGAAAGCAAGACTTTCGAAGAACGAAAAACAATCGAACAGATCTGGAACCAGAAATACGGCACCAAATATGGTTACAACCTCGAGCAACAGTTCGCGAAAAAATTATCCGGTTCAGACCTGGATAAATCCAGCGCACTTTTAAAACGACCAGATGGCGCAGACAATGCCGGCACTCTACGCGTTGCATTGACAGAAGGACATGAGTGGAGCGGACGTTCCAAGGGCGAATTGAACAAAGTAATTCGCAACACTCTCGAAACGATGAGCGCCGCCGACATCGCAAAGACAGATGCCGAGTATCAGAAGCGTTATGGCACGTCATTGCGCGACGCGATCATGAACGACCCGTATGTAAACGATGCCACAAAAGACGCAGTCAAAGTCTACCTCAAGGGTGCAGATCAGCGTACTCCTACCGAGACTATAGATCTAGCACAGAAAGCAGCGAAGAGCGGCGATGCCGAGATGTTCCAGGAAGCGATGCGACGTGCACCGAAGGAAGCACGCGATTATTTTGCCTCGCCAGAAGGACAAAAACTTCTCAAAGACAACTTCGAAGGACACTGGTACAACGTGTTCAGCGGCAACATGACTGACACGGACTACAACCATGTGAAGGACTATGCGCAGTTCGGAAAACTATCTGTTGCGTCACAAGTGAACGACAACACAAGTTGGTTAGGAGACAACGAAAAGGCGATCGAAAAATCTCTCGCCGATATGAATGACGCTGAACGCAAATCATATGACGTAGGACGAAAACTAGCACAGAATCAGCAAGTAGACGATTCACTTACCAGCGAACAAAAACAACAAGCTCTCGATTACTACAACAAGACCCACGAAAAATTACAAGCCGCAGCCGGTCAATGGTACTCAGGCGATTCGCAAGTAAATGAACTGGCGAAGTGGGAAGACATGATCACCAGCAAAGGTGGTTCGCTCGTTTCCCGCCTCGCTGAACATCGCGGCACCATCTACGATTCATCAATGCAAGATGTGATTTCCTCTGTCGAAAACATGTCCAAAACAGATTGGGAAAAATTACACAACGATCCATCTTACAAAGACAAAATCCAGACAGTCTTAAAAACTTATCTCTCAGACGACGAATACAACCGTACCATGTCGGTCATCAACGCAAAGGCTGGCGCTGATTCATTCGAAGCAAGTCAACAGAATCGCCGTCCTCTGCTGGACACGATTGAGGACAATCGTCACTGGTACGGTGACAACAAAGACAAAATGTACGAAGCGCTCTCGAACATGACGGACGGCGAGCGTGATATGTACAAGCGCGGCAGCGACCCACGCAGCACTGATGCTGCAGCCAAGCAATTCGCATCTGCAGTTGACGAAAAATTGAAATCAACATTGAGCGAATCAGGTCAGAAGGTCGCGCAGGAACTGCTGGACAAAGTCAAACGCGGCGAAAAGCCTGAGATGGCGATTATCGACAAATTGAACATTGAAGCAACGCATTGGTTTGGAGACAAAGCACAAACAATCCGCGACATCCAGACTGCGTTCGACAAAGACAAAGGGCTGCAAGCGAGACTGGCACACCCACAAACTGAAGCAGACAAAGCTTACGCCGAAAAATTTAAAGACGCGGCTCGTCGCGCAACGGGAGATTCGGCTTATGAAAAATACGCCAAACCATTAATCGAGACAGGACACGTTCCAACAGAGTTGCAACTCGACCTGAATCGCGGCATCTTCAACGACGACGAGCAAGGCGCATACAAGGACATCCAGCGCGCTTCTGCAGAAGAGAAGCAGCGAATTCTCACCGATAAGAATTTTCAAGATCGCGTACTCGGTTTCTTGAGCGACAGTGAACGACAAGTTGCACTGAACTCGATGCGTCAGGGCGAGATGCGACCTGAAGACAAATTGCGCTCGTATCAATTGGGATTCGGCACTAGCGAAACAGAGATCAAACAGACACTAGCCGAGCTGAACGACCGCACACAATTGAGAAAAGACGGCAAATCAGAAAGCGAGATCGATTCAATCATCCAACAACGTTTGCAAAACGTCCGCGACGAATACGCGAAAAAATACGGAACAGATTTGTCAGCAGATTTCGTAGCGAATCTGAGCGGAAAAGATTTGAACACAGCCCTTCGAGACGTGAACGGTCGTGATACCAGATCACAATATCTCTACACGCTGGATGAAGCATCAACCACAAGATCCGGCTTTGGTTCAGGCTTCGTAGACAGAGCTTGGGATGGAACTGGTTATCAGCTTGACGATAAAGTCAATCAGATGGCTGCCGCGATGGTGAACAATCCCGATCAAGCCCGGGATTACATGGAGAAAGTTCAGCAAGCGATCGAAATGCATCAGAGTTCGAAAGAAGGACTTGCGGATGCAGTTGTAGACACTTCGATCGCTACAGTTGCAGTTGGAGGCGCATTCTTCACCGGTGGTGCAAGCCTCTCGTTGCTTGGATTGACCACGATGGGAGCGGCTGCCGCGGGACTGAAGGTCGGAACGAAAGCGCTGATCATGGGCGGCGACTACAATCTCAGCCAAGCGAAATTTGACGGCGCAACAGGCTTTGCAGACGGCTTTACAGCATTGTTGGTGCTCGGCGGAGGAAAGACCGCAGCAGAGAAAGTGATCGCGCAAGCTGGTAAGTCCGCGTTGCGCCAGGGTACCGAGCAATCGCTGAAAGAAGGCACCGAGGCTCTAATCAAACAAGGTTTGACTAAGGGCGTTGGAGACGGAGCCTTCATGCAACTCGCCAAGCAAGTTGCAAAACCTGGTGAAGAACAGGCTGTCGCAGCGCTCTTGAAACAATCGATCACTGAATCCGTCGAGAAAGAAGCTCGTGGATTGCTGAAACGCCTGGTCACGCAGATTCCTCAGAACGTGCTTTCAACAAGTGCAGGAGGTGCCGCTTCCGGTATCATCCGCGGTGCACACGACGCTCACGACCTGACCGAATTTGCGAAAATCGCAGGCACGTCGACAGCCTTCGCCGCCTTCGGTGGTGCCGTAGCGCCATTCATCCTGGAACCAGGCGTAATCGCAGGCACCAAAGTTTGGAGCGGAGTCAAAAGCAAGCTCTCCAGGGACGCTGCGATTCTGCAAGAAGCTTCAACGAGAGCAAAACTTGGTCCAGCAGAGCCACACGATGCCAATGCGCTGGCAGCACCGAAGGATTCGGGCACAGCACCTCGGGATTCCGGAACACCACCTCGGGATACCGGAACACCGCCTCGGGATACCGGAACGCCGCCTCGGGATACCGGAACGCCGCCGCGGGACTCGCAGACACCTGCCGACACTTATGTCCGAACCAGCAACGACCAACCCTTACCAAAGCCCGAAAGCACAGAACAGTACAAAGTAACCGAATACAAGCCACAATCTGGGCAACCGGATGTGGTGGCACAACCGGAAGCGGTGCGCCAATCGAATTCGTATCAGGAAAACGGCGAATTGCGCGGCAAAGTCCAGGACGGTTTCCAGATCGTTGGTGGCGAAACACGAATCGGCACCGACGGAAACTTCCATGACCCGAACCGTCCATCAGTAGTGCTCGATCGTTCGCAGGACAAAGTTCTGCGCGACACCATCGCCGAGGCGCATGCAAGATTCGACAGCCTGAAAAACGACCCGGAAAAACTGGCGCAAGAATTAGCCAAATTCTCGAAAGAGAAAATGGAACCAACTGGCTGGTCAAACAAAGAAGTGGACGACGCGCAAGCAATGTTCCGCTCGCAAAACGCAAACAAACAAGTTCTACTCGGTGACTACATCAATAGAGCAAAACTTGGTGAGGGCGGTGGTGCATGCCAGGAACAAGCGCTTCTGATGAAAGTGCTCGGTGATGATTTCGGCTTAGATATTTCAATGAGCACAGGATACCTCGGCAAGACGCCAAAAGGCGGACTACCAGCGGGATACAATCCCAACCATGCTTTCACTGAACTTCACTTGAAAGACCAAACCTTAGTATTCGATCCTCGCAATGAAATCTCCGGCACACCAATCGACAACATTGCACACCTCACACCAACCAGAGAATTCAGAGCAGGTGAAACAACATCGCCAGAGGCTCTCCAACTCAAAGCTGGAGACAGCGTGTCACACGACTCGACTCAGTGGAAGGTAACGAATGAAACTCCATCGAATCCAGGCAACCTGGTGCTGCGTCGAGACGGACAATTATCTGTCGCACCGCAAGAATTAGCAGCCACCAACCCAACCAAGAAGCTGACGATAGGCGAACAACTCGAAGTCAACGTCAACGGAAATAAAGAAGGCGGTTGGACCGTAGTGGGCACCAATCCTGATGGCACCGTCAAACTCTCCAAAGCTGACGCTGTCAAAGTGGAAATTCCACCAAAGCAACTCGCCACCGAGAATCCACAACTCGCGCGATTGCTTGGAAACGACAATCACGTACTCGCAGGATCGAATGATCTCAAACTCGTAAGCGCTGATCTCGCAAAAATTCAATCGGGCGTAACACGTTCCGGTCTTTCTGAAATAGAGAAGAATCGGGTAATGGATGCGATCAGATCTCATCTGCGGAACGCCAATTCTTCCGACTTCCAATATTACGCCGAAAAACTCGCGAAAATCACTGACTGGACCAAGAGAGGTCCACAACTGAGAGAAGTGATAGAGATTGCTGCGCGACACGAACCCATGGTTCAAATCGACATGCTGCTGAGGACGGACGCAACGGATGCCACCATCAATCAGTACGTAAGGCTGGCTCGAACCCTCGATCAAGTTCGATCTGTCCGTCAAGATGCGCAAGACCGTCTGGCACAAGAAATAAGCAGAACTCTGGACGAGCATAACGCATCAGCAAGATTTGAAGACCACGAACAAATCAACACAGTGGTGGCGAGGTACGCAAATCAAACTGACAACATCACAGATGCGATGGCAGCATTTCGCGCTCGCTCTTACTCGAAAGAGATGACCAACAATTTTATCGATCTCATTGAGATGGGCGCAGATAAGCGCATCCGCATGCCGATGAGCCGGTTGATGGCAAAGGATGCCCACGAGCAGGCCGTTAATCTCTATGTCAAATTGACGCGCGAGAGTCTGCCAGCCGACCTCCCAGGAAGTCTGTCAGAAGGACACCGTATGGAGTGGGACTCGTTTGCAAAATTAAGAGAACTGTCAGCACAGGGCAAACCTGATGGTTGGATTTTCGTACCAGCAATGCATGGTTCAACCGCAGATTCAGTAGGCATTGATGGACTGTTCATCAACCCTCGCACGAACGAGTTCGCTCCAGTCGATATTGCGAAAAAGAAAGGAACTGTTGATTACAAAAAGGAAGATAACAAAGGCGGCTGGGCGATGCCCGTCTCAGATGGAAGGCATCTATTTAACAGTTTCAGATTAGAAAACGAGGTGCGTTCGTTCATCTCGCAAGTAGACAACGAAACTCAAAAGCCGCTTTTCGTGATGAGTATCGACCGACTCTCGCCTCCGAATGGACGTGGGGACCTCCCGATGCCCGAATTTCGTAAGGTGAGCGGCGTCAAAGAAGCTGAGTTCGAGTCTCAGGAAATGAGCAGCAGAATTGATCCAACCGGAAAAGAGAAAGGCAGAATCGAGCCAACCGGCAAACAAATGCAAGAATTAGTTGCAAAAGCCAATAGAGCCAAAGCTGGAAAAACCGATGCCGAACTGTTTTACACGACTGAACTCGCAAGGAGAGCTCACTGGGACGATCACCGAATTGCTGAAGGTCACCTGGCCGATGAGATTAGGACCGCAATAGGTAACGCATCTGATGCACGTCGCGGACCAGAAATAAAACCGCCGGGCGAAGTGAAAGCCAGGATGGGACTGGATGAACAAATGGATCGCCCGGACAAATTCCCGTACATCGAATTTGAAATTCCAGGTCGTGCTAAAGGAGAAATCAAAGCGATCCGTGTCTATCCTGATGGAAACATGATGGGCGTAAAAATGGATGGCAACAAACAGGTAACTTATCCATTGGGTTCGGTGAAGAGCAACATGGAAAAAATATCGAAACTCAATTTAACGAATTTCGATAGCACCAGGCTTGGCAGCGACACTCCATTGAGATTCCCGGACCTTACAGCAAAAATGAGCGTCAAAGAGGCTTTTGCAAAATATCCATCACTTGAATTGCTCGGGGAAGCCGTTACTAAACTTGAACAGAACAAAATAGCAGCCACTACGAATTACGGTTATTCAAAGGCTGCAACTGATGTCAAAGCACTGATTGACAAAAATGCAGCAATCAAAGAAATGACAGAGCAGCAGCAGCATGAATTAGCTTTGACCGTTGCACGCGCTCGAGCACATACGAACAACCCGACACTTCCAGTCGAAGTTGTTCGCAAAGCAGAGATCGTAAAAAACGCTCTCGGTCCAAATTCAACATGGAATGATGCTCTGAAAACGAGTTCGTTTATGGAACGATTGAATCTCGCTGAATCTGACGCACAATTGGCTCAAACTGCGATTAAGCTTCAAGGACCAGGAGCCCCGATCGTTTCTGACGAAACCGCTTACAACCTGGCATTCTATCTCGAAGCCTCCGGCAAAGGAAATTTATCGCAAGAGATGCTGACTTCATTAGCCGAGCGCTACAAGGGCGCTGACATCGCCACTATGACAGGCGATTTGGACTACTTCCTTCCGATTATGGATAAAATTCCTGATAAAGATGTTGCAACGATTGGAGCGGTGACAAAGAAAGTTCGACAACGCGTTGAAGAGTGGGGACAGGACAAAGAAGGAGCGATACAATTTGAGGTGGATGAGCTGAAAAAACCTAAAGTTCGTTGACGAATGACTTGGCATGACTGATACCACCAAATACGAAACTATTGAGAACTACAAATTTACCAACGGGCCAGCCCGAGTCTATTTGTGGAACAACCAGGTCGCAGTCATCATCTCAGAAGTCCTTGCAGCGCGATACGACCACATCCGCAGCCGCAATCTGCAACTCGTGGATGGACAACATCCACCAAAATTTGTACCGGAAATAATCTTTTACTATCTCGAAAAGTTACCCATTCCCGCAATTATTACAGAAGTAATCGTTCAGGGATTGGCTCCGGCTGGCGAAACAGCAGGACAACTCATTCTTGGAGAGCTTGCAGCAGAATCTCTTCCCTCTGGGCGTATGATACTGCCTGTAACACTACAAGAGTCGCAACTCGAACGCGCTTTGTTGTATGGTTGGGCGCGCTTGATGCTTTTCAATTGTGAAGTAGAAGCGCACTACTATAAGCACACAATGCAGCTCGAACCCGAGGGATTCAAAGTTTCGCAAGCAGCGACAATCGCGGGACCACTGGACGATTGGGCACTGCATATGGTGAATTGCTTCATTCAATCCGACGACAGCACGTTCACGGAATTTGTCGAAGCATCGCCACTACGGGCGGTGTTTATTGCACGAGCTCTCGAGCGCATTTACGAGGAACATTCGGAATCGTTGACTGACAATATGTCCGAGCGAATTCGCATCGTAGGCGAATCTATAGTGCCGCTCGCACAACAGAAACTGCAATCACTGCTTCAGCAAAATGCGCAAAATGTAGAACTCGTTCAAACGGTTTTTCGCCTGATGCTCGTGCTAAATCCGTCGGAGCATCTTACTTTGTTGCCATTGACAGAGATAAATCTGTCTTACGAACCGCACAACAATGTACTCCTGAGCAAGTTGGGCGCGATGCCGCAAATCGAATCGCTGGATCTCAGCGACAGTATGCTGTCGAGAGAAGGCACTCAATTTCTGCAAAATCTGGTGAACCTGAAAAAACTCGATGTATCTAATACTCGGGTAATGAGTTCATCGTTGAACCCTTTGAGGGGCATGCACAACCTCGAGGATCTGAACCTTTCTGGAACGCAGGTAAATGAGTCGATTGTTTCTATACTTCCAAAGATAAAATCTCTGAAGAAGTTGAACGTCACGGACACTGACATTAAAAGCACGACTGTTCTAAAGTCGGTGATGCCCGACTGCGAAATCCTCGGATAGTCCGCGCGGCTGGGGATTATCGCACGGTCCGTTGTGCCCGCCGGGGTACATATTACACGGGCATGGGGACTTTCCCATTGAAAACCCGTCCGCCCACACGTACACTGCTTGAACATCCCGATTCTCAGGCATAATGGACCGCTTTACCCAATCCGACGACCCATCAAAAGACGCAAGCTCGCAGAAGCTGCAGAGCGACGCGCTTCAGCAGCCAAAACCTGAAGAGCCAAAAAGTGACGGATTCACTGGGCTGTGTGCCGAAGCAATCCACTCAGCAGCCTATGCAGGACTTCAGGAACCAGTAACGGGACTTTCGCAGATTGTCGACAAGTTCGCTGGAACGAACTTCGCATCCAACTTGAAGTTTATGGACGCACCGGATCAAGCCAAGTTCGGTTCCGCAGATTGGCATGCTCAGCAGATTGGCGGTGCAGTTGGCTCGCTTTTGCCTTTCATGTTGGTGCACAAAGGCGTAAGAAGCGTGGTTGGCGCCGAAGAAACAGGCATGCTCTCAGCTCGCGCAGCCTTCAATATGAACATGAAAGAGGCTGCCCTAACCGGTTTTGCCTATGACTCGTTGCTCAAGCCGACACAAGTGACTGGCGACACGACCAATACTCAGTTCTTGCTCGACCGCGGCATCCACGGCGCTATCGGGGCTGGAACGTTCGTCACGATGACAGCTTCTGGCATCGGGCTCAAGAACCTGGCTGGTTCATCCGCCCTCGAAAATTCCGCAATGGCATCATTACTCAAAAATCCAGTCGCCAATGGAGCGCTCTCAGGCATCCCTGCCGGATTGTTCAATGTTGAAGCGAACTCGATCGCAAACAAAGGGCAGTTAGCATCCGCAAGCGAACTCGGGCAAGGCGCATATGCCATGACTCTTATGGGCGGCGGTTTCGGACTGGCGCACTCATTCCGCAGCAGCGAGCCTGCATCGCTCGGAGACCGGTCGACCAAAGTGAATGAAGGAACGGCGAGACTGCGCGAAGGACTGTCGCTTGCTTCAGGAGATACAGTGACGCCGGAAGGCACAAAATTCTCAGTTGCACCGGAGAAACTAAAAATTTCAACGCCGGAATCTACACTGACAGAACTGAGTCGTCGAGTCACCGGATACGATACCACCACCGAACCACTGCGGACGGCAAAAATTGGTGCACCCAAAGAATTTTCGTCAGAACGTGAATTCCTCGAAAACAATGTGGAAGTCAAAGATACGCCAGTTCGCGTCTACAACGTAGATGGATTGGAAACAAAGATTATCGTACCGGAAGAATATGCAAAGCAATTAGACGCAGTAAGACAATTCCGATTGGGATTGGAAGGAGCTTCACCAAACGGCACTCAACCAATTGAGCCAGGTTTGCTTGGGCGGGCTCTGCCAGAGGATTTCATACAGGCTCTAGATTCGCTGCCAAACAGAGATATGGTGCGTAAACTCATTCTCTCGAACGATGCGAATCCAACTGATCCAATTCTTCAACAGCAAACAGGAAATCCGTACTTCGAATCACAAGCGATCACAGATAGAGACGTCGTCACGTTCTTCAAGAAAGACGTCGACCCTCATCTTGGTGATGAAATGCGCCACGAATGGTCGCACATCGCACGCAATCAGCAACCTGGACAAAGCAGCACGTTTGACCTGGCTGCTGAATACGAAGGCAAGAATTATATTCCTCGCGATCGCGCTCTAGACGACAAAGAGGAATATCAAGCCGTTTTGATGGGCGAAGAGTTGCTTCATCCAGACGCCGCCAGATTCACAGAATTGACGAAACAAGTGCCACTACAATCAGTGGCGTTAGCCGAAAGTCTGCGTGACGCTATCCGCAGCGCCGGTGACAAGCCCGGAGCAAATGCAGAGCTGTACAAATCCAGATTGGATTACATTGATAAAGAAGTGCGTCCACAAGTTGTTGCAAAGCTTCGCGAAGACTTGAACGGCGACAACGTAAATGGTTTCGCGACAACCGCTGCGAGACTTCTTGTCCGTCTCGGCGAAATCGACTCAATCAATTCGTCGCCTAACTTCAAAACCCTCGATCTGAAGGGAGAACCAGTTGGAGCAGGCACTCTAGCCGATTTGCAATCGAATCACTCCGTAGAAAATTTGAATTTGAGTCAAACATACGTTGGAACAAACGGCTTATCGTTCCTCGAAGGAATGCCTTTGAAGTCACTGGACCTTAGCTTCACTCGAACGACGCCTTCTGCACTTCGTTCGCCAGAAAAGATTTCCACTCTGGAAGATTTGAACCTCCGAGGCACAGACATGAATGACAGCGCAGCGATGGCTCTTCGACGCTTCGCGAGCTTGAAACATTTGGATGTGAGAAATACCAAGATCAGCAGTAAAGCAATCGAGTGGCTAAAACAACAGATGCCAAATACAACGATCGAACACTGAACATGCGATAGTATCAATTACGGTATCACAGGAATTTGAGCGTGCTGCAGCAAGTTTATGAAGGCATTCCCGCCGACCTGACGTTAGAGAAGGCTGAAGAGTGGGTGCGCCCACGCACATCGGAAAAGCGCTTCCACCACGTCAGAGGCGTAGCTGAAGTCGCGCGGGAGCTAGCTGAGGAATCGGGCTGTGATGTCTTCCTGGCAGAGCTTGCAGGCTGGTTGCACGATGCCTGCAAAGAGCACAAGGACAAAGAACTTGTTCGTGAGGCGGAAGAATTTGGCTTGGAGTTAACCAGCGTAGACAGGATGAATGGGCACCTGTTGCACGGTCCAGTGGCGGCAGAGACGATCAAACGGGACCTGGGCGTGACGAACAAACTTGTTCTGGATGCCATCCGAGAACACACTCTCGGCGCTGTGAACATGACAGATTTATCGAAGGTTGTCTTCCTCGCAGATTGCCTTGAGGCGAGTCGCCCAACTGATTACACCGACCCGATTTGGGACGCTTTGCATCAGGGGCGAACGAAGAAAAAGGCGAAAAAAGACCATGAGCCCCCGGACCTGGATAAAGCTATTTTGGTTGCGTCAGACTCGGGATTGATGCAGCTTTTGGAGAGTGGTCGCGTTATCCATCCGAAAACTGTGGACGTGCGCAACTTTTACTTGCAGGTCATTCGTGAACGAGACAAGAATTCTTGACAAAGGATGCCAAGCCCAAACCTTGCCTACGGACGAGGGCTTTCCAGCAGAGCTGCGCGCCGCTTAAATGAACTGAATGAAAAGTTCGGCAAAGTAAGACGCAGACGGCGATCCCACACCACGGATATCGCGTAACATAGCTCCTCATGGGAACCGAGCAAATTTACCACTCAGCGACGGACGAAAGACGTCAGCATAATCGACTGCGAACTCTCCGCTCTGTCGCCACCGCCAGTGGTGCAATGCTGTCCGTCGATGGGCGAACACTTATCAACTTCGCCTCCAACGATTATCTGGGTCTATCCAAACACCCCGCACTGAAACAGCGAGCAATAGAATTCATAGAGCGATTCGGAGCCGGTTCTGGCTCCTCCAGGCTGGTCTCGGGTAACCTCGAAGCATACGAGCAACTCGAACGGAAGATTGCAGCTTTCAAAGGCACCGAAGCTGCTCTCGTTCTGCCCTCCGGCTATCAAACAAACGCCACAGTCATCGCCGCACTCGGTCGCAAACAGACTGTCTTATTTTCGGATCACGAGAATCACAACAGCATAGCCGTAGGCTTGCAACTCGCTCAGGGCAAATGGTTCCGATACAGCCACAATGACCTGACTCATTTAGAAACGCGCCTGCAACAACATATAGCGCACGACGAGCGAACTAAGTGGGTAGTATCGGAAACTGTATTCAGCATGGACGGTGACGCGACTGATGTCAACGCGTTGAACCAGCTCGCAACCGCATTCGGTGCCTCGGTCTACCTTGACGAAGCTCATGCCACCGGAGTTTTGGGACCAGAAGGGCGCGGGTTGTGTTTTGGAAAAGGCACCAACGGAATCGTCATGGGCACATTCAGCAAAGCCATGGGGTCGTTCGGGGCGTACATCGCTTGCTCGAAAATCATGCGGGAATATCTGGTCAACTTCTGTTCAGGGTTGATCTATTCGACTGCTTTGCCTCCCGCTGTCCTGGGCTCGATCGATGCAGCACTAGATGTGGTGCCCGAGCTGGAAAGCGAAAGGGAGCAGTTACAGAGCGCGAGCGAGCACGTAAGAGTACGTTTGCAAGCAATGGGCTTTGCGACAGGACGGTCCACAACTCAAATCATTCCAATCGTAATCGGCGAAGACGATGATGCATTGAAACTAGCTCAATATCTCGAAGAAAACGAGATCCTCGCGCCAGCCATCCGACCTCCAACGGTTCTGGAAGGCGAGGCACGCGTGCGAATATCGTTGACCGCAAAGCACACACCAGAACAAATTCACAAATTGCTTGCTACCATCGCAAAATTTTCTGCAGTCAAAACACATTTGAAAAAGGAATCCCTGCTACTCGATAAGGAGTGCGCAACTCATGTCTGATCTCGAACTGATCTTCCTGCACGGCTGGGCGTTAAATGCGTCTACCTGGTCGCAGTTTCACCCAGTCGTAGCAGCATTTGGATCATCACTCTTTACTGGAGAGCGTGGATACTTTTTCGACGCACCAAAATCGCCAAGCTTCACAGGTGGTGCCAGCAAAAATGTTCTGGTCACCCACTCTTTGGGCCTGCACATGGCTTCCGAGGAACAACTGAAGCAAGCAGACTTGCTGGTTATCATCGGCGGCTTCATGCACTTTCATGATGGCGACGAACGCCAAGCCAAAATTTCTCGCATCATCGTCCGTAAAATGCTGCAAAAGTTACAGCAAGAACCAGAACGCGTGCTAGAAGACTTTTACGTCAACTGCGGATTCCCAGCGAAATTCCTGTCTTCCTTCAAACACTTGCACGGCTTCGACCAGGAACTGTTGAAAAATGATCTCGAACTTCTCAACGAATCATCGTTAGATCCCGAGAAACTTGCCCTTCCCGGCGAGGTGATCATTCTTCAAGGCAATATGGATACAATCGCGCCACCACATCATGCAGAGCGAATTCTCAAAAATTGTAGAAGCGGCAAAATCCTGATTCACCCCTACGGAAATCATGCACTGCCATACGAACATCCTGAGTGGTGCCTCGAACAAATCAACAGAGAGAGCGTGGTTAAGCGCCGATGAACGTGATTGTCGACAAACAAGCGATCATCGATTCTTTCTCGCAGAAAGCTTCGACTTACGAACAGCACGCAAATGTTCAGCAGCGAAACGCGGAGCTTTTGACAGACTTTATCGAAGCCGAGATGGATTTCGCCGATGGTCCAGTTCTCGAAATTGGATGCGGAACGGGTATTTTCACGCGCAAAATTGTCAATTTGTTTCCAGACAGACATTTATTCGTTAGCGATATTTCAAACGCAATGTTGCAGCAGTGCGCCGAAAATATAGCTCACCATGCGACATCGAGCACCGTTGAGTTTGTTCAACTAGATGCAGAAGCGATGCGAGTGGAAACAAAATTTGCACTCATCATCGCCTCATTCAGCCTGCAATGGGTCAGTGATTTCGAACGCACGATTCAAAATCTACTCGAACACTTGTTGCCAGATGGGCAGCTCATTCTCGCAGTGCCAACAAACCGAAGCTTCAAGGAATGGCGCACACAGTGCGTCCGCTCCAACATACCTTGCACAGCCAACGAACTGCCGGACCCGAACCGTTTTCTCGACCGCGTTGGATCGCTTGGACTTTCCATCGAATCAACCGTAACTGACATTGAGTGCGAATTCGAATCCTCGCTCGATTTTTTCAAATCGCTCAAGGGAGTTGGTGCATCGGTATCAACAACCGGGGGCGCATTGAACGGTGCACAACTGCGAAAATTGACCAGAGAGTGGGACGAATGTAGCACCACTGTTTCGGTCACTTACTCAGTGCTCTCCGCTCGCATAAGAATGGGAGGGATTGAATGATTTCGCTTCCCGACGCATTTTTTATTACCGGCACAGGCACTGATGTCGGCAAAACCGTCACCTCCGGTGTCCTTTTAACAGGACTCGATGCGAAGTACTGGAAACCGATTCAATCCGGCGAACCAAGTGACACTGAATTTCTCAGACGCGCAACTGAGTTGCCCGACGATACTTTCTTTCCAGAGCGGCACAAATTTGAGCATCCAGTGTCACCTCATTTGGCGGCAAGTTTGAGCGGCAGAAAAATTGAGCTTTCCGATTTCGAACTTCCCGAACATCCCGACTCTCACCTGATTGTAGAGGGCGCTGGCGGGCTACTCGTTCCAATCAACGACCGGGACTTGATGATCGATTTAATCGAGCATTTGAAATTACCGGTTATTCTCGTTGCGCACAGCGGTCTGGGAACGATCAATCATTCGCTGCTATCCATAGCGGCTTTGAACGAACGCAAGATTCCAATCCTCGGAGTCGTCATGAACGGCGATGCGAATGAGTCCAACAAGCAAGCCATCGAGCACTTCGGAAAAGTTCCAGTGATCGCCCAATGCGAGAGACTTTCCGAGATCAATAAAGGCGAGCTGTCGCGCGCATTTCGCGAGTATTTTTCACCGAGCGTCTGCCGCGGATTGTGGCGGAGAAGGATATTGGTACACAGAGCCGATGAATAACTTTTCGCCAATATGGCGCCCATTTACACAGATGAAAACAGCTCCGCCGCCACTAAAAGTGGTGCGCGGCAGAGGCGCCGTTCTGGAATTGGAAGACGGTCGCGAAATCATCGATTGTATCTCAAGCTGGTGGGTGAACATTCACGGTCACAGCAATGCAGAGATCGCACAAGCAATTTACGAGCAAGCAAACAAACTTGAACATGTGATGTTTGCTGGGTTCACGCATGAACCCGCAGAAGTGTTAGCAGTGCGGTTGCTTCCGCATCTGCCGCAAAATTTGCGCAGAGTGTTTTACTCTGACAACGGATCAACCGCGGTCGAAGTTGCACTCAAAATGGCGTATCAATACTGCTACAACAAAGGCAACGCCGATCGCGATCGCTTCATCGGATTCGAAGGTGGTTACCACGGCGATACGGTTGGAGCGATGTCCATCGCGGGCAGTTCTCCATTCTGGCAACGCTATCGACGCATGATGCCGGAATTTGACGCAGTGCCCTATCCAATCAAAAACGATGATCCTGCTATACAAGAAGAACGGGAAGCAGAGACCTTCGCACGGATGAAAGAACTGCTAGATTCGCCTGACAAGAAATTTGCAGGCGTCTGCATAGAGCCTCTGGTGCAAGGCGCCGGCGGGATGCGCATGTGTTCACCAAACTTCCTGCGTAAGTTGCGGAAATTCTGCACGGAAAACGAATTGATTTTGATTTTTGACGAAGTGATGACGGGATTTGGTCGAACCGGCGACTGGTTCGCATCAATAAAGTCAAACGTCGAGCCGGACATCATCTGCTTTTCGAAGGGAATCACCGGGGGATTTCTGCCCCTTGCGGTGACTGCTTGCTCAGACGAGATCTATGACTCATTCCTTTCGGATGACCCGCAGGATATGTTCGCTCATGGTCACTCGTACACTGCAAATCCAATAGCATGTGCATCAGCGGTCAAATCACTCGAACTGATGGAGCGTGATACAAGTCCATTCACAGGAATGGAAACTGCACACAGGGAGCTGTCGAACAAACACTTAGCCGACATCAAATCGATAAAGAATCTGCGCTTCTGCGGCACGATCGTCGCCTTCGAAGTAGAAAGCAGTGGTGGCGACAATTATTACAATCAAATCGGACCGGAGCTTCGCAAGAAATTCCTGGAAGAGGGTCTGCTCATTCGCCCGCTCGGAAACACTGTTTATCTGATGCCACCATATTGCATCGCCAACAATTTAGAACCTATATACAAAAAAATTGCCAGAGTAATTAGTTCGCTGTAGCACCAAAGGAAGGAAAAAAATGTCTGAATCATGCTGTTCAACAACTTCAGTATTAGAGCCGAAAACCCGCACCGAAAGCGGCGAAAAAGCTCCCGTGAGAAGAGATTGGACTCGCGAAGAGATTGCTGAAATTTACAACCGCCCACTGCTCGATCTCGTGTTCACGGGAGCGACAGTGCACCGCCAGTACCACCAGGCGGATAAGGTGCAGCAGTGTACGCTCCTTTCGATCAAAACCGGAGCATGTCCAGAAGATTGCTCATACTGTCCACAATCGGCACGCTACAAAACTGGCGTGGACGCACAGGCTTTGATGGACCCAAAAGAAGTTTACGACGCAGCACTGAAAGCAAAAAATGCTGGAAGCTCGCGATTCTGTATGGGTGCTGCATGGCGCGATGTAAAAGATAACGAGCAGTTCGATTCAGTTCTAGATATGGTGCGCTCAGTCAGCTCACTTGGACTGGAAGTTTGCTGCACGCTGGGAATGCTCAACTCATCCCAAGCAGAAAGATTGAAAGACGCGGGATTGACCGCCTACAACCACAACCTTGACACAAGCCCTGAGTACTACAACTCGATCATCACGACCCGCACATACGAAGAGCGTCTGGAAACTTTGAAGAATGTGCGTGAAGCTGGATTGAATGTTTGCTGCGGCGGCATCATCGGCATGGGCGAAACATCTGAAGACCGCGTCGGACTCCTACACACTCTTGCAACGTTGCCTGAGCATCCAGAATCAGTTCCAGTAAACGCATTGGTTGCCAGCGCGGGCACTCCGCTTGCTGATCGTCCAAAAGTTGAGATCTGGGAGATGCTGCGCATGATTGCAACCGCACGTATCGTGATGCCTCGAGCAATGGTGCGTCTATCCGCTGGTCGTGTGAGCATGACCGAAGCAGAGCAAGCACTATGCTTCCTCGCTGGTGCAAATTCCATTTTTACCGGAGAGAAATTGTTGACGACGCCAAACTGCGATCACGATCAGGACCGCGCCATGATGGAAACTCTTGGACTGCAACCACTCGTAGTCTAGATAGACCGTCGCGCAAATCCATAATAAAGATGCATTGAAATCGGAGGGTCCAATATTTAATTTGGACCCTCCGCTATTTTCTACGTGCACATCCCCACACTGCAGGAGCGGCAGGATGTTGGGCTGAGAGAAATGTTCATAGCTAACATTTTCGGTCTACTACGTATTTTCCCCACTTACTTTTAACGTTGCCAAGAGTACAGTTCGACAGTCCACTTGGACGCGCTTACCCTTCTTCGAAATCAATTTACCAGTAGACACTGATTCTAGTTGTCCAAGTTTGCACGCAATATCTGCGTGACGGCGAAGACGAGACATCTTTGATTGCGTAATTGTCTGAAGAAGGCTGATTCTAAAGCCTCTCAGGAGCTTATACGCATTATGGTTGATGTTGCTTCGTCCGAAAATACTGCAAAAGCAAGTGACAAGAAAGATCCAAAAGCACACGATAATGCGCAGGCGCTCAGCCAGCATGCCACCAAACCTGGTGACAGCGACGCACTGAAGTCGCAACAAGAACAAGCCGAAGCACAAAGGGCTCAGCAACAAAAGCTTCAAGAAGCAGGTCTCTTGCCCAAACTTGCCATTGACCAGAGCCCGAAGCAACCCACTGATACCGCTCGCACGCAGAACGGTGACACGACTCCGCCAGCCGCAGACGCGAAACCAGCGCAACCAAGACCGGCAGCGTTGGACCAGAAAACTCTAGAAGAAACAGCCAAAGAGTTGCACGATGCAATCAATCAGACTAGCTGGTTGGGTTTGAAGAGCAACCCGGATGCAAACAAAATCATGCAACTCCTGGGACCTCTCGGAGCCGCAGACAGAGCAACTTTAGAGAAGGTCTACCACGACAAATACGATGCAAACGGAGGCGCTGATTCACTGCGCCGCGACCTCAAGTCCAAACTCGGTGATTACGACTTCCGTCATTCAGAAGCAGCACTCAACGCTCCAGACGGACGCACCAATGATGCCGGCGCTTTGATGACTGCCATCGCCCACGCACATGATGACAAAGATCGCGGTAACGCAGAAATCCGAGCCGTGTTGCAGACACTCAATACAAAGCAGTTGGCACAACTCGATGAAGACTTCAAAAAACAATATGGCAAAAGCTATGTTGATGCACTCAATGAAAATGGCGATCTGACAAAAGCAACCAAAGATGCTCTTCCGTTGCTCGAAAAAGGTGTGGACAAACGCACTTCTGAAGATCTGCAAAAGCTCGCTCACATCGCTGTCGACAACGGTGACCCGCGCCTGTTTTCAGAAGCAATCCGCGGTGATTCACCCGAGGCAGTGGCTGCGCGCAAAGCGATACTCGCCGATGAGAATTTCAAAAATCAAATCGCAGAAAAATTCCCAAGCCCTGCCGTGCAGAGCGGCGTCGACACTACAGGGATGTCTTTCGACCAGAAAGCAGACCCGGTCGCTCTCGATTACTTGCAAGAAGGACGCATCTCACTTGCAACCATCGCAAAGCAAGACACTGGCAAATGGATTTTCGACAACAAAGATAATCTGGAATTGGCAGCGAAGAACGCATCGCCGAAAGAACGCCAGGATTATGCAGCGGGTCGCGATTTAGCTGAAAGCGGTAACGCTCCGGCAAACGACCAGGAAAAACAACAGCTCGATTACTACAACAAAATTCACGCTGCTTTGAAGAATGGTGGCAACGATCGCGAAGTTTCTATCTGGGAAGACGAGCTGATTCACGGACGTGAGACGCTTATCTCGCAATTGGCAAAAACACATAGCGATGGCTGGGCGTTTGGTCTTGGTTCTGGAACCAATAAGAACGATTTGATGACCGCCGTAGAAAACATGAGCAAAGACGATTGGACTTTGCTCAAAGGACCAGACGGTGCGAAGTATCGCAAGGAGCTACAAGAGTCACTCAGTACCTACGCAGATCCAACTGAACGTGCTCGGGTAGAAGCAATGCTCAACGAAAAATTGAGCAAGGACTCTTATGAGGACGCAGCTAAAGTTCATCGCAATTTGCAAGACACCATCGCCGACAACAAAGGTCATGTCTTCCTGGGCATGGGCACCAGCTACGATGGCAAGAACATCTTGCAAAAATTTACCAACATGTCCGCAGAAGATGCAGCCAAGTACAAGAACGATCCTGAATTCAAAAAACAACTAGACCAGTTCATCAACGACAATTTGAAAGACAACGAGAAGTTGTTGGCAAACCGCATGCTCAAGCAGGTCGAAACAACAGGTCAGCCACCTAAGCCAGACGCAGTCGATACCGTCATTAGCGATTCAGTCAACGGCGCGAAATCTCAGAAACTTTTAGCAGACGCAGAGAAAGCACTTCAAGATCCTGAGTTGAGAGCTCGTCTAAATAAGCCTGACGATCAACTCTCGGAAGATGATCGCCGCGTCAAAAATATTATCAAGGATGCGATTGCATCAGCATCCGGTTATGCCGACGACGGAAGCGGAGTCGTCAACACAGACAAGTATTCCAAAGCATTGTTCGAAACCGGTCACCTGACTGCACAGCAGAAAGCAGAACTGGGATTTGACAAGAAAGATCTGCTTCCTGCAATCGCTGCAGCACCAGAGGCAGAGCGCGCAGAAGCAATGAAAAATCTCAGCAGCGATGAGCAGCAAGTTGTAAATTCAATCGCCGCCAACCCAGACCACAAGCCAGACCTCGCGGACCGAATAAGGAGTATGGCGATAGGCTCAGGAGGTGACCCGGCGGACTTCAAAGATGAATTAGGAAAACTGAGTTTCGCAGACAGGCAAGCACTAAAAGAGGAGTACACGAGGAAGTACGGAAAAGATTTAGACCAGGACTTCCTCGACAAGTGCAAAGACTCCGACAAAAGCACCTTTACTAATTTACTAAAACCTTCTGAATCTGATGGACGCCAAAATTACTACGATAACTACCACCGAATGCTCGAGAGCGAGAGCGGTTTCAGCGCGGATGGCTCCAAGCTGACACTAGAAAAAGCGAACGATATGTATGCCGCTTCGCTTGAAGAATATCAAAAAGTCTACAAAACCTTACCAGCCGAAAAACAGAAAGCATTAGACGAGTACTTTGGAAGTGCTCTCGAACAGTACAAGTCCTCGAAAGAGAAACTGGCTGAAATCGTCGTCGATGCCACCATCACAGCAGCAGCACTTGCAGCAGCTCCATTCACCGGTGGTGCTAGCCTCGCGCTCGTCATCAGCATCGCGGCTGCGTCCGGTGCTGCATTCCGTCTCGCTGCGATGAAAGCGATTGAAGGAAACGACTTCGATGGTTCCGCAAAGAACATCGTCAAACAAATTGTTATCGGTGGAACGTCGGCAGCATTGAACTTCGTTGGTGGCGGCGCAGTCGAAGGGCTGGCTGCAAACGTCAGCGGCAAAGTCATCACCGATGTTGCGGCTACCGCAGGCAAAGACATCCTCTCGACCGCTGGCAAAGAAGCGCTCGAAAAGGGATTGCCGAAGCTTCTCGAAAATGGCGGCAAGAGACTGACAGAAGAAGAAGTTGGTGCTCTCGTTGCTAAAGCTGCTCCGAATGCAACAGCAGCAGAGAAAGAAGCGCTGGAAAAAGCGATTACCGCCAAAGTTGGCGAAATCTATCCTCAAGAACAAGCTCGTTTGGCAGAAGAAGTTGCGAATCGCACTCGTGCTGCAGCAGCCAAAGAATTCGGAAAAGAAATCGTTACCAACGCTGCGATTGGAGCAGGCTCGAACGTAGCATCCGAAGTCGTCGTTGCCCCATTTAACGAACACGGAATCGATTGGGACAACTTGAAGAGCGGAACGCTCACCGGACTCGTCGTCGGTGCAGTTATGCCGGTAGCTTTGCGCGGCGCATTGCACGTTGTCGGCGGAGCAAAAACTATCATCACGAACATTACTCGTGATGCCGAAGGACTAAGCATCAATCCAGCCAACATCAAAGAGCCAGTTACTTTCAGAAACACCAAAACTGGCGAAGTGCGCACAATCGAGCCAAACAAAGGCGAGCCGCTGAAACTGACAAAAGATTGGCAACCAGAAGCCGGTGGAGAGAAAGTCTCCGGAGACACAAAATTCACCGACGCACACGGAAAGCCCGTAGCGCCAGAGATGCTCGGCGACCTGAACACCGTATCCGGTGCTCGCAACTACTCGAACTACGACCTCGAATTCAACGGCAAGAAAGTTTCGATCAACAAACCATCCATCGTCTTGGGACGCAACGAAAGCTCTGACGTCATCAATCCGCTCAACACAGTGAGCGGTCGTCACGCTGAAATTCGCTTCACCGAAGAAGGCGCCCGCGTTCGCGACTTGAACTCCACTAACGGCACCTACGTCAATGGACGAAAGTTGAACCCAGGCGAAGAAGTTGCGCTTAATCCTGGTGACAAAGTTTCGCTCGGCAAAAACGGACCTGAATACAAGTTCGGCGTAAAACCAGAAGCTGTCGAAGTCCGTCCAGTTATGGAATACAGACCAGGAGCCGGTGGACGCGACGTTGCAGCAAACCCAGAAGCTGTACGCCAATCAAATGCTTACAAAGATCAAGGGGACATTCGCGAGAAATTACAAGATGGATTCCAAACCGTCGGTGGTGACACACGCGTTGGACGCGATGGTAACTGGAACGATCCAAACAGACCAGGTGTCGTAATCGATCGCACTCAAGACGAAGCATTGCGCGACACAATTGCTGAAGCACATGCTCGTTTTGATAGATACAGAAACGATCCAAAGCGTCTTGCCGAAGAGTTGGCAAAATTCTCCAAAGAAAAAATGGAGCCTAAAGGTTGGAACGGGCAACAAATCGACGATAGCTACATGGCTTTCCGCGCAGATAACGCCAACAAGAGAATCTTGCTTGGAGATTACATCGAGCGCGCCAAGCTCGGTGAAGGCGCCGGAGTTTGCCAGCATCAAGCACTCTTGATGAAAGTTCTGGGCGATGAAATGGGACTGGATATCTCACTCACCGGTGGCTATCTGGGCAACGTCGGAAAGAACAACATTCCAAAAGGCTTCCACCCAAATCACGCCTGGAACGAATTGCACGTCAATGGCGAAACTCTTATCTACGATCCTCGCAACAGCAAGTTCGGTGTACGTGCCGAGAAGTTGCCACAATGGACGCCAATTCGCGACTTCGGACGCGGCGAAAACGCGGTGGTCACACCTGAAAGATTCAACGTCAAACCAGGAGACCAAGTATCGCACCAGGGCAACAACTGGAAAATCACTAACGAAACTCCGTCTACGCCAGGCAATCTGGTGCTCCGCGCAAACGGCAGCAGACCAGTCGCTCCACGTGATCTAGAAGTATTGAATCCTGGACATCCACCAAAAGTTGGTGACAGCTACCAGGTCAAGCGCACTAACGGACAGATTGAAGATGGTTGGGTCATGACTGGTATCAACCGCGATGGCACGATCGAATTACACAAAACCGACGCAATACGCACTGAAGTATCGCCTCGCGACCTGGCAGCAGAGAATCCACAAATCGCAAGAGCTCTTGGTAGAAACAATGTCGTTCTTTCCGGCGGCAACGATTTAACCGCAGTTCAAAAAGATTTGAATGCAATTCAAACTCGACTTGCCAAATCGAGAATGTCAGCAGACCAGCAGACCGAGCTAATGGATGCGCTCAAGGCGCATCTGCAAACGGCGGATGCCAGTCAGTTCAAAGAGCTGGCGAGGAAGATGGGACAGATTCCCGATATAGCCGACAAGGCAAACGCTTTAAAAACTTTACTAGAACTTTCAACTAAAAACCCAGAAATCTCATTCAGTCTCGCATTGCGAAGCAATTTGCCTGTCAAAGACTTGAATGCTTACGCGCATGTAGCAGAAGCGTTGGAGCATGTGCAGTCTGTTCCAGCAGGACTTCGCGAAAATCTTCAAGGGCGCCTGAACGAGCAATTGGCTCACTACAACTTGAAAGAGGCTACCTCTGATTTCGGAACAATCCGCGAACTGCGCAACCAATCAGAAAACCTTAGCGACGTTATCGATGGCTTCGCACGCAATTCGAATGTTTCTGAAACAACTCAGAAAAATGTTCTCAGCCTGCTCGACATGGGCAACGACAAAGGCATCCGCCTCGCGTTCGGTCAAATCATGGCGAAGAACGCCGATGAACGCGCAGTGCAAATGTACACAGATCTGACAAAACAAAGTCTCTTGATCGATATCCCGGCCAGCTCGAGCAAAGGACACATCGCTGAATACGAAGGTTTCAGCAGATTGCGCGACGCTAGCGCAGAAAACAGATTGACCGATGGATGGGTTTTCGTTCCTTCGACAAATGGCTCAGTCGCTGATTCTGCTGGAATTGATGGCGCTTTCATCAACGTCAAGACAAGAGAGTACGTGCCCGTAGACTTGGCACTCGATCCAAATACAGTTGCAAAAAAGATTGGAGAGAGAAAAGGTCAGTGGGCGTTTGCAATCCAACCAAACGAATACTCCACATACGGAGACAACGCGCTTGCCAATCGTGTCAATCAATTCCTTTCACCACGCGGTTTGGACTCAGTACAACCTCCACACGTGAGCCTCGATACTTTCGCTGGATACGGAAACGGCTCGGCTCCGGTGCCTGAGTTCCGCAAGGTTCTGACACAGAAAGAAGCTGACGCAATCGCCAAAGACGAATTGAGACCTGTAAGCACAACACCTAAAGCGATTGATAAATTGCAGAACCAAATTGATGCTGCCACCATTCCTAGCGCAGAACGCAGAAACTTCTTCAATCTAATTAGAGATCGCGCAGGCGCCTCACGCATCCCCAGAGAGATAGAAGAAGAAGTCTCGGAACAGATTCTCGCTCGCATGGGTAATGCAGTTGATGCTCGCCCTGGTATCGTCCGCAGTGAATATCCTTCACGCATGAAAGTTGGCGATGACTACATCGAAATCCCAAGAACCAGTGGCAGCGGAGATGTCGTCGCGGTTCGTGTTTACAAGAACGGCAATCTTGTCGGCGTGCAGAAAGACCCGACAAAGACTGTCAGCCTCGGCTCGCTCAAAGGCTACATGGAACGTGCTCGCCAGTTCACTGCTTTGGACCCAGCTACCGCTGCAAGTCTCACTGATTCAACAAGCTTGAATTTCGATTTCAATTCGAGCACCAGCAAAGCTGAAATCTTCAAGAAATACCCAGCGATTGAAGTGCTCAGTCAAGCTCTCGAGAATGGTCCTAAAGTCAAGCTCGCAGCTACCGATGCCCACGCAGTCGTTGCAGCAAAAGCTCAAATTCAAAGTGCGATGGCGCTCGACAAATCGCTCCAGCAATTAAGCGATGACCAGATCAACGCACTCGCTAAGGATACAGTTGCAGTGCGCAAGGAATTGAAAAATCCAGCTTTGACACCAGCGCAAGTTCGCGACATGCAAACAATCCGTGAGCTCGCACCAAATTCAGTATCATGGGCAGAAGCAGATGCTGCCAGACAATTGATGGAAACAACAAAGGTCTCTGCCACTGATGCACTATTCACCGTACGCATGAAAGCAGCAAATCCAAATATCAAGCCCGAAACAATCGAAAACCTCAAACTCGGTATGGAAATCATGGATGCTGACAAACTGGACGCTGATTTAGCCAGAGCCGTAGCACGTCACCTCGGTAACGGAACTGCTGAAGCGGCCCTTGACGGTCTCGATCTCTTCATCGAGCTCTACAAGCGTCAGGGTGGACGTTTCAACGACGCCCTCTTGCAAGAACGCTATGCAGATCTCTACGACCAGGTGCGTAACTGCGGAATCAACGAAAAAGCATCGATGGAGTGGGCTTTGCGCAGCGCATAGTTGCAGCAGTAGCGATAACAGAATAGCTAGAGTAGACTGTGAGCGACGCGTTAAGTGATTGGAGGTTGCTTTGGTTACTTGGGTCGGCTCTAGCGTTGGCGATTACAAAATAGACAAACAACTGGGCGAAGGAAACTTCAGCGTTGTGTATCACGGTAATCACGAGCAAACGGGCAGCTCGTGCGCATTTAAAGTAGCGAAAGCGCAAGAAGATATCGGCGCGGATAAAGCCCGAACCACGGCAATGCCGACCAAAGCGACGGCAACCATCACCGGTGGCATCATGGATGTCAAACCGTTAACGGGCAAACTTTTAGAACATCAATATGCTGCGCTTTCCCAAAGCCAGGACGCCGGATTGGTTCGAGTCGAAGAGCTTAAGGCAAGACCTGAGCTGACTTACTACGAGATGGAATTTTTGCACGGACCATCGCTTCGTGAATTGATGAATGCTGGCCCAGTATCGATTGAAAAAATGATGGATGTCGCAAGGTGTCTGGACAAGTTAAGCAAGAACAGCGACTGGAAAGGACACGGAGATCTGAAGCCAGAAAATGTAATGTTCACACCATCGGGAGTGGTGCTAATCGATCCCGGTTATTTTGGACGATTAGATCTGGAGAACGGCAGTACGCTTCCGGAGTGTGCGGTAACGACGCCGGCTTACTATCCAACACTAGAATTGGATGACCTATTCGCTTTCGGATTGATGTTGTGGGAGGTCGTGTTTGGACAACAGATATTGAACAAACGCGGTTACTCGGAAGAGAGCGACTTATCTCGCACTGGTCCACAACTGGTCGAGCTAGTGAAGCTGCAAGAAGCAGTTGGCAAATATCTCCTGTCACCCATTTTGGATGTACAAATGCCATCAACAATTCATCCAGGCATAGATCAAAATGTCGAACGATTGTTGCTCAAGGGACTCAGAATAAACGATTCAAACGGGGTGCTGGAATTAGACCCCGGCTTCCGCAGTTTTGGCGCAATATCAGGCGCCTTCGCGGCTATTCGACTGAAAGGCAAAGAGCATTTTCTCGACGCCTAAACACAGCAGCTTGCACCACAGATAGTGCTTCGATTGCAACAGATAAATTTGTCAAGGCATCGATAGAATCGATAATGTTTTAAAATTCTTAGCTTCGTCACCGGATGCGGTGCGGAGGCACCGTGCCATATCCGACCCAATCCGCTAAAATTGGGAAATAGCGATATCCAGTAGAAAGTGTGAGCAGAATGGTCAAATCGAAGAACAACTCAACAGTGTTGAAAAGCGCCACCACCGCGCTTCTAGCACTGATGCTCTTAGCGGGACCAGCGCTGTCGAACCCGACAGTGGCAATAGCAGAGACACCTGATTCGTGGGACTCTCTGCAAACACGAGGCAGTCAGGCGTTATACCTCGCACAGTACGGTGTTGCCGAGCGGCTGTTGAAAGCGGCTGTTTTGAAAGCTCGTGCCTTCGGACCGGGTGACCTACGATTATCGAAGAGCGAAGATGAGCTTGGCAAACTGCTCACCATCCGCGGGCGTTTTTCTGAAGCTGAGCCGCTGCTCGAAGAATCACTGCGTGTTAAGGAAGTTGCGGTCGGAAATGCAGACGGGCAATTGATCCCAACAATGGGCACACTGGTTCGTTTTTACTTGACCGGCGGGACGAAAGCAAAAGCTGAACCGCTGGCAGACAAAATGCTGTCCTTCATTAACGGCACACTCGAAGCAGCACGCCCATCTTTCAAAATGAAACCCGGTCAGCCGCTGCAAGGTTGGGCTGGCGTTGCGGCAACGAAAGTGCGCGACCCGTTAATCGAGTGGGCGATTAGTTGCGATGATATCGCTGATGTTTTTCTTGCACAGAAAGATTATGACGAAGCAGAAAAGCTATACAAAGCGGCACTGGAAGTGAAAACCACAGTGCTGGGCAAGGACCACCTCTCGCTTGCGAATAGCTACGATCGACTGGGCAATTTGTGCTTCCAGCGCAAAGAATATGCAGATGCTGAGTCGTATTTGCGCGACTCCTACGAGATGACTGCGAAAATTCAACCACCAGAGCATCCACAAGTTTATGGACGTTTGGATAAATTGGCGAAGTGCTACATCGCAGAAGGCAAGCTCCCAGAAGCGCAGCAACTGTATGAAAAAGCGAAAGCTACTTTCCAGATCACTCCACCAAAAGACGGCAATGCAGCGCGAACGTTATTTTCGCTCGGCAATCTCTATCTTGAGCAAAAAAATTACGAGGCAGCAGAGCCTGTGCTCGAGCAAGCGCTGGACATGAGCGAAGCCTATCATGGTGCTGATTCCATCTCGCTCGTGCCGTACATGGATCGACTCGCTTACGATCTGTACTACCTCGGACGGAAGAAAGAATATGATGATTTGCACGCGAGAATGGCGGAGATAAGCGCCGTTGACCCGACGGAAGCCGCAAACGCTGCAGCGAATGCAGCAGCGGCAACGAACGCGGCTCAAAATTCAACGATGTCGACTAACGCAAATGCAGCCGCAACGTCGACTTCGGCACCAGCAGCAAATAATGCTCCAGCACCAATGCTCACGCCGAAGATTACAGCTCCGGCGCCTACTCCGATCGCACACTAAAAACCAGGATAGACCTATTTAGATTCTTCTCGAATCAGTCTATTTAGACTCTTCTCGATCACAATCGGTATATTTAGATTCTTCTCGATCACAATCAGTCTATTTAGATTCTTTTCGATCACAGTCGCGATCTATTTAGATTCTTTCTCTATCTCAGCTTTGCGATGCTGGCGTTCCAATTTCAGTCTTTGCAGATCCATCTGACGCCATTGCTCGTCCAGGGTCATGCGCTGCTGATCGATTGGTAGCCGCTCAGTGTCTAGTTTCCGGGATTCTGCATCCAATTCATGTCTGCGCTTCTCAATCGCCAGGCGACGAACGTTGAGGGGACGGCGCTCGGTCTCGAGCTTACGATACTCCTCGTCGAGCTCAGAGCGTTTCAGGTCGAGCGCAGCTCGTTTTTCATCGGTTGCAGAAAACTCTTCCTGCAATTGCGATGAATCCTGATCCATCAAGATGCGCTTCTGTTGAAGAGACATTCGACGCGTTTCAATTTCGTTTCGCGAAGTTTCGATGCGAATCCTTCGCTCTTCTAGATCGCGTCGTTGGTCTTCGAGCTTTTTACGCGCCGAATCGACAAATTGAATTTTCTCATCAGGAGACTTAGTCTCCCAATCGGCGGGGGTTTCCGTCACTTGCACTGTAGTTGATGTTGCTGTTTCCGAAGTAGTCGACTCGGCGTGGACACCCTGCGCTCCGGCAGCCAGCGCCACCGTCACAAACATTTGTATAACTCTTCGCATCTGAATCTCGCCCCGTTTTTGGGAAGTAGGAACTACGTATGACACCCTGACCAGCGCTGATTAACGCACCGATTTTCGCGACATTGTATAACAAAACTCAAATGGGTTTACTTCTAGGCGCCCTGCGGCAAATGAAGTTATGGGTCACAAATAGGTAGGTTATGAGCAACGACGCGGTCAATTCCCTTAAAAAAGCGGTGGAGGTGTCGCCGGACAACGTGCCGCTGCGAGTACATCTGGCGGATACTCTGCGTGGACTGAGCCGCTACGAAGAAGCGCAAAGAGAATACACAACAGCTCTCAGTCTCGACCCAGACAATGAATCAGTCAAAGTCGGTTTGGCGAATACTTTTTATCAACTCGGTAAATACATGCAAGCGCTTGTAATCACCGAAGACCTGGTGGGATCTAGTTCTACGCCTCCGGGGGCATACCTGCTGCACGCGCGAATATTGCTCAACGACGGCGAAGTTGACAAAGCCGTACAACAATACAAACTCGCCATCGAAGCTGACCCGTCGCTTGCAGACGAAAGCCTATCCGAGCGGCTCGGAGTCAATGCCGACAGTGAATCTGACGTTGTCGATGGAAAAATTCGCGCGGGCTACAATGATGAAGATTCATATGATCCAGACGTAGAGCGAGCCAAGACCAAGTTCTCAGACGTCGGCGGAATGGAAGCGGTGAAAGAACAGATCCGCATGAAGATCATTTATCCAATGACGAATCCCGATGTGTATAAAGCCTATGGAAAGAAGATGGGCGGCGGCATTCTTATGTATGGACCACCGGGGTGCGGAAAAACACACCTGGCACGTGCCACCGCCGGCGAGATCAACGCCGGTTTCATAAGTGTTGGTATCAACGAAGTTTTGGATCTGTGGGTTGGCGGCAGCGAGCGCAATCTGCACGATGTGTTCGAGAAAGCGCGGCGCAACAAACCCTGCGTGTTGTTTTTCGACGAAGTCGATGCACTGGCTGCGTCCCGCACATCAATGAAAAGCAGCGGCAGACACGTAATCAACCAGTTCCTCGCAGAACTCGATGGCATCGAATCCAACAACGAAGGCGTACTGATTCTCGCTGCGACTAACGCTCCCTGGCACTTGGACAGCGCGTTCCGCAGACCAGGACGATTCGATCGCATCATATTTGTGCCACCACCAGACAAGCCAGCTAGAACCGAAATCCTGCGCATCATGTTGCAGGGCAAGCCGAGTGAGAACATTGACTACGAGCACATCTCGAAGAAGTCCGAAAATTTCTCCGGCGCAGACTTGCATGCACTTGTGGATCAAACACTCGAGAAAAAAATCGAACAGGCGATGCGGGAAGGCAAGACAAAACCGATTACAACTAAAGATCTGGAAGCCAACTTGAAGGAAGTGAAGCCGTCCACAATGGAGTGGTTTGCATCCGCTAAAAACTATGCGCTTTATTCGAACGAAGGTGGCGCATACGATGACATCAGAAAATATCTCAAGTTGTAGATGGATAGCTGATGGGCGCGAACTACGAACGCGGAATATTGGCTTATCAAACTAAGCAATATAAGCACGCCGAAAAAGAGTTTCGCGAAGAGTTAGTTAAGTATCCAAATTCCGCTCCAGCGCACGCAATGCTGGGCATGACTTTGACTGCGATGAATAAGGGCGCGCTCGGACACAAAGAAGCGCTCGAATCAGTTCGATTATTGCCGCACTACGCGTACGGTCATTACACATTGAGTTACACGTTCGCAGCGATGGCAAAAGCGAAGGAAGCAGAGAAAGCCATTAACGAGGCGATTCGGTTAGACCCAGATGAAGCTTATTTATTTGCACGCGCTTCGCAGATTCAGTTCTGGCAAAAACGATTCCCGCAGGCACTGGAGATGGCAGAGGCGGGATTGAAGCAAGACGCAGGGCATGAGGAGTGTTTGATCAATCGCGCCGGTGCGCTGATCGAATTAGATAGGATCGATGAAGCGGAAGAGGCGTGCAACATCGCACTGCAAGCTGCACCTCAAAACTCATCGGCGCACATCAATGCTGGTGCTGTCTATTTGCGTAAGCTCGATCACGTGAAGGCGTTCGAACATTATCGCGAGGCGCTTCGCTTGAATCCGAGTTCGGAACAAGCTCGCACTGGCGTAATTGAGGCGCTCAAGAGTCGGCACAAGCTGTATCACGTCTTGCTGAAGTTTTCGTTATGGTGTCGCCGGTTGCCACCATGGGCGATTGTAATTATTCTCTGCCTCGTTATTCCGCCGCCGACAAGAGCGATCGTGGGATTGTTTCTTTTGTCGTATATGTTTGCCAACAGCCTGTTTGAATTGGCTCTCCATCTGGATCCCGTGGGCAAAGGTTTTGTAAAAGATCGAAAGCGAGACACCTGGACATTTTCAGGACAGAGCATCAGGTGGGCGCTCGGAATCATGCTACTTGGATTTGTTACAGCACTACTGGCTGCATTGCTGCGTGAGTCTCACATTGAGCGCGATCACAATCACACTTACGGAAAGCAATTGGTTGCCGATGAGCCCGTAGACTCGTTTAACTTCACCGAATACAAGTCCTACATGTCATATATCCAGAGCCGAATTAAGCGACACTGGTACCCGCCATATGCACCTGATTTGGTGGCAAGCTGCAAAGTAGCCTTCAAAATCGCAAAGAGTGGTGAAGTGTCGAGCGTGCGCATCTTGCAGTCGAGCGGCAACGAGATGCTTGATAAAGCTTCGATGCGTGCTGTGAAAAATGCTTCGCCGTTACCTAAATTGCCGAATGTTCAGGACAAGCCGAAGTCAGATAAAGCCAGAGGTGGCGGCGCGTCGAAGCCGGATAACCTGGTGGATGTCGAATTCACATTCGACTACAACGGCAACAAGGTTAAGAAATCTCGCACCGCTGCAACGAATGTTCCAAGCGGCACTAATAATACGAGTGCTCCAAGCGGCACTAGTAATACGAGTGTTCCAAGCGGCGCTAATAATACGAGTGTTCCAAGCGGCACTGATAGTCCGAAGTAGTCTCAGCGCCGTCGATAACTGACTTCACACTGTCTTTTGTATCAGCGATGTCAGCTCGATTGCTTCTTATCAAAATAAGCGAGCGCATTCATCAGTATGCCGAAAAGCAGCATTAATACTCCCCAAATCTGATTGAGATTGAAAGATATATTGTGCCCTTCGATCTGGGTTAGTTGGGGTTGCATAAAACTCCAGACAACGAGCATGACACCATATATGGTGAAGAGCCAGCCGATTGGTTTTCTTACGTCAAGCATTTTTTCACCAGAAATAGAAGTTACAAAAGACTGCGAGAACAAGAACTATGGCTGCTACAACGACTGGACGCTTGTACCAGGACATTGCGGCAACTTGGATCTTGGGAGACAGTCCCCAGCACAAACCGACCAACTCCGACTCAGGTTTTGGTTTCGTAAAAAATGAGATTGCTACTGTTGCGATGAAACAGACAGCCCAGGCTACCGTAGCTCGCCAGAAGTTTCCAGCCATCACGGATGAGAAGTGTATTGTGCTGTTGTTCGTAAGATAGAAGTGGACGCCTGATGTAATTGTTCCGAGGACGAGCCCCCAGAAAGCAGCCCAGGGAGTCGTGCGCCTCCAGAACATCCCCAACAGGAATGTAGCAAAGAGCGGGGCATTGAAGAACGAGAAGATTAGTTGCATGTAGTCCATGATGCTGGGAAAGCCCATGACTAAGTAAGCAGTGCCGATGCTAATAACAATTCCTACTGCGGTCGCAACGCGTCCCATCCAGAGATAGTGCGCATCTGATTTGTCTTTTGCGATGTAACTTTGATACAAGTCGTAAGTCCAGACGGTATTAAATGCGGTGACATTGCCAGCCATGCCTGACATGAAACTTGCCAGCATCGCTGTCAAACCAATCCCCAACATTCCGGTGGGGTAGAGCTTCACGAGCATGAGCGGGAGTGCCATGTCCCAGCGGTAGGTTGTGCTGTTTGATCCTAATTCCGGAATTACAACAAGTGCCAACAAGCCAGGAAGTACCGTGAGCAAAGGAAAGAATACCTTTGGAAGTGCGGCAATCAGCGGAGTTCGCTGTGCTGCTGGTAAATCTTCAGCAGCTAAGGCGCGTTGAATTACCAGGAAGTCAGTGCACCAGTATCCAAAGCTGAGAACAAAGCCTAAGCCAGATAACAATCCAATCCAGTCAACACCCATTGGATTAGTAGCACCGCCTGTCTGTGCCCAAAGGTGCGCAAAGCCTGGATCTTTGAAGTGTTTAGCGAGACCATCCCAACCATCAAACTGCATCAATCCAATTATCGAGACCGGTAACAAGCCGAAGACGATTAGGAAAAACTGCAAGACTTCGTTATAGATCGACGAAGTCAAGCCACCAAGGGCGGTGTAAGCGAGCACTACAACCGCGGATACAATGATCGATGCGGTCATGTCCCAGCCAAGCAATAGCTGAAAGACGATCGCCATTGCATACAGATTGATTCCCGACATGAGTACAGTCATGATCGCGAACGAAATAGCGTTGAATGCGCGAGTCGCTTCGTTGAAGCGCATCTTGAGATACTCTGGCACACTGCGAACTTTTGAGCCGTAATAAAACGGCATCATAAAAATCGCGAGAAACACCATAGCTGGTATCGCTCCGATCCAATAAAAATGTGCGGTCATAATGCCGTATTGCGCGGCATTGGCTGCCATTCCCACGACCTCGATCGCGCCGAGATTCGCTGACAGGAACGCGAGCCCAGTGACCCAGCTTGGAATGCGATGTCCAGCGAGGAAGAAATCCTCACTGCTGACCATGCGCTTCTTTAACAGAAATCCTACGCCAATGACAAAAACAAAGTAGATGCCAATGATCGCGTAATCGATAAGGCCGATGTGATGCATTCAGGCCCGCTTAAATAAATGGAGACTAGAAGCCGCCTTCGCCGCCTTCAGCCATGTTGTCTTTCTTGCTGCCTAGCAAACGCAATCCAGTTGCGTGAACATAAGGTTTGACGTTTTTGTTGCCGGCGTCATCAGTCCAGCGGCTGAAATCAAGACGTCCTTCGATTCCGATCAAACTGCCTTTGCGGACATATTCGCCGGCAATCTCTGCCTGACGTCCCCAAATCTCGATATCAAACCAGTCTGTTTCTTTTTCTTTGGTCGGACGATTAACTGCGACTGAAAACGTCGTTTTGACGCGTCCAGACTCGAAATAGCGCATTTCCGGATCTTTTCCGGCTCTACCAACAAGAATTAAAGAATTGACCATTTCATCCCCCACAGGACGCGTGCGCAGTTTATCCTTCGGTAATCATGCGCTTACGGCGCGATTTACCAAATAGAATTATCCTTCAACGGACCAGCATAATCCAAGTATCTGAGGCTTTTCTCACGTTATGTCTTCGACTCCCGAGCTAAATAAGCCCGCAATCGCTGCAGACGACATGATCGAGTCGAAACAACAGCCGCTCTGGCACGTTGTCGTTTTAAACGTAATGACTCTCAGCGCGTACTCGATGGTCTGGTTTTGGAAGACTTGGAAAGACCTTGCCGACCATGCCAACAACGTTGATCCTGATACGCCTGCCGATCCAGCATTGCTGAAGTTCAAAAATGTCAGCCCCATGTTGATGACGATGTGCGCTCTAATTCCGGTCGTGCAACTGTTCTCGACGGCGTTGCTGTTCACAAGAGTTGCGGAACTGTATCCAGACAAAACCTCTCTGTTTCACAGAAAGCCGATAGCAACTGGGATTTCGATGACAGTTGTAATGTTTTTGTTGTTCTGGCTGTATAAATTGCCGGGTCCGTTGACGCTGTTATTCCTTCTGTACGTTGCTCCATTCGTAGTGGCACAGTACTGGATCAACACGTTTTGGAAGACACAAGAAGGCTCGAACGTTTTATTGAGGCAAGCATTTTCAGGGGGCGAACTAGCATCGCTCTTTCTCGGCGCGATCTTGTTAGGGCTTATTGTGACTGGGTTTGCAATCGCGCACTGATAAGGCGAAATCGATCAAGACTCTTGCTTTTGGCACTAACGGTCTAGTTTGCGCTTAAGGTGATATCAATTGACGACGAAGATTCTTGCTTAGAAGCCCTGTTTCTTAGCCCATTTTACTAGCTTTTCTGGAGTGTCGAGGTCGATTTTTTCCATCAGTCCCTCGACGATTTCCATTAATTGCTCTTCTGGCATTTCAAGACGCTCTGCGGCTTTTGGAAGTTTTCCGCGCATCGTTATGCTGCGCAAAACACTTCGTTCCTCTGGTGACAAACGAGTAATGTGCCTTGGCAAAGATGGTGAAACGACGCCCGTGGAGCCGCGCATCACCATGTGCAGTGCCATGCGAATGAGAGCCGGCGGATCAGTTTTTAGTACGTATCCGAAGGCACCAGAATCTAAGAGATCCTGCACTTCAGACGGTTTCCCCTGACTCGCGAACATGACAACGTGTACGTTGCGCAGAGCGGTCATTCTCTTGATCAGGTCAACGGTGCCGATAAGACCGGGCAGGTGAAGGTCCAGCAAGACCACATCAGGCAATAGCTCTTTCGCCATTTTCATCGCCTGGTCAGATGTTTCGGCCTCGCCCACGATGTCGATAGCGCCGCCAGTGCTGAGCTCGCGCACAATGTCCTGTCGAGTTGGAATGTGGTCGTCGACAACAAGAAGTCGCATTTGGTAAAGCCTGAGAATTCCCTAGTAGATTGGTTATAGGATACATGGTCGCATTCTCTCCTGACGCGGCAGAGAATTTATCGACTAAGCATATATAATGCACTGCTATACCTTGTGAGTGGCGAAGGACATATGAAAATCAAAGCAATCTCTATCGCTCTTTGTTCGATGGTTTGCCTTTCCGGCAACCTTGCTTCTTTTGCGGGAAAAGGAGCACTTCTAAAGATGGCGCAAGCAGGCGGAGCTGGTGTAGTAACGAGCCCGACCGGACTTAAATATCAAGATCTGAAAGTCGGCACTGGTGCATCACCGCGTCAAGGACAGAAAGTGCAAGTGCACTACACTGGCTGGTTGACTAACGGCACCAAGTTCGACAGCTCATTAGACCGCGGTACGACACCGTTCGAGTTTACGCTCGGCGCTGGTCAAGTAATTAAGGGATGGGACGAAGGCGTCGCCAGCATGAAAATTGGTGGCAAGCGCAAGTTGACCGTTCCACCAAATTTGGGCTACGGAGAAAGAGGATTTCCTCCTGTAATTCCGCCTAACTCAACACTGATCTTCGACGTCGAATTACTTGGTGCAAGCTAAGTAATCATCGCTTTTCTAGATCACAAAAGGAGGTCTGCAAAAATGTCCGAAACGAATACCGGGGTGATTGAAAGCTCCACGGGACTCAAATATCAAGATGAGAAAGTCGGCACTGGAGCCGCTCCTCGTCAAGGGCAGACAGTGCAAGTTCACTACACTGGATGGCTCACAAACGGAACAAAATTCGATAGTTCCGTAGACCGAGGTCAACCTTTCGAATTCCCACTCGGCGCCGGAAGAGTAATCAAAGGCTGGGACGAAGGCGTAGCAAGCATGAAAGTCGGCGGCAAACGCAAACTCACCATTCCACCAAACTTGGGTTATGGAGAAAGAGGATTTCCTCCTGTAATTCCACCGAACTCAACTTTGGTGTTCGATGTTGAATTGCTCGCAGTGAAATAACTCGCGCCGCAAGTGCAAAAATTGAAGGAGGAGACGCAACTGCGTCTCCTCTTTTGCTTGGTACTGACACTTATTTTTTGCTGTCTTACTGGGTCGAACAGTGGGCGGTTTGCGTCATATCTAGAGGCAATGCGTGATTACTGAGATTGAAATTGCTCAACACAATCGTCGAATTGGTAGTCGCGAACACACACGCGAGTTGTTTTATATTCGCTGTGGTCAATTGAGTTAAATCAATTGAGAAAGCGCCGTTGTTCAAAAATTCTGTTCTGCCGTTTGTGACACCATTGACGTTGAATTCAAAAATTTCTATTTGATCTCCGTTTTGCGCACCACTCACGTTGAACGATAGAACGCCTGGAGCGAAAGCAACTGTCGACGAAGATTGACTCGAATAGACTTTGAATCCCGCGTCGCCATTCTGATCTGATTTCACATAGAGCGAGTTTTTGATGAACTGAGAACTAACGCTGCTTCCGCAAGTGTATGGAACGAGGTTGGGACTTGAAGAAGCTGGCGGCGATGGTGAGCTGCCCAAACCACCATGTCCGGGATTTGAACCAGAAGATGAACTGCTGTGTGATGAACCTGTGCCTGGTGTTAACAGAATCAAGTTGGATTGTTGCGGCCCGGTTGCATAGCAAGCATTGCTATGCACAAGCATCAGACCAAAAGCGATTCCGAATGTCTGTTTCAAAATTCGATTAGACATAGCGTCTCCTAAAGAGCGGGGATGGAGTCCGTGAATTTTGATGCGCATGCGACACCAGGAATTGAAGCATTGCATCGATGGTCGGCTATCGTAGCAGCAAAACAAATTGTTGAGATGAATACCGCGATATGTAAGATTTGCCTACAACTGATCCGAATCTATCGCTGAGCTTAATGTGAGCGACCGTAGCACCATATACAGTGCCTTTCAGCAATGACACTTTTAAGCGACAGAAATCAATTGCATGATAATCGCATTTGCAACCGATGCAACTAATTCAAAGCATGCTGGATATGAACTTAGCGCTCGAATTCTGAGCGCCAGCTCATCAACCGGCTGTTATCCAAGTATTAATTACAAGAACCGAATAGCCATCTTACATGGATATTACCTTCAACCTCTAAGCTATCAATTGAGCACTGTAGAACAGGTTCAATAGAGGTCTGATAATGATCAGAGTATATGTAGCGCTTGCGAGCGCTGTAGCAATTTACGCATTGCAGGCGTTTGCATAAATTCGCCTAGTTCGAGATTGACGACATTGTGTCACCTCGAGACTGAACTGTTTGCTCCACTCGCGCGTATTCTTCATCACTGCGCAAAAATTGATGTAGTTGCAGCAATTTTGCTAGTGACTCATAGACTACACGATTTATTTCTACCAGTTTTCGTTTTTTGACCGGCACGTGCACAGCACGTTCACCGAGAACAGCTATACTCACAATGTAGATGCCAGATTGGCACAGAAATCTGCGCCGACTAACCTGCCCGGTCATCGCACCTCCTTCTCAATTGCGCTCACATTTATAAATACGTATGCGGGCAGAAAATAGTTCAAAAAATTCCGAACAAACCTTTTTTGCGATCGCCCATCGAAGAAGCCCTGAAAATTCGCTATAACAAAGACTGTGGCAGCTCAAGAACTCGTCAAATTAACGGATGCCGGTCTCTACTGCGAGGCTGGCGACTTTTACATAGATCCGTGGCGCCCGGTTGGACGAGCGATCATCACGCACGCTCACTCTGACCACGCGCGCCCTGGCAACACGCACTACCTGGCTGCTGAACCGGGAATTAAGCTTTTGGAAACGCGTCTCGAGCCAGGCTCATCCATTCAAACCGTGCCTTATGGGGAGCAACTAACCGTAAAAGGAGTAAAAGTCTCCTTGCATTCCGCTGGACACGTGCTTGGTTCGGCGCAAGTTCGAATTGAAAAGGATGGCGAGATCTGGGTCATCTCAGGCGACTACAAAATCGAGCCTGATGCGACTTGCGCGCCGTTTGAACTCGTTCGCTGTCATACATTTATTACCGAATCAACTTTCGGATTGCCAATCTTCAGATGGCGTCCACAAGAAGAAATATTCGACGAAATCAATAATTGGTGGCGTGGCAACAAGGAAGCGGGCAAAGCAAGTGTTCTCTTCGGCTACGCGCTCGGAAAAGCACAGCGCATTTTGAGCGGGGTTGACGCCGAAATCGGACCGATTTATACGCACGGCGCAGTAGAGAGATTGAATGCAGCTTACCGCGCATCTGGCGTTGATTTACCGGACACAACATACGCCGCCACAATGCCTCGCGGCACTAAATATAGTGGCAGCTTAATCGTCGCACCGCCATCTGCGCAAGCGACTCCCTGGATGCGCACGTTTGGAACTGTATCGACAGCGTTCGCATCGGGTTGGATGCGTATACGCGGAACTCGCCGCGCAAAGGCAATCGATCGAGGGTTCGTACTTTCAGACCATGCCGACTGGGCTGCCTTGAATCATGTAATAAGAGAAACCGGCGCAGACCACGTGATTGTCACCCACGGATACGCAGCAGAGATGGTGCGTTGGCTGAATGAGAAAGGAATACGAGCAAGCTCATTCAGCACCGAATTCGAAGGCGAACGAGAAGAACTGCAACCTGCACGCACCGAATCTGATACCAACGAAGATGAAACCGACTCCCCCGAATCCACTCCAGCCGAGTCAAAACAAGAAAGCAACATCGTGGAGCGCTTTTTGTAGACAATGAGAGACTTCACAAACCTATTTATCGCCCTCGACGAAACAAACAAGACGAACGAAAAGGTCGCCGCGATGAAGCGCTATCTTGAAAGCGCAACTCCTGCTGATGCGGCTTGGGCAATCTACTTTCTCACAGGTCGGAAGCCGAAGCAGCTCATGCAGATTCCGAAATTAGTGAGTCTCGCCATAGCCGCTGCAGGATTGCCAGATTGGCTGTTCGCCGAATCTTACGATGCGACAGGAGACATGGCGGAGACGATTGCTCTGTTGCTTCCAGAAAGCACCAAGAGCACAAACCAATCTCTTAGCGAATGGGTCGAGAATCGCTTACTCCCACTGCGCGGCGCGACGGAGCAAGCTCAATACGAAGCGGTTTTGAGCGCGTGGGAAGAGCTGAATGAATCGCAGAGATTCATATGGAACAAGCTTTTGACAGGCGCGTTTCGCGTTGGTGTCTCACAGCAATTGGTAATTCGAGCACTCAGTCAAGTTAGCAACCTGGAACCAGCAGTAGTGGCACACCGATTGATGGGTACGTGGGAGCCAACGCCTGAGTTCTATACACGGCTTGTCGCTCCCGAGACTGATGATGCGGACATCAGCAGACCGTATCCCTTCTATCTTGCATATCCGTTCGAGTCCGAACCAGAATCGCTGGGTGATGTGCACGAATGGCAAGCGGAATGGAAGTGGGATGGAATTCGCTCGCAATTGATACGACGCGGCGGGCAATCCTTCATCTGGTCGCGAGGCGAAGAGCTAATATCAGAGCGCTTTCCAGAGTTGATCGAAGAATCAAACATACTTCCAAATGGCACCGTAATTGATGGCGAAATCTTGCCGTGGAAAGAAGCAAATGTCCTTCCGTTTTCACAATTGCAGATGAGAATAGGCAGAAAAAACGTCTCGAAAAAAATGATGGAAGACGTGCCAGTCATTATCATGGCTTACGACCTGCTTGAATTCGAGGGCGTGGATATCCGTGATAGACCACTATCTGAACGGCGAGAGCTGCTCGAAAGACTTCTGCGCGGATTATCATGTAGCGCGGACCCGCAACAGATGACACTTACCGAGCGCGACCTCTCAGCACCATCGTGTCAAAGAATCAGCACGAGGTTCCGAATTTCACCAACGGTAGAAGTCGATAGCTGGGAGGCAATGGCAGAAGCGCGCGGCAACGCACGTACTCTCAACGTCGAAGGGTTGATGCTCAAGAGACTTTCATCACCGTACAAAGTCGGCAGACAGAGAGGCGACTGGTGGAAGTGGAAAGTCAATCCATTCACGATGGATGCGGTTCTGATTTATGCCCAGCGCGGAAGCGGCAAACGCTCGACCTGGTACACCGATTACACATTCGGCATCTGGGACAACGGCAAGCTCGTGCCAGTAGCCAAGGCGTATTCAGGGCTGACGGATGAAGAGATTCGACAAGTAGACCTGTTCGTCAGACAAAACACCCTGGAAAAATTTGGACCAGTGCGGACGGTGAAGCCAGAGCTAGTCTTCGAGTTAGCTTTTGAAGGAATCGCAAAGTCGACGCGCCACAAGTCAGGCATCGCTGTGCGTTTCCCGCGCATGTTACGCTGGCGGCAAGATAAGCCAGCTGATGAAGCTGACACTCTCGAAACGGTTGCAGCCTTGCTGGACAGCCAAAACAATTCCTAGTGCGCGCTAGTCTCTGCGGCTGGATGCAAGTGCACTTCGCTCGATTCGTCCTTCTTGAAGACGCGGCGCTGGAAAGTATCCAGGTAAATGTAAAACACCGGCGTGATATACAGCGTCACCAACTGCGATACCAGCAATCCGCCGACTACCGTTAGACCAAGTGGTTGTCTTGCTTCAGAGCCAGCACCGAAGGCAATCGCGATAGGAATACCACCCATCAAAGCTGCCATCGTAGTCATCATGATCGGACGGAATCTTGTGATACAAGCTTCGTAGATTGCATCCTCAGGCGCCATATGCTGGTGACGTTCGGCTTCTACAGCAAAGTCGATCATCATAATCGCGTTTTTCTTGACGATACCGATCAACATGATCAAACCAAGGAACCCGTAAATATTCAGGTCCACGCGGCAGAGCAGAAGAATCAACAACGCACCTAAACCGGCTGATGGCAAGCCTGACAAGATCGTGATGGGGTGAATGAAACTTTCGTACAGGATACCCAACACGATGTAGATGACGATAACAGCCAACAGAAGAAGTACCCAGAGGTTCTGTAACGAATCCTCGAAAGCAGCAGCAGTTCCCTGGAACGAGCTGGTTACCGACGCCGGTACAGTGTCGGTATCTTTTGCCATAGCCTTGATCTGATTTGTCACATTGCCCAACGAAGCCTCAGGCTTCAGGTTGAACGAAATCGTCACTGATGGAAATTGGCTCAAGTGGTTCACGAGCAACGGCCCCACACCCTCTTCCATATCGCACAACGATTGCAGCGGAACCAAAACCCCAGTCGAACTGTGCAAGTACAAGTCCGTCAGCTTACTTGGGTCTTTGTAGAAGCGAGGCAGAACTTCGATAATCACCCAGTACTGATTTGTCGAGGTGTACATCGTGGAAATCTGACGAGCAGCGTAGGCGCTGTTCAACGCATCTTCCACTTGTTGGATGGTGACGCCAAACTTCGCGCACTTGTCGCGATTCACAGTGATGTGAACTTCAGGGTTTTCAACTTGAAGGTCCGAAGTTACGTCAACGACACCATCAATGGTTTTGATTTTGGTCATCAACTTTCCAGCCGCAGCGTACAACTGTTGCTGGTTTGGACTGGATAAGGTGAACTGATACAAGCTCTTCGTCACCTGTCCACCGATTGTTATCGTTGGAGGATTTTGCACGAAAGCATTGATACCAGGAACGGTGGCAAGCTTCGGTGACAGATCGGATATAAGTTGATCCGCGCTCAATTTACGTTTCTCTCGAGGCTTCAAGACAACAAGTAATCGTCCCTGATTGAGAGCAACGTTCGGACTGCTGTTACCGACCCCAAGACTCGACATGACAGATTCGACATTCGGATCTTTCATGATGATGTCGGACAGCATGTTATGCAATCGTGCCATTTCCTGGAATGAAGCGCCTTGCGCAGCTTCGGTCATGACTACGAGTTGACCGGTGTCTTCATTAGGCATGAAGCCCTTAGGAACTGCACCGAACAGTACTCCCGTGAGGATGAGCATGATGACAAAGCCGATCATCACAATAGGCTTGGCTGAAAGCGCCAAATGCAGTGTCGCTTTGTATCCGGACAAAAAGATGTCGAAGACGTGGTCTGACCACACGGCCAGCTTGTTTTTATGTCCGTGCGCGTCCGTCGCCTTGAGGAAGCGGCTGCACAGCATCGGTGTGAAACTCAGGGATATGAAACCGGAGATCAAAATCGCGATACTGATTGTGACACCGAACTCGTTAAACAAACGCCCGACGATACCAGGCAGTAATAAAACCGGTAAGAATACAGCCACCAGAGACAGTGTCATGGATAAAATCGTAAAGCCGATTTCCGCAGACCCATCGTAGGCTGCCTGCATTGCAGTCTTGCCCATTTCCATATGCCTGACTATGTTTTCGAGCATGACGATAGCGTCGTCCACAACGAAACCTACCGAGAGCGACAATGCCATCAATGACAAGTTGTCCAAACTGAAGTTCAGAAGTCGCATGGCAGCAAACGTTCCCACGATAGAAATTGGCAGCGCCAAACTTGGGATCAACGTAGCCGACAAATTACCGAGGAAGACGAAGATGACCAGGACAACCAGCCCGACGGTCAATAACAATGTGAATTGAACGTCGTCAACGGAATTTCTGATTGAAGTCGATTGGTCATACAAAACATCCAATTTCACATTAGCTGGAACCACGTTGCGGAACTGCGGCATCAGCTTTTTGATGCTGTCTACAACCTGGATTGTGTTGGCTCCCGGTTGGCGAAGAACGGCTAGAATGACCGCCGGTTTGCCGTTATACCAACCTCCGGCACGGTCGTTCTGCACGCTGTCGATGACGCGCGCCACGTCGCTCAAGTGCACAGGTGCGCCGTTCTTCTCTGCAATAATGATTGGCTTGTAGGCTTCTGCATCGAGCAATTGCCCGTTTGATTGGATGGTGAAGGCTTGCGATTTTCCCCAGAGAGTACCTGTAGGCTGGTTCTGGTTGGCAGCGGAGACGGCGTTCATTACGTCGTCCAGACCTAATCCATAAGAAGCAAGTCTCTGCGGATTGAGCTGAATTCGCACAGCGAACGGTTGTGCGCCGTTAACCTGTACGGTCGCAACGCCGCTGACACGCGAGATTTGCTGCGCAAGAATCGTTTCCGCGTAGTAGTCAACTTTGTGCATCGGCAGCGTGTCAGAACTAACAGATATGTAGATGACCGGCTGCATGGCAGGGTTGACCTTGGCGAAAGTTGGCGGTGTCACCATTTGCGGTGGCAACTGTTTCGATGCCGCGGTGATACAAGCTTGAACGTCGAGCGACGCACCGTCCATATTTCTCGACGGGTCGAACTGCAATGTAATTTGGGATTGGCTGAGCGTGCTGGTTGAGGTCATTTGAGTCAAACCGGCAATCGTCGCAAATTGTTTTTCAAGAGGGATTGAAACGGCAGAAGCCATAGTCTCGGCACTCGCGCCCGGCAGGTTACTCGTGACCTGAAGCGTCGGAAAGTCGACGTTTGGCAAGTTGCTCAAAGGAAGGGATTTGTATCCGATTGCCCCGAAGAGCAAGATGGCGAACATGACGAGTGTCGTCATAACCGGCCGATCGATAAAAATCTTGCTGATACTCATCAGGCTCCCTCATGTGCAGCGGTGCGTTTGACGCCGCTTTTCTTCCGATTTTCGAGAAACTTTTGCAACTTATCCAGATAGATGTAAAAAACCGGCGTGATATACAGTGTCACCAATTGCGATACCAACAGTCCACCAACGATTGTCATCCCCAATGGACGACGAGCCTCGGAGCCAGTACCAAACGCCAGCGCGATAGGCAAACTTCCTAGAAGTGCGCACATCGTCGTCATTACGATCGGTCTGAATCGCGTTATACAAGCTTTGTAAATTGCTTCCTCTGCATCGCCACGCGCCTCTGTGCGCTCGTACTCAACAGCGAAGTCGATCATCATGATGGCGTTCTTCTTCACAATCCCAATCAAGAGAACGAGCCCGAGGAACCCGTAAATATCCAGAGCCATGTGGAAGAACATCAAGATCAGAACGGCACCCAGTCCAGCAGATGGTAGCCCGGAGAGGATGGTGATTGGATGAATGAAACTCTCGTACAAAATGCCCAGTACGATGTAGATCACCAGAATCGAAATCAGAAGCAGCACACCGAGGTTGCTGACAGAACTCTCAAATATCTGCGCATTCCCCTGGAACATGTAAGTCACTTCATCAGGTACCATCTGCTTAGCAATGGCTTTGCACTTATCAACAGCTTCGCTCAAGGATGTTCCGGGCTTGAGATTGAACGAAAGCGTAACAGACGGGAACTGACCGAGGTGATTGACCTGCATCAATCCAACTCCACGGCTGACACTAGCTACGGTGCTGATAGGCACGAGTTCCCCGGCCGCAGTTCGCACTTTCAACCAACTCAACATCGAAGCGTCTTGATTGAAATCAGGCGATACTTCGAGGATGACCCAATACTGGTTCGTTGCCGTGTAAATGACGGACACCTGGCGCTGAGAGTAGGCGCTGTTCAACGCGTCCTGCACAGTGTTCATAGTCAAGCCGAGCTTGGACATCTTATCTCGGTCGATTTTGATGTTAAGCTGGAGATTTTTGACCTGCAAATCGGTGTTTACGTCTTGCAGCTCGGGCAATTCTTTCAGCTTATCCAGAAGTTGCTGAGACGTTTTATACAGCAGATCCAGGTCCGATGAAGACAGCGTTAGCTGGTACATCGCTTTAGTGGACATGCCACCAATTCTGATGGCAGGAGTATTTTGCATAAAGAAACGGATGCCCGGAATGTGTGCAGTCTTCTTCCGCAACTCCTGAATAATTTCGTCCGCTGTTTTATTTCGCTTGTTCTTGAGCGAAATCATGATGCGTCCCTGGTTGGCAGCGGGCGTTGGACCGCTCGCACCGACGCTCGACATGAAAGCGCGCACCTCTTTCTGCTTCGCGACAATTGCGTTGATTTCTAACTGATGGCGAACCATCTCTGAAAACGAAATTCCCTGAATTGCTTCAGTAGTGCCGTTAATCTGCCCCTGGTCTTCCGTCGGCAGGAACCCTTTCGGCATTACACCGATCATTTGGAAAGTGGCAACAACCATCACCACGAACATTCCTACAACCCAGGTTCTGTGATGAAGAGCGAATTTGAGCGTCTTTTCGTACACATATAGAAGCGCTCCAAACATCTTGTCGGACATCCGAATCATGATGTTTTTCTTCTCGTGTTCGTGCGTTTCACCAAGGAATCGGCTGCATAACATCGGAGTTAGAGTGAGCGAGACCAAGCCTGAGATGAGGATTGCGACACTCATGGTGACGCCGAATTCGAAGAACAGTCGACCAATAATTCCGCCCATAAGAAGAACTGGAATGAACACTGCGATCAGCGAAATCGTCATCGAAACAACTGTGAATCCAATTTCTTTTGAGCCGTTGAGCGCCGCATCCATACGCGACTCGCCCATCTCAACGTGACGGACGATGTTTTCCATTACGACGATTGCGTCGTCAACGACAAAGCCCACGCAAAGCGTTAACGCCATGAGCGAAATATTGTTCAACGTGAACCCAAACGCTTTCATGGCCGCGAACGTGCCTAAAATCGAAATTGGCAGTGAAACGCTGGCAATAATCGTTGTGGGCAGATTTCCCAGGAAGAAAAAGATCACCAGAACAACGAGTCCGATCGTCAGCAACAGTGTGTTTTGAACGTCATCAACAGATCGGCGAATACCCTGTGAGCGGTCGAAAAGAATGTCCAGCGTGATTGCTTTCGGCAAGATAGCCTGAAAGTTTGGAAGCATTGCTTTGATGTGATCGACGATTTGGATCGTATTAGTCGATGGTTGGCGCTGAACAGCCAGTACCACCGCGCGTTGATTCTTGTACCAGGTGGCGACTTTGTCTGTCTGAACGCTGTCGATAACGGTGCCCACATCCTCCAGCCGCACGGGGGCTCCGTTTCGATACGTCACGATGACCGGCTTGAACTCTTTGGCATTGAAAAGTTGCCCGTTCACCTTGATGTTAGGAGCCACCTTTGAATTGGACAGAGTGCCAGTTGGCAGATTAACGTTGTTCGTCGTTATGGCACTTGCAACTTCATCGATGCCAATTCCATAACTCGCGAGTTTGCGTGGGTCGACCTGCACATGTGGCGAGTAGATTTGAGACCCGAAGACCTGCACCTGCGCCACCCCGCTCGTCATAGAGATTCGCGGGGCGAGAATATTTTCCGCGTACTCATCCACCGTATATAGTGGCAAAGTCGGTGAGCTCAAAGCGATAAACAGAATCGGAGCATCCGCCGGGTTAACCTTTCTGAACGTCGGCGGAGTCGGCATGCTGGTTGGCAAAAGCGGGCGGGCTGCAATGATCGCAGCTTGCACATCTTCTGCAGCGCCATCGATGTCGCGAGTGAGATTGAATTGCAGCGAGACGTTGGTCGAGCCCATCGTGTTGGTGGAGCTCATGTTATCCAAACCGGCGATACTTCCAAACTGTTTTTCGAGAGGCGTCGCGACTGCAGACGCCATCGTGTCCGCATTTGCGCCAGGCAAGGTGGCTGTCACGGAGATCGTAGGGAAGTCCACCGCCGGCAAGTCGTTAACTGCCAGAGCGAAATATGCAAACGTACCGAATATCAGTAACGCCACCATTAACAGTGTCGTCATGACCGGGCGAACGATGAAAATTCGCGAGAAGTTCACGGTCTATTTTCCGGGTGCGCCTGGAGCAGCGCCCTGATCGTCTTCAGGCTGCGGCGAAGCATGCTTCGGTCCATCAGCTTGCAGAGTCGTGTCATGGGTTTGCTGAATATCGACCTTCGCACCAGGAGTGAGTTGCAGTTGACCGTCGATGACTACAACGTCACCAGGTTTCAATCCGCGACCAATTGCTGCGAGGTCGCCGTATGTTCTCTTCAGATCGACGCTGACAAAATCAACTGTCTTATCTGGCTGCACAACATAAACAGAGTTACCGGTTTGGCTAGTTTGCACCGCGCTTGATGGCACAACGGTTGTCTGTCCGTCTGGAGGCATCGTCACGATTACGTCGACGAATTGTCCCGGGAACAGCTTGCTGTCCACATTTGCAAAGGTTGCACGCAAGCTTACGGTACCGCTAGCGGTGTTGACTGTGCTTTCGAGGAAGTTAACGGTGCCGACAAATTTTTCTTTCAACTTACCTTCGATCAAAGCCTGGACGGTGAGAGTGTTGTTTGCCATACACTTTCGCACCTGGTCCAAGTTCTCTTCAGGCACGGTGAATGTCACATAGATTGGCTGAACCTGGTTGATACTACAGAGCGGTGTCGCGGAATTAGCCGCGACTACGTTGCCCTCGTAAACACCTAAGCTACTTGTTTTGCCATTGATCGGGGAACGAATTTGTGTGAACCCGAGATTGATCCGCGCTGAGTCGACCATAGCCTGGTCTGCCTCCAACGTGCCCTGCGCCGTCATGATTGCCGCTTTGTCAGCATTCACGGCTTCTTTCGCGTTATCAACTGCCTTCTTGTCGGCATCAATCGCCGCTTCAGCAGTCGCAGCGTTTGTCGTCATCTGGTCTGATTGCTCGTGCGAAACAGCGCCTTCGGTGACGAGCTTGTCATAGCGGCTCATCTGCGTCTTCGCCAATCTGGCTAGAGAATAATCGCGGCTCACATTTGCCTGTAACTGTCCGACATTTGCCTGATCCTTTGCCAGGTTAGCCTGCGCAGTCTTGACCTGCGCTTTGTCTCGCGCCACCATACCCAGTGCCTGATCCAGCGCCGCCTGATATGCGCGGGGATCGATTTGGAATAAAAGGTCGCCCTTCTTAACCATCTGTCCCTGGGTGAAATAGACCTTAGTCAACTGTCCGCCAACCTGCGGAACAACATTCACTACCGAATAAGGAAGCACGTTACCGATGGTTCTGATTTCGATTGGAACGTCCTGAATTTTCGCAACGGCGACATTTACAGGAGCGGTGCGCGCACGCTTCGAATCTTTCTTATCGCTGGCAGTTTGCTTGCCATTGACGTTCCAGAAATAGTAGGTGCCTCCCGCCATAGCCAGAACGAGCACCGCCAGTAGTATCGGTCGAGCAAAGTTAGAACTCTTTTGCTTGTCCCTTTTTGCGGCATCGGAAGATGTTTGAGCAGTCACCGAGTGGTCATCCACATCTCTAATCATTACAGTGCCATTCCTTTTGTAGCTTCGGCTAAGATAGCCAGTCCTTCGTTGATCTTCGAGAGCTGTTCTGGTGTTTGGTCTTTGAGCGCTTGCGCCACCAGAGTTTGCGCTTTGCCACGTGCAGCCTCCAGCACTTCTTCTCCATCCTCGGTCAATGTGAGAGTGGTGCGCCGACGCTCAAGCGGATGGTCTTTGCGGTCTACCAGTTTCTTGCGAACCAGGCGTTCCACCAGAGCCGAAGCTGTTGGCGGGGTGACATCGAGATGAGTGGCAACGTCCACGACACCAGCACCGGGATTCCGAGAAACGTAGCCTAATACCCGCAACTGAGGCAGCGAAAGACTTCCGCCACGTCGGACGCCTGAACGAATCAAGCGCATAATCGTGGGAATAGTTTCGACAACCTGTTTTGCGGATGACATTGCTCCGTCATCTGGTCCTTTTTTCGCAGAAATTCGAGCGGTGTTCATTCCCCACCTTCCAACTTGCATATGAATAGTTAGATGAGCTTACTAATAGCTAGGCTTAAAGTTAGCGACCTAAATCATACGACGCACGGTCGCCTGATGTGTTCCGGCAACCAGCAACGGTGAAGATAGCAGCCCTGTCATAAAAAAGGCTACATTGGCATTATAGATTGAAGCGATATCGTACAGTTTGTACCGCTGAAATCACGCCTGATCAACAACTCGTAAAGCAAATAATGTGGGGCTTTCTACCCCATTGGATGCCCCAATTATCCAGCAGGGATGTATACGAAGCCCTACCAAACTGAGTCTATTTTTATACTTAAATCCGAACCAGTATTAGACCGGTTTGACGCCTTCCATCAAGACATCGAACCAACGAAGGACCTGCCCTTCAAATTCACCTGGCTTCGGAGCGTACAGCCAGCAGCGTTTTCCGTGGATGTAGAAGCCGAAGATCATCTCGCATAACTCATTCGTATCGACGTCTGCGCGCAATTGACCTGCTTGTTGTGCGGCCTCGATTGCGAGCGACATGGGGCGTCGCAGAGAGCCCTTAAGACGAGACGGAGGAGTGTCTGGATTCTTCAGCGTCGCCGCACGATTCATATATATCTGGGAGACAAATATGATCGAGAGCTCTTCATTCTGCTCGGTCCAACGAGCATCTTTGATCATCAAGTCACGCAACACTTCGATTGGTGCTTTGCCTGATGCCAGCTCTCCCGCAGCAAACTCTTCTAGTTGACCGGTCATCTCTTTTCGCAATTCGATGACGAGATCTTCTTTTGACTTGAAGTGGTAATAGAAGGTGCCTTTGACTACATCCGCAGCCTGACAAATTTCGTCGATAGACGTAGCGTCGAAACCGTGCACGGAAAACAACTTTCCGGCCGCATCGATTATCGACTGACGCGTCATCGCTTTCTTTTTCTCGCGACGACCTGGTTGCTGCTCTACAAAATTGTTTGATTGATAGACTGAATTCGTCATTTTATACCGTTTTATTGAAACGCTGATTGATGGGCACTGTTCGATTATACCGATCAACCCAAAATTCGTCAGGTGTTTAGCATCCTACACAAAAAAACCGGAAAAGCCCTAGAACCAAGCTTCTCGAGAAAGTGAAAGCGGACTGAAAGCGAACTTTTATGTGAACGTTTTTGCGAATGCTGAGTACAAGCGGGTTTCCAGCCACGAATAAACCGCGGTTTTAATTTCACATTCAGTTCAACTATAAAAAAGCTGTTCGCTCGATCGAGGAGCCGAACAGTTCAAATGCGCAGCGTCTCAGTTCAAATGCGCATCAACTCAGTTCAAATACGCAACATCTGCAGATCCACCAACACCCTGGTGATACCGCATTTAGTGCAAGCGTGAGTTGAATTCAGAATTAGCGATTAGCTACGATGACAGCGTTACAGCCTTTGTCTTTCGCAGTGATGAGCGCTTCGCATGCAGCTTCCAACAATCCCTGTGGCTCGTTACTGTGAGTCGGATAACTTGCTACTGCGAGTGTTGCAGTTACTTTGATTGGTTTCTTTGTCTTCGGATCTTCAATCTCTAACATAGAAACACGTCTGCGCACACGCTCTGCTACTACGGCAGCCCCTTCTGCGTCAGTCTCATGCAATACAGTAACCAACTCTTCACCGCCCCAACGAGCAGGCATGTCGATTTCGCGGACGGAAGACTTCAGAATTTTTGCAACTTCGATCAAAACCAGGTCACCAACTTCATGACCGTATCGGAGATTGATATCGCGCAAATGATCTATATCGATCAACATCAAAGACAACGAATAACCGAGACGAAGAGCACGCTTCAATGAATGAGTCAGGTGTTCTTTAAATACATGTCGATTGGGGAGGTCGGTGAGAACATCGGTGCCCATCAATTCCTGCAAACGAGCTTCGGAATTTGAAAGCTGATGACGCAACCTATCGATTTCTCTATCTTTCTCTCTAAGGGATCGCTCTAGCTGCACATTTTGACTCTGCAATTTTCGAATATTGCCTTCACCGCCGCCATTGCGATGACGCGTTTGACCATGAAAGTTCTGCAGCATCTGAGTGAACTGAGCCTTCATTTAAATCCCCCAATTTCGCCCGCGATCGGCGACTTGCTTCCTGTTTCTATGAACCGACTATCATTAATCAATCGCTATCGAGCATACATCTTATTGGAACTTAATGCTGATGCGGTCTTTCTAGAAACGTGCTGGCAAGCCAGCTTTCTTTCAAATTGCGAGAAACATATATATCGTTCTGCGATGAAAGAACTTATGATCGACGCGTTTATATTAGCTCAAATTAGGAATTAAGGCTAGAAAACAGTGGGAGAAACCGCAAGAGTTAATTTATCGGGACGCGATTCAGTTCTTCGTTCGTTGCGTGGTCCATCAATACAAGCCAGTATTTATGCTGCTTTCCAGCGACGTCGTAGACGACGATTGCACTTCCGGAAGAATCCGGTTTGACTCGATTTTTGAAGAGACTGTTTACATTGTTTGCGAATGGGTTCGGATAATAATATTCGCCGCGATCTGATACCACCGCCATTTGCGCGAATCCGTATTCATTCTTTGTGTGGTTGTTCACGACCACTTCCACTGCTAAACGAGCGGATTTTTTATCGCCGTTTGGATCCTTGCCGAAAGCTACGCTCTTTATCTGCACATCGAAGTTTTCCAATTTTGCCGGTGGTTTCGCCGATGGTATCAACTTAGAATCGAATCCAGGCAAAGTAATTGGTTGCGCGAATACCATTTTCATATCATCGCCAGGAGTGATCTGCGATATATCGCCTTTACGTTTGGCGGCGCCAATCAATCCAATCGTGGCGCCAATCCCAGCACCGACACCGACTGATATTCCGTGCGTCGCGATTGCACCACCGATGCCTGTAAATTGAACGGAGAGAATTGAACCGCCTAGCGCACCGTATCCCATATGAACACTGGTAATTGCAGCATTCTTCGCTAGCGCTTTAGCCGTGGATTGTTTACTCGATACGTGTGCATCGAAAGGAACTTCGAATTGTTTATCAGGACTGACTAATTTATCGAATTGAACCGTGACATAACCGTCGCGCCCCAAACGTTTAGCACTCATCGCTTCAGTGACGACGCCGTGCATGTACCAACCACCTGGCACCGCAACTTCACTCGGTCCGTGCACATCGTTGCCGACGCGCATCCAAATTTCGTCACCTTTCTGATTCACTTCTGAGTTGATGTTGACCAGACTGACAAGATTCACGCTTGTACCTTTCGATACCTCTTGCGGCTTGTCGTACATCAACGGTGATTTACCAATGGAGTGAGTGACTGCTCCTTTTAATACTTTCGCTTCGCTCGCAGCCGATGCGCTTTTTTCTCTATCTGCGTCAGTGCTCGAATCCGACGGAGTTTCGCTAGATGCTGCTTCGACATTACTCGAATCTTTCGATTTAGTTTCCGCTGACTCTGTTTTCGAGGTCGGGTCATCAACTACAGAATTAGATTGCGCAGATTTCGATGCACCACTCTGATCGCCTGCGGAAGATTCAGCGGGCTTCGAGGCGGCGGCATCAGAATCATCGCCTTGTGATTGAGCAGATGGAGCGGGCTGCGTCTGTCCAGAGCGCGCGGACTGAGCTTGAGCGCGAGCGCGCTGCGCCGCCTCGATGCGTTGAGACATTTCATTGACAGGAATTCTCTCTGGTGGAGAATCCTTCTTGCCTGCAAATGCAGAATACGGAGAGACTACTGTGCTGATCAGCAAAGACGCGGCAATGATCGCTTGCACAGAAGGAATAGCTTTATCGACAGCCACGAATAAATCCTCTGACTAGAGAAGATTCTAGCTCTTCTTCTTGGAAAATAGATTTTTGACTTGACTGAGAAAGCCGCTCTTAGTCTTCGCTTGTTCCGCACTCTTAGTCAGTGCGCGTATTTTAGCCTCTAAAACTTTTGCTTCATTATCCTTAGGATTAACGCGCAGAGATGCCTGCACTTCGGTCATCGCCAGAGTTTTCCATCCGCGCGCAATATATATTTCAGCTAATTTATTGTGATAACGCGGCTCCTGCGGAACCAGTCTGATTGCCTCTTTCATCGCAGTTTCAGCTTCTTGATACTTTTGACGGCGGTATAAATCTTCCGCTCGACTCATATGTTTGTTCGCCCATTTGATGTTGATGTTCTCATCATCCACGGCGGAAGGCGCTTTTGTAGGAGACATGCGCCCCGTGTTCTTCTTCTGGTCGATTGCTTGTTGTTCCGGGTCGACATCGGGTTGCATCTGCATCCGATTTCGCTTCAACTCACGCAGCGTGTCGTACTCTTCCCGACGAGCAGCGTCGCCGACGACATCGTGAGCACGGGTTACTTTCGCGAACTCGGTCTGAGCAACAGCGCGTTGCTCGGGGTCATTTGGAAATCGGTCAGGGTGAAGGCGCTTCGCCAGGCTCAAATACGCCTTGCGAATCTCTTCCTGTGAGGCTGATTCTTCAACGCCAAGAATGGCGTAAAAATCTTCGTCAAACTCCTGCATAGATCCCACAACAGCGTCCGCAACGGCTCGGACGACACCAAATCAATTTATCCGTAAGAATATATCTTACGGCGTATGCGCCACAAGTTACACAACCGGGCACCCATTTTGGTAGGGGAAAACCCAACAATTGCAACCTATAAATAAATTGTGGAGTTTATGAACAACCTATCACAAGTGCCCCATAATAAATCCTGTAAGGACGTAAAAAACCCGAATAGTTCGGTTTCTTTAGTAGGTCCGCAGCATGTGTTGCAGACCAATTCCAGAAAAATGGTGATAGATGAACCTCGATAAATTCACGCACAAAGCACAGGAAGCAATCACGAATTGCCGCACGATTCTTGGTCGCTTCGGGCAGAGTCAAGTAACTCCCGAAATCGTGCTCTTAGCTATTTTGGAGCAGGAAGAGGGTGTAGCCAGCAAGATTCTCGAACGTATGGACATCAAACCGGCTGTCGTCATCGAAGAGACGAGCCAGTATTTGCAGAACCAGCCGAAAGGCTCTGCAGTAAATATGAGCAAGGATGAAATTCACGTTTCGAATAAGTTGATGCAAGTTTTGGAAGTCGCGCAGAAAGAAGCTGACCGACTGAAAGACGAATTCATCAGCGTCGAGCATTTGCTGCTTGCACTTGCAGATGAAACTAAAAATCAGTCAGGGACGATTTTGAAAGCGAATGGCGCAACGCGCGATCGCATTCTCAAAGTGCTGACCTCGATTCGCGGCAAACAGCGCGTTACAAGCCAGGATCCCGAAGCTACTTACGAAGCATTGACACGCTACGGTAAGGATTTGACGGATACCGCGGCGAAAGGAAAACTCGATCCGGTTATCGGTCGCGATGATGAAATTCGTCGCGTCATGCAGGTTCTTTCGCGTAGAACTAAAAACAATCCGGTTCTGGTTGGTGAGCCTGGTGTGGGTAAAACCGCAATTGCCGAAGGACTCGCTCAACGTATCGTCAAAGGCGACGTGCCGGAAGGTTTGAAAGACAAAAAACTGATCGCGCTAGATATGGGTTCGCTCATTGCCGGTGCGAAATATCGCGGTGAATTCGAAGAACGATTGAAAGCGGTGCTGAAAGAAGTGACCGAAGCACAAGGCGAAATCATTCTATTTATAGATGAATTGCACACCGTAGTTGGCGCTGGTTCGAGCGGTGAAGGCTCAATGGATGCCGGCAATTTGCTCAAGCCACCACTGGCTCGCGGCGAACTGCACTGTATCGGTGCCACCACCCTTGATGAATATCGCAAGCATGTCGAAAAGGATCCAGCGCTCGAACGTCGATTCCAAACAGTGCTTGTAGACGAGCCTTCGGTGGAAGAATCCATCTCTATTCTTCGTGGATTGAAGGAACGTTACGAAGTGCACCACGGGGTCCGAATCAAGGACTCGGCGCTCGTTGGGGCGGCTGTTTTATCTGACCGATACATCACGGACCGCTCTTTGCCAGACAAAGCAATCGACTTAGTCGACGAAGCTGCAGCTCGAATGAGAATCGAAATCGACTCCATGCCGACTGAGTTGGATGAACTCGAACGCCGTCGTGTTCAGCTCGAAATTGAACGTGAAGCGCTCAAGAAAGAATCTGATGCAGCATCACGAGACAGATTGGAAAGGCTCGAAAAAGAGCTTGCGGATTTGAAGGAACGCGCCGATATATTGCGTGCGCAGTGGCAAACTGAAAAGGATGCCCTCAATCGCGTGCAAACACTGAAGGCGGATATCGAACAGACGAAGCTCGAAATCGAGCGCGCCGAGCGTGAAACGGACCTGCAAAAGGCTGCCGAACTGAAGTACGGCAAGTTGATCGAACTCGACAAACAACTCAAGCAGGAAGAAGAGGTCTTCAATCACAAAAAAGGCAGCCGCCTTTTGAAGGAAGAAATCGACGAAGAAGATATCGCCGAAATCGTCGGGAAGTGGACCGGAATTCCAGTCACCAAGCTGCTAGAGGGTGAAGTGCAGAAGCTGCTCCACCTTGAAGAACACTTGCATCATCGAGTTATCGGACAAAACGAAGCGATTGAAGTGGTGTCGAATGCGGTGCGCCGCGCTCGCGCTGGTTTGAAAGATCCAAATCGTCCAATCGGAAGTTTCCTCTTCCTTGGACCAACCGGGGTCGGCAAAACAGAGCTTGCCAAAGCGCTCGCCGAGTACTTGTTCGATGATGAAAATGCGATGGTGCGCATCGACATGTCTGAGTATCAAGAGCGGCACACGGTTGCTCGCTTGATTGGTGCACCTCCGGGTTATGTGGGATTCGATGAAGGCGGTCAGCTCACTGAAGCTGTACGACGCCGAGCCTACACCTGCGTGCTCTTCGATGAAATCGAGAAAGCACACGGTGATGTGTTCAACGTTTTACTGCAAGTGTTGGATGAAGGTCATTTGACTGATTCGAAAGGTCGTCATGTCGATTTCAAAAACACTGTCATCGTAATGACTTCAAACATCGGCAGTCAGCACATTCTCGACTATCAGCTCAAAGCGGCTGTTCAGGGAGATTCGTGCTATCCCGAAATGAAAGACAAAGTGATGGGCGCATTGCGCGAACACTTCAGACCGGAGTTCTTGAACAGAATCGACGAAACTGTCGTCTTCCATGCATTGACACCAGAAGAGCTGAAGAGCATTGTGGACATTCAACTTCAGATTCTGAACAAGCGCTTGAAGGATCGAAAGATCATTCTCGAACCGAGCGAAGCTGCTTGCGATTGGCTGGCACGAACCGGATACGACCCAGTCTATGGTGCACGTCCGTTGAAGCGATTGATTCAGAAAGACATCGAGAATCCGCTCGCGCTGCGCATGCTGCAAGGCGATTTCATGGATGGCGATCGGATCATGATCGACTCCGCAGGAGATGGATTGACTTTCACCAAGCAACCGTCGCTGGTGGCAGCAACCGTTAGCTAGCGGCTAAAAAGATGGATAAGGAGGAAGGGTGCAAGCGAAAGTTTGCACCTTTCTTTTTTGGGATGCGCGCGCGACCGGGTCTGCCTCTGATCACATCTTGACGTAAGTTTTCTTCGGCACGAGTTGGATGTCGGGTAACGTTGTGTCACCAGTCACTTCAACTTTCAACTCTGTCTTGCGTTCAAATTCAGGGCGCGAGTCATTCATTACAGAAATTTGTTTGTGCCCAGGCGTGAGAATCATGCTGAACGAGCCGTTTCTTGCCGTACGAGCCAGCCCACCGTCGTGAACCTGCTTGCCGTCCTTGTTATCGTCGAGCGAAATCGCTCGCAGAGAAATGCCCTTTGCTCCTTTTCTGTCAGCCATGACTCTACCGGAGACGTCGAATCCTCGTTGCAGTGAAAGCAGAAAATTCCGATTTGTATTCCCAGGGATATTTTCAATCACAGCACAAGCGTAGTGCGTATCCAGTGCCGGAAGGACTTCGAGGGTGCACTCATGGCAAACGGTGTGCTTGAAGTGAAAGGCACCGTGCGGATCTGTTGTTGCGATACCTAACTGCATATCGCTTTGGTCGAGCAGAATTACTTGAACGCCTGGCATCGGCTTTTTCGCGGTAGTGCTAACCACGCCCGAAATGACGGCGGTCAACTCATCCTCGGCATTTGCCGGAAACGTCCCGAGAGCGAATAAAGCAGCGAGACAAAATATCTTTTTCAAAATGTGATTCTTTCCAGGATATTTGAAACGTCGGAGACTAGCTTAGCAGCAAGAAAGTAAAAATGCTCCGAGTTGGAACGCTCGGAATCTTTCTCGATGCACCACGCGAAATTGACCATAGCGCTGACGATCATGTACGCATGGAGCAAGTTTTCATCTACCTTTGGTCCAGCCGCATGAGTGTATCCCCGCATCAGCGACCTTAACTCGGAAGTCATAACAGTGCCATCATCTAGCCCCTTGGACCAATTGACGCAACACATAATTGCCGCGTAAGCCAGATCGAACATTGGATCGTCGAAGTGCAAGTATTCGAAGTCGATAATCGCCTCGACATCCTCGTCGCCAAAAAGAATATTTCCGGGATGAAAGTCACCGTGAATCAGTTGCATGGTGCTTTCATCGCGGTTGCGGATCAATTGCAATGGCGAGGCAAGAACCTCGACTGCACCATCGGCGATGTGCTCATATTCCGGCTCTGACATCAAGATTTTTCGAATGGATGATTCGAGACCTTTATCAATCGGTGCGATCGATTGAGGATAATTGAGCGGAGTCAGACTCTCTTTGTCGGCAAATTTTTTCAGGGCGATATGCAACTCGGCAAGCGACTTACCAGCCATCTCGCAGTCCCAGAGCGAATTGATTGGTTGCCCCCAACTGAGTACTCGAGCTTCGATAAATTCAGAGAGCCACCACCTGCGGTTCAGGTAGTCGAATGATTCGCCGCGTTGACGATTGAGAATTAGCTTTTGAATTCGCTCAAAATTGCCTTGCTCAGCCCATTTTATGAATGAGTTGTGCAGCTCGATAGCTCGCGCATCTTTCGTGCGGTATGGTCGCAACACAAATGCTCTCGCAGTAGTGATGACCTTATAAGTAGCCTCGTCATCGGGAATGTCATCGCGCAGAGAGGACAATTTCTCCACATCCAAAATCTCGGGCAAGTCGTAATTTTGCTCGATTGTTGCAATCAATGAGGAGAGATTGAATTCTGTTGACATTAGGGAGGTGGGCTCTAGTAATATGGAGTGAGCGTTTGACGCATATATCGCAGTCTGCGAATCACTCGAGAGAGTCGACTCAACCGAATCGATTCATTGGTCCAGCATATTATGACACTCAAGATTGGCTCATTGCCGCTGAAAAGTCGAGTTTACGTCCCGCCTATGGCTGGTGTAACCGATATCGTTTTTCGCGATATCGTGCGAAGAGTCGATAAAGAGTGCATGCTGTCGACAGAGATGGTATCGAGCCGCGCATTGATGAACCGGCCCGAAACCAGAATCATGGACCTGGCAGCAGATGAGCGCCCAATCGGAATTCAAATTTTTGGTCACGAGCCCGACGTAATGGCTACGGCGGCTCAGATGGCTGAGGCTCGCGGAGCTGATTTTGTGGACATCAACATGGGTTGTCCAGTTCCAAAAATCACCAAGGGTAAGGATGGATGCGCTTTGATGCGCGAACCAGAGCTAGCCAAAGAAATTGTGGAAACGGTCAAGTCAGCGATCAAAATCCCGCTGTCTGTGAAATTCAGACTTGGATGGGATGACGATTCGCGCAACTGTGTTCAGTTTGGAGAGATGCTAGAAGAAGCAGGCGCATGCGCAGTCACTGTGCATGGAAGAACGCGTCAGCAACTGTATTCAGGCAAAGCCGATTGGTCATTTATCGCTAAAGTGAAGCAGGCTCTTTCAATTCCTGTGTTTGGAAACGGTGACGTATTCGAACCGGAAGACGCTATGCGCCTTTTGGAAATCACAGGTTGCGACGGCGTCGCGGTTGCGAGGGGCACGCTGGGCAATCCCTGGCTGATCGCAAGAATCACCAAATATTTGGAAACAGGAATTTTAGACGAGGCGCCAGAAGAAGTTGAAAAGCTGATGTGCGCATATTCGCATTGCCTGGGGCTGATGGCGTATAAAGGCGCTCGAATCGGCTCGAACGAATCGAGACGGCATCTGGTTCACTACACAAAGGGCATCGTGGGCAGTGCGCCGTACAGAAATCGGCTGACTCAGATCAACGGTGCTGAAGATGCAGCAACGATTTTAGCTGAACTGGCAGAGCACGTAGGAGGCACTGACGGTCGCGCCCGTTTCCTCATTCACGTAGAGCAAGAAAACGCCCGCGAACAGCGCCTGCCTGATTTCCACCCAGCGGAAAAGAAGACATTCGCCAAACCGCCATCAATGCTTCAACCACAAGCTGCCACAACAGCCGTCTAGTAAAGCCGCCCAATAAAGCCGTCCGGAGAGCGCTCGGGTCATTCAGAACCCCGAACGAATGCACAAGACGTCCTAGAAACCTTGACGGACAAGGGTTTCAGGCTAGTTCATGTATAAAATGACAATTTCCAGAAGCGCGAACATCCAGGCGAAAGGTGTTGCAACCGCAAACGCTGTGTCCAAGCCCCAGTTGATCGGTGCGCCTTCACGCCAGTCGCAATACCATAGAATTCCGTTAACGAACGGAGTGGTGATCCAGCCCATAACGCCGGATAGCAGTGCCAACAAGAGAAGGATTAACCAGGGGTCCATTTAGAATCGCCTATCATGACAGGAATCGGACTTTCCGCGCCTTTTGACCCAAAGTCTATGACAGCGATGTTGCTTTGACAATGTGATTTCTCCCACGGCAACTGGCTGAATTTTTTTAAAGCAAAACAGCCAGACCAGCTTTCTAAGCTGCTCTAACATGCTTGGCTTTCCTCAAATCTCGCTACAGGCGCTGATTTGGGGATTTAGTAGACCATGTAGCCGGATGGCGAAATCAAGATGGTTCCATCACCTTCAGCAGCAACCATTTGCAACGCTTGAATAACTGCGTTTGTTGCTTTGTGCTGATCGCGAGTTTCGTTTTTGATCTGCTTGGCGCGTTGTGCAACCTTCAAAACCAGCTCGTAGCGGTTGGTTTCGGTATCCAAGAGTTGATCAAGAATTCTAGTTGTGCTCATTTGAAGCCCCAGGTGCCTTTGTATCTCGTATACGACACCTTTCAGCATACACGATATGTGCCAAATTATTGACGGCTTCGTCAATGTTGTCATTTACAACTTCATAATGGAACAAGCCTCGTTCCCGCATTTCCTGACGGGCTTTGTGCAAGCGAAGAACAATCTTCGCTGGGCTTTCCGTTGCACGCAGCTTCAAACGCGTTTTCAATTCATCGAAAGACGGCGGTGACAGAAAGATCAAGACCGCTTGCGGGAAGCGATCGAAAACCTGCTTTGCTCCATCAACTTCGATTTCAAGAATTACGTCTGTGCCGGCGGAGTCGCCGCCTTTGCTGTCTTTCTTGATGCGAAGCTGCTCGAGAACCCAGTGCGATGGGGTTCCGTAAAAGTTACCTGAGTACTCAGCCCACTCGAGGAACTGCTGATTTTCAAGCATCTCGGCAAAATCTTCGTAACTGCGAAAGAAGTAGTCAACGCCTTCGGTTTCGCCGGGACGCTTTGCGCGAGTCGTGACCGATACGGACTTAGCGAGATTCGGCACTTCTTTCAATAAACGCTGCACGACCGTGCCTTTGCCTACACCGGATGGTCCGGTGACGACAATCAAATTTCCACGCGGCACTCGCTTCACTGGACCCAGCCCGAAACCGGCATCACGGCTTTCTCTTGACGAAGAATCTTTATCTGAAATTGCATCTTTCTTCAAAGCTTTCGATTTAGTTTCTGCCCCACGAGGATTCATATTTTCTGTTTCTATTTTTATTGAATTAGGCTATATTGAGCGCCTCTCCAGCATCGATAGCGAGTTGGGCGCGTTCCGTACTAAATGTTTCGTGCGTTCATTTCGTACAATCTTCTTGTACTAATTAAACCCGACCAAGAGAAGCCATGCAACCATTCGACGCCCTAACAATGCGGGCTGTTCTTCAGGAAGCGAAACCGCTACTGATCGGACGCAAGGTAGATAAAGTCTACCAGTTGGGTCGCGATGAAGTAGTTTTTTCATTGCGTGGAAAATCCGGTATGTCGAACCTTCTTCTTTCGGCACAATCGGCATACGGGCGACTCTGTTTGATTCGGCAGGGCTCCGCGAACAATTTCGAGAAGCAAAAATCTAATCAAAACCAATCACAATTTCTCCTCGTGCTTCGCCATCAGCTCACCGGCGCCACTCTCGTGGGCATCGAGCAGCCTGCAGGGGAGCGAACTGTGGACCTTGTCTTCTCTTGCGTTGATGAGGTTGGCGGAGCCTCCAGAAAAGTTTTCACAGCAGAAATAATGGGGCGACACAGCAACCTGATTTTTTGGGACAAGAGTTCCGAAAAAATTCTATCGGCATCACATGTGGTGACATCTGAGATGAGTCGCCAGCGAGAAGTTGCTGCCAATCTCCGATTTGTCAGACCGCCAAAGCAGGACAAACCCAACGTCTTCACGCTCGATGAGGAGACGTTCGAGGGCAAACTGCGGGAGCTCTTGAACTCGAAAGATGGAAGCGAAGTCAACTACGCGACGGTCGAGCAGTGGCTCATTAACACGTTCACTGGCATGGGGAGACAACTTGCCGAAGAATTCGTTGCAGCCGCTAACGTCACCAGTCAAATTGCTGAATCGAAAAACGATCCTGAGCTGGGAGCAAAACTCTGGAGCAAAATCATCCAACTGCAAAACACCGAACAGTTCAAACCAGCTTACAGACAGGATTTGTCTCGGTACAGCGTTCTGTCGTGGTGGCCGGGAGTTGAAAACAGCGCTCAGTGGAAGCACCTTCCCACAGCCAACGACATGGTTGACGATTACTACCGCATTGTTGAAACTCGCGAGCAATTTCAACAACTGAGAGAACGTCTGAGAAGCGAATTGAAGAACGAAACCGAGAAGCTGGAGAATCGCATTTCGGTAGCGTCCCAACACATTATCGCGGGAGAAAGCCTCGAGCACTTCAAGCATTCTGGCGATCTGATCCTCGCGAACATGCACGCGATTCAGGTCGGGCAAGAGACTCTGACCTGTGAAAACCTATTCGGTGAAAGTGGTGGCACGCAAACCATAAAACTGAATCCGAACTTGAATGCTTCTCAGAACGCGCAGTCATTCTATCGACAGTACGCTAAGACTCGCTCTCGATTAACCGCAGCATCAGCCGCGTGCGACGAGGCTAAGCAGCGACTGTCAACACTCAGATTGCAAACCGAGGCAATAGAAAGTGCATCGGACACAGACGAATTGCGACGACTTAAAGACAACTTGATTGGGCGCAAAGCAAGCGAATTACCGAAGGCAACGCAACAAAAACCTGGTGATAAGAAAAAGCAAAAAACAAAAATTTTAAGCCTCAACTCCTCCGATGGATGGACGATTTACGTTGGACGAAACCGGCACGAAAACGATCAATTACTAGGTCGCATGGCGCAACCGAACGATCTCTGGTTGCACATCCTCGGTCAAGGCGGTGCGCATGTATTGATCAAGGTGCCCGCATCGAAACAAGAACCACCGCTGACAACAATAAAAGAGGCGGCGCAAGTTGCAGCCCGATTGTCAAAAGCCTCAACAGGAACGAAAGTGCGCGTCGTCTACACACAATGCAAGCACGTCAAGAAATTGGGTAAAGACAAGCCTGGATTAGTGCGATACGAGAACGAGAAGACACTTGAAGTCGACACTGCAACTCCAATGCCAAAATGCATGAAACAACTTTTCAGCAATTGATCAGTTCGTCAAACACACCTTTCGACAGGTCCAGAGATCACTTGTGCAATCTCCGAGCTTGAACCAACGTTACGAACGCGGACGCCGTGTAGGGGCGTATGCCATAATCCGGCTCGGACTTGTTTCAGAGGGGATCGTGCATGCCTCGCGTCGTGCGTTTTCATAAATTTGGCGGACCAGAAGTTTTAAAGATAGAAGACGTTGAAGTCGGCGCACCTGGTGACGATGAAGTAAAAATCAAGGTCCAAGCGATTGGATTGAATCGTGCTGAAATCGTCTTCCGCGAAGGGAAATATCTTGAGCGAGACGTCGATTTTCCAAGCAAAATAGGATACGAAGCAGCAGGAATCGTTGAGGCCATAGGAGCGAAAGTCACGTCCTGCAAAGTTGGTGACAAAGTTAGCACCATACCGTCGTTTTCAATGCAGAAATACGGGATTTACGGCGAAGTAGTGATCGTGCCAGAAAGCGCAGTTGCACATTATCCCGATCAACTCACGCCAGAGGAAGCTACTGCAATTTGGATGCAATACCTCACCGCATATGGTGCCCTGATTGAATTCGGTCAAACCAAGCCTGATGATTATGTAGTTGTGACCGCAGCAAGTAGCAGCGTTGGATTTGCCGCAATCCAGATCGTCAAAGATTTGGGTGCAACGGTCATTGCCACTACCCGCAGTTCAGACAAGAAACAAGCTCTGCTCGACGCTGGCGCTGACTTCGTTGTAGTCACAGACGAAGAAGACCTGGAACGACGTGTGCAACAAATCACGAAGGGTAAGGGCTCGCGTGTGATTTTCGATGCGATCGCTGGAACTTTCCTCAAGGACTTAGCTGACCTAGCTGCCCCTGAAGCGACAATCTTTGTTTATGGTGCGCTCAGCATGATGCCAACGCCATTCCCTCTGATGATGGCGCTGAAGAAAGGTCTGAACATCCGTGGTTACACGCTGTTCGAGATTACCGGACATGCGGATCGTCTTGCGCGAGCAAAAAAATTCGTTTACGACCACGTCAAAGCCGGCAAGCTTAAGCCAGTCATAGACCAGGTCTTCGACTTCGACGACATTGCTGACGCTCATCGACACATGCAGTCAAACAATCAAATCGGCAAGATCATTGTTCGCTTGAAGTGATATTACGCGCCGAGTTTTAACCAGGACCAAACAAATTACGGAAGTAGAAGTTAGGAGCAAGACTGTTCACGGTCTGCTTCACTAAACCGGGATTGATTCCCTGTTCAACTAATTGTCCAGAATTCGCATCACGCCAAATTTTGTGAGCGCCGTTGCGATCGAAATCGATTCCAACTTTGGCGACATTCGGATTGATGTAATCGAACTTGCGCATGCTCAAAACATTGTTTTGATTGTCCGAGACGTATTCTGTAGTTCCTTCATAAGTATTCAAGGAACGACCGATCACAGCTTTGGGTCCAGGCGTAGATGATTGAGTCGCATTGTAGTGCTCAATGCGGCTGTGCATGTAGCCTTGCGCGTCACGATTGTAAGTGATCTGGTATTGTCCGGCGTAAACAGCGGATTTGTCGCCCCAATAGTATTCGAGCACGTTGATTGGATTTCCGGCTTTGTTCACTCCAACAGCGAAGAAATGCCCTTTCTGCTCCGGTCCTGGTCTGAGATTTCTGTTGCCGTATTCAGGTCTTGGTTGGCTCAGATCGCTGTCGGTCATGAGCATCCAGTGATCCACTTTTGCCACTGCCTGCGGTGCAGCAGCATCCAGACGAAGCTGTGAAGGCAAAACATTTTCCTTCGAACGGCTGTTGTACGTTTTGAGAAAAAGATCGTACATCTCGCCAGGTCCCGGTCCCATCGCACCAACGACTTGACCCAGAACGCGCGCATCTGGTCCGATTCCTCCTGGATAATCAGGAGCTGGGCGAGACGGGTCTCCGCGCAACACTGGAGCGTCTGTTCTGATCGGTGGTGGAGTCGGCACTCGGTCTGCGGTGCCACCAATGATAGAGCCAAAAGAATGAATGCGGTTTGTACCGCCACCGTATCCGGTGCCGCCAGGAGCGCCTACATTGTCCGGCAATCCTGTCTGAGTTTCTTGCGCTAACTGGCGAGCTCGATCTTGCTCTCGGTCTGAGGGACCGGGACGCGAGGTGAGCTGATCGATAAACTTGTGGGCCGCTTGATCTTGGAACTGCTCCCAGTAGCCATTATTTGATCCGCGTCCAGAACCATCGTTAGGTCGATCTGCCATGAGAAAGCTGCGCCTGCAAAAAGTTTTTTTGGGAAGTCGAGCACATAGTAGGTCTTCGCTAGGTTATTCACAATCGTGTTTTCACGCATAAGGGCGTTCACGGTTCCAGTTTTTAAGGTTCGAAAAAAAAATGCTGGACAAGCTGATCGGCTGATACTATACTTACGTATGTGCCCCTGATGGAGATTTTATGTCTGACATTGATGGAAACGCTGCAGTGGCGAATTTGCCGCCACGACAGAGAGATGTGGTGAACCACATCATCAGTCTCACGGAAGAGAACGGCTACCCACCAACTTTGGCAGAACTGGCTGCAGCTTTAGGGCTGAAAAATCGAATGACTGTGCACCAGCATGTGGCTGCATTAAAGAAGAAGGGTCTCGTTCATTGGGAGCCCGGCTTGAACCGGTCTCTAAAAGTAGTAGGCGAAGCAGTTGAATTACTGCAAAAGAGCAAGGCACCTGCGGCGACAAACAATGTCGTCGAGATGTCGTCCCGTAAACCAAATGGCTTGCCTATGGCAGGTACCATTGCTGCGGGTCAGCCAATAGATGCTTTGCAAACCGACGAATATCTGGAAATCGATAAACGCTACACCGATGAAGGCTGTTACGCCCTCAAAGTACGTGGCGATTCGATGATTGAAGATGGCATCTACGATGGTGATTACGTGATCATCAAGCCAAATCCATCACCTCGTAACGGTGAAGTGGTCGTGGCATTGCTTGAAGATGGTTCAGCAACTCTGAAGCGGTTTTTCAAAGAAAAGACCGGATACAGATTGCAGCCAGCCAATAGCGAGATGGCACCAATCTACGTCGAGAAGCAAAACGACCTGCAAATCCAGGGTTCGGTTGTGGCACTGTTCCGCAAGCTGTAAGGCTTGGGATTACGCACAAACAGCAAGCCTACGCCTTATTTAAGCGTGGAACTCTCGTTCTGTTCAACCGAATACGGTATCACTCTACAAAATATTCTGACCGAGCGCGGAGAGAATTAAGCCCGTGGCTAGTTCAGCAGTTTTGTTGCGTGTGTCTTTTGCCGGGTTCAGTTCGACGATGTCGATTGAACAGATCAATCCGGTTTCTGCAAGCAACTCGAGAGCCAAATGGCTTTCGCGATAGCTCAAGCCGCCACGCGAAGGAGTGCTGACTCCAGGTGCGACCTGCGGATCGATGGCATCTATATCAAAGGAGACGTGCAACCCGGCAACTTCGCTACCAACTGCCTCCAGAGCCAGGTCAGTCACTTTACCTAAGCCGAGATGGTCGATATCGCGCATGGTGAAGGCATGAACACCGGTTTTGGTGATGATTTCGCGCTCCGGCGCGTCGATAGCGCGAATGCCTACGAGAACAGATTTGTCAGCTTCAACTTTGGGAGTAAAGCCGCACAGGTTCACCAATCTCTCATCGCCTTGTCCTAGTGAAACGGCAAACGGCATACCGTGAACGTTGCCACTCTCGCTGGTGTCAGGAGTGTTGATGTCGCCATGTGCATCGAACCAGATCAAACCAAACTTTTGATTCTGCTTGCGGAAGTGATTTGAAACACCTGCAATACTGCCGATAGCGAGACTGTGGTCGCCGCCTATCGTAATCGGAATGGTGCCGTTAGCAAGAGCATTCTCTACTGCTTCTGCAACAGCCGCGCTTACTTCGGCGATCTCAGGAACACATTTGCCCGACGTGTTTTTGTCCCACCAACAGACAGAATGAGGCACTTCGATGTCGATTTCGCGGGCGACTCTGAATCCAATGCGCTCGATCTTATCAACGACATCAGCGACTTTCATCGCGGCTGGTCCCATGCTCACACCACGATGCGAACCGCCCAGATGCAATGGCACATAGATAAGGGTTACTGCCGTCGCGACGTTTGGGCTCCCCTGTTTGTGACGGTGAACTTCTTTACTTGTCGGAGGAGCGGGAGTTTTGATATCTGGTGTCACGTGAGCAATCCTTCTTGTAGCTTGGAGACTAATCTGTAGACTTTTGTACTAACACTGCAAAAACAGCATTGAGACTGCGCCTGCTTCCGCATTACACATTGTGTTAAAGCGCGCTGGCAAGCCGCCGCCTGATGCCTACTAGTGTATAATCTTCGGATACATTTTGTCCCATTGAATGCTGAACTAAATCAGTTACTCAGCCCTCTGAGAATTGAAAGCAAGCGAATCGATGCGAAGTTCTCAAGTTGGTGCTTATGGAGGATAACGACGTGTTTCGGCCACTAATCAAAGTCTTGTTCCTGGGTCGGGCAGCATTCGAAGTTAGTCGCGAGAAGGTCGAAGACATGCTTGATTCCGTCACCGCAAGAGCCGGTGAAGTCAAGACAAAAGAGACTGACCGTGTCGAAGAAGCAAAAGAGAAAATCAAAGAAGTGGTCGGCGAAGTTTCTCAGCACATCTGGCAACGATCAGAAGTGATCGAAAACCAGGTGAAAGAAAAAATTCGCAGACAAGTTGCTGATTTTTCACTCGGTGCTCTCGGAGATACCACTGAAATCAACGAACTCCGTGCCGAAATTGCTACCCTGCGCGCTGAAATCGCAGACCTGAAGTCATCAAAATCTCTCGTTTAAGGCACACTCGGTAACTCAGTTCTGCCCCCGCTCAAAACGAGTAAAGTGTAGTGGTCACCGAGATCCAAACGTACGTTTCGCCAATGCCGGACAGCCCTCCACCAGAGCGAGAACTGGACCCTGCGCTGCCTATGGTAGTGGAGCCGGTCAGCACGTCGATTGCCCGCATCAACGCTGATACGAACAAGAAGTTCGCATCCAAGGGCGGTGGGCTTCAATATGACTCCGAATTGGCTGACGCTTCCGTTCGCGCACGCAATCTCTTTACTGATAAGCGCTTCTGGCAGATGGCCAAGACGTTGGGCGGATTCAGTATCGAAGCCTTTTCACACCGAATCAAACCGAAGTACAGCAAATCGGAATTGAAGCGCCGCCGCGCCATCCGTCTACGCGATGCCCTTGTAGAGTTGGGACCGACATTCATCAAGCTGGGTCAATTCTTATCAGTCAGACGAGACTGCTTACCGCTAGAAATCGCCGACGAGCTGACTGCGCTGCAAGATAAGGTGCCACCATTCTCGTTCGACCTCGTCCGCAGCACCATCGAGTCTGACCTGGGAGCGCTGCCGGAGCAGGTCTTCGCCTATTTCGATGAAAAGCCAATCGCCTCTGCCAGTATCGGTCAAGTGCACCGCGCCACTCTGAAAGACGGGCAGACCGTTGTGGTAAAAGTGCAACGCCCCGACCTGGCGCAACTTTTCTATCAAGACCTCGGCTACATGCGCCTTCTCGCCCGAATGGGATTGCTCTTGCGGCCGCAAGCCGGCTGGGATTCATGGCTTGCGCTCTCAGACGAGTTTGGCAAAAACCTTTTCAACGAAATCAACTACATCCAGGAAGGGCGCAATGCAGACAGAATCAGACATGTCCTGCGTAACCACGACTCCTTAGTAGTCCCTCGCGTGTACTGGAAATTTACAGGTCGGCGGGTCCTGACTCTTGAGTATCTGCCTGGAACGAAAATCGACAAGGTCCAGGAATTGGAACGCAAAGGAGTCAATCTTTCGAAGATTGCCAACGACCTCGTTAACGGCTATCTCGAACAAGTTTTGATGCACGGATTTTTCCACGCCGATCCGCATGCTGGAAATTTATCGATTACAGACGAAGGCAAAATCATCATTTATGACTTCGGCATGATGGGCGAAATCAGCGAAATTCAGCGCGAAGCGATTACCGGTTGCATAGCCGCTGTTATTAAGCGAGACGTGCCCGATTTGATTCGCAACCTGACGATGCTAGGCATTGTCAGAGAAGATGCGCAGATTGGTCCTGTAACGCGCGCTCTCGAACCATTCCTTGATTATTATTCGGGCAAAGAATTACGCGATTTGAACTTCAGTGCAATCGAACAAGATATCGATTCCATAGCCACTGATAAAGCGCTCAACATGCCGCCTCATCTCGCATATGTGCTGAGAGCCGGAACCACGCTGGAAGGAATCGCGCGCACACTGCGACCAAATTTCAGTTTCGTTGAAGCCTCAAAACCAGCACTGAAAAAATGGATTCTCAGTCGTCCTGCCAACGCAGCAACTTTGTTGAAGGTAATTTTCAACATCACAGATGACAAGCTGCTCAAGCTGACCCAGGGCAAAAATAAAAACGGCTCAAAAACGGACACTGAGGAAGTTAAATTTGCGGCTGCCAATCTTCAAGAAGTGAACGATCTCAAGTCGAAAGTTTTCTTGTTGGAAACGCAAATAAAAGAGCAGGGGCGAAAGAGTTCACAGCTTGTCAGCCTCTGCGTCTGGCTCATGCTCTTTCCGCTTATCATTTCAACTTTTGCCAATATTCCAGAATATCGCTCTTACACCAACTATTTTTTGATTGGAAATGCTGTAATAGGGGCAATAATAATGTGGCATTTGGTAGCACCGGAAAGCTTGGCAAGACGCACCAAGAAATCAGGTCAATCAAGGGGGCAACGGAGATAAACGATGCTGAAATGGCGTGCGGCTGCACGAACTGACGCGGGTTGCCAGCGACAGAGGAATGAAGACAATTACTACGTAAGCCCGGATAATCGGGTCTTTGCGGTTGCCGATGGCATGGGCGGCGCAGTTGGCGGAGCGAAAGCAAGCAAACTCGCAGTTGAAGCGATCGAAAAGCGCTGGAAAGAAGGACCTCCTCCAACCGCTGACCGTGAATCAATTCAAAAATGGTTGCTGGAAACAGTGACCCAGGCGAACCAATCTGTCTGGCACGAAGCCGAAGAAGATTCGACTGTGCGCGGTATGGGCACCACCATCGTGGTCGGTGTACAGAGCGAGGATAACTACCTCGAAATCGCTCACGTTGGTGACTCTCGTGCTTATCTGTTGCGCGATGGCAAACCGACTCTGTTGACCAACGATCACTCAGTTGTTCAGGAGATGGTAAGAGCTGGTCGCTTGACAGAAGAGCAAGCCAGAATCAATCCTTACAAAAACTTAATCACCCGTTGCTTGGGTCACGAAGAGAAAGTCGAAGTCGACCAGACTCCGGTTGAACTAAAGCACGGCGATTGGTTGGTCTTGTGCTCTGACGGTCTACCGACAGTTCTGCGAGACGAACAAATCAGCGATGTCGTGGCAAATGGAGCTACCGAACCGGACAACGTCTGCGAGGAGCTAGTCAAACTGACTCTTGATGGCGGCGCGCCAGATAACGTCACAGTCGTCGTAGTTAATTACTTTGACGAATCTGCTAACGGAAATAACTAAGAGTCCATGTCGATGAACGTCACAGAATGCGCACGTTGCGGCGGGGCGGTAGACCCCGAGGGCAGGTGCTCGGTTTGTGGCATCACTCAACCTATCGGTCGGGGCGGTGGCGGAATGCCAGGCCCCGACATGATGATGGGTGGAGGCGGCGGCGGTGCACCTGACTTGCAAGCGTTGCAGGGTGGCGGCAGACGCGAATCAAAACAAGCGCGTCCAGCTTTCCTTTTCAATAAATTGACCAACGATCGATTTGCGCTCACTCAATCAGTCAGCAAAATCGGCAGAGATCAAACCAACAATATTTCGTTGACCGCAGACCACTACATCTCACGGCACCACGCCTGGGTCTTGCAGATGCAGGGCGGCTTCTGGGTGGAAGATTTGGGCAGCACCAACGGCACACTTTTGAACGGCGAAATACTCACCGAACGCAAACAAATTTTTCCTGGAGATCGAATCACCTTCGGCAAAACCGAGATGATCTTCGTGCTGGAATAACACATGAATAGTGATTTCGGTCACTACAAAATCCTCTCTGAGATTGGACGGGGAGGAATGGGGATTGTCTATCAGGCGCTGGATCAGCGAGACAATCGCATCGTCGCGATCAAGCAATTAGTTACAACACACATAGATCCCGCGAAAGAACAAGAGTTTCGCGACCGTTTCAAACGCGAGGCAGCGACTGCATCTCGGTTGAGGCATCCAAACATTGTCACCGTATATGATGTCGCTGTAGACGACGGAAATTACTTCTACGTGATGGAATTTCTCGAAGGACACAGCTTGCGTCGCGAGTTGGAGATCAATGGTGGCAGGCTGAGCCCCGAGAGATATTGGCCGATACTCTCGCAAGTGGTGGAAGGTTTGTCGTTTGCGCACAGCATGAACGTCGTGCATCGCGATGTGAAACCGGACAATATCTTCATTCTCAACGATGGGCGCGTGAAAATTACCGACTTCGGCATCGCGCGCTCCGGTGACGATTTCGAGCAGACAAGTTTGACGAAAACAGGCGTGATGATGGGAACGCTCGCCTACGTATCGCCGGAACAACTGCAGGATGCGAAGAATGTCGATCACAGAGCAGACATTTTCTCGCTGGGCGTGGTCAGCTACGAATCACTGTCAGGGACAGTGCCATTCACCGGTGATGGTATCGCTCAGACAATCGTCAAAATCGTTTCTCAAGAAGAGAAGCCGCTTCACATTATGCTTCCATATATTTCAGTGGAAACATCTGCAACCGTAACAAAAGCACTGCGCAAGCGTGCTCGCGAAAGATTTCGGTCGGTGAAAGAATTCGCCAAAGAGTTCGAGAGTTCGTTGGCGAATGTGCAGACTGCTCCACTGGCGAATGCGCAGTCTGCTCCACTGGCGGTGGCAGAAGGTAGCGTTTCAATTCCAGAGCGTATCACTGATCCTAACTCACACGAAGAGCCGGAAAACATCCGCCAACTGCGGAAACAGCTTGGTGCAGCAAGTGTAGATACCCCGAGTAACCCATCCAACTACAGTTTCAAGAACAACCTAGTCGGTGAGATCGGAGAACTCGATCCATCCCAGACAATCGCTCCTATAGCAGCCCTCAGCGTTAATCCAGACATTTCTTTGCGTGCGCACCAGGTTGCCGCGGCACCACAGGAGGTGCAGGGCAACAAGCCTCTGCATATGTTCGATACGCACGGCAAAGAGCGTAAAAAATTTATTGAACCGGGCATCGTCTGCTACCGCTCTGGGCGCGTCATTGTTGCAGATACAGCAACACGGCAGGTGCACGTATTCTCTTTCGAAGGTCGCTGGGTCGGAGACTTAGTGACGACTCAAGCCGATACAAAAACGCACGGAGGCGCGTTGACCAAACCGTCCGGAATTGCCATCGACAACAAAGGTCGGGTGTACATCGTCGATAGCAGCGATCCATACGTTCGCGTTTTCGACAGCAAAGGAGTTTTTGTCAAAGAATTTTGCAATATCCAGGGGAAAGATGGAGGTTTGCAAGGCATCACCAGTGACTCCACTGGGCTGATTTACGTGTCAGACATAAACAACGCCTGCGTCCAAGTTTTCCAATCAGACATGGGTTTATGGCTGCGTAAAGTCGAAGTGCAAGGACAGAAAGACCTGCGACTTCAGCTTCCAGCGGGGCTTGCGATAGATCGCTCGAATCAACTTTATTGCGCCGATTATGGTTCATCACAGATTTTTGTTTTCAACAAAACCGGAAATCTGGTTCGCAGATTCGGCGCAAAAGGCACCGGACCAGGTCAATTCAACGTGCCACGCGGTGTGGCGGTCGATCGAAACGACAAGATTTACGTTCTCGATTCCCTTAATCATCGTATTCAAGTCTTTGGCCCAACCGGAGATTTGTTCTATATTCTTGGCGGCAGAGGAAGCGAGCCAGGCAAATTCATCGGTCCATCAGACCTGAGCGTAGATTTGGAAAACAACTTGCTTTACGTTGCCGACAAAGGTAATCAACGCATTCAAGTTTTCGAGTTATCACAAAATTGAAATCCAACGAATCCATAAAGCTCGTACTGGCATCTTCTTCGCCACGTCGTAAAGATCTGCTTCAGCAACTCGGATTGAGCTTCGAGGTGAAGCCAAGCACCATTGAAGAGGTGATGGATCCAGATCTTGCGCCCGACCAACTTGTACTAAATTTAGCTCAGCAAAAAACTGAGGATGTTTTCGCGACAGTGAAAGAGGAATGGCAGTCCAAGCGACTCTTCGTGCTTGGTGCCGATACAATTGTCGTTTTAGACGGGAAATATCTGGGAAAACCAGTGGATCGAGCCGACGCCATCGCGATGCTAAAAAAGCTATCAGGACGACACCACGAAGTATATACAGGTGTGTGGTTAATCGTTCGAGAGTCTGATGGATTCACAAAAGTTTCAAAAAGTTGTGAAATATCCAGTGTGTACTTTCGACCACTAGACGAACGCGAGATGGAAGCTTACGTCGATACGAAAGAACCGATGGATAAAGCTGGAGCATACGCGCTGCAAGGCATCGGTGCGGCTCTTGTCGAAAAAGTCGACGGCTCTCATACAAATATCGTCGGCTTGCCAATACCAAATGTAGTATCACTTTTGCGCGATAACGACTATTCGATTTTGGGTTTGCCCGAGTAGTCAACTGCTATTAAAAGCCCTTAATGGCGCGATTTTACATGGTGAAGAGACCAGCATTAAACGAGCACGAAGATCCCATAATGTGTTAAGTTCTACTAGGACCGTTTGAGGGATAGTAGGGTGCGAAAAAGAGAATTCGCGACAGCTCTAAAACTGGCGACAATTAGCTCTTTGATGGCGTGCGGCGCAGCTTTTGCAGCAGATGCAGATGCATCAATGGATCAAATGTGGACAGATCCAGCCGTGAACGAAAAGAAGCCAGTCGGCGAAACCGAAGCTGTTTCGTCACCGGGAGCCGCCCCACTCTGTTCGCTCGACACCATTAAAAGTAGTGCATTGATCAAAACCGGCGGCTGGCCAGGCATTGGTCCATTCAAAGCCGATGGCGACGAGTACGTCGACGCTGGTCAGAACAGGCTCAAGCTCGAATCTGAGCGCAATAAAGTAACCAGCGCTGAGCTTCGGTTGAACAACCAAAATAAGAACACCGCAATCTTCAACTTGGAGATGAGCGCTGACTTCTTGCTTCAATCTCTCGGTGCCAAAGAAGCTCGAATCTCTGACTTCAATGGACAGCTCGAAAAATCACGCGGCAAAATCTTATCCAGCACAGCCAGTGCTCCTCTGAATTTGTCGGCAGGAAGCTATCTAGTGAATATGCATCCGGAAGCCGATAAAAATTCCGACAAGTATTCGTTCATTATCAAAGTGAGCAGCAAAGACGCAGGCTCAGACCTCGTAAGACAGACAGGCAGCGCGCCAACCAATACGGCAGCAGAATCGAGCACAGCTCCGGAAACAACGATTGCATCGGCTCTGCCTCCTGCGAAAGTTACAAAAACGACTGAGAGCGCGAGCGAAAATGGTTGGGAGACGGCACCAAAAACGTCTACACCGCCGAAGACAACCATACCGAAGACTAGCGTCTCAACCCCTTCTGGTCAGGGATTCGAGATAGAGCGACCGAAGACTAACAGCGGTGCAGCGAAGACATCCACGCCGCCAACAACTGCGACAGCTCCAAAGACGACGCCGCCTCCGGCTACAACAACTCAGACAGCGAGCGCGGCGACACCGAAGGAGCAACCGTCAGAAACCACTGAAGAAGCGGCTCCAGAGTCTGCTCAACCATCAATGAAAGATACTTTCAAAGATGTCATTGCAGATTGGCAGAAGCTGAAAAAAGTTGCAGTTCGAAACCGAGATACTTCAGAGCTTTCTACTGTGCTCTCTGGACGCGCTCTGGTGAGACAGTCTGACGCGATTAAGTGGTTGCAAACCAACAAAAAATACTACGATATGACTCCAAAATCCGTAGTTGTAGACCGCTTTGTTGAAACGGTAAAAGGTCAGAAATACGCTGTCTATGCGCAGGTGAAAGAAGCCAGCAAGTACATGGATGAGCCAACTGGACAAGTAATCAAAGACAGCGAAGACACATACAACGTAAATTACACAATCGAAAAATCAGGCGATAAGTGGCTGATTAGCGATTCCGCGATTCTCACTGCACCGAAGTCCAACAAAACGACCAAGTAATTCTCAAACTGGCTAGAAAGACCAAATTGAGTTCGTCAGAAAATCCTAGACCCCGCAAGCGCGTCAACGCCTCGAAGTCGACTCTGCTTATCGCGCTTGGGGCAGCGATTGCGGCGGGTTCTTCGATGGTGGTGTTGGCAGAGCGCCCGCTGGCTTTAGGTCAATCATCGCGCAGCGATATTCCACCAGAAGCAGAAATGCTAGGAACCATCCACGGTGCAAAATCCAGCGTGTCACCAGCACCGGCTTCGAAACCACCCAACGGAAGCGTACAGACATACTCAAAACCAGCAAGCGTAAGTGCGCCAGTTTCAAGGCCATCGACGAGTGCTTCTGTACCATTCTCAAAACCATTAACGAGTGTCACGACACCAGTATCGAGCACACCATCGAGTCTTACTGCGTCTGGCAAAAGTCCGTCGGCGACTAATGCATCCAGTGCCTCTAGTCGCGGAACTCAAACAGCAAGCGCTATTCAAGCAGCTTCAGGATCTGCCAATCTTATATTGAAGGATGAGCAGGGCAACGATGTGAAACCATCAGCGGTGCTCATGTGCAACCAGGATTTATTGTTTCTTTCACCAAATTGTCTCTGGATTTGCAAGGGCGGTGCCGACCTGCTCCACGGAAGTGATGCAGTCCTGACTTTGCATAAAATCGACTTGCCGAAAAGTTTTGGACAGTTCAAATACCAAGAGTTGAGCAACTTCGTAAACTTCCCCGCGCACAACACCGTAGTCATTTTGGACAAGTCTGGAGACCTGTACGAGTTTTCTCCAGCATCAAGTAAGTGGCAGCTTTTCCGAGCCAACCTTCCTTTCCTGAAAGGGCAGCCGGACCCTGAATTCATTGACCTGAGCGTATCGGGCAAATCCGTAAATCTGCTGGACCCCGAACGCAATCAAGTCTGGCGCACTGCCGGTGGTGCGCCTCACATGGACGGTTATCTGAAAGATATTCTGCCGTGGCGTATCAAACCAGGTGATACATTCGTTGGCGATGGATTGTCTATGGCTGGCGACGATAGCTCTATCTATGTGTTGAAGAAATTTGGCAACATTCTCAAATTCAATACCACTGGTGGTGCACCAGGCAACCATCAAGTTCCATTCAACTACAAACATTGGTCAGGCATGCGTCCTTCACGCTTGATCAACCATCCGAATTCACCCCTGTATGTAGTCGAGCGTGAAAACAATCGTGTCATCGCGATCGACAAAACCAACGGTTCAACCGAACAATTCATCTTTCCTAAAACAAGCGACCTCCGAGGTCTGATGCCGGTTCCGGAAGGTTTCTGGATATTGAATAATGGCAAACTGCAACTGCGCAAAATCGCGCAACCAGATAGTCCCAGAATCGCTGTGCAGAGACGCGCCACAGATGACCGATTGGATGGATTCATAATTCCAATCAAAGGCGTGCGAATCCCTCGACACGTTGGTGTCTTCCCTGGTGCCCGCAGACTTTATCGATTCGGCATTCACGAAGGAATGGACTTCTTCGCCGACCCAGCCAGCCGCACCAAAGTTGCGATGGGAACTCCGATTCGAGCGGCTGAAGGCGGTAAAGTCCTGCGTGTCGATTCCAATTTTAAAGATATGACTTACCCAGTCTTCAACAGAGTGATGAACGACTGCTATCGGGAGCACAGAACCTCGGATAAAAACGAGGATTTGTTCCGTGGATGTCAGGTCTGGATATCGCATGGCAACGGCTTGATCACTCGTTACGCGCACTGCAATTCGGTCAATCCAGCGTTGCGCAAAGACCAAAATGTCAATCGCGGCGATTTGCTCGCTTTTGTGGGCGTGTCTGGTACAGGACAGAATTTACCGGGCAGAACGAAATATCCGCATCTGCACTTTGAAATTTGGCTCGATGGAAAGTATCTTGGATGGGGGCTGACCCCGGCAGAGACAATGGGTGTTTACGAAGACATTTTCGGTAACGGAGTGGGTGAGTAACAATGGCGATGGATGCGTCTCGAATTAAATCTGTACGAAAAGTATTCTCAGTTTTAGCCGCACTATCGATATCGATTTCAGCAAACACAAGCGCGTTCGCTTTTGATTTCCCAGAAGTTTGGAATACGCAACAAACCACCGAAAACTTGATTGCGCGGTTTCCTTTTAGAAAAGCTAAGGATGCGGAGTCGGATGGAGATAAGTCGAAAAAAAATTCGTCCAATCCAGAAAGCACCGAATCAACAACTTCAGATTCAGCTACTCAGAAAAATGATTCAGCCCCAAGTGACAGTAATTCTTCAAAATCTGGCTCATCGACGTTAGATGACAACAAAGCTGGTGCCCAGAACGAATCAGCGGATCAGAACGCAAAATCAGCGGATCAGAATTCAAAAGCAACGCAAGCAGATTCGAAAACCGATTCTGTGACGTCGAACAGCAAGGATTCGGAAAATTCAAAACCCGGTAAGCAAGCCAAAGGGAAGCAGAAAACAAAGGATTCGAAGAAGGACTCCGAGCAAGCGAAGAAGAACAAAGAGCTGTCAAAGCAAGCTGCAGAGGACGCGAAGCGAGACAACGAGCAATCTAAAAAAGCAGCCGAGCAAGCGAAGAAAGCAGCCGAGCAAGCAAAGAAATCATCGGATCAAGATAAAGACAAAGATTCGAACAAGAAACAAGACAAATCCGAGACCTCGGCCGAAACAGACACGGGCAGAGATAACGAGCCGAAAATGGTAGGAAAGGACGACAAGAAATCGAAAGAATCTGCGAAAAAGGCAGACAAAGACACGAAGAAAACAAAGGATAACGCGGATAAGAAGCAGTCTAAATCCGAAGGGCAGACCGAAGGAAAAGGCAAGAAGTCGAAATCCGAAGCGAAGACTGAAGAGAAAGAAAAGAAATCAAAGTCATCCGCGGAGCAGGACGAGGAGCAAGCTAGGGAAAAGGAAAGATCCAAGAAGGCTGCGGAACAAGCAAAGAAAGAGAACGAAAAATCCAAGAAAGCTGCCGAACAAGCTAACAAAGAAAACGAAAAATCCAAGGAAGCTGGTCAAGCTAACAAAGAAAACGAAAAATCGCGGAAGTCTGCAAAGCCAACAAATAAAGACAAAAGCCAGCACGACGTAAAATCGCTAACTGGAAGCACCACCAGCAATATCACAACCAATCCGGTTGCAACGAGCGCATACCAGCCTGACACAGCGCTTCTCTCGTTGCTCAACGACTTGGCGCGCGCACTACGAGAACCCGCTGAGCAATCGAAATTCGGTGATGAAAATCAAAAGATGGTAGTGAGCATGGCAGCCGAGGTTTTGACTAAAGCGCTCGACAGCAATCGCAATGCCAATAGAATTGTTGAGAAACAAACAGGCGGCGGCGCATCGATGAACGCCGAAGCCTGGTCCTCTGGCGATATAAAAGTTTCGGATGATTGCCGAGGCTCACTGGCTGCGGTTTGGGCTAAGCGCGAAAATGGCTTACTCAACGTGACCATCGCCGGAACATGCAAAGACAAAACAGCACCAAACGGAAAAAAAGTTGGTGAGTATGTCGTCGTGCTCTCCGCTCGGTCATCGATTCAAAAGGGATTTGACATTCAGAGTCAATCAGACGTGCGATTCTGGCTTGCGAAACTCGCAACGGTAAATGTGGACGCAGATTGTTGTGCGATACCAGATGGTGCCGCAACTGAAGTTAGCGAGCAGACAAATCAATCCGGCGGAGCCAAATCAGAAACAAGAGAACTACAACAACATGCCCTGGTTGTTCTGCAAACGGTTGTAACGGAACGGCAGCGATCGAGTCTTGGCACTATATACGGTGCGTCCTCGCCGCAGGCAACACCTAACAAATCGACACTGATATCAGTCGTCCTGCCTCAAGCTCATCCAAGCGCTAGCGCCCCTGTCACTCAACAATCCCAGTCCCAACAGGGGCAACCGCTATTAGAGCAAGAAGATTCAAAACAAAGAGCCTCGAAAGAGCAAGAGAATTCATCGCGCAAAGCAGCCAAAGAACAAGAAGACTCGCAGCGCAAAGCGGCGAAAGAACAGGAAGAATTACAGCGCAAAGCAGCAAAAGAACGTGAAGCGCAAGAGAAACAAGCTGCCCGCGAACGCGAGAAAGAAGACGAACGCCTCGCAAGTGAAGACCAGAGACGAAACCACGCGCAAGAAAAACTAGCAGCCCAAGCAGAAAAGGATTCTCCAAGACCCTCACAAGATGACTTTGCGGTGCGAGACGACTACTCGGCTCGACGCAACGCTCGATATGCGAATCGCGAAGATATGATTTTGGAAGAAGCGACTCGACAAGTCGAAGCAGAGCGAAGCGCTGGCATCGATACACGTCGCTCGTATCCATCCGAGCGCATGACCAGCGAGAATATGAAACTTGCCGAAGCGTCGAAGAAAGCCGAAGACGATCGCCGAGAAGCTGCCGACATGCGAGCACCACACAGCGCTGAACGTATGACCCGCGACGACATGATTCTGGCCGAGGCGACGAGAGAAGCCGAAGCTGAGCGCCGTGAAGCATTGATTAGAAGCACTGAGCAACCGCAGCAAGTTGCGATTGGCGACTCACGAGCCGCTCTTCGCCCGACCCTTTCATCATCCGGCAAATCAGCAGAAGTGGCTCAAACACCAATAGTTGCGGATGCAGACACTGCGCAGACGGGATATGGTTGGGAAATGCGTCCGAACGCGAAGCAGAAACCATCACGTTGGGCTGGTACTGAGTCCGAGGAGGATAGCGAACCCGCAACATCGAACCAGACCGCATCGGACAATGGACGACAGATAGCGTCGACGCCTCCCGATGTGGTCTTGAAACGCCTCGTAAATTCAAAATTGATCCTGCCCCAAAGATGCATAGCCGGACAGTACATCACCGCTGCTGTTACCGACTCCAAAAACGAAGGGCAGGACGGTATCGAGCTAAATTTCAACGGTGTCAACTACACGACGGACGAGCATGGTCAGGTCGCGTTCATGGTTCCTGACGATACTGCATCTGGTGCAAAGATGAGTGTCGGCATGACTGAACTGAAGACAGCAAAACGCAGCAATATCGAAGTATTACAGCCACTATCGACATCATCGGAGCAAAATACACCTTCGATCGAAAAGATTTCAAACATAGTGTCAGCAAACGGACCAATCACTCTCGATGGTCACAGCTTCGACGGCATTGCTCACCGAAACCGAGTCACCATCGACGATATGAACGATGCAGAGGTCTTAGCTGCGTCTCCGGTCCAGCTAAAAGTCGCTGTACCCAACGACCTCAAACCCGGTAAACACGCCGTTGCAATCGACATTGGATTGGCGAAAAGCAATGCCGCAGAGTTCGATTTGATCACAACCGAAGTGGTTTCAGACCCCCGCGATCCAAATGGAAAACTGATCGTGCGAGTCTTAGGCACCACTAATAAAACTTCGGTACATGTACTGAACAAGACGCCGGAAGTGATTAAGATTACGAAAGGAAACGACCTGCGCACGACTACAACGGGCGGCGACAACAATAATCTCATCCTCCCAATCCTGCGGTTGCGCAAAGGTTCTTATCGAGTCACCGCAACAGTAGATTAGTGCGAGCGCGTTTGTAGTATTATCCTTGGCAGCCATAAAACGGCGTGGAGCTGCCAATGTCAAAGAACACCGAAGTCGAAAAACCAGTTTCCGAAGCGACGAAACGCAAATCAAAAACGGCTAAAACCAAAGAGACGATTTCGTTTCTTTCAACCGCAGTGCCGTTGATTGGTGTGCTGGGAACAGCGTTCGTCTGGCTGGCCGCGAACTTTTACGTTGGAACGGTCGACATCAGACCTTCCACTGAGTATCAGGAGCTGTCTGTCAAAGTATTCGATCAGAAAGGCGAAGAGCGCGAATTTCACACGCCGCATTTCCTGTTACAACCGGGTCGTTATCATATGACGATCACGCTGGACAGTAAAAACGCACATCAAATAGACACAAATATCGTCCTCGGGAAAACGACGCAAATCAACGTCGAAGAAAAGGAACCAGAGGCGCAAGCGACCTCAACGGACACCAGTGAAACACATAAGCACTGGTGGCAGTTCTGGAAAAAATCTGACGAGAAGAACAGTGATGAGGCATCGACTTCATCGAAAGAAGTAAAATAATGTCCACTGGCACCACATACAATACCAATCAAAAATTCCAAACAACGAAGTCAGAAGAGTATTCCCGAAAAATCGCGCAGGTAATTCCGGGCGGCAACGACAGCCCTTTTCGGGGCTTCGAGGAAGTCGGCGGTCACACAATCTTCTTCAACAAAGCGAAGGGATCGCGCCTTTACGACATCGACGGTAACGAGTATTTGGATTACCTTGGTGCATGGGGTCCAGCGATCATGGGGCACTGTGTTCCTGAAGTCGTCGCAGCGTGCAAAGATGCCATCGAACTCGGCGCAGTGTTTGGCACTCCGCATGAGCTCGAACTAGAGATGGCACAGCAAGTAATCGCAGCCATGCCATCCATCGAGAAGGTTCGCTTCGTAAACTCTGGAACAGAAGCAGTTATGAGCGCCCTACGCCTCGCTCGGGGATACACAGGCAAAGATATCATCGTCATGTTCGAAGGCGGCTATCACGGGCACAGCGATGCGACATTATGTTCGCAAGGTCATACATCAAGCTCCGGCGTGCCAGATGCAACAGCGCAGAAAACAGTGCTTGCGACTTTCAATGATGTCGAGTCTGTCCGATCGGTTTTTAAGCAACACGCAGGCGAAATCGCAGCACTGGTGTTTGAACCAGTTTGCGGCTCAATGGGTGTTATTCCGCCTGAACCAGGCTTCCTGCCTGCGTTGCGGAAACTCTGCACCGAACACGGCATCCTTCTGATCTGCGATGAAGTTCTTACCGGATTACGCGTCGCTCGCGGTGGGGCACAAGCATTGTTCGGAATCAAACCAGACCTGACATGCCTCGGAAAAGCGCTGGGTGGCGGCATGCCGATTGGCGCCTACGGCGGTTCGAGCGAAATTATGGAACACCTTTTGCCACACGGCACCGTCTATCAGGCTGGCACGTTCTCCGGCAATCCCGTCACCATGACTGGTGGCATTACAACGCTAAAACTGCTCGCCAATCCAGAAATTTACAAGACACTAGAAGCACGCACCAAGCAGCTTTTTGATGGACTACAGACAGTCATCACAAAGCGAAGTCTACCAATACAGTTGCAACGAGTCGGCTCGATGTTCGGGCTAGTCTTCGCAGACCGCCCCGTCAAAAATTGGCAAGACCATCTGCGAATCGATCATAAATACTTTGCAGAATTTTTCCACAAAGTGCTGGCACAGGGCATATGTTTGCCGCCTTCTGCAGTGGACGCAGCCTGCGTCTCCTCAGCCCACACAGAAGACGAGATCGAACGCACCATCCAGATCATGTCGGACGCATTTTAACGCTAAAAACAAACATGTAGAAACGCCGACCGCAAACTTGCAATCGGCGTTTTCACTAAACGTTGAATCCAAGTCTACGACTTGATTGGCAAGAAGCGACCGATAGCCGACATGAGCTTCGCAACAGCTCCCTGGTCAACGGTTTCGCCAGCAACACGCAAACGCTCGTACTTATCAACCAACTTGCGGAAATCAGTCTCGCGCTTGTTGTACTGCGAATTCAGCTCGTGGTAGCTCAAACTCATCGCAACGTACTCTTCGTGGCGCTTTGTATAAAGGCGGTCGAACGAGTTCATCAAATGCGCAAGCGCGTCGGCGTCAACCATGCCTTTGGTGGCGTGGTTGGAAAGTATTTGTTCTGCCTGATTGAACAATCCTTCTTCTGTCAATAATTCTGCCATTTTTATAGATGCCCCACTGTTGATTCGGTTTTGAGAGCGTCGTGCTCAAGGTCATGGTAGTAGCTCATTACGTTTGTAAAACCGCGTTTCAAGCGCTGATCGTCAGTTTCAAGCTTCTTCATGTCGCGGGTCAAACGTACACGAGCCACTGCAAGTTCTTGAACGCGAACTTTCTGCGTGTTCAAAATTTCTGCCAGGTGCTTTTTGTACAAGTCCAGGTTACGCGAAACGAGGTCTCTGTAGCGATCTTCCATCAAAGAAGGCTCTTCGTTTCCAGCATGTTGTCTGTGGAAGTACAAAGGTTGTTTGATTTGCTTGAAAGTGAAGCCCTTACGCATCGCGTCGAGCAAGAACTGTCTGTCAAGGTCGCTGCTGATGTTCTCTCTGTATCCATCGACTTTATCGAACACTTCGCGACGATAAAGGAAGGTATTACAGATGGTGCCTCTGCTAAGAATTTTCGGCACTTCCAATTCTGGATAGACGATCGAATCAGCATTTCCGAAAGTGCGAATCGCAGTACAAACGCCATGATCGTTACTATCAACTAACGCACGTACAGTTTCCGCGACATATTGTGGAGCAAGTAAATCTTCGGCGTTCAACGAAAGAATGAAGTCACCTGAGGAACGCACAACACCGGCATTACGAGCAACGGCAGTGCCTTTGTGCGACTCGAGTTTGAACACCAACAACTTGGGATGACGCAATCCGCGCAGCAATTGAATTGCGTTCACTCCCGGAGAACAATCGTCAACGACAATAATTTCGACATGCGGATAAGTCTGCGCAATCACGCTCTCGACAGCATCGCGCAGGAATTCAGGTTGGTCGAAATATGGAATTACAACCGAAACAGTTGGTTGGGAAGTCATGGTTACCTCAAGTCAAACTAAAACGTGGAGCGCATTTTGAAAAGATCTGAAAACGTTTCCCAAATCACGGAGAATTTTCCACCCGATGCGCCCTGGGACAGACGCGGCAAATGTTTGATCGGTATCTCCACAACCTTGTAGCCAGCTCGACTTGCGCGGATACAAAGTTCCGCGTCGACGAAAGGCGTGTGCGATCTCAGAGTTACCCTGTTCAGAATGGATCTTCGGAACAACTTTATTGAGTTGACATCAGTATGACGGTGCCCGTAAAGAAAGCGCAAGAGAGCGTTGTAGATATGCGATTGGAATTTTCTGCGCGGGGGATCGTTTCTGTTAATGCGTCGTCCGATCACAAAGTCATTTTTTTCCAGACCTTTGGCCATGGCAAAAAGCTCTTTGGGAGCGTATTGATAGTCGCCCGGTAGTGAGAACACAAGATCCTTGCTGGCGGAGAGATATAGCTCTCGTATAGTTGATCCAAATCCTTTGTTTACCGGGTGATTAACCAGTTTTATACGACTATTTTTATTCGCGGCTTGTTCGATGATGTGGCGCGTTCTATCGGTGCTGCCATCGTTGATGACAACGATTTCGAAATCGCGACACGTTTCACGCAAGACGACATCAGCGTCATACAGCAATCGACCGATCGTAGACTCATCGTTGTAAGCAGGTATCACCAGTGATACCGACGTCAGTAGTCTTGCTACCGGCGATGAATATTTGAGCAGTGTTGCTTGTGGCATGTCGAACTATCTCGCTTGAGCCTTCTCTAGTTTTGCAGCGCTCGCTGGCTCTGCGCAAAAATCACGAATGCCTTTGATCACTTCATCGACCTGTTCATTCGTTAGTTCAGGAAACAGTGGAAGACTCAAGATGCGCTTGGCGAGCTGCTCGGTGACTGGCAACGAATTTGGTTGATAGCCAAGATAGCTGTAAGCCTTTTGCAAGTGAGCTGGGATTGGATAGTGAATGAGAGTACCGATACCGCGATCCATCAAATAATTCTGGAGATCATCGCGGTGAGGAGTTTGAATCACGTACAAGTGATAGACGTGGGTGCCGAAATCGTTTTCTACTGGTGTTTGAACAACGTCTTTCAAGCCTTCCGTGTAGCGTTTGGCGATTTCACGACGACGCAAATTCCATTCTGCAACGTATGGAATCTGAGCTGCCAGAATTGCAGCCTGCATTTCGTCCAAACGGCTGTTGATTCCGATGATGTCGTGGTGATAGCGCTTTGATTGTCCGTAATTTCTAAGCATTACGAGGCGGTCGAAATTTTCTTTGGTTTTGGTCGACACTGCGCCACCATCGCCAAATGCACCGAGATTTTTGCTCGGGTAGAAGCTGAATGCGCCGAAGTCACCGATGGTGCCGACAGTTTTTCCTTTGTATTGAGCGCCCGTGGCTTGAGCGACATCTTCCAAAACTTTCAGATTATGCTTAGCCGCAACCGCCATGACAGCGTCCATATCGACGACTTGACCGTACAAATGAACTGGAATAATGACTTTAGTTTTGGCTGTGACTTTCGCTTCGAGCAGCGTCGTATCCATTACATAAGAGGAAGGATCGAGATCAATGAATACTGGAGTCGCACCAGCCATCGAAATAGCCGATATTGTTGGAACCGCAGTATGAGCAACAACTAAGATTTCATCGCCAGGACCGACATCGCAAGCGGCGAGTGCAAGATAAATCGCTTCGGTGCCAGATGCGCAACCAGCGACGAATCCGCTGCCCAGGAAGTTCGCAAACTCTTTCTCGAATTGGTCAAGTTCAGGTCCAAGAATGTAGTGCCCGCTTTCGAGAACTCGCTGCACCGCGCCGTCGATCTGAGCTTTGTAGGCCTGGTAATGCACCTTCATATCGCCGAACGGAACTTTCACTTGAGCCCACCTTTACATTGACAATCGCCAACATACTAGAAGAAAAGAGCTTGGATAGGATTAACACAGCTTCAGTAATCAGCATTTTTGCCAACAGGTTCTCGTTCACCCATGTTTAGGTTTCGCAATAGCAGGTCAAGAGCCGTGGTAAGATTTTCACGCTCGGCTCAGGAGCAGCTCAGTGACTGAGTTTCGTTAGTCACAGGTAAGCACGAATCATTAAGTAGTGGTCATGATTAATCAAGCATTCAAAGGCAAATCAGTTCTAATCACGGGCGGAATGGGCTTCATTGGCTCCAATCTTGCAATCCGTCTTGTCGAAGCCGGCGCAAAAGTCACGGTATTGGATGCGATGATTGCCGATTACGGCGGCAACGAGTTCAACATTGCGCCAGTCAAAGACCAGCTCACAGTCAACTTCTGCGACATCCGCGATGAATCCGCGGTTGCTTACCTGGTCAAAAACAAAGACTACGTTTTCCACCTCGCAGGACAAGTCTGCCATCTCATGAGCCTATCGAATCCGTTTCCGGACATCGATATGAACATCACAGGCACCGCTGTCGTGATGGAAGCTTGCCGCAAATTCAATCCCAATGCAGTTGTGGTGTACACAGGCACACGCGGTCAATACGGCGCTGCAGTGTCATTCCCGGTGAATGAAGAAGCTCCGACAAATCCAAAAGGCATCTACGAAATTTCCAATCTGACTGCGGAAAAAATCATCGGCGTCTACAACGACGTACACGGAGTCCGTTCAGTATCGCTGCGCCTGAGCAACATTTATGGACCGCGTTCTCAGATGTTGCACTCTCGTTTCGGTGTCTGCAATTGGTTCGTGCGTTTGGCAATGGACGACGCTCAGATTCAAGTCTTCGGCGACGGCAGCATTCTGCGCGACTTCTGTTATGTCGACGATTGCGTCGATGCGATCTTGCGTTCCGCAATTACAGAATCTGCCTTCGGTCAAATTTTCAATGTCGGTTCAGACATTCCGGTCAGCTTCCTCGAATTGGTGAAGACGATCATCGAAGTTGGCAAACAGGGTTCATGGCAATTCGCTGAATTCTCCGCCGAACGCAAAGCACAAGAGCCAGGTGACTTCTATTCAGACGTCAGCAAAATCGAGCGCTATACAGGTTGGAGACCAACGACTGATCTCGCCACTGGATTGGCTAAAACATTCGACTATTACCGCAAGAATCGCGAGCACTACTGGACTCCCGCTCAGCCAACGGCGACTAAACCACAACCAACGGCAGCGAAAGTTTAGCCCAGCCGTTCTCGCGGAAAGTAACCCAAGCCGCTTTCGCGGAAAGCAACCCAAGCCGCTTTCGCGGAATTTAGCCCAAGCCGCTTTCGCGGAAGTTGTCGGCGAACTGTTTCACGTTTTCCAGTACTGCATCGATGTTGCTGCGTTCCATAACGGAGTGGCGCGTTGGATCTGTAACTTGCCCGTGACCGACCTGGCGCAGCACTTCTTGTATGCACCACGTTCCGTACTCTTGAATGGACTCGGCGTATTTCAGTTCATCATCCGTGATACCAATCGCACAGAACAATCCAAATCCGCCCGACGGAAGTTGATACCAACAATCCGGTGCTTCATCGGCGTACCACATGCAAACGTTGCGTACTGCTGAATCACTGTTTGGATTGATAGGCGCATTCAGAGCGATTCTCACGCCCGGGCTGATCGTTCCTGCATGATTGAAAATATAAAAAGCCATGCTACGCAGAATCTGCGCCGGCCATTTTGCATCGACATTTGATTTGATGATCAATTCGCAACCAAATGAAGAAACTTCATCAGGTTCAGATTGCAACCACGGAGTCGAAAGTCCAGCCGTTACGTAGGTCCAGTACGGGCGAAGCGGGTCAGGTCCGTATGCAAACACAGCAAGTTGATGTTCATCATCATCGGGATTTCCCGGATCGCCAGTATCACTGCTTATGTATTTGGATGATTTTTTCTTCTTCGGTTTACCAGCATCCGACTCTTTTGGTGGCGCGTAAGTATCCGGAGTGATGTAACTGGGCTCGCCGAATAGCTGCTTGTAAAGCTCGTCTCGAGCCTTCCATGATGAAATCAGAAGTTTCCGATTTTTCGCTGCTTTTTCGCGCTCGTAATCTTCATCCGATTGATCGTCACGACCGCCACTTCTAAAAATTTCGTCGTCCAAAATGCAACTCCGATTTAGTCTTCAAGCTTCAACAAAGCCATGAAAGCTTCTTGCGGAATTTCAACGCGTCCAACAGACTTCATGCGCTTCTTCCCTTCCTTTTGCTTTTCCAAAAGTTTGCGCTTACGGCTGATGTCACCACCGTAGCATTTAGAAAGAACGTTTTTGCGTTGCGCTGAAATCGTTTCGCGGGCAATAATTTTTCCACCGATCGCGGCTTGAATCGGCACCTCGAACATCTGCTTCGGAATCAGCTTACGCAATTTTTCAGCGTAATGTCTTCCCAGTGCAGAAGCACGTTCGAAGTGAACGATCGCCGAAAGCGCGTCGCAAGGCTCGCCGCCAATCAAAATATCCAATTTCACGAGACGCGATTCGCGATATTCGTGGAAGTGATAATCGAGAGATGCGTACCCCTTGGAGCGAGACTTAAGTTGATCGAAGAAATCCGTGATAATTTCCGCGAGAGGGAGTTCATAGTGCAACATGGCGCGGCGAGGATCGATGTACTTCATATCGATAAAGATGCCGCGACGACCTTGCGATAACTCCATCAACGGTCCAACGAATTCGTTGGGAACAAGGATGCTTGCCGAAACGTAAGGCTCTTCAATTTTTTCGCGATAGGTTGGCTCTGGCAATTTTGCTGGATTTTCAACCATCAAAACAGTGCCATCAGTTTTGGTTACGCGATACACCACCGATGGTGCCGTTGTAATCAGATTAAGACTGTATTCGCGCTCCAATCTTTCCTGGATGATTTCCATGTGCAACAGTCCGAGGAAACCGCAGCGGAAGCCAAATCCCAACGCGTCCGAAGTTTCAGGCTCGAAGAATAGCGAAGCATCGTTCAACTGCACTTTTTCAAGCGCATCTCGCAGTTCTGGGTATTGCTCGTTATTGACCGGATAAATGCCGGCAAAAACCATAGGTTTAGCCGGACGATAGCCAGGAAGTGGTTCCACCGCTGGTCTGTCATGATGCGTAATCGTGTCGCCAACCAACGTTTCGACGTCTTTGATCGACGCAGCCAGATAGCCTACTTCTCCCGGTCCAAGACGATCCACCTTCACTTGCTGCGGACGCAGGATGCCGAGTTCGAGAACTTCGAATGACTTTTGGTTAGCCATGAATCGAATGCGATCGCCAAGACGAATTTCGCCATCTTTGACACGGAAATAAACGATGATGCCGCGATAACTTTCGAAATAGCTGTCGAAAATCAATGCGCGCAGCGGCTCTTTGACAGTGTTTGCAGGCGGCGGAATGAAATTGACGATCGCTTCCAGAACATCGTTGACGCCGATGTTGCTCTTCGCACTCGCCAGCACAGCATGGCTCGCATCCAGACCAATAACTTCTTCGATCTCTGCGCGGATGCGCTCTGGCTCGGCGCTCGGCAAGTCAATCTTATTAATGACAGGGACAATTTCGAGATTGCTTTCAACAGCAAGGTGCACGTTCGCCAGAGTTTGAGCTTCCACACCTTGCGTAGCATCAACGACAAGCAGGGCGCCTTCGCAAGCTGCAAGACTGCGGGAAACTTCATAACCGAAGTCGACGTGCCCGGGAGTATCGATCAAATTCAAAATATAGACATTGCCATCTAGCGCCGGATATTCCATTCGCGCGGGCTGAGCCTTGATGGTGATGCCGCGCTCGCGCTCGATATCCATCGTGTCGAGCACTTGCTCTTGCATCAAGCGCTTCGCAATCGTCGCCGTGTTTTCCAACAAGCGATCTGCGAGAGTCGATTTACCGTGGTCTATGTGGGCAATTATGGAAAAATTGCGAATCAGGTTTACGTCGGTTGTCACTGCGGGTGAACTGTCTCTTATTAAGGGGACACCAAATGTGTTCAAACAGAGCAAATAAGTCTGTGCAGCAAAGCTGCCGCACTGATTTTAGCAGGCTCTCTACTAAGAATACCGCGGACGCACTTCGGAAACGTAACGATAAACATACTTGAACGAAAGCCAGACAGCGCCTTGGGTTGCTTGCCCCGCACGACAAAAGCAGGATTGGCGCTAGCGATTGACATGTTAAAATTGGCTGCCAGCCTGGATTAACAGTGGCAGACCAAAAGGATCTTGCATGACACACCCTTTTTTGCAGGCGCTCAAAGAGCGACCTTTACTTGTCGATGGCGCTACCGGAACGCTTTTGTACTCAAGAGGCGCGTCGACCGAAGCGAGTTTCGAGCATCTGAACTTGACGCGGCAAGACCTCGTTCAGCAGGCTCACATCGACTACATCAACGCTGGCGCTGACGTAATCGAAACTAATTCATTCTCAGGAAACAGATTGCGATTGGCAAACTTTGGTTTGGAAGAGCAAGTCTGGAAGATAAACGTATGGGCGGCAAAAGTTGCACGCAATGCGCGTGAAGTGGCAGGGCAGCCTGTTTTCGTCGCGGGTTCGGTTGGACCGACGGGCAAATTGCTCGGTCCGCTTGGCGAGACCAACGAAGAAGAAGTAGCTAATGCCTATCAGGAGCAGATGGAAGCTTTGCTCGCTGGTGGTGTCGATCTTTTCATGATTGAAACAATGTCGTCACTCGAAGAAACTGCAATTGCAGTGCGAATGGCGCGAAAAGTTTCGAAACTGCCGGTCGTTGCCCAGCTTAGTTTCTCGGTTGAAGGACATACATTCCTCGGCACGACGCCAGAAGACGCAGTAAGATTGCTTGTCGATCTGGGCGACGATATGCCTGATGTGTTTGGTATCAATTGCGGTGCTGGACCGGGTCCAGTATTCGACAGCTTGATCCGCATGTCCGCTGCAGTTCGAGCGAAGGGATTCGGCGAAGACCGCGTTTCTTTCTCCTGCTTACCGAACGCAGGTCAACCAAGTTTGAGCGGCGGTCGCTACACATTCATGAGCCGTCCAAACTACTGCGCTTCATATGTCGAGCCGATGGTGCGAAGCGGCGCCAGACTCGTTGGCGGATGCTGCGGGACGACGCCGGAGCACATCAAAGCGATGCGCGAAAAATTGGATAAGTACATCGCCTCGTCCAAACAATCCAAGTCATTGACGCTGACGGATCTGCCAGCCGTCGATGCACCGCCAGCAGTATCAATCGTCGGCAAGTCTGCCAGCAAAGATTCAGCTAAATCAGCAGACAGCAATGGTAAAGCCGGAACAAAGACCAAAGGTGATTTGCCTGACCTCGCCTCCCGATTGAGAGAAGCGAAGGACACGAATAACGGCGACTTCTATATAAGTGTTGAACTCGACCCACCCAAGGGCGCTGTGTTCAAGAAGTTATTGCAGGCGGCGCAACTGATTCACGAAGCAGGCGCTGACGCCATCAACGTTGGTGATAGCCCGATGGCGCGAGTACGTATGTCATCGATGGCGACATGCCAACTGATCAGTCAGCGAGTTGGAATCGATACAATCATCCACTTCACCACTCGCGACCGAAATTTGATGGGCATTCAGGCAGACCTGCTCGGATGCCAGGCTCTCGGCATCAAGAATGTGATCGCCCTGACCGGAGACCCGCCAGCGCTGGGAAATTATGTTCACGCGACTGCCGTGTATGACGTCGATTCGGTTGGTTTGATCAAAATCATTTCTCAGTTGAATCAGGGTCAAGATATCGCTGGAAATTCGATTGGTTCGCCAACTGCGCTTTCAATCGCATGCGCGTTGAATCCAACCCACGAAAATCGCCAGCAAGAACTCGATCGTTGCCGGAAGAAAATCGACGCGGGCGCGCACTTCATCATGACGCAACCACTCTATCAAGTCACCGATTTAACAGATTTCCTGGACGAATTTGGACCGCTACCAATTCCGATGTTGGTCGGAATTATGCCGTTGCACTCTTTCAAACACGCTGAATATCTGCACAACGAAGTACCTGGCATTAGCATTCCACAAAAGGTGCGAGACGCTATGGAAAAGGCCGGCGATGACGGTTCGCAAGTTGGTTTGGAATTAGCTGAAGAGTTGCTCGAAGAACTCAGACCGCTCTGCCAGGGAGCGTACCTCGTTCCTTCATTCGGACGCTACGAAGAAATGGCAACACTGGTGCGCAGACTGAAAGCAAAATCGAAAAGCGCAACTCCGGCATAAGTCAGCCAGACAAAAGTTACCAACGCCCCTGAAACACGGTCGCTTTGCGATTTGCATCAGGAAGATGCTGTGAGCGAATTGCATTCACATGACGTTCCAACGTATCCGCGAGACATGCACGATTTGTCTTGCGCAGAAGTTGCGCGTACGACTCTTCTATGTCAGCGACACGCGGATGCATCTTCCCATACGCTTTTTCTCTAATTACCAGAGCACGCTTGAATAGCGGCTCAGCAAGCGCGTAACGCTCTTGAGCCAGATACAATCTCGCTAAATTTTTAAGCTCAGTCGACACACTCGGATGATTCGCTCCGCACGCGGCTTCTCGTATTTTCAAAGCGTCAACTAGTACAGGTTCCATCTGCGAGTACATACGCAAGCGGCAATATAAATCAGCAAGTTTCGTCAGCAGATCAGCGACAGACGGGTCATCGGCGCCTACCATTTGACGAAGCAGATCGATTTCCAGCTCAGTCTCTTTGATCGAATCATGAATTGTTTTGCTCTTCGACGACGTTGTTGCAAGACTGGAAGTTCTCTCGGGCAACGCACCGAACCTGGTACCAGAAATCATTTGATTCTGCACGCTGGGTTCAGCAGCCGACTTCAGCGGCACTTCTACCGGCTTGGTGATCGCTTTCTCGGCAGCGGTACGAATTCCTTTTTTCAGATTGACGATCTTCGTCAAAGAATCTTTCGTCTTGGCGATATCATCGTGATGAAAGCCAACAAGATTCTCCTGGATCGTCAAAGCCCGCCTCAGAAGCCGTTCTGCATCATCAAGTCGATTATCCGATAGATATAGATTGGCGAGCTTTCCAGCGGTTAGAGCAACTTCTGATGAAGTCGCCCCGAGCGCTTGCTCTTGTATCGTCAAAAATCTTTCCAAATCAGGAATTGTGTCGCATTTCATAGAGCACCATGTTTAATTCGCCAGAACGAACTGCGGCGAGACGCAAAAAATCGCGCCTGGCAACAAAATTTCGACTCTCTCGAATCCGTATTACTTTAGGGGCAAAGTAGCTGTCTGGACCGAGCACATGAGCTGGTTCCCCGCGTCACTGGAAAAGGAGCTCGTGGTAAAAGGATTCCGTTTGCGCAATAGATTTGTACTACCGCACAATTTCATTCTCACTCGTTTTTCGGAAAGCGGTATTGGTTTTTCTATATAACTTTGTACGGGAATCGTATACTCCGATCAAACTTTCGAGGGATGCGCGTCCAAAATCGACGCCAGGGCATCCCCGATGTCTTTCCAGTTAGACAGTTCCTGCAGAGCCCTGGCGCGATTTACCGAGGGTCATCCGTTAATATCGACGATTTCTTCTTGGTCCCTAATACGAGGCGAACGAGCAGGGCGAGAATAATAACTCCGCTAAGTCCATAAGAAACAAGCTTAGCGGTAGTGAAAGCACTTGCAAGTGAGCACAGGTAATCGTTTCTAGCTGGAAAAGTGCGAACCAGAATTCCAAGCAAACAGTTTTCCACATAATCGAAGAGCATGGCCAAGACGGGCAACCAGACCAGTTTATGCCAGCCCTGTGGATAGTTCGCAATTCTCTTCAGAAGCAGATGTATCCCAAGTGAAAGAAATGTCGCCATCACCACTGGCAAAATCAGGTCGATGCCGAAGAGCACGTTATTGAGGTAGCAGTCTCTTCCTACGCCACCCAAACTGTTCATCCACGCATACGCGCTCGATGGAGAATAACCTAAAGTCAAATCAAGCACTTGCCCACCGTTGCCGAAGCGTCTCAGATGAGGCAAGCTCCAGGGCAAGTCGCAAAAGTGCACTGATACCATAAGAAGTATCAGAAAGAAAGTCACCGCCTGAAAGACCAAAGTCTCAAGGATAACTAGTTTGCGTTTGCTAACCCACCTGTCAAACATTCGACACTCCTGCGTTACCAGAGGTTAAGTCAATCCATTATATGTCGCAAAAAAATAGGACCGGAGCAACACACTCCGGTCCTGAATGATCACAAATAGAGAAAGCGGTGAACGGCGCAGCCTATAGCGAATTGCTTAGTTCTGAGCGATTCTGGTGTTCTCGCTCATGCGCTTGATCTGAGCCAAGCGCAATTTCATGTCTTTGTGAGCCGCTACAGCACCGATTTCTTTGGCAAAAGGTATCTTCACTCCACTTTCAAGTTCTGAACGAAGTTCGAGCGTACAACAGTCACCTGCGCTCTGGCTGATCACATAGCTTCCAGAACCAGAGACGAATTTGTCGGACTTCATCATGGAGTAATCGATGCGTTGGTATGGAACTTCCTTTTCCACCCACGTGCAGTGCACGTTGCCTAGCACTGGAACGTTCTCTAGCTGCTCGTCGACGACAGCGCTCTTTCCATCGTAAGAGACTAATTTGCGGTGCAGTGCCGACGAATTGCGGTAACTTTGAATTGCTTCGAAAACCGCTTGAGGAGTGGCATTGATTCGCACGACCTCAACTACTGCCTTTCCTTTTGCGAGCGCGGGCGAGGTGAGTGAAAGCATAACGATGGCAGAAAGTGTTGCTGAAAGAATTTTTGAATTGGACATGACTAGAAGCTCGCAGGAAAACTTGCTTCGACTAACAAGTCGGAGCAAAAGGGGTCTAACGCACACACAAAGACACCAGAAAACCGACGCGCCTCGGGCACGCTTCAATCTCCTCTGTTTCTATTTTGCCCGAAACGTAGAGTTTATATCGAGCAAGCGGAAGAATATTTTGGATTTTGCATGGAATTTACAGGCGGATCCCATGCTACATTTTCGCCGTAGCCATCGGAGTCGCCAAATGAAGGTAGATGCAAAGAATTTAGATGCCATCGTCGAAAAATTGATCGTTCCAGACAGTGAAAAAATTTCGCTAAAGAAAGATTTTGCCACCGAGTTGAAGCACAATTTTTCCAAAGACGAATTGAAAGAAACACTCGCCAACGGCATCAAACTTCTCGCGGAGCAGCAAGACAAGCTCTACGCGCAGCACACTTACGGTTTGCTGATCCTCATTCAAGCGATGGATGCGGCGGGAAAAGATAGCACCATCAAACACGTCATGAGTGGTATCAACCCTCAGGGATGTGATGTATATAGCTTCAAAAGTCCGTCAAGCGAGGAGCTGAGTCACGACTATCTGTGGCGCTGCTCGAAAGCGGCTCCAGAACGAGGAAAGATCGTGATCTTCAACCGTTCCTATTACGAAGAAGTTCTGGTCACCAAGGTGCATCCGAACCTGTTGCTCAAACAAAATATTCCTGAGGAATTACGTGACAAAGATATCTACGAGAGACGGTACGAAGAAATTCGAAACTACGAAAAGTACCTGGTCAACAACGGATTCCCCGTCGTAAAAATCTTCTTGAATGTATCCAAAGAAGAGCAGCGAAAACGTTTTCTCGACCGCATCGACCTGCAGGAAAAGAATTGGAAATTCAACGTTGGTGACGCCTTCGAACGCGAACGGTGGGATGACTACCAGAACGCGTACGAGCACTGTATTGGCGGCACCAGCACCAAACACTCGCCATGGTATGTGGTGCCTGCCGATTACAAGCCGCTTGCTCGCCTGCTCGTTGGTTACATCATTTTCAAAGAGTTGAAGAAATTGAAATTGAAGTATCCAGAAGTTGACGCAGAAACCAGAAAACAAATTCTCGAAGCAAAAAAAATGCTCAGCAAGTGAAGCGAATCTCGTATTGCTGAGCAAGTCGCCCAGAAAATCACATAAATAGATGGCTAGTTCGTTTTTCTGAAACCCTCACCAGTTGGGTAATACACGAATTCGCGTATTTGAAAACCAGTACGAATATATGTGCTTCGCTATAACACGCAAGTGAGCCGTTCAAGTACATTTGAACTAGTTGGATGCTTTGTGGAAGCAATATACATTCGACCGGTTTCGAAAACCGTTAGTTTCTGCGCGCTCAATTCGATTGAGTGCGCACAAGCAGGAAAACCAGGGTTACGCCGAATGTTCAAATCACGATTGAATCAATTTTTTCGCCAGTTCCGCAGGACGAAACAAGAGCCTGTTGTCGAGGAACCCGTTTGCCCTGATTTGCAAGCGCGCTTGCAGCATTTAAGCGAGCGATTTCCCGACGTCGAGCAACCTGCTGAAGATGTGCCACAAGTCACTGTCTACGACGTAGATTTGACTGACGATGCGGATTTGTTGGAGCACGAACGTCTGCGCGAAGAAGAAAAATTGAGTCTCAATCACTGGGCGACCAAACGTCGTCGCAACGATGCGACTGGTAGCAGTTCAGAAGTGCCAACCAATCCATCGAACTTGAAGCAGTCTTTCGAGTACGCAGTTGACCCGGTCAGAGCGGCTCTGAAGATTACCGAATCCATCGAGAAGCAGAACAAAGAGCTTATTCAAAGCCCGTTTCCAAATGTCATCAACACTCCTGAATACCAATCGGTCTCTGGCTCGAGTTTCAACTCGTTGCCTAGCATCGGTACAGATTCACTTTCGGATGTCGGGTTGCATTCGCTATCGAGTTCCGATCGCCATTCTTTATTAGAGCCTGATACACAGGTTCGTCGCAGTACAAACGAGCAGTCTATCGCGCAACGAGCGCTGGAAGCACACATCCGCAAAAGCAAACAACCCGATACGCAGAAAACAGCTATAGACGAAATCAATGAAGTTCGCGTTCAGCAGCCTGAAATTCAACGGTCGAAAGAAACGCCGCGCAGCACAAAAGAGAAATTGCAGGCTCTGGAAACCATGCATGCGATGGCAAAGACTCGCACGCAGGAGCTGCTCCAACAAGCGCGCGAAAAATCCAGAGCGCAAGAAATTCTTCAAACGCCAGACGATACTGGCGTACACAAGCTCCCGCATGCACCGGGGCGTTCCCGAGCGAATGCATCTAACCAGAAGTTGCCACCAGTGCCAGTGACTGTCGAAAACCGCAAGACGGTCGGTCCCGCAATTTCAGAGGCAGCAGTTCGATCCATGCTGCTTCATCAGTCAAAGAAAATAATCATTGTTCGTTCACTCGATGACAAAATTGAAGACACTGCGCTTGCAGAGCAGTGGGATTGCCTCTCGTCGAATTCGCTATTCGCATTGCCGGATGAATCGGTTAGCTACGAAAACACCGCCGAATACGAGGAAGACTACGAAGAGGATTTGCTGCCTTACTTCACCGAAACCTTGCTCGCACAAGAAGACGATCTTGGACAAACACGATCCTACGATCAACTCGATTCACCATTTATGGTGCAGAAACAACCAGCCGATGGAAAGCTTTCAAGCAATCAGGGCGAAAACAAATCTGCCAGGTCGGGCGAATCGAAAACTGCCGCACCAGCCGGTTCGAACAACGACCTGCAGCTCACCGGCACGGAAAGTTCAACGACCTTGCAGCCGTACAAGAACTTCTCCGAAAATGCTTTGAAGCTCATTGCTCAAAAGCCAGAAACTCCAGCGGTCACGTTGAAGTGGCTAGCCTCTCATTCGAATCCACACATCAGAGCGGCTGTCGCCAAAAATCCAAGCACTCCCGCCGATACCATCACCGTGCTGGCGAAAGACCACGAAGCTGGCATACGCCACTCGATCGCAGAAAATGTGCTCAGCTCGATGGACGCGCTCAATTTGTTGATCAAGGATCGCAATCCACTTATTGCCTGGCGCGCAAAGAATACAGTCTCGGTACTCAAAGAACAACAGAGAGCCGCACAGCAAGCAAAGGAAGCCGCATTGCAGGAAGCGCAAAAAGAAAATCACTTCGCAGTGCGCGAAGCGAAAATTGCATCCGTCGAGGAGACAATAGCGTTCCTTCAAGTCATTGCGAGAAAAACAAATACACCTGCGCGACGCCTCGACGAACTCGCTCGCCACACCGACGCTCGCGTACGGGCAGCGGTTGCTGAAAATGCGAACGCTCCTGCCGATATTTTGTGGTTGCTTTCGCGCGATCCCGACTCAACCGTCAAAACAAAAGTCACCGACAACTACAATTGCCCCATAGAGATTTTGGAAGCTATGAAAGAAGACGAAGATGCATACGTCGCGTATCAAGCTCATAGCCAGTTGAATCGAGTTCTCGGCTCCACCTTCACTGACGTGCACGTAAGAACAGCGACTTGGCCCTAGCTTTAGTCGTCCATTAAGGATGCAACCGGGGTGCGCGAAATATTGAAGTATTTTGCTTCCGGATGCGGAACCACGATCGCCGAAGTACTTTGTTCAGGCACCAGCATAAATTCGTCTGACAGGGACATGCCGATTCGCTCGGGTTTGAGCAACTCGAAGAGTTGCACCTGGTCTTCGAGATTCGGACACGCCGGATAACCAAAGCTGTAGCGAGTTCCGCGATATCCCTGTTGGAACATCTTCTGTTTATCGGGCGAATCTTCCGCCGCAAATCCCAACTCAGAACGAATTCGCTTGTGAACAACTTCTGACAGACCTTCGGCTGACTCGACGGACAATCCGTGGAAATATAAGTACTCGGTGTACTTGCCATCAGCAAATAATTTCTGCGCATACTCGCTAGCGATATCGCCCATGGTGACAATCTGCATCGGCAACACGTCGAAGCGACCTTCCTCGACAGACGAGAAGAAGTCGGAAATACACAAATAACGACCGTGATCCTGGCGCGGGAAGCGGAACTTCACCCACTCAGTTTCAAGATCTTCGTGATAGACAATCAAATCTTTACCGGAAGAGCGGCACGGAAAGTATCCATATATAGCTTTCGGCTCGAGCAGTTTCTCGCGGATACACTTCTCTTTCAGTGCTTCCAATTCTGGCAGCACTTTCTCAGCCACCATCTTTTTATATTCAGCATCAGACATCGAGCCCTGGCGAACTCGGAACTGACCGCGAATCAGAACATTCTCGTTCACATGCTCGAACACTTCTTTCAGCGGCACGTCTTCGACAATTTTAGACCCCCAGAATGGAGGCACCGGAATGACTTGATCACGCGCAACATCCGAACGCCAAACTGGATCGTGACCGTTGTCACTATCACCATTTTTGGACTCAGTCTTCGTTTCTTTAGCGACTGCCGGCTGGGCTCGCTCGACAGGAGCGCCCATGAATGGCGTCAAATCTTGTTTCTTCGCGATCGCTTCCATAATGCGCAAATCGTCGAACGCGTCTCCGGCATAGAAAAGCGTTCCTTTATAGACTCGACGACAATCTTCTTCGACGTATCGACGCGTCAACGCCGCGCCGCCGAGAATAACCGGAATTCCGATATCACGCTGGTTGAGAATATCGAGATTCTCTTTCATGATCACCGTCGATTTCACGAGCAGCCCTGACATACCAATGCAGTCAGCTTTATGCTCGACTGCGGCGGCGATGATATTTTCGATCGGCTGCTTGATTCCGAGATTGACGACTTTGTAGCCATTGTTCGTGAGGATGATATCGACAAGATTCTTGCCGATGTCGTGCACATCGCCTTTCACCGTAGCCAGCACCATAGTCGCCAGCGAGGAACCTTCAACGCGATCCATAAACGGTTCAAGAAACGCAACCGCTGCTTTCATAGTTTCAGCAGATTGCAGAACGAACGGCAACTGCATTTTGCCGGAGCCGAAAAGTTCACCGACAACCTTCATTCCCTCAAGCAAAATGTCATTGATAATTGCCAGTGGAGTGTGTTTTTCGAGAGCAAGCTTCAAGTCCTTATCCAGCGCTACACGATTGCCGTCGATGATGCGCTTTTTGAGAACGTCTTCAATTTCCTTTGGACCGGAATCAACTTCTTCGACACTAGATTTGCCACCACGCAGCTTGTAATACTCAAGCAGCTTGAACAGCGGATCGTAATCGTCAGTTCGTTCATCGAAAATCAGCTTGCGATGATACTCTCGCTCTTCTTCATTGATCTTGTAGAGCGGCAAGATCTTCTGCGCGTTGACGATCGCCATATCTAATCCGTACTCGACCGCGTAATGCAGAAACACAGAGTTGAGAATTTGGCGGATAACCGGATCGAAGCCGAACGAAATATTGCTGACACCAAGAATGGTGTGCACGCCCGGCAAATTCTCCTTAATCAGCTTGATGCCTTTCAGTGTCTCCAAGCCGAGTTTGCGATCATCTTCATTACCGGTCGACAAGGTAAACGTCAGCGCATCGAAGATAATGTCGTGCGGAGCGATTCCTGCGCCGGTAGCCAAATCATAAATGCGCTTCGCTATCTCGAGTTTCTTTTCGGCGGGACGCGCCATGCCTGCTTCATCGATAGTCAAAGCCACCGTCGCCGCACCAAATCGAGTGATCAACTCGACTTTTCGCAGCATCTTCTCTTCGCCATCTTCCAGGTTAATGGAATTGACGATAGGCTTACCAGCCACTAATTGCAGTGACTCTTCCAGAACGTTATATTCCGTCGTATCGATTACGAGCGGAATTTGCATTTCGGTGTTCAACCGCTTGGTCAGAATATTCATGTCGCGCACTTCATCGCGACCGACGTAAGCACTGCAAACGTCTAGTACGTGCGCGCCTTCTTTCTCCTGGTCGCGAGCCATCGCCACCATAGAATCCCAATCTTCTTTTTGCAGAAGTTGTTTGAATTTGCGGCTGCCGTTCGTGTTTGTTCTTTCGCCAACAATCAGAGGCGCGGGATCGATGTGCATCGCAACGGATGTGTAAATGCTCGCTACTGCCGGAGTAATCGTCACCTTGCGTTCTTTTGGTGCAAGATTTCCAACTACTTCGCACACGCGCTTCAAATGTTCGGGAGTGGTGCCGCAACATCCACCGATGATATTCACGCCCAAATCGCGCGCAAAATGATCGAGTGAATCAGCCAGTTCTTGCGGCGTAAGTTTATAAACAGTCTCGCCGTTGATATTCTCGGGCAGTCCCGCATTCGGCAAAACAGAAACATATTTCGGGCTGTTCTGACAAAGATAGCTGACAGGGTCGAGCATCTCTTTCGGTCCAGTCGCACAGTTGATACCAATTACATCGATAGGGAAAGTGCTAAGTGTCGTCAGCGCACATGAGATGTCCGAACCGACAAGCATTGTCCCCAGGGGTGGTGCCTCGATTGTGACCTGAGTAATGATTGGTACGTGCCGACCAATCTTCTTGCAATAGTCGAGAATCGCGACAATAGCGGCTTTTGCCTGGAGCAAATCCTGCCCTGTTTCAAATTGCAAACAGTCGACACCGCCGTCAATAAGACCAGCGACTTGCACATAATAAGCGTCCTTCATCTCGGCAAAACTTATGTGACCGAGCGACGGAAGTTTCGTGGTTGGTCCAATCGAGCCTGAAACGAAGCGCTGCTGTCCAGATTGAGAGAAGCTACGTGCAACATCTTTCGCTAATTCTGCTGCTTTTTTGTTCAGCTCATATGCACGTTCAGCCAATCCAAATTCAGCAAGAACAACAGGAGAACCGCCAAATGAATCGGTTTCAACAACATCGCAACCAACTTTCAAGAATGAAGAATGGATCTCTTGAAGGATCGCAGGTTGGCTCTCTACAAGAATTTCTGGGCAATTTTCATAGCCCAGATAATCATCGATCGAAAGGTCGTACTTGTGTATCGATGTGCCCATTGCGCCATCGAAAATCAAAACCTTTTCTTTGAGAGCTGTGAGGAAATCCATTGCGTGGCTGCCCATGCCGTGCTGACCAAACAGTTATAGCCTATAGAGCTTGTCAAAATCAAAAAATGGTTAAGCTGTTGGACCTTGAGCAAGCTTCCAAGAGAAGTACCTGGCGGCGTTTTAGAGATCTCAGGCGCCGTCTTAAAGTCAGCGTTTTCTCGAGCAGATTTATTGCTTTGGTGGGCTCACAGGAGCATATCCAGCTTCTCGCACTAATTTCTGCGCATCACTGCTCAAACAGTAATCGACAAACTTGCGCACAGATGGCTTCGCGTCTTCATCCATAAACAAAATCAACGGTCGACTGAGTGGATAATCAGTCACGGTAGATTCTTCGGTCGGCAGCACTGGTGACGAATCTGCTGACATTTTCAGTGCCAAAATTTTGACTTTATTCTCTTCTGGGCTTCCCATACCAACGAAGCCGATCGCGGCAGGATCTTTTGCTACGGATAGAAGCAGGTCATGTCCAGACAACTCTGTCTTCGCAGTCTTTGCGAACGGCATGTCGCCGAGCAGATGCTCCTTGACGAAATGCGAGGTGCCTGACTCTTCTTCACGGGTGAAAACGTGCACTGCGAGCTTGTCGCCGCCAACCTGACTCCAGTTTGTCGTTGAGCCCGTGAATAACTTCTTCAATTGATCCAGCGTCAGTTCGTTCAGCGGATTTTTCGGATTAACAATAATGGCAATCGAGTCGCGGGCGACGGTCACACGCTTCAAACGAATTCCTCTAGTGTGGGTCAATTCGACTTCACTAGCACTCAAATCGCGCGACGCTGCCGCCAGATCCGTGGTGCGATTGATCAAGGCATTGAGACCACCACCGGTGTCTCCAGAGTTGATGGAGATCGGCACATCAGGATTATTCTTCATGAACTTGTTCGCCCAGGCGGTGACAAGCTCGGTCATCGTGTCAGAGCCCTCGATTGAGACGAGAGCGGTAAGTCCGCGCGCATCGTGAGCGCCGTGCCGAGAGCATGCACTGAAGCTCATACAAATTGAGATGATTGCCAGAAGTACCAGTGGGCGACGCATTGCTGACTGCCTCACGCTTTGTGCTGTCGAGTATCATACAGCAGCGTTGAAAAAACGAACCTTTTCTATTCGAGATTGAAACATTACGGCGCACATGCAAAATCCTAGTGCCACTGCATATAGTGCCTAACAAGAAAAAAAGACTCGCTTTCGCGAGCCTTTTAATTTCATTTGTTGACGATTTTATTCTTCGAAATCTTCGTCGCCAAAATCTTCTTCGTCATCGCCTTCTTCACTAACCATCTCGCATGCGGCGAGGAAGAATTGGCTGGTGATGGTTGCAGCGGTGTCAGGTGAAACACCGACTGCTGTGAGGCTCTTGACCCAATGTACAACTTCATCCAAAACTGAAGTGTCAACAATTGCTTGTGTTTGCGGCATATCCTTCATCCTAAGCGGTAAGCTATCGACCAAGATCCTATCCCGCTTCTGGTGCCGGTTTCAAGTTAAGAGATCAATTCGTAAAAAATCATCTACAGGTCTTGCGCATTTGCGAAGCGCCTGTTGTTCAGGCTTGCGAGTTGCCAACCTGGTTATCTACAAGCCAGAGTGCGTAAGTGAAAAAAGTCAGCAAAAAAAATCTAATTGGAATCACGTCAGGGCAGCTTGCTGCACAGACAATCCTCGTATTTAAGTTGCCGACTTCGTAGCTGCGTATGCTCGATACATCGCCTGGGTGCCCTGCCTGAAACCTTCCGCCCCGCCGAGCTTTCCAGCCTTATTGAAATACTCTCGTGCCAGCTCTACACCTGGAAGTTGGCAGTCGTCGGCGTTCTCATCGATCAAACGCAAATCCTTCAACATGTGTTCAAGCGTAAACCCGGGTGCAAAATCGCCCTTTGCAATACGCGCTCCGAGATTGGACAAAGCCCAGGAGGCGCCGGCTCCGCTGCCAAGAGAGTCGAGAATCAATTTCTTGTCGATCCCCATCTCGTCGGCAAGCGCAAAAGTTTCGCTGACCGCAATCATGTTGATTGCACAGAGAACTTGATTACACAGTTTCATCGCCTGACCACTACCCGACTCCCCGCAGTAAACGATATTTCGCCCGATGTTGTTGAGGATCGGCAGCACTTCGTCGAAATCAGCGCGCGCCCCACCGACCAAGATCGTCAGTGTACCTTGCTTAGCGCCGACATCTCCGCCGGTTACAGGAGCATCCAGGAACCGTATGCCGGACTCAGCCAGCTTTTCCTTCAATTCAATTGCAGCCGCACGACCGATTGTTGTCGTATCGACCACGATCGCATTCTCTTTGGCATGCTGTTTCACCGGTCCAAGCAAAACTTCCTTCACGTCTGGAACGTCGCCGAGACAGGAAAAAATCACATCGGCATCTTTCACCGCATCCGCAATATCTGGCACAACTTTGATGTCTTGCAGTCTCACGTCGTAAACACCGCCGCGGTCCATCGAGCGGTTCCACCCAACCACGGCGTAACCGGATTTCCCGAGATTGATGGTCATGGCAGAGCCCATTATTCCCAAACCCAGGTAGGCGATTTTGAGGGCTCTGTTCTCTTTAGACATGGCAACTCCGTTGATTTCTAGTGGAACCATATTATGGAACATCAACTCGCTTCCCGTCGCATCACTCAATCTGTGTTTAACTTGCAATAGGCGGAGAAGTCCGGTATACAGAACATTAGAGGTCTTGACATTTGCCCCCTTTGCAAAGAATACTAGCCGCAACTCTGGCTGCCGCTTGCTTACAAATATTGTGCGTCAACGCTGATGCATCAGAGCGGAAAGCTGTCGTGCGAGTCACCACAGGTTCTGTGCAAATAGATAACTGGCAACATGATTTGGTCAAAGACAATCCAAATTTAGGGCACTGGCATTGGAATCCGATTTATGCAAACACGCAGGGATTGAAAGCAATTGGCGTGAAAGCGCAGCCAGACCGCTATCGGCATAACGGTGGTCCCCACCAAATTCATCCCAATACAACGGTTCAGGCAATCAAGCCTCGTCCTGGCTCGGTCTACATTCGACCCAACCATATTCCTTTCAATACATCACGCAAAACGGATAACAACAACAGCAATAACATTGCCGGAGTTTTGCGCTCGCCAAATGTCAGCGCAAATTTGAGCCATCGCGATGTAAGTGCAAACCTGCGCCAGTCGCAAGTAAATGCACAATTAGCGAGTCGCGATGTGAATGCTCGATTGACTCAAAATCCGAACAACATGCATCCTACACAAGGACCAAATACAACAAGAACGACGCAGCCGCAGGCTACTCGTCCCGTGAATGTTGTTAGCGAAAGTCCACAGGCTCCGACGCCGCTGCCGACAGCGCCACCAAAAGCAGCTACCTATGGCGATTACTATGGTGGCAACGACGACTTTTCTGCAATCAGCCTGAAACAACACGGCGTGAATAATGTCACGAAGAGTTCGGTAAGCGCACGTATCGCGACTCAGAAGCGCCCGAGTAAGAGCGCACCGAAAAAATCGTCACTCGGATATTAATTGATGCGAAAAAACTGTTCGCGATTTTTGCGATGCCTTACTTTTGCGGCATTGATTTGTGCTACCGCGATTCCATCTTACGCAAGTAAGCCTGAACACTCTAGAATAGCCGCTTCCACTGCATCGGATGTCAGTACAGCGCTCAAACATATTGAGCAGAAATCACTGCAAAATTTGGTGAATGAAACTGCAAAGGAGTTTTTGATTCCTGGCGCAGTTGTTTTGTTGATCACGCCACAAGGTCGATTTGCGGCGAACTATGGAACGACAGAAATCGGCACAACAACCGAGCCTAACGCTAAAACTCATTTTCGCGTTGCATCAAACACCAAGACGATGACGGCAGCTTTGATAGGGTTACTTGTCGAAGAGAAGAAGCTCAAACTTACCGATCCCATCTCAAAATTTGTAGCGAATGTGCCAAATGGAGACAAGATAACAATTGAGCTGTTGCTGAAAATGCGCAGCGGTCTCTACGGCTATACCGATGCTTCGGAAATAGCGGAGAGCATCGATAAGAATCCGACGAAAGTTTGGACCCCCGAAGAAGTGCTTGCAATCGCATTCAAACAAAAAGCAAAAGCACCGAACTCGGAGTATCAATACAACAACACTAACTACGCGTTGCTTGGAAAAGTTGTTGAAAAGATTGAAGGCAAACCGTTGCAACAAGTGATGCAAGACAGACTGTTTACGCCACTGCATCTAACTGAAACGCAATTACCGGCGGCGAACTCGAATTCGATTCCTGAGCCCTACTCCCACGGCTATCTATACGGCAGTTCAAGCAAGGCACTGAGTGGAGAGCCGCCCTACAGTCCTGAATTCATAGCCTCTGTGAAATCTGGGAAGGTAACTCCGACAGACTTTACGAACGTGAATCACTCTTTTGCCAGTGCCGCCGGTGGTGTCACTTCAAACGCAGAAGATCTCGCCACCTGGATTACAAAATTGTGCACTGGTGGCGTATTCGATACCGCATATCAAAAGGTGTGGCTCGATAGCTTGCAGCTTGAAGATCCCAAAAACAAAGCGGGAATGGAATATGGCTACGGCATCGCAAGATTGCATTGGGGACCGAATAATGCGTTCCTCTTTCACGGCGGAGAGACTGCCGGCTACAACTCGTTCATGGGTTATGACCCAACGCATAAAGTCACACTAGTGGTGTGGACCAATCTCACTGTGTCTCTGGATGAGAGACCAACGGCGAATACGATGATGCTGCGAGTTCTAGATTTGATTTACAAAGTGTCCCCAATACCGAACGAGCAGAAAACTCACTAACTTCCGCGGATAGAGCGTTAGTGCAACAAATAAAAATGGCGGACTGCCTTTGTTAAGCGAGTCCGCCATCTTGCATAGATCGTTCGAACCTAGACTTTCGATAGAACTGCAACTTTAGAAAGTGCGTTCTCGATGTCCTTCAGCAAATCATCCTGGTCTTCAATGCCAACAGAGAGTCTCACCAATCCATCGACGATGCCGCGTGCTTCACGAATCTCTTTTGGAATTGATGCGTGAGTCATGGTTGCAGGGTGACCAATCAGAGATTCAACACCACCGAGGCTCTCGGCGAGCGAGAAAAGCTTCGTTCCGTCTAGGAATTGTTTGGCGTTTTGCAAACCACCTTTGACTACAACTGAAACCATTCCGCCGAATCCGCGCATCTGGCGCTTAGCCAGTTCATGCTGTGGATGTGATGGCAAGCCAGGATAAATCACTTTCTCAATCGCTGGATGTTTGTCCAAATACTGAGCAATCGCCATCGCGTTGTTGCAATGTGCGTTCATGCGCAAGGCAAGTGTCTTCAAACCACGCAGCACGAGCCAGCTATCGAAAGGTCCAGGTGTTGCACCGACCGCATTCTGATGGAATTTCAACGATTCGTAGAATTTTTCGTTGTTAGTTACGGCAGCACCGCCAACCACGTCGCTGTGTCCACCAAGATACTTGGTAGTGCTATGCACAACAATGTCAGCACCCAGATTCAGTGGATTTTGAAGGTATGGGCTGGCGAAGGTGTTGTCCACAACAGTGATGATTGAAGCACCATTTTTGGTGCCGCGAACCGTCTTCACCAGAGCTTCGATGTCGATCAATTGAAGCATCGGGTTAGTCGGAGTTTCCAACCAGAGCATTTTGGTATTTGGCTTGACAGCGGCTTCCACATTCTTCGGATCGCGTCCATCCACGAAATCGAAAGTCAATCCATAACGAGTGAACACTTTGTCGAACAATCTGTAAGTGCCACCATACACGTCATCGCATACAACAACGTGGTCGCCAGCCGAGAGCAATGTCATCACTGTCGCTGAAGCAGCAGAGCCAGTGGCGAAGCAGAGTCCGTACTTAGCATCTTCAAGAGATGCAAGACATTCTTCCAGAGACGAACGAGTCGGGTTTCCAGTGCGAGCGTATTCGTAGCCTTTATGTTTCCCAAGTTCATCCTGAACGTAAGTGGATGTTTGGAAAATCGGAGTAATGATCGCTCCGGTGCTTGGATCTGGCGCTTGTCCTACATGGATCGCCTTGGTTGAAAACTTCATTTATTTCGCTCCCAATTTTGCTTTCGTTTTCTTCTCTTCTGCATTTGCAAGTGCAACATCTTCAGAACTGATTTTTTCACGCAAGTGAGACATGATGTCTGACTTCGTCAAAACACCGCAGGCTTTGTTCTCTTTAGTGATTACGACCATCGCATTGCCGAGTCTGAATGACTTGTAGATTTGATCGATTTCAGCGTTTATGTCGAACTGAGGGAATGTTCTTCCCATTACAGATCCAACAGTAATTTTGGCTGGATCTTTGCGTTCATACACTACCTGCATAGCGATAACGTCGTTGATATGACCGACAGAGTGACCATCTTCAGTTACGACAGGCAACTGGTCGATGCCATTCGTTTCCATTGCGTTGATGGTTTCTTGAATAGTGTCTTCTGGGCGCGCGTTGATAATCTGTTGGATTTTGCCTCGTCCAGATTTACGATCCAACAAATCCGCAGCGGTGTAGCTGTATTCAGGAGCAGGCATAAAGCCGTTTTCGCGCATCCACTCGTCTGAGTACATTTTGCTCAAGTAGCCTCTTCCACCATCAGGAAGCAAGACGACTACGACGTCTTTCTCGGTCAACTCTTGCGAAATCTTCAGCGCTGCAACTACTGCAGTACCGCACGAACCACCGATGAGCAGACCTTCTTCACGAGCAAGACGGCGTCCCATCGTGAATGAATCTTTGTCGCTCACGCGAACGAATTCATCGATGATCTTCAATTCAGCATTGCGTGGAATAAAATCTTCGCCAATTCCTTCCACTTTATATGAACCAGCCAGATCGCCGGAATAGATTGAGCCTTCGGGATCAACACCGATGATACGGATGTTTGGATTCTTTTCGCGCAAATAGCGTGCAGTACCAGATATGGTGCCGCCAGTACCCATTGACGCAACGAAGTGCGTAATTTTGCCGTCGGTGGCTTCCCAAATTTCAGGACCTGTCGACAAATAATGAGCTTGCGGATTATTCGGATTAGCGAATTGATTCGGCTGAAACGCGCCTGGAATCTCAGCGGTCAGCTTGTTGGCTACTGAATAATAGCTTTCGTGCGAACTTGCAGAAACGCTAGTTGGCACAACAACAACTTCAGCACCGTAAGCACGCAAGAGATTTATTTTTTCTTGAGCAACCTTGTCTGGACAAACCAGAATGCATCGATAGCCTTTGACCGCCGCTATCTGTGCTAATCCTGTACCTGTATTGCCTGAAGTTGGCTCGATGATCGTTCCACCAGGCTTAAGTATTCCTTGTTTTTCTGCTTCCTCGACCATACGAATCGCTGGTCGATCTTTGACTGAGCCACCTGGATTAAACACCTCAACCTTAGCCAGAATCAACGGTTTCAAGCCTGCATTGACTTTGTTCAACTTAACAAGAGGAGTTTTTCCAACGGTTTCGAGAATGGTGTTGAAGTACTTCACCAGAAGCGGACCTCCATTACAATATAGGAGCACAAGTTCCAGAACAGTCTGTGCAGTAAACTGCTCGACTTTGGGACTCACAATTATACGGTTCAAGTCACTTCGACAGCACTCAAAAAGCGCTTAGTTTGTGCACATTAACCATCCCTGAAGGTTTTGAAATTCCTATGACAGAAAAGAAGTATGCTTGGAACCCTGATGATATGACAACCTGGGATGGTCGCGAAAAATTGGGCGATCCAGGCGAGTATCCATACACTCGCGGAATCTACGCCGACATGTATCGCTCGCGCTTCTGGACAATGAGACAGTATGCGGGTTTCGGTAACGCACGCGAAACCAACAAACGATTCAGATATCTGCTGCAAAATGGGCAAACTGGTTTGTCGACTGCATTCGATTTGCCGACGCAAATGGGTTATGACAGCGATGATCCAATGGCGCTTGGCGAAGTTGGACGCACTGGTGTTGCGATCGACACGCTGCACGATATGGAAACTCTTTTCGAAGGCATCGACCTTGGTAAGGTATCGACTTCGATGACAATCAACTCGACGAGCGCGATTTTGTTATCGATGTACCGAGCCGTGGGAGTCAAGCAGGGCGTCGATCCCAAGCTTTTGCAAGGCACGATTCAGAACGACATTTTGAAAGAGTACGAAGCGCGCAACACGTACATTTTTCCACCAAACGCATCGATGCGTTTGATCACCGATATATTTGAATACTGCTCCACTCAACTGCCGCGATGGAATACGATTTCTATCAGCGGCTATCACATCCGCGAAGCCGGTGCTACTGCGGTTCAAGAGCTTGCTTTCACCTTCGCGAATGCAATCGAATACGTCAGCGCTGCAATTTCGAGAGGTCTCGACGTCGACACGTTTGCACCGCAGTTGAGTTTCTTCTTCGTTGCGCAAATGGATTTGTTCGAAGAAGTCGCAAAATTCAGAGCAGCTAGACGGCTCTGGGCGAAGATTATGAAGGAAAGATTCAACGCGAAGAATCCAAAATCATTGATGTTGCGTTTCCATGTGCAAACAGCAGGTTCGAGTTTGACGCAACAGCAGCCCGACAACAATATCGTTCGCACCACAGTTGAGGCGATGGCTGCCGTTCTCGGTGGAGCACAATCGCTGCACACGAATTCAAAAGATGAAGCACTTTCGCTACCTAGCGAAGCTTCCGCATTGGTTGCGTTGCGCACTCAACAGATCATCGCGAACGAAACAGGCATCGGTAACGTTGTCGATCCATTCGGCGGTTCGTACTTCGTTGAAGAGCTGACTGACAAAATCGAGAAAGCAGCAGAAGAATACCTCGCGCGCATTGAAGAACTTGGCGGCGCAATCACCGCTGTCGAGCAGGGTTTCATTCAGAAGGAAATTCAAGAATCGGCCTATCAGTATCACTGCAATGTCGAATCGAAACGGCAAATTGTTGTCGGAGTGAATCGGTTCATCGACGACATATCAGAAAAGATCGAAATTCATCGAGTCGATCCGAAGCTCGAAGAAGAGCAAGTTGCTGATTTGAAGCGGGTCAAATCGACTCGCGATTCAGAGAAGGTGGCTCACGCGCTCAGCAAACTCAGCGATGCAGCATCGGGTTCAGAAAATTTGATTCCATTGATATCCGACGCAGTGAATGAGTATGCGACGGTTGGCGAAATCAGCAATACGTTGCGCAAAGCCTTCGGAAAATTCCGACCGGTTGCGACTCTCTAGGTCCGACTATTCAGCTTCAACTCCTTAGCTGTAGCTTTTCAGGTGCAGCTCTTAATCTCCGCGATTGGATTTTGTCCAGGAAATTCAATTCTGCCTTGATGCTCAGTTAAATTGAGGCGTATTGCCGCTTTGTAAAGAGTGGCTGGAATTTAAATCTCACGACGGGCTCCGAAAAGACGGGCGCGCGCGCCGTTTTTCGCGCAAATGTTAGATGCAGCGCAGAGTTCGATCGCCTGAATATGGTTCAATTTAGCGCATGCCGACAAGTCCCCGAGTTTCGATAGTCACAGTCAACTGGAAGACCCCCAAGCTGCTCGCCAAGTGCCTCGAGACGCTGAAGCAAGATTCGCGCAGCGACGAATTCGAAATCTTTGTCATCGACAACAACTCGGGCGACGAATCAGTAGCCCTGCTGCGCGAGCAATTTCCGTATGTGCACTTGATTGCAAATGACGAGAATCTTGGATTCTCCAAAGCATGCAACCAGGCAATCCCGCTCGCCAAGGGCAAATACGTTTTCCTGCTCAATCCAGATACCGAAGCTCCAGACGACGCGACGTCCAAATTGGCGGATTTTATGGACCGCAATCCAGATTGCGGCGCGGCTGGACCCAAAGTCTTGAATCCGGACGGCACATTGCAACTTGCCTGCCGACGCGCATTTCCGTCACCCACTGCCGCGTTTTATCGAATTACCTATTTGAGTCGAATTTTTCCAAACAATCCCACCTTTTCACAATATAATTTTTCATCAGCAGATCCAGAGCAGCAGCTCGAAGTCGACGCTTTAGCAGGTGCTGCAATGATGGTGCGTCGTCAAGCGATTGACGAAGTAGGATTGCTCGATGAAGACATATTCATGTATGGAGAAGATATTGATTGGTGCTGGCGTATCAAACAAGCCAAGTGGAAGGTTTGGTACGTTCCTGAGTCTGTGATCTATCACGCACACGGGGCTTCGAGCCGGTTACGACCGGTAGGAGCGACCATCAACCTTCACAAGGGCATGCATGTCTTCTACAAAAAACACTTAGCGCAAAACTACTGGGCCCCATTCAACTTACTGGTGTATGCTGCAATTTGGTCGAGGGCCGCGCTCTTTATCCTGATCAATTCAGGGCGCGGATTACTGCGAAACGGAAACCTATCAGCAAGGTCGGGCAGCTAACAAATGGTCGCAAATGGCGTTCGGAAGAAGGTTTTAGTCACAGGTGCTTCAGGTCTCATCGGCAGAGCTGTCACCGAACGACTATTGATTGAAAATGCATACGATGTGAAAGTGCAAGTGCGCAATCCATCTCAAGCGCGAAGCGAAGTCGGAAATATCATCGACTTTACGCGAGTGCAGATGGAAGAAGCTGACTTTACAAGAGTCGGAGACCGCGAAATGCGTCTGCTGACAAAGGGATGCGACATCATCGTTCATTCCGCGGGATTGGTTCATCAGCCGGACGCACCATATCAAGAGTACGAAGTTATCAACGTGCGCGCGACGCAATTACTTGCGGAAGCTGCGGCGCAAAACAATGTCAAGACACTGGTCTTCCTGAGTTCATCAGCAGTGTATGGTCCAGGACCATTCGACAGAATTGCTGAAGCTGGACCGCTGAAAGCTGTGACACCATATGCGGTGTCAAAGATGACATCGGAAAATTGGTTGCAGCAGTTCCAGGGAATTCCAAAAGTTGTAATCCTTCGTCCATCGCTGGTATTTGGCGAAGGCGATCGCGGAAACTTGATTAGCTTGATGCGCAACATCAAAGAGAATAAGTACAAGCACATCGGAAATGCAGACACCGCGAAGAGCATGATCTACTCGAAGGATCTGGCTCGCGCAATCAGCTTGTGCATCAACAACTTGCCTGATGGCGTGCACATCTTCAACGTAGCGAATCCAGAGCCAGTGCCAGTCAGAACATTGGCGGACGCATGTGCTCGCGTGTTGAACGCAAAGAAAATTTCTTCTGTTCCAGAAGGCGTGTTCAGAATCGGCGTCAAAGCCGCCGAGTTGTTCATGCAAGACAAGTCACCAATCACGATGGATCAAGTCAATAAATTGACGACGACCACCACTACTTCGATCGGCAAGCTAGTTTCTGCTACGGGCTTCCAGCCTAAGACTCCACTCGATGACGCGCTCGCCGCCGAAGTTGAATGGGCTAACAGATACAACCTGCTCTGATTCAGGTCGCTTTCAATCCAGCGGATCGACGCACAGCCGTTACTTAGCCTGTGGCGTTTGGTTCGGCGTCGTTTGGTTCGGCGTCGTTTGGTTCTGCGTCGTTTGGTTCTGTGTCGTTTGGTTCTGTGTCGTTTGGCTCTGTAGCGTTTGGTTCTGCGTCGTTTGATTCTGCAAGAACATGCGAGCGTTCTTCACCACTTCTTTGTGCAGCACTTCGAGTGCAGATGGTGTGTTGGATTCAATTTGCGTGGCTTGAACGGCGCAGAATTTTGCTGAAGTCGGGTCGTGATCTTTCAAATAGAGTTCGGCAACTTCGCCTAAAGCTGGCGCATCCTGATTCGGACATGAGCGAGCCTTTTCTAATAACTCGCGATCGATTTTTCCAGTTTGAGCAAATACCAACTGCGCCCGAGCAATGTAAATCCAAGGGTTTGATGGCATCAGCTTTTCGCATTGAGTGAGTAGAGTGGAGGCTCGGTCGTAATCCTTGCGTGCGGTAGCGACGTTTGCGGCTTCAATCTTTACGTCGACAGATTCGTCTGCACGCTTGAGTGCGGCGGTCATCGCTTTTTGCGCGTCATCCAACTTGCCGAGCGCTCGGTCTACCTGCGATGAAACGATGAGACGGTAGGTGATGTTGCGACCGTCGTGTGCTAGAGGATCGGCTACTGGAGCCATTTCATCCAGAATCTTTTTCGCTTCTTCTGGATGTCCCTGACGCAGTTTTCCTTGCGCAAGAATACACACGGCGGTGAATCGATTAGAGTGAGTGCGTTTCGGATCATCAGTCAAAACCGCACGCGCATCACTGATTCCATCCTGGATGTGACCGACTCTCATCGCATAATCGGCACGACTCACAAGCGCAGCGGCATTTGTCGGTGCAAGCTGAAGTGCGCTTTCGATGAGAAACTTCGCCCGATCGAAGTCGCGCTTTTGCAACGCAAAATATGCAAGACTGACTTTTGCTTCAACGAAATCTGGCTTCAAGAACATCGCTTTGTTCCAGTGTTTTTCTGCTGCTGCAAATTTCCCCTGGATGAATTCGACATTCGCCAAATTATTCCAAGCCGCAGGGAAAGACGGATCTGCCAGAGTCGCCTTGTAATACTGCCTTTCAGCCAGAGCAAAATTGCGCGCTTCGAATGCTTTGTTGCCAGAATTGTATTCATAATTGACCGCAGCTTTCCGCCCGAGCAAATTGAATAGTCCGAATGTAATCAATAAAGATAATCCAACACGCTGCCAAACCATCGCGCCGTAGATTTTTTTGAGCTTCGGAAAACTGGCTTGTTCCGCCACGATCACATCAGGTGCATTCGGCGACAGATCAAATTTATGACTAGTGATATCTCCGAGCAGTTTCTCGAATTCTTCAGGAGCGAATAAGAAGGATGGCAAATGGTGCGGCACCAAATGCGGTTCACCTCCAGCCTTTTTCGCTTTTTTCCGCTCGAAAATCGTCATCTTTCGAGCAACAGGCGTGAGCGAAAAGAGTTTCGAGAAAAGCAGTTGCGGTTCCATTGCTACCGCATCTATATGATTCCATTCAATAGGTCGAGCGAGTCGACACAGACGCACCCCAGATTCGTCGACTTCCACTCCACGAACGAGAAACGCCACGCAGTGGAGAATTCCCAAAAATCCAACGAACCACAAGACAGCCGCCGACAACCAGACGCCGATCACGCCCAGCACCCAGCTAACAAGGTCCGTAGAGCGCGGAATCAAGGCAATGCCATCAGGAATCGCCAACAACGAAGCAATCACCACGCACGACCCGACAGCAAGTTGGGTCATTGCTTTCGAATTCAATTTATAGATGCGTGAATCCGAAGACGGCTCCGCAAGGATGCGGAACGCACCGGAGGTCAATTGGTGAAACAAGTTGTTTGGTTCCGATGGTAAAACAAGTGACTCCTACTTAGATATACGAATTCTGCTTTCAAGACCATAGGGAAAAGGATGTCATATTACTGACTTCTGTGCCAAATGGTAGATGGACAACATTTCCCATCCTGAAAACACAATTTGGCTGATCCCCAGGTGACAGAATCGGCGACAATCTAAGACTGGTTTGTTTACCCACGGCTCGGGTATTTCAAAAAAAGAGCCAAAAATCTTCGGGTCCGTTTGGCTTCGAAGTCCGAAGTTCGGCATGTGTACGCTGATTCAGCGAAGATGTAACGAATTCAAAGCGTTAGACAAAAACATTAGAACATGCCATATTGAACGGAGGTTAATATTAACTGTGGCAATTGGAAGTGAGGTGGCTTGCTTGAAAATCCTGATTATCGAAGACGATGTCAATATCGCTCGCCTAATCGAATTAGAGCTTGGGTATGAGGGCTACCAGGTTTTTGTAGCTCACGACGGCAACCAGGGGTTGGATCTCTTTAAGAAGGATCAGCCAGACTTGGTTCTGCTGGACGTTATGCTCCCAGGACTTGATGGCGTTGAAGTTTGCAAACGGTTGCGGACGATATCGAAAGTTCCGGTAATCATGCTGACGGCTAAAGATGGCGTGGGTGACCGCGTTGCCGGTTTGGACGGCGGTGCAGATGACTATCTGACAAAGCCTTTCGCAACCGAAGAATTGTTGGCTAGAATCCGCGCTGTTATGCGCCGTAAGCCACAAGAAGGCATCTTGACGTATGCAGATTTGTGGATGGACCAGCTCAATCGTGTCGTGAAGCGTGGAGAGCGTCAGCTTGACCTGCGTGCAAAAGAATTCGACCTCTTGCGCTTGTTCATGCAGTATCCAGAGCAAGTTTTGTCCCGCGAATTCATTTTCGACAAAGTCTGGGGCTACGACTTCATCGGTGAATCGAACGTTATCGAAGTGTATATCCGATACCTGCGTTCGAAGCTCGAAGACGGCAACTCTAAGCGCCTTATTCAGACCGTACGCGGCGAAGGATATGTGCTCAGAGAAGAAGAGCCACAGCGCTAATCAAAAAAGTTCAAAAGTATTGAGGCGGTATCGAAAGGTACCGCCTTTTGCTTGAGCACTTCCACAAAAGCAGTCCAGGACTACATTTGCGGCTTTCTAGAGCGGGATGGACTATCTATCTTCGATTCTTTAGTGATATCAGTTAAGGATCGAAAATGGGGCTTTCAAAGGATGAGCATGGGAGAAATCCCACTGAAATGCCCGATCTTCAGCATTTCCTTCGTATTTCCGCCCTTTACCGTGAACAACGTGTAAAGATATGATAATTGAAGATAAGTTGCGATTCAGGAAACACCTGACACCAAGCGGCTTTTCCATCAGATGTTAGTCCGAGGTAGCCCAATGCCATTACTTACAGAGCGTTCAAACAAAATCAGACAACGCGACGAGAGATTCTATCTAGACATTCTCTCCGAAAGCGAGTCTGGAAGCTGGACTCTATCACTCCCGCCGATCCTAAGCGCTCACCAAGCTGAACTCGAAGCGATGTTGAGTCGTGTTTTCTCGGGTCGTCCAAGTTCAAAAGAAAATTTTGCCTTGGCCCAACAAATGTCCATGAACTGGTGCTTCTCCAAATGCAAGCAATTCGGCAAAGCGTTGGAAGAGTGCTGGAGCGAAGCCTAAGCCCATCATAAAAAATTGAAGTAAAACAGCCACTGCGATGAGTGCATCGTCAGGCGCCGTTCTGATGTGATTCAGATTGTGAGCGAAAGCCGCACAATTGAATGCTTTCAGTGAATCGTGCGAATGGATGTAGCTGCGAAGAGTAAGCGATTCAGTGAACTTCCCTGTCTTGGCTTTGCTAGGAACGCGCAAGCGTTTTAGTGAAATGCCACCACCTGGATGTTGCTGAGACCGTGAAGTCCGATTCAGCAAGCACGGCTTTGTTATTGAATGCGCGACCGTAGCAATGCGGAAGCGGTTCGGAAACAATGCGTTGCTGGATGTGACTGCATAAAAACAGAAGCGATTCAGATGTAATCACTGAATCGCTTTGTTTTTGGATTTGTTTTGTCGCTTCAACTGAGTGCGGCGCAGTTTCGAGCCGTCTCTTCAATTGGTGGCAGCAACCGGTTCTGCGTGATCCTGTGAATCACCAAAAACTAGGTGGTTGCCTCTGGAGCGTCGCCATCTTCTGGAAGCGGCTCGGCATCTGGTTCGACCAGCGGAGTTACGGATACGACTTGATCGTCTTCTCCCAACTGCTGAATGCGAACACCTGTCGCCATACGTCCCTGAGCACTGATATCGTCTGTAAGTTGTCTCACGACGATACCGTTCATGGTGGCAATCATCACTTCTTCTCGTGGCATTACGACACGCAACGCAGCCAGTCTCGATGCGGCATTCTTGAACTTCGTGCCGATCAAGCCGATTCCGCCACGACCTTGCTGTCTGAATTCGTCGAGCTTGACTCGCTTTCCAAATCCATCAGTGGTGACTACGAGTACGTGTGACTCAGCTTCAGTGCCTGGCTCAATCACGTCGAATCCGACGATCTTGTCGCCTTCGCGCAGAGTGATTGCGCGCACGCCGCGAGCCGAACGTCCCATCGGACGCAATTCTTCTTCGCTGTAACGGATACACATTCCGTCGCCAGTACCGATCAGAACGTCAGCCTTACCACTGGATGGTCTGACCCATCCGAGTTCGTCGCCTTCGTTCAATGTGATAGCGATGATGCCGCTCTTACGAATGCTCGAGAATTCGGACATCTGCACTTTCTTGACGAACGCTTTGTGCGTCAACATGATCAAGTAGCTGTCTTCCGCGAATGTGGAAACTGGAATAACGGTCGTTACACTTTCGTCTTGTCCGATTGGCAACAAGTTAACGAGAGCTAGACCGCGAGCCGTTCTACCGCCTTCTGGAAGATCCATGACTTCTAGTGAGTAGACCGTTCCCTTCGTCGTGAAGACAAGCAATCTGTCGTGCATCTTCGCTGTGAAGAAGTGCTGGAGATCGTCCTCTTCGCGAGTCTTCACGCCAGTTACACCACGTGTGTTTCGGCGCTGCTTCTTGAATGTATCGAGAGAAATTCGCTTGATGTAATCCTGCTTGGTGATGAAGATTGCCATCGCATCATTCGGCGTCAAATCTTTCGAAGAAAGCTGTTCATAAGAACCTTCAATCTTCGTGCGACGTGCGTCTTTCTTTTCACCGCCGTACTTTTCACGAACAGCCATCAATTCTTGCTTGATGATATCGAGCACGAGTTGACGATCGGCGAGGATTTTTCTGTATTCGGCAATCTTCGCAACGAGTTCGTCGTAGTCTTTCTGAGTTTTGCCGCGTTCCATTCCAGTCAAACGACGCAATTGCATTTCAAGAATTGCGTTCGCTTGCGGCTCGTCGAGTGCGAAAGACTTGATCAAACCTTGACGCGCTTCGTCAGTCGAATTGGACTTACGAATCGTCTCGATTACCTTATCGATGTTTTCGAGAGCCTTGAGGTAGCCTTCTAAAATGTGGGCGCGCTCTTCGGCTTTCTTGAGCAAGTAAGTCGTTCTGCGAGTTACAACTTCGATTCGGTGGTCGATGAACTCTTGCAGCATGTCTGCCAATCCGAGCGTGCGCGGCTCGAACGTGTAGCCGCCTTTCGGATTCAACTTGCGCACCAGAGCCAGTGTGTTGACTGGGAATGATTGCTGCAATTGCGAGAACTTGTACAAATTGTTCAACACGATTTCCGGATGCGCGTCACGCTTCAACTCGAGCACTACGCGGATGCCGGTACGGTCTGTTTCGTCTGTAAGATCCGAAACTCCAGTCAGTTTGTCTTCGCGAACCAGATCAGCAACACGCTTAGTAAACGCTTCTGGACCAATCATGTAAGGCAATGACGTGACAACAATCGCCATGCGAGTTTGTCTTCCGCCGCGACCTTCAATCTGTTCGATTGTCGCGACACCACGAACTGGAATCGATCCGCGACCGGTTGTGTACGCTTCAACGATGCCTTCCGTTCCCATGATGATGCCACCGATTGGGAAGTCGGGTCCTTTGATCCATTCCATCAATTCAACAGACGACAAAGCGTGATTATCGATTTTGGCGATCGTGCCATCGATAACTTCAGTCAAGTTGTGAGGCGGAATGTTTGTTGCCATTCCCACCGCAATACCAGCAGATCCGTTCAACAGAAGTGTCGGAACGCGTGATGGCAAAACGCTTGGTTCAACGCGGCTTTCATCGAAGTTTGGACGCATGTCGACGGTTTCGTTATCGATGTCGCGCAGCATTTCTTCTGCCATCGGAGCGAGACGACATTCTGTATATCGCATCGCAGCCGGCGGATTGTCGAGGTCACCGAAGTTTCCATGCCCGTCAACCAACACATATCGGCTTGCGCTTGGTTGAGCCAATCGAACCAGCGCTTCATAAATTGCCGAGTCGCCGTGAGGATGGTAGTTACCCATAACCTCACCAACAACCTTGGCGGATTTTCTGTAGCGCTCACCAGGCATCAAATTCAATTCGTACATGCCATAAACGATGCGGCGATGTACTGGTTTCAATCCGTCTCGAACGTCTGGGATGGCTCGGCTAATGATGACTGACATTGCGTAGTCGATGAATGACCTGCGCATTTCATCTCTGACTTCGATGGTGATGATGCGCTCACCGCCGCCGCCTCCGCCCGCTGTAACTGGTGGTTCGTTACTCAATTAGGTGCTCCTTCGGATACGAATTTCTAGATAAGTTCGGCAGCTTGCTGCACAGACTATCCTCGAATAACCCGTGGATATACTGGTACACACGGTTATGCGAAAAGGCTGAACCGCACTCACTTTGAGCGAAATCAAAGTGCGGCGTTCAAGCATACCGAATTATAACATGATGCTGGCACCAGCTAGTGAAGCGGGTTTCAGCCTTTTTTCGCGATTTTCCGGTGTGGTTTGATTACGCGTTCCTAAGATGGTTCTAAGCGCTTTTCATCGCCGTCCTGTGGGCGTTTCGGGGTATCCGAATTTGCCGTCGAATTGAGCTTTCAAAGTCTAACTTAGCCAGCACGGAGCGACGCCGTTTATTGAATGTCAGCAAACGCGATGAGATGAACGAATATGCCGAGGTTGAATCGCGACACGCGACTAATTGTCACAACACGTCCCGGATGCCTTGGAGCCCGCTTGTTCTTAACGTAAGATAGACGGTCTGGCTTATCAGTTGGCAGATACAGGGAGCGCGGGTGTGATAGTTATGGACGGTGCAGAAGGGTCCCGATTACGGGCGGAACGGCTGAGAAAACTTCGTGAACTGCGCGAGCAGGGCGTGAATCCATATCCATACAAGTTCACGCGGTCACATCGCAACCAGGAGCTGCAAGACAAGTACAAAGAGTTGCCAGCAGACACTGAGACAGAAGATGTCGTCAGCGTTTGCGGACGCGTCATGAATGAGCGCAACACGTGGATGTTCGTTGATTTGTACGATGAATCAGGCAAAATTCAGCTTTTCTGCCACAAGCAAAATCTGCCCGAAGCTGATTTGAAGCGGCTACGTTTGCTCGATAAAGGCGATTTTATCGGGGCAACCGGTACGATTCGCCGCACAAAGCAAGGCGAAATTTCCGTCAAAGTGACCAGCTACGAAGTGCTCGCGAAATCACTGCAACCGCTTCCAGATAGCTGGGACGGTTTCAAGGACGTTGAGGCGCGCTACAGACAGCGCTACGTGGACATGATCATGCATCCATCGGTGCGTGAAAATTTCCGCACGCGGGCGTTGGCTATTCGTTTTATCCGCAACTTTTTGGATGAGCGCGGTTGCCTTGAAATCGAAACACCAGTTTTGCAGGTCGAAGCTGGTGGTGCTGACGCGCGTCCGTTCGTCACTCATCACAATGCGCTCGACATGGAATTGTATTTGCGCATCGCCACTGAACTGCACTTGAAGAGACTGATTATCGGCGGCTTCGAGCGCGTTTACGAAATCGGCAGAATCTTCCGCAACGAAGGTCTAAGTACACGTCACAATCCAGAATTCACAATGATGGAGATGTATTGGGCGTACGGTGACTACAATCAGTTGATGGACCTGACAGAAGAGTTGGTGCGTGGCTTAGCCGAGCAACTGACTGGCTCTTCGAAGATCAAATATCAGAACACCACAATCGATTTCGGACAAAAATGGCGCCGACTTTCGATGACTCAGGCAATCAAAGATGCCACCGGACTTGATGTCAAATCGATCAAGGATTTTGACGAGATGAAGGAAGCAGCACGCAAGATTGGCGTCGAAATCAAAGACGAAGACTCGCGTGGTGCAATCATCAACGCTATCTTCGAGTCGAAATGCGAAGCTGCTTTGATTCAGCCGACTTTCATCATAGATTATCCAGTCGAGATTTCGCCGCTGACTAAGTCGCATCGTCGAAATCCAGATGAAGTCGAGCGCTTCGAGCTGTTTGTTTTTGGCAGAGAGCTGGCTAACGGCTATTCCGAGTTGACCGATCCAGAAGATCAACGCAGTCGACTCGAGATTCAGGCGCTGAAGAAAGCTGCCGGTAACGAAGAAGCTATGCCGCTAGACATCGACTTCATCACTGCGATGGAATATGGAATGCCGCCAACAATGGGAATCGGCATTGGTATCGATCGCCTTGTTATGCTTATGACAGATGCTGCATCCATTCGCGACGTAATTGCGTTCCCGACAATGAAGCCGCTCCACAAAGATAAAAACGAAGACGAACAGAGCAAGTAGCTAACTGCCAATATAGCCATGAGTCTAATCCGCTTCTATGTAAGACATCAGCTTCTGATACTGCCCACAGTGGCAGAAACTGAAGCTGGGTTTTACGTCGATGCCGGTCCGGTAGATGTCTTCGAAATCGACGACATCGCAAATTGGCGGAAAGAACTGTACCTTCGCATCATGCGTGGCAATCCGCTGGTTCCGACCCCAGAGCGGTCAGATGAGCCCGGTTCGGCGATTCTTGAAAGATTGAACATCACTAAGTGGTCAACTTTCGAGACTACCGCAGTCATGTATACGATCCATCGAGGCGGACGCTACATCAGCGTTTATCGCACCGGTAAAGGACCTGATGGAATGTGGACGCAGGAGAATACAAGTCTGCGACAATTCGCCAATCAAATTCCAATCGAGATGCTGACGCGCACTATCGCCGATGATGTGGTCAAGCAACCCGAAGCGAATCGACCTAAAACGAGCTTGATGCTGGCACCGCCCGCACCACCATCGGATTCGGACAAGAAAAAGAAGAAGTAGTTAGCGAATAGCTTTCAGCAAACTGAGCTGAAACTTCCGCATGCTGAAACTTCCGCATGCTGAAACTTCCCAATGCTGAAACTTCCCAATGCTAAAACTTGCAGATGTTAAAACACCGAATGCTGCAACTTCAGCATGCTGGCACTGCAAAAGCGCCTAAGCATTCGTCATTGTTTCAATCGCCAGGTCGCCTGCGGCAACAAAAGGGTCACTCGCGGGCAAGTAATCATGCGATTTTATGTGCCACAAAATTCGCTGCAACTGAATTGGCAACAACTCGTTTTGCTGGAAAGAGAAAATCGCGGCACCAATCAGGACCCGCGCTTCAGTCTCGGTCAGCTTGTTGAATATCAATTCGATATCGGCAGGCAAAACCTCTCCTGTGGTGAGTAGGCTGCGGCACGCTCTTCCAAGTTCAGGTGACAAAGCAGATTCCTGACCAGGAATCGATGCTGCCACACGCAGCAAGTGGATTAGATCCGACAGATCTCCGGTGTCTTTCGCGCGCTGAACCAACTCAATAATCTTTAGCGCTTTCGTTTTCAATTGTTCTTGCAGCGCTTCCGCATAAACCGAATCGACCTGCGCATCCTGATTGGTCAGCGTTTCAAAGAGAGCCTTGTAGAACTGCAAAATTCCGTCGTGCGTCAACTCGGCGCCGACAGGCAATAGCTCGAGGAAGAGCGCTTCCGCTCCCTCGTACTGATTCAACAATAAAGCTGACTGCTGCTCGCTTAACGCCATTTTGTGAGCTAAGTCACTCCGGACCAACACTTCTATTCTATAGGAACGGTGGATCTTTCGGCGCGCCGAATCCCAGCCTTGAAAACTCTGGCTACAACGGTGATTCAACGCGTTTAAGTATGCGCGCGTGGCATTTGCGTGATAACATCTCTTAGCAAAGCGCCTATTGGCGACCCATTCATGCTTGTGAGGTCTTTTTTCTGATGGCTGTCTATCTGGATAACAGCGCTACCACGCGCGTTAGAGACGAAGTGATCGAAGCGATGCAGCCGTATTTGTGCGACAAGTGGGGCAACCCATCGTCGATTCACAAGATGGGACGACAGGCGCGCGGCGCGGTCGAAACAGCCAGACAGCAAATTGCAGATTTGATTCACGCTGATCCGAGCGAAATCTATTTCACTCCGTGCGGCACTTATAGCAACAACGTCACCTTGCTCGGTCGCGCTCGATACGTGGAAGAGAACAATCTCGGTCGTCACTTTATTACGTCATGCATTGAGCATTCATCAGGTATCGGGCCGGCTAAGCATCTCGCCTCACGCGGATGGAAAGTCACTTATCTGCATGTCGATAAAGAAGGATTTGTCGATCTCGACGAATTGCGCGAAACGATCACGCCAGAAACGAGCATGATTTCCTTGATGTATGCGAACAACGAAGTTGGCACTGTTCAACCAACCACTGAAATCGCAGCGATTGCTGAAAAGCATGGAATCTACTATCACACGGACGCAGTTCAAGCTGCAGGCAAGATGCCTATCGACGTGCAGAAATTGCCAGTGCAAACAATGAGTTTGTCTGGACACAAATTTCATGCACCGAAGGGAATCGGTATTTTGTACATTCGCAAAGGCGCACCAATGCTGCCGATCATCTTTGGTGGCGGACAAGAGCGCGGAATTTTCCCAGGCACAGAAAATTTGGGCAGCATCGTAGCCATCGGAAAAGCGGCTGAAATAGCAGCTCAAACCTTTCCTGAGACGGCAGAGAAGCTGAAAAAAATCCAGCGCATGATGATCGATCGATTGACTCAAGTTCCGGAAGTCAAACTCACCGGAGCACACGACATCGAAAAACGTGTCCCTGGTCACGTGAGCATCATCGTTCAAGGCACAGTCGGAGAGCAGCTCGTGAACGACGCTGACTTCAAAGGAATTTGTATTTCAAGCGTATCCGCATGTTCTTCTGCTGGTGCAGATCCGTCGCATGTTCTGTCGTGCATCGGCTATCCGCGCGAAGAAGTAACAGGTTCCGCACGCATCACCGCTGGTGCCTTCAACACATTCGAAGAATGCGAGAAAGCTGCGAACACACTTGCAGATGTATTCGCGAAGCGCGCAGCGAAAAACAAAGTAGCTGCAGTCTAACTCGGGAAAAACAATCGCGAACTGTAAGGAACCTGCTTTCCGCGAACGTAGATTGATTGAATCGGTAGGCAGAATTCAATTCATCGAGCAGAAGCTGCTACCGCTTGAGTTACCAAAACTTCTCAACTTGATCAGAGACAATGCCCGCGACTTTGCCCTTCCTAAAACCAAAGCCGATGAGCTCTATATATTTGCCGGTGCGAATTAAATCGCCCCTGTAAAGTCTGTAAAAACTGTTGTTTCGTATTCGCTCTCAACGTAATGATGTGCGTCTCCATCGGGTTCTCCGAGAGCTCTTTCCAGCTCTTCCATTGAGTAACCTATTACACTGTGGTGTTGAAGCAAATCTTGCAGCATATTGGGGCGGACTGATTCGTCGGACTTTCATTGAGATGAAACAAAGCCAATGGGCAATACAATGACATGAGAAGAAGTCCTCAAAAGAGTCAGACAGGTGCCTAAAACAAATAAAACGATTCCAGCGACCTGAAATAGACGACTGAGTTGTATTGGTTTCTTGTTAAAGTTGCGGCCCATAGCAGCTTCTCGACTCGGCGTTGCTCCAATTAAATTGTCTTGCGAATCAGATTTCGAAAAACTTGCTACCGCAGGTCCTTTGTGGTCTCAATCCTGATGTCTAAAAATACTTTGGCAGCCGGTGACAAATAAGTCCATATGGCGCCGAATTCGATTCGAACTAATTCGCCGCAATTGAAAGCTCGCCACGCAAAAGTTGCGTGATGGAGTCGATGTTTTGAATTGAAGTTTCCAGCTCGAAAACAAATTTGCGAGCGCATTCAAGAAAGATTTTGCCGCTTTCGGTCAATTTGACCTGACGCCCAACTCTAGCGAACAGATCGGTCTTCAGTTCCTCTTCAAGTTGCGCGATTTGATTTGAAAGCGCTGGCTGCGATATGTTCAGCAAGTCAGCAGCCCGCGTAAAATGCAGTAGCTCTGCTGCCTTGATGAAGGATCTCAGTTGTCGCAGTTCCATACGAGGTTAATTGCCAGGCGATTTAAATTCCTGCGCCGTGCAAGAAAATATCGACAGCATCTGATGTTGCGACAACAACTGATTCTTGTTTGATTTGCGCAGTTACCATAGACGGACGACGGACGCCGGTTTCGGTTGGTTCAAACAGAGGCACCGATTGCAGTCTATCGAGTTGCTTTTCAATTTTCGAAAGTTTGTCGTTGAGGCATTTAATTGCTTCGGCTTCGATGTCTGGCACTGGATCGCTTACGCGGACGCCTTCTCGGTAGATTACGCGACCTGGAACTCCGACGACGATACAGTCATCCGCAACTTCTTTCAGGAGAATGGAACCAGATGCGACTTGCACGTTATTGCCGACAGTGAATCCGCCGAGAATTTGTGCGCCGCTTCCAACAACGACTGAATTGCCGAGAGTTGGATGGCGTTTCGTATCTCGTGACAGAGCACCCATTCTGGCTGCGGCTTGCGCCCCAAGGGTCACGCCCTGGTACAGAACGCAGTCGTCGCCGATTTCAGTCGTCTCGCCAATTACCACGCCTAGACCGTGGTCGATGAACAAGCGATTCCCAATTGTTGCACCGGGATGAATCTCGATGCCGGTAAGAAAGCGTCCGAATTGCGAAATGCAGCGAGCGATCAAACGCATCGTTGGATTTTTCGTCACCCAGAACCTGTTTGCGACGCGATACATACAGACGGCGTGAAATCCGGGATAACAGAGGAAGACCTCGGCGCGGCTGCGCGCTGCTGGGTCCTTCATCAGGATGTTTTCGACTTCTTCCTTCAAGCTCATAAGTCTTGCTCCGGTTTCGCGAATCCTGACTATTCTAGTCAATAGGTGCAGGAGAAAGAGAAATCGGAACTGAATTTAATAACGATCTTGGGCTAGTTACTTCGTCGCAGCCACAGGTTCGGGATTCGAGCTAGCTGTTTGAGCATCGGTCACGATGTCTGCGAACAAAGCTGTCGACAGATAACGCTCGCCGGTGCTTGGAAGAATGATGACGATCGTTTTTCCTTTGTTTTCAGGGCGCTTTGCGATTTCGACCGCGGCGTATGTAGCGGCACCGCTGCTGATACCACACAGGATTCCTTCTTCGGCTGCCACACGGCGTCCCCAGGTTAGAGCCTGATCGTTAGTCACCTGAAACACTTCGTCGATGACTGACAAATCCAAAACTGATGGAACAAATCCTGCACCGATTCCTTGAATTTTGTGTGGACCTGGTTTCAGGGTTTCGCCTTTGAGCGTTTGCGTAAGAACAGGGCTATCGGCTGGTTCTACAGCAATAATTTGCACATTTGGATTGCGTTCTTTGAGAACTTGACCGACACCAGTGATGGTGCCACCAGTTCCGACACCGGCGATGAAAATGTCGATTTTGCCGTCTGTATCTTTCCAAATTTCTTCGGCTGTCGTTTCTCTGTGTACTTTTGGATTCGCTGGATTGTCGAATTGCTGAGGCATGTACGAGTTTGGAGTCGAGTCAACCAACTCTTTTGCCTTGTTGATAGCGCCTTTCATCCCTTCCGTTCCGGGAGTCAGAACGAGCTCCGCACCAAGTGCCGCAAGCAACTTACGGCGTTCAAGCGACATTGTCTCGGGCATTGTCAGAACGAGTTTGTACTGTCGTGCAGCGGCGACGAATGCGAGAGCAATGCCAGTGTTGCCAGAAGTCGGCTCAATCAATGTGGTTTCGCCGCGCTTGATTAATCCAGCTTTCTCAGCTTCATTAATCATCGAAACGCCGATTCTGTCCTTGACGGAGCCAAGTGGATTACGAGACTCAATTTTGGCAGCGATAACCGTATCCGAAGGGACGCCCGCAGTGACGCGATTTAAGCGCACCAACGAAGTTTTGCCGATCAACTCTGTGACATCATTTGCGATAGCCATGCGAATCTCCTGCCAAGCCTGAAACATAGGTAATTATGCGCTTTCACTAAGCCAATTTCAGCGAATTTTGCCAAATCTAAACACTGCTCGACTCGAATCCTAAGTTGAACAAGTTCCCAATCGGGGAAGAAAGATAGTGAGGTTTGTTGATGAAACATCTATACCAGGCTTCAAAAAAATACCTTGTGTGCATCAAGCGTTTTCCGCTAAGACCTATCCGGACAGATGAGGAAAACGAGCTTGCTGCCGTAATTTGCGATGAATTGCTAGATCGGATTGATTCTCTCTCCCACCAAGAGCGCGATTATCTAGAAGTTCTTTCAAAGCTTGTTGAAGATTACGAATCTCGATGGCAAGAAGAAAAGCAAGTCAAACCTCGACAGCTTTTGGCATTTTTGATGGAACAAAACAATCTAACGCAAACAGATCTAATCACCGAATTTGGCAGTTCATCACGTGTTTCCGAATACGTGAATGGCAAAAGAGACTTATCATTGATGCAGATTGTCAAACTTTCTAAGCGATTTAATTTGTCGCCAAATGCTTTCATCGCTTCAACTTAGTGCGATGGTTCGATTTGCAATTTGGTTGGTTGCAGACATTTCAAAATGTCAGCGCGCACACGTTCTTTTTCGTCCTGGCTGGCGCCTACATGAACTGCGCGAACTATTCCGTCCCGGTCTACGACTAGAGTTTCGGGTATCGCCAGGACGTGGAATTTGTCGCTCAGCTCGTTCGTTCCTTGCAGTCCGATGAATTTATAATTCTTCGAGTCAAGATATTTCTTCGCTAGTTCCGGGGTGTCATTTGCCACCGCCAACGCCACCACACCTTGATTCTCATATTCTTTTGCCAGGTCAGACAAATCGGGCATTGATGCTACGCACGGTCCGCACCAGGTTGCCCAGAAATCAATCAATACAACCTTTCCGCGCAGGTGCGTCAATGGCACTTCCCCGCTTCCATCTAACTTCTTAAACGCAACTTCCGGCACCGGTTTATTGAGCAGTTGCTGTGCAGGGAAGATACTTTCGCTGCGCATATTAAGAACGCCGAAGAAAGTCAGTCCGAACAGCAGCGTCGTAAAAGCGAGAAAAGAAGCGTGCAAGGCGACTGCTACTCTGGTGGTGACACCGTGCGCCACGCGCAGTCCAATCACTCCCAGGATAGCGGACCAGATGACTCCGAAAAGCGCGGTGAAATTCGTTCCCGCTAAAACAAGCGGAGCGGTCGAATACGCACCGACGATGAACATTCGGGTAATCGTTGCTTTGCCGCCAAGCTTGCGCCCGAAAACGGAAACACTGGTCGCATACAGACCATTGACTAAAAGCCCGATAACCGCAAACACAACGAAATCTGCAACAAATGCTTTAGGCATCAAATCCGGTATCAACCTCGGATTCGTCAGCACCTTAGCAGCAGCAACAATCGCAGCTACAAAAAGCATAAAAGCCACCGCCCATCCGACTTTCTGCTCCATCAAGACGAGGGCAAAAAATTTCCCGGGATTGGTGACTAATAGCGAAAGTTTTTTCACGCCATCGGGTCAGCGACGAACTAGTCTTCGCCGGAGCCTTCAGCTTCGCTCTGGCGAGCCAGTTCTTCAACGTGTGCAACAACGCGCTCGAACTCATCGTCGCTTTCGATAGTTTGGAAAATCGACTGATCTTCGCGTTGAATCAAACGCATGATCACGAGCGATCCATCTTCTTCTTCAGCGGCTTCGCCTTTAGCATCGCCCATTTTGAGAAGCAAAGCGTATTCTTGATTTTCGAATTCAAAAATGTCAAGAATTTGGCATTGATAAGAATGACCGTCCTCGCCTTCCAGCGTGATCATCGCTTCATCTTGCTGGGTCTGTGCTTCGTTGCTCATTGCAATTCCTCGAGTTTTTGTGTACAAGCCAGGGTCGCAAGTGTCTTCAGTTCTTGCTCGGTGCCCAGGGCTATCAATTCATCGCCCTCATGAAAGATCAAGTCGGGAGACGGGTTGGTCATCAGCTTACCACTTTGATTCACCGCGAGGATCATAGCGCCTGATGTTTGCTTTATGTTGGCGTCTTTTAAGGTCACTCCAACCATTGACGACCGCGGTTCAAGCGTGATTTGCTCCATACGAAGATCGTATGCGCTGCTGTGCATTACAACGTCGAGAAATTCCGTTACCAGCGGATGAGTGACAGCCGTAGCCATTCTTCGTCCACAAATGACGTACGGCGAAATTACCATGCTCGCTCCGGCTCTGCGCAACTTGGCTTCCGAACCGGGATTTGCAGCACGCGAAACAATCGTGATGTTTTCGTTCAAGCCCTTGGCTGAGAGCGCAATAAATGTATTTGCAGTGTCGTCAGGCAAGCAGCAAACGATGCCGTCCGCTTTATCAATCTGCGCTTCGAGCAACGTTTCGTCATTCGACGCGTCGCCGAGAAGCACTAGCAAGCCCTCGTTTTCGGCTTTGCGAACGCGCTCGGGATCGGTTTCGAGAATGACAAAAGGAATTTTGTTTTGTCGAAAATGTTTTGTTACTTCCTGACCGGTTCGTCCATATCCACAGACGATTTGATGACCCGAAAGCTTGACAATCCTGTGTTTCATGCGCCTCTTTTTGAAATTCAGTTCAAGGAAAATTTCTACCATGTCGGAAAGGACATAGAGCACGATGCCTGCGCCGACGAGAATCAACAGGATCGTGTAGATCTTGCCGCCGTCTGACAGAGCGTGGGTTTCGCCATATCCAACAGTCGTCACGGTGATGACGGTCATGTAAAGAGCATCGAGGAATTTCCAGTGCTCGACCAACATGAACCCGATCGTTCCGCACAGGATCAAGACCCAGAGCTGAACGATGTCGTTAATGAAACGTTGTAATAGAGAACTCTTCAAATCTTCGTGAAGCCAGTCGCCGCGCGCATACGAAAAGTATCATAAACGAGAGCGGCAAAGATGCCCGAACCATCTATCCTATAGCTGTTAAGATCTAGCCTTGTTGTCGGACCTCGACCGACAGAATTAGATCGCGCTAGCACTTTGACGCATGCAAGTGTCCAAGACTATGGAGTTTCAATGAGCACAGCAGTAGCTACTAAAGAAGGACGAGTAGTCCAGGTTATCGGTCCGGTCATTGACGTTGAGTTTCCAGATGGCAAATTGCCGGAAATCTACAACGCCCTTGAGATCGTTGGTAAGAATCCATCGTCAGGTGACGACTTCAAAATCATTTGCGAAGTACAGCAAATGCTTGGTGACAACCGCGTAAGAACAGTTGCTATGAGTTCTACAGACGGTCTCACCCGCGGTGTCAAAGCGATCGACACAAACAGCCCAATCACAGTTCCAGTCGGACAGGGAACTCTCGGACGCATCCTCAATGTTCTCGGCGAAGTTGTAGACGAAGGCGGTCCACTCCCAACAACAGAGCGCTGGCCAATTCACAGACCATGCCCTGAATTCACCGACTTGACCACTGACCAAATCATTTTCGAAACTGGTATCAAAGTTGTCGACTTGCTCGCTCCATACATCAAAGGTGGAAAGGTCGGTCTCTTCGGCGGAGCCGGAGTAGGCAAGACCGTTATCATCATGGAGTTGATTCACAACATCGCATCGCAACACGGTGGATACTCGGTATTCGGCGGCGTGGGCGAACGCACACGTGAAGGAAACGACCTCTGGCACGAAATGAAAGACTCTGGCGTTATCGACAAAGTAGCGCTGGTCTACGGTCAGATGAACGAGCCACCAGGCGCTCGTATGCGTGTTGGCTTGTCAGCTTTGACCGTTGCAGAATATTTCCGTGACGTTGCACAACAAGACGTGCTGCTCTTCGTTGATAACATCTTCCGCTTCACACAAGCAGGTTCAGAAGTATCAGCGCTTCTCGGACGTATGCCTTCAGCCGTAGGATATCAACCAACATTGGCTAACGAAATGGGCGCTCTGCAAGAGCGAATCACTTCGACCAAGAACGGTTCGATTACATCGGTACAAGCTGTATACGTTCCTGCGGACGACTTGACTGACCCAGCTCCTGCAACGACATTCGGTCACCTCGACGCAACAACAGTATTGAGCCGTCAGATCGCTGAGCTCGGAATCTACCCTGCGGTGGATCCACTAGCTTCCACATCGACAGCGTTGAAGCCTGAAGTTGTCGGACAAGAGCACTACGAAGTCGCCCGTGGCGTACAGCAAACATTGCAACGCTACAAAGACTTGCAAGACATCATCGCCATTCTCGGGATGGACGAACTTTCAGCGGATGACAAAATCACCGTTACCCGCGCCAGAAAGCTCCAGAAGTTCCTCAGCCAACCGTTCAACGTTGCTGAAGTATTCACAGGCTTGAAGGGCAAGTACGTTCCAATTAAGGACACTGTAGAAGCATTCCGTCAGATTCTCGCTGGAGATCACGACGCATTGCCAGAACAGGCGTTCTACATGGTTGGTGGCATCGACGAAGTGAAAGCGAAAGCCAAAGAACTTGGCGAATCCTAATTACTTCGATTCGAAATCACCAATGAAAAAGAAAAGTCAACCAGAGCCCGTAGCAGCAGCAGCACCCGCTGCAGAGACCGCACCAGCCGCTAAACCCGGCACTCGCGACATCTACCTGTTCGGGCGGCTGGAAAACGAAATCACGCTGCCAGTAATCAAGAAATTGATCAAACTGAATAAAGCGGATGCGTCGGCGCCAATCAATCTATACATCAATTCAGCAGGTGGCAACGGTTATAACGCCGATGCCATCATCGCTGTGATGCATACGCTGGAAGCGCCTGTTAACACGATTTGTTTGGGACACGCTTTGTCTGGCGCCTGCGAGATTCTCGCATCAGGCACTGGCACTCGTTCTTCTTACGAATTCGCAACCTTGATGTTCCATCAGACGTTGTGGGAAGCAGACGGAGACATTACGAACCTCGAGATTCAAGCGGCTCAGGGTCAGCGTTTCAGAGAAGCGCAGATTGAAGTTTTAAGTCGTTGCACAGGACAGCCAAAAGATGTCGTGCGCAAAGATATCGAACGAGATCACTATATGTCCGCTACAGAAGCCCTTCGTTACGGCATCATCGACAAAGTGCTCACACACCAACGTAATCGCAGCGAGAAAAACGGAAACGGAAAATTCGCTTCGAATGGTGCAAAGAAATTGAGCCCGAAAGCGGCGCATCAAACGACTCAAAAAACTGATTCAAAGACTTCACGCAAATCTCCTGGTCGTCAGAAGACCGGCAAGGGGAAATAGGGAGAACGCAAAATGCCAGGCACACTCAACCTCAAAATTATTACTCCTGAACGTATCGTGCTCGATAAACAAGTAACCGAAGTTTCGGCTAAAGCAATCGATGGCGAACTCGCTATCCTTCCAAACCACCAACCTTTGATCACAGCACTGGCTGTAGATGTATTGCGATTCAAGAGTGCTGACGGCGAAGAACACGCTGCAGTTATCGGCGGATTGATGGAAGTTGGCGAAAACAACGTAACTGTTTTGAGCGACGTTGCTGAACTCGATACTGAAATCGACGAAGCAAGAGCGCATGAAGCTAAAGCCAAGGCTGAAGCTGAGAAGACAACTAAGACTGACAAACTCGATGTTTATTTGTCAGAAATGGCGATGTCGAAAGCTGTTGCCCGACTCAAAGCTGCGGAATTGTCCAAAGCTCGCCGTCGTCGCCACACGACATAGTCGACAGACCCGGATTAATCTGGACGGAATTTTTGAAAGAGCGAGCTGATGGCTTGCTCTTTTTCTTTCGAGGCACAAAAAAATCCGCCAAAAGCCAGTCCAGGACAGGCTTTGGAGCCACAGAGAGCATCCACCTCCGCAAACTAAACCGATATCGGTTTAGGATTCCCTCCAGGGCGTTTCAGAACCCTAATTCAAGCCAGTTGCGGCTTTCGGGGATCTTGAGGCAGGTATCGGCTGCCTTAAAGCGATATCGGTTTAGAGTTCGGTTTTGGCGCTTTCGGGAATACTGACAACGTGGTTTTAACTAGCGTTTCGGGGTCGCGACCACAGGTCATTTGAACCGAACCATCCGATGCCGCAATCGACATGGTTGTGGAAGTGCCGCCGTCAAGATTTAGTGCTTCGACGCAACCTAGATGGCGCATCAGGTCTGCTAGTTGATCTAACGTTAGTCCGGAGGAGAATTCGTTTTGGCGCTTGCCGGCTACGCAAAGTAGCATGATTTGCTTTGCATCTTTGGTGATACCGAATGCGGTGCGAGCGGCTGGTCTGTTCACTCCGATTGAATCAACTGTGGTGCCATCTGCTTCGACGCGGATGAATGCTTCTTCCTTTGCGGTTATCGATGGAATCAGACGCGGTCCGGCTTGAATTGAGTGGACTATCTCCATATCACGACCGACGTGAGCCGAGTGTGGGACGATGCTGTATTCGAGTCTTCCGACCTTGCCTCTTAGGATTCGCAACTCGCTGCGGTCAAAAATCGTTTTAAGAAACGGCTTGAGTTTTGGATTTCCAGTCAGAGCCTTGTTTGTTGTGGGGTCGCATTTCTGGACACCATCAACAGTTATATAGCTTGTGCTTTCGCCATTGTTTAAATTGAAAAATGCACCATTTACTGAGGCAAGCGCTCCAGACTTTCTGGTGGCATTCGTTGTAGTTGCGGTGGATTGATTCACAATCGGCTTCAACTGCCAGCTTTTGCGCTCCGGGGTTTCAGCGACTATGAGATACGCGTCGCTGCCGTTCGCCGTTTTAAATTCGAAATATTGAACACCATCAGTTTTAGCGAACTTGTCCGATGGTTTGAGTTCGTGCCAACTGGAAAATTTTTCCACGGTCGAAACCTCACTCGCGCTAAGTTTTGATGGGACACTGGCAAAGACGACGCAAGATAATGCGATTGCGGAACCGATAAATTTGGTCGGATTCATAGTTTCTTTTCTGTTTTGTTCTTGTCAGTCAATTCGAACGATAGCTCACCCGGAATAATCGGGTTGATTTCCTGCGCCTGTCGAATGTCTGCATCCGCGTCTTTCGTCAGATCATGTTGGTAGTAGTAGAAAGCGCGCGCCAGGTAGTAATGCGGATTCGTTTTATCGAGGTCAATCGCACGCGTCAAATCGCCGAGCCCTTCGGTCGATTTATTCGAAAGTAAATACACACGAGCGCGACGGAAATACAATTTGGCGTCTTGCGGCTGCGCGTTTATGTTGTCGTCGAGCTTGCGTAACTCCGTCCGCAAGCTGGACTCCGTTACTTTGTCGCCCTTGTTAGCAGATGCCGAACTACCCGCATCCAATTCTCCAAGATCGACTACGCCGCCTGTTTGATTTTTGATGCCACTGTATACGACACCAGGAATAAAAGTGCCAGTCATGTTCGCCAGGACATTTTTCGCTGCAGTCTGGTAATCCACAACGGCATTGCGACTTGAACCCACAGTCATAGTTTGTGCAGGCTTGTGCTCTGTAGACCCATTCGCTTCCGCAGCCTTGTGCTCTGTCGAATCATTCGCTTCCGCAGTCTTGTGCTCTATCGAATCATTCGCTTGCGCAGACTCTGATTTAGTGACAGCTTGCTTCACTAAAATCTCGGAATTCTTTTTGACTTCCAAGTCGGTTTTTGGTGCAGTCGTTGATGATGTTGTTGTCGCTGGTGATGCTGCTGTTGTTGTCGCTGCTGATGTTGTTGTCGCTGCTGGTGTTGCTGCTGATGCTGTTATCGCTGCTGATGTTGTTGCTGCTGTTGCTGTTGTTGTCGTCGTTGATATTGTGCTTACGCTTGCATTGGACTTGTTATCAGCTTTTACGCTAGTTGTTGTATCTTTCTTGGTTTCCAGTCCGACTTGCTCATTGTGCTGCGCGGTTGGCTGTCCAGCGAGTTTTGGATTCAGACGCATCGCCTTTTCGTAATTGATAATCGCAAGTTGGTCGTTGCACATGCTTGCATACGCAGTCCCGGTCCAGACGTAAAGATTGGGATCCATTGCGCCTTTCGCGGCAGCGTGATTGAAGTCGCGCACAGCCTCAGCGTAGTTGCCTAAACAGAAAAAGCTTTGACCTCTTCGGAAGTATGCATTCACATCATTTGCATCGTCAGCAATTGCTTCGCTGAAACTTGAAATCGCAGATTGAAAATTCTTGTGCATCATCTGCGAGCAGCCTTTAGCAAATGGTGACACTGTTGATTTCTGAGCCAGGGCGGGTGACAGCGAGCTCAAGAGTAACGCAACCATAAGCGAATTGGACAATGTTTTCGACAACTTCATAAGCACCATGAAAGCACCAATTACATTGCAATACTAACAGGATAGAGATCCATGTGCCTGGAAAGCAGTTCAACGGTGCACGGAATGTGACACCTGAAAAGCAAAACCGCCTGCGGGGAACAGGCGGTTTTGAATTTCGTTTGGATGTCGGACTAGGCGAGGTTTACCCAGACGCTCTTGATGTTGGTGTACAACTCAATTGAGTGCTTGCCGAGTTCGCGACCGTATCCGCTCATCTTGTAGCCGCCGAATGGGATGGCTGGATCGAGCATGTTGACGCAGTTGACCCAAACAGTACCAGCTTTGATTTGCGAAGCTAGTTTGTGAGCCTTCTTCACGTCTTGTGTCCAGACAGCACCAGACAAGCCGTATGTGATTTTGTTGGCTTGTTCAGCAACTTCATCCATCGTGTCGAAAGGAATTACTGCAAGAACTGGTCCGAAGACTTCTTCTTGAGCAATGCGCATGTTGTTGTTTACGCCGGTGAAGATTGTTGGTTTGACGAAGTAGCCGTTAGCCAAATCGCCAGCCGGAGCGTCTCCGCCGCAAGCAACCGATGCGCCTTCTTTCTTAGCGATATCGATGTATCCGAGAATTCTGTCTTGCTGGTCTTTGGAAACCTGAGGACCGATCTGAGTCTTCACGTCCATACCATCACCTTGCTGCATCTTCGCGACGCGAGCGAGGAGCTTGCTCATGAATTCATCGTGGATTTTCTTATCCAAGAAGAGTCTTGAACCTGCGCAGCAGACTTGACCCTGGTTGAAGAAGATACCGGTGATTGCGCCTTTTACAGCAGCGTCGATATCAGCGTCAGCAAACACAATGTTTGGTGCCTTGCCGCCGAGTTCGAGCGATACCCGCTTCAAGTTTCCGACGGAAGCTTCAACGATCTTGCGACCAGTTTTGTCTTCGCCAGTGAATGCAACTTTGTCGATGTCCATGTGTTCAGAGATTGCTGAACCTGCTGAATCAGCACCAAATCCGGTGATGATGTTTACGACACCTTCAGGGAATCCAGCTTCTTGAATCAATTCACCGAGACGCAATGCTGTCAAAGGTGTTTGTTCTGCTGGTTTCAAAACGACTGCGTTACCGCAAGCGAGTGCTGGACCGAGCTTCCATGCTGCCATCAACATTGGGAAGTTCCATGGAATGATTTGTCCAACTACGCCAACTGGTTCACGCAATGTGTAAGTGAACATATTAGGATTGGCGTTGATTGTTTCGCCTTCGAGCTTTGTAGCCCAACCGCCGTAGTAGCGGAAAGTTTCGATGGTCTGTGGAACGTCGATGTGCTTCGACTCGTTGATTGGCTTACCGTTGTCGAGAGTTTCCAACTGAGCCATTTCATCGGCGTTCTTTTCGATCAAATCAGCCAACTTGTACATGAGCTTAGCGCGCTGCGCTGTAGTCATCTTGCGCCATGGACCATCTTCAACAGCTTTGCGAGCAGCTTTTACAGCTTTGTCGACATCTGCTTTCGATCCTTCTGCAACTTTGCCGATAACTTTATCGTTAGCTGGGTTGCGGGTTTCGAATGTTTTTCCTGATTCTGCATTGACCCATTTGCCATCAATGAGCAACTGTTTGTCTTTAGTGAGAAAGTCTTTGCAAAGTAAATCTTTTTCGACAACGGCCACGGTTCGACCCTCCAAAGAGTGTTTGACGAGGTTTCCGTGAAGGCAAATTCCTTCACGTTTCATCCGTCTATAATGCGCTATAAATCAGCGTTTTAGCGATCCCTTAAGCTTGCTCTAAGCTTGTGCGAACCGGTTGTAAGTATCACTTTTGACATCGAGCTACGAAACAGCACCCACTGATTCTCTTGCGAAGACTTCTTTGATTTTGGCTGTGAGACAGTTGGCGAGTTTCTCGTGCGCTGACGCTGCAAAGTGGAATCCGTCGACACCCATATCGTCAACTGAAATCACCTGATGGCTATCTATGAAATGGCATTTGCGGCGGCTTGCGACAGCTTTGTACAGCGCAGGCAGTTGAGCCAGTTTTTCTTGGAAGCCGCTCCATGATTGCTCTTCGACTGGACTCATCTTGCGCATTGGTGCTGGCGTGATGATCAGGATTTCTGGACGCTCGCCATCGATGCCTGCGCATCCGTTCTCAACCATTTCGACAAGCATCTCCACGCCCTGCGCGATCTCGGCGGCAGCCGCAGAGTAACGAGTTTGCAGATCGTTTGTGCCGAGCATGATGACCACCATATCAAGCGGTCGATGACTGTTAATGCACGGAATTATGTGCTTCTTGCCGTTGCGGAAATCGCGCATTGGATCATCGAATACTGTTGTTCGCGCAGGCATACCTTCGTCTATGACGCGAAAATCGGGACCGAGTGCAGCAGCGAGACGACCAGTCCATCGTGTGTGAATGTCATGTCTAGCAGAAACGCCTTTCACCTCGGGTCGATCGCAATCTGTGCCCCAAGTATTTGAGTCGCCATAACAAAGAATCTGCTTAACCACTGTCGCGTCCTCTAATGAATTTCGAAGCTAGCTTAACACCTTCAACGTAATCGTCAGATGAGTAAAGTCCGCATCGTTACTTGTTTTCAAACGAAATTACGAAGATGGATTAGCTGGCTGCTTTTGCGATGTTCTGAATTAGAATCGTGTTCGAACTCGGGATCTACCGGATCGTGCTCGAACACTTAATCCACCGATTCCTGCTCGAACTCGATATCCACCGGACCGTGCTCGAACTCGATATTTACTGGATCGTGTTTGAATTCGTAATCCATAAACTCGTGTTCGAAAATTGGGATCAGGTCGCGCTCGAACTTCAGATGATTGAATTCTGCTCGAAATTCGCAAGAAAAATGCGCAGTGGATTACACTGCGCCGTTCAAGAATCTTGTGAATTGAAATCGCGTTATCGCAAACCTGAACCTTGGTTGATGATGCCGCTGCTGTTGTTTGTCGGTGTGCCCTGGTTATTGAAACCTGGGTTGTTCGACGCAGGGTTGGTGCTTGAGTTTGCAGTCGATGCTGACAGTGGTGTCAGGTTCAACGAACTGTTGCTCAAGCCGTTCAAGTTGATGTTGCTGATCGATTGTCCAGCGCTATTCAAGCCATTCGTACCGCTGTAACTCTGAATGTTGGTGTTAGGTGTGTTGTTGATTTGATTCGCGAACACGCTGACACCGCTTCGAGTTGGATATACGAGCGGGCTTGCAGGGTTTGGATAAGTCGGGTTGTTGAAACTCTGTGGGCTACGGAACGTGTATGAACTGAATCCACGAGTTGCACCGAAGCTCGAGCTAGAACCGAAGCTGTTGCTCGCACTCTGCGCACCAGCAGCGGTGGCGCTGGCGATTACTGTTGCGACTGAGAGAAAAGCAACAGCGGATAAACGGAAATTGGACATTGTGCCTCCAAGTAATTCAACTGAGCATACTGAATAGCCAAAATGAACCATCAGTTTTTCGAGTAACCATCGGCGTAACCAGAGAGTCGTTCAGCAAAAAACGTTGACGAGGATTCGCCAACGTTTCTTCACTAAGCAAATTTCGGAGTCAGACCGCCAGGAGCTGCATCAGGTGGATCTTGTTTTTTGTCTGATTCTTGCAGCGTGATCTTTCCACCATCGAGCACGTATGTCGGCGGTGGTGCGATACCACTGCTGTCATCGTTGTCGCTGGAGGTCGAAATAACGTTGCCAGTGGCGCGGTTTACTTCTTCTATAATCTGGTCGACTTGCGCTTTGTCGAGCGTTTCTTTTTCAAGCAACACTTTGACGATCGCATCCATGTGTGGACGGTGCGAAGTGAGCAAGTCTTTCACACGAGTGTAGTTTTCGCTTACGAGGCGAGTGACTTCTTCGTCGATGATCGTCGCTACGTTTTCGCCGTAGTCGCGCTCATGACCGAATTCTCGACCAAGGAAAACATGATCGTGACGCTTACCGAATGTCATCGGTCCGAGTCTGTCGCTCATACCAAACTCAGTCACCATGCGGCGAGCGAGCTTAGTGCTCTTTTCCAAGTCGTCTTGTGCACCAGTGGTGATTTCGCCGTAGATGATCTCTTCGGCAACACGTCCACCGAGGCTCACGCCGATCTGGTCGATCAGTTGAGAGCGCGTCTGAGTGAGGATATCTTCCTCTGGGAAGAACATCGTCAAACCAAGTGCGAATCCACGCGGAATGATGCTGACTTTGTGCAGAGGATGAGCGTTCTTGAGCAGGATACACATCAATGCGTGTCCGACTTCGTGATACGCAGTCATCTCTTTCTCTTTGCCAGAGATGATTCGAGTCTTCTTCTCTGGTCCCGCAATCACTTTATCGATTGCGAGTTCGAGGTCATGCATTTCGATTTCGCGCTTGTCTTTGCGAGCGGCAATCAATGCTGCTTCGTTGATCAAGTTACTCAGATCAGCACCCGTGAATCCCGGAGTACGACGAGCGAGAGTCTTGAGTTCAACGTCTTTCGAGAGCGGTTTGCCCCTCGAGTGTACGTTCAGGATCTGTTCGCGACCAAGTACATCTGGTCTGTCGATGACGACTTGTCTGTCGAAACGACCTGGACGCAAGAGAGCTGAGTCAAGAATGTCAGGGCGGTTCGTTGCAGCGATGACGATAATGCCGGTCGTTCCTTCGAAACCATCCATCTCAACGAGCAATTGGTTCAAAGTCTGTTCGCGCTCATCATGACCGCCACCAAGACCTGCACCACGTTGACGACCGACTGCGTCGATTTCGTCTACGAATACGATACAAGGAGCGTGTTTCTTAGCTTGATCGAACAAATCGCGAACGCGCGATGCACCAACACCGACGAACATTTCGACGAAGTCTGAACCTGAGATGCTGAAGAATGGAACGCCAGCCTCACCAGCAACAGCTTTCGCAAGCAATGTCTTACCGGTACCAGGCGAACCAACCAACAGTACACCGCGTGGAATGCGGGCTCCGAGTGCCTGGAACTTCTCTGGGCTCTTCAAGAAATCAACGATTTCCTGCAATTCTTGTTTAGCTTCATCTATTCCTGCGACATCGGCGAAAGTTACTTTGACTTTGTTATCTACCATCAGCTTGGCGCGGCTGCGACCGAAGCTCATGGCTTGATTTCCGCCAGACTGTGCGCTGCGGAACATGAACAGAAAACCTACGAGCAACAAAATCGGCAAGAAGAATGAGCTAATCATGCTGAACCAGAAGCTGGATTTGTCCGGCTCTTTGATGTCCAGCATGATGCCGGCTTTGTTGAATTCTTTAATGAGGTCTTCTTTCGATTCGCTCGGCACAGTGACTGCTTTGTCACGCTCCGAACCAGCCATTTTGACTTGAATGATCGATTCGCCATTCGTCATCGTCACGCGCTGAATCGCATCTGCCTTACCCTCGCGGATAATGTTCTGCAGTTGCGAGTAAGTCAACGGCTCGTCGTGTTTGCTAATGCTGGTCAGTGAAAAGACAAATACGACCAGGACTAATAGTAAAAAGAAAACGGCCCAAGTTGTTCCGTACTTCCGCATAATGTTCGCTCCAGAATCCTCATCATAGGATTATATCATGGTTGTTGTTTGCTCTAATCCAGAGCCTGTGTGGCTTTCAAGCCATTGAGCCGAATCGTAATTCATCTAAAATTAGCAAATCGCTCCGGGGTAGCCAGACTTGGTGCGCTTGAAAACCGACGCCTGCTCCGAAAAACAGATGCTGAATTGTGTAGCTCATCAGCAACCGAAACCGAATTTGCACTGGTTTCTTGCGCGTAACTTTCTCGTGTTGAGTCTAAAGACCCCGTTTCTGTAAGACATCAGTTCAAGTTGTAACTCAAAATCGATCGCTTTGGTGTATATCAAGCGTTTGTTACAAACACGCTCAACAGATGGATATATCCGCCGCGATGGAGCCAATTGAAAGTCGATGAGTCGGCTTGTCAATTACTTTGATTTTGTCGCTGAACCCCAAACCCGGCACCCAGAGAATTTCGTCTTCTGAGGCGAGCACATACGGACCGAGCGCCCGTGAGCGTTTGTTATTACTGTGCAGGTACTTTTTCAAGCGCACCATTTGACTCATTCCAAGCGGCTGAATCTGGTCGCGGCTGACCCCACGACGCACTGTCAGAGCCGATTTAACGCGAGAAAGATCGACAAGAATATCGAGAGATTCCCGGTTCACAGCGTTAATCGCAGGCGCCTCTTCACATAGATGGACGCCTAAAGTCTTGTCCAGAGCCGTGAGAACGGTCGTGCCAGGAGAGTGAACTGAGTACGTGTGCTCGCCGTGGGATTCGATCTCTTCGGGCATCTTTATCCAGATCAGCTCACCGCGTTCAACCGCCAGATCCCAGTGTTCGTTCAGACTTATACGCTGGCGAGTATTGCTGTCAGCCATCATATTTAGTATCACGAAGACTCGTTCGTACTCCGTCTCGATCCCTCGCTCTTTCAGCGCTCTGGCAATGATTCTGCGCGATAACGATTCGTGCAAATCTGCAATACGCTCTATCTTCCAGCGGTTGGAAAGCGTTCCACCAATGTCATTGATAGCGTGACTGACACATAAATCCATGAAGCTTTCGTCTGACTTTGCCATCACTCGAAGCTTTTCCACCTGACGTTCGAGCGAATGAAAACGCGTCTTGGCTAGCGGTACAAGCGAATTGCGCAGAAAATTTCTCGTATAGCTGACGTCATCGTTCGACGAGTCAAAACGCGCTTCAGTGGCGCATTCCTTCAGGAAATCCATGACGTCATCTCGCGAACAATCGAGCATCGGACGCACTAAATTCGTTCCATCCTTCAACGTATACGCAGGACTCATGCCAATCAAACCAGCAGGTGACGTGCCCCGCAAAATTCTGAAAAGAACGGTCTCAACCTGATCTGAGCTTGTGTGCGCGAGAAAAACAGCCTTTGCACCTTTCGCTTTTGCCTGAGAGCACAAGAAGTCGTAACGCACGCGGCGCATGCTCTCTTCAGAACTGCGGGAAGTCTTCTTCGCCGTGTGAACATACAGCGGAACCGATAGACGCTTGCACAGAGCCCGGCAATATTCTTCATCGCCGTCAGATTCTTCGCCGCGCATTTTATGGTTGACATGAACCGCGCCAACAGCGATCTTCAAATCTTCCTGCAAAACCCGCAACGCCAGCAGAAGCGCAGTCGAGTCCGGACCGCCCGAAATTGCGGCGAGAACGGCGGAGTCGCGGACATCTACCAGTGACTCGTGGCTTGTCAATGACGCAAGAATTTTGGCTAGGAACAGGTTCTGCATGCTTAAATGGAAGTCCAAGACCCTTTTAGATTTTCGCCGGTAAGCAAGCATCGTATCAAAGGCGATTTAGAAAACGAGATTCTTGATGAGCCAGTTCTTTCAGAACAAAAAATATTTATTCGCGTTGGTGGCGCTGCTTGGAATGGCTGCAACGCCGCAAGCATTCGCTGATGGGGATGATCCGACACCGGTTCGAGCACCGCTGAAGGGCGGAATCGAAGACACAAACGTTATTCCGTCGAAGAAAGAAAAATTCCAGAACGAAATTCCGATGGCGACTCCGGTGCCTTCCAAGAAATTGCAGGGCGAAGCTGACCAGAGCGGCAACCCGCTCAAAGGCAATGCAGAAGACGAAGGCGACGCCAACTTGCAGGGCATGAACGGGCAGTCGGACAAGAATATGCTGCAGGGCAACGCGAACCAGCTTCAGGGTTCGGCAGAAGACGAGGAAGCCGGTGACAAAGAGCTTAGCGTCGAGTGGGATGCCTGGAGAAATCGTTTCCTCAGAGCCGTTCAGACTGACGTGCAAAGCAATTTGAATAACTCCGACGACACTATGGCGCGCTTCGATCCGCGCAGTGGTACGGTGATTCGACAGTTTCCAGTCGGCACGACCGCATGGTTCAAGTGCGACATCAGAGAAGACAAGAAAATCGTCAACTTCGAGCTTGTGAAATCATCCGGTTATCCCAACTTCGACAGACTGGTCATGGATGCGGTCGCAGCCTTGAACGGCACTGATATTTTGCAATTCCCGGCGCGCTCGAAACGTCATAAAGTCAATCAGATGGCGGGGATTCAAACATCCACGCAGTCGAACAACACCTATTTCCACTTCGGCGATACGGAAAAATATCGAGAGCCCAGTCGGTAAGCAGATAAGGTTGGAACCAATGATTAAGTTGGAATTAGCAATTAAGTTAGAGCCAACTCGATAAACAGACTAAGCCTCTCGATAGACAGACTAAGGCTCACTCGATAAACCGAATAAGCGTCTCTGGATAACAGACGGGCTAATAGCTACTTGGACAGTTCCGGCAACAGTGTCGGAGTTTTTCCTGCGTGAATTTGATCCACCTGATAGTCAACCTGGTCCGCCATCGCAGCACGCTCAGTCTTACGCAACACATCGCTGTAGCAGTTCAACAAAGCTAACAACTGTGGGCTGGAGTGATCGCCCGCTTTCTCACGCAGCGACAGCGATTGCTTGATTAGCACTTCGCTTTCTTTGTAATTTCCACTTCGCTCATAAGTCTCGGCAAGCTTTTCGCGTACCGCGACAGCTTCCGGTCCATCGACCTGAGACTTGCGCTCTGCCAAGCCCAGCGCCTGCTTGTAATGACTGGCGGCATCCTGAAAATTCTTTTCCTGGCTACAAACTTGCGCCAGGGTAATCAACGGCTTGATCAGCTCTGCGCTACCAGCTCCGTAGATTTTCACAGCACAAGACAAAGCATCTCTGTAGCTGCGGTCTGCCTCTTTCAAATTCTGCAGTTTCAAGTAGGACTCGCCGAGACCGTTGTAGACCTTAAGCATTACAGGTAGATTTTTGCTCTTCTCTTTCTCGCTGCCGGCGACGATTGTCTTGTAAGTGTCGACCGCGTCTTTGTAGTTGTTCTGCTTCTCGAAATCATGCGCCTTCTTCACGCTGTCTTCGAAAGACACTTGCGAAGCAGCAGAATCTTTGGCGTCTTTGGGTGCATCAGCCCAGACCAAGTTCGCGCTCAAGAGATTTGCCACAGCCAGGCAAACAATCTGTTTTATCTTCATCGTTTCTCCGGAAAAACTGCCTAAAGAAACTATAGTTCAAAATTTAGCACGGGGCAGGATTGAACTGCCGACAACGCGGTTATGAGTCGCGTGCTCTACCGACTGAGCTACCGTGCCATATAGCTTGATTATCCAGATTTTTAGTCCCAAGTGTCAAGCCACTATCACGAAATAAAGAGACGACAAGCGCTTGCAAACTTACGAAAGTGCCAACGGCGCCATCAAAGATTGCAGCTCGGCAAGTTACGTCTTATTTCGCTGAGCTGACTGGCTTGGAAATTTTTGGAGTGTGCTTCGCTGCAGCTTGCACAAATTGCACGAACAGTTCTGAGTTGCCAGCGTAGTCGCGCTCGGGATGCCATTGCACGCCTAGTGTGAAATGGCGACTATCGAGTTCGACTGCTTCAATGATGCCGTCTTCAGCATGTGCAGTAGCTGTCAATCCACGACCCAATTTCTTGACCGACTGGTGGTGTGATGTTGGAACATCGAGACGTTCTTTCTTATAGATGCGTCCAAGCTGGCTATCTGCCTGCAAAATCACTGGATGCTTGTGCGGATTCTTGTGATATCCATCATCGTTCGTGTGCACGACTTTAGTGTCAGGAAATTCCGAGTTGATATCTTGAATCAACGAACCACCAAGCGCAATGTTGAGAAGCTGCGCACCAGCGCAAATTCCAAGGATAGGCAAATCGGTTTTGTTTAGCGTAGTTTCGATGACGCGGAAATCAAACTCCTGACGCTGCGCGCTACAAAGTTCAACAAGGTGACTGGCTTCCTCACCATATTTGGTAGGACAGTAGTCAGGTCCGCCGATCAACATGATGCCGCTCAGACCCTTCAACAGTTCCTCAATGTCATCGTCGGACATTGGAGGCAGGAGAACAGGTATCCCACCCGCTCTCTGAATTACTTCATAATAATTAGCTTGTATCTGGGCTTGCGGAGGTGGGCCGTTTTTAACGTCTAAATTGATGCCGATGATAGGTTTCATGTTTTCAGGATATAGCAGAATCTGGAAAAATGCTATCTTCCGTAAAGTCAGAAAAAGGCTCTAAGCAAGCGAGGTTATCGTGACTGTTGATTTGTCGGCCGACCAGGCTGTGGCTGAAAATTTGCTCAGATCTGTTGATGCGTGGACGACTGGACACTTCCTGTTAACAAGCGGTTTGCATGGCAAAGAGTACATGCAATGCCAACGTGTCATGCAGTATCCGCGCCACGGAATGGAGCTTGCGAGAATGCTCGCTAAGCAGCTTAGCGCTGCAGGATTGACACCAAATGTGGTTGCAGGTCCGGCACTGGGTGCAATTCACTGGGAAGTATATGTCGCATCAGCATTCGAAGAACTGAACAAAGGACAGCCGCCAATCAAGGCAATCTTCGCAGAGCGCGTAACGGATCAAAATGGTGATGCGAACTCGTTTGCAATTCGCAGAGGTATCGCGCTCAGTCCCGAAGACAAAGTTTTGGTAGTCGAAGATGTCACCACTACCGGTGGCTCTGCAAGAAAGGTGATCGACCTGGTGCGCAGTCTCGGAGCCACTCCAATTGCGGTTGGAGCGGTGGTTGACCGAAGTGGCTCGACTATTGATTTCGGAATTCCATTTCACAAGCTGATCACTCTCAGCCTCGAAACTTTCGCGCCGGAAAGTTGCCCGCTCTGCAAAGAGGGCTCCCCTGCGATCAAGCCTGGAAGCAGTAATAAGCCTGCGAAGTAAGTTCGCTTACAGATTTTCTCTCAATCTGATTCCAGCGTAACGTTCAACGATTGCGTCACCGCGACGTGAGCGCCAGAGGTGTGACGTGGAATTGTCCGGTGATAAAAGTTCTTGGTTTTGGATGGATCCAGAGTCGTCAATCTCTTTCCCTTCGAACTGGGCACGCGATGAATCGCAATCTGATTTCGCAGCGCCAATCAAAAATCGAGTGCTGAAAAAATTGTGCCGGTCGCAAAGAACGATTGACTGAGTGTTTTGAACGGCGGGCTCTATCACCGCGCGCTCTCGGTAGAGGATTTTTTCGTCGCGATAAATCTCCACCTGGTTATCGAATCTCTTGAATCGCCAGCGTTCATCCATTGCAACGCGACCGCACGACCATGAATCGCAGAAATTCAACTGCGCATCGCCTTGCAGGTTGATGCGAATTCGCTGAACGAAATCCGCATCATTCGTCAGGATCAGTGGGTGAGGATGAAATAGAAGTTTGCCACCACACGCGATGTTTACTGCAATGTGCTGCTCGGAGTGACCAGGATATATCAGCGCCGCCGCCTGGGTACGAAGTTCCAGTGCAGCACCATCCAGAATTTCAACATGCAATCGATGTTCGTCACCATCCAAAAATCCAGCAGAAGGTGAACGCAGGAACATCGTAGGATGCGAAGCACCATCTAGATAAAGGGGCGTGTGCAATTGAAGTGGTGCTTGAGAGTACTGTGAAACTACCACCGAGCGATTGGCTCGATGCTCGACGGAGAGTCTCGCTATACCGACGTTAGGCACTAGAAAACCTGCTGCGACAACCAGTTCACAACTTCATCGACGCCATTGTCATGCCGAATGTCCGTAAACAAGAATGGGCGCTCCTGTCGCATCCGTTTAGCATCTCGATCCATAACATCGAGGTCTGCACCCACATGTGGTGCCAGATCGATTTTGTTGATGATCAGCAAATCAGAACGCGTAATTGCAGGTCCGCCCTTGCGCGGGATTTTATCGCCTTCGGCGACATCGATGACATAGACGAAAGTGTCAACTAGCTCGGGACTGAACGTCGCGGCTAAGTTGTCACCGCCAGACTCGAGGAAGATAATGTCCGGTTGAAATTTCTCTTCCAACTTTTGCAACGCCTCGATGTTCATGGAGGCATCCTCACGAATCGCCGTGTGGGGGCAGCCGCCAGTCTCGACTCCAAGTACACGCTCAGCCGGCAACACCCCAGAGCGAATCAAAAACTCGGCGTCTTCGCGCGTGTAAATGTCATTCGTGACAACTGCAAGCGAATATTTACTCTTCAACTTCCGGCACAATATCTCGACCAGCGCGGTCTTCCCTGAACCCACCGGACCACCAATGCCCACAACTAAAGCCGCTTTTGTCATTTGTTTCGCCTGCGTTCTTAGACCAATGAACAACGATGCACGATCATATAAAATACGCGAACAAATTTTGGTGGAATTATGCATTTAAGTCCTCAAGAACAAGATAAATTGATGATTTTTCTCGCCGCGCAGTTGGCGGAAAGGCGCAAAGCGCGTGGGCTGAAGCTCAATTATCCAGAAGCAGTTGCGTTGCTGAGTTTTCATGTACTCGAAGGAGCTCGAGACGGACGCACCGTTGCAGAACTGATGAGCAGTGGTTTGCATGTGCTCAAAATCGATGACGTTATGGACGGAATTGCTGACATGGTCAAAGAGATTCAAGTCGAAGCGACGTTTCCGGACGGGTCAAAACTCGTGACACTCCACGCACCAATACGTTCATAGGTCGCGGCGATGCTCGTTTACAGATTCAGTCCATTCGCAGTCTTAGTCCATTCACACTCTTAGTCCACTCGTTTTCTTAATCCATTTGCACAACAAGACCACTCAAGATCCCTGGCTTCTCTCCGCACTCAATAATTGAGGTAGCACCGCATGAAACCCGGCGAATACTTTTTGGCTCCTGGCGATATCGACGCGAATGAAGGAGCAGAGACAGTCAAGCTGGAAGTTAGCAACTCCGGTGACAGACCGATTCAAGTCGGATCGCACTTCCATTTTTTCGAGTCAAACCGCGCACTCGTTTTTGACCGAGAACTAGCATTTGGAAAGCGATTGAACATCGCATCCGGCACCGCTGTCAGGTTCGAAGCAGGTCAATCGCACACTGTCGAATTAGTTGCCATCGGTGGTAGTGGCAACATCGTAGGGTTCAACGGACTGGTGCAAGGTTCAATACACGACAAATCCGTCAAAGAAGCGGCTCTAAAGAAGATCAAAGAGTACATAGGCGAGAGATAGAAGAATGTCAACGGAGCTATTATCCCTGATCCAACTCTCCGATTCGGCGCTGCCCATCGGAACTTATGCACACTCGTGGGGATTGGAAACATTTGTTCAACGAGGTGCAATCAAGGACCGAGCTTCCGCAACGACAGCCATCCGTGACTTGCTCCTCAATTCAGTTGGACCGACAGATGCCGCTTCTTGCGGGTTGGCGTATGTGGCTGCGCAGCACAACGATTCCAAACTCTATTTCGATTTAGCAGAGCAACTGATCGCGTCTCGCTGGGCAAGTGAGCTTCACGAAGCGGCTTTGAGCACAGGAAAAAGATTGCGTAAGCTTGCCCTCGAAAGTGGTTTATTGACTGATCTCTCGCAAATGCCTCCGTCGGATGCATACCACTGCCTCGTCTTCGGTTGGCTGGCTAATAAGCTTGGGGTCGAGCGTTCGGACGCGGTTACAGCTTATCTTTACTCTTCTGCAAACGCAATGGTATCAGCACTGGTGCGACTGATCCCACTCGGGCATACAGATGGACAGCGCATTCTCAACGAATTGAAGCCTGAGATTGCAGCCATGTCGGTCAGGTTCATCATAGAAAAACCAGAGAGCCTGCACTGCTTCGCACCAATGACAGACCTCGCCAGCGTGCAGCACGAGCAGCTCTACTCACGACTCTTCCAGTCCTAATCAGCAAGAGGAACAAACAATGACACTGCGAATAATGCGCGAAGCTTATGTCGCCATGTACGGTCCAACCGTCGGCGACCGTGTCAGACTGGCGGATACAGACTTGATCGTAGAAGTCGAGAAGGATTACGCGCGATATGGAGAAGAGAGCAAATTCGGCGGTGGCAAAACACTGCGAGATGGCATGTCTCAATCAGCCCACCACGCTCGCGGAGATGGTGTGCTTGATGTCGTGATAACGAACGCACTGATTATCGACTGGTGGGGAATCGTCAAGGCAGACATCGGCATCAAAGACGGGCGCATTGTGGGCATCGGTAAGGCTGGCAATCCCGATACTCAATCTGGCGTCACACCGAATATGATCATCGGAGCATCAACAGAAGCTATCGGAGGTGAAAACCATATCGTCACCGCCGGTGGTATCGACACCCACATCCACTTTATCTGCCCCCAACTCTGCGAGACAGCAATCGCGTCCGGCATCACGACCCTGTTGGGTGGCGGCACGGGACCAGCTTCCGGAACGAACGCAACGACTTGTACACCGGGTGCATGGAACATCGGCCGAATGTACCAGAGCGCAGAAGCTTTCCCTGTCAATCTTGGCTTCTTCGGCAAAGGCAACACCGCAACAACTCTTCCACTTAGCGAGCAGATCGAAGCGGGAGCATGTGGGTTGAAGATGCATGAAGATTGGGGCACTACGCCTGCTGTCATCGACGCGTGCCTGCGCGTCGCAGACGAGTACGACATTCAAGCTGCCATCCACACGGATACTTTGAATGAAGCGGGCTTTGTCGAGGACACTCTGCGCGCAATCAACGGGCGCACTATCCATTCGTTCCACACAGAAGGAGCGGGCGGTGGCCACGCACCGGATATTATCAAAGTCGCCGGTGAAGCGCATGTTTTGCCGAGTTCAACAAATCCAACTCGCCCGTTCACTATCAATACAATCGAAGAGCATCTCGACATGCTTATGGTGTGCCACCACCTGAGCCCGTTCGTCGCGACGGATGTGGCTTTCGCGGAGTCACGTATCCGCCCGCAAACAATCGAAGCGGAAGACATATTGCAAGATCTCGGCGCAATCTCCATGTTCTCTTCTGATTCGCAAGCGATGGGACGAATCGGAGAAGTGATCATCCGCACATGGCAAACTGCAGACAAGATGAAGAAGCAGCGCGGGGCGCTACAGGGAGATAGCGAGCGAAACGACAACGAACGCGCCAAAAGATACGTCGCGAAGTACACAATCAATCCCGCGATTACGCACGGCATAAGTCACGTCGTCGGGTCGGTGGAAGTCGGAAAGTGGGCTGACCTTGTGCTCTGGAAGCCAGCTATGTTTGGGGTCAAACCCGAGATGGTGCTCAAAGGTGGCATGATCACTTTTGCGCAAATGGGCGATGCAAATGCATCCATTCCAACGCCACAACCGGTGATACCACGACCGATGTTTGGAGCATTTGGAAGAGCGCTTGCGGAGACCAGTTTGCTCTTCATGTCACAAGCTGGAATTGATAACAGGATACCGGAAAAGCTCAGTCTTCAGAAAACCGTGATGGCGGTAAAAAATTGCAGAAAAATCGGCAAGGCAGATATGAAACTCAACTCTGCAACACCAAAAATCGAAGTGCGTCCTGACACATACGAAGTGTTCGCCGATGGGCAATTGCTCCGTTGCGAACCGGCTACAGAGCTGCCTTTAGCACAACGATACTTTTTGTTTTAGCACGGCGATATCTTTTGTTTTGGCACAGCGATACTTTTTGTTTTAGCGAGGAACGATGTTCTCGAAATCAAAATCCGTAACGGTAAATGAGTTGCGACAAGATGTGTCGAACATCGATCCCACTCACGTTGAGTACATCGATTTAGATTGGGAAGACCGTCGCCGCCCCCGACGCAAAGTCAAGACTGACAGCGGTTTGGAGCTGGCGCTGGCATTGAAACGAGGCACCATTCTTTCGGACGGTGACATTCTGTACGCTGATGAAAATAAAGTCGTTGTAGTTCGAGCAAAATCGCAAGAAGTAGTTTGCATCCACCCGCTGAATTTCAACCAGGCAACTCGAGTCTCCCATTTTCTCGGAAACTGGCATCGCTCAATACAAACAACAGAAACAGGTCTATTGATCACCGAACTTGACGCCCCGTTCAAAGAGTGGCTCACACGAGAGCAAATCAACTTCGAAGTAGAAACGCGTCCATATCATCCAAATCTCAAAGGCACGGAGCACGCCTAATAGTCCCGAGTCCTAATAGTCCCGAGCCCTTGCTAGTCCTGCGTCTTTGCTAGTCCTGCGTCTTTGCTAGCCTGCGTCTTTGCTAGTCCTGCGTTCTTGCTAGTCTTGCGTTCTTGCTAGTCTTGCGTTCTTGCTAGTCTTGAGTCTTTTTTTGCATGAGCGATTGCAACGCCAATTTAGATTCATAATCACGCGGCAACATCTTCGTTGTCGTTAGCAGTTCCGATATCGCACCATTCACGTCGCCGTTGTCAGAGAGTGCTAAACCCAAGGCTCTGTGCAGTTTTGCGTTCTTCGGATCGATTTTCAACGCCAATCGATACTCGATCACAGCCGATTGATAATCGCCTTTCTTACCGTATGCCCAGGCTAAATTCGAATGTGTATCAGGATCATTCGGTGCGAGATTGACTGCGATATGCGCTTCTTTGATCGCCTCATTTGGTTTGCCAGTGCTTGCTAAAGCCCACGACAAGCCAACATGCCCCTCAGAGTAGTGTGGATCTAGCCGGATTGCTTCTTTGAATTCATCAATGCACTTCGCCCATTTCTCTGTGTTTCCTAGAGCCAGAGCGTAACGCGCGTGCACAACGGCATCTTTCGGATTCAAGGCAATCGCATTTTGATACTCTTCGTCAGACGGTCCAGGCAATCGATCTGCCGCATAACACTGCGCAAGAATTAGATGTGGAACAACAAGTTTTGGGTCCAGCGCAATCGCCCGCTTACACTCAGCAATCGCCGGACGCCAATCTTTTTTCATGCGATAGCATTCAGCCAGATAAGCGTGAGCAAGCGCGTTGCCTTTGTCGATTTTGAGCGCGCTCGAATACTCAGTATCAGCTTCCTGATACTTGCCGAGCATACGCAACACTTCGCCTTTCATGAAGTGGGCGTCACCACTTGTAGGTCGAAGCGAAACAGTAGTTTCGAATTCACCTAGAGCTTCTTCGAAATCGGACATGCCCATCAAGACTTTGCCCAACATCCAGTGGGCTTTGAAGTTGTGTGGGTCGACTTTCACAACTTCTTCGTATTCGATCAATGCATTAGTGAAATCGCGGCGCTCGAAAAACATATCGCCGAGCTTCATGTGCTTCTCGGTCGCTTTTCCTTTCTCCGCAGTCAGTGCGTCGTTTTTGACGGGATCGACTTTGTCGTTGATTGGAGCAGAAGCAGACGGCTGCGCATGCTTTTCACCACTGGTGGTGCCAGCACTTTCGGTCTGAGTGCCCGGTTTTGAAACATTTTTGATAACCGTTGACGGGCGATTCTTTCCACCGGGAAAAGGAAACGCCGAAACCGGTCGCACCGACGGAACAGCCAGAGCCGCCAGAGCAAGGGTTAGACATAGGTATCGCTTACGAATCACTCTCTTAATCTAACACTATGCTGTTGAAAAGTGTCTGTTCGTATATAACCGTGACGTAGCCCGAGGCTATTCAAACCTACGCAGCTTGGACATTCTGTCGAGTCTGAATGTTCTTTCAGCGGCGAAATGGAAGCAGTAAGCAGTCAGGTAATGGATTCCACGGTTCTGGATGACTGCTTGTGGCTTGACCTTTCGCTCACGCCCAAGTCCGTTGTAGCGAAATGCAACTGCACTGTCATCGTCGATTGCGAGATTGATGAGGTCAAGCGCCTCTTGAACGAACTCCGGCACCTGGAATTCGACTTCACCTTCGTCATCGAACTTTAAAACCGAGTAGAGATCGCAGAAATCTTTCCAGTGCTTGAGAGTTTCTTGAGTTTTGGTCAGCTTAGCGAGCACGTTTCTGACGTGGTGACTATCGGCCAAAGCGCGGTGATAGCCGCCTTCTTCGAGTTCGAGAAATTGCACGAGTGTGCCGAGTTGATGGTTTGGTGCATCGTTGAGCAGTTGTCGAGACAAACTGAGAGTGTCGATCACGTAATGCGTCGGCATGTTCATCTTTAGTTTGGCGATAGCAACGCGGAGAAATCCAATGTCGAAAGGTGCATTGTGAGCCACAAGTACGGCGCGCTCATTGTTGATCCACGAGAAGAATTGCGGCACGACTTCTGCAAACGTTGGACATCCAGTCACCATCGCTTGCGTAATTCCATGCACTGCAGAAGCTTCCGGTGGAATCTCGCATTCGGGGTCGATTAAGGCCGAAAAGGTCTCTACACGGTCATCTCCGAGCTTGAATTTAACACCGGAAAGTTCGACCAATCTCGCTGCGATTGGAGACAAGCCAGTCGTTTCAGTGTCAAAAGATACAAATTCAATATCCAGCAGATCGTGATACGCATCGACGAATGATACGCGCTCAGTATTCAACGTGTTCAAAAGCAGTCACCTCGGGGATAAAAGGCAAGTTCGCTGGACTTATTAATAGGATTCTCGCACTAAAAATGTTCGCGAAAACTGCTCAAAGAATCGACTGAGTTTTATTTCACTCAGCCTGCGAATATCCACTGCTGATGCGACTTTCACCGGATCACATATCAGATCGGGTGCACCATATTCGGTGGTATATAATTTCTATATCCCGATCGCGCCACACGATATTCAAAAGCTATGGAACGGATCTGCAAAAGAAGAAAAATCTTGAGTTGCCAGATCTGGCAGATGCAGAAGATTTTCTCGCATGTTAGATTTGAGAGGTTAGCGGATGGATATCTACTTGCCGAAACCTTTCAACGCCCTTGTAACCGCTTCTCTGTTATTGAGCCTGTTCGCAAGCTCAGCAGCGCGTGCCGACGAAGCTGCTTGCGCGGCTCTTCATGACTCAGTCATACATGATGCACTCGCGGCAACTTTTAACGCCGCCAATCTGAATCTGGTCGAGCGTGCAAGCGAAAGCCAGTGCAAACCCGGCAGCGAAGCATCAACCGAGCCGCAACGGCACTTCAGCAACCCGAATTTTTCCAAAGCACTGGCTTACATGGATCGCCAGAAGAGATTGATCCTCGATTTCTCGGCTTCTGCCGACACAAACCCGATGGACCGAGCGCGAGCACTCTATCATCTGGGACTGCTTCTCCACACCGCGCAGGATTTTTACAGCCACACCAATTACATCGAGCTAGCTGCTCAGAAGGTGACACCGACAACCACCTCGTCAAAGGATCCTTACGCGCTGGAACTGGTAGATTGGACCAAACTTGCGACAGTCAGGACCAATCAGCTTCAAACGTCGCCCGAGATCTATAAAGATGATCCAAACGGCGCTGAAGCAAAAATTGCATTTGGCAGCAGCAACTATTTCAAAGTCGCAAAAGAGCTGGCTGTGAAAGAAACTGTTCGACAGTGGAATTCAGTCGAAGCGTTGATTAAGTTGAAACACGCAGGCAAGGCGAACGAAATCATATCCGCAATGAAAGAAGCGAGCTGTCCTTACATCAAAGATTTGGATAAGCTGCCCGAAGAAGAAATCTAACTTCAGTTGCGCGGCGCCCTGCCGCAATCTGGGCAATCGGTTCGCGGGTCCAAACCTCGAATAGTCTCAAACTCACCACTCAAGAAATCGATTTTCGTCAATTCGTTTCCTTGCGTGGCTCCGACTTTTGCCAATAATTTGATCGCTTCGACCGACTGCCAGGCGCCAACCATGCCGAGTACAGCCGCTATCGAATTTTGCTCTAATGGCTGCAGCGGCACATCGTCAATTCCAGCAAGGGGAAAAACGCAGCGCAAACACGCCGATCGCGACGGTCGCATCGTGAATACTTGGAAGCGAAAACCGGCACCACCTGCATGAATTAACGGCTTACCGATTTGCATGCAAACGTCGCTCACCAGCAATTTTTCTTGCCAGTTATTCAAACCATCGACGATCAGATCGCATGGCTTGAAAAGTTGGTCGGCGTCGTGACCGTCCATTCGAGTGGCTTTGCATACGACTTCAGAATTTGAAATTCCATCGACGTTCTTAAACGCAGACGAAAGAGCTTTTGGATCTTCATCGACCAAAACTATTTTCCCGACTCCAGCTTCAGTCAAATACCGCGCTGCGACTGCGCCGTAGGATTGCACACCAGCGATCAACGCGGTGGCATGCGACAAGCGTTCACGTGCTTCGAGATCGAAACCTGGCAAAACCTCGTTCTGTTGCTGACTGTTCGTGCGTTTTTGTTCTGAACTTGAAACGGCTCCTACTCCTGTAATCACTGTGCCGGAGCAGTTTTGCTGCATCGCGGATTTGCCCAATGCGCAACTGGCGCATCTGGATTACAGCATATCTCAGAACCCCAGAAATACCAAAAACCCCCCTTGCGGGAGGTCTCTGGCTGGCGTTGGCGGGGGAAAACTTTGTTCGAGGTTTAGCTGAACAGGTTGGCGTCGCGGGCTGATGCTACGAGCCAGTTGATGCAACCTGGTGTTGCCAATCCACCTGTTACACCAGCAGCACCGAAGAGCACTCTCTTCATAGCGTCTTGTGTACCAGCAGCCATGTGCATGAAGCCCATGATCATTGTAGGACCGCCCCAGGCGATACCGAGAATTTCCATACCGTTTGCGATGATGTTCAGC
>DATNPZ010000016.1:0-190922 GCA_036702965.1 Drouetiella sp.
CTTAATTTACGCTGGTGTCATTTAATTTGGGTTCGGTGTCAATCAATTTGAGTTCGGCACCACTTTTAGTGGCGGTTAATTCGAGCCAGAAACAGCGGATGATGTCGCGCCGAACGATTTATGATGTCACGCCGCTACAAATAACGGGTTGCCAGGTGAATTGACCTTTTGCTCTCGAGTTTTTATCCAGTTCAAAACTTCTGTTCTCTGCTCGGCGGTCAATGCGAAGTTTTTGCAGAATGCCTCGAAGACTACGCTGTTTATATCGTTTTCGATCTCCGCGAGGGATTTAGATTGAGCACTATTTTTGTTGTCCGCTCCATAAGACGCCTCTTTGATTTTGCAGCACTCCGATGCTAATGCGCTCAACTGTTTTTTCTCTGAATCATCGATCGGAAAGAGCGGTAGGGCTTTGATATCGCCTACTTGAAAATTGATCGTCGGGTTCATCGCGCTTGCGATGGCACCAATGAGTGCCGAATTCAAATACGCGAGCAAGAAATTTTCGTCCTCTTTGTCGGTGACGAAAAGCGCCGATGCGCCGACGTCGAAGATGCAACCTGCGGGTAATTTTCGAACTGCTAGCCGACCAGTGTTAACGAACGAAAAACAGAGTCCGTCTCGAAAATAGAACTGCTCGTTTTTTACAACCCATTTGATGTTGCCGTTCAAATATGGATATGCTTTGTTGACGGCAGCTTTGATTTCCTCGCCGTTGTTGTGCCAATTCACAACATGTTTAACTGGGCTGAACCAGCGATCGGAGCCAGCCCCTTTGACGTAAGGAAACCATTTGACGCCAAGTTCTTCGGTTGGGACATCATCAATCAACCGAATAAATCTATCGTTGTTAGTCGTCGCTAAACCTTGTCGCACATCTGCGATATCCTCAAGCTTTGCTGCATTTCTAGTTAGCTGCAAAACAATTTGCGGGCACGCATATTTGATTGCACTCTCGCGCTCCTGCAGGAAAACTGATTGAGGATGTTTGTAGTACGGACCACCTCTCGCATCGTTGTGCTTCTCGATCAGCATTGCAAGATATTCTGTCTTTTGATCCGACTGCCGTAGATCGAAAAACGTCGCCCTGTCTGCTTCGGAGGCTGGATTGTTCACAATTACGAGCATCACGCTGTTGACTTTGTCGCCTCCTTGCAGCGGAAAAACGTGGGTGCCTGCATCAACGCAAAGTTGCAGATTATGCTTACTCAAAATCTCTCGCCGCAACTCACCGTAGCTAGGCAGCGTCAACATAGATGATTGCGTAATGACACCAAGCGCGCCACCAGGTTTGAGCAACTCCAGTGAGCGCTCCATGAACCCTGTACAAATGTCGCTGTGAGAGTTTGGATAATTTGCTTTCAATGCGGTTTTTAACTCTCTGCTCATCAGCTTTCTTCCGATGTACGGAGGATTCATCAAAACAACATCATACTTCTGGCTCAGGATGTGCTTCTCTGAAAATGTCCGATCTAAACTTCCAAGTAATGGTTGCTCATCGTTTTCAGATGCCAGGTAGATGTTGAATTTCGCCTTTGGAAGAAAATCTAGATGTTCTATCGATTTGATGAACAATGTAAGCACGCTAATCCACGCAGCTGCCGGATCTAAATCAACTCCAAAAATGTTTTGCTCAATTGCAAGTTCTGTAGCAAGATTCTTTTCTATCCCACTTTGGATATGGATCTGAATCATCAGTTCCATTGCCCTTGCAAGAAAATTTCCGGCACCACATGCGGGGTCCAGTATTCTCAACTGTCTCGTTTCGGATGACCTGCTGCCTCGTGCTAAGTGCACAGACCATTTGCCGAACTGAGTGGAGCGTCCAAAGGGATTGCCGATAGTACCTTTGTGGCATCCCGAGCGCGCTCGAATCCGAGAAGATGACTGTACTGACTGTGCAAAGCCATCTGCAAAATTATCCTTTGTACCTGCTCCTGGTAGTACGTTGCCTACAGCATTGGAAGTTAGAAAATTTACGACCCAATCTGGCGTGTACAACTGGGTAAACGCAATCAAGTCCTCGACCGAATGCTCTTTGTTCGCGGTCTGCACTTTCGACTGTGCCTGCTTACGAGCGCTCATCGAAAGGAATTGATATGCATAGCTAATCGTCAAATCGTCTTTCAAAACTTCCAAAGAATTCTTATCGAGTTCTGCGAATGCTTTTTCGATAGCGTCATTTTGTCGAAGTTTGGTTTCAATTTTTACGGGTGCGTGACAGCAGGAATTTACTATTTGAAGCAAGTGTTGCGCTTGTTCAAACAGGCTAGCCTGTGCGGACAATTCTAATTTCGGCAAATGTTTTCTGGCTGCCAGAACTCGTATGGCGACCAGTAGAATGCAAAGGACAAACTCCGAATCCGGGAATTTTGGCGAAGTTGGTTTTTCTGACGACAGAAATTTCAACGCATTCTCGACACTACGTTTTAATATTCTGAATTTGTCCGGAGTCTTCAAGCCAAAACCGCCACCAGTGCTGCCTCATTCTAGCTCAAAAACTTTTTTTCAACTTTTGTCCAAAAATCGAACTGCCCGTATAGATACCTGCACACAACTGAGATCGATGAGTTGAGTCGATCGATTCTATAAATCTTACGAACATGAAGAGGAACGACTCAATTTGGGCCGAGTCGTTCCTCTTTACTATTTTTGTTTATGAATGACAGTGCTAACTGCCATGCGTCCGCACTCGCTTCGCGATCGTAGTGGGGACGCTGGTCGTTGAAAAAAGCATGCGATGCTTCGGGATAAACTTTGAGCTGAAACGACTTCCCAAGTTGCTCCAACTGTTTTGAAAACTCGTCGCGATGCTCTGCTGTGATCAGCTCGTCATGCCCGGCGAAAAGACCTAACAATGGCGCTTTCAGAGGTACAAGATAGTCGATCGGATCTTTCGGCTTCTGTTTAGATGTGAATCCATATCTGATGCGTCCGTAAAAATCGATTACGTATGCGAGCTTTGGTTCGTGACAGCCAAGCAGAAGTGAAATTGCGCCGCCCATGCAAAAGCCGATGCTGCCCACTTTTCCGTTGATGTTTTCTTTGGCGATGACGTTGTTGAACAGCGCATCCAGGTCCGACATTATCTGGCTGTCTTCAAGAGACATCCAGGCGCCTCGCATCACATCCAAGTTCTCTCTTTCTTTTTCGGTTTTAGGAAACGACTCTGCTCTTGCCAGCAAATCTGGTGCGTAGACTCGGATACCATGCTGAGCGAATCGCCTCGCTAAATCGCGAATATGGTCATTTACTCCAAAGATTTCGTGAATCAGAAGAAGCCCCGGTAGCCGTTTTTCATTGTCAGGCTCTGCGCAAAAGACCGGCAAAGAAAAGGTGCCGAGTTCGAGGTTGAATTGGTGCTCACGCAAAGTCATGGTATTCTCCATGTTCTACTCCTTTGGTTTTGTTCGTCGTCTTTCTGTAACCATGTGTTTGATTCTTGGTGCTTCAGTTCCGATGTGGCAATCGATAACTCGCTTTTCAGCGCTGATGTCGTCTACGGTGGCACGGTCGCGCAGGCGCAGGTGCTCAGCCCATGTATCCACAAAATAAGACTCGATGTAATTGCCGGGCGTCTCGAGGTCGATGAATAGATGCCATTGGAACGCACCGTTTCTGCGTCGATGCTTTTCTAGCAAGCTCACCGCATCAAAAAACTCTGCGATGTTTGCGGGGTCTATTTTATATTCGATTGTAATCAGAACCGGTCCGTGGTCAGGGTGGGGGATTACGGTCGTTTCAACTCGTGGATACGGACCCGACGAGCGCATGTCTAATTTTTCTACGCCCGTTAGTTTGTATTTGAATCCCAGTATTACACTCAAGAGCAAGCATGAGCTTGCCGAAAACATGGCCAACTGCAAGCTGCTTTTCTGCGCTACAAAACCCCAGGCGAGGCTACCAAAAGCGATGCATCCTTGAAATACCAGCAGGTAAACTGCGACCGAACGTGCTCTGACCCATGATGGTGATGCCATCAACATTGCGGAGTTGATTGCGTTGCATCCGAAAATGTATCCAATGCCTGCTAGAAATAGTGCACCGCATGCGGTGTAAAAATTGTTGAACGCCGCAACCAGGATCATTCCGATTGAAAAGAAAATTGATCCGCTTGCGGCAAGAGAATCCAGCGAAAGTTTCTTTCGATATTGTGGTAGCGCCCATGCACCGCACAGAGTGCCGACGCCAAACATTGCGACTAGCAACCCGAACTGTGTTGAGTCCAGACCTAAGGAAGAGCGCGCAACAAGTGGCAACAGCGCCCAGAGGCAACTCGCACACATGATAAAAACGCCAGTTCGGATCAGTGTGTGGCGAAGTGGACGAGAGTGTCTGACGTAACGCACTCCTGCTTTCATGGCACCGAATACGCGCTCAGGAACTTCGTTGACTACGGGCTCTCGTTTCCATCTGAGAACTGCGATCCACATCAGTGACATCAGTGCAGCGTTGATCAGCAGAACCCAACCTGCACCGAGCGTGCCGACCAGGACGCCACCAAGCGCAGCGCCGACTCCTCTCGCGCAGTTGAAGCCAGCTCCCGACAATGCGACTGCCGATTCGAGTTCTGACTTGGGCACCAATTCTGGTGTCAACGCATTCCACGCAGGCGAGTTCATTGCAGAACCGAGACTTGAAACGAACAGTAAAATAATGAGTAGCCATGCAGTCATCAGGTGGTTCATCGTGAGCAACCCGAGAATCACAACCGCGACGAAAATCCAGAGCTGAGAAAGCAGAAGCAGTGCCCTGCGGTCCACCAGATCTGCAACTGCGCCGGATGGAATCGATAGTAGAAAGAACGGTAGATAGTTGGCTGTCTGCACCAGTGACACCATAATTGGTGACGGGTCCAACGACGTAATTAACCAGGACTGCGCGATGTCCTGCATCCACAATCCGACAGACGAAACTACACTGGTCCACCAGAGAGTGCGAAAGACCGGCCGCCTGAGTGGCGCCCAAATCGAGTTGACAGTCAAACTCTCAGTTGTCACTGTTTCATCCTGGAGAGCTTCGTATTATATAAAAAAACGCCCCTCGATCAGAGAGGCGTTTCCATTTTCTTTTCCGGTGCGCTGTCTAAACAGCAGCGGTGCTCATGTCGTAGCGAATCGAGTGCTTCTTCATTCTGTCGAATGCTTCTTGCAATCTGACTACGTCAGTGCAGAGCGACATACGGAAGAATCCTTCGCCGTTCGGTCCATACGCGGTGCCTGGTGGCACGACGATACCGGCTTCGTCAAGCATCTTAGTCGCGAATTCAGCAGAGGTCATGCCTTTTGGAACTGGCAACCACATGTAGAATGTCGCTTTCTGCGGCTTGATTTGCCAACCCAATTCACCGAGGCATTTGATCGCGAGGTCGCGACGCTCGACGTAGAGCTTGTTGCAGTGGTCGATGAAATCGGTTGGCCCAGTAAATGCGGCAACGGCAGCAACTTGAATCGCTTTGAAAATGTCTGTGTCCACGTTCGATTTCAAACTTGCCAACGCTTTGATCGCCATCGGGTTGCCGATTGCGAAACCGATTCTCCATCCGGTCATGTTGTAGGTCTTCGAAAGCGTATGTAGTTCGATTGCAATGTCTTTCGCGCCTGGAATTTGCAACAGTGATGGTGCCTTGTATCCATCGAATGTCATTTCTGAATAAGACAAATCGTGGCAGAGCAAAATGTCGTGCTTCTTGGCGAAGTTGACTGCTTTCTCGAAGAATGCGAGGTCGGCAACGCCTGCTGTTGGATTGTTCGGATAGTTGAACAAGATCAACTTGGCGCGCTTGCAAACGTCTTCTGGAATCGCGTCGAGGTCTGGAAGGAAATTATTTTCTGGCTTCAGCGGCATGAAGTAAGGCTCGCCACCAGCCAGCAAGATCGAAGTTTGATAGACCGGATAGCCTGGGTCTGGAATCAAGCCAACATCGCCTCTGTCGATGAACGCCATGATCGTGTTGTGCAGACCTTCTTTCGACCCGATCAAAGAAGTGACTTCGGTAACTGGATCGACAGTCACGCCAAAGCGCTTCTTCACCCACTCTGCAGCGGCTTCTTTGTATTCTTTCATCCCACCGAAAGGCGGATAGTGGTGGTTAATCGGTTTCTCCAGCGCTTCGTGCATCGCGTCGACGATGTGGCGCGGCGTAGGCGAGTCTGGATCACCGATTCCGAGATTGATTACGTCAACTCCTCTGGCGACAGCGGCTTGGCGCTTTTTGTCGATTTCCGCGAAAACGTATGGCGGAATCGCTTTCAATCTGTGGGATACTTCCATTTTGTTAAACCCCGTATCTGTGGATTATTCCGGTCAAAACCGAAGCACTATCATATCGCTACAACGTAGACTGGCGTTGGTGCAGAGGTTCGAACATTTACGTAACTAAATCAATGTCTTGGCTGCGCTTCGAGGAAAAACAATCATGACAAGAGCTGGAATTTTAAGAACAAGCTTGCTTGGCGCATGCACGGTCCTCATGAACACTGCCCCAGCGGCGTTCTCTCAGCAAAACAACATGTTCGAGTTGATGCCTGCTGGGTCGTCGCACACGCGTTCGGCGTTTGAGCGTGGTGTCGATGAGATGGCGCATCGCGACTATGAAGGTGCGGCGAATGCTTTCACCGAAGCGATTGGTTTCAACATGAATAACAGCGATGCGTATTTCAAGCGCGGTCAATGTTACTACTATCAAAAGAACTACGCTGGCGCGATTTCGGACTTCGATTACATGTTGAAGATGAAACCCGGTGACGCGCAAGCGCTGCTGTGGTTGGGCACTGCGCATGCCCGTCAAGGCAATGAGCAGAGAGCGGTCGATTATTACTTGCAAGCGATGCGAAACGATCCGCAGTTGGTGTCTGCGTTTCAACAAGGTAATGGACAGAGCGTGCATTCTGTGAATCCTCGAAACGAGGGCGCTGTAAATGCTTACGAGAAGGCAGTGCAGCTTTATCTCGCTGAAAAGGGAAATTCGGGAGCAATCGGATCTCAGCCTGCCATTCCTGAAAGCACGCTCAATGCAGCGGGCAAAAAATCATCCATCGCTCCAGCAGGCATCGAGAAAGATACGACGATGAACGAGCCTGAAATGCGCATCGAGCAGCTAGATCAGGCGATCGCGAGCGACCCCTCGAATGCGGTTTTGCGTTTTCGACGAGGACAAGTCAATAAGCGTCTGGGCAACGCAGAGCGCGCTCTATCCGACTTTAGCGATGCGATCAATCTTGACCCAATGAAATCAAGATTCTATCTAGCGCGAGCCCGCTTGTATCATGAACAGAATCAGCCAGATCTGGCGCAAGCAGATGTGCGAAAAGCCCAGAGTGTCGATCCAACAGTTCCCAGACACTTCAAATTTCAGTGACATTGTTTTCAATGATGCCGCCACTAGACCGCGAGAAAGAGAAAAGAAAGATGGAAGAGGCAGCCAAGCAGGCTGTTCGTGATCTTGTCTGGCTCATTGGCGGAACGACCGAAGAAACGCGCCCTTATGAGCAATACGAACAGATTGAAAACGAGCTGGACCCGGCGCAACTATCAAACTTGCTCGACCGCAATTTCAATAAGTTGGATGCCGATAACAACGGCATTTCGCGCGCAGAAATCGCGGCGGCTCTGATGAATCCAAGCGAATTTTCCGTAGATGAGTACGCGATGTTGAAACTGGTGGCAAAATATTTTGATACCATTATCAAGCTGTCTGACGATGAAGCTGGTGCTGAAACTGTGATTACTCGTGCTGACGCTGAGACTCTCGCTAAGTCTCTAGTGCAAAGCAAAATGAAGTTGTCAGAGTTGCATCGTTCAATCGTTTTGGCTGACGGAACGGCGACAGAACAAGACATCGGACCGCCGCCGATGTCGAATAAGTAGGCAGGAGTCTGGGAAGGTTTGCATGTTAACGATTGATGGATCGCTTGGTGAAGGTGGTGGACAGGTTTTGCGCACGGCGTTGGCTCTATCATGCGTGACCGGCAAGCCGTTCAAGTTGATCAACGTACGGGCCAATCGCACAAATCCTGGATTGCAGCAACAACATCTGACTGCGGTCAAAGCCGCGGCGACGATCAGTGATGCCACCGTTGATGGTGACGCGAAGTCATCTCAGACTTTAATCTTTGAACCAGGTGCCGTTAAACCTGGGAAGTATGAGTTTGACATTGGCACTGCAGGTAGTACCACTCTGGTTTTTCAAACCATTTTGCCACCTTTGATGCTGGCGAAAGAGAAAAGCGAACTGACTTTCACCGGTGGCACGCACAACCCGCACGCGCCGCCATTCGACTATGTCAACGAGACTTTCGTTCCGACGCTGGAACAATTCGGTCCGACTGTAAAACTCGATTTGGGTCGATTGGGCTTTTATCCGCCCGGTGGCGGCAAGTTCTCTGCGGTTGTTAAACCGAAAGAGAAATTAGAAGTAGTCGAATTGATGCGTCGCGGAAAAACTCTGCGACGATGTGCTCGCTCGTTATTGGTGAGACTCTCTCAGCGCATCGGGCAAAAGGAGCTGGACTACGTGCGCCTCAACATGCCTGATTGGGGTGGCGGCGAGTTGCGTCTAGATGTTTCGGACAATGCGACCAGCCCCGGCAACGCACTCACCATTCAATTCGAATGCGAGAACATTACTGAGACTTTTACGGCTGTTGGTACGCGCGGTTTGGCTGCAGAAAAAGTAGCGGAGAATGCTGTCGCTTACGCCAAGCGTTACACCGAGAGCACTGCTGCTGTTGGTGAGTTTTTAGCGGACCAGATTCTGATTCCTTTTGCTCTCGCGGGTGCTGGATCTTACTCGGCTGACATAATTTCGTCGCACACACAGACGAACATTGAGACGATCAAGCATTTCCTTGATGTCGATATCAAGGTTACCGACGAGGACACCCATCAAAGGGTAGATATCAAATCCTGAGCCGTTTCATCTTCATTGAACAAGCAGCCATTGCAAACAGATGTCGTGGATAGAATTGCCCGCGCGAATTGCTTTTGCGTCGGGTGGTTGTCGAGTCAATATGGCATCAAACAGATCGCGCTGAGTCTTTAGACTTGAGTCTGGTTTTCGCCCCCGCCGAGGCTTCTAGCACTTGCGTTTGAGAACCCGACGTCATCTGATCGCAAAAAATTTTTCTGGTGTCAGTACATTCTGAGTAAGTTTCAACACGGTTATAAATTCCACTAGCACTTAAAGTTCCCATCGAAGGCAATAATTTAGATAAGAACCTGTAAATGCGCAACCTCCTTGCCAGTTGGTGCATCCATCGCTATACTTGACATATTGTTAAATAACTTGTTGGGCTAGCTAGATCGCTCAGGCGTTTCTCTCGCGACTCGAACAAAGTATCCGCCCCCCACCAATACTGGAGGACGACAGATGACGTTCAAAAATAGGTTCAGCCACGGTAACGAAATCCTCTTTATAGCGATAATGGTTTTGCTATTTGCGCCCCATGACTACAAACTACCGGGCTTGTTGATTCTCTGTGCTTCCCTAATAGTCGCCGCGTTTATCGATTGGAAGAACAACATCAAACGCGTTAGACGCCTCACCAAGCGGGTTGCATCGTGCAGTTGCGTGAAAGCAAGAGACACTATTTCGCACATGCATATGCCTCATCTGCTGAAGATCAGTTGCACCGTATGTGGTGCAGAGCCTACATAGTTCAAATCGACTCAATCAAAATCATTCTTCAAAACATATTGCCTGATGCATGACGCCTTCGTTAGGGTCATACATCAGGCGTTTTTCTACTTCAGGATTGAGCAAGCGAAATAGCCAGGCGACTCACAGAATTTCTAACGCGCAAATGCGTTGCATGTCTTCGCTCCATTGCATGGCGATTCGGGGGAGCGCGCGGCACCGTTTGTGGTGCTAGTCAATTTCATTATTTGTTGTGTGAGTTTTCTTTCGAGGCACCAATTGTGGTATCACAAATAAAATGTTTGTACAGCGGTCTAAAAGCTAAAGTAACCGAAAGACGACAATTTGTGCAGAATTTGTGAAACGCAGATCCGTTGTTAGAGTCTAGTTAAATTCGACACATGTAGCTGTAAAGAGCGCATGATTAGAGCGTTTTCGGGTTTGTGCAGTTTCTGCGAACCTTCGCTTTTTATTCCGATGCTAGGTAATATGTAAGTCGAGGACGCGACTTTTCACTTGGAGAGAATCTATGAAGAACTTAGTTGCAATGATGTTGGCTTTGAGCTTTGCTGGTGTTGGTGCAACATCTGTACTGGCTGCTGAAACTGGTACTGAAGTAACCAAAACAACAGTACAAGAGAATAAAAAGCCAGGTGTGAAGCACAGAAAGAGAAAAACTGTTGTTAAGCACAAAGTTGACACCAAAACAAGTGGTGGCAAGACAACTACCGAAAACAGCACAAAGACTGAGTCTGAAGCTAAGTAGTTAGTCAAACACGTTTTCTACTACGAAAATGGAATTTTAAATTCAAGAACCCTGCGACGCGATCGCGGGGTTTTTTGTCATTGTGATGGAAATTGAGTTGAATTCTGCTTTCTCTATTTGAGGAGATAATTCGGCCTATCGACTACGTCCGAAATTTTCCGTTGAGTCAGGGAACAGCAGGCGAGCGTGGTCCGTCACCGATTCGGGGATCCGATTAGTGAGAGATATATGAATAGAAAGAGTGTAACCGCCGGTCTGCTTTTAAGTTTGTCTTGTCTTCTCTCGTTGCAGCACGCGGTCTTTGCCGACGATCCCCTTGAGCATCCGACTCCTCCGAGCGAACTTATAAAAGGAAAGTCTGGCGATGGGCACAAGCCCGGCGACACGCTGGAGTCAAAGATCAAAACCGGCGCCGGTCTGCCAGTGCAGGTTCAAGAGGCTCCCAACGGCGTTGACCCGGTAACTCACTCGATGACGACTGGCAAGGTGCTTGCGACCCCAGAAGAGGTCGAGCGCAAAGCCGCCGAGTCGACCCAAGTTCATGAACAAAATCCCGGCGAGTCTGCACGGGTTGCTCCGCACAAGCGTCCGACGATCGCGTTGGCTCTCGGCGGCGGTGGTGCTCGCGGCGCGGCGCATCTGGGCGTTCTGAAGGTTCTGAAGGAAAACAATATTCCTATCGATTACGTCGTAGGTAACAGCATGGGCGCCATTGTCGGAGGTCTTTACTGCGCTGGTGTTCCGATTGACGACATTCGGCGTCTCATGCAAGACGGCAGTATGCGGAAGGCATATACGCCGATGAACCTTGCTCCTAAGGTGGTACTTGCAGGTGTTTCGAAGCTTTCGCCGTTCAAGGGTGGCAATCCTTATGCTGGGCTTTTCTCTGGCAAAGCATTCCGCAAGTATCTGGTGAAGCAGTTGCCTAAGCCTGACATGATGGTTGCCGATTGCAAAATTCCATATTCCGCTGTGGGTCTGAACTTGCTCGATGGCAAGGCTTATCGAATTTCTGATTGTCCGCTGGCTATCGCGATGCAAGCTAGTTCAGCGATTTCTCCGCTGATCAAACCGGTTCCTATTGGCGACAAAGTATTTGTCGATGGTGGAATTCGTTGCAATTTGCCCGCTTCTGCTGCTCGTGACACTGGTGCCGATATCGTTATCGCCGTTCAGGTCGATGAACCGCTGCGCCTTGTGCCGGCGCGTCGTTTCAAATCATTCAAAGGAATCGCCGGTCGAATGGCTGATGTGGTGTTGGCTGTCGGGGATGAACGGCAGTTGGCTTTTGCCGACATCGTCATTAATCCCGATGTAAGCAACACACCGGTGTTGACGAAGAAAACTTTTTATGCGGAAAAGTCTGAGCTTGCAGGAGAATTGGCCGCCAAAAAAGCGATTCCAGAAATCTTGAAAGATCTGGCGAATCCGCCGCAGCCAGACGCATCTGTTGCCGCAGCTCGCAAGAAGTTTGATATCTAACTTGAATATGTAACTAGCTTCGAATCTATAACTAACTTCGAATCTGTAACTAACTTCGAATTCGTTATTCGAAATCCGCCGCTACCTGCGCAATTGAATTCGGGACCATGATTTATCGCGCTCGCGATGAGAAGAACAGTTTCCAAACAGCTAAAACACCAACGCCGATGAGAAACAGCCCTGCGCATATCATGCCGATGATCATGGTAAAGCTTGGTGCTGTAGTTCTTTTGACTTGTGGTGCTGCAGATGCAGTCATTGGGACATTGGCTGCCGCAATTTCTTTGCTGGCTTCTTTGTCGTTGCCCATCTCTGCAAATATTTTTACTCTTGCGTCAACGAGCAGACCATCCTGGTGAGTCTTCTTCGATACGTGTTTCAAGTCGTCGAGAGCTTTCTTGTACTGATGGATTTTCCTATAACAGTCCGACCGCTCCATCCAGGCATCGTCTTCATTTGGGTCTAATTCGAGCACTTTGCTGAAGTCTTCAATCGCTTCGTTGTAGCGTCCCATCGATTTAAGTGCCACCGCCCGCAGTGTATATGCACCGGCGTCATTCGGTGCGAGTTTTATCACCTCGCCAAAATCTGCAAGCGCTTCTTTCTGCTTTCCGATTTGCATGTATGCGTCTGCTCGTTCTACATATCGCGCCCAGTCTTTCGGATTTGCATTGACCGATTTCGTCAGGTCCGCTATCGCTTGCGCTGATTTGCCATTCAGCATTGAAAGCTCGGCTCGCTTTGCCAGTGCTTTGTCGTCAGTTATGTTCAAACTACAAGTCGTGTTCAGGTCCTGAGTGGCAAGTTTGGTTTTACCCAGCGCACTATATTCTTGTGAACGCAGGAAGTATATGTCGCCGATTGACACTGGTGACGTATCATCGCGGAGAAGTTCGTTGCGTAGTCGTCCTGTCTCACAATCCAGTCTGTATGCGGCCAAACGCGGTTTAGCTTCAATGATCTTCGTGAAATCATCTATAGCTTGCTTGTGTAATCCTGCTTGTTGGTACGCATCACCACGAAAGTAGTACAAAGTTGTCGCTTGGGGATCAAGACGTAGCGCCTTGGAAAAGTTTGTGATTGCGGGACCGAATTTAGATTGGTTGTCGTAAAGTACGCCGCGTAAGAAGTAGAAGTCAGGCTCGTTTGGATAAAGCCTGATAGCTTCATCTACTTTCTTTATTCCGTTCTCCAGGCGTCCATATTCTCGCTCCTTGTATGCGTCGATCAATAAATCGTATGCACGCGCTTTTGCAATTTCGCTGTTCGCCTCTGCCTCTTGATGCGTCATCTTGAAAGCGCTGGCTAAGTTTCGGTGAGTAAAGCGAATCGAGTCATCGTAAGGGTTTACGTGATAGTACTTCACCGAATCTTCTCCGTCGGTGAACCCCTCTTTCATTCGTCCTAGTTTGAATTTACAGTAACATCGGTTCGAATAAGCGAGTGCTTGCGTCGGGTCGAGCGCAAGGGCTTTGGTTGCTTCTGCAGCCGCTGCCTCGAGTTTGTCTGTACGCATATAAATTCGAGACAAACCTGTGTGTGCATCTGCATCGTTCGGATTTGCTTCGAGCAGTCTTTTGAATTTGTCTTCGGCTGCGGTAAGTCGATCATTGTCGATGTCTTCGAGGGCTTTCTCGAACAGTGTGTAAACGCGTGCCTCTGCGCTTTGCACAGCAAAAGCCGAAGCGATAACTGTTGATGCCACCGCGAGAATTTTCAATTGGTTCGTAAAGCTGGTTGGTGGCATTTTCGATCCAATGCTTACAACCTCTATTGTTACTCAAATTTTGAATCCTTGCATAGCTCAGCAGATCTCAGCAGACCTGACCGGCTGCGTAACCTGACGACCAGGCCCACTGAAAGTTATATCCACCAAGCCATCCCGTCACATCGACAACTTCGCCTATAAAATACAAGCCGGGTATTTTCTTCGCTTCCATTGTTTGCGATGAAAGCTCCTTGGTGTCGACTCCGCCGCGAGTTACTTCGGCTTTTCTGTATCCAACGGTGCCTGCGGGCTGTAATGTCCATGCGTGAAGCAGTTCTGCGACTTCGCTGATCTGCCGCTCGTTGAGTTGGTTAATTGGTTTGTTCAAGTTGCTCATTTGAGCAAACTTTTCAGCGAATCGCTTCGGAAGTTTTTCTGAAAGGATATTTTTCAGCTCGGTTTTGTTGTGGTTGGAATTTTTGAAGCGTGTGAGCCACTTTTCTGCATCGAATTGAGGCAAGAGATCAATTTTGATCGAGTCGTTCTTGTTCCAGTAAAGACTGGCTTGGAGACTGGCTGGACCGCTCAGTCCCGTGTGCGTGAACAGAATATTTTCCCTGAAAGACGCTTTATTGCATGAGATCACTGTGTCAATCGAAACACCCGGCAAGTCCTTGAATCGATCCAAATCGCTTTTGCTGAAGTTGAAACCGTCGAGTGCCGGGACTGTCTGTATCAGTTTCAATCCAAACTGTTTGGCAATTTCGTAGCCGAATCCTGTTGCACCGATTTGTGGAATCGATAACCCGCCCGTTGCCACCACAAGAGATTCACTGCGAAATTCACCGGCGCTAGTCGAGATTACAAAGTGATCGTTTTTGCTGATAGAGAAGATTTTGCAGTCCATCTGAAACTTTGCGCCCGCGTCGTCGCACTCCTCGACAAGCATATCTACAATTTGCTCCGCAGATTCATCGCAGAACAGTTGCCCGAGTTTTTTTTCGTGGAACCGTATGTGGTGTTTCTTGACCAGAGCAATGAAGTCGTCAGGGCGATAGCGCGAGAGTGCTGATTTGCAAAAGTGCGGATTTTGCGAGACGAACGACTCGTGCGTTGCGCCGATGTTCGTGAAGTTGCAGCGCCCACCGCCGGAAATCAATATCTTTCTGCCGATTTTTGTTGAATGGTCGAGCAGAATAACTTTGCGACCACGCTGTGCTGCCTGGCTTGCACACATCATTCCGGCGCCACCTGCACCGATGACTACAACATCAAATTCACGTTCCAGAACCAATTTGTTACCCTTGTGCCGTGCGGCTGTTTGCGAATCATAGCGATTCTACATTAATGAACGCAATCATATTCCCTCTTATACTCAAGCAGTCACTGCAGGGGTCCAAATGAAAAGAGTTATTGCTGCCGTATCCATTTTGGTCTGCTCAGTACTGAGCGGAAGGATTTTTCTCCAAAGCGCATCGGCTGCCATTACTGCTGATGTAGCGCCTGCTGATATCGTGGTTACGGGCGCGGAAATCTACACCGTTAACGGAAGCCGAAGTTGGGCGCACGCACTTGCTGTTAAGGATGGCAAATTTGTTTTTGTTGGAGAAGACAAACCCGCATTACGCCTGGTTGGACCTGCGACGAAAGTTTTGCAAATGCATGGTGAGATGATTCTCCCAGGCTTTCACGATAGTCACATTCATCCTATCGACAGTGGCATCGAATTATCTCAATGTCGGCTAGACGAGGCGATTAGTAAAGCGGATGTTTTGAGTGCCATTGCGAAGTATGTGAAAGAACATCCGACTGATCCGTGGATTCTTGGCGGAGGTTGGAGTTTGCCCCTCTTCCCAAATGCTTGCCCGTTGAAAGAAGATCTCGACAAAATTATTCCGGATCGACCTGCTTACTTCGGTTCACAAGACGCGCATTCAGCTTGGGTAAATTCAGCGGCACTGAAACTGGCGAAGATCGATAAGACCACTCCAAATCCTTCACTCGGAATTATCGAACGGAAGGCTGATGGTGAGCCTTCTGGCACGTTGCGAGAGTCCGCTACGGATCTTGTCAGTGCGCTCGCACCCAAACCCTCAGATAAAGATCGTCAAGATGGTTTGCTGCGCACTCTGAAAATGGCTGGTCAATTTGGTATCACTTCACTGCAAGACGCAAATGCTGATGAAGACTCGCTTCGCACATATGAGCAAATTGGTAAATCTGGAAATCTGACTGTACGTGTTGTTGCTTGTCTACACGTCAATCCATCATCAGGTGCAGAGCAAGTAAATGACTTTGTCAAACTGCGAGAGAAGTATTCGTCAGAATATGTGCGCCCAACATCTGCGAAGATATTTGCTGATGGTGTTGTCGAATCGCATACCGCAGCATTATTAGAGCCGTACTCGGATAAGCCTGATACGTCTGGCACACTGAATTTTAAAACGGACCAACTCAACTCGATTGTTAATGCACTGGACAAAGCAAACTTTCAAGTGCATGTTCACGCAATCGGCGACCGCGCTGTGAATGAGGCGTTGAACGCGTTGGAATTTGCAAGAAAAGAAAATGGATTCAACGACAATCGTCATCACATCGCTCACCTCGAACTTATAAAACCTGCGGATATTGCTCGCTTTCGCAAGTTGAACGTGGTGGCAAACTTCCAACCGTTCTGGGCTTACAAAGACCCATACATCACTGAATGTACTGAACCACTTCTTGGTCCTGAGCGCACTGGACGGCTGTATCAGATAAATTCCGTGATGAAGACAGGTGCGGTAGTTGCAGCCGGCAGCGATTGGTCAGTCACAACCATGAACCCGTTAGACGCAATACAAATTGCGGTCACGCGAAAAGAGTTAGATGACAAAAAAGGTGCAGCCTGGATTCCTAATGAACGTGTTTCTCTGCCGGAAATTCTCGCTTCGTACACCATCAACGGTGCGTATATAAATCACCAGGAAACTGTAACGGGCTCTATAGAAGCCGGAAAAGATGCTGACTTTATTGTGCTGGATAAGAATCTGTTTGTTGTCGATGATGCGGATATTCACAAAGTAACAGTGCTTTCAACTTACTTGCGAGGCAAGCCTGTGTTCCAGAAAGGCGAATAGCCACGGACCAACGATGGTATAACAATTGCAAGATCCACTGGACCATTGTTGTGACGCAGCAAGATAAACCCGAAGACCAGTCACTCACAGAATTGTCGGCGAAAGCTGGGGATGGCGTCGTCGACGATAATCCGTTTGTTATCGGCAGCGTCGTTGAAGGCAAGTTCAAGATCTTGGAAGTACTCGGACGAGGCGGAATGGGCGCTGTTTATCGCGCTCGGCAACTGCTTCTGAATACCGATGTGGCACTCAAAACTCTAAACGCCGGTTTAGCGAATGACACCACCGCTATGCGTCGCTTTCAGACCGAAGCTCGTGCGGCGTTCTCACTCAAGCACAGAAACTTAGTCGACGTGCATGATTTCGGTGTGCTTGAGAGCGGTCACCCGTTCATCACTATGGAGATGATTGAAGGGAACACGCTGCAAGATGTCCTGAAGAAATGCGGCAGTTTGCCGTTGAAAGAGGCGGAGGCGATGTTCGTTCAACTCTGCCATGGTCTTGGATATGCGCATCTAAGTGGCGTTGTGCACCGCGATATCAAGCCCGGAAACATCATGCTGCTCAAAGACAAAGATGTGACTAGTGAAGTAGCTGTGAAAATTTTGGACTTTGGTATCGCCAAAGTCGTAAACACTCTCGACTCCGAATCCGAGGCTCTGACGAAAACCGGAGAGTTATTCGGCAGTCCACTCTACATGAGCCCGGAGCAGTGTTCTGGAGGCGCAATCGACAAGAGAACTGATATCTACTCTCTCGGCTGCGTGTTCTTCGAGGCGTTGACTGGAACTCCTCCGTTCGTTGGTCAGAATCCGCTTAGAACTATGATGATGCACCAATCCGAGCGACCTCCGACATTGAGAGAAGCAACGATGGGAAAGGATTTTCCGGCTTACCTCGAGCGGATAGTCGGACGTATGTTGGCGAAAGAACCATCGCGACGATACCAAGATCTAAGTGAGGTTTCGCGGGAACTCTTGTCCAATGCGCACTCAGTTCAAGCGAAGCAAGGCGATATGTTTCCCAGCTTGTTCGAAACGCCGTTCACCAAATCTGATACCACTCAAGGTCAAGGGCAGAAGGGAAAAGTTACGATTTCCTGGTTGCAATTATCCCTTGTTGCGATTCCAGTCATCGGTATTTCGCTCGCCATCGGCTTCCTGGTGCATGCCGATCACTCGACTGCAAACAACGCTAAGCGCCAGGTCGAGCGGAAGGATGAAAAGGACATTTCAGGTTTTACCAAGATTGATAACAGCGCAAAAATCTATCTCGCAAACACGTACAACACTGCAAAAATTCTGTATGCGAAGGCAAAGCCGATCGTGAAGAAAGAAGTCGAGAGAGAGGGGCAGAAACAGTTGGAAATCAATTTTCCTGAGCTGCCGCTAGGGAAAATAGCCGTGAATTATTTTACGTTGCGCAAGCAACCGATTGATATCAACGCTGTCAACAACGTCTTTGTTCCGCTCGATGACCCGCTCACGTTTATCATTGATCCGCAGTTGCAACCAGAAGTTGCTATGAATTCATTCGTCTTCGATAAAATCGCACCGAATATCTTCACGGGCGTGGCTGTTTATGGCGATCCCAGCGTAATCAGTCTTGTAACTGATGAAAAGGCTACGAACACTCAGCCCGGGGTCGAGCATCTGTTTCGGGATGCGTCTCGTTGGACAAAGATGTCCGAAGTCACTATCGTGCAGTCGAAGATCACGAGAGACATCGTTAATTCGCTGAAGAAAATGGATAAGTTGAGCCTTCTGAAATTGCGCAATTGTCCGATAAACACTGAGGAATTCTATGACCCCGAAATTTTTGGAAGGCTCAAAGTCGTGCTTCTCTCCCTGACGCCAGCAGATCCGGTTTTCAGAGTTCTCTCCGGTTCCAAGAAAATCGAGACAATCGAAATTGATGGTAAATGCGAGTTGCATCCAAAATCGATTGCAGGTCTTGCATACTGTCCAAATTTGAAATCGATTCGATTTGGAAGCGAGACGCTTGCTCCGGATACTGTGTCGGAATTGGCTAAGCTCAAAACTTTGAAGAAACTGGGCTTCAATCCGAAAAGTCTTAGTGCTGACGACCGCAAGTTGTTGACTGATGCCAATTACAAGGTTCTGATCAAAAATCTCGACGCGATCATTTTTGTGCGCAATTGATTTGTGAGCGCGTTGCGAGTTGACGAACCGTAATTCAGCGAGTTGCTTTTGTGATGTAAGGAAAACCGCCAATATTTTCTTCTATCTTATGGTCAGATTTAAGCTGTTTGATGAGTGCGTCGGACCCATTCCAAACATAGATTTTTGCAGCATCTGGAATGGATACGGGAGATGCTCCTGTGACAAAAAGCAACTTGGTCGTTGGCGAAACGAGATAGCTTAAGTCAAGTAATTCAGTCGGGTTGATTTTGCTTTCTTCGGCAATTAGAAGCGCGTCACTCTCTTTGTGCAGCACATCTGAAAGCGGTAAAGTGAATCGCATTGCGATGGCTTTGTCGGGCCAGATTCTAGTGTTCAACATGTAGAAATCAGACAAAATCTCGACGCCGAAAATGAAAAGCAGCAACAAGCTTGCTACTACTTTCGCGACTCTGGAACGCGTCCACATTGTTTCGAACAAAGTCGGTAACAACATCAACGTGCAGATCAACACTGGAAGCTGGTAGCGGAAAACTGCTGAACGAGCGCCTCCCGTAAGAAGATCTTGTCCTGCAAAAATCGCAAACCATACTGTCAGGATAAAAAGCAAAGTCCACTTTTTATTCCATAATGGTTTCAGTGCCAGCAACACTGCAGACACTTCTACAACCGTTACGAAAAAAAGAAGAGTGGCTATTTTCGCCGTCTTAAATCCGAATAAAGCAACAGACTTATATGGAATCGCTAACCATACAGTTACAAGTTCGGGCATTGTTAGCGTTGGTTGCATCCAATCGTACGCTTTCTTAAAGCTGTCCATATGCTGACTGATGAACAGCGCCCAGGGGGCAAACGAAGCGACACCTAACGCGACACACGTTGCGAATTGCTTCACTTGATTTTTGCAAACAGGCCAATTGGCCAGGAAGTACAGAACGTGAGCTGCCATCACGATAGTCATGAACAGCCAGCTATACAGACCAGCCACCAGTGATACTGCATAACCAGCCCAAAAGTACTTCGAATTTTTCCTGAGGGCCGTTACCAAACTCGCAGTTGATACCACCATGAAGAGGATGCCCAGCGAGTAATCCCGGGCTTCTTGCGCGTAGTAGATCAACAGCGGCGATAGACTTGCTAGCCCAAGCGCCAAAAGTGAAGCCCGCGTCGATTCATAGATTTCGCGTGCTGCCCAGTAGATTGCGGGTAACGTACAAACACTGATCAAGACGCAGAGCATCCGCATTGAAAATGGCGACGCACCGAATATGGAGCAGAACAAATTTTCAGCGAAGTAGAAAAGTGGTGCGTGTCCGGGTTCATCTTCTCCGATAACTTTGAGAATCGCTGAAGGATTCGAGTTGTCGGTCAAAGTTCTGTACTTTTCTAAATTAGCGAAACTGACAATCTTGTTTCCGATTTCAGCCTTCAATTCGTTAGTCGTTCGACCCGATATTACGAGCGCCGTGAAGCTCTCATCGTGCCAAAATTCTTTGTCGGCCAGGTTTTGAAGTCGTAAAAAGAAACCCACGATAAGCAGAACGCCAATCGCTGCAAATAGCAAAATCTGATTTCGTTTGCTCTCGCTCAATTTCCGGTCTGGGCTGCTAATTCGGATTCTGTTTCAACTTTTATAGAATGTAGTTCAATGTGAACATATATTATTGTAGTCGAATGTTTCCCTGACATCCTGACAATGATTAGGCAAATGCGCCACTGTACGCGGTGCGCATGCGATGTCATGAATAGTCGAAGTTACGGTAAACCCCTAATACGACCGAAAGATACCCCGTATTTAGCCATTCTTTGATGTTCAAAAGCTGCATCTGCGTGTGACAATAGTGGGCGAGACCTATGGTCTGGGGGAACTTTTGTAATGCTCAGCTAGTCCCAGACAAACGTATCGGCGGGATCTCAGTTTAGAGGGATTAGAAATGGTAGACGGTAGAATCAAGTCGTTGTTCGTCGCTTGTGGAATCACAATGTTGCTTTCTTCATGCAGTGAGCAAGCAAAAGAAGTGAATGCAGAGAAGAAGAGTATCGATGCTCAAAAAGACGAACAAAAATCTGAAATCGATCAAAAAGCTGGTGAGCTGAAATCAGCCTCTGACGTGAAGCACGAGCAGACTGAAGATGCCATCGATGCGAAGAAGAAAGAGTTAGATACAGCGAAGAAAGAACTTGATGCTGCAAAAGATTCAGCAGACAAGACTCACGAACTCGAAAAGAAAGACATCGATCGTCAAGTAAAAGAAGACAAATCTGTTGTCGACGCTAACGCTGACGATGCGAAGAAGAAAGTCGAAGAAAGCAAAGAAAAATAAAACGAAATAGCTGACACCGTATTCGGTGTGAGATTATATTGCCCGCGCCGAGTGACTCGAAGCGCGGGCAATTTCGTTTTCAGGTGGAATATGACGCAAGATTTTTCTGAGTTGATTGGTAAGAAAATCGTCAGAGCGACGAGCAGTCTCAAAAATTTCTCCATTGAGTTCGAAGGCTCCCATGGGCTTCAGATGGACGCCGTCGATGGACCCAAAATTTCCGCGGCTGTGGTGGACAATACGGCTCTCCCCGTCCCGACTGAGGCGGTCTGTGCTGTCGATTGGAGTTGGATATATGGTTCGACCCTTAAATCGTTGAAGGTCGACCCGAGCGTAGCAAGGCTGCAACTAGACGCGGCTGGTCCACTCACAGTGACCGCTGGAAACTGGCAGAATTCAGCTTTTCTGGGTTTCATGCCCTACAAGCCCGCCGCCAAATAAGCGGCGCGCGAAGCGACCGACAGGTAATGCCTGTGGGAAATTTACGACCCCATTAGTAATTTCCCCAATCGACCTTCTGGGATTTCAGTCCTATCATCCAAACATCAAGGGAATACCCACCGAACGGAGTCCAGGATGAATACCCAGATTTTAAAAACCGAAGAAACGACAAATCGCGCCGACAGCTCCAATACGAGTGAGCGCAACGAAGTGAGTGAATCCAGCAATTCGCAGACCGGACCAACCTGTCAGAACGGAGTCTGCATGGTCGCCTGGAAGCCGCAACGACCAGTTGCCGCCTGATTTCACAATCGGGATTTGATGTACAAGAGCTGGTACAGCAGACGAACGTTGAGTCTGCGCAGAAGCAATCGAAACTGAAAAAACTACTTAGCTGATTTGGCGGTGACTTTCTTGTCTGCCGCCTTCGCTGCTTTTTCAGCCTTCTCTTTCAATCTGCGCTCTAACTGTTCGACCGAGAAAGGATAGGGACACCACCCGGCGCCGTTGGTCGGACATATCGCTAAAGCCGCAGCCGCGCTCTTTGTTTTGGACTTTTTCTTCTGGGATACCGGGTTTTTTTCGACAGCAGGCGCTCGCATAGACGCTCTCCTCAATTACCCTTCCTCTGTTCTACCACTAAATGCCCAATCTGCCGAGTGTTTAACCTCATTCGTTAACGATCTGATCTCGGAAACCTTGATTAGGATAGGGTTAACAGCCGTTTGTCCAGCTGATTATTTGTCTGTTGGTATGCCGATATCTTCGTCCCATATGTCGGGATGAGCCTTTGCGAACTCCTGCAACATCCGGTAGCACTCGTCTGAGTCGAGATCCACGACCTGAGTACCCATCGATTCCATCCAATCGCTGGCGCTTTTGAACGTTTTGTTTTCACCAGCGACAACCAGAGGAATGCGAAATTGCACGGATGCACCTGCGCACATCGCGCACGGCATCAAGGTCGAATAGAGAACGGTATCAGCGTAAGTATTTAACCGTCCCGCATTTTTAAGGCACTCGATCTCTGCGTGTGCTGTTGGATTGTTGTTTTGCACGCGACGGTTGTGTCCACGTCCGATGATCTCGCCGTTTCGCACTAGGACAGAACCAATCGGAATGCCGCCTTCAGACAGCCCTTTCCTCGCTTCGTTGATCGCTTCGGCTAGAAACTTCTTCATCTCGTCTGGAGTGTGTTTGACGGCAGCGGTCATGTCTTACCTCGTAGCTCGTTCCTGGTTCAGTTTTCAACAAGTGCAGTGTTTACTGTTGAGTAGTATCATGCCTGAGTGAACTTTGTCGAGAGTTTCAACGGCGTGAGCGAGTTAACTTTAGTCGAAGAACATTCAGATGGTCGCGTCGAATTGCGCGACGAGAGTATCATCAGTTCCAGTCCTTTATACAATCATGATCTTGCACCAGTTATGGTGTCAAAGCGGAATTGGAACACCTATAATTTCGCGGCGCTCTGGGTTGGCATGGCTGCTTGCATTCCAACGTACATGCTCTCATCAGGCTTGATTGCATCTGGGATGAATTGGTGGCAAGCGATTCTGACGATCATGCTGGGCAATGTAATTGTATTGATTCCAATTCTCCTCAACTCTCATCCAGGCACCAAATACGGTATTCCTTTTCCAGTATTCGCGCGCGCGGCTTATGGAACATATGGCTCCAACTTGCCTGCTCTGATGCGAGCCATTGTTGCTTGTGGTTGGTTTGGAATTCAAAGTTGGCTGGGTGGAAAAGCCTTGTTTACGCTATTCACAGCGCTGTACAAAGAATGGCCAACGCTGCTTGGTGGTCCAACCCTGCTTGAACATTCTCCGACAGAATGGATCTCATTCTTTATATTCTGGTCTCTGAACGTGCTCGTCATTTATCGTGGCATGGACTTGCTCAAAAAAATCGAAGGATTCGCAGCGCCATTTGTGGTTCTGATGTGCGCTTTGCTGGTAGCGTGGGCGGTGACTAACGCGCATGGTGTCGGCACACTCTTGTCGGATCCCGGCAAGTTCAAAGACGCGCCTTCGTTTTTTGCGGTCTTCATCCCCTCGCTCACCGGTATGATTGGTTTCTGGGCGACTTTGTCTTTAAATATGCCGGACTTTACTCGCTATGGGCACAGCCAGCGAGAGCAGACGATCGGACAAGTGGTGGCACTTCCTGCCGCGATGACTTTGCTCTCGACGATGGGCGTGATAGTTACATCTGCCGCAGTCGTGATTTATCCGCAGAGCAACATCAAAGTTTTGTGGGACCCTATCTCTCTCATCTCGCTATTCACAGACCCGCTCGTGGTGTCAATCTCGATGTTTACTGTCGCTCTGGCAACATTGGCGATGAACATTGCAGCGAACGTCGTTTCTCCCGCTAATGATTTTTCCAATGCGTTTCCGCGCTATATCAATTTTCGAACTGGCGGATTGATCACTGCTGTCCTCGGCATTTTGATGCAGCCCTGGAAGCTGATCGCTGACCCGACCGGCTACATTTTTCAATGGCTGGTCGGCTACTCTGGTGGCTTAGGCTCCATCGCCGGTGTGTTGATCATAGATTACTGGATAGTCAAACGTAAGCGATTACAGCTTCCGGATTTGTATCTACCAGATGGTGTCTATAAGTACAGCAACGGTTGGAATCCAGCGGCTATCATCGCTACGCTTGTTGGCTGTGCGGTGGCGTGGGCGGGATGGTTTTACGCTCCACTTAAGTTGCTATTCGATTACGCCTGGTTTGTTGGATTTGCGACATCTGCGCTCCTGTATCTATTGCTGATGAAACGCAACGCCGATTCGGAATAACAGGTTCGCTGATTGATTTGATGTTCAATAAGCGGCCCACCATATGAACGGCTGTTCTCCTAAATTGTTTGCGGCACGTTGCCACGTTGGTCCCAGTTTTTGACGTCCTCTCCGCCCTGAACGACAGAGCTTTACGAAGCCGGTGGTAAGTACACTCTGAAAACTGTTTGTCGGGTTAACCTACCTCCGGCAAACGGCGATATGTTGGTGACATCGCCGGATATCGCAACGTTTGCAAATACCAGGTGAACAGGAATGAGTGAGGTTGTCGCAATGTCTAAGCGTTTGGTGGATCGCAAAAGTTGGTGGAGTGTCGCTTTCTGCAACATCGTCAACAACATCGCTCTGAAGATTCACTTCAGACAAATCGACATCGAGGGCTTGCACAATCTACCTGACGCTGGTTCTTACATTCTGATAGCCAATCATTATTCGCGTTGGGACCCGCCGCTCGTACAAAAGATTCTTGAAAAACGACGTTCAATCTATATGGCTTCGCCAAACGAAATGAAGGGATTGCAAGGTGCGTTGATCTGCGGAATCGGTGCATTCCCAGCGGTTGCTTCGCGTGCAGCATATGACTTTATCCTCAATCAATTCCGCAAAAAAGAAGTGCTTGTGATATTTCCTGAAGGCAATGTTTTTCGTGATGGAACAACGCATCCGTTCAAACCTGGAACTGCGAGAATTGCCTTGAACTGTCAATCTACAGGAATTAACATCCCAATTGTTCCCGTTGGTATCAGATATGTTGAAAACGGTAATGATAGAGTTGCGAAAATTTTGATTGGCAAACCAGTCGATGTTCAAGAGTATGTCGAAGAGTTCGAGCAAGCACCGAACGACACGATCAAAACGCTGTCGAACCGCCTGCACCGCGAGATCTGCCATCTGAAAATGAGTCTTGGATTGATGCATGACAAAGGCACTGTGTACGTCGGTAAACCGATTCGCGAGTGGATGCCGAGACTGCAAGATCAAGTGAGCGCCTGAGTGGAACTATATTGAACATCCCTCGTCTCTCGATCCATAACCGGGAGGGGATTACACATGGCTTACGTGCGTAAGATGATTTTGTGCGGCTTGATTTCCAGTTTCGCATCGCTGCCCGCTTTTGCGAACGACACTGACGCGATGGTTTCAAAGTCCGTGACAATCGATGCGCCCGTTAAAGTTGTATGGGAAGCGATCAGAACGCTGCGCCGAAATGACCCGTCCCACAGAAAAGTTCTATCGAGCAACACTAGCGATTATGTTGTCGAAGAAAAATTTGACAGCATTCCGGTAATTGGAGATGCAGTCTGTACCTACAAAGAGCACGAAACACCGATGCAAAGGCTCGAGTATTCGATGATCAAGTCAGACAAACTCAAAGCGTTTGAAGGTGAGTGGGATCTGAGTCCAACTGCTGACGGTAAGACTGTTTTGAAACTGAGTTCGCGCACCGATGCTGGTATCAAAATTCCATTTGCAGATAAGATGACGAGATGTAGAACAGCAAAGACAATTCAACATAGATTGGAAGAAGTCCGCGAGATTGCATCCAAGACGCAAGTTGCAATGAAGTGAACGTCGAGCTGTGCAACGACCCAAGTGTGCAGGTGGATTTCCCTAGGATTTTTGTTGCATGACCAGTTAGAATGACTCCTGTACTTTGAAACAGGAATGTCATGAACTCTCCAAAATTGACGATATTGTCTGTAGTTGCCTTTGGCGCGGTTATTCTCTGCAGTTGCACGCCCAAAGAGAGCGCAGATAACCTGACTTTGGACCCAACGCAAATTGCAGCAGAACACGCAAGCACGTGGAAAGAAAAGAACGAATCTGGTTTAGCTGCATTGCAAAGCAGCGATCTCGCTAAAGCTGAAACCGAGTTGTTGGCGGCATTGAAGGAAGCTGAAGCTTGCGGCAAAGAAGATCCGCGAGTCGCTGTGACTCTGATGAATATCGCATCGCTATACGAAAAGCAAAATTATTATCCAAAGGCAATTTCGCATTTGCAGAGCGCGCGGAAAATATTTCGCAAGGCATACGGCGATAACAGCGAGGTCGTCGGCGTAAGTGAATATCACGAAGCGCAAGTTTTGACCAAAGAGAAAAAATGGTCCGAGTCGATTCCGTTGTTCGAGGAGTCGCTGAAAGTTCTCAAATCGCATAACGCGGATTCGTATTCCGATGCTCAGAAAGATTACGAAGAGGCGCGTAAACATGTCGTGCCGGTGAAATCTGGTGCCAAATAACCAATGCCTCGTGATTTGAGTTGTTCAGAGTCCTGAAAAATTTGTCGGTACTGGGTCGTGCCACATCGTGAGGAGCCTGTGACTGAAAGCATTGCGCAAGATTTTGAGAAGCTTGGTTTGTTCTATCTCGGCAAGCGATTTGATCTGGCGACGAACCAATCAACTAATGATTTAGTGCTCTACGATTCAAAGGATCTTTTGACGCATGCTGTTTGTATCGGCATGACTGGCAGTGGGAAAACGGGACTGTGTCTCAGTCTTGTTGAAGAAGCCGCGATTGATAACATTCCCGTCATCGCAATCGATCCCAAAGGCGATCTTTCTGATTTGCTTCTTTCCTTCCCGAATCTTTCTGGTGCGGAATTTCAGCCGTGGGTCAACGCCGATGAGGCGCGTCAGCAAAATGTGACGGTCGAAGAGTTCGCAGAGAAAGAAGCATCAAATTGGCGCGATGGGCTTGCTGCTTGGGGCCAGGATTCCGAGCGTGTAAAACGCTTGCGCGATGCTGCCGATTTCAGGATTTACACTCCGGGCAGCAACGCTGGAATTCCGATTTCGATCGTTCAATCACTTGCAGCTCCATCTGCCGAAGTCATTGAAGACAGTGATGCAATGCGAGAACGCGTGGTCACCACAGCGAATTGCTTACTTGCATTATTGGGAACGAGCATCGATCCGCTCAAGAGCCGTGAGCATATTTTGCTCTCCAATATTCTTGATCAAAACTGGCGAAACGGCGTTAACCTGACGCTTCACGATATCATTCAGCAAATCCAAAAGCCGCCTATGACGCAAGTTGGTGCAATTGATTTGGAGTCTTTCTATCCCGCGAAAGAAAGGTTCGAGCTTGCAATGAGTGTGAACAATTTGCTAGCCGCGCCCGGTTTTGATGCATGGTTAACAGGCGAGCCTTTAGATGTAGATAAGTTACTTCATTCAGAGACTGGCAAACCGCGCATCAGTATTTTTTCGATTGCGCATTTAGGCGACACCGAGCGCATGTTTTTTGTTTCTTTGTTGCTAGGTCAGATGGTCTCCTGGATTCGCAGTCAGTCCGGTACAAGCAGCCTGCGAGCCATTTTATACATGGACGAGATTTTCGGCTACTTTCCTCCGGTTGCCAATCCGCCGTCGAAGACACCGTTGCTCACGCTTCTCAAACAAGCAAGAGCGTACGGTTTGGGATTGGTATTAGCGAGTCAAAATCCAGTTGATTTGGACTACAAGGGACTGGCAAACACAGGTACGTGGTTCATCGGTCGGTTGCAGACAGAACGAGACAAGATGCGGGTTCTGGATGGACTCGAAGGCGCAATTTCTGAGACTGGTGGTGAATTCAACAGACAAGACATGGAAAAGATTCTTGCCGGACTTGGTAAACGTGTTTTTCTGATGAACAACGTTCATGAGAGTCGTCCAGAGATTTTTCAAACTCGATGGACTTTGTCATATCTGCGCGGTCCACTTATGAAGACGCAAATCAAGCAGTTGATGGACCCAATTAAAAGTGCTTCTCGAAAGGGTCAAAGCGAGCTTAAATCCGTCAATACATCCGAATCCGGCACGTCGGATTCGCAGTCGGCTCAGAATATGTTAGCGGAAAAGCAAGCTAAAAAAACTGCTGAGCGAGCCAAAAATTCGGTGACCGGTAAACGTCCCGCGCTCTCTCCGGACATCAGGCAACTGTTTCTGAAAAACAATGCTTCACCCGCAAATGCTGAAAATACCGTCTACAAGCCGGTATTGTTCGGCTCGGCAACGGTCCGATTTATCGATGCAAAAACTGGTTTGGACGAGAGTCAGGATAAATCGTTTACAGTTACTGTCACCGGTGATGGTGCCTCCTTGAATTGGAGCGATGGCAGCGCTGTTAAATATACGGACGGCGAATTGGAGCAGGAACCCGTTTCGAATGCGACATTCGAGCAGGTACCGCCAGGTTTGTGCCAGGCTACCAACTACAAGTTGTGGACCAAATCCTTTGCGACTTGGTTAGCTTCAACGCAGAAATATTATTTGCTCTGCTGCCCGTCTCTGAAATTTTATTCGTTGCCGGGAGAGGCTGAGGGACCATTCAAAGTGCGCTTGCAACAGCGTTTGAATGAAATGCGTGACGATGGCAAAGCGAAGCTGAGAGACAAGTACACAGCGAAAATCAATTCGCTGCAGACACGTATTCAAGCCGCGCAACAGAAAGTAGAAAGAACTGCGCAAATTGCTAAAGAAGATCAACTACATTCTGCGATTTCCATTGGAGCTACCATATTTGGTGCGATGGTTTCTCGTCGCCCATTCGGATCGACAACCATCAACAAAGCATCTAGTGCTGCCAGGTCAGCGTCACGAGCAGCTCAGAAACAAGCTGATACAGCTCGCGCCGCAGAGTCTCTGGATACATTGCAGCAACAGATGGATGATTTGCAAGCTCAATTTCAATCCGAATTGAGCGACCTTAATAATGCAATTCAGTCGCACTTGAGTGCGACTGAATCCACTGCCATTGCGCCCAAAAAGACTAACATCGTCGTTAAGTCGATGCAGCTTTTGTGGCTACCACATTGATGCCGTCGGGTTGAAAGCTGCAATATCCGGTGGCGGAGAATACGTGATTGGTGTATCTCCGAGAATAATCGGCAAAGCCGATTCGGACTCTTTGCGATGCTGCTCTTCCATCCATCCCATTTTGCTCAGCACTACAATCAGTTCCATGCCGCTCCAGACACAATGGTGTAGAGCAACCATCGCTTCTTCTGCTGTGAGCAGGTTCTCGCTCATTAACAGCAAGCAACGTGTGGCGACTTGAAGTGTTTCCTCTTTCACCATCTTGTATTGCAACAAGACGCTATTGAATGCTATTTTGCTGGCATAGCTTATAGCTAGTGCCTTTTCTGTTTCTTCTTGCGGCACTAAACCTGCAAGATGCAAAAGCTCCGCCAAACCGACCGCTTGCACCGAGTTTACTTCGGGCGCGCGAAGCGTGGCAATTGCGTGCGGGATGTCATTACCCTGAAGGTATTGCTGCAATACCTGCACTGCCTGTGATACCGATAATGAGTGTTTGTGCACCATCTCTTGCAGTTTCAAGCTCGTTTCAAGCACGTCTTCATCAATAAATCCGAACTGCATCAGCACTTGCCCGATTTGCTTGCCTTCGTTCAGCCCGATTTCGACTGCCGCCAATAGATCCGGCTCGTGAATGATCCCAGCGAGAACGAATAGCTCACCCAGACGTATAGTCTGTCTGCGTTGCACTGGTTCAACTCCGGCTTCGGACAGACACGCTTCCAGTGAAGTATGCGTCTGTTTGGCTGTGCGCAATGCAGCACAAGCTCCTTTGCGATCGATCATCCCGTCGCGCAACATCACTTGAGCAGTTAACGCCGCTTCTACTGTTTTTTCTTTCAAAATGTTTTTCAGGACGAGAATTCTTCCCAGTGGGAGATTTAGATGCTGACTGGTTTTCAGGCATTCAACAAGCGTTTCGTTAGTAATCAATCCCGCCATGACGAGAAGGTCGCCCAGACGATTCGTCTCAACATTTTTTCCTGGCAATGTGCCCAGACATTCGAGCGCTTGTTCGAGATCGATGCGATAGCTTGCGACCATCGCAACGGCTTTACTCGCCACTTCTTGTGTAATTAATCGGTCTCGCACCAGCGATTGCGCTTGCAGTGCGGCGTGTACGGTTTCGCTCGTGACCAGACCCAGCATGACGAGCACTCTGCCGACCGGCAATCCTGTTTTGCTTGCAACTTGAACTGCATTAGTAAGGTCGTGCATTTCAATCAACTTGGCGTTCCGTAGCAGGTCGCCGATGAGCATGTTGCTTCCGAAAGTATTCATTTAATTACCCGTTGTTGACACGTTAAAGTTGCAGCATCGCCCGCGGTATCAGCTAAACTGAAACCTGCATGTGCCGTAGTTTGTAAAAGGTGACCCTGTATGTGTTATGTGAGATGCCGCAGAAACACTAGCGAATTTTCCTTTCGCGCGTGCCGTTGGTAACAGTCACCTGAGACGAGAAGCCTTCCGTCCCCACATCATCATGCACGGAATTTGTACAGCTCAGCGCTAAAGACGGCTATATAGAATATAGGGAAACATATATAGTCGGGCTAAAGTTCATCCAGCGCGTCGCGCATTGCCTTCGCCGCAGTGTCGGTTGGATCAGACTGTAATGCGCGCTCTACGCACTTTCTTGCGCCTTCGAGATCAAGCTCTAATCCCTTAGCGGTGGCCATATGCAACCAGCCGTTGACGTAATCGGGATTAATTGAAAGTGCTTTCTCCAGCAACTCTTTTGCTTTTGGAATTTCACCGGAGTGCAAACAAAGAACTGCGAGATTGCCGTAAGGCCATTCGAAGTCAGGGAATTGGTCAATCAATTCCTCAAATGTGATTTTGGCGGCGTCTACATCGCCCGTCGCCATCAAATTGAAACCTTCGATATTTTTTTGTTCAGCGAGCAGAGGCACAGGAAATCTGGGAATTTTAGTGCGCAAGAATCGCTTCGCCTGCACGTTTGTTTCCATGTCAGATTCATCTTCGACGGCCAGAGTTAAAGCATCGCGTGCTTGTTCGGTCCATCCCATGGATTTGTACTGAACGCCGAGTTTGTAATATTCAGCGGCGGAAAGTCCCTCGGGGACTTCTCTTGGCGGTAGATCCATTGGATGCCTCGTTGCAAGCGTTTTGCGTGTATTCAAGTATAACGTCGAAAAATGACCTTGTTCGTTCCAACAATATTTTTGACGAAAAATTTGCGCGAACAGTAATCAAGATAGTGTCTTGGTGTTCGTTGATGTGGATACTTGCCAACAGGCTTTTTCCCGCTGGTATTGCAAATGGTGCTTGTTCTTGCGAATCCCAAAAAACTGTACCCGAGCACTACAAAAACATTTTCCAAGCAACAAGTTTTCAAACAGGTTAGACTTCGAGTTAGTGTTTGAGCATCTAAGTGGTAGAAATGAGATTATGATGGTGCACTGGCTGTTCCAAACAGCTACGTGTTGGCGAGAGGAGTTTTGAATGTTCAAAAAGGACGCGGTTTCCAGCAGACCGAGAATGGATCGCAGGCGCACGGCTGCCTTGCTAAGTAGTTCGCTCACGCTGCTTTCGCTGTTCACGGCGATGCCTCAAATGACTTCTGCTGCCGAAGAATCGGTGACGCTCATACGCCACGAGAACAAAGGCGCGGACTATTACAATGCAGGCGACTACGGTAGAGCGCGCGACGAATACCGTGTAGCGATTGGCTTGAGCCCCAAGTCTATCGAGCTCTATGAAGCGCTTTACAATACCTGTATGAAGGCAGGCGAGTGGGACCAAGTCGCTTTCGCCATCGAGAAAATATTCGATTTGGACCCGAAACGTCAGAATAACCTGGCGTATGAGTATGGTCAGGCGCTCTACCATCTCAACAAATACAATGAAGCTGTGCCATGGCTCAAAAAGGCTCTCGTTCAAGTCGATAAGCCGACTGTAGCCTGGACTCCAAAAATCAAGAACATCGACATTGTGCCAAGTACTCCTTGGGTTCCGCCTCCTCCTAAAGAAGAAGAGAAGAAGCCGGAAGTGAAGAAAGAGCCTGAACGCGCTCCTGAAACTTACGCAACCAGTTTCGATAATGCGATCAAATCCGAGTGTATTGTCATTGCTTCATTCGAAGGGCTCGAGAAATCCGACGACGTTCACTGGAACCGACCGCCGATGGCTCACTACCACATCGAGCGAAACTTGAAGGGACCACCTTTGAACCGTGACTTGCCGCTCAAATACGAGTTCCACGATTACGTCAACAAAGAGATGCCTGCCGGCTGGAAGTTCGATCCAAAGAACTTGCCGGAAAAAGGAAGCAAATGGATTCTATTTATCGAATTCGCCGTGCCTAAGCGCGGCATGTTCGAAACGTTCCAGGGCTCATATGGACGTCAACCTGCAACTGACGATAACTTGAACAATCTCTATCAGTTGCTCGACAAATTCAACATGCGCAACCCTAACAGCTAAGGACCTGGAGGAATGAATTCTATGTTTAAACGCTCAGCGTTTTCACTCGCGATTGCAGCGTCTTTAGTGGCATCCACATTCTGCGCTGTTCATGCCGAAACACCCGCGCAGAAGAAGGAAAATATTCATCGTTGCCTGTTGCAGATTTATCTGAGTCAGCACAGACCGGAAGCATCCGACGAATACAAAGCGCTGCTCGCAATCAGACCAACTGATGCGCCGATGCACTTTGAGTACGGCAACACGTTGTTCCGTGGAGGCAATTATGCCGGTGCTGCAACTGAGTACCAGGCTGCCATCAAAAACGGTGCGCGTGGTGAGTATGAAGTGGGATTGGGGAATGCGTTGATGCGCACCAAGAATTATCGTGGTGCCGTTGCTGCATATCGTAAAGCCGTTGAATTGGGCGGAAGCGGCGCAGCCAATGCAGGACAATTACTGCAGTCTGCTCAGCAATACGTTCAACAGCAAGAAGCTTACGACGCTTACAAGAAGCAGCAAAAGGAAAACGAGTAGTGGGATTCGCAGTGCATTAGCGGATCACGATTTGCACTGCTGAATTCGAAAGGTGACTGTGGATTGCACGGCTGCAGCCCATCTAAAACGGGATGCGCATCAGTACGGATGCCGCTTCTGATTACGAACGAATTAAAAGCGCGAACTTGATTGTAGGTTCGCGCTTTTGTTTGTTTCTTTCGCTTTAAGTTTGTGCAGCGACTGCTGGATCTGGATCATCCAAAATAATTCTACGGCGACCAGCGCGCTTCGCTTCGTACAATCGTTTGTCAGCGGTTTGTAATAAGTCATAGACTGAGCGCCCGTCTTCGGGGTAGCTAGCCAGACCGCCGCTGAAGCTAACGTGGAATTCTTGCCCTTGATCGCTGACAAATGTCATCTCGGCAAACTCTTCTAAAACACGCACGATTGCAGCTTGAATCGTCTCTTTCGATTCGCGTCTGAATGCGAGAATGAATTCTTCGCCACCCCAACGTCCACGCAAATCGTCGACTCTAAACCTTCGCGAAAGAAGCTGCCCAAGCCCGGCTAAGACTTTGTCTCCGGCAAGGTGACCGTAAGTGTCGTTCACTTTTTTGAAGTGATCGACGTCGAGCAGGCAAACAGAAAATCCAGTTTTGGAACGTTCAGCTTCTGCAATCATCCCGGTCAATTGCTCTGAAAATGCGCGTCGCAAGAGCAATCCCGTGATTGTGTCTTTGTCCGATCTTTCGCGCAAGAGCTTTGCTCGATCCAACCGAACTTTGACGCGAGTCAGAAGTTCTTCGTTTACAACCGGCTTCGGTAGGTAATCGTCACCGCCTGATCGGAAGGCTTCGAGACGCGCTTCAACACCCGTTTGTCCAGTCAGGAAGATGATCGGCAAGTCTTGCCAGCGCGGCACTTGCCGCAACATGCGACAGACTTCGAATCCTGTAATCCCCGGCATCATCACGTCTAACAACAACATATCAGGCGGGAAATCTTGCATCACGTCCAGAATTTTAGTTGGATCTAACAACGTGCGCACGAGCATTCCCTCGTTGCGCAGCGTCAGTGCAACTGTGTTCGCGAAAAATTCATCGTCGTCTGTGATCAATACTCTCGAGCGTCCACCCTGTCTGATCGCGACAAGATGTTGCACTGCATTTTCAAGGGAAACGGCTTGCAGAGGCTTGTCCAGATAGAGTGACGCACCGGCGTGTGCAGCTTCTACTCTATCTTTTCCGAATGCATCGCCTGAGATGAATGCCAGCGGTAAATTCTCGTAACCTGGCAATTCACGCAGTTGGCGAGCCAGTTTGAAAGATTCTTCGGATGACTCACTGATGACATTTACTAGTGCCGCATCTAGTGGCATCAATGCAGCTTGATTCAAAGCTTCTGCTGTCGTTTTAGCTTTGACGATTTCTACAAGGCGCTCTTTGCCCAAATCCCCAATCAAGTTGAGGAACTCCTGGTCGCTGTCGACCACGAGGATGCGAGCCATCGCCGGTGCCTGTTCCGGTACTTCCTCTTCTTCTTTACCGGCGACCGCGTTAGCGACTTCCTTCGCTTCCATTTCGCCGGCGCTTTGTGCTTCGACGAGTTTGCGATCGATTTCAGCCCACGAAATCTGCTGTTCTTCTTTCGATTTACCGGGCATAGCGACCGCTGCCGCTTCGATGAAGGACATGCACTCGCCGACCTGTTTGAAGCCCAGCGAACCGCCCGTGCCTTTGATTTTGTGTGCATGCGAACGAACGTCTTGAACGAGCTGCAGGTTATCTGAATCCAACTTGGCTTTTTCGATTGCGGCTGAGAGGTCGTTGAGCTTTTGCGGCAGAACTCGCGCATACTTTGTCACGAGCGCGAGGAACATCGTTTCGAAATCTTTGAGCTTGCTTGCTTCTGCTGATGCGGTCTCGTCTTGTAGTTGTCCTTCGACCTGGGCGCCGAAAACAAACGGTACGACAGGCTTGTGCGCAATCAGTTTCACATCTAGATCATCTTCGAGTCGCGCTTTGTTTGCTTGCGCGTTTTTTTGCGACTGCCCGACGTACACGCAGCGAACGTTGTATCCGAGCTTCCTGGTGTTGATAATCCAGTCAAGCCCTGTTCCATCATCTAAGGGATTGCAGACGATGACCAGGTCCGGTTTATTCTTGTCGAGCGAATCTGTTCCGGCTGCGCCATTTTCGGCGAGTAGAACCTTGTGCCCGCGACCTTCCAACACCGATGTCATCAGTTTGCAAAACTGCTTGTCGCCGTCGATGATGAGGATGTGTTTGCCCATAGACCGTGAATGCCTGTGCCTTCGCTGCAAACAGTATACCCAACCGGAGCAGGCGTTACTGGTTGTCGCCTGTGAGTGACAGATAATCAGATTATTTTTCGGTTTCTGGCGTCATGCCAAAACTTTGACAAATTTGGAGACTAAAGTGAATCGTGTGCAGTGAATGTTTGTGTTTTTCACCCCGAGGAAGCAAATGAAAGTTCTAGCCGTCCGCCCCGAAGTTGTCGAGGATTCTCCCCAGGAAATACATGCAGAGCATGTCGAGCTGCTGCCAAACAATGATTTGGCTGTGATGACGATGACCTGTGTTGGGTTGGACCGACAGTCTGAGTCGTGGATCTGCAGCACCATGAATAGTGCCTATCAATCCCTGAGAGAGCGGCACCCTTTATCTGATGCCGGTCAACGTCATACGATTTTCAAAGTCAAAGTTGGTGCACATTGGCGCACTGAAGAATTTACAGGCTAGTCCTTCTTCATGCGTTTCCATCGCGAAGCTGATTTGCTTTCGTACTTGTGTACGTCGGCTTTCGAGATGCCGTTGATGTCGATGCCGAATTCATCGTGGCTTGCTTTTTCGACTTCGAGGTAATTGTGCAATAGGTAGCGAATTACCTGTTGGGCTTCGGCACCAATGGTGATATCAAGTTGCGCACGCTTCAGTTCTGCTTCGTTGACGAATCCGTTTTTGTCCACGTCTAATTTGTCGAACGTGGCCAGGAATATTTTTTCGACGTTTGCGGGTCCGAGAATGTCCGACAAGTGCCGCTGCAAATCTTTTGCGCGTTCGTGCATGGCGTGAATGGCGGCGTTTTCTCGCACCAGCGGGTCTAACCCGATTCTAAAGGCGTCGTCGCACGCTTCCTTTGCTTCTGGAATAGCCTGATGCCTGGCGTAGAATCCAACTAGTTGCATGCGTGTTAAAAATGGCAATGCGATTACTTCATGATACGCATTTTCAATTGCTTCCTCGCTCACTTCTGCGCCTGCTGCTGCTGCGCCAGCGTGCTGGTGAGCTTTGTTGCTCTGGAAGTGAGCCTTGTATTCGCTCAATGGCAGTGCATCAGCCGCACGAATTGCTGCTTTGAATTCAAATTCAGCCTTGCGAAAATCTTCGGCGAGCTCGGCTTCCTGAGCCGACTTGCTGTGTTTGTACGGACTGTCGACGTTTGCATCATCGGTCATACAAGAGCATCTCGCGAGCGGTTACGATTTTCTTGGATTCGGCCAGTTCAACTCTTCCATCGCTTCGTCGAAACCGACTCGGCTGCGTCCGCAATAGTTCAAGGCGATGATGCATTGCTCGACTTTCATCTTGCCTGCCTGGATCAACTTAACGCAGATAACAGCGGCGTCGTAAGTTTTAAGTTCGAGCTTACCTGCTGATTTAAGTATCTGCACCAGATCTCCGCCATGTTTGGCACGCACCTGCGAAGCTGACTTGATATCGGCTTCTTGCAACAGTCCGCCCTTTTGCAAAAGGTCGAACGCGCCGTGCATTTCGCGTTGTTTTTCTGGGCTGAGTGGTGTTCCTTTTCCGCCCGATGACGGAGCCGAGGATGATGGTGCACCACCGGCGCCACCAGTAGCTGGCGGTCTCGGTTTGGCTGGAGCTCCTGTACCGGGAGTGCCTGCTTTCTTTCCAGATTTGAAATCGGTTGGACTTAAATAGTCATCAATCGAAGCACCCATGGAATGCAATCGTTTGAGTGCATCGAATGCTTGGTCTTGATCCATCTTTTCGTCGCGCACGAGCTCTTGAATCTTCAGAGCAGCTTCAAGCGTCGGCATCGTCACCAAGCCTGCTTCGACAAGCAATGTACCGATCAAAACATTCGAGCGTTTCGACATCATGTTGTAGTCGATCGGCTTCAATTCAGAATTGTCTTTCGCCGGACTCGCTGCTGGATAAGCCGGCATCGAAGTCTGGGAGCTGCCCGGACCGTAGCCCGCCTGCCAGGGCGAACCCGTGTTCTGAGCGGGAGCTGGCGCTGGTGCTGGTTGAGGAGCTGGATAACCTGGTTGTGGATAAGCCGGATAGCCTGGAGGCGGGTAGCCCGGCATCGGAGGATAGCCGCCTGGATAAGCTTGCGGGTAACCCTGCGGCTGTGGTGGGTAGCCTTGCGGTGGCTGCGGATAACCTTGAGGTGCCGGCGGATAGCCAGGAGCTTGTGAATAGGGTTGCTGCATCGGCGCCGGTGCTTGTGCCGGTTGTACCGGAGGAGGAGGAGGTGGTGGCGGCGGCGGTGGCGGTGGCGGTGGTGGGGCTGGTGCCGGTGCAGACTTTGCTGGCTCTGGTTTCAGATCTAAATCAGCAAAATCACCTTTCGGGCGCAATTCATCAGGAATTTTGGAACTAGTCGAACCTGCTTCAACAGACATTGCCAGAACGTCATACATCAACTGCAAATCTGCCGGCGGGAAAGTTTGACTCCAGTGCATCTTGGATTCGTTGGCGTTCTCTTCGTACAAAGTCCACAATGGAAACTCAGCAGAAGGGTCCCACTGCACCATGAGCACGAATTGTTGTTTCGGCGTCGACGTTGTCCACGGTTGTTCAACAATCGTTCCGCGCCTGGCTACAGCCTTGTCATATTGCTCGCGAATCTGACTGATCAGCGGCATTGATGTTGCAACCGTCAATCTCTGTCGATTCGAAACTTGAGGAGCGCTTTCTTCTTTTTTAGGTCTATACATAGATATTCGCCGCGGAAATTAGATGTGAGTGCAACCGACAGGCTGCCGGGTAACGGGAGACAATAGCAGGTTTCACGCCGAGCTGCCTGCCTTTGCGGTCACGGCGGCTGCCGTCATACTCGCTATTCCCCGGCGGCGTTGAAGGCTAAACGCACTTTTAAGGTTGTTTGAAATTCGCTTTCAGCCCTGACCAGCATTCCAGATAGTTGCGCTGAAGAATTTCGGAATTGAGAGCATATTCGGTCGGATGATAAACGAGAGAACTTTCGAACATGAATGCCAGAGTGTCACTTAAATACTTTGGCGCCAATTCTGCTTTACTTGCTTTTTCGAATGTATCGAAATCCGGTCCATGAGCTGACATGCAATTATGCAAGCTGCCGCCTCCAGGCACGAAACCTTCTTCTTTCGCATCGTAAACGCCGAAGACAAGACCCATGTATTCGCTCATCATGTTGCGATGATAATAGGGCGGTCTGAAAGTACGCTCTGCAACAAGCCATCTCGGTGGGAAGATAACAAAGTCGATGTTGGCGAAACCGGCTACTTCTGATGCTGAAGTCAGCACTGTGAATATCGAGGGATCTGAGTGGTCGAAGCTGACTGTATTCACGACTTGAAATTGACTCAAGTCATATTTGTAAGGTGCATAGTTGCCATGCCATGCCACTACATCTAGTGGCGAGTGGTTCATCTGTGCAGTCCATAGTCGATTGTTGAATTTTGCTACTAGCTCGACTTCTTGCTCCAGGTGTTCGAATTTGGCGACAGGGCTGAGAAAATCTCGTGGATTAGCTAATCCGTTCGAACCTATGACGCCTAAAGTCGGCAACTTGAATGGTTGTCCATAGTTTTCGCAAATATAACCACGGGCGGTGTCATCGTGAATGATGATCTGGAATTTGATGCCCTTTGGTACAACCGCAATCTCTCCTGGTTTTGCGTCCAAATCACCGAATTCTGTGCGGAAGCGTAGCGCACCAGATTCAGGAACGAACAACATCTCACCGTCGGCGTTGTAGAAGAATCTGTTCTCCATCGAACGGTTGATCGAGTAGATGTGAATTGCGGAACCGCGCCAGCTCGCGCCATCGCCGTTACCACAAATGGTGGCAACCCCTTCAACGAAATCTGTTGCTGTTTTGGGCGCCGGTAGTGGGTCCCACCTCAGTTGTTCGGGCGATGTGTTCGCATCGCTAAAAGGTCGACCGAGCCAGAGTGGTTGGTCGAATTTTTTGAATTTGGAATGTAAAACGGATGGGCGAATGCGATACAGCCAACTGCGCAAATTCTCGTGTCTGTTAGCTGTGAATGACGAGCCACTTAGCTGTTCCGCGTACAGACCATGCGCGACTCTCTGCGGCGAATTCTGACCTTTCGGCAGCGCCCCTCCCACTGCCTCTGTCTCGAAGTGATTGCCGAATCCGCTTTGATACTGCAGCACCGGCAACGAGTCTGCTGATGTAGTCTTAGTCTGGGCGCCAGTCTCCGTCGTCTTTTTCACATTCACCTCTTTACTGCTTGGCGAAAATTACTTTTGCTTTGTGTTCTATTTTTTCGGCTTCCCGCTCACGACCTGCTGCACGAAGCATCTTGCCGTAGTTTTCAAGCACGTTGATCAATTCGTGATGAAACGGATGAAATGCTCGTTCTTTCACAAGGATCGCCTGCTTGTAAAGTGGCTCGGCGTCCAGATATTTGCCTTGCTGTCTCAAGCAGTTCGCGAGATTAATTGCGCACAACGCAACGCGATTGTCGTGCGGTCCAAACTGATTCTCTGCCTCTTGCAAAGCCATCTTGAACGAGCTTTCGGCTTCGCCAGGTCGTCCTGACGACATCGCCTGCTGACCGGCAACGTTGTATCGTTCCCACATGATGTGCCCCTCCGCATGTTCCAATGACGCGCAGACCGCGGTACTCTAAGCATACAAGGCGCCGTTTATAATTCAGACGCGTCGGGTTAGATAATTATCTCAAGGTCGCGAAATTAACAAATGACTCCGTTGAACGAAAACCAGAGGCTGTACATGTGGGTGGGCATCGCAGGTTGCGTTGCAATGGGGCTTTATCCACCTTGGAAATATCTATCTGAAGCGCCAGGACCTTTCGGTTTTCTCTACTCACCACCGACTGGTGCGAACGGGATGTCGTTGAAGCTTGACCTTGTGCGACTTTGCGTTGAGTGGTGCATCGTTGGATTCGTCACCATCGGCTTAATGATAAGCTCTGCTAAAAACGGCAACAGCAGCGGCACATCAGCGTCATCAGGCAATTCAGCTAACGGAACAGGTAATACTTCCAACGGAACTGCAAACTCTTCCAACGGGACTGCTAACTCTTCTAACGGCACTGCTGGCACCACAAATGCCACTTCAACTTCTAGCTCCGCTACAAGCGGAATTGAGGTTACTTACGAAGCTCCGGTGAAACAATCGCCGAAAACAGATAAAAGTGGATCAACTAAAGCTGTTAAGTTTCCAGATTTCTCGGTTGGTGAAGTATTGATTGAGTCGCAAGACGATTCAGAGTATTGGGACGGAGTCGGCGAAGCGCGTGGCACGGTCTATGTGCCGACAAAGAGCAATGTGCAACTGGAAGTGTTGAAAGAGAAACCGATGCATCTGGTGGCTTTGAAAGACATGGACCCTCATGCATTGCAATCGATCGATTTCAGCGAAAGCGCCGTGACAGATGAAGATTTGTCCTACATCAGCCATTTTAGCCGTTTGTATGAGATTGACCTGTCGCATACATCCGTCACCGATGATGGTATCGAGCATCTCGCAAATATTCATTCGTTGCGAAAAATCTGGTTAGACAATACGAAAATTACCGAAGCTGCTCTGGATAATTTGAAAAAGCTTCAGCAGTTAGACAAGGTTTCGCTTACCGGAACCGACATCAGCGAATCTAGTATCAAATCGGTAAAAGAATCTTTTCCTCGGAACTGCGAGATCATCATGGCGAGCGGCACCCCGGCGTAACTAGCTGGTACTAATTTGACTGCTGAATCGGAAAACAAGGTCAATCAGAGTGGCGCTAATCGCACCTGTCTCGCTTGCGGCAAAGAATTCAGCATCGATACTCAGTTTTGCCCGACTGATGGAAGTCCGCTCACTCCGTTGAATGTCGACCCATTTGTCGGCACATTTTTTGCCGACCGCTATCAAATAATCGAAGTGCTCGGGCGTGGTGGCATGAGTGCGGTCTATAAAGCTAAGCACATATTGATGGATCGACTCGTTGCGATCAAAATTCTCGTATCGTCTGATGTGTCCAGTCTGAAGCGGTTTCAGCTTGAAGCGAAGCTCGTAAGTAATTTGAAGCATCGAAACATCGTTACTGTGTTCGACTTTGGAGTCTCGTTCAAAGGGCAACCATATCTGGTGATGGATTACCTGCAAGGCAGTAATCTGATGCAGGAAATTCGTAAGCATCAAAGAATCGAACTCGCGCGCGGCGTCAAAATTTTCACGCAAGCTGCAGATGCGCTCAGTTATGCGCACAGGCAAGAACTGATTCACCGCGATATTAAACCGAGCAACTTCATGCTTGTACAGGAAGGTGACGAAGTCGATGTGGTAAAGGTGGTCGATTTCGGCATCGCTAAACAACTATCCGCCATGTCTCAAAAGCAGATGGAGCAACTGACGAAGACTGGGCAGATTCTAGGAAGCCCGCTCTACATGAGTCCAGAGCAATGCATGGGGCACAAGTTAGACGCTCGTTCGGATGTTTACTCTCTCGGCTGTGTGATGTATGAGAGCCTGACTGGCAAACCGCCAATCCTCGGTGCAAATACACTGGATACATTGCAGCGCCATATCCACGATACACCGCTGGCGTTCATCAAATTGGATCCCGACTTGCACCATTTGCCTGAGCACATCGAGCGGATTGTGCTCAAGTGTTTGCAGCGGGAGCCGAGCGATCGATATCAAACAATGCAAGAACTGTTTGATGATTTGCGCGAGTTTAACAAATCAATGGAACCGGCATCGGCATCTGCTGCGTCGACGTCAGTGCCTGCATCGAAGCAAAGCAGTATGTATATGTCCTGGATTCCAGTCGCTGCTGCGGTATCAACCATGGTGGCTGCAGCAATCATGTTCTACTTTTTCTATCCCAAGCAACCGGTCCCTCAGCCAGAACAAGTTACTCCTCAAGCGGAACTCTGGAAAAAATTCAACGAAGTTGGTGAACAGGAATTCGAGCGCGGTCAGTATGCAAAAGCAGCGGCGAATTTTTCCGAAGCCTGTGATGTCGCAGAAGAATTCGATAAACAAGATCCGCGTTACGCAACTAGTTTGAACAATCTCGGAAATGCCCAATACAAGCAAGATTTGTACGCAGAGTCCGAATCCACCATAAAGAAAGCTCTCGACATTCGTACTGGGATATTCGGTCAAAATGGTCTGCCAATTGCGGATAGCTTGAACGACCTGGCAATGGTTTATTTCGCTGAAAATAAGATCGGTCAAGCCGAACCGCTCTTGAATAGAGCGATGGCTATTCGTAAAAGCAATGCTGGATCAAACAGTTTGGAATATGCCGAGAGTCTCAAGTCACTTGCATCTATCTATCTAAAGACAGGACGTGTGGATGATGCGACAAAACTTTTGCAGACGGCGCTGGCGATTCGAAAGAAGCACCTTGGAGCAAATTCTCCAGAAGTAGCCGAGACCGAGAACAGCCTGGCCATCGATTTTCAGATGAAAGGCGACCTCAAGCAAGCGCGCACTTTGTATAAAGATGCGCAGAGAATTTTGACAAAATCATTTGGTGCCGATCATCCATTAGTCGCTGACAGTCTCGTTGGATTGGGCACGATCGACTACGTTCAGAGCAACTATGCTGAATCCGAGTCTCTACTCAATCAAGCACTGAAAATTCGTGAGAAGTCGCTAGGCGAAAAGAACTTGCGTACAGGAGAAGTCCTTTCTTGTCTGGGGATTCTAAAAGAGGCGCAGGGTAAGGCTTCTGTTGCTGTACCGTTGTTCAAAAAAGCTATGGAAATTAAGCGAGAAGCTCTTGGTGCTGACAGTCCGGATGTGGCTAAGAGTATGAAACTCTACGCTCAGGCTCTGAAGAAGTCGGGGCAGACTGATGAAGCTAACCGAATCGAGCAGCGTGTCAAGGAGCTGCAGAGCCGGAAATCTTAGCGATTACGTGCGAAATTTCAGAACCATTAGACGGTTGCGATAAGATGGGTATATTGGAACCAGGCGCTACATCTGGCGGTGAGGGAAACAAACGCATGCCTTTATTCGATTCATTTAGTACGGCACAGTCTTACAGACTTCCAAAAATGAATTCAGTACCAACGACCGACGATCTCAAGTATGCGATCGCTGAAGGTCAAAAGCGTGTCGGCAAGGTAATTGAGCTTCCATTCGAGCATCCTCACAATCATCAACTATTCATCGTCAAGCTAGTTTTATCAGTCGGCAATAAACAACCTCCAAGTTGGACTCTTCAGAAGGGTGACGGCGCAAGCGCCGCCAGACTTTGGAATCGGAACTCAGAAGATTGTTTGATGATTCAAAACAAGATCAAGATCGATTCTCAAAATTCAGGCCCAGGTGAAGCAGCGGCCGAGCAAAGCGCTGCAACAGCAAGACCGATGTCGCTGCAATCCTCGTTCGATAGCCCGTTCGGTGGCAACGCTCCTGGTGTGGGTGGTGGTCAGGCAGAAGATGCCCCGGCTGCTCCGAATTTTTATCAGCAAGCCAACCAGCAATTCGTCGACGCGTTCAACGCACCGCAACAGATGGCTCCGGATGGTGGCGGAAACTGGATGGACAACTTGCCTCAGGCGCCAGCCTTCAATCCGAACTCGTCGCGAACTAACATGCCCGCTATGAAACCAGGCGGGGCTGCGCCGACTATGGCACCACAGATGGCGGCACCGCAGATGGCTCCGGCACCACAAATGGTAGCTGCACCACAAATGACACCGGCAGCGCCACAATACGGTGCTCCTTCAGATGCCGATGAATACCTGGCTCCCGAAGCGCAGGCTGAAGTCGAGAAAGAATCTGGAACCGTGTTGCCACCACCGATCAAGTTGGATGTGACTTTGATCGACAAAACTATCAATATTCTTTTGGATGAAAATAGTGGACTCGATTCGCTTGCGACATTTATCTACTTCTTGTTCCGCGAACATGCTTTGCATCAGCGTTCGAAAGCGCCTTTCTCGGTTGTTGTATTCGAAGTTGCGCTGCGCATAGGCTACGAAAACGTGGCGCTTCCGCAACTTGCTTTACCGGCAATTATCGAGCGTGTCAAAACCGTCACAACTGAGTTTGATGCGATAACTCACTTGAGCGGTGGAGAGTTTGTGGCGCTACTGCCTGGCATAAATGCAGAGGGTGTGCCGATGTTTGCTGATGCATTGCATCAAGCGCTCACAGCAGAGCCTTTGTCTGCAGGCAATCGCAATGAAGGCGTTCTCGCTGCCATCGGTATGGCGACATTGCCTAATACTTGCGAAGATCCGGAAGTATTGATCGCCGCTGCCCGTCAGGCAAAAGAAACCGCTAAATCATTACCGCATCCGATCCTGATGTTCCCGTCTTCTAAGTAACTCAGGGTTTGCGAGCGCTTGGATTGCGAATTTGATTCCCGTCAGCACAGTACTGGAGGCTGACTACTTACCGCTGTTCTGGTAGTTGACGAGTTCGCGCGCGCGTTCAGACGCTTTCACTACTGCTTTGATTAACGTCACGCGTAACTTGCCTTCTTCCAATTCCATCAAGCCATCAATGGTGCAACCGGCTGGCGTTGTCACCATGTCTTTGAGCAGTGCGGGATGTGCTTTGGATTCGAGCACCATCCGTGATGCGCCATACATCGTCTGAGCTGCGAGCAGAGTGGAGACATCGCGTGACAGACCAAGTTTAACGCCCGCTTCCGCTAAAGATTCGATGACGACATAGAGATAAGCTGGTCCGCTCGCGGAGAGGGCTGTGACACCATCCATCAGACCTTCGTCGACAAATACTGTCTTGCCGACGCAGTTGAATACGGCTTCTGCGATTCCCTTGTGCTCTTGTTTCGCGTGACTTCCAAGGCACAGTCCAGTCATTCCAGCATTCATCACACTAGGAGTGTTCGGCATCGCGCGCACAACCGGAATTTGTTTTTTCAGCCTATCTTCAACGAACTTAGTCGTCACAGATGCTGCAACAGAGATAAGCAGTTGCTCGGGGCGCAGGTCGTCAGCAATTTCTAGCAAAACTTTGTCCATGTTCTGCGGTTTGACGGCAAAGATTATGATGTCGCAATTTTTGGCTACCTGCCGATTGTCCAGTGTGGCATCGATGCCCAGGCGCTCTTTTACTCTTTCAATCGAAGCTTCCTGGTGCACACTACCGGTGATATCACTGGATTGCAATTCGCTTTGTTTTTGAAGCCCTGAGATCAGCGCCTCACCAAGCTTTCCGATGCCAATAACACCTAGCTTTTTGCCCTTCAACATTTCGTGTTTTCCTCTAGCCTCTATTCAAATCTTTATGCGTAAACTTCTTTGCCTTACTGCCAACATATTCGGATACGGTCTGGCCGTTGCCTTGCAATTTATATTTGTAAGTAACAAGTCCTTCTATACCGACTGGTCCGCGCGGATGTTGTTTTGCTGTGCTAATACCAACTTCGGCGCCAAAGCCATATCTAAATCCATCGGCGAAGCGTGTTGATGCGTTCAGGTATACACCCGCCGAGTTTACCTGAGCGAAGAATTTGTCGAAGGCTTCCTGGTCCTCGCTGACCATCGCTTCTGTGTGACCTGAGCCGTAATGATTGATATGTGCTATTGCTTCATCCATATTCGCAACTGTTTTGATGGCAATCACCAGGTCACCAAATTCGGTGCCCCAATCGTCATCGCTTGCTTCTTTGATTTTGAAATTATCTGCTAGCTTGAAAGAATTTGAATCGCAGCGGACCTCGACGTTTTTGTCGAGCAAAGCGGCTGCGAGACCGGGGAGCAACTTCTGTGCGATAGATTCGTGTATGAGCACCGTCTCTACCGCATTGCAGGCGGATGGATATTGGACTTTCGCATCACAGATTATCAAAACCGCTTTGGTCAAATCGGCTTTTTTATCGACATAGATGTGACAGATGCCATCTGCATGACCGAGCACTGGGATGCGCGTGTTTTCCTGAATGTGGCGCACCAGAGAATTCGATCCCCTCGGAATGATCAAGTCAACGAACTTGTCCGCTTTTAGCAACTCACCGACATCGGCTCTGGACTCTAGCAGCGCGAGACAGTCTGACGGCAGTCCTGATTTGCTTACGGCGGATTGGATACATTCGAAGATGGTTTTGTTCGAGTGTTCTGCTTCAGCGCCGCCTTTCAGAATGAGTCCATCGGCACTCTTCAAGCAGAGCGCTGCGATCTGTGGCATCGCGTCTGGTCTTGCCTCGAAGATGACGCCAATCAAACCGATTGGACAGGTGATTCGTTGCAGTTCCAATCCGGAATCCAGTTCGCGATCCAATTCGATTTTGCCGACGGGATCTGGCATCTCTGCGATTTGTTTAATTCCATCGATGACTGAAGCTAATTTGGATTTGTCCAATTTCAGTCTGTCGACAAGCGCTTGCGAGAGTTTTCCCTGGGCTAGCATCGCTTCTGCGTTCCGCAAATCTAGCTTGTTTGCCTCGAGAATCTTCACTTCGTTCGTCTGCAGTTCCAGTGCTATCGCCTGCAGTGCATCATTGCGCTTCGCTGCTGTTATCGCTGCCAACTGGTTAGCCGCATGCTTTGCCTTTTCAGCTAATTTCAGCACGCTAATTTTATTCGAAGCGCTTTCTGCTTTTTGTAGTTCTTTGGAGCTAGTCACGTTTTGCTTCCGCCTCGAGAAATGCGATGTTGTCTCGTGTTATCAATGCATCGTAGTTTCTGCTTTCGACAACTTCGTCAATGTGATCCGAATGCATCCCTGAAATTTTCTTTGCTTCGGTGCTCGAATAATTCACAATGCCGCGAGCGAATTCGTTGCCGCCCTCATCGACGATGCTTACGACGTCACCTCGATCAAAGTTTCCTCGTACTTCTGTAACCCCGGCCGGAAGTAAGCTTGCTTTGCGGAGTGTGAGCGCATCTTGTGCGCCTTTGTTGATCACTACTGCTGCTTTGACTGTGGTAGCGAATGCTATCCACTTTGATTTGCCACTGCGCATTGTGTGAGGCAAGAAAATGGTGCCGAGTTCTTCGTAAGCAAATATTTTGTCGATGACATTTGGAATTTTGCCGCCGGCGATGATGGTTGCACATCCTGATTGTGTTGCAACTCTTGCTGCTGCGAGTTTTGTCTTCATGCCGCCACGGCCGACTTTTGATTTCTCGCCCGATGCAAGCGCTTCAATATCGGGGGTGATGTGGTCGACTACAGAAATCAAACGGGCATCTTCGTCTGAGCGTGGATCGGCTGTGTAGAGACCGTCTACGTCAGTGAGGATAACGAGTAAATCTGCGTCGATCTTACTTGCCACAAGAGCTGATAATTTGTCGTTGTCACCGAAATTGACTTTGAAATCTGCCGAGTTTCTCAGCGGTTCAATCTCTGCTGTCGAAACTGTGTCGTTTTCGTTGAAGATAGGAATCGCACCCATCGAGACGAGTTCCGAGATTGTGCTTCTCAAGTTCAGATAACGTTGGCGATTCGAGAAATCTTCTTCTGTCAAAAGAATCTGCGCGGCGGTGATGCCGAGTCGGTCGAAAGCATCTGAGTAGAGTGCCATCAATCTTCCCTGTCCAACGGCTGCACATGCCTGTTTCTGAGGAAGCAATTTTGGTTTGGAACTATAGCCGAGCTTTTGTACTCCCAAACCGACTGCACCGGAAGTGACTAACAAAACTTCTCTGCCACTACGTTTGATTGCAGCCAAGCCTTCCACAAACGAGTAAAAACGGCTGAGTGCAATTCCCCCTTCATCTCGCATAAGCACGGCAGTGCCGAGCTTGACAACTATCCGTCGCGATCGTTTTATTAATTCACTTCTTTCCGAGCGCGACATTTTCTTCATCCAAATCTTCGGGGTCTCAGTATTTTACAAGCTTTTCGCTGCTGTGCTGCTTTCGTATATATGTGTTGCCAAGAAAAAATTAGCTTGAGTTTGAGGGCAGTTAGACGTAGTATTAACCTGGCTTTAGGTGTTGAGGTAAAGTAGTGAATTTTATTCGATTAACGTCGACAGCCGAACTAGGCTCGCTTGAAGATCTGCAGCCTCAGAAGCGAATGACAGTTGCAGATATACGCAGCTTGCGCAGACAAGCTCACAAGCAAACTCAGATCCAATTCTCTGTAAGACGCTCGATTGCAACTGCAATTGCTTATGTGAGAGAGCAGATAAATAAATATCTTGCCGAGCGCAAGATCGAGACCATTAGCCGCGTACCGGCGAGTTCATTGCCATCTGCCGAACGCAAGTTCACAAGAGTGTAGAACCGCCGGCGGTTTCGTTAACGCGAACCGCATTTGGTGCAGCGGTCCGATAATAAAACAAAAGGGCGTCCGTGAGGACGCCCTTTCGCTACTTCTGACTCCGGTATGAAGTCTTTATCCAGACCGCTGGTCTTCTATTCTTCTGCTTCCGTGTGTGCGCATTCTAGTGTCGCTACGTGCGTGTCGATACTTGCTACATAAGCGTCATCTACCATCTCGAAAAGATCTTCGAAATCTTCTACTGATAGGTCGCTCCATGCCTTCTCATCCGCCGATTGAACGAGTGTCAGGTGTCGAACTGGTCTTTTAAGAGCCTTCATAAATTTCTTCCATTCTAGTTGTTTGCATGAACGTCTAGCTCTGTAACTGAATGACGTCGAGAATTAGGGGAGGTTTCCAAAAAAAGAAAAAATTTTGCGCCACCATATATAGTTGTCTCCTGAAGCACCACAGGCAGTGGCTCTCGGGAGATAACTATTTAAAACACGGTCGCTGACTTTACTTATCAGACTGAAGAACGATCTTACCGATAGATTTTCTGCCTTCCAGCAACTCGTGCGCTTCTCTTGCTTGCGCAAGTGGCAGCACATGATCGATTCGCAACTTCAACCAACCTTCTTGAATTCCTTCGAGCACTCCCTTCGAGCGCATGAGAAGTTCTTCTCTGTTGAGCAAGTAGTTGAACAGTGAGCCACCAGAAACGGTGATTGATTTTTGCATAAGCCCATTTGGAGAAATAGGGTCCGCTGGTCCGCTTGCTGCGCCGAAAATAACGACGTTTCCGCGTCGAGCTGTGCAATTCAAGTTGCCGGCAAAAGTTGTTTTTGCAACACCGTCGATGATGAGATGAGCACCTTCATCATTAGTCAGTTGATTAACAGCATCCACAAAATTATCCTTGTTATAAAAAATGATTTCGTCGGCACCAGCTTCCTTTGCCGCCCTGGCTTTTTCTTCGTTAGAGACAGTGCCCAGAACGCGTGCACCGAGATGTTTCGCCCACTGTACGAGAAGTAGCCCCATACCACCCGCCGCGGCGTGAATCAAAACTGTTTCGCCTTTTTTCGGTTTGCGAAATTCATGAATCAAATAATGTGCAGTCATACCCTGCAACGGAAATGCGGCACCCTGTTCGAACGACAAATTGTCCGGCAGCGGAATCAGACTGTCAGCTTTAACCAACGCACCTTCTGCGTACGCTCCCGGTTGTGATGTATAAGCGACACGATCTCCCGGTTTCACATCTTTCACATCCGGTCCGACTTCTTCGACAATTCCAGAAGCCTCAAGACCCGGAGTCCACGGCAAATTCACGGGATATTCGCCACGTCTTTGATAGATATCAATGAAATTCAGACCGGAAGCCATGATTTTGACGCGAGCCTGACCTGGTCCAGGTTTTGCTAGATTCACGTCCTTGAATTGCAAAACTTCCGGACCGCCATGTTTTTCAACGAGAATGCCTTTCATCGTCTACTCCTTATGTCTGAAAACAACCTGCTAGGTTTAGCACACCGTTCCAACAATTACCAACTGGGAACCAGAGTATTTGGGCGTTTCAGGCTTCACTTTGCGTTACTAAGGTTGTCGCGACTGAACGGTTATCCCACAAAATCGCTGGGTATGTTTTAACTGTTGATATCCGGAACTTGTTCGGATTGTTGGGGGAATATGATGCGATTTAAAACTATTCTGAGCGTTGCTTTGTTGTCGTTGGGGGTTGCTGCAGCTCCTGCATTCAGTCAAGGCAGTAACCAGGCGATTTTTCAAGACGAACGACAAATGGAGATAGATAACCAGGCTCGCGTAAATGGTTTGTCTTCACAAGAACAACAAGCTGCTGCGGCGGCAGCATCGAACGATGCTAAAAATGAACCTTATCGCTTATATGCAGAAAAGCGAATTGCTGAACTGATAAAACTGAAAGCGGCTGGCGGATCGCCGAGCCGAAGTTACGCGAATCGTACAGGCGATTTGCATGCGCTAGAAAATTGGTTGCAGTCTGATAATAAAACTAGAGCCAATGAACAAGCTCGTATCGCGCAGCTAAACAAGGCTATTGCCAATCTGCGTGAATCTGAGAACGCTGATCGCAGCAACATGCAAGGCGCGATTCAATCGATGCGCGAGAATCAAATTGCCCAACAAGGCGATGATGAATTCAATAAGATGATGCGTATCAATCAGTTCAATGAATTGCAGAGTGAAATGGGCGCCGCTTCTTGGGGCAGACCACCTGAAGATGGCACATTCAACAGCACCGGTGGATACGGCATGGGCGGTGGCTACGGCTATTCGTTCGGTGGCGGAAGACGCTGGTAAAACTCCTGGTTTAAAGAAAAAAGCCACTGCATCTGGTGCGGTGGCTTTTTTGTAATTGTATCTGTTCGTGGATTTTTTTAAGTGGTTTTTAGCGGATCGATTTTTGGTGTTTTGAATGCTGCGGTGAATTTTTGCTTTGGCAGCTCCAAGATCTCGGAGACGGAATTGTTGATGCCCTCGCAAATGTTGTCGAGCGGCAAGTCATCACCATCTTCGCCAAATGGATCTTCGATATCTTCTGCGATCAATTCCAAACCAATCAAGAAATACGAACCAATCAGAATGATCGGTAGACTGCAGAGATACGGGATGTCTGGTGGCACGAACCAGGGTAACATCACCAGGTTGAGCATAATTCCCTGTCTTAAGAATGCACGATATGAAACCGCCAGTGGTGTCGAGCGAATTCGCTCGCAGGCACCGAGGATATCCATTAAAGCCTTGATATGCTCGTCTAACTGTAGTCTCGTGAAGCCGTCGATCTGACCACTTTTCTGCCAGACCGTCATCATCTTGAACAATTCTCCAGCCATTGCTACCGGAATGTTTTGCGTTTGCTCGAGATCGATTCGATGCACCGATCTTGTGGGACGACTGTCGCGAAGATGGTGCTTCAAGCTGAACGCAAATGAAATGACCAGCTCACCGAAACGCATCTGGTCGGCACGATTTGCATCAGCAATAATTTTGACTTTCAAGCACATGTTGCGAGACTCGTTGACGAGCTGTCCCCACAATTTGCGCCCTTCCCACCAGCGCTCATATGCTGAGTTTGTACGAAACACAAGCAACAAGCCGAGAATCACGCTTGTGTAAGCGGCTGCTTGCAATTCTTTGAACAGTTGAACAGCTCGCAACTCGTGATCGGTTAGCCACTCTACGCTCGCACCGTAGACGGCCATCACCGCGAGATAAAGCCAAACTCTTTTGAATACAGGAATTCTGTGCATTCGTGTAAGCGGCAAAATCCAAGTTCTGAATGACTTTGGAATCGGATGTTGTTTCCCGGTATCGAGAATTGTTTTTGGTTCGTTCGGCAAATTGAGCGCTCCTGTGTACATCAATATTGTCCGTCATCGGGCAATAAATGCCAAGTTCGACGTGAATTTGGTTAAGTTTCAGAGAATTCAGTGCTAAACGGTAGCCAGAGATTGTTTGCGCTCAGACTGTTTTTGCTTCGGTAGCTTTATCCAAAACGTACTGCCCTTGCCAATTTCGCTCTCCACACCGATGGTGCCTTGATGTGCGTCGATGATTGCTTTGCAGATAGCAAGTCCCAAACCTGAGCCACCTTTTGTTGTCTCGTCAGCTCGTTCGACCTGTTTGAACCGTTCGAAAACCGATTCCAGTTTATCGGGCGGAATACCTTTGCCCTGGTCGATTACGTTGATTTTCACGAAGTCTTCTTCATCTTCGACTTCGATTTTGATCGTTGAATCTGTCGGTGAAAATTTGATCGCGTTCGATAAGAAATTAATCAAAACGCGCACGATTCTGTCCCCGTCACAGTAGACAGGAGCCGTTGACTGAGCCACTTCTAAATGAATCTTCTTCTGGTCTGCGGAAGTTTGAATGCCTTCGAGCGAGTGTTTTGCAAGCGTGGTGAAAGGTACTGTTTGAAGAGTTAATTCAAACATTCCTGATTCCAATTTTTCCATGTCCAACAGGTCGTTGATCATCGAGATCAAGCGAGCGAGAGACGCGCTGGAGCGCTGAATTTTCTCAGCGCCGCGGTCGTTCAGTTCTCCGAGCGCTCCTGCCTCTAACAGGTCAAACATCGCTTGAATGGAAGTGAGCGGCGATCGCAAATCATGACTGACCATAGCAACAACTTCCTGCTTCATTCGCTCCAGGCGTTTGCGCTCTGAAACATCGTGCGCTACGCAGAAGAGTGATTGGTCTGATTCGGACCATTGAGCCGACCATGACATATCGCATGGAGTGCGGTCCTTTCGCTGCATTCTCAATTCGAACGGTGCTGTGGAATTCGTGCGCACGATCTCTTCAAGCAATTCTCTTGTGTGTTCGACCGAATCCTTATCAACGAGCGATAGTAGCGATCGTCCAAGCAATTCCTCATCGTCGTAGCCCCAGACATTCTTTACTGCCTGGTTCATTTTTGTGAATTTGAATTTGGAGTCGAGTGAACAGATTACATCCAGAGCATTTCGTGTCAATGCTTGCTCTTTGGTTCGCGCTGATGACAGAGCTTCTGCCATTTTGTGGAAGACACCATCTATGGTGGCGATTTCGTCCTTTCCTTCCAGTGGTGCTTGCAACGGTTTTTCCATTGCCAGTGAAAGTGTATTGTCCATGAGTACGTTTAGACGCTTTGATGTTCCACGCACAAAGTAAATGGTCAAGACAATCGCGATGACTATGCTCAAACCTGCTGCCACGACAAGCCACTCGATCATTGCGTAAATCTTGGCTTGCATGAGCGTCTGTTCGTCATTTGTCCGCTTTAATCGGTCAATAACTTTGTTTCCGCTAGAGTCAATTTTCGTTAGCAGTTTTTGCGCGCGAATAATGCTGCGCATGCGGTCGATTCTGTCTCCCGTCGATACAAGATCGCTGCACTGTTCGAGCGCTCGAATCAATTCATCTGAAGAACCAACAAATTCAACCAGGTCTTCGCTGGTATCACCTTTGATCAACCCATCCAACTCGAGACGCAATCGCTTCATTTCGACAATTGCGTGATCGTACTGTTTGCGAAACCGTTCTTCGTGGTGAACCTGAAACATGCCCATCGCACCGGCTGCTTGCAAAAACGATTTGAGCAGAAGATTGACGGTCGTTAAGATGTCGCGGGCCTGGTTCTGGATCTTAGTCTGCGTATCGAAATTTTTGACTTCATAAACGAGTGTGCAGAAAAATCCCAACTCGAATATGAGCGGCACCGCCGCTAGCATCACAGCTTTTTGAGATAGTTTGAGATCCAGTTTCACTTCGACCGATCCGGTGGTAGTCCACCAGCAAGCTGCCTGACTTATGTTAACGTATCAGCAGTACCCTTCAACTTCTGATAATGGCAAATTTCAAGCGCTTCTCTATACTGCTTTCCCCGATTCTGCTCTTTCTTGTCAGCAGTGCGGACGCGAAACTAACGCCAGCTCAGTTGGACCAAGCGCAGAAGGCATACGACCGTGCTCAATATGGGACGACGCTGAAGTTGTTGGCTCCCGCCCGGGACAACGATTATGCCGCAGCGCTGCTCGAGGCTAAAACTAGAGAATCTTTTGATAGCTTAATCGCAGTGTTCTATTACGATCGTGCAGGACAGCTAAATCCCAGTCCGTCAGTGAAATTCATGTATCACGGCTACGCGATATTTTTGACGCGTAAGTACGAGAGTGCCCTGGAACAGTTGGAAAATGCAATCAAAGCCGATCCCAAAAACGCTGTTGCACACGCCTTAAAGGGCTTATGCTTGTTTTACATTGACCGAGTCGATGAGGCACTGTCTGAATTCAAAAAGGCGCAGCAACTCGATCCCAAAACATCTTTTGATGAATACATCGCACGCGGTTGGGTTGCCGCCGGCGAGTCGAAAAAGGCTGAGCCCTATTTCAATCAGCTCATAACTCGAAACCCAACCAGCGCAAGGTTTTACATTATGCGGGGTGATTTTTTCGACGAGGCTGGGAAAGTCCCGCAGTCACTCGCCGACTACGAAACAGCTACACACTTGAATCCTGCCAGTCAGTACGCACATTTCCGCTATGCCAAACTTTTGTGCGCTAGTGACAAGTACAAAGAGGCGATCCCCGAGGCTCTGAAGGGCTCCAACCTGGAGGGCATCGAGGAATTCGGAAAGAAATCTACGCGCTTGCTATTCAGCGCTTACGAACACACCGGTCAATATCAGAAAGCGGTTGACGTCATGAAGCCTGTGTTCCTCGAAACATTGCACCGGGCTCAGATTGACGGTTCCGACAGAATTACTTTGCTTCAGCTTGTCGAAGACTTCGAGAAGCTGCACGATTATAAAAATGCGAAAATCGCAGCCGAAACCGTGCTTCGAGTTGAGCCGAAAAGCACCGAAGCGATTTCAAAAAGAGCTCGCGTTTTTGCTGAATTGAACGATACTGCAAACTCTCTCAAGGACTACGCTTATTTGATTCACAGCGATCCGACGAATTCGCAATGGTACAAGGAGCGAGCTAAGGTCTATCAAAAAATTGGAAAAGCGTCTGAAGCCGCCGCAGACTTAAGGAAAGCAAAAGAAATGGAGTGATCCGTTCACACGTTTTGCACACGGGGCATAAGATAATATTGGAACCTTATACAGGTTGGTAAATGCGTAAGCGTTCACTTCTCATAACACTAACAATGGCAACGGCACTTTGCTCACAGGCTGCATTCTGCAGTGATGAAGCGCTGAAACCTGGCATAGCCGAATACAATAAAGGGCACTATGCTGAAGCCGCCGGATTGTTCGGCGCCTCCTTGAACACGGATTTTAACAACGCTGCGCTACATTACTATCTCGGAAACTGTTTCTCTCACATGAAGCAGAAAGAAGCTGCGGTTCGAGAATTCCGAATCGCATTTGCGTTAGAGCCAGACAAAGAAGCCGGCAAATTTTCTAAACAAGCCCTTGCGACCTACGGTTTAGATCCGACTGGAACAGTTGAACCGAAGAAAGGCGGCATCGATGCGTTGATGCCGAATGGTGCGTTGCCACCGCCAGGAGCGACGGCAACGAGCATGGCACCATTGGTAGCACCACAGCCATCGAAGTCAACCGAACTCGATCGCCAGGCTAGCGATTTAAAAAATTTACGCGAGTCCGAAGGAAAACTATCCAGCCAGCAAGCCGAGAAGCAAGGCACTGCGATGGCTGAGCAACTCAAGAGAGATCTTTTGGATTCGATGCGATATGTGACACGCAGAGGATATGTGATTTCGCCTAGTTTGACTAACGATAACAAGACTTATATCGAAGGTGTCAAACAGAGTTATAACGCACAGCGAGATGCTTACTTGCAAAACAGTTCGCGCCAGTCGAGCGAGATTCAGCGCACCGCAGATGCACTGCGCGACCAGATGAACGAACAAACGAAAGCTGGGAAGGTTCACTTATCACCGACAGGAACCAATCTGTATGTTCGGTCTTATGAGATGACCCCGGCGGCTGATGCCAAAGCGCCGTTGAAACAATCATCGACGCCAGCATCTTCTACAACCGCCCCATCATCGTCTTCTTCGTCATCTGGTCAGAGCCATTCCAAGTAACAATTTGTCTGAAGTTCCCGCAGTAGTGATCGAAAATTTGCGCAAGACATTTGTCCTGAAGACGGGCAAAGGACTGACACGCAAATCGTCCGAAGTCGTTGCTGTGGACGATATTTCGCTCGTTGTCCCCAGTGGTCAATCGCTAGCCTTCATTGGTCCCAACGGTGCCGGGAAGTCGACTACGATAAAAATATTGACGGGGATTTTGCGACCCACCACAGGTGGTGCCAAAGTTTTGGGTTTGACTCCGTGGACCGACAGAAAGCGTCTCGTCAGGCAGATTGGTGCTGTATTTGGGCAGCGTTCACAATTGTGGTATCACTTACCGCCTCGGGATACTTTTGAATTACTGGCTCGAATTTACGAGTTGCCAAAGAACGATTACGTAAAACGACGAGACATGCTGATCGAGCGGTTCAACATCGGGTCATTTCTAGATACGCAAGTCCGAAAGCTGTCTCTCGGTCAGCGTATGCGCGCTGAGATTGCTGCGAGTCTTCTTCATCATCCTCGTGTTCTGTTCCTCGATGAGCCTACGATTGGATTGGATGTGATGGCGCGACAAGAGTTGCGTGATTTGATCCGCGAGTGGAATCGGGAGGAAGGTATCACGATTTTTCTCACCAGCCATGATGCCGGCGATATCGAGAATGTCGCGCGCAGAGTGATTGTAGTCAATCATGGAAAGATTGTGCTTGACGACAAAGTTTCTTCAATGCGCAGGCAATATCTGGGTACTAAAGTTCTCTCAGTGAAATACCACGAGGCTGCTAGAGAATTGGAAATTCCTGGTGTTTCGGTGATTAAGTCGAGTCAGTACGCGCTTCGTCTTGAAGTTGACACACAAGCCAATTCAATCGAGTCTGTTATTGACTCTGTTTTGAAAGCCGGTGCTGTAGCGGATATTACGATCGAAGATCCGCCGCTGGAAGAAGTGATCGCGCACATTTATAGCCAACCCCCAAAAGTTTCTGTGTCGGCTGACGGAGAGAGCGATGAATAAATTCACCGCTGTTTTAGCAAAATACTGGTGGATAGCCATTACTTCGGCTAAGTCGAATCTTGCTTATTTGGCGGAGATCGGCAGTCGAGTCTTTTTCCTCGGAATTATTCTCTACATTTTTCTGCGCTTGTGGCAGGTGACGTACGGAGAGACTGGCTCTCAAACTTTAGGTGGATTTACTCTCAATCAGATGCTCTGGTATCTCGCGATCACCGAGTCCATCATTCTCTCCGGTCCTCGTGTCGCACAAGCAGTGGATCAGGATATACGCACCGGCGCAATCTCTGTTCACTTCATTCGTCCGCTCTCGTATCCGCTTTACTGCATGTTCAATACGCTGGGCGAGCGGGTTGTTCGCTTCTCCGTAAATTTATTCGTTGGTGCGATGATTTCGCTTGTGTTTGTTGGTTTCATTCCAATGACGGCGTCAGGCTTTCTGCTGTTTCTGGCTGCGCTTCCGTTTGCCTTCATCGTCGATTTTCTTGGAAATTTTCTCATCGGACTGGCAGCATTTTGGTTGGAAGACACCAACGGTCTGGTACTGATTTATTCTCGCGGCACAATGATTCTGGGCGGAATGTTGATTCCGATGGAATTATTTCCAGATAGCTGGCAATCAATGCTGAAGCTTTTGCCGTTCTCTGCCATCGTTTATGGACCGGCGCGATTGTTCGTGCAACCAGATGCTCAATTCTTTGTAGAGACTTTCATGCGGCAAGTATGCGCAAGCATCGTATTTGGTATCGCTGTTTTCGCTGTATTTAAAATCGCCTCTCGGCGAGTTTTTGCAAATGGTGGTTGATTGATGAAAAAATTACTCAACTATTTGAGTCTGGCAATTGCCTATACCAAGCTAAATCTTGATGCTCAACTCGAATATCGCGGCGCTTTTATCTCTCAGGTCGTCGCTATGTTTTTGAATAACGTCATCTGGGTGTGGTTTTGGATTCTGTTTTTCAGCCGGTTTAAAGTGCTTCGTGGCTGGGACATCAACGATGTGGTGACACTCTGGTGCATAGCTGCGTCAGGCTTTGGATTGGCTCACACGGTTTGTGGAAACGCGCTTCAAATCCCAGTTCTCATCTCCCGAGGGCAACTGGATGTTTGGATGCTTTATCCGCGGGCTTTATTGCCGCACATCCTGCTTGGTCGCATGAGTGCTACCGCATGTGGTGATGCACTCTTTGGTTACGCTGTGTATCTGGTATTCGTCAAACCCGACCTTGTGCACTTTTGTTTGTTCGTGGCTTTGACCGTGTCAATCGCATTCATGTTTATTGGCTTCAGCATTTTCACAGGAAGTCTGACATTTTTTCTCGGCAATTCCGAATCCCTCGCCGAGCAATGGCGTTACGCCATGATTACTTTCAGCACCTACCCGTCTAGTTTGTTCGAAGGGGCAGTCAAATTGGTGCTGTACACCGTCATTCCCGCTATGTTCGTTAGTTACCATCCGATTGTCGCGCTGCGGAACTTATCTATGGTGGACGCGCTCATATCGGTTGCGGGCTCTGCTGCTGTTGTGTTCGTTGGCGCTGCCGTTTTTTATTTTGGACTGCGGCGCTACGAATCCGGAAATTTGATGGAAATGCGCGGATAAACGTTTGCAATCAGTTCGTAAATCGCCAACAGGTCGATTAATATTGTCGGCTGGGTAGATATTTAGCAGTAAATCAAATCACAGTAATTCGATGTACAAACCCAAACGACACATTCGCCTTGATGCTGTGCGCGGCTTGCCGAAGATGAGCAACATGCGCACACTTTTATCAGAAGCTCGAAACGCGAAAGGTTGCACGGTCGAGCTACCCTGGAAGTCGACAAGGACCGACACTCCGTACAGCATGACTGTGCGCGTGGAAATCAGCGGTGGCGAGCCAATCTGGACATTGTACGAGGGCGAAGGCAGTTCCTCTCGCGTCATGTGGAGTTCGCCCTTCGAAGATCTCGATTTGCTTTACGACGTAGTCTGTCTCTCGCTGCCTGCGGACGTGAATTCTGGATTTGATGACTTTGCGCATTCCGATCCTGATTCGATGTTGCATGCGCCCGATCCGATCTATCAGATGCCGCCGCGTCCAGAAATGGATAACGAGCCTTTTCTGCTCAATGACAGCGATTTTCCGAGACCGCGGACTGCTCCTTCCCGACAACCGGACGGTCATGGTGTTTCTGGACAACCTACACAGTCTGGTAACGGTGCCCAATCTGCTCAATCGGGACATTCAGCTCAGCCGGCTCAGAATGCACAGTCAGGCAGTTTCGCGCAGTCAGGTCAGGCGAACCAGACCGGACATGTCGCCCAGCCTGGACAGTCCGCACAACCGGGACAGTCCGCACAGCATGCAAATCCAGCACAGCCCGGACAAGCTGCGCAACCCGGTCACGCGCAACCACAGGGCGGGCAACCGGGACAGCAAGTACCGGGCCAACCGATGCACGCAGCGCAGCCAGGACAACCAGTCCAGCCTGGACAACAGCAATTTGCACAGCCACCGTATCCCGGTTATCCACCGCAACCCGGCTATCCGCCTAACTATCCATATCCACCCGGTTACGCTTATCCACCTGGCTATGCACCACCGCCCTACGGCTATCCTCCGGGCTACGGATATCCGGCCTATCCGCCGGGTTATGCAGCTCCACCACAGGTCTACATCGATCCGCGCACCGGATATCCTTACCCTGCCTATCCTCAACCGGCTCAAACAGTGCCGATGCAACCGGGTGTGCCGTACTCGCCTGATACCAATCCGCCGCCACAAGCACCTATCGATGCGGATTTGATCAAAAAACGACCAAATGTTTTACTCGGTGGTTTCCTGGTAGAGGCGGGATTGATTCCTGACACCACGCTCAAAGCCGCATTGCAGTTGCAAGACCTCGTTCGTTCGGGCAAGCTGACTACGACAAAAGCCGCTGAAGCTGTACGCCGTGCTCACAATCGTGGTGGCGCGCTCGACCAGGCAATGTTCTCGGCGTCAGCGCCAAATCCAGCGAACACTGAAGTGAAAGCTGTGGCACCACCTCTCGGTCAAATTCTTGTCGAGGCAGGTTTAATCAATGTTTCCATTCTCAAAGCTGCATTGAATTTGCAGGAAGTGGTGCGCAATGGCGCTATGACTAAGGAGAATGCAGTCGAGTCATTCATCCGCGAACATTTCGGCAAAGGTGGAAAGCATGGAACCAGTGAGCCACCAGAGGCGGTGCGCGCAATCGAACTCGTAAAGCAAGCGGGATTGTTGCAGGACCAGGATTTCCAGGCTGCAGTGAAAGTCAAACTCAAGCATGGTGGCGAGACTTCAAAGATTTTGGCAGCAGCAGGTAAGATGGATTTGAATACTTACGATGCTGCGGTGAAGTGCATCAAGCTGATGGACGAGAGCCGTCTCAAAATCGAGCAGGCGATGATCGCTTTGCACTACTGTCAACGCAGTCGCGTTTCTTTTGATGATGCTGTGGACGAGATGGGTTGGGAAAAGCCCTAGAACATCCGCAATCTATTCTTCGACTCTGTAACTTTGATTGATAAATGGAAACGGCCACGGCAGCGGTTCGTGCCACAGCACTGACGCACCTTCGTCGGTTTTACCAACTGCCGCAACAAGTCTGAATATGATGCCGTCGTTGGATTCTTCAATCCAGATTGCTTTCCCTGTCTTCATCGATTCGGCATGCTGCAAGAGCCATGCCTTTAGTGAGAAAAGCTCGTCCTGCTGCAGATACACGGAGTCGGGCAGAGTTTGATCCAAATGTCTACGCAGCAAGCCAAGCAGCTTCAAAGCATCGTCATCAGGACCGTATTTAGTATCATTGATAGAAATTTCGTTTCGCATATCAAGCTCAAATGATTGGGGCATTTTAGCAGGTTTGCCAGTTTTGACGATGTTGTTGCAAGGAGTTATTTGTCGTGGATAAGCTGTTGCTCCTAGGAGTTGGGAACGTAGCGATCAACGTGGCAAAATTGGTTGCTTCGGAATGCACCATATACGGTACTACCAGAAAATTAGATAAAATACCGATGCTTCAAGCCGCTGGTGTTGAGCCGCTATTGCTTGATTCCAATCTGGAGCTTTCCGATTTGAGCGGTGTCATGAAAGACTACGAAGACTTGATGAAAGGTGCCGATATACTCGTCTCGTTTCCACCGGATATGAAAACTGAACAAGCTTTAGCTCCTTTCTGCGCTGGTTCTCGACGAATTATCTATATCTCTTCGACTGGAGTGTATGGCAAGGTTTCAGGTGAGATCGATGAGAATTCACCTACCGATGCGGGCGATGAGACTGCAAGAAAGCGGCTGGAGTCTGAGCGAATCTGGCTGGATGCAGGTGCAATCGTGTTGCGATGCCCCGGACTGTACGGAACCGAGAGTGGTTGGCATTTGCGACTGAAGAGTGGCACTGCGAAAATTCCTGGGCCCGGAACAAACGTAGCGTCGCGTATTCATCTTAAAGATCTCGCGCGATTGATTATCCAGTGTTTTGAGTTAAAATTGAGATCCACATTGTATTTGGTTGGAGATGAACAACCAGCGAGCCACTTCGATACGATCTCATACGTGTGCGAAAAGATGAATGTGCCTCTGCCACCGGTGGCATCGTTAGATGAGGTCTCTCCCACTCTACGCGGAAACCGGATGATAAATCCGCACAAGTTGTATGAGGAGATAAACTTCACGCTGGATTACCCCCACTACAAAGCCGGTTATGATGCGATTTTGGCAGAGTACAAATCTGCTTTGGATTAGCATTCGCAATGATGTTTTCCGGTTTCGTGACCGAAGTCCTAAACCCAAACACTTGTGATGCCAAACGCAAAAACGTATTGCGAAACGGAAACACTAATGACGACAATTTCGCCGGACTAGTAAGGTCGCGTCCAGATCGTGGGGCGAAGCACACCGATGATGAAGCAAACAGGGCAATAAATCATCGAAACGATCGCAGTAAGTACCGACAAAACATCTGCCGTGTGTCCGCTAAAAATTTCACTGATCATTAAAAACGAAATTGGCACAACTAGAGCGCATGGGCTGAGTGAAAGACCGATTAGCAGCCCGAACGTGACGATCAGTCCTAGCCTGTGTCCAATTTTGTAATCGAGAAATTTCGAAATCCATCCGCCGATCGCCAAACCCATCAAAAAGCAGAGGATGCAAGAAAGGAATGGAACTCTGATGAACGGCATGATCCAACCGCCAGCGCAACCGACTGCGGTGCAGATGCCTAGCGATTTCGCTACAGACAGACGCGACGTTTCTCCGCCTGTTCTTCCGCTTTTAACTGTTCCAACGCATGACTTGCAGCGAAAGCCTACAGGACATTGAACGAGGCAGCTCGTGCAAATCGGCGAATTGCACTCGATGCAACTCAGGCGTGAATTATCGTGATCACACTTGCCGGCCACTGGTCTTCCTCAGTTAATTCGTTTTTTGCGCAACTTGAACGGAATTTCTACCGCCGAATTTCCGACGCGCACAGTAAGCAAAACACTTTCGCAGCGCGGATGCAAGTAAAATAACTCGCCCGTGCGTGACTCGAACGGATCGAGCGAGACTGGCACCAATCCAGTCATTTTAATTGTGTTTGAATGCAACAAGCCACTGTCGAGCTGAGTCTCCAGTTGAGTTTGCACGTTCTCTGGTGACGCTTGTGATTCCAACCTGACCGGCATCACCCGTGGTATCGCTGTCCAATCACCGTAAACGCCGAAAACGTTCGGACCTCTGAACATGTCGTGACCGTGTTGAGGCACAAGCCCTCTCACGCTGCGGGTCTTCTGAATGTTTGCGAGCCAGGGTCGGTTTTGAGTTAAATCCCACATGACGCGTTCGCGGCGAATCCTGTCGATACTGTCTGGGTCGACGAATGTGAGCGGATGTCTGACTGGGTCATTTAGATCCAGACTCAGTTGGTCCAGATTGACTTTGTCCAACCCGAGTGTGACGCGATCGTCGTTCAGATTGGTGATCGAAATCAAAACGCCCATCAACTCCCAGAGGTCGATGATTGTCGCTGCCACGCGAACGCCATTTATCGTCACGTATCGCAGCGGGAAATCGTAATCAGGAAATTCGTGAGCGCGAGGAGAACCCTCTTCCCATCGATAATTTACCAACCCTTTCAAGCTTGTTGGCTGGTCGAAGGCGACGGCTGCATCGGTGATGGCATATGCCTTTTCGAATAAGTGCTCCGCTTCTTTCTTCTGCCCGCGACTCTGTCTGTAAGTTGCCACTGTATGCAGTGCGTCGGCATAGTCCAACTGCTTCGGTCCGGGTGTTTTTTCCAGGAAGTGAAGTCCGCGTGAGATGTATGGTTCCGCTTCATCTGGATAGTTTTCTTTGCCCAGAATGAGCGCCATCAGAATGTAGCTTTGCGCAACATCGTGGTGTGTTGCTCCAAGCGATTTTCTGCGAGCATTTATTGCTTGCTTGCAGTAAATGTTTGCTTTCGTATTCAATCCATACTGATGCTGAATCAGCGCCATTCCATGCGCTGCATGACCGAACGATTCCGAATTCTCTCCATGTTTTCGGGTGGCATCGTAAGCAGCCGAATACAATTTTTCAGCATCGTTGAATTTGTGCATTGCGAAGTAAACGTCTGCTAGAGCCAACTTCGAGAGCAACAACCTCTCGTCGGGCGCCCCACCGCGGCGTGCATGCTTCATCGAGACGAGCAGCTTCTTTTCCGCTTCGGAGTACATTCTGTTTTGGACTGCCTTCAACCCCGAATTATATTCGCGCGTCCATGCGTCGGTTTCGGGCAATTCTTCCGTATCTTGAAGGTGCTCGTCGGGCTTTTTCTCAATTGGTGGCGAAATCAATGCGCTGATCGAACTGGATACCGTTTCCTCAGCGAACACGGGTTGAATATTGCTCGCAAGGTTGAGAGCAAATGCTAATGATATGAGCGCGTGTCTCTTCAGCTTGTCCAATTGCGCCTACAAATATGGGTTCAGCCCCGGATATATCGCAATTTTAGCTCATCTGAACGCCCGCATTCTCGATTTGTTTCGAGCCGATTTGTTTCAACCAGTGGTCATCAAACCATGTCGGTGACCTGAAAGGCTGTGAGAACGGGCTTGTTGATTGCCAATCGGTCGCGTGTCTGGGAGACTTCCTGCACCGGAGTTAATCCAAATAATCGTTTAAACTCGCGACTAAATTGAGATGCACTTTCGTAGCCCACGCGCTCAGATGCGAGTTGAGCAGAAATGTCTTCGTGAACCATCAACATTTTCGCTTTGTGCAACCGAATTGTTTTCAAATATTGAAGTGGCGAAGTTGCAGTAAGTGCTTTGAAGTTGTGATGGAAAGCCGATGCGCTAATACCAATTTCGTCTGCCATCGATTGCACATCGAAAGGTGATGAATAGTTTTCATGCATCCGCTCAATCGCCAGTTGAATTTGCCCGACCTTTCCGTTCAACGTGAGAAGCTCTCTCAGAGCGCCTCCGTGCACACCTGTGAGGACCCGGTACGTCAGTTCTCGAATAACTTGCGGTCCTAGAATTCTTGCGTCGGCCGCTGACGACATGGACTCGAGCAAGCGGATGCAGACGTCTAAAAGTTTGTCATCCATCGGAGTCGCAAAGCATCCGCGCGTTTGTGCTGTTGTTTTTGCGACCAGACGACTGTCTGTTTTCATCATCAACTCGCTCAAAACGCCGATATCGATTCTCACTTTGAAAGCGAGAAGCGGTCCGGCTTCCTCGACTTCAGTTTCACATTCGAAAGGCATCGGCACCGTCAAGACGAGGTAGTTGTAAGCATCATAGACAAAAGTGTCATCGCCCAAGTAGCCGCGCTTGCGACCTCTTCCAACAACTACGATGCTTGGCTCATACAAAACGGGCATGCGGGGAAGCGATCTCGACGCCCGGATCAGGCTCACGCTCGGCAAAATTGTAGAAGGGCGGCTACCTTCTTCGACGGCAAGCGAATCTAACAACGCTGTCATTCGTTGACGCTTGGCGTCGATTTCACAATCGCTTGTTGGGATGCTGTCTGAAAGATCCATTTTTTTGCTATCAGTCTTTATCATTCGCTTTATGTCGCTGAGCAGAGATATTACTCCTTTATAGTACGCTCGCTATTGCCAGATTTGTAGGGTTTTGCAGAATTAGGCAAGAATTGAGCAGTAAGAGCCGTTGAAACGCGTGTGCGGTGGAGTTTTAATGAATACATCGAATGAGAGGTGACCACGTATGTCGAATACGAAAGTTTGGTTTATTACAGGAATCTCGCGTGGACTCGGCAAGTCTTTAGCTGAAGCTGCGCTGTCCCGAGGCGATACCGTGATCGGCACTTCACGGAATGGAAAGGCTGACATCGACGCCAAGAAAGGCACACTACACGTTCTTCCTCTAGATGTAGTCAACCGTGCAAAAGTTTTTGAAGCAGTGAAGAAAGCCGTTGAGTTAGGCGGCAATAGGCTGGATTATGTCGTCAATAATGCTGGCTACGGCTTGCTTTGCGCGATCGAAGAAGCGACACCAGCCGAATTCAATCCGGTTTTGGATGTTAATTTCTTTGGCACGGTGCATGTAATTCAAGCGGCGCTGCCGTTCCTTCGCAAGCAAAAGAGTGGACACATCATCAATTTGTCGTCGATTGCAGGCTTGGCTCCGGGTGGTGGCAGCGGTTTTTATGCAGCGGCAAAGTTCGCTGTTGAAGGGCTCTCTATCAGTCTAGCCAAGGAAACAAGCCCGCTCGGAATCAAAGTGACTGTTGTCGAACCAGGTGCATTTCGTACAGATTTTCTCGCTGATTCGTCGATCCGATATTCTGAAAACGAAATCTCTGACTACAGCACTACCAGCGGTGCGATGAAATCGCGTTTGCAATCTATGAACGGAAATCAAATTGGCGACCCGGATGCTGCTGCCCAAGCGCTACTCAAGCTTGTCGGCTCAGACGAGCCGCCAGTGCATTTGATTCTCGGAACTGATTCTTATGATCGCGCTTCCTCGCATATCGATGAATTTGTCAGCGATATGAAGAAGTGGAAGCCTGTATCAGTGAGCACTGATTACGCGACTGCTGGTGCTGCAAAGCGCTAAGTCAAACAGCACGTTCTGGATTGCCTACACCGTAGAGGTGGGCTCGCTGACTTTCTTCAAAGGAAGGCGGAACCAGAACGTGCTTCCTTTCCCCTCCTCGCTTTCCACGCCGATCGATCCATTCAGTTGATCGATGATTGCTTTCGAGATTGCAAGCCCCAATCCCGTGCCGCCCTTTTGTCGCCAGTCGGAAGATGCAACTTGTTGGAATTTCTCGAAGATAAGCGCTCTGAATTTTTCTGGAATTCCGCGTCCTTCATCTTTGACGCGCAGCTCAAGCCACTCTTCTTGTGTGATGCAGTCGATGTCGATCTTGCCACCATCTGGTGAATACTTGATCGCATTGGAAAGTAAGTTGACAATTACTTGAACGATCCTGTCACCATCAGCGGTGATGATGGTTGTGGCGTCAGAATGATTTATGGAAATGTTCTTCTGGTCTGCCAGCGCTTTAACCGCATCTACTGAGCGAGAAATCAGCGGACCGATTGGAATATCCGCAACGTCCATCGTAAGCTTTCCAGACTCAGTTCTATCTATCTCGAGAAGGTCGTTGATCAACCTTATCAATCGATTGACGTTTCTTTCAGCAACACCAACTTTGTCGACGCCTTGTGGATTTAAATCACCGTAAATGCCTTCGGGTAACATCTCGAGAAAACCGAGAACTGAATTGAGCGGACTGCGCAATTCATGGCTCACCATCGCAATGAACTCTTGCTTCAATCGCTCGACTTCATGGCGTTCCGTCACGTCCATAAGCAGGACTAGATGACGGCTACCTTCCAGGGTCTGGAATTCATTCAGAGAAATTTCAGTTGGAATAGTTTGTTCATACGTGTTGGTGATGTTCAGCTCTATTGCATGATGATTTTTCGTCTTCTGAATCAGATCTGCAACATATTCTGCGTCGGAAAGCGTCTCTGTTTTGCCAAGAATTGTGGCGATATTTTTCTTGTGCAAAGCATCTGTTTTAAGTCCAAAGATTTTTTCAGCTGTTGGATTGTTCAACTCTATCTGACCGTTTCCGTCCATAATGAGCAAGCCTATCGGCATGCTTTCTACGATTAGGCGGATGCGTGCTTCTGCTTCTCGTAACAAATTCTCAGCGCGCTTCCGCTCTGTGATGTCGTGAGCAATACAGAAGAACTGTTTTTCTTTCTTCGAGTAATGAACGCTCCAGAGCGCATCAATGAGTGTACCGTCTTGCTTTTTGATGTGACTTTCAAACTGTGAGGAATCTGTTTTTCGGCTCGCATTTAAGTGTTCATCGGTTTTTTCCGCTTCGTCAGATGGTAGGAGATAACGGAAATTGCGACCCAACAGGTCATCAGGCTCGTAGCCGAAAACTTGTAGCGCTGCGGCGCTGACTTTCGTGAGAGTACCTTTGTCATCGAGAGAAAAAATTACGTCAACAGCGTTCTCGACGACTGCACGCTCTTTTCTCGCAGCTTCATCCAGAGTACTTGCCATTGCGTTGAACACTTCATCCAACTTGGCGATTTCGTCAGTTCCTTCCAGTGGTGGGTGCAAAGGCACACCGCTAGCCAGTCTCAACGAGTTGTCCACGACGACCGCCAGGCGCTTAGTCGTGCTTCGGTAGAACAATATCGAAAGAATCGTTGCTACTAAAATGTTGGCCAGGGTGGCGAACATCAACACTTTCTTGACGTTCTCGCGTCTAGCCGACCAGTTTTCCGCACCTGCATCTTCGAGTTTGTCCTGAAGCTCATTGATCTTTTCTAGCTGCTGCTCCATCTCCGCAATTTGAGGACGCAAGCTGTTGAAACGAGTGATGGCAACTATGTAGTTATCCGATGTGATTTCGTTGCGGACATGCCGAAAATCTTTCACGACTTTGAATGTTTTTTCTTGCAGCGTTTGTATTTCCGCTAATTCTTGAGGATCATCTTTCGACAATTCTTCGAGTGCGGCGAATTCAGCCGGAACAGCGTCGGAGACGTGTTTGAATTTGGTCTCGGGTTCAGCCTCACCTCCGCCCTTCCGCTTTATCCCATATATCGCCAGTCCGCCTGCATCAGACATAACGATGCGCGAGATTTTGGCGAGGATTTGCTTCTTCTGTCTGTAGACCGACTCTTGTTTCCGCTCTCTTTCCGCTTGATCGAGCTGACCGTTGAGCACATAAATGAACACGAGTTGAAACAGTAGTGGTATCACTACCAATATCAATCCCTTTTGTAAAAGATTCAGGTTCGAGAACATGTTCGGCTCACGGCGCAACCACGTCTATTTTTCCCTGTTTTAATATCTTGCAAGCAACAACAATTATCGGTCGTTCACTTGCTTTGGGCTCGGGACTGAGTCAGGAGCGTATGCGTGATTATGAAACCAGCTTGTAGCCTACTCCGTGCAGCGTCTGGATGAGCGATTCTTGTTCTTCCGAATCGATTTTGCGGCGCAATCTTTTCAAACAAGTGCGCACAGTCTCTGGTGAAACACCAGACTCTGATTTCCAAACTCTATCGAGCAATGCATCGGCGCTGAAAACCTGATTGGGGTGTCTCATGAGAAATTCGAGCAGCGCAAATTCCTTTGGCAACAACTGAATATCAGCACCACCTTTGGTGACTCTAAAGGTGTTCGGTTCGAGTGAAATGTCTCTTGCGTTGAGGATGTTTCCAGTCGTATTGCCAGGGCGTCGAAGCAGTGCACGCAAGCGCGCAGAAAGTTCTTTCATGTGGAAGGGCTTCGTCAGATAATCATCGGCACCAGCATCTAACCCGGTCTCTTTTTCCGATATCGCATTCTTTCCGGTCAGCATCAAAACAGGTGTCTGACCGCCACCTGTTCTATAGTTTCGCAGAACGTCAACGCCTTCCATTTTTGGCAACTGCCAATCGAGAATAATTACGTCGAACTGATATGACTTCAGCATGGCCGCGGCGTCTTCGCCATCGTGCACAACTTCGACGAGATGGTGCTCAAACTTTAGCCAATCGATCACCATGCCGGCTAGATCGCGGTCGTCTTCTACCAGGAGAATTTTTGCCATCGTCGCTGCACCGCTGAAAGGAGTCCCTTTAATACCGAGAGGTGAACCGGACCAGTCTCGCGTTCAAGATTATACCCGAATTGAGTCTAACAACCGACGTCGTTTGGTAAGTGGGGCTTTTAGCAAGCCGAAAAGCTAAAAGGATAGACAATGGTGGCGGCAGATCCATGTGACCTTACCGCCACCATATGCGGTACTACTTGGCGACGCGCTTAGCGAGGCGAAGTTTCTGGATCTTTACCGAAACATCGTTCAACGATCTTTCGATTTTGCCTTGATCTTTGATGCTCAACTTACCGAAGTTTTTCGACTTCATTTTTTCGATGCGTTTTGAGATGTCCGCCATCGAATCTTTAAGGCTTTCGTATTCGTCTTTGGTCAACTCGTTTGCATGCACACCCTTCTGGATGTCGCGCTGCAAAGCGACTTGTCTTTGATAAATCGTGTAGCGAGCTTCAGCAGGCTGCAAGGTTTGAAATCCGATCAACATGGCCATTGCGGCTACTAAAATCGATGTGCGCTTCATGAATTCTTCCTTTGAACTTTGTTGTAATCAAGGTGGCTATTAGCTTCATCCTATCGGATTTGCATTAACTGCAAAAGTATGACAAAGCGACCAGTCTCGTTCAAGCTTGTGGGGCTTATATTTGCGAAAATCCACGGTTTCGTCGCGGCATTCCTCCTAAAAAGGGAACAATCAAAGTAACTATCTGAAATCGAAATCTCGATTGTAGTGAATAGGATAGAGCGGCGGTTTCGCACGACGGAGATAATGCTTTTATTCTAGTGTTCGCTGAAATCCAAACCTGCTTGGCGTTTTCGCCAGAGGATTCGAAGTGATAGAAGAAATTTTTAGTAGCGGTTCAGGCAGTCTTCTGCGACGACTGACGTCGAGTAAATCGCTTCGATTAGCGGTTTCGATGTCGCTTATAGCGTTTCTGGGAGTCGGCGCTGCGATTGCGCAGGACACCTTGAACGCCAAACTCGATCGAGCCGAGACTCTGTTGCTTGGGAAAACTTCGCCAGATCAGCCTGTTGATGCTCGACTCGACGCGATTGAACTGAGTCTTTTTGGAAAGACGAAACACGGGAAGAACGTCACGAAGAGGGTTGATTCGATCCTCGAATTCATCGGTGGACGCGGTGGACAGGGTTTCGCTCCGCCCATGAATACCGCCGGCGGACCGGGATTCGCGTCAACAGCGAACTCAGGCGCAGGGCAGGGATTCGCGCCAGCTGCTAACTCCGGTGCTGGGCAGGGATTCGCGCCAGCTTCTAACTCCGGTGCTGGGCAAGGATTCGCGTCGACAGCTAACTCCGGTGCTGGACAGGGATTTGCGCCAGGAGTGAATTCAGGATCTGGTCAAGGCTTCGCCCCGACAGCAAGTTCTGGCGCCGTACCTCCTATAAGTTACGGCGGTCACGCTGCAAGCTCAGCAGGAACCGCCGTGCCCAACGGATGGTACTCCTTCTCAGGTTCCAACTCTGATTCGTCTGCCGACCCGTCCGCAACCACTCCAGGTTCAGGGTCCACGTCGAGTTCGCCTGGAGGACAAAGTGCATCGGCGGGAAGTCGAACTTCCTGGCCATATTCGACGGCTGACCAATATTCCAAATCAAATACGTCATCATCGTCTGCGAACACATCAAGCAGTTCATCCAACAATGACGCGAGCACATCCACGGCACGCGAAAAATCAAGTGATACCGCAACATCGAACGGCGCAGCGACAAACTCCGGCAGTGCAAACTCCGGCGGTGTAAACGCCGCAGCCAAGTCATCACATACGGACAATTCTGCAAGCGATAAGAAAGCACAACCCGCTAAAACTGGTTGGCCATACACATCGAAAACTTCTCAACCTGCTCTCGCTCCACTGAAAGCGCAGGAAGCGAAAATGGCTCAACCTGCTGCTTCCGTCGCTACTAGCGACGCAAACTCAAAATCGAGCGTGCCACCATCTGCGACATCATCGACACGAAACGTTTCGCAAGCACGCGAGTTGCTACGAGAAGGATTGCACCAATATTCGCTCGGTAATTACCGTGATGCAGAGATAACTTTCAGAAAAGTTTTGACTGTCGATCCTCGCAACTCTGATGCGTTTTACAACCTCGGCTCGATTGCTGAACGCAACCGAGACTATGTTATGGCGCTGACAAATTACCGAGCAGCTCTGAATCTAAGTCCCAAAGACAAAGACTATTTAGCTGCCACCAATGCAATGGAAAAGCAGTTGTCATCTCAGTCTTCATCGTCCAGTCCAGCGAGCATGACACCCGCGATGCAAAAGGCTAAAGACCCTTTGAAGACCGGGCAAAACTCTGGCAGTATTTCAACTCCACTGAACACCGATGGTCAACCAGTGAGTGCGGACGGTCCGGACGGCACACCACAGTCTCCAGTGGCGTCTGGTGAACCATTTCAACTCAGTGGCACCAAGAACGACACGATGATGAACACCACTCAATTCGGTGGATTCGGACCGATGTTGAATGCGTCGCAAGGCGGCGTTCCGATGTTCGGCGTCAATCAAGGCAACCCGCCGATGATGGGCGTGAATCAGGGGAATCCTCCTCTTATCGGTGTAAATCAAAAACCACCTAAAGGCAAAAATGGCACGCTCGGCACTGCTCTTAAAATCGGCACGCGCGCTGCGCTTTACGGGTCTGGTTTGCACTGTCCTATTTGCCGCTTAACTGGTGGTTCTCTCCACTTTTAAATGTTCAACCACTTTGGAATTATGTTTGTCTTGCTGCTCTCCGTGATGCCGCATGCTTATGCGCGAGAGTCATTTAGAGTGCCGCGCCCAGTCGCATCCGACGCACCTAGTACATGTCCAGGTAATTTAAGCGATTCTGCTCTCTCTTTCTCTGCGCAAGAATTGAACGCCAAAACTGATTTTGGAATGTTCGGTCAATATATTTTTGCTGGTATGAGAACTCCACTTTCCATCGACAGCTTCGAGCGCTGGCGTCAAAACTACTGCGACCCAATCATCTGCAATATGGTTCTGTGCAAAGGAAGTTGTGTAGATTTTGAGGAGCATTGTCCGAGTTTGTCAGACTCGAATCGCGTTATTCATATACATGATGCAGACTGTATGCATTCAGATGATGACGCTCTGAAAGCTGACGGAAAGGAATGTTGCAGCGACAACATTTAGTGTCAGATTTTTCAATTTGTGGAAACATCTGGTCATTCAAGTAGTCTTCTTGATCAGATGCAACGGTTTGGTTAGTCGTTGAAATCCAGTTGAGTTTGATAAACAGCATTTTCTGCTGTGAGAACTCGGCGCGTCCTTCTGTGATTGCTGACAAAATTTGATGGGGAGATCAAAGATGTCTTATTTGAAAAATGAAAAGTCAAATTTCATGCCGATTTTCATGGCACTTAGTATCGTTGCGGTAGTTGGATTTGGATTGATGTTCTTCATGTTCGGTAAAACCGCAGACGAAGCGACAGGTGAACAAACTGGCACACCAGCTCCGGCACCGGCAGCGGTGCAAAGCATGAGCAAAGAATCTCACACTCACGTTTAGTCAAGCATTCGGCGGTACAGAATTGCTCTGGTTAAACAGGCGCATCTCTGAATCAATCTGTCACCAAGAGCGGTGCATGCTACTGACGAAAATCTCTTTGATCTTCGATTTCTGTCCAGGTCGCAAACCACTTGATCACGGAACCATCGGTTCCACGCAGGGCAACAGCGCGACCAAGATGCCAGCGATAAACTTTGTTCTTCGGCGTTTTGATACCAACCGCTCGCCGCAACCTGAATTCTATCTCGTGGCTGTCGCCTGATGCGAGAGCTTGTCGCCACTGTATCATGTAATTTGGCAGGTCATCGGGATGAATCAGTAACTGCCATCCGTCGTTTTGACTCTGCGCTAGTGAGAGACCTGTGTATTCAAACCAACGCTCGTTGAAATAGTCGATTTCACCATCTGCATTTGCAGTGAAAACAATCTGTGGAATAGCGTCCGCTAACATCCGAAAACGCATTTCGCTCTCTTTGATTTCTTCAGTCGCGCGCTTTTTATCGTCAATGTCTGTACTTGTTCCGAACCACAATTTTCTGCTTGTTTTTGGATCGATGATCGTCTGTGCTCTCACCAAATGCCATCGATACGAACCATTTGCAGCTCTATATCTGATTTCCATATTGAAGTCAGTGTCGCTGTGAAACGCTTGCTCGGCTGCTTCCATGCAGGCACGTCGGTCGTCGGGATGCAAAACGGTCATCCACGACTTGCCGTCTGCATCGTCGGCTCGCGTCATGCCGGTAAAATCGAACCACCTCTGGTTTGCATAAATAATGCGACCAGATGGGTCACACATCCACACAATGTGCGGCACCGCTTCCGCTAACATTCGGAATTGAGCTTCGCTCTCGCGTAACTGACGCTCGATCTTCACGTCTTCCGTCAGATCTATGATCACGCTCAAGCAGTCCGTCGCGTTTTCGTTGATTGCAGTAACCTGCATCAGGACAGGAACATGGGTTCCATTTTTGTGGATGTACTCTTTCTGATACCATCCCGACCGTCCATTTAGTTTTAGCTGTTCGATGGCGCGCTGGTCGTGATGCAGATCCTCCTGCAAAGTGAAGTCCATCCAGAGGACTTTACCTGTGAACAATTCTTCGCGCGAGTAACCGACTAGCTCAATTGCTGCGTCATTAGCTTCGGTAACGTGACCGAAAATATCCGCGCGATGAACAGCTACGATGTTCGAATCGATGAACAATCGCAATCGATCGCGGTCAGACATCTTGTTGTAACCGGCGGTTGCTAGCTTCTTCTCCAGTCGAACACGTTCGAGTCGCGTTTCCAGCTCGAGTACTTTCGAGCGTAAAAGCACCAACTCAGAGGCTTCTGCTGCAGAATTAAGCGGTGTCATCGAACGCTCACCTTCCTGACTCAATTTCGGTCCACGTAGCGAACCACTTAATTACTTGCCCATTTCTGCCATGTAAAGCAACAGCTCGGCACAGGTGACGACGGTAAGAATTTGGAGAAACTTTTTTAATACCCACCGCTCGACGCAATCGGAAATCTCTCTCGAGCGTGTCTCCAGTGCGAATCGCGCTCTTCCACTCGCGTAAATATGATTGCAAATCATCGGGATGAATCAGCAACTGCCAGCCATTGTTCAAGCTCTGTTCGATCGTCAGCCCTGAATATTCAAACCATCGGTGATTGAAAAAGTCTATGTTGCCCTGACTGTCAGCGGTCCAGACAATTTGTGGAATGGCATCTGCAAGCGTTCTGAAACGTACTTCGCTTGCTCGAGTCTCTTCCTCTTCCCTCTTTTGTTCATCAATATCTGTGAGAGTGCCGAACCACTTCAAAATATTTCCATCAGGGTCGAGCATCGGCATGGCGCGAACGAGCGCCCAGGAAAACTTTCCGCTTTTCAGTTTGTAGCGCGCATCGATTTCGAACGGCTTCTTCTCTGCTACCGCGCGGTCCCACGCCTCTTGCACTCGGGGAACATCATCGGGGTAACACAAAGCACCCCATGCGTGTTCAAAGCCGATGCCTGGCTGAACCCCGGTAATTTCTTGCCAGCGACTGTTGAAGTATTCGGTCTTACCGTCAGCGTCGACAGTAAAAACCATTTGTGGAATCGATTCACCGAGCAATCGAAATTGCGCTTCGCTCAACTTGAGTTCAGCTTCCATTCGTTTCCGTTCGGATAAATCGATGACGAAACAAAAACAGTCCTGTCCGGTAGGATCGGCAAACCCAACTGCCAGCAAGACTTGAACGCGATGTCCGTCTTTGCAAATGTATTCTTTTTCGTATGGAATCGAATGACCATACTTATAAAGTTGTTCGACTGAATTTTTGTCCGCCTCTTCCCACTCAGGCGGTGTAATCGTGTCCCAGCGAAGTTTATGCGCCGCCGCGTCTTCTTTTGTCCAGCCCGTAAGCGTAGTGAAAGCTTCGTTGACGTCTGTGATTTCGCCTTCCAGATTCGCACGTATCGTCGCAACTGTGCCAGCTTCGAGAAATCTTTCAAGCGTGCCTCGGTACTCGTCGTACTCAGGTCTAGCCGGCTCTATTTCCTCTACACCGTCGTCAGCGAGCCTGCGAAGCTCGTCTTCGAGCTGCGCAACACGTCGTTCAAGCTGTTCCCTTAATCCCGGGCGCTCTTCTTGCAACATCATATTCCTTGCCGTGTCTTGAATATAACCTATATCAACGCACACTTGGGTTTCATTTGAACAATTCTCAAGTGATCATAATTTAGTAAGCGGAAAGCAGGCGATCGTGCCGAAACGCCCGAAATTACTCGATTTCAGGTGGTTCTTAAAAAATCATAGTGCATGAGCTGAAATGCGGCGAGCCCCTGAAAGTTGTAATTTCAGGGGCTCACTGCATTTTGTAAGGTGGACTACTTAGGCGGCGTTTTGACGCTCCGGCTTCCATGTAACTGCGCACATCCCATTTGTGCATCCGTCTAGCTCACCTTCGTGAGTTTCGCGTACAAGATCAAACGCGTCATTCAGCTCGGTGTAGACGGCACTACATTCGATACCATTGCCAACGTTAGCTCGCTTTTCAGCCAACTCCAAGTCATTCATTGCACTCATCCTCACTTACAAATATATCGACGCTCGGATGAGGCTCATGTTCCTGAGCTATGATGAAGCCGTGCGGCATCCACACCGCACGGCTTTAGTCATTCAATATTCAATGAATCGATCTACTTATTGACCTTCGAGAGCTGGGTCTTTGCGATCGATAACTGTCGATTGCGAAACAGTTGAATCAGTTCGTTGAATTACGGCCGGCTGAATCACTTTCTTTTCCATCACGACTTTCTGAGCAACTGTAACTGGTTTGCGCTTCATCGCGGTAGTGTAGACGCGACGACGCGGTTTGACATAATGCGCGACCTTACGTTTGGCGACACTACAGGTAGTGCTCTTTGCTACGACTTTCTCTTCGGTCTTCACTACCGGAGCGCTCTGCGTCACGGTTGTAGTCGTTTCGCTGGATGGCAGCATCACGCGTTCGTGACGCTCTTGTATGATCGGCGCTACTGTCTTCTGCACGTTACCCGCAGCATCTGTAGTTTCTTTGCTCTGCACTACAGTTGGCTTCATATAACTATCCAGTACTACTGGTGGTCCTTCGGTCGTAGTAGTTGATTGGCTTACTGTTTCGTCAGCCAGACACACTGATTGCAGACCCAGCGTCAATGCCAATGCCAGGCATCCCTTAAAGATATTGTTCATTTCCCATTCCTCCATTCACCATTGCAGCGACGAAAGTTATCTACAGCCGGTTCCTTTGTGAACGGATGTCAACGATAATCCTTATATCCGGTTTTAGATTTCTCAATGCTTTTGAATCGTCTCGAACTTTGATTCATCCTGTTAGAGCGGCGGAGTTAGGGTTATCGGTCGCCTGAAACTTTCGATTAAAGTCCGCTTTGCTGAGTATTAACCAGACAGTTTGGGAACAAAGTTGGAAGGTAATTGATTTACGAGGGTGAAGGTCATGAATCTTTTTATCGACAGCCGATCTGCCACATTCAGCTATGCACCAGATAGCTTCGAAGCGCTGATCGACCGTCTCGAACGTAAGGGATATGAGCCATTGATGCGCAAAGCCGCGCAAAATTTCTCTCACGTGTTTGGCGGAAACGGCGATGAAATCATGGCTAGAAGCGATGATGACGAACTCGAAGATCTCGAGAAAGAGTGTGAATTTGACCGCCGCAAGCTGATGAGCTTAGAGAAGTTGGGATACGACTTTGGTCTGGACGCAAATATAGGAACGACGAAAACGCCTGACATCCAGGGCGAGATTTTCTTCAGTGAAGATGGTGCAGGAATTTTGTTCGTCACTCTGGTCGATTTCTATTCCAAGGGCGAAGGTGATAAATCCACGGCTGATACCACTAGCCGCATTCGCGTCGGTTTTATCGGCGACCCTGATGAAACTAGCAGCCTGACTGAATTTTCGGAGAATGTTGCAAAGGCTCTGGAAGACAAAAATATAGATATAGTCTGGTCGAACGATGTTTTGCAGAGCAAAGAGTTTAACGAAATAGTTTCAGATCAAGATGAGTCTTATCACCTCGCATCGTTGATCGGTGACAAGGAGTTGCAGGCAGCGAAGGCTTTAGAGAATGTCGCAGTGCGTGAAACTGCCCAACTAGTAAGACGTTCGGGCGTAATCTTGGCTAAGGAATTGTTGAAACAGAAAGCCGAAAACGCAAGTGAACTGATCAAATATGTCGATCAACTTCTGCAAGCGAATTTGGTGCACCAGGAATACGTTGTTATGTGTTCGAAGACTGGTGCGCACGTGAACCGTGTTGAAACTCGCGAAACAATCGAACAGATGGGAGCGCTCGGTGTCTTGTGCTCATGCGGCAAAAACATCGCTTCCGAGCCTATCGAAGGGTTGTTAGCTGCTGATGAGAATCTCCAGCAGATGCTAGATAGCAACTACTGGATGACAGCAACAGTTGTGAGATTGTTGAACAGTCTAGGCGTAAGCTCGGACCGCATAATGCTTCATTCTGATAAAGAGTCGAATAGCGTCGAGTTTATTGTAGATATCGATGGCACGCTAGTTCTTTTCGAATTGAATGATGCGGAATTTGGTCTCAGTCACGCTTACACACTGGGCACCAAGATTGCACTACAGCGTCCTAAGTTGGCATTTGTGGTATCGACACATGGTATCGCGCAAGAAGTTAAAGACCATTTCAAACGTGTTAAACCGGAAGCTCAGATCGTTTATGTTGCGAACCTTTTGCAGCTCGAAGCGACTGTTCGCAAAGTAATTGAGGGAATGCGCATGATGAGAGCGAAGACATGGATGTCTTGCTTCCAGTCATTCGTATCGCTTTCACTGCCGATGGTGCTAATGCCGCGTTTGAAGAGCGAAAGATTCGAGATACCACACGTGGTGACTTCAGTAACCTCGGTAACTGCAGACGAAGAAGACCCGGTTGCTCAGAGCACGGCTGCTCGATAAGAGACCAAAAGCCTGTAAAGAAAAGGGATGCGACTTCGCATCCCTTTTTGTTTTTTATTGCGTTTCGATTTAATCGAGAATTGAAGTCAGAGCCTAATTTGTCTTTGACTACAAAGGGCAATTATTTCTTTTCGACTTTTGCTTGAGATGTTCTGTGTACATCTTTGGCACCGAGGTCTTTGAATACGTCTTCGGCGGCTTTGAGCATTTCTTTGTTATCGCTGTGAGCAGCAATCAGGATATTGCCTTCGCGGATTTTTCCTTCATACATTTTAGCTTCGTACTCAGGAATACCCAATCCAATCAAAGCTCCTGCAGCTCCACCGACGGTGGCACCGACTGCAGCTCCGCTCAGAGCAGCCATAATTGGACCAGCCGCTACGAAAGCGCCCAAGCCTGGAATCGCCAAAGCTCCGATGCCAGCTAACCATCCTAGCGCTCCACCTATGACACCACCAGTAGCGCCACCGGCTACAGTGCCTTCTGGAGCTTTGGTTGTGTTCTTGTGAGCGAAATCTTGTGTGCCTTCACGATCAGGCAGCAAAACTGAGATGTCGTTGCTTCCGAAACCGGCTAGTTTCAATCTGTCGACGACCAATTCTGCTTGGTCCAGCGCGGTTGTTAAACCGATAACAGTCTGTGTCATTGTTCCTCCGATATCCTTCTTAAAAGGTTTGCACTCGTATTTATATGTTTCAAAACGATCCGCTTCCTAGACGAGAGAAGGTTGTAAATCGTTGCTTGATCGCGGTGGCAAATTCCACGAAATCTAGCTGTGCAGTTGGTTTTCGGGCGCCCCTCCCGGTTGAGTCGATTGTGTTGATTTCGGGAATAACTAAACGGTCACTCGCTACCGATGAGTCCACAAATGCTCTTTCGACGAACTGAAGCGCTAATCACAGGTTTAATCGCTTTCGCCTTCAGCACAAGTTCCGTGTTTGCTCAGCAATACCCATCGTCACCAAGTGCATCATCTCCGCCTGATCGCTTTCACACGCTTGAAAGCAGTCCTCATCGTGGGCAGCTTCTGAATGCGCCCATCTCTACACCTCAGCCTGCGGCTTCGAAGCAGCCGGTAATGAAGGCGGCTGCGCCCAAGACTGCGCAGAACAATCATAAGAAAGGTGCACCAAACGGTAAGAATTTGCCGCCTCAAGCAAGTCCCGGTCAAATGGCTAGCATGCTAGATGAGGTTGCCGGTGGAAAGTCACCAACTCTGCCGCCTCACCCTCCAGGTGCTCACTACGCCACGCAAAGTTCTCATCTTCCTCCTTCTTACGCCGCGCACGGCTCACAGCGAACCTCTTATGCCAGACAAACTGGCATGATGCCTCAACATGCCGGTGGCATGCCATCCCGAAGCATGATGGGAGGATTTGGTCATGGCATGATGCCTGGTGGGATGCCCGGAAACATCATTCGTCCTTCGCACATGGGAGGCGGCATGGGTGCTGGTGCTGGCATGGGAGCTATGGCTGGACACGGTATCGCTGGCGGTGCACCAGGTATGGGTGGCGGGAACGCGGCTAAATTCTTCCAGCAACTTCAACAAATGCAATCGGCACAATCTGGTGAAGGCGGCGAAGGCGAATCAGCGGGCGGTGGCGCTAATCCCATGGCGGGCGGAGGGATGGAAGCTCAGTTGATGCAGAAGCTCTTCCACAGTGGAATGCCCGGAGCTGGGGCGATGCCCGGACCAGGAGGTATGGGCGGCGGCGGTGGTATGCCGGGTGGCGGTGCCATGCCTGGCATGATGCGCGGAGGATTCCCCGGAGGAATGGGAAATTCAATGCCGAGACAATCATTCGGTATGCAATCGTCAGGTATTAAACGACCGCCAGGGGTTTCTGGTATTGCTGGTGGTGCATCTTTCCCATCTCAGCCGCATGCTCAGGGAGCTGGATCAAGCAGCAGTGCCAGCGATTTAGAGAAGCAAATGGAAGCTCAATACGGAAAATAGTCAGTCACAGTTCACTGTTCCTCGCTGTTCAAGCGGGGTTTGCCGAAGTTGCTTTGGTTGGTTTCGTTGGAAATCCATAGATTATCGGAATCTTGTCGACTGAATTGGGAACTTGCGCGGGCGCATTCCGTCAGTCTTCTCAATGATCTAAATTATTCGTTCAAGATTGGAGTCGGGGTTTTCCATACATAAAGAACGCCCCAAAAATTGGCGTACGCGGCGAGTTGCCAAGGGCTCGTGTGATATAACGGGATCAGGCAACAACCCCGCGCTTGGCGGGAGGGAGCTCATACCATGTATTTAGAAGTACTACATACCGAGAAGCAAACCGACAGTTTTCCATACACATATTTTTTGGAATTCGACTGGCCTGAGCACATCGAAATGATGTTGCGCAGATTGATCTGGGCTCGGCTTGTTGAGCTGACTGAAGAGACTGATGCCGAGCTGACCGCAATGTCGGATAACCTGGCTGGTCAAGTTTGCTGGGCTATGATTACGAGTCCGGATACCCACTCCGCAATACTCGACGTCCTGGCTGGGGTAGAGAGCGCAGCTTTTGCTGAGCGGATTGCCGAAAATCCTAAGACTTCTGCTTTGACTCTCGCTCGTCTCGCTGGACATGCATCACCGATGGTGCGCGCAGCCGTGGCTGAGAATCCGAACACTCCAGAAGAAGTGATCAACATTCTCGCCAGAGACGAAGATGCTGATGTTCGATACTCGATGGCAGAGAATCACCAGCTCAACGGAGTTCTGCTCGAAATCTTGAGCGACGACCAGAACCCTTATGTCGCTTCGAGAGCGCGCTGCACGCTCAATCGCATCGCTCCGCCCGTGGTGGCAGCAATGCCTATGCGACGCACACAAAGAACGAAAGATTCGCTGCGTAAAGTGGCAATGGGTTAGCAGAGAGTACACAAACGCTAGCGCGTAAACGCTAGACACATCACGCATCATAAGAGAGGACGTCTTCCACGGACGTCCTTTCTAATTCAAGCCTCGTTCCCGGTTTAAGCCTCCACTCTAACCCAAGGTCAGGCGGCACCGCGTCTTTTCGTAGCTGTCTTACGGCTAGCAGCGGTCTTCGGTTCCGCAGATTTCTTTGCGGCGGTTCCTTTCGCTGCCGCTTTGGTTTGTGCGGCGTGATTGCGAGTCGATTTTTTCGCAGCTTTAATCACCTCTTCCTCATCGGCCTGCGGCTTTTGCTTGCGACTTGATTTTGCGTTCTCGACGCTCGCTCTCAGTGCTTCCATGAGATCAACAACCCGCGTTGGTTCTTTTTCATCAGGCTGTTCTATAGTTTCATTTCCATCAACTTTTGATTTGATCAACGCTTCCAATGCTTCTCGATAGTGGTCTTCATATTCGGAGGGGTCGAATTTGGTGCTCATCATGTCAATCAAACTCGAAGCCATGGCTATTTCTTGTTTCGAGAGTTTAGTGGCAGGCAACTTGGTATCCATATCAACACGAATTTCGTCAGGATAGAGCAAATTCTCCAACATCAAGTTGCCCCCTAAAACTCGCAGCGAACATAGTCTCTCTTTATTGCGCAATGCGAGAGTGCCGATAGCCACCATTCCTTTTTCTTCCATCGCGTGCATAAACAGCGCACAAGGCTTTTGTGCGAGCTTTTCAGGCTCGAGATAATAGCTTCCGTTGAAATATAAGGGGTCTATCTCTTCGGCTTTGACAAAGGCTGAAATGTTGATGATGTTCTTGCTCGGAAGTGGCAATTCTTCCAGGTCTTCTTTCGTCACAACTACATATTCGCCTTTGCTGTATTCGAAGCCTTTGACTATTTCGTCGTAGTCCACTTGCTTCTCGCAGTGCGGGCACCATCGCAATTCTTTGATACGCGTTTTGCACTTCTCATGCAATTGATGAAAGCCAATTGACTTGCTCTCAGTCGCAGTGTAGAGCTTGACCGGAATCGTCACCAATCCGAAACTGATCACACCACTCCAAATCGCTCTAGGCATTTCTCCACCATCACAAGTTGCTGACGATATGGTGACGAGATAAATGAGCGGCAGTTCCTGCCGGTTGTTGGCTTTTCGCCGTTCTTCCAAGATGCCCGTGGAATCGGGTGTTTCGCTTCAGGCAGTGCTAGCTCAAGACGGGAAAACCAAGTCCATTCTTAGATTTTGGGAACATTGAACCGTTGTTTAGCATCTTGGTTTCTACTTTCACTTTGAGGTGACCTTGATGACTAAAGCTGTAATAGGCGTTTTGAATTCATTGTTGATGGAAGAAGTGACCGCGGCGGAAGCCTACAAACAAGTTGTACAGAAGCTTCCGGGAATTGATATTAAAGCTGAACTCGAAGAGTTGCACATAGCGCATTCCAAGCGCGCGCAAAAATTGAAAAAGCGCCTGCGTGAGATGGCTGCGACTCCAGGCGAGAAAACATTCAAACGCGTCATTATGGATAAGGTGTTCAGCGGCTCGGCTGAAGACATCGCTACCCGCGTGCTTTTGTTCTTCGAAGGAATTGAAAACAGCGTGCTCTCGTCATACGAGAAAAGTTTGAACGACCTGGACAACTTGTCACTGTCCCTGGTGCAAACTGACCTCATTCCAGATCAGGATTTGACGCACAATGTGGTCTACACCCTCAAAACGGGTATGGCTCCGCTTGCGAAAAGTGCCTAACGATATTTGGATGAAAGGACGAACAGAAATCAAAAACGGCACGCTCAAAAGGCGTGCCGTTAGCTTAAATTCGGTTGCATAAATGCTGAGTAGTTAATGAGAAGCGTGCTTGCCGCCAGTGTCAGGAATCCAGCGGGTGATCATTTCTCTAAACTCTTCTGCGGTGAATGGCTTTGACATATAGTCATCCATACCTGCACCGAGACATTTTTTCTTGTCGCCATCCATCGCGCGCCCAGTTATGGCGACGATCGGCGTGTGATATCCCTTTCCGGCTTCCAATTCGCGAATCTTTTGAGTGCACTGCAAACCATCACTGCCGGGCAGTTTCCAGTCCATCAAAATCAACGAAAACAGTCTGCCTTTTTCGAGCTCACTCAGTGCTTCTTCTGAACTGGATACGATTTGCACGTCGTATCCGTATTTTTTAGCCAGAAGGAAAAGCAATTTTTGTTCGATAACGTGGTCCTCGACCACTAAGATTGCCGGTTTTCCATTGTCCATGAATAAATTCCGCTGTGAAATCCCCCCAGATACATTCTACGTCCAACTGGTGCATGTCGACAAGAATTTACGTCGAAAGATTTAAATTGGCATTCATTTGTAGACTATGGTTTACGTCTGGAACTGATGTATTTGCCGTTTCGTCGATGATTTCGCCAGTTGAGGATATGAACATGTCGAGAAAGAAGCATAAGTCCAGTTCACCCTCAGAAGAGAGTTTTGAACTGCTCAGAACCGCACAGGCGAAGCGGAACAGTGAACTACTCGATGATGAGCAAAGATTTGCGGAGCTTCTCGAGCAAGCTGATGCGGTGGATAGAGTCATGACCAAGAATGGCCCACCCGAGTTCGACTGGACTAGTGGTTGACACCACCCGCAGTGTCGTTTGAGTTAGTTCTCACAATCGCGACGTGATTTTAGTCTCTTCGCACCCAGGTTCCGCAGTCGCTGATGGTCAACGATGCAGGCTTCCCAAGCGCATTCAGGGAGAAGGTGGCAAGACTATCTGTTGATATTGCATCGTCGAACTTAATCCGAAACGTGTCATAGTTCCAGTGATTACCGACGCCGCGTGACTCTACTGCTGGTGGCGTGAAAACTAGACTCTGTCCGTTCACTGTAACAGTCATGTCGCCCATCAAATCACTGGTGTATTTGCCGGCATAACTGGATAGAGGCAATGAAGGTTTGGTGTTCAGAACTCGAGCTTGACTAATGTCTTCGAGATCCTTCTTCTCTTTTTCATCATTTGTCTTTTGCAATTCGTAGAAGCCTGCCGACCAATCTCTCTTGGGTAATCCAAGTAAAAGATCTGCTGCAGCGAGGTCGACCGAGCTGTTCGCCATACCCTGGCCGTAATCGCAGTTCGTCAAGATGACAATCCCAAGTTTCTCTTCGGGAAACATTGCAACCTGGGCTCTCATGCCATCAATTGCACCGGTGTGGTTCACCATTACCTTGCCGCGATAATCGAACACACCCCATCCCAAACAGTAGTTGCCGAAGTGAACGTGCGCGTCTGGTAAATGTCCGACTTCGATATGGTCAGGCGAAACAACTGTTTGTGGCGCATGAGTTTCTGCCAGTGCATGAGCGTCGAGAATCTGCTTTCCTTCAAACTTTCCGTCATTCAATTGCATGCTTACCCAGCGCGCCATGTCGTTTGCAGTGGAGCAGATTGCGCCCGCAGGAGCGAGTGCTACGTCTTTCGCTCTCGACACTTTTACAGTTTTGCCGTCGCCGTAGTGATGTGGTTGCGCCACATTCGAGAGTTTGTCTATTTCTGAATTCGATACATATGAGTTGGACATTCCGAGTGGAGTGAAGAAATTGTTTTTGATGTAGCTCTCCCAGCTCTGATGTGATACTGAATGTAGTATCTCTCCGGCTGCTACGAACATTTGATTCACGTATGTGAAGCCGCTGCGGAATGGGATCACAGGCTCCTGATAACGAATTCGCTCAATCAACTGCTCTCTTGTGAAATTGCCGAATGCCAGCGACGCCTCTGCGCGGTCGAGTCCCGAGCGCATTGAGCACAAATCGCGCGTAGTCACATTTGCCGTCATGTATGGATCACTGAAAACTAGATTTGGTAAATACGTGATAGCAGGCGCATCCCAGCTCATTTTCTTCTCGCCGACTTCTCTTGCGATGCCTGCAGAAGTAAACGCTTTCGTGCAAGAGCCAATTGCGAAAACCGTGTCCGCATCAACTTTTTCTTTGCTCTCGAGAGATCTGACACCGTATCCTTTAGCCAAAACTACTTTGTCATCTTTGACTATCGCAACGGCGATGCCCGGTGTATGCCAGGTCTGCATCACGGATTCCACTGCTTTGTCTAGCTCAGCTTCATAGGGTTCAGAAGCTTGGGCGGCAGACGCGCCCGCTAGTACCGCCAAAATTCCAAGTAGCAATGCTTTCACGGTGATTCCCCCCCAGAAAATAACTCAGCAAGTGTACATTTATTTGGCGAATTGCAGTTCATGACTTCGAGAACAGACTCTTGAGCATGCTATAAACAGCGCAGAGGAATATATATGAAAGACGCTCACTGGATTATTGTTTTCGCGGTCATCTTAATCACACCGTTTCTGCCGGTGTTGTTGCGCGATAAATGTCCAGGCTGCAAGCGTCGCAAACTCAATTCCCTCGAGACTTTGAAGGTTCATGCCGACGATGGACCACAAACATTCTCTTACATCACTTTCTACAAGTGCGACAACTGCCTGAATTTGTATAAGCGCATCAAGAGCGGACCTTTGGAAGAGTCCACGAAAGAAGAATATAGATTGCTTGGCGAAGCGGCAGTCGCAGCGCGCAATCTAGAAGACTAGGGATTATTCGAAGCCGCATTTAAATCCGCGCTTTAAAATCTGCGCGTCAACCCATGCACATTGAACCCTGCGTTCAAGATCTGCGCGTCAACCCATGCACTTTGAACCCTGCGTTCAAGATCTGCGCTTCAACCTATGCACTTTGAACCCTGCGTTCAAGTTCTGCGCTTCAACCTATGTACATCAATCCCTGCGCCTGCGTTTCAGGAAGCGCGTCCCAACCAGCGGCAGATTGTCTTTTCTAGCTCTTCGCGCGTGAACGGCTTGGAGATGTAGTCACTCATCCCCGCCCAGATACAGCGCTCTTTGTCGCCATCCATAGCTTGAGCCGTGACTGCGACTATTGGTATCTGTCTGCCAGTAACTGTTCCCAGCTTCCGAATCGTTTTGGTTGCCTCTAGCCCATCTAGTTCGGGCATTCGCACATCCATCAAAATAATTGCGTATGTTCTACGGCGCACAGCTTCGATTGCCTGCCGCCCAGTTTCAGCTAAGTCGAAGTCCAGACCCATGTTCTTCAGCAGCGTCGAAAAAACGATTTGGTTGCTTTTATCGTCTTCTACGACTAAAACTCGCTGCTCGTCCATTTGGACCTCGCTCTGGTTTTTCGAATTGCCCGTGCAGCTGACTGCCGACTCAAACCAATAATAAGTATAGTCCCAAACTGCTAATTTGCGCCGGGTATCAGTCATTCGAGCTCTGATCGGAATGATGCGCGGGAACACCTCAGTTGCCTCTCCCGTCCAGAAAACCGTCAAAGGGAGAAACCAAATGTCTGAAGCTGAGAAAAACGAAAAGGATATCGATTATTTGCATCCAGATGGCAAACCTGAGAACGCCAAGAAACTAAAATCGGCGGAAGAGTATGCCATAGCCGAAAAGCAAATGCAGAAGTCTATCGATGAAGCCGATGGACATCACATGTGTTCGACGGAATGTCAAAAGCACCACAAGGTTTAACACCAAGGTTTAGCACCATATTCGGTGCGGCGCTTTTGTCGGATGGATGCTATGAACTTGAGAGCGGGGGTCCAGCGACCTCCGCATCATCCTTTGTCGGTGACGTGCAGAGCAAGCGCCAGCGGTGAAGCTCTGCGAGGCTCATTTTGCCGTGCAACAGAAATTGGAATAACACTTCGCTATCCATCGGGGTTATCGCTTTCGATGCACCCGGCTTATCGTCGTCAACAAGATTGGCGATAGTGTCAAAATATTTTGCCAACATGACTAGCATGTTGTACTCGTCGTGATTGAATGCTTGAGGGCGCATGATCAGCTTGCCCAAATGCTCTTTTGTCAGACCCTGTTTCTGTGGGTCCAAACGTGGATAAGCCTGCATAAACAGTTTCGCGAAACTTTCTGAGCTAAGCTTGTCTTCTTCGAGAGCGTGAACTTCGTCTGCGGAGGTCGGAGCGCTGGCTTTGTGCAGCCACAGCAAATCGTCCAGAGATCCATGTCCCTGTTGGCTTGCTCGTGGATTCCGGTTTTTTCCGACAGTCAACTTCGAGTGTCCCCGAGATGGCTACTATAAATACATACCCTTATCTTGAAATCTTAGCCGTTAAAACCGTTTCGGCAATCGTGAATATACGTGGGAGATCGGGGCGAAATGCGTCGATTAAAATGGACATTCTTGGTTACCCTCACTGGCACCGCAAAATTGATACTGTTTTAGCGAAGAGGGAATAAAATAACGTAGTTGGCGAGTCTATATGTATAAACCGAAGCCCGAACAGAAAAACACAAACCGGCTGAGGCTCGATATCGAGTCCAAGTTGCCCAGCCTTTACACAGTCGAAGCCCAGCTCAATGAGGCGAAAGGTAGACGCGGTTGTCTCGTTGAATTGCCCTGGCAGGGGCTAAAGCCCATGCAGTTGTGGATTCTCGGGGTTGAATGGCAGTCGAATGGCGACGGGCCGGTTTGGTCGCTTTACGAGCAATACGGCAGCGAGTCGAAAATGCACTGGTCGAATCCGTATGCACCTGGCGACATACCGATAATGTATGACGTTGTGTGCATGTCGACGATGGGTGATCCGATCACGAAACCGGCTGAACCAGCACCTGCGCCGCCTCCGCCCCCACCACCTCCGCCGCCTCCACCACCTCCCGAACCGGCTCCGGCTGCTGTTCCACAGATGCCGCCTGGCTATCCTTATCCGATGCCACCGTATCCGATGCCGGGCTATCCGCCGATGGACCCGAATGCGCCAATGCCTGCTTACCCGCCGATGGACCCGAACATGGCGGCTCAGTACGGATATCCAGCTCCGTATTATCCCGGACAGCCTTATCCTGCACCTCCCGGTTGGCCGTATCCGCAACCGGGTGCACCGAATGCGTCATATCCGCCGGGCAATTTATATCCTCCCGGTGCTGCACCACCAGCGGTGCCGACGCCGGTAGCTCCTGAACCGAGCACCAGCCCTAATACCACTCACTCGAAGCTTTCTGTCGATTACAACCTGGTTAGTAAACGAGCAAAGATTCAATTAGGTTCTTTGCTTTTGGAATCGACTTTGATATCGGAAGTGACTCTTGATGCGGCTTTGAAGTTGCAGTCGATGGTTGAAGAAGGACTTTGTTCACCCGAGCAAGCTGCTAAAGGCTTGTTCAAATTCCACAGCAAGGGTCAGGCAATTGGTGAATATCTGCCTGAGTTCGATGCCGTTGTTTTGCCCGTTCGAGAAAAGAAACTCGGTCAGGTCGGAGCGCAACCACAGGGCGGTGCGTTGACGAAAGCGGCGTTGGATCTACTTGTTAAGGCTAAGGTTCTCAACGAAGCAGACATTAAGGCAGCTCTTGCTGCGCGCGCGAAAGTCGGTGGGGATGTGCCTAGCTTGCTCACTGCTGCTGGAAAACTCGAGAAGAAGACATACCAGGCTGCTGTGATCTGTTTGCCAATGATTCGCGAAGGATTCATGAAGCTCGAACAGTGCGTAATCGCCCTTAACTACTGCGCCAAGAGCAAAGTCGATTTCGATACTGCTCTGGACGAGATGGGTTGGCAGAACCCTCGCAAGTTGCGCAAAGACTTATTCGGCGGATAGCTCGACACAGTCCAATGCTATTTGATAATCCTCTTTCGCTACGAAGTGGAATATCGCGACGCCTTTTGAATCGGTCGAGCCGCAGTTTGCGCCGCCATCATCGCTGATCTGCTCTGCATCCAACTTATCATCCAGCCTGACACCGAGAATTGAGAGTCGATTACACACAGCGGTTCTGACAGCGCGACTGTGCGCTCCGATTCCGCCCGTAAAAATGAGCATGTTCAGTCCACCGTATTTGGTGGCAAGTGCCCCAATGTTGGAAACGATGCTATTGACGAACATGTCGAATGCAAGTTTTGCTCTGGCATCTCCCGCATTCATTGCTTTTTCGATTTCACGCATGTCACCGGATTTTTCAAAGATTCCTTTCAAGCCCGACTCTTTGTTCAGTACTTTGTCCAACTCTTCGACCGAGTATGTTTTGTTCTTCAAAAAATAGATGATCAATCCTGGATCAATGCTGCCGCTGCGAGAGCGCATCATCAGCCCTTCTAGCGGAGTAAAACCCATTGTCGTATCGAGGCTTTTGCCATTTTGAAGGGCGGCTAGAGAGCAACCTCCGCCGAGATGACAACTAATAGCAATTTTCGATGCGGCTTTTTCTCTGCTGCTGCTACTTGATGCGGCTTCTTCGCTGCTGTTGTTACTTGATCCGGCTTCCGCTCGACTGATGCTGCTGCTAACTGATGCGCCTTCCGCTCGGCTGCTGATTTTCGTGAACTCGTTCATTGCGAAGGACGCACTGTACTTGTGACTCAATCCATGAAAACCGTAGCGTTTGATCTGCTGATTTTCGTACCACTCGTATGGTCCCGGATAGATAGCCGCCTCGGCAGCGATTGTCGAATGAAATGCTGTGTCGAAAGCTGCTACATGCGTAGCGTTGGGCATGAGTTTTCGCGCCAGCTTCAGCGCCCGCAGGTTGATTGGGTTGTGCAGCGGCGCAAAATCGTTGAGCTGTTCGAGATCCTTCAAAACTTCGTCGGTTACTCTTATTGACTGCGAATACTTCGGTCCGCCGTGAACGATGCGGTGCCCGACAGTGAATTTCCCTTCCCGACTTTTGATGTGCATCTTTGACGGGTCAGTTTTGAGCATGTCATCGATGGCGTCGCTCATTGTTTTCTCAATTGCGCTCTCATCAGAGCTGTCCCAGTCGACGTCTTTCTCAATCTGCCAGGTCGGATTTTGGCTCAGCGCGCCGACTGTGCCCGAAAAATAGGACATTTTCAAGCTGCTCGACCCTGAATTGACGACTACTATGTCCATAAAAGCCCCGAAAGTGGTTTGACCGTTAGGCTAACACGAACCGCCCAAATGCCATGAGCGCCCAGCCTGTTCACATTCTCACTTGACATTTAATAAGATTACATTCATGATATAGGCGCTCAACCTTTACTAAGCCAATTTCTTTTCCCGCATAAACTTGTTGAGCAATCATTCGCTGTGAACCACACAGGGCGAATGTGCATCACCATATATGGTGCCTGGTCAATCATCCACTACAGGTGCAAATGAAAATCATGCTTTCTGCCAAATTGCTTTTCACAATTTGTTTGAGTCTTGCATTGTCGGCTCCGGCGATGGCGCAGCTCGGTGGTAAGAAGTTGATGCCAACGACGATGGACAGCTTCGTTCGTCAGGCACAAGGCAACGCTGAATTGATTTACGGTGATGAAGGGCACGAAGGTCCACCGCCATTTTCTGAATTCGAATATATGAATCGCATCAACAATGGAATTTTCGATACGCGCGACAAGGGGCTGACTACAGGTCACGGAACCGAGTTGCCATCAGCATGGGGACGCGATGAATTCCTCGGAGCTGAGTGGTATCGCTCTGGAGCCAACGGCGGTAACGTCAATCCCCAGGGCGCTGGTGTCGCTATGGACCGGGCCGGAAATCCACAGTTGCAACAGAGTCAGACTGGTTACGGCAGCTACACGCCCGGTGCCAATTGGATTACCGTACGCAATCCAGACACAGCAGCAATCATGGGCTACATGGCACCAGGCGAAACCTATCAAGACTTTTTCTCTGGAGCGTCGGGACACATCTTCCCTGAGTACTCTCAAGTTGGAAAGACGATCTTGCAAGATTATCCTAAAGCTGTACCGACTGGACCAGCCACTAGCGGAGCCGGATTCTAGAGTCGTTTGCTAACCACTACTCGTGCTAACAACAACTCGTGCTAAGAGCATCTCGGTTGAACTAGCGCTGAAACCGGATTACTTTCTTGTCGTTGTCTATCGTATATCGTTTGTCTTGGAAGAATGGCTGTCCAAGCAATGGAAACGGTGGTCCGCCGCTTAACGCGACGCATACTGGCACGTTATTCTTTTGAATTCCGCCTAACCGCAGCGAATCAACATTGAACATGTAAGCCGGAACGCTGCCGCCAACACCGCCAACCATCGTCATTGATGCGCCTGCTGGGATGCTCAATCCCATCCCCGCGAACGACCTCAGATCGAAGAGAATGAGTGCCGCACCAGTGTCGAAGTACATCGGACAAGTATGTCCATTTACTTGCGCGTCAACGATCATATTGTTGCCGTAGATTTTGAACGGCACTTCAACTGTGTCATAGCCTTGGTTTCGACTGGCTATGCTCTTCTTTGTGAATCGAATAACACCAGATTGATTATCGATGTCGTACTGATAGCCGTTGAAAAAGGTCTCGCCTAGAAGTGGTGGCATGTTGTACTCGTCTTGCACCATCACAGGCATATGGCGCTCGATTCCGCCAACTCGAATGTCAACAATCATTGGTGCCGCCGAATTCACTTTGTTGCCCACACCGCCCATTTTTGTTGACTGACCTTTGATCGTGTTGACTGAAACTCCAGCTTGCTCTAGCTGAGTCTTTCCAATCAAGCATGTAGAGGCGCCTGTGTCGAACATCATTTTGACTGTTCGCCCGTTGATTAACACGTTGACGAATAAGTGACCGCCAGATCCGCGGCTGAAAGGAACGTTTGCCTGATCTGGCAGCCTGCTCAAATCATCTGATGTGGCGTTAGCTGCTTCGAACGTGGTCATGTCGCCCATCGGAGTAACGGCTGCTGCTGCTGCATTCATGCTGGAACGGCTGGTTTGGGCTGCTGCAACTCGCCCAGGCGCTGGACCGACCGCTGCAACGAATTTGGTATCAACGCGCTGTAAATACATTGCGGCGTACTTTGCTTCATCAGATTGCGGAAAAGATTTATAGATGGTTGTGTAGAGTGTTTTAGCTTTATCGAGATTTCCCAACTGGTAATAGCTCAGCGCCTCGTAATACAGTGGTGTAGGAGCTTTCGGGTTCGCAGCGATGTACTTGTCCAGTGATTGAATCGCAAGCTTGTATTCGTGTTTGTTGTAGTGCGCGACACCGTCGCTCAAAGCATCCGCGTAAACCTTCGTGCCGAAACTCACCGCGGTGGCAGCGGCGATGATTGCGATTTTAATGGACGTTTTTTCGAGCATCATCAATCCCATCGTCAAAGTTGAGTGTCAGAAACGAAGTAACCATGCCTTCTCTAGCATTCTGTTCGTGTAGTCGTCCTGCTGAATCAGGCTCAAAAAGTTGGTTCCCGTATCAGTCCTTAAACTGAATAAAAGTTTGTAACTCGGTGCTTGTTCAACCAGATGTGAATAACAATCATCTTTCGCCCTTGCATCACTGTAGCTGATTCCGTTTGATGAAAAGGCGCAGATTAGCTGGGCTTCTCTCATGCGCGGATGCGTAGTGGGAAATATTTCGCATTCAGCTCCGTCACTACTGGCAGTATCACTCGCCAGCACAAGCGGCGATCCGGCATCGACTGTCGGCTGCACTACATCTGGTGCGCCTGCTGCTTCCCAGATGAAACGATAGCTCTTTCTATCTTTCGCCTGCGCTTTCTCTATATCGCGCGCAACGTAAACCAGGAGAATTCCTCGAGGCTCAGTCGCCAGCTCACCAAAATTAAGCTGGAGCAGAAAATTCATTGCTGTTCCGGATCTGTCGAGCGGAATTAATACTTCGCTTCCCAGAGCTGGTTCACCACCAAGCTTGCTCTGGCTGAAACGTGCGACGCCCGCACCTTTTATCAATTGAATCGCCGCCATATTCCACGTTTGCGTTGAGAGCCCTCATCCATTATGCACCCATCAAGCTCGAGTTGCTTGAGTTCATATGTTGTGCGTCAACTTGACAGCGGGTGGGGCTTCCTATAGATTTGAGAGGCTCAGGCTTCATCTGAGTGGAATCACTTACTACAACAAATCGCGCGCTCCACGTTCGGCTTGCTTTGCACGTCCGTATCCGATGGCAGCGCTTCCTTAACATGGTAAGAAGAATGATTGTCATTGAAAAACGAGATCAGCTAGTGCACTACAAGTCTGCTGAACTTGGCTCTGATTGGACGAATCTAGACCACATCTTTGTCTCTAACTTTCAGGGCAGACTAGCGACAGCGTTCTTCAAGGGACTGCTGGGTTCTGTCGGGCTTGTCGCGGTGAGTGGATTCTCCCTCTGCCCGGAAAATTATTTTCTGTGCGCCTTCATCTTATTTATCTCCGTAGCGTTTGCTGTAAACGAGTATTTTGAGCAACGGCTTGCCGGCACCAAATTGGATTCCTTCGAGTCCACTCGACCAGTTCTCAGTTCTGTCAATCCAGCCTTTGCCGCGGTTCCCATCGTCTTGCTTTTATCCACTATGAATGTACAGACTCTGATACTGGGCTTTGGAACCGCTATGGAAGTTCTGGGCATAGCCTGCGGCGTGCCGCTGCTTTTGTATGGCTCAATCAAATTGAAAGAAGAGAAACGCCTTGCACGTGTGCATGTTTATGTCGGCTCTGCCAGCACGATCGGTGGCATAGCCCTCTCTGTTGTAGTTAACATCGCGCTTTCGAACATCTCTGATATGAGCATTTTCTCTGCCACAAACTATTTCAGTAACGCTATTGAAGCTACATATGCACCAGATGTGGTGCTCTCCTTCGAGAAGTAAGAGTTTCTGATAGAATAGGCAGCTTTGGAAGCCCGCCTGTGACATCAGAAACATTGAACACTACCGAACGCGATAGAAGTGACGAGCCAAAGAAAGCGCGGCTCGCTATATCACTTGTATTTTTCTTGAACGGCGCCGTGGTTGCCACCTGGGCTTCACGCATTCCTGCCATTCAAGACAAATTACATTTGACCACGTCAACACTCGGCATCGCCTTGCTCAGCATGGCTGTCGGCGCGCTTGCCGCGATGTCGTTCGCGGGCGCTCTTGCATCTCGATTTGGTAGTCGTCCTGTGATTGTTTCGACGATGATTTGTACTTGTCTGACGCTCATTCTGCCTGCATACGCCAGCAATCTGTTTTTGCTCTCTGCATCAGTGGCTTTGCTTGGATTGTTTGCCGGGTCGATGGATGTGGCGATGAACGCACATGCGGTCGCTGTTGAGCGCGCATATTCGCGGCCGATTATGTCTTCTTTTCATGCGCTCTTCAGCATCGGCGGAATCGCGGGAGCCTGTTTTGGTGCCCTGATGGCCTGGTTCAGAGTCGCACCTGAATTGCATTTTCCCTGTTGCGCAATTGCACTTCTGATTGCTGGATTGTTAGTCAAGAACGGTTTGCTGCCAGCGTCTGTCGATGCAACGGGAGCAAAAGTCAACGGTGCGATTCATCTGGAAACGCTACAGTTGCTCTGTGACTCGAGATTCCTTGCAGCACTCAGCGCTTTGATGTTTTGCTGTTTTCTAGTCGAAGGCGCGATGGGTGATTGGAGTGGCGTGTTCTTGCAGCATACGCTCAAAACAGATGCCGGTTTCGCCGCTCTGGGATACGCATCTTTTTCTGTTGCGATGTCGATGGGACGACTTCTGGGCGATCGCTTGAAAGAGAAATTCGGCTCCCCTGCGATGGTCTCCGGTGGAAGCATTCTGGCTCTTGCTGGGCTCTGCTCGATTGTCTTTCCGGGCATTCCGGTGTTGGCTTTAGTCGGCTTTGCGCTTATCGGGTTGGGTGTATCGAACATAGTTCCGATTGCGTTTACCTCCGCAGGCAATGCACCAGATATGGAGCCAGGTCCATCTATTGCAACAGTTGCGCTGGTCGGCTATTTCGGGCTTCTTGCCGGTCCGCCCGTGCTCGGTTTTGTTGCTGAATTCGTCACTCTGAAATACGCTCTAGCACTTCTTTCGATTCTCTTAATAAGCATGATTTTTCTTGCTCGATTTGTTCGGACAGAGGCATAAACAGAGCGTCTACGTCCAGGATTTTTCCTGGAGATTCGCATAGCTAATTCGCTTAGAATTCCCAAGTGGGTGGAAAGGTATAATGCAATTCGTGCATCTACTGGAGCGATATTGACATGACTCAAAAGCCGTCTGCAAAGGCGCAAATCGCTAAAGCCGGGAACGACGTAGTCAAGGCATTGGCTGACCTCGTTCTGCTTCTTTTGATGTTAGGGGCGGCTGGTGGCGCAGGTTATTGGTTCGGCACAACTCAACGCATGGCTCCGATTCAGATGGTCGGTCCAGGAACTCCAGGCGCGATGCCGGCACCAAATGCAGTGACTCCGACTAAAGCCGAAACAAAATCCGAAGCCTCTCATGAAGAGCGTTCCGATGATGTTCAAGTTGCTTCTGCGCCGAAGAAGCACGGCAAAAAATATTGGGTCGAATCGAGCGGAAGCGATTACATCGGATATTCGATCAAAGTCAATGTCAATGACCAGGACGTAGATAATTTCTTTGCTCCAGGCAAGGCTGTGGATGTGACGCGTTTGCTGAAAGCGGGACAGAATTCCATTACATTCAATGCTCAAGTGCTAGATGAAAAATTCAATGCTCACAAAGGTGACGCGAGTAAGAAGCTTGTCGTGAAACTAATCACTGGTCCAGCAGTGCAAGAAGATTACAAGCCTTCGGATGTAGTTTTGACTTACCAGCGTAACGCTGGTCAATCAGAGAGCGATACTCAGACGTTCACTTTCAATAAGAGCAACTAAGTTGAAGAGAGCCAAGTTCTACTTCATAGCCTGTCTCGTAGCGATGAACGGTTTGTTCATCGGCTATGCCGTGGGGTTTAATAGCCGTCACGTTCTGGTTGTCGATCCCAAAATGCCTGCATACGTCGAACCTGAGTCCACAGAAACTCCTGAATCCGCATCAGTGAAATCAGTACAGCCGAAGGGAAAATCTGCAGGTGATCCTGCTGATGCTAAATCCAAAACCAATGGAAAAGCCAAAGGTGATGGAAAAGCCAAAGGTGATGGAAAAGCCAAAGGTGATGGCAAAGCCAAAGGTGATGGAAAAGCCAAAGGTGATGGCAAAGCCAAAGGTGATGGCAAAGCTAAAGGTGATGGCACAGCCAAAGGTAATGGCAAAGCCAAAGGTGATGGAAATGCCAAAGCTGACGGAAAAGCCAAAGCTGACGGCAAGAACAATACCGCTGAAAAAACTAAATCGGAGTCTTCCGCCAAAACGTCTGCCACCACCCAGGGTGCGCATGGAAAGAAGACGACACAGGCAAAAGCGGATAGCAAGTCTGATACTGATACAAGTGCTTCAGAAGCCCACACCAAGTCATCCAAGTAAGGTGCAAATATGTTTGGTGTAATGAAGAATCGCTCCTGTTCCTTGACTAATGAACAGAAGCTGGATTACCGCATGCACTATTGCGGAACGTGTAAAACGATGGGCACGATGTTTGGACAAACTTCGCGCTTTCTCCTCAATAATGATGCTGTTTTTCTTGCAGAAATATTGACTGAGATTACGCCTTCATCCGAAAGCGAAGTGACCTGGGCAAAGCAATATCGCTCATTTAATTGCTTGTCGATGCCGACAAATGAACCCTCGGAAATGCCATTGCCGTTGCAAATTGCTGCAAGCGTCATTTTACTTTTGACTGAGTTCAAAATTGCAGATCACATAATTGACAGCAAGCATAGAACTTGGAATGCTGCGCAAAAGTTCTTCTCGAAAGAGTTCAGAGCTGCTGCAAGCAAACTCGATTCGTTGAATTTTCCGCTTCCAGAATTGTGGCAGTTGTTTGACGCACAACTCGATCACGAGCGTCAAGCAAGATTTTTCGAGCAGTCGCACGACGCAAATCACCTCGTCGATTATTGCGCTAAACCAACGGCGTCAATGACTGAGATTGTTTTCGAAAGCGGTGCTCGTGCAGTTGGACAGAGCGACGCGTCGATCATTGAGTCCGTTAAAGCGCTCGGAAACGCATTCGGAAAATTGGCGTATGTGCTCGATGCCTTTGACGACTATGCCAGAGATGTTCGACGCGATGAGTTCAATCCTCTAGCTATTGCGTTCAAGTCCGAGAATGGAAAATTATCCGCAACAGACAGGCGTCAAGTTTTTCCGTACGTTGAAGGGCTTGCTCAAAAGATCGAGCACTCTCTCCACGCCCTGCCGCTCGGCTCGGAAAAGACGCATCTATTCCGTGACCGATTGAGGCAAAATATCGCCGATAAACTCGGCCCAGAGTGGCGAGAATTTGCAGCGAATAGATGCCGTGTTCATGCTCACGATTGTTCAGGTTCGCTCAAAACTGCGTCAGCCCACGTTTGCAACAACGCACGGCTGACGATAACCGAGAGAAGAGATCGCGCTTACGAAATTGCCAGCCAAGCTCGCTTGAGCAGCCCAGAATTTCTTCTCAAGTTCTGGTTGTTCACGATTGCGTTTGTGTTTCCTCATCATGCAAGGCAAGCCCAGAATGCATCTGAATTATTCGGCATCCCATTTAATTTGATGGCTTGGGGCGCTCTTTTAAATGAGTTGCTAAAGTTTCCGGCTCAACGTTTTGAATTCGCCTTCGCTATGAGTGGCACCGGTGGCAGTGGCAGTGACGAAGAGCAACCCAAGCGACGAAAGTGGGGTGGGAGGCATAGCGGTGATTTCAAAGGAGATCAGCCTGAAGAGCCGCTACCCGAGCTGGTTGAAAAACCAGAGCAATCGCAAGCTGGCGAGCAATCGCACGAATCAAAGCCGTTTTACGATCCAAATCATCCTTATCACACGAGTTCCAATCCTAATTATCAGAATGAATCGGATGCTAATTTTGACCCGAATTATCAGAAAGACCGCAGTCATTCAGAGAGCGCGCAATCTAGTTATCAGAACCAGCCTAAGTTTTACGATCCTGATAATCCAAATGATCCAAACAATCCTGAACGCAAACCTGAGCCGGATAATACTCGCGATGACTCACGATACAGATATTCGAGAGGTCGAGATCCACAATACAGAGCTTATGGCGGCGATCCATGTTGCATGCCGTGCATGTTGAACTGTGGTTACTGCGGTACCAACTTAGCTTGCGATGCCTGTTGCGATATGTGTTATTGCTGCGATGGAATCGGCACCGGTGTCGATTGTTGTGCCGGCGTTGACTGTTGTGCCGGCGGTGGTGGCGCTGACTGCTGTGCTGGAGGAGATCTCTGCGGAGGACTCGATTGTTGTAGCAGTCTGGATTGTTGCAGTGCACTTGATTGTGGTGCATTATCTTGTTGAAACTAAATGAAAACCGGCGTACCATCTAGGCAAACTAGAGGGAGTGTTTAATGGAAGCTAGTCGCTGGGTGTGTGGCGATCGTCAAGGAACTTTGAACCCAACTCCAGAACCCGCATCAAAAGCCGCAAATGCAGAAGCATCAAATCTGATTGCGAAGCTGAGTAATGCAAAAATCGATGTCAGCACTTTCGGAATTTTGAATTGGCCTTTGATCGATGTCGTTTACAGCATCGAAGTAGAGAGCGAGCGCGCTGAAGACACCTGGTTGAAGCTGCGAAACATTTCGATTGATACTGGTTATTGGCCTGTGATCGTCAACAACATCGATGAACTCGAGGGATTAGTCGAGAACATATCATGCCATTTAGAGTTCGACACAACCTCTCGAACCTGGTCTCCGCGCAAGACTGCGTATCACAGCAGCACTGAATTTGTTATCGACGAGACTGACAAAATATCTCAGACTATTCGTGAGTTGCGTCAGATTCAGGGCGATTCGGAGCCGCTCGATTTGAATGGAAACGGCGTTGTGAAGCCGGCACCACAAGACCTGATTGTTACCGGTGAAAAGGTCAATCTAGATAAGTGGTTGCATCTAAAAAAAGCACTGATCAGTGAATTCAACATCGACGAAGAGAACATGCCCTGGCCGACTGAGGTCGAGCCGGATAACAATCTTCAAGCGCTCCTCACCTGGGACCCCGAACTTGGGCTGCGGCAGACCGAATCAGTTTTTATTCTGCTTGTTCGAGCCGAATATTCATGGGATGTTCCTGCCAAACTTTTATATGGTGGATGGAATGAGTGCCCGGTGCCTCAGATTCACGTAGCGTTCCTCAAGCGTTGGTACGGATTGCATGATGCTGAAATAATCTCCATTGGTCGAGCTACTATCGAGTTAGTCGTGAGCAAACCACCAAAAGATCGCGATCAAGCATTCAAAATCGCACAGGAACAATATCTATACTGCCCGGATACTGTAGAACAGGGCGCGGGAAGCGTGACTGCGTTAGCGGCGGAGTTGCTCAAAGGTCGCGTCTGGCATTTCTGGTGGGATTGATTGCATGACACCGATTTTATTCGCATTGTCGCTTGACTAGGGCTCGAACCGGCGCTTTCACGCCTTTTTAGAATTGTAGAAACGTCACGTTTGTAGAACGAGCCAAGCCTGATCGTGTATCTTTAGGATTCGGAATGCAAAGACGTCGTTTCCACGGTGAAGCGGCGGGTCAGGGAGCCTATTTAGGTGATAAAAGCAAAGATCAGCGCGATAGGAGCGAGTATTCCTCCTGGTAAGCTGACAAACGCGGATCTCGAAAAGCTTGTAGATACCAACGATCAGTGGATCACCGAGCGCACAGGTATTAAAACTCGGCGCATCGTCGAAAAAGGCATCGCTTCATCAGATCTAGCAACCGACGCTGTCAAACAGATTTTGGCTAAGACTGGCTTGAAGCCGACCGATATCGACCTGATTATCGTGGCCACAATCACCCCTGATATGCAACTTCCTGCGACTGCTTGCATCGTGCAGGCGAACATCGGTGCAGTTGGTGCATGGGGCTTCGACATCTCTATTGCGTGTTCTGGATTTGTTTACGCGTTGCAAGTCGGTGCACAGTTTGTTCAAACTGGTGCGCACAAAAATGTAATCGTGGTCGGCGTTGACGTGATGTCTTCAATTATCGATTACACGGACCGTCAAACGTGCATCATATTTGGTGACGGTGGTGGCGCCGCTCTGATTCAACCATGCAGCGAAGGCGAAGATTACGGCATGATCGATTTCATTCACGAAGTCGATGGTGCAGGCGGAATGTCGCTCTGTCTGCCGGCTGGCGGAAGCAGGCTGCCGACAACACGCGAAACCGTGGACAATCGCATGCACTTCGTAAAGCAAGATGGTCCCGCCGTATTCAAATTTGCTACGCGCAAAATGTCAGAAGTTTGTCATCGCATTCTCGAAAAGAACAATCTGACTGGTGCCGACATCGACGTATTTATCCCGCATCAAGCCAATCTCCGCATCATCCAGGCTGCTATGGATCGCATCGGTATGACGATGGACCGCACTGTCGTAAATATCGACGAGTACGGTAACACCACAGCAGGAACAATTCCTCTGGCCATGCACACTGCTATCGAACGCAAAATGCTGAAGAAAGGCGACCTTGTCCTGCTCGCCTCAATGGGCGCAGGATTCAGTGCTGGTGCCACTCTTCTACGCTGGGCGTATTAGTTAAGCTGAAGCCATTTCGTCGACTGTTGCAGAATCCATTGCGATTTTGATTCTGCCTGATGCGATCGCTTCTTTCAGTTCTTCATAGTCCGCTTCGACTTGTTTAGCATATGCGATCGAGAATTTGTGGATGGCATCGTCGAATTCGGTCTTGCTTCCCAAATACCCTCGAAGAAGTGCTGCATCACCAGATCTCGCGTGGGCTCGAGCTAACACTCCGCCGAGTAGTTCCGCGACTTTTACGAGCTGCTCGCCTTTCCAAAGTTCTGGATCGAGTTTGACTTTGGTATCACGCAATTGCCTGATGTAGAAATGTCTGCCGTCATCAAAGTGAGTCCAGCCCAGGAAAATATCGCTAGCTGATTGCACGATGCGTTGACCGGCAACAACTCGCTGCCCCTGATTTTCGAATTCACTTTTGCCTGCATACTTCGCAAGCACTGATTCACGCGCTTCCTTGAGCTGCAACATCAGCGGTTCATCGTCAGGTGCGAGCATGATTGCCACCATGCACATCGTTCCGACGCTGCCAATTCCAACAACTTTGATGGCGAAATCATTCAGGCGATATCGATTGAAAAGTCGTTGGCGATCTTCTTGCAAGGTTTGAACGTAAGCTGCAAACGCCTCTGTGATGCGCTTTTGCCACACATCTTGTTCGGCATCCGGGAAGTGATAGATAGTCGGTGGCGTGTCTTTTATTTTGTAAGCACCATTTACTTGCTGCACCATCTTCGGAAAATAGTAGTCTTGTATCGTGCGGCGTTTCGCTTTTTTCAGCGCTTTCTTCGAGTGTTTTTGCAGCGCTTCATCGGAGAATTCGTTGATAGCAAGCTGCCAATCGACGCTTGCGTACCAAATGTCCATGATGCTCATTTTTGCGTATTCGCCCATTTTTTCTCGATACGCACGAGCAACCGCGCGCGCAGCATTTTGTCCGCTGATCTTGTTCTCTTCACTGGCAGCTAAAACGAAGCTTACGGCAAGGCGCTTAACGTCCCATTCCCACGGTGCTGGTAATGTCTCGTCAAAATCATTTATATCCAGAACGATTTTTCTTTCTGGCGTTGCAAAAGCACCAAAGTTCAAAAGATGACAGTCACCGCACGCTTGCACTTTGACACCAATATTCGGCATGCTCGCTAGGTCTGCCGCCATGATTGCAGCAGCGCCGCGAAAGAACGTGAATGGTGAAACGGACATACGACCGTACCTAACCGGAGCGAGGTCTTCGATGCGACCGATATTCGATTCTTCGAGAATGTCGATAGCGCTGCGACGGTCAGCCGGTGCCTTCCACTCGCCATGTATCTCCAGTGGATATGCCGCCTTCAAAGCTTTTCCGCGCTCTTTTCTGTCATCGCGCGGAGAAATCGTGTTGTCATGCAAAACAGACGCCGCGTTTACAGTCTTCTTTGCTGCCTTTTCGTCATCTTTCGTTGCCATGATTTCCTCCTGCGATTCGTCCCACGTTTTTCATACCACGGCAGAGTTGGTTCTTTTACCAATTGCAGCCTAGGGTAAAGTGCGTGTCCAGTGGTCAAAAGCTTCACTAGACTGGGATTTTACTATTTCGAGGTCATCTTACTATGTTTAAGAAAAGAGGAAGCACGACAACGCTCGCTGCAATTATTTGTCTCGCGTGTGCCGGATTGGGAATCTGGTACGGGATGTCATCGCTAACTGAACGTTCGACAACTGCTCGACTTTCGCCTGAACAACACCAGCGTTCTAACGTTCCGGCTTCTGCAGTCAGTGTCACAACTGATCCCACTTCGACCGTTCACGGCAACACAGCGATTGGAGTCGCAACCTTTACGGACACCGACACTCCCACCACTACGGTCACCAAGTCGTCTCAAGCTGTGAAACGGATGCTGAAACGCGAAACACTCGGTCATGACAGCGGTCACGCCGGTAACGGTACTTTTGCCTCGGGCATGATGGACATGTCCAGTCCCGACGTGGTCTCTCGCGGCAAGGGTTCCGAATCCGCAGCAATTACCTCGACTGCACCAGGCGGTTCGGTTGTGGGTTCGAAAGCCATTTCGCCGCCGTAGCAGTGGCATTTAGGCTACATTTCAGGAACACGTAGATGTCAAATCAGCGTTTAATATTCTGCTTCAAGATACTCTGCTAACCTGTGTTTTCAGCATTATGTCGGGCAGCTTGCTGCACAGACTAATGGTTGAGATTCGGGAACTTATCGAAATAGATTGCGACCTAAAACGTAATGCAGAGGTGTCCACAAATTTTTGAAGTCAGGAGTAAACGCTGATGCGTGTACTCGTTGTCGAAGATAATCCGACGCAATCAACATTTGCGCGTATCAGTCTGCAGCGTCGCGGGCTGGATGTGAACTGCGCTTCGACGTTAAAAGAAGCTGTTGGCCACCTCACCAGCGAATCGATCGACGTAATTTTGCTCGACTTATCTTTGCCTGACAGCAACGGCATCGATACTTTCTATAAAGTGCGACAGGTTGCGGCTAATATCCCAACGGTTGTATTCACGGGTTTAGACGACCAAGATGTAGCGATTGAAGCGCTTAAAAATGGTGCGCAAGATTATCTGATCAAGGGATTGGCTGGAGATGACTCGGTCTTCCGTTGTTTGCAATACGCAATCGAGCGCAACAAAGTGGAAGCTGCGCTGAGAAAAAGCGAAAGACGTTTGCGCATCATTCTCGAGCACTCATACGATGCGTTTGCTTCGATGGATACTCGCTTTCATATCACTGATTGGAATAATTCTGCAGAACGCACATTCGGTATTACCAAGCCAGAAGCTCTGGGAAGGAGCCTCGCAATTATCGCTCCGCACCATCTGCGAAAACAGTACGCACGTGATTTCGACGAGTTCTTCGATGCTAGCGATGGGCGCATATTGCGCATGACGACTGAGATGATGGCTCAGCACAAAGACGGTCATGAATTTCCGATTGAAATCGTCGTGTTCCGAATTTACGAAGACGAAAGTTATATGTATTGCGCGTTCGCTCGTGATATCACGGAGCGTAAGCAGGCTGCTGAAGTGCTGGAACGTCGTGTGCAAGAGCGAACTGCGGAATTGACACAATCAAATGAAGAGCTGCGACAATTTGCAAAGATTGCGTCGCACGATTTGCAAGAGCCACTACGAGCGGTGCAGGGTTTCGCAAACTTATTGCAGGAAAGTACTCGGGACAAACTTGATCAAGACTCACTGGAATTTATCGATTTTATCCTCGATGGTACGGCGCGAATGCAGAGTTTGATCCAATCAGTTCTGTTGCACTCGAACATCCCAAATAAAGAGGATGCGGAAGAGGTTGACATCGCCACCGATTGCAACTCAGTAATCGAAGAAGTGCTGGCGAATCTTGACGCGACCATAAAAGACAACCATGCAAAGCTGGAAGTGGACAACTTGCCAGTAGTTGCGGTATCCCGTCTGCAGTTGATTCAGCTTTTCCAAAACATCGTCAGCAACGGGCTGAAATATCGCGGTGAAGCGGCTCCGCAAATTTTTATTACTGCCGAGAAAACTGTTAATGAATGGCTGTTTTCAATACGTGACAATGGTATTGGTATTGACCCTAAATACGCCGACAAAATCTTTGACATGTTCGCCCGGCTGCATGGCAAAACGAAATATTCGGGTACTGGAATGGGTTTAGCGATTTGCAAGAAAATTGTCAATTCGCATGGCGGTAAAATTTGGGTGGAGTCAGAAGTCGGACAGGGCTGTATATTCCTCTTCACTTTGCCGGCGGGAAAAACTAAGGAGAGCGGTAATGGAAAATAACATCGAAATACTTCTGGTCGAGGACACACCAAGTGATGTCCGTCTGACCCAAGAAGCTCTGAAGAGATCTGGTTTGAAGTACACGATGTCGGTTGTCAATGACGGCGTTGAGGCTATGGAATACCTCAATGACCGCAAGAAGGGCGGCCAACAGATGCCAGACTTGATCCTTCTGGACTTGAATATGCCTCGCAAGAACGGACATGAAGTTCTTGCCGACGTTCAAGCTGATAAAGAATTGTCCAAAATCCCAGTTGTTCTTTTGACTGTGTCTCAGCGTGACGAAGACGTTCTCGAAGCTTTGAAGCTGAAGATGAACTACTACCTGGCTAAACCTGTTACAGCGCAGAGTTTGACAGCGTTGGTCAAATCGATATACGAATTGCATACAGATGGACAAGCCACAGACGCGAAGGCTGACCCAAGCGCTCAAGCTCACGTTCACTACGTGCTCGCTGGCAATCCACACACGTCACCTATGGTGTTGACCAAGTTGGCTGATGACTCAGAAGCGAGAATTCGCGCTCGCGTGGCTGAGCACCCAGATTGTCCGGCTGAAGTGTTGTTGCGTCTTGCTGAAGACGATCATCCAGATGTTCGTCTGGCAGTGTCTGAAAATCCAAAAGCACCACCATTGGTGCTGGAAAGATTGGCACGCGACCCAAGTGAAGATGTGCGTTTGGGTCTGGCAAGCAATCCAAAAATTCCAGCCGAAATTTTGGCAATGCTTCTCGATGACGATAACCAGTATGTCTCAGCTAATGCGAAGAAGACTCTGGCTGACGTCTCAGCTTCAGCTAAATAATTGACTGGCACGAAACGCGTCACTGTCTGTGATACTAACCGAGACTCGTACAAACACTGGGTCTCGGTTAATCTTCGTTATGGAGATACTGATCGGCAGGGGCATATCAATAATGCTGTCTTTTGCACTCTGCTCGAATCTGGTCGTGTCGGATTTTTATTCGACCATGACCAATCTGTCGCTGGTCCCGATACTAACTGGGTCATTGCGAAGCTGACGCTGGATTATCTTGCGGAACTGAATTTTCCAGGCACGGTAGAAGTGGGCTCGAAGATTGTTTCTATGGGAAAGAGCTCGATTGTCGTGGGACAAGCTCTGTTCCTCAATGAGCAATGCTGCTGCACTGCTGAATCCATAATTGTTCTCACCAGTGAAACTACTAAACGATCGACGCCGTTACCAGAGAGTGCTCGACAGCGTTTCGCTGAAATCAGCTAAGCACTCATGCTACGGATGCTATAAATAAGCACTCATGCTACGGATGTTATAAGAAAGAAGCACTCATGCTACGGATGCTATAAGAAAGAAGCACCATTTTGGTCGGTGCTTCTTTCTTCTTTTACTTCGCTGTTTGCAGTTGGCTGATTGAACTTGCGAGTATTCAATTCGCTTGCTTTTAAGAGCCAACATCGAGTGCGCGAATTAGTGGACGCGAACTGGAGTGCCGGTTACTTGAACTGCTTCACCCTTCGGTTTTTGCGGTACGCGACCGAAGCTGATGCCCAGTGTTTCGAACAGCGCTACGTCTTGTTCGGTGACATGGCGTTGAACGATTGCATCTTTCACTTCCATGTATTCGATTTTTCCAGCGCGATAAGAAACAACAGTGACACCGAATTTGCCTTGCGAAATCAATTCGACTGCGCCTGCTCCGACTTCCAATCCGAAGTTGGAATCCACTGCTGAACTGAATCCGCAGCGTACAAGGTGACTTGGACGAATTTCGCGGACTTCAGGAATTTCGTAAACGCCTTCAACAAATTGTCCTGTGCGCTTCATGAACTCTTTTACTTCGGGATCTTTCTTGATGCGATCTTCGATTTGTTTTACGACGAAACGTCCAGCGCCCATAAGCTTTCTGTGTCCGAAAGAATCTGGCTCCGAAGTCATGTCTACAAGCTCGTTTCCTGATGCATCGCGAAGTCCTTCCGCAACTACAACGATTGCAGTTCCTGCATGCACGTCGCTATTTTCGATGCGCTTGCAGAATGCATCTTTGACTGCTTTGTAGAGCACGTCGAAATCCACTGGAATTTCTGGAATCAAGACTGCATCAGCATCGGCTGCGACGCCACCGCGGAACGCAGTGTGTCCGGCATAACGTCCAAACACTTCCATCACGATAATTCTGTTGTGAGTGGTGCCTGTTGTTTTCAAATCGCGAACGAATTCTGCGATGCGATTAATGGTCGAGTCGCCACCGACGCTATACGGCATCAGGTCGAGGTCCATAGTCTTCGGTGCATGCACGCAAGGGATGCCCTGGCTCGCAAGGTCAACGACGACGCTGCCTGTATCGTCACCACCGGCGATGACTAATGCATCGAGGTTGAACTTCTTCAAACCTTCTTTGATGCGTTCATACTTTTTCTCGTCTTTGATCTTCGAAACTTTGACTCGTGAATTTCCGGCTTCACTACCGGCGAGAATTACGTCGATGTCTTCAATGCGTTCTTTTGTTAGTTTCGTTATGCTCTTTAGATCAACAAGGTTGTAAAGTCCAGCGTAGCCATTTGGGATAATCCAGGCAGTCGCGCCTTTGCTCAATGCCATCAACGCTGCGCCTTTGATGACTCCATTCAAACCTCCACAGTCTCCACCGGAGGTAATGATTCCTATGTTTTTCACGGCTATCTCCACTCGTCAGAATCCATTATGGATTTGTATCATGGATAGTCGACGGTAGTTTACGCGGCACGCTATGACGGAATAAATCTTTGTGGATTAGCTCTGCCGCGCACGAGTTCGATGATTAAAATCCTTCTTGTCGACGATGACGAAAGCTTGATTAGCCTGCTCACCCACACTTTAAAAAAAGAGGGGTACATGGTCGATTCCTGCTTCACCAAAGAAGAAGCGCAGGAGCATTTGACCGCTGCGACATACGACCTGCTTGTCTTCGATGTGAACTTACCAGACGGCGACGGAATTCGTCTTTGCGAAGAGTGTCGCTCGCGCGGTCTGACCACACCTATTTTGATGTTGACAGGTCAAGACTGGGAGCAGTCCAAAGAAAGAGGATTGGATTCGGGCGCCGACGACTATTTAACAAAGCCCTTCGGCATGCGAGAACTGCTTGCTCGTTTGCGTGCGTTGACAAGGCGTGCGCAGAGCTTTGCGCCTAAGTCTGCTAATTTCGGCGCCATCGAAATTGATTTCACGAATAAAAGAGTGAGCAAAAATGACACTGAAATCCGACTGCAGAATTTGGACTACAACTTGTTGGAAGTACTTGCGAAGAACCCAAATCAGCTTTTCAGTCACGAAGCATTGCTCACTCGCGTTTGGGGAACGTATACAGAGAGTGGTGTAGACTCGTTGCGCACCGCTATCAAACGAATTCGCAAAGAGATCGATAACGCTGATGGACCGTCGATGATCGAAACTGTGCATAAAGTCGGTTACGTGTTCAAACCGCAAAAGTGAGGCGGATGGTGGCAGAGGCTGCGTCATGAAGGGCTCCCTCGTACACAAGATTTTTCTGCTCGCACTGATTCCACTCTGTTTCGAGATTGGAATTTTTTCCATGCTTCTCAATATTCAGCAAGCGCAGCAACAGGAAGCCGCTCGTATTAATAAATTGCGATTGATCGGTGACACGCTTAATAAAGTAACAGGGCAAATATTCGAACTCGAAGGAAAATTTCAGCACTTCGAAAGTCCCCTTGTTGCTGCGTCTGCTGTAACTAAAACTTTTAGAGGATTGGACCGAAGCTTTGAAGATCTGGCGAAGCTGACTGAAGATGACAGTGAGAAACATGCGATTGCTTTAGCTGGATTGCGAGAGATAAGGCAGGCGAAAAAAGATCTGGATCAGCTTATGGCTGCAGTTGTGTCGAATCAATCAGACGATATAAAAGCGATTGGACGAAGTTTCAGACCACGCTTTCATGACCATTTGCAGCGCGCTATTGATTCCGGTTTGCTGAAATTATCGACGGCAACTGCAGCCGAAATCGATACAGATAAAACGGCCGCGATTCGTGAAAAAGAGATTGCTCTTTTGAAAATTGCACTAATCGGCAGTTTATTGGTTGCATTAGGCAGCGCGTGGATGCTCAGTAAATACGTTGTGTCGAAGCTGAAAACTTTATCTCGAAATGCAGAGTTGCTAAGCAGGCGCGAAAAGCTTCTTCCACCAATCGCTGGCGGTGATGAATTGGCTGTGGTAGACGGTGCGATGCATCGTGCTGCATCCGAAATCTCGCGACTGGAGCTTGCTCGTGAAGAGATGATGGGCATGGTTAGTCATGACATACGCAATCCGCTATCAAGCATAAAATTCGCCGCGGATGCGATGTTGAATGGTGCGGATAATTCTGCTGAGGACACCTCGTACTACTTAGGAAGCATTACTTCGAATTGCGACAGGATTTTGTCGATCAGTACGGATTTGCTGGACTTGCAGAAATTAGAATCTGGAACGCTGACTCTGAATTTGGAAGTGGCCGAATTGGGAGACTGTATCGAGGCGGCAGTGCAAGCTGTAGAAGCTGTGAGAGTAAGCCGCGACGTTAAAATCACGACTGATATCGAAAGTGGTGGTATCCCCGTCACGGTGGATAAAACTAAAATCGAACAGGTATTGATCAACCTGATCTCCAATGCGATCAAATTTTCGCCGAAGGGTTCGACAGTCGCTGTGTCGGCGATTGAAAATAATGGTGGTGTCAGTGTTAGCGTTCAAGACGAAGGAAAGGGGATTCCACCAGAGTTGCTTGGCTCTGTGTTTGACCGGTTCGTGCAAAATGAATCGGAGAATTACCGCGCTAAAGGAAGTGTCGGATTGGGTTTGGCAATCTGCAAAGGGCTCATTCATTTGCATCATGGCAAAATTGAAGTATGCAACGCAGATCCGCGTGGTTGCATCTTTACATTCTTTATTCCTCAGCGCCAGAGTGATAATGCAGTAGACGCAAACTTACCCGTAGGTTCCGACTCCCACGGGTAAGTAGCACCGCATTTAGTATCTACGAATTACATGTCCAAACCAGGAAGTTTACCGAATGTAAGTTCTTTGGGTTCGTCGTCAGAAGAATCAGAATCGTGCTTTCTTCCCTTCAAGTTGGTCACGCGAATATCGGAGGCAGATTCCGGCAACCCGGCTTTCAATAAAGGCTTTTCCGTCTCTGGTGGTTTCTTGTATGTGTCCTCTGGTGAACCTTCTTGACCAGGTTTTGTACCGCTCACGTTTTCAACGCCTTTAGTTGCCGGAGTTGTGTTGCTTTTGTCGATTGGAAATTCCGGACCTTTTGGTCCGTCTTTTGTGCCTCCGACAATTCCGATTTTGCCGTCCGTTGAGTGCACATTGTCTTTCGGTACAGAAATACCTCCACCGCCACCCGGGAGATCCGACGCATTCGTCATTTTTGAGATTCCGCTCCAAGCTGCAGACACTTCAGAGCCAACCCAGCTTGCAAGTTTGAGTGCTGCTACTTGCTCTTTCACATAAAGGTCAATCGGCGTCGTAGGTTGGATATCAATTTTCATTGTGTGCATCTCCTTGCGAGAATCGGTTCAGGTAGTCGATGCGCTTACGATATTTTTGAATTCTGACTAAAACATGATCTGCAACAGAATCTCAGAAAATTTTCTAGGACTGTCCAAACAGCAGTTAAATTCGTCTGCCGCAGACTTAATTTTCAACAACGCGAAGAAAGCCGCATGGTCAGTGCGGCTTTTCAGATGTGTTGTTTGTCGTTGCTCTTGTTTCTGTCGCGATCTTCCGCTCATGGTTCGAGAAATGCCGCGTCCGCTCATTGTCCGAGGAATGCAGCGTTCGCTCATAGTCCAAGAAATGCCGCGTGCGCTCATTGTCCGAGGAATGTAGCGTTCGCTCATTGTCCGAGGAATGCAGCGTTCGCTCACTGTCCGAGGAATGCAGCGGCTTCGTCAAAAGCGAAGGGACTCGATATCTTTCCGATTTCGTACAGAATTGATGCAGCGCCTTCGATTCCGCCGTAGTAGCGGTTGCTCTTCAAAATGCTGACGAGCGCGTCTGGGAAATCGGTTTGAGACATCGCGACTTCTTCCGGGCTGTACCAACCAACGAACTGTCCATGCTGTGTCATCGGTTGGTAGCCTGGTCCTGGCGCGGGCGGATAGCCGCTTGTATCGACACCGCCGCTGCCACCACTGCCACCATCGTCGCCTCCTGCTGAGGGACGCGACTTACCGCCGATGAAGTCCATATCGCATGTGTTCAGGTCCACAGAACTCGTTGAAACCTGCGGCAGCATCATTTGATTTGAGCCGCCCGATGAGGCTTGTGCTAAGTTTTGTGCGACCGCTCCGACTCCACCGGCGGTGCTGTTCTGCATCGCACCGCTTATGGTGCTGTTGATAAATCGGCTTGCTGAATTCTGAACGAATCGTTGCGTGATTTGTTGAAGCTGCTGTGCTGACGCTGGAATTGTAGCCATAGTAGAAAGCAAAATAAGCAAAGCTACCTGACTGATCATTCTCATGTCCAGCACCTCTTCCACAAAATGCAAACCCGAGCAACCGGTTTGTTTCTACATAATGCGATGCGATCGTGACTTCGATATGACAGCGCCGTGACGTCTTCGTGACACGACTGAAAATCCATATCCTTCTTTGACCCGTTGGAATTATTATATTCCGGATTCTAGGCTGAGCAAGCAGCAATTGAACATCCCAAAGACGTTAACCAGTGGGGCTTCTTGCGTCTCAACAGAGCCAATTTAAAGCGTTGGATTTTACAAGGAAGGATATGTATTTAGCACTCAACGGATATGTAAATCCGTCGAATTTGCAGGGTTTTTGGTGATGCACTGCTCCTAATAAGAATCCTTTTTGAGTTGAATCCGTCAGTGACAGCAATCCAATTCAAAGCGTGAGGGAGGAAGCTATGAAATCGACAAAAATTAGGATGTTAGTAGCGGCAACTCTGACACTGCTGCTTTACGGTGCCGAGGCTTTCGCAAAGACTTCAGTTTCGCAAAATGTGCCTGCAGTGAATCAGTCTGTGTCGTTGAGCAAGTAGCTCGGATACTTACTGCGCGGCGCTCTTGCCCCAGAGTAATTCCAGGTCAGTCATCTGCTGTTTCAGTTCGTTCTTATGCCGGCTGTCATGGCAGGCGTCGGCCTGGTAGTGCAACTGCCACCACTGGCGATGTGCGATTTTCTTCAACTTGCTAGCTTCTTCAGCACAAGCTGCGTGCAGCTCGTTGAGGAAATGCCGTACCTCTGCGGCTTCTGCGCTTTCGCGTAAACGATTTATTTTTTCTGTATAGGACGTGAAATCGTCCGGTGTAACGTTCGCTCGCCCTTCAGCAAAGCACCAACGATACCGAACGATTATCTCCGAATGGATGTTTTCTAGAGCGGCTTGATATGAGTCTTCCCTACGATTGACACTTTCGGGATAGAATTCCAACGTGCCAAATTTCGGCCACTCGTTTCCCGCTTCAAGAGGGGTGAACGTCGACGCATCGTATACGATGAAGTGACCAGGGAACGAAGAAATCAGGTAATCAAAGCAATCGTTGCGAATGCGCGACCAGCCTTCGATAGATAGCTTTCTGCACAAAGCGGGACTTGTCTCTGCAAGTGCCATATCAATTGTGCGGATGGCGTTGCATAGCTTGTGCAACTCTGGACGAGCGGCTCCCTCTCTCAAGTTGTGCCAGTAGGCATTCACTTCGTCGAGCGTGAGTTTTCGTCTGCGTTCAGTGCTGCCCATGATCCCATCCCCAGTGTAACCTGGAGATGTTATACCCTCAGCAGTGGAAAGCTAAGCTCCTACAGGGCTTGCTTCGTGTCCGCCGTCACTTTTACCTGCGCATCATCGAGCGTAGGGTATTGCAGGGCGACAGTGTTTATATTTGGTGGCGCTGCTAGTGGTGAATGCTCCTGATTCGCGTAGACTCGCCCTATCTCTGCCAGATCCTGAACCGGCTTGGCTTCACCGATGATGAATTTCTCCTTGAAGTTCTTCATCTTAGGATTGTCGAACATCACTTCTTTTGATGTTTTCTTTGGATCAAAGAAAACTGTTGCTACTGGCTTATCTCCAGGTCCAACCACAACGTCGAGCACGCCGGGCATGCCTATCAAAATCGAGCGAGCGGAGTTGGTTTTGCAGCGGCAGTTCGCCATTGGAATTTGGAAAGTGACTTCGTGCGCACGTACCTTGTAACCCTTTGGATCGGTCGCTAAAAGTGCCGCCAGACCTTCGTCTTCAGCTTTTCGCATTTTCTTGTAGTAGCCAGCGAGGTACACATCCTGGTCGCGCTCCGTAGGCGAATAGGCCATTGGCTGACGCAAAAGCTTTACTGCTGCATCCCGCTCTCCAAGCTCTTCTTCCACTGCTGCAAGCATCAACTTGTTCTCCAGCGTTTCTTTATATTCGAACGCCTTTTTCAAAGCTTCTTTCTGGAGCGATAACCACTCTTTGCGCTCGCCCTCGTTGTCTGCTGCTCGCTTCGCAAAGATTGCAGCGTACTCGCGATACTCGATATCGTTAACGGTTTCGGTGCTGTCTAGCTGAAGCGCAAGTCGTGCATCAGCGGGTTTTTCAGTGATGATGATGCTGCCGATACGCCACCACGAGCGTTGATGAGCATCTAGTTTGCGCTCCACCTGTGGTCCCAACTCGGTTAGCAAAGCACGGTCGCTAGTTTTAACTGCAAGTCCGTACAGAGTGAGCAAGATTTTGTCTTTCAAAACCGGCTCAGACGCAGAGAGTGCGAGACCACGCTTGAGCAGGTCTTTCGCCTTATCATCCATTCCGAGCTGGCTGTAAACCGAGCCGACGACAAGCATTCCCACTGGGTCTTTGAAGTTTTCGTTGTTCACTTCATCGAGTAGTTTGATTGCTTCCGCTTTCTTGTCTGCTCCGATGTAACACTGTGCAGCACCGGCTTTTGCTCGCCACGAAGTAGGATCGCTCGCTACTAATTTTGTAAATTCATTCTGCGCTGAATAGAATGCGTGCATGTGAGAAAACAGTGTCGCATGCGTGTAATCGGCTAGCACTGGATGTTCGCAACGCACAGCCATCGCTGCTTCTTCGACCGCCGGACCACCGCCTCGGTAGTTAGCGTAGAGATAAGCTAATGCGGCATGCGGCAACCAATAGTGCGGGGCGGCTTTGCGTGCCTGTTCATCTAGCGCGATGCCTTCTTCTAACTTGTTTGCGCGCAACGCATCAATCGCTTTGGCGTGCAATTCGTTCGCCGTTTTTATAGCTTCTGCGGATTCTGCGGGGAAAGTGCCACCATTGTCTTCGTCGTTTTTGATCGCTTGGTTGGGAAGTGCCGGTGTCGCTTGGGTTACACCAGGCACCGGAGCACTTTGTGCCGGCTCATCTGCTTGCACTGGAATGAAAGAAATCGACGACATCAAAGCAGTTGTTAAAAACAGCTTCTTTTCAAATTCGCGCATCACAACCTCGCTGAAACAAAGCCCGCCATCGAGCACGAGGTTGATTCTACAATATGCGATTTTGATTTAATTTAACGGGGGCTAAGACCGTTACAGGCTCTCACGTAAGTCGTTACGCGAAAACTGAGCAGCAAGCCCGACACTTTTTCGCGGCAACCGGCACGGTCTCCAGGCATTCAGGGCATTGTTTGGTCGGGTCAGTTGGTGCCGCAGCCGGTTCTTTTGGCAGAATCGCTTTCGTGATTGAGAAAACAACGAACGCGATTATCGTGAAATCGACGCAGGAGCCGATGAAGTGCCCGTATTTGATTGCCGACACGGTCGGCTTGCCCGCAGCATCCACGCCTTTGCTCAGTACAACCTGCGCTTCGCGCCAGTCGCCAGCCGGCATGATGACCGAAATTGGCGGCATGAGCAGGTCGTCGACTACCGCCGACACGACTTTTCCTGTGGCCGCACCGATGATAACCCCGATTGCCAGAGCCAGCGCATTGGTCTTGAGCAAAAACTCTTTGAATTCTTTGAGCATCGACATTAAGGAACCCCTCGGGAAGTCCCCGAAAGTATATCCTCTTGGAATTTGTCGACTAAATCGTTCGTTAAACGCGCCAGCAGCGAGAGCCGTCTTGAGAAGTTGCCATAGTGTGAACAACATCGTCTGCGCAGGTCACTACCGTTTCAAACAGACCTGTGGCCTCGTCGAAGCGTGTCTTGATGGTGCGAACGAGTGAGAATTCAACTACTCCAACGATGGTCATGAACTTAATCGATGTTCCGAAACCATCGTACTCAATATCGCTGCAAAGCAATTCGCCATCACGTGAGCGGGTTTCATGTGCAACGAAGAAGGAACGGAACAGTCCCAAAAAGCTGGAAGATAGTTCGCCGGTATATGTGTAAGTGATGGCTGAACTTTCTTCGTCTAATTCTGGTGCGGATGCGTTTCTCGAGCGAATAATGCCATCATCGACGAGGATGCATGCACCTGGGTTTGGCTCCAATCCCGGTGGCGCGATGACGATTCGAACGTTAGCTGGGCGCTTGGTCTGTGCAGGACTGTGTACGTGTTCTGGTGTGCTTCGGACGACTGGAGCCGAACGCAAAATGTTAGTGCGGTCGATGAAACGCAATGGTGCTGCCGGACGCTCTTCAATGTGGTGTGAGAGCGCATGTTCGTGGTCGATTGGTAAGTTGAAAATGTCTCCGGGCTGCAAACCATCAATCTTGTCGTTCAGATCACGCACTTCGAGTAGATAGCTCTCAATTTCAGTGGCGTTCGGCTCGCGATTCAAGCGTTTCTTCAGTGCCATAGTGACGATGGAACGTGCGTTGTCACCCGAGCGAACGCGGTAAACGCATGACAGGTCTGGCGCTTCGACGAGCGACATGAATGAGAGATTGATGATCTTGTCCAAATCCAACTTCTGAGTAGGCTCGACTTGTTTCGACTGTCCTGAGCGGAATGCGACGGGCTGTTGAACCGATACGGTCATGTCGTGACCTCCACGAAAAACGATTGAACGAAGCGACAAGCTTCGAACGAACTCAGATGCTGCACGTTTGATTTAGTAAGTACTGGCGCGGATTTGATTAGTTTTACTGTTAAGTTGTTACCAGGACTTTACCAAGGTCATTGTAAAGCATCGTCTAGGCGGAGATGTAATAACCGACTGCGAAGCGGTCAGGTTGCAGTGTTCTGTGCTTGTAGATATTGGCGCACGGTGCTCCACTGCAAGAAGCTGCGAAATAACTCGGGGACCACGACACATCTTTGTATTAGTGCCGCGCAATCTTTGGATATTCCTTCCTCAATAGCCTTGAAGAAACTCCTTTCAAGCTATTAACTAACTTGGAAATTTGCACTGTTAGTGGATAATTGATTAAGACATGGACGTGGTCTTTCTCACCATCAAATTCAACTAAATCTGATTCGAAATCAATGCAAACCGTTCTGAGCACGTCTTCCAATAGCTCAAGCATTGCCTTCGTAAAAGAATGACGGCGGTATTTCGTCACGAAGACCAAATCTAATTGCACGTTAAAGACGCAGTGCCTGCCAGTTCTAATTTCATTTGATTTTGTCATAGACCAAGCATATTGTCAGAACATGATAATCAGGAAGGGCTACAGATTTAAATTGTCACCAACCGTCGCACAGGCGGAGCTATTTGCGCAGTTTTCGGGCACCACAAGGTTTGTTTGGAATCGAGCGCTGGATCTGCAAAAAAAGGCATTCGGAAGCAAGCAAAAATTCCTAAACTATTCGGAGCTGTGCAAACGTTTGGTCAACTGGAAATCCGAATTTGCATTTTTGAAAGAGGTTCATTCTCAGCCTCTTCAGCAGTCTCTCAAAGATTTGTCTCGCGCTTGGTCAGAAGGTGTAACCGGTGTAAAAGGCTTGCCAAAATTCAAAAAGAAAGGAAAGCACGATACATTTAGGTTTCCGCAGGGAGTGAAGATAGACAATAAAAGAATTTACCTGCCCAAGATTGGTTGGGTTAAATTCAGAAAGAGTCAAGAGATTGAAGGCACAATAAAGAACGTCACACTTACTCGATATTTAGGCTCGTGGTTTGTTTCCATTCAAGTTGAAATGGATGCGACCGAACCGGTCCACCCTTCAATGACAGAGATAGGTATCGACATGGGGGTGGTTAGGTTCGCCACCATATCTGATGGCACTTTTCTGGCTCCGATCAACAGCTTTAAAAGAGCGAAAGAAAAGTTAGCGAAAGCTCAAAAGAAGCTGTCGAAGAAGCAAAAATTCTCAAGTAACTGGAAGAAGCAACTGAGTAAGGTGCAACGCATACACGCGAAAGTTGCGAATGTGCGGAAAGACTATCTTCACAAACACACCACCGATATAAGCAAAAACCACGCTGTGATCGTACTGGAAGACTTGAAAGTGAAGAATATGAGTGCAACGGCCAAAGGGACGATTGAAGATCCCGGTAAAAACGTGAAAGCCAAATCAGGGCTAAATCGAGCAATATTAGATCAGAGCTGGTACGAATTTAGAAGACAACTCGAATATAAACAGACGTGGAGAGGTGGAAAAGTGATTGCGGTAAATCCAGCTTTCACGAGCCTGGGATGTTCCGTCTGCCACAACAAAGATAAGAAAAACAGAGAAGAGCAAGCGATTTTCAAATGCGTAGCCTGTGGCTACGAAGACCATGCTGATGTAAATGCAGCGAAGAATATACTCGCGGCTGGGCAAGCCGTTAGAGCCTGCGGAGATATTAAGCGGGTAGCTGCTTAAGCCCAGGAATCTCCCGTCATCCATGGCGGGGAGGACGTCAACATCGTTCGGTTTCAAAGCTGCCGAGTTCAGTATGTATGACTTGAAAGACTTGTGCTTGGAAAGTCCATATTTTGTAGTACGATAGTGTGCAAAATTAATGACACCAGGGATGGTGCGACGTCTATTAAGGGTCGGCTTCTTAATCTTTCGCCCCATCTTTAATGTGCCAGCGGCGCGTTTAGGATCGTTCGTCATGCGGCAGATAATCTAGGCAATCTTAAATGAGGCTGAGCTAGCTATGACCACAACGCCCAATGCAGCGGGTTCCGTAAAAAATGCAACCAAATGCCGTCTGGTTACTCGAAGCGATTTCGACGGTCTGGTCTGTGCGGTGTTGCTGAAACACCTCGATATGATTGACGACATTTTGTTTGTGCATCCCAAAGATATGCAAGACGGAAAAGTCGAGATAACCGATCGCGACATCACGACCAATCTTCCGTATGTCGATGGTGTTCACTTAGCCTTCGACCACCACGCCAGCGAGATGATTCGCAATCAGGGCGAAAAGCAAAATCACATTATTGACCCCAAGGCTATGTCGGCTGCCCGAGTCGTTTACGACCATTTCGGTGGCGCAAAAACATTCCCAGCCAAGTGGAATGACATGATGACCGAAGTCGATAAAGCTGATGCCGCGCAGTTTAGCAAAGAAGAAATTCTCGAAGCCAAAGATTGGGTGCTGCTCAATTATTTGATGGACCCGCGCACAGGATTGGGTCGCTTCCGCACTTTCAGGATTTCGAACTACAACTTGATGATGGATCTGATTGACGCGTGCAAAGACAAAGATATCGCTGAAATCATGAAGATGCCTGATGTTCAAGAGCGCGTCGATCTGTACAAAGAGCAGGCTGAGTTGTTCAAAGAGCAAGTCAATCGCTGTGCAAAGATTCACAAGAACTTGCTCGTGCTGAACTTGAAGGACGAAGAAACGATTTACGCCGGCAACCGCTTCATGATTTATGCGTTGCATCCGGAAATCAATATCTCGATTCACGTCATGTGGGGATTGAAGCAGCAGAACACTGTCTTTGCTGTTGGAAAGTCGATTGTTAATCGCAGCTCCAAGACGAACATTGGTGAACTCTGTCTTAAATACGGCGGTGGTGGTCACGAAAACGCCGGTACATGCCAGGTTAGCAACGACAAGGCTGACGAAGTATTGCAGGAGCTGATCCAAAAAATAAACAAGGATGGATGAGCCGCCCTGTTCCTGCTCAGCACATGTTAAACTCCATCAGCAGGCTTATCCCGAGGGTAGTCTAGTTTTGGACTTCCCGACTTAAGCGGCAACTGGCGGTTTATCCCGGTTGCGGCATCAAGAGGTGACGAATTTTGAAACAGGTTGAAGTGATATCAATTATCGTGAACGGTCATCCACTCGTTGTGGCAGACGCAAAGCGAGTTGGATTGAACGGTCATCGCGTAAGAGTGAGAAAGCTCGAAGCGGAAGAAGAAGCGACACTGCAGCAGAAGATTAAGCAGAATCGCTCAGGTGGAGCGAAGGTGCCAGTTGTTCTCGAGTTCTCGAACGACAGAAGATACGACATCGAAGCTCACAGCGATTCATTCCGTTTCCACGACGATTTGTTGACCTTCGAAGAAATCGAGCCACCAATCGTTGCTCAGAAAATGAAAGAGCAAGAAGAAGCGGCTGCTAACGCATAGTTTGCAGGTTGTTTTGAATAATTCAGAAGGGACGGTATTTTATTACCGTCCCTTTGTTCATTGTTGGTCCGTCACCATTAGTGGTGCGTTGTGATTACCGCCGAATAGCCAAGGATTCTGGGTCTGTTATCTACTAACGAAATCAACCGAACCAATGTAGTCATACTGTCCGTACTGAGTTGTCTTGTTCGCAAAAAGATTCATTGTATAAGTACCCTTTCGCGGCAAAACCTTTTGCAGCAGTGCAGTGGTGTCATTTGTGGCTACAGTGGAAGTTTCAATCTTTCGACCGTTTTGTTCGAGATTTGCCATTAGCCAGATCTGGTCAGGATTTTTGATTTCGACCACCGCATAATTTGAATTGGCTTCATTTGTTGCTCGAGTCGGCGCTACGAGTTCTAAATGAGCCGCCTGAAACGAAGGCGCCAACATCGGTTGCCGCAGAAATTCTCCCCTGCTCAGCGGCTTTTTGAGCAATTGCCAGGTGGTATCGTCTGGGAAATGATTGCTGATCATCACTACTGGTGGTGGCATCAAATACTCGGTGCGATAGTTTTTCTCGAATCCCTTAGCTCTTGAGGTGTAACCGCTATCCCAGCAAGCATCAATCAAATACCAGCGCCCCTGAATTTTTGCCGCGTTCCACGCATGACCATTTCCAGCTAACTTTGTGTTTATATCCGCGGCTGAACTTTCTCTCGCATCTCCACTGACGACTACAATCTTTTGACCTATTGCCTCTCCCAGTGCCGAAAGAAGATTGGCATACCCGGCGCAAACACTTACGCGCTTTTTGAAAGTAGTTTTTGCATCCTGGTCGGGGATGTTTCCTGAGTAGTAGGATTTTGCATCGTATGCGACTCGGTCCGCGACATAATCATGTAAGGCTTTCACCAGAAGGAATGGATCTTTTTCGCGTTGTGAAATGTAATGGGCAACAGAGCTGATACTGGTTTCTGCTGACTTAGGCATATTCGCAACGACTGGATGAATTCCGGGCTGCCACAATGGCCATAGGCTGGTTAGCGTTTCGTCTTGATTATTGTTCTGTGCAGCTATCTCATTCTTTGTATCAGATCTCTTTTTATTCGGTTTGTGGTTCTTTTGTTTAAGCGCAGTTTCAACCTTTGAGCGTCCCTTAGGTTCTTCATTTTTTCTATCTTTGGAATTATCCTGAGCTTTAGCTTTTGCGTTGTCCCGCACTTTAGTGTTTGAGACATCTTGCACCTTATCTGGTGCCTCATCCTGCATTTTGTTCGCAGCTTGGTCTTCATCTTGAGTGCTGTCTTGATTGTTCTCAGAGTTGTCTAGGTCTGTTCGATCTCCCGAATCGCCTACCGGCACCAGGCTGTCAGAATCGTTATCTTGCTTTGACGCAATTTTTGTCGATTCTGCATTTGATTTGTCCACGCTGTCAGCGCTTTTAGTCTGCGTGTTTCGCGCCGCATCAGCATTCTTTTGCGCTAATTGTTTTGCTGCTAATTGTTTCTCTGCCTTTTCAGTTTGCCTGCGCGCCTGGGCATCGATGTAGTCGGTGTATGGATTCTTCTTAGTGAATTTGTAAAGCCACTCCAACTCATTGGCGGCAACGTATAAGCACTGACGTGCTTTCTCTGCGCGTGGATCTTTCACACCATCCAGCATCCAGTCGCCGCGCGTAGAAATTGCGATGAAAGCGCTTTGCGGCTGAAAGTACAAAAGTCCGACCAGGAATAGCAACCCTATGCCGAACGTTTTTAAGCTGAGTCGGTCAAACGATGTCAACCAGGTTTTCTTGTTGGGGTCGCGCCACGCCCACGTGTGGAACTCCCACGCTCCCGGAATGATTGGGAAAAGCATCGCGCCAACGGTCCAGGCAACCCACTTGGGACTACCCAGATATGCGGCCAACGAGGATGCAACCCAAAACCCAATCAGTGGAGTCGCATAAAACAGAACGGCTGCTACTAAGCGAAAGAAGAAAGAGACTATCGAACCGACCATTTACCTTCTCGGTGCCGAGTATCGAGATTCGAGTTTCCATACACAGTTTAGCTCAGTGCAAAAGCAGTTGCATGGCGAAAACCCTAGTTCAATCAATATTGACATAGTGAATTATTTTGCTAAGACTGTATCTACGGTCAGCAGTAGACGTCAGACTTATGAATTCTCAGTCTTTCTTATCGCAACTCGCTCACGATAGACCAGTGACGCATCTCATGTGTCACTGCTTTTTCTGGATGCTGTTTCTCGTTTTTGCTTGTTTAGGTTTTGTGCAACCGTTCCTGTTTCTGCTCATAGTCGGTGGTGTCCTGTGCACTATTTTTTTCGGTGCACACCAACTGTTCAACAGCAAATTCGTGCGTAACAACAGCTCGCTGTGGAAGTTAGGTTTGCTAATGGCTGTTTTGATGACTGTATACGGTGTTCTTGTGGGATTGAAGTAGCTTGTTTTGCAGTCCGAATCAAAAAACATTGTCTGACAGGTCCTCATTTCGTCCAGCCTGTGGCAAATTTTTCACACTTGCGATCACCCAAAAGGTGGTTGTCTGTATGTACAGCTAAAAGCGATAATCAGACTATGGTTCAGGTGCTTGCGGCGAAAACAAGTTTTCCCGGGTACGCGGCTAGACTAGGGCAAACCTAGCAGAGACCCTAAAGATCCACAATTCTATACAGTACGTCGACCGAGATGAATTATCTTGGCTGAATTTGTTCAGCCGTTTTGCTCGACGGCTACCAACAAAGGCACTAAAGCACACGCTAGAGTGCCGCAAACTAAGCGTGGCATGAGTCAACCGGTAAAGCAAACATTTGAGCCTGCGACGGATGCTACGCACCATGAGTGGTGGCGTTCTGCTGTCATCATGTTCACTTCTCTTGGCCTTTGCACTTTCATCAGTTTTTTCGTAGCCTCTTATCTCGATCACGAAAACGTGATTATGATTTATTTGCTCGGAATCGTCTGGGTTGCGTCGCAGTGCCGGTTTCGCGATGCACTGATCTCCTGCCTGCTCAGTGTCGTAACGTACGATTGGTTCATTGTTCCGCCACGCTATAAATTTTTGCCGTCTGACCCGCAAGAAGCTTTCACCTTTGCAATTATGCTCGTAGTCGCGGTAGTGCTGGCGCGCATGACTGACAGAATGCGTGTGCAAGCTCGTTTGCGTGGCGAGCAGGCTGAATTGCTCGACATCACAAATGATGCGATATTTGTTTGGAGTTTGACTGACGCAAAACTCGAGTATTGGAACAGTGGCGCGGAGCGCATGTTCGGGTTCACTAAGGCTCAAGCACTAGAGCATTCTGTTATCGAATTATTGCACGGTGAATCTGTTGAATCTCGTGACAGCATTCACGATAAGCTTCTTAAAAGCGATCAGTGGAGTGGAGAGGTAACGTACAAACACGCTGATGGTACGCCGATTGTTGTTGCCAGTCGGCTGATGGTGAAGCGAGATAAGACTGGCACCCCGCAAGTGGTTGTTGAATTCGCAACGGATATTCGAGAACGAAAATTTGCAGAAACTAGAATTCGAGAATTTTACTCGGTAATTTCTCACGAACTTCGTACGCCTCTAACTTCGGTTTATGGTTCGTTAAAGCTGATGGATTCATCTATTGTTCCGATGGATTCAGATACTTCACGAGAGTTGGTAAAAATATCAGCTCTCGAAACGAAAAAGGTTATCGGCTTGGTTAACGACATTCTCGACTTGCAGAAAATTGAAGCTGGGATGTTGGAAGTGGTAATGAAACCAATTCAAACTAACGCACTTGCTCAGGATACAATCAAGAGCTTGCAGGTCCTCGCTGACGAAGCTTCTGTGAAGCTAGTACATGTTCAAAATTCAATTGATTTTACAGTTGATGCAGACCGCACTCGTATTCTGCAAGTTTTGATGAATTTGATATCCAATGCAATCAAATTTACTCCCCCCGAAGGTAGTGTGACTCTCTCAATTGATTCGCAAACGAACGGTTACGTGCGCTTTTCTGTGACTGATACTGGATGCGGTATCGACGAAAAACTGTTTCCAAAATTGTTTCAAAAATTTCAACAGCTCGATTCCTCTGATTCCAGGCAATATGGTGGCACCGGACTGGGACTGGCGATTTCAAAATCGCTCGTGGAGAGACACAAAGGGAATATTGGCGTCTCGAGTGTCGTCGGCGAGGGAACCACATTCTGGTTCGAGTTGCCTCTATCGGTTTCGCAAAACCAAGCTGAAGGAACCGGTGAATGCTCTGAAAAAAAGTGCTCGAGTGACGAGCGTGACCTTGTATCCAACTGCTAGTTAGAGCGAGATTCAGTGTTCACTAATCCCGGTCTGGTTACGGCTTTTGGAGCGCGTAGATCAGATATCTGCGACGAGTTTATACTAAAGTGCGATAATTGCTCTCGTCGTAGTTGCATCAGGATGCTGACATGGCCGAAGTACCAGCAACGTTATCAAGATCCGGCACTCATTACATAGTCTGTATTCGCGCTAATAGCTCGGCGCACTCCGAAGAGTTCTCCAGTTCGTTTAAAAAATGTTTTGTAAGAAAAGCGATAGAAGTCAATCTCGAAAAACATTCGATGAGCCTAACGAAGGTTCCGATAGAGTTTGTGTTCGTCAATGCTAATTCAGCCAACGACGCTGTTGGCACGACGCTTGAGACTGCTCTGAAGAATTCATCGCTGCCCAGGAAAGAGGCAGAGAATCAAGCGCTTTTGAAAGTAATGGAACGAGCTCCGATTTGGAAAGATCTTTGGTTTCGCAAATCAAGAGTTGAACTTTCAAGCGAAATATTTTCTGCCCCGAATGAATTTCTGGATGCCGACACGGAGTCGACGCGAGTTTCTCGGTTGAGTAACGAGCTTTCATCCAAGCTTTCGAACTACTCTGCGAATACTGACTTTTTGCATATCGTGGTTCATGGCTGGGACACACTTGCACTTTTTGATATTTTCGCAAAGGAAAATTGGACCGATTTGAATAACGAATCGCAAACATCGATTCAAGATCTGAGGAAGAAGCTCTGCTCATCGCCGGATGCGTTCGCACCAGTTGAGATCGCCTCGTTGCATACGGTGAGTTCTCCGCTGTCAATTTTTCAAAAGAGATATGACTTTTCCAAAATTAGCGTAAGCAAGAGGGCGTCCATTGCGACCGAGAACCGTTTGCCCTGGAAGAATTTTTTGTATGCCGGAGATTTGACGGCTTATCCAATCAAGAATGTCCTACCACCTGATTCTGCGGAATTACCTCGCTACGACACAGAAGACACTGTGAGCGGATATCTCAGCTATTTTTTGCTCGCTGTGTCTGCGCTCATTTCGTTTCTGGTCGCTTCCTTAGTTCTGTATACATTTCACTACGCGCTTAAGTTCATATCGTACGTCTGTATCCCTGTTGTGGCGGTAGTGCTCTGTTTTGTTTCGATATTCAACGACTGGGTTCAAAATATTTGGTTCAATCAGTCGTCCGTTAAGCCAGACTCTGTCAGCAAGTATTCGGAAAAATCGTTTGATGTATTTGAAATTACTCGCGCACTGGCGCACTCAGTCATCGACATCGAACTTTCTCTCTTTCCCGATGATTATGCGAAAGCCGAATCCTGATTGAGATGTGTACGTAACGGCTGCTCGCTGATAGCCGAAATCAAACTGAAGACATCGTAGTTTCCCGATTGTTTCTTTTCCGTGTGACCGGTAGCTTGTTGTCACACCCACGGAAACATACATGTCAGATAAAATCATCCACGAACTTCGAGTCGGAATGGACCCGCAAGAGTCCGAAGCGGCCCAGCCTCAAGTAGATGCAACTACAAGAAAACTCTTTGACGAGTATTCCGCCTCTGTAGTCAAAATAAAAACCGACCATGGTTCTGGTTCTGGATTTGCTATTGATACCAAGGGCGATATCGCTACCGATGCGCACGTTGTGCTTGGTAATCAACATGTGTCAGTGATTACGCTGGATGGCAAAGAACACAAGGCTGTGATCAAAGCGCTTGATGACATCAACGATTTAGCCATCGTGCATATTGAAGATGAAGTGCCCCCATCTCTTAAGCCGTTAGAGTTGGGTAGCAGCGCGTCGTTGAAGCCTGATGATGAAGTTTGGGCTTTTGGTCATCCCAAAGGATGGGACTCGCAGTATGTTTCGCCAGGTTATTTTAGAAAGGCGGAGAAAGGGCAAGACGTTCTTGACGCCGAAAACGAAACTGTTCGCAATCACGCTAAATCCGTTTTGGATGGAATGACCCCTAAGGAGCGGGTGGAGGCGGAGGCTGAATTAAAGAAACCGATGCTGAACGGCCGCGTAAATATTCAGCATGGTAATTCTGGTGGACCGCTTCTCGACAAAGATGGAAAAGTCGTTGGCATAACTGACTTGAGTAATATGCAATCCAACTCGGATTTTACGCCAGTCGAATCACTTGTCGCGCTGATGAAGCAGGATAAGCCGAAATTCCAATTCAATTATAAGATGATCGATAACGTGCCAACTCTCACTGATTTGACTCGCACAGATGGAAGTTATCGCGCGCCGTTTGTCGATAAAGTAATTTGCATGGGTAATGATTATGAACCCGGAAAGCCTGATGAGCGCAATGACGGCACTCGCAAATCGCAGATGTAATTTGCGATGAAGCTAACTGCTGGTGAAATTGTCACCATTGAAATCGACGGCAACGTTTTGAAATTAAAGATCGAAGACGCATCGAAGGGCGACATCATCAGTGGACGGGTCGAAAGCGTCTTGTCCGGCGATGTATACAGCGTGGGTCAGATTTGTGATTTCGAGCGGACTCAGATACAGACCGCTGAATAGAGCGCTTGAATAGATCCTGAATTGATCGCTTGAATAGATCCTGAATTGATCGCTTGAATGAGCGCTTGAATAGAGCGCTTGAATAGAGCGCTTGAAATAGAGCGCTTGAAATAGAGCGCTTGAATAGGGCGCTTGAATAAATCGCTTAATAGAGCGCTCTATTTAAGACTGTTCTTAAGCAGAAAATCGGCAACCGTTCGTGATGCGTCGAAATCTGGATCAGATTGTCTAACCGGTCGGGAAATCCATTGAATGAAGTCCGGGTGCGGTTCGCCCTTCAATCCATTATTGCCGCCATCCCACGCATGTGAACCGCCCCTGGTGCCATCTGGGCTTTCGTGTTTCAAGCGCACAATTTGTTCAACTGGTTGTGTACCGTCTGTGAAAAAAGTCGTTTGACTCTCTGGTGTGTCGACTTCGACCGAGTGCGTAGCTCCGTCAGCGGCAGCCCATGCTTTTGCCTGCTCTAGCGGTTTCGAGGACCATGCTTTGTTGACTGTGGAGAGTAACAAACCTGCTCCACCATCTTCGGGAAGAATGTGATCGTTGTTTCCTAGAATTGAGAGGAACGGCGTTGCATCAGCTTTTGATGGACGTGGATCGCTGTCGATCAGTGTGCCGTGAACTGAGGCGATACCAGCGAACGTATGCGGCATTTGTTGTGCGATGTAACTCGCCGCTTGCCCGCCCTCGGAAAAACCTGCCAGGTACTCGCGCTTCTGGTCGATGTTCGCCTCGTTTTCGACGATGTTTTTTACTTGCTTGATGTAATCGAGGTCGTTATAACTGGGGTCTTTTGGTGTCAGTGTGCCATGGTCCAAGTTCCATGACGCTTCGCTGTAAACCTCAAGAGAATTCGGGAATGGCTGTTTGTCTGCCTGCATGTAAGCGACGGCAAAGCCCTTCTCGTCGGCAAGCTTATTCATCTGAGAATATTCGCGCATCATGTCCATGTTTTCGGTTAGTCCGTGAAACATGTACACGACCGGCAGCGGCGACTTCCCGTCATAATCGCGGGGAAGGTGCAACTCGAATTCGCGATTTCTTCCGTCAGACTTGATGTGTTCTAGATAATCGCCCGCCGGAAGTTTTGGTGCCTGTGCGTCGTTCGAGATCTCCAGCGATGGATAATTGCTATGGACCGAGTTGCCCGGTCTGTCGGCAATCATCGGATTGGTGCGAATTATTTCCTGACCGCGCAAGCAAGTCGTCGAGTCGTTGTTGCTCCGGTTGTTGCAGTCAGCGAGAGCGAGCAAATTCAGATGCTCACCGTCGTGTTTCGGTTGCGCTGTTGTTTGCTCAGAAGCAACAAACGAATCTTTTTCAGCCACCGCAACACCCGAGGTTGAGTAATGGCAAGATTTTACGGAGAATCTGTGGCACAAGCATGACAATTTGCCGAGATGATGGATTAATCTGAGCGACTTCGCTCTATCCTCGGGATGTTAGCAGGCGATTGTTACCAGGAGTTTTCCTGGCTGGATTGAATTAAGTGTCGACTTCCGGCCGGATTCTGTCGCCCTTCTAAGCTAATAGCCGCCTTCTTGAGCTTTCTCCATCAGCTTTTTCTTCCCGTCTGCAACCATCGAGGTGAAAATTTGCTGTGTGCAAATTTTGAATTCAACCTGCTCTAACATGGCGCCGGATTTATCGTTAACCGTCAATGCCATTGTGTCTCCGAATTTGATATTAGCGGCGATATTTGCTGGAATTACAATCGATGCGTACACGTCGCTCAATTTCGGCTGGCTTTGGTCTTTTCTGCATGATGTTTTTAAAGTTGAACCGCCAAGGCGAACTTCAACCTTGGGAATATCGGTTAATTGGTATGGATAGTAGACCGTAACTTCTGCTTTGTTGACGTGAAGACCTGGCTGATTTACGTTTACATCGAGTTCGACGTCCAGTCTGTTGCCAGGCTTTTCATCGCCAAGCTTTAATCCTTCTCCAATTGGAGTGAGAACAAGGCTCTGCTTGAGCATTTCGGAGCCAAGGATCGCGTTGGTTATAGCAACTTTTCCACTATTCACGGTCCCCTTAAAACTGAGGCTGTATTTCGGATCATCGCTGGGAGGGTAGAACGCCATCGCGCTCACGTCATTGGCTCTGGCAGCAGTCGACGTCAGGATGAAAAGAATGGAAGCAAAAAAGATGGAACGCATAACAATCTCCGCAAGGAACGATATTACAGTCGTTGATTCCGCAGATAATGTTAGCATGGACGGGAGCGGGCATACGTAGCATGCACTGCTGGTAGTATCACTCTATCAAAACAGAGATCGAATATGCGTTTTAAATTTGAACGCGAAACAAATTCCGAGAGGCTCGTGAACTAATCAGAACAAATATTCGCGTGAATCTGACTAAGGAGCAAATGCTGCGCGTATTGTCGTCAATTTGACAATTGCTTTTCGAGTAGCTTCTTCGCAGCATCGTTGTGAGCACCGAACTCGACTTCTTTTCCTTTCGTCAAATCTTCTGATCGCAACAAGCCGAACGCACTGCTTCCATCTTTTGCAATCAAGAAAACTACGTCGTTGCCACCGCAATTGTGAGGCATGCAGACGCTTCCGTAGTAGTAGTCTTTGCCATTGAATTTTGTGACGGACATCGGTGGTGATGTGCCTTCAAGCGTGTAAATCCAAGGCATTGCCATGTATTTCGGAGGTACGATTTTCTGATAAGCGCGCAACGCAGGACGATTAGCTTTTTTGATTTCGAACGGATAATTTTCCGCAGCGAATACTGCAGGACTCGCTGCGGTGAACATGCTAATAAGTCCAAGAACTGCAAAAGACTTCATAGTTGATCTCTTCCCTTTGGTGACTACGACATCAGTCAACCATACATTCTAATCGCAGACAGCTCTGCCGCAACTTTGACTATGACCGCTGGTGTCAATCTGGGAAGAAGTTGAGCCCATAACGAGATTATTTATGTCTGAATCGTACTGATGACAATTCTCTTGAGGGAAATTCTCAAAGGAAAGACTCTGAACGACCGCATCAGCCGGAAGCTGATTCTCTGATGAGCCTACAGGAATTCCAAACATGTTGTTTCCCAGGGAGGTAAGCTTCTTCGCGCCCAAGTGCATGTTCGGTTTTTCGAAACTTAGTTTTTCCACGCCCCCAGAGGAGTTTTGGTAGGTGACTGTGACCTTCAGTGCATCTCCTCCGAGTAGTTGAAACTTGAATGGTTGTTGAACCTTGAGCGGCTGAGAGGGGATGCATTGAACCGAGGCTGATGGCTCTTTCGTGGATGCTAACGCTGGTCCAACGCCGCTCCACGGACGTGTGTACAAGTGTGCGAAGACCTGGTGATGACTGTTTACTGTTTTTGTTTCGACATCTGCTTTTGCTTCGCCGGCGTCACGACAGTCGACAGCGAACTTTGTGAATGTGAAACCAGAAGCTTGTGGATTGGTTGAGCCCGGCGGATTGCTAGAACCGGGCGGATTCGAACCATTTGGCGGAGTGATGCCCACTGGCGGATTGCCGCCGAATCGGGCTGGATTGCGTGACAATGCTGCATTGCTGACTGATGCAAGAACTAGAGCCGCACAAGCGAAGCTACAAAATGTCGAAAATATTCTACTCATGCAAGAACCGCTCCAGATGGGGGAAGGTCTGTGATTATACTCGGTTCTAATGACGACTAGATTAAAGTAACACGGGTTTTATTAGGGAACCCAATCTCCACAATGATTATTAATTTGTTTGGTACTACCAGTGGTGCTATATTTCGAAGGCTTGGCATTCCTTAAGGGGCTATTTAAGTAGCTTGTGCGCTGTTGTTCTTTCTACTGCACCTGCATTGCGTCATTCTAAAACGTAATTCGAAAAATCACGTGTTCCATCTGGATAACGAATAGTCCAGATTTCATAGCCAGAAAAGTTGAATACTTGCAGCTTCTCCCCCTCGCCTTCGATGCAAAGGAGAAGATCGCCTGTCACTTTGTTTAAGCTTAGTGCTGTAAGGAGTCGCCCATCCAAATCTTTTTGCAAGTTCGCAATCGCATCAATCGGAGCAGGCAGCCCGTATTGCTGTTTATGGTCGAAACTACTCAAAGTGGCTTTGCCATTCGCTATCAGTCGCCAGAAAGACGCATGCAATACTGTGTTATCGAAGAATGTAATGATAATTGACGCTTGCCCTGGTTCATGAAAAACATCAGCGGATGCGACTTTAATCGGACCCGCTTGTACCGTAAGAAGTTCACTATTGGGGTCGCTCGTGGTCACTAAGTTTGTTCCCTCTTAAAACATTGCCACTAAATCTGGTGTTAGTGGCTTGATTGCGATTACAACGTTGTCAGCCATTCCAGAATGGACTTGGCTGGTCGATTGATTTGCAACGAAAGTTGGATTCTTGTCGGCGGTATCAAGTCACGCATGATTGAAAGTTTGCCATTAATGGGAATATCCAGCAATACGCCAACCCTACTCCGCTTTATCAGACATGGAATTCGACTTCCGATTACTAGCTCCACTTGTTACCGCCGTCGGCATCACTGTCTCCATCATTCTTTGGAGACTGAATCAGAAGTACAAAGCACTCTCCTACAACATTCTTTGGCACGCTCCCGTACTCAATGTTAAAGGGCTTGCCAGGCAGGAACTTGATATCAGGTATGCCGGTGAATCGCTGACTGATGCTTATTTAAGCGTGGTGGAAATATACAATTCAGGACACTTAGCGATCAGCGCTAGTGATTTCCAGACGAATCTGTCGATTGAATTCAATCCCGGTGCCGTCATTCTTTCGACGAGCATTATCGAAACTGTGCCTGGTGATTTGGAAGAAAGATGCAAGAGTAAGTCAGAGTATTCGAGCGCTTTTATCAATTCTGTGAAAGATGGTCGAGCAATATTGAATCCTGTTTTTATGAATGAGCGCGATTCAATTACAGTGCAAATGTTGGTGAAAAATGTAAAGGCGAAACCCATTGTGGGCGGTCATTTGCTTGGTGTGAAGGAAATCACTCCGTGGCGCAGCAGCCGCTTGCTTCCGACTATACTTACCCAGGTTGGTGCATTCGTCATGGCGTTTGCAATGCTCGGTGTACAGCCGAATGATCTGATAACTTTCGCGTTTGAGAATGTGTTGCCCTGGTCGCTTCTGTTTCTTCTTGGATGTGTTCTGTTCAACGCCGGGCTTTTCTGGCCAAAACGGCGGCGAACTGGTTTTGTAGGTTAAGTGAGGCGCTATGAGGGTTTCCAAAAAACTAACTTTGATTGCAGCAGGCACGATATCGATAATAATCGTGGTCGGTGCTACCTCACTGCTAAGTGTTGCGAATTTGATCAAGGCTAACGAACAGGTTTCTCAATCGAAGGAAATAGTCAGCGAGTTGAATTTGCTGCTCGCAGATCTGACTGACACGGTGGCTTCTCAAAGAGCTTACATTATTTCCGGGAAGGAGCCTTATTTCGACAGCTACAGAAGGTCCATACCGGCGACTTTAGAATGTGTCGACACTATTCGCACATTGGTTGCTGATAGTCCAACACAGAGTGGACGCGCCGAAAAACTCTCTGCGTTGGTGAAAGACCGATTAGCAAGTTTAGATGTGACACTGCAGTTGTACAAAACGAAGGGACCGCAAGCCGCCTTCGACCGCATCAAAAATGGCAATAGTTTGAGTTTTAAGCTAATGCTGCAGTCTGCAATAGATGAAATGAAGCAGCACGAGTTGGCGTTATTAGAAAAACGCGATCACGACATGCGGCGTTCTGCATCGACCTCCCAGATGACGATAGTTGCCGGGTGTTTGTTGGCGCTTGCGTTCGTCACAATATTTAATTATCTGTTCGGTCACTCGTTCTTGAGCTGTATAAGACAATTGATTCGAGCGGCAGACAATATAAAACATGGACGATTCGATTTGTCTATCGACACGAATACAGAAGATGAATTCGCCGAGCTCGCCACCGCATTCAATACCGTCGGTCAGCAACTTCAGTTGGCTACCGGCACCATTGAAGAAAACAAGAAAAACTCCGCGGTAGAGTTTCACACTATACAAGTGGAGAAGGAGAGCGCTCAGGATGCCCACGACGAAATCCTCACCAAATTTGCCCTAATTTTGGGTCAAGTACACGCGACGAAAGCCAGACTATCACTCTTGTTGGAAGAGCTTGAAACTGGCAGTGGCAGAATCGAAGAGTCGACAGCGGAGTTGCATAATCGTTGCCGTGACATAAACACCGTCTCGCAGAGTATGACAAAAGATTTGCTTGAACTGCGCACCGCATCTGATGCCCCGGATCAATTCGTCAGTGTTGTTGATGGATTGCTGAACAAGCTTGACACCTTGCGACTCGCGGCAGACATTGAACATTCCCGTGCATCGGAATCGAATTCCACCATTCAAGTCTTCACGCAACGATTGCGGGAAGTCGGTCTTGATGCCCAACGTGACAAACAAGAATTGCTTAAAGCGTCTGCGCGAGCACGCCTGATGACTAATGATCTAGTCGAATGTTATGGCGATGCCGTGAATGTTATCGAAGACCACGAAAAAATATCTCAAAATATTCTTTCCGAGCTAGCTCGATTGAAAGACATTATCAAACAGCTAAACAAACTCGATCTTTCCTCGGTTCTCGAAGAGCATTCGGCATTGAGCGAGCAGACGACAGAACATTTCAAAATTGGCAAGTCTGTCGCCACCACTAGTTCTGTCGGTGCGGTCGTTCAAGTTGTAGACGACTCGCAAGTGGTGCCAAAGGATTTCTCCAAGCCAGCTTAATGCATTAAATTCTTTGGCTTAGCTTCGTAGCCCACAGGGGGTATATTACCTTCAATCTTCGAAGCACATCGCAAAGGAAAATATATGCGCGCTGCTAACAATAAAATCCTGTTCACTGGGTTAGTTGTATCACTCTGTCTCACAATTCCGAACGCTTATTCTCAAAACGCAAACGATGACACTCCGGAAGTTGCGTTTCAAAAGTTTCGTGCCGCTTCAATTGATCCAAAAACTTCGATGGAAGAGCTGAATGGATTTCGAACAAAATCCGCTAAAACAGCGATTGAAAAGGAGCCGACTAAATACGCTGCAGCTGATTCGGTTGTGCGGAAAATGGTTTCGCAAGATTGGCGTGTAGCAAGGTCCACTGTGTCCGGAGACAAAGCAGAACTCAGTCTAGTACCGACGTCTTCTCAAGCAGCGTTAACTACTAAAATGACTGCCATTGCCTTGATGCTAAGGGAAGACGGGCAATGGAAATTTGACACTATAAATCTACATATTGTGACTGATAATACACAGGGCAGAACAACGGCACCGAAGGCGGGAAGCGCGGTTCCGAGTAATCTTCAAAAGGCATATGCGGCTGCGCAAGCACCTTTCACGCAGACGCCAGTCCAGGGAAAATTTAATGGTCGCGCGTTCAAACCGACAGAGTTCACTTGGGATGGTGCAAATCTCAGTATGGTCGAACGTGGTGGCAACGGGACTGTCAGATTGGTGCTGTCCTTTGACAAAACGATGAACACGATTGGTATGAAACCTGGCGAGGTGAGGAAAACCGTTGGACCAAGCTTGCCTCTGAGCCTCAAGCAAGGTGCGCGCACAGAAGGACCACACGCTCGGCTGGAACTAGCGGATGCAAACGATGCTTTCTTCAACGAAAGAGAATATGGAGTTCATCTCTCCCTCGGCGCCGAGGGCACCAACGGACTAGTGCCAGGCTTCATAGTGCTGGCAACACCGGACGGTAAGACCACGGTGAGTGGTTACTTCTATGCTAAGTTTGACAAAACTTTCCTCTAAGAGAGGCGCGTTGAAATGATTTTCGACGACGCAGAGACAAATCGCCTGTGGATGAAAGACATGCAATGGAAACGTCAATGCATTGGCGGTCTGTGGGATGAAGCCGAGTGGCACTTCCCGTGGCTACCGCAAAACGTTGACTTGTGCTGTGCATACACACATGCTGGAATGTACTTGGGGTGGCTAGCAGACCATGGTTTGACTTCGGAGTATTGCAATCTGTGCAATGAAAACGAACTCGATGAATTTAAAATGCGAGCAATCACTCCGCAAAATTTTTTTGTTAGTGTTGAAGGAAAAATTGCAACACGAGACTTGAACGAGCTTGGAGACGCTTTTACAAGCATTTGTTTTTTGCCCCGCCTCGGGCAAGTAAGTTTCTGGAGCGATTACAAATCTACCTTTGTATCGGAGCGCCTCTCCTTTTACGAAGTCGCTGACACGTGGGAAAATTACAAACTGCTCTGCGACAAGCTAAATCAACGACTGAGTGAATTTTCTAATTGTCATTCTTTGTAACCTAAGCGTAGTCCGATGATACCACCTGTAATGCCGAGCGATGAGCCAAGCAACTTTCGCTCATGGACTAAAGCTTAAGCGTGAGAGGTTGGTTACTTGATTCCCACAGGAACTATTGACGTACCAGACCGACATCGACTGCTGAGCATGTACCAGAATGAACCTTTTAGCTTCGATGGGATTGATATCTCTAAGACAAATTCGCCCCCTCGATCAGTTCTAGCGTGGGTAGCCAGTACAGCACCTTTGATTCCATATCCCCACAGTTGGAAGAAGACATTTTCAGACCGTGTTAGCAGAGAACCACGATATACGCACTTGCTCCCAGCTTCGAATAGATAGGACGGATTTTGTTGCGCTAAAGTGCGAACGCCGTTAGCCAAAAATTCATCTCCACTAAGCATGCTATTCACAAAAACTTCTGGTGGATTTAAGAGGATTTCTTTGGTACGAGATAAATAATTCGTCCCATCTTTGACCTGAATAGATCCATTTTCCGCTCCGTGAAATCGCACATCATGAGAAGTTTGCCAATTCGCACCTCTGACGTCAAAGTGCAGATGTGGTGACGTGGTACCGGAGTTTCCAATTTCTGCTAGTGGCGTTCCTGCATAAACCATATCACCGAGCTTTACGAGTGCAGTGCCCGTTAGATGATGCGCATAAGTTGCAAATCTATTTGCACCACAATCAACAATGATTAGGTTCGAATGTTCTGGGCTATGAGCGCCAGAGTGTTTGCTGTCATCGAAAATGTAGCAGACTTGTCCTGGGTATGCCGAAATAATCAGTGATTTAGGTGGCAGTACAAAATCCCAGGCATAACAATTTTGATGAGTTGTGCCGGACATGGGGCCTTGAATGCAGCGCGCAACGTTCCCCTCGCTGTAGGGTAACCAGGCTTCAAAGACTTTTGATTTATTCGTAACTGGATACTCCTGCGTTTCAGTGAGCCCGAAAAACGCGCGCTTTTCACTGAACATTCTAAATGCCGTCAAAGCCAAATTTGCTCAGTGGGTTCAGATGACCGGCTGGAGGAATGCCATCTGTACTTTCCGTCTCCGCGATAAACCAACACGTTCCCATCAGGCTCAAAGAACATCCAGCTTTCGTCGTATTCATCTCTATGGCTTGTTCTTTCGTATGGAACTGTCTTCAATTTACCACCCAATTCGAACTCAAATTCTGACTCGCCAGCTTGTGGGTTTACAGACACTCGCACCAGCTTTTCTCCGTCAATGTGCTCGAGCGCGTTTTTGATATCACCGCGCGACGACTCGCTGTGGGCGAGTAAATCACCATCTAGTGTCAAATTCCAATGGCAGCAATAAATCCACAAGTGCCATTCACCTTTGATTGTAATTTTGCGCTTTCGGAATTTTTTCGAATTTATTGACCGATCAGGCTTTTGTTCCCACACGTCTAAATAGGGTTCACCGAATTCAAATGTGAGAAACGAACCGTGTCCTTGTTGAACGGACCAGCATGGTTTTTCAAATATGACTTCAAAAGATTTTCTTACACGGTCGTGAACGTCGGTTTCCAACTTGCTTGACCTGTTTAACTGACTACCACTCTCATCGGTCCGGCTTTGTCAGTAACGCCGGATAAAGAATGTCGAGTGGTCAGGGGCCTTAGTGCCCGGGAGTTTGTAGTCTGATTGCTCTAACATTGTCCCCACTAATCAATCTGGGTCTGGTCCGAGATTCTCAGTGGTAAAACTATTTATCAATTTCCTTAAGTTGCCCCATAATTGCTTTAAAATTTGGACACTTAAATCCGGCAATTTGCCTACCCCAAAAAGTTTGGGTACATGGCAGAAACCATGGCATATTTGCCCCTCTTGGCACTACATTAAAAAACAGAGCCCCACGGGCTCTGCCTTTCAAGCTCTAAATTGTCAAATTGGGGCAGACGAGGGGACTTGAACCCCCGAATACCGGTACCACAAACCGGTGCCTTAACCACTTGGCGACGCCTGCCATACCTAGAATGAACTAGACATTCATGTTAGCACGCCGATTCCGGCTGAGAGCAATGTTCTTCACAGCTTTAACAGTCTGCAAAGGTTCGCTCTTATAAACCTACGAGCTTGAAGACTGGCGGTAGCAGCCTGGCTATGGCTCCGCCGATGACAAATGCACAAGCCCATGAGCCGAACCAAATCGTAAAAGCGACTTTCGGACCGCGCTCTTTGGTCATGACACCCACGGTTGCGATGCAGGGAACGAAAAGTGTGATGACGATCATCGCTGTAACCGCTTGCACTGCATTTAGTGGCACTTCAGTCAGACCGAAAGATGCGAAATCTCTGCGCACAATTCCTAAAATGAATGTAGTGGCAATTCGCGGATCATTCGGAAGGTTGAGCAAGCTCACAGTTATTGGCTGCAAGAGTTTGATGAAGGCGTCGAGAATACCGGTCATCTGAGCGATGGTGACTGCGAATCCAGCTATGAAAAAAGCCGGAGTTGCATCTTGCAGGAAATTCCAAGATTTCGTCCAGGTCTTCTTAAGAACATTGTCTGCGCGCGGCATACGCATCGGTGGAAGGTCCAAGATCAATCCGCCCGACTTTCCTGGCATAACCATGTTGAGAAGTAATCCGGTGATGGCAAGAATGCTCATGACGATGGTGAGATAGACTGCCCAGGCATATCCGCCGCCGACTCTCGCCAGCGTTCCTGATACCACCCCTAGTTGCGCCGAACATGGGATTGCAATTCCTAACAACGCTGTCGCAATCATTTTTTCGCGCTTTGTTGAAAGGAGGCGAGTTGTAATCGTCGCCATTGTGACGCAGCCCAAGCCGAGAATAAGAGGAATGATTGCGCGTCCGTTCAATCCGATCTTGTTCATCATTCGATCGACTAGCACTGCAAGTCTCGGCAGATATCCCGAATCTTCTAAGATTGATAATCCGAGGTAAAACCCGATAACTAACGGAAATAAAAGTCCGAGTAGGTAAGTTACGGTCAGCGTGATCAATCCGTACTCGCCAACCAGCACATTGCCGATGACGCTCAATATCGATGCGCTTGGCCAGAAATTGAACTTTAAGTCCGCAACTTCCGTCTTACTAATTGCGGTGTCTAATGAACGCGCTTCAGTCGGATTTGCCAACGTGCCATTGGGAAATTCGAAGGTTTGTTCGTTCGCTGTAATTGTTGATGGAAAGACGTTTGCAGCGAGTCGTCGCACAACTGGTTCGTAGTAGACCTTCATGATTTTCTTTTCGGTCAAATCAACTAATTGACCGGCGATGAGGACGCCCAATAGTTGATAGAAAATCAAATAGCAAACTGCAAAGGAGATTAATGAACCCCAGATTGGGTGGAGCAAGAATCGACCCAACTTGACTGAAAAATTTATGGAGCGTTCTTCTTGTTTGACGCACTCTTGCACAAGGTCGTTTGCGAGCATGCGGCGTGAGCCGTAAATTGCAGAGCGATGGGTTAAAGCGCTAACACCGCATTTGGTGGCGCTAACTTCATCACCTTCTGCTATGAGCAGAGCGTGCGCCTGGTCAATGCCTTGGTCCAGTAGTGGTTGCAGTATCGGGAGCAGATCTTCGCTGATCTTGCCTACGGTGGCGTTGTCGATATTTTTACGGATCTCTTCGATGCCTTCTTTCCGAACTGCAACGCAGTGCAGCACTGGAACTCCGAGCATGTCGGATAAAAGCGCTGTGTCGATCTGCATGCCCCTGCGTTCTGCTTCGTCCCATTGATTGATGACGAGCAGTACAGGTTTGCCCATTTCGATTAGCTGTAACGAGAGGAACAGGTCGCGGTCCAGGCTGAGCGCCGAAACGACATTGACGATAACGTCTGCTTCGAGAATCATCAGTCTCGCGGCGCGCTCTTCATCGTTGAAGCTAGATACACCGTACACTCCAGGTGTATCTGCGATGTCGTAATCGCCTAATTTGCCTCGCGATACATCTATCGTTGTGCCTGGATAATTCGATACATCGGCGCTGAGACCGGTCAGAGCGTTAAATATGACCGACTTACCGACGTTCGGATTGCCTGCGAGAGCGATCTTCTTGGCGCTGGTTGCCGGAAAGCTGTACTTGCTCTGAGTCATTTCTGTGGAAGAAACGCTCATCTCAACACCTCTATATGGAAGTTATTGAGAGATATTATCAATTAGTTGGACTGCAATTCAATAATGCTAAGGATTTCTCCGGGATTAAATACGACCCCAGCGATTGCTAGAGAAGCGCCTTTTGGAGGTCTTGACGTGCGCCTCCGCGTGTTGAGGCTCAGTGTCTGGCCAGCTCTGACTCGATTTTTTCGCTCAAACTGTCAAACGCTGCGTGTTCAGTCCCGTTCATTGCGATTATCCCACCGTCATGCACCCAGCAAATGCTTCCCTGCTTGTCGATCAGGATAGTTGCTGAAGTGAATTTACGCTTTGTTTTCCCAAGCCAGTAACTGTTGATAGTGCTCCAATCTGTATCCTGAGCGATTGGGAACTTAAAACCTAGTTTTTCAGCGGCGCTCACAACGACGTCGCTCTTCTTGGTCTCTTCCGACTTCGCGTGATGGACTCCAATAACCATCAAACCCCTGGCTCCATACTTTTCGTACAAGTGGTTCAGTGCTGGTGCCGTGTTTTCGCAAAGAGGACAACCTGCCAGCCAGAAGCGGATCAAAACAACTTTGCCTCGCAGCTCCCTCATCGTGATCGGTGTGTGATTTAGCCATTCGAGGTTCTTAAATTCCGGCGCAGCACTTCCGATCAGCTCTGTGCCTTCTGCTGGAGACCATGTAGAAATATTTTCTGCAGATGCCGTTGAGTTTGTGAAGAAAATCGCGCTCACAACTGATGTAAGCCAAGCAGCAAATTTGGTTGATTTGGAGGGTGTCATATTTTTAGAGTAGCTCAAATTGATGCCATTGAATATCTAAAATATGTATCTGAAATGCTCGTTGAGTTGGAATTATTCAAGCCTAACTAAATTCATCAAACACCGTGCTACAGTCATTTTTGCGTAGATGAGACCTGTTTGGTGGAGGCGGCACAGTTGGCTAGAAAATCTCGCAAAAATATTGCGTTGAGTTTGCTGCTTTCACTTCTTGTTGGCTTGGGACAGCCTTCGCAGGCGCAGAGTCCCGCAAAAGTTCAGCAGTTGATTTTGCCGAACGGGCTGAAGGTTTTGCTGCTAGAAGATCACTCATTGCCTGTAGTCTCGTGTTTCATGTGGTATCGAGTTGGCTCGCGCAATGAGGCTCCGGGGCTGACGGGGCTCTGTCATCTCGTCGAGCATATGTTGTTTCATCGCGTCGGTGCTTTTAAAAAGGGTGAACTCGGGGCCACCATTGTGCGCAACGGTGGACAATTTAATGGATTTACGAGTGATGATTTTACTGCGTTCTTCGAAACTGTTCACCCTTCGAAGCTCGATTTGATGCTGCGCATCGAGTCTGATCGCATGCGAAAAACAAATTTCACATCGCAAGATTTGAAAGAAGAACTCGCTCGCATTAATCAAGATATCGACGAGCAGTCGAAAGACCAGCAAATTGCTTTAGACCATGAAGTACGTGCTGCCGCTTATTCGCGACATCCATACCGGCATCCGACAATCGGCAGCAAGGATGATATTGGTAACATCACGTTGCAAGACGTGAAAACTTTTTACGACCGGTTTTACTATCCAGATAACGCGACTCTGGTTGTGGTTGGGGATATGTCGGCGCAGCCCGTCGCATCGGTGATCACACGGTATTTCGGTAGTTTGCCGAAGTCACCAAATCCGGTACCGGCGACTGGTACCACCGAGCCAACGCAAGATGCGGAACGACGCATCGTGATTCAACAACCTGGAAAGCGCGATTTAGTAGAACTCGCTTATCACGCTCCTGCTTTTGCTGATGCTGATGCACCTGCTGTGATGGTGCTGGAAAAAATTCTCAACGCCAACTTTAGTGGACGGTTGCGGAAGCTTGTAGAGTCTAAGTCGGCGTTTGCAGCCAAGTCGAGTTATGAACTGAAGCGTGACCCGGGGTTGTTTACGATTAATTTCAACATCGCACCAAATACGATGCCAAAATTGCTCGAAGCCTGGGATGCCACCATTACATCGATCAAGGCTCAGCCCGTGGCTGACGCCGAGCTGAGAAGAGGTCGTAATATCGCAGATTTGTCCTATGCTTCGGAAAATGATGGTCCGCATGGCGATGCTTTCAATATAGGATTTTGCGAAACTTTGCACTCGTGGAAGCTAGCCGATGAGTGGGCTGATCGCTTGAAAGGAGTGACTGCTGCAGATGTGCAGCGTGTCGCAAAGAAATATTTCGCCAACGAAAATCGTGTCGTCGGGTTGCTTTCTGCAACCGGCAACCCGGTTAAGCCGAACTCTGTCAAGCCTGTTGCGACGAAGATTTCGCCTACTGCTGATGCTGATCTAGATGAACACAGTCCCATTCAGTCCAGCGAAGAAACGGTGCAGAAAAATTCTCGCCTGTTTAATAAGGTTGGCTTGCTCGGCTTTAAGCGAAGCGATGCAGCCGTACCGGACTTCATGTTGGCGCAAAAGTTGTTGATGCCAACCGGCACTTTACCTGAACCGGAACCGCGGAGCGTCAAAGAGCAAATCAATAGTTCTGAAAAGCAATTGGTAGCTCAAGACCAACCGAAACCAAAAACACCGTCGTCCGAGTCGTCAAATGCAACGCATGCGACTAGCGTCTCGACAGGTTCAGCGCACTCAACCGGAGCTGCGGCCTCGTCGAATTCAGGGCACTCAACCGGAGCTGCGGCTTCGTCGAATTCATCGCATCCAACCGGCGCAGCGGTTTCGTCAAATGCAACACATTCAACGGGGGGTGCTACTCCGTTGACTTCGACACATCCAACAGGAACTACCTCATCTGCCGCAACGCATTCGGGCTCCGGCAGTGCGTCAACTTCTGGTCATTCGGGAACTGCTAGCGGAACGACTGGAGCTGCGCGATCAACAGGCAGCGTTGGATCTACAAGCGCGGGTCACGCGCCTGGTACCACAACTCCCTCGACCAGCCAACTGCCACCAAAGGTGGTGGTGAAGCCGCTCGTCTTAGAGGCAACGCCGCCGAAGGTAAAAGAGAAAATACTCAAAAACGGATTGACAGTTCTTGTCCTTGAAAATCCGTTGTGTCCGATTATGCAGATCACAGGTGTAGTTCGTGCTGGAACGGCTTTCGAGCCACCAAACAAGCATGGCATCTCGGATCTCATGACCGCATGTATGAACAACGGCTCGACCAAGATGTCTCGCCAACAACTGCAGCTTGCTCAAGAAGACCTCGGGTTGACACCAAATGCGATGCTGCAATTCGAGCCTGGCTTGCAGACAATTAACTTCAAAATTCGCTGCATGTCGCGTGATCTGTCGTCTGCTTTTAACTACATCGGCACCTGTTTACGTGAACCCCTCGTGCACGGAAACGACCTAGAAAAGGCAAAGCGCGACGTTCTTAATCAGTTCAGGTTAGTGGATGATTCATCGACAATAAAAACCGAACGAGCTTTGTTGCGTAGTTTGATTTCACCAATGTCTGCTTATTATCCTGATGATTTGAATAACAAAGCCACTGCGATCAGCGCCTTCAAATCCAACGAGCTTGACGACTTCCACGGACAGAATGTCTTACCTGAAGCCACCACGATTGTTATCGTCGGAGATGTCAACGCGGACCTTGCGTTCAGGCTTGCAGAGCAAACGTTCGGCAGTTGGGAGCAGAATACGTCCGAGGCAAAAAGTTATCCGCCAATGCAGGCGAATCCTCGACGCGTCGTTAAGACATCTATACCTATAAAGGATCGTACAAAAGCATTCGTGTCTATTGGTCGCTTGGTTGATGCTCCTGGCGACACTCCGAACTACGCATATCTGATGTTGGCGGATTGTATGTTGACTAATCATCCAATCTTTTCACGGCTTGCACAGCGCGTCGGCGCAGATCCATCACTGTCGGATAACTTATCGCCCGATGCAATTGATTCACGATTTGTTCCTCTTGGTGGCACAATCGCATGGGCTTTGAATATACCAGTGGAACCAAATATAGTGCCAACTGTTGCATCTCTAATTCAAGGTGAATTGAAAAAATTTGCGAGCAACAGTATGAGCGCAGCAGAATTTGCCGAGATGAAACGCTTCCTCGTAAACGCTGTACCAGTGCGGCAGTTCAGCACAGATACTGATGCAGCGAAGACGATTCTCGAGTGTTATGTGCAAAGTAGTAAGGCGGAAGGATTCAACGAAGAAGTGGCGAATTTGAAATCAGCCAAGCTGGAAAATTTGACCAAATTCGTTCGCACTGTTCTTAAACCTGACCAATCTTCGCTGGTTATTGCGGCAACTACATCGACACTGCATCAAGTGCATGGTGGCAGGTCTGGTGCAGGTGTCGATGCTCAAAACGCCCAGCCTGTCAAAGAAAATGGCACTTCGGGCAGCGCAGAAAGCTCTGCTCAAAATTAGAAAAATGACTGTATTTGTGTTCATGACATGCCTCGATTTATGAGATTTTTGAAGTAATCAAGAGTTTGTCATTGTAAACATGAGCAAATGTTCATTCCGTTTGCATATGCGTGTTGGATAACTTCGCTATGCCGCGCCAGGCTTGCAAAGAGAAGGTCCGCGCAAACGGGCACACGAGATTCACGTCAAACAATGAAATTTCGACAAGTCCCAACCCAAGCAACAGTACTGTTAAAGCGGCGATTGTAAATAACGGATAGGTTGTCATTTATTTAATGTCTCTGGCTCAGAAACCCAATCCGCATTGTTTTGCAACGACATTGACACTTTTGAAAAGCTCTTTGTACCGCTTGCAGCAAGGCTTTTCGGCTGCGCGTAGGAAGTTTGACTTTCATTCCAAAAGTCCCTAAGATGCAGCGTGACCCCCGTGTGGCGGGGCGCAGCAGATAGTCGGACATCGTTCGCATATCTTTCGTGGCAATTCCCAACCAATGTAGGTAAACCGTGGCGTTAAGAGAAATGACTACAGTGATTAACTGTGAGCGAGAAGCGCTAGATTTTGATTCGGTTCCTGAGTACTTCAAAGAAAACCAACTTCCGACGCGCGAGGCCGCGGTATCTATGTCCTCACAATTCTTCAGTGGTCGCGAGAAGGGTCGCGATGCTCGTCCTGCCAATGAAGTTCGTGCTGTGAAGAAAGAGCGCGAAGTGCGTGCTCCTGGCAATGAAGTCGTTTTGTACAACGCTGAGAACGAAGCTCCTGCTTCAGACGAATTAGAAGCGTTGTGGCCTGGTGTTCATCATGATTTCGTACACGCTCCGCGCAAGAACGGAAGCTTCTATGCGACGGTCGGTTTCATGGCCGGTTCTGCGTTGTCGCTGCTCTGCGTATTTGGTTACTCTCAGGTATCGTCCAATCTAATGGCTAGCAAACCAGTAGAGACGAAACAAGTGATTGCGTCTGCCAACATTGGCAAGGCACCAAATGCAGTGCCAGGTGTGCCTCAGACTGTGACTGGTCAAGATGGATCCGAAACACTGGTGCCTGCCGCAAATAACTACGAAGTGCAACCTGGCGACACACTTGCCAGCATTGCTCAGCGTAATTACAAGCGAGTCAGCCCGAGACTTCTCGATCAGATTTGCCGTGCAAACAGCATGCGCAATGCAAACGTTCTCAGCCTCGGCCAGAAATTGACCTTGCCTGAATATCACGCTCAAACAACTCAAGTTGCCGCTACAAGCGCCGCACAAGTGCAGTAATTTGAGTGGAAGAAGATCGCAGCAAGTTCTCGATTGAAGATATCTTTGCGCGCTTAGCCAAGCGTTTGTCTGGCTATGAGCCTAGACCTCAGCAACTCGAACTCGCCCATCTGATTGAGCGCTCCTTTTCGAAATCGCAAACCGGCATCTTTGAAGCTGGCACTGGTACTGGCAAAAGTCTTGCCGCGTTGGTGCCGGCTTTGCTATCTGGCAAAAAGGTGGTCGTCTCGACAGCGACAATCTCGCTGCAAGAGCAGTATATAAACAAGGATATTCCGCTCCTCAAAGAAATCATGCCCTTTAGATTCGAAGCGGCTTTGATGAAGGGACGTGGAAACTATCTTGGGCTGCGGCGTTGGGAAGAGCACTTGCTCGAGCAGGAGATGGACGACAGACTTGTCGACTGGGTTCATACCACCGAATATGGTGACATCTCTGAGCTAGACTTCGTTCCGCATTGGGAAACTTGGAATGAAATCAATTCTGATTCTGATGATTGCCTGCGTAACAAGTGTCCGGCAGTCAATGATTGCTTTTATTTTGAAGCAAAGAAACGGGCTGAAAATGCGGATCTCGTTGTAGTAAATCACGCCCTGCTGTTGGCTGATGCAGCTTCGTATGGCAACATACTGCCACCATATGATCTGCTGATCGTCGATGAGGCGCACCATCTCCCCGAAGTTGCAACAGATGCATTTGGACTTGCACTGAGCAACCGAGGCTTGCGTGCATTCTGCAGCAAAGCCGTGAAGCGTGTTCAGGCGCCAATGCAGCTCATTCGTGAGATTGAATATGAGTCAGACCAGTTTTTCCACAAACTGAACATGGAGACAACTGCGCAGAAGACGCGCGTTCGTTTCACCGTGGATGGTGCAAGCGACCTGGCGCTTTCACTGGATCAATTGAAAGCATGGCTTGAAGAACAAGAGTTCGAGCACCTGATGGACGTTGGGTTGATTCGAGAGAAAGCGAAGCTCAAAGCCAGAGCATTGATTTCTACCGCCACTGCCTACATTCAGTTGCTGAAATTGTTGGCTAACCCTGATCCGAATTGGGTCGTATGGATTGAGCGTGGTGACATCAGCGGCACGCGAATCAAAGTTTTGGCTGCACCACTTGATGTTGCACCTTTCATCCAGGATTTCATTTTCCACAAACCGCATCTGGAATCTTCGGTCTGGATGTCTGCCACTTTGGCTACCGTTGGCGATGATCCATTTGGATTTTTCAAAAAAACGTGCGGCATCGAAGGGCATGTGATTCAAAACCGCGTCTCTAGCCCGTTTGATTACGCGAAGCAATCTATTTTGTACCTGCCGCGCAACTTGCCTGAACCGAATCATCCAACCTTTGTTCAGCAGTCTGCAGACGAAATCGAGCGTATTCTCGACATAAGCGATGGTCGGGCGTTCGTGCTGTTCACGAGCAAGTATGCGATGACTACTGTTTTTCGAACTCTCAGTGAAACACTTGCTTTCCCTTGCAAAATGCAAGGTGACATGCCACGCAAACGATTGATTGACTGGTTTACTTCGACACCGAATGCGGTGCTGTTTGGAACATCGAGTTTTTGGGAAGGCGTCTCTATCGATGGCGATAAATTGAGTTGCGTCATCATCGATCGAATTCCATTCCAGGTTCCAGATGACCCAGTACATGAGGCTCGTTGCGACGTACTGAAGAACGACCCTGATGCAAGTTGGTTCAATGACCTTTCACTTCCACATGCCACCATGCGCTTGAAGCAAGGTGTTGGTCGTTTGATTCGCACGCACAGAGACACTGGTATAGTTGCCATTCTTGATGTGCGACTGACGACAAAACGCTACGGAAGACAAATTCTTGAATGTCTGCCACCGATGACGGTGATTCGCACTCTCTCCGGAATGACTTCTTTTGAAGAAAAACTGAGTCAGTTGGACTCTGTCGATCCACTGTTCGAGTCGTTCGACAATAAATCGTTCATTCCGAACAAGGGTGACACCTGGAGCAAGCGGTTGAACTAGACCGGAGTGATGCGACCAATTCGGTTCGCACGAACGTTCTGCTTAAATCAAGATGTTTACGAGTCTTTTGTGTCGTCGAGAGGCAAATCGCGGCGCACCAGGCAAAGCGAAATCGAGCAATGATCGACGAGATAACGCACGATTGGGTCGCGCTTCATGAGGAAGACAGGACGCTTTGCGATATTTGTTGTACCAAGGTACAATAAATCCGCTTTCAATTCTTCGGCACCTTTCATGATGCCCTTCGCCACTTCGCCTAGTTTTACGAGCCCAGATGCTTTGACCCCTTGAGCCTTTAGCTTCGCTACGACTTCGTCGATTTGGCGCTGTGCGGTGTCTATGGGGCGCTCTGTCGAAATCAATTGAGCGACAACGCCAACTTTCTCTGGGTCAGGAATGATGCGCAGCAAAATCAGCTCGGCGTCCATTGCCTTGGCGTGTTTCGCCGCCAGGTCAACGGTGTTGGCGCTGCGCTTGGGACTGCTGAATGCTACGACTATTCTCATGGCTTCACTCTGCCCATATTGTATTAGGGATGCCAGATAACGCGCAAAATTGCATAACAAATTGCAGCTAACGTTCCTGCAATCGGAATCGTCAAAATCCAAGCGCTAAGGAGCAGCTTCATGGTTTTCGGATTCAATTTCTCTTTCCCGTGTGCAGGAATTGTACCGCCTGCAACGGCAGAACTGAGTGTGTGTGTTGTACTGATTGGTGCTCCGAGGTGAGTCGCGGCAAGAATGATCAACGCCGTGCTCATCGAAGATGCGAATCCTTGCGAATGGCTTAATCGTTCACGACTGATCTTCGTTCCGACTGTTCGGATAACTCGCCAGCCACCAATGATGGTGCCGCTAGCCATCGCGAGCGCTGCTGCGCAGATGACCCAGAACGGAACGTGATTCGTGTGGTAACCGCTAAAGTGAGTGCCAAGAATCAGGGTGATGATACCCATAGTCTTCTGACCATCGTTGCTTCCGTGGCTGAAGCTTACGGAAGCGCTGGATATGACGTGGAGGAAGCGCATCAATTTCGAATGAGGATTTTTTGTACCTGGTGGATGGTCCTTTTCCTTTGAAAGTTTCAAAGTGGTCCAGGTCATGCCCCAACCAGCGAAGAATCCCACCAGTGGTGACAAAAACAATGCCGCGAGCACTTTATAAAATTCCGACCAGGCGACTCCGGTGACACCTGCGGCGGTGATACCCGCGCCGAACAAGCTCGCAATCAAACAGTGTGACGAGCTTACGGGAATTCCGTACCACCAGGTAATCAAGTTCCAAATCAGAGCAGCTAGCAGTACTGCCACCACTATTGGTAGCGAGACTATATCGGCTGGAATTATTTTTGTGATTACCTGAGCAACCGCGGTGCCGACTAAAAGAGCTCCGAGGAAGTTCAGTATGCCGCTCATAACGATTGCTACGCCGGGCTTTAGAGCTTTCGTGTATATGACAGTAGCGACTGCGTTGGCGGTGTCGTGAAACCCATTCACGAAGTCGAAACCAAGCGCTAAAACAATTGCAAGAACTGCAACTATTGTTTCGACACCCATTGAAAATTTTGCCTCTTGGAAAAGGACTTTTCTGTATATTTGGCTTTTGAACGCCTGCTAAAGAAATAGCAGACAAGCGGTTAAGGACGCGTTAAGGGCATGCCAGAAAGTTGCCACGGTCGCCTGCCACCATCGATGGAGTCGCTCGCCATTGCCTATCTGTGAGGTTTATAAGATTTATGTATCAAATCAAGCGGAGCGCTTCGCAAGCTTCCAGATAACCCGGGTCTAGATAGACCCAAAGCTCGCCTGGGCGCCACGATAGAGGCTGTCTGAGAAGATATTTGTAAATCAAAAGCTGTCTGATGATTCGACGTGCTGTCGGGTTTTGTTCGCCACGTTTGTCGTTCGCTAAGCGTGTGCGCAATTGCATTGCTTCGCGCTTTGTCCAACAATAAGCAGGTCCGGCGTTGTTTCCGCGCGACCGACAAAGGATCGCAACTTTCCCAGAGGGCTGGGGCCAACCTAAAACAAAATAAGCTTCGTCTTGCATACAATCATTATGATAATTGATGCGCTCAGAATGTCCAGTGAAGACTAATCAATAATGCCAGCTTTTGGAAATATCCTGATCTATCATCCAGCCGCAATCGGTGACTGCATGCTGGCTACGCCGGTTGCCACCACTCTAAAACTAAATTTTCCTGCAGCGAAAATAACCTATTGGACTCATGCTTCGCTTCATCCAATCTTGCTTGGATTGTGCCCCGCCGTCGACGAAGTGATCGACTACGTTCGATCTGCAAGTATCTTCGAGCAGAAAAAAACGTTCGAACTACAACGACCAGATCTCTTTGTGGATCTCTCGAATACCTTGAAATCATCGGCTTTTACGTTCATGACCAGAGCAAAAGTCGTGCGCTACGAGAAACAGGCACCAGATGTGAGACCAATCAAGCATGCGGTGGCAAATTTCCTGGATACCATCAAACCTGTATGCAACGAATATCCAGAAAATCTATTCCCGACGATCTTCCCCGATGCCCTGGCAATCGACGTCGTGCACAAGATCATCTCCGAAAATGGATTCGGACCCCTGCCTTTGATTGGTATCGTGCCTGGTGTCGGAAAACTGCGACCGCATAGAGCATGGATATACGATGGATGGAAATATCTGATTCAGCACATTCTCGATTGGGGAACGCACCTGCCTGTGTTGATTGGAGGACCCGACGAGACGAGCCTTTGCGCCACATTGAATGCTGAGTTGGAAAATCGCTGCCTCGATCTTTCCGGCAAGATCGCTTTGACCGAAACCGCTGCGTTTTTGAAAAAATGTCGCGTGGTGATCTCTGGTGATACTGGACCCGCGCATATAGCTGTGGCTGTCGGTACGAAAGTAATCGGATTGTATGGACCAACCTATTCTGCTCGCAGTGGACCCTATGGATGCTCTTCAACGACGCTCGACCAGAGTGACGCTTGTCAATGTCAAAATTTGAAGAAATGCAATTACACCGGGGATGGTGAACCGGGAGAATGCATGAATCGGATCATGCTCAATGAGATCACGACACTTTTGCGAAGAGAGCTCGACGCGCAGGATATGGCGCGCTGAAGCCGTTAACTGTTCGTTCTGTGCTGTTCACTGAAGTTAAGTTCGAGCGTGTCTGTTTTCATCGACGTATAGCGGTTGTAATAGAAACGCCAATTGCGTTGGAAATCTTCAATCGCCATTTCTCTCGACACAGATGCCGGCAAACCAACTTCTAAGCAGTTCTTCGAACCGTCGACTTTGTAAGTGTAGCGATAGGTTTTGCCTTCCTTGCATTCGTAAGCAGCGACGGTAATCCATTTTCCATCTACGCTTTCTCGTTGCAGTTTGATTCCATATGACTTATCCGGATTGTCAGTCATGATCATGCGGCAGTGATCGATAATTTTTTCGATCACCATTTTTCTATCGATGCGGCACAAAGATTTCGATATCTGCTCTTCAGGTGCCTCCTTTCCAACAGGAGTGAAGCGCTTACTCATATCGGCATCGACGTTTTGACCAGCGAGCTGGGCAATTTGCATCAAGCGCGAGATGACTTTGAATTCTTCGATTTCATCAGCAGTTGGGAGCCAGACGCTTTCACCTTTTGTCAGTTGAGCGCGCGGGCGACCGGCTGCATCGACCGAGGTGTCAAGACCATTTAAGCGACAGACCAGAACCCACATGTTCACGTCATTAATTTGCGGGTCGTGAATTGCAATCGACTGTACTGTTTCTCCCAGGCGCACTTTGTGCTGACGACGGGTCGGCGCCTGGTCTTCACTTTTCACTTCATCGAGGTTTACCGAGTTTCTGTTGCCGGCAAATCTAAGTCTGTAGAGAACAAGCGCCATTGGAGTGCTTGCCGGATTTTCCGGCTTCACTACCGGCGGTGCGATGAAAGTTTTTGGTCTAGCTGCAAACTCCTGCACCGTCGTTGGTGCTTCCAGCTCTTCGACGCGAATAGGAGTTTCGGCGGCGGGAGAGATCGGCTCGCCTCTTACTGCCGCAGCATTTGGGGCAAAGTAGTGTTTCTGATGGATGCTGACCTCGTTTGGTGTCGGAATCCACAAGTATTGTCCTTCATAAACAATCGCTTCAGTCGTGCCACTGATGGCGGTGAAAATAATTTCGGCTCTGTTTATAGTGATGAGCAGCGGCACAAACCGCTTGTCACCGAGGATTTCTTCGGCAATACTCTCTAGAGTGTCACCGTTTTTAACGAGATAACGAACACGATGTTGTTGCGCAACCGAGCGCTCAGCCCACTGCTGTTGGTGGATCTTGCGTTGCTCTTGTTCGCTTGCTTTCTCTAGTACTTTCAAAAACTCTGACAAACGCATCGCTTCCACAAGTTGAGTTGGGAAGTTCTGCTTGTGATCCCGCTCGCCATCCGTGTCTTTATGGCGGATAGAGTCTAACAAGCGAATCGCATCTTTGAAGCTTGGCAGCTCCAAAACTTCTGACGAAGTGAGATTTTGATTTTGCTTCAACTCGTTGAGGATTTGCCTGATGGCATCTGCCTCTTTTTGAGTTGCCACCAGACCCGGTGCAAATTGTGGCTGCTGTTTTCCTGCATCAATGAATTGATTGGCTCTATCTGTAATTGAATCGCTTCTGCTGGAGCCAGCAATGGCGTCCGCAGATTTGTTGGGAGTGTGTTCGGCGCGCCTGGAATCGGTACCCTGTTCGTTGTTGCGAGTGTTCGGAATGTCTGTCCTGTTATCGTTAGTTCTGTTGACTGGTACATTTGAAGAATTCGGATCTGGTTTAGGCGCATCTGGCAGTTTCGTATTGTCTGCACTCTTAGGGCTGTCAGTTCTGATTTCGTTCTGGCGAACCGCTGGTTCTGGGCGGCTTTCGTTGCGGTTTGCGTTGTCGCTTCTGATTGATGCCTCAGGATTACGATGGGCTGCTGCATCCGGATTTCGGTGTGCTGCTGCATTCTCGTTTGCACGATTTGCCGTCAAATCAGTACGATTCGATGCTGCGTCACTGGCGCGGTTAGCGTTATTCGTGTCTTGAGCGCGAGTACTGGCTTCTTGTTTGTTATTTAGCTCCAGACGATTGCCTGGATTGGTTGCATTATTTTCTGGCGCACGCGTATTTTGTGCATCCCAATTTCGTGGAGCAGTAGTTTCTTGCGGGCGTTGCGCTCCTGTTGTGTCTTGATTTCGGTTGCCGTCATGTTGCCACCGGTGACCAAACTGACCACGGATGTTTTCGCTTTGATTTGTGTTGGAGTTGTCTTGAACTCGCTCGTTCAACTTCGGATCATTTGCGCGGATTTCAGCATTACGCTGATTGAGCTCGTTTGCTTTATTCGCTGCAAAATCTTGACGATTTCCGTCGAATCGATTGGCGAGCTGCTCGTTGTTGCGCGGCTCGAATTTGTTTGCTAATTGCTCGTTGTTGCGCGGCTCGAACTTGTTTGCTAATTGCTCGTTAGTGCGCCCCTCGAACTTGTTTGCAACTTGTTCGTTATTGCGGGGTTCGAATTTATTTGCGAGTGGTTCGAATTTATTTGCAGGTGGTTCGTTGTTGCGGGCTTCGAATTTGCTGCCAACCACTGATTCGTTTGCGCGCACCTCATTTTTCGCAGTCGGATCGAAGTTTTTGGTTCCTTCGCCAGGTCTGACACCATCTGTCTGACGTGCTCCATCTGGGCGGAACTGGTCTCCAGGTCTGTTGTCGCCTTGCCCCCTTCCGTCTAAAATGCGCTGCCCATCGCGTCCAGGTTCAGCAGGGCGCTGAACACCATCTTGTGCAGTTCTGGTATTGTCAGCGGTGCGATTGAAGTCGCCCGGTTTTGTGGTGTCAACACCTCGTCCAGGCTGGTCACCACTTCTTGTATCGGCAACGCGACCTGGCTGATCACCAGGTCTGGTGGCATCAGAACTCCGTCCTGGTTGATCACCAGGTCTGGTGGCATCGGTGCTGCGACCAGGCTGGTCCCCAGGTTTTGCGGCATCGATGGAGCGTCCAGGCTGGTCCCCAGGTCTTGCGGGATCGGTAGTGCGTCCAGGTTGGTCGCCAGGTCTTGCGGGATCGGTGGTGCGTCCAGGTTGGTCTCCAGGTCTTGCGGGATCGGTGGAGCGTCCAGGTTGGTCGCCAGGTTTTGCGGGATCGATGGTGCGTCCAGGTTGGTCGCCAGGTTTTGCGGGATCGATGGTGCGTCCGGGCTGGTCCCCAGGTCTTGCCGGATCGGCAACGCGTCCAGGCTGATCTCCTGGCTTCGCTGGATCGGTAGCACGGGCTGGTTGATCTCCAACTTTGGTGGGATCTGGCACCCGTCCAGGCAAGTCACCAGGCTTTGGATCGCTTGCGCGGGAGAGCTGGTCTGACGGTTTTGACGGATCGACAGCGCGCCCTGGTAAATCGTTACTACGGTTCAGTGGATCAGTATTACCAGGTCTGGATTGATCCGTAGTTCGAGGATCTGTTCTTGCATCTGTAGGTTGTTGTCCGCTAACTCTGTCGCTAACGTTGTTCGTTCTGCTCAAATCCGTAGTCGGACGAGCAGTGGTGCCGTTGTCGTTTAGAGGACTAGTGAGTGCATTGGCTAGTTGTCCCGCTCGTTGTCCTGGCGTGTTGTCTGATGTGTTTGTTGTGCTAGTAGGAGTGCTCCGGTCGCTACCTGGAATTGTGGGGCTCGCCGAGTTCGTCGGTGAAAGCCGGTCTCCAGCGGCAGACGAGCTACCTGGGGCGTTGCGGTCATAAGCATTCGTCGGTGTGGAAACGGGCCGATCCGGCTGCAACGGTTGCCCGACTGGAACAGTTGGTGAGTCGCTGGTTCTTGCGGCAACAGGCGTGTTTTTATCGACGATCTGTGTAGCTCTGTTTACCTGAACTGCATCTGTGCAGGGTTGCATGAATGCAGCCACCACATTGCTTCTATCTGATACCGGTGGTGATGTCGCCGATGGTGCTGAATCTCGAACCACTTCGGGTTTTACTGCCGGTTGAAGAGACGTATTGTCGGGGCGAACTCCCGGCGTTGCAGTAGCTGGTATTGTTGAATCCGAAGTGCGCGAAGACGGTTGCGTCGCATTAGTTCCCACATCACGGGTCGAGTTTGTGACTAAGTCACGAGCTTGAGAATTGCCTGGTGTTGCCACTGGTGTCACTTCGCCGCGAGTGTTATCGCTGTGTGTGGCATTAACCGCCGGGCCGACTAAATCTACGAAAGGTCTATTCGAAAATACGCTTGGAGTGCTGATTGGCGCATCACTTCTAGCAACCGTTTGGTTACTCGGCACCGCATCAACTCGTGCTGGTATGGCTGGACTAGAATCATTTCGAGGGTTGACGACTGGTATCGTGTTGTCTGCACGAACCACCGCTGATGGTGCCACTACATTATCTGTACGAGTTGGTACTATTACTGGTAGAGAATTGTCTGTTCGAGCGGGCCCTGTGAGTGGCAGCAAGTTGTCTCCCCGGGATGAAGAAAGTGGCACTGTGCTGTCAGTGCGTGTCGATGGGGAAAGTGGCACAGTGCTGTCAGTGCGTGCCGATGGGGAAAGTGGCACTGTGCTGTCAGTACGTGCCGATGAAATAGACGGAACTATTTGATCCGTTTTCACTCCCGGACCAGGAACTTGTGCTGGAGCTCTGTCTGTTGTCGACACCCGCGTGCCCTCGACCCAAACCGATGGAGCTGGGCTCGCGGCGACTTCTTGTCTGATTGTTTGTCTGGGAGCTTCTGGTATCGTCGCTGGTGCCGTGACAACATTTCCCTCGGTGCGAACCGTTCCGCTTCCTGATGATCCTTTTACATCGAGTGCTTCGACAGCGCCATTTTGAGAGCCCCTAACGCTGGTGCTACCCGGAGCAATAGCGTCTGGACTTCCATGCGTGTCAGTTTGCGCTGGATTGAAATATCGGCTATCGAGTTGTGCAGCATTAGCTTGCACCTGATTTCCGCTGACCAGATCACTTGTTACTGACGCGCGCGTAATCGGCTGAGCGCCAACGCTTAGCGTCTCGGCTTTCGGAATGACTTGTTTTTCAGCGCGAAAAATACTGTCCGGAAGTGCAAATTTAGCCACCCCGCTCGAGCTGCCACCACTCTGTTCCGGGGCACCAAATCTAGATGCTTCCAGTAATTTGTTTGATGCAATGTTGTCGGTCGCTGTGCTCGTAACAGGCTTTTTGCCTGCCTCGTTCGCGTCGCTGCCGAAACCTAAATTGGTTGATCCCATTGAACGCCTACTCAGTTGCCACTCCAAAAGTGGCGATACTAATTGAACCGTGGGCTAAAAATGCCAGAGAGGTGCCCACTTGAACCTATGTACACGCGCCAACGCTGACACTGGACACGAAATAGATTAAATGTCCGCCGACTGCCAACAATTAAGCCACAAGCGTTTATTGACAACGCCACTGGGACAGGTCTATTATTCTTAACGCTATCTTATATATGTTGATAGCGTGGAAAGTTTGTCCGCTTACTAGCACAAACAGCTCAAACGCACAGGCACACCCGTTTTGGGGTATGTATAAATTAGCCGGTGTCCAAATCTCTGACGATGCGACCGGCTGTTTTCCAGGATAGACAGAAGTCTCGGAGATCACGATGTCTAACAACGCAGCACCTAGTTTTCGTAGCGATGATAAAAAGCCTTCGCCGCCGTCAGTTCTGGACTCAAGCAGCACGAGCACGGGAACAGGTACCGGTGTGCATCCGGAACTCATGGGCGATCACCACGATTCTCCTGGTGCGCATGACACTCCGGAAGCAGCGTTTCACGCCGCAAACGGATTCGAAGCTCCTGGGCGAGACAGCAAATTCAGTGTCAGTCAGTACAGTGCAAATGTTGGTCAGGGCGAAGGAATTTCGCGCGGTCAAATCGTCAAATACACCGACGACAAAGGGAACGTTCTGCAAGGTGGGCAGTACCACAATAAAGACGGAACGTTTTTCAAAACACCTGAGGGTGACACTTACAAAGTTCAAGCTGAAAACGGAAAATATAGCTTGCAACCGACTGCTCCCGGACAGCAACCTATCGAAGCGTCGCACAGAGACGTTGTCTCAAACAATTTCGGAAAGTTCAATAACGAGCGACCTGCGACCACTCCGGGCGACAACGGTAACGGCACACCGCAAGTCGGCGGTGACAACGGAGGTAACGGAAACGGCAATGGTAGAAGAACAACTCCTGCCGAAGCATTAGATCCTGCCACCACTCCTGGTGCTGCTACCAAACGTTCTGCTACAGAACAACCTATCAGCACCGTTCCAAACGCGCTAGACAAGGTTACTCCGAGCGGTTTCGATAGAACGCAACCAGAGAGAGTTGCTCCTAACCCAGATCTTTCAACAAGACCGAACGCGGGTCCACTTACACCTGCTGCAGCAACTCAATTTTACGATCAGTACAAACGCGCCGATGACGCGACTCAAAACAGAATGGTGCAGCAAGCATTGCAAACCCTCCCTCCCGAAGACACGAAGGGCTTCTTCAGGCAAGTTGCCAGAGCTGGTATGAGAGAAGATGGTGCAGATGCTAAACCATTCGTTGGTGATCTTGCGAAGACAATCCGTTCTACCGCGGCTGAAAACAATGGTGCCATTCAAGGAGCTCAGACTCCCAAGATCGATGGACCGAAGGCTGATCTTCCAGCTGCGGCGGGACAGAAATTGCAGGAAAGTCCTGTCGCGGCAACACCGGGACAGAAACTGCAAGACAATCCGATCGCATCAAGATTGCAAGACGTCGTCGGAGCTCACGACAGTACGGTCGGTAAGTTTAGTCAGCCAAGTGATAGCGTGCTGAGAGCGCCAATCGATAAGGCTGATATTGCCGCAATGATCAGAGCCTCACAACAAACTCCAGAGCGTATTGCTGGTCAAATTCCAGCGAGTCAAATTCCTGGAGACAAAATCTCCGGCGACAACCGTGGTTTAGATCGTTCGTTCCAGCTTCAGGGCGGACAGCTCGATCGCGGTGATAAGGCTTCGATTGACCGCGCTCTACAGGGTCCAGGTTCTTTCGACCGCGCGGACAAATTGGCTGGCGGAATCGATAAGGGGCAGATTGATAGAGGTCCTGCACAGAATCTGGATCGCATTCCGCCTGGCGTTGCAGACAAGTTGCAGAACTTGACGAATCAGATGGCTGATCGATCAGTTGGTGCTGACCGGGGCCATGGTGGTGACAACTTAGCAGGCGGAGCTGGTTTGCAGAATTTAGGGCGCACCAAAGACGGTGGCGACCAGGTTTCTTCTTTGCCATCTGGTCCGCAAAAAAATCTCAACTCGGGCTTCGATTTACACGACCCTCAAACAAAGCAGTTCCTGGCTGACGCTCTCAAGACAATTCAAGCAAATAAAATTGGTGATTTCGATCCGCGCAGTCAGAGCAATGATTTGCGCGACATACTAAAAGGGTTCGATCCACACCGTGTCGAACGCTTGCAAGCGTTCCTCAACCCTGATGGGAAGACACCTTTGAATGACGCTGCTGTGGGTCGCTTGGCTTTACTGTTGCAACATAGTGAAAGAGTTACCGGCACCGGGGCAACTGACCTCTCACTGACATTGCCACAGCGCACAGCGATCGATCGACTGACAGACTTCGTGCGTGCCAATCAGAATATGATGGATTGGCAAAACATGCAGATGCGCGACGGTCGTTTCATGCACGAAATCAATCGTATGGTGTTTGACGTCAACAGACAATTCGGTCTTGATGGACGTAATGCGTTGACGCTCGGGGACATCCTCGGACGTTCATTGGATGGTACCAGGGGCGGTGAACGAGGACACTTCGAAGGACGAGGTCCATTGGATCGCCCAAACCTCGACCCACTATCATTCACAGCGAGAATGTCACCAATGCAAGAACAAGCATTGCGTGCTTTTCTAGATGCTCGTGAAACGAATCGATTAGATGCAGCTCGTCTTGCTGAATTGCAACACGGTATGCTTCCGCCGACGCGTCCAATCGAGCCTACTCGACCAGATCTGGTCACTCGACTCGATGTAAAGGCGGAACTTGCTAACAAGCCTATGGACCATAAGGCTGATCTGCCGGTCAAAAATGAATTAGCGAACAAAGCGGAGATAACGGGTAAGGGTGAACTGCCGGGCAAGGCGGATCTGCCAGGACGCGGAGAACTTGCTGGCAAGGAACTTGCGGGCCGAGAGTTGCCCGGAAAAGTCGAGATGCCGGGTCGAAACGAACCAAACAAGGGAGAACTTGCTGGCAAGCCCGATATTATTCGCCCGGAGCACGGCACGCGGCATGATGGTGTCAAAGACAAAACTGATAAGACTGATGGTGTCCAGGGTCTGATCGTCGCTGGAAAACTTGAAGGGCGCGATCATCTCGATCCGAACAAGAAGTTGAAAGATGAGCGCGAGCTTGCCGAAAAACAGAAAGAAGATCGCGAGCGTCAAGAAGAAGAGGCTCAGCGTCGCGAAGCTGCACTGATGGCGCTTATGGCAGACCGCAAGATGCGCGAGAACAAAGAGAAGCAAGAGAAAGAACAAGAGCGTCAGCAGGAGAAGAAGCAAGACGAGGAAGCGCGCAGACGGCGTTACGTGGTGCGCGAGCGCGACACCCTCGAGTCAATTGCAGCAAAGCAGTTGAAAGATGGCAAACTTGCTCCGTTGATTCATGAATTGAACATCAAAGAGATAACTTTGAAGACAGTGAACGGCAAGGAAGTTCCAGATTTGCGCGCTCGACAGGTGATCTGGCTGCCTTCGGGAGTCGATATTCGCGAATATCGAAAGAGAATGCATTCCGGCTCCAATAGCCAATCTGCGAACGATGAGAAGTTGTCGGCAGAAGAAGAATTGGCGGCGAGATTCGGCGAAAATTGGGATGGTACTGCAAGCGGTGGCGCTGTGACTTCAGGTGGTACCACTATCCTCGGTGGCGCACAAGCAGCACCGTCTGCTCCGGAGGTGTCACCAGAGGCGGTGGCGGCAGCTCAAAAACGCAGAGCGAACATCGAGAGTTTGCTGGGTCCGATCTCCAAGCAAACGTCGCCTGATGGGCGGGTTCACTACGTAGTCAGACTTGGTGATACTTTGAAATCCGTGGCGATGAAACATCCAGCTTTGCAAGACATTGCTCTCTGGCAACTGCTCGCTGCGGTCAACGACATTCCAACAGATACTGATGAAAGAGGCGTGCCAAAAGCAAGGCTCGGTCGTGGTTCTACATTGATGATGCCAACTGCAGAGGAGATACAAGAATATAGAGATGCAAACGGCACCAGACAAACTCGTTTGTTGACAAAAACTTGTCCAAAATGTGGAAGAGCGAGTGCGATGAGCGCCTCTACATGTGGTGGCTGTGCCCACAGCTTCAACGTCGATAAAACCCACGTCACGACTCAACATGATGCCGGAATGGTCGTTATGCAAGCTGCTGGATTCGTCAATAAACCTGGCGTTCCTCTAAAGCAGCCTGTCATCACCGGTAGTATCGAAAGCAATGAAGCTCCGGTGATACCTCCGCCTCTGTATGCGCCTGATACGCAATTGGCGCTCACCACCCTCGATGATCGAACTCGCATAGCTCGATGCATCGTTCACAACGAGATCCCGTGCACTGTTGTCGCTGTTGAAGTACTCGCTGATGCTGGTTGGCAGCCAGTCGTAGCATACGAGATCTTTTTTGAAAGCTCCGTGCGTCACGAATACAATCCTCGCGGCGAACGCAAGAGTGTTCGCATCGACCTTCCAACCGACGCGACCCTTGAACTTTCGAACAACGATTTGACTGGAAATTGGAAGAATTATCGTGACCGATATCTAGCCGAGAAAGTGACCTTGAATCGCTGACGGTGACTGCCAGAACAGAATTAATCTAATACACGGCATTTTGTTGTCTAAGCGACATGAAATGTTGGATAGATGACAGTATTGGCACGCGGTGAGGAGTATATTGGCAACGGTACCATGGGTAGCAAGCGCTCGCTGCCGCCCAACGTGCCCGAAGAATTTCCGGTGTGACGACCGGCGGTTCCAGTTTTACTAACGACCGCGTCACCGAGGCTTTTGCCTCAGCGGAGCACGTTTTCGCGTTCCGAGTGCAGCCAGATTTTTAGATCCCACCGTTAAGGCGGTTTCGGTTTCCTATGGCAGATAAGCCTATACCACCGAAAAATAACGATCAGTCGGATGCGACTGACAAGACAAAACCGGTAAAGAAACCGGGCGAAACGACGCTTAGTCTGAATGCGCTCGCTGACACAACCGATGCCGATCGTCGCAGCACGATGAATGCCATGCGCGGTCCTGATACTTCAGGCTTGGCATCGTTGTCGATCGACAACATGGGTGCTGCAAGTTACGACGACATTGCGCAGACCGTCTCTGGTGCTGGACTTCAGGGCGATGCTGCAAAAGGAAAAGGACCGTTCGTCGTCTCGCAAGTTGCAGATGGAAAAGTTGTTGGACAGCAAACTGACGCGACGGCGTTGACACCGAAGACTGTCAAACCTGGCGAAGGCGCCACTCTGCCAGCGGGTTGGATTCAGTATCCGCCAGGTCCCGCACCTGAAGTTGCAAACGTTCCAATCAGCGATGCGAAAGCGATCGCCGGACCGCCACAAATTATCGACCAGGGCACCGATGCCACTGGTCAGCATCTCGTTCAAACCAAAAATGTCGACGGCAGTTATGTCACCCGTGATACCAATCAGAATCCTCCGCGCGTCACCGCGGAGAAGGACTCCGCCGGGCGTGAGAGCAAATTCGTCTACAACGGCTCGAATCTCGTAGAGGTCGACAATGCCACCGGCAGTTGGAAATTAGGAAATGACGGCACCTGGTCGAATGAGAAAGGTGACAAATTCAACGGCTCGATTACGGTAAACAACACCGACGGCTCGTTCAACTATTCCGACCGAAACACCGGCATCAATACGACCTGGAAGCCTGACGGCTCTCACCAGGTGCAGTTCAAAGACGGCACCAAATTCGATGGCAAAGATTTCGACGCCACCGGAAAAGCCACCATCGTCGAAAATGGCAAGTCTACTTCTTACTCGCTTGACGGCAGTAAAACAGTAACGAACCCAGATAAATCTTCGGTTCAGACCGACGCTAACGGCAGGGTCACGGAGATGACCACCGCTGACAACAAGTCGTATCAGTTCCAATATGATGCAAATGGAAATCCGACTGGAGTTCAAAATCAGTACGGATGGTGGCATAGTACCGATGGTCAAACTTGGACTAACGACACCGACAAAACCACCGTGAAGGGTCAGTTCAGCGTAACTCCTGACGGCGCATATACATTTACTACACCCGCAGGAGCGGGAGACCGAGTAGCGCCGAGTGAAACTCGAACGACCGATGGTCGAATTACTACCACCAAGGGTGATGGCAGCAGTGTTTCGACTTCTCCCGATGGTGCGTCGGTAACTCGAGATAGTTCCGGTCGACCGACTTTAGTTACGACTTCGAACAACGAAAAGTACTCATTTAAATATGACGGCAACACCACGACTTTCACAAATGGAAAGGGCGATTGGGTTTCCACCGACGGACAAAATTGGGCGCTCAAGTCTGACGCCACTCAAACTTATAAAGGCACGATCAACGTCGATAGTAGCGGCAATCTCGTGCAGACCGATGCTGCCACCGGAGTCAAGCACGTCACCCAGCATGATGGATCGCAACTCGAGGTTCATACCGATGGTTCGTCAGTACAGCGTGACTCTAACAATCGCATCATCAAAGAGACAGATGCCGGTGGTCATGCATCTCAATTCTCGTACAACGCAGACGGCACCATTGCTAGTACCACAAACGATTCTGGCACCTGGACGACTAAAGATGGAACGAATTGGAGCAACGGCAAAGATAGCTGGAGCGGTTCCATCGGAATCGACCAACTAACCGGCACAACAGTCTGTCAAGATGGCGCGGGCGTCAAGCAAATCTCGAACATGGACGGCACCAAGGCTGTCGAAAATCCCGATGGGTCAAAGCTTTCCTACGACCGGTCAGGTCATCTCGCGCAAACTACAGATGCGCGTGGACAGCAATCTAACTATGTCTATAACGGCGACCAGTTGACGGGAATCCAGTCACCGGCTGGCACTTTCCAATCCACAGATGGCGGTGCAACGTTCACCAACGGCACTAAGACCATATCGCAGGTAAAACTCGACGCCGAAGGCAATCTATCCTTCAAAGATTCATCGTCTAATACGACCGCTCAAAACATTGACGGAAGCATCGTTCAATCCAACAAGAATGGAGCTGTAACCGATGTCGTTGATGGCGGCGGAAAACATTACTCTTACAGTTACGATGCAACTACAAATGCGTTAACTTCGTTCACGACTCCTGCTGGCAAATTTACCACTACTGATGGTGGCAAGACTTACAGCAACGGAACCCAGGTTCTAAACGATGTCGGCGTAGATGGCAACGGCAACTTGAACTACCGCGACAGCGCCGGCACGACAACCAGAACGCATCCTGATGGCAGTTCATTTGTTCTGAAGTCAGATTCGTCCAGCATCTCGACTAACAAGAACGGTCAAGTCACAAGCATCTACGACGCGAATGGAAATCACTATTCCTTCGGTTATGACGACAAAGGCAATCTCAACCAAGTCACGAACCTCGATGGACACTGGACTGCCACCGATGCGAGTGGAACGAAGTGGACTAACACAGACACCAAAGCGACCTGGGAAGGTCAGATCAGTGTCAAACCTGATGGCACCTACTCATTCACAAACAACTTTGGCGATAAGACTTCTGTAGATATCAAAACCGGTGACGTCACGACTAAGGCTGCTGACGGATCTACTCGCCTGCAAGGCGTTGACCCTGTCAGCGGCGACAAGTACTTGAAGTCATCGACCGATGCCGCCGGGCACTCAATTTCTTATGGCTATGACAGTTCCGGTAAGTTGAACTCCGTCACCGATGGAGGCAACGTTTACACGACCAAAGACGGAACCACGTGGACTAATGCGAAAGACGGTAGCACCGTCAAAAACGTCACGGTCGGCGATAATGGCATGCCTCAATTCACTGATGCCAGCGGGCTTGTTCACTCGCATCAGACTGATGGCTCGTTGCTGACGACTAATAAAGATGGTCAGGTTCAACAGATTGTTGATAGCACAGGCAAGGCTACAAACTTCACTTACGATAAGACCGGTTTGCAGACTATCACCACTGGTGGTGCGACATACACGAGGGATGCAAACGGAACGTTCGCAGATAGCTCCAATCCTCCTCGCACGTTCAACGTGCATGTGAATGCGGACGGCAGCCAGAACTGGCAAAGCACTGATGGCAATACTCAGCTGACGATTCGTTCGAATGGCAGCCAATTCGAATTGAACACACAGGGTGGCAATTTAGTTTCAACAATTAATCGCGACACGACCGGACGAGTTACAAGCGTTGTTGATTCAAATTACGAGAAGAGCACAATCACTTACGGTGCTGATGGAAAGCCGTCCCAGGTGACTGGAGCGAATGGCACCTGGACCCTGGGCAAAGATGGAACCACCTGGACTAACGATAGTGGGCAACCATCATTTAAAGGCACCATCTCGGTTGACGCCAAGGGCAATGAAGTATTCACCGATTCTACTTCTAAAGCTGTCACCACGTATAGTGCAGATGGTTCGAAGCTGGTTGCTAATGCAAACGGTTCTAGCATTGCAACTAGCGCACACGGAGATTCGACGACTTACACACACGCACCTGTAAACGGCTCGCAGACTCAAGTTACGGTCGGAGCTGACGGCGGCATCCAGGTCAAAAATGGAGCCGATGGTTCTGTACTGACGCAGGCTGCCGGATCAAAAACATTCACTTTGACCGATGCTAAAGGAAACGTTCTTCAAACTGGCAACGGCTCTGTTTCGGTTGACCGCACCACCGGCACAACGACGATCAGCAACTCCGACACCGGCAATGTGCAGGTTTTGCGAGCTGAAGGCACGGGACAGTCGATGGTTCGAAATTCGGATGGTTCGTACACTGATTCAGTTACCGGTAAGCCAGTTGTTGTTCAGCCGCAACAACAGATAGGTACGATTACTCAACCTGGACAACAGCAGGCACAGGCTCCAACGGCGCCTCAATTTGGTCCGCGACCGACTCCATCCGGTCCTGAATCCAACCTGCCGAATACCGGCAATTCGGCTGTTCGCAACGATGGTCCAACTCCAGTTTTGACCAATCCTGCTGCACCACCTGTAGTAGCAAATCCTGGCGGCGGTGGAAGTACTGGTTCTGCAGCGGCAGGCAAAGACCTGCCTGCACCTGTCATTCCTAATAATGGTCCGCCGATTGTGCAGGCTCCGAAGGAACCGGCACCAATCACTCCACCGAGCACGAAGATCACCGACCCGAGCACATTCGGATTGGTGGCTTCGACCATGCGCGTTGATCCGCCACCGGCTAAGCCGGACGCACCCGCTCCGACATATGGTAATGCTGGACCCGGTTCTCCTCCGATCGCGGATAGCGTCAGCACTTCGTACAAAGCTCCAGAATTGTTCAAACAGATCACGCCGTCAGGTGACGGTGGCGGACCAGCTAGATACGCGCCGGCAGAGTACACGCCAACTCCAACGCGGTCAGAAAATGCCACCGTTCCAGAGCGTTCTGGTATTACAAGCAGTGGCAATACCGGAGGGCGCGACGAATCTCATGATTCCGGTGGGTCGCCAGTTCCGTCTAAAGTCGAACCAACTCGTGCTGATGTAAGTACGGGGGGTAATCCTTCGGCCGAGAAGCCTGCGGCTCCTGACGTGAAGGGAGCAGTTCCCGTTGAAACGAAGTCTGGTGCAGAAGTTCCTGTAAAAGGTGCTGAAACTACCGTTGTTGCGGGCGCGGATAAAGGCACCGTTGCTGATACTAAGGGCGCCGTAACAGATGCAAAAGGAACGGTAACTGATACTAAAGGTACTGTGACCGATACTAAGGGCACCGTTACTGATACAAAAGGAACGGTAACTGATACAAAAGGAACGGTCACTGATGCTAAAGGCACTGTAGATGCGGCTTCCACTAAGCTGGATGCGCCTGCCACTAATCGCACCGATGCGACAAGTCCTGTTCTTGGAAAAGATGCTGCACCGACAGTAGCTCCAGTAGTAGAAAAGGATCAATATGGTCACGTAACTTCAGTTACGGACTCAGTTGGAAACAAGACAAGTATTGAATATTCGGCTGGGCCAAACGGTCAGCCAATCAAGGTTAGTGATGCGAACGGTAGCACCGTGTATACGCTCAGTGCAGACGGCAAGACCTGGACGAGCAACGTTCCAGGCGCACCTGCGTTCAAAGGCTCTCTGACTGTTGACGCTACAGGCAAACAGACGTGGACTGATTCCGCCACTCAAGCGTTCAAAACGATCTCGCCCGATGGTTCTCAGATGATCGTCAAGGCTGATGGTTCGCGTGTTGCAATTAGTCCGGATCATCAAACAACTACTTATTATCTAGCTCCTGTGAATGGCAAAGTCACTGAGGTGACTGTTAATCCGAACGGAACCGAGATCAAGAATTCCGATGGATACTTGCTGCGCCAGGCTAACAATGGCAATGTGCTAACGGTTTACGATCCAAAAGGCAATGTTGTTAAAGAAACAACAGGCACAGTCACTATCGACAATAAGACTGGAATGGTGACTATCAATCCACTGGAGAAGGTTGCTGCGTCAGGCACTCCTGTGCAGGTTATTCCAGGTGTTGACCGAGTTCTTCCGATTGTAAGAGATGCGAACGGCAATATCATTTCGACAGAAGTTCAGAAACAACAGCCGGTACAACAACCAGGCACGGCTGGCGGACATGGTGGCGGTACTACTGGTGGTGCCACAGGTCAAGGCGGTCAAGGTCAAGGAACTCAAGGCGGAGTTGGTACGCAAGGCGGTAACCAGGGCCAGGGCAACCAGGGGCAAGGCAATCAAGGTCAGCTCGGCAATCAGGGTCAGGGCAATCAAGGTCAAGGTACGCTCGGCAATCAAGGACAGGGTAATCAGGGTCAAGGCACGCTCGGCAATCAAGGACAAGGAAATCAGGGACAGGGTAATCAGGGGCAAGGAAATCAGGGGCAGCTTGCAAATCAAGGCAATGCGAACACTGGTGGCACTCTAAATCTCTCGACCAACACTGGCACCGTTCTTGGTAGCGCACCAGCTCCTGGCGGAACACCAGGTCATAATGCAACGGGCACCGGAACGAATGTAACTGGTCCGACCGGCGTGCCGAGCGGAACTCAGGCTCAGGGCGGTCAAGGGCAAGGTCAGGTTCAGGGACAAGGTCAGGTCCAGGGACAAGGTCAGGTTCAAGGACAAGGACAAGGTCAGTCGAACACTGGGGGTCTAACTTCTGGACAAGGTCAAACTGATCAGGGCCAAAGTTATGGACAGAGTCAGAATGCAGGTTCAGGGCAAGGACAAAATTCTGGGCAGGGACAAGGTCAAGGTCAAGTTCAGGGTTCGGGACAAGGACAAGGTTCCGGACAAAACCAAGGTTCGAATCTCGGCAATAACTCTGGTGTCAATTCGCAGGGCTCTGGTCAGAACTTAAATTCAACTGCCACCACTGGCAGTGTGTCAGCGCTACCGACTAACTCTGGTGGCCACAACAGCAACACTGGCTCGAACACGGGCGTCAATGCCGGGAACACTTCGGGTACTGCCACCAATGCAAGCGGTAACGCGACTGGCTCGAACAGTGGTGGTGGTAATGCCACTGGCGCCAATGCTAGCGGAAACGCAACCGGGGCAAACACGGGCGGAAATGCAACGGGGTCGAACCTTGGAGGCAATGCCAGTGGAGCAAATTCAGGCGGTAATGCGAGTGGTACCAATTCCGGTGGCAACAGCAGAGGAGTAAATGCCGGCGGTAATGCCAGTGGTGCAAACTCCGGTGGCAATGCGAGTGGTGCGAACGCCGGTAATAATGCGAGTGGTGCCAACGCCGGTGGCAATGCTAGTGGCGGGAACGCCGGTGGCAATGCTAGTGGGGCAAACTCTGGAAACGCAGGAAACACCGGTGCGAATTCCGGAAATACTGGCACTAATAATGGTGCGAACAGCGGTTTAAACAGTTCCTCTAATGCTGGATTGAACAGTGGTAATACAACTGGAATGAATCCGGGGTCTGGAAATTCAAATTCCGGACTCAATTCGGGCAATACAAGTGGAATTAACGCCGGAAATGCGAGTGGTGCAAGTTCTGGAAATGCGAGCGGTGCAAACTCCGGAAACGCGAGCGGTGCAAATACTGGCAATGCAAGCGGCACCAACTCCGGCAACACTGGTGGAATGAACTCCGGCAACGCTGGTGGAATGAACTCCGGCAACGCTAGTGGAATGAATTCCGGCAATGCAAGTGGAGCAAATTCTGGCAACGCAGGCGGAATGAATTCTGGCAACGCCAGCGGAGCGAATTCTGGAAATGCTGGTGGAATGAATTCAGGCAACGCAGGTGGAGCGAATTTAGGCAACGCAAGTGGAGCGAATTCAGGCAACGCGGGTGGAGTGAATTCAGGAAATGCGAATGGCGCGAATTCCGGTAATGTTGGTGGCATGAATTCGGGCACTGCTGGCGGTAATGCTGGCAATCCGGGAGGTCTGTACTCTGGAAGCGCGAGTGGAAATGCAACCGGCATAAATGCTGGAAACGCTACCGGCCCTAATTCAGGAAACGTAGGTGGAGCAAATTCCGGCAACGCGAGTGGAGTGAATTCCAGCAATGCAGGTGGAACGAATTCTGGCAACGCCGGAGGAATGAATTCAGGCAACGCAGGTGGAATGAATTCCGGCAACGCAGGTGGAATGAATTCCGGCAATGCAGTTGGAATGAATTCCGGCAACGCAGGTGGAATGAATTCTGGCAACGCGAGCGGAGCGAATTCAGGCAACGCAAGCGGAGCGAATTCTGGCAACGCGGGCGGCATGAACTCCGGTAACGCAAGCGGAGCGAACTCTGGCAACACGGGCGGCATGAACTCCGGCAACTCAGGCGGAGCGAATGCTGGCGGCATGAACTCTGGAAATGCTGGTGGAGCGAACGCAGGGAATGCCAATGGTTCTAACTCGGGTGGTGCCAACTCCGGTGCCCAAGGTGGTTTATATTCAGGTAACTCAAGCGGAGCAAACCTTGGTAACACGAGTGGTGTAAATATTGGCACTGCTGGTGGTGCGACCCAGAGTGGTGCGACCGGTTCGAACTCTGGCAACGCCGGTGGAATGAATTCTGGTAACGCAGCCGGAACGAACGCTGGTGGTATGAACTCTGGCAATGCAAGCGGAGCGAACGCTGGCAACGCAAGTGGGATGAACTCTGGCAATGCAGGTGGAGCGAACGGTGGCAATGCAGGCGGAGCGAATGCCGGTAACGTCGGTGGCATGAGTTCTGGTAATTCGAGCGGAGCAAATACTGGCAATGCTGGCGGCTCGAACGCCGGGAATGCGAGTGGCTCGAACTCTGGACTTTCGAAAGATCCGGGAGGTTCTGGTTCTTCAAACGTCGGCTCAGCAAACACTAGTAATTCCAGCGGAGTTCCTAACAGGCGCGAGCCAAACTCTGGTAACTCTGGTGCTACCGGTGGTGCTACTCCTATCCCGACGAGTGCTGGCAATAACTCAACTGGCGCGGTCGGAAACAACGCTGGAAGCGCCTCTGGTGTGCCTGCAAATAGTGGATCCAACCAGAGTAACTCTGGGAACTTGGCGAGCCAAGGATCGAGCGGTTCCGTGGCAGGCAGCAACGGCTCGGCACAAGGCACTGCTGGTGGTGGTCAAGGCAATCAAAGTGCTGGAAACCAAGGCAATTTCCCTGGCAATCAAAGTGCTGGAAATCAAGGCAATTTCCCAGGCAATCAAAGTGCTGGAAACCAAGGCAATTTCCCAGGCAATCAAAGTGCTGGAAGCCAAGGCAATTTCCCCGGCAATCAAAGTGCTGGAAGCCAAGGCAATTTCCCAGGCAATCAAAGTGCTGGAAACCAAGGCAACTTCCCTGGTAATCAAAGTGCTGGAAACCAAGGCAATTTCTCTAACAACCAGGGCACCGTCGGTGGAGGCAGCGCGCTCGGTTCTAATGCACCAGTTAACGGTCCGATACATAGCGGTCAGTCACCAACGAGCGGCAACTTCTCGTCGAACCCATCTGGCGGAGTTGGTCAGCCATCAGGCTCAATCAGCAACAGCCCGCAATCGGGTCCGTCATCTGGACAGGATGGAAACTCAGGACAAGGTGGAAATGCCGGACAAGGCAACTTCAACCAAGGTGGAAATGCTGGACAAGGCAATTTCAACCAAGGTGGAAATGCTGGACAAGGCAACTTCAATCAAGGTGGAACCGCTGGGCAAGGCAACTTCAACCAAGGTGGAACCGCTGGACAAGGCAATTTCAACCAAGGTGGAACTGCTGGACAAGGCAATTTCAATCAAGGTGGAAATGCTGGACAAGGCAACTTCAACCAAGGCGGAACTGCTGGACAAGGCAACTTCAACCAAGGTGGAACCGCTGGACAAGGCAACTTTAACCAAGGCGGAAATGCTGGTCAGGGCAGCTTGAGCCAATCTGGTGGAAGCTTTGCGCAACAAAGTGGGTCGGTTGGTGCGCAACACGGAGGTGCGAACCAATCTCAAGGCAGTATCAATAATGGTGGCAACTTCGGTCAAGGTAATGTGACTGGTAGTGCTGGACAAAGTGGAAATCTCGGACAAAGCAACCCTGTTGGTAACGCCGGACAAACTGGTAATCTCGGTCAAGGCAACTCGATTAGCAATTCGGGACAAACTGGTAATCTCGGTCAAGGCAACCCGATTAGCAATTCGGGACAAACCGGTAATCTCGGACAAAACAATCCGAGTGGTAATTCCGGACAAACTGGAAATCTCGGACAAAGCAACCCGATTGGTAACGCCGGACAGACTGGTAACCTCGGACAAAGCAACCCGATTGGTAACGCCGGACAGACTGGTAATCTCGGACAAACTAATCCGATTGGCAATTCCGGACAAACCGGTAATCTCGGACAAGGCACTCAAATGGGTGGCGTGGGACAAGCTGGCAACCAAGCTGGTTCCGTCGTGCCAAATGCTAACTCGAATTCCAGTGCCACCGCATCCGGTGCTCCAATTAATTTCGCTCCGAACGGTCCGTCAAATCAAACGACTGGACATGGGCAAGTCTCCCAATCGCAGAATCCTCAATCGCAAAACACTGTGCCTCAGCACGCTGATGACCAGACAACGCGCCAGCCGAAGACAGACTCAAAATCTGACTTCACGCAGGCTGACTCAGATTACGTTGCACCAAATCGAGCAACATCGTCTGATTCCAACCCGTCGGGCACGAAAATCACATCGTCTAATTTTGGAACCGACGAACGAATCAATTCAGATGCAATTCACGGCAACAAAGCCGTCCCTATGACAGGTTCGTTTGACTCTGCTTCCACAATCAGCTCGACAAGCTCTCTTCCATTCGACCCAACAACATCAAAGTCAATTCCGCTTCAACCCACCGTACCGGCCGGCTTCGATCCAGGCTTGCCTTCCGGCTTCCCAAGCGGTATTCCAGGCTCGCTCGATCCGTCGATGCTGCAAAATCCGAATTCGCCAATTGCACCACCTGGTCAAGTCGATTTCTCGATACAGCCAGAAATTCCGTTGCACGCGATCCACTTCCCGGCTGGTCGCGCTCATGGCACTGCTGGACAAAAGAACACCGACGGTACTCATCCAGGTGCTCACACGAACACGACACACGACTCTGCTCATTCGAATGCGCACAACTCCGCTCATTCAAACGGACATGGGCATGCGGATAAAACTCACGGTGAGCACGGTGGACAGCACATCGCGAACAATGACTCTCATCCTGGTCATGCTGGATCGACGCATGCCGCATCACATCATCACCATGAACCGTCGAGTGCTCATGGACATGACGGCTCCCACGCGGCGCATCAGCACGGCGCTCATAATGAAACTGGCAAGCATCATGTTGCCAACGAACACCATCATCAAGAACCACACTCAATCGACAAAGAACATTCTGCGCACGCGCAACACCAAGATTCGCGTCACAACGGAAGTGAATTTGGAATTCATGAGCATGCAACACGGATCGAGACGGCTGATTTGCCACCGCCAGCAGTACTGCCTCCTACGGGACGCGTCGATTCTGCAGAGCAATTGGATACCAGCTATCAGCCTGGAATGACAAATGCAAATACTCCGCAGGCTTCACCAGATGTGGTATCGACTAGCTACGAAGAGCAAATTCGATTGACTGCTCAACAAACCATCGTTGAGATGGAAGAGCAGCGGCAACAGTTGCAGAGTTACAACGACCAAATGGCAGCAGCTCGACGCGCTGATGAAGAGCAGAATGCCGCTTATCAACAGACGTTGGCAGACAGAAAAGAAACCGCAGAACAACTCGATGCGGATTATCGTGCTGGTCTCGAAGAACAGCGTCGCAAGCAAGACGACGATCGCGAGCGCCGTGAGGAAGAAGAGAAACGTCGTAAACAAGAAGAAGAAATGCGTCGTCTTTCCGATACGATGCTGACTGCAATGTCGACCAAGCGTCAACAAGAAATCGATGAACAGGTGCGGAACGAGCGCTTGCGAGAGGAACAAATCCGTCGCGAAGAAGAGATTCGTCAAGACACCAAGCAAGAAACTTACATCGTCAAACCGAAAGATACTTTGGAAAGTATCACCAAAAGGAAATTCGGCTCGCTTGAGTTGATGGATCTCGTTTATGAATTGAATAAGACCAAGATCCAAATCAAATATGCAGAAAACGGCAAGCCGCTCTACATCGTAAAAGCGGGCACCGTGCTGCATTTGCCGAGCCGCAAACAAATTCGGGAATACAAGCAGCGAAAACTTTCGCAATCCGCCAACAATATGCATGCCGCATCTGAGAATCCAGCGCTCCAGTTTGATCCAACTCGACGTGCAAACGTTGAGGCGATGCTAGGACCAGTTTCTGCGCCGAAAGAAAGAGATTCTGAGGTCATCAAATACACAGTTCGCCTTGGAGACTCGTTGCGTTCAGTCGCGATGAAACATCCAGCTTTGTGTGATATCGCTCTCTGGAAATTGGTCGCACGAAAGAATGGACTTCCGATAACCACCGATAGCAAAGGCGCTCCAACAGCTTCTTTGCGGCGCGGTTCGCAGATCATCATTCCGAGCCCTGCCGAGATAGCTGCCTTCAGATTGACTGTCACCGGCGATAACATCGCTGCTATGAATCATGGTCAGAGAACTGAACTCGTCACGGCGGAATGTCCGTCTTGTAGAAGGCTGGTCACCGCCAGCAGTACTGTCTGCCCAGCGTGTGCATTCCCGATTGCCACTGCAGAAATTGATGAAGATGGTCAAACTAGAGCCGTTTCAACGACACGCGTGCCGCAAACTCAGTTTGCTGATGGCGAGACTGTGTATGGAGCGACCAAAGCCGTTTCTTCTAAGAAGAGTGATGAGGATGATTCCAACAGCACTGCATCTGGTGCCGCCGATAGTGAGAACCTCGATACCACATTGCGATTCAATAATTCAATTCTCAAGTTCGGCAGACCCAAGGGGGCGGAAAGCGCTCTCTCATTTGCCGCACGCCGCCTCGAGTTTGAAGTTGGAAACATACTCTCGTTCGGTCCACCAACCGGCGCGACTACGCTAAGTTTTGCTCTCGACCGTGCTAACGGCACTCCGTCAGTTCGTTTAGAAGACGAAGTGAAAGACACCACGATTGAGCAGTTGAATGACGCTTGCCGGATGATCCGATCTTCAATCGTTCGTAATGACAGAGATATTGCGCGTTCGCAGCTCGAAGTCATGCGCGACTCTGAGTGGATTCCAATACTTGCGTATGAAGTATCTGACGATGTCACCATGCGTCACGAATATCTAGCTAACGGAACGAAGCGATCGATCTCGATCGATTTGCCCGCGAGCGCAGCCACTGAAATGATTCAGAATGACCTCGCTTCGAACTGGCTCAGCTACAGCAAAAAATTCCTTGCTGGCAAACGTTTGACCGCTTAGTTTCCAGACTCGTCGGCTGGAGCGCTCGAATCCGTAGGTTTGCTCGATTCTGCCAATGCGCTCGAATCCACAGGTTTGCTTGATTCTGCCGATGCGCTCGAATCCGTAGGTTTGCTCGATTCTGCCGATGCGCTTGAATCCATAGGTTTGCTCGATTCTGACGATGCGCTCGAATCCATTGGTTTGCTCGATTCTGACGATGCGCTCGAATCCATTGTTTTGCTTGATTCTACCGATGCACTCGAATCCGTGGGTTTGCTCGATTCTGCCGATGCGCTCGAATCCATCGGTTTGTCTCTGCCTGATTCTGTATGGTTATGCGACCGTGTTGCGGTTGGAGCCTCCGGTGGCGCGAAGTCGTTCTGCTCTTCGTAGACATCATCCGATTCAAGGTCTGGAAAAATGCTTATCTCACCATCATGCGTTTTGTTGCGCAATTTAAAAACGACATCGGTTGTAATCGGTTCGCCGTTTACGAAAAGCAAGTGAGGAATCATCTGCTTGTCGAACCATCCAGCGTAATGCTTCAGCGTGCCGGGCTTTTGCTCGCCGAGCCAGAATAGGTCTTTTCCTTTGAAGCGTGCGCCGGCAATTTTTTTCTGGCGAAACAACTCGTCCAGCAAAATTCCGTATTCGTCGATATTGGTGATGAAATCCTCAGCGCGACCTGAATCGCCCTCGTCGAAAGGAAGTTGCGGAGGATGCATGATCAGGAAATCTTCAGTGAACTCGGCTACCGGTGAGTGTTTTCCTGCCGCAGAGAATAATCTTCCTCTGCCACCAAATATAGGGTCGCTCAGTTCCTCGATGCCCAGTTCTTCCGCAAAGCTGATTTCACCTTCTCGGGCTGGTGGTTCGGAAGGTGGGGTCTTTGGGTCGTCCTGGTCGTCGTCATCAGCCACCTTGACCCTCTTCGCCTTCGTTCTGGAAGTTTTCGAGCGCTGTTCTTACTTTGTGCAACAACACCAACTGCGCGTCTGTAGACAACTGTTGATCCTTAATCAGATGCACTGCGAGACAGTACGACAAATCTACATCGCCTTGACCGATGAGCCGTTCAGTGAGCAAACGACAGAACCACGCTGCCGAGTCAGATGCCGGCGTGTCTTTTCTGTTGATGGACGAGTTGAAATCGAATTTGATTTTTGGATCGCGGACAACTTCGGAAACTTCGAATCTATAAACGCACTTGGATGTGCATGGACCGCAGGTTGGCAGTGGTCCCTGGTCGCGTTTGTGCAACTCGATGAAGTCGTCGCGCCATTGCTTCAACACTGAAATGTCGAGTCGTCTGTTTACTTCAGTCGGTTGGAATGCCGGTCGCAGCAAGTTCAACCAGCGAAGATGCTGTTCTTTGGTCTGGTCGTAATACCAGTAGTTCTCTTCACCTTTACGCTCGAAGTAACGTTCAGTAGCTTGAGTCAGCACGCACCACGTGATACCAGTGATGTTTCCTGACCTTGCTCGACCCCCGATAACACGCTGGATTTCGTGGATGATTTGAGCACGGAAGTGAACTAGTTGTGTCAGGTCTTTCAGCGTCGAGAGAATGTAGCGGTTATACACCTGTCTGAACAAAGTGTCGTCAGCGACAAGAGTTGCTGTATCAAGAATCTGCGAATCGCATCTGTGTAAGCAGAATTTGCAGCCCAAGTGCCGGTCGAAACTCTGGACGATGTTGAGACCAGCCATTGCATCTCGAACGACCTGGTCAGATTCTTCTGGTGTCTCTGGTGGTGGCACTTCCTTCGTCTTGTCGAACATGATCGCAAGGTGATAGGGCTGCTCCATCTTCTCCGCGTAAACAATCGCGCGCCCCTGTCCAAGCGCAGTAACGTGCCGCTTCTGCACGTCGTCGAGGTTCATCGCACCACCCATAGAGTCACGGTCGTCTACCGCAACGATACGGTGCATGATCTTCAAGTTCGTGTTTTTAAGCGCTTCAGGAGCCAGTTTGTTTGGAATCTGGTCAGCGATAATGAACCCTTGTCCATAGGAACGAATTTCTGCCAACATGTTGGTGAAGAATTCTACGGCTTTACCGGCAGGGTTCGCACCTTCACCAGATTGTCCAGTCGGCACGTTTTTCAGCAGTCGGTGAGCCTCTTCAACCAGCATGACGTGTTTCAACTGGTCATGCGGACCGCCAGCTTCTCGATATTCGTAAAGGAAAACGAGAAGCATACCCATGAGGAATGACTTTTCGCTGTCTTCCGAAACCATCTTCAATTCAACAACGGTCGGTCTACCGAACAATTGTTCGGGCGGAATCGAGCGGCGTGTGTTGAGCATCTGACCTTTACCACCGATCAGCAACGAGCCGATACGGGCTTTCAGAGCGGCTTGTACGTCAGGTCCGATTCTGTCCGAATATCCGAACGATTCCGTAATCGGTTCGATGATTTCGTACAAGTCTTTCATGGTCGGATAGATTTCGTTCGGACAATCGGGGTCGCCGATCTCAACGCCCGGAGGCAGTCTTCGATTCTTGTTTTGAACGAGGTCCCATCCGCGAACGTTATAAATTGAGTTGAGTGCTTTTTCCAAAACCTGTGGCATCGGAGAATACATTTCAAAGCTGGCGTTGAATACTGATTTCAACGCGTCCAGATGCGTCTGAACCTTAACACCTTTCATGATCTCGAATGGATTCAAACGGAATGGCGACACCGTTTCGTCACCGAGAGAGAATGCTTGTCCGACGCCTTTGAATGTCTCTGACATCAGCATCATATGCCGATATTCTGATTTCGCCGGTTCGCAGACCATGAATGGAATCTGGAATCGCCAGAGTTGTCCAAGCAAGTAGAAACAGGTGTTTGTCTTACCACCGCCGGTGACACCACACACAATCGTGTGTTTTTGCATGGCGTCTACGTCGATGTAATAGAGGTTGCCGGTGTCAACGCCTCGGTCGAGAATGTTGCCGATCGCGATAACGCGTGTCGGGTCTTTCGGCGGAATTTCAGCAAGGGAGAATTCCGCAGAACGCCTGATTCTGAATCCCGGCATTTCGCGTTTAGGCAAGTGGATAAACGCTGACAGCATGCGCGAGTTGAGAGGTGTCAGCAGTTTGTAACTGAGAAGCGTATTTTTTGTTTCGTCGGAATTTCGCTGATTTTTGATCAGTCCAAAATTCTCGAGGTGCGGTTTGAGACCTCGAATTTCATGCGTGCGAAGCGGTGTGGGACGACTGGTTTCATCTGTATATGTAGCTCGCAACAGTGATTGTAGGCGGACGAAAACAGATCTGTCAGCCGCGAAAAAGTAAGTTCCAACTTGCCAGTGCCCAATTGCTGTTCCAAGCTGGATGTGCTTCAAGTAAGCGTCTTGCAGCTCGAGGTAGTACTTGATTCTGCGCTTCTTCTCAGGGTCTTCGTTTTCTTGAGCTTTTTGGATTTCGTCAACTACAGAGAATTCTTCTTTGTTGACGTACTGATTCGGAATTGGCACTGCGAGCACAAGCATGCCAAATTCGTGTCCTTGCAAACCGCCTGCGAGACGCTCGATTTGCTCTGATTCCATGGTGTCACCACCGGTAGATTTCAGAGCCGGAATTCCAGTCATCATGCCGATGTGGTTGGTAAGTGGTGCCACCATCGCTTTCATTTTATCGCCGCTGAACGGCTCTTTGTAAATGTCAACGCCGTTGTACACGCTATGCAGAATCGATTTCAAAGACTGGTAAGAGACTTGCGACGAATCGCTTGCACCGTTCCCGTTCTCAGCCGGAAGCGGCAAGGATGCACCCATGTAATAATGCACGCCAGCTTTGTTTCCGAGAACAAGGTAGGCCAGATTGGCTTTCTGTCCGTGCAAACCTGTGAGCGCATCTTCCATGAGATACATGCGTTTCGGCGGTTTGCTCGGGTCCTGATCTGGCTGTTGCTGTTGAGATTGCTGCTGCTTTTCTCGTTCGATGTCCCATGACCGCAAAATTCCATCGACCCGAACAAACGTCATGTTCGGAACCGGCCAGCTATCTATCTCAGCCGGATTAATCGGGTCAGTGTCCAAATAATCTAAGTCGTAGCGGCGAAGATCGGCAATCCGTTCTTCCCAAATGTTCCGTTCGCGTCCGTCTTCTTGACCCATGACCTGCGTTCCCTTGCCCAAGCGAGCATGCCGGGCATCTTTAATAAAGATACCCAATTAAACTATACCTTCAACAGACGCCTTTTCGAGTAATTAGCCGTCTGCCTTCGCTTTAGTTTTTTTCTTCGCTTCTTTGCTTTTTTCTGTTGGGAGCCTATGCATCTTATCGATGATTTTCTGCTTCACTTGTGAGTCAGGAACATCATTGAAGTCATGAGATTTGAGATTGAAAACTCCAGCGACTGTTCCTACGCGATAGCAAAAGAATGTCCTTTCCTCCTGACCAACGACGCGGTCGATGTTGAGTTTTTCTTCGTCGGAAATAAGTTCGAATTGCAGGTTGGAGTTGACCTTGTTGAAGAAGTTCTGGATCGTTTGGTGTTTCAGTTTTCTGCCGTCAACTCTGAACATCTGCGGTCCAAGCAAGTCTCCATCCTTCTTCGCGAGCGCGAAGCAGGCCATTGTGCCTACAGCGATAATGAGTTGGTTTCTGAAATCTTCGGGTAAGTGTTGCAGTGTTTTGATGCAACCGATGAATCCGATTTTGAATTTGTCTGTTTCTGATGTGATCGCTTGAATCGTGTCTTTCTCGATGAAATTGTCGAATTCGTCGAGATAGAGCGCGACTGGCGGCTGTTTTGCTAATTTGTCGTTGGCGAGCGAGAGCGCCGCTTGTTTTACTCCTGTGACGATCAAGCTGCCGAGCAAGTTGGCGTTTTGATCCAATTGACCTTTCGCCACTTTGACGATAAGTACTTTCTTTTCTTGAATGACTTGTTTGAGTTTGATGTCGCCGACTGGCTTGGTGAGAATAGATCTGATGCGTGAGTCAGACAGCATCGGACCAACTCTGTTGAGGATCGGCTCAACCCAGGTGATCCATTGATCTGTTCTTGCCAGTCGTTTGTATTGTCCCCATGTGTCGAGAAGCGTGATGTATTCTGCTCGTTCTTTCTTTCTCTTTTCGATTGATTCCAAAAGAACGTCTCTAAAATCGTTGTCGTTAAGTAGCACAGGCAAGTCTGTGAGCGTCTTTCCGTTAGCCATGAGCAGCAGTGCGGCGTTGCGCAGAATGTTAGCTGTTTGTTGGTTCCACTGACTCTGAGCGCCTGGAGGCTCTGTATAGATAGCTTTGAAACCGTATACGAGTGATGAAGCTGCGCTCTGCAAGTCTTCGTCATCTGGCATCTCAAGCGGGTTGTAGCCGATGCTGTTTTCTTTATAGGTAGGGTCGAGCATCAAGACACGATTCGAAAGTTCTTGCGATTTCGGATGCGCGCTGATCCAGCGTGTAATCAAGTCAGTCAGTCCGCCGTCTGAGTCGATAACGATTACAGCTCGATCTGCAGATTCGATATCGTGTGCCACCATTTTGGCAACGAGGCGAGTCTTACCTTTATCACTAGCTCCGAGGATGAGGATATGTGGGTCGCTCTCACGGATCTGGGGCGAGATGCACATATCTTTTGGAGTCCAAGGTGTCCAGGGTTTCCATTCTTCTCTCGTTCCTAACGGCAATCCACCGGCAGTGAGAGGACGGCTTAACTCCTTCAAGATCTTGTTATGCTGCGACTTGAACTGAGATGGAATGTACTTTTTCTTTTCCCAGATGTTGATCTTTCCGCCTGGTCCGAAGATTGACAGAGACGCGATAAGAACAACGATTGCACCACCAATGATACCGAACGCAGCGAACATCAACCTCGTGCTCAGGTCCATCGTGGAGATTTTGCGCATCCACTCATCCCACGGATACACGACTGCCGATGTAGTTGTGGCACCGGTGGCAGTGGTGCCTTGCGCGTTGTTGGTGCTATCAGGATAGAAGTTTCCTTCCCAACCGCCTCCGTCTTCTCTGACTTGCGCGTGCAGGAATTTGCCCACGACATGCTTGTAAGACCACCGACCGCTTGAATAAAGTGGTTCACTGTCTAAAGCAAATTGCCCTTCATATATGATCGGTTTTTGGTCTTCGGCGCCTTTATATTTTTTCTTGAGTTGGATTTTGTCTGGTGGAATAACTGTTCCAACCATCGTGAATTCGCCGTATTCATCGCTTCCACGACCGAGAATGTCTAACCCGGTTTGTTTAGCAAGCACAGCCATCATGTGACCGTTCGTGTTCGGACGATCGAAGAACTTGATGCTCCAGTTCCCTGACAAGTTAGGCAAAGACGTTGCATGAGGTTTCGGTGGTGGTCCAGAAGGTCCACCCATTGGTCCGATCAAGGTTGTGATCATATTGAAGAACACAATGCCGACAAAACCGAAAATTCCGATCAGCATGATTTGATTTTGCCGGCTCATTGTCATGCCGAACAGGTTCACTTCCTGTTTCAGGAAGCCTTCTTTCTTTGGAGATTTGTCATCGTCGCTCGAGGTTGAGCGTTTAGCGGCTTTGGCAGGAGCGTTGCCGCTGAATGACCGACGCGCAGGTGGCAGATCTTTGTAGAACGGCTCGGAATGTTCATCGTCGTCATGATCGTGTTCATCATGATCGTCGTCATCGTTCTTGTTTTTTGCTGCAGTTTTGTCTGACTTTGCACCGTCTTTCGGCGTGTAACCTCGAGGACGAGCTATCTTAGGCTTTGCTTCTTCCTCTTCTTCGTCGTCAGCGTAAAGTGACACCGAACTTTTCGCCGTTCGTGGTTTACCGCGTTTTGATGTTTCGTCTGGCTGATCGTCATCGTCTGCAAATGGTTTCTTCGCCTTCGCGCCTTCTTTCATTGGAGACGCGGCAAAGAAGTCGAAGCCGCCAGGAGGTCCGCCCTCGTTATCGGGACTCGCGGATTTGTTCAAGCCTGAATTTGCCGCAATCATACTTTCAAAGGAATGTTTGTCGGATTGTCTACTTGGCACAGCTTGCTCTGACACCGATGGCGGTGCTGCATTTTGTTGAGCCGGAGCGAAGAAGTCGATTCCACCTGGTGCTGCTTGAGGTGCTGCCGCTGCCGCCTGTGCCTCTGGATTGACGAACTGCGTATTGGGGGCACCTTCTGCGGTGCCTCCGTTGTTGCCTGGTTGATTGAAGAAGTCGAATGTTTTTGCTGCCGCTACACCAGCTACTGCGCCGACGACGGCTCCTACAGCCGCTCCTGCTACAGCTTGCCCCATATTTGGTGCTTGTCCCTGTGGCTGAGGTTGTTGAGTGCCCGATACCGGTGGTGGTGCAGTCGGTGCGGAGTTGAAGAAGTCGGCACCGCTTCCAGCTTGCATCGGTGGGGCGTCTGCCGCCGCTGCTGCCGGCAACATCGGTGAGCCTTGATTCGGCGCGGCTGCTCCTGGATTTTGCGGAGCCATATTGTATGGTGCGTTCGCACCGGCGTCAGGTTGCGAGGGAGTTTCCACTAGAGTCTGCTGCGCCATGTTCGGCGCGGCGTCTCCGGGGAAGGTTGGAGCAGGTCCAGTGCCTTCGAAAAAGCCGCTCTGATTTTGATTGGGTGCTTGTTGTGCAGGTTGAGGTTCAGGCTGGAAGAAGCTTAGCTCGGTCGGTTCTTGCTTGGGCTGAGCTTGCATCGGCTGCTCCCAGGGACTACCTGGTGCATTCGAGGGGTTTGCAGGTGTCTCGTTTAATCCACCGCCGAAATCTATAGATGAAGGTTGGGGTGGAGCGCCGTTGCCGTTTCCGTTTCCGTTGTGGCCGTTCCCATTACCGTTACCGTTTCCATTGCCATTGCCGTCACCATTTCGCTCGAGTAGCATCGTCATTTGACGTTTGGTGATCACTCGTTCCAGTCCGATAACATCTGGTTTGACGTCGACAGCGAGCGGCGTCGAACTGCCGTTCATCGGCGGAAGAACAGTTGGCGAATGGTTGGAAATAAACGCGCCGCATGCGCTACAGGTTTTTCCTGAACCTTTTAAGATACTTCCGCACGCTTGGCAGATTAAGACATCCAATTTAGAAACTCCGAAAAGGCTTCTCGCCTATTTCGATGATACGTCAGTTACGACGGAATTGACTGATAATTTGCGAAATTACTAAGTGCATAAAGCTAGAGTAGCATTATTGTATTGCAAATCCTACGCTCGCCAATGGTGAATGTCAAGCGCAAATAATCTAGGTGTGTGGACTGTTTACGGCAATTCCTTTTTGTTAGGAAACGAACCGTCAGGGCACATCTTCTGTATCTCGGGACGACTTTGGAAGCAGGGTAAATGCCAGACGACATCAAGATTTTGGTTGTAGAAGATCATCATGCAACACTTGATGGTTTGGAGCTTGGTCTGGCAAGAGAGCCTGGATTTAAGATAGTCGGCACGTCATCGAACTCAGACGAGGGTGTCGCAATAGCGAAGAAGATGCTTCCCGACATCATTGTGCTGGATCTGCACCTGCCGGGCAGCAAGGCACCGAAGTCGATGATCAAGGAATACTGCCAGATTCCCAATGCGAAGTTGGTTATCTTCTCTGGTGAAAATCGGGTGGCATTTGTCCAGAGTGTTTTATCGATGGGTGTCGCTGCTTATCTGCTGAAATCAGAAAGAGTCGCCACCGTCGCTGCCACCATTCGCCGCGTGGTGGCAGGGGAGTCGTCAATCATGTCGTCTGAATTGCAGGTCGATTACAAGAAGATCACGCGCTCCGAACACGAAGTGTTGGCTATGCTTGGCAAAGGGCTGAAGTATCAAGATATTGCTGAACAGCGATTTACGTCGGTTGCAACTGCGCGCAAACAATGCGAGACGCTTCTACTCAAGCTGGACCTGGAAACCCGCGAACAGCTCATAGCCTGGGCGGTTCGGAACGGATACGGGAGTGTCGAGCTGGATCCATGAAATTTGCGCAGAGTTCAGCTTCAGTCAGCCAGCAGACGATCGATATGTCGAACGCGTTGTGCGGTCTTGTGCGATCGATCATTGAAGCCGAAGAACAATTTGGTGACATCGAGTTGTCTGAGCCGCGGAACATTCCGGAGCCAAAATTTCCAGCTCGCAATATGATGAAAGGCGTGCAGAGAGCATCTTATTATCGCTGGCGCGCTTCGACGCAAACGCACAGTATGTCTGTCAGAGCGGCTGATGGTGTGATCGAGATTTTCCTGATGAAAGTGGATGATATGCCACTGCTTGCGTTCTCTGAATTTGGTTCGCGTTTCAAAGCCAAATTCGAACTCAAGCGCACCGCCGATGGTTACAGTTGGTCAGTAGGAAACCAGTTGGCCGATTCAGAGAGCTCGACGACTGTTCTCAAGAAATGTCTGAAAGACCTTGTTGCGCTTGATGGCAACGCAGGTCCAGTCGTCGAGAAGAATTTTGCCGCTGACGCAAGTGCCGACTCAATGCAAAAGTTGATGCTGGAAAAAGAGAACTTGATTTTCAAAGTTCTCAACCAGCAAGAGATTTTGAAAAACGAGTTGGCGCGCAGTCTTCACGACACGGTTCTGGCAGATTTGCTCATGCTGAAGCGACATCTTCGAGGCGATCAGGAGTTATCCAAAGAGCAAATTCTCGAAACTATCGACGAGATTGCTCAACAACTGCGTGATATTTGCAACGAGTGTGCGCCGCGCAACCTGCATGACTGGGGGCTGAAGACGAGTCTGCAAGACATTCTTCAGCGTATGGGACAGCGTACTGGATTGGATTGTTCTTTGCTTTGCGATGTCGATATTCCTAATCTTCCCGACAGTGTGGAGTTGAATATTTTTCGCATGATGCAGGAGTGTCTGAATAATGTCGAGAAGCATGCAAAGGCAAAGAAGGTGACTATAAGAATCGAGCGCGTGGATGTTAAGTCGATTCGATTCACTGTCAAAGATAACGGCAAAGGGTTCGAACCCAATTCTTCCGAGAGAAGCGTAGACTCGGGTGGCATGGGGGTCTCGGGCATGCGAGAGCGTGTCTCGCTGATTCGCGTTTTCTTCCCCACGGAATTCAAACTAGAGTCGGTGCCAGGCGAAGGTACTACGATTTACTTGCAGATAACCTTGCCGTCGCTCGATTAGTCGACGGACGTTGCTTGATTAGTCGCGGACTTGCTCGATTAGTCGACAGCCGTTGCTCGATCAGTCGACAGCCGTTGCTCGATAGTCGACAGCCGTTGCTCGATAGTCGACAGCCGTCGCTCGATTAGTCGACGGCCATTATTCGCCGCTCAGTCGAAATGCTTGCCCAGTCGAAAAATTCGATGCGCGGATTTAGCCCGCCACCTATATACTAAGGTTAAAGGGATTAAATTTATTCTGTTTGATCCACTTGACCGACTCGATCCGACAAAAGCGCATGAAATGGGCAAAATTTGGTTTGCCCGGAATTAACGAAAGTGCCTGTCATGAGTCGTATGTAGGCTCCAATGTGGGTAAATTGTTTTAAGAGCAAAGTTAGACGGCTACCTAAAGGTGCCTGAATTTCAAGATAGTCCTTGAATTCGATGTTTTTGTCAGTTGACGGATAAGGAAACGGTATGGGGTCCGAAGATTACGCGACAAGCAATCCAAACCCAAGCAGCGATGAAGGTTCTTTAGCCGCGCGGCGGGCGCGTCTACGGGGATCGCTGGCTAAGCAGGCGAATCCTCCAGATCCGTACAAGCCCGACCCATATATGGCCAGCCAGCCTGTGCCAGCGCCGACCGCTGAGCCGGCGGCTTCGCCTGGACCATCGGTCAACGGTGATGGGTCACCTGTCACAAATCCAGCAATCTCAGGGGGTTTTCAGAATTTGGCTGACGAAACAGCGGCTGTCGCGGCGCATTCACCAACCACCGAAAATCCAGCGAATGGTGACGATCCGACGTTGTTCAACGGTGCTTCGACCGGCAACGGTTCGTCGAGTGGCAGCGGTTCATCGAGTGGCAACGGCGCGTCTACTGGCAACGGCGGTGGTCACACGCCAACTCCCACACTGTCTTCGGCTTTATTTTTCGCAAGTGCCAATTCCCCTTCCCCGATGGCGTCGTCCAATCCTGTGTCTACAGAGGAAAAGCCGTCCTACTTTTCAGCGCCAGAGGTCGAATCAGTTCCTCCACCGGAACCAGAGGCTCCGCCTCCAGCGCCGACCTCGCGAGCTGACCGCAGACGTGGAGGTAGTGCCGCTGCCTCTGTTCCGGCTGCAGAGCCAATGCCCGAGCCTGTTCAAGCTGTCGCGACTCCGGCTATTGATCCGACTTTAGCAATGCCGAGTTCAGCTATGGATTCGACTTTAGCAATGCCGAGTTCAGCTATGGATCCGACTTTAGCAATGCCAACTTCAGCTATTGACCCGACTTTGGCCATGGCGACTCCGGCTATGGACCCGACTTTGATGTCAGAGCCGATGCCGGTCGCACACGATGCGATGTCCGCTTATGCAGGTGCTATGCCTCCTGCTCCTCCTGAACCTGTGTCTGTGGATGTTCCTATGCCACCAGATCCGGTGTCAGATATTAATGCTTCGATGACTGCTCCTCCGACAGGTTATGTTTATGGAATTCAACCGGATGTTCCGCCGATGACAGGACAGGTACAGACTCAAGCGATTGAAATCATGAATAACATCGACCAGGCAATGAGTGCTTGCGCGATGAATTTGTCCGAGTTGCAGAAGATTGCGACTGAACAAAGTGATGCGCTCAAAGGCGTCGCGGAGATGTTGCAAAATCAAAGTTTCTTTGAGATTGGTTTGAACTTGAACAGTCTTACCGAGTCGCTTTCGGCAGCTTTGGAACCGATGAAAGCTGTGGGCGAGTTGGTGCCGGCAATCGATCAACTCGTTGCTGTGATGGAATCGCGTGAGTCTACTGGTGGTGGTGCAGAAGAAACTACCAAATTGAGTCGCGAGCAGTTGATCACAAATCTAGCTGAGCAACTTTCCGCTGGACAGATTGATCCGTGGACTTTTAAATGCGCTTACATGGCTGTTTTCCCTTCTGAACATCCAGCCGACCTGTTGCATCGCCTTGTGGATCTGTTAGGAACACAACGCTTGTCTGGTGATTTATTCCGTTCAGCTTATGATGCAGTGCAGGCACCAGATCCGCCACCACGTGGTTCGTTCGGAACTACCGAAACGATCTCCGAAGACGGCGAGACGCGCACGATAATCAAGACTGTTCCAGATGAAGCGATCATTGTGCAGCTTGAAGAGTTGAAGCGGACCAACGAAGAATTCCTCAGACGCAATGAAGAAATTCAAAAGCGTCTCGAGCAGAAAGATGCTGAATTTGGCCAGGTTCTGGCAACAAAAGAATCAGAGTTGCAGGAAGCGCAAGAGTTGCTCAACTCGCGTTGGGAAGAATTCAATTCGCGCTATGACGAATTGACAGAGACGTTGCACAAACGCGATGAAGTATTGCAAGAGCGTGAAGCAGAGCTCGCCAAGAAAGATCAAGAGAATACTGTGTTGCGTTCTCAGATGGAAGAATTGCGCGATCAAACCAAAGAGATGGTGGCAGATCTGCAACGTCAATTAAGTGCGAAGCCAAAAGAAGAAGCGCCTAAACAGCCGGGATTTTTCGATACTGCTCCTGCATCCGCGCAGCAACCACAACCTCAGCCTGCTCAGCAAGCGGGATTGTTTGATGCTGGTCCAGCCAAGCCGTTGTTTGGTGCGACAGATGCGCAATCGCAACAAGCTACAAATCCGCTTGAACAGCTAAATCCGAATCCGCCACAACCGGCTCCGGCTGCGGCTGCTCCGCAACCGGCTCAACCCGCTGCGCCAGCCCAACCCAATCCAGCACTTGCGCAACCGATGGCACAACCGGCACAGAATGCGTCAGCGCAAGCGGTTCCTAGACCGGCTGCGCCTACGACACCGTTTGTTTCGGGTGCAGGCAGTTATGGAAGTGGTGTCAGAGCGCAGGTTTTTGAAGTTATCGTGCGTCAGGCTCTAGCTGGTGCGCCGTGGCGAGAAATTTGTGCAGGACCGATGCAGGTCAACAACATTTCGCCTGAAGAAGTCGAGGCGGAAGTTAAGCGGCGTCAGGCTTTACTCAAGAAATAACCAAAACCTGAATGATTGCTAGTGCTTTGTACAACATTGCAAGTGCTTGTGCAGCATTGCTAGTGCTTGTGCAGCATTGCTAATGCTTGTGCAGCATTGCTAGTGCTTTTACAGCATTGCTGGTGCTTGTACAACATTGCCAGCTTGTACAGCATTGCAAGCGTAAAAAACGGAGCACTTCTGCGCTCCGTTCATTTATCTTTTACGTGGCTATGTTGTATATGACCAACCAGCGTCGAGCTGACTGACTATTTTTTCTTAGTCGTTGTCGTGGTGGTTGTAGTTGTAGTTTTAGCAGCGGCGTTGGCTTCGTTGTTCGCATCGCTCTTTGCGTGCGCGGCATCGATAGCTGCCCACTCCTGGTTGATGCGCTCGAGGTTGCCCATGAACTGCAGGATGATCATGTTAGGCAAGTTGCTGAACATTTCTGTCAACGTGTAGAACATGACTCCGAGAATACTCAGAGTACAAATAATCGAGACGCTTCGCGAAAATCTTGCTTGCTCGTCGATTTTCTTTGCCAATGCGGCTAATGTAATTTCAGTAGTTCCGTCTGCCATATGCGCCTCACAATCCTTACCAGCACTATCCAATGTAGACTGGAATTATATCCCCTTGATTTGTTGTGCCAACAGACAAATTCGGGTCAGCTCAAGCAAGTTTGCAAAGAATCTCGCAGGAGGGTTTCCTCTTGCAGGGTGATGGTGCGGAAATCGATAACAACTTTATCGTTGTGGATGATGCCAATTACAGGCGTTGAACTTTTTCTGAGCTTCTTGAGAAGCTTGTCAGGTGTCAGTTTCGCAGTGGTCGAAATTGCGATACCGAAACTTTCCAAAGTTTGACCGGGGAGAGTTCCGCCACCAAAGGCGGAGCTTAGTTCGATTGGTTCGAGTTGATATTGCGCATTGATTTTCGTTCCATGAATGAAGTTGTTGACTCTATCTCTTAACTCGGATGCCGCAGTCAGAGCCATTCTCATTACAGGCACGATCTTTTCTGGATTTGGTCGCAAGTACTGGCACAGAACTTGTTCGAGAAGGGCGATGGTCAATTTATCCGCACGTAAGGCTCTGTACATCGGATTTTTTCTTAGCAGTTCGATATATTTTGCCTTCCCGCAGATGATTCCGGACTGCGATCCGCCCATCAATTTGTCGCCGGAAAACATCACGACATCAACGCCATGCTGAATCACTTCAGCCACTGTAGGTTCGTATTTCATTCCGATCTTGGTGTAGTCGACTAATGCTCCACTGCCCAGATCTTCAATTACGGGAATGTTGTGCTTTGCTCCAATCGCCACTAGTTCTGCCGTGCTGGCGGATTCTGTGAAGCCAGTAATTTCAAAATTCGAACGATGGCACTTCAAAAGGAAGCCGGTCTTTTCACTGATACTCTTTTCAAAATCGCTCGCGCGCGTTCGATTCGTTGTTCCGACTTCTTTCAGAGATGCGCCCGCAGACTCGATTACATCTGGTAAGCGAAAGCTGCCACCAATTTCGATTAGTTCACCGCGAGAAACAATCACTTCCTTTTCATGAGCTAGTGCGCGCACCGCCAGTACTACCGCAGCCGCATTGTTGTTGACGATGATTGCTGCTTCGCATTTCGTCAAAAGCGCCAGCAGTTCACTGATTGTTTCGATACGCTCGCCGCGTTTTCCGTCATCAAGATCAATTTCAAGATTTGCGTATCCGTGCAAAATCTCGGACGCTTTTTTGACGGCAGCCTCAGGAAGTGGGGCTCGTCCAAGATTTGTGCTGAGGATAATTCCGGTTCCGTTGATGACTTTGCGAAGGTTGCCCTCGACAAGCTCTTTCAGTCTATTTTCGATATCAATAGCAACTTCATCGAGGCTTTCTGAAAACTGAATTTGTTTTTCTTGGGACCGATAACTTTGCAGCACTCGTCGCGCAACTTCTGCGATTACGTCGCGTCGAAATTCGCTCTGCAGCGCCACCAACTGCGGATGTCTGAGCACCTTATCAACTTGTGGAATCCGTTTTACATCAGTCGTCATGGCGTGACCGGGAAGTTGTTAAAAGCTTAGGTTAGGTCTTGTCAGAAGTCTAGGCAACACCGACAATTAGAATATGTAGTATGGTTTTGATCTGGCAGAATTCACATCCGCCACAACTCATTCGCTAGAGGGTAGGCAAGTGGGCAAGACTCTAAGAACGAAAATGCTCTATCAGGACAAAGATTGGCTTACGCAAAAGTATGTCAAGGAAAAATTGAGCACGGTGGAGATTGCCAAGGCTTATCGCGAAGAAGAAGACAAATGGTGTGACCCGAACACAATCTCGCGCTGGTTGAAAAAGCACAACATCGCGATGCGTACGTTGGCAGAGGCGCAACAAAACAGACACTCGGCGCCGACAACTCCGAAAAAAACTCGCAGCTCCTAACGTCTAGCTACAGTTGCCTACCGATATCGGTTCGTGGTTTTTGCACGAACCGGGTCATGGATCGGTTTTATGGAAGTTGTACCGTAATCCGTTTTATGGAATTTGCTCTCTTATCCGTCTTGTGGAAGTTGTGTTCCGTAAACCGGCTTGCAATCGTTTCATGGTCATCTGGTTTACCCATACAAGGAATTAAACGCGGGTTTCCTCACATCACGTTCGCGACGCGTGTACCGATATCGGTAGATTGCAGTTTGGTTGGCAAGTGTCGATTTGATTTTCGAGACTTGAAGTTTGTGGGCTATCGGTACGCGAAACAGCCAGCTATATCTGTACAGACAGCGGTTCGTCAGCTCCAGGAGAGAACGAACCGATATCGGTTGGTCAGTTCCAAGAGAAGCGCGAACCGATATCGGTTCGTTAGTTCAGGCGGAGGCGCGAACCGATATCGGTTTCGTCAGTTTAGAGAGAAGCGTGAACCGGTATCGGTTCGTCGTTATGGAAAGGATGAAGCGTTCTTAGTTCGTCTGTTCAAAGGGAATCGCGAACCGATATCGGTTCGTTGCTCCAGAGACTTAGCCTTGCCAACCACAAGTGATTGCGCCGCCGCCCATCATGACGCATACCGTCAAATATAAGAGCACGTCCCGGCCGCCTGCGAGATAGAAGGCGCAATATGCGAAAAAGGAAATAGACGGACGCCAGAAGGATGCGTTTGCATCACGTACCGCATGGACGCCAAAGCACACTGCTAAGACCAGCGGGATCCCAAAAAAGAAAACGTCGTACATCATAAGCGGATTATTTTCATTGCGCTTTGCGAACTGAAAGGGCGCAAAGTCAGAGCCATCCAGCTTAGAATAACGTCCGTGTAAATAAGAGTCTATGGTGCTTTGCCCACGGGCGAGGAGCAACAATGCCAAACCGTTCGAATGGTCGAAGTCAGCAGGGAAAGAGCGGTGGTCGCTCGGGCGGTTCACGTCCCCAGTCCGGCAAGCCTCAAGGGAATTCAAGTCGTGGGGCCGGTCGCTCAAGAAGTGAGGGCGGTGGTGCTCGTGGACGAGCTGGTGCTGAAGGTAGCTCGCGAAGTTTCAAATCGGAATTTGAATCGCGGGGTGTCACGAGAGGTCGTGCACAAGCAAAGTCTCGCGAGATGGAAAGCGAGTCGCGTGGCCGGTCGCGTTCAAAATTTGGTGATGACGCTCGGGACGGATCCGCAAGACCAAGATTCGATGCGGAGTCCAGGGGCACTGGCAAGAGAACAAGATTCGATGCGGATGATAGCGGCGCTGGCAAAAGAACAAGATTCGATGCGGATGACAGAGGCGCTGGCAAAAGAACTCGATTCGATGCGGACGACAGAGGCGCTGGCAAAAGAACAAGATTCGATGCGGACGATAGAGGCGCTGGCAAAAGAACTCGATTCGACGCGGATGATAGAGGCGCTGGCAAAAGAACAAGATTCGATGCGGATGACAGAGGCGCTGGCAAAAGAACACGTTTCGACGCGGATGATAGAGGCGCTGGCAAAAGAACAAGATTCGATGCGGATGACAGAGGCGCTGGCAAAAGAACACGTTTCGATGCTGACGACAAAGGCGCTGGAAGACCGCGTCTAGATGCTGCAGACCGCGGACCTGGGCGTCGAACACGTTTTGATTCCGATGACAGAGGACCGCGTGGTCGTCGTCGTCTCGGTTCGGATGAGCGTTCTCAGACGGGACGCCCACGCTCGTCGGAAACTCAAGCTCCCAGCAGCAAAGGCTATTCTGAAGATGAAGTAGTCACCGAAGATGGTACCGAAATGATTTTCGGGAAAAATGCAGTTCTAGCTTTTCTAGAGGATGGAGAAGATGCAGACGAGCCGGTTGACGCCGAATTCGATGACGATGAAGATGAAGTAGTTGACGCAGAGCATGCTGGTGTCGCTGGCGATGAAGAGGTCGAGCATGCAGCTTCACTGAAGCGTCTCGCCAAAACTGAATTCGTTGGACCTCGTGGTCAAGTCAGCAAGCCAGAGATTGGAAAAATCTACCTTGTTCAGTTGGATCATCCAGATAGGAAGATCGAGCGTATCAAGCAATTGGCGAAATCTCAGCGCATCCCAGTCGTGATTTGTGACCGTCGCAAGTTGGATTCGATGGTTGGTCCAAATCAGCTCCATCAGGGCGTTGCAGCTCAAATCAGCGCGGCTGAATTCTGGGAGTTGAGTGATTTCCTTGATGAATTGAAAAGGTCATCTCCTGATTCCCTCGATGGGAATGTTGTTGCCATAGTTGATGGCATCGAGGATCCGCACAACCTCGGAGCAATCATAAGAGTGGCTGAATCAGCCGGTTTGAAAGGGCTGCTATTACCTGCGCGTCGCTCTGCCGGACTAACAGGCATCGTGGCGAAGACCAGCGCTGGCGCACTCGCTTCGCTTCCAATTGTGCGTATTCACAATTTGACTCAAGCAGTTGAAGAGCTGAAGGAATCGGGATTTTGGATTGCCGGACTCGACTCGAACGAGGGAGATCTGTACACAAAAACGGATCTGGTGCGTCCACTCGCGCTTGTTGTTGGAAGCGAAGGCACAGGCATGACCAGGCTCGTCAAAGAAAATTGCGACATGCTTCTCAAGATTCCGATGCTCGGCAAAACTGAGTCGCTCAACGCGTCTGTTGCGGCAGGCATTGTGTTCTACGAAGTGGTTCGACAACTGCAAGTGAAAGGAATGATTTCTTCCTGACATCGGTGCGCAATTCAATCGACAATGACATCTGTTTTTTCGACAGATCGGTTTTCTCTACAAAACCGACGAACCGATATCGGTTCGTTCTTTCCCGCTTAAATGCGCAAGAACGGGTTCTTCGAGAAACGTGCGCCGTAAGCGAGCTTGAACGAGATTTGCATGAACCGATATCGGTTCGTGCCTCTGAAGCAAGCGATACCTATTAGATGAATTAGGGAAAGAGTGCAGCGTGTTCACGCAGTGCGTCGGTTGATTCCTTAAAGGAAGTGACGAGCATCTCGTTTCTGAACTCATTGTCTTCTTCGAGCATGTCCCAGAGAACATCTTGAAATTCGGGACGGCGCAGAGTGAGAATCAAACAAACCTGCTCTGTCGCGTAGCGACAAATCTCTTCTGCGTCCAAGTTGTTGAAAAGCTGGTTGAGATCTCGCATCGGATGTTCGGGAATCATCTCGTCCAATTGAGCGACGACGTGCAAAATCCACTCTTTCATCCAGGGCTGAGGAATGCCGTGCGATTGTTCGAGCACCGCAAGATACGTCGAAACGCAGACTATGAGCTTCACTGCGTGCAGCACTTTCTCAGTTGGTATCACGCCAAGTGGACGCGGAGATTCGTTGAGCACATGCTCGAGATTTTCCATGCACTGCGCGCCCATCATGTGTAGAAAGAAGAAAGCGCGCTCGGACTCATCCTCTAGCGACTCGGGTTTCCATTCATCGGCAATGCGCAACATGGTCCGATCTTAATTGCGAAGGTTGTCACTGCAATCGTTCCAACATAAATCTTATTGATAGCAAAAAGATTTTGTCACCCATCAAATCCGCATGACAGGCAGCTTGCGTGCGGTTTGCGACTTTACCTCAAAGCCAAATATTTTTTGATCCCAGCGCTTGGCTTGCGCGCGCTCAAAGCGCCATTGACAGGGTTTAAACGATGCTAGTAGAATTCGCGTTCGCGCCCTTCGCAGGGCGTTATGCCGGTGTAGCTCAATGGTAGAGCAACGGTTTTGTAAACCGTCGGTTGCGGGTTCGAATCCCATCACCGGCTTATGGGCAGATGTCCGAGTGGCTAAAGGAGACGGGCTGTAAACTCGTTGGCGCAAGCCTACACTGGTTCGAATCCAGTTCTGCCCAAACTTGTTCCCCT
>DATNPZ010000010.1:0-648540 GCA_036702965.1 Drouetiella sp.
CATATCAACGTCAGTTTTGTGTTCGAAATTCTTGAATTGTTTTTCGAGTTGCTCTCCACCTTCAACAGCAAACAAAAACATTATCTGGCTCCCTCCAACGCACGCTTGATGGTGCCTGAATCGAGATTGACAGTTGCACTGTCACCGATCAGTTTTTTGGTAATGTCCTCAACCAGAGATTTTTCTTGATCAACGAGCTGCTCGATGAGCGCACCCTTTTCAGCAAGCAATTTTTCTCTGGCTGCTTGGATTTCTGCTTGACCTTTATCCATTACCTTTTTCATTTCAGCGGCACGAGCTTTGTCAGTCGCAGCCGTGACTTCAGCAACCAGAGCTTGCGAATCAGCATTTGCTGCATGAATGCGAGCTTGATACTCAGTCACGACTTCGTTTGCTTTAGCCCTTGCTGCGGCTGCGGCGTCAACATTCTCTTGAATGATCTGTTGACGTTTTGCAATCGTCTCTCCGACAGGCTTGAGCACCATATCGATCAGGAGCCTGATGAAAATCAGGAACATGGCGACGAAAATTGGAAGAGTCAGGTTTATGTCAAACATTTACTTGGATTCTACTTTTTGGAGTGAAGATCTAGACTTTGGTGCCGTTCAGGTAAAGAAGAATGGCAACAACGAAAGCGAGCAGACCAAGAGCTTCCATCAACGCTGCGATGATGATGGCGTTTGCGAGCAACTTACCAGCCATTTCTGGTTGACGAGCCATACCTTCGAGAGCGCGAGCGCCAGCAACGCCGATGCCGATTCCAGGACCGAATACGCCAACAACAGCGATACCTGCACCTACCAAGGAAGCGCACTTCACCATAGTGGTTGGGTCAACTGCAGCGGTTGCTGCTTGTGCAATAAGTTGGTGTTCCACAACGTTCTCCTTTGAACTCACAGTGACGAATTGATCGAGGTGACATGCAAATCACGCTAGAGACAACTGACTTGCGTTGTGACGCAAGTTGAGAGTCTCCCCTCAAGTCGCCTCAAATTATATCAAGTCAGATTAAGGCTGTAGCGTTGTTTGAAGCGCTTGTTGCCTTAATAAAAGCTGTATTTACAAAATTTTGGAAGTGGTGGCACTTTGAAACTGCGCATGCGAAGACGCAGTATCCATAGTTCTTTCCGAATTACTGAGCTATGTGATTAGTGATGCTCGGCAACCGTGAGTCCGATATAGATCGAAGTCAGGAGCGAGAATACGAATGCTTGAATGACGCCGATGAAAAGTTCGAAAGCCATAATGCCGGCTGGAACGAGGATTGGGCACATAAGCAAGAACGCGCCGCGCATCAATTCGTCTGCGGTGATAACAACCATAAGACGAAGAGCCAGTGTTGACGGGCGAACCACCATGTCCATGACTTCGATTGGAGCCATCGGTGTGAGGAACAAAGTCTTACCGTACTTGGCCGCACCGTGCTTCCAGATACCGGAACCGAGGTAGACAAGCAAAGCGACGATTGCAAGACCGGCTGTGACGTTGATGTCAGTTGTCGGTGACGCGATTTCGAACGCTTCTGCGTGAGGTCCAGTTTCGCCGTAAAGCTTCGGCCAACCAGGAACTATCTCTTCGAATAGCTTGTAAGGACCAACTCCCAGGAAGTTGCCAAAGAGAACGAAGGTGAAAATCGCTGCAATCAGCGGGAAAAACTTTTTGTAATCGTGACCGATTTGACCGTGTGCCAGGTCATCGACGAAGAGATAAATGCTCTCGACAATCGCTTGCATCTTGCCGCCGGGACCGTCGACTTTCATGTTGGCTGCGACCGTTCCGCCGACTGCGAGAATTCCGACCATACACACGGCGCTAAGTCCGATTGTGTCAGCGTGGATTGTGCCGATCAGGTCGTGCGATGTGCCTACGCCCAGTTGATACAGAAAAAGATTCTTGCCTAACATCTAAAAATTGGTCCCGCCAAATTTGCCGTTGACATGTGCGCGCCGTTATTTCAGGCGACTTTGACATGGCATATTACCAGATGAAAGCCGCCGCAATAAAGGCTATCAGAATCTATTTCGTTTCTTTGATTGATGATGAAAATTGGTAAAACAACGCAACGATGCGGTGCGGTTATCAAGTCGAAGTTCAGCGCAAATACCTGACAATGATGTCGAGCAGCATCAGTCTGGGGAATCGGCACTTTATACAATGTCGAGCAGCATCGATCTGGGGAGTCGGCACTCGCTACAGTGTCGATCGAATCAAATGACTTCAACATTCCGATAGTTATCGGTTGCTGTCCAACTTATCCGAATTCATAGCTTTGACGACCATTCGCCACAATCCGCCGATCATGCCAAGCAGCGAAAGCGAGATGGCAAGCCACGGCGCGGTGTGAAGTTTTCCATCCAACCAGAAGCCGCCCCAGGCACCCAGACCGACCAAAACGCCGATGGCGAGAACGGATTCACCGGCTCCGGCTAACTGGTCTGCTACATCTTTAGGAATCATCGCCATACGTACTATCCTAGCTAATTTCGTTACCTTTCGCCTTTTCTGACGAGCTTGGTTCGTTTTTTGGTCCCGCCTGCTTCGATGGGGGTTTACAGCAACCGTCGGGTTCATTATGAAGTTGTGAAGGTCGATCAACGCGCGAAAAGCTGGGCATAAGAGATGTTAGGGTTTGCTACACTTATTATTTAATGCTAATAGTGATCGTAGAGACCGAAACGCAAAAGTCCACCTGGAAGGAGCTGTCATCCAATGTTCGAACGCCTCGGTAACTTGTTCAGGGCAATGTTCAACGCAGTTTTGGGACGGATGGAAGATCCGCAAATCATGCTCGAACAGACATATCAGGATTTGCAGTCCAACCTGATTCAAGTCAGGCAAGCTGTAGCTCAAGCGATTGCAACAGAAAAGCAGCTTGAACAGCAGCTTCAGAAGAATAAAGACCAGGCTGAAACCTGGCAGAACCGCGCAGCGATGGCTGTGCAGCAAGGCAACGACGACCTGGCGAAGCAAGCTTTGCAGCGTCGTCAGCAGTACGTGCAGGCTGCGACCGATCTGGAAGAACAACTGAAATCGCAACGTCAATCGACATTGGCTCTGCGTCAGCGTTTGACCGACCTGGAAGCGGAAGTTCAAAAGGCATACACCAAGAAGCAAGTGCTCATCGCTCGCGACAAGGCTGCACAAGCGACTTCCAAAGCCAACGAGATTCTTTCCAAAACCACGGGATCGAACGCCACATCGGTGTTCGACAAGATGGAAACGAAAGTGCTCGAACGCGAAGCACGCGCACAAGCGCTGTCGGAAATAAGCGGAGACCAGCTCGAAAAACAATTCAAGAATTTCGAACACAAAACTGACGTTGATATGGAATTGCTCGCATTGAAGCAATCAATGGGAATGAAAGACAACACGATCAGTGTGAAAGAGCCTGTCTTGATCGAGCACAACGACACTGTCGACGCCAAACTTGTTGAAGACAAAGAATAAGCTCGATATCGTCAAACGACAAAATCTCTTAATGGGCGCTGGAAACGGCGCCCATATTATTTGTATATTTACCCCATGAGCAAAGCGCTTCAGTTCGAAGTCGAAGCCGTTTGTCCGTGGTCGGGCGCGCGCGCAGGTAAATTCACTACTCCGCATGGGGTTGTGGAAACACCGGTGTTCATGCCCGTTGGCACAAATGGTGCACTAAAAGCGGTGACATACGACCAGGTACAAAAGTGCGAAGCGCAGATCGTTCTGTCGAACTCATACCATTTATATCTACGCCCTGGTCACGAGTTAGTGCGCGATGCTGGCGGGCTGCACAAGTTCGTTGGCTGGGACAAGCCGATGCTGACTGACTCAGGTGGCTTTCAAGTATTCAGCCTCGACATGCTGCGACGAATCACCGAGGATGGTGTGTTTTTCCGCGACCATAGAACTGGGCGCGAACACTTCATCGGTCCGGTAAAGTCGATGGAAATCCAGAACTATATCGGCGCAGACATCATCATGGCGTTTGATGATTGCGTCAAAAATCCAGCGACATACGACGAAGCATTAGCATCGATGGAACGCACGCACCGATGGCTGGAAACATGCGTCAAAAGCCATGCTCGCTCTGATGACCAGGCGCTGTTCGGCATCGTGCAGGGAAGCATGTATGAGGATCTACGTGCGCGCTCGGTCAAAGAAGTAACGTCGCACGATCTGCCGGGATTTGCTGTAGGTGGTGTCGCGGTCGGTGAGGACAGAAATACAATCGAACGAATCGTGCTGTTCACCACGCCTCTATTGCCTGAGAACAAGCCACGCTACTTAATGGGCGTCGGTACACCGTGGGACATTTCCTATGCCATCAGATGTGGTATCGACATGTTTGACTGCGTTTCTCCAACACGCCTGGCACGACACGGTGCTGCATTCACACGCAAGGGTCGAATCGCTCTGAAAAATTCAGGCTATAGCAGAGACTTTACCCCGCTCGAAGACGATTGCGAGTGCTTCACTTGCCAGAATCACACCAAAGGTTATTTGCACCATTTATTCAGAGCGAAAGAACAAGCGGGCGGCACTTTGCTCTCCATCCACAACATTCACCATTTGATTCGACAAGCTGTTGAATGTAGACAAGCAATTTTGAACGGCACCTTCAAAGAGTATTTCGAAGAACAAGTTAGATTGCACGACAACGACTTGACGGCGAGAGCGGCCGCGCAAGTCAGATAGGATTTTATATATGGATGGAGTTTTTCGCTTGTCAACACGCTTGCGTTGGGTCGTTTGTGCCGCACTAGTATTGACTTTCAGCACTCTGGGAGAGGCAGCATGCGCTGAAAGTCCAACGGCTGAAGCAGAGGCAGAATTCGAGAAGGGGCACTATCAAAAAGCGTGCGAACTATATCGACTTGCACTCGCAACGCATAGAACAGATGTATCAGTTTTGCTCGGCGCTGCAAAAGCATACGAAGCAGCAGGCGATCTGGACGAGGCTATTCATCGGGCTCGCGAAGCGGCTACCTTCGAGAGAGATAATGCCAGCGCGCATTTTGCGCTCGGACATTACCTCGACGCGAATCGCGATACGCGTGCTGCATTTATGCAATTTGCAGAAGTGATCGATAACAAGAAAGCAGATCCAGCATTGCGAAAAGCCGCTTACGGTCCCCTTTTACGTCTGGGTAAAGTATTGACTGACTGGGATAAAACATTGAAGTACGCAAAGCAAGGTGCGCGCGAGTTCAAAGATGATGCTGACAGCCATTACAACTATGCGTGGATGCTTGCACAAGTGCCCAACCGCAAAGAAAACGAATTCATCAAGTTGCGCTCGGAATCAGTAATTGAATATAGAAAGTCAATCGAACTTGGTGAAAAGCGACCGCAAGTGCACCTGGGATTAGCTTCGGCGCTGGCCGACTGCGGAGATTTTCCGAGTGCGAAAATCGAGCTAGTGCGCTTTCTAAAACTGAGTCCTGAAGCCAAAAGCGACGATGCCGTGATCAAGTTGCAACAACAGATTGCCAAAGGCTCTGAGTCCAAGTCGAAAGAAGACGCTTCGAAGATAGATGTCTCGAAACTAGGTGCTTCCAAAGAAGGTGCTTCCAAAGAAAGTGCTTCAGATGAAGCCGCTTCCAAGGAAAGATCTTCTAAAGAAAATGCTTCTGAAAAAAATGCTTCTAAAGGAACTGCTTCGAAAAAGAAGTAGCAGCAGACAATTATTTGATGTCTTTGTAGAGAATGATTGGTGACCGGCTATTCATCGCTGCGGTTTTCGCCACTTCGGCAGCGGATAGCAGAAGACTCAGGTCTTGAAAGTCTTCGGGGATTGAGGCGATGCCAAACGCGAACGATAGTAACTCCATGTTCATCCCAGGCACCAGTGGTGATGCCGATAGAGTCTTGATGATTCTGTTACAGAAAACAGCAGCGCCACTTGCTTTGGTGTTCGGTAAGAGCAAGGCGTAGTCAAAGGTTTCGTAATGCGCCATCATATCGACGTGTCTTTTCACGCGACTGATTCTACGCACCGCTTCACTCACCGCCGACAATGGCAACGGCTCGCGTACAGGATCTTGCAAACTGTTTTGCATACGCATCTGGAATACGACAATCGAAATCGGGCTTGCAGAGCGGTATCCGCGGAAGTATTCCTGCTCCAGGAAATACAAAAACGCAGGATAGGTGAACAGCCCCGTTTCGGGACGCCGCAAACTCATCATCACGTTTTGAATTGCGCGTTTGTCGATGCTTTTTGGTTCGAGCGCAGGTTTTTCCGTTGTCGTCGTGCCGACTGGCGTGGTCAGGGTCACGAGATCGCATCGCATCATGTTGCACATCAGCGGAATCCACTGACTGCGTGGCAATCTCAATTTTTCCAACAGGTGTTGAATCGTTTTATTCTCATCGATCGAACGATAGAACTTCTTTTGCACCTGTAGCGGAATCGGGGCACCAGAGCTGACCATCGACTCGAACTCTGGTTCGGTCAAATTGTTGTACTTGCGATTAATAATCGTCTCGGGTCGCAGTCCGCTATTGCGCAAATAAGTTGTGTTATCGATTAGCTGCATTCCTTGCAGCAACAAGCTATCGAGATTCTGACGAATCGTGCGAGCATCTGTCATCGCTTTGGCTTCGAAGGCAAACTCTCCTTCCTTCCAAGTCAAAATCTCGAAGATACTTTCCTCCCCAACGGTATCAGGGGTGAAGGCATGAACCGGAATACCATCTTTAAAGAAGACTTCCGCGTCGCGATTGATGCTGAAAATTCTCAGACGTCCGTTCATCTGAGCCATCAAAATAGATTGCAGCAAAGTCGGCATTTGCACATGGGCGAGGTCGCCGGTCAGCGCGCTGGTCGGCTTCGGCAACAACAACGCCGCATTTTCCTGCGTCGGCGTCATGTGTTCTGGGCGCGGAATGTTCAGCGCTTCCAACCTATAGAAAGTATCCTGCCCCGACCCCGACTCTCGCCAGGTCTCGGACACCGGTTCTGCCGGAGCGCTGACGGCGTTAAAGCCGTCTCCACAGGATGAGCAAATCAGGTTATAAACCAGCAAAACGTCGCAACTGACGTAATTCCAGAGCAATTGCGAGCGGCTGCCGACGCCTGCATACATGCGCCATTCAGCGTCTCCGCCTCTCGGACTGCACTCGATGGCGAGCGTATATTCGCTCAAGCCGTTCATCGGAGTCCAGCAAATTTCTATAACGGTGCCGCGTTGCTCCAGAGCCTTTTGCAGGAACGCGTGAATGTCCGCCAGACCAGGCGTACTGGGCAGTCTGGGCAATTGTGATGGCGTCCCAGGTTTCTTCAACATTGTCGCGCTTAAGCGTAATCCCCCAGGTGGGATGACTCAGGTAGTAATGGACCATATGTTTTATTCCCGTCAGGGCGAAAGTTAACACCAAACAGGTTCTGTCTTCGTGTTAGCGGCAAGCCGTCCGATAACTTTGTGCTGTCGGGCAAGTTACTACAGAAAAGACCAAGTTCGACCGGTTACTCTGGCAGGAAATTTTGAGGCGGCCGGCCCCACAAATTGCAGTTAGGACCAAGAATGAATGTCAAGCACTCGTAAGTCCGGCAAAAATCCGATAGCCGCTCGATATGCGATTGATGTTCGAATCAAGTCAAAGTGACTGATGAACAACAAAAATCGACGCTCAGACACATAAAATGTCCGTAAACTCGGATTGAATAAGTGGTTTCGGATTTGGTATCAGATCCAAATGCCACCATAAAGATATCCGAGAAGTATTGATCGATCGGTACAACGATGACTAGATCGATCAGCACCACATTTAGCACTGAAACCGGTGGTGGTGACAAGCATCCTCAAGACCCTCTACAATGCTGATGTGGTGAGTGGTTCCAGCGAATCGAACTTGTCCTGCGTGTAAAAATTCTTGACACCAAATCTAGTGTGTAGTCTAATGCGGGCTGTAGATGCTGTAGCGGGAGTTCCTGTTGCGAATTAAAGAGATCGAGCTTGATAACTTCAAGTCATTCGGGAAGCACACTCTAGTTCCGCTACTGGACGGCTTTACGACGATTTCTGGTCCGAACGGATCGGGCAAATCAAACATTATCGACAGCCTTCTGTTTGCTCTCGGTTTGTCTTCCACTCGAAGCATGCGAGCAGAAAGACTGCCTGATCTCTTGAATAATTTGAGCGGAAGAAACGAAGCTCGAGTCACTGTTCGCTTCTTGAACAAAGACAACGAAACCCTCGAAGTAAGCCGCAGAATCAAGGTTAAAGAGAATAGCTATAACAGCACATATTGGTTGAATGGTAAGACAGCTACTCTGACGGAAATCCATGAAGAGCTGATGAAATATAACGTCAGTCCAACTGGATTCAACGTGATCATGCAAGGTGACGTGACCGGCATTGTCACCATGAGCGCCACCGAGCGTCGCAAAATCATCGACGAGCTGGCAGGCGTCGCCGAGTTCGACCGCCTGATTGGGCAAGCCGGAACAGAACTGGAAGCAGTCGCCGATAAGATCGAAACGCAGCGAGTTATTCTCGGCGAAATCATGTCGCGATTGGAAGTTTTGAAAAACGACCGTGACCAGGCTCTGAAATATCTCGATCTGAAAACTCAGAAAGAAGCAGTCGAGAAAGACCTTGTATTTGTTCGTGCCGGCGAAGTCGAACAGAAGACTAACAATGAACTTGCGGCAATTGAAAAGCTCAATGTCAAAGAAGAGAAGCTGAACGACGAACTGCAAAAAGCTGAAGTCGCCCTCTTCGAGATGCGCGCCGAGATGGGTCGCATCGAGCAAGAAATTCGCGAAAAGGGTGGAAACGAGCAGCTTTTACTGCGCCAGGAGCTGGAAAACACACGAGGCGAATTGACTCGTGAAGAGAACAAACTTTCCAACCTTACTGGTGTCATCGGCGAAAAGACAAAACTTTTGAAGAGCGTTCAATCGCAAATCAAAACTGTCGATAAACATTTGGCCGATATCGACAAGCAAAAGAAACAGCACAAGCAAGACCAGCAAGCCGTCCACCTGGGGCTGCTCGAAAAGCAAGGCGCTTACAGTGCGGTCATGGCCGAAATCGAGGTCATGCGCAGAGAGAACGATAAGTCGTCTGATAAAACAGCTACCATTCACTCTGAATTGCAAAGTCTGCGTGACGAGAAACACAGACTCGAAGTAAAGAAAACTGAGTTAACGACTCGTCGTGCATCCATCGAACAAGAGTTGGAGAAACTTCGAAAATCAGCAACTGAAGCCATTGGTAAGGCCGCTAGTTCGAAAGGAGCGATCGCTTCCTTCGAGCGACGCGTTGTCGACCAGACCGCATTCGTTGCAGGTATCGACCGCACCATTCACCAACTTGAAGCTGAATTAGAAGGAACGCGCGAAGAAATCGAGTCGAAGCGTTTGGCACTCGAGCAGATGAATCGTCGCCTAATTGAAGTTGAAACGACCCGAGAAGTAGCAGGCGAAAGCGGTTACGGACGCGCGGTCGAGTCTATCATCAAAGCATCCATTGCCGGCGTGCATGGAACGATCGGTCAGCTCGGTAACGTTGACGACCGTTACGTGACAGCATTGGAAACTGCAATCGGACACAGATTGAGCCACGTTGTTGTCGATGACGATGAAATCGCTCAACGCTGCATCGAATTCTTGAAGCAGAATCGCGCTGGTCGCGCCACTTTCGTACCTTTAAACAAAATTGCAACGCAACCGCCGGGTCTGTTGCCTAACCGTCCTGGCGTAATCGATTTTGCGTACAACTTGATCGACTTCAATCCGCGTTTCACCAAAGCTTTCCAATACGCTTGCGGTCAGACCATCGTAATTGATGGAATGGACAACGCTCGTCGTTTGCTAAATCAGGCTCGTATGGTCACTCTCGAAGGAGAGCTGTTCGACAAGTCCGGAAGTATGTCTGGTGGTCACGACACGAAGAACAAAATGCACTTCTCGGCAAAGGGCGAGACTGATTTATCGGTCTTGAAACAAACCGCGAAAAATTTGAACGACCAAATTCGTTATTTACAAGATTCATTGAAAGAACTCGCTTCCAGCTTGAACGAAGAGCGCGAGAAATCAACAACGGCGCGTGCTGACCTGATTAAGAAGCAAGCCGAACTCGACGCAAAAATCAAAGAAGCACAAGACCTCGATAATGAGATCGAATCTGTCAAACCGAAACTTCGCACTAATGGTGACGAGATTGATCAAATCGATCAAGAAGTAAACAACCTGGAATTCCATTTGAAGGATCTGACAAAGCAGATTACTGCGTTGGAAGAATCGCTGCAGGAAGTTGCCGACAAGGGCGCTAGAACGAAGATTCAGAAGCTTATTCACGAATCTGAAGAACTGCGTTCGAATCTTGAAACTGTCGATCGCGAATTCAAAGACATCCAGCGATTTATTGACAAAGCTGAAACAGAAGAAAATCTGGAACTGACCAATCACCAACAGTTAACGACTCAACTCGCTGAGATTAACGAAGGCATTGAAGAAATCCAGCAACAGAAGCCAGTTTACGAAGCGAACATTGCAGCGCTGCGTCAAACATTAGCTGAAATGGAAAAACGCGTCAGCGAAATATCAGACGAACTAGATTCGTTGCGCGAAACAAAAGACAAGATTTACGAGAAAGTCACTGCCACCGAAGTAGAAAAAACGAAAGCAGACCAGGAGTTGATGCGCGTCGCCGAACAGCGTAACGCTCACAAAATGGCGCACTTCGACTTGCAGAACGAATTGGAAGCATTGCGTGCTGAGATCGCTCGCGTGTTGACTGAAAATCCAAACTACGAGCCACCATCAGCAGGCACCGTCGAGCAACTGAAGCATCAAGCAGAACGTTTGGATCGTCGTATGCGTGCGCTTGAGCCCGTCAACATGAAGGCTCTGGAAGAGTACAACCAGACGGACGAACGCCAAAAAGAAATGAACGAGCAGCTCATAACGTTGACTCGCGAAAGCGAAGAGATCAACCAGCGTATCTCGGGATACGACGTAATGAAGCGCGAAGAGTTCATGAAAGCGTTCGATCAGATCAACCAAAACTTCCAGGACATCTTCGCCGAACTCTCACATGGACACGGACGTTTGGAACTCGAACAGCCAGACAATCCATTCGGTGGCGGTTTGATTATTCGTGCTCAACCACGTGATAAGAAAATGTCGCGCATCGAAGCGCTATCTGGTGGAGAAAAATCACTCACGGCGTTGTCGTTTGTGTTCGCATTCCAGAGATTCGCACCAGCTCCGTTCTACGCCTTTGACGAAGTCGACATGATGTTAGACGGCTCGAACGCAGAGCGTTTGGCTCGCATGGTCAAGCGCCAATCAGCCACCGCGCAATTCGTAGCAGTCAGCTTGCGTCGTCCGATGATTGAAAACGCAGACCACGCGATCGGTGTGTCGCTACGTGCTGACGGCTACTCTCGTGTAGTGGGAATTCGCGAAATCCACATTCCTGACGAAGAAACTAAGCCAGAACCACAGCCAATAAGCGCTTGAGGCAATCATGGAACCTAAAGCCAAGAAGCCTAGAGTAAAGAAAAGTGCGAGTGAGTTCGTCAACACATCGTTCGGAACTGGCACGCGCGGAGTTCCGACTTTCGAAAACTTGCTGCAAGGAACAGCGTCCAACGTTATCAACCTGGACGGCAGCGCACCACCGGTAGAGCCGCAGCAAACCGGACCGAGATACGCCGAAACCGATGCCGACAAGGCCGGTGGTATTGAGATTTTGATCAAGATGGCGACGGCTGGCGAAATCGACGCCAAAGACATCGACATCATCGACGTTACCGATAAATTCTTGCGCGCAATTGCAGCAGTTCCAAAAGAGAACTTGCGTCAAAGCGGAAAGATTCTCTTTCATGCCAGCGTTCTTTTGCGACTGAAAGCAGAAGCGATGATGCAAGCTGCCATCGCCGATACCAATTCAGGCGATGACTTTCTGGATTTCGGAGAAGACGACGGCTCGCTCACATACGACGCAAAGCCAGAGCCAAGGCAGCTTACGCTGCTCGACCTCGAGCGCGCGCTCGTGCGAAAAGCAAACAACCGACAAAATCGTCAGCGCAAAGTTACACTCGATCAACTTATCGAAGCGTTGCGTGAAGCCGAAAAAATCGAGAAGACAAGAAAAGCGCGTGAACCTCGTCAACGTATCGAGTTGGCTGGACAGCACAGTGCAAATGACGTCGATGATCTCTTAGATTTGGCTCATGATGAGGATATCGAAGATACCATCGCGCGCGTCGAAAACATATTGAGCGCGAATATAGGAGCGGGTGAACTAGTGCATCTGCTGCGAATTATTCAGATGCTCGGAGGTCACGGCGATTGGGTCGATGCATTTTTGGCTGTTCTATTCTTGTCAAATGCCGGTAAACTAAACCTGGAACAACCGGAATTCTACGGTCCGCTATTTGTAGTGCGCAGTGATGCGGCGGTGCAACCTGCTGAAGGTGAAGTCGAAAACACCGTGCCACCAGTAAATACGTCCGCGAATATTGCGGATGTCGCGATGTGAGATTGGAACTATGCTCAAGTCAAGAATCGAAGCAATTTTATTTCTGACCGATAAGCCAATGCGCGCACAAGCAATTGCACGCATCGTCAACGAGGACGTGCAGCTAGTCAGACAAGCTGTACTCGATTTGATTCACGATTACGAAGAACGCGCCAGCGGTCTCGAAATCGCAGACGACAACGGTTATATCATTCAAGTGAAAGACGAATACGCCTCGATCATCGATGAATTCGTTCCGATGGAAATGCCAGTCGCTTTGATTCGCACGTTATCGGCAATCGCGATCAAACAGCCAGTGGCGCAGTCCGAAATCATTAAAATCCGCGGTGCAGGCGCCTACGACCACATCAAAGAATTGATGACCCGTGAGCTTATTATCAAAAAGGAAGACGGTCGCTCACCGCTTCTAAGCACGACGAAAAAATTCCAAGAGTATTTCCGTCTCTCCCAAGATGCTAAATCGCTTCGCACTCAGTTGCGCAAGGAAGAGAAAGTCGCGCTCAAAGAGAACGAAGGCGGCGAGGGCGATGGAAGCGATGCCGGAAACACGTCGGATTCGAACAATTCAGAAAAGGCTCAACAGCTCGAAGTTTTGTTTGCCAACAGCCCGGATTCTTCGCTCGTTTTTCGTCCAAATGATTTAAAGGGTGCACCACCGATGGGACTCGATTTCCCTGGTGACGGCTCACCAAGGCGCGCGGATTTATCAACCGAGGCGATCATCGATTCGCTCACTGGTGACGACTCAGACCGCGCATCTGATGACGATACAACCTCTTCAGACGAAGCAAGAAAAGCACCATCGAACAGTTTTGAAGAGACTGACGATGCTAACACCAATGCACCTTATGTCCAGGAAGATTCTGATTCTTCCAACGACAATTAGGGATGATCGCTGTCGTACTTCCGGCCGCTGGCGCTGGAGAACGGTTCAAATCTAAGCCGACCGATCTTCCTAAGCAGTTCTTGGGACTGGCTGGGCGTCCGATTTACCTATGGGCCCTTTCAACTTTCGCTGCGCACAACTCCATCGATAAAATCGTTGTGGTTGTGCCCGACGGGTCACTGGATACGGTGCGAGTGGAAATATCCAACGTGCTGCCAAAATATGCCCATAAGATATCAGTCACCGCAGGTGGTTCGACTCGCCAACATTCAGTTCATAACGGACTGGAACATTTATCGGCTCTTGACGCGCATCCCGACTACGTTCTCGTACACGATGCGGCTCGACCGTTGATAACCTCAGCATTAATAGATTCGGTTATTTTATCAGTCACCAAACACGGTGCTTCGACAGTTGCGATGCAAGTGACAGATACAATCAAGCGGGCTAAAGATAATATTGTCGGCGATACGCTGGACAGATCCGAACTCGTACAGATACAAACCCCACAGGCTGGGCGTTTCGACTGGATGCTCGACGCGCACCGGAAAGCCAGAGCAGAAAACTTTAGCACCACCGATGACTCCACCATCCTTGAGTACGGTGGACATAAAGTGCATATCGTTGCGGGTTCACCATATAATCTAAAAATTACAAATCCCGAAGACCTCTTGCTCTGCCATTCTCTAGCTCAGTTAATCGATAAAAGCAGTTAGCAAGCGGGTCGGGGACAGAGATTTCACGTTATCAGTACTTGCTTATTGTCGTGAATTGATTAGAATGATGACAACATGCGTGCACCATCTGAGATGGCACTCCGATCGGTTAAAAAGGAATAGGCGCACGATATACGCAGCACATCTAGCGCCCGGCATAACTGCAAAGGAATACTATGGTTGACGAAAACAAACCAACGGATAAACCAACCGTTAATAGCGGAAGAAACGCAAAGAAAGACGTAGATCTATTTCCAGTAGTCAACGATCGCAAAGCCGGAACGCTGAGCTCGCTGCGTACTCCACCATCGAAAATCGGAACACAAATTTCGATCTTCGCTCCAAACACTTTCGAGGAAGCACTCGATATCGTTGAATGTCTTCGCGGTCGTGCTGCCACCACAATTTCTCTCGAGAACATGAAGAAGGTCGACGCAAATCGTTTAGTCGATTTCGTTGCAGGCGCTTCTGCTGCTCTCGATGGCGATTTCCACAAGTTGAGCGAGCAGGTCTATATCTTCTGCCCGAGCAACATCAAAATCACAGCCCCTGGTAAAGAGACAGACAAAGCTCCATTCACAATGGCAATGGGTGCATCTACTTCCACCGCCCTTGGTGGCGTGGGAGCGCTTGATTTCCTCTACCCGACAACAACTCAGTACGACGGGTCATCAAGCAGCACCTGGTCAACAATTCATTAATGAATTCTCACCCTTTCGCGGGTGGGTGTTAGACAACTGGCACTTCAAGTTTTTTAACAGCCGACTAGTTCTTCCACTGCTATTATGTATACACAAAGCGCAAGACGGATTTCCCGTCAGGTGCCTTGTTTCCTCCTTACCTAATCCACCACAACTAGTTCTTCCCTCGCACCTTACCGGCGAGGGAAGTGCGTTTTTAGGGGCTTTTTGCACTAAATCCGCCGAAGGGTCTTGACACCAAGCCACTTTTAAACTAGTGCCAAAACGCATGCAAGGTCCGACTTGTTCAATTCGCAAGATCTGGCAAGTGTCGCTCGCTCAAAACCAAAGTCCACGGCGATGCAAGGTCGTTGGTGTTTAAACGGTGACTTTGGTACCAAGCACTTCCAGAAATTTGCGTATCCATTCTGGATGAGCGGGCCACGCAGCCGCAGTTACCAATTTGCCATCGATATGCGCGTCGCTGAACTTATCGTTTTGCTCTATGAATTTGCCACCGCATGCGGTTATCTCGGGCGAGCATGCAGGATAGCCCATTGAAGACCTGCCATTCATCACTCCCGCGGCCGCAAGAATTTGAACGGCGTGGCAAATCGCCGCTACCGGCTTATCTTTTTCGAAGAAGTGTTTGACACACTCCAAAATTCTTTTGTTGAGTCTCAGATACTCGGGAGCTCTGCCTCCAGAAATTACGAGCGCATCGTATTTGGTGAAGTCAAGTTTGTCGAACTCGGCTGTAATGCCAAAGTTGTGTCCAGGCTTTTCCGTATAGGTTTGGTCGCCTTCAAAATCATGAATGGCGGTTTTGACTTTGTCGCCCGCCTTCTTACCTGGACATGCGGTATCAACTTCATGTCCCACCATCAACAACATCTGGTATGGCACCATTGCTTCGTAGTCCTCTACGAAATCTCCAACCAACTGCAGAATTTTTGCCATCACATGCTCCTCGATTTCCGCAATAAGATATCAGTTTGTAGCCGAACTTTTCCAGTATGCGAAACAATCCAGCCTTCCCAGGAAGACCGGTTCGTTTACCCTATCCAACAAATCTTTCGCGAATCGCTTAACTACTCGATTTCGTCAGTACTGACTGAGTCTTGTAGTCACCGACATAAGTTCCATTTACGAATTGATGAACAATACTTTCCGCAATCATTTTATTTGGCGCTACGATTTTGTAGATGTCGTGGCATCGCGCTGTCCATCCATTGCTTGTGTTGGATGCGCTTTCTCTGCTCGATGTGAGCACAGCGCTGTCGAGTTTTACAACTGCTGAAGTCGCTGGAGTCCAGTTGTTTTGAAACCAGCTTTCCACCATGTTCCCAGCGCCGTCGGGACGGTACTGCACCATAGAGTGAACTACGGTGCCTGATGTGACGCCCGGCACGTTGGAGCCAGTTACTTGCGACATACAAGTCCAGTTGCCTTCAAGAACCTGCGCTCTTGCACTGCGTTGTGCTTCTGCGCTGGCTGCGCCAGAGAGCATTGGCTGTGCCATTTGTGGCTGAACCAGCGTTGAACGTTGAACTCCACCTTGCAGCATCATTGCGTTCGCTGGAACTGTTGATTGAACGATTGCTGCTGTGAATAACGCGGTTGTAATTGCAGATTTGAACTTCATTTCGGACACCTTTTCCTTACCCTGTGGAGAGTAAGAAGGTATCTAGATGCCCGCCGTTCCAGCATTCACGAGGGATAACACCACCTTTGTAAACGCAGCGATTCAGAAGCGCAAATTACTTGCGTTTCAGTGGCACCAAATTGAGTATCAACTTAATACTTTTAAGCAGCACCCAACATAGGTAAGAGCCGCATCACACAAGCGTTTTGACAGGGTGATGAAACCAACCACGGTTCCCAGAATTTTCCAGGAAAACATCGATCGTAATGACCGATCATGCACATATAGCAGCGCCAACCTGCTGTCGACCGAGTTACAGAGTCGATGGTTTTGGTGTTTGAGGCATGGAAGAATTATCTGGCTGAGCTTTCAACTTCTCGATGTGCACCTGGTGCAAGATGACTTGGATAAGCGGCTTAGCGCGCATTTCTTTTGCGATAAACTTGGTCAGCGAACCTTGCATGAAGTGCGAAAGATCGCTTTCGCTCAGCGCAGTAGGAGGAACTTGTGATTTGAGAATTTCGCGTAGCTGATTTTGCACTTTCTCTACAAATTCTTCTGCGGTTGTTCCACGAGCGAAGATCAGTCCTTTAAGTCCGATATCTGGACCCGCAACGATCTGACGAGCTTGATTGACCGTAATCGCTACAGTTACAAGCCCATCGCCTGCGAGGTGTCGTCGTTCTTCGACGATTTCTTCGTTGATATGCCATGCTCGCGAAGAATCTACAAGGATGATTCCGGACTTGATCCGACCATTCTTGGCGCATGAATCGGCTGTCAGATCGAGAACATCGCCGTTCTCCAAAACGAATGTGTTTTCTTCCTCGACACCGCATTCAGTAGCAAGCTCAGCATGTTTCACAAGCATTCTGTACTCGCCGTGAATCGGCATGAAGTATTTCGGCTTGCAGAGATTGATCATCAGCTTCTGCTCTTCGCGACACGCATGTCCAGACACGTGCACGCCCGCATCGCGTCCGTAGATGACGTCCGCACCGCGCAAGAAAAGTTCGTTGATCGTGTTGGAAACAAGCCGCTCGTTTCCTGGAATTGGCGTCGCAGAAATAACTACAGTGTCTCCACGCTGAATTTTGATCTGCTTATGTTCATCATTGGCAATTCGAGTCAACGCAGAAAGCGGTTCACCCTGGCTTCCAGTGGTCAGAATTACAACTTTGTGGGGTGGTAATTTATTGATCTGATCGATTGGAATCAACAACCCATCAGGGAAAGTCATATAGCCGAGTTCACGCGCGATCCCGGCAAGATTCAGCATTGATCTGCCAAGGATAGACACCTTGCGCTCGTACTTCATGGCAGCCTGTAACACCTGGCGGATGCGATGAACATTGCTGGCGAATGTTGTGACGATAATGCGTCGTTGCGCGCTCGCAAAGACCTCGTTGATTTTCTTCCAAACGGTCTTTTCTGACGGAGTAAATCCTTCACGCTCGGTGTTGGTGCTGTCGCTCATCAGCAGAAGAACACCTTCTTCAGCCGCTTTCGTTAGGCTGGCGATATCGAAGAGTTCGCCATCGACAGGAGTGAAGTCAAATTTGAAGTCACCAGTGTGGATAATTTTTCCGACCGGCGTATCGATGATCAAACTATATGAATCAGCAATCGAGTGCGTGCAGCGAATAAACTGAACGGTAAAGCAACCAATCTTGACCGATTGGCGTGGACGCACTTTTCGCATCACAGTACGTGATTCGAGAGCACCCTCTTTCAATTTTCCTTCAAGCAATCCGATCGCGAGAGATGGTCCGTAGATGACAGGGATGCTCATCTCTCTCAATATAAATGGAATGCCGCCGATGTGATCTTCATGACCGTGAGTGACAGCCAGACCTTTGACGCGGTGCTGATTCTCGACAAGAAAAGAGATATCCGGCAGAACCAAATCAACTCCAATCATCTCTTCATTTGGAAACGCCAGACCAGCGTCGACGAGCATAATATCGTCACCGTAGGCGATGGCTAACGTATTCTTGCCGATCTCACCTAATCCACCGAGCGGAATGATTTTGAGAGTGTTCGTGCCAAGCTCGACTTTACCATTCTCGTTACTTTCGACTGACACTTATTTGACTCCGATTATCACGCAACTGACGATTGTGCGGTCAACTCAACTTGTTCAAGCAGTTGATTCATAACTTGCTTCTCTTGAGCAGTGAGCGGCACCAGTGGCAACCGCAAGTGCTCAGAACAGATGCCCATTCTGGACAAAGCATACTTCACGCACGTCGGGTTTGGTGCCGCAAACAGGCCTTTGAACAGAGGCAGATACTTGTAATGTTTAGCGCGAGCTTGATCGAGTTTTCCGGCGAAGAAATCATCGCACATCTCAGCGATTTCTTTGCCGACGATGTGGCTTGCAACGCTTATGATTCCAGCCCCACCAATAGATAAGAACGGGAGCGTCAAATAGTCATCGCCAGAGTAAATTTTGAATGAGCTGGGCGCCTTGCCAGCAATCTCTGCAGACTGCTCCACGTTTCCAGTCGAATCTTTCAAGGCATAGATGTTGGAATCGCTCTCGATCATTTTGAGCATGGTATCAGGAGCGATGTTGACCCCCGTCCGACCCGGAATGTTGTACACAACGATTGGCAAACTGGTCGACTTTGCAATTTCAGAAAAATGCGCCAACATACCAGCCTGGCTGGGCTTGTTGTAGTAAGGCGCGACCACAAGCAAACCATCTGCGCCAAGCTTCTCTGCCTCTTGCGACGATTTGATTGATTTTGCAGTCGAGTTAGAGCCAGTGCCCACCACCACTTTCGCCTTGCCACCGGCAACTTCGATAACAAGTTTGAGAAGCTCGCGCTTTTCTGAATCCTCCAGTGTCGGGCTTTCACCCGTCGTTCCTGACACAACAATCGTGTTAGTGCCGGTGGAAATCAGATGTTTTACGAGCTTCTCTGTAGCCTTGTAATCGACGTTGAGTTGTTCGTCAAAAGGAGTGATCATCGCTGTCATTACACGCCCGAATAATGGGGCTGTTGTATCGATCACTTACTTCTCCTTTAAAACAACTTTGGTCTTGCTTCGAGCATCATGCTCGGCTGTGCGAATGAACTAGCTTGCTACAGCTTGTCTGAGCAGTTTGTGCTCAACTACGTACTCGGCGATACGCACCGCATTTAGTGCAGCACCAATGCGCAAATTGTCAGCCACTACCCACATATTCAAACCGTTATCAGATGAAGTATCGCGGCGAATTCTGCCAACGAATACCGGATCTTTTCCGGCAGCATCGAGTGGAGTTGGATAGATGCCTTTTTCCGGCTCATCCCATACTTCGATGATTGGGCTATTAGCCAGTGCTTCGCGAGCTTGAGCTGGGCTGACAGCCTTCTCGAGGTCTACCGTTACAGCTTCACTGTGGCTGATTGAAACGGGCACGCGAACTGCTGTGCAGGTCACAGGGAGATTTGGCAATTCGAGAATCTTGCGAGTCTCCTGAACAACCTTCATTTCTTCCTTGCTGTATCCGTTGTCGAGGAAAACATCGATATGAGGAATCAAGTTGAACGCGATTTGTTTTTGGAAAACCTGTGGAGCGTAATCCTGGTCGTTCATCAAAGCTCTGGTTTGATTTTCCAATTCATCCATCGCTTCTTTGCCGGCACCGCTCACAGACTGGTACGTAGATACGATGACACGCTTCAATCCGCCGACATCGTGCAACTGTTTCAGCACTGGAACGAGCTGCGCAGTTGAACAATTCGGATTAGCGATGATGCCTTTGTGATTTTTCAAAGCATGACCGTTGACTTCAGGCACCACCAACGGTACTGATGGGTCCATACGGAAAGCATTCGAATTATCGATAACAACTGCGCCGTGCTCAACTGCGATCGGTGCGAGAGTAGCGATGATGTCGGACCCAGCAGATGCGAGCACGATGTCAACGCCTTTGAATGCATCTGGTGCCATTTCTTGAACTGGATATTCCTTACCCTTGAACGTAATCTTCATGTCCTTGGAGCGGGCGCTTGCAAGCAACTTGAGCTCGCCGATTGGGAAATTTCTTTCTTCCAATACGCGCAGTAATTCTTGACCGACTCGTCCGGTCGCGCCAACGATGGCTACGTTTACCGGTCGTGTTGAGTTGTTCATTGATCCGTCTCCTTCTTAGTGGACATTTTGCATCAGCACGCTATCTAAACCGACAACTAAGCGGTCCAGCTCGCAAACTGATTTCAGAGCAAGCAAGATTCCTTTGCTAAAACAACTTGTGTTGAAGCTGTCGTGTTTGATGGTTAGAAGCTCTCCATCTGAGCCGAACAAAACTTCTTGATGTGAGATCAAACCTGGCAAGCGCAGCGAATGAACGCGAATGTTCGCATCATTTTTTGCACCACGTGCACCAGGCATCAGTTCTTTTTCTTGCACCATTTGCGGATTGAATTTGTTTCCAGTCTCCGCCATCTTATTCAACGTGTGCATCGCAGTCCCGGACGGAGCATCTAGTTTCTTCGTGTGATGCAGTTCAACCACTTCGACGTTCTGGAATATACACGCAGCCTGGCGTGCAAACTCCATCATCAAAACGGCTCCAACTGAAAAGTTTGGAATCACCATTGCACCAATTTTTGAACTGGACGACAACTGAGATAACTCCTCGAGGCTCTCTTTCGAGATGCCGGAAGTACCGATTACCGGGCGAATTCCGAGCTCGATAGCGCGCTTTGCATTTGCGAGCGCTATCTCTGCTTTGTTCGTGAAATCCAGAAGGGCATCCGGTTTACGCGCTGAAACAGAGTCCGAAAAATCGTTGCTGACAAGTATACCAGCACTGCCGCTGTCAGCCACCCCAGCGAGCTTGTAGACATCTGAGCCGACGTAACTGGCCTTATCGCTACCGAACGCGCCAACTAGCTCAAACTCAGCGTTTGAGCGGATCGCCTGCACGCTGGCGCGACCCATTCTTCCGTTCACTCCGGCTATAACTACCTTTACAGTTCGAGTAGAAGCGCCTGATTCAGCCATTTTTGTCTCCAAATGTTTACACTTGCCCGCCGACTTCGACGCGGCGAATCGATTTGCCGGTAGACCCGAAACCGCCCGCACCACGCACTTCACTCACTGCAAGATCTTCGACTTCCTCTACTTCGACGTATGGGATCGGCATGACAACAAGTTGTGCAACGCGCTCTCCCGGCTCGAATGTGTAAGATTCTTGCCCATGATTGATCAACAGAACGCAGAGTTCGCCCCGGTAATCTGAGTCGATTGTACCGACGCAATTTGTTAGTGAGATACCAGCTTTGGCAGCCAAGCCCGATCGCGGAACTACCTGTCCCTGATGGCGATCGGGAATTTCGATCTGTATGCCGGTTGGCATTTTCATGCGTTCACCAGGCTTTAATTCGATTGGTTCAGAGATTGCTGCGGAAAGATCCAAACCGGCAGAGCCTGGCGTCGCATACGAAGGAAGTGCGTGACAGTGTGGCAGTCTCTTTACTTTCAATTTGATGGTGTTACTCAATTCGATTTCCCTCAATTAGCAAGCCAATTCGTAACTTGGTTTCAACTCAGATTCAGGTCCGACAACAATCATCGAAAGCAAATCCTGCTGGATAAGCTGATTCGCGAGGTTTTTGACCTGCTCACCTGTTACAAGATCTATGTCGTGAACGATTTCATCGACGCTAAGTTGCCTTCCATAAAACAACTCTCCGTAGGCACTACGCGCGGTGCGATTGCGCATCGATTCCAGACCGAGAAGCAATTCGCTGCGCAATTGGATCTTTCCGCGGTTGATTTCTTGCTCTGTAAATCCTTCGCTTTTCATTCGCTTAAATTCTTCAGAAACAAGCTTCAGAACCTTGGTTATTTGCTTAGGGCTACAACCTGCGTAGACACCAAACAGACCGTTTTCACGATGACTTTCGCGGAAGCTATTAATCGTATAAACCAATCCGCGTTTTTCGCGCACTTCTTGAAACAGACGCGATGACATATTTCCGCCCAAGCACAAATCAAGAATCGCAAAGACATAACGCAATTCGTCAGTAATTTTGAGTCCATTGCTAACGATTGAAATATGAGCCTGTTCGATGTCGCGATGTTTAACAGCGCGGTACTTGTGCATTTTCGGCGCTGAATTATTCTTCTGCGCAGTGCCGGGCTTCATGTCCTTCAGCGCGTTAGCGATTTGATCTATGGCTCGTTTTTCGTCGAATTTTCCTGCGATAGAAATGACCAAACGCTCTGGACGATAAAACTTCTCAACGTGATTGCGCACCATTGCAGCGTCGAATCCAGAAACTGTTTCGAACGTGCCTGTAATCGGCAACCCAAGCGGATGTCCAGGCCAGATGTTGTTAATCAAAGTTTCGTGCGCATAATCTTCAGGATCGTCATCGTACATTTTGATTTCTTCGAGAATGACTTGACGTTCAAGCTCTAAATCGTCTTTGTCTAAATTCGCATCGACGATCATGTCGAGCAACAAGTCAATCGCAACGTGGAGCTGATCGCCCATAACTCGCCCGTAGAAGCAAGTGTTCTCTTTGCCTGTCGCAGCACCAAGACTGCCACCAACGTCTTCTATCTCTTGCGAAATATCTTGCGCCGTTCTTTTCGAGGTGCCCTTGAAGAGCATGTGCTCGAGACAATGCGAAACGCCGTTGTTATGCTCGCTCTCGTCTTCCGAACCGACGTCGACATACACTCCAATCGACGCAGAATAAACCTCATCGACTACCTCGGTCAGGATGCGCACACCGTTTGGCAGAGTAGTCTTTTGAATCATTTATTTCGATAACCTTTGGGACGCCGATCGATATGCGATCGCGCTATTGACGCTGTTTTGCCGGATTTCTCGGCTCCTTATTTTATCACTGGAAGAGCTGAGCCCCACCGCCCTTGGCAAGGCGATGGGGTATAGCCCTTTCCGGGAGGACGCGGAAAACCTAGTGGGGAGCGGTTTCTTCAATCGCTCCGACCGTGTTAATTGCCTTCAATAGAGGCAGATTTTCATGAACCGCGTGGAACGCATCCGCACGCGAGACATTGAAACTGAGGAAGCTGTAATTGTTCGCGTTCTGTTCCTGTTTAATCAGGGCGGCGGCCACCTGCTTCTGCGCTTTGAACGGAAGTTTTCCTACATTTTGCGCAAGATATGTGGTTGCGTCGCTGCTTAACGAGAGCGCGTAATCGACATCAAAGTCTTTACCCCGCATAGCGTTTTGGATGTTCGCCGCAACGATGATGCGATCAGGATTGGCAATTTGCAAAACGCCAACTACCAAAAACGCGGCGATGGAGGCGGCAAATGCGAAGTTAGCCCGTTTTCCGACCAGTACAGTTCCAGCGAATATGGCGTACAAAACCGCCATGCATTTGATAAACGCCGAGACGTAAAATCGAAGCTCCGTTAATCCGTATGAATATTCGTACAGGTCCATACGCTGAATCGCTGAAGCCATGATCACAAACAGCATCAAGATTTGAAAGGCTGCTTGGATCGGGAAAATCTTGTCGAACTTATCTTTATGCCGAGGCAGCATGAAATCAGCAACCAGGAGCAACGGTAGAACGAGCCCGCTTACGGTCGCGAGTTCAAAAAATCCCTTGCGAGCATACTCTGCGCAGGTTAGCCCCGCGGTCGACATCACCAGTTGATGTCCGCCGAAGAAATATCGGATTTGCACTAAGACAAATGCCAGGAACAACACGTTGAGAAGCCCGAGCACCACATTCAGTTCTACACGACCGATTTTCAAATCGAGCGTTTCCCAGAACGATAGTTCGCCAGAATTCGATTTTGTGCCACCGAATGCGATAGTACTGGTTCCTGATGACGCGCCAAGAAACATCGGTCGCATGTATCCAGCCATGAACCAGGTGATTGAAAGAATGAGCGCTGTATGCGCTATCTTAACAGGAACATCGGCTGTAAAGCCGCGCGAAAGAATTGCAGCGAATGTTGCATCTGCGCTCCAGAACAACGCGCAGAAAACCACGAGCAACGGAACTGCGAAAGTCACTCCGCGCAGCACCGCAGGAACTTTAGCTCTAACTGCAGGAGGAAACGCTTTGTTCCAGGGGATATCGATCTTCAACAAGCTAATGGCTTCGATGCCGGCATCAACTGCGGTGGCAAGGAATGCGTCAAAGATTTTCGCTATTCCGGTGGTCTGAGCGATGTTTCCTTTAAGAGAGAACGAGAGCATCACCAAACTGAATAAGATCAGGTAGACATCGATATTATGAAGCATTCCCGAGTCACGCCACATGTATGCGAAAGCTGATAAATTGACTGGAAGCAGCCACCACAGACAGTGACTGTTGACCTCTTTTTTCTTCACCGCCGCAACTACTGATACGGCCAAGCTTATCATTAAAGACCACAGAAGAACGCTAACTCCGTTGGGGACTGCGTTCGATATGCTGTTGTAGAACAAGAAATCGCTGGCCCATCCCGTCATCAAGGCAGCGATCAAGATCAGTATTGAAACGGTCATATCTCACTCCAGAGCGCTGGAAAATCTACACCGGCAAAAATCGCGCGGTGCGTCATTTTCCATTGTCATTTTTCGTTCACCACCAAGGTGCCACAAAGCGTGCGCACAAGCGGTCTTTCGGCTCACCGTGCGGTTTCAGTTGTATGCAGCAATCCCAGATTCTGAAAACAGCATACGCTTGCAACTGAGATCTATCAACAGCGATCGAGCGGGCAAAACCACACGTAAGAGCGTGAAATCGAGTACACACAACGCGCTCGATGAATCGTTTAACATCAAGTAAAGAGTAAGTAAAGTCAAGCGGTCTCACGGAACATTTGGTTTACGTTCTAGGAATGGCTTCCAGAGCCAATTTCCGTTTTATAGTAAAAATGCGCCGAAAAGCGTCGACGCATTAAATCAATTTGGACTATTGCGACGATGTGCTACTTTCAGCGGACGGTGGTGCGGGTGCTGGTGCGGGAGCCGTGTTAGTTATGTTCACGCTAGGCGCTGGTGCATCAGATGGCGCTGGAAGCACGGTCGTGGTGTTAGTTTCGGTGTGCGACAATCCGCCCGAATTATAGAAATACAGTCCGCCCGCAAGAAGGGCAATCGCCAAAAGAAATCCAAGAATCATCCCAACGGCGGAATTTCCTGAATCTGTTTTCTCAATAATAGTAGTCATTGTTTGTCCTCACTCCATCTACTCTATCTTCCTAGCAGTCGACGGAGGCACAATTGCAGATGTTCCAAATAGGAGATGCTGTAACAGAGCAAACGGGCGTCCGCCGTGGACTGCAGCGGCGGCGGCGTAACAATCACTTGCACTTGCCGAAGAGAGCGGATATGCCTGTATAATAAGCATCACGCCAATGTAGCTCAGCCGGTAGAGCAACGGTTTCGTAAACCGTAGGTCAGGGGTTCAAATCCCCTCATTGGCTTGCTTTTCACTTTTTTGATCTGCCGTCGGTCCTGATCGGTACCGTGTCCAGTCAGACTAGTAGGTAACAGAACGTTCCGAACACAAAGGTTACACTTTTTCCTTTTTCAAGGGAGCCAAAAGTGGGTGCCGTGGAAGGAGAGTTCTGTTAAGGACGAACGAATTCGCTCAAAGGTTTTAGCGAATTCGATGGGGACGCTATGGGGACGCCTTCGATGCGTCGGGCGAAGCCGCTTTAACGCTATAGTTGCCGCAATTTTAATAAACGAAAGTACGGCAGTTCAAAGCTGTCCCCGCACCAATTAAAACGAACGCAGGTCGGCAGCAGTATATTTGGCCGGTTGTTCAACCATTTTCAAAGAATCATTCCCAAAAACCGCACCACATTCAGTGACAGTGCTTAACTTTTCATTTAATTGATTTGCTCTGCTTCATATTGACCTGTCTCAACATGACAGTAAACCGTGCATCACGTCCATTCAACGAAGCTTCGCCCCTGAGTAACTTATCGCTAGATTCCAGAACTTTTAAATCAGTGCTCACCAGATCTTTGATTCTCCATTTCTCTCCACCTGGATCGAACGCCAAGATGGAGGTGTAGTCGTGAAGAACGACAAGCATTTGATCTCGAATCACTATGCACCCCTGAATAGGAAAAATTGGTTCCCATATGTGTGTTTTCTGGGGCGAGTCCACGTCAACAAGATAGCCAGAGCCTTTAGCAATCACTAGCAAATTAGAAACGTGAGGCAACGTGTAAATGCCTGAATGTCCATAGCCATAGCTGTCGAACATTCCAATCCAATCTCTTTCGCCATTCACTGGTGAAAACTTGACCATAAGTTCGTAGCGTCCATATTTCTGAGAAAGTGGAAAACAAAACTGCGGTATGTTTCCGCTTCCAGGTAATTCGGTTATGATTTCGGCCACACAATCATGTCGTTCGATATAGTCGCTCATGCCTTCGCCCCCGTTACTAATACAAGATAATTGAAAACAAGTAAACAAAGAAGACTGTGATGCCAGGCTTGAGCAAGTGTGATGGTGTCGTGACAATGAAGTGCAGCTATATAAGCGCTTTTTGCTTTCATGTAATAGAGTATTGCTTCTCAAGCTGATTCTGTTTTCGTCTTCCCTTCCATTCTGCAAAATTGCTCAAACTGAATGTGATCGATTGCGCCCAACTTCGTTGCAATAGTTGGTGTTCGTCTTCTCATTGCTTCTCCTTGGTACCACCTGTGATGCCTTCTCAGGAGAGACCTACAGGCCTCGGTCCGGTCAGTCTCGAAGGAAATTGCATAGATGTACCATGCGTAAGTGTTGTTCCTTGCAGCTTCTTGGGCACCGTGACCGGTGCCCTTCATCCTGCCTCACTGCGTGCGGCTTTGCAGGCTGCGCGTTGGGCAAAGCGAAGTCGTGGTCGCCGCGTCTTCCTTATCGGCTTGATTCTCCAAGGTTTTGTCTGACAGCAATGAACGCGCTGTTCGCGAACGGTTGTATCTTAAGTTCCAAGCAGATGCGCCCCTATCGCCACTCATTTTTAGAAAGGAAGTGTTTAAACTAACAAATTGTGGCTTTTTAGCCATTTGCACCACTTATGAGTAGGATTGGCGTTAATGAGACTATTGTTTAAACAAAAGAATTTGACATTAAGGTGGGCACTTACCTTCATGGTGTTTGTCTTGGGGACGGGATGTTGCGCCAACAATTCGACGCTTGATCACAGCGGCGGCTATACTTACCAGATGGTTCCAGGCAAAACTGATAGCTTGCGATGGAAACTTGTAAGTCAAAATCTTCAGCCATTATCCTGCGCCGACCGAGAAACTGTTTGCAAACTATTCGGTACATCGATTGTGGATCAGGGCAAAACAAGCAGTGTCTGGTCCTACAGAATTACAGCGAACTCGAAAGGTCCCAACACATCTACGAATTCTGGAGACAGATTCTCATTGCTGCAAGTTCATTTCGTCGATAACAGGGTGTACCGAATCGAAATCTCGAACATAGAATGGGAATTGAGCAAAGCGATCAGTATGCAATGAATCGCAGAGGTAAAAAGCGGTCTGTGCTTGAGCGCTCTCAATGCCGAGCCTAACAGGATATTGCATTAGCTTCGTGTAAATCTCTGTTGAAGCAAGAGACTTATGACCAAGCGCTTGGCTTATGATCTTATGTTCTGGTTACTCATTGCTATGTAGCTGCCCAGTATTCGCCGCAGTGCATGCAGACGCAGATTGGTAATCTTTGCGCCACGCAGCATACGGCTCCGTGCCTGCATTGGCTCGGCAAGGCGAGTGCCAGGCTTTCTACCGGGAAATACCCAGACTGAACCTTTAGTCTGATATCGAGCAGCAAATCCGTGGCTGGTTCTGGTGCAGTTCACCTGAACCTAATGCTTATTCGCAAGCTTGGGTATGATGGGGGATAACTGCACGGCTGAAAAATTGTGAAGAAATCCGAATTAGCTACTTCATTACTAGTCGCGCTTGGACATGGTCCTCAGCGTTACACAGACTGCGCTCGAATTGCCTATGAATTAGCAGTCGAGGAAAGCAAAAGATTTTTCGAAAAATTTGTCGACGCGAATCACCTGCTGTTGGGGCTTGTGGGAGCCGGTGGTTTATTGACAGACGTCTTCTTGAGGCGAGATTTGACTCTTTTCAAATTGCGTCAATTGACACGTGGGCATATGTTAGGAACAGGTTGCAGCTTCACGCAACCAATGTTTATTGGCAAATCACTTACAGAAAGAGAGGCAATTAAGACAGCCACCTCATTTGGACACGATCAGGTTAACACTGGTCATCTTTTTTTAGCTATTTTAAAGGTCGAAAAAGAGCATAGATTGATTGATTTGCTTCGGACTGATCGAACCGAATTAGTAGCTTTAACGACACGCGCGCTCGAAAATTTCTCGACAGAGAGCGAAAGCGGAATGTTAGATTACGAGACACAGTTTTCGCAAATTAGTCTAACCGAATTTAGCAATGCAGCGGCTGAAGCACTTACAAACGCAAAGGACGAATCGCGACTGATGCAACATAATTTTGTTTGTACAGAACACTTGCTGCTCGGTCTTGCACGCGCACAAGGAGAAGTTCGCGAGTTCTTCCTTAGCAACAGGATAACGATTGAACAACTGCGAGCGAGAATTAAAGACGTAGATGGAACGCGTGAAGGATTTGTTAGCCTGGATGTGCCTTTCAGCTCTCGTGTAAAACGGGCACTGTGTAATGCCCGAGATACAACCGAGCAAAAGCAACTTGTTACCTCCAAAGCGATTCTTGAGGCTCTAGTAGCTCTAAATGATGGAGTCGCATCGTTAGTTCTAAGGCAAATTCTTATCCAAGACAAAGAAAGTCAAATGCTGTCAAACTGGCTGGAGAGTCCTTCAACAGAGCTTGTATAAGAGCAGTTAGGTTAACACGTAGAGTGAGGGATTGTTTGCAATCCCTCACTTTATCCAAATGCTGTCGACCGGTGGATTCGTGAGTCCATATTCGCAATATCTCGACCTGTACCGCACCAGTTTCGAATCCTTGCCGAAATATGCTTGTAGCAAGTATTGAGGTGCGGCACCACATTTGCCATATGTGCTCCCGGCAACGTTGTACTGAACCAACTGGTCTGGAACACATGGATTTGGATCGTCTACTCTAAATAGTGCATCAATACTCGATTTAGATTTACCCAGCAGAGTCTTGTTGACGATCGCGTCCACTAACAAATGCTCTCGCAAATATCCTCGACTTCCGGTGAGATTATCTGTCGCCACCGCCTTTTCATCAAACTCGATTTGAGGGTCTCGACATACTATGACTCCGGCGGTTGTCTCGTGCTTCGTCATCGGTGACGATGTAGCCTGCCGCACCTCTTCTTCTGTCATGGCATACGTACAGTCAAATTGCATTACAGCAACAACTACGCTAAACGCGAACAAAGTTCGACTAAACATTACACACTTATCTTGGTTATATAAAAACCATAGCCCGAATAGCTAGTTCGTACAAGTAGAAAGATCAGCGCCAACGGTCTCGTTAAAAAAAAATTTTTGTTTTGTTTTTTTGTCCTCGTTTCGTAAGTATTCGGCTAACCCGTTCCTAGTCTTTATGCTTTTGTGAAAACTATGCCGAAAAAGTTCTTTTCCAGATACTACGACTCAAAACAAGTCTAACCGGGCTTTTTGAAAGCCTGGTTAGAGTAAATTCCGCTTTCCGATGGTTGGACATTTTCCATGCAACGGAAGCGAAGTCGCGACGTAGAACTTCGCTTCCGCTGCCGCCAAATAAGCCGAAATCGCATCTCCTAACTAACATCTCAGTTTACCCAAACAATGATTCAACCTCGATGCCACCATACTCGATGAAAAAGTTTGCCGCCTTTTGCATTGGTTCTCGTAATAGTTCGGCGTAACTAGCTGTTGAGTTTAGCGGCTTGTACGATTAAGTTCGTTAACCCGTAACTAACTAGCCCGAAGAGCATTCCCCCTAAAGTGCAAGTCACGCAGTGCTCGCAGAAGGCTTGTTTAAGTGCTAAATTCGTGCCTTCAGAAATCAAACTTTTCGCCTTCGTAACCGTGGCTTTTGAAGGGTTTGGTGCAAGCTCGAATCGATAGATTCTGATCATATTTAGCTGCATGATCGGTGCTACAGCAAAAACGAATGTGGATAGAAAACCAAATGTTCCTCCGATGAGTATCGTTATGATAATTGGTTTCAAATTCCGCATAGTCTCACTGCAGAAGGGCGGAGATAGCCAGACCATCCGATACTAATCACGCAGACTAGCAGTTAAACAATTTCGGGGTGAATGAGGCTTGGCTGAGTTCCGAAGGATCTCAGTTTAGCAGCTTGCCTCGACTGGTATTATCAATAGTGTTGTCTACACCTCAAGGGTGATAAGACCCTGGCACGTAGTTGCGGATATCTATGCTCTATCGTCGAATTCTTCAAACATTGATTGTGATTGGGTTGGCGCTGCCTCCATTCGTCGCAGCGGCTGATGTACAACCGCCAGCAGAGAAAGGACCGTTCAGCACCGCTGCTCAAAGCAAAGATGAAGAGGATTTGCGCAAGCAAGACACGCACATTCGCGAATCTACAGATCGCACGCATAAAGTTGATATTGCAGCACTCGCAAACATACAATCTAAGTATGAGCAGCTGTTGCAAAAATATCCTAAATCAACCAGTGGCTGGACCGGGTTGGCTGAAACTCTTAAGTATGAGGCGTATTGGTGCTATGCGCGACGTAAGTTTGATAAAGCGAACTTATTATTTGAAAAGTGTTTGGCAGCCGCTAAGAGCGGAATTGCTCTAGAAGATTCGTTCAAAGATGAGTTTATCGCGGCGTTCGCATCACTTTATCTCGGCAAAATACAACGGATAAAGTCTAATGTCTGTGCCTGGGAGAAATTTTGTGACTCAGCTCTCGACTACGCAGATCGGGGTTTAAAACTGCAAAAACATACCTGGCTCTACGACATCAAAGGATGCACATATCTTGAACTTGGCTTGTATCAACAAAGACGTCATGACTTAGAATCCGCGAAAAACAGCTATGAACAGTGTGTGAAGAACTATCAGGAAGCTCTTCCTTTATCTTTTTCTACCGACCGAAACTTGATCATTTACAAGAGCATTGCGTGTGCATTTTACAAGCTTGGATGCATGGAAAACGTGCAGGCATCGGATCAAATTTCTGATTTAAAACTTGGATTAAGTGCTGCCGAGGATGCGTTGAAAATACGTCCCGGCTACGGTGCAGCGGAGAAGTATAAGGCTCAAATCTTGTCCGCGATGAACCGACGACACAAGTTGCCTCTGACTTTTGCCGAACAGTAACAGATTGAATTCCATCAAAAGAAAAAGTTGTAATGGATATTCGAGATCGTGCTTGGCGATTGGCGATTAGCAAGACAGGTCTAAGAGATACTGGCGTTGTTTCCCAACGTCACGTTTTTGTTCTGCCAAATGAGCTCCGTTCTGTATACCAGGAAATACGCATTCGCTTTCTCGCGATTCCAGTTGTTCACTTAGCACTGTTCTCGCACGTGTTAAATCATAAAGTGCTGCTTTTATATTCGTCGGTGAAGCACCGTAAATGGTGCTCGCACATAAGCAATTAGAAAAGTGGTGACTTCCGCTGCAAGCCCACTTCTATCGAAATATCGTATAACAGCCGTAATTAGTCGCACGATGTAAGTTTAAGGGCTTCCACTTGAAACTACACCGTTCACATTTGTATTCGGTCACGCAAATGCCCGGATAACTCAAACCACTGACCTGTACCTGAGTCGATAAACATTTTGCACAAATAGGTTCGGTTGCGAAATGGAAAATTATCACTCCCGCAAAAAAAAATAGAACCGATAGACTGCTTCCCAATCTAATGAGTTGAAGACTGTGATACATTTTTCAGCGATCCTTTTTCAAAGAATAGCCTAATTCTGCAATAAGCTTGTAAACATGCCAATGCTATTTCTACGCAACAGGAAGAAGGAGAAAAAATCTCCACATGTCCATCGCCATGTAGCTATCCTGCGCCTTCTCAAATTCGGCGCGATGAGTCAATCTCTGTAGACTGTTAACTCACACCGTGAGATTTTGCCCGAGTGGATTGTAAGCTCAAGCACGTTACGGTTGTAGCTTAAAGGGTTGTCGAAAACTGCGCCAAGGTCATATGTTAGCTGCCCTGGCTTGCAACCGTTGCCTTTCATACTTCGTCGCAAACTTTGCCTCAAAGCAAACCATCGTAGAACGGGATGAGTGGCTATTTCAAAGCGCACAAATTTGGCTCCGCCATTGCTGTAGCATGACCCTAAAGCGGTAAGAACTTGAATGAAATCGAATTTTATCCGAGTTTGATCAAATTCGAAGGAAAACAGCGCTACCTTCTCTGGCAAACCAGCGACGATTATGACTGCGTCGTTTTAGGCGAAGATGGAATGATGCTAAATTTTGATACCATCGAATTGCTGATTGCTCACGCCGAGAAGCTCCATATAGTGGTTGTCTCAGATCAAGAACCACAATGCCTGGACCTCGATTTACTAGATGCTTGGTTGAAAGATCCGCAAACAAAAACTGTTAAACCGAAACTATTCCTAAATGCGTGGAATTTGTTCACCGATGTACAGTCAGCAATCAACCGCAAAAATATGGACCGCGAGGACAACGCATACCCACGGCTTTACGATAAATTGTTCTGGTCCAACAACCTGCCGATCTTTACACCAGTCGGTCGAGCACTTCATCCCAAATGGACCAAGTAAGACGTTGCGGAACTGACTGAAAAACTTGGTTTAGGCTATCGTTTATTCAGGCAAATGATCTGCTGTTGAGGCGGCGCGAGTGTCAAGCTCAATTCAAATACCGCAGAAATTCAAGACTACAAACTACGGAGCGCAGCCAAACACTCGCGAGTTCGCTGCAACAAATTAGAACCATGCTGCTGAAGTCGAGCAGCCCGCTCGGTTTTTCAGTCATCTGTGCCGCTGCAAGAAATTTGCAAACTATTTCCCTTATAACAGAATAGTGCCTGACCCAACCAATACAAAAACACAAGTCTAGCTTGTGTGATTCTTAGCGCCTAGTGCCGAGGAGCAACAATGAGAAACATCGACGAAAGTACCCTGACGGACGAAAGCGTTGTTCCAAAAGGGCAGCTACTCCATCAAGAAATCGTCATAGCGACCGGCTCCAAGGAAGCGGGTATCAAAATGATGAGGGAGATCTGGCCAGACTTCGACGACATGGTCAAGAAAGACGTCGCCGACATGCGCGCTAGGGGTAAAACAGATGCAACCGACGAAGATTCAATCAAACTTACGAAGATGCTAAATGATGGAATGTTGTCTTTCCATTTACAGCAAGTCATAAATGATGACACCGTTTGGTACGGAAAATTGATCGGAACACTCAAAAACGCAAAGGAAGACGGGAAGCCGCTCTCGCCTGACGAACTCAAAAAGGAAGAGTTGTACTTAATATCATTGGACGATCATTTGCCACCGGCTAAATTCGAAGCAGATGGCTCAGTGACCTTCCCGCAATTGACTTCAGATGACGTTTTGAAAGAAATGCAAATTGTCGGAGCACCAAAATTCGACTCACAGAAGGCACCAGCACTGCTACCACCGGCTTATGTGGATGCGATCAAAGCTGCTGGCGAGGACACAAGTAAGATGTCTCCAGCCGATTACAAACTTGAATCAGCTATAAACGATCGATTGAGAGAGTTGGTGCCAGTTTTGAACCAGATGCACGTTACGGACAACAACGATCCCACACTCAAGGAATACTACGATCTGCGCTACGCTTCGATGAAACTCAAAGATCGAGAAACGGGTCGCAACCTGACACGCTAGATAGAACAGTTCTAATCGCCGTCTGCGAACTCGCTCGTTGCCAAAATCGCACCATCTTGCGAGTCGACGCAAACAACTTTTTTGCCGTCTTTTCCATCAATGCGATATTCGTACACTAACTTGCTTTTGTCACCCATCGCCCATACGAGAAGCTCCCACGCTTCAACAGTTCCTGCATACGACTTGACCGCTCTTTCTTGAGCTTGCTCTTTGCTTAACTTGGTCTCTTTCAATCGAGCATGGTCCGCGGCGTTAGTAGTCACGACTTCCTTGCCGCTTTTGATTGCATACTCGAGTTCGATACCGATGTGATCTTTTTTGCCGGTATTTCCATCGAGCGCAACTTCATTGATTCTGCCGTCTTTGCTCTTGATGTAGAACGTGTAAGATGGATTGCCCTTCTGTATCTCCAGATCCCATCTGAGCAATTCACCTGGCACTAATTTCTCGGCGATCTCTTGAGCCTTTTGCTTCGAAATTTTTGGAGTTACGGTTTTAGATGTCTTGCTTTTGTCGTTTGCAAACGAGGGTCCACAGCCCACGGCGATGGCTATGCACAAAAGGGAACACATTGCTCTCATAAAAACCCCCACGATTGAACCGACTCACTGCTGCAATCCACAGCAACTAATTCTACAGCAAGCGGCCATTTCCAGATGAACAAAAGCTTCTAAGATAGTCGGTTTTAGATAGTCGTCAACAGTCAGTCAAGATGATTCAATAGCAGCTTGTTCGGCTATCAAGTCAATCTAGACGATTGCGTTTGTTGCGATTAGGCAGCTTGGTTCGATCACTGCAGGTAGTGGCATCTAACGCCAACCAGAGGAGTCAATATGAATCTCAACGTCCGGCTTCTAGCAGTGCTCGGAATCCTCGGACTGAGTGCTTTCGTCCCAGTGGATGTCGCGTCAGCCGATACTTCACCAGCAAAATTCACGAGTTATCCTGTTCCGTTTGAGATCCCGTATGGCATTGTTTACGATGACACTGGTCCACTGAAAGGAGTGTGGTTCACAAACGCCACCCTCGATGCAAAATCAGGCGCAGTAGAATTCCTCTACAAGACTGGAAAAACCAACCTACACGCAACGCCGACACCTGCGGCGAAGCCAGCATCTATTAACTTCATTCCTGGCAGCGATTCACTCTGGTTCCCTGAGACAAACACAAATAAGATCGCGCGCATCGACTCAAAACGAAAAATAACTGAATTCTCGATTCCTACGGCAGGCAGCAAGCCGATGGATATCCAACACGGACCTGACGACGCAATGTGGTTTACCGAATCTGCTGTGGGTAAAATCGGACGAATCGATTCAAAAGGTGCAATCAAAGAGTTCACGGTCGGAAAATCCTCAGATGAGCCGACTGCTCTCATAGCGCAAGATGGAGCGATGTGGTTCACCGAAGTTGGCAGCAACCGCATGGGACGTTTGACGCCAACAGGGGAAGTGAAACACTTTCCGACAGGTGCGGGTAAACTCACCGGTGATTTGACCAACACCACCGATGGTGCGTTGTGGGCACCAAAAGACAATTCCGTAGTTCGATTAAAAGCCGATGGAACGTTAACAGAGTTTTCGCTGCCTGGAGTCGTTAAAACCGGGGCGCTGTTCGGCCGTCAAGATGGAGTCTTCATCGGCGCAATCAAAGCAAATGGACAAGGAGCGATTCTTGCTGTTAGCTCTGAAGGGAAGGTAAAGGAGTATAATCTTCCACAAAAATATTTGCTCCCGATCGAAATGGCTTTGAACCCTGATGGTGGCTTTTTCATGACAGTAAGAAGTATTCCAAAGGGACATTCAATGTCGATGATTTGGAAATTGCAATTGGATTCTGCAAAGCAAAAATGAATTGCGGCGGAGAATAATCATGATTGGTTGGTAGGAACGCAGTTCGCACGGAATCCCAAAAACCCGCCCGCCCGAAATATTCAAAGGTACAAGAGCCTAGTCCAAAGTCTTTAGCAACTCTGCGAACGCAACATTGCTGCTTCGCATCACGCCTTTCAAGTCGAACAGCATGGTGATACGGTTGTTAATCAATCGGATCGTCTCGCTCCACCAATGGTGCGCGCTGCCTGCAACGCAAAGTTTTTCGATTACCGATTCTTTTCCCACATTCATATCTACAATTTTTGCGGTCTTCCAGTATTTGATCAACACTTGTCGCCGGGACAGATTGGACTTAGAGTCGGTCGGGATAGCGTTCAAATAGCGAATTGTTGTTGGAGAAAATCTATGCTCGTATTCCTTGCCGAAAACAGCACCGAGAGCGTTTGGCTTTGCTCTGTCTGGCCGCCATCCACCATGTTGTTCCAGCATAGAAGCCAGAGCCAGACCGCTGCCAACGGCCGAGGAGACAATGCTTATTCTGTTCGTTGCCAAAACGTCTGCGTCTGTGCCGGCTAATCCAAGCGAGCCTCCGATTAGACCAAGCGTTCCTGCCTGAAGAAAGTTTATGTTGTTTGTCAGTTGAACGACTTTATCACGCTGCCTATTCAAACGATCCAGAACTTTGAACTCCAAATCGACTTCCTGACTGATGACATTTGCATCAGCGGTGACGGACAGAAATCCGTCAAGCACCTGCCTTGTAACTAACAGTTTGGACTTCTCATCCATCTGTTGATTTGCGATGACAATGCCTTGAACCCCGAGTAGTGATGCGGTGGCACCTAGCGAATTATTCGATTGATCTTGAGACTGGCTTCTAGCGAGTGTCACGGGCCAACCTTTTCGCAACAGGTCGAGCAACTCGCCATCGAACTCGTTGTATTGTTCTTGCAACGTACTTAGAAGTGCTGTTCGATTAAGCACCAAATTGATTGTGTCCCACTTGCATGAAGGCATGCTCGCAAGTTTTTCCAAAATGCGCTTATTCCTCAAATCTGCAGTGACAACTTTGTTGTTGTTCCAATATTCCATCAAACATTCGCGGCGCGTCTTTCCATCCGCCCTGCGCGGCGAAGCCGAATTTAGGTAAGCGTAAACCAGCGGAGTAAATCCATGCTCCGCCCGCAAATTGAAAAAATCAGCGAGTGAGTTTGGACCCGTCTGATTCTTACGCCAACCACCATGCAAAGCCACGAATGATGCAGCCGTGAGCCCAAGCCCGATTCCGCTCGAAACAAGTAAAAGTTCGGTCGCGGGATTGATTTTCTTTTTGAGAAACAAAAGACCCGCAACAGAGCCAATTGCGCCACCTTGAATGAAATTGACCTCGTACAACTTTTGCATGAAGTTGGACTGCCGGTCTGTCAGTTCAGCTAACACGATGTCGTATTGGTAGTTCAATTCCTTCTGGCATTTATCGGAAGCGACCGCCATTTCGAGACAGCCTGCAAGCACCGTTTCCAGAAGAGTGAGTTGCAATCCACGTTTGTGCTCATCTTCTATTCCTGTAGCATTCGACTCTGTTAACTCTGTTAGAAGGTGTTCAACGTGAAGCAGGCGCGCTGCGTCTTCAGCGTCAGATGTTCCAAGCTTGGTTATTGTGAGCGGGTATTCCGTTCTCGTAAACCGTCTTACTTGATTGAGCAGAGAGAGAAGGTCCGAGTCGAATTCCTGAATGCTTGTATACAGCGACCATTGCAAGGTGAGTCGATTATGCAAATAACCGAGACTTCTCTTCTTTCCATCATCGATACCGAACAACGTCTCTTTCTTTGTCATGTCTGATTTGAAACGCTCTTTCCAACTGGCGTTTAGAACTTCCATGCGCGTGCGGCTTTCACCAGGTTTGGAAGAATTCAAATAGCGCACTACAAGCGGTGGCATCCTCGAAGCATCTACTGGTTTTCCGTTCAAGTAAGGCGACATGATTTCTGGTGGCGTCAAGTGAGAGGCTTTGGCGCGCTTGTTGTAAATCATGCCGATGATAGGCAGCACAGTTCCTATACCGGTGCTTACGACTCCGGTTGTCGACTCCACGACAAAGTGATTGTTCAAATCAGCGACCGGACCGATGATTCCGAACGTTCCAGATTGAGCAAAATTTGCAGCATTGAAAATTTGATTGACCGTATTTTCTCGGCGCTGTTCTCGCGCTATGGCGTCGTAGGTGAAGCTAATTTCGAATTCCAATTGACTTTCGGCCGACTGCAACTGAAGAACGGCTTCGAAAATTCGACGCAGTAGCAATGCCCTTTCGTCATTGAGCTGTCTCTTTTCAATGTCGGTTTTCGAATCCTGGCGCAAACGGATTACTCTCTCTGAGAGCTGGCGAACATCAAGCACATCCGCAGTCTGAGCCGCATCTGCTGTTAGACCGTTTGAAACAGATACTGTGCTTGCAGGACTAATCGCATCTGTATTAACCGAATCAGAGGGCGATCCCAATGCCGCGATGCTCGTTGGAAGTGAGGACGCTCCCACTGCTGCGATGGGCGTTGGAATTGAGGGCGCTCCCACTGCCGCGATGCGCGTTGGAGATGAGCCTGCTTCCGCACAAGAGAGAGTATCGGCCATCGCTGCCAAATACCAGGGTTGCACTATCAAACAGCACAAGATGCAAACAATGGTGCGCAAACATCGAGATACGTTTTTGTTCGTTCTCGGTTGCAGCGCTTTCATCGTCCAGCCTCTGGAAATGTTAGTCACCGCCGAGAGTGGCAGGCGCTGATGAAGTTCCGCTCCATACTTCTCCTAGACGTACAGGTTTCAGAGTTGTAGCGGTGTCTCCGGCTCGAACGAAATCGTATTTAACGACACTTGACCGAGTGTTGCCGTTCACGCTGCCACTGACTAAAAGATTCGCCCCCTCGGTCGTGCTGGTCGTGCAAACGCGTGTGCCACCAGATTCAGTGAAGGGATTGAAACTTGCAGTTTCGCGGAAATGCGCACCATGTCCATGCTGCATCGGATTGTGAAGATACATCATCGGACCGCCATCAAGTGCCGAGCCGCCGGAAAATACTTTGACGGCACCACTTCCGGTCAACTGGCTGGTGATGATTGATTTCGCTCCACCAAGCGAGCCCGCCAACCATCCAGTGGCGAGAGAAATCCCGTCACGGTAGTTTTCCCCATATGGGAAGAAGCTTGAAGTTTGAGCTGGAGGATCAACGACGTTTGCAGCACCATCTAAAGGTTGCGCGCTAATCTGGCGGTCTTTCGCGATTGTTTTCAGCAAGGAGAAGTTAAACACTTTCACTTCAGTCGGGCTGCCAGCACCAGGCGCGGTCACGATGCTTTCGCGCCCGGTCGAGTAATCGACCATTCCTGCGGAGACTCTGACTCCTGATTTGTCTTCACCGTATGGTTTGAACGAAGTGAACAATGTTGGTCCGTCTTTTGATCCGGCTAACGGAACGCTATAGATTTTGACCTCATCGGTGATACCAGCGCTCGATCCAACAATGAGATTATCCGACTGTGTTCCGTCAATCTGCGCGGAAGCAACGCTCACTCCGTCGCGTCCCGATGCGTCGAACGGCTGGAATCGAGCTAGCTCAGTTCCAAAAATTCCTCTACCGTGTATCGACGCGCCAGCGAAAGCGACAACTTCTGGTGCGTGGTCTTTGCCGGAACCGACAATCAAATCGAGTATGCCATCTCCATCGACATCGCCCATAGCTACATTGACGTTACCTTCATAAAATGGAAACGGAATAACAGTTGCGACAAGCCTGTCACCGTTGCCGTCATAGAGATGAATTTCAGCGGCACGGCCTTTCGCACCTGGAATCGCCACCGCGTAAATTGATTCGGCAGGCAATACATTGATCAGCGCCATCAGTCCGTTATCTTCGTGATTCAAGCGATGGCAATGCGTAACGTATACCCCCGTGTACTCGTCGAATCGAGTGCGGAAGGTGAGAATTCCTGGTTCAACCACATCCTCGTCGCTATTCATCTTTGGCGCAGGAGCGTTAGCGTTATCGATCGAGAATTGATTCGGACCAGTGTGAATGCCCGGCGCAGGATCGTTGTATTCGACCACCTGGAAGTCATTAACATGCACGTGGATCGGGTGTTCGTCATTATTGTTGTTGACGAAACGCCACTCTTCAACCGAGTTGAGTCGCGGCTGAATCACTGGAGTATTTGGAAATGCTTGTCCGTTGAATGCGTACACAAATGCTTTGGGATCGTCTTTGCTCGCGAGATCATTGAGGAAGCCGCCAGACATAAAGATCTGTCGCTTCAAATCTGGAGTGGCTTTAGAGAGATCGACGAAAGAAGTGTAGGCGCCAAGTTTCTGACCTTCTGTGAAAGCCGTGGCGACACCACCCGGAGCAACGGCTTTGGCGCGCGCAAGCACTTGTGTCGGAAAGATGAAAAACCCGTCGAAATAGCTGATGTATGATGGCGCTACGCTTAGCTTGCCTAGAACTGCTGGTGGATTTTCAGTTCCATTGTTGGTGTAGAGAACACCATTGGCGGTGACAGTCTTACCTGGATCAAATTGTCCATTCTGCACACTTTTGGCAATTTGAGGCATTTCCAAAACCAGCTCACCTTCGGCTGGAATAGTCACCGCGATCGCAAATCGACTCGCCGGAGGAATTAAGAGCTGCGTACCATTCGCAGCCAACGGGTAATGCACTGCAGGGTATGGATTGCCATCTTGCCCCACAATCGCAATTTTGGGATGACGCCCTGTAGCAGTTTCAGTCAACTGCACATTCATGTAAGCAAAATCGCTTATATTCGCTAATGCCCAGATTTCAGTTTGTCCGGCCTTGCTTTTGATTACGGGTTGAAACTGACCATTTACAGTGAACTGCACGTCACGCTTGTATTCGGGAAGCGATGGGTCGATCGGCACATCACCGCCAGCGGTGCGGTCTGTTGCGGTGAAATCTTGCAAATTGCTTGGGATGAAAGCAAGCTGTCCTCGATGGTTGAGAATTGACAGCGGACCCGAATACCAGACAGTACTATACTTGGTGCCAACTTTGGCTTGATTGAAATTTACCGGAGCAAAAGATGGACGATATGTACCGTTAGCCAATTCGCCTGGCTTCGGCGGAACAAGCGAACTGACCCACATAGGCCACATCAGATTATTCAAGTCATTCGAACCGCCGGCGCGGTCGAAAACATAATTGTATTGAAGCGCCATTTTACGAATCGGAATTTGATTATCGGTAACAACCGGAATATTGCCATCCGTTCGTCCAACTGCTAACAAACCAGCAAGTCCAGCATAAGTCTCAGGCGCGGTAAGTCCGTGCAAGTGACAGTGATACCAGTACAAACCCTGCGGCATATTGCGCGGAATGTCGTAAACATAAGTGTTCGACATGCCTGGCGGAATGTGCAGCATGACGTTATCAGCGTTACCTTTCGGGCTGATATGAGCGCCGTGAATGTGCAAATTGATCGGCGACGAAGTCATCTGCACCGGATAAATTGGAACAGATTGGTCTTTCGCTGAATACTGAGGAACGAAATAATCTTTGATCGTCAGCTCCGAAAGTTCATTTCCGAAATGCACCACCAGCTTTTCTCCGGGATACACTTGCAACGTCGGAGCCGGATAACAATTGGTACCGGTGCTCTGACCGTTGGAAGCTGTACCGCGAATTATTTCGTAGTTGAACAGCAAGAAGTTCTTTGCAGGCTTCGCTACAGTGTCCAGCTTTACTTCGCCTTGCCTGGCAGTAAGCCTGATTTCGAGCACACCATCTTTGCTCATCAAGGCAACTGGTTCTTTGAACTCTGGTCTCGATGCAAGATTTGTTGTTGCAACCCCAGATTTGGTGTCGTCCAACGCAAAAGCAGCAGGAAGCGACGAGGCAACCGTCATCCAGGCAAAAACGAATCCAAAGAGAAGAGCACCACACTTGCGATTATCCATAGCGAAACGTGATTTGATTTTTCTCTTACGCAGAGCGATCGTTTGCATTTTTCCTCTCATGTAGTTGCTAAAGCTTTAAGTTCTCAGACTTTACTGCGCACAGTTGCTGAATGCGTTGACATGTGAGCGGCAAATCCATGTCGATCCATTCGTTGAAACCCAATTGTTCTGTGCGTGCATCTTTAATCGCGTGAATCAAAGCGAAATAAACCGCGCATCCAAGCGTCAATGACGATTCAGTAAAAGCCTTAGTAGATTTGATCGCTTGCTTTTCGGCTAATTTCTCCAAGCTGTTACGCTCTTCATTCACCGGGTGCAGGCGCGCTCTGAAGTCAATCGGAATTGTTTTCGTGCATGGAGGCTTGTACGACCAGATGTTATCAGTCACCAATCGACCGTCGTGGTCGTACACACATTCTTCGGTTGTGGCCATGCCGATGCCCTGAACGTAGCCGCCTTCGAGCTGTCCAATGTCGATTGCTGCATTCGGCGATTTGCATCCATCCATTACGACGTCTGCGCGTGGAATTTTGAATTCGCCGGTAAGCACGTCGATCTCAACTTCGATAACAGTCGCTCCAAGCGCGAAGTACAAGAACGGCTTTCCTTTCGGATCGCGATTCGATGGTCCCTTGTAATGCGGAGTCTTATACAACTCGGCGGCAGCCAAATTGACGCGGTGATACCACGCTTTGAAAACAATCTCTTTCCACTTCTCGCCCCAGTTGGTGCGCCAATCTTCGATGCGGTCGTAGGGCAAGTATTGCTCCATCGTGACGCAGAATTCTTCCAGTCGAGTGCGCAAAACGTTGCATGCTTTCTCGACTGCGCCGCCATTCAAATCGAATCCAGTCGAGGCTGCAGTTGCGGGACAATTTGTTATCACATCACTGTTGTTGCCGTTGACGTGAATCAATTCCAGAGGAATTCCAAGCACATTCGACGCTAGTTGAGCGATTTTCGTGTGGATGCCCTGCCCCATTTCAACAGCACCGTGATGGATCATCACCGAACCATCAGCCATGTTTACGTTGACAAAAGCGCTCGCAGAGTTGAGCGATCCACGCGGTTCGGTGAACGCGATTCCATGCTTTTGCGGCATCATTACAATGCCGCGTTTGCGCCAACGGTTTTTCTTGTTGAACTCAGCTACAGCCTCCGCGCGCCTATCGAAGTCAGAAGTCTTTTTCAGCTCGGTCCAGATTTCGCGGATATTCAAGAAGTCCAGTTCTTGCCCGAAGTGAGTCTTGTCGTGTTCCTGAGGCGTGCCATCGCGATACATATTCTTTTCGCGAATTTCTTCCGGGCGAACAGTGCGTCCCAACTTTTTCGTCAACTCGAATGCGACCCTTTCGATGACGCTTTCTAGAATCGTCCACATCTGGGCGACACCAAACGTGCGAAATGCAGTGTTACTGGTCTTATTGGTGCGATAACACGTGCCATTCGCTTGAAGCGTGTCAACCATATAGCAACCGTCGGCGGTGAGCAAACTGAGGTCGAGCACAGCAAATGAGCAGTCGTATGTATCGCCGGCGTCGTTGCGGAAATCCAAACGCATTCCGTCGATTTTGCCATCATCGCGATAGGCGACATAGTAATCGGCTTCATAGGGATGATGCTTTCCAACCATCTGCATATCGGTAGCGCGGTCGTACAGCAAGCGTATTGGACGACCAAGCTTGTAAGCAGCAACTGCTGCCTGCGCCGCGACGATGTTCGAGCGGTGTTGTTTGCCACCAAATCCGCCACCAATCTGCTCGACCATGATGTTGATGTTATTCATAGTCACGCCGAGTGCTCTTGCAACAGTGCTCTGCGTGCCATTTGGATTTTGCGTGGAAGAGTGAATTGTCATCCGATTGTACGGACCAGGAATCGCTAACGCACAGTTAGTTTCAAGGTAGAAATGCGCGGTAGCAGGCGTCCGAATCGTGCCTGTAGCAACACTTGTTCCGGGCATCGGCTTGAGTGGATCTTTCAACCAGTCCTGGTCACTGCCGTCGCGCTCGATAGTCGGGATGCGTTGATTGATGTCTTCATCTGGGTCGGCAGACTTCAAAATCATCGGCATAGCCGTGTCTTCTCGAACTGCATCTGCAAGAGTAATCACCGCAGGCAAATCTTCGTAAGCGATGCACTCCTTTTCTACAAATTCAGCAGCTTCGCGCGCACACTGTATAGTTTCGGCAAGGGCAAGCGCGATTGGCGCTCCAACTGAAGTCACGACACCTTCGCTGAAGACAGGATCGTCGTCTCCGAGACCAACTAAATTAGTGCCAGTCTCAGGTACATCTTGTCGCGTAATCAAATCTTTGAAGCCGGGAAACTGCTTCCGCAACATTTCCTTCAACGACTCCAGCCCTTGAGTGTTTTTCGTAAATGCAAACTTCGCATGCGGACGAGTGCTCTTGACCATCGCAGCGTGCAATCCGTTCGTCGGTAACGCTACGTCTTGAGCGTAACGAATCTCACCAGAGGCTTGCACGAATGCAGCTTGTTTGATGAACGGCTGCGTCAGCGGAAACATTTCAGGATATTCAGTGTACTCTTGCACACCATGTGAAAGCTCACGAATGTCGTGATTTGCTGCAGAGAGCAACTCTGGCTTCAGCGAGTTTGGCTTCAGCTCGTTTGCGACATGCAGGAAAAATTTGTAGAAGAACGTCTCAGCGAGCTGCATTCTGTACTCGTTGGTCAGTCCTTCCTCATCCATAGTCACAGTAATCGCTTCCACTTCTTTTTTGAGTGCAACCATCACCGTATTTAGTGTCTCGGCGTTCCAAGTTTTTCCGTAGAGTTGCTCTTCGATTTTCACTGCACGGTGAATCATCGTAGCCAGACCACCATAAATTATGGTGACTGAACCAGGTTCAACCGTGCCGTCAGATTGCAAACGCACCCGGAAACCGGCATTGACGATGGGATGAGCCATCTGCGGGCGTCGAGCGATGCGATAAGTCTGTACGTATTCGCTCGTATCAGTAAACGGAATTTCGAATGAAACGATGATTGCATCTTCAGGTAACCTTTCGGTTGGAGGCATGTCGATCAACAAAAATTGCTTTTGTCCATCGTACTCTTCAGAAGCAATAGTGATTTTAGTTCCGAGCGTTGCCAACGCAGTGAACAAGTCAGAAGGGAAAGCGCCGCCGCGCAAAGCGTGATCCCTGGTGATGAAAATATTCCCGGCGACACTGCCTGCCGCGCGCACTTGCAAGCCCGCAATGAACTGCCCGTGGTACACAAGCGCATTCAAACCGCGCCCTTTATCTGGTCCAATTTTTTTAGATACACGCTCAGCGAACTCAAGCAAATTCTGTATAGGAGTTGAGGCTCCAACGACAATGCTGGATTCAGTCTCAATCAATGAAGTGAGTTCTTCAATGCGCGATATATCTATAAAGATTCTCGGCTTTTCGTCTGGATAGATACCAGATGCGGTATTGCCAAAAACCAAACGAACGCTGCCACGACCGCTCTCCTCCGTGCCCAGCTTTTTAATGCGCATCACTTCCTGAAGCGTATTCGGGCGGTACCAGTCACGCCCTCGACCGAAGAAGTGCACCAATCTCGGTGGCAAGTCATATGCCGGAGTCTGACCCAGGTTTACTTTAGCCAGGTCAGTCCTGGCTTTAACTTCGAATGACGGATCTACTAAACACTTTTGAGATTTATCGCAGCTCGCTTCGTAGTCACAGGCAAGTGTTCTCACCCCGCTGAGAATTGGGCGGTAGCCAGTACAGCGACACAAGTTTCCGCCAAAAATCTTTTCCAGATCTTCAATCTTCGCTTCAGGATTTTGTTGCAGATAAGCATGCGTATTCATCACGAAGCCCGGCGTGCAAAATCCACATTGGGTGCCGTTATTCATTGCAATACAAAACTGAGTCGGGTCGAGTTCACCATGAACACTTCCGATTCCCTCAGTCGTCGTGACAACGCAACCATCGAGCGAGCAAAGTGGCTTCAAACAAGAATTGATTGGACGATGAACGGCTTCCCCTGTCTTGGCATCACGATGCGACACCATCACCGTGCATGCACCGCAACCACCTTGTCCACAACCAACTTTTGTGCCGGTGAGCCCTATCTCATGCAGATAGTCGCTCAACAAAGACGTGGGATCTGGATTGAGTATTTCAATCTTTTCCCCGTTCAACCAGAAGATCAATTCGTGTGAGTATGACTCGTCGACCAACGAATTTTTCGGGGACAACACAGTCAGTTCTTCCACAACTACCTCAGTGGCAAAAATCTATTCAGCGAGAAGTTCTCGGACTTCAATGCGCATTCTGCTCAACTCGATCGAATCTTTCGATGACGTTGCTGAGCGAGATTAGCAGCAACGTGCACTTACAACGACCCGGTGTGTCGACTAGAGTATGCAAGCACCATCGCAGCAAAAGTGCCGGAACCAAAGAGTACCACATAGTTCGAGCGGTTTGTGTTGTCCTTCGGGCACAACAGATCAACCTTTCAGAAGAAATGAATTATCGAAATACGTTCTGAAAGATGAAAATCTCAATAGCAAACAAAGCTAGTATCACAATGCCACCAACCATCTCAACCTGTGTGCGCTCAGCACCTTTTGGAGGCAAAAGCCATTTGCGAAATACAGTGGTCAAGAACGGCATAGTTAGCCAGGTAACGAGCGCGACGCTAATTGTGTTACCGATGAAATTAGCAACTGCAAGATTCAAACTTTTGAGCGCAGGGGAAAGAAACTTTATCTCCAGACAAACAATCGGATAAAGCCCTAACACCACCAAAACTGCAGCCTTCCAGTTGGCGGGTGCTTCACCGGAATCGTCCAGCGGAAGCCAACCAGGAAACGAGGACGTCAGTCGCTTGATGCTCTCAGACGACACGAAACGCTTGGCTTTCTCAACCAGCTCTATTCGTCGCTTCGAAGTAAACCAGTCGTCTAGTGACTCTTGCGTGTCGAACCGCAGTATGGTCGTCCACAGGTTCGTTTCACCAGTCTTCGTCATCTGCACATACGTGCCCTGATATCCAGGGAAAATCGCCTGGGCAGTTTGAATCTCTTGCAACCACTCATAATACTCTTCTTCCAAACCAGGTTTGATCACAGTCGAAATGCAAGCTGCAACTGAGACATCGCAATTTTCTTGCGAAGTTTCGTCGGCGATACCTTGCTCATGCAAATAAGGTGAAAGCTGCGCCTGCAGCTCTTTTCTCGCCGATGAATCACGCCAGGCAACAGCATCTTCTTCTGTACCGAACCGTTGAATTGTTATCCACTCACTATGAGTCGCAGCCGGTGGCGATACTTCTGCATTCAAATGCCCTGAAAATTTTGAGCCGGCGACAGTAAGTTTAGACAGAAGCGGCGCGACGTTTTCAAGGTCAGTGGGTTTGACCTTCATCCTTGTGGTAATGCTGACCGCCTCACCGCTGGGACGTTGTGCACTCTTATCGCTCATAATTCCGCTCTTAGTTTCCTTTGTTGTGTACATACACAAACTTGCGTTTGCGTGGTCGCGCTATTCTACTGGTAAATCAGAATGATGTGAAACCAGTTCGCATGATGCGATCGAACTGCACGGAACTGTCAGTTAATCGCGTACATCATGGAAAGCAACTCCGCATCTAATGTTTCGACTTGAGTACGAAGTTCCGAAAGCATATAGATTCGATTTTTGATCAGTTTCAAGTTTTCAGACTTCTGTGTATGTGCAGCTCCCGTCGCGGTAAGTTTCTGGATCGTCTGGGCGTCTGTGGTGTCGCAAGTCAACACACCATCTTTCTTCCAATGCGAGAGCAGCCACTCTTTGCGGGTGATGCCGTTATTTGCAAAATCTCCGGTAGCAGGAGAATTGAGATGAGTCCAAACAAGCGTGGAAAAACGTTGATCGTCTGGCGCTCCTGGCACATTGAAAACCGGACCAAGCATGTTTGGTTTTGCTTCGTAAGGTCGCTTTCCACCACGACCTTGCCACATTGAGTAAAGCGCAAGCACAATTACAGTCGAACCCGAAACGATGTCTAATTCATTGCCGGCAACTTGAGCTGCGTGACTATGCTTATACCCAAGTCCACCAGCGACAAGACCGGAAACACCGCTCTGTAGGAAGTTGACAGCGTTAGTGATTTCAATTCGCTTATTCATTTTCGAAATCATTTCGCCTTGAACGGTGTACTCGGTCACCAGCTCTTCGTCAATTCGTTCGACGGCAGACCGCACATCAAGCGAATTCATCAGGATGTGTCGAGTGACGAACAAACGCTCACCGATGTGCGCGAAACTTCCTGCTTCATAGAAACTTTTGCCCTGCCGCAGATTCTCAACTGCGGTGCGCAAGAAGGATAGACTCGTTTCATCGACTGCACTGTTCGGGTTGGCATCACCAGCACGCAAAAGCGCCAGAAGCCCGATGTCGAAACTCTCCATTTCGGTGCGCACATCAAACAGCATTCTCAATCGAGCTGAGGCTAATGAAATGCTGTCTACCTTGCGGTCCCGCTCAGACGGCATGTATGCAAGTCGTGCCAACCTCGCGGATTTTTCGGTTGCATCGGCGATACCGTGATGTTTCCATCGAGCAATCAACTGATCCTTTCTCGACTCACCTTTACCATCAGAAGATGGAGAGTTGATAAAGCGATACATCAGCGGAGAGAGATGATATTCAGGAGGCGGCGTCAAGTTGATAAATTGAGCGAGCGAGTTTGGGATGGTATCGATCTTCCGTTTACCGCCTCGTGACCCAGCCAATGAAGCGCCCGCCAGAACTACGTTGAGACTCGTCACGACCTGCAACAAGTCGGCTCCCGCGTTTGGTTGTCCGCTGAAAAAGCATGCTCCTGCAATTGATTTGAGGATCCCTGTTTGCATGAAGTTGGCAACATCGCAGTGGTGCATAAAGCGATCTCGATGCCCTGTAAGTTCAGACATCACAACATCAATTTGATAATGTTTTTCCCTGTCAACGCGATCGACAGCCTTTCGTACTTCGAGCGCACCACCAAGAATTTTTTCCAGCAACAACGTCTCCAATCGCAACTGCTGGTGCGTAGCAATTTTGCTACCGTTTTTGCGACGGATCGAAATCAACTCAGCTACCTGTTTCTCGATATCGAGCAGCTTCGCTGTTTCGACAGCATCTGGCTTCAGAACTGCCATACATGCGGTACAGTCCGCGTCAGAAATACTTACAGGAACAGGTTCAGTATTCTCCAAATATCGAAGTAGCGCGATCAAGTCGGCATCAAAATCTTCGACCATAGCATTGAGAGCGTAGAGCAACACAAGTCGATTGTTTAAAAGCGCCAGACTCTCTCCGTGAGTGTTCGACGCACTATCTGCGATGGCGAGTAATTTCTCCTTGCGTGAATCGTCAACATGGAAGTATCTCTTCCACAGAGTCAGTTCTAGTTCTTTTCTCGTCAGATTCGTTCCCGGAGCCTTAGCGTTTATGAATGTTTTCAACATCTCGGGCAATTTATACTGCATCGGCGGATTCAGATCGAAAAAATCAGCCAGAGCGTTCGGATGATGCTTCTCCTTTGACTTGCCGGCCTTCGCAGATGCTAAAAGCCCCAGAGAAGAGATAACGAGGGTGGCACCACCAGCAGTGCAGGTAAGCAAGTTCGACATAAATTCATCATTGTGCATTCGAAACGCAGCAGCAAGTGAGAACTGCACACCAAATTGCGTAAAGTTAGCGACGTTGCACATTTGAACGAGGCGATCTCGCGTGCGAGAGCCTTTTGCAATCGCATCATAGGTATAGCCAAGGTCAACGTCGATGGCGTCGGAAGTTTGTCGCACTTCCAAATATCCGAGCATTATTTTGTGCAAAACAGAACACTTATGCGCAAGCATCTCTGTGCGGACGGATTCATTTTCCGCTTGTTTCAATTGATTCGACAGTTCGTGTATACGCTCGACGTCAGCGGTAACGCCAAGAATGCGGCTGGCTTCAGCAGCCGATGATGACATCGCTGCATCTTGAATCGACGCTTGCGCACCAGAACTCAACGCGAGCGCTGGATTACCGATGAGAGTCGTGACTATTAAGTAACAGATACCGCGAATCAATTGCTTTGCGATCGATTCAGGAACTTGATTGATTGCTGCAACCGCCCGTCGCAAATCGATATCCTTCAGTTCGCTTTGACAACTGACAATTTGAGGAAGAATCGCTATTGAACCATATTTTGACTGCCATATCGACCAACCGCAGCGCAAATTGAGCTAAATGAGATTCATCCTATTGGCAGATCTGGGGTTTATCCGGTCGTCAGAGTGAGGACTATGTATTTAACTGAAAATAGTTGACGGGAGCAAAGCAATGATTTACTTCAGGCAAATCGTCGTGTTTTCTAGTTTGAGTTTTAGTATTTGTTTGCTCGCGTTCAATTGCTCGAGTGCTCCGGCATCGGCACCAAATGCGGTGCAAGTTAAACTGGCGCAAAGTCTACAAGTGGAAAGCCCTGGCTGTCCAAGTCCTATCGATGCAAGTTCTACCAATGCAAGTCCTATCAATGCAAGTCCTGTCATTGCAAGTCCTGTCATTGCAAGTTCTCTCAATGTAAGTCCTATCAATGCAGCTCCTATCAATGTAAGTCATAAAACGGATGGCGACAGCAATTGGCAAGACTTATACCAACGCGGTCAAGACCTGTATTCAGCCGGACATTACGATGAAGCGTACGCTGTCTGGAAAACGAGTCTTGAAGCGGCAGACCGCGACAAAAACTGGCAAAGCATCCAATCTAATTCGAACGGACTGAGCGCAAGCTGCCGAATCGATCTTTTGAAAAAGTTGGCGCTCATGCACAAGACGCAGAATCAACCGGCACTGGCAATTGAAAAATACAATCAGGCGTTAGCGACGGCAATCGCGAATCAAGGAGCGAATAGCCAGTGCGTGGCAGACTTGATGCTTGAACAAGGACGAATGTATACGTTCAACGACCAAACACAAAATTTTTCGAAAGCGAATGAGCTGTTCGAGGAAGCATATCGAATCAACAAAGATCTCCACGGAGAGATGAGCATTCCAGCGGGCGATGTCGCAATCGCAATTGCCCAACTGAAAGAGAAGGAAAACAACTTCGCAGAGGCGCTGGGATACTGGCAAACAGCAGTTGCTATTGGAAACAAATTAGAGCCGGGCACCATCTCTTGCTGTCGAATTGGTCCAAGGCAAGGAACGACAAGATGTTTGGAAGCTCTGAACAAGAACGCAGAATGCGAGAACGCGTACAAAGATTTGATCGAGATGTGCAAAGCTGGCGCCCCGAGCATGTTACCTACTGTCGAAAGCGCTCACTCCTCGTTTTTGCTGAAAACGAGTGGTGCTCACTAGCATCTAGACTTTATTTTAGAACTGCCTGCTACTATCTTTTTTCAACATCAATCTCGCTAACGATGTTGCCGACATTGACGTCTGACTTTGCTCTGCGTCCTGCGACCTGACTGATTTCATGGAAAGCATCAACCGGAGACTTTCTCTCGAGGATACTCTCTTCCTTCAAATTTTCCGACTCGAAAGTTTCACCGGCATGAACATGCTTGGTGCTAAAGACCACCGTGACTTCAGTTTTGTCGGTGAGTGGGTTCATTTTCAGGTGCAGAAGCGCGGAAAATATTACCAGTCCCACAGAAAAGACGAGGAGACCAACAAGTGCCAATATGCCTTTCACTATGTTATTCATAACGCCTCTGGAAAGTCATTTCAATTCTAGACTATAAAGCCAGCCTGAATGACTTAATTCAGTAGCACCAAATGTAGTGACCGTATCCGCTTCAAGATTTAGCGACCACGAACACTACCGTGATGCGATGACGAGTATCCACCACCGGAGCTGTAATGCATATGGGAGCCGCCGTGGTAGTGCCATCCGCCGCCATAACCGCCGTAGCCACCGTAGCCGTAGCCGTAGTCGTCGTAACCCGAGCCTCGTCCATAATTTGAGCTAGAGCCGAAACTGTTGTAAGCGTAGACGGGCGGATGGTATTCATTCCGGCGCGCTACTTCTGCATTGATTTCGTCTTGTTCAGCGTTGTAATGCTGCATACGCTGGTCGGCTAGTTCGCGCTCTTCCAGCGCTTTGTCGTATGCAATCCATGATTCAAGCGAGTGTATGTTATTTTCGTCTAGCGCAATCGCTTGTTTCTCATAACGCAAACGACCCAGAATTTTTGTTTCCAGTGGAGCATTTTTCTTCGAGTTGGCAAGCTTCAACCGGTTAAGGACCTTCAAATCCGTTGTCTCAGCCGCCAAATTATCTTGCAGCGATTTCTCGTAAACCTGAACTTGATTTTCGTAATTAGTAATTTGATTTGCATCGTTTTGAGAGAACGCCGGAGAGCTGAATCCAGCGGACAACAACAGAACTGACGCACCAAGGGTTAGTAAATAGAATCTTGCTTTCATGATCTCACCAGGAAGTGATCTAGAAGCTATCCTAACCACGTTTTGCGGAGATTTCGTGGAGAAAAAACCGACTGCGGATTAATCCACAATCGGTTCAATGAGACCTTATATACGTGTCAAAGTACTGACCTTAGCTCGCGACTGACTCGTCTGGTTCGCGAAGATACATCACTTCCCAGTTCAAGCTACGGCTGGTTCGTTTCCTACGAGCACGCACCGGTTTGCGTTGCGGAGTTCGTGCAGAACTAAACACAGTGACGACGTTTGGTGTATTGGTCACATCCAAGTCAATGTGGTCGAAGTTGATTCGTCCATACAACAACGTGTGTGCTGCTTCCAACATCCGCAATTTCCTTGCCTGGCATCGTTTTCGCAGTACGTCGAACGCGTTCCGCTCGAGCGGAAAGTAATTCGCCATAGTTGAAAGATAGAACCTGTTGAGACTTGAAACATTGAACTGGTGGACGCTATCGCCTAACATTGCGGACCCCTCGTAACCGACCAGTTGACAATACGCTCGAAAACTGTCGATTAAATCCAGCATACGGGGTATCGCACCGGCAAATCACGCGTGAATTTGGCAATGCTGCGCGTATCGATAAGCGAGCAGCCGCACTTACTCCACCCGTTAAGCCCGCTACATTTGGTATCCAGGCTTCTTATATAGCTCGTCCCAATGTTTGACGATTTCCGGTGTGTAAACCCGGTCCTTCCAATCGTCAGGCGAGATCTCTTCAAAAGCAACGGACAACGAAGTTTCTGCACTTCCCATGATTTTGATTGCCTCTTCGACAATGCGTTCCGCGTACTGTTTCTTCTGTTCCTCAGATTTTCCGGGCCAAAGTTTCACTGTGATATGAGGCATAACAACTCTCTGTGTTCTGACGACAATACTATGGCACACTCTGCAGCTCCTCCACTGCCCGCAGATCCTTATTAACGTGGGAATTGCTATCTGCTGAAATGGACGGCTCATTCACAATCCAACGGACATGAAACTAACGGCACCAAGGGCGCCACCACATCCAGCAACTGAAAAATGCTTTTTGTCATACCACCGTCAGTAAGCGGAGAAATACTTTTAACTCATACCGCCATCAGTGAGCGAAGTAGTGCTTACCTCATACCGCCATCAGTGAGCGAAGAGATGCCTTGACCTCATGCCGCCATCAGTGAGCTAAGAAATGCCTCTTGCCTTACACCGCTATCAATTATCACTTAGATGATCCGAAAATCAAAAATCATAAGCAACTCACTTTCTGGAAACTGTGAAAACTTTGATGCAATACGTTAATCAGACCTATTGCCAATTTTGGGACGGTCCGTTATCTTGGAGTGATAGGAAATACAAGAAATACACATCGGTGGACACATTAATGCACTACTCTTACAGAAAATTACCGAATCTCCCTCGTCATTGACGAGCGTTCTCGGCATGCATTTGGTTTGATATTCGCGGCCCAAGCTGTAGCAGGGGCGGTTGTTTTAGACATACGCTGAGGATGCTCTCTGACACGACAGTCGGAGCGTAGCATTGTGTCCTCTTAGCACGTGTGTCATAAGAACCGCCTCTTTTCTGTCGCCAAAAATACATCAGAAAATTATTGGAGTGTTGTGATGGACAACATAATAGAAGTGCGCGGCTTGAGAAAAGAGTTCAAGAATTCCGTCGCCATAGAAAATCTAAATTTTGAAGTAAAACGCGGTGAGATACTGGGTTTTCTTGGTGCCAACGGCGCCGGTAAAACGACTACGATCTTCATGCTTTTAGGATTGATCACGCCAACGAGTGGTTCAATCAAAATATTCAACAAAGAGATGAAGACCTCGCGAGTTGAAATTCTTCAACGAATGAACTTTGCATCAGCCTATCAGCAGCTTCCCTACAACTTGCGTGTATGGGAGAACCTGTATGTCTTTGCGGAGATCTATGGAGTGAAAAACAGCAAGAAGAAAATAGATGATTTGCTCGAGATGTTCGAGATGGAACACATGAGGAAGCAGCTAAGCGGTTCTTTGTCGTCGGGAGAACAGACCCGATTGACACTCTGCAAAGCACTTTTGAACGATCCCGAAATACTCTGTCTGGACGAGCCGACGGCGAGTTTGGACCCTGACCAAGCTGACAAAGTGCGAAAAGTGATTGCAGCACGCCAGCGTGATACTGGCATGACCGTAATCAACACGTCGCACAACATGATCGACGTATCTGAATTGTGCGATCGAATCCTGTTCATGCGGAAGGGAAGAGTCATTGCAAACGGTTCTGCAGCAGACATTCTCGAACAGTCTGGAAGTAAAAACTTGGAAGAGGCGTTTATTTCAATGGCGCGTTCGAATACATCTGAAGCTCTAGCAACTTCAATTGAGGCAAAATAAAATGAATTGGAGAATTATTCGCGCGTTGATCATCAAATACGCATTTGTTGTCTCGCGCAACACGTTCAGGCTTATGGACTTGTTCTTCTGGCCTGTCCTGGACCTTGTACTGTGGGGAATGGTCACCATCTACATGATGAAAGTGAGCAACGGCGCACCAGCATTGGTGACGTTCTTGATCGCCGCCATTATTCTATGGAACGTGCTCTACCGAGCCCAACAGCTTGTAAGCGTTTCATTCCTGGATGATGTCTGGTCAAGAAATCTGTTGAATATTTTCGGCGCTCCAATTAGAGCAAGCGAATACATTGGGGCATCATTCATCATGGGATTGATGCAAGCAACACTAGTGCTGCTATTGCTCGGCACACTGGCACTTTTCTTGCATTCGCTGAACATCTTCTCGCTCGGCTTCATGTTAGCGTTCTTCTTCGTGAACCTTCTGTTCATGGGTTGGTCACTCGGCTTGCTCGTGACCGGAGCGATTCTGAAGTGGGGTCCGCCGGCTGAAGCGTTGGCCTGGGCTGTGCCGGGATTGGTGCAGCCACTGTCGGCGGTGTTCTATCCCGTTAGCGTTTTGCCGGGCTGGCTACAGCCAATCGCGCTTTGCTTCCCGGCATCGCATGTGTTCGAGGGCATGAGGCAAATTTTAGCGGGACATGGAGTAGACCAGCACCATTTGTGGTGCGCTGTACTCCTGAACATCGTCTATATGTTTGCTTCGGGCTGGGCTTTCAAGGTATGTCTTGAAGGAGCGAAAGCTCGTGGCTTCCTGGTCAAATACGGTACCTAGACCCAAAGGCGGAGAGTTTGCTCTCCGCCTTTGGACTTGGTCTTAACGGTGTCAGTTAAGTCATCGAGCTTCACTACATTACGTAAACGAATCTCTACATTCTTCATAGAGCCGAACAAACCTTAATCCTAGTCTTACTACGCGCGCTTTCAATAGTCTTGGTGATTCAGGAGTCAGAAAGTGCGTTCTAAGATCTTTTCCCCAATTCTAATTTTGTATTTGCTATTCGTGTTCGAAACAGCGAGCTTCGCGCAAACAAATACACCAGCGAAACCACCACCACAATCGCAGAGCTATAAATTAAGTGCAAACGTAAGTTATCACCCTGGTTTATCCCAATGCACCGGCGATATCTACACACCCAACTTGGCTAAAGGAAAGCAGTTACCCGCGGTGGTCGTGGTGCATGGAGGTGCATTCACATCCGGAAGCAAAGATGATTTCAACGCAATTGAATCATCCATCGACTTAGCTCGGTCAGGATTCGTTGTGTTTGACATCAACTATCGATTGCTTTCCGACGACGGAACCTACCCGAACAATATTATTGATGTCAAACTTGCGGCTGAATATCTGTTCCAGAATGCCCCGAAATACAATATTGACAGGGAACGCATAGGCGTATTTGGAATGTCTGCTGGTGGTTATCTGGCTCTCATGGCTGCATACGAACCCAACGCAGCTTTAAAAATAAAGAGTCCTAATCACCTCAAATTTGCGGCGGCTTTTTGTCCAATCACAGACTTGAATCAAATGTCTAGCGCGACGATGATCGCAAACTATCTGGGGTGCGACTTCGAACAAAACAAAGCTCTATACAAACAAGCATCCCCGACCTCTTACGCATCAACCGCGGTGCCAACATTGTTGGTGCACGGCGATCGCGACGAACTTGTGCCAGTTACCCAGTCGACTGATCTCGCCGAAGCCGTTCAGCCATACACGATGGTGAAATTGGTGCGCTTCAAAAGAGCGGACCATCTATTCAGCCTCAAGAATTGCCCGCAACGTGCGCTCGCATTAACCCAACTAGTAAACTTTTTTCAGGAAAGTTTCGAGTGCCGTCAGTACTAATATCACGTTCACCAATCGTTCATTATGTGACACTATCATTGACTAAAACGGGTTGCTCCTTGACGAAAGTCGCGCTATATATCATTGGAGTAATTCACAGCCCGCACTAAGTACGGTGGCGGACATAGTCTGTAATTGGAGACCAATTGAAACAAATCGCTATTGTAGGAGCGGGACCATCTGCAACTTTCTTGGTCCAACAAATGCAGAAAAAGTTGCCGCGCTGCTCAATAACAATTTTTGAGTCCAGCATCGAGACGGGAAGTGGATTTCCGTATAGTCCTAAAGGTGCTCAAATTGAGCACATAACCAATGTATCTTCAAACGAGATACCAGATTTACCTACCAAGCTCATCGAGTGGTGGCGAGATCAGTCAGTGTCCAAGCTGGCAAAATACGGCATGGACAACGCAACTCCATCTGAGGACACAGTTGTGCCGAGATTGTTCTTCGGAGAGTATCTTCAAGACCAATTTAAATCTGTGGGTTCGTCAGCCAGAGCTAACGGCTTCGAAGTAACAATAATCAGCGACGCGAAAATAGCAACGATCGCAATTGATCAACAAGACGTCATACTGTCCACCGAAAATCGAACCTTCACTTTTGACCTGGCAATCCTGTGCACAGGGCATGTATTTCCGAAAAACTTAGAAACAAAATTTAGCGGTTATTTCGACTCACCATACCCACCATCGAAACTCGCTCGCACAGCAAATCATCCAGTGTGCATAAGGGGAAGTTCTCTGACGGCTGTCGACGCAATTGCAACTTTGGCAAAAAACAACGGCAACTTCTCTCACGAAGCAGGTCGACTCAAGTTCACCTTGAATGAAGAGTCCCCGAATTTCAGTTTGCACATGTACTCCAAGAGCGGTTTGCTGCCGGTGGTTCGGGTCTACATGGAGGAACCTTATGCTGGAATCACAGCGCTTCTCGATCCCAAGATGATTCAACGAGAAATATCAAACAACGACGGCTTTCTGCCGATCGATTTTGTTTATCAAACGGCATTCCTACAACCGTTGAAAGAAAAAGATCGTGAATTGTTTGATGCCATCAAAGATCTAACTATTGAAGAATTTGTCGAACACGTAATAAAGTTGAGAACTCAGAAACCGCCGTTTGAATTACTTAGATCTGAGTGCATTGAGTCAGTTCAGACTTTCAAAAATAAAACACCAATTCATTGGAAGGAACTGCTTGCAGGGTTAAGCGTGACCATGAGCTATCCGGCAAAGCATTTCAGTGCGGAAGATCGAATACGTTTACAAAACAATCTGATGCCACTTATAGGCGTGGTTATCGCCCTGATGCCGACAAGTTCTGCGGAACAGTTGCTAGCGCTTCACGATGCTGGAGTGTTGACACTTACAGCAGTATCAGACGACGCCAAAGTGCACACCGTTGGAGACGAAAAAATCGTATTTGAACTTCAGCCAGGAGTGCAGCAACAGTACAAAATGTTCGTTGATTGCATAGGACAGCCACCTATGGATGTCACTGAATTTAGTATCAAAGGGTTAACCGAAACTGGTGCGGGACGACAAGCGCTGATTCGATTCAAAAGCGCTGAACAGGGACGCATCGAGCAAAGCAAACATTCCAAAAATGTGATCATGGTAACTGAAAAGGACTATTACCTCGTCGTGCCGGGTTTCGATATTTCGGATCACTTCCAACTTGTAAATAAGGATGGACAATTCAGCGAGCAAGTCTACATGATGTCAGTGCCGTTTGTATCTGGATTGAATCCCGATTATTCGGGTCTAGATTTTTGTGATATCGCATCCCAGAAGATCGTGCAACATATTCATAATGGGCGTGACAGCAAAGCGGAAGAGGTTTCCAACCGGGCAAGTTCGCATGATGGTCAGTAGGGCAGCCAACAGTCTTCTGGAACGTATCTGTTAGCGTAACTTGTCAGCCCAATTCGTCCACAGGAACGGAGAACCAGAAGGTACTGCCCTCACCTAATTTGCTTTCACAACCGATGGCACCACCGTGGTTATCGACAATCATTTTGGCGATTGCAAGGCCCAAACCAAATCCTTGTTGCTGAGAGGCATTTCTTGACTGAAAGAATTTTTCGAATAGATGTGGCACTTCATCAGATGGAATGCCTGGTCCATCGTCTTTCACAGAAATAGTAATGAACTCGGTATCAAGCTTGCTAGAGACAATTACACTACCGCCATTTTTCGAGTATTTGACAGCATTCGTCAAAAGGTTGTTCAACACCTGAAGAACACGCATCTTATCAGCAATGACTGTCGTTGACTCAACATTGTTCGAGATACTAATTGACTTGGCTGACGCTTGCGGTGAAACTGCATCCAGGGCGGTTTGGCATAGCGGATTGATGTCGAACAGCTCTAAATTCAAGTTCAGTTTGGCCTCAGTTTTCTCGAGAGCGAGAAGATCTTCCACCAGAAAGATCACTTGCTTGTAAGTCTGTTTCAACTTATCGCCAAGTTCTTTACTCTCAGAATCGCCGCTGGCTTCTGCCTTACGCGTAATGGCATCCAGCATCAAATTAGATGACATAAGCGGGGAACGAATATCATGTGTGATCATATTCAGCAAAGACTGTCGATTTTGCTTCGCAGTCAAAAGTTGCTGAGACGCAGAGTGTAGAACAGAGTCCAGATAAGCGATTTCATCTGTGCCGCCGACTTTTTTCTCCAAGGGTTTCTCTTCCGGCAACAATTTTGCGTTGCTCACCAACTCGTTTACTCGCTTGCTTATGTCGTGCAAAAAGAAGGCGAGAACAATACCAGTCAAAACAATTTCAAACAGAAGGAAGAAAACACTTAGCTGTTTGATTGACTCTCTTCTCTGCTGGCTTTCAGCTCTCGCCTCTTGAAGGTCGCGCCGCTCGACTTCCACTTCATTTTTCATCGCACTCATCTGGTTGAACGTTTTTACCAAATCAGTTTTCATGCCGTAAAATTGCGCGATAACATTCGATAAGCTTTCCGGGTCAAGACCGCCACCAGAAGACTGATCAATTTTGGTTAAGATGCGAAACTGATTTTTTCCCAAAACCTCAGCCTCGTCGCAAATCTTCTGCATTCTCGCACTCAATTCAGGTACGGATTTGAGATGTTCGAGGCTTCCGCGCAATCGAGACAAGTAAGCGTTTGGTGTAATTGGATACTGCTTTTGATACTTCGGATTACCCAAAACACGACTAAAAATACTTACCCAGGTCATTCCGAAATCTTCTACGAGAGCAGCGGTGATGTCCACCGTGTCTGCTCGAATGTACTGTTGCTCAGCAAATTTCTCAGCCGCCGCTACCTGAGTTAGAAGCAGAACAAAGACAGCCACCTGGAGAGCGAAAGGCACCAATAGCAGTATCAGTCCTTTGTATAAAATGTTCAGTTTAAACTTACTTGCTTGCATCAGTTTCTAAAATGTAGCCTGCAGCCCTTACAGTTTTAATCAGTTCTTTCAACCCTATCGCCGCCAATTTTTTACGCAGCAAATGCATGTGAACGCGCACAGTGTCTTCTTTGGCATCAGCATCAGAAGACCACACGCTAGCGAATAATTGTGCTCCAGAAAAAAGTTGATTTGGGTGACGGAAGAAAAATTCCAGAATAGAAATTTCTGTTGGAGACAGTCTCAAAGTCTGAGACTGATACGTTATATTTCCTAGTTTCACATCCAGCTTTGCGCCGTTAACACTCAAATCATGCTGAATTACATGACGCGGTCGACGCTGCACAGAGCGAATCCGAGCAAGAATTTCGCGAATATCAAATGGCTTGGTGACGTAATCGTCAGCGCCAGTGTCTAATCCGCTTTCTTTGCTGTCCATGTCCGATTTACCGGTCAAAAATATAATCGGAGTCAATCCGCCGCTGTCTCGATACTCTCGACACAACTTCAATCCGGTGCCACCAGGCAGATCCCAGTCAAGCAAAACCATGTCGTACTGGAAGTTGTTAAGCAACTGCCAGCCATCACCGAAATTGTGTGCACACTCAACTGCCCAACCCGCAGACACTAACTCGGATTTCACCAGGGCGGCAAGCGCTTGATCGTCTTCGATGAGAAGTAATTTGGACATCTCTTCATCCGGGCTGTGAGTGAATACGGATAGTCTGAGAAGCTAGCTGAGATATTATCACACCCGCGTCAGTCAAACCCATGCAATAAATTTGCAAGAACCCGCGGTTATAAGATTCAAAGCGAAGGTCGGATTTAATCAACCTGCTCGCGAACATATCCGTAATCAGCGCTGTGAATTTGAGTCACAGCAGGAGTAGTCATCGTGCCTATAGATCACATCGGTAAAACAAATAATATTTCGGAGTCTCCCTCGTCAGCAGAAGTAGCCAAACACGCAGGGCAAGCGTTCGTGCATGAATTAATTGAATCTCCAGTCAATGGCGCCACTCAATTCGTCGAGCATTGTTCTAACGGAAAAATCCGTATACCAGAAGTCACCATTTGTGGTGCTCCACCGCCAACCAAAGAGGGGTCACTCGACCATTATGCGGTGCAAGCAGCGGGTGCAGTCGGAATGATTGTGCCGTTTCTGCTGGTTCACAAAGGAGTGGAGACAGTTGGAGCAAGAACTGCGGGAATGGGCATCATCGGATCTGCTATGGAAAAGCCCATCGTGACTGGAATGCTTTCGGGCGCAGTCTATGGCGGTGTGTTCAAAGAAACGCCACAATCGAATGAAAACTTTTGGAGTCAACGCGGCAAGAACGCCGTGGTCAGTGCAGCGACATTCGGCACACTAGAGGCGGCACCACGGATGGTGGGCAACCTCTGCGGAATGGAAGGCAGAGCGCTTTCAGAACGGATCGCACTGGGTGCAGCATCTGGGTTGCCGGCGGGACTGGTCAACGCTGAAGCCTCGTCTTTAGTGACCAATCATCGGTTCGCGTCTGGTTCAGAAATAAAATCAAGCATCGGCGATTTTGCAGTCATGGGAGGATTGATGCCGCTAATCGGCAAAGGTGCAGAGAGAGCTGAGATAAAAAGCTCGCGTTTGGAATTTCCGAAAAGCGATGAAGGTAACTTCGGCAGCGGCATTCTTCGCCAGGCATCACTGATAGAACAGCAGACACCTCTTTCCGCATATTCTTTTAAAATCGATCCTGAAACGGGAAGACCAGCCGTTGACCTATATGTCACGTCGAACAAAGACTTAAAAGTACGTCCAGCAGTCGACTACGTGGTCGGCAAAATGAAATCGAACTGGTCAGATTTCTCTGAGGCAGACATTCGATTACACGCATTGAAAACAGATTCAGGCATTGGAGAACAACCAATCGGCACCACGGTAACAGCTAAAGGCGCCGAGCAGCGCGCTCAACATGCAGATATCCAAACCGCCTTGAACAAAGCGCAGCAAGACGGCACCAACGCTGTAGTCGTCTCCTTTGAAAATGGTATTGAATTCAAACCAATCGAACGCAACAACTTGCCGACATCATGGCTCGATCATCATGGTGCCGATTTCATCAACAAAGACGGTAACGCTGCGGTTGATTTCGCCATAGCACATGTAGAAGCGGTCGCAGGCGGACACAGATTCGCCGGCAAAGCCGCATCCGACGGAGTATTGCTCCCCTTCCGCTATGTGGAGCAAGCACGAGAAGTCACTCCAATCGAACGACAAGGAAACGGTTACGATGTGACAGCAGGCGGCTTGATGAGCAAAGATCTCGGAGTGTCAGGAGACAACTGGCATCAGCAGTTCACAGGCGTCTCGCGCATTCAGTATCTTAATGACGCGGTCCACCCGATCGAGTTTATAAAACCCGGCGGCAAATAGGCTGAGTGGTTCAGACGGTTTAAGAGACCGCGTGATTGGCATAATCAAGGAATGTTGTTCTCGGACACGAAAAGAAAAGTATTCCTTGCTGTCATTTGCGCGGTACTCGTCGCTGCAGGCAATTCGCTCAATTGCAGCGCGCAAACAAAGCAAGCTAAACGCGCATTCGATTTCAGACAAGCACTCAAATCTGACGGAACGCAGCGCACCTATTCCGTGCACGTTCCGGCATCTTATGACAGAACGAAACCAATGCCACTGGTTATGGTTTTTCACGGGCTGCACATGAATGGACAGGTTATGTCGCTGCTCACTCGTTTCAACGTGCTCGCGGATCGAAAGAATTTTGTTGCCGTATATCCAGATGGACTAGGTAATCGTTGGTCGACGAACTATTCTGGTGGCGCGGACGATGTTCGCTTTGTTTACGACTTGATCAATAATTTGTCGCGCACAGTAAACATCGACAGCAGAAGAATCTACGCAGTTGGAATGTCTAACGGCGGTTATTTCACTGAACGACTGGCGTGCGAAATGCCGGATCGACTTGCGGGAATCGCTGTCGTTGCAGCATCGATGATGGATGCAACGGCGAGTCATTGCGGTGCCAATAGACGTGTGCCTGCGATGTTCTTCATTGGATCGCAAGATCCGCTCGTCCCCTCGGAAGACAACGAGCACAATGACACACTGGGTAAACTTGGTGACGCTGTGGGTTTGAGCGGGTTAGGTAATCTCAGCGTTCCTGTGGCAAAAATGGGCGGAGTCATGACTGAACGTGAAGCTGTCGACTTCTGGTGTCGCCACAATCAATGTTCATTGAGTCCATACTCGGTAAACGAGCCGGACAAAGATCCGCATGATGGCACTCGCGTACAACGAGAGACTTTCGGTTCATACAATAGCGAAGTGGTGCTCTACTCCATCAAAGGCGGTGGACACACCTGGCCGGGCGCATTTTACAGCGGACCGGCGGATGTGATGGGTAAAACATGCAACGATATCGATGCAACCGAACTAATTACTGAATTCTTTTTGCGACACTCCTCGTAGCAGTTTCGTGCGTTTGACGATACTGCAGCTGTACGATCATGAAACCCAACTCGTTTCATCCGAGAAACACCGCTGCTTCCATCAGCGAAGTAACGGAAGTTGACAGTTTTTAGCTCACGTATAGTTCCTGGTCTGACTCAGTCATTCCAGCGGCTCCAGTCGGTTTCCCGGGCAGGTCGAGCTGCGTTTGGATATACAAACCAGGAGCCCAGTGCAAATCTTTGTCATCAAAAGTGCTCTTCGACGCTTGCAATTTTTCGCCGTTTAAAGAGTAATAGTCGAACGTGTAGTTGCCTTTATTTGGGTCGCCACTCGAATGCACGCCAAGCTGTAAATCATACTCAGTATTGGCTTTCAGAGGACCGAGCTTTCCAACGTCGACCCAATCGGAATTTTTCGAATCCCAATAATCAACTTCGCCTGTTTTGGTATTGATCTGTGTTCCTGCCATTCCCCAGGGTCCTTCGATATCCTTTTCGATTTCATTTGTATTAGCCAATTGGGACGCAGTCAGACTAAACTTGTCGTCAAGTTGCACTGTGTAATCCTTGTTCTTTTCGGTGGCAGCAGTCTTAACATCAGTGCGCCACAAACCATCTGTCCAAGCTTTTCCGGTCAAGCTGAAGTTAATCGAGTCAGCACCATTTTGGCTGGCTGAGTAACTCTCAACGCTACCACTTCCACCGATTTGCGATGCCTTCATATTCGGTGCTTCATTACCAGCGCTATCGAGTCCGGTGATTTTTTGCGCTCCGGAATCTGGAGGGATTACTCCGTTGCCGCCCGAGCCGTCGCCGCCACTACCAGAGCCATCCCCGCCACCACCTGTTCCGCCAGTGCCGCCGGTGCCTCCACCTTTGTTGGCGAAATATTTCTCGTAATGGCTTAACGGATAGTAAGCGGTGGTTTCAGAAGCCTCATCTCTTAGACCCATGCTCCAGAGTTTCTGTGCAACATCCTTGAATTCAGCATGATACTTATCCATTACGGATGTGAGTGACTGAAAATCTTTTGAACTGTGAACAAGACCCATCACGTCTTTGTTCAAGGTCTTTTCGTCTGTATTGAGTCCGTCGAGAGCCGCGTCGTATTTGGCACTACCTTTGGTGCTTGTGCTAAGTGCAATAAGATCGGATCGCAAATTATTTGCATCCTGGTCGAGACTTGTGTTGCCATGAGATGCGTAAATGCTGTCGTCGAAAACCAGGTGAGTAACGGATTTTTCAGACTGGGAACTGGACTTTTCGGATAGCGGTCGTTGACTTTCCCAATCTTCTTTAGTGAGAGCCGAACTTGCAACTAATTGTGGGTTCTCAGAGACCTTCGTTTGCTCAAAATTAGAATCAAGGTTTTTCATGCGAACCTCGCACAGCAGAGCGACACCACTCTGGGACAAACGAATCTTGAAAATCCGCGAATCCCGCTGTCGGAACACTCTCGTTGTAGTAACACCCGTGTGTGGCTAAACGGAACACGGGCTTATTCAAAACTTGTTCGGGTAGAGAACAGTTCCACAATACGCTGTTGTTTGGAACAATTTCGTGACAATCGAGGATAGAACGCCAGAACCAACGTTTATCGATACTCGACTTCCAAGAAATAGAATTTCGTCGCGGAAGTAATTATCAAAGACTGAGCGAAATAGTGCGCATCAGGTTGGCTGCCAGGCTGAAATCGATAACATTTGATTGCTCGACTTTTTTCGTTGGTGCGTTTACTCCAGTGCCACCAGCGAATATATTAGCCAGTACTTCTGCTGCGAATTCACAGTCTCGCAGACTGTTCAAAGTGGATGCAGAGATTCTCACCGAAGCAATTACATCGTCAGGTGAATATCCCAGATTACTCAACACATGTGACGGATGATTGGTGGAACAAGCGGAGACACTGGAAACTGATATTCCAAATGCGTCCGCCTTTTCGACTAGCTCTTCACCCAACGAGCCTTTCACAATCACGCTCAGGTGCCCTGGCACACGTTTAGTCAAATCTGCTGCACCAGTAAACACCACATTCGGTATCAGCTTGAATTTATCAGCAAAAATGCTTTGAGCCTTTTGAAGGTGAACTTGCATTTCATCCAACTTCGAATTCGCGGCTTCTGCGGCAGCACCGATAGCAATGATCGCAGTCAGAGCTTCAGTGCCCAGAAACAGCCCGTGTTCTTGTCCCCCACCAAACATGATAGGGTTGATTTGCACACCATCGCGAACGTACAACGCACCAATTCCCTTGGGCGCGTGAAATTTATGACCGGACAGCGAAAGCGTATCCACTGGTGTTTTTGAAACATCAATGCGCAGCTTGCCTACCACTTGAACGGCATCAGTGTGGAAATAGATATTTCTAGGCTTTGCTATTTGAGCAAAACGCTCGATAGATTGAACTGTTCCGATTTCGTTGTTTGCCCACATGATCGAAATTATGCTTGTTTCGGACGTTATTGCATTGATCAACTTTTGTTCGTCGACAAATCCCTCTGCATCAGCGTCTAATACCGTCACCTTCCAACCTTGCGACTCCAAAAATTTGACCGGACCGAGAATTGACGCATGTTCAATTGCCGACGTGATCAAATGCTTGCCGAGATTGTGTTGCTCCACATATCGAGCGCGACCCAGCAACGCCACATTATTACTGTAAGTTGCACTCGGGGTGAAATAGATTTCGTTCGGTTTTGCGCCTAAAAGGTTAGCGAGTTTCTGTCGCGCAATCTCTACCGCCGCTTTTGATTGGCGACCAAAGTGATGCACGGAGGAAGGGTTGCCGTACAAAGTTGCAAGGTACGGTTCAATTGCTTGAATAACTTCCGGTCGCAGTGGAGTGGTGGCACTGTTATCCAAATAAATTCGCGACGGTTGATTTGGTGTTGCGTTCTCGAAGTAGCTCATATTCGGTGCCCTGGTAAGTGTTGCTCGTAAATTTCTGTTTTCAAACGTTGGGAGTTGCGGCTTGCGATCTCTCGCTAATCAGGTCGGCTAAAGTTTTTGTATCGAGAATATCTGCGATTGCGTCTCGCACACTTCTCATGAGTATCCTGAGATTGCAGCTCTCAGGTTCAGGACAGCTTGGACACGGTTCGTAAGCCGTGACAGAGGCACAAGGTATTGGTGCTAGTGGTCCATCCATCAAACGCGCGACATGGCCGAGAACAATCTCCTCGGGCTTGCAATTGAGTACGTAACCACCACGTGAACCGCGACGACTGCGAAGCAAGCCGGCATTCTTCAACGTGTGCAAAATTTGATTTAAAAAAGGCTCCGGAATCTGAGCACGCTTTGCAATTTCTGAAGTCGTTGAACCTGTTGACAAGTCGCACATCGAAAGTTGCATCAGTGCTTTGAATGCATATTCACCTTTTCGAGATAACTTCATAATGCTGCCAGGCTGGCTCTCTCGGGAATCCCTACAAAGTTGACCAACTTAGTCAACTTTGATGCAACTAATAGTCGCACGAACCTGTACGGGAATCAACTGTTGACTACCTGCTTGTGAATTGAATCGCTCTATTCATACGATCAGTGATGCATCTTGTATCGAACCTTTGTTATCAATGATATGGCGTTTGGTGCCAAGCACTTTGATCATGGACCCTGCACTTTGCGGTGCTGATCCGATTCGAAATCCCTGCACCGGAAATTAATTGTGGAAGCAAAACAAGAACCGGAACCTTTATTAGGCTCCGGTTCTCAACGTTTCAATTAAATTGGAAGTGCGCTTCGTAACTATCGGACAAGAAATCGCTTCGTAACTATCAGACAAGAAGCTCGCCTCGAACCTTTAAGATAACGAGCTTGCCTCTTTTTGGTCGGATGAAAATTCGGTTCTCAAAACAGTTGTTAGAAACCAACCAATCTTCCGTCGGTAACAACCACCGAATCATTGACCAACTCGAGTACGTTCACGCCATTGATGACGGGATGACTGAGCCAATGTCCATCGTGATCCGGATTTGTTGTAGTGCCACCAAGCAAAGATATCGACAAGCTGGCAAATGTTTCATCAGAACCAATCGCTGGTGTGAATTTGGACGCGGTGTAGTTGTAGGTCGTCCAGTTCGGCGCTGACGCTGCGCGCGACGCAAAATTCAAACCGAGTGCCTGATGTAAGTGAGTTAAGCCACTGTGATCCACACCGATCAAGTACAGATTTGCTTTGTTGGTCACAACGGTGTCATCACTAATATCGATGCTGTAAGTAGCAGTGCTGAGCGGAAGTCCCTGCAATCCCTGAAATATGTAACCGGCCGCAGTTCGAGGATTTGTATGCGGCTGCACAATAAGAGCCGCAAGACGAGAGAATTTGTTCACGTATGCAACTGAAACAGTTCCAGAGTTTGTTGGATCATAAGTGAAAAGTTGGGTGAACCCATGCTTCACTATATTCTTCGTATTTAGACTGGCGTTCTGCGCTTCTACGCCGGGTGCAGATTGTAAGAATGCCGTCAAAACAAACACGCCGAGGATGAATCGCTTCAGACTGTTCATACTGTTTCTTCTCCGCAAGTAATAATATGAGCTCGCGAGTTACGCGGGCTTCAAATGCCTCGGAATTATATCGTGATATCCCAAAACGATCACAGCTAAAGTTTAACCAACCGGAAAACGGCAGTACTCAGAATCCGCCGTCCTGAGATTGAGCACCATTGCCATTGTACTGCTGCGAAACTTGCTGCGTGTAACCAGGTTGATCGTTGTAAGTCTGATAGTTGGAGTAAGTGCTTGCCATCACCGGTGGTGATGATGGGCGGTAATTATTATTGTTGTTAGCCATCGTCGCTTGCTGCGATGGAGAAACCATCATGGGATTGTGTGCCAAACGCTGGTTCAAAGGAATCGACAGCTTGGCGACAACAACCATAGAACCGTTCGGCAAATCTCGCCCATAGAAAGTGTGCTGTGTCTCGCCTTCGAACACGCGCTCGCCAAAACTGGTGCGGATAGTTCCTTCGAATTTATCGTTCGAAGTGTTGTAACTACCGTTTGGATTTTCATACATCACGTTGCCACGAAGCAGCACACCATCAGCGATACCAGCCGGAACCGGAACCCACTGCTGCCATTGAGCATGAATTCCTTGATAATGCACCTGAACGTGCTCTGAACCGAAAAGCCACGGACCAAAATATCCTTTTGCTGCGGCATTCAAGTCAACATAATTCTTGCCCGTAGATGCGTCCGCTTTCAAGTAAGTGTTAGCTGGCTGCGCGTACTGAGCCTGCAACTGTTGACGAGGCAAAGTGTCGTAGTTGTCGTCTTTGATTTCAGCATTAAGTAAAGTCATTATTTACCTGCCTTGTCTGGCGCATAGACATGCAAATACTTTTGCTGAAGATGTTCGCTCTCGTCTGAGTGTTTCAGTTCACCGAGTAGTTGAGAATAAGCAAGCGGAAGGTCATACAGATCCCGCTTATCCTTTTTACTCAGACTCTCGTAATGAACGAGAGCCTTCTTGTAACATTGTTCAGCGTCATCGAGTTTTTGTTCTTTGCGATACAAATGAGCTAGCGCGAGATTGCACTGAGTCAAAACCAACTCGCTAGGCGGATCACACGCTCGGGCAGTTGTTCTGGCCTGCAAATACATTTTTTCGGCTTCGTCGTTTTCCCCTGCGGCGAAAAGTGCATCACCAGCAGCTAGTAAGTGAATGATCGTGTCAGGATGATTCTTCCCTTTCACTTCCTCACTCAGCGCAAGTGCCTTGAGCGATAGCTCCGAAGCTTTATCGAAATTATTCAAGTCTCCGTTGCTCAGCGCGGAGTAGTGCAAAGCTTTCACCGCACCAGCCTTGTCTCCTAAGGCGGTGAATATAGTCAAAGCTTTATCGAGATGAACCAAAGCGTCTTTAGGTTCCTTGCATTTTTGCAACATAGCGCCGATGTTGAACTGGTCGGTTGCGACCGCTGCAGATTGTTCACCGAACAGTGACGTATCGATTGAAAGAGCTTCGTCGTAGAGCTTACTAGCGTCACCGCGGTTGCGCTGATCTGAATACAGATTCGCAAGATTTGTAAGTGTCTTCACTATCGACTCTGAATTAGGAGCAACCTTGCGCTTCTTTTCCAAACACTCAAGAAAAAGTTTCTCAGCGGCACGAGAATCGCCACCTTTGTAAGTGGCGAGAGCCAAATTAGAAAGAGTTTTCAGAGTCGTGGGATCAGTTTCACCCAGAGCTTTTTTCCGCAATTCCAGAGCCTCGGCAAAGCTCTTCTGGGCATCGAGGTATAAGTGTTGAGAAGTTTGCGCTACACCCTTTTGATTGATGACGGTGGCACGGGCGGTGTCATCAGGAACCTCGCTCAACGCTTGAAGGTAGAATTTTTCGCTCTGCACTTTATCGCCGGCTAAAAAACACTTTTCGGCAGATTCAAGATCTTTGCTCCAGGCAGCATCGTCTTGGGCAAGGGTCATCGCTCCCGGAAGTACCAGAAAGCCTAATAGCGCTCCTACTAATCCAATTTTGGCACTGGTTTTCAAGATAGTCCTCGAATCATTTGCGGCACCCACTGTTGGGCTTAGTTAATTACACCACAACTGATCGCATTTGACCTCACACGAATCCCTTGTCAGTACGAACAGCAGAGTCAGTCAATCAGAGCCCTACTTGCCTTTGCGACCTAACACGAGGTGATAAGATCGATGCGCACTTGAGTGAGAAGAGCGTATGAACAGAACCAGAAACTTGATTACTTGTGGCATCCTTTCAACACTTCTATGCGGAGCATGCGCCTTTTCGGTATCGGTTGCTCAATCGCAAACCATTCCAACGCCACCAGCCGCAGCGACAAAGAGCTGGAAATTTCATAACGAGCAAGAGTGGATCGTCGATTCGATCGGAAGAGACATCGCCGAGATGCTTGTCTACGCCAAATATCATGGTGACTCGAAGGTGCAGCTCACGGCCGATGCGATTCAATTCAAAACAACTTGTTTGGACAAAACAACTAACAAGTACAAGTTTGAATTCATCGATCCAGACACTAAAAGTAATCTGGATTACGAATTCACACTGAAAGACTACGTTTGGAGTTCACAAAATTACGTTCCTTTTGCTGAGAAGATAATCAGCGCCTTGGGATTGAAGGCAGATGATTCTACGACCGCGCCCTCTGATTATTTGAAAAATCTATCCAACGCAAGCATGTCGGCACTGTTACAAGAGAACGACAGAATTTCGAAGGCACTGTCTGCGACACCACTTGATGCCTCGCTGCATGAGCAGGCGGCTCTGTTGCAAGGAACATTCGATCTGATTGAGTTTGCTGGAGCGCACAGTGATACCAGACCACCGCTCAACCGCATGGCTGCACACATATCAATTGCGGAAGCACTCGATAAAACCAGCAATTTCCTCTCTAGTTGCAAAAATCGCGGAAATCGCGCTGCAAAGCATGTCTTGTCGCGACGGAGTAGCGATCAAAGAGAACGACACGCTAGTTAAGGATCAAACGGACCCAGTAGTAAAATCGTTTTTGCGAGCCCTGAAGATTCGTTCCAGCGGCGACTACCACCTATTCGACGAAGCGCATCAAACACCAATCGAAGGCACTCAATACGGTTTGAGATATGGAAATTTTACTGATGCTGATTCGGTAGCAACATATCTGCAAGCGCATGACAGTACCTGCGTTCCCAAAATCAGTTGGCTGCGAGTTATTCACAGCGGACACGATTCGCTCGATTCTGCATCTCGAACACCTCAACTATTCGCAGCCGAGGCAAAAGCATTTCAGCAAGACTACAACGCCTGCCACAAAGAAAAAGCAACTAGCTTGAAAGACTTGATTCCCGAACTGGATAAATCAGCCTCTCGCTGTTTAGTCGTAGAAGCGGATGGACCTCAATTGAAAGTTATAAGCTGGGATGATTTAGCCGCATTCCATGCTCGCCATATCATGTCTTCGATCGATCTGATGGACCGCTATCTGGAACACATCTGGGGTGTACCCGACCAAGCAACAGCGATGATGACGCAGATGTCGCAGCTTTTCGGAAAAACTCAGATATTCCCGTTAGCTATGAACGAAGTTCCAGTCGATGACAAACATAAAGGATTGAACGAGCTTTACTTTGCTACGATGCAAAACTTGCTTGCCAGCAATCCTGAAAAAGTGATGGCCATTGACTGGATTGAAGCGACTAAAGAAAAGAAACAAATGAAACCACCAGCGGTGCTACCTGAGCCCGAAGAGTGGTTCGATCCTCCCTATCCGTTTGGCACCGCATACTACTACGGACATCGAAATCATCTCAAAAACAATCATCCAGACCTCGAAAAATTGACGAAGCTCAAGGAGCTATGTCCATTGGACGGCGGCATCTGCTTAGATTATTCAGAGAAAAAATACGGAAAAAATCCAACAGTTGCTCAAGCTATCGAGGCTTTCGGTCCTCTTGCAGATCTAGACACGCACGTCATGTACAAGGTTTTGGACTCGGCTTACGACAATCCGACCGAATACATCGCAATGGGCGAACGCATCTCGAAAATCATCCCTGGCGAACTTTTCTTCGTCGCGATGTACTGCGTGCTCCACAATGAAGACGAAAAGGCAGCCAAGTTTTATGAACGTGGAATCGAGCTGTCGAAAAACGAAGTAGAAATCTCGAATAGTTGCGACTGGCTCGTTAACTACTACTATTCGCATGGACAGAAGGAAAAGGCTTTGCAGCTCGCAAATCGAGTTGCGGAAGTCTATTCAGGAATTGGACTTTACACACAAGCCAGATTGTACGAGCGTATGAATGAATTGGACAAATCTGAAGTGGTGCTCAACCAAGCTCTCGAGCGTTACGGAGACATTATGAGGCCGAGGTTGGCAGCTTTCTACATCCGCAACGCCGACAAGAAAAAAGAGTATGCGGAAAAAGCCGCAAAAATGACGAAAGAGTTTTTCCCAGATGGAATGACAAAATTCAACTTAGCCGACTTGCACGAGGCACCAAAGAAAGGTGTGCAAGTAACCAACTCAGCTAAATACCTCGAAACCAGAGGCTTGTTCAATGACCGGATCATTGTTGGGTTGAATGGATACAAAACAGACAACGTACCGCAATTTAACGTGGTGCAATATCTGTCACTCAATCCGGATATAAAAACGACTTACTGGGATGGCACCAAGTACAGCGAGTCACTCGTCAAAACTGTGATCTGCAATAGGATGAATATTGGAATTCGAGATTATCCTCTAAACACCGCCAAGTGACTTTCGAAAACACCGTCGTCAATTAGTGCAATTCGCAAAAAAGTTTCGCGTTCTCAGCACATTGCGCAGAAAGACACAGCGGCAAACTGTGTCTTTCTCTCTTTGAGGAGCAAGTTCAACGGCGGGAGAATTTGACGTATAACTTGCTTCTTTCTGCCTACTGTTTATGTTGCAACCTAAAAATGGCACTAACTATCTTAGCCCGCAATTAACTAAGCTAGTTCGAGACCGTTCATTGACCACAACAAACAGGAATGTACCACAAGCGTACAGTTTAGTCTACACTCTTTTCACCAAATGAACCTAGTATGGGCGTTTTCCCAAAACCTTCTCGGCACACTGAAGATTGGCGTCCGCCCTAAAGCGGCGAGCGGCAGTGCGCTATTAACGCGCTCAAATCTAGCTACAAAGTGAAAAGAATCACTACACACTAGCAACATTCGTAAGCTATCATAGTCAACTAAACCATACCAACTAAAAGTATGAAACGCAGTCTTAGAGCCGACTAGCGAGGAAAGACAGTGGCAAAGATTTTGATAGCAGACATAAGACAAGGTGCAACCAGACTGTCACATATACTCGCAGCGAAGCACACTTTATTTTATGGAAATACTGTTGAAAGTGTGATCGATCTAGCTAAACATAACCCAATTGATTTGATAATTATTGGCGTCCTGTTCGATTACTCCAGAATGTTTGACCTGGTGAAAGAAGCGAAGAAAACACCCGAATTAGAAGGTGTGACAGTCATGGGATTCTCGGACGAGCACACAGATATGACAATGACTAGTCGCAACATGCTTGAAAGCACGATGCACATAGTGGGTGCTTCCGATTATGTGGACACCAGGGGAATGTCTGACAAAGAGATTCTGCAGAGGATCAATTCATGCTTATTGGAAAAAAGGACGTTATCAGGAAAGGTCGACCCGATGGCCGAAACACCGCTGCAAAAACGAAAAGCACAGGAGAAAAGCCGAGGCAATCGGAAGGTTAACGTTCACTCTTCCTCAAAAGTCGAATCATAAGTGGTTAAATTTGTATTTGAGGATAGCCGAAAATTTCTTGAGTAAACGGCAGAGTGAAACTTTGCCCATAGAATTCATTCTAGTAATCATATGCGGCACCGACGCTGCTATGATGCGATAATTCAAAGAGAATCCAATGTTAAAAAGACACGAGCCAGATTTGATTAAGGCTCTCGGAAACAGCATAGCAGAGCGTCGGCGGTACATCGCAATGACTCAACAGCAGCTCGCTGATGCTGTTGGAGTTCACCGCACGTATCTGAGTGAAATCGAACAAGGTAAGCGCAACCTTTCAGTAGGAACGCTATATCAGATTGCTGCATGCCTTGAAATTAGTGCAGACAAGCTTTTGAAGCAAGCTGATTTGCAGTCTCGCGTGCAGACGCCAAATACCAAGCTGAAATCGCAGAAATAGCGGAAACGCTCGCCCGAGAAATTGTCTGATGAAACAATTCAACAGACCAAATGCGTGAGCAGGACGTTACCACTACCTGATCGGAACTACAGCGGCTTTGCGAGTCGACCGATGCTGTAACCATCTAAACAAGAACAGCTCACGTTCGTCTTGCATCAATTTTGTTGCCTCTATACTCGCTGCAGCTTTATCGAGTCTAGTTTTAAGTGCCGAAAAGCGTTCCGCAGCTTCAATAGATCGACTTTCAGTAACACAACCTTGCCGCATTAATTTGTTGAGCTGGCGGTGCAACCGCTCGTTTTGATCGCGCATTCGATTCATTTGCCATAGCACCTTGCTCCGGCTCTTCATCCGGTCATCGCTCACAGACGACGAACTTGAAAGCATGTCGGCCGTGATCATCAACTCTTCACAGGTAGTGTTCAAGCCATCAGCTATCAACCTAAATTGGACAACACCGATATCGGTTCGAGCCAATTCAAAATTGATCAAATCGAACGAATTTATACCCGTTCGATTTGAAAGTTCTGAAATCGACAACCTGAGATGTTTTCGACGCAGTCTTGCAGCAATTCCTAAGGCATTCAACATAACACTTCTCCATCGCTCACAGGATTACCTAGCGAATGACGAATTATGCGACCCACTTAAAACACCATAGACGATAAGTGACACAAAGTCCATAGTTAACGGTAAGGTATAGTCTACAACGAAGCTTACCGGATTTAACATATGCGCAATCCCAATCCCTTATTCGTGTACAGATACATTAATTGTTTATGGACGGCGTATAACAAATACACGGTGGTGTCATAAGCGCAGCAGCGTGGACGCATGAAGCTTGGAAGCGTTGTTACACAAGCCTGCGCAAGATAGGCCTCGGTCAAAATACAAGAGAGTTAGAACCGAACGTGGTGGCACTTAATGGTTTGCTTCTCCGGATGACAGCTCCCCGTGATCTTGAGAAGCTCATCAGATTCGGATACTATCGATTGATGTTAGAAGCACTTGCTACCGTCATCAGAATGCGTCGAGAAGAGTTACGAATTCCAATTTCGTACATTGCATTGCAGCTCGGTGTTTCGGAAGCACACGTGTTGCAATTCGAAGCGGGTCAGCTAGACATCGACGTAATCAGCCTTAAGGACCTTTCGCGTAATCTTCGAATATCTTGCTCCGAAGTTCTCGCCTTGGCAGAGATGATGGAGCAAGCATCGTTCGAAAGCAAACACAGGCTGAAAAACCGGCTTGAAATGCGGCAACAAATGAGCAAAATGATCGCTCAAAATGCCAGCCTACAAATTCAACTGGAAAAGTTGGAGTTACAACGGGCTATGAATTTTGCAAACAGAGAACAGTCACCGCTTCGAAGTATGCTAATCGATCACGAGCAAAGAATAAAAGCAACCAAATTAGCGCAAGACGAGCGCGAGCTGTTTCTGTTTCGCTACCTTCAAAATAAAGCAAAGTTACGCAACTCTCTTCGCAACTGAGCGTCTTCTTCAAAATTCTCGACTCTGAACACCTTTGCAAGGCGGATAAATCCGTGTAAGTGACGCGCTAACAATCGAGTCAGGCTATCATCTGATATATTTTAAGTTCGATATTCAAGCTGGCTTTGGAGCAGGTCCGCAAAAGTCTTGTCCTGCGCATGTTTTGAGAGAAATTGATCCTTGGCAATTATAGACTCCGACCCTAAATTCGAAGCACTACTAGATCACATAAAAAGAGTGCGCGGATTCGACTTCAGCGGCTATAAGCGAACAACACTGACGCGGCGCATTCGTAAGCGAATGGACTTGGTTCACATAAAGGAATTTGTCGACTATATCGATTATCTCGAAGTTCATCCTGATGAATTTATCCATCTGTTTAACACCATTTTGATCAATGTCACGCGCTTTTTCAGAGACGAACAAGCGTGGGAATACATGGCAGAAAAGGTGATACCGAATATAGTGCAAGGTGCCTCAGGCGGACCGATCAGAATTTGGGACGTTGGCTGCGCATCAGGAGAAGAAGCATACTCGCTCGCCATGCAATTTTGCGAACATCTCGGCATGGATGCGTTCCAAGAACAAATCAAAATTTATGCGACTGACATCGACGAAGAGGCTCTTGTAGAGGCTCGTTTGGCAAGTTACAACGAAAACAGCATGGAACAAGTGCCGGAACCCCTCCGCAACAAGTATTTCACGAGAAGCGGCAACAGGTATTCGTTTAGAACCGAAGTGCGACGTTGTGTGATTTTCGGTAGACACGATCTCGTCCAAGACGCTCCAATTTCGCACCTCAATCTACTCGTTTGTAGAAACACACTGATGTATTTAAATGCTGATACGCAGGCAAAAATCTTGGCGCGTTTTCACTACGCGTTAGACGAGGACTCATATCTTTTTCTGGGAAAAGCCGAAACTCTGCTCGCACACACGGGAATTTTCCAACCCATAGACATCAAAAATCGAATCTTTCGAAAGGTGGCTAGAAAAACGGATAAAGTGCGCACACTAATCGTGCGCAACACTGAGATTGATTTGAATAACGAGACGACAGTGAAAGATTACATTCGCAAACTATCCTTCGACGCTGCGGTCGTGCCACAAATCGTTGTGGACAACGAGGGCAAACTGATATTAGCTAACCAAGCGGCTAGAACAACATTCTCACTGAAAGACGAAGACCTAAACCGTCCAATACAAAATTTAGAAATCAGTTATCGCCCACTCGAACTGCGATCACTAATCGACCGTGCAACCAAAGAAAATCAATCCCTACGTGTTTCAAAAATTGAGCGGCAGCTGCCTGGGCAAGTTCAATACTTCGACGTCGAAGTTTGCCCTTTAAGCAGTGACAATCAAAATCTTGGGGTAAGTGTAACTTTCACCGACGTTACTGCATTTCATCACATATACGACGACTTGATGCGCGCAAATCAGGAGTTTGAAACCTCTAACGAAGAGTTATCTTCCGCGCATGAAGAACTTGAGACTACCAACGAAGAGCTTCAATCAACCAACGAAGAACTCGAAACGACAAACGAAGAAATGCAGTCGACAAATGAAGAATTGGAGACAATGAATGAAGAGCTGCAGTCAACCAATGAAGAGTTAGAATCAACTGCAAATGAACTGCGCCAGTCGAGCACCAGCTTGAACCGCGCGAATATGTTTTTAAATTCAATTTTGTCGAGCTTGCGCTCGGCCATAATCGTGCTCGACGAAGATTTAAAAATCCTTGTTTGGAACGAGCGTTCAGAGGATTTGTGGGGTTTGAGAAGCAATGAAGTTTTAGGCAAGACACTTTTAGCCATTGATATCGGTCTACCGGTGGAGAAATTGAAAGAACCAGTCCGAAAGTTCCTGCGAAAGAACGCGCAATACGATGAACTTGTGCTTGAAGGAGTGAATCGCAGAGGCAAGACAATCAAGTGCAAAATTCGCATCAGTCCACTGGTGCAGTCGACGGAGTTAGAACAGGATCGCGGAGTCGTGATCACTGTCGACGAAATTCAATCGAACCTCGACGCGCACTTGCATTAAGGTCATTTAAGTTAGTCAGCTCAGCAAGGTTTTAAAGAACAGGACTATGACAAGGAAGGACATCGTTGTAATTGGCGCATCGGCAGGCGGAATCGAAGCCATTCATAACCTTTTGCGTTCTCTGCCGGATGATCTACCAGCGAGTTTTTTCGTCGTAGTGCACTTGTCACCACAAACGCCTAGCTACTTGGCTCGTGTGCTTTCTCGCGGAACAAGACTAAAGGTAATCAGCCCTGCAGACGAAACCGCGATAGAACACGGAGTTGTGTACGTCGCTCCAGCAAATCGGCATTTACTGGTTAAGCCTGGCATCATTCGACTCGGAAGCGGGCCGCGAGAAAATCGCTCGAGACCATCCGTTGACGCACTTTTTAGAACGGCGTCATTCGCTTATCATGACCGCGTAATTGGTATCATACTTAGTGGCGCGTTGAGTGACGGCACGGCGGGGCTACTAACAATCAAGCATCACGGAGGCACGGCGATCGTGCAAGATCCGGAAGAAGCATCGTTTAGTGGAATGCCTCGAAGTGCGTTGGACTTTGTTGATGTAGATCATGTTCTGACAGTCTCTGATATCGCAAAGAAGGTGATTGAATTGACAAAAAATGGAAACACTCCCTCTGAGAATAAACCAGTTGTCGATCCTAACGCTGAGAACGGTTCAGTTTATGAGCATGGCACCGCAGGATTGCGCGATGGCATGGCTGGCGATCATGTGCCGCTCACTTGTCCATCGTGCGGTGGCGCTCTGTGGCAGACAGATATTGGCGGAGGCTTCAAAGAATTCAAATGTCACGTTGGTCACAGCTTCACTGCCGATACTTTATTGCAAGAACAAGCTGACGCGATTGATGCTCAATTCTGGAAAAATCTGCGACAGCTTGAGGAAAATATTTGGTTCCGCAGAAAACTCGCCGAATGGGCTCGAAAAACAAACAATGAGCAAGAAGCGCAAATTCAGGAAGACTTGGCTCAAGTCGCTGAACGTCAAGCTGCGCACATTCGGCATGCTCTTCTGACTGATGTTAACAAACTCGATTCGCCATTTGAACTTTGATATAGTTCTCAGCCAATCATCTAGTACGAAATACTATACATAACTTTGGTCAGCTCTAAATTTTATATTTAGCACCCAGTCGAAGTTATACGCAGAAAACAAACCTGGAACATGCCAGCAATCCGTGATACCAAGTTTTGAGCGGCGTGCTATTCGTCACAATTGGGTCGCGCTTAGTAAAACCCCTAAATTTATTCGGGTTTACCTCACGACCATGTCACTCAAAGTATGCAATCATAATGTAGTACTATAGACAACACGGATGAGGCAACAAAATGTCAGCCAGACCCGCCAAGAGCGTTTCTCCAAGCCTATCGCACGGAGTGCAACTTATTTCCAACAGCGACTACAAGCTACTCACAGACCTTGAGTTATTGCAACTGTGCAATCAAAAGCACGCGCAGGCATTCAATACTATTGTGCAGCGCTATGACGGAATTGTTAGATCGATTTTTTTGAAACATGAAGTAAACGGAGTCGACTGCGGTGACTTGTGTCAGGAAGTCTATATTCGAGCCTGGAAGAATCTTCACTTGCTGCGAGACCCCCGCTGCTTTCGGGCTTGGTTGACGCAAATAGCAACAAATGTTCTATATGACAGATTTAGAAAACGACCGCCAGTACAGATTGTGTATCTGGACGAGCCAATCTCCGCAGATTCCAGCGATGATGGAATTCAACGTGACGTCGAAGACTGCTCTTCGATGCCCCATGATGTGACAGAACGACGGGAATTGTTGCACCAGATAGATCGAGCACTCAAGCGTCTGCCCGAATCGTTCAGACTCGCCCTAACAATGCGCGAATTTCAAGGACTCTCTTACGAGGAAATTAGCACGCTAACAAGCTCGGAGACTGGAACAGTGAAAAGCAGAATTTCGCGAGCCCGCTCACGCGTTCGCAACATGATGGCGCACTACGTTAGGGATTGCGCCTGAACGGCGCACGAGTGTTCTAGTACGAAGCTGAGCGACGATTCTTGCGAGACTTATAAAACTTGTAGAGGCTGTGATTCTCGTCATTGATGGCAACAGTTTCAGTTGCTGGAACTGCCATCTCTCCGGTAGTTCTTAGTGCAAGATCTTGCTGACGCGTTGCGAGTGAACCAAAGCTTCCAGTGACTAGCGATGTGTCTTGCGATTGCACAAAATAACTCCGTAACCTAACCCATTAGTCACAGGCTACCTTCGTATTATTACGAAGATGTTTCAGTGGATTTAAGCTGCGTGGTAGATCGGCAACATTAATGCTGCTTAAGAACGTTGGTCAACGAATAAATCCAAGATGAAATAAAGAAAATACTCGCATTGCTCAGGCGACTCTTGAAATTCGGCTAAAATTCTACAGCAGTAAGGAGTTCGGGATATTTTGCAACCGTCGAAAGCACCCCGAATTGTCGTCAAAACATATCCATCAGCACCACGTTTCGGTCAGAAAACCTGCGTTCGCGGGCTGTTTTCCGAACCGTTAATTGATTTCCACACCAATCCTGCACTTTCATCACTTACTCTATACTTTAGGAAATCAAGCTGCTGAAAGCAGTGCGTAATCGAAGGTGTCCGGATGTTTTTGATCAACTTTGTCGTGTATCTGGTTTTGGGCATGATGCTCATGTCGCTGATTGAGCACCAGGTCCACATGAGACTGATGCACAAGAAATACTCGGTCGGGAAATTTTTCCCTGCCATCGACAGGATATTTCGTTCCCACGCGATTGAGCACCACGGCACCTACCGAGCTGAGTTTAGCGACCACCCAGTGCCGCCTGGCGAAGACCGCGGGATTCGTCTCAATCACGTTGAAGGATTGATCGAATCGCTTCCTGGAGCAGCTCTATTCCTGCTGTTGTCACCGCTGGCTTCAGTCGTATTTATGATCGTTGTGCAAATCCATCATCTGATGTGGAATGCGATCCATCTAGAGATGCATAAACCTGCCGGACGTTTCTTCAGCAATTGGGCTGCATATAAGTTTTGCGTACGCCACCACATGCTGCATCACAGACACGCGTCGAAAAATTTCAACGTTGCGCTCCCGTTAGGTGATTATCTGTGCAACACAGTAGCTACACCTAACTACGCAGACCTCGTTGCTTTTTATCACGAAGGTTTGTTGCCTGGACAGAAAGGCAAGCCAGTCGCCGCTCGCAAAGCGTCCGCGCGTCAGGCGGTCAAAACTGCTGCTCGCGAACCGCAGACAGTTGGCTCTGCTCGCGATTAATTCTTTTGGTTCGTTCAACCTTCTGACTTGAATAGTTTGCGATCCACTGCCGCAGCGATGAGCTGTTGCGCAAGCGTGTAAAAAATCATGGGAAGCAAGACTGCAGGATGATCGGCTAACGCTGCTGAAGCCAACACGAGCCCTGTTCCGTTATTGTTCATTCCAAGACTAAACATCAAAGATGCGCGGTCTGACGAATCTGTTTTGAACAAACGCGAGATGAACCAGCCTGCAAAAAATGCTACGCCACAGACGGCGAACGTGCAAAGCAGAACGAATAAGAGCAAGTCCCAATCAGGATTTCGAAAAACACCTGGCAGACTAGTGGCTGCGTTGGAATAATTCAGCAGAATCAAAAATGCAAAGTTGATCAGCTTCAATGCCGGCTTAATTCGCGCAGCTCGTCGTTCACCCAAAATTAGATGAGTGGCAATTCCAAGCAATGAAGGAAAGACAACTGTTAGACAGAGAAAAGCATTGGTGCCTTGTCCGGCTAATTCATGAAGGTCCTCGGAGTAATCACCTCTCGTGAGTGCTCCGTAGCAATTCAACACCCAAGGAGTAGTAAGAGGACTCAAAACCGTCGACATAAGTACGAGTCCGAGACTCAAACTCAAATTTCCATTCGCGTTTTGCGCCCATGCCGCAGACGAGCCTGCAATCGGCATCGCAGCAATCAACGCCAGACCGACCAGGAGGTTTTGCAATTCATCGGGATCGTGCCAGCACGTCAGTATTCCGTGAAATGACAACGCGAGAATAACGGGCAAAAGCAGATTTCCAAGAAACCCGACTAGCACCAAATACGGTTTCTGGCGAAGTCCCTTCAGCTCACTTGTTTGAACGCCTAAACCAGCGTTGAAAAGCAAAAAAGAAAGCATGAACAGTGACAACGAAAAATTGGTTTTGCCCAAACCAGGCAGAATAACGTCGCCAAATGACAAAGTGCGAAGCCATAAGCCAGCTTGAGGAGCAAGTCCCGCAAGAAGATAGCTTGCAACTAAAAGCGGGAGAAAATGCTGATGAATTAAATGAGTAATTTTACTGATCATGATTCCTGAGTCCTGGATTCCACCGGCTACCCGCAGCCAGCGATTGGTGACAGAGCACCAACTTTTGCAGCCGTGTTCCTCAGCATACAAAACAAAAGTGAGGAAGCGGTAAGCGAACTCAGAGATGCTCGATTGCGCACTTTGTAGCGTCGCGAATAGCAGCATCTTGTTTCGCTTCAGACAATCTAGAACCAGATAAGAATACAGCTATAGCAACCCGGCGACCGGAAGGTAGAGTCGCGATTCCAACGTCGTTAGTACCGGAATAAACGCCTTTCAGACTAGGTCCAGTGCCAGTCTTATGAGCCAACTTCGCCCCCGAAGGAAGTCCGGCGCGAATTCTTGCGGCACCAGTCTTGGTGCCACTCATCACATCCATCAAAAATTTCGTTGAAGCTGGTGACAGTAAGTTACCGCGATAGAATTCTTCTAAATATGCAGCCATAGCGTGCGGAGTGGACATATCGCGTTCGTCTTCATGCAGATAAAAATCAAACGCCTTTTGTGCCGCTGGGCCAGTGGCTGTAGCGACTTCAGCGTTCCATTTAGCTTTGTTCGTAGCACCTGGTGGTTCCAGACGTGGAAGAGCCAGAATATCAGGCTGTAGTTGGCGCTCGTAGCGGTCTACTCGCAGTCCTTCTATCTTTGTCTTCTTGATGGATTCATTGACCTTGACTGTGCCACCGATTTGATCCAACAAGACATCACAGGCGGTGTTATCACTTAGCTGCACAGAACTTTCAATCAAATCCCTTATCGTATAAGTCTGCTGCTCGCCTTTGAAATTAGCCGCGAGTGGACTGTAGAGAACTGCTAAGTCTTTTCGTTTGAGAACAACTTTCTTGTCCAATGAGAGTTGCTTGCTGTCTACCATCTGAAGAACAGTCACTGCAAGCGGAAATTTGAAAACGCTTTGCAGTGGAAATCTCTCTTCACCATGCAAAGACAACCACTGACCCTTATCCAGGTCCAAAACGGATATACCCAAGCGCCCCAAACCCTTTTGCAAAGTAAGTGCTTTCAAACACTCGGGCGGACTAGAAGCCAGGGCACCGTTTAGAGCCGTTGCCGACAACAAAAGAGACAGGAGTATTGGAGTTACAGCTCTACTGAATCGAAGTTGCATTCTCATTTTCTACCGAAACTACGCATCAATTTTAACAGCATGATCTCGTTGAAAGATATTACTGCAGGCTTCTGCAGAGCTTATTTGAACGCAACTTTTCGCCCACTTAATTCAATCTGATTTGTGTGCCAATGCCTTCGCTAAATTCTTGTCGACAGCATCGTTTTTTGCCGCAGCCTTTGCTTTTCTCAAAGCGGCAATCGCTTGATCGAATTTTTTCAAATGCAATTGCGCTTGACCGAGATAACAATAGGCATCAGAAGTATCCTCAGGTGTTGGCAGCTTTAGTTTAATAGACTCCTCCAAACACTTTTCGGCTTCGTCATAGCGTTTAAGCATAACTAAACAGTAGCCTTTGGTGGCAGTGGTCATTGGAGAAGAATCAATTTCATTTGCGTGATCACACTCTTTTATCGCAAGCTCGTATCTCTCTAATTTGTAGTCAGCCCAGCTAAGCGCTTTGAGTGCTCGTGAGTCTTTGCTATCGAGCGCTAACACCTTCATTACTTGCTCACGCGCTTGTGTGTAGTTACCTTGTTCGTGAAAACAGTACCCCTTGAAAAAGAGAGCCCAGGTGTTAGACGGATCGATGTAGAGCGACAACGTCAAATCAGCATACGCCTTATCGTAATCTTTAAGAGCAAGGTACACGTCGGCACGTTGACGAAAATTCTGTGCGTCCAGTTCGTCGACGTTTATCGCTTTGTTAGCCCACCTCAACGCCTCGGCATATTCATGCTGCGATTCTGCAACATCTGACATTTGGCGCAATAAATATGAATTCTGCGGATGCTCTTGCAACATCTTCGACAGCTCGACTCTCGCCGCGGCAAACTTCTTCTGCCTCTGTAAGCTGCACGCGACGAGCTCATGGACATGGCGATATGTATTGTCATTGTGAGACACACCATTACTAACAAGGAGTTTAGTTGCTACTTGCAAATCGCTGAACGCAGCCTTTTCGTTACGCAAACCTTTGTTTGCGTCGTTACTGGTAAGTATTCTGCTGCGCTTTACGTAAAATCCAATGGTTTTTGGACTTGCTGCGATTGCCTGGTTGAGTTCGGTTAAAGCCTGATCGTTTTTACCATCAAACTCGAAGTTCTGCGCGCGCACAAAGTGCTGCAAGGCGTTTTGTCTGGACGGTGGCGTATGCACCAAATTCAGTGCCAACGCTCCCGCCGCGGGATCAACTTTCTTTGGAGGTTGAGACACCGAATAAGAAAACGTTTCGGCAAAGTCTTCGCACAAATTCGTGCCAGAGTAAAAGCTTACCAATTTACACTTTGTCGCTAAATTCTCTTCTTCAGAATCAGTGAGTTGCGCTTTCCCAGCAGATTCGCATAACCGATGAAGCTGGATAAGTTTCGGCGCCTCCGATTTTATCCAAGCAGGATCTAACGACAGAGTTGCGTCAACATCGGCTATATGACCAAGTTCGTGCGTCAGATTGTAGTACTGCTTTTCTAAACTCCAAGTTTTTGCGCCGGCTATATAATCATCACTGATAACAACACTGTGTTCTTGAGCTCTAAGATTTGGCGAACCGCGCATATGAACATTCTGTTCTTTGTTCGGCGCAATGTGCTCCGCTGTACGAACCAATTTGATCGGAACTCCATTTTTGATTAATGGAATTAAATCAGGATATCGCTCAACAAATAATTTAAGAGGCTTTTTGACAAACTCTTTGTCCGCCGCCGTCCAACTCTTGATCGTCGCAAGATCATAATATTCACAAATTCTCTTTCGCTTCGCCGCATCGTTTGGCGGTTCAACAAAAATAAAGTTGTAGTCCGAAATCAGCTCTTTCCCGCCTTCCCCGATTGCAATGACTTGAGGGCAAGCCGTACTAACGCCAAAAAGGGTGAGAGCTAAAGGCATAACAAGCGAGAATTTCATTCTGCGTGCAGTAAGAAAGTGGGATGAATTGTCGAATAATTCGTTATGCCCGAATACATGAGCTTCTAAACTTATCGGACCGTGGCTCGAGACGCTTATGTCAGCGCAACGTAACGTCACTCATAGTTTACAAAGCGATAGCGCAAACTCAAACAGAGCCTGGGTTCGCATGGTTGTGTAAAGTACTGCTGAGGTTTGAGAGTGGCAGCGTCTAAAGCGTTTGTTAGAATCGACTCGACGCACAAAAAGGAGAACACAAATGACAGATTCAGTAAAGAAAGCAATGGTATTTGCGGCAGTTGTTGCATTCGCTGCACTTCCATCTTTCGCTAAAAACGCTGCAGAAACTCAAGCAGACGCAGACAAAGAAGCTTCAAAAGCAGCGGCAAAAGCTTCCTCTGCTTCAGCAGAATCTGAAACTTCAGCAGCAGCTCAAGCCGAGGGCGACGCAGGTCGCGCTGGAAAGCACGCCCGCAAAGCCGCGAAGGAATCGAAAGAAGCCACCAAGAAAGCTGACAAAGCAGTTGACTTGCAAACCAAAGCAGATGACAAAGCTGTTAAAGAATCGAACTAGTTTCGACTCTCACTTTTATTTGAAAGGCACGGACTGAAGTCCGTGCCTTTTGTTATTTGATCGGTTGCACTAAGAGTGCATTATTCTTTGTCTGGGCGTAATTCTTCGGCTACTTCCGTTAGTTCCTTTGCTTCTTTCTCGTTTTCCTTTTCTTCCAGGTTTTTTGGTGGGCGCTGTGGTTTGTTGTCGTCTGGATGAAGGTAATCGATCTTTTCGGCCTGTTTTTCGTCTGACATGGTGGCTCCTTCGTTCATAATCGGTTCACGGGAATGCTTGCAAATTTAGTCAACTCACAAGAACGGCTCAACTGTTCGAGAGCTGCTTTTGCTCCATTATGCAACATCTCACATGTTCGCACGGTGAACGTGACGCATCAAATTGGAACCCGATATCACATTTGGTGTCTATTAGAATGGTTTGCTAAAACACAGGCTGAGATGCAACAGATTTCGAAGATTTCTATCCGAGGAGAAGCGTATGCCACGAGGAAGTAAAGACAAGTACACCGACAAGCAAAAGCGGATGGCTGAACATATCGAAGAGGGTTATGAAGATAAAGGAGTCAGCGAAGAGGAGGCCGCACGGCGCGCTTGGGCAACCGTCAACAAAGAGGATGGTGGGGGTAATAAAACTGGTGGCGGAGGACAAAAAAAATCTCCAGCAGCAAAAAAAGCCTCACGGAAGAGCGTAGGGCGAAGTGCAGCATCGACTCGGAGGAAACGTGGCACCACGGAGAAGTCCAGCACAGCAAAAAAATCCACCACAGCTAAGAAAACTGGTACAGCAAAAAAATCGACCGCAGCTAAGAAAACTGGTACAGCTAAAAAATCGACCGCAGCCAAGAAAACTGGTACAGCTAAAAAATCGACCGCAGCCAAGAGAACTGCTACAGCTAAAAAATCGACCACAGCCAAGAAAACTGGTACGGCTAAAAAATCGACCACAGCCAAGAGAACTGGTACAGCTAAAAAATCGACTACAGCCAAGAGAACTGGTACAGCTAAAAAATCGACCGCAGCAAAGAAAACTGGTACAGCTAAAAAATCGACCGCAGCCAAGAAAACTGGTACAGCTAGACAATCCACCACGGTTAAGAAAACTGGTTCTTCTAAGAAGAAAAGCGCAAAATAATTTCTACAAAAAACAAGATGAAAGCCCAGTGATACCACTGGGCTTTCACATATTTTAGTGCCTCATTAGACGGCGGATTTTAGGCTTGCTTCCCACTCTTTTGAAGACATTACGTCAGCTTGCATCGGGAACACTTTCTCGGTCAGAACCTTGTGCACTTCTTCGTCGCGATCTTTACACAAATCTGACAGGACAGTGATCTTGTAATCCAAATCAGCGGCTGCTCGCAAAGTTGACAGCACCACGCCACTAGTTGCGATACCAGTCAAAACTAGATGGTCTACACCGAGCGAACGAAGCACCACTTCCAGATCGCTACCACTGAACGCCCCGACACGACGTTTAGTGACGAGAATGTCTTTCTTTTCTGGCTTAACCGATGGATGAATATCAGCGGAAGTTTGCGACTCATTAAACTGTGAGCCCATTGTTTTCAACATCGAAAACATTTTGTTGTTGGGACTGACTTCAGGAAATTCATCTCTAAATTTGACCGACACATAGATTACTTGTACGTTCGCTCTCCTTGCCGCAGAAATAACTTCTTTGGTTTTTGAAAGAAAATCATCATCAGCGCCAATTCTTTCGATGATTGCGTTTTGCAGATCCATTACCAATAATGCTGTTTGTCCCATTACATTGCTCCTTATTTGGATGTCTATAAAATTGATCTCGTCAGATTTAAGTGCTTAGACTTTCGCTAACGCAAGCTCCTCGTCAGCTTCAGTCACACCAATTTCGGCATCGACCAGGCTAGGAACGACTTGTTGTTTTATCCCAGTAACGTTTGCTCGGAAGAACACAGCCAATAAAGCCGTGCAAATTCCAGCGAGCACAGTTGTATTGCCGACACCGATTTTATTTGCCAGAGCACCCGCTATCATGCAGCCAAATGGTGCCAGACCGAGGAATGCCATGACGACAAAGCTCATCACGCGACCACGCTTATCTTCATCAACGATCATTTGAATAAGCGTGTTGCTTCCTGCCATGACGATCATGCTACCGAATCCTGCGAACGCCACCGCTAATAGTGACAACGGAAGAAATCGGCAAAAGCCGAATGCTACCAGGGACAGACCGCAAACAGCGCACCCCATGATGATCAAACTGCCAAGGTTCGCTTTCTTGCGCCTCGACGTCAGCAAAAACGCAGCGACTACAGAACCTGCGCTCGAAGCCCCGGTCAGGTAGCCCAATGTTTCAGCGTTTCCATGAAAAACATCCTTCGCAAATGCTGGCATGAGAAGTGCGAAAGGCATGGCGAACAGCCCAATCAATGCGAGAAGAACAATCAACAGACGAATCGGTTGATTTCCGCACACGTAGAGGAAACCTTCTTTCAATTGATCCATCGGTTTTGTGTCGGTCGCAGGCTTTACCCTTCTGTTGGATTTGACAAAAAGGAGCGCGACGATCACAGCCAGATAACTGACAGCGTTGGCGACAAAGCATATCCCTTCGCCAGCCCATGCTACGAAGATTCCAGCAACGAAAGGACCAATCAACCGAGTTATAGTATTCAGCGATGAGTTGATACCAATAGCCGTGGAAAGCTGCTCGGGATCATCGAGCATATCAACCATGAAAGTTTGCCGCGCCGTTAAGTCAAATGCGGTCACGCACCCAAGGAACGCGCTCAGGACTATTAGCTCCCACAACTCGGCACGCCCCGTCCAGACGAGTGCGGCCAGCACCGCAGCCTGAAGCATCGCAAGGATTTGCGTAATCAATATAAGTTGATGACGATTCGCTCTATCAGCAATGATGCCGGCAAAAGGTGTCAGCACCAGTGACGGTGCCTGACTGGTAAAGCCAATTAAACCCAACATCATGGGCGAATTCGTCAGTCGATAAACTAACCAGCTCATCGCCATCTGTTGCATCCACGTGCCCACAAGCGATACTAACTGTCCACCGAAATAAAGCTGAAGATTCCTATTTTTCCAGGCGGCTTGCATGTGATCTCCTCCTGTTTCCCATCAGCAGAAGGATCCGAATTTGGCAATCCTAAACTGAATGCGTTCAGTCTATACTGAATCGGTTCATTTTGCAAACAGGTTTTGATAAGAATGAAAACTGTTTAGTGGAAATCAATTTGCCATATTTCGGAGGGTGCACATCGGCAGAGGGAGTTATATACTAAGCTGAACAGGTTCATCGAAAAGGTCCGATCAGCAATCAATCATCAGGTCGTTCAGCACTAAATGGTTCGTACGCTAGACCAGTCAAAACGCGCAGCAATCATCGATGCCGCAAAAGCTATCTTCAAAAGGGATGGCTACTCGGCCGCGAAGATGTCAGACATAGCTTCGACTGCGGGGGTGGCGCCGGGCACGCTCTATCTGTATTTTGCCAGTAAGGAATCTCTCGCAAGCGCCATCGGTGAGGAATTCTTCTCGGGACTGATGAGCAAATTCGGTGACATCCTGGGTGAGCTGACAGATCCTGACGGCGTTCTTGTCCTGGTCGATTGGGCGGTACAGATTTCTGAGCAAGAGCGCGACTACCTCGCAATGGCCAGAGAGCGTCGAAAAGATCCCAAAAGCACCCACGATCTTCGTCAGAAATTCATCTCTCGAATTGCGGACCAATTGACCGACCTCGCGAAGAGAGGAATTATCCGCAAGTACTCGAATGTGCAAATGCAAGCGGAAATGTTGATGGCAATGATGCGCAGAATAATTATGTCGAGCGTAATTTTCGGCGATGAAACAGTTGACGATTTAAGAACCGGCGCAATAGAAACGCTGCAACATGCGCTTTTCGACGACGTAACGCTAGCAGCCCACGAGCTCCTAAAGCGAAACAAGCGAAAATAGACCGCTAATTGAAAGACATATTCTAGGAGTTTCCCTATAGAGGATTGCTCCTTGATTTGCAAATAATAGAGCTACTTACCAATCAAATTTGTTTCACAACATCGGCAATGTATTTGTCGGTGACAACACACGCCATCTCCGCGAATTCGCTCACGGAGATAGTTATGAGCGATTCAATTCGAGATAGTGCAATGCAAACATTCCTAGAAAAAACACTCGCAAGGCGCATCGGCGAACCGATAGAGCAAATCGTTGTGCCTCAACTGGATTTCAGCTATTCGCGCGACCTTCCAGAAAAGCCCGTTAAATCGTTCGACCGATCGAAACCTTTTTGGCTGGTATCGCGCAATTTCGATCTGCTCTTCGTTTGTGGAATAGCACCCTGGATCGCAGGCTTATTGATGTTTGTAGTCACTGGATCCGGTGGCGCGACTAAACCGACGGTACATCCGCAACAAGCTCTGACACTTGCCTTTGTGGTGGCATCCCTGGTGATTGGTGAATCACACCAATTTACGTCAATCATTCGATACTACTCGACTACTTTTAGAAAGCGCAAAAAACCACAGGTGTGGAATCGCATTCCGGTGTGGCTCCTTTACGGGCTCTTCATAAATCTGATTCTGATGGTGTCTATTCCTCCGCTGCAAGGTATTCTCGGCATGACGACTCCGTTTTGGATGATCTATGCAGAAATTGCCGTCTCATTATTTCCAGTCTTTCTTTTGCATCATGTCTGCGCCCAAGCTTGCTCCATAATCCAAATTTATTGCAACAACTCGCCGTTCAAGTTCGAAAAGAATGAACGTGGAGTACTGAACGCATTTTCGTGGCTGCTCGTAGCCACTGGAGCTTGCAGCATCGCTATGCCATTTGCTCCGCTCACCATACCATTCTTCAATATCTTTTTTCGTTTGTTACCAACAAATCTTGTTTTTCCGCCGCTCTACGGTTGTACCGTTGCATTCGCTGCTGTAATCTTCGGCTCGATCCTCACTCGCGGTTTTCGAACAGGAGATTGGCCACCATTATCAGCAACCCTAATTCTGGCCAATCTAACGTTGCTGGTATTACTACCGGTGCCTGTTCCTGCAGTGCAATACGTGTGGCTATTCGCACCGCTTCTTTTCCATGCGACGCAACACTGGGCTGTAGCATGGAAAACTCAGGAGCGGGAGGCGAAAGCTGCTGAGTCTGCTTCGTTTGCTGGTGCTGCGAATACTGGTGCTGCGATCACTGGTGCTGCGATCACTGGTGCTGCGATTGCTGGTGGTGCGAATAATGGTGCTGCGTCTACCAAAGTCGATCGCATAATCAACCTGGTTGTGCCAGTCATGCTTACGACAGCTTTAGTGCTTTTCGTACCACTCTTGTTTGCCCATGTTCCGCAAACACCGTCGATTTTGACACAGCTTTTTCCCAATCAGACTCTAAACGTTTTCTTTTCTATGGCAGTTTTTTATTTGCACTACTTCGCGGACCGCATGGTCTGGCGCTCAAATCAATAGGAGTTGAAATGAATAGAAGAAGCTGGACGCTGCTAACCGCAGCAATAATCATCGGAGCGATGCCGACAACGTGGATCTCGTCAGCATACGCGGGTCAATTGTTTGCAGTCGGAGTTCCAAGCAACGCTGGTGGATTCGTCCCCAAAGTTCCAATCGTCGGAAACCCGGAAGTGGTTAGAGATAGCTTTGCACCGACGGATTCACTACCAAAGAAAGGAATGAAGATGATGCAAAATTCGCAAACATATTTGAATCGGTGGTTCGATACCGTAAAGAAAAAGCAGCCGGATTTGTTGTGGTCTTCTTACCCTGCAAGTATTCGTGGACAAGTGTTTAGCAACACTCCGGCTGGTAATAATCCAATGGAGGGCGGAGGTTGGTGACCAGAATCAAATTTGAGGAAGCGGTAGATGGTTACAGCTTGCAGCGCGACTAACGCAACCTATCCATAAAAGTTTCGAGGGCAAGTCGCTTAGGTGCAACTTGCCCTCGAAACTTTTCGGAGATACCTTCTAGGTTTTCTTGTTTCCATATGGATCTAAGTTGTTCGCGGGCATTTCCTTATCATGATTTTCATCATGCGGATCTCGTCCATGCGGATCTCGACCGTGAGGATCATCCGTGATCGCTTTGCCGGGATCATCATCGTCGTCTTTTCTGCTGCAAATTATTAGAGACGGTTGCGACTTTACTTGAAGGGTGGGGATCGCACTATCCAGAGTATTTGCGCTCTGAATAGTGAATAGAATCGGGAGCAATAATGCTTGGTGCATGATTCAATCTCCGATGTTGTGTCGATGCTCGGAGAATATGCAACTCACATTACCAAACTGTTTCCAAAACAGATTGGTAATTTGATGTCCATCGTACGCCTGTAAATTTGGCGTAAATCGGTCGACTACAAGAACCGCTAATCAAGCTTATCTTCAGAGACACGTCAGATTCATTTGATACGAATTTGATGTCTATAAGATCTTCAATACCAAGACCAAATGCAAAAATGTGTATAACTTCGAATACCAAATCTCACGAATGGCACAACGATCTATCAGGTTGCAGAACGTTTGATCTCGATTTGACTTGCATTAGAGTTCTCTCTAATTAACCTGCTAAAAACAACGAGACTGCGGCTAATAACGTCGCAGTCTCATTAGTACTTTTGATGAACGCAGCGGTCCGCTCGATCAGAAACGACGCAATCTAGCGTCTGATCCAGCGGTAGGTACGTGTCACTATATGCGGTGCAAAGATCGATTTACTCGCTGCCTTAGGCTGCGCAGTAGAACTCGAGGAACTTCCACTTACATCGCTAATCTGTCGGTTACCTTCAGGGCTAGCCTGGCGCTTTTTGCTGTTAGTGGTGCCAGAGTTGGTGACGTTGTTTTTTGCAGTTGGCACTCCGTTAACGACATTACCGACACTGTTACCGGCATCACCATTGTTCAGAGGATTCGTCGCAAAACTAGGCGCAGGTTTCACATAAGAGCCGGTAGCGGCGGTACCACTCCCCGACGCACCAGCGTTCGCTGCACGGCTGCCAGCGCCGTTGTAGCCCGGCTTGACATTGTTCAGTGGAGCTCCGATTGACTCAGCCTCGGCCTGTGAAGTGTTCTGGTTCGCGGCATTACTTGTCTGCTCGTTCGTTCTCTGACTAGTGTTCGCGGTACTAGCCTGCGAGTTGTTCTCTCCACCAGATTGCGACGCGGTGGAAGTAGAAGACATCGAGCTCGCCTCGAATCCAGCCTGGCTCTCCGCGCGCGCGCCTGTTGCGCAGCCGGTTGCCAGAACCGTGAGAACAGCGGCGGCTACTAAAGATTCAATAGTTGAGTTTCTCATCACAAATTCCTCTGTTTTTTCACAATGACTGAATCTGCTCAGTAAGGTTCCTGCCGTCGGCAAACTTGTTCTAGAATTGTCGACCTGAATATGTAGAGGATTCTTGACAATGCGCCTTTCGAAAATTTCTTTGACCTTGATGATGGCTGCCACCCTTGGACTTTCGGCCTCAGTTCCCCAAAGCTTCGCAGCAGACACGACAAATAACTCAGAAGCTTCCAAATCTAAGAAAACAATCGTCAGGCTGAGCAAAGACGTATTGCCGTTGCACTACGATTTGAACTTCGAACCCGACCTTCAGAAATTTACCTTCTCTGGTACATCAAAGACTGAACTGTCAGTCACGAAGCCATCAAACGAAATCGTCATGAACGCAGACGAACTGGAAATTTCTGAAGCCCGCATTTATCCCAAAGACAATCCTGCGAAATCATTCAGTGCGCAAATCACATATGACAAGGAAGGCGAACGAGTCACCTTTAAAATGACCGACCAACTCACCGCTGGAACGTACACACTCGAATGTAAGTTTCAGGGAATCTTGAACGACAAACTGCATGGCTTTTACCGTTCATCGTTCGAAGATGACAACCACGTCAAACACTGGCTCGCGACGACCCAGATGGAGCCAACTGACGCTCGACGCATGTTCCCCTGCTTCGACGAACCTGAATTCAAAGCTACTTACAAATTGAGCGCAAAAGTAGATCCCAAATTCGCGGTCATCTCAAACGCTGCAGTGGAAAAAGAAGATAAGAGCGGCGACAAGAAAGTCGTAGTATTTGAAAAATCACCAAAAATGTCCTCGTATTTGGTGGCACTTGTCGTCGGCGAATTCACACCAACTGAAGCCAAGGTTGTAGACGGAGTACCGCTCAGAGTGTGGGCCGTTAGCGGAAAAGAAAAGCTTGCTAAATATGCATTAGATGAAGGCGCGAAAATTCTTGCATACGAGCGAAACTATTTTGGCGTGCCTTACCCAAATAAGAAATTGGATTTGATAGCGATTCCAGATTTCGCGCCTGGTGCGATGGAGAATTTGGGTGCCATAACCTTCCGCGATTCGACATTGTTGCTAGAGGAAGCCACCGGAAGTATTTTCCAAAAAGAAGGAATCGTCTCGATCATCGCCCACGAGACCGCGCACCAGTGGTTCGGAGATTTAGTCACGATGCGGTGGTGGGACGACCTCTGGCTGAACGAAGCGTTCGCCACATGGATGGCAACGAAGACATCTGACGCGCTCCACCCAGAGTGGCAAGTAATGACCAAGGAGATCGTCGAACGCGCAGGAACCGGAACCGATTCATTGCGCACGACTCGGGCTATTCATGCCGATGTCACTAATCCAGGTCAAGTCTGGGAGATGTTCGACGGAATCACCTACGGCAAGGGTGCCAGCGTGCTGCGCATGCTTGAATCCTTTGTCGGCGAAAAAGTATTCGAACAAGGTGTCACGAAATATTTGACTGAACACTCGTGGTCGAATGCTACGGCAGAAGACCTGTGGAATGCAGTTGCGTCTGCAGCGCCCGGCATTCCTGTCGATAAAGTTATGAGCACATTCGTACTGCAACCGGGTCTGCCGCTTGTCTATGTAAGCGAGAAAGAGGGCAGCAAATCTTTGGAACTAAAACAAGTTCGCTACTTTGCGCTCGGCGACGACGCGAATGACAAGTCACTATGGATGGTGCCTGTAAAGGCGCGCGACGTAGATGCGAAAGATAAAAGCGATGCGAGCTTTACCAGAGTGTTCGCACAAAAACAGGAAGATGTCGCACTAAATAGTAGTTGGTCCGCTCCGATGATCAACTCCAGCGGAACAGGGTACTTCTTTACCTGCTACGCGCCGCCCTTGTTAAAGCAATTGAAAAGCGGTTTTAAGAATCTCAGCACCGTCGAAAAGATGATAGTGATTTCTGATGCGAATTCCTTGGTTCTGTCTGGACGAGTAGCTGTTGAAGACTCATACAATTTCGGTCTCAATTTGCCTGGAGAAACCGACCCAATAGTCGAGCAAGATTTGCTTGGATATTTTTACGGTCCCCATATATTCGTCTCGGAAGCGAATCAACCTAAGTACGAAAAATTGATCAAACATTATGCGGGCCCACTCAAAGCAAAGTATGGTTGGGACGAGCAACCGAACGAATCAGAAACAGAAAAATCGCTGCGCACCTCCGCATTGCGTTTGCTTGGGATGTATGGACAAGACCCAGCAACCATAAAAGAAGCTAACGCACTCGTGGAAAAATACAGCAAGGATCGCAAATCAGTTAGCGGCAACGTAATCGGCACCGCACTCAGTATCACAGCATGGAATGGTAACGTGAAGCAGTACGATCTGATTCAGCAGCTCTACAAAACTGCAACCAATCCGGAAGACAAAATGCGCGCACTCCACACTCTATCAGCATTCCGCGACCCTGAACTAGCGCGCAGAACCATGGACTACGCCATGACGGATGACGTAAAAATTGGAGATGGATTGGGTCTGTTGGTGGGGGTCGCTCGCAAACGAGAAACCAGAGCGATAGGATGGCCGTATATTGAATCGCATTGGGACCAAATCACTCACCGTTTTCCTGCCGATCATTTGCGCGCACTCGCATCAGCAGCAAGTGCCGTTGACACTCGCGCACAAGAAACTGAAGTGAAGAATTGGTTCGCCAGCCACCCACTGCCAAAGTCAGAAACGGCGATTGCACGCATGGAAGAAGGAATGGACCAGAATCTGACTTACCGCGAACGATATGGCAAACGTATTGAGGACTGGACCGTGGCTGAATCGGCAAAGATCCAACAGTGATAAAGACCCAGCAGTGATAAAGATCCAACAGTGAGCACACAAAAGTTCAGCAAGATCAGCATAGTTATTGGCGTGCTACTCATCGCGCTCATGATCACAACTGCTGCGATTTTGGTGCACATCATCGATCGAACGCATGATGGCGTCGCCGAGATTTCCAAAACCAAGGTAGCCGGACCGGATGGAAAGTTCACTAATGCATGGACATCCCAGTATGAACTGGCGGTGTTCACTATTGATAAAAGCAAAAACGATGGTCCAAGTTGTTATGCAGCCGACCACAAGATTACACCTGCAGAGTGGGATCGACTGGACGGCGAAAAAAGCCTCCGAGAAATGAAACTCAAACGATGTGACTTCGGCAGCGAACAGCTCAAAAGGCTAGAGCGCATTCACGTAAAACGAATGCACTTTATTGAGATCAGTGTCGACGAAAAGTTGATGAAATCGATCAGCAAAATCGAAGGCTTGAGTGAGCTTCAGTTTTTTGACTGCGACTTCAGCCCTCATGTTCTAGCGCCTTTAGTCACATCGTCAGTGTCATACCTTGGAATACGGCATTGCTTCATTTTGCCCGGCGACAAAGCTCTCGACAAATCCGACTTTCAGCCGCTCAAAGACATGCCTCGACTTCAAGGATTAGAACTCGAAGAAACTCGGTTTGTGCCTGCAAGTTTGATGGAGCTCGAGCACACAAATATTCGCTCCCTGAATTGTCGCAATTGCAATTTGACCGACGCCGAGATGAATTACCTTGCGAGAATTCCAAGCTTGAATCAGTTAATCATTCTAAGAAATTCGCGCATCACATGTGAGGGACTGCGCACATTGTTGAAGGCAAAACAGATAGAACACATTCTGGTGGATTGGAAAGGGATGCACTGCTCTTTCAGCGAAGCAGATGAGCAACGTTTCAATCGCAGTGGATAACACCTGAGCTTCTCTTCCATCGAAGCAGATGAGCAGCGCTTCCGGCACCGTAAATAGCACCTGAGCTTCTCTTCAAAAGATTGGCAATTCCGAATTGTTGAAGTAGATCCAGAACTAAAAATACAAATCAACGTAGTCGGTCACTTCAGAGCAAGATGATTCCATCTCTTGCATTCGCCAATACTTGCGCGCGCCCTTGGCGAGGAAAGTGTAGTCGCCGTCACGCACGCATTCCTTTCCGTCCTTAATCGATTTAACGCTATACACGATTTTTCCGTGAAACTTGAAGCCCGAGGAGTTGACTTCGGTGATACGACCATTGATTTTTAAATAACCAGGGTCGCCCTCTTTACTGACCTGCTCTCCCGCAAGTAAAAGTTGATTATCCGTGCGGGTTACTGACGCGCTGCCGTATTGATTTTTACCGAAGTGCAACCACTGCAGGGATAGCATGTGCCTTCCAAGCAATTTTCTTTGAACGTTTGCATCCTTGACAATCGTTTTTAAGTCTGCGGCAGAAGCGCAACTGATTGCTAAATACAACAGTGGTGCGACCAGCAAAACGAGGACTAAAAGATTTGCAAATGGCTTCAAGATTAGCCTCCAAACTAACTATTCTCTCTCATCAGTTTAACTGCTTTAAATTCGAATCATAGCCTCAATCACAACTGTTTATATTGATATTCGCAGGAAGGAACCCAATTGGTAATTTCTCAGTCGAAATCTACGAAAACTGAATGCACCAAGCGGCAGCGTCGATGATATACCGGCGGAAAATGAACCTGAGTCGCCACTAAATGCGATACTAAACTGGAGCTCGTGATCTTATGAAAAAAGCGAAGAACGATACAGAGTCTGATGCGATTAGCACAATGAATGAGAACATCGAGGCTCATGCTGGAGTAGACGACCGCGGCATCACTGAGCAGCAAAAATTGGCGAGCCAAGCTCTGGACGAAAGCAAAGAACCGCTTAAACTTCCAAACGAAGAAGAAGTCTAGTCAAACGACGCAACCGGCCAGAGGAGACTGAAGATATGTATACAAGTCCAGATAGAAGACCCGAGCGATTCTACGTACCACGTTCCGAAACTCCAGAGGCATTGGAGCAACAACGGCCAGTTGGGCACCTTTGGGCATTCGTGTTGTTCGCAGTGGTTGCAATCGCCGGAATACTGCTTGTGATATTTATCCAGGCAGCCTAGTTCGATTTCAGACATTCACCTAACGGTTATTAGAGGCTAACGTGATCCCATCAAGCGAAGACTTTGAGCAACTCATCCTGGAAGCTCGCAACAAATATGCAGAAGGCAACATAAACCACGCAATCGACTGTATAGAAGAAGCAGTCCATGTCACTATCAAAAAACCATCGAATCCCGACGCAAACGCGGCAGCAATACTGGATGTCGTGAGGATGATGATGGAGGATAATAACGATGACGCAGCCGCTGCATGTCTTCTTAACGTGAATGCAAACTTGCAGTACTTCTCACCAGAGGTCCAAGCGCTGATCTGCCTGAAGAGCGGCGAGTGCTACTTAAGTTCGCAGAGTTTCGAACATGCTCTGAACAAATTTGAGCAATCGCGTAAGATCATCGAAGGCTGCGCAAACATGCCGCAGATAGTGCAAGCAGAACTCGCGCTTGCCCGCTCAGAAGCTCTACGTCAGTCTGGAAGAGCAGAGTTGGCTTTCGTACAGCTATTGGCCGCTTACGAATTGTACGAGCAGCTTAACGATATAACGACGGCTTCGAAGATAAAGGGTTATCTTCGAGAACAACTTCGAAAAATTGACCACTCGAAGCGCGCGGAGTTTTTGGCGCTTGCAGATAAGGTGCAAGACGCTCTGAGTTAGAGTCCCAAATGTGATGACCTCCTTGTTTTTAGCTTGACCAAGCACCACTTGAATAAGAGACTCAATTTGAAAAAGTTAGACTACGGTGAATTGCAAATTATTTGATGTCGAAGACCAAGATGACTTGAGCAGGTCTTAAAAACACTGCGTTGGAGACGGAATAATCTTCGTTGTTTTGCTTGCAATATAAATTTGGTCGAGGCATATTCCCAATCTACCTGTGCGCGTTTTTGTCGGTCAGTTTGCAATAATCCGCTATTTATCAAGTAAACTCGATCAATATTGTTCGAGAGTTTCTCTAGTTGATCGGCACATCGGAAAAGCTGCCGTAACTTAACTTCCTCAAAAGCGGGAGACTGACTTAGTTGATCCAACATCTGCGTGGATTCGGAATGACTAATGCCAACGAGCAAAATCCAATTTCTCAAAATTACTGGAGGGACAACCTCCTTATTCTGCTCGAGAGCAATCAAATAACATGGTTCGACACCAAGTTGGATAGCCGTTTTAACTAACGGCGAACCTGTTTGCTCGCGGCAAAACTTCAGTAATAGTGACATTGTGAAAGTCACAGGTCAGCCTCTGTCGCTTGAAACTACTGCAACTATTATGCGAGAGCGCTGCTGACGTGGCAATCCCAATGCATCAGAGCACGCAGATCGCTTGCACTCAGGTCCAGACATTTTGTTTTTGCAAGGAATTCATCACATCTGATTTGGTATACATTTCAGGCGTACAACCAGAAATTTTTTCGACTATGATCAAACTTAACTGCTATTCGTGCTTAAAAATCAGCCTTTTCGCAAGCCCACATGCAGCTCTGGGGGTTGGATGGGACTGCCCAGAACAAATTGTGCTTTGCGAAAACTGCGTTCACAAATGGCGGCGCATGGGTCTCAAGATTATCAAAACATCTAGTAGTCTAGACAAATACTTGCCGATCGAAATTGTTGATCCAAACTCGGTCGACACCCTAGTCCAAAACGCATTAGAGTATGCACGTATACGACAACTACGTTTGTCAAAAAACTCAGCCACATATAAGCAATCTATCGACGACGCACTTCTACAATTTGAGAAAAGTTTGGTGAGCTACAGAACGGCAATCTCTTTAGCAGAGAAATACTGCTCACAATTGACCAAGTTGCGAAAAAATACAGAAATAGAAAGCACAAACTTAAACCGCTAAAATGTACAGAAGTGAACATATCTTTGTCGAATTGAATCAGCGGAGAAGATACTGAAAGTGATGCGTGGAGACTGGTGGTATGAGGTGAAATCAAATGTCTAATACAGCCCATGCACCCCGCTGGTTGAAATTTGTAAAGCTAAAGACAAACTTCTTCGACCTGTTGAGCGCGCAAGCACAAACAACATCAGATGGGATCACGGCTTTGAAAGATTGGGTCGAGGCAGGCATGACCGAGCAATGCAACCGCGTTCACGATTTGGAACACAAAGGAGATGATGAGAAGCAAAAACTTGAGAGAGAGCTGCACGATAATTTTGTCACTCCATTTGATAGAGAAGACATTTACGACATTTCTGCAATGCTCGATCAGATTTTGAATGGCACAAAAAAGTTAGTCAAAGATATCGAGTTTGACCGCGGAATAATTATCTCAGCCAACACTTCCGATGAACCTGACGATGCTCGCGAAGAAGATAAGCTTTGCACCAAAGAGGCGCATCCAAAGTTAAACCCTGAAACGGACGAGCGATTGTTGCAGATGTGCAAGGGACTGGCCAAAGGCACTGACGACTTGGTAAACGCCGTTAAATCGTTGGAACATGAACTCTCATCATGCTGCGAACATGCTAATCATGCACGGAAAACTCAAACCAGAATTGCAAATCTGCACAGAGCATCAATGAAAGAATTGTATGAACAGGGAGACGCAATCCGTCTCGTTCGAAAAAAGCACGTTTACGATCAAGTTCAAATCATCGCCGAAAGAATCGAAATACTTGGCGAAAAGTTGTTGCATGTTTCTGTGAAACTCGGCTAATTACAAATTTGCTGACAATGTCTTAAACAGCAGCAAATAAAACCCAGATGCAATCAAAGCGTTGGCCGGAATCGTGATGAGCCAGGACAGCAATAGGTCTTTTATAATAAGCCAATGGATGCCTCTTTGTCTGCTAGCGGCACCAGTTCCAATGATTGAAGCAGCCACCACCTGCGATGCGGATACTGGACCTCCAACAATTGTATTGCCAATTAGCACACATGCGGAACTCAAATTTGCAGTAAAGGCATTCAGCGGTTTGATTTTGAATATATCGAAGGCGAGTTCGTTTACCAATCCCGAATTGATAAAGAAGGCACCAGAAGCCATTGCCAAACCGATCAAGAGACGCATCCACACCGGGATATCCTGCAAAGACATTATCCCGGATGCGTTAAGAGCAAGGACGAGCAAACCCATAGTCTTTTGAGTGTCGTTCGCCCCATCTCCAAAAGCGACTAGCGCAGTTAAAACGGGTTGACATTTATTCAAGTAACGCGCAAGTCGATTGGTTGCCCGAAGTGCGCAAACAAGTCCAATGCAGAAAAACAGGTAAGCAATCACATAGCCCAGAAATGGCGATAGGAACAGGCTGATGAATGCACCGATAACGCCATTCGGATGAACGATATCGAACTCCCCGGGTCGAATATATCCAAAATTGGAGGACGCCGCAAACAAAGCTCCCATTAGCCCGCCCAATAGAGAGTGTGTTGAACTTGCGGAGACCTTGAGGACACGAGCAACAAAATTCCATGCTGTAGCAGTAAGCAAAGCCGCGGCAAGAATGGGTAAGAGAGTCGGACGAGCCGGCCACTCAGATAAACCTTGAACCACCTGCGCTACGGCTGAGCCACCAAAACAAGTGCCCAGAAATTCGAAAACGGCAATAATCCAAATTGTTCGATGGCGCGACATTGCGTGTGCACCAACTGAGGTGGCAGCAACCGCGCTTGCGTGCTGAAATCCGTTGGACCAAGTGAAAATAAAAGCCAACAAGATATTTAGCAATAGAAAAAACGAAATCACAATCAAATTATGACGCGTTTTCGAACCCTCGTATGCCATAAGAACAGGTTTCTTGTCAGTAAGAGTAGACATACATAGCGAAAGCAAAAATCATTCCGGACATTGAGTAATCCCGAAAACTGTTTTATAGCCAAGGATATCGGATTCGTGTTTCTCGGATCCGGCTTTCTTCGCCTAGACGAAGTGAAAATCCAAGCGGATAATAGTTAAGTGAAAGAAATCGCCTTGAGCGAAAATTTAAAATTCTGCAACTAACTGCGTGAATAACTCGACGTCAAGTCCAGAAGTCACTTAGTAAGGAATCAAGTAAGTTATGTCAAATCAAAACATATGCGTGTTGCTCGCTGAAGACAGCCCTACAGACGCGGCGCTAGCGAAAGCAGCATTCGCAGGTACTATCATGCAAGTCGATCTCCAAATCGTCAAAGACGGAGTGGAAGCGATGGAATACATCAACAACGAGAAACAGTACGCGCAAGCGCAACGTCCAGATTTGATCATTCTTGATTTGAACATGCCGCGTAAGAATGGCTTGCAGACATTGAGAGAGCTAAAAAGCAACGAGAATTTCAAGCAAATCCCAGTTGTAATTCTCACAACTTCGAGTGACGAAGGCGACATCTCTGAAGCTTACGATCAATTTGCAAGCTGCTATATCGTAAAGCCTTTTGATTATTCCGAGTTCGAGAAAACTGCAAAATCAATTCAAGACTTTTACTTTTCGGTTGCAACAACGCCAGCAAAAAAGTAATCAAATAGAAGTGTACTTTTGCACAGTGGCCGGCACCCTTTTTGATTAACTGGAGCAAACCGCCTGGTCGCCTAACCACTTAATCAAGATGCGCTGTAGATCAGCTAACAACGCGGGTTTTAGCAAGTAATCATCCATGCCTGCGTCAAAACATTTTTCCCTATCCGAGTTTGCAGTTAGCGCAATGATGGTGGCACGAGCAAGATGCAACTGTTCTTCGGTCTCACGTATTGCTGCAGTTGTCTGGTTACCATCGATACCAGGCAAGCCAACGTCCATTAATATCAGTGATGGGCGTTGATCATCAACTAACTCAAGCGCAGCCTCTCCGGTATCGGCGACAATTACGTCAGCAAACCCTAACGCCGCTAACTGACGTTTGCCGACAGACCGTAGAACAGGATCATCTTCGACAATCAAAATTTTTGGTTGTCGTGTTTCCATTTGTTTTCACATCCCCGAAATATGAGACAACGCTTCCCAACTATTCTGGTCTCTCATTTTCGCTAAAAGGGATTTGGAACCAAAACGTTGACCCATTACCCTCCTCGCTAGTGAAGCCGATTTGCCCGCCCATCAACTCAACCAAGCTCTTCGCAATGCTAAGTCCGAGCCCAGAACCAGCGTTCGTTTTTGCATGCGAATTATCAATTTGACTGAATGGTTGAAACAACGCAGATTTGTTTTCATTCGCGATACCGATACCACTATCGGTGACGGAAAAACGCAGCACGATATGTCCCACATTTTCACGTTCCACTTCGCAATCAATCAGGATCATTCCAGATTCAGTAAATTTGACGGCATTGAAAGCCAGATTCAGTAATACTTGCCGGAGCCGCAGTTCATCGCCGTAAACGCTTTCAGGAACAGAGGGATCGCAAGATCCGACCACTTCTAGATTTTTCTTAACGGCTTCGGGATATACGAGTTGTCGAACGTCACCAAGGACGGTGCGCACTGAAAACTGCCTGCTTTCTAAATTCATCTTGCCCGATTCCATACGAGCAGCATCTAGCAGGTCATTGAGTAACGAGAGGAGACGTTTAGATGACTCGTGCAATTCTCTAATAATTTTATTGCGCTCGCCACCAAGGTCTTGTAAAGAAAGCAATTCAGCCAAACCAATAACACCCGACATGGGAGTGCGTACCTCGTGGCTGATGGTTGAAAGAAAGCGGCTCTTAACTTCCAGAGCTCGACGCAATTCGTTATTAGTTGATTCACGCTGAGCCTCCAGTGCTCTTCGCTCAGTCAAGTCACGAGTGACTTTTGCAAAGCCGACAAGACTTTCACCGTTGTAAATTGGCGTGATAACAACATTTGCCCAAAAGGTTGACCCGTCTTTTCGAATTCGCCAGCCTTCCTCCTCATATTTTCCATTCTTCTGGGCCTGCTCGAGCTCATATTGAGGATGTCCTGCTTTTGCAGAATCGTATGTGTAGAAGATCGAAAAATGTCGTCCGATTGCTTCTTCGGCCGTATAGCCTTTAATATTTTGCGCACCGCTGTTCCAAGTCATGATCACACCGTTTGGATCGAGCATGAAAATCGCGTAGTCCCTTACGCCCTTAACTAGCGACTTGTAAATTGCCTCTTTTTGCAGCGCAGCACGCTCGCGTTCCTGCGCGTCTTTCAACTCACTCAAATCTTTGGTGACTTTGGCAAATCCAAGAAACTCCTGAGTGCCATCGTCAAAAATTGACGTGATTAGAACACTTGCCCAGAAAGTGGTGCCATCTTTTCTTACGCGCCATCCTTCCTCGTGATATCTTCCTTCACGTCGCGCAATCTCGAGTTCCTTGCGCGGATGCCCTGTATTACGCGCCTCATCGGTGTAAAAAAGAGAAAAGTGTTTGCCAATTATCTCGTCAGCGGAGTATCCCTTAATCCTTGCAGCTCCGTCATTCCAGGTCATGACGCAACCGTTTGCGTCTAGCATGAAGATGGCGTAGTCTTTCACACCGCTAACTAGAGAGCGATAGATTTGCTCTTTCTGGTTCGCTTCTTCCTTCAAAATTCGTGCGCTGTTCACGCTTGTAAGGTCACGCGTAACTTGTGCGTAACCAATTAAATTTCCACCTTGAATGATTGGAGTGGTGACCGTATTCGCGTAAAACTTGCCACCGTCTGATCTAAGCCTCCAGCCTTCCTCTTCAAACCGGCCAGATTTTAACGCAACCTGCAAGCATCGTTGCGGTTGTTCCGAAAATTTTTCTTCATCTGTATAAAGCACTGAAAAATTGTGACCGACTATTTCAGAGCTGGCATATCCGTTTTGGCGTTCCGCACCTTCGTTCCATGTAAGCACCATGCCCTGCGCATTCAGCATGAATATTGCATAGTCTTTGACTCCACTCACGAGGAGGCGAAAGATCTCTTCATCAGTGCTGAGTTCAGGTTTCAACATTTAGTGTCATTTAGTGCAGTGTGAATTACGTTTCTCAATATACAACGTACGCGCCAATTCCATTATATGGATGTCGACTTTACTAGACATGAATTATAGATACAACTCTCTCTTTTCGGATACGAGTCTGAACCGAGAATACCGGTTCATCGGCAGCCCCTGGTCTACAATCCCTTCTTTGTATTAGCTCGTAATCAAAGCCGACATTGAGTTTCACCAAATGCGGTACCGCCGTGTTTGCTTTCACGCCTCCAAGAGCCGATCGGGAGCCGCGCAACATTCGTGAAAGCTCGTGGAACCGCTCACTAATTTCTCCGTCAACAGCGAAGACAATGTGGAGGAAGTAAGATGCCGTCCGAGTGGAAAGTTCGAAAATATCGCGTGCAAGCCGCTCAGTATGCGATTATCGCGTGTTCGTTAGCACTGACTGCAAGCGCAGCGCAAGCCAAGGACCACCCAAGTAGCGAAGCCGACAATACGAAAGATTCTAACGTCGCCGCAGCCAGACAGCTAAATGGCGACACCGACGAGGCAAAACGGCAGCAAAAAAATGCGAAGGCAGTCGCAGAAAATCCTGGCGTGGCGGCGAAGGAAGCCAAGGCGCAGGCTGCGAGCACAGGCGAAAAGACAGATGGTAAAGGCAAAGAAAAGCTAGGTGGTAACTCATCACTGTCAGACGCGAAGAACAAAGAAGACGCCAAAAAGACAGCTAACGTTGTCAACCAGGTACCTGGAGTATCGGTCTCCCCCAAAGACCTGGAACCACCAACAGCCGCTCCCATAAAGGGTTTTCATCCCATCAAAAAGCTTCTACGACCGATCGAAAATCTCGAGGGTATGGCGATCAAGTTGGAGCAGCAGGTCATGAAACTTGAGGGCCCTATCGCTGGTCTTCAACCGCCTATGATCAATCTGCAACACAAAATGGATAAAGTCGATGGAAGTATTGGCACCATGCAGAGCAAATTGGACGGTGTTCAAGGACAAGTCACGGGTGTTCGTTCAGACATTGCCCTGATGAGAAAGGATATTGAGGCTTTGAAGGAGCCTATTGTCGGGTTAAAGGGACCGATCGGAACTGTTGCACAACCTCTAGAAAAGCTTCAGGCACAACTAAATTTCATCATCCTTGCAATCTTCGTAGCTGCAGGCGCTATTGCCTTCGGAACGCCAGTTGCCGCGATTTTAATTTACCGCAACCGTCACAAGTTGTTCCCGGCTGACAACAAAGACAAGGAATTACACAAAGAGTTGGTACAGGCTGGTAAAAAGTAAATTAGCCGTCTCACTACGATGTAAAACCGATGGATAGCCGCTCTTTAAACGTAGAGCGGCTGTCGGCTATTCACTAATTCTCAATATAAGGTGCTAAGTCTGGTACCCCTAACCTTAGGGAACGCAATATGTCTGACAGACGTTCCAGATTTTTATCTCTTGGGACATCACCGGTGGTGACTATGGCTTTGGTAATTTGCTGAATCGACAGAGTGTCGAATTGAGGACACAACTTAGCCATCTCATTTTTATCGCCATAGACCGGCTTACCGTCGATGAAAACAAGATGAATGTGTTTAGGATAAGTTCTGAGCAAGCTCTCGTATGGATCTGGCTTGCCATCTGTTGCTGCATCAAGCGCAGGCGCCATGAAAAAATCAGCGGCGTAGCCTTTTCCTATCGTACCCATAGGAGCACCAACAACTACCGAATTTTTGTCAACACCGGATACAGTAGCAGCATCACTCGTGACCATCCGAAAAATATCCTGAGGCTTCAGTAAATCTCCCCAGCGCGCCCGACTCATTGCGTAAGCAAACTTCATTTCTTCGAGCACGTTATCGGAGCCGCTAATCGTCCAGTCGGGAGCTATCGCAATTACCAAGCCCGCTTTTACGGCGCTCGGAATGTCTGCAACCGCTCTGTACAAATTCCAATTGCTCACGGGAGACCAGACAAGATACATCTTGTGCTGTGCCATAGTTTTGAAATCTCCTGGCTTACAGGCAAGTCCATGTATGCAAACAACACCGGCGCGACCAAACCCCTTTGCTAAGAGAGTCGTGAATTCCGAGGCAACTCTTGAATCAGTGGGCAACCCCTCACCAAGATGAAAAAACGCGCGTTGCAGCCCGTCTGGCGCAGATTGGCGATCCATTCGAGCCAACAACAGTTTGGATTCATCAGGCTTGCTCGGATCTTTGTCGAGTTCGTCAACAGATTTGACGATATTGACTGTTTTGTACCGAACATCGAGATTTCGCACCATGATGTTAGGCTCGGGCTGAACAGGATCGTAGCTCCCTTGCAAGAGAGTGGTACCACCGATGAGGGCACGAATTTCGCCAAACTTTCTCGCTTCGGGCAACAAATTCGCAGACTTCAAATCCACATGAATTTTGTCGACGTGCTGCTTGTAATCGTCGTCAACTTGCCAGATGTATCGATTCGAAAACGGCCCCCTGGTCCACTGAGGCACCACGTTCCAGTCAGTGTGGTTGTGCGTGTCTATTAGCCCAGGAAAGATATAGCCATTCCAATCGATCTGTTTCGCGTCCTGCGGGATTTGATCTTTGCTTGCGCCAACGTCTGTAATCACGCCATCTTTCACAAGGAGCCATCCGTCACTGATACCACTTGCGGTGACTGCTTTCCCGTGTATTGCCCAACTTCCACCAGCATCAGCGAATGCACTATCGTGTGAGACCAGAATCGTCGAGAGAACAAATAAAATTGAAAAGAATTTCCGCACTTCAAATCCCCACTTTGCACACAGCGTATACTTGAACACGTTAGAGTCGATTTCATTGTATAGACAGAAGTGAATTACGATGTTTGAGCTACTTCAGAAAAGAATTGCAAGCAGACGAATCCCTCGGCTATGTGCTACGGCAATCGCTCTCTGGGCATGCGTTTGCGGTGCAGCCTTCGCCGCAGACGACGATAGCGAATCGAAGCCGTTTTTATTTCCGACGACTAAAGATTTTCCGAAATTACCAACTACCGGTCCGACAACAAAAGCTTTCCTTCCAAAACATTTTCATGTAATCGCTCGTGCGCAGGGTGACTTGAACCATGACGGATTATCGGATCAGGCGCTAGTTATTCAAGCGACGTATCCAAAATTCGTACAGAAAAATTCCAATCTCGGGTCCGTGTCCTTCGATACAAATCCTCGAGCACTGGTCGTTCTGTTCAAAAACTCCTCAGGGGCTTACGCGCTCGCCGAACAAAACTGGTACATCATCGGAATTCCCGAAAGTCCGACAATCGAAAATCCGTTTCAGTCGATTTCAATCACCAACAAATCGATATTGAAAGTGGATTTGCAAATGTTCGAAAATGCCGGAAGCTGGTGGATGTCCAACGACTCTTTTAAGTTCAGATGGGATGGACACAGATTAGCGCTGATTGGTTATGACAGCAGGAGCCAGAGTCGCGCGAGCGGTCAATACACTAAACTCTCCTGCAACTTCTTGACGGGACAGAAACGCGTGGATGACTGCACCGAAGAGCCCGGGAAGGTCAAGGTCGAGAAATCTCTGCTGAATAAAAAGACCTGTTACCTTAAAGACTTCGCTCACCAGAACGATTGGACCGAACTTCCTGAAAAATTCTAAAGCAACTGAGCAGGGCGGAACCTTACTCCAGCACCGATCCGTCATATGAGTATCATTCATCAGGTACCTATCTTGAAAAGCCGTATCAATTTCGCAATGGCAATACTTCTGTGTGCATTTAGCGCGAATTTGCCATGTTCGGTCGCACTCGCTGAGCCGGTGTTGACAGATGCCCCACAACAGGTGTCGAGCGTCACACCGACACTGTCAGATCCCTCCCATCCTGGTAACATCGCCAGCGCAGGAAAGGTCGAAAAGGCGGGGATTTCTGCGCACACCACGAAGAAAGAGAAACGTCCAAGCATATTCCATCCAATCAAGCTCGTGCGCCCGTTTTTCTTCCGAACAATCGACGAAGTACATGGCTTCCACGCAGAATTGACTGACCTCAACCAATCACTGAATGCCGTCCCAAAGCCAATCTTGAAGCTAGAGCCGGCAATTGGAAATTTACACAATTCAGTTTCTGATCTGAGTAATTCTGTCTCAGATCTCGACAAGCCAATTTCGAAAATGGAACCAACGCTGAGCGACCTGAACAAGCAGTTGCAGGGATTTCAGAAGCCGCTCAACAGCTTCGATCCCTCGCTGAAAACCTTGAATCGAAACATGGCTGATTTACAACCGCCACTAAAAGGGCTCAATGCAAACATGACAAGTTTGCAAACACCGTTGAACGGCTTAGGCACCAACATGACCGCGCTGAGAGTGCCCATCGAAGCGATGCATAAACCGCTTCAATCCCTGGTCGGCTCGACAACCAGAGTCGCTGAACCGCTTGCGCAGATGAGCGCTGACTTAAGGGGACTTAAGCAACCAATGACCGAGATTGCACAGCCTCTTAATGATGTTGCCGGTCCTCTCAAATCCATGAAAGAGCCGCTGAACAGCGTCAGCAGCGACATGAAAGAACTTTCTACAAACGTGAGTGCGCTGCGAGGTGAATTTGCTAGCTTACGCCAGACGCTTGGTGGAATAATCTCAACAGTAAGCATTGCACTGGTGTTGTCAGCAGCGATTTTAGCCGCCGCCCTAGTGTTAGCAGCAATGATCATCTCGCGGGGAAGAGTCAACGTATGATTGCAGCGCAAAAATCTGACCGGGATAGCTGAAATGATTCGCTATGACCACATGCGTGAGATTGAGAAGCTCGGGGAGAGAATCAGTTCTTTCGGTCCAACGGCATCGGGTCTTGAAGACTTCGCCATTAAAACAATAAATCGCATCTACGCTGATTTACAGTTGCCAAATCAGCAACCCGCCTGCGCTTTGTTGCGCTTCTTCCACACGATGCCCTTGAGTTCGCTGCAGGATCAAGCGCAAGTTCACTCGCGCAAACACACGCTGAACGAAGATAGTAACTGTCTTACATTGCTTGCAACTCGCGGACAAGTGCCAGATTGGAATAGTCGTCTCAAATCGAAAGAGCACCAGGCTATTCCAATGCAAAGCGTTGAACTCGTGAAAAAGATGCCGATGGTGGCAGCCATGATCGATGAAATCGGTGTGCCTGCAGACCGCATGGTTAAGCCATCGCCGACGAACTTCATCAATCCGTCGAGTAAGTCGTACAAGAATTTTTTCATTGCCGACGCACCAGACAGCACCGCACTCGAGAAAAGCAAATTCGTCAACTTGTACGGCATCCGGTCCGTTCTGGGACTTGGTGGGCTGACAACATTAGGCGCAACGTATGTAATCATCGGCTTTTTTAAACGTACACTGGCTGAAAACGAAGCTGAGCATCTTACAGGTTTGTCACGACACATTGAAGCCGGGCTGAATCAAATTCCAGCGTTTCAGCGCAAACTACCAAAAATCCTCGTAGCTGATGTACCTGAAGGAATAGCGAGAGTAGCTAAATGTCTCGGTCTTCGACACGATTTGGTAGTCGCAGAGAACGTCGATCAAGTGATGAACAAACTGGAAACACAACCAATCGATTTGATTTTATGCGGTATGCACTTCGATGAATCAAGGATGTTCGACCTTCTTAATCTGGTCAAAAGCGACGCAAGATGGAAGTACAAACCATTCATTTGCATCCGCGAAGTTAACTCCGCCATTTTCGACGAGGCCAAAAGCAGTATCGTCATGTCTGCAAACTCGCTCGGAGCCTGCTTTATCGACACTCTCAACATGACTGACGCTGACGTTAAAAGCGCAATTGAGTCATATATTCCAAGACAAATTTGGTTAGACAGCAACCTGGCCGAGATAATTTGACGGCTAGCACCGCGCACAGTATCAGTATCTTTTTGCTCTGAAACGGCTTCCCGGCAAGTTGTGTTCATCCGTTGTTCACAACAAAGGCGAATAATAGTTATCTGAAGCTTGCATGTTTTCAGCACTTCGGGAAGCAAGCCATGGTATCCCTCGACCCTACTGTAATTACGACAATTTTCCTGGTCGGCACCATAGCGATATGCGTGGTCGTGAACCGCCATGCCTCTCTTGTTACGGATGAGCGAGCGATAAAGAAAGTACAACTCTGGGCGATTGTCACCTTCGTTGCCTGGAGTGCGCTGTTCCTGTTCGCTTTCAGCCGAACGGATCATCTTCAGTATCTTCTCAAACCAGAGCCGCTGCCAGCTATACACAGCTCTCCGGCACGTTTCCAGTGTGCCTGACGCCTTCGATGACAACGCTGCGTTCGATGACGACGCTGCGTTCGATGACAACGCTGTGTCCGATGCATATCAACAAAACGGCGCGCGTATCGACCTCACCGATTGGAGCCATATCCTATGCCTTCGGTAGAGTCAACCAGAACTCACTGCCACTCAACTGCGTAGAAGAACGCACACCGATAGTGCCTCCTTGCCCTTCCACAATTAGCTTACAAATAGCAAGACCTAATCCAGTTCCAAGCTTAGCGCTGGCCCGCTGAGAGATCTGCTCGAACGGAATGAAAATTTTGGTGCGATAGTCTCTTGGAACACCAGGTCCTTCGTCATGAATTGAAATCTCGATTTGATCACCAACGGTTTTGTTCTCAATTCGAATCGTACCTTGAGTGCCTGAATGTTTCATCGCGTTGGACAGAAGATTTACCATAACCTGCACAAGCTTGTGCTCATCACATCGAGCCTTCAGAGGAGCACCAGGTATTTCAATTCTCGCTTTGGTTTCAGTAGTTAAAGCCTGAACGAGCTGCAAGCTCTCTTTGTACACATCTCCAAGCGAAACGACTGTCGTATCGAAGGTCATGCGCCCGGCTTCAAGCTTCTCGAAATCCAGCAAATCGTTAACCAGTCCAATCAAATGATCCGCACTTCTATTAGCGCTCTGCAACTGAGTCTGCGCTTGTGGCGCGACTGGACCAACGGCACCACTGTGGATCATCTCGATAGAACTCTGCACAGACATAAGTGGTGTGCGCAAGTCGTGAGAGATCATTGCGAGGAAATCTTGTTTTATCTGTTCGATCCGTTTGCGTTCAGTAACGTCTTGTATGACACAGAATAAGCTTTGTTCGGCGTTCGACCAGCTCGTCGACCAGATAGTATCAAGCACGAGGTTATCGTGTCTAACCATACGCACTTCCGAAACCGTCTTCTGGTCACTGAGAAAATCGGAATCAGAAAACAATCTATCGACTTTGTCGCAGTCTTCAGGAAATATCACATCCAAAGCTGAAGTTTCAAGCAGGGCACCAGGTGCAATACCAAGTAATTGCTCGGAATAGGGATTGATTTGCTTAAATTTCCCATGTTTATCAATTGAGCAAATTAAATGTCCGGCATATTCAATCAAGTTTCGTTCACTGGTCAGAGCTTCATCAATCGATTGGTCCACCTGGTGAAGCAGGCTATCCATGTCGGACAGTTCGTCTTTGCCTTGCAACGGCTGTTTCAAAGTTTTGCGAGTTGAAATCCGATCCGCATTCATTGCCATGACAGCAAGCGGTTTGCGAATGCTTATCGAGGCGAAGTATGCCAGAACAATAGTTAGTATCACATTCAGCACCACGAAAGATCCAAGAGCAATGCGCAAAGCGATGCGTGCGCGCAAACTCTCTTCGGGGTCATTACGGTGAATTGTATTGACCGAACTGATGATCGAACCGAGAAGATTGGTCGTTTCATCCATCTTTGAAAAGAGTAGCTTTTCAGAACGGAACGTTTCACCTTGATCAAACTTGTGGTCTTTAACGTCTTTCAAGAAGGGAATGAATTCATCTGTAATTTTCGACAACTGCTGAAATTCGGGTGTCTGTCTTTTTTCCGCGCTCAATTTTTCTCTGAGTCCACTTACTTGATCACGCAGATTCCGGATGTCTCGGTCACTGAGCGGGCTGTAGTAATCATCTTTGGTAAATTGACGTTGAACACAATCAAGGGCAGATTGAGTAAGAACTTCGCAGTCGGACAGAATCGCTTTAGCATTAGCCTGTTGCACAGCAAGGTCGTCTGCGTGCCAAATCAACAGAGACATAGTGGCAACCAGAGTCAGTTGCGCGATAACTGGCACAGAGACAATCAATAATCCTTTGACCGCAAGTTTCATTCGTCGTTATCTCCCATAAATTTCGGAAGACGAATGTAAAAACGGCTGCCTTTGCCCACCTGACTGTCCACACCGATGATACCGTCATGGGCTTCAACGATAAGCTTTGCGATCGCCAATCCCAAACCGGTGCCTTTTACTTCAGTGGCACGAGAAGTTGTCGTTTGCCTGAACTTCTCAAAGATGGCGGATTGATCTTCGAGAGGAATGCCTGGACCTTCATCGATGATGCTTATCTCAATCTGATTATCAATTGCTTTCATCGAAACTGCCACAGTGCCACCACGCGGGCTAAACTTGATTGCATTGGAAATCAAATTCACAAGCACACGAACAAGCCGGCGCTCATCTCCGCGCATGAGAAAGTCTTGATTGCTTCGAGTCAGTGTCACATGTAATTTCTGTGCTAGATATTCGACTGAATCACACGCCGCATTGCAAACATCAAGTGCACTCACGACTCCAAAATCAAGCACCACTTTTCCTGCTTCCAACTTCTCGAGGTCTAGCAAGTCACGAATCAGATCCATCAGGCGCTCGAGACTAGCTTCTGCCTTTTGCAAAATCTGAGTTGCTTTCTCGGAGACAAGCGACGTATTAGCGAGCAAAACTGAGAGTGTTGCTGAAATCGAAGACAATGGAGTGCGCAGGTCGTGCCCGACGATAGCGACAAAGTGTTGCTTCATTCTCTCAGTGTTGCGCTGCTCAGTTACATCATGAGCTACGCAGTAGAACGACTGATTTTCTGCGGACCAATTGATCTTCCAATTGAAATCTTTCAATGCCATATTTGCGCATACAACTTGTGACTCGACTTCGCCACTCTGCTCGGATTCCATTAGCTCCTCAAGAACGGCACGGAATGGACCTTCAGAATCTTTCGACTGCAAAGAAACAATCGAACGTCCGAGCAAATCCTCTGACTTGTACCCCCAGGTGTCCAGAGAGGCAGCACCAGCAGCGGTGATTCTCAATCTGCGATCAGTAGAACAGATGACGTCAGTTGCAGCATCCAAAATCGAAAGTTCTTTGTTGCGTGCGCTCTCCAATACCGAATAACCTTTTTGCAAAGCGATATTCAGTTTTGTCAGTTCGTCTCCTCCGCGCACTGCATTGACCACTGGCAAGCGAATTGCTAGCAGGTGTGCGTTCTCTTTGATGATGTTGAGACGCTTGAGGATATCTCGGAAGAAAAACCATGCCGCAGCAATTGAAATCAGCACACTAGCGGCGGTGCCGAATAACAGAAAGGCGAATACGTTTCTGCGCGTTCTTTCCAATTCACGAGGCTCGGCAACTTTCATATGCGCATCGACTGCCAGTAAGTCATGGCTCATCTGGTTGATCTCGAGCATGATTGGCATGCCCACCTGGCGCATGCGCACAAGTTGGCCAAATGAAGGACGCTGCGCGACGAAATCGTTGCGTGAAGTCTCAACGACCTGAATCGCCGATTCAAAAATTTGTGGTGCCGGACGCAACACGTCCTCAAGCTCCGGTACGAGGTGCCCGGAATTCTGCATCGATTTCAATGCCTGTCGCACCTCAGCAATGGCCTTGTCGATACGAGCACCTTTATCAGTCGTTGTACTTTCATCCGTGACGATGCGACTCATGGTGTGCACTAGGGTTCGGTTCGCAAGATTGAATTGCATCAAAACTTCTTTGGACTGTGCGAATTGATCTGCCTGTTCCTCCGCCTGCTCCAGCAGCCCGGCGAGAACAAGCGCAAAGCAAATCTCAAAAACTAAAGGAATCAGAACAAGCAGCAATAACTTGTGCCAGATCGAAAGTTTGAGTTTCAACGTAAGCCCTAATCCATAAAGTGCATACAAATTCTCCATGCACTTTCGACTATTCATCTAAACCCTGAATGGCGGACTTTCTTTAGGAATTGACGTCTTTTTTACGTAGTCACTCCTAATCTCTTTGCAAGTGAAGAACGCGCCACTCTGTCAGGCGATTCTAGATTCTACGAGGAAAATGCAATGGCTTCAGAAAAAGGAAATATCGCGGACAACGTAAAGCGAGCCCCCGAACAAACAAACGACCACAACGCAAACGTCAACGACAACTTGTTTGCAGGTGGATATGGTGACAAGCTTCCGAAAGGCAACGATACGTCGAGTGATAGATCTCCAGTCACTATCAATTTGGAACAGGCGAAAGAAGGAATTCCAACCGATCGCCCAGTCACGATTCAAATCCAAAACAACAAAGGATCGACTGAACCAGCACAACTTTTCGACATGCTAGCCAAGCAAAATGGCAGCTACGAGTTCGTCAAGCCAGCACTGAAACCTGGACAGCCAGGCTATTACGAAGCTGACGCGGTAAAAGTAGACAAGCCGCTTCGAGTAGCATCTTATGAAGGCAAGTTGACCAATGCAAACATCACAATGCCCGATGGATCAAACTTGCACGTAGACGAATTGCCGAGAGGCACCGTATACGATGGCTCGAAGATCTACTCCGCAGATGCTACACAAAAGGGAATTACAGTCGGCGATAAATTCATTCCAAACGGCACGCAAGCAACAGCTGATGGCGGACAAATTGCAAATCCAGGCGACCGATTGATAGTGCGTCCTCAAATGGAAAACGGCAAACCGATCGTCGACAGCTATCCGATTTCAGATACGAAAGATCCTGCAAATCCAAATGCACCAACTCAATTCGAGAAACGATGGGCCGATGCTGGCGACGGAAAATTCGTTCCGATTCCAGTGCCGACAGAAAAAACTATTCTTCCAGCCAACGTGACGATCAAGTCAGTCAGCGAACATGGCGAAGTGACAATCGCACCTGGCGATGCTTACAGAAAGGACGGATACAGCGTCAAACCAGAGCCTTTGCTGCAAACATGGAACGGTTATACAAACGAGAAATCATTCAAGTACCTCGAAGACCAGTACGCAAAAGCTGGTTTGCAAGATTCACCTCAAAGTCAGGCTTTGCAAGCCGAACGCAACAAAGCACTGGGATTACCTGCGCCAGAGTTTGCACCACCTGTTGAAGCGAAGGGTCCAGCCGACGTAAAAGGTATCGTCGAAAAGATGTCGCCTGATGAAGCAAAAACCAAAGGAGCAGAAGAGGAAGGACGAGTCGGCAAAGCATTGCCGTGGCTGATTGGCGCAGGAATCGGACTAACTGCAATCGAACGAGCGTTGATCGACCGAAACAATGCAGCAGCAGCACGCAAAGAAGCCGAGAAGGCGCAGAAAGACAATGAATATGTAATGTTCACGCCAGACATATGGAGCGCCGCTCCGGGTCGTTAATTCGACGCGAATTCGATTGAACTCAAATGAATTCAAATCACCCGATTCTAAAAGTGGAGACTCCACATGGTTCTTAATTCAGACAAATCAACAAACGAAAACAAAAATCATGCGGAGTTTCCGCAACCGAGTGACCAGGCATTCAAATCGTCCGTTCTCTGCGGAAAGGAGCAGCAAGCAGAACAGTTCACTGCCTTATCAGACAAAAATTCAAAAGCAATGACATCGAATATGGTGGCTTGCGGACTTTTGCCTGATACACAGATTCTAGAGGCTCCAAAAGCGCCAATCACAGCAGCTCAAAGAGCAACCGAGGGATTACGCCAATGGGACGCCTTAGCTGAAAAGAGAATTACAGAGAACGGGTTGCCAGAATCGTGGCATTACAAGGAGGGACAAGACAAATACCAGTGGCGCCAATCAGTTGGACAGTTAATCGATTTGTCGACTCATGTTGCTAAGTTAGCCAACGTGATCGACAAATTGAAATTGCCAATCGATCAACCTGATGGTTCCAAAATATTGACGAACAGAGACGGCACGAAGATGACTCTGGACCTGCCAAAAGATCCTGACTTAAATAACCCCGAAACCGCAAATAAAGTCGGGAAGCTTGTTGAATGGTCCAAAAAAGTCGAACCACAACTCGAATCTGTGCGTAGTCAACTTGATGCGATTGAGAATAATCCAACCAAAGCTTTGAGTTGGGGTGATACCACAATTCGCAAAGTGAAAGACGCTAACGGAAACGAAATACCAGGACAGGTGCGTCTTGACAAAGATGGGCACTTTCTTGGCTTGGTGAATCCAGCAAAAGACAAACCAAATCCAGGAGAGACTTTTCAAGACGCCAATTTACTAGAGCAGAGATTCAACGCAACAACGGATCCCAAAACGGGTGAAATTGTTGTTCAACGCCACACACAAGCGCAGGATGTGCCATGGTATAGCTATCAAAACATGATTTATTCAAACGTTGGCAAAGAAGCAGCTAATCCAGCAGAAGAGCGATACAAGCCAGACGACCCAGTAGCAATCAATGATGGATCGACAGTTAGATTTGTCAAAGCAAAAGATTTGCAAGCTTACCAGGAGAAATCAGAGTTCTACCATTATGGTGCAAAAGCGCTGAACACCGGGCTTGACGTGGCGATGGTGGTGACAGGCACCGTTGAACTCGGTGCCGCAGCAGAAGGCGCTGTCATGCTTGCACGAGGTGTGGAAGGAGCCTCGCTCGCGGCAAGCGGAATCACTGCAGCGGGTGTCGCAGCAACTGGTTTGAAAGGTCTGTGGAATGTTGCCCTGGGAGCTGGTGGTATCACCAGTAATGCTTCGTTCGATTCATCCGAAGCAGGGCGCGAAGCATCGATGGCTCGTAGTCTGGCTTTCCTTGGAACAGTCGGTTATGGATTTGCCGCTCCAAAAGTAGGTAAGTTGCTAGACATTCCAAAGTTAGCGAATCCAACTCTGGGTGCAACAGAAGCCGCGTTTCTGAAATCGAACGCCGCTGCGAAAATAGCGAAAAATTTTGCTGGACAAACTATGAAGTATGGAATGTATCCGATCATGGCAGAACAGGGTTTTGGATTGGCATCAACAGCGACTCGTATCGGCGAACGTGTTGCACTCGCAGCCGGCTACGATTTACCGAGCGACTGGGCGCCATTCGATTCTGAGCGAGCAGCAGACGCGCTAAAAGCATATGACGCAGACCGCGCAAATTCCCAACATTCGCGTTAGATTGTCAACTAAATCACACACGACCTGCACAAGTCGGTCAATTATTCTGCTGAATCTTTTGGTTCGTCTTCTGGCTTGTTCTTGAAATAAACGAAGACCCCAATGCCAACAATGACAAGGGTTTCAGCCAACAGAACCACCCAATCTGGCTGCACCCAAACTTTACTGGAAGTCGAAATTACGGATTTCGTTGCAGTAGGTAGTTGCCAAATAAAACCAAATTTCAGTCGGTCATAAGTAAGAATGCCATCGCCCGTTCCGTCCGTCTGGACTTCATTCCACGGCACGAAACACCACACGGCAATCAATGCGATAGTGCATAACGATAAAAGTGTCTTTCGCACTACGCATTCCGAAGTAGTCTCTCGCTTTATTCTATCCCCATCTTGCTCGAAAACAAACAATCAAACAGCAGTTAGAAACGCTCACGCCACCAAAGCTGGTGACTAACATCGACAAGCTCTGGCTCTTGAATACAGTCTTTGAAAAATGCGACTTTTCAAGTAATATGTGGACAACTGTAGACACCTGCGTAAGATCTAAGAACATGGCTAAAATCTTGCATGTCGAAGACGATGTGGCGCTCGCCAAGAACGTTTCGCAGTGGTTCGAAACGCAAGGTCACACCTGCGAAACTGCCAACAACGGCAAAGACGCGCTCCAACTTCTGGAGCATTTTCAATACGACATCATTCTGCTCGATTGGAACTTGCCCGACCTGGACGGTGTTGACATATGTAGCGAGTACCGGAAAAAAGGCGGTAGCACATACATCATTTTCCTGACGGGAAAGGGCGAGCTTGCTGATAAAGAAGCGGCGCTCGACCTTGGCGGTGACGATTATCTGACTAAACCGTTTCACATCCGTGAACTGGCTGCTCGCGTGAGAAGCGCTCTGAGACGACCTGCAGCGGCGTACCAAGCCTCTCTCAGAATTCAGGATGTCAGTTTGGATGCGGCACAGCGCACTGTTACAGTTGCCGACAAGTCCATTCGCCTGATGCCAAAAGAAGTGGCGTTGCTAGAATATTTGATGCGTCATCCCAACCAAGTTTTTGGCGCGAAAAAATTGATATCAGCAGTCTGGCCCAGCGAGAGTGCCGCTTCAGAAGGCACCGTGCGCACATCGATGCTTAATTTGAGAAAGAAGCTAGAGGCGGCTGGTAAACCCGACTTCGTTTCCACCGTGCTCGGTGAAGGTTACACTATCAAACTCGATTCACCGCAATAGTTCAACGGAGCCTGAACGTTGAAACTGACAGTCGGGCGCAAGTTGCTGTTGCTGGTGCTCATTCCGCTTGTGTTCGAGTATGCGTTTGTCGCTATCTTATTTTTTCTGTTGCAAACCTACGAACAAAAATTCGATCAGTTCGAAAAATCGCGTCAGGCGATTGTCGAAATTCAAACTGTTAATCGCGACATTGCGCACCACATTATGCGATTGATGGTGGCACTTTACACTGGCCGTCAAATGGTGAACAAAGAGTTCGATCGCCTGGTAGAAGCATGTGAAAGAAACCAGGGAGTGCTCTTGAAGGCGGGAACACTGAGACCAGAAATCGAACCAATATCAAAGACTTTGCCTGAACTCATGAAAGAAACAATTCTGGTTTTGAATCAGAATCGAATGGCTATTTTGGGAGATGACTCGCGGAAAACAGTGAGAATGACGCCGCTGCGACACTTATTCTTTCCTCTCATCCATAAATACAACGCAACCACCACAGAAATCGACGAAGCGGAAATTCTCATGGCAAAAGCGGAACCGCGCGAACGATTGATCTATGGAATTGCGATTCCAGCCACACTAGCCATTGCAGTTGTTCTGAGTGTTCTAATTTCTTTGAGCGCATCGAGAATGTTCAGCAAAGATATTGTGAGAAGAATAAGAGAGATAGAAGAAAGTGCGAAACGTCTCGCGTTTAGAAGTGAGCTTCCGCCACCGGACTCTGGAAGCGACGAAGTAGCAGATTTGTCGCGCTTCCTGCGCGATGCAGGCCAAGTTTTGGCAGACACTCGCAGAAAAGAACTGGCGGTTCTCGACGTTGCAACAGACGTAATCTGTGCGCTGGATCGCGGTTTGCGTTTCAGTGTTGTTAATGAAGGAAGCACGCGTTCATGGGGATATACGCCAGAAGAATTGCTTGCTGAAAACCTAATGTCACTCCACGATAAGCGAGATGAACAGCACATTCGTGGCGCTTTTCAAAAAATATTGGAATCGAAGGTCGAAGGCACGTTCGAAACACAGTTGCGGTGTAAAGATGGCACTCTAAAAGATATAAGTTGGTCTAGTCTGTGGAAAGAAAGCACACACTCGTTTCACTGCGTAGCTCATGATGTTAGTGAAAAACGCTCCGCAGAGCGCATGAGGCAACGCTTCGTCTCGATCGCAAGCCACGATATGAGAACGCCACTAACCTCGGTATCAGTCAGTTTGTCGCTTATGAGCGCCGGAGGAATGGGCGAGATTAGTAAGGACGCTCAAAGGCTCCTCATTGAAGCAGACGCAAACGTTGAACAACTGATGCAACTGATTCAAGATTTGCTCGATCTGGAAAAAATGGAAGCCGGAAAAATAGACATAAATTTCTCGACGATCAGCGCGCTCGATGTATGCCAGGAGGCATGCGACGAAATCGAGCGATTTGCAAGCGCCGCCGACATAACGATTCTCTCGCCTTACTCTGATTCCCTTATAAGCGCTAACCACCGTAGTCTGGTCAAGGTGCTCAAAACTTTGCTTATGTATGCCATCAAATGCACTGAAACTGGTGGCACTGTCAGTGTCGAACATCGCGAGGCTCAGGACAAGACTTTTATCTCGGTCTTGTTTCCGAGAGGGGAGCAATCCAACTTCACTCAGTTGAGCGAATTTTTTGAACAACGCACAGACAACCATGCTTTGAAATTGCGGCAAATTCCGCTTGCTATGGCGCTTGCAAAGACAATTGTGGATGCTCATCACGCGCAGATAGCGACAAGAGAATCATCAGATCAATGTCAGATCGACTTGATATTTCCAACGCTAGTGCCGGAGGATTCTCCATGAATCTGGAGCGTAAGGGAATGCTTGTCGTGGGGCTGCCGCTGTTGTTGCAGCTCTGCATAGTAATCGGTTTGGCTTGCGTAATCTGGCAAACACAAAAATTGACTGCACAATCAGCCAGATCAACAGAACTCGTATCGTCTCTCAATCAAGCTTCAAATCTATTCTCCAGAATAATGGATCAGTGTGGTGGCATGATGGAGGGAAACAACAAGCGAATGCCCGAGGCTCTGGCGGCACTATACTCGCTCAGTAGCAAGATGGACACAATAGTACAAAAGCTTGCGATCGTTCCGGGTGAGGCAGAGAACGCAAACAAACTGGCATTACTAAAAGAAAGATTTGTGAGAGACGGCAAACAACTTTTTGATACGGTCACCTCGTCCGACCCACTGATTCCACAATCGCGAGACGTACAGTCATACAAACTCTTCTTCGATACGTCCAGAGTTTACGATCTGACGAACAAAATTTTAGCAAAGGAGAACGAACGTCTGGATTCAGATAGTACAAACGCGGATTCGCGGTCATGGATTCGAGTAGTGATGATTATTGCGGTAATAGCAAGCACGATTGCGGCGATGACCTTAGCTATCTTTACCAGTAAAGCAATCTCCAAACCACTTGTTCTACTAACTGAAAACGCGCATAGATTGGCCAAACGTGAAACGCTTCATGCCTCGCTCAAAGGGTCCGATGAGTTAGTACAACTGGATCACACGATTCACAAAGTCGATCGAGCCATCGAGGAAGCTCTCGCAGCAGAACGAAATTTGATTCTGCACGCCGCCGACATGGTGCTATCGCTTGACGGCGATTTCATCGTAACCAATGCGAATCCTGCAGTGACCGAAAAGTTGGGCAAGGTAGAGTCTGAGATAACTGGCGTGAGTGTGCTCTCATTGCTCAGAGATGAAGAACGCGAGGGCTTTAAGAACATGCTCAAACAGTGCCAAGCAAGCGGTGCGTCAGAGAAGTTCGAATTATCTTTGGTAACCGCTGGCGGTGCCAAAGAAATTGAGACATCGTGGTCAATCACCTGGTCCGCACCAGACCAAAGTTTCTTTTGCGTCGCCCATGACATTACAGAACAGAAAGAAGTCGAACGTTTGAAACAACAGTTCATATCAATGATCAGCGACGACTTGAAAAATCCATTGTCTTCAGTTTTGCAGTCACTGGCGTCACTGAAGGCTGGGCAGTTCGGTGTAGTGTCGGACCAAATGACCGCTGAACTGACGAATGTCGATCGAAGCCTCACTCACCTTGTCGAACTTCTCACCGAGCTACTAGACTTCGATAGTTTGCAGTCAGGAAAAATGACATTTGATTTGGTGCCAGTTTCAACAGTTGCCCTGGTCGATGAGTCACTGCATTTGGTGCGCGCGCTAGCTGATTCAAAGAAAGTCACCATAGCGAAGCCAAACACCGAGCATACAATCAATGTAGACAAGCGCAAAATTATCGAAGTGCTCGTCAACCTACTTTCGAATGCGCTCAAGCACTCACCAGAAAGCGCTGCCATCGAAATCCATTTAAAGAACTCCCACGACTACCTGGAGGTCAGCGTCCATGACGACGGACCGGGGGTACCGGACGAACACAAGCAACGTATCTTCGCCCCATTCGAACAGATCACCGAGAGGTCGACAGCGGCTCTTGGCACGGGGTTGGGACTGGCAATTTGCAAACTCATTGTAGAGGGACACGGCGGGGCAATCGGTGTCCGAGACTCAGACGTTCTGTCCGGAAGCGCCTTCTGGTTCACCATTCCTGCCTCCTAGAAACCAGGTTGGGGAAGCAGCTCACCCAACGAGTTATCAACAGCCGCAAAAAAATCTCAAAAAAATTACTGCAGACCTGGAACTTAATCTCAACCGTTCCGGTCATGACTGCAGAACTCTTCAATTCACACTAAACCAAGGAGATAATGATGGGAATTCTGAGCTTTCTTTTGTTTTTGCTCGTCGCCGCAGCATGTGCATTTTTGGGCGAAAGAATGGTTCCGAACTCAATGCCTGGCGGTTTTATCGTCTCGGCAATCGTCGGCATCATCGGTGCGTGGTTGGGCGACAGCCTCGTTGGTCACTTCGGACCAGACCTCGCAGGCGTATCACTGATTCCGTGCATCCTCGGTTCAGCTCTATTTGTGTTCCTCTTCTCGCTCTTGTCGGGCGGAATCCGCAAACGCGCTTAGTTCCCAGTCTTTATCCGCAGCAATCACCACCAATGGTATCGCCAGTCTCAGGACTAGCGATACCACTGGATTTTGTGGGAATCTCTAAAACGAAATTAGTTGATGCGCATCCAGATTTCTTCGAAACCAAACCAGAACTCGCCGTTCGAGGCGTTCACAAAGGCTGTTCCGTTTTTCGAGCGAGACATCAACATTCCAGAAGCAAAAGAGATGTAGGACATCGAACCGCAAGAGGCGACATAGACGGCTGTTCCATCTGGCAACGAATCCTTCTTGCAAGGTTCGGCTGGCGGCGGCAGATACATGTGAGCTTGTCCAACTGCTGCAACCGATGCAAAAGATCCGAATTCCATGGGCTTCCCTCACTGCGTTTCTGACATAACTAGACTTTACGGTTCGGTTGTGTCAAATGTGTCGCGTGATTGTGTTACGGGTGTGTCAGGATTGCAAAATCGGACCCAGCGGCCGCATCCCATGTTCAGGCGGCAGCTTCAACGACCTTGATTTTGCGCAGATTGCGGTCTCGGCAGGAGTTAATCATTAAGCGCGTTTGCACGGAAGCCGCCGGGATCGATTTAAGCAGATAGAGACTAGCCTGATAATGAACTTCGGCCTCCTCGTACTTCTCTTGCGATTCACAAGTGACCGCAAGCAAATATCTGAGGTGGGACAAGTTCTTTGCCGAGCGCTCTGGGTTCGCTTCTTCCATGTGTCGAATGCGGTCGAAAAACTTGTGAGCTTCGGCGTAACGGCGCTCGTCGAATGCGAACCATGCCAGGGACCAGAAAAGACGAAGAACATCTCGTGATTCGTTGCGTTCACGCGTGTAGTGATTGCAAGAAGCAAGCAGTAAGCGCCTTGCCAGATCCGTATCACCGTTTATGAAAGCAATATATGCCTTGTCAAAAGACAGATCCAACAGCCGTCGTGCGCGTTTAACAGTAGCCATGATGCCCCCGAAGTTGTGACCATCGGTGTTGTCAGACTCGAACTCACCGAAGATGCAGTAACTTTTGCATGCATTGTTTAAGGACGGGTTAAGTCTGCCGGGTATGATCGAAAAGCAAACTTGAAATGGTCCTCATTAATCGATGTTCAATCTATTTCGCAAATCTGTAGACCCGCTCGGCACCGAGCGCGTGGTGACGGCACCGTGGAAGAAAGCCGCAGAGCTAATCGAGGTCGCGTTGCAGGGCAGAATCGTTGGCGCTGGAAGCTGGTTTCCCAGTCGAGGAACGATTGATAATCGAAAGAAATTTCACAAAGAACAGTTCGATTGGAAAAAATTCGAGCAGAAAGAAGTGCAGATTTCGCTGGAAATTTTAGTGCGAGATGTGGACGGGAATTCGGCTGTTTCCTGGCGGTTTCATGACACTCAGGAAGAGTTCCGATCCTGCGTGGAAGAAACAGAAAGCATCATAGACAGTGTCATCGAAGAAATCCGATAGCGAGACAAGCAACCTTTTTGCAGACCGCGCGTCAACTAAATATGGTGCCAGAGGTGCATCCCATATGAGTCACGCCACTCGCATTTTATACACCACAGCATGTGCCGTAACCGCAGCGGTTTGTCTCGCCACGAGAGCCATGTCTGATGACGCACTCAGAGCAGAGACAGCATCGCCAGACCCGCAAATAGTTCAGCAGAATGCATCGAGCGATAATATCGACGTTGCCGATTTTGCAGATAAGCCAATCTCTGCTGGTGGGACAAGTGTTGTGCCAAGTCATGGGTTAACGCCCCAAGCACATCCACAAAACGCCAACGCCGATTCTGCCAAACCATTAACCGCAGATGGTGGCGTGCTCGCAACAGTCGCACGGCAGGTCAATAACGGAGGCGTTGTGTCGCCGCACTTGTTGCGTAGTGCGCAGCCAACGCCCGCAAACTTTCAAGCATTGAAAAAAGCTGGTGTCAAAACCATCATCAATTTGCGAGATGGACAACAAGACATCGATTACGAAAGAGGCATCGTCGAGAAGCTTGGCATGCGCTATGTCAGTATTCCAATGAGCAGTTTCAAACCAGTCAAGCAAGCGCAAGTTCAGTCATTTTTGAATATCGTGAGCGACCCCAGATTCACACCGGCGCTTGTTCATTGCCGACAAGGCGAGGATAGAACCGGCACCATGTGCGCGATGTATCGCATGGAGAAGCAAGGTTGGACAGGACCGCAAGCATACAAGGAAATGATCGGGTACGGTTTTCATCCTGAGTTTGTGATGCTCGACCAGGCAATCGTCGATGCATCCAAAAGCACCGCTGAACCGCTCCCCATGCCTTCATTCTCCGATATGACAGTCGACATCAAATCCAGAATCGGAAGATTCTACAATTCGCTAAACACCAGTCGATGGAGCGGATTCAACACAAACTTTTAAGAGCGACGCATACTCGAATTCTCAAATGGTCTCAGGAGAATGCTTCGAGGATCATTGCCGTGTCTGTATACATCACAAACTTGGTTACTTTCCCGTCTTTTACTTCCCAGACGTGGGCAAACGGTACTCTGAAATGTTTGCCGGTTCGCTTCACCACTCCCACGTATGCACCCATCGATACAACACGATTGTCCTGACAAACATAATCATCAGCTTTCGCCGAGAACTGTGAAAAATCCTTGGATGCAGGAATCAATAGTTTTTCGATAACTTCTTGCGGACTGGTCCAGGTACCACTGTAATAGGGAAACTTTTCCGCTTCTGTCCACTCAATTTTCGGAGCTAATAACGCAAGAACTTTATCGACTTGTCCGTTCGAGATCGCTTCATACATTGCAGCGACAACTCGTGTTGTATCAGAAGACATACCATTTCTCCTTTCGATAGACATCGCCTACTTTTTGATGGCGGCAAATGATTCAACTAACACTTGCAAGGCAACGCCTAGCAATACAGTATCTTTCAGTAAAAATTGTCCAGGTACCGACAGAGCAGGAATGATACCAAATATGACACCGGTTACGGCTCCCGGAGTGGAAAAGATAAACGACAGAGTCGTTAAAAACATTCCTGTTGCGAGAAATCCTCCGAGCGCAGATAGCTTTGGATTCAAACCTCTCAGTGCAATCAACGTGGCGACTGAAAGCTCGACGCCACCCAAAATGTTCGAGAGAGCCTGGTGGCTCATGACGGCGTAAGTCCAACTCATGAACGGACTGTTCGCAACGAAGGGCGCAATCGCTTCTGACTCCGGTGCGGTGAATTTGAGAGCACCTATCCACCCAATCGTCAAAGCCAGGGCGAGATACGAGCTGTACTTAGCGATCTCAGTTGGGTGGACCGTTGAGATCGATATTGTTTGCGCTTTATAATTGTTTTCTCTGATCAAAGTTTCCATGATGGAAGTCCTCAGTAGGGGTATCTGATAGTTTGAGATTTCTCGAAAGAAACCCTTACCCCTTTTCCAAAAAAAATTTTTGAGGCGTAATTTGGGACTGGACGACAGCCTATATCTAGCAATCCGCGGAGATTCAAACGCCCAGCAGGACGCTTTTTCCAAACTACGGGGGCAGCTTCTGCGTGCCATGCTCCCGAAGCTTAAGACCATGTTCGAGGTCAATGATTCATTCGTCGAGGATGTGGTTCAGGACACGATGATTGTTGTCATGCAGAAACTCGATACTTTTCGCGGAGACAGTTCGTTTTTCACATGGGTCTGCTCGATCGCGGTGCGTCAGGCGATGGCAGAAATGCGTCGCAAGCGTTGGAAAGATTATTCACTCGATGCTCTCAGTACTGAAGATGCATTCGAACCACCTGCGTCTCCAGATGATTTCACTGAGAGAGTCGCAACAAAGGAAATTCTGGATGTTGTTAAAGTATCAATCAGTACAGCTCTCACAGATAAACAGCGAACTGCGCTTTTAGCGGAACTCGATGGTTTAACCACTGACGAAATTGCCAGACGATACGACACTACCCGCGGAGCCATCTACAAACTAACTCACGATGCACGGCGGGCGTTGATCAAAGACTTGCACAAAAGAGGCTTTGAACTGGAGGCGATGCTTGAAAGAACAACCTGACAAACTAGCCGAATTGATAAAGGTATTGAAAAACACCCAAGAGACCGAAATCGACTGCGACGAATTTTGGGAGAAAGCCGCTTACCTTGCTGAAACCGATCTTTTGCAACACAAAGATGAGCTGCGACTGTACTTGCATCATCTCGAATTGTGTCCTGGCTGTGCAGAGGAATTCGAGTTGCTGAAGAAGGTTATTGAAGAAGGGTCGCGTTAGATTCGCTGATCGCGTTCGTGATGCTGATCGCGTTCGTGATGCTGACCGCGTTCGTGATGCTGGTCGCGGTAGTAATTCTGCTTACGTTGATGATTCCAAGCGAGTTAGTGATAGTAAACAATTCCGTGCGTGCAACGATGATCAAAAACAGCAAGCAGAAAAGATCCGGGCAGAGCTACCGGCGCACAGCTTAGAAGCACGCAACCACCTTCATCGCCTGGGATTCTGTGACCGAGTCCATCCGATTGTCGGCGCTCCTGTGGCTTTGTCTGGTCTGAATAAAAGATCTGCTTTGAGTTGAGAAGATTGGTCATGAAAAATCCTCGCTAGCATTAGTGTTTGAGTTTTTCAGAATCAATGATCGAGCTGACCGACTTTGTCGTCGCTTCTAAATCGACCGCGCCGTAAATAAATGTCGTAACGCTTAGGAATGAGGTTGCCTGCCGATCCGCTTTCTTGCTTCGATAGATAGATTAGCGGCTGCCCATCGACCTTACTGAGTTCTCTCATTCGCCACGCTAAATCCCAGATATCGTCTTTACCAGCTTTCTTGAAACCATCCTCTAATTTTTTCTTGTTCTCGATCAGCCAATCCCAATCATTCAAGTGTTCCATAACGTCTTTGCCGAAAGCTTCTTCGATCTTTTTATCGGTTCGCTGATCGCCCGAGTCTTTGACCGGAGTGGAGCAAAATAGCAGCTCTCCGCGCTCGCTTACTTTTCCGTCGGGTATTGGTGCACGCAGCGAATTTTCAGCTAATTTCAAATTCCTAAAGTCGTTCAAAGCAAAAGATGCTAACGAAACTGGTTCTGAAATTCCGTTGGGTTCGCCGACAGAGTGTGATTCCAATTCGTGTCGCTGAAATTGACTCATCGCTGTCACCTGCTAGGGTTGAGAAAGAATCGGATGAACGTCCGTGTTCGATATCACGAAGATAGTCATCAAAAGTGTCTAGAGTGTTACTTTCCATGCTAAATTCCAGCATTTAACTGTCTGCGAGCATAACCGTGTGTCCCTCGACCGGCAAACTGTTGCCATCGCTTCACTGTGCCGAGTAAATGTCCACCGAGTCTGCCCACGAATGAGTTGGCAGGTAATGACCTCCGATCACTGATGAGAAAGGAATTTGCATCTGTGAGATACTCTAACGGTTGCTCGTTGAGGAATTGCCCAAATGAAATTTGCAGTCAGTGCGGCGCTATCAATCTTGTCGCTCGTCGGTTTATCCGCAGCGGCTTATCCGTATGACAGCGACAAGACAAAAGTAGAGTCAGAAAAGCCTCTCGCGCTGAACGAAGTGAATATCCAATTCCGAAAAGATTATGCAGATGCGAAGCACGAGATTCGTGATCATCTAGGTTCTCTGATTTTGTGCATCAACGATGACATGATTTTGCAACACGGCAAAGAACGCTCAACTATCAACTTTATAAAGCCTCATTACACGGGATTGAAAGAGGTTTCTCACATCACTCTCGACACCTTCGTTTTGTTGACAAATCACACCGGAGAAAAGCTCTCGAGTGAAAAAATCACACGCTTGGAGCAGTTTAAGCTCGCAGTTTTGCAAGCTGCACCGAAAGTAAAAACAGACGAGGGATTAAGTGCAGCAGATGATCCACGTGAGGATCATCTGATTGAAAAAAGCGTTGCGTTCTTATCTCATGTTATCGAAAGGAAGGAAGTTTCAAAGGAAGAGCTACGCACTTACGTGCGCGAAACAGCTAAACCTGATCTAGAAAATGCCTACGAAGCGGCCGGTTCCCAAATAACTGTAATGGACAATGCGCTCGGAGAATGGCGCAAACAGCTAACTGCAGATGAATGGCAGAAATTGCACGTTATCATTGTTACGCACCACATGCCGCGCCAAGAACTTCTTGCATTCCAATATTTCCAAAAGGTTTTGAATCAAAAACAAGAGGGAGAGCGGATTATTGTCGCCGAGACAACAGACCCAATGACGGAAGAGCAGGCAATCGACTTGCTGCTCACGCATATTCTGGACGGAAAAATCGCAACCGAATTCTTCGACGATCCGTGGAGAATGCATCGAGATCTTCTCGCGGACGGAGCAAAGAAGTGGCTGGAAACACATCCACTCAAGGCAATTGCTGAGCCGAGATAATTGCACTCGATTGCAAATCTAATTGAACGAACAGCCGTTAATTGGAACTAAGTGCATCTCAACCCAGTCCAGCAGGACAGCCACGGAGAGAGAAGCATGAACTCTGAGAAAGAATGTTATTTAATCACCGGCAGCAGTGGACTTCTAGGTCACGCGCTGTCACACCACTTCGGTTCCAAGAACAATCAGATCATCGGTTTCGACCAGGAAGGTCCACCATATCCGCCACCAAATACTGACTGTCTTTTCTGCGATTTGACCTCTGACGAATCTGTTCAGAAAACCATGTTTATGGTGAAGACGATGTATGGCGGGAAGATTAAGGCGGTATTCCACCTCGCTGCGTATTACTCTTTCAGCGGAAAAGAAAGTCATTTATATAAAGATCTCACCGTCGATGGCACACGCAGAATGTTGCGCGAGTTGCAGAAATTTGATGTCGGTCAGTTTATATTCAGCAGTTCGATGTTGGTCTACAAACCAAATCAGAAAGGCGAAAAACTGACCGAGGCGTCGGAGCTTGACCCTGCATGGGCATATCCACAATCGAAGGTCGAGACAGAGCATGTTCTCGTTAAGGAGCACGGCAAAATTCCGATCGTCAACTTGCGAATCGCCGGTGTCTACAGCGACGACTGCCAATCGATTCCGCTGGCAAATCAAATTCAACGGATATACGAGCACCGCATAGAAGGACACTTGTACTCAGGTGACGTTGATGTACGTCAAGCCTTCGTACACATGGAAGACCTGGTGCTCGCATTCGAAGCATGTGTTCAGAATGCAGACAAACTCTCCGAGATGGAGACATTCAACATCGGTGAAGAAGAGGCTCTCAGTTACGATGAAACGCAGCGTATTATCGCGCGACAGTTGTTTGACGAGCCGTGGCCAACTTTGGATGTACCAAAACCGATCGCCAAAGTCGGCGCATGGGTCGAGGACAAATTGCCGTTGCCAGACAAGCCATTCATCAAACCATGGATGATCGACCGTGCTGACGACAACTTTGAACTTGACGCGACTAAAGCACGTCAGCTTCTTGGATGGGAGCCGAAACACACGCTGCGCGAGACATTGCCTAAGATGCTCGAGGGGCTCAAAGTTGATCCTGAGAAGTGGTACAAAATCAACCACTTACACTGGACCGGTGCACGAGAAGGTGAAGGTGACAGCGCGGCTACACCACTTATCGAGCAAAATGGCAGCAATGGAAACGGCGCCAGCCAAAATCCGATTCGGCAGATCGAACAACAAGACGATACCGATTTGTTGGGACCGCCCGGGCCAGCTCCGGTCTCGAAGAACGCTGCCGTGAAAGAAACTCCAGCGCCGTCACCAGAACTAAATACAGAGCCACAAGTGCAGGGACCACCAGCAGCTCTGATCGAAACCAGCCAGGCTCCGCTGCCACCGCAGACGATGCCAGGTAATGCTAATGCCAAACGTTGATGGACTTGAATTGACGAACAAGTCTGCGCTTCAGTCAGCCTCGCAGTATCAAATCCAAGATTTCTACGAGGCTACTGGAACAAGCGCGCGTGAAGCAGAAACACTGATAGCACGCCATAATTACGCTACGCTGTGGACATACGCAGTGAACGGAATTCTGGCGTGCTGGCTCATTGCAAATCCCCATATCTTCGACTATCAGAGCAAGCAATTAGCAATCAGCGATACCATATCCGGTGCGCTGATAATTCTTTTTGAACTTATAGCATTCTCGCCGAAATTGTCCTTTGCGAGATTTGGCACAGCCGCAGTGGCGGTGTGGCTGTTGTTTGCGCCGCTGATATTCTGGTCGCCAACTCCCGCAGTCTTCCTGACCGACACAATCGTTGCAATTTTTCTGATTGCAATGTCTATATTGATTCCGGGTACACCCGGCTCAGGCGGAAAGAGTCTTGACGGTCCTGATATGCCGATGCAGTGGACCTACAATCCGTCATCTTGGATTAGACGCTGGGCCGGCATCGCTCTTGCGCTGGTTGGATTTTTCATATCCAGATACTTAGCAGCACATCAACTTGGTTATGTGTCACACGCATGGGATCCATTCTTCGGTGACGGTAGCGACAAAGTAACCGGCTCGGCAATATCCAGAGCATTTCCAATTTCTGACGCAGGCTTCGGTAGCGTCGCATATGTCATTGAAGTGATGACCGGTTTCATGGGTGATAGAGCCCGTTGGCGAACCGCACCGTGGATAGTGGTACTGTTCGCGATGGTTGTGCTGCCACTAGGTGTGACAAGCATCATACTCGTCATCACTCAACCGATATTTGTCGGGTCATGGTGCGGACTATGTCTTTGTGCGGCAGTAGCTCTCATGACTTCAGTTCCACTTTCAGTGCACGAAGCGATTGCAGTTGGTCAGTTTCTTGTCGCAGCAAAGAAGCAGAATAAAAACATGTGGCGAATTTTCTGGATGGGTGGCACCGTAATTGGCTCGGGAAAACAAGATCCCGACCGAATGAACTTTACGTTGTTGCAACGATGCGCAGCAAGCGTTCAGGGTGTCAATCTACCACTGACACTTGCGCTTCAAATAGTAGTTGGAGCTTGGCTCATGGCACGACCAGATGTGTTGCCTCTGTCTGGAAATTCCGCCAACTGCGACCACCTCTTCGGCGCAATAGCGGTGACTATGGCCATGGTCTCAACTGCAGAAGTGACGCGAATAGTTAGATTTATAAACATACCTGTCGGCGCGCTTGTTTTGCTGTCTGGCGTTGTATTTGGGCACGGTAGTATCCCCGTCATGGCAAGCGATATAATTGCGGGGGTTTTGCTGATACTGTCCTCGATACCAAGAGGTTCAATCGCAGAACGTTACGGTAACTGGGATCGGTTCGTCAGGTAAAACAGCCCAGTTCGATTAAAGGCAGGAAACATGGCAAAACAGGCGAAGAAAAAGACTGTGGCGAAAGCCAACGCGAAAAAAATCATGCCGGAATATTTCGACGCAGTCTTGTTCGACATGGACGGGGTAGTTACAAGAACAGCTACAGTCCATTTTGCGGCTTGGAAAAAGACTTTTGACAATTTGTTGAAAGAGCAAAACAAAGGCGGCGATTTCAAAGAATTCACCCAGCAAGATTACCTTGATTATGTCGATGGAAAGCCGCGTGAGGACGGAGTTACAAGCTTTCTCAAATCTCGAAACATCAAATTGCCAGAAGGCACCATGCACGATAAACCGGGTGCGGCAACCGTTGTCGCTCTAGGTCGAGATAAAGACAAAGAGTTTTTGCATTTGGTCCATACAAATGGCGTCGAACCATACGAGACTACGGTGTCATTGATCAAGAATTTACGACACGCCGGAATCAAGACTGCTCTGGTAACTGCAAGTAAAAATGGCGCCGAGATTCTCAAAGTCACCAAATTAGCCTCGCTTTTCGATGCCACCGTAACTGGTGTTGATGCTGCAAAAATGCACTTGAGAGGAAAGCCGAAACCAGACGTATTTCTCGAGGCCGCGAAACGTCTGAAAGTGAAACCATCGAGAGCAGTGGTCGTCGAAGACGCCGAGGCTGGGGTGGCTGCAGGGCACAATGGACACTTCGGGCTAATTGTGGGCGTGGCGAGACAGAACAATATCGAAGCTTTGCTCAAGCACGGCGCTGACGTTGCAGTGCGTGACCTGGGAGAAATGACCGGCGGCGAGCAAGGCGATGCAGATTTCCGCGGGATGACTTTAGCCGACCTGGACGTGACCGAAGGCAACTGGGTCGTTTCTTACGACCAGTATGATCCCGCACATGAAATGCAGCGCGAGTCGCTCTGTTCATTAGGCAACGGCAAATTTTGCACGAGAGGCGCATCTTTCGAGTCGCGAGCCAACGACATTCACTACCCGGGCACTTATGTAGCAGGCAGTTACGACACCATCCGCATCGATGTGGACGATCAGTCGCCGTTCGAGCGAGAAGAGTTAGTGAACATGCCAAATTGGCTCTGTTTGAATTTTCAAATCGATGGAGGAGAGTGGTTCTCGATCGATGATGTTGAAATTCAGCGCTTTTCACAGCGTTTGAATTTGCGCGAAGGTATTTTGTATCGCGATGTCGATTTCAAAGATAAGCAAGGTCGCGAAACTCAATTACGTGAGCGACGTTATGTGCACATGCGTTACTCGCATGTAGCCGGCATCGAACTTGGTGTGACCGCTGTGAATTGGAGCGGCAAGCTAACCATGCGCAGCGGCATAGATAGCTCGATCGTAAATAGTGGAGATGACATCGACGAACGCTTCAAAAATCTGAAACATCTTGAAACGCTCGATAAAATTGCGGATAAAGATTGCGTCGTCCTCAAAGTCATCACTGGTGATACCAGAATCGTCGTAGCAATGGGAGCTAGAACCAGTTTCTCGGTAGGCGATCTACCAATTGAATCCTCACGCCTGGACATAATTGAAGATGAGTACGTCGGGCAGGAAGTGACTGTAGATCTTTCTCAATCTCAAACTTTGAAAACGCAGAAAGTCGTCGCCATGTTCACGTCCCGAGACCGCGGTATGTACGAGCCCATGCACTCTGCTATGGAAGTAGTAAAAGATGCTCCAGGTTTCGACGATTTGCTGGTCTGCCACCTGCGCGCATGGCGTAGTTTATGGCGACAATTCGATCTGTTCATCGAGACAGACGAAGAGAATTCCAAACTCATTCCTTCTTTGCTGTTGCACCTGAATAGTTTCCACTGTCTGCAAACTGCTTCAATGCACACAGTCGACCTCGATACCGGAGTTCCAGCCAGAGGGTGGAGCGGCGAAGGATATCAGGGACATGTGTTTTGGGACGAACTGTTTGTCTTCCCGTTCATCAATTTGAGAATGCCAAACATCAGCGCGGCTCTTTTGAAATATAGATATAGACGCTTACCTGAAGCCCGCAAGATCGCCAAACGCATGGGTGCAACCGGAGCTTGTTTCCCGTGGCAAAGTGCAAGCGATGGAAAAGAACGCACGCCGGATTACTGGTGGCAAGCCGCTGAAAAGAAGTGGATTCGAGACTACACGCATCTAGAAATACACGTCAACGGTGCGGTCGCATACAACGTCTGGTCGTACTACCAGGTCACCGCAGATGATGACTTCATGTATTCATACGGTTCAGAAATTTTGCTGGAGATCGCTCGATTCTTTGCATCGTTCGCTAAATACAATAAAGAACACGATCGTTACGAAATACTTGGTGTCATCGGACCTGACGAATTTCATAACGGATATCCGGATTTCAAAGAACCTGGATTGAAGAACAACGCCTACACAAATATCATCGCCGCCTGGACAATTTCACATGCGCTCGAATTGCTAGACAAAATGCCGGAAGACCACCGCCAGCACGTCCGTTCGAGACTTCGCCTGCTCGACGAAGAATTGGAATTGTGGGAACAAGTGCGCACAAAATTGTACGTACCTGTGATGAAAAATGGCATCATCGAACAATTCGAAGGCTACGAAGAGCTCAAAGAATTTCCAACTAAAGATGGACGAATCGACCTGGACGAGATGGCGCATCAGCTCCGGCTCAATGGCGGCTATCTAAATCAATACAAAGTGTCGAAGCAAGCAGACATCTTGATGCTCGGAATGCTCTTCACGCAGTGCGAATTGGAAACACTTTTCAAAGAAATGGGTTTGTCGAAAGATCTGGCGAACCTGCACGAACTCGCTGAATACTACATCCCGAGAACAGCCAATCAATCCACTCTGAGCCGCGTCGCGCATACATGGGTCTTGTCTCGACTCGAACGCATGTCTGCAAGTCGCAAAGCCGAATTGCTCGGTGAGTGCAAAGAAGATGAGGTGTTCTACGAAGCACTCGGCAGCGACTACTATGACGTCGCATCTCGCGGCACCACTCGCACCGGCATACACATGGGCGCGATGGCGGGAACAGTGGACATCGTGCAACGTTGTTACACCGGGATATCCACACGCGACGATGTGCTCTGGTTCGACCCGTTGTTACCAAAGCAGCTAGTGCGACTCTCCTTCACGCTGCACTACCGCGGGCAGTCACTCAGTGTCGACTTGCACCAGGACCAGATGACGGTTCACGCGCGACATTCCACCGCAATGCCAATCAAAGTTGGCTACGACGGAAAAGTCATGACACTCAACGAAGGCGATACCAAAGTCGTAAAGCTGCGGAAAATCGGTCCACCCAAATCATCTAAACATGATACCGAATGCGGTGACTCCTCGACAGAGAAAAAAAACAGCAAGCGCGATAAAAATGACCGCGGTAAAAATGAACACAAAAAGAACTCGAAATCAAGCCGAGCCACCGCCAGTCAAACCGCCAAGAAAATTTCGGATGCGAAACATTCGAGCACGAGCATGAAAGGCAAAGGCACTCCAGTGGCGACTAAGCGTTAGCCGTCGGCATGTTGGACTGACCGCTCTTCACATGACGAGTTCTTGCAAGTGTGTGCAACATAAATGCGCACTCTATCTCTTGCCCGTCTCGAAGGACCGACACTGTCGCTTCGGCGACAACGAGTGTGCGTCCAACTTTGATGATGCTACCGCGTCCAATCAATTTCTCTCCGTTTGCAGGAGCAAGAAAGTTGATTTTGAATTCAGCCGAAAGACATTCTTCTTCCGGGCTGATCACTGTGTAAGTAGCGAAGCCCGAGGCTGTATCAGCCACCATCGCGACCATGCCACCATGAAAAAAACCATGTTGCTGCGCCAGTCCCTTTGCAAACGGAACGTGCACTTCAACCGTTCCCAATCCGACGTGTTTCAGCTCTCCATTGAAAACTTGCATCACGCCCTGGTGACTGAAGCTGTCCCGCACCTTTTGTTCAAAATTCGGGTCGAGACATTTAAGGGGTTTGCGATTGACAGTTTGAATACTCATTTGCGGGCTCCAGAGATAACTGCAAGAGTTTACCCCCTCCTCGCGGATTGCGCAAAACTGTTAAACTGAGCCAGGCACGCCTCGAACAGCAGGAGCATCGACACTTGGACGCAAAAACCATTTTTCTTCAAGCGCTCGAAAAATATCGCACTTGCAAATCTTACGCCGATGAAGGGCAAGTCCTGACTACATCAACGGACGAAAAGAGATTTCCGCCGCAATCGATTTCTTTTAAGACTTACTTCGTGCGTCCAAGTTATTTCAGATTTTTCTGGAACGATGGTTACGGCGATGGCAATTCGGTCTGGTGCGATGGCAAGACCTCGCATCTTTATTTTCTTGGAAAGTCCGAAGAGCAGGAACACCTGAGTGCTGCAATCGCTGGAGCAACAGGCGTTTCGAGTGGTTCGGCACATACAATTCCGCGCTTACTCATGCCTGATTTACTTGCCGGTCGAAGCTTGATGGACGTTACATCGATAGACCTGGTGAAAGAACATATGGCCGGCGACGACGAATTACTTCATCTTCGCGGCATGTGGAACACTCAACAACAGGATGTCTGGCTCAATCGCAACAAAATGGAAATTGTTCGATTGGAATATACGCGGCACATCGAACCCGCGCGCATCTCGCCACGAGAATTCGAGATTTTCAAACGCAAATTTTCGCCGGAACAGGTAGCAGACCTTGTGAAAATTCAAAGTTCGCTCAAAGATTACGACATCAAAGTAACTTGCAACTACACGACTGTGGCTTTCGATCCGAAAATCCCACTTGAGATGTTTGATTACAAACCACCAATCAAATCCTGAAAATTGCCACTAAAAATGGTGCCTGCAGAGCAAGCACCATTTGTCACCACACTATTTACTTAACTGGCTTTGCGGTTTCGGGCACACTCTTCACAATTGCTAACCAGTCGCGTATAACGCATCTTCAATCCATGAGCAATGCTGGCCACAGTACCGAAACTTGGATTTCTTTTTCCGCGTTCCACACTGCTTAAAAACGACCTGTCTACACCGGAGGCTTCTGAGAGTTCCTCCTGCGACAGACCCATACGCTTCCGACGAAGCGCAATTACCTCTCCCAAACATCTGTATAGTTCTTTGTGGCTGTGTTTTTTGTTTGGCATAGTTCAAATCCTCCGGGAAGCTAGACGAAGCGGCTGTAGATCAGTTGCAAGCTCTAATAATTCTGTTGAGTTGCATATAAACGACACTTTAATCCCGCCCCTGCGTCGTAAACGCCAGTCCCTGCTGTGTTTGAGAACTGATGAGTTCGAGCTCAACAGTTTCCAACATATAGAACTGAACATTAAATGAGTGGATTTTAGTCTAGCAACCCCTGGAAACCCGGCTTCGCATTTCCAAGTCGTGTATTAGTTGATTTGTAGAGCCCTGGTGACACTTCTGCCGAACGCCATAGTCCTCATCCTGATCGCCGCAACCCCAAGCCTGCTCTGGCTCTGGTGGTTTTGGTCGACTGCCGGAAAAAAGCAATCACTGGATGCGATGGCAAGGGCATTCATATATGGAGCAATCGCAATCATTCCGGCGCTTAAGCTGGAGAATGTCGGCTCGACTTTTATGACCCATAACTTCATGCTGACCAACTTCCTCGTCATTGGTCCGACTGAGGAGCTGTTCAAATTCTTAGCCACGGCAATCGCTTTGCGCTTTTCGTCGCCGGTAAAGGAAACTTCGAACCGCATTGTCGTGGCAGCGGCGGCGGCATTGGGCTTTGCCTTCGCTGAAAATATCGGATTCTTTATATGGTTGAATCCGCCAACGTTGATTTTAAGGATGGCGATTATTCCCGCACACGTACTGTTTTCAGTACCGTGGGCGGTGGCGGTAGGGCGCACCAAAAGATTCACATACTCGGGATCAGCGGTCATCACAATGGGTCTGGCGCTTTCCAGCTTCCTGCATGGTTCTTATGATGCCTTGCTATTCAGCATCGGCTCATCGCCGTTTCTACTGCTGATTCTCTTAAGCATGTTGATGACGATCATGTGGTTTATCTATCGAAAACGGATGGGCGAGGTGCACGGTAACATTCCACGCATTCGGTTTTCGGATTTCAAAAAGCCGCTTCACTTTGACATGATTGGTTTTATTTTTCTTCTTGGACTTGCGGTCTCGATCTTTCTGGCATTGATTTCGCGGCTGGGACTGCCGTGGCAACATAATGATGCTTCGAACGAAACCCTCGGAGCAGGCATCATCATCGGATTGTTTTTCACCGGCTTCGTCGCACCATATTGCGCACCAAACAACGAAGTCTCAATGCGCGAATCAGCAATCGGTCTGAGTCTGCTTGGAGTTTTCGTCGGCGTCTTGATCGGAAAAGAGATTCCGATATTTATGAAATGGTCTTTCGGATTGGCTGTAATTGGGGCGCTAGGCGGATGGTTGGGCGAAATGCTGCGACCGAATCCAAATTCAAAAACACGCCACGACGAACCAGACATCTGACGAAGCATCGACACCGCAAAGCGAGCGCATCAAAATCTAAAACGAAAGCGTCGAAATCGCAAATCGTGCGCATCGACATCGCAAAGCGAAAGAGCCAGCACACTGGCGGGAGTGCTGGCTCTTTCATTACTGCGGGCTAGGCAGTACGAACTTATGCAATTGCAATGACTGTTTGTTGTCTTCGCACTATCGACAGGTGCAATGACTGTTTGCTGTCTTCGCACTGATCGACAGTTGCAGTGACCGTTAGTTGTCTCCACATTCATCGACAGTCGCATCGGCTGCGGCTGCAGCTTGTTTCTGAGCGATGTTCTTCCTCTCCATTTTGAAGATCGATTCAGCAAGTTTTGGATTATTTGCAAACAGCTTGTCGATATTTCCGAGCACAGGAGCAACATCTCCAGGATGCACGATTGGATGCGAACGACCTCTGGCATCGAGAGCCCTGGTGCCATCTACGTGCATAATGTCGTTGGTCAGCTTCCAGATATCTCTATTGGATGCAGCAGCATCTGCTTCACTGTTTCCAGCGTTCAGCAATCGCTTCGCTACGTGCCACTGTCCTTCGCCTTTGCGATAATGAGACATGCCATCGATTTGAGAGAAAATATCGATGTCTAATTTCACCGAGTCATCTTTGACTGCACCCTTTACGTCGCAAGGGTCCGTCTTCTCAACTTCACATGGGTCTTTCTGTTTAACAACATCTGCCGGCTTTTGTTGAGCAACATCGCATGGATCTTGTTGCATCGCATCACCAGGAGTTTGCGTTACAACTTGAGCTTCAGCAGACTGAGCTTGCGATTGTCCGATTTCTTTGCCGGTTTTCTGAGCGTAGATTGCGGACAATTGATCGTAGTCGTCGATTGAATTGATCACGACTCTATCCATACCAGCTCGACGTGCGAGTGCTCTAGCACTGAATCCAGTATCGTTCGGTCCAGTCAATTCAGGATAGGCGCCATTCAACAAGTCGCTGACGTACTGCGCATTTTCAGGAGTATACGGAGAATTTCCAGCGTTGTCGGTGTGGTTGTTCATCTCACACTGAGCGAGGAATCGGCGCATATCTTTTTCGCTGACGCGTCCGTCGCAAACACCATTGCTCTGAGCATCTAGGACTGCCATCAAAGGTGGTGAACCTTCGAACAATGGTGCTGCGACATCACGCACTCCCTCGTGACGCTCTTCATGTTTTCTATGTCTGTTTGATTGTCTGTCATAGGCGTTCAAGTCCATTCTCTCGATGGAATCAGGGTCGGCGCCAAGCCAGTTACGATTGGCTACGTCATCGAATTGATCCGCACCCTTTGGACCAGGTCCAAGAAGTTTGTTAGCCAGGATCGCATCCAGATCTGATTTCGTCGAACCATCACCGTGAGTATACTGAGCGATTTCACCGCGGGTGATACCAAAGTCGTCCCGATTCGTGTTGATTTTATCGAAGTCTTGCTGCAGCCAACCCACTGCAACTCTCGGCAAAACGCCCGACTGCTCGAGCTTATTCGTCAACGCTTCAGTCTGACATTGCGAGTGCGTTTGCTTGTATTGGTCCATTTCATTGAGCAAGGTTACATAAGCGTGTGCTTCTGCACCGCGACCATGTGTCTCCAATTGATTCTGAACTTTTTGAACAATCGCATCGGCTTCGTTATTCGGCATTTTAGAAACTCCTGGTGGAAGAAAGGTCATCTGCAACGGAACTCAGTTAGTTACTGAACCGGCATTCGAGAGGGATGTGAAGAGTATGCTTTTGCTAAATAACAACGACATAACAAATCGGGTGGCTTCGAAAATCGAAACCACCCGATAGATTTACGCTGCGCGACGCGCCTATTTGTTCTCTGATTTGTCGTTCGATGTAGCGAACGGAGCGTTGTTGTATGGAATCGCCCACACTGGTGTGTGCGTGTAGTTGTTGTAGATCATATGCGGCACTTGTCGCGCTTCACGTATCGCGAAGTGTTGGTTGTTTTGCTTGTTGAGCACGTCGATCATCTTATCGATTCTGACTGAACCCCAACCTGTTGTAGCATCCCATCCTGGACCAGCCTTGTAGCCAGGCACGCCCTCATCGGTGTTGTTGCCGATGGTGACATCGTTGAACACTTCCGGATTCGACTTGCCGAGCCTGTAGAGCTGCGGGTTCCAGAATCCTGTCGGTTTGCCAGTTGCACTACTGATGATTGCTGCTGCCATAACTTCAGCAGGAGCAGAAGCGCTGGTGCCACCGATTGCTTCCATACCTTCGTCGGTGAAAGTGTTCCATCCACTTCGTGGGTCGCCGTTTGCAGCGATGTCTGGAACTCCCTTACCAGTCTTGTCTGGATTGTTCATGTTCGTTGGCAACTTGACGCCAGCTTGATAGTCAGGCACTGGTGTCTTCATCGAGATGCCACCACCAGTAGCACCGTTACCAGACCAGACTTTCTCATCACCATAAGTTCCGTCAGCCTTGAGGCGGAGCAATGTGCCACCAACACCGGTGTAATACTTCAAACCGGAAGGTTGGTCGACAACTTGTTTCTTGCCGCTCCAGTGGTCGCCAGCGCCGTTGTCGCCAGCCGCTACGGTAATCGTTACGCCCTTCAGTGCGGCTCTCTTACCAGCATCTTCCATCGCAGCCAGAGCCTGATTCGTCCAATCAGGTTCTGCAGAACCCCAACTGATACTGGCGTGAGTGATTTGAGTTTCGCCCTTCTTAGGGAAAGTGATACGGTCGACAGCGTTCGGCATACCGGTGTCATCGTTAGGCGCAGAGACCATGACCGTCCTAGCCTTCGGCAACGAGAATTTATGAATCATGCCATCGAGTGCGTTCTCTCCGTTTGCACCTTTTGGATCTGGTGTAGGAGCTTCCTTACCGACATTGCGAGTTTCGAACAACTTCGAGTCAATGCCTTTAGACTCGAGGAACTCGTTCCATCCCTTTGGCATTGTGCCGCCGAGTGAAACGAAGCCTGTCGTCATGCCTTCGCCAGTAATCTTTGGATCGGCACCATAAGCTTTCATCGCTTCTTCTACATCGAGTGGTCGAGCGCCAGATGATTTCGGCTTGACCGTTGTGCCGTCGGCAGAGACCAGACCTTCGCCGGTTGCGCCCGGCAAATCTGGCGGCAAGTCTGACAGTTTGACGTAGTTTGTTTTGAATTGTGGTCTGTTGTCCAAACCGAGAACGCCGGTGACGTGCTCAGCCATGCTGCGAGGCACTGACACTGTTCCGGAACGTGCACGGAATGTTACGCCGTTTTGTTCAAACTGCTGCAAACTATCGGCTTGGAATGCCGTTTTCATCTGCTCTGCGTTACCTCGAAGAATGAAGCGACCAGATGCTTTTGTTTCATCGACAATCTGCAATCCATGCTCTTCGGCAAATCGTTGGACAGCTATAGCAGCTTTATCGTCGGTTCCAAACTTCGTTTCGATTTCTGCATCTGTAAGCGTTCTGCCACCGCGTTCAACACGTTGCAATGCGCGATCCATCAGGAACGGATTACCTTTGGTTTTTGCCAGCAAGGTAACATCGAAGGTTTCATTCGCATCGACATCGCCGACCAACTTGGCACCCTTCGGCGCCTGACGTACAGAATTGACCAGATGCGCTCTTTCGCCATCCATGCGGTAGTTCGAAGTCAATCCAACGCTGCGAGCGCCGAACTGCATCTTGCCTTGCGCGACCTCAGCTTCGGTGGCACCACCAATGGTGGAAGTCATTCCAGGCAACTTGATCGACCCAAGTTTGTTATCGATGTTTTGCCACATTTCAGCCTTGAACTGAGCGATGCGGTCAAAGTTTTCGTGCATCCCGACTCGGTCTGCTACGCCAGCGCCGAGACGATAGCCACCTATCGCAACAGCGGAATTAGTGATGAAATCGCCGCCAGCGTGACCGAGCTGTTTACCGGCGTCATCGATATCGCCCATAGTCTTTGCGTCGCCAGCTTTTGATAATGCTTCACGAACGTCTTCGCTTCCCTTATAGAGGAAGTAGCCACCAATCACACCGCTGGCGATTGCGCCTGCCGCACCGCCTTTCGGCAAAACAAACTTGAGCGCGGCTCCCATTGCAGCCGATGTGCCGAGCGTTTCGGCCGTTTGAAGTGGATGCGTTAAGGCGTTCACAGCCGAATCAAGGGTCGCTCCAGGTAGAGCCGCAATACCTCGTCCCGCCACATCCAAATATCGATCCGCCGCTGAAGATGGTGCTGCATCATCACGGTTGAAGTTGAAAGCCTGCTGGCTAAGCGCTTCTCGAGTTGGATCGAACGGTTTGGTAGGAAGTATTCCATCATTGACATTATCGCCAGACATCAGTGTTCCTCTCGTTTGGAAGGACGCGTGGAAACAGTCAAGCTCGCAGGAGCTTTCCTCTGGCTGTTTCGGATCTTTTACTTTGCTGCTGTCAGTAGGATACTCGTGCCCCGGCGGAAAACCATTGGGGGAATTACGTAAGGCGCAGCACGGTGTAGCCGAAAACGCCGACGGGTCGTCAAGCGGTTTATTAAATCTGGGATTTAATCTCTAGCGGACAGTGGCAGTGCGGTGTCAGTGCAGTTTCAGCGCAGTTTCAGCGCCAGTACCAAACTTAGTTAGCGACAGCCTGATTGCGCACAGGATTAACCTTCGAATCCGCAGCCTTCTTCCACGCCGAACAAGTTCGAGCCATGCCTTCCTCGAACGGAATGCGATCGACGTAATCTAATTCACGCTCGGCCTTACTTATATTGAATCCCTGATTGTACGCAGCAAGCCTTAACGCGGGTCGAGAGTACTGAGCCAAAACATTTCGAATCGGTCCCGGCGAAATTGGCGCAATCAGACACGCACTATCTACAAGGAAATGAGCGAACCACTCGGGAATGTACCAGGCAACTCGAGGCAAACCGAGGTTGTCGGCGATTGTGTCGAACAACTTTTTCTTGGAGACCTTCTGTCCATCCGTCAAATTGTAGATTTCACCGTAGGCGTTTTCGCGCAGAATCGAATTCATGATTCCCCGACAAAGATTTCCAACATAGATGACGTTGGTTTCTTTCAAGCCATCACCCACAAGCATTGCGCGTCGCTGCTGCAACATTTGAATCACACGCGGCATCCAGGCGCGTTCACTTGGTCCATATATAAAGCCCGGACGAAGCACGGTGACTTTGATTCGGTCCTGAATGTTCTTTTCCAATACCAATTTTTCTGCGGCTATTTTTGAATTCGCATACGCTTCACGAGACTCCATATATGGTGCGGATTCCGATGCATCATATATGTGTGTTGCTCCCATGATTACTGAAAGACTACTAACGTGTATCAACTGAGTGACACCAGCAGTGATGGCAGCTTCGGCGACGGATCTCGTTCCATCGACGTTAACGACGCTGACTTCTTCGAGAGTAGCCAGAGGCGCAATTGAAGCTGCAGCATGTATGACAACTCTCGAGCCCGCCATCGCATCAGCTAATTTGTTGCGCTCACTTAACTCCGCGGTGATTATTTTCAGATTAGAAAACTTTGACTGCAACTCCAATAAGCGGTCAATTTTTGACTGTTTTCGAGCTAATGCATTGACCGGATAGCCTGCCAAGAGGAGCTGCTCAACAAGGTAAGAGCCCACCAAACCCGTCGCGCCAGTGAGAAAAATGCGAGTTGAGGAGGGATCTGACACCGACTGAACCTTGGACACGAAAACGATTATTTAGCTCTACTAGTTGGCATATTGCTAATGAGCAACAACACGACAGACTTTAAACTAACGTTTGCGGAGTGATCAATAGGAACTTTCGAGATGATTACAAGTCATCAGGTCCACAATCGTTTCGCACCGTCAATCCACCAGCGTTTTGGGGTTATGACAGTGAGATCAGAAGAGGGAAATAATCGATATGCGCTTTCATAGAAAGCTTAGTTATCTGTTGGCAACCTTGGCGGCGGCGGTCACACCCGCTGTAGCAGCGCCAACGTGCAACCTGGATAACGAAGTCGCTCAAAAACTGAACTTACCAATTTATGAATGGTCCGACCCATCGGCGCCTAGTAAAGGAACGGTGGTAGCAATCCACGGGCTGACTTTCTATGCAGCAGCTTACGACGATTTCGCTAAGCATCTGGCCGAAAAGGGCTACAAGGTTTACGCCGCCGACATGCGCGGTTTCGGTAGATGGAAAGACGAACACGAAAAGTTCAAAGGTGATGACAAAATTCATTTCACCCAGAGTACTGACGACGTCGTCGCCATCTTGAAGTATCTGAAGGGGCAAAATTCCAGCGACAAGATTATTTGTATGGGCGAAAGTCTCGGTGCCAACATCGCGTTGCTCGTAGCTGCAGAACACCCAGAGTTAGTCGATGGAGCTATCGTCAGCGCGCCCTGCGTCAAGACATGCGTTCATCCATCGCCGCGTTGGGCAGTGGATTTCTGGAAGGGTTTGATTCATCCGAACAAACCGTTCAACCTCGAACCTTACATCGAACCTTATTTGTCGTCGAATAAAGATTTGACCAAAGCTTGTATGGCTGATCAGAAAATCATGCGCAGCATGAGCGTGGTCGAGCTAATCAAAGCGATGAAGACAAACAAATTAGCGATAGATAAAATCGATTCGATACCAAATTCGATGCCTTTGCTAGTAATGGCCGGAAAGAAAGACCAGGTCGTAAAAGCTAGCGCCCTGCCACCTCTTGTGTCTCGTCTGAAGATCAAAGATAAGACCTTGAACATCGTGCCCAACCATGGACACTTGATGATCGAGCACCAATCGCTCGACAAAGATGTGGCGAAAGTTGTCGACACCTGGTTGGACAAACACCAGCCTCCCAGTCAAACCGTTGCCTCAAGCGTAACAAGCGCAACGACTCCTTAATTAGCATCGAAAGAGAATGCAAGCTCCCTTACCTACGCGCTTTGCGAGCACGCTCGGGTTTAAGGGAAAAGGTTATGTCAGGCTCGTGCGCGCGATTTATCGCGAGTTCATCGAGCATGAAATCCTGACGCGATGCGCCGCAATCGCGTTCTATTCAATGCTGGCATTCGTTCCGTTGCTCGCAGTTATGCTTGCCACTTCCGTGCAACTGTATTATCTGTCGTCGTTTTTGCCGCCGGAAATGCGCTGGGTCGATCACCAGACGATCAATGAGCTGCAGCATTCTCTGCGCACGCTCTTCTCTGACGACGCATACAGCGTCCTGCAAATGCAACTAGAACGCATGCGACATGCGCATCCCGTCACAGTTTTGTCTATTGGATCTATTTTGTCTTTGTGGGTAGCATCGTCGCTATTCATGTCAATCATGGATGCTCTCAACCGAATTTACGGATTCACAGAACGCCGCTCTTACTGGAAGCGACGCATCCTTGCGATGTTCATGACACTGATTCAATCGATATTCGTACTCGGTTGCCTGGGCTCGATTGTGGCTTGGCCGCAATTTGTGAATCAACTGGGTTTGCAGGGAATCGCTTCTTATTCTCTTTCTGCTCTGCACATAATTGGGGCGTTTTTCATCACCTTAATCAGCTTCGCGCTTACTTTCCAGATTGGTCCACCATCAAAGCAAAAGATGTTTTGGATAACGCCTGGAAGCTTTTTTGGCTCACTAATTTTCGTTCTCATATCGCTCGGCTTCAGAGAGTACGTTCAACACTTCGGCGCATACGACCGGGTTTACGGCTCGCTGGGTGGAGTGATGGTGCTGCTGCTCTGGTTTTATTTAACCAGCGCTGTAATTCTTGGGGCGGCTGCGACCAATAAGGTGCTCGAAATTATGCACAATCAGGATTACTCGGCGTAGGACAATTTTCTAAAAGCAGAGGAGCCGCATTTCTGCGACTCCCTTTCCCGTAGTTAGAACATCCGCATCGGGTTGTCCATTGGATTCGATGGCACCGGGTCGTCGTGGCACCGGGTCGTCCGTTGGATTCGATGGCACCGAGTCGTCCATTGGATTCGACGGCACCGGTCTCAACGACTAGTGTCCGTGCATCTGCATCAGGCTCACCACATACGGTAGCGCAAAACCAACAGCTAGCATCGCGGTTCCAACAATGCCGTACTTTATCGCGCTTGACTTGGACAACTTGAACGTCAGCCCTTTGACCAGAAGCAGCGCTCCGACCAGCATTGCAAGCATCTTAGCGAGTTCGAGGATGACCCTGTTTACGTCCTCGTTTTTGGCAAGACGTGCAGTTTGCTCTTCGCTTTGAGCAACGCTCTCCACGTAAGTGGCGTCGCTGCCTTGTGGTCCAATCGTACCGTTTGTGGCGCCTTGTAACTGAGGTCCGCCTCCACCCATGGATGTTGGAGGTGGCGGAGGAATCATGCTTTCAGACGAGTGTTCTGCAACGCGAGTCTCACGCGACTGATACATCATTGGAGCGGGAGTCGGCTTTGGCATCGGAGTGGCCATTGGAGCAAACGGAGAAGCCATCGCTGATGGTGCAGGTGCGATCGCGCGGAAAGAATCGTCAGCCATCGCCGACCGAGACGCCGGCATCGCGGCCTTGTCTACCGCCATCGATGAGCTATCGCCTTCGTTTGCAGCAAAGCTTCGTCTTCTGTGTTCACTGTTTCCGCCCCAACCGAGAGCAAACTCTGGTTGTGGCTCAGCATCCGATTCTGCTTGCTTGTTTTTGTACTCAGAATCGAGTGTGCTTGTGCCGTCTGAGACTTCCTTCTTCGCTTTCACATTCTTCGATACAACGCTATAGAAATTGCGTGCAAGATCGTTTGTTGTGTAGTCGCTTTGCGTTTCAAGGACAACCGCACCTGTAACAGGTGTGATGATTCGAAAAACATTTCCAAGCTGACCGGCGGTATCGACTTCTCCGACCGCGATGCACTTGCGTGCTTCTTCCGCAGCCCAGACAGTGGACAAGCGACTAGCGACGGGGAATGCATAACTTGTTCCGGAAGCATGCTTGTTCGGAATCTTTTCGCGCACAACTTTGACTTTTACACCTTCAGTTCCTGAGCTCTTAAAAAACCGCCCGAGATCCTGAGCAACCGAACCGGCGCGCGCGATGCTCGAAAATTCAGGCGAAGCATCAGTGCTGATACCAGTCATAAAGCTGCGGAACGAGTTGGTTGAGTCTTCACCGATTTGCAATTCGAAGATTTTCAAACGATGCTCACTGCGATCCAGAAGGGACCGCGCGCCGGACTTGTCCTCCTCGAACATTAGCGGCTTACTATCATGAATCCAGGCGATAGCGCTCGCATTGTGGCGTCCCAAATATTTCTTCGCAGCTTGAATTGCCGGCAAACTATCGACTCCGCCAGTGAAATCGACGTTGTCTATTTTGGAGATTGCGTCACTCACAGAACAAGCTTCAGACATGTCTCTATGATCGGCGAAGAACACCTGAGCTTGAACATCTGAGGGAAGTGCTTTAAGCGCCTCTTTGATCTCGTTACGTTTCTCTCCAACCGCTTTAGAAGCATCAATCACAATCGCCAATTTGTTGAATGGCTTAGCTGAATTCGAGAGTCTTTCAGAGATGACCATGTCTTCGGCTGAGTGGGTAGCACGTGCAGTGAAGTTAGTGAAATCGCTTTCTCGATGTGCGACAAAGTTGAAATTCTCCTCTCCATTCGGCGCTATCTGCCCTTTGTAGACAAACTTGCCCTTCTCGTTCGAGCTCTCTTTGCCCTTTGCATTGGAAGTAATTCTCGCATTGCTCTCAAGTTTTACATCTGTGAGCAGATCGCCGTCGATTCCGAAATTACTGCTGACGATTTTCGGAGCAGTAAAAGAAAAATCTCGTTTAGAGTTGGCTTCCAATCCAGTGGTGATACCAATGCGCACTTTCATCTCGCCATAAGCTGGAACCGGATATGCTTTTAGATTGAGCAACCCAGGCGTTACTTCAGTTACAAGAAGAGGGTCGCGATGGTATTGGACAATCCAGTTGTAAGCCGCCTGAACTTTGTTTGTGTAATTAAAAGCGGCTTCCTGCGGAACCCCATTGATCCACAGGGTGATTCGCGACACCACCGAATTTGGTGGCACGGACAAGAAAGCCTGTGCTTCTTGCGCAACATTCTTATTGTTCTTGAACGTCATGCTCCAGTAAGTCACAGACGTCAAAGCATCAGCATCGACGTGACCAGTCAGTTTCGACTCCACGAGCGAGGCATCGATTGGGGTCAGCGTAGTGTTGACACCATGAGAGTGCTGCGTTGTGGAGTTAGTCGCATCCTGGGTGGAAGTTCCGTTCATGGATTTTCCAGTCAAGAAATAGTAGATGCGCTCGATGTCGTTGATCGGCAGACTGAAAAACGCAGTCGGAAACGAAGCGATACTTCCTAATCGAGCGCCATTGAGTTTCGCGTCCTTCAGTTCTTCAGCAGCGCCTGCACTGTCCAAGATTTTGTAGCCTGCATCTTGTTGCGCGCGGTCGCTAGAACTTGCAAGCTTCTCCCCGACGACGATTGCGAATCCTCTGAGTTCAGGGGCGATACCGACTGCAAAGGCAATCAACGCACCGACACAGGCTGAGCAAAATACTGCAAAAGATCGTGCTCGCTCCACCTTGAGCAAGGATTTTTTGATTAAGCTGTAGCCATAGATCAAACACAGCACAGCAGCGATTCCAACTGAACTGACAACGTAGTGTGCGTTGGCAATAGAGCTTGTTGAATCCGCGGGATTTACCAACAAACTCAGTCCTGCAAATACCACCAGTGATGCGGCAGAGACTCCAAGAAATGCACCATTTGCAAAACCGAGTAGTTTCAGCGCTGATTGACCACCACGTTTTGTTTTCCAGGTCGCAAACAAGCAAGAAAGAAGCGCCACTGCGCAAACGCCAAACCAACGAACTCTTTCATTCAATTCGGGATTCGACGCTGCGATAGCGACATCTACAGCACAAACGAACGTTAATGGAATGGCAACTCCCCACAGCATAGATGTTCGAGGCAGGGGACTGAAAACACCGACAATCGATCGGTCTAGCGCTCTTTTAACCTGTCTTTCTTGAATGAAGTAGTGAACGAAGAACATGACTGAAATTGCGCAACAAGCACATAGCAGTGTGATCGGATGAAACCAGATCGCCGCACTACATATAGTGGCGATGGCAGTGATTGCAAGAGCGCGGCTTATAAGAAGACTTTGATCGTTCTCCGCTTGCTCAGAATCGGTTCCATATTTTCCGTCACTGGTCTTCGAACTATTCGAACGCAACCGAAGAAGCTGCTCAGCTCTAAGTTTCGCCAGATCATCCGGCGAAACGTCAGACTGATTTTCATTCGTAATCATGTCACTATCCTCATAAATCTCATCGAAAAGCTGCACGCGCGCACACGCACGCGAGGACAAATGCATTGACCATCTGTCATCCAAATTACTCGGGACGCCGTATTTAAATCGATCGAATTTCTCGACTGAATCAACTTTAGCCCGTCAGAAATGTGAGTTGTATGGGGGTATTCCTAGTATTCGAAGCGCAAAAACACTTACGCGCTTGCAACAGGGTATTGATGGGTAGAAGGAATCTAGTCGTGACATAATGTGACGGTCGAGATCAGGAATAAATATGAGCTCCTTAAAAGACGAAATCGAAGCAGACATCAGTGGCGCGAACACTTACGAGCTGGCGGAACATGTATCCGACAAAATTATGGGACACACGATGCCGCCTGTTCAGCCCGATAAACTGTGGCACAAATGGGAGCGCTCACTCCTCTCTGCGCTTGTTCTGCACTGTGCACTAAATCCAGATGAACGCACGAGACTGGAAAAGCTGCATCAATTTTTACTGTCACCTGAATTCGGTCGTGACGAAGTTTTGAATACGCTGACCACACCAGAAGAGAAAGCGGCGGTAGCTAAATTCGAATCCAGCCTGGCGCTTTCGCCGACTAAACCTGACGCGCCGGTGACGAAACTGATCCTGAATCGCTGGTCCGGAACGATTTCGGGCCTGGCGAATCGAATAAACAAACTACGTTTCGAAACGACTTAGTATCGGAATCCAAACATATTATCGCGGGGGCGAAGTTGTGAAACACAGCATCGCAATTGTCTTGCATGCCCGATGTCGAGGCAATGCTCAAGTCTTTCGAATTAAGGAAATAACCGACGCTCTAGTAGGAGTAGGCCACTTCTGAGAGCGGAAAGCCGAAACGTCCGAGCTTTTCGATAGGCATGTCGTCGAGGAACTCAGTGACGAATCCTTCCATAGCGGTGGAAGGTAATGGCAAGTTGAAAACTCTAAACAAACCATTTAGATCCGATGTGCTAATCAGCATCGGTTTGAATCTTAGATTGGACCCGTAAACTACCGGTGAACAGTTCCAAGAGTCATACGAGACTTTGGTGACTTTGAAAGAACCCTTTTCTTTAGTAGTCGCAAACGCGGAACCCATGTTGTCTCCTGTAAAGCATAATTGCCCGACAAAATGAGTCTATCCATCCTTTTTCAAGAAGGCTCATGACGCAACAATATAGTTATAATTTCGCGTTACTCCGCATCTAACACGGCCGCTCGTATCACCAAATATGCCACCAGGTGATATACGAAAGATCGATTAAGGATTATGACAAGAGGTCAACGGATTACGACCGACGCATGCCCGGTTTCGAATGAAACATCTGACTCCATAAACAGCATGCGCAGCAAGTCACGATAGAAGCCATAAAGTGGTATCAATCGTGCCACCTCATCGCGCATAGTGTCACGGCTCAATTTGAAGGAGCGATGCGATGGACCGGCCATGTGATCGATCTCGAGATAATAGTTTGCCAGCGGCTGCACCTGAATTTCGAACAGCCTGTCATGCCATTTTACGACACTCTTAATAGCGCGCCATCCGGTCTTCTTTCGCTCGCTTGGCTCGCAGGATAAGTAGTCTTTCGTCTCGATAAATTCCAATAGAGGATCGGTCGGCGAACGTCCTGATGCCGGCAGCGCGACGAACTGCAGCTCATCGAGCTTTTCCCAATCTTCACCAGCAACAGTTACGTTACGTAGCTGTTCATGCACTTTTACGCAAGTTGCATCGTCGTCACAAACAATCTTGATACCAAAAATATCTTTGACGAACTTGCTGTACTGACGCAAATGTTTATCGCGCGACACGACTTGATCGATCATGAACAGTTCGTCTGTAACCTTGTTCCAAAGCTCTTCTTCCGCCTTCACACGACTTGTTAGGCGGTTCACTCCTGCGTCGATTCTTCCAATCGGAAGGTATTCGACAAAGTTTGCAGAAAGATTTAGTGACACCCAATCGCCGGATTTTTTGTAGCGAAAGTTGTCCAACATTTGATTGCCGAGGTCGATGTCCATCGACGAAAACAGCGTTTCTTTCGTGATTCTTTCGCGAATCAAAAATGGTCTATCAACTTCTTCGTCACCTGGTAAAACACCGATGACATTGCTATGCAACTCGAAATCACCTTGCAGAACAATCGATGAAAGCAAGTGCGACAGAATATGCAGATGTCGCTCACCATCCAAAATATTTTGTCTGAACGACTCACGCACTTCGGTTATGACGTCGCGATCCAGCTCGATTTTTAAATGCTTTGAGGGATTCGCTTCCAGCTCTGCTTTTTTCTCAGCCAAAAACGAAATGAATTGATGCAAAACAGGATTGTGCATCGCCATGAGCAAAGGTGAATGAACTTGCTGCATACAACGCTCCAACTGCTCAGCCTAAGTCAGTCTAAAGCGATTAATCTCCGTTGTCGAAGCATTTCGCTTGGAAGATTACGGTACGTGACGGTTTTCGCTTACTGAGTGTTCGCGGTGGTGTCGTCAGATGGTTGCTTCGAATCGCGAAGACCGGCTGCTACTGGGTCTGGCGATGCCGCTGACGGTTGCTGACGTTGCGGTGGATTGTTTATGAAACGAACGATGGCGAAGGCGACACACGCCAGGCCCATCCATATGAGTGCTTTGGCGCCAAATGCTAATAGTAGAGGTAGAACGAGGAAGAAAACGTATTTACCGACCGTGATCACGGTGTTCAGCGGGTCTACGTTCCGCTGAGGTGGTGGTGGAAGTTTACTTTTATCAATCGCTTGCATGGCGTGCCCTGTTCGAGGACACAAGCATAGACCCGGAGTACAAGATTTTGAATGAGATAAATACGAATTAGTTAACTGAAGTTAGCAAATCGCCCATATTTGCAGGCTTTGTAACCCCCGGAGAAGCTTTTAAGCTTTCCCCATGTCAGCCTGCTTGCGCCTCGCGCGCACGCCAGACACCACAACGCGGCAATTATGACAGCGGCTTAATAGGCTTCTGAGGGATTTTAGCTAGACTTATTGACATTTGCCAGTCAACGGAAAGATCTGTATGCGAGCTTGGTTCATTCTACTGTCAACCCTCTTGGTCATCAGCGGCGGTTCGCTGCGAGCCTTCGCCGAAGAATACACAGATGAAGAACTCGGCATTGAGCCAGGCTCACGCAAAGGCGTGACGTCAATCGAAGCTTGGACAAACCTACCTAAAGGTAATGCCAATTCGATGGGCTTGGCTGCTGAATATTCCACCCGCATGGGCTATCTCGATCAGGCGATCAAGCAATCAAAGAAAGCACTCGAACGCGATCCTGAAGATCTAGATTTGCACCAGGGTTACGCTGAGGCTTTGGAAAATAAAATCAAAACTCAAGACGAGCGCGATCCATATCTCTACAACGAATGTGTTAAAGAATGGCTCATGGTGCTGAGAAACGAAGTTGGCGACGAGTCGGGAATGACCTGGCACGGCTTGTCTATTCCAGCCATGCAGACTTTATACCGTGATAGCGCCCGCGGTGCGGTCGCGAAGCGTCACCTCGAAGACTTAACCGGTTCGCTTCCAAAAAGCTGGGAAACGAACGCTCGCTACCTGAAACGCATCCAGAGAGATGCCGATTCGAAGGTCGCCGGAAAAATTATCGCCAAGCCGAAAGCGCCTGAAAAAGACACGCACTAAACGAAGAGCGGGATCTGGTCGAACTTATCGCCAAGAACAGCTTTGCTGTCTGCGGCTAGCCATCTATCGAGAATCGTGGCGTACACGGTTCGGAAGTCCATCTTGTATTTCAAGTCGCCATCTTCAAGTGACGTAAGACTAGGGTGGTCGCCGATTACACCGCCCTTGATACCACTTCCAAGCACCAGCATCGGTGCTGCGGTGCCGTGGTCGGTTCCCCGTCCACCATTCTCTGCGACGCGCCGGCCGAATTCAGAAAAGGTCATCACGACTACATCTGAATCTTTATTGTGTGCCTCCAGATCCTGCTGGAATGCGCTTAAACCGGTGGATAGGCGACGCAGAAGCTGATCCTGATTTCGACCTTCATTGGTGTGTGTGTCGAAGCCACCAAGGGTGATGTTGTAAATTTTGCAGTTTACTCCGCCCACAATCATCTGGGCAATGAATTTCAATCCTTTGCCAAAGCCATCGTTGGGATAGTTCGCTGTGCTTTTATAGTTCTGCACGATCTTATTCAAATAATCCGACGCCGAAGTCGTGTCCATTCCAACCAATCTCAATTGATCGACGTACTTTCTATCGAGTTTGAAATCTTTATAGATGCCGTTGAATGCATCGATTTGAGCCAGCCGATCCTGTTCGTTTTTGGGATCGGCTTTGAACGTGAAATCAGCCACGTTACTGACCGATGGAACAATTACCTTCTGAGCGGAGAGCGTCTTCGGCAAAATCGGATCTACGTTGATTGCAGGAAAAAATGTTTCCGATGGATCTGATTTCGCAGGAGCGGTCAAGTCCAAATAGCGCCCTAACCAACCGGTGTCTTTTACTTTTCTCGGTTCAGCGGTTTGCCAGATTTCTATCGAACGGAAGTGCGAACGACTTGGTTCGGGATAGCCGACTCCCTGGAGTACTGCCAATTTTCCTTTCTTGAACAGATCAGACAGTTCAGGCATACCGTTATGCAAGCCGACCGCCTGGTTGAGCTGCAGAACATCCTTCTGCTTGATGCCGATCGTTGGACGTGCTTTGTAATAAGCATCATCGGCGTACGGAACGACCATGTTCAATCCGTCGTTACCGCCAGCGAGTTGCACCACCACTAGTATCTTGGAAGTGGACGGACGAGGCGCCGCCTGGGCAGCTAGCGAGAAAATATCGCCCACGGAAAGAGAGGCATACAGCCCAATTCCACCTTTCAGAAAGTCACGTCTTGAAATTCCCATGTCTTCTCCTAGGAAAGCTGATACGACGGTAGAGTCATGATCAAGTGGATTAGTCCTCGCATTTTAACATCAAGATTCTTGCCTGTTGGGCTGGGTGGTCCCTGTTTAGAAGGTGGACCAAACGGTTGCTTCGCTCCTGGTGCGCTCGCGATGATGTTTGGTGCATCTTTGCCATTTGAATGTTTGTCATGGTCGGCGATATTCAGTGCATCTTTGCCATTCGAATGTTTGTCGTGGTCAGCGATGTTCGATGCGTCTTTGCCGTTCGAATGTTTGTCGTGATCAGACGTGTTCGAAGCCGCATCCATTTTCTTCGCATGATGACCATGGTCTTGATCCGACAAATCTGAGGATACGTAAGCGAGTAGCTTTTTACGGGTGTTTGCCGGAACATCGCCATCAACAAGCGCAGCGAGAAGATTATCAACCATCTCTGAGGCGTTCGTCACATTGTAATTTTTCGCAAGCTTGGTCGGATTGATGTAACCATCAGCGGTATCAAATTTCTGTGTGCTGATGCGTGCAGCATAGTTGAAGCGCTCCATCATAGTGTCAGTTGCAATCCATGCCATGCCACCATCCCACCCTTTGACGTTGGGCGGTTCGAATAGATTTTGCCCCATTCTAGCCATCAACGCAGACAAGTCGCCATCAAGTTTTTGCACTTGCAATGATTTTACGGTGCCAACAACCAACTCCACTGGGCTCTTAATTTTTCCGTGATAGGCTTTCGAGCTACGGAACGTTTTATCCAAAAGAATCGCTTTCGTGACTGCACGAATGCTGCGATTGTTACTCAGATACACATCCGAAATGCGCTCAACAGTGGCTTCATCAGGGTCATCGTGAGACAGAAATGCAATAAGTTTTTTCGAAATGTATTTAGCGGTAGCAGGCTTATCAGCTAGTATTTTGCAGATATCCTCACCGTTGAAGTTTCCTTTTTGACCAAGGAAAGTTTTCTCTCCATCGTCGTGCTGTTTCTTATTGAAGTAGTACGTGGATGGAGCAGCCCATCCAGTGAACGCACGCGCAGCTTCTTTGATGTCAGCTTCGGTGTAATTTCCAATGCCCATCGTGAACAGTTCCATGATCTCACGGGCATAATTTTCGTTTGGTTTGCCTTTGCGATTCTGCTGATTATCCAGCCAGATGATCATGGCGGGGTCTTTTGACACTTCAACCAGCATCTGCTGAAAATCGCCAAGACCGTTGCGACGGAACAACTCATTTTGCTGATACATCAGAAAAGGGTTGCCGACTTTCGCGTTAGAAGTGGCAAAGTGCCCGTGCCAGAACAACGCCATCTTCTCTTCAAGAGGGCGACGGCTGTAGGACATGCGATAAATCCACCAGCGCTTCGCGTCACCCATATCAGTAAAATCGAAATCTTGTTTGCTGAGAATATCGTCCAGCTTGTCGTTCTTGACCTTCTCAGGGCTGGTCAACTCGTCGACAGAGGCTTCAAAGCCGAGGTTCTTGTAGTATTTCAACTCATCTGGAGTCGAGCCGAAGCCAGCACGGCGCATCAAGTGCTCGATCCAGTACTCATCAATCTTTGAATGCATAGGGCGGCATCTCCGACGATTTTCATTCTAATCTACACAAACAATGTGCAGTTTTGATGAACCGCTGATCATTCCCTTGGAGGCGCCGACCCTACCACTGGTACAATCCAAATGCGCCAACGAGGAAACTATGTTCATCAACTGCAAAGAGGCAGCCCCTCAGGACTTGTACAAAATTTTGATCGGTTCAGTCGTGCCAAGACCGATTGCGTGGGTCTCTACGATCGGGAAGAATGGGGTGACCAATCTCGCGCCATTTTCATTCTTCAACTGTTTCGGTATCGACCCGCCGATTCTCGCATTTGCGCCGGGATATAAATCCATCAGCAAACAAGGCTCCGAAGTGGTGAGGGAGATGAAAGACACGCTGCGCAACATCGTGGATACAAATGAATTCGTCATCAACGTAGTCAGCGCCGAGTTAGGCGAGCAAATGAATCAGTGTGCGGCAGAATATCCGCCTGAAGTCAGCGAGTTCGGCAAGGTTGGAGTGACCGCGGGCAAATCGACATTCGTGCAAGCACCACGGGTGGTGGAATCGCCGGTCAACTTCGAATGCAAACTGTTGCAACTGATTCAGCATGGAAATAACAATATGGTGCTGGGGGAAATAGTCGCCATGCATGTTGACGAGCGTGTGATCGGAGAACGGGGTCACATCAAAAACGAAGAATTGAGAGCAATCGGAAGAATGGCTGGTAACTGGTATACCGACACGCAGAACGGCAACTTCGAATTAATTCGCCCATCAGTTTAGATCCCGCGATGACACAATTTTGAAAAGATCATACATAAAACTCAGAGAGTGGAAATTTCTCTGAGGGAATGGAATGTCTTTTGATAATTGCTACGGCGGTGCGCATAACCGCAACGCGCTCGAATTCGATAAACCAGCTTTCCAATTCGATCAACTTTGCGGAACTGGAACGATAAAAGAGCTGCCCGCGTTGAATTTGAAAAAGTCGAACGGTGAGCCAGGAGTACTCGATTTTAGTGTTGACAAAACCTTGTACCTCTGCGCCGACAACAAAGGCGACGACAAAGGCACACAGCTTTTCCGCGCCGGTTACAAAGCTATGAACGAAGAGCGCTACAAAGACGCAGAAAAGAGCTTCAAAGAATTGCTGAAAGTAGATCAGCAACAGTATGGAAAAGACAGCAAGGAAGTCGCCAGCACGTACCAGTTTTTGGGACAAGCCTGTGAAAAAGACAAGCGCTACGACGCAGCGAAAACCTACTACAAAGAAGGCGCTGACATAAGTGCCAAAGCAAAATCTGAAGATCCTTTCAACACTGGAATTTATTTGCACAACGTCGCAAAGATGGATGTGCAATTGAAAGACTGGAAAGCAGCCGCAAAGTCATATGAGGCAACAATCAAAATATTGGACTCCAACGCCGTGCATCCGGCTTCTGAAAACGCCAGAATGATGGAGACAACAAAAGCTCTAACCGACTACGCCGATGTTATAAATAAACTCGGACGAAATGATGACGCGAAGAAGGCGCTCGAAAGGAAAGACCAAATCGAGAAGCAGTACTACCATCCGGACAAGTGAGCGTTTGTTGTCTCGGGTTCGGCATTATTCCACGACCTTGATTTTGCCTGCCATTCCTTCATGACCGCTACCGCAGAATATGTCGCAGAAGAAGTCGTATTCGCCGGCCGTTTTTGGCGTTACCTTCAGCTCGGTAACTTTACCGGGCTCGATGTCGGCGCGAAGGTTCAAAGCTGGTGCGTTGAACCCATGCGAACGGTCTTCGGTTGACAGCTTCAGAACGACTGGAACACCTTTCTTCAGCGTGATGAACTGAGGACTGTAGGTGAATTTCTTAGCAGCGACTGTTACGACCGCCGTTGGCAATTCAGTCGCTGCGACGGATGGGCGTTGAGCGAAATCGAGCATCAATGCAGTACCGCAAATGGTGCAAAAAGCTAGCAATTTGTTTTTCATGGTTTTAAGCCTTATTTTGTGCGAATGGCTTGCGATGTGTGAGTGCTGAAAGATGTACCTTCGCGTAAGCGAATCAGTCCAAAATTTTTGCGTCCGGATTGATCGGGTATTCCGCCAACTCGAATTTCGAAGCCCGGGTTCGACTCCAGATATTTCTGAATCCGAGTCCTTTGTATGGCTCTGCATCGGACCACGGAATCGGTGTACGCTTCGGCATAGACCCAGCCAGAGGCATCGGCAACATCAGCGACTTAGCTGAGTGATGTGCAATGTGACCAGTGACGTGATGATGTTCCTGATGGATGTGCCCGTAGAAAACGGTCACGTTAGAAAATGGCATGAGCAGGTCGATCGCCTGCGCACCATCGGCGGTGGTCCAGTCCCACTGAGGATACAAATCAAATAGTGGACGATGCGTCAACACAACTATGTTGGCATCTCGTTTCTGTTTCGCAAGATCAGCTTTGAGCCACTCTAACTGCGCTTCACCGATGCGTCCCTTGGGATCAGATACATTATCCAAAGCGATGAAGTGCACGCCGTTGTGATCGAATGTGTAATGCGTTTCGCCAAAAAATTCTTTATATGTTTCGCCATTGTCGAGCGAAGCATCGTGCTCGCCTGGCATATAACGAATAATTTTGGCATCGAGCTGGCTGACGATATCCTTGAATTCTTTCATCCGCGCTTTGCGTACAGATGTTTCATCCGTCGTCTGCGTCAAGTCACCAGTAAACACAATAAAGTCTGGCTTGTGCTTCAAGCTGTTGATCTCTTTTACAGCTTTCAGCAGCGTACCTTTAGCGTCTGGATTGACCTTTGCGCCCTCAAATCCCCAGTGTGTGTCGGAGAGTTGTAGGAAATAAAAGTCCTTTGCTCGTCCCGCAGATGAGAGTGAGAGTGCGGGTCGTCCGATCACTTCTGATAGTAAAACGACGCCACCAATCCCCGCTAATTTCAAAAATTCTCTTCGCTCAATTTCTATATCGATGTTCATAAAGCATCCTCATTAGTCCTTCCAAAAAAACAAACCGGATCGAGTCGGAATAAATTCCCAAAATCGGAAAAAAGATTTTTCGAAAAAAGTGAATAAACGCGAATCGAATCCGGTTATCTACTTTGGAGGTTGATAACAATGAACAACAAAGATCAGATAAACTTCAGACGGTTGGCGGGTGCAGCGGCATTGTCAGGTGGATTTGCCCTGCTGGCGGCAGAAATTCGTTTCGAACACAGAGCTGCACTTGTCGACGAATGGCGACCGTGGATTCCTATAGTATGGAGCGCTGTTATGCCGATGTTGATAATGCTCGAAGCCTGGTCCAACCGACTTGTGCGACGCCGCATGTTGGCATCGCTGTACATTCTCACGATCGGTATTGGACTGCTGGGCGTTTACTTTCACGCCGATGGAAAATTTGTCGAGCGAATTGGCGAACTTATTTATGTTTGGACTTCGTCGCTTGAAACAGGCTCCATGCTTCCGGCACGACATGCACCAATTTTGGCCCCACTTTCATTTGTTGGGCTGGGTCTGCTTGGATTGTTTGTGCTATTAGAGCGCAGAGTGTCGACGGTTGTAAAGCCGACAAAATGTTTCGTGACGGAAGATGCGACTTTAGTTGGAAACGAAGCGGCATGAAATTCTTCCGCAACCGCCGTAAAGAATTCGAGTTAGCAACGAGTCCGTTGCTGAAAGACTTGTATCGAATGGCTTATTGGCGGCTAGGAAGCGCTCAGGATGCGGAAGACGTAGTGCAAGAAACTTATCTTCGCGCTTATAGATCGTTCGATACATTTAAAACAGGAACAAATCTCAAAGCCTGGATGATTCGAATTTTGCTTAACGTCGTCAACGACACACTCGCGAAACGCGCTAAGCAACCGATTATCCTGCCGATGGATGAAGAGCTGGAAGAAGTTTTGACGGTGGAAGATCAGTCATCTTCGGCACAAGATCCGGCGATGAATCTGACCCGAAATGAATTGCATCCTGATCTAATGAGTGCATTGCGCCAACTTCCTTCAACTCTCTTGCAGCCGCTTCTGTTGAGGGAATTAGAAGAAATGCAATACGGAGATATTGCGACATTGCTCGATATCCCAGTGGGAACTGTTATGTCTAGATTATTTAGAGCACGCCGAATCGTCAAACAGAAATTGACCAAAGGCGGATTCGGTGGAACGGAGGTTATGAACTATGAAGTGCAGTGACGCGTTGCCATTGCTCGATCTTTTGAATGATGGTGCGCTCGACACCAAGGATTCCGCGCTGGTTTTGGATCATATAAGCAAATGCGAAAGTTGCCACGCAGAACAGGCATCTAATGAATACCTGCGCGCGAAATTTGTAGAGGCGAAGAGCGATACCGCAGTGCCGGCAGACCTGATGAACAGAATCTCCGGGAAGTTGAAAGATGAGGAGCGGCTTGTCAGACTCTCTCCTTCGTCAAATAAAATGCGCGGACTACTCGCGCTCGCAGCTTGCATTGCACTGTGCGCGATACCACTGACACAATCAAGTTTCAAGAGCGTATCAGTCGCTGAAAATCATCCTTCGGCGGACTCACTCATTGAAAATGCCACGACGACCGACCATATCGAACTTGCATCGAATGCAGAGATATCACAGAAGGTTGGATACACGATAAAGAAAGTGAACCTTCCTGATTGGCAACTTCAACGAAGTGGTGTCTTTGCTAACGATGCTTCTACGAAAATTGCACGGTTTGAATTTGCACCGCGGGCTAATTTTCAAGGCAAGCTGACTTGCTACCAAGCGCAGCAAGGCACGATTTCAGCGAATAACGGCACTTTGATAACAATCGGTGACAAGCAAGTGCGTGTAGGACAGCACGGGAATTATTCGTACGGAGTTTGGACTCAAAACGAGAGAGACTATTTGTTCGTCTCAGATTTGTCTCTTAAGGAATTAGAAAATGTGATTAGCAAAGCGTAGTGCAAGAAAGCCCAAGAACGCTTACAGCGCAAACGGTTTGAACACTTTCATTGCCGTCTTCTATCGACAACTTGCGCTTATCTCGAACGTTCGCAGCTTAAATGTTGGAACTAGTTTGATTTGACTTCCGTCGGCTTCACCGAGAGAGTTGGAACAGAGGTATCAGAAATGAAAGTTCAAGCAGTCATCACACTTTGCGCTTTAGCGAGCATCTCATTTGCCGCACCACAAGCGAAAGCAGACACCTACATGACGACAACGACATCCGAGGGCTTTCCTTCTACCATTACAGAGACACGCGAAACAACAATCGCTGCACCAGTAACAGTAGCACCAGCACCGGTAGTCATCCGCGACAACCCAGTTATCGTGGCACCACCAAGCAGGGAAGTAGTCGTAGTGAAAAAACGCGGCAGCCACCACTTGCTTAACCTTGGGGTAGTCAAAGTGTTCTAAGAAGTTTCAGATGAAACGCGCATGCAGCCCTTGTCTCTTTGAGACGAGGGCTGTTCCCTTTAACCGAACATAAGCTGATCCAGACCGCGAATTACACCTTTAGTCTCAGACGCTTTTCTTATTGCCAACAGTGTTCCATCAACATAGGGAGCTGCACTGCTACCTGCGTCGTGGCGAATGGTCAGACGTTCGTCAGGCAATCCGAATTGAGTTTCGAAAGACAAACTGTATCCCGGAAGGCGTAGGCTATGGACTGGGGTGCCTGAGATCTGTGCACCGCGTGCGGTGCGGTCGCCCGTTACTTCACTGACTGGTCTTCCAAGTTTGTTCTGACGGACTTTATCCATTGCTTCCGCCAACTCGCGCGTGGTGCCGCTCGGCGCGTCGAGCTTGGTAGCGCTTGCATAATCGATGATTTCCCAGCTCGGTAGAAACTTAGCAGCCAATAAAGAAAAATGTTTTGCCAGTCCGGCGGTGATACTAAAATTTCCACACGCGATGACGCCGAGATTTTTCTCTTTCGCCAAACGCTCAATTTCGACAAAGTCATCACCAGTCAGACCCGAGCTGCCGACCACGACGTTTACACCTTTCTGCAAAGCCATCATCACGTGTTCTCGAACGGTGCTTGAACCAGCATAATCAACAAACACATCAACGGGTGTTGCAAGTGCCTCAGCAACTGAGCCGCACATCTTGATATCGCTTGCTACTCCGATACCACGCAGCACTTGCCCAGCAGTACTCCGGCTGACTGCTGATGCGAGAGTCATATCTTCCGCGACCGCAACTGCCTGTGCGACCGCTTTTCCTGTCCAGCCGGTAGCTCCGGCAATGCTTACTTTCAACGACATTGATAAACCCACGTGGGAAACCATGTCATTTTACCAAGGGCGCATATAGCTCCGTCCGTTCAGGGCGTAGGAGTACGTCAAAGACGTTGTTCTCGCCCTTCATCTGATGAAAATGCTCCAACAGGCGTCGAACTGCTGGCGAGCGATTTCAATTCATCATCAGCATTATCCTGACGCAATTCAAGCTCACTGATGCGCTTCACGAGGTCTTCGAGCTGTTGGATCAACAAAACTGCATTTTGCCTCTCGGCGTCATTGTGTTGCATCTATTGACCCTCGTCGATTCTGAGCCGGGTGTCCCGCAGTACGACGCGGCGCTGACGATGCTTGTTCCAAAATTTTATTTTGCCAGGAATGTTGGATAATTACTTGTCTGCACTTGTCGCTGCAAAATCAATGTCTACCAGTTTTAAAACTCTCAGCTTTTCTTGCATATCGGCCGTCTCGATTATGCTTTGCATGAACGCAGCATCGGTTTCAGGAGAGCAACTCAAAGCTGGAATTCAGCACTTTGACTCAAGCATCGACAACATGGAAATTGGTGACATTCAAGCATCGAAATCCGTGCGACCGCTGGATAAACAACTTTGGAGCGGCAACGCATTTGATAGAGATAGTGCGGAGCGCGCGTTAAAAGATGCCCAACCACCCTCAAATTTTTGGTATCGCGTTCCAACCTGGTTAGCTGGCCGGTGGGAGTCGGCCGATGCCACCACTTTCTTCATGCGAGATCATCAGTCAGGCAAAATTGATAACAGCCGCACCCCATATCCATTTCGCGGAAGAGAATCGATTGGGCACCAGTACGATAACCAACATCGCATCTGGACCTACTGCCGCGACTACGCGTGGACACGTGGACGAAGCAGCGATTCCGAAGTTCAGAGCTTGTTATTTTATCAACATCCGCTTCGAGTTACACAAAACGAAGCAATTGTTCTCGGACGCATGGCGGTATTTGAAGTCAACGCGAAAGGGAAAATCACCAGCTCGTACAAAACTGAGATCATCGATACCATGTCGTTGCAAGACGAAGACACCATGCGTGATGAGCAGATCAAAATTGTTTTCAATGAACAGGGCAAGCCTGTGACGACGATCAAAACTGAAGTGTTTTGGAAAAGAATCGCAGATTTTCAACCGATCGACGAGGTCAAAGGTGTTCAGCTAAAGCCGCTGTTCAAAAGCTTTCTCAGGGAACACGGAATGGCAGGATTTGCTGACGCCGACCAGTGACACTGTTATGGCAGGATTTACTGATAACGAGAAATTGCAAGGATTTCGCTGACACCAGCAGTGGAACGAATCGGTGGGTTTCGCTAACTTCGAAAGGAGTGACTTGGCAACTGCTGAATTATTCCGTGCGAGCTTTTGGCATTAAAATCGAAAGCACAGCTCCAAGTAACAGAGACACTGCCATCGCCAGTAGTGACGATGAGAAACTCGTCGAATGATGCTTAATCGCTCCGACGATATACGGTCCAGCAAAGCCACCAAGATTCCCAATCGAATTGATCAATGCTATTGCCGCAGCCGCAGATGAGCCGGTGAGAAAAGCTCGTGGAAGCGCCCAGAATGGACCGACCGTGCCCCAAATTCCGAACGCGGTCGTACACAATGCCACCATCGAGACGACAGGATCGTGGAAAATCGAAGCCATAATCAATCCCACAGACGCGATAAATGCTGCCGTCGCGAGATGAAAACGGCGCTCTCCTGTGTAGTCGGAACTACGCGCGACCACAACCATGCCAAAAGCTTGAAACACTGCCGGGATAGCAGACAACAGCGCCACTTGCGAGTCATCGCCGTGCGCACTGGCGCCGAGAATCTGCGGTAGCCAGATCTGGAATCCATACATTCCAAACGTGCAAGAGAAATAGAGCAGCGCTAAGGACCAGACTCTAAAATTGAGCAAAGTGCTCCAAAAACTTGCTTCAGTTCCAGTAGCCTGAACCGTCTCGAGTGTGTCAGCGCTCAACTTACCTTTGAGTAAAATCCGCTCTTCATCAGTCATCCACTTCGCATCTTCCGGTCCATCAGGGAGGAAAAACAGAACCGCAATACCGAACAAGACAGCAGGACTTCCGGTGATAATAAACAACCACTTCCATGGTGCCAGCCCCAGCAGTGGTGGCATCGCTAAGACCTTTGACGAAATCAAACCACCAAGAATGCCAGCCGCTGGAACAGCGCTCATAAACTTAGCTACAGCCATTCCGTGTTCGCGTTTTCGGAACCATTTAGTTAGATAGAAAATCATGCCAGGAAAAAATCCTGCTTCGGCGGCTCCGAGTAAGAAACGCATTCCGAAAAACAATTCAGCCGTAGGAACGAATGCCATGAAGACCGAAACGAAGCCCCATACGACCATAATCAACGAAATCCACTTGCGAGCGCCGACTCGTTGCAGTGCGAGATTGCTTGGAACTCCGAACATGCAATATCCAAAGAAGAAAATTCCGGCACCAAGTCCGAAAATTTCTTCATTGAATTTCAAATCTGCACTCATCGGCGCGCCAGCAAACGAGATGTTGATGCGATCGAGATAAGAGATGATGTAGAGCAAGAACATGAACGGAAGCAATCGCAAGGAAATCTTGCTTAGCAGGCGTTGGTAGTCTTTCTCGTCTTGCAGCATTGGCGACGAATCAACGGTGGATGTTATTGCACCAGCGAATTCAAATCGTTAGTCAACTCTTTCTCCAAATCCGAACTGTAACCGACATGGAGAAAACGCACTACACCTTTTTTATCGATGATCACAGTTTCTGGTATTCCATTGGCGTGATACATCTCGGATGCCTTTTTCTCGGTATCCATTGCTGCAACAACGTCCAGGTCCTGGTCTTTCAAGAACTCTTTGACCTTGTCGGTGTCTTCAGCGATGTTGACTGGGTAGAAGACGACATGCTTGTCAGAGAATGCCTTGGTCACTTTGTTCAAGATCGGCAAACTCATTCTGCAAGGTCCGCACCAAGTTGCCCAAAAATCAAGAACAACGACATCTTTTCCTTTGTGCTTACTGAGGTCCATCTCACCGCCGTCGGACAATTTCAGACTGAAATTCGGTGCAGCGGTGCCAACCAGGTCATTAGCCTTTTCACCAGACTTCGCTTCCGATTTGTCGTCTGAGTCACCAGTGAATGATTTTGTCTCTGTTGACTCTGGTGGTGGCACAAAGTTGAAGTATGTTTTCTTGATCGTTGGATTGGCAATCCATTCTTTGTAGCGGAAGGTCAGCGACATCTTTGTGCTCTTCGGAATGACGCGGCTGAGCGACTTTGGAGCAGTGTTCGCGAGGTCTGAGAACAGGTCAGGTGTTACTTTCACGACCCACGGATTTTTTCCGGCATCGACCCACAGATCCCAACTAAATCTATCTTGGGTGAAGCGCATATGGTGGCATTGAATTCCATCGACATCTTCCACGCCGACGTAATCGACTTTCTTTACACCGATCATGATCGAGCCATAAGGGTCTTTGCCAGCCAGAGATGGCAAGATCGAATACAACGAGTATGGTCCGTTCACATACCGACTGCTTGGGTCAAGAAATAGTTTTTCCAGATCACCTGCTGGAGCATCTTTGACTACATACTTGTTCAGCACTTGTGAGTAAAAGTAAGCTTTCGTTCCATCGCTGACCATGCTTCCACCAGGCATTCCCGCTCGCAAGTTCATCGCGATCAAATCCGGCTGTTTTACGCCGACATCAACGACAGACAACAACTCGACAGTCTTTGTGTCAGACGACGCGGTAAGTCTTTGAATCAAACGAGTCTTGAACGACTTGAGATGTTTGTAGAAATCATCGAGCTGATGAAGTACTTCGTCGCTCTTCTGGTCAGCGATTCCAGCAGTCGATGTTGTGGTAGATGTTGTGCTCGAAGTATCTTCCTTCTTTTCTTCATGCTTCGAGGATTTTTTGCTTGACGATTTCTTTGACGGGGATTTGGATTTCGAACTCTTCTTTTCAGTCTTGCTGTCCGAAGCAGAATCAGTTTGAGTAGTATCTGAACTCGAGCTGCTTTTCTTAGCTAGACCTTGCGGCGGCAACAGGCTCGCAGCTAACAGCAGAGACACGCTCAGTATCGACGTGCGCGTGAACAGCTCATTTTTTTTCATTGAATACTCGCTTTGATTCGATAGTAACGGCGGAAATCGGTTCTAGTTCAAGAACATGGGACATTATACGCGATGTTCCAAAACTTTTCCGAAGCGCCACACAGCACGCACATCGCAGCTTGTCATGAACTCGAGTATCGATAATTTGGGATGTTTTGTGTACGAAACAGAACCGGCACCAAATGCAGTGTCAAACAAACGCGATCTAAGAACGTAACTCCAACTCCAACAACGCATTTTCAGGAACGTATTTTCAGGAACGCTTCTTCAAAAATGTATCTTGAGGAACGTGTCTTAAAGAACGGAACTTTTCAGTCTAGTATCACTTGTGGTGATGAGGTGCGGAGCCAAGCTGGTGCCAGCTTTTCTCTGTCATCTCCACACCAAAATGTTCTGCAGCCTTCTGGATATTTTTGAAAGCAGCGTCTCGTTCTGCGGGTGTCACATCCTTGACCTGGTCGAACCGGGCGATCGCGTTACGCACATGTGAAGCGTCGGTCATGGGTTCTTTGCGTTTTTCTTTAAAGGCAAACACGAAATCAGGCAAATCATTTTTCTCAGCCGTAGTTAGTTCACCTTTGACGGTGTGTGGCTTCCATGTCGCTCTTGCTGTCATAACTCGCTTCCCCACTACTTAGCACTGAATTTGACGCACTCGAAGTCTTTGGGTTCCACCCGCTTAGCTCGTCTGGACAATCGTTACGCGCTGTAACCTTAACTCAGCAGCCGGGCAAGAATCGTGCACTTGCCAGTAAAATGAGCTGGCAGAAATTCGCGCCCAATCGGGCATTTGGGAACCCAATGATTCGTTTAGAACGCATAAGCAAAATTTATCCCCACGGCGAAGTGTTGAAAGACGTGACGTGGGAAATCAAGCCTGGTGACCGTGCAGGGCTTGTTGGACCCAACGGTGCCGGCAAATCTACACAGCTCAAAATCATCATGGGCGAAATCGAACCGACCTCGGGACGCGTGATTAAGTCCGACAAATTACGCATCGGATACTTGACCCAAGAGTTCGAAATTCCGCAAGACTCACTCGTTCGTGACGCTTTTGCCAGCGCATTCGTCGAGCTGAACGACATCTTAGCTAAGCTCGCCGACGTTCATCACAAGATGGAAACCGCTCAAGGCGACGAGTTAGATTCACTGTTAAAGCGCATGGACGATTTGCAACGCAGCTTCGAAGCAAAAAACGGCTATGCGATGGATTCACAAGTCGAAAAGATGATCGCTGACATGGGCTTTCAAATTGGCGACGGCGACCGCAAAGTCGAAGAGTTCAGCGGCGGTTGGCAAATGCGCATGAATCTCGGTCGTGTTCTTTTGACAAAGCCTGATATTTTGCTGCTGGACGAACCCACGAACCACATCGATTTGGAAACAATCGAATGGTTGGAAAACTATTTGCGTGAAATCAGCACACCGATGCTGATTGTTTCGCACGATAGATTTTTCCTCGATAGACTTTGCACCACAATCATCGAGATGGAACGCGGAGTTGCCACCAACTATCTGGGCAATTACACGCAGTATCTCGAACAGCGCGAGTTCACGAGAGAAGCTCAACTAGCCACTTTCGAGCGACAGCAGAAAGAGATGGAGAAACAGCAACAGTTCGTCGATCGATTTAGAGCATCGGCGACCCGAAGCACTCAGGCAAAGAGCCGTGAGAAACAACTGGAAAAAATCGAATTAGTCGAGGCGCCAGAAAGTGAAGAGCGCGTACTGCACTTCCGCTTCCCAACTGCTTCGCGAAGTGGTCGTAATGTAGCCAGTGTGAAAAACATGATGCACGTATACGACGACAACATCATTTTTATGGACGCGAATTTGCATGTCGAGCGTGGCGAAAAAATTGCAATCCTGGGACCGAATGGTTGTGGAAAGTCGACTTTTCTCCGCTTGCTTGCAGGCAGAGAGAAGCCGGCAGATGGTTTTGTGACGCTCGGCGACCACAACATCCAAATGGCTTACTTTGAACAAAATCAGGCGGAAGCACTGGATTTGACTAAAACCGTACTTGATACCATCGCAGAGCAAGTTCCGGATTGGAAAACAACAGAAATTCGCGGCTTGTTGGGTAAGTTCTTGTTCTCGGGTGATTCGGTGCTCAAGCGAGTCGAAGCACTCAGTGGAGGCGAGAAAGCACGTCTTGCAATGGCTCAAATGTTGCTTGGTGCGAACAACTTCCTGCTTCTGGATGAGCCCACGAACCACCTGGATATTCCAGCGAAAGAAACATTGGAACAAGCGCTCAGAGAATTTGATGGCACCGCAATTATTGTCTCGCACGACCGATACTTCATATCGCAAGTTGCAAACAAAATCGTGGAAGTTCGCGACAATCACTTTGTGGTTTATCACGGTAACTACGACTACTACCTAGATAGAAAAGCAGACGAAAAGGCGAAAGCCGAAGCTGCTAAATCCGCTGCCGACAAGGCAGCAAAGGACGCTGCCAAACGCGCGAAGCAACAGGAAAAACTCAAAGAGAAAAAGGGCAAATAAATGAGATCATCAAGACCCACCAGATTCTTGCCCAGCCTCATTGCTGGAACTTTGATTTTTTTGAGCGGAACACACACTCAAGCAAACACCTTATTTGGTGGCGTCTCGCACGCTGACTTTTTAGAACCGCCCTCTGACGCAATCCAAACACCGGCACCGCCGCCTGCCCTTGTACCGCAACAGGCGATCAGCCTGCCAATCGCAGTCAGCCCAACTGTCGGTTTGGGCTCGGCTAAAGCAACTTTGGACCACCCAGTCATCGAATGGTTTCCAATTCCGAAATGGTTGGCTGGCAAATGGTCAAAAAATGGTGATACTACGACTAGTGTCACTGATTTGCGCACCGGTCAGGAAGTACCAGTAAACGAATACATCGAAGACCACATGACTGTCTTCTGGGGATACCAGACCGACAATCGGGGAAACATCTGGCATGCGAATCTGATCCCATCTGCAAGGGAAGGAATGTCGCAGGGTAAGAACGTTCAATTCATGATTGTGAATTTGAGAGTAATCGAAGCCACTCCGGCGAACCTAGCAACAAGAACTCACTACGTCGTGCGTGAGACACTGGGGCGAGAATTGGCTGATATATTCCAACAGGAAGCATTGACTCACTATCAGCTCGCAGGCAGTCCATACAAAATGGATGCAATCAGTTCCAATCGCGTTTTCTCCTATCAAGGGCGTCCAAAACGCGACGGAAAAATGGTTAGTCACTACACGAAAGACAACGAATTTCAAACTATTCCGTCAAAAGACGGGATAGATTTAGCGGCGTCATTGAACGACTATTTGCGCAGGAACAACATGGCTGCTCTCGCCAAGGGTCCGGCTCCAGCAGGTTTTCAACCTGCAGCTGGTGCGACTTTTCAATCAAACTCAGGCGCGCAACCGATGCCTGAGCTCCAACCACCACCGGGATTTTTGTCTGCACCTGGCATGCAAGCAGCACCACAAACTCAGTCAACACCTGGATTCCAGCCATCCGGCTATCAACCTTCCGCTGGATATCAACCAGACCCGATGACTGCACCACGTCCTCAGCAATTGCTGCCCGATAACAACGCCCCATTCTAATTTCTCGCAGTGTCGGACTCTCTATATTTTGAAAAAGATGCGGTGTGTTCCTGGTCCGGAGCCAGAGCTGCGCGGATAACGACGCCGCACGGAATCGTTCAAACTCCTGCATTCATGCCGGTTGCGACCAACGCTTCAATTCGGTCGATGAACTTCACGGACGTCAAAAATTGTGGTGCCGACATAATATTGTCGAATGCGTATCACCTTTATTTGCGTCCCGGTCATGAGTTGATTGCGAGTGCAGGCGGGCTACACAAATTCATGGCGTGGGATTTGCCGATTTTGACTGATTCTGGCGGCTTCCAGGTGTTCAGTCTGGATGAATTTCGCACGGTTGCAGATGACGGAGTGCACTTTCGAGATCACAGAAGCGGTCGCTCACATTTCATCAGTCCTGCAATTTCGATGGAAGTACAAAACGCAATCGGCGCCGACATCATCATGGCGTTTGACGAATGCGTCAAAAATCCAGCCACACACACAGAAGCTGAAGATGCGATGAATCGAACTCATCGCTGGTTGAAAATTTGCGAGCAGTCACATGCGCGGAAGAATGAGCAATCTTTGTTCGGGATAATTCAGGGAAGCATGTTCGAAGATCTGCGACGCACTTCAGCCGAAGTAGTGACATCCTTCGATTTGCCAGGGTATGCAATCGGTGGTGTCGCAGTCGGTGAGGCGCGCGGCGAGATCGAGCGAATCGTCAAATTCACGACACCGCTGATGCCGGAACACAAGCCACGATATCTCATGGGAATTGGCACGCCCTGGGATATTTTGTATGCCATCAGATGCGGTATCGACATGTTCGACTGCGTTGCACCGACCATGATTGCACGACACGGCTCTGTCTTTTCCAATCAATGGCGAATCTCGCTCAGTAAGGCGTCTTTTCGTAAGGACTTTAGCCCAATCGACGAAACTTGTGACTGCTTCACTTGCAAATTTCACACGCGAGCGTACCTGCATCATCTGATACGCGCAAAAGAATACGCGGGAGCAACGTTGGCTGCAATCCACAACGTGCGCTACTTAATCAGAGAAGCGAACAACGCACGGCAGGCAATTCTGGATGGTACGTTCCGCGAATACTATGAGCGGCTCGCACCATTCCTGATTCAGCAAAACGAAGACAGAATGCTGATCCGAAACAATTAGCGTGCTGTTCTGTCGGAGCAATCTGTCGGAGCAATCTGTCGGAGCAATCTCTCCGAGCAATCTCAAATCAACGAGTAGCGAGTTTAGATGACTCGACGACGGCGAGGTTTTCCAAGCCGTGGTGCAGCAACCACTTTTTGCTGCGCGTTCGGGTCCAAACTCTTTCCAATGCGCTTCTCGATATCACGCACCATATGTCGCTGTTCATCGCTGATAAACGAGAATGCAACACCGCTACGTCCAGCACGTCCCGTTCTACCGATGCGATGAACATAGTCATCTGGTGAGTCCGGCAAATCGTAGTTAATTACGTGCGAAATCGCTGGAATGTCCAGACCACGAGCGGCTACATCTGTAGCAACCAGAATCGGGAATTTTCCATCACGGAATTTTTCCAAAGTTCTTTCACGCTGACTCTGCGAAATATCGCTGTGAATTTCGTCAGCCATAATTCCAGCATCGCGCAATCTGTCTGTCACCCATGTCGCACGTCGGCGAGTGCGAGTGAAAACGATCGCGGAAGTCATATTGTGATCGCGAATCAACTTGGCGAGCAACGCATCTTTCGCAAATTCTGTGATGTACATGATTTGTTGATCGATTTCAGTTGGTTCGACCTGAGTCGGATTGACTCGAACGGTAATTGGATCGAGCATGAAATCAGAAGCAATGCGCTCGATGCGATAGTCGATTGTGGCAGAGAACATCAACGTTTGACGCTCTTTGCTGATGCGTGAAACGATTTTTCGCACTTGCGGCATGAAACCCATATCGAGCAAGCGATCGGCTTCATCTAAAACAAAAATCTCGATGCCTGACAGGTCGCAATTTTTGCGCTCGATGTGATCGTAGAGCCGGCCGGGCGTTGCGACGATGATATCCACACCGCGCTTCAACGCTCTCGTCTGTGTCTCGTACCCAGTGCCACCATATAAAGTGACTGCGCGCAACTCGCAGTGTTTCGCAAAACGCTCGAACTGCTCCATAACCTGCAACGCCAGTTCTCTTGTCGGAACCAGTACAAGCGCTCTAGGTTTGGTTTCAGGCTGTTCCAGACATTCGATAACAGGAAGCGCGTAGGCGGCTGTCTTGCCTGACCCTGTTTGCGCCGACGCCATTACGTCTCGCCCTTCGAAAATTAGCGGAATTGATTTCTGTTGAATTTCAGTAGGTGTAGTGATTCCTGCCTGCGACAACGCAAGCACGCATGGCTTGGATAATCCAAGCTCGATAAAGTTTGTCAATGTTTAGTCCTTGATTCAAATAATTGGCTCTACGGCCGGTTTGTAGGTATTTTTTGGCTTCTCAAAATCCTGCACTCTCGTTACCGGGCTTCAATGGATCACGCCATTCTCGTCACAAGCACAGGTAACCGCAGGTTGTCCGAACGTCGCCCTTGGGTCGGCAACAATGAACAATCTACGAAATTATGTCATAAATAGTCTCAGATGTCAAAAGGATGCCAAGTTTTCGCCGCAGTTGGCACTTTCAAAATCGACGAATGAGAAACACGCCAGCCGCTAAGAGAATTATTCCCAACAACCGTTGAACATTGATTGAGTGTTTCGGAAATCCCAAGATTCCGAACTGATCGAGCAAAACGGAACAGAGAATCTGACCGGCGATGATTGCAGACGTGTAAGAGCTGGCACCAAGCTTAGGCGCCAACACCGCACCAGCGAGCACAAAAACGATTCCGCACAGCCCTCCGGTCCAGATCCACCACGGTGCGCCGGAAAAGAGCGCCTTTTCAGGCAACGGAGCGCGCACCACTAGCAGTACCAGCAGTGTTACAGAAACACTTACTGCAAGCGATATGCACACAGTCCACCAGGGACCAGCCAGCAGGCGCAACTGCGAGTTGATTCCGGCTTGCAGCGTGGCTAACGAGCCGGCACTCGCAGCCAGCAACAGGTCTAGAATTTCCACTGTTCGTCTCCGTTTCCGACAGACTTAAGGTAGCACTGTTTGCACAGAGTCACCAGAAATAGTGGCAATCGACTGACGATAATCGCGCAGCACAAAGAAGAATAGAATTACTGGTCCAAACGGAAACAACATCGGAAAGTTCAGCGCCAGCATCAATTTACGTCGCCGCGTATGTTCGGCGAAGGCAAAGATTGATGGAGAAAACGTCACTGCAAGCAGACCCAGAATCGCCGTTCCAAGTCCCACAACACCGAGAGAGAACATGAAAGAGTAAGGCAGGCGTGCCTCAACAACGATGCCGGTAAAATTCTGCCCGAGGAAAAATACCAGAATGCCGAGCAAACAGTATCGGAAAAATCGCGCACTCTGTGGCTGTAGATGAAGAACAGTAGCTATCAAGCCGGCAAGAAACATGTATGCAGTAATCACTACTCCGTCAAATGACAGAAGACCACCAACGATATCGAGAAAATCTGTGTAGCTCATCGTCTTAAACGCAAACGTCAACAATAGCCGCGTGGCTACTACTCATATGTTAACTTAATTGCCATGACCCAAGCGGACTTTTCCCAACGCGTATATACGGTGGGACATTCAAACGTTCCCATCGAAAAGTTCATCGCCTTGCTGAACCAGCACGAAATCAACGTAATTGTTGATGTGCGCTCGCATCCGTTCAGTAAGTATGCGACTCATTTCAATTACGACGAAATTCAGGGTGCGCTCAAAGCCGCATCGATAAAGTATCTCTACCTCGGAAAAGAGCTGGGCGGGATGCCGAAAAATCCGGAATTTTATGACAGCGAGGGCAATCTCGTGTATTCGAGGGTGGCGGCGACTGATGCCTTCCAAACCGGAATCGCCCGAGTGGTGAAGGGTTCGAGGGAATACACAATCGCTTTGATGTGCGGGGAGGAAAATCCAGCCGGGTGCCATCGGCGGCACCTGATCGGTCCAGCCCTGACGAACCAACAAGTGGAACTGGTGCACATCAGGGCCAGTGGTCAAGTGCAAACAGAAGCGGATCTGAGTGATTCTGAAACGCCCCAAAACGACCACCAACAGCTGAGCTTGTTCGATTGAACTGTGACAGTGCCGCTTAACTAATATTCCAAGGGGTTGCCAATCGTGCCTTATCAGGTGGACAATCTATTTATGGTTCACCAACACAACCCTAAAGCTGCCGATAACGACCTCTCGCTCGTGCCACAACCTACGCAAACCCAGGTCCCGACCGGGGAAGAAGCAGTTGCTTTGCCTCCTCTCGACGATACAAGCCTCTATTTCAACCGTGAACTGAGCTTGCTCGAGTTCCAGTGGCGCGTTTTGGAAGAAGCGCAAGACCCGACGAACCCGCTGCTAGAGCGTTTCAAGTTCTTGTCCATCGTCGGCTCGAACATGGATGAGTTCTTCATGGTCCGCGTAGCGGGGCTGAAGCGCCAAATTGAAGCGGGCACCGTCAGTGCTGGTCCAGATGGATTACATCCGAATGAACAGCTGAAAGTTGTGCGCGAATCGGTGCAGAGATTTATGAGCGAAGCTCATGGTTATTTGCGCGAAACTTTGATGACTGAGCTCGAGCAGGCCGACATCAGAATTCTGGAATATCCGGATCTGAGTGAAGACCAACGCATCTCGATGCAGAACTATTTCATGCAGAATATTTTCCCGGTGTTGACGCCGCTTGCGTTCGACCCAGGGCATCCGTTCCCGCATATTTCCAACTTGAGCTTGAATCTGGCTGTCCTCATCCGTGATACCAAAGGTGAGGAAAGATTTGCTCGCGTCAAAATTCCGGATTCATTGCCGCAACTTATTTCGATCGATAAACCGTCGCTGCTCGCGAGCCGCGTGCCATCATCGGTGAAACCACAGTCGTACATGTGGCTTGACGAGCTGATTTCAGCCCACTTGCAATTCCTTTTCCCGGGCATGCAAGTTTTGGAATTCCATCCGTTTCACGTGACACGCGACGCGGAAGTCGAAATTCAAGAATGGGAAGCAGAAGATTTGCTCGAAACTACTGAGGAAGGAATTCGTCAGCGCCGTTTCGGTGATGTAGTCAAACTCACTGTTGATGAGGCTACACCAGATCGTATTCTCGAAATCCTGATGAGCAATTTGGAAATTGATACCAACGACGTTTATCAGATCCAAGGTCGTTTCCCACTGAGCAGTTTGAAATACATCTCTGGATTGGATCGACCTGACCTCAAGGACATTCCATTCCTGCCAAATATTCCTGCGGTTTTGAATCCCGATTTAGCTGAAGAAGACACGTTCTCAGCGATTCGTCGCCGCGATATTTTGTTGCACCATCCGTTCGATTCATTCCAGCCAATCACAAACTTTTTGAATGCTGCTGCAGTTGATCCGCAAGTGCTCGCGATCAAAATGACGCTGTACAGAGTCGGAAAAAACTCACCGGTAGTTGAAGCTTTACTGCGCGCGATGGCTAACGGAAAACAAGTCGCAGTGCTCGTGGAATTGAAAGCGCGCTTTGACGAAGAAAGTAATATTGAGTGGGCGAAAGCTCTGGAACGTGAAGGCGTTCACATCGTGTACGGATTGCAAGGTCTGAAAATTCACTCGAAGGTTGCGCTCGTTGTGCGTAAAGAAGGCGAAGCGATTCGTCGGTATGTGCATCTCGGCACAGGCAATTACAACCCGGTCACCGCGCACCTTTATACCGACCTTGGTTTGTTGACTTGCGACGAAGCGATAGGTTCCGACGTCACCGACTTGTTCAACTATTTGACTGGATATTCGGCAAAGCGCGATTATCGCAAGCTGCTTGTCGCACCGATTAACTTGCGTGAGCGTTTGATCGCTTTGATCAAGCGCGAAATCGAGCATCAACGCAAGGGCGAACAAGGACATTTGGTTTTCAAATTCAACGCGCTCGTCGACGATGGCATCATCAAACTGTTATATGAAGCGTCTCAAGCCGGCGTGATCATCGACTTGATCGTGCGCGGCGTTTGCTGTTTGCGTCCAAAAATTCCCGGCATCAGCGAAAACATCAACGTCACCAGTGTTGTTGGACGATTCCTCGAACACAGTCGCATTTTCTACTTCCGAAACGGCGGCGCTGAAGAGATCTTCCTGGGCAGCGCAGACTTGATGCCACGCAACCTGGATCGACGCGTTGAAGTTCTTTTCCCGGTCGAAGACCCACGTCTTGCCCGACACATCCGCGAAGACATCTTACACATCTACTTAAATGATTCAGTTAAGGCTCGGTACATGATGGCTGACGGCAAGTACAAACGCAGTCAGATCAAAACGCCTGATTCAATCAGCTCACAAGCTTCGTTCTTGAACCGTAGAGCTGACTCGCCGTAACCGACAAGTCTTAACGGCAAATCATCTAACACCAGAGGGGTTATACCGATCTTGCTGGATTACATTTGCTGTTGGCAACACTATTATGTTCACACGCTCAACGAACGAGTTGCGCGAGAGCCGTCACCCAATGCACTAGAAAGGAAGCAAACCCGCGATGTTAGAAGAATGGACTATGGAAGATCTCAAAAGATTAGCTGCAATCTATATCCGTCGCGGTACGTTGGGGAAAGCAGCGGCACTGAAGACAGAACTATTGCGCCGCCTGCAGAACGAAAAATACGCTGCCGACGCCGAGCAAATCAGCTCATTGCTGGATGAGCTGACTGAGCGCAAAGTTTCAATCTCTTCAAAAATTGCGCCCATATTCACGCTCTTCAAAAAATCGGCTTAGTGTCCACCGGTTGCTTCGATTCGTTGTCCGTTCACCCAACCGAAGTTTTCCGACAGCACACCGGCTACCAATTTTCCGATGTCTTCCGCTAGTCCAATGCGTCCCGCAAATGTTCGACTGGCGATCATCTGTCGCATTTCATCAGTTCGTCCGCCACCAAATTCGGTATCAAGCGCACCAGGGGCAACAGTGTTTGCTCGAATTTTGCGCGGAGCATACTCGCACGCAACGTATCTTGTGATGACTTCCAGCGCGCCTTTGCAGGCAGCATAAGTAGCAACTCCACCGGGATAGGTCATGTGCGTGAGACCGGACGAAATATTTATGACTTGTCCACCATCTGCCATCAGCGGCATCAATTTCTGCGTGAGAAAGAACGGACCTTTGAAGTGTTCGTTGACGAGCCTGTCAAATTCTTCTTCAGTTGTTTGCGGCATCGGCGTGCGCTGTGCACCACCGGCGTTGTTCACTAAGTAATCGAATGTCTTCGATTGCCACTCTGTTTCGAGCGCCCCACTTACTTGCTTGATGAAACTGTCGAATGATGCAACTTTCGAAATATCCAGTTGCAACGCGACTGCTTTGCCACCATCTTTCTTGATAGCGTCGACAACGATCTGCGCTTCGGCTGCCTTCGAGTGGTAGGTGAGAATGACACCAATTCCACGCTTGGCGATTTCCAAAGCAGTGCTTTTCCCGACACCTCTGCTACCGCCGGTGATGACTGCTATTTTCATTTTTGTCTCCTTTTTGAGTAGAAAAATAGATATCGATCTCGATAAATGACTGACTAATCAGTCAAGAATTCTGGAAAAAAATTTAGCCGACAACGCGCCAGAATGACTCAAATCCAGTTCGGCAGTGTCTGTCTGCATTCTCTGGTTCCTTAACCATAAAAGTCATCGTCGAATTAGCTAACGATTCCATGATTGAAGAAGCAAACTCCATCGGCACATCTTTCAATGCACCGAGCGCACGCGCTGTCGCCAATAGATGGGCAATTCCAGCCATAGTCACATGACCAGCGGTCTTCGTTTCAGCCGTCAGTTCGTCATACCCATTCAACTGAGTAAGAGTCTTTCGCTGGTCGGGATGCGCAATTGCCCACTCCATCCAGTTTTTCCAGACGTGAAACATTTGTCCGCGTACGTCAGCTTTTGCTGGAAGCCCCTTCAAAGCGGCAGCAGCGAGTTCGCCTTTGATTTCTAAGTACAGCACATTGTAGAGGTCGGCTTTGGTCTCGAAGTAAGTGAAAAGCGAGCCGTTTGACACGCCAGCCTCCTGGGCGATGATCGCTGTCGTTGCGTTCAGTCCCTGACTGGCTATCACACGGGTTGCCGCAGCCAAAATGGCATTTCTCTTGTCTTCGGATTTGTGTCGTCCCATGCGAACATAATATTCGAGAGTGACTAGTCAGTCAACTATTTTAGCTCTCATACTTTCGCAACTTCTTTCACGGAAAGCACTGGCGCAACCGCGGGCCATGCTGGCACGAAAAAGTCCGAACGCGCAGTATTGAATGCTTAGTTACGAAGCAATCGTCGAGCGAACTTCAATCGACCGTCCAGCACTAGCGCGCCGCCGCGTTTGAAAATTTTGGAGAGTTTCGGCGATTCGCACGAGTGATTGGGATCGTTTTGCTCGAGCACTGGGAAGTTTGACCCAGCCTGCAAAGCCAGTAACTTGTAGACGAGCGCATCGGCTGCCCGCGGCCGAGCAAGACGTAGTGCGCTTTCGTGCATTCGTTTGAATCGCTCAGCATCATCCAGCAGTTTGTCGATTTTGAATGCGAGGGCAGGAAGATTATTGCAGCGAATTGCAACTCCTTCCTCCAGCAGGTGATCTGAATTACGCTCTTCCTGTCCGGGAATCGGATTGACGATCACGAAAACCAATCCCTTCGAAAGCGCTTCGGCAGTCGTTAGACCACCCGGTTTACCAAGCACCATATCTGATGCCGCCATGTACTCGTCCATCGCATTTGTATGAGCTACGGCTTTCACAATCAAATTGTCGTTCTCGTCTGCGCCTTGCGCATCCAATTTCTCTTTCAGCGCTTTGTTTCGCCCGCACATAGCGATGACCTGCGCAGGGTGCCTCAACTTACGCAGCGACTCGAGTAACTCCTCCATTGGACCGACTCCAAATCCTCCTGCCGAAACGAGAATTGTCGGGCGCTCCAGATCCAATCCATATTTCAGGCGCATCTCTATTTTGCTTTTAGGGTCGGCAAAAATGGGATCGATTGGAATTCCGGAAACACTGACCTTATCCCTCGGCACTCCCATCGATACGAGATGCTCTTTCGTCTCGTCGAGTGCAGTGAAGTAATGGTCGTAATGGCGGCACAACCAGGTTGCGTGCACATCGAAATCCGTTACCACGATCACGTGTCGGGTGTGGATCTTCTTTCTACAAATCAACCAGGAAATAATTTCCGCCGGCAAAAAGTGTGTGCAGATCACTATATCTGGTCGATATTTGTTAATCATCCGCACGAGTGGGCGGGTGTTTAGACGATCGAAAGCGAGACGGCGGCGTTCTGCTCGCCAGGGTTTATCGGACGCATCATAGAGCCATCCCAAGAGGTCGGGCGCTTTGTTAACCATATTGATGTACTGTTTTGAGTACAAATTACGCACGACATAACTCGTGTATTCCAGAGAATCTACATGCCGAACTTCGCGCGCGGCGCCAGATTCGAGAAAAGCTTTTTCGATTGCCTGAGCAGCGCGAATGTGCCCTGCGCCTGACGTTGCCGACAATATCAATACACGGTTGAACATTTTGTGCTCCAATTTCGCTTAGCGACCGAAACCAGTCTCTTTGATTTTACGGTTGCCATGTGAAGCGGCCCAACAGTTAATAGTCTGTTCAGTGGCTGCACTAGTGCCCGCTTTTAACCTAAAATGTAGGCGCCACTGCTAAATTCTGTCAGGCGACATGTAAGCCGAAGTCTACTTGAGGAAAACGAACGTGAAACTTATTTCCGCTGCACTTACACTTTCGATTGCACTTTCATTGTCCGCCTCAATCGCGGTTAAGGCAACCGACCTCACTCCTGCGCAACAGGAAGAAGTGAGAGTGAAAAGCGGCGTTTGGATGGACGACAATCGAAAAGCCGAAGCGCTGAGCAAACAGCACAAGTTTGCGGAAGCTGAGGCACTCTACAAGAAAGTGTTGAGCGAACGAGAAGCGCTCGGACTCGATACATCGCAAGAGCACTATAACCTTGCATGGTTCTACGCGAATTTTGGCAAAAACGACCTCGCTGAGGAAGAGTTCAAACAAGAACTTGCAGTCGTCGAGAAGAATTCGATGCTTGACGAAATGCACTCTGTTTTTCCACTGCAAGAACACGCCAAGTTTCTAGACAAAATCGGCAAGAAAGCAGAAGCCGCGAAGTTGCGTGCCAAAGCAAAAGCTATCCAAGCTGATGCCAGCAAACCAGTCAAACTGCCGGCGCTAAAAGCAAACATGACTGCCGAAGAGAAAGTCGAAGAAGGCAAAAAAGCTTGCGAGATGGCGAAAAAATATTATGATTCCGAACTTCCAGAGAAGGCAGCGGTTTGGGTTGGACGCGCAATTGCGTTGAACCCAAAGGATTCCACTGCATTTTTGATTCGCGGAGAGTGCGAATCATGGGAAAACAAATTTGCAAAAGCAAGTCAAACATTCAGCACGGCGATTCAGCTCAAGCCGGATTATTCAGAAGCTTACAATGAGCGCGGTCATGCTGACGTAGCGTTGAAGCAGATTCCGAAAGCCTATGCGGATTTCGAGAAGGCATTCGAGCTGAACAAGAAAAATCATGATGCGCTCGGTTCGAAAGCAAAATTAGAAGATACGAGCGGAAAGCATAAAGAAGCGATCGCGGACTACACCAGAATCATCGAAGTCGCGCCTGAATTGTCTTGGCCATACGTGCAACGAGCTTTTGCATACGAGACTATTAAGGACTACAAAAAAGCCATCGCTGATTACACAGTGCTTTGCGACCGGTATCCCAAAGAGTATGACTATTACGAGATGCGTGGGACCGCTTACTTCAGAGCAAACATGATGAAAGAGTCACTCGATGATTACAACAAAGTGGTGGCACTGAATCCCAAATATACCGGTGGATACGCAGACCGCGCAAAGGTATACCAGAAGATAGACGGCAAAAAATCAGCGCGCGTCATGGCTGATTTGAAGAAAGCAAAATAGTTTTCTTCCTACTTATGAAACTTAGGTGCAGCAGCTTGAACTTCGGAGTAAAGCTTCTGCACCTGTTCGAATTCAGCCGCTAAACTTCGATCGTCCTGTACGAAGTTGCCACCTCCAGCGGTGCCTGCGGAAGAGCCCGGCATCATCGATTGCAGCTCGTTCATAAACTGATATGCCATTGCTGTATGAGTGTTGGCGCGGTTTGTCTCTTCGTTGAGGAGTGCCGAATTCTGCTCGTTCTCACCGTAGACTTTCTGGCTTTCCTCGTAATCTCCATCGCGCATGGCTTGAGACATTTTCGCGTGCATATTTGTCTCAATCGTCTCTGACTTTTGCAGCAACACCTGGTGCAAACCGCCGACACCCTGATGCAGAGAGCGAGCCTGAGATTCAGCGGCACTCCACGCGGCTTGAAAATTTGTCGGTGGCATAGTCTTCTTATTCGCCATCAAAAATTGGATATCTTGAAACAACTTCAATTCTGTCTCTTTCAAACCAGCTTCTGCAGATTGGAAATCGTTGCAAGCCTGAAGGGCCTGAGTCTGAATAAACTTGAACTGCGGCACAGAAGTGACTGGTGGCATAGATGCCTCTGCTTGTTGCTCCTGCGCTTGCGCGTGGTACTCGGCGGCATGCTGTTGCACCTGTTGTCGGTGTTGAAGATACGCAGCGAGAGCCGCTTTGTACCTTGCCATCAATGAGTCATAATTGTCCAAAACAGTTTTAGATTCTGGCGCAACTCTGCGAGTGTTCGAGGAATCGTGAACTTCCCGAACTTCAAGATCGAATTTCTTTCCTTCCGAACTGTCTGCCACCAATCGCGGTGACTGCAATGCTTTATCGACATCACGTCTGAGTTGCTGCGCTTGCTTATTCAGTTGATTAGCGCCACGGGTTAGAGCCCGCGCACTCTGTAGCCTCGCCGTCATTTTTTGCTCGCCACTAACAGGTGTGGCAACTTCCGTACTGAGACTTCGTGCCTCCGTGGATTGATTCACCGCCACCATGAAAGGAAGCAGACTGGCTAGATAAATTGGAGATCTGAGAAAGCGCATTTTTCGAGAAACAACGGTTGTTTTCCATAATAAGTCATTCCACGCATTTAAATCTGTTACCCGATGAAGGCATCCCACAAAGTCCGCCCTCGGCAGGATTCCAGTTGTTTCACTTTGCAAGCTCAAGCAATTTTGCACGAAACCCGAGAGAATATCTTTTGATGTATTTCAGGGATAAACTGCCATCAGCGCTTTGTTTGGCAAACTTGTAAACATCTGGAGCCAGTTAAATTATCAACGTTGTTCAGCGCCCTTCGCGCTTGATAAACTGACACGAGTTCATTCAAAAGGTCACTTCCGATGAAATTAAAACTCAGCATTCCGGTCGCCCTCTGTTTACTTCTCAGCGCTCCGCCTGTGTTCGCCCAGCCCGCGTTGGAGAAGCCAAAGCCGAGCGATTTGAACAGCACAATCGAAAGCGCTGAACTGTCGTACAAAACTAAGGACTTCAAAGAAGCCGAAAAGTTATTCAACGACGCTCTGGTGAAAGCCAAAGCCGCGGGACCAAATGATCCTAGAATCGGAACAGCCTTGAACGGGCTCGCGCTTGTGTACGAAGCGCAAGGCAAGCGCACCGAAGCGATGGACACTTACAAAAAAGCTTTAGAAGCGAAAGAAGCAGCGCTCGGCAAAAACGACCCGGGCACACTTCCTATTCTGGACAATCTAGCCGCTCTCTACCGTGCAACAGGTGATAACGACAACGCTCTCGCAACTTATCAACGCGCTTTGACGATTCGAGAGAGTTCAAAAAATCCAGAAAATGCTGCGCTCGCTAAAAACTTGAATGCAATTGCAGCGATTTATCGCGAGCAGTCGAAATTCAAAGATGCGGAAGCGCTCATGGTGCGAGTCTTGAGCATCGTGGAAAAGATAAGCGGACCGGACAATCCATCTGTCGCACTTGCATTGACAAACCTCGCAGTCGTCTATCGCGAAGAAAATAAATTGAAGGAAGCGCAAGAGTTATACGAACGCGCGCTGAAGATTCGTGAGAAAGCTTATGGACCAGAAAGCCAGGAAGCGGCTGCTGGTCTGAGCAATCTCGCTCGCGTCTATCGCGAAGAAGGGCGATTCGAAGATGCTGAACCGCTATTGATACGCGTTGTTGCCATCATGGACAAAGTCGATCCGAATTCACCAGCAGTGGTGACAGCTTTGAACAATTTGGCGACTGTGTACAAAGAAGAGAACAAATACTCCGACGCCGAAACAACCTACAAACGATCCGCAGCTGTTGAAGAGAAAATGCATGGAGCTGCTTCTTACTCGTTGGCTGCGATTCTCACTAATCTTGCACTGGTGCTGAATGTCGAAGCAAAAGATACTGAAGCAGAACCGATGATGAAGCGAGTCGTCGAGATTACCGAAAAGGCGCTCGGTCCTGACGATCCAAACCTCGCAATCGCACTGAACAACCTTGCCGAGCTTTACAGACAGGAAGGAAAGTTTGCAGACGCTGAGGCTCTAATCAAACGCAGCCTCTCCATTCGCACCAAAGTGTTTGGTCCAGACAACCCAGATGTTGCTTCAAGTCAGAGCGACCTGGCGCTTCTCTACAGAGAGCAGGGTAAATTAGACGAAGCCGAACCCGGCTTCAAGCAGGCTGTCGCAATCGAAGAAAAGATGGCAGCTAAGCGCCCTGGAGAACTGGCCAATGCGCTCAATAATCTCGCCAAGCTATATCGCGACCAGGGCAAGTTAGAGGAGTCAGAAGCGCTGTACAAGCGTTCACTCGCTTTGCGTGAGCAGACTTACGGAGCCAACGACTCTCGCGTCGCTGCCAGCCTGCGCAATTACGCGATGTTGCTGCGCAAAATGGGCAAAACGTCCGACGCAGACACAATGGATGCTCGCGCCGAAACCATTGAATCGAATCCAGACAATAAGATGTAGCCCGTCCACTAAGCTGCTCGACCTTTAAGCTGCTCGGGGATTTGCTTCTCGATAAATAGCTGCCCGACCTTTGGGCTGCTCCACCTTGTCTGCCACAACTCTGCCCGGATGAACTGCTAAGCTTGCCTGAATGATAAACAGGCTGGCAGTTTCGGTTCTGTCACGCGGTTGTCAGAATTTTCAGGCATTATTATGGCGTCGATTACCCCGACACCAAAACGATCTTCCTCCCATCTGCTCACCCAGTTGGATTCTTCACACCCTGAGGTAGCCCATGCGGCATCATCAAAACTTCCAGCCAGAACGATTCGACGGCGAAGCCTCCTCGTTTCAAAATCAGCGACCGCATTTTGGTCCGCAACAAGAGCTTGGACGAATGAGCTTTTCTCAGGCGGCGCAATTTCATCATGCGCAGATGACGCAAGTGTTTAACCAGATGCACCACAACTTACCACGAGTGGAATTGTATGGATTTTCTGGAAACCAGGAATCGTACATGATGCCGCACCACAGACGGTACGGTGAGCAGTATCCACCGATGATGTGCCCTGAATATCCACAACCAGAACGCCAGCATCACAGACCTTACGACTACGGTGCTTACGTCCCTCGTTACGAGCACGTCCCCCACCATCACCGCCCTCATCATCCACGCGGTGCGCACTACGGGCAGTATCAGCCAGATTACGGCAATCCTGGCGCGCCAAACGGATACGGCGACCAGAACATGCCTTACGGCTATGGCGATCAAGGCATGTCGAATGGTTACGGCGATCAGGGCATCTCCAACGGTTACGGCGGCATGGACAACATGAATCCACGCAACCCTCGCAGCAGCATTTACACATACGATGGAGCCGTGCGTTCCAATCCACAACAAGCAATGGAGAGCGCTCGCGTTGTTGCGGAAGTAGCAAAACGCATGGGCGTTGACCCGGTCATGGCAGTCGCTGCGATGCTTGTAGAAAGTGGTGGCAACCCGCGAGCTGTGGGAGACAACGGACATAGTTTTGGACTGTTCCAGCTCAATTACAAAGGCGAACTAGCAGCCGCGCACTTGTCGCCATCTCAAGCGTTCAATGCACAGACAAATGCAGAAGTGGCACTATCTTATTTCCGAAAGGGACATGTAAGCAACCCGGGAGCAGTAGCAGCAGCAGCGCAAAGACCAGCTAATCGTGCGGATTACGCTCGCAAGGTCAACTCGAATCTGGCCGAAGCAGAGCAAATGGTGCGCGCTATGGGACTGGCATAAAAAAACATCCGCCGTTAAGACGGATGTTTTCGTTAACACTGTATGTGGTGCTTTAGTTTTGCTGACGCGATTGCATCGGCGCACCATTTTGGATGCCCATTTTGCGTTCACGCTTACCAGCTTTGTTATCCAGCTTCTGCGCTTTGTTCAAAAATTTCTCCTGTTCCTTCGGTGGAAGGTTCATAGCCAGAGCGACATAGGCGCGGTATTGGAAAGCTGCTTCACGCAAGTTGACCGGCGTTTCTTTGCCGACATCTTCCAATGACTTAGCCAGACCCAATCTCGCATCAGCATTCTTTGGATTTTGGAATACTGTGTCATGATACGCATCGACTGCGCTGTCGTGCATACCTTTGTGAGCCATGTCGGTTGCAAGTGTCATGTTCTTGCGTGCACTTTCGCGAGCTTTCTGCACTTTTTGCAATCCGCGACGAGCACGATCAGCGCCACCAGGCATAGTGGAAGCTTTCTGGTATGCAGCTTGTGCATTATCCAAATCGTGAATCATCAACTCCAAATCAGCAAGCGCGAAGGTGTTCTTTGCTGTAGTTGAACGAGATAGAACACCTTGGAATTCTTGATTGGCTTGAGCAAATTTGTTCTGAGCCATCAACGCTTGTGCGTATGAGATGCGCTCACCATCATTCGTTGGAGGTGGAATCTTCGAAAGGTCGATATCTTCTCCAGCCAACGCACGCAACTTGGCCTGTGCCAAACGAAGTCTGACATCGTTCGGATTCATCTGAACCGCGCGATCGATCATATTCAAAGCATTGTCGAAATCGTTGTCACCAAAATAACCACCGGTGGTTTCCTTATTTGCCTTCATGTAGAACGCAGTGGTCAATCCATCAGCAGCGCGAGCGTTACCGGGATTGGCATTCAAGACGTTCTGATACGCTTTGATCGCGTCATCCATTTTTTCAACACGCAAACTTTCATCACCGATCTTGGTTTGAATGTCAGCGTTGTCGGGCATCAACTCCAATCCCGAACGCAATTCGGAAATCGAAAGCTCGATGTCACCACGCGCTTCGCGAATGTTTGCGATTCCGAGATAAGCTGCGGTGTTTTCAGGTTTGATCGCGATAGAAGCCTGATAGTTCGAGACAGCAGCAACGGTGTTACCCTGGGATTCGTAAGCTTTACCCAGAGCCAGACGTACTGGCCAGCTATTCGGGAATTGATACTGTGCTGTGTTCAATTCTTTCAAGGCGGCATCGATTTTGCCTTGATTCAACAGTGCTTGTCCTAAACCATAGTGAGCGGAATAGTCACCAGTGTTGACTTTTACGGCTTGTCTGAATGTGCTCTCTGCGCCTTTAGGATTGTTCTGCGCTAACTGCACCATACCAAGTCCGGTGTATCCGTCGGAATACTTTGCGTCTAACTTGATCGCTTTGTTGAATTCGCCTGCAGCATCATTCAACTTACCTTGCTCTTTGTACACCATACCCAGGGCATAGTGAGCTTCTGGAATACGAGTATCAGCTTCCAGAGCCTTCTGAGCATAATTCATAGCTTCGTCGAGAATTTGGTCTTTGCTCTTGCGCACCGTATTTGATGACGATTGAAGCTTGTTCAAATCATTCAATGCTTTTCCGGCCAGAGCGCCTGGATTGCTTGGATCTTTCGCTAACGCTTTGTCGAACTGTTGATCTGCGCCTTCCACTTTGAACTGTTTGCACAGTGCCATACCGTATCCGACCATCGCGTTCAGGTCGTGTGGATTCGCTTTCAGTGCACGAGCATAAGCGTCATTAGCCTTCGCATAATTGCCTTTAGATAGGAGCGCATCGGCAGCAGCGACACCAGAGCTGACACCACCTCTATAAAGACGGCGACTACCAGCTTGTGCATCATGAGCAGTGCAAATCGACAGCGTCAACGCCGTCACTGCAGAAGCTAAAATCAGTCTGTTTGCATTGCTTTTTTTCACGTAATTCATATAAATCCTTTTGGCAAGTGTCTTCGGATTTGGTATCAAAGTGATCCAACTTTTTCGCGCTTCCAGCACGCGCTAAAAATTCGCAAGGTGCCGAAACCCAGAGCCCTTGCTCTGCGAATTATAATACGGCACGCAAAAACAAATCCTCATGAAAACACACGTGAGTAAGTTGACTAACGGCTACAGTCGAGGTTGTTAGGTCGTCTGTTCCAAAACTCTGTTATTTCTTATCTTTTGCTTCAGGTTTGTTTGGAAGAACCGTCGCCTCGACGTATCCCACACCTGGGAACGTTCCAAGACGTTTCGCAGCTTCACGAGACAAATCCAAAACTCTGCCACGCACAAAAGGACCGCGATCTGTTACGCGGATCACACATGATTGTCCATTTTTTGGATTCTCAACCATTACTTTGGTCGGGAACGGCAATGTTTTGTGGGCGGCGCTCAATTTGTTCATATCGAATATTTCGCCGGATGCAGTTTTGCGTCCGTGAAAAGGCTGCCCATACCAGGAGGCGTTGCCAGAAAAATCAGGTTTGTCTCCCGATTTATCAGCGCCTTTGTCAGCGGCTGCTGCATACAGTGACATCGCCGGAATCACGGTAGGACTGGCACTGGTAGCAATCGGATATGCAATGAACATCAGCAGGCCCAGTGCAACAGAAATATTCCAACGATCCGACTTCATGCTTGGCCTCCGCGAGATTTACCCTATTATGCCCTGCTTAACGTAACTGTTAATCAGCATATCATCGGCAATAGTTTTCAGCTCACACAATCGGATTTGCAGCGAACAAAAGCCACATGTCATGAGCCTTTCGCCAACCTTCAAAAATTCAATTAGAGGAGTGAAGGAACTTTTTCAAGCCTTCAGGATCATCGGTGATGATTCCATCAACTGGCATTTCAACGGCACTCTTCCACTCGGAAGGAGAGTTGACGGTCCAGACATTCACTTTGAGCCCCGCGTCATGTGCACGCTTGCAGGCATCACCACGAAAATCTCCGAATCCGGGATTCCAGCTATCTGCGCCGACATTCTTCGCGTAAGAGCCAACATCAGAAAGAATACAGTCAGACAGAATGGCACATTTATACTGTGGTGCCTTTTCATGAAACTTGTGGATCACATCATGGTCGAAGGAGCTGACCATGATTTTGTCTTGATGAGGATATTTCGAAAGCAGCGCTATAAGATCGTCTTCAATGCCCGGATAGTCAATTGGTGCATTTTTGATTTCGATGTTAATAGTCAATTTGCCGTGAACCAAATCAAGCACTTCCGAGAGCAACGGCAGCTTCTCATCTTTGAATTCAGACGAATACGTGATGCCCGTGCTTAGCTTACGCAACTGTGATGCGGGTGCCCAGCGAGCACCAGCGCTGAGAGCGCGAAGCTGATTCAACGTCATATCCTTAACCAAACCGGAACCATCAGTGGTGCGGTCAACAGCTTCGTCGTGGATAACAATGAGCTCGCCAGATTTGCAGCGATGTATGTCTAATTCGATGCCGTCGATGCCCAGGTCAACTGACTTCTTGAATGCAGCGAGAGTATTCTCAGGTGCCCACACTCTTCCGCCACGATGAGCAACGATTTGCGGCATTTGAGTGCTTCCGGGTGAGTCCGAAGCGAGTACAGGGGAGGCACCAAATAGGATACCAGCCAGAACACCAAATAGCACCGCGACGTTTTTTGAGCTATTTCTGTGCGGTGCACGTAAGTTTTGCAAATTCACTGTTTTGATCACCACGGATACGGTCCGTAAAACAAATCGAGATTACCTTTCGCGGACACAGGTCCAACCTTAACAGTAATCGGTCGCTTCTGTGGGGGATTGTAATAATAACCACCCTGCATGTCTGGCTGGAACGGAGCGGTCACATTTATGTACTCTGGACCCGAACCGACAACCTTGGCTTTCTCACCACCGACAGTTACTTCATTCTCACTAGGAACATCGGAGAAATTCTTTCCATAGATAGTGAAATTTTGGTCTGCTCTTACACATTCAGGCTGAGTTCTTGCCAGTTCAGGTTGTCCCATGATTTTCAATTTCACGGGATTGCTTGTAGTTCCATTCGCCGTAACAGTCAATGTGTAAGACGTATCTTCCATCACTGGGACTTCACACTTGATACTATCAGGAGTGGCATCGATAACAGTCATGTATTTAGGACCACCACGTCCAGTCAGCAACACTTTGTTCGCTTTCAGATCAGGGCTGAACCCTGCTCCCGACAAGGTAACACGCCCACCAGACATGACGCGGCTTGGCTCGATTTTAGTGATTTTTGTTCCAGTAACAGTTGTTAGCGTCCAATTGAAAGACGAGCCGGGCATTCCAGCACCACGCATCAGTAGAACAGTGGTGCCACCCCTCATGCGTCCGGTCATATCGACGATTGCCGAATTCTGGCCTTTAAAACTATTCTCGTTCACGATCATGGTGCCACGAGGTTGCGCTTTCATATCGATGTTCGCACCGTAAGCATCGGACAAGAACACGCGCATCCAAACAAATTTGTTGTTCTGAAAAGTCAAAGTCAACGGCATCGAATTGTCGACGTTATCCAAATTGATCTTTCCGGTGAATTGCTGGATTTGCGTACTTTTCGATGTACAACTGCCAGAAGCGAGAGTTTTTGTTTCAGCTAAAGACAGGGGCTGCGAAAGCAGAAAAGCAATTGAGAAATAGACAAAAACAGATGGACGCATGTCAATACCAGGCGCAGTCACTTATCAATTATACGAGAATGCCCATGTCAATACGTGAAGTCTGTTAGCATAAGCCCTGTAAATGACCAATGGGACGGAATTATGTCCGAGAGTACAAACACAGTTGCTGCTCTGACACGCAACTTTCTTGTCGACACAGATGACCTCGTTGACGAACTCTTGTCAGCGATTAAGACTTGCGCTTGGAAAGACCTGAAGATGCAGTATCAGCTCGGCAAGCTGCAAGCAAGCAAAGTAGCAGCGGAGTCGGAAGAGAAGTACGACTTGCTGGCTGAATGGGCTGAACTCGAAGAAGAAGTGCAATTGCGCGTTGCCATCGCAGGCGCAGAAGAGAATTTTCCGGCACGTCAGCAAGAGTGCATGGACCTGATGAACGCAATGTTTCCCGACGACATCTTTCGTCGCGTCAACGAAGATAACTAACGAAGCAAACCTGTCAACGCCGTCGTCTAAGCGCTGACTTTTTCTTCGGCGAATGCAGCGTGGTTAATGAGCTGCAGCGCACATGCATTTACGTCGATCAAAACAATTCCGCGTTGCTTCTTCTGCAAACGATTAGCAAAATCAATAGCTTGCGTCTGGGTGTTGAAGCGCTCAATGATTGTGCCTTCGTTATCTCTAACAACCCAACGATTTATTTGACACACACCGTGATTGATCATTGTTTTAGTCCACACAAATTGGATTCACGTTTTGAAAGACTGGTCACAAAAATTATTGTTCCAAATTATCGGCACATTTTAAATTAGAGCATTCTCCAGAAGCGGCTGTTTATGCCATTTTACAGATACCTACGTTGAGGTATGCGTGACGAAGTATGCGCCACGACATTGGTCTTCTATCAACTACACACCAGGAACGAAAGCACCACCATCGGACATTTGCTTGTTTTGCAACAAACCCAATGGATCGAATTCACGCTCTTCTTCAAATGAAAGCGGACGCACACGCTCGAAGTCACTACCGTTCTGCATGTACTTGTTGATCAATCTCTGAAACACATCAAGTTGGTAAGGCTTGCTTATATAGTCATTCATGCCTGCTTCGAGACACTGCCTTCGATCCTCGGACGCGGCATAAGCAGTAACAGCAAGAATTGGAATGCTCGAAATTCGAGCGCAATCTTTCTTGCGAATCAGACGAGAACAATCATATCCATCCATTCCAGGAAGTCTGATGTCCATCAAGATCAGGGCATAATCGTTGTCTTCAGAATCCAAATGCTCGAGAGCTTTTTCAGCAGTCGATACAATGTCGGCTTGAAGTCCATAGCTTTCTAGAACAACTTTTAAAACAAATTGTTGTGTGGGGTCATCTTCAACTGCGAGGATCTTGTTGTTCATTTGGTTCCATTTCTTGAGCCGAGACCGCTTACAGTCTCGTTGATTTCGTGCTCTAACTCCTCACAATAGAAGCGATCGATCGGTAAAACTTTTGTCGCACCATACAGAAGGCATGACTTTTCCAAAAATTCTGCTTCGATGTGCGGTTCACGAGTCGGTCTCGAAGTTTCACAGCAAATGAAACTCATACTTCGATAGAAGTCGTTACGCCTGATCGACCGAAGCAAGTCGAACAGCGATTCGTTCTGAAGATGCAATTGAACGAGTATGACATCGACTTTATCCTTTTGAAGAATTTGCATCGCTGCCATGATCGTTCCAACTTGCGTCAGTTCGTGGCTCACAAGGGTTTGAGATACCCATTCCACAGCCTGGCTGCAATCGAATACAGTTAGAATCTTCAAGGACATACGCACGATCCAATCTACATGAGATGACCAACGCGAGTGACGCCCGCGTCTTAATTCATCAAGTTAGAAACGTCATGCTTTCATCATACATAGGCAGACGAGTGGCTAAATCCAGCAGGTGAGGTATCCCCCTGCAAGAATTGGCTTATACGCCTAAACGATTGGGCAAGAAGCTATTCGCTTTCGACATCAGCAATGCAACCCGCGATGTGATGTTCTGTTGCTTATCGGCATCTGTCGCGCCGTTCATCGATAGCTCGAGCGCATCGACACGCTGCGAAATCGGTTTGCTTGCGGAAATTTTTCCAAACGCTAGTTTCTCGAGAGATTCGATCTCATCTACGACGGTCGTCTGACGGGCTTGCTGCACAGGTCGGATAGGAGCGGCACCGCGCATGCTCACCCGCAGCGCTTCAGCGCGTTGCAATTCTTGAACTCGTGGAGTCAAATATGCATACTCGGCTAAACGATCGGTGCGCACAGCAAGATCAGCTTGATCCCAGGATCTCCCGAAGACCTTTCCTTCGAGACGTGAAAGGCGTGCAGAGACAGGTTCAGACTCAAATGTCTGCTCGTCGAGCAACTCACGTTCCAACTCGGTAACTCTAGGATAATTTGACTTGGTAGCGGTGGCAGCACGAGGCTTCTCAACGGTGAATGCAGGCTTCACAGCCTGTGCCACTACCTGCGGTTTATCGAATGTAAGTTCAGGTTTGGTGGAAAATTGTGCCATAAGCTGATTCATTCTCGGCTCAAGTGCACCCGTTTGCTCGTTGCCATAAACGAATCGCTCAAGACGTGACACTCGGGCGGGCAACTTTTCATTGTTATATGGATGGGCGAAAAGCTTTGTTTCAAGCGACGCGATTCTGACGTCACCGGCTGCAGTGGCACCTTGCGCTGCCATCGGGTTCAGTGACCCGATTACAGAGAGCAAAATTAGACAAGCCAAAGCAGACTTAGGACACATGACGTATATCTCCTAGCGGCACAAGAAATATGTTTGGTTAGTTATCTTCTGATCTGGTTTTACCCAGAAATTTATTTAACCTGACACTATTGAGATGTATCAGACAGAAAATAGTTCCGAGCCTGCGGGGCTCTTGAGCCCGCACCCAGTGAGCTTTACAACGGTTCAGCAAATATTCTCCAGTTGTCAGGATGAAAGTTTTAATGCAATTGTCACCAAAAACATGTAAGCGAACACCTCATGACAACTCGAGCGATGAGATCTTCATGTGGTGTCGCACGCGGTGGCGCGTCTTTTCGGCACGAAAAACAAACTGTCGTGTGCAGTCTCAGTCCACGGCAGCACGTCTGTATTAGAGCTTTCCGGTCAGTCGCAGAATTGCATAATGATTGATGGTAAGAACACTCAGCGCATCAGTAATCTCTCCTGACAGCACCATATTCAGTACCTCATCAAAAGTCACATATTTGTATGCAAGTTGTTCAGTACCCTCTGGTGACGCCGTTTCCTGACGCAAACCGGTGGCGAGATAGAAAATTGCTTGTTCATCACAAACTGAATTCGAAAGAAGGGCGCTTCCCAGTCGTCTCCAATTCTCTGCAACCAAGCCTGTCTCTTCGATTAATTCACGTTTGGCAGCGTCAAGATGGTCTTCGCCTTCCCGGCAACCACCTTCAGGAATTTCCCACGAATAAATTTCCGGAGCGTAACGGTACTGTCCGACGAGGCAGACCATATCATTCTCGTCGATTGGTAAGACACCAATAGCGGTGTTCTTGAAATGCACAACGCCATAAATACCGGGATTACCATCTGGTCGAGTGACTTCGTCCTCACGCACTCGAATCCACGGATTGTCGTAAACGACACGACTGGTACGTTTGACCCAGGGATTGATAGTACTGCTCATCGAGTCTCCAACACTTCAAGCGCGCAATTTGCCGCTCACAGTATAGCCGGTCCAACTAAAGTGGCTGGCGTTATTGAGGGAGAATTCAATCAGAAATTTTCATCGCGTAGTTGATAAGCCCAGCCAGAGAGCTTGCCGGTAGGATGTGCTGTTTGCTCGCCGGGATCGCTGTAGTAGCCATATCCGAGTTGCATTTGGTACTTCATCATTTTTAGATAAAGCGAGAGTTGCTTGATTATGAAGTGAGGACGGAAACCTGAATTCCACTCGTCCTGGTGCTCAGAGAACTTGTACTTATCGTTTGACGAGTCGTGTTCGGCATTCGCATCGTAGTTCGGATCAAGATGTTCTGCGGCATACTTCGAAAGTGATTTAGGAATTTTGCTGAAGCCCCAGTCAGTCTTGAACTTTTCAGGGTCGTGCACTATGTCGTGAAACATCTGATCGAACGAGATATTGGGCACACCATCATCAGTGAACATTTGGACAAAATTTTGCGACGGTTTCACCATCGCCACGATTGTTTCAGCAATTTTTTGCTCGGCAGCATCTTCAGGAGTAACGTCTTTCAACTCAGATTCTGTAAGGCGGTTGCCGTCACGAAGGCGCAAAACATTTCCCAAAAATTGATTTCTTTGCTCATCGTTAATCAGACTGTCTTTCTTACGCAAATGTTCGACATCGCTCAGATCTACATCGAGACGCCAATGCTCATCATATTCCGCGCGCAATCTCTGGATCTGCTCAGGTGTAGCGTTTTTGCCTATGTTCAATTCATCGGCGATTTTACGAACAAACAGCACGTCCTGCCGCAGGTGCGTCAGTTCGTGAGTAGCAACTTCGACCGTGACTGGATGCAGCTTTCCGCCTTCCAACAATCTAGTGTCCATCGAAACTACACCACCGGCACTGTAGGTGCCAGAGAATCTCCCAAGGTCGTCTGAAGACTTAAGCTCGATTTGCGGCAAATTATGCTTTTGCAAAAACTGATTCAACGAATCTTGCAAGTCCGATGTGCGCCTAGCCACAGCATCATCGAGTTCCTGCTCAGCTCGCTTGTAGTTCATACTGGTCGGGGAAGAGTCTCGTGCCTTTGCCCATTCCTCGGCACCATCTTCCCACCAATTGGGACCATCTTTCGGACTATCGTAAAATTCATCGCTCGCCTTATAAAATTTCTCCTGCAACTCTTCTAAATTTGTCTGGGATTCAAAAACATCGTGTATGTCTTGCACCGTCGAGGGCTTGGTGAAGAAACTGTCTCCGCGTTTTTCCATTTCAGCAACTAACTCGACGCGATTTACGGCGGTCGTGTCCCACAACATGCGTGTTGGAATGTTTCTCCGCAAGGCGGCTTCGGCGCCAAGTCCAATCAAACCGGAAGTCGATCGAGAATGAAGCCACGAGAGGTAATGATTACTCAGCCCTGAGTGACCATAAGGATTTCCAGCAACGTATTTTTGCACCTCAGGAAAACTCGATTTAGGTTGATGCAAGCGCAAAAAGTGATCTGCACCAGCGCCCAACGCAAAGCCAGTGAAAGCACTCTGATAAGCGGTCTTCGCAACATCTTTCAGGTCGAGCTGTTGCCCAGTCATGGCGCTATCTGCAATTGAAGACGCGATACCACCACCAACACCAGCTATCGCCGTAGTACCAGCACGATTGAACCAACTAGCTTCGACGGCACTCGCTCCGGTGAATTTGGAAATCTGATTAGAAAGCGCACGCATCGTACCAAAGTTGATACCACCGGCGATGCCCTGTTTGAGGTGGTCACTGACAAAAGTGTCTTTGTTGTTCATTGGTTCGAACAGCATCCCGTTCACGAAGCCAGCCGTAGCAGCTTCGCCGGTTCGGTAGATGGATGCGGCGGTGCCAGCCTGCGAGCCCGCAAACTTGACTGCGCCCTCGGCACCGACTGTTTTAAGAGTGCCACGCGTGATCGTCATCGCCGCGACATAGGGTACGAATGCGCCTGCGCCTGATGCGACTTGATCCACATGCCACTGAAAAGTACCGAAAGCGGCTTCCTTTGGCTGATCTATAAACTGAGTAGACTCAGTCAAATGAGTTCCAGAAGTCCTGTCGACCCATTGGGAGACTCCGGTTACCGGCTTCTGTATTGCTGAGTAAGCAAAAGCGCGCGCTGACTCCGCCAGGGAAAATCCACTCTGCTCCGAAGGTTGCTGTTGGTCAACCTTCTCGCCTGGCTTTTCTTGCGGTGAGTCTACCAAACGTCACTCCGTTGGGCTTTTTGGTTAGTAGCAAAACCGCTCAAATCAACGATGCGGATCGGAGTTACCGACTACTACCCGTGTATCTACGTGGCTGGAGCCACTGGGCATCTCAAGAGATAATTCAATTAATGACCAATGTCAAGCCAGATTAATTTGCCAGGCTGTGCATGAGGTCGATATTAATCTTGTCAGGTCCCTTCTTTTCCATTCCTGGAACTTCCAGAATCCAGGGTAGCGGACGCAAAAGGGGATGATGCAACATGCGTCGGAAGGCGTCTTCTCCGATGTGCCCTTTGCCGATGTTTTCGTGGCGATCGCGACGCGCGCCAAGCGGAGTCTTAGAGTCATTTGCGTGGATGGCGTACAGCCAATCGAACCCGATTAATTCTCCAAATTCGTCAATCGTTTCAGTCAACCCTTTCTTGGACGAGATATCGTAACCGGCGTTGAACATGTGGCAGGTGTCCCAGCAAACTCCAATGCGTTTGTCGAACTGCATCGCCTTCAAAATATCCGCAAATTCCTCAAAGCGATCGCCAATCGTTTGCCCTTGCCCAGCGCATACTTCCAACAGCAATTTGCAATTTCCGGAATAATCTTCTAGCACCATATCTAGTGCTTTCAGGACTCGCGTAAGGGCTTCGTCATAGGTTGCTTTTCCAGCCGACCCTGGATGGAAAATCAAACCGTCGGCACCAATCTTGTCGGACAGTCGCAGAGCGAGTCCAAGATTAGCGATGGATTTGGAGAAATTGTCAGCCGATTCGGACGCCAAATTGACAAGATAGTTGCCGTGCACAAATACCGACTTGATGGCGTTTGTCTTCACTCCTGCCATGAAAAGGCTTTTGTCAGCCTCAGACGGATTTGGTTCTCGCCACATCTGTGGAGAACCAAGAAAGATCTGAATAGTTTCAGCTCCGATATTCGTGGCTTTCGGAACGGCGGTTTTCATGCCGCCACTGATGTGTGCGCCAATTACAGGCCGAATTGCTTTTTTCACCATGACTACATTATGACTCAGAAGTCGTCGATCTCCGACAAGTGATTAACGACTATCTGTGGCATGAAACAAGATTTTTCGGACTTAAGATAGAGGGGCAGCTCGCAACTGGCTCAAGCACCACCAGCGCCACCGCATACGGTGTTGTCGAGCGGCAGCCACAAGGCTCAATATTGCCAGCCTAGCCCGGTTGTGCTATTTTGTTAGGTGAAGTTCAGGAGGGTTAGTTCAAATGCCGGAACCTTTCAACGATCCAGCCGTAGTCGCTTACATGCTGTTGATGCCTGTAGTTATCATCGGTCTTGCGAAAATGTGGAAGCGCGTCAAAGACAAGAAAGCTGAGAAATTGGCTGCAGCAGCGCCTCAGACCAACGCTGAAAACAACTAACTCGCGCTTCTCGGCACTCTAAGCGTCTTTCTCGCTCCCGAAGCGAAGACTCATTGCTTCGGCTCTGACCGCTCGCGAGCTTTCTAGTTTTGTGTCAAAATAATCCTCCGAGACCCGCAAATGCGACAAGAGGATTTACTTTGACTTACCGCGTTTTACTCGCAGTCGTGGCGAGTTTTTTTGTGTTCATGGGAAGCACGACACAGGCATTCGCAACCGCAAACCAGGAGCTTGACAAAGCCCACGAGTGCATGAAGAGCGGACACTGCCAGGAAGGCTTTTCCCGCCTGGAAAAGTTGGCGAAGACTGGACACCCAACCGCAGAATGCTTACTTGGGATGTGCTATCAGAATGGCAAAGGCGTTCCTAAAGACAGCAAGAAAGCTGCCTACTGGTTCCAACGCTCAGCACAGCAAGGTCACGCTGGCGCGCAGACTGAACTCGGAAAGATGTATCTCGCTGGAAAAGAGATACAGAAAGACACCGGCAAGGCTGAATTGTGGTTGAACAAAGCTGCGCACCAGGGTGTTGCTGATGCTCAGTACAACCTTGGCAAACTTTACGTCAAAGAAAATCGCGGATACAACAAAAATATCAACGCGCGAATGATGAAAGCGCGCCGCTGGATCTTGCTGGCGAGAGACCAGGGAGTCGAAGACACTGAAAAATTGCTCGATCAAATTCCAGGATTCGAAAAAGCGCAGACACAGATCGCATCGAGACTTACACAAAGTCGAAACAGCACGGCACAAGGGATGGGTAACATCCAGGGAAGTTGGGAAGGCTATGGCGACATGGTCAAGACATTGCGCGACGTGAACACAACAGCATCACAATAGTCGCCCCGAGCTAGCCACTTAGATCGTTCACATGAAATTCACCATTTCTCCATAGACTTTTGATTGAGGAAATAGATGGTGGCACTCGTTGTTCAACTGGGTCAAATTCTTAGACTCTGACTACTTTCCAGCCGGCGCGGAAGCGGTACGCAATCAACCGAAAGTGTCGACACCGAGTCGATGGATTCCTTTTGTCATATTGCACGTCGCCTGCTTGAGCGTCCTGCTCACAGGCGTCAGCACAGCCGCTCTGGTAATGTGCGTAAGTTTTTGCTTGCTAAGAATGCTCGCGATTACTTCCTTTTATCATCGTTACTTTTCACACCGAACATACAAAACGTCCAGGATCGCCCAATTTGTTTTCGCGGTCGCGGGACTGACTGCCGTGCAACGTGGACCGCTGTGGTGGGCTTCGCACCATCGGCACCATCATCAACATGCCGACAAAGAAAAGGATATTCACTCACCGACAATGCGGGGATTTTTGTGGTCACACATCGGTTGGATCACTGCTGACAGCAACATGCCCACCGACTACTCACGTGTGCCCGACTTTGCGCGCTATCCTGAACTGGTCTTTGTAAATCGCTTCGACTGGATCGTCCCAATCCTCAGCGCGGTTTCCATCTATGCACTAGGGGCGGTGCTCGGAGCGAGTTTCCCAAACCTTCATACAAATGGTCCTCAGTTTTTAGCTTGGGGCATCGTCAGCACCGTCGCTGCCTTCCATGCAACTGCCGCGATCAATTCACTGGCACACCAATTTGGCTCGCAGGAGTTCGAAACCAACGACGACAGCAAGAACAGTTTTCTATTAGGTTTGATTTGTCTGGGAGAAGGTTGGCACAACAATCACCATCGCTATCCCGGCTGTGTCCGTCAAGGACTCGAGTGGTGGCAAATCGACATTACCTACTACTACCTACTGATGCTCGAAGCGTGCGGCGTTATCTGGGATTTGAACAAAACACCAGTTTTAGTATCAACTTCGAATAGCAAGGCTAGCGAGGAATTGGCGACGAAGTCCAACGCGGATTTGGCAACGAAGTCCAACGCGGATTTGGCGACGAAGTCCAGCGAGGATCTGGTGATAAGAAAAGTTGTGGATAGCGAAAGTGGTATTGTTAACGACAACGAACGAATCGGCATCCCACGTATTCAAGCAGCAATCGAAGGGCCGAGTCAGTGAGATCCGTAGCAATAGTTGGAACAGGAATTGCTGGTCTCTCATGCGCTTACTGGTTGCGAGAACACGCGAATATCACAATCTTCGAGCAAAATGATTATGTCGGTGGGCACACTAATACCATCGATGTTGTCGAAGATGGTCGTGCGCTTCCTATCGATACAGGATTCATGGTTTACAACGAAACCACTTATCCACATCTGACAAAACTGTTCAAAGAATTGGGGATTACTTCCAAAAACACGGACATGTCGTTTTCCGTGCAGAACAAAAATCTGGATCTGGAATGGTCTGGAACCGGATTCAACCGCTTATTCGGACAGCGGAAAAATATCGCGAACATCAGATTTTGGCGCATGCTGCTTGAACTTGACCGGTTCAACAAAACTGGCATGCAGGTGATGAATGATCAATCGATTCGCGAACTGTCGCTGGAACAATTCATCGAGCGCGAAAAATTTAGCGCTGACATGGTCAACTTATACCTTCTTCCTATGATGTCCGCGCTGTGGTCTGCGCCACCACTGACGATGCTACAATTTCCGGCTTCAGTTTTGCTTCGATTCATGTTCACACATGGACTGCTCAGCATGTACGGCAAACTTCAGTGGCTTACCCTTGAAGGTGGAGCGCGCACTTACGTTCAGGCAATGACGAAAACTTTTGCCAACCAAATCCAATTGAACAACAAAGTAACCAAGGTTCAGCGATCACCGGACGGCAAACTAGAAGTGACCTGCCAAAACAAATCCGTGACTAAATTTGATCTCTGCATATTGGCGAGTCATGGGGATCAATCATTCGAGCTGCTCGACGAAAGTTTCACGGAAGAACGAAATCTGTTGCGTAACTTCAAGTATCAACGCAACAAGGTATTAGTCCACACAGACTCGTCCGTAATGCCCAAGAACAAGGTCAACTGGGCATCATGGAATTACCTGATTGGCGATAACAAAACTGCACCAACAACTACTCACTACTGGATGAACAGTCTTCAAGGCGTTTCCGACAAAGTGGACTACTTCGTTTCACTGAACTCAGATGCTCTGATCGACAAATCCAAGATTGTGCGCGAAATAAATTACGAGCATCCAATTTTTACAGTCGATGCGATGCATGCGCAGAAACAATTGCCACTCTTGAATCGAGAGGCGAACCGCACGCTTTTCCTGTGTGGCAGCTACTTCAGTCACGGATTTCACGAAGACGCCATAGCCTCATCATACGAAGTTGTAAATCTCATTCATGGAGGTGTTCATGGCAAACCTGACCTCCTGTCTGTATGAATGCGACATTACGCACCAGAGATTGCAGCCGAAGAAACATCGCGTCGAACACAAGATGTTCTCGTTCTATTTAGATCTCGACGAATTGAATGACGTAAGCAAATTCACTGCGATTAAAACCCTCCCGTTGATTGGAATCAATCGAAAAGCGCTTTACGCGCTGTTTGACAAAGACCACTTCGAAGACAGCTCGGAGCCTCTAAAAGAGAAGGTTTTGGATTTTGTAAAAAAGAAAGCGCCGGATCTACAAGTACAGAAGATAAATGCGTTGTGCAATCTTCGTTTCCTCAATTACGTCTTTAATCCAATCACCGTCTTCTTCTGCTTTTCCAAAGACATGCAGATCCTTTGTGCTGTAGCGGAAGTTGGAAACACTTTCGGCGAGAAAAAGCCGTATTTGATCAGGGCCGAAGGCGGCTCCAACATCCTGCGAGATTTGCAACCGAAAAATTTCTATGTGTCACCTTTCATTGATCTGGACACGGATGTTGCTTTCAATTTGAAAGTACCAGGTGAACAGCTAACTTTGAGCGTCACGACAGAGAAAGCAGGAACTCCGGTACTCGCGGCCACCATGACCGGAAAAAAATGCGAACTTGAACCTGGCAATCTCATTCGACTGACTTTCAAATATCCCTTCGTCACATTCTTTGTCATCGGGGCGATTCACTTTCACGCGTTGTTGTTGTGGATAAAGAAAGTGCCGTTTATACGCAAAGAAGAGAACCCGCAACTTCAAACTGAAGTGCTCAGACCGATTCAATCTTTGCGCGAATCACAATCACAAACTGGAGAAGCTTATGAGCTTGCAACAAACGCAAATCGATAAAGTGGAACAGCCCAAGGCGCATAAGGCCACTTATTTTCAGCGAATTTGCCAGAAGCTGGTGCTCGGTCAGTTCCAAAAAATGACAAAGGGTCACCTGTCGATGGCTCTGCCAAACGCCCAGAAGTTAGACATTGGCACCGCCGGCAATGCACCAGCCGCAGTTGTGCGCGTGAAAGACTCGAGGATGTTCGAGAAATGCGTCCTTTTCGGAGCAATTGGCTTTGCCGAAGCATACATCGAAAATCTTTGGGACACACCGGATCTGACATCCGTGATTGAATGGTTCATCGAAAATGGCGAAGACTCTACTGTATTCGAGACCTCGAAACAACGCAGTAAATCCCTCAATCTACTGAACTTCTACAATCGGCAAGTGCACAAATCGCGAGAGAACAACCTCGCCGGCAGCAAGGAAAACATTCACGACCATTACGACTTAGGCAATGATTTCTTCAAATTATTTCTCGATAAGTCAATGACTTATTCCAGTGCAATTTTCGAAAACAGAAATCAGTCTCTCGAGCAAGCACAATTAAACAAATACGATACGTTGTGCAAAAAACTGAAAATCTCGGCGTCAGACAAAGTTCTCGAAATCGGTTCAGGCTGGGGCGGATTCGCTGTTCACGCTGCGAGCAATTATGGTTGCAATATCACTACCATTACATTGTCCGAAGAACAACACAAATTCGTCAGCGATTTGATTGAACAGAAAAATCTAAAGGACAAAATTCAGATCCATCTTCGCGATTTTAGAAACGTCGAAGGCAAGTTCGACATAATCGCTTCCATCGAAATGGTCGAAGCACTGGGAGACAAGTACATCGACGTTTTCTTCAAGAAGTGCGCAGATTTGCTCACCGCAGATGGTTTGCTCGGGATACAGATGATCTGTTCAGCCGACGTGAAATATAGCCAGATGCGCGACGGCGTTGACTTCATCCAAAAACACATTTTTCCCGGCGGTCAGCTACTCTCTGTCGGTCGCGCATCAGAGGCGACCAGCCGCACTTCCAACTTACAGCTCTATAGTCTGCAAGATTTTGCTGAGTCGTATGCACACACACTTGCTTTGTGGAGAGAAACCTTCAATTCGCGAATAGACGAAATTCGAGAATTAGGATTCGATGACGCATTTATCCGCAAGTGGAATTACTACTTTTGCTATTGCGAGGCAGCGTTCAAAACCCGCGAGTGCAGCGTCGTTCAAGCTATTTACACACGTCCCAACAACCACCTGCTAGCAAGAGAATTGGCACTATGATCTGGTCACTTAGAATTCTATTCATCGCAATTTTCATCGTCATGGTCATCGCCACCGCGAGCGCAAGTGTCCAATGCAACATACTCGCCATTCCAGGCAGCGTCACCGGTCACCCCTGGTTCGTGGCTACACTCGCCGATGCTTACTGCGGCTTCCTGACCTTCTATGCATGGCTCTTTTTCAAAGAGAAATCCGTCATTGGAAGAGTAATTTGGTTTATTGCCATCATGCTTCTGGGAAATCTTGCGATGTCTGCATATATGTTGATTCACCTGTTCAAACTTCCCACTGACGCAACCGCCGAGCAACTTTTATTGCGGAACTAACCATGCACTACGAAGCAATTCCATTCACTTTCAAAACAATCCTGCTGATCGCTTGTGGGCTGGAGTTTTTTATGATGACGATTGCCTGGTTTATGCAAGAGCGAATGAAAAATGCCGCGATAGTTGATGTAGCTTGGTCGAAAGGCTTCACGATGTGCGCGCTGCTGTACGCGCTGCTCGGTCAAGGCGCGCCAGTCAGAAAAATTGTGATCGTTGCAATGGTCATGTGTTGGAGTATGCGGTTAGCTATTCACTGCTGGACTCGAATCCTCAGAGAGAAAGAAGAAGATAAGCGATACGCTGAGATGAGGCAAAAATGGAAGGACTCGGCTAGCTGGAAGTTCTTCCTGATGTTTCAATTCCAGGGACTCACCGTAGTCGGCTTGTCGGTCCCATTCTTGCTCGCGTGCAGAGATCCTTTGAGTTACTTGCGCGTGAACGAGTACATCGCTATCGGACTCTTCGCACTCTCACTACTCGGTGAAGTGATAGCAGATAGGCAGCTCGATCACTTCAAAGCAAATGCGGCGAACAAAGGCGAGGTCTGCAATGTTGGGTTATGGAAATATTCGCGCCATCCGAATTACTTCTTCGAGTGGATGATCTGGTGCTCCTTCGCGCTCTTCGTTATCCTCTCGCCACACGGCAACTGGGCGCTCCTATCACCAATGGCAATGTTGCTTTTCCTCACAACACTATCCGGGATTCCCCTTGCTGAAAAGCAATCGTTGCTTAGCAAAGGTGAAAAATACAAAGTCTATCAACACGAAACGAGTCCGTTCATTCCCTGGTTTCGCCGAAGGGTCTGATGCATTTTTTGTACAAAATTTTGGAACTAGATGTGGTGCCCGACTCGATCATCCGAATGGGCATTCGCAATATGCTGGCACAAAAATTAGAAGAAGAGAAAGCAGTCGCAATCTCAGCTAAAGGAAATCAAAACCGACTGAGCAAATTCGCCAGCGAACTGAAGACCATGCCGTTGGCGCTGTCCACGGAAAGAGCAAACGAACAACATTACGAAGTCCCGACCGACTTCTACAAGTTGGTACTCGGTCCCAGAATGAAATATAGTTCCGCGTTCTGGAATGACGATACACAAAACCTGCAAAAAGCAGAAGAGGTCATGCTTGCTCTATCGTGCGAACGCGCCGAGTTGCAAGACGGCATGGAAATCCTGGAACTCGGATGTGGCTGGGGCTCTCTATCATTGTGGATGGCTGAGCATTATCCAAATTCAAAAATCTTAGCCGTTTCGAACTCGCGCACCCAGAAAGAATTTATTGAAGCATCGTCTGCCAAAAGAAGCCTGACAAATTTGGAGGTGCAAACTTGTGACATCAACAATTTCAAGGTTGAGAATAAATTCGATCGCGTAGTATCGATCGAGATGTTCGAGCATCTCAAAAACTACGAGCTGCTCTTTAGAAAGATCAGTTCGTGGCTGAAGCCAGATGGCAAACTTTTTGTGCATATTTTTTCGCACAAAGAATACGCTTACCATTATGAGAACCGCGATGGGAACGACTGGTTGACCGAATACTTTTTTACCGGTGGCACGATGCCCTCAGATAAGCTCTTCGCGCTGTTCAATGATGATTTGCAGATCGAAAAACAATGGCAAGTGAACGGAATGCATTACCAGAAGACCGTCGCGGCTTGGATTGAAAACTTCGAAAAGAATAAAGCATCAATCAAACCTATTTTCGCAACCGCATACGGCGCAGACGAAGTGCGCCGATGGTGGGTCTATTGGAAGCTGTTTTTCTTCGCATGCGAAGAGCTATTTCGCTACCGCGACGGTAATGAATGGATTGTTTCCCATTATCTATTCGAACAACGAGCCATCAGTCACCGCTAGTTTTCCAGATAGTCAGACAACGTGCGATTGTGATTAACTCGGCGCAATTTGCGTAGCGCTTTGTTCTCGATTCTGCGAATATCTTGAACTTCAAGCGACATTACGTCCGCAACTTGCTTTGCAGTCATCTGCTTGCAGCCGTGCAATCCAAAGAGCGCGTTCAAAATTATTTTTTCCTGCTCCGACAGTGTATTGAACATTTTGTCGATCTTCATCTGAATGACAGCGTGTTCAGCACATGCTTCCGGTGGCGCGGAATCTTTATCCTCAATAAATTTGCTTAGCGTCTCGTCTTCTTCGTTTCCGATGTAATCATCGAACGAAAGCATCGTCATGCTGCTCTTCAAGACATGTTCGATTTCACTTTGACTGATGCCAGTTTCGGTCGAAAGTTCTTCTACCGTTGGATAACGGCCGCTCTTTTGATAGAACGGTTTGGCAGCTCGGCGCAGCTTGAACAATTGCTCGTGCACATGCACGGGCAATCGAATAGTGCGTCCCTTATTCGAAAGTGCGCGCGTGATTCCCTGTCTAATCCACCACGTTGCGTAAGTGGAGAATTTGTTGCCCATCGAGGGGTCGAATTTCCGTACAGCTTGCATCAAGCCAAGATTGCCTTCCTGGATCAAATCTTCCAGGTCCAATCCTTGCCTGGTGTATCGCTTCGCAATGCTCACAACTAGACGAAGATTTCCTGCAACTAACTGATCGCGAGAGGCGATGTCGCCGAATTGATTGGCGCGACCAAGTTCAATCTCTTCTGGTCCCGTCAGCAAACGATGTTTCGCGACTTCGTGCAGATACCACCAGATTACTCCCTTCCAAACATCAGATGAACTGTCAGGTTCATTTGCAATTGGCGGTTCGTTTACATCTTTGAAATAAACAGCATCACTGTCGTCACTCTCGGAATCGACTTGCGATAATTTCTCCCCGGAAGGTTTAATCGCAGCACTCACTTTTTTTCGACCGCGCTTTGCGGCTGGCTTTGGTTCTGATTCTTCTTCCGCCGAGTTAAATGTCTCAAGCGAAGTTTGCGTATCTAACAGTGACACCAAATCCAGTTCTGGTTCATATATTTGATTACTCATAAAGATCACCCTGAGATCTATCTTTGTCGCAGCAAAGTACGACATGCATTGGACTGCAAGACGTTGAAGTTATCTGAACTCGTGATTGAGAAAACTCACGAGCAGTAACATTACGGACTACTATGTTTGTCTGTAATAACGGACGATATTTTCTGCAATTTCAGCCGTTCGAAAACAGCTCAAGCGGCTTCTGGACTGGTTCAGGAATGCACCCTGTAACTACGTCCCGCAGGCAATTTTGATGATGAACAGTTTTGACATTTAGTTGGGACTCCGGTTGAGAACAAATCCTTCACTTGTTTCGTTCTTATTACAATTATATGGTTGTTATGTACTAATTGCTAGTAAAATCCATAGCGAATCGTTGCCTTTAGCAACATAAATGTTACTAAAATCTGCGCATGCAGATATACCCCAAAACGTAGTCTCGGAGCCACTTATGAGCGAAACATACGACGCAGTCCTGATTGTTTCATTCGGCGGTCCTGAGGGTATGAATGACGTTATGCCTTTTCTCGAAAATGTGCTGCGCGGTCGCAACGTTCCGCCAGAACGCATGCATGCAGTGGCACATCATTATGAGATGTTCGGCGGTGTTTCACCAATCAACGAGCAAAATCGCAACCTGATTTCTGCGCTCGAAATTGAATTGAAACAGCATGGAGTGAACCTGCCAATTTATTGGGGCAACCGAAATTGGCATCCAATGCTGGCTGATACAGTCAAGCAAATGGAAATTGATGGTATCAAAAACGCACTTGCATTCGTGACGTCTGCTTACAGCTCGTACTCTAGCTGCAGACAATATCGCGAGAATATTGCGACAGCTCAAGAATCATGTAAATCGGAGTGTGCAGGAAAAACTCCGCACATCGAGAAACTGCGCGCCTTCTACAATCATCCAGGTTTTATAGAAGCGAACAGCGATCGACTTCAAGATGCGGTTCAGCAATTTTCAAAGGACGAAGTTGAAAAAATCAAAGTTGCTTTTACTGCGCACAGCATTCCAACTTCGATGGCAGAAAGCTGTGATTACCAATCTCAATTACAAGAGACTGCCAAGCTGGTTTCAGACAAAGTTGGAGTTCATAACTGGAAACTGTGCTACCAAAGTCGCAGTGGTCCAGCGACACAACCGTGGCTTGAACCAGATATTTGCGACTACATTCGTACCTTGCACGAGGAAGGAGTACGAAATCTGATCATCGCTCCTATCGGTTTCGTTTCAGATCACATGGAAATCAAATTCGATCTGGATACTGAAGCCAAACAATTGTGCGACGAACTGGGCATCAAAATGGTGCGAGCCGGAACAGCAGGAACGCATCCTGCATTCGTCAGGATGATTCGTTCTTTAATTGAAGAGCGCCTAAATCCTAATTTACCGAAACTCGCACTCGGCTCTCAAGGTCCTCGAGCTGACCAGTGTGCAACGTCCTGTTGTCCGGCACCAACGCGCCCCGCTACGGCGCGGTAGACCAAAACCTGTCGCCACCTGAAATTCGCCTAATTGCCTACTGTGCGGGCGATTCTAGGATAAATCGGATATGCGGTATTCCGCATTGCTCACTTGCGAATCGCGTGTTATCTTTGAGCGACTTCTGAGGTGCAAACTGCATGAGCAATGAGATCGAAGTAAAAGATGGAAACCAGGAACTCGGTAGCTTGTTCGCTTTCTCGGTGATCATTCTGATGTCTGCATTCGGTCTTGTATATGGACTGCAGCACGGTCTGCTAAATAGCTTGACGGACCGCCACAGCTACGTTGCGTCTCACGCAGAAGAACACATGTACTAACAGTCAGCGCTCCGACGGCACAGCGTTACTGACTTCACAAATATAGAACTGCTCTGGTAGCGATCGCTCCTATTTATTCAGGGGAGGTAGTTATGACTACATACGTTTACCAAGCAGGTGCTCATGACCGCGAGTATGTCGATTCTCAGTAAATCTCACGACCATTCCAACTCCCTACTGCGCTTCCAGGATTGCAACGACGCAATCTGTCCGAAGTGCATGGTTCAGTGCGCAGTCGGCTCACGCTGCAAGAAATGCGCCGGAAAGTTTTCCAGCCACGTCGTTAAAGTGACGCCTGCAATCATGGTCAAAGCTGGCATTTGCAGCTTGCTTGTTGGATTTGTCTTCGGCAATTGTCTCGACCAGGTTCCAAGCTATTCCTTCTTTATATGGGCTGTGCTCATCGCTGCTGGTGTGGCAGTAGGAAAAGTGCTGCACAGGATTTCTTCGTACAAGATGGGCCCAACAATTGCCGCTGCTGTCGCCGCTGGATTGATCGCCGGTTTGATGGTCAGCCCTGCTCGTGAGACGACCGCTGCATTCATCATGGGTGGATTCCATGCTGCAAGCGATCCAGACGCGCAGAATGCCCTCACATCGCTTGCTTTGACCCGGATGGCCTCAATCGTCGTGTTTTTGGGCGCAATCATGAGCCTGTTCATGAATTACAAATAGAATCGTCGCTCAATCATGAGCCAGTTCATGAATTACAAATAGAATCTTCCGCTCAATCCGCGACAAATAATTTGCCAGAGCGCTCCTGCTAGCTAAATGCCAGGAGCGTTTTTTACTGTAATCACACACAGCGCCATTGCCTTTTTTTTAGCGTTGACTCGGCACCTCGGTAAACCCGCTCATGGTGAGCGAATCGGGCTTGGAAAGGAGATTTTTCTGAAACAATTCGGACGTAATATCTCGGTAACAACTCTAGTGCTTAATAAGTGCATAAAGATTCGCACTGCCTGAGCGAAAGATTGGTTCTCACCAATAACTCACAAGCCCCCCTTACTATCTAAATCGAGGATTACAACGAATGTCTGCACTCACATTCAATCCCGCCGTCTACCAAGCTGCATCAATCAACTCGAGACAATTAACGACGATGATGGAAGGAGTGAGCACCAGCACCTTATGTGATGGCACCATTATCGACACCGATACGAATGGACAGATTGTTCAGGCAGTCTACGCAAGCGGCACCAAGGTAAAGCGCAATATCGACTATTGCATGGTGCAATCGGCTGATCTCGGATACTGGATCGGCGACAAGCAGGGGCGTTGGTTCCCTCTGGACTAACAACCACAGTCTTACAAAGTTTAGGGCAGTTCGGGCGTCAGGCAACTGGCGCTTCGGGCGTTTCTAGGGGATTTTGGAGGCTTCATAGCGGGAGGAACACATCTGCGAAAAGTGGCATCTAGCGGACGTTTCCGGAACTTTTCCACTTTTGGTGATGAAAACTTAAATGGTGTAGTAAGATTTTTGGCAACACAAACCAGGAAAAAGCGTCAGAATAAGCTATAGGCGATTTTTCGGAAATTTTTTCCAGGGCCTTGACGAAACTAGACGACCGGTCTAATATGTGAATGTGACCGACGCAAGAGGCACTCAAATTTAAAAGGCAATTGAAGTCATGGGTAGAACGAGCGCAACCAAAGAAAGCACCAAGCTACAGCTTCTCGAAGCTGGCATCAACATCATGATTGAGAAGGGTTATAACAACACCGGCATCATGGAAGTTCTGCAGAAAACGGGCGTGCCAAAAGGCTCTTTCTACTATTACTTCGATAGCAAAGAAGAATTTGGACTGCAAATCATCAATTACTTCAACGATTGCTTCATCGCTAAGAAGCGCGGCCCGCTTGAAGACAAGACAGTCTCTCCAGTCAAGCGACTACGCGGATACTGCGATGAATGGATCCAACAGCTCGAACAGAACGAATGCCGAAAAGGATGTCTCATCGACAACTTGAGCCAGGAAATGGCTGATCAGAGCGAAGTTTTCCGCAACCGTTTGAAAGAAATTGCTGATGAAACACAAGCTGTTGTTGCAGCTTGCATTAAAGAAGGACAGGAACTGGGCGAAATTCCGGCGTGTTATGACAGCAATGATTTAGCCGAGTTCTTTACCTGTTCAATGAAAGGCGCCTTGCAGCGCGCCAAAATCAATAAGAACATCGAACCCCTCAAGGTTGTTTCCAGAGTTTTGTTCGACTGTTTTTTAAAGGTCTAACAACTAAGAATTGAGCCAACTGCTAAAGGCGCGGTTCGCATTGCGAACGGTGTATTTGTTTGCCTCAAGCTCTACTAATAGACCAGTCTAATCAACTCAACAATTGTCACTTCATCACGCTTCCACGTGTTCTCCAGTGAGGAAATAACAAATGTGCACTTCATCCATCGACTTGCTTAACGGCGGCGTCAACCGTCCTTCGAACTATTACCTGAGCTACCTCAGCGCAGGACATCCTGAAACACCTCTGCATGTGCTTGCCGATCTCGCACATTGCACCGATTACTCAATTCGCATGCGAGTTGCGGAAAACAAGTTGACGCCTGTTTTCGTACAGAGAATGCTTGTCGGCGATTCACATCCCGAAGTTCGAAGTGCACTGGCAGAGAACCCCTCGGTTTCAGAAGAAATTCTCTGGAAGCTGGCTAAAGACGAAGATCCAATCGTAAGATACGATCTCGCTGATAATCCGCGTGTGCCACTGACTGTGCTTGTTTCGCTCGTCAACGACGAGAATCCGTACATCGCTGTCAAGGCAGAACAAACTGTCGAGAAAATCATTGCATCCAGCAATCACAAAGCGGCAGCATAGTTTCGGAACGACGCTGAAACCAGTGGTCCCGTCACTCTACAACTGAATCTTTCTCCACGAAAGCGGCGCTAAACGTTCCTCCGGCGCCGCTTTCCTCTTTTCAGGAATGCCGCTTGCTTATGGGATAAAATTGAGACTTACGTTTCAGGAGACATACAAATGACCGCCGATCAAACTTCTACAGCGCCAGCATCAAATGCGGTGGCAGAAAAACTCAACCTATTTTCGCCGCTCACCATTCGTGGTGTCACGCTGAAGAATCGAATCGGTGTCTCACCGATGTGTCAATACAGCTCCGAAGACGGCTTCGCAACCGATTGGCACCTGGTGCATCTCGGGTCGCGAGCGGTTGGCGGAGCGGGCTTAGTAATCTGCGAAGCAACAGGCGTTGAAGCGCGAGGAAGAATCAGTCCCGACGACCTCGGCATCTACCATGAAGAGCACGTCGATAAGCTCAAACAGATCACTGGATTCATTGAAGAATGGGGCGCCGTGCCTGGCATCCAACTTGCACACTCAGGCAGAAAAGGTTCGACTTTGAGCCCCTGGAAGGCTGAGTCAAGACACGCAAAAGTCGATGTGCCAAAAGACCAGGGCGGATGGCAACCAGTGGCACCAAGTCCGGTACCATTCAACCCAGCCTGGGAAAAGCCACACGAACTTTCAGTGCCTGAAATCAAAGAGATACAAGAGAAATTTCGTATCGCGGCTCAGCGTTCATTGCGGGCAGGCTTCAAGTGGTTGGAACTCCACGCAGCTCATGGTTATTTGCTCAATAGCTTCTACTCACCACTTTCCAATTTCCGCACCGATGAATACGGCGGATCGTTTGAAAATAGAGTCAGATTCGTAGTCGAGACCGCTCGACTACTACGAAAAGAGTGGCCGAAAGAATATCCAATCTCTGTTCGTCTTTCAGCCACTGACTGGGTGGAAGGCGGCTGGACTATCGATGATTCGGTCAAGCTCTCAAAGATTTTGAAAGACGAAGGCATCGATGTCATTGATTGCAGCAGCGGGAATGTGCGCTCGGGCGACAAGATTCCGTTTGCTCCTGGATTTCAGGTGCCGCTGGCGCAAAAGGTGAAGGCTGAAGCGGAAGTTCTCACAGCAGCGGTGGGGCTGATCACTGAACCTTTGCAAGCAAATCAAGTGATCGAATCTGGTCACGCCGATATTGTCTTGCTTGCCCGCGAACTGATGCGCGACCCTTACTGGCCGGTGCGCGCCGCGCAAGAACTTGGACTGCCCGTTTCGGCAGCCCTGCCACGACGTTATTCATACGCACTATAATCAAGCACCGTATACTATAGAGGTCGTTTCTCAGGAACCCGTTATGGCAAAAATTCTGCTTGTCGATGATGACATCGATTTGACGGCGATGATAATTGAATGGTTGTCTTTCGAGCACCACTCTGTCGAAGTTTTGTACAACGGTCAGGAAGCGCAAGAGAGACTGCGACTTTGCCTTTACGACCTGGTCATTCTCGATTGGAATTTGCCAGGTGTGCAGGGCGTCGATGTTTGCCGGCAATATCGATCAGAAGGCGGGCAGGCGCCGATCATCATGCTCACCGGCAAGAATAGTATCGCTGACAAAGAAAACGGGCTCGACTCTGGAGCCGATGATTACCTGACGAAGCCGTTCAATATGAAAGAGCTCTCCGCACGCATGCGCGCAGTCTTGCGCAGAGCTTCGGGTGCAACATCGAACATATTGAAAGTCGGCGAGCTGACGCTCGATCCAACAAAATACAAATTGACCAAGACGGGAAAGGAAATTCAACTCCTTCCGCGCGAATTTGCTTTGATGGAATTCTTTATGCGTCATCCCGACGAAGTGTTCAGCGGCGAGGCGCTTCTGCAGCGCGTCTGGCATTCGGAATCTGATGCCACTGGTGAAGCAATTCGCACATGTATCAAGCGCCTTCGTCAGAAAATCGACGGTGACACTGATGATTCAGTAATCCAAACCATTCCGCGCGTGGGATACAAACTGCGCGTCGAGTAATGCACGATCTTGCCTCTTCAACGAATCCATTCACGCTATTGGCAATTGCGGTAGTAGCGCTGCTTTACTCGTCTGTAGGGCATGGCGGTGCGTCTGGATATCTCGCAATTTTGACACTACTTTCGGTGCCAAAAGCAGAGGCTGCATCCACGGCATTGCTGCTGAACGTAATGGTGGCATCAACATCTGCGTACTCTTACTACCGCGCGAAATTTCTGAATCTGAAAACAACAAGCATGTACCTGGCGGCTTCAGTGCCGGCTGCGTTTCTCGGCGGTTTGGCAAAAATTCCAACCTCGGTGTACGAAACCGTTCTATTTATAAGCCTGGCAGCGGCAGCATGTCGTTTAGCGATTCCGTTGAAAGAAGAAAATGTTGAGCTACGTCCACCGAAATTTTGGATGGCAGCGATGGCAGGCGGAATCATCGGATTGCTATCGGGACTCGTGGGCATTGGCGGCGGCATTTTCCTGAGCCCTTTGATTGTGTTGTCGCGATGGGACACACCCAAGCAAGCGTCAGGAACAGCGGCACTGTTCATAGTTGTCAACTCAATTGCCGGTATAGTCGGTCGCTTACTTTCGCATACCTTTATAGTGAATAACGATTGGACTTTTGTTCTCGTCGCCTTCATTGGTGGTGTCATCGGTTCGCATCTTGGCGCAAATATTTTTTCCCAAATTACATTGAAACGTGTCTTGGCTGGCGTCCTGGGGATAGCCTGCGCGAAATTAGTGTTGCCCTAAAACCAACAACAGCGGGCTTTTCTCGGATCGAGGGATGTCGCTCGCTCATTTGCATACCCCGCCCGGTGGATACCTGTGAAGCTGGATTACACGGGCGTTTCGGCTAGTTAATATGTATGCATGAACCGCGAAGCAAACCGATTGGAGACGAATATGACAAGCGCCAAAGCAAAATCAGAACAACCAAAGTTGACTATCGTACGTGGCAATAGCTACCAAAAGATGGAAGATTCTGAGCTCGTTTTGTTGTGCCAGAAGAAAGACAAAGCAGCGTTCGATGCATTGATGAATCGTCATCAACGCAATGTGCACGCAATGCTCTATAAAATGGCTCCAGATTGGAACGACACTGCCGATCTCGCTCAAGAAGCATTCATCCGCATCTGGAGAGGCATCGACAAGCTTCAAAATCCAAAGGCTTTCAAGTCCTGGATGGGTCAAATCGTCACCAACCTTTTCTATGATGAATTGAGAAAGCGCCCTCGTCAGACAATCATCATGTCGCTCGACGCCCCTATGGGTGGAGATGAAGAAGGCGAATCTCCTACTCGCGACATTCCAGACAGCGCTGCTGGTCCTGAAGAATTGTACGACCGCCAATCGACAAGAAAGGCTGTAGAAGACGCAATCGCGACTCTTCCACGTCAATTCAGAACTGCAATTATCTTGCGTGAAGTGAATGACCTTCCTTACGACGAAATCGCTGCAATCACTCAAACCGATATCGGCACAGTCAAATCACGCATCTCACGCGCTCGCAGCAAAGTGCAGAACATTCTTCGCCCTCAATTCCGCGCTGAAAAATCTGCTTAAGAATCAACGAAGTAACGATGAATACCGGCGAGGGCAGAGGCTCTCGCCGGTTACCGGAGGGAATAGTCGAGCAGAATATGCCGGCTTGCGAAAGGAAAAGACCGATGGAATCAGGAAACACCGAGAACAATGTTGTTCTCTTTCACAGCACAGAATCCATAAGTGTCGTCAGTAACAACATTGTGTCGATGACTCATGCGGTCGATTTGCATGTTGTCGAATCAGACAATGTGCTGGACTTAGCCACAGCGCTTGTGGATGTGGCTGTAGACGCGACAGAAGAAGCTGGCGGCAGTTGCACTAATGGAGTTTGTTCTGTTAGCTGGAAGCCGAAGCGACCTACCGCGGCATGAGATCGGAACCGATGCACCAATTCGATACTCTACCTATTGATAAAGTTGCAAACTCGTTCCTACTTATCAGAACAACCGCGTCACACTAACGTAACTGAAAGTCTTCAGACCCCGTAACTGATAGTCGAAGTTATTTTAGAGCAGCATTTAATCTAACTGATGAATTACGGGGGATGCCAAATGCATATACATCCGAACCCAACAATTATGAAACGCTAGCCAGTTCGGCTTCCCGAGAGCTGAGGTATAACGGTATACCTACATCGGTGGATACCGTATCGGCTGGATTACAGAGCAATATCGCGCCCAGTACTATGTAGAAGTGGACAGCAACTTCTCGTCTGGAGGCGACATGGATACCGCAACGATCGAAGCTAAACAAACTAACTTGAGTTTGGTACGTGCCAACTATTCTCAAATGGATGACATCCAATTGGTTCAGTTGTGTCAGAAGCAAGACCAGGCGGCATTCGATGTACTGATCAAGCGTCACCAACGCAATCTTTATGCAATGCTCTACAAACTCGCTCCAGATTGGAACGACACTGCTGATCTCGCTCAAGAAGCTTGCATCAGAATTTGGAAAGGCATCGGTAAGTTGCAGAATCCAAAAGCTTTCAAATCATGGATGGGACAAATCGTCACCAACCTTTTTTATGACGAACTGAGAAAGCGTCCTCGTCAAACAATCATCATGTCACTCGATGCACCAATCAATGGTGACGACGAAGATAGCCCAACTCGTGACCTCGCAGATCCATCTGCAGGACCTGATGAACTCTACGATCGCAAAGACTTGCGCAGATCTGTTGACGAAGCAATTTCAACATTGCCACGTCAGTTCAGAACAGCAATCATCTTGCGTGAAGTTGAAGATCTTCCTTACGACGAAATCGCAAAAATCACTCAAACTGACATCGGCACAGTAAAATCGCGCATCTCGCGCGCTCGCACCAAAGTGCAAAACATTCTCCGCCCTCAATTCCGCGCAGAAAAATCAGCCTAGTCCGCAATCAATTTTGCAAATCCCCTCGGGTGGATGCTTTAAGCATTCACCCGAACGCATTTTGTACACAAAATTGCGCGCTAAGATAGAGACGCGCAAACCTTTGCCTACGGCTGGAGCTGGAGAAATTGCATTACCGCCGCCGGAAAATTCGGACGAATAGCAGGTTTAAACGATGCCTTGCTTCATGGCTTTGACTGCGGCTTCGGTACGATCCGACACTGCTAGTTTTTCCATGATGTGGCGCATGTGCGTTTTCACTGTTTCCAATCCAAGACCGAGACGTTCCGCAATTTTTTGATTGCTGAGACCGTCTGCTACCAAACGCAATACTTCTGTTTCGCGGGGGGATAAGCTGATGTTGCTCTTTTGTTGCTTTGGAGCAGGGGCTTTAGTCACTACCTGTGGTGTCTGAACATCTGGCAATGAATATGCGCTCAGCACGCGATTTGCGATACCGGGATCGAGCCAAACCGCACCATCTGCGACCATTTTAATAACGGTTGAAAGTTGCTGTGCAGCGATATTTTTCAAACAATATCCATTCGCGCCTGCACTCAATGCTGCGAAAATTGTTTGATCACTTTTGTGCGAAGTCAACATGATCACACGCACATCAGGTGCCTGCTCTTTGATTTGCTTAGTCGCTTCGATGCCATCCATGTTCGGCATTTCGATGTCCATCAAAACAACTTCTGGTTTAAGTTCCAAAACCTTCTTCAAACCATCGGCACCGTCGGAAGCTTCACCGACCATATTCAACCCAGGAATTTGTTCGAGACTGAGCTTCAAACCCATTCTCGTGAATTCGTGGTCCTCTACGATGAGGATGCTGATATCGCGCTTATCTGCGCTTTCGGTCGTTGCTTCTGACATTTAGTGGGCACTCTGCTTGATTAGTTGCGATTCCTTCGGTTGTTCGGATTCTTCCCGTTTGATTGGTAACGTGAACCTGAACGTCGTCATTTTATCAACACTCGTGTCACATTCGATTTGTCCGCTATGAGACTCGACGATTTGCCTACACAGATAGAGGCCAAGACCGCTACTTCCTTTGTAGGACTTGTGACCGGTACCGTGCCAGTAGCGCTCGAAAAGATGTCCTTTATCTTCTGGTTTAATTCCGATTCCGGTATCGGTGACCTCGAAAATGACCTTGTCGCCTTCGTTTCGAGCGCGCGCAGTGACACTGCCACCCTTCGGCGTAAATTTGAGAGAATTGTCAAGCAAATTCGTAATCACTCGACGAATCGCAGTGCGGTCTGCAAACACCTGGTGCAACTCATCAGCGAAATCAGATTTGAGAGTTACACCTTGCTCATCGGAGAGCGCTGACAATTCATCAATACAAGTCGCTGCCAACAGCTTGAGATCCACTTCGTCACAATAGAGTGCCTTCGCGCCTTCCTCATAGTGATAAATATCAAGCAAGCTCTCGATCATGTGCAGCAAGTTTTCGTTGTTCTTCTTCAGCATGCCAACGAAACTTATCAGGTCAGGTGATACATTGCCATCTATCTTTCCTAGCAGCAAAGACAATGCTCGGTCTGATGCAATAACCGGAGTTTGTAGATCGTGCGCAAGAGTTGCCACGAAATCTTTGCGTTGCAGATCGAGCAAAACGCGCTCTGTTACGTCGGTACAGACCAAAATTGTGCCCGTGAATCGCTCATCGTTTTGCGTTGGCCAAACAGCCAGATCGCAATAGCGATTGGTTTCACCGGCGGTGCCTTCATAGACTTGCAAATCGTGCACCAAATACGCACCATTTTTCTCGATAGCATCACGTACTGCAGCCGGAAGTCCAGGCAGCGCCTCGAAAATAGATTGATTCTTTACTTCATCTTTGACTTTAAACTGTTCGAGAAACATTTTGTTCGTCTCGATCACACGGTGATTTTTGTCGAGTCTCGCAAAACCTGCCGGTGCGTGTTCGAGAACTGACCGCATTGCTCGCGCTTCATTGCGCTCACGCTCTGCCTCTTGCTGCAAACGTTCTTCTGTTGCTTGCAAACGTGCGGCGTACTCGCGTTGTTCCATAGCCCGAATGTGTTCTGACTGTCTTTTGATTTCTTCAGTCTTGCGGAACAGATCAACAAACACAGTTACTTTAGATCGCAAAATTTCGGGAGCAAAAGGCTTCATGATGTAATCCACTGCGCCCACCGAATATCCGCGGAATGCGTCCTGGTCATCAAGGAACATCGCAGTAACGAAAATGATCGGAGTGTGTTTCGATTTTTCACGCTCACGAACAATTCGAGCGACTTCGAAACCATCCATCTCAGGCATCATTACGTCGAGCAAGATCACAGCAAATTCTTTCTCGAGCAAGTATTTAAGCGCTTCTTTACCAGACTGCGCCTCAACTAAATTACAACCAAGCGAGCCAAGTGTCGCCTTCAAAACAAGTAGGTTTTCTGGTCGATCATCAACCAGAAGAATGTTTATCTGATCGCTCGCGGTCATCCATATCTCCAGACAAGACAGCCGCTGCCGGTCGCTTGCGGACGCCGACGTGCAGCCCAATTGACACTAGTATAACCTGTCAAGCGACGTGTTGTCGTCTAAATACCGAACATAATCGATACTGTTCCATCCAGTTTTCGTTCAACTCTGACGCTCTCAACTCTGCTACCGTCGCCCGGTTCAAGCTCCACAGCAGCTAACTGCTTGAGCTTCTTGACGAGTCCGCACAACTGTTCGTCGTTCAACCTGATGCAACCAAGATGGTATTTAGTAGCGAAGCGCATTGCTTGCGTCAAATCGCTCAATGTCGAAACAACATCTCCCTCAGCCTGCCTGGCAACCGGCTCTGGTTGGACGTTCTGAACGGCAAGAAGCGGCGAATTGAGATTAAATTCTCTCTGTTCCTTATAAACCGCCATGATTCATTACCCGTAGTTCTAATGTTCCTTTCATCAAGCTTATAGGCGATTTATGTGTCAGCATAGTTCCCAAGTATAAATTTCGCGTTACTCCGAAAGCAGCTTGCTATGCGCGTTCGTAGACCATCAGCAACAGCTCGCATCAACGAATTGCACTAACTACAGCAGAAAACGGGAAGCACAATTTCGTCACGCAAAAACGAATGTTGCCACCAGCTGTGGTGCATCACAGAATGTGGACGGCATCGGTCCTGCAGTCGAAAAATAAACGAGCACCCGTGTATGGCGAAGCGCTGTTAAGCACTATCTCATCCACGCGTTGCGCATTGTTTCGCCGAGTATTAGCATGTCAGCCGCCCGTCTAGTAAGCTATATAAAGGCTGAAGCTAGTTCACACGGAAGTCAATAGTCGCTCGTGTCCCTGGAAAATACCGCTAGAAGCGTTACAAAGAAAGCTTGCATTGCTTGCGGAGAAGAGTTTTCCGGCGATGCGACCGTATGCCCTCATGACGGCACCACTTTAACGCCACTCGCCCAGGAAGACATGGTCGGCAAGATCATCGCCGAGAAATACGAAGTTCTCGAAGTGATTGGCGGCGGCGGAATGGGCTTGATTTATAAAGCCAAACACATCTTGATGAAGCGCATCGTGGCCATCAAAATGATGCATCCACAATACGGATCGAGCGCGACGACACTTAAAAGATTTCAGCAAGAAGCGCAAGCAGCCAGCGCGTTGAACCATCCCAACATTCTTGCGGTCTTCGACTTCGGTCTAACCCCGGCCGGTGCACCATTCTTGGTAATGGACTTTTTAGAAGGCACGAATCTTGCAGAAGTGCTCGACGAGCAAGGTCTCTTAAGCCACGAAAGAGCAGTGAATATATTCGCGCAGGCGTGTTCTGGATTAGCGCACGCTCATTCGAAAGGCGTTATCCATCGGGATCTCAAACCAGGCAACATTATGTTGACTGAGTATGACCATCGCAAAGACTTCGTCAAAATTGTTGATTTCGGAATTGCAAAACTTTTGCCAACTGACGAGGGTGAAGCGAACCACCTCACTCAAACAGGCGAAGTGTTCGGCAGCCCGCTTTACATGAGCCCCGAGCAGTGCCGCGGGCGCAACTTAGATACGCGATCGGATATCTATTCATTAGGCTGCGTCATGTACCGAACTTTGACCGGCAGCTCGCCATTCTTTGGACAAGATCCAATGGAGTGCATGTACAAGCAGGTCAACGAAGCGCCAAGCAAATTCTTTGACACCAACCCTGACACTAGAGTGCCTGAAGGGTTGGAAACCATAGTATTTAAGTGTCTGGCGAAAGAGCCGGCTGATCGCTATCAGACTATGACGGATTTGAAAGACGCACTTTTGGAGTTCGGATTGAACACACCAGGAGTGGTGCTCGATCCAGAAGTGGTTGGAGCGCTCCAAAGTTCTACCAATATTGTTCCTCTTCCAAAGCCAGTTCCAGCAGCACTGGAGCTGACGACTGAGATCACTAAGCCACAGAAAGCAACCAAGCCGCCTGTAAACGCCGATCCGACAGCGGCTCATCCCGCAGCGGGCGGACAGGGCACCTTAGCTGCCGGAGCTGCATCGGCTCCGGCTCAGCAAACCCAAGGCGAAGCATCCACAAATTCAGCAGCAGCTCAGTCAGGAGTAGCTCAGTCAGGAGCAGCTCCGTCAGGAGTAGCTCAATCAGGGGCGGCTCACTCGGGCACTGTTCAGTCTGGATCGAGCGCAGCTTCCGCGTCTACTGCCAGCAGTAATGGCACCAGTCCGACTGGCGGTATCAAAAGTTCGGATTCAATTACTCCCGTTGGCGGAACAAATGCATCTGAACCAGGCGTTTATCCTTCAGCACACAAAATACCTGCCGCACTGCATTGGGCTCCAATGATCGGTGCACTGGTGGTGGTGACAGTAGGGATCGTTGTTGCATTTTGGATTTCCAATCACAAGAATTCCCCAACAGGCCAATCGGGGCAACCTGGGCAACCCGCGCAGCACACAGTCTCATTCGATAGCTCGTTGGACATCGCAGAAAGTTTTTATAACAAAGCAGATTACGCCAGCGCCGAGAACCAAATCAAAGAGACATTGAAGCGCACAGATTTGACCGACGAACGGCGCGCAGAAGCCTACAACTTACTCGGAGACATTCAACGAGAAGCTTTTGAACTCGAAGGTGCAATCGATAGCTATCAAAAAGTTCTTGAAATCGAAGCAAAAACTGCCAAGGCAAAACAAGGTTTCGTTGCGCACGCACTGAACGGTTTAGGTCACATATATACAAAACGCTCGGATCTCGATAAAGCAAAACAATCGTTGATGAAAGCGCTAGGTATCGACCACGACTTCACTGGTGACGATCATATTGAATACGCCCGCACTGAGTTCGAGCTAGGCAATATGTCATTGAAAGAAGGAAAAATTGCGGAAGCGCGTAAACATCTGACGACCGCAAAACAAATCATCGAAAACGCTAAAGGTGCAGCCGATCCCGAGACAGCCTCGGTTTGCAATGCACTCGCTCAAGTCTTTCAATATGAAGGCAAATACAAAGACGCAGAGGCGCTTTATCAGAAAGCACTGCAAATCAGAAATAGCAAACTGACTCCAGGGAATATCGAGTCGGCAGACACATTGCTATGCCTTGGCACACTAAACTTTGCAATGCGCAAGTACAGCGCAGCGGAGTCACATTTACTGGAATCTCTTTCTTCGTATCAAAAGAAATTTGGTGACAACAATGAAACGGTCGCTGAAAACAACTTCTGTTTGGCTGTACTCTACGACCAGCAGAAAAAATTCGCCCAGGCTGCGCCCTATTACAAGAGCGCTTACGAAATCCAGAAAAAACTGTTAGGTCCAACCAGCCCCAAAACCTTGCGCACACAGAAATACTACGCAAATGTCCTCACCAAACTTCACAAGACAGACGAAGCACAAAAAGTACTTTCAGGGCAGTGAGTCGCTCGTGAGAAGCTATCAACGGTCACCAAATCCGATACTATCGGCAATGGTCTGGGGGTTAATCCTCTTTGTCATACTATTTCTCGGTTGGATGTTCACCAAACTGGCACTCGGAATGCCAGTCTTCTCGACACTACCGACGGTGTACGAAGTAGGCGATGGCGTAGCCATATTTGACCGCTACAACCATCACATCAGCACTGTTTACGCAGACCGCGACAGCATTCCGATTCCTCTTTCAAAAATGTCTTCGAACATTCGTCGGGCGGCGATTGCGGCTGAAGATCACCACTTTTACGAGCATCACGGCATCGATCCATTCGGTATCACACGCGCAATTCTGACTAACGTGAAAGCCGGACGTATGCGTCAGGGCGGTTCAACCATCACCCAACAGCTTGTTCGCAACTTGTACCTTGACCCGCAAGACCGCAGCGCGAAAAGAAAAATCATGGAAGCTATGCTTTCAGTTGAAGTCGAATTGGCTAATTCCAAAAATAGAATTCTGGAAACGTACCTGAACGACATTTACTTCGGTCGCGGAGTTTATGGAATCGAGCGCGCAGCCGGCACCTACTTCAACAAGCACGCAAGCAATCTCACAGTGCCTGAATCTGCGTTCCTGGCTGGATTGATTCGAGCACCATCGAGAATGAGCGATCCGCGCTATCTTGCTGATGCGCTGGACAGACAACATCAAGTTCTTGATGCTATGGCGGAGGAAGGCTTCATCAGCCAGGAGCAAGCCGACTCGCTGAAGAAACGCAAACTGATCTTCAGAAAAGGGGTTGCGCCGAGTCAGCCATATCCGCACTACATCAATTACGTTGTTCAACTCCTCAAAAATCAATTTGACGAAAAACAGCTCTGGGGCACCGGATTACGCGTCTATACCAATCTTGATCCTGAGGCTCAAGTGGCGGCAGAGAAAGAACTTGGTCGTGGCATCACGACTGCGCCAAACGGAATCAGCCAGGGAGCATTGGTTTCCATCAGCGTTAAGGATGGCGGCGTATTGGCTCTCGTTGGTGGAGTCGGTGACTATCGCTCGCACCAATTCAATCGCGCGACTAACCCGCACACTGCGGGATCGGCCTTCAAGCCTTTCGTTTATCTAACAGGGATCATGACCGGCGCTCTGCAACCAAATACGGTGCTGGATGACTCTCCGATCACGATAGATGTAGGTTTCGGACAGAAGTACTCGCCAAAGAACTTTGACGGCAGATATCTCGGCAAGATTCCAGTCAGAACTGCGCTAATGCTTTCACGCAACGTTTGCTCGATCAGAATCGCTCAAGCCGTAGGACCGGACAAAATCATCAACACCGCCCGGGCGGCTGGAATCACATCCCCTTTAAACAACGACTTACCGCTGGCTCTTGGAGCTAGCGCTGTCACACCGTTGGAGTTGGCTAATGCTTATGCGACGCTCGCACGGCAAGGTGTTTTCATGCCTTCCCAGATAATTCGCCAGATTGATGACAATCAAGGCAACAAGCTTCGCGTCTTTGCTCAACAGCCGCGACAAGTCTTTGCCGCAGAACCAGTAATGCAACTCACCGATATTCTGCAGGACGTCGTCAATAAAGGAACGGGGACACAAGCAAGATTGAACAAGGTGGCAGTCGCCGGAAAAACCGGAACTGCAGACAAAGCACGCGACATCTGGTTTGTCGGATTCACACCAGATACGGTGACCGCTGTTTGGGGTGGAAACGACAATTACGCTGAAGTAAAAGGAAATGTCACTGGTGGCACAGTGATGGCCAAAATTTGGCACGACTACATGAGCGATTTCTACAAAACGCATGAACCACCTACAGTGGCATTCACTGCACCGGCAGTGCCTTTCGCGCGCAAGACTCCCGCTATCAACGCAAATGTGCTGAAAGAAATTGAAGATCAAGAAGCTGGGTTGAATCCAACGCAAGAGCAGATGCAAGGACAAGGTGAACAACAACCTGCGGGCGACACCGACGAAGAGAATCAGAGCGCACCACCGCCACCTGCACCAGCTCCTGATTTCCATCAGCAGGAGAGTGGTCAGAGCGAGCCACAAAAGGGTAATGGTGAGAATCTGCCACTCCATTACGAGCCTGTAAAAGAGGAGCACCATGAGGAGTCAGCGGCACCACAGCCTGCACCTCAAGAGGTTCCACCGCGGGCGCCAGAATTGCATCAAGCAGTTCCTGAGCCGGCTCCACCGATCCACGTGGACTCACCCGCACCAGCGGCGGCACCATCTGGTAGCAGTCAGTAGCGTCTCGCTCACATCAGGAAAAATCAAGTGAAGACCAACGCCGCGCGATTGCTCGACAAGCTCAAAATCACATACGAATTGAAAGAGTACACAGTCGATCCAGAGGATCTGACAGCACAAACCGTCGCGAACAAGATTGGATATCCGTGCAACCAGGTTTTCAAAACTCTGGCTGCAATCGGCAACAAGCACGGCGTGTTGCTCGCCGTTGTGCCCGGTGATACTCAATTGGACTTGAAAGCAGTCGCCAAAGTGAGCGGCAACTCCGACGTCAAACTGGCTCCGTTGAAAGACGTCGAAACCTTGACCGGATACGTTCGAGGGGGTGTAACCGCTTTAGCATGCAAGAAACCCTACCCGGTCTACGCACACGAAAGCATCCTAGAATTCGACAAAATCTCGATTTCGGCAGGAATACGCGGAACTCAAATTATTATCAATCCGCAAGATTACGTCAGTGCTGTAAAAGCCAACATCGCAGCCATTGCGAAGGATGAAGAGGCTTAACTTCCGCCCTCAGTTTGATGTCCGACCCCACTTACAACGAACCATGAGTGGATTTAAGCGATATACTCAACAAAGTCACTGATTCCGCCATTACTCTGCGGTTTGATGGATTCGAAGCAACACAAGGAGTGCAGCTATGGTCGCGACCGTTGTAGATCCGTACATGCAGGAGGCTTTCCCATTACTCACAGAAGAGGAAATGGAATCGCTCAAGCCGTACGCGAGTTGCGAGCACTATGAGGATGACGAGCTAGTTTTTACGTCGGGACAGCCGGACATCGACATGTTTGTCATTCGCGAAGGCATGCTCGAAATTATCAACACGCATGACGGCGACGAAGTGTTGTACCAGCACGAGCCAGGAAGCTTCTCGGGTGACATCGATCTTCTTACGCGACGACCGGTCAATGTGAGCGCAAAGGCTCGCGGCAAAACTTATTTGATGCGCATTCGCAATGAGCAGTTGCGGGAAGTGTTGCAAAAAATGCCGCACATCTCCGAGATTTTATTGAATGCATTCCAGTTGCGGCGCAGCATTCTGGAGAAATCCAGCAAACTTGGATTGAAAGTCATCGGCTATCCAACCTGTAGCGACACGACGACAGTGAGAGAATTTCTGCACAAGAATTTCGTGCCCTTCGTTTTTTACGACGTTACAACAGAAGAAGGAAAGCGTGTTCAAACCGCATTGGGAGCGCCGGACACATATCCATCTGTAGAATGTCGAGACGGTACGCTGCTCGTTCGCCCAACACTCAATGATATCGCCCGCGGTGCAGGAATCTGGAGACACTGCCCTGCCGGTCCGGTCGATTTACTCGTTATCGGTGCAGGTCCAGCCGGCATCACATCGGCTGTTTATGCGGCGTCAGAAGGACTTTCGACTCTCGTTGTAGACAGACTTGGTCCAGGCGGACAAGCGGGTGGTTCGTCTAAGATTGAAAACTTCATTGGATTTCCCTGCGGTCTTTCAGGAACAGAACTTTCGACACGCGGCATCTTGCAGATGCTCAAGTTCGGCGCGCAACTTGCAGCGCCAGTTTCGGTGAAGAAACTCAGTCGCTCGAAAGACGGCACAAAAATCGATGTAATGATGGACTGCGGTTCCGTCGTGCAGACGAGAGTGGCGCTGATTTCCGCTGGTGTGCAGTGGAAGAAGTTGGCTGCGAAGAACGCATACAAATACGAGAGAGCAGGAGTGTATTACGCCTGCACGAGCGTAGAAGCGCTACTACACGACCATCAAGATGTTGCCGTCGTCGGCGGTGGCAACTCCGCCGGTCAAGCAGCAATGTATCTAGCGAACTGCTGCCCAACAAGGAGAGTGCATCTTATCGTTCGTGGGACGCTTGGACCTAGCATGTCCGAGTATCTGCATACGAGAATCATGGCAGAGAAGAATATCGACATTTACGAAGGAACTGAAATCACCGAAGTGCATGGCGACATGAATATTCGTACCATGACGATCCATTCAAAAGAAAAGGGCACTTTCGATTTACCTGCTGCTGCGGTCTTTGTGTTCATCGGCTCGGAGCCGGCACACCCGTGGATTCCGGAAGAAATTGCGCGTGACGATAGAGGATTTTTGTTGACTGGTGCAGATGCTCTCAACTCTGGGTTGTGGCCGCTAAAAGATCGCGTTCCATGTCAATTAGAAACGAGCATGCCAGGCGTTCTCGCCGCAGGCGACGTTCGTTCTGGAACAACCAAACGCGTCGGTTTTGCCGTAGGAGATGGCTCACTGGCTGTAAGTTGTGTGCACAATCTTTTGACGATCGCTACGCCGCAAGTTGTTTAGCAGCTAACCTAGCACAAAGCGACCCTTGCGGGTCGCTCTGCAGGTGGACGAGATCGATGGAATTGCGCTTAAATGCTCAATCCACCGTCAGCACCGATAACTTTACCGGTGATCCAACGCGCATCATGCGAAGCGATCAATGCAACAACATCAGCGATGTCTGACGGATCAGCAATTCTTCCGAGCGCTGTCTTTTCAGCCAAGGCATCATGCATTTCAGCAGGCATTGCAGCGTTGAACATGTCCGTTCTAGTGGTTCCAGGCGATACTGTGTTCACAGTGATTCCGCGCTTACCGAGATCTTGAGCCCAGATGCGTCCCAGTGTATCAACTGCAGCTTTAGAAGCTGAGTAAACGCTGTATCCGGGCATGGTTGCTGTTGCAGCACCAGACGAAATGTTGATGATACGTCCGCCATCGTTGAACTGCGGAAGTGCAGCCAAAGTGGTGGCAATCAAACCTTTCACGTTTACATTGAAAATTTCGTCGTACTGTTTCAAATCGATTTTATCGACTGCGCCGCCACCAAATACGCCAGCATTGTTGACGAGAATGTCGATTTTGCCGAATGTTTTGGTCACTTCTTTCACGAGATTGACGCTATCTTCTTCCGAGCCGACGTTGGCTTTGACAGCCACTGCCTTCGAGCCGAGTTCTTCGATTTCTTTTACAACTTTGTCAGCACCGGCTTTGCTGTTCGAGTAAGTGACGACAACTTTGGCACCATCCGCTGCTAGACGGCGTGCGATTGCGGCACCGATACCACGCGATGCGCCAGTAACGATGGCGACTTTTCCTTCGAGCTTTTTAGATCTCACTGTCTTTAACTGTTCTTGTACGAGAGTCATACAACCTCCAAAATTCATTCAGTTAGCAATTCAATGAAAACATAATAGACCGGTCGGTTTAAAGCCGTCAACCAGTTCCGCATGCATTTAACTATTTATTCGTAAAGCAAGCTCGTCAGATTTCTTAAAGGTGTGTCAGTCTACACCCAAATCGCGAGTAAGTGACGCCCAAGGGCGAACCTCTCTAGCATTAACGTTTAACTGTCTGACAAACACCCGGACCAGCCTACTCCAAATGTCCTCATCTGAGTACCACTGCGGTACCAAACCATCGCGATTCAACTGAATCAGCGCACCAACCAACTCACGTATCGTCAGTGTTTCATTTGATAGCCTAATTCCAAGAAACTCATGTGCCACTTTACAAGGTGGCGTTCTCAAACTCATGAAACGTTGCAAAAATGGCCAGCCCTCTTCGACCGCTGTGGCGGGAAGAAGGTCGGACAACCGCGTATCAGGCAGCAGCCTATTTCTGCTCAACCCGTAGTTTTTCTGTAGCGCAGTTCTGAGTTGATAGAAGATTGTCTGCGATAGACAAACAGCAGGGTTTGAGTCTTTCAACTTATCTTTGAGCCAATCATATATGGACCCGACTGTCGTCATTTCTGCGGCGGTTTCGTTCGGAATGTCGACGCCGAATTCCTCTTCGACTGCCATGATCAATTCAACTGAATCAAGTCCCATGTTAGTCGCCCGCGGAAATAGAGCAGAAAATAGGGGTGCCGCCGGTCACGAGTCCATATGAAATTCCTGCAAAACACATGACTGCAGCCGTCAACAGACCCAGCGACCATAACCTGCTTGTATTGAACAGTCTATTTCTAAGCCACTCAACTTGAGGGCTACAAAGCTGAAGAATTGCGCAGCCTAAGAGAACGAACGCGTTAACTGCGAACAAACCCAATCCAAAATAAATACATGTGTAGTCCATCTACCTAACATAACATGACGGCATTCTCTGAACCAGCTAAGACGTACAACCAAATCTACTAAGGAAGCGGCTTGTCTGAAGAATCATGCAGTAAGTTCTCCAAAGACATTTCGAGCGCCTGCGCGATTTGCATCAACCTGCTAACAGTAAAATTGCGATTTCCAGATTCAATTGTTCCGATTTCTGAGCGATGACACTTTGCGGCATCAGCCAGTTGCTGTTGTGTAAGACCAAGTTCTTTTCGTCGGCGCAAAATATTTCGACTCAAGACGATAATTATTTTGTTCATGAAAATATCCTTGCTCTGGTGTCAGATTATCGAAACTTGCGCACATCCTCACTCGTAGAAAATTTCAAACACAAACTGCCAGACGGCTACAGTCCTTTAATGACATGTGACTGGTTCAATGTCTACTCGACTACTACAACAGTAGCAGCAAAACCTCAGAATTGCGCGTAAGTTCTGGAAATTAACATCCAACTTGTATTAATGGACAAAAGCAAGCAAGAACCGCTTCCAAAGACAATATCCACGCACTCGTACAATCTCTTTCCGCACCTAACGTAGACTATTGATCTCATTCTGATACCAAATATGGTTTCGCCTAAGTGTCAATCGAGCGGCATTACGAATAAGGCTTCCAAATAATCTGTCACTATTCAAAGCGGTCGAAATAGTGATACTCTCCGTTAGTGACGAAAAACTACAAGTCACCATACGAACTTCACATTGATACCGAATATGCTATCAGCCTGAACCGCGAGCTTTCAAAAGAAACCCTTGCACTTTGTATGGCGACAAAAGAAACAATTGAGCGCAGCCGGAAGCGAATAGAAGATAGCAATAGCCGGCTAACTAGAGTTCGAGCGCGTTTTTCGGATTTCAAACTGAGAAAGGCAAAAATGATTGCGAGTGAATCTTTTCTGTGCGGCGAGTAGCAAAAGCACTCAACTTCGTCACTCCAAGTTTGACTTTGGAAAGAAAATACGCACACCCTAATGGATATGCGTATTTCGAATTACTGTGCAATTTTAAGAGCTACACGGGCGCGATGGTGTGGGCGAAGATGTTCTCTTGCATCAACACGCGACGTTTTTCGACGTACTCGAGAACGCACATAACGAAAGTCGCATGGCTCCAGGTAAGTGGTGAAACGGAGAGCGGATCGTTGGTGTAAGGATGCACCTGCTCGGCAAGAACACCCGATGGCAACGCATGGTCTGCGACCCATTCGAGCATCTTTACTGCATCGCGCAGACATTCTTGCGACTTGGCAGACGCGATGTCGTACTGCGCCAACCACATGGTGCAAATGAACCAGGGATTGCCCGGAACGTTCTCGACATCTTTTGAAACCTGGTGATAGTAGTCATTCTCATAACGAGCACAACCACCAACATCAGACTTGATCCAGAGCCGTTCGCGAATAGCATCCATCGTCGCTTTTACCTTCGCATCGTTAGGAGGCAAAGCACCAAACGCGAAGATACCATACATCGCAGCATCGACAGTCATATCTAAATCGTAACCATCGGCGGTGCGCGTCGCCATGCGGCAGAATCTGTTGTCTTTCTCGCTCCATAAGTGTTTGACCATAGCAGCTTGCACTTCATCCGCGGCTTCAGTCCAACGTCTATGCTGCTCGAGTTCGCCGAGCGCCTGCGCGAAGTGTGCAGCAGCATTCAAGCCACCAATCACACTTGCAACAGTGAACATGTGCACGCCGTAACGCTCTTCCCACAAATCATATGAAGGTTGCGGAAGCTTTGTAATCTCATCGCGATACCGCACCAAGAATTCAGCACCGTGCACAACAAGTTTGTTGTAAAACGGTTTCATGATTTCTACATTGCGAAATTTGCGGAAATGCTGCCACAGAGACCAGATAACGAGCGCTGTTTCGTCCTCTTGAATGGGCAATTCCGGTTTGCCGTTGCGAATCCAGGGATGCCAACTCGACGCCAGGGATTTATCCGGATTGTATTTGTGCATCAGATAGCCTTCGTCTTTTATAACGTCAGCGCAAAATTGGAAGAACTTGTGAGCAACGTCTCGGTAACCCGCTTTCGACATCGCATGCGCTACCAGAGCGCCATCACGCGGCCACATATATGAATAAGTATCGCGAGCAAATTGTGCAATGTCGTGATCGTTTGCAGCGATAATTGCTCCACCTTCGTCTATTTGTGTACGAATAGTCAACAAACTACGCTTAAACAAATCCACGACTTTTGGTGGCAGATTCATATAATCAATGTGCTCTGGATTCACCCACAGGCGCCAGTAATTTTGGTTGCGCGGAACGAAATAATCCGGTCCCTTGCGACGCACAATCGCATCTAGCTCACTTACTTCTTCATAGTTCTTGCCGAAACAGATCCACTGATGCGCGACTTCAGTTCCTCGTGCTGGAACTTTCAAGGTCAAACCCACAGTCGAATCTACTGAACCTTGCGCAATGGGATTGCCCGCCAGTTCACCATCCTCAGCATCTCGATATGTGCCTTCGCAACCGTTTACTTCCTTATTTCCGATCGACCAGGCATTAACACCAACCAAATGTGGTGTCGCGGTGTTGATCAAGAACCAGCGATTCTTTTTGTATTGAATTACGGCTTCGGTTTTGGGGTCAAAAAACGCGGTGTCGCCAATTTCGTTTTCTGAAATGTGGAAATCGTGGTGAAAGAAGAATTTGACTTCACGCTCTTTTCCGCTCGTATCGGTGACGTGAATCTCGCGCATGAAAATGTCGAAATTATAGTCGACAGTGTCGTGCATGCGAACGTCGAGCTGCAAGTCAGGGTGATGCAAGAATACGTCTGTAACCAGACTTTCTTTGATGTAGTGGCGTTTGATGTCCCATCCCGTGCCGACCCAGGCAAACTTGCCATCAGCCCACACACCGAACTGTGACACGTGACCAATGGTCTGATTCTCTTGCCCGACGTGCGGATAGTAGATATCTCGGATTCTGTAATCTTTGTCGAAATTGATCAGGACTTTTCCGTTACCCACTGGAAGGTCTCGTGGCATTTTTGACTTCCCCCTACTAACTACTATGCGAGCCAATACAATGCGGCTCTGACGCCTCATATTTCGTGCCACTCGAACTCAGCCACATAACCTAAATCCCTCATTTTGTAACTATCCGAACATTAGACGTAATCGCTTATGAGCTATTACTCGTCGTCGTTGGAGATGTCGTATATTGCCTACAAATCAATCTAAACTAGTGCTGACACTGTATCTGGTGCATGACTGATTAAAAACCCGCAAAAAACGAAAGGATATCGCCCAAGATTCAATCTGGAACTAAGTTCACAGTCACATCGTCTCCACGCGAGGAGAAAGAATCCATGAAAATTCGCAAGACGCTATCGATGATTCTAGTTGCCACCACTATTGGTGCTGCGACTTCTTCGCTGGCCGCTCAGACAAGCAAAGAAGGAGTGAATGCGCGAATAAATCCAGCATCTGAGCCGCCACTGAGCCGTGCTGAGACAGACAAACTTATACATTCGCTTAGAGAGAAAAAGCTTGATTTGCCTCTTAAAGGTTTCGAAATTACCCGCATGAAAGGCTCATTTTACGAGACGCATGGTGGTGTTCAGCACGGCGCTGCAGACCTGCTGGCTGCAAGGGGAACCCCTGTGCTAGCAGTTGAAGACGGAAAAATCGATAAGCTTTTCCTCAGTAAGGCAGGTGGAATAACGATCTACGAATCAGACCCGAGCAGACGCTTCATTTACTACTATGCACATTTGGAAAAGTACGCACCAAAATTGCATGATGGACAGGTGGTGCACAGAGGCGAAGTTATCGGCTACGTAGGTACTTCCGGCAATGCTCCGAAAAACACTCCGCATCTGCACTTCTCTATTGGACTCGCACAAGCTCCAGGAAAATGGTGGGTCACATCCTCAATTGATCCCTACGAAGTATATAAATAGGAACCTTTTGATCGCCTCAAACGACTAGCAATTGTCAGGTGAGGGGACGAAGTCTTTTATGAATCGGAAATTGATTGCTGCGGCGCTGATTGGGTATTGCTTGAGCGTCACAGGTACGGCATTCGCGGCGGCACCGATCAATAGTAAGTCCGAACTGAAGGCGCCGAGCCACAAGCCTCAAGCGTCCGAGCCCAAAGCTAACATGCAGTATCCATTTATTAATGGTCACTACGCGCTGACGAAGACGCTTCCAATGAACGGCTATCGCTCAGATGCACCGACTGTCCTCGTGGTAGACAAAGGCAGCCACTCAACATATGTGCTGCAACTTCAACACATAGGAAACAAAGACGAGATTGTGCGAGTTCTAACCTTGTCCAACGCAATTGGGACTGAAGACAAACCAACGCCCTCGGGTCGCTATCTGGTGGCGATGAAGAAGCAGTTTCCGACCTGGATTCCGCCAAAGACTATTGATAAAAAACAGAAGCCTGTTCCTCCGTACAATCAAACTCACAAAAATCCGCTCGGAGTTGCTGCAATCTACTTGAACAAAGACGAACTTGCTTTGCACGGTACAAACGAGCCGAAAGCAATCAGAAAGAGTGCTAGTCACGGTTGTATTCGTCACTCAAACTCAGACATCTCTAAGCTTTACGGAATGGTAAAACGAAACACGCCAGTGTACATCGTGAGACAGTTCGTGGGCACTGTGCTTAACCGAAACGACTTCATCAAAGAGTCGGCGGAAGACAAGAAAAGCAGAAAATCAGAACTAGAACCTGCACCGTTTACGGTGCCTCACAAACACAAGGTGATCTTCGTGAGCGAAACTTGCTGAGCTATTTCAACTGGTGGTCAACTCAGTACTAGGTTGGGATATACCAAGAGTCAGTTGTTCATCGCGTGCGGAACGCGACAACTCTGGGTCTTTGAACTGCTGCTTGTACAGAGTCGAGTAGACTCCATTCAGAGCCAACAGATCAGCATGCGCACCACTTTCGACCACGCCTCCGTTCTCGACGACAAAAATCTTGTCGGCAGCAATTACTGTTGAAAGTCTGTGAGCAATTACCAAGCTTGTTCGCCCCTTCATCAGCGGCACAAAGGCTTGCTGAATCAGAGCTTCGTTGACCGAATCGAGCGCGCTTGTAGCTTCATCGAGGATCAAGACTTTTGGATCTTTCAGCAAGACACGCGCAATCGCTAAGCGCTGCCGTTCGCCTCCACTGAGTTTGTGGCCTCGTTCACCGACAATAGTTTTATAGCCGTCGGACAAGGTCATGATGAAATCATGTATATTCGCGGCCTTGGCAGCAGCGAAAAGTTCTTCATCAGTCGCATCGGCTCGCGCGTAACGCAAATTATTCTCGATCGTGTCATGAAACAAGTAAGTTTCCTGAGTGACGATTCCGATGTGAGAGCGCAGCGATTGTAAATTCCATTCCTTAACGTCACGGTCTTCGACCAGGATGGCACCGTCAACGGTGTCATAGAATCGCGGCACGAGCTGTGTAATTGTTGTTTTGCCAGCACCAGATGGACCGACAAAAGCTACCATCTGTCCTGGTTCAATCGTGAATGAGACATCCTTCAACGCTGCTCTCGTTTCAGAATAGGCGAAATTGACATGACGGAATTCGACTTTACCTGTTATCTGATCGACAACGACTGCACCATCCGAATTTGATTTTTCTTCCTGCATGTCGAGATACTCGAATATACGCTCGAACACTGCAAGCGCACTCACTACTTGAACTTGAACTCCTGCTAGTGCAGATGCGGGTCCATACAGTCGATTAAGCAGCGTTGTGAACGTCACGACTACACCAATGGTGACGGTCTTTTGCACCGCGAGCCAGCCACCAAGCATCCAGACTGCAGCCGGTCCGATAGTCACCATCGCAGCAATCAACATCATGAACCAACGTCCGACCATAGCCAGATCGATTTCCAGATTCATCAAATCTGTTCCGACTTTGAAGAATCGCTGCTTTTCATAAGGCTCGCGTGCAAACGACTTAATCAAAGTGATACCAGAAATAGATAGCGTCTCTTGTGTTAATGCCTCAATTTCATCACGCTTCTGTCGCGTCTTTTTACGCACGTCGTACATCTTTCGCCCGACCGGCCAGATAGGCACAATCATGAGCGGAATTATGCCGATGGAGAGCAGCGCCAATCGCCAATCGAGCACAAACACCGTGATCAATGTGGTCGTTATCATGAACAAATTTGTGACGACCGTGACCATCGTTCCAGTTACAACGTTGTCGATGCTGTCAACATCGCTGGAAACGCGATTCATAATTTCACCAGTCTTGGTGCTAGTGAAAAATTCGAGGGGCATGCGATGCAAGTGAGACACGAGACTTGAACGGATGTCTCTGACAATGCCTTCGCCTACAAACGAGTTTAAGTAACCCTGATAAACGCCAACAAGCCCTGCCAAAAGTGCAGAAGCGATCATTCCACCGACGTAGAACATGACCGCGTGCATATTGCCATGCGGTATCGCCGTGTCTATGAGGCGCAGCGTGCAAAGAGGAGGCACCAGCCCAAGCAGCGAACCGATGAGAATCGCCGCGATCACTTGAGTTTCCTGTTTCCAGTACGGGCGAAACAGCGCCGCGATGCGCCGCCACTCAACAGGCCGCTTTACCCGAGGCTTCTCGGGATTGAACATGTTGGACCACATTAAGTGGATTGGAGGTCCGCCGCCGTACATCGATTGTCTCCTACCGCCCACGCCGGACGGTTGCAAGTAATTATCGTATCTCAGGAATGTCGATTTGGGCGGATTCGTTGCGCGATACAACTGAGCGTTAATTCGCTTACAATAGTGCGAACCCGCCCCGCACTGTTGAGCTGGAGAATTATGGCAGCCGAATCGAACTCGTCATCGCGCACAAAATCTGAAGAGCGTGCGGTCATGCACAAGCGCGTTGAGCAAAAAGAAGACGGTCGCACATTGATCTATTACACATTTGGTGACGAAGAGCGCGAAAAATCCCAGGATGGCGTTGAAGCAAAATGAAGATTCTCGTTGTTGGTGGAGCCGGTTACGTCGGCTCAGTGACCGTTGAGCGACTGCTGGCTCACAATCATAGCGTCATAGTGTTGGATAACCTGTGCCGCGGTCACGCAGAAGCTGTCAATTCAAAAGCAAAATTTATTGATGGAGACATGGGTGACCAGGCGGTTCTTAGTTCGATATTCGAGGCTGAAAAAATAGATGCAGTAATGCACTTCGGTGCGCTCAGTCTAGTTGGACAATCGGTCGAACAACCTGCTGTGTATTTCAAAAACAACGTATCGAATGGAATTGTTTTGCTCGATACGATGTTGGCGCACGGCGTGAAAAAATTCGTTTTTTCATCGACAGCGGCTGTGTACGGAGAACCGCACACGTACCCAATCACTGAGGATTTCCCGCTGGTTCCGACAAGTCCATACGGAGACAGTAAACTCGCCTTCGAAAAGATTCTGAAGTGGTACGCCAACGCTTATGGAATGATGTACACAGCTCTGCGCTATTTCAATGTTGCTGGAGCAACGGAAACCGCAGGAGAAGAGCATGATCCAGAAACGCATCTGATACCACTCGTTCTTCAAGTCGCTCGCGGCGATCGTCCTCATGTCACCATATTTGGTGATGACTATTCCACACCAGACGGGACGGGCGTGCGGGATTACATTCATGTTGTCGATTTGGCAAACGCTCATCTGCTCGCTATAGAAGCGCTGAAAACACCAGGGCAAGCCAACGTTTACAATCTTGGTAGCGGCACTGGATTTTCAGTCAAGCAAATTATCGATGTTGCTTTGAAAGTTACGGGAAAACCGATCCCCACAAAAATCGGACCACGGCGCGCCGGAGATCCTTCTGTCCTTGTCGCTTCAAGCAAGTTAATTCAAGACGAATTGGGCTGGCAGCCTGAGTTCGGCGCCCTTGAAAAAATCATCGGTGACGCATGGAACTGGCATAGAAAAAATCCAAAGGGATACAAACGGGAACAAGCCAATGTCTGAGATGCGATGGAATCCCGTCATGGGTGAGTGGGTTGTCACCGCAACGCACAGACAAGATCGAACGTTTTTGCCGCCAGCGGGATATTGCCCACTGTGTCCTACTGCCGATGGCGGCTTTCCCACTGAAGTGCCTGAGCCTAGCTACGAATTCGTCGTCTTCGAAAATAAATTTCCTAGTTTAAAACGAGACCCAGCCGAACCTTCAGTGCAGACTTCTGACCTTTACCCGGTCAAACCATCGCAAGGCATCTGTGAAGTTGTTTTGTATTCATCGAACCACACCGGTACACTCGCTGACCTTGCAGAAGAAAAATTGCACCAACTCGTTCGCGTATGGCGCGACCGTTACGAGGAACTGGGTGCGCGCAAAGAGATAGACTATGTCTTCATCTTCGAAAACAAAGGTGAGGCAATTGGAGTTACCATTCACCATCCCCACGGTCAGATCTATGCATTCTCATACTTGCCACCACGGATAGAGCGCGAGCTGCAAAACGAAGCAGCTCACCACGCGAAGACGGGGCGCTGTTTGCATTGCGATATCGTCAACGGTGAACTCGAAGAGAAGCAACGAATCGTTGCTGAATCAGAATCTTTCGTAGCGTTCATTCCGTTCTATGCTCGTTATCCCTACGAAGTGCATTTGTACTCAAAGCATCATCGCGGCTCGATGTCAGATTTTTCTGCAGCAGAAGAAAAGGATTTAGCGATACTTTTGCGCAAACTTTTGCACAAATACGATGGGCTCTGGGGATTTTCCATGCCGTACATGATGGTGATGCATCAAAAACCTACGGATGGAAAAGATTATCCTGGCTGTCATTTCCACATCGAATTCTATCCACCGCTGCGCACTCCAGAAAAATTGAAATATCTCGCCGGTTGCGAATCGGGCGCAGGAACGTTTGTAAATGACACACTTCCGGAAGTCAAAGCAGAAGAGTTGCGCGCTGTAAAAGTCTGAACTACAAAATGGAGTGACGCATGATCGTCGAAGAACCACGAATCACCGCTGTGCAACGCGTTTTTGTAGAGCAATTTGGCGCACCTGCCGAAATCACTGTGCGAGCACCCGGTCGCGTCAATTTGATCGGTGAACACACCGATTACAATGAAGGATTCGTTTTCCCCACCGCGATCGACCGCGACATGATCATCGCAGCGTCACACAACAGCACTGACGAAGTGGTGGCATGTTCACTCGATTACAACCAGACGAGCAGCTTTAACTTAAGCAAAATCGAAGAAAGCACAACGCATCCGTGGTCCAACTATTTGCGCGGGGTGCTTAGCACTTTGCAAAAGCGCGGTTACAAACTGAAGGGATTCAACGCAGTTCTCGGTGGTGACGTGCCTCAAGGCGCGGGATTGAGTTCTTCAGCCGCCTACGAAGTTGCTGCCGTCACACTCTGCGATGCGATGAACGCACTTTCAATCAGTGGGAAAGATACAGCCTTAATCGCGCAACAAGCAGAAAATGAGTTCGTTGGAATGCAATGCGGAATTATGGATCAATTCATTTCAGCGCTGGGCAAACGTGATTCGGCGTTGTTCATCGATTGCCGAGATTTAGCTTACAGAGCGATTCCTCTCAATCTCTCAGATAAAGGCTACACCATCGTCATTACGAATTCGGGTGTGCGACGGGGATTGGTAGATAGCGAATACAACACACGTCGAGCAGAGTGCAGCGAAGGCACGAGCATGCTCTCGGAATTGACAGGGCGAAAAATGAACAGTCTGCGCGATATTGAACTCGACGAATTCGAGAGTCACGCGGCGAAACTTTCAGCGCGAGTCGCGCAACGCTGCCGTCACGTAATCTCTGAAAACAAGCGCGTCGTGGATGCGGTAGCGGCGCTCGAAAGCGGCGATCTGCAAGGATTGGGCGCACTAATGAACGCGTCCCACGCCTCGTTGCGCGATGATTTCGAAGTAAGCACGCCCGAGGTCGATAAATTGGTCGAGCTGTCGCAGAATCATTCGGGAGTTCTGGGAGCACGCATCACGGGCGCAGGCTTCGGTGGCTGCACAGTTGCTATCATGACGAACGACGCGCTTGAATCCTTCAAAACCCAGGTCATACCGCAATATGAGAAAGCAACGCAGCGGACGGCGGAAGTCTACGTCTGCTCGTCACAGTCAGGCGCGGAAGTCGTAACGGCAGTGCGCGCCTAGCTCAAACACTATATGATTGACTTTTACGGGTACGAACATACTATAGGTAGGAGCGATTGCTTTTACTAAACACAGGTAGTCCATGAGCGCTGACGTTAAGAAAGCCGGCTCCGACACGGTCACAAACTTCGTTAAATCAGCGAAGCCAATTTTGTGGCGCGGGTTAGTTGACCTCGTCGTATGGTCGTGGGGCATGCTGGCGCTTGGCGTGGCAGTCTACGTTATTTATCCAAATTTTCTGACTTTCGCGTTCGTATTTCTCGTGGTGACTTCACGCATGGGCGCACTGCTAGCGATTGCTCACGACGCGCATCACGGCACATTTTTACCAAGCAAAAAATGGAATGATTTGATCGCCGCGTGGTTCTGCGCTTATCCTGTCGGGTCAATCTACAACTCGTCGAAAGCCGTGCATATGGCTCATCACAAGCTGCTTAATACACCTGAAGATCCAGATCGAAATTTTCACTGGGAAGAAAACAAAAGCACTCCACAAGAATTCGCCTGGCATTTTCTGCGACTTGTTTTCGGTGGACAGCTCTATACAAGTATTATCGTAAATGGCATTCTCAGACCGCTTCAGAAAAATGCAGTGCAGCCCGCAGACAAACCAGCACCGGTAGTGGTGCTGACGAGAAAAGGGCATCCTGAAATTTTGAATCTAGTTCCGGTTCAATTGATAATTTGGGGCACACTGTGGGCGGTATCAGGTCAATGGTGGCTGTACCTCGCACTTTGGCTCGGTCCTATTTTTACGACTGGCACATTCCTTGGCTTCCTGCGCGGCTTTGTCGACCATGCACGCCTCCCGAGCGACAACTCGGTCAACGCTGCTGAACGCCTTGTCACAGTTCTGAACGCTAACTTTTTAGAGCGAGCGTTTCTGGCACCATACGACTTCAAATATCACGGCGAACATCACATGTTTCCGAGTGTGCCGCATTATTACTTATCCAATCTCCACACAATCCTGCAAGCTGACGAAAGCTACAAAACGCGCTACCTGACTAGACCTTCGTATACCGCATTTATTCGCGAATACTGGACTCAAATCAGTCACGATTCAACAAAGCAAAAACTCGCCAATCCAACTTTACAAACTAACGACTAGGCAATGTCGCGTCTGAATCTGGATTTCGCATGAAGCGCAGCTTCGAATAACCATACTAATTGACAGAGTGATCGTCGATTAGATCGAAATCGCGTTGAAATTCAATCGACGGAATATAGTGGGAGCGATGAGACAAATCCAGTAATTGAGCGGCATAGTTGATTGATTTGCCGTTTGCCAGACGGCTGCGCACCAGATCGATTGCATCCAACTCTCGCTTCAAATAAAAATTGAAGTATTCTTCCGCTCTCAAAAGCGCCTTCTCTGCGCCTTTTAAATCACCCGACTCTTCGAGACACTGAGCGTATTCTCGCTCGAGTTGAACGATGACATAGTAGTTGGGATTGTCCGCTGATTTCAGCAAATCGAGACCATTATGGAAGTAGAGTTTAGCTTCATCGTATCGCTTTTGGCGCCAGCGAATTTCAGCCATAGTGCACTCGCGGGTGATCACCACATCTGGTGTCGTTTGCTTTGCACTCAGTTTGGACCTCAGCTCTTCGACCAACTTTTCAGCTTCATCAAATTGCTCACACTTACTCTTTAAAAGCGCTTCTATAGCTAGCACCAGACAACCCAACTGAGTTTTCGCTTCTCTACCAGTCAGAGCCAGAGCGATTTTGTTGTTTTCAACGGCTTCAGAAATCTGTCCCAAGCGCATTTGACAAAACGACAAATTAGAATGCAAAAAAGTCAACTGCCGCTTTTCCTTGGCGTTTGCCAATGCGGCCTGAAACATCTCAGCCCCCTCTTTGTAGCGACCTTGTTGCATGTGTGCAATCGCAAGATTGTTAGCTATCGCCCAGTTTTTCGGCACTCCTTGCGGATCTGCGACTCTCTCGTTGTAACCTTTTGCGTAAAGGGAGACGATTTCTAGCTCTGTGTACCGACCCTCCAACAAAATCAAATTGACCTGCATCTGAAGACAACGCAACTGCGAGAAGTAGGCGAACGGCGAAAGCATACACGTCCAATACGTCGCGTTCGGCAACAGCCTGGCAGCCCGGTCGTGTTGCCGTCGTCTCATCGCTCTCTCTACTTGATTCGCCAGCAACCGTCCAACAAGTGCAGACAGGAACATACTCAAAAACAGCAACGGGAGAATGTCCACGTGCACAAGTACAGAGATAGCCCCGACCACCGCACCAATAAAGGTGTAGATACCAACGCGAATGGTCAAAGCTTTTCGTTCACGCATTCCGCGCAAAACGAGCTCTGCCGCCAATTGATCGTCGACCAGGCGCGGCAAGACGAATCGTGGATCGTCTTCTATAACTAAAGGTTGCTTAGGCGCTTCTTCCATAACTTTGATAGATCAACAACTCAATTTATGGTTGTCGATTTAACTGCTGAATTGTTTTTGATCTGATTCCAATACTCCCGCAGAAAGCTGAAATAAGTGGGTCGAACCAGATAACGGTCGCGGAAATTCGGATCGCGCTGCAAAACATCGTGAAGTTCCGGCAAGTAGTAATGCGGCACCGACGGGAAAAAGTGATGCTCGGCGTGATAGTGAAAATCCAGACCTGTAAGCAGCGCGCGATCCCATATTGATGGATTGGGAACCGAGATCAATCGTCCTGCAGCGCGGTCTGAATCGTCATCTTGCAACCGCGCATGGTCGATAAATCCGCGCAGGTAGCCGAAAAATGTACCAAGTGTAAAAATCGGTACTAGCCAGAGAGCGAAGTATGCCCACCAGAATCCAGTCACCAGATACAGTGTCAAGAAAACAACTGTCTGTACAGGCAACAAATTAGCTACTTCAGGAATTTTGCGATCCCGCGTTGGTGCTTTCGGTACAGATGAAACTGAGTCTGCATCAGGTTTTCTCAAAAATCCATTAACAACGAAGCTGGTCCACAGTTGACCACCACAAAGTAATCGTAAAAAATACGCGGCGAATTGTTCCGGCGTCGACTTATCATCTTCGATGTGAAAATGACGGTCCGGGTCCATGTCGGTGTTCAAATGCTTGTGGTGCGCCAGATGCACTGCTCGCGACGACCCGTAGACAGAGCCGACCGGATAGGCACATAGCCAGGCGCCGACTCGGTCGTTCCACTTCTTGTTGCGCAGCAAGGCGGAGTGCTGGGACTCATGTGACAGGGCAACTAAAATCCCCATTCCAGACGAGATGAAGAATATCGCAATGACGTAAGTCAGGGGATTAGGAAAAAGCGCAAACAAGGCTACAGCCCCGGCGATACGCCCCCACCCCCAGACGGTTATATCGATCAGAGCACGGTGGTCCTTCGCCTTCGCTCGCTTCAAGAATTCCGTCAACTCGGTCGAATGACCAACTCTGCCTACATCAGAGTCGCTCGCATTTGGGGGATCTGAAGTAGTCCGAGTCGCATCCATAAGAAGTCGCGTTTCTACCAACAATGTAAAACTGTTGCCGTCATCAATACATTCCATTTTAGCTTCAAAGTCAATCCTGTGCGACCGTCTGCGTGAAGTGCGGGTAGAGTTTTCGACGATATCAGGGGATTGCGGGTCTTGACGTTTGCAACTTCCGGGATTAGGATAAACGTACAAACTACACTTACTTGTCAATTAAACGTCTGTAGCCAGAACGTTTAATGTTAAATCCAAATCCTCAACCAAGCAAGGCACCAAATTTAGTGCCTCATATATCCACGCATCAACCTCGCACTAAATCGAGGGGGAATTTTCATGCGAAATCTAGACAACATTACCGCCGAAAATCTGCTTCGTATCGAAAGTCCAGAGCTTCTGTTCTCCTTCTCGCAAACCGAAGCAAAGCGCGAATACCGCATGCTGGCACAACGATGGCATCCAGACAAACACCACTCCCCACAATCAGAACAAGTGTTCGCGCACATTGCCATACTCTACAAATGGGCACTGGAAAAGTTCAAAAGCGGGGACTGGTGCGAACCAGCGGAAAAAATCGAATGTCAGAAAAAGGGCTGGCAACGCTTTCGACTCAATGATGGCTCCTTAATCACCTGCAAATATCGCTCTCACAAATCGTTCGAACTTGGCGAGATATGGGTTTGCGACAACGCAATCGTGTTTGAATTGCCGCAGAACAACTCTTCTTTTTTCGAGAATGGGCGCAAGCGCATGCATCTTCTGACTTTCAGAGATGAGCCCATGCTGCTCGAGATGGCAAAGTATCTCCCAACTATCGAGGGTGTCCATAAGACCGCCGCATCACAGATACTGGTGATTTGCAAAACACCCGACCAACTGAATTTAGGAGATGCACTTGGCTATTTCAGAAGTGCGATTGAGCCATTAGCTTCTATAGGCTGGATTCTGAATGGACTTTTAAATATCGCCTGTTATCTGGAATGGGCAGGTTTGAACCACAATTCAATTTCGGTCGAAAATGTCTACATATCGCCGTTGCGCCACAGTGTAACGCTGCTCGGGGGCTGGTGGTATGCCACCAAAAGCGGTGAGCCACTATCTTACCTACCAGAAACGACTTTTAAGAATCTGCCACCAGATATAGTTCGAACCAAAATTTCGGATCGGCGCATCGATCTCGAATGCATCAAGCACATCGGCAGGAAAATCGTCGGCACTCCCGACGACACACCACAAAAGTTTCTTGCTCATGTGCCAGAGCCTATAGCAGATTGGTTGACGTTACCGGCAACAGAATCAGCCAGAGCTGAATACAGAAATTTCAAAGAAGTTCTATTTGACTCATTCGGTCCGCCAAAGTTCATCGACTTGAACTTGAACGCGAATCTTTTATACAAGGAGTAAAAATCATGGGATATGCAAGATGGAATCCTGGAGATTGGGATGACTATGCCGCAAGCGCATCGACCAAAACATTCGACCAACTTTTCGATCACCGCTCAATCGACGCAGAGCTTGACCCGCTTAAATTTTCCTTTCGAGAGTCTTGCGACTCGGCATCCAATCCACATTCCACGCCAATAATCGTGGCTATCGATCAGACCGGTTCAATGGGCATGCTGGCAGAAACTCTAATTCGCAAGGGCTTGGGAACTTTGATTGAGGAGATTTATGACCGAAAGCCAGTTGCCGATCCGCATGTAATGTTGATGGCAGTCGGCGACGCCTGGTTCGACCGAGCACCGCTGCAAGCCACTCAGTTCGAAGCGGACATTTCGCTCGCCAACCAGTTGACTAAATTCTTTATTGAAGGCGGTGGTGGTGGCAACAATTGCGAAAGCTACAATTTACCGTGGTATTTCGCTGCGACGCGCACCAAATGCGATGCAATCGATAAGCGGGGTCAGAAAGGTTATCTATTCACCGTCGGTGACGAGCCACCGCCACCTCAATTGTTAGCCAGCCACGTCGAGAAATTCCTTGGCGGGGGTTTGCAACAAGACATGAAAACACGCGATCTCTTCACGCTAGTGTCAAAAAATTGGAACGTTTTCCACATCATGATCGAAGAGGGCTCGTTTTATCGAGGACAGGGCGACAAGACAAAGAAATCTTGGCGTGACCTGATTGGCGAAAACGCAATCGGATTGGCTGACCATACAAAGTTAGCCGAATTGATTGTCTCGATTCTGGAAGTGCAGGAAGGCAAAGACCCCGATGAAGTCGCAAAAACGTGGAAAGGCAGCACCGCACTGACCGTGCGGAAATCAATTCAAAAACTAGGAAAGAAGCACCACCCACTGAGCATCAAAGGACTAATTCGGCTTTGACACGTAGACAATCGCAAGCGCCGGATCGATTAAACAGGAGGAGTTATGAAAACTGGCAAAGTAGTCATCGGAGCAAATTATGGAGACGAAGGAAAAGGATTGCTTACTGATTATTTTGCCAGTCAAGATCCAGAAAATTCAGTCGTAGTCAGATTCAATGGTGGCGCTCAAGCGGGACATACAGTCGTTGTTTCCGACGGGCGCCGCCATGTGTTCAGTCACTTCAGCAGCGGGTCTTTCGTCGGCTGTCCGACTTATTTGAGCAAATTCTTCGTCGTCAACCCAATAATTTTCACAAAGGAACTAGAAAGTCTTCGTGCACTGAATGTAACACCATCCTCTTTCGTCAGCGCCGACGCAATTTTAACGACCCCATACGACATGTTTATAAATCAACAAGTAGAACTTAAACGCGGTGCCAATAATCATGGAAGTTGCGGATTGGGAATCAATGAAACAGTGACGCGCAGCTTTTCCGATCTCTCAAATCTGGTGCAAGTCAAAGACATTCTCGATAAAAACAAATTGTATGAAAAGCTCATTCATTTAAGTAAAGGCTGGTTTCCGCAAAGACTGCAACAATTGGGACATGTCGAGCTTACGCCCGAGCTGGCGAACTTCATCGATAAGCAAGATCAAATATTGAAAAGCTTCATTAGAGACGCGGACAACCTGGCGGACAGGTCTCTTGTCACCAACGACTACTTCAACTTCAAGCGGGTCATTTTCGAAGGCGCGCAAGGACTGATGCTGGACGAAGACCGATTGGATCAATTTCCGCACGTAACCCGATCGAAAACCGGTCTGATGAATGTGCTGCATCTTGCTTCGAAATTTGGCGTGGAAAGGTTGGATGTGACTTACGTTACAAGGACATATCTGACACGTCACGGAGCCGGCCCCCTCGAAGGCGAGTGCGACTGGAAGTTTCCGGACGCGACAAATATCCCTAATCAATTCCAGGGAACACTTCGCTTCGCTCCTCTCAACAAGGAGATCCTACAGCGCAACATTGCTATCGATTTATCCCGAGCGAAATTTGCCAGCATCGACGTGCGTCCGAACATCGCTATTACCTGCACAGACCAGATGCCGACACCAAACTTGCGAGATTCTTTCGTTCCCGTCAAATATTTCAGTGAAGGTCCGACCCGCCAACATGTTCGTCGAGCAATTCTCGCTGGTTTGCGATAGGATGCAAATTGGCACCACCCCTGTGCCAGCAAACCTTTAATATGGCGTCGCGTGAAGTGCCCGCAGCGCCGCCCCAGCAACGCTTGCGGGGAATATTCGACAAGCCAGAAGATTAACGAATCGTATATTTTTCCAATCGACCGGCGGCTATTTTTTAAACTGAAAATATGGAGCCAGCCACTTACGAAGGTAGGTCAGAATGAGACAGCGCAATAATTTCGGAAAAGCATCACCAGCCCCCTGGTTGGGAGGAACAGCAATCGGAGTTGCAATCGCTTCGGCATTTTTTCTTGGTCATCAGTGGCAACCGGGAACATCCACGGGACTTCCGTCACAAACAACCACAAACACAACGACAATCTCTGCAAAAGGTCCAGCCGGAGTGCTTGCGCTAGCTGAGAACACGGTAGCCGACATCGCAACGAGAGTCAGTGATAGCGTCGTAAATATTGATACCAGACGCAGTATCACGATGACATCTGCCGGCGACCCGATGCAAAGCTTTATGTTCGGCCCAGGGATGGGATTGGATATGTTCTCGCAAGAACGTCCACGCACTTACGAACAGCGCGGCACAGGCACAGGCGTGATCTTCAGAGCGGACGGTTACATCCTGACGAACAATCATGTTGTCGGCAACGCGGATCAGATCGAAGTAACCTTGAACGATAAACGAAAGTTCAAAGCGAAAGTCGTCGGCAGAGATCGTTTCACCGACCTCGCTCTACTCAAAATCGATGGTGCGAACAATTTAACCGCCGCCACATTCGGTACTAGTAAACCACTGCGCCCCGGTGATTGGGCGGTGGCAATCGGAAGCCCACTGGGATTCGACCATACTGTCACTTTGGGCATCATCAGTGCACTTGGACGCATGCTTCCATCGGGTCAGAACGAGACAAGCAGCCTCGGGAACGTGCAATTAATCCAAACAGACGCCGCGATCAACCCAGGTAACTCTGGTGGTCCGTTATTGAACATCCACGGTGACGTGATTGGTATCACAACAGCAATCCGAGGAGACGCTCAAAACATTGGATTCGCAATTCCTGTTGATGTCGCCAAAGATGTTGCCGAGCAACTGCTCGAACGCGGCTCGATTGCTCGCGCATACATTGGAATCTACATGCAAGACATGAACGAACAAATCGCTCGGTCGTTACACATCTCGACCAACACCAAGGGTGTCCTGGTCGCAAGAACTGCTGAGGGAAGCCCATCAGAACGCGCGGGTTTGACGCAGGGCGACGTGATCGTAAAAGTAGATGGACAGCCAGTCGCAAACAGCAAAGAGGTGCAAGCGATTGTTCGTAAGCACAAGCCTGGTGACAGCGTTGAGTTTGTCATCGCGCGTGGTGACCAACTGGTGCCTGCAACCATCAAAATTGGCGACTATCCAAGCCAAGACGAACAGCACTAAGCGCATACCCGAAAAAGACACGAAATCGTCCAGACTAATTCTCCTTGCGAGTGGTTCTATAAACGAACCCCGCAAGGAGAACTGATTCTATGCCACCATTTGGACAAACTCACGACCGCACCAATGACGCTCCGGCAAACTCTACAACCTCTGACAATCATGCAATCTCGCAGCAACAATGGGATTCGATGGCTGAGCACTCAAAGCTTTCTGGTCAAAACAAACCGACTTCGCAAGATAATCAAACGCAATTGAGTTTCGATCACGACATCTACGCTTCCAAAGACGCTGGCAAGAATCCCAAAGTCATCTTTACTAAAGACCAAAAAGAAAAAGCTTTCCTCTGGGGACCAAACGGTGAGTCGCCAACAAATTCGATTAATCCTGATGCAGTACATCAAGGTGAGCTAGGAGACTGCTATTTCATGTCTTCGCTCGCTTCATTGGCAAAATCGAATCCGCAATCAATCCAAAACATGATCAAAGACAACGGCAACAATACTTACACAGTGACCTTCCCAGGCGATCCAGACCACCCTGTAAATATCGATAAACCGTCACAAGAAGAAATTTCGAAATACGGACACGGCGACAGTGAGCACGGAAATTGGGTCAGCGTGATTGAAAAGGCTCATCGCAAATACACGGGACGTGACACCTCAGATGAAGGCGACGACCCAATCAATGCGATCAAATTACTTACCAAACAAGGCAGCGGCACAGTAGATGACAAACTTACCGGATATGTATTCGGAGTTGGCAGAACAAGCGAAGATAACGTTGCGAAAGACCTGAAGAATGCTACACAGGATAATCGTGTCATTGTCGCCAGCTCAGGGCGCGACGACAAACCGGCAACATTTCTCGGTGCAAACAACGAGCCCGAAAATGTGGTGGCAAATCACGCATACAGCGTGGTTGGTTTCGACGAAAAAACAAACACAGTCAAATTACGCAATCCGTGGGGAAGTGACGGCGCACGCAACAGCACTTTCGATATGAGTTTGGATGAATTCTATAACACTTTCAACGATTTGCAATTCACGACTAATTAATTTGCAAAAGGTCTATTAACGAAGCTCGAATGAGCTTGAAGCAAGTCACATCGAGCTGGAATTGGCTGAACGTTTCTTAAACAGAATCATTCAGCCAATCCAGCTATCAGTGCGGAGAAGCGGACTAGTTATTGCCTGTTGTTTATACTCAAACCAAACTTAGTTGTTTTGTTTTAGAAGGCTGTTCCAAACCTAGCAAAAATTCTTTGCGAGGTAAACCGCCACCATATCCAGTGAGCTTTCCTGCGGAACCGATTACTCGGTGGCAGGGCACAATAATTGAAATGGGATTCTGTCCATTAGCCAAACCGACTGCTCTACACGCTTTCGGATTATCGATGCGGCGAGCCAATTCGCCATACGAAATCGACACACCAAATGGAATCTTCGATAATTCATTCCAAACACGCTTCTGAAATTCGGTGCCGGACGCTTTGGTCGGAATCGTAAATTCGGTCAACGTACCAGCAAAATATTCCTTAAGCTCTCTACGCGCTAGCGGCAAAGGTGCCGCATTGGCATCTTCAATCCAATCACTCTCAATCACAGGAAAGCCTTTGTGCTTTTCCATATACAAACCGGTCAAACAAGTACCATCTGAAGTCAGCGTAATCACGCCTATCGGACTGTCAGTTGTGCAGTAAAAACTCGCCATAAGCCCTCTCTTCTTGCATTCAAAATCATCTGCGGACATTCCTTTCGTCCCGCACAAGATAATCCTATCTCACTTGCTCGATTAAGACTCGCCGTTTTCGGACGTCATGAATGACGAGAAAAACATCGTTTTGACAATTCACACTGTCGTATTGAAGCGACAATTTAAACCGTCAAAAGTCTACAGATATGTGTACACTAGAACAACTGAGATTGAGAGCATATGAGACTGAAACAAACGGCGCTAGCGCTGAGCTTGTTACTGCTATCTACATCGTTGCCCGTACAGGCGGGCTCGTTCAACAGCGTCAAATCCGAATCATCCGACACAGTGAGTGACGCACCAAAGCGGGTCACCGAGCCTGGATACACTGCCCAGGGCTTCCCAGAAATTTCTCTGGGCTTCATGTTTCCATCCGGTTGCAACTTTTGGACGAATTCACAGAACAACTCAGAGCAACGAAGCAGCGGGTATTTAGCCACCGTCGATGGTCGCCCAACCCATGATCTAGGGCGAAGTGAAATTATCAAACTGCTTCACGGCGCCGTCGGCTCTCGCGTGCAAATTGGATTTTTGAATTCAGATTGTGAGCTCGAAACTGTCGAATTGATGCGAAAACCAGAGCTGAAAGGATACGAAGGAGAACCGCCAAGAAAAATCAGTTTTTCTGAAACCTGCCACCACTTCGACCTGTATGGACCGGAGTTAGACTGGAATCCAAAAATAAAAAGTAGCGAAGGCTACATAGACAAAAATCTGACGGTAGTCGCCCGTGCGAATATTTTTGATTATTTGAAACGAGCGCAGACTGCGGCAGGATCAGACGATGCATACCGTGCATCTGAGGCTGCAAATGCAATTTGCTATCTGGACGAGTTGGGAGCGTTTAACGAAGCGGATAACCTGATACCAATGGCGGAGGCCAAATTTACATACGATCTGCATAACCCAAGCTTTCAGGAAACGCATTCAGTCAGGCTCATCAAGGAATTAGTTAATACACAGAAGTTCAGAGACGCAGAATTCTTCTGCCGAAAATTTTTAGCTCTGGATGGTTCAACTGATAATAGAGACCAAACGCTGGTCTACAAGAAACTGAACATCGAGACCGATGTAAAAGAACTGCTAGCAAACCTATACCTCGCTGAAAACCGCAAAGAAGAATCGGCAAACTTGGTAAAAGAAATCGCAGACTCACCTTATCTAGGTCGTTCACAGTATCAAAGCAACTATGAATACTGGGGCGGAACGATGTATGAAAAGCTGGGCATGCCAGACAAAGCCGAAAAGTTTTTCGAGCGTAAACTCCTGGCACAAAAAGAAAAGCAAAAGCGCGAAGACGACGGCTCGCAAACAGAGCGAGAAGCACTGGATAGTGCGCACGCGCAGGCTCTTCTATCCTACTATTTAGCAGTCGCCCGACACAAACTGGGACATATTGAAGACGCCACCGCAGCTTTAGACCAAGCCGCTGAAAACTACGACAAATTGATCAAGGAGAAGAATCGACCCAGTATTGAAAGTCAATGCATGTTTTTTCCAACGAAGCCCGACCTGATCAAAGCACGACAAGCCATTGCCAGAGGAGAAGAACCACCTGCGGTACCAGTCGATTCTATAGACAATTTCGCTGAGGACTTCAAATTATTACAGGTTTGTCTAAGCGGAAATGGTCACAAAAAAAGCGATTCGCAGCGCGTTAACCATTTGATAGATCTGTTTTCGACTCGAACAACCCTGTTGCCGCTCATGCCGATCAATCGCCGTCCACTTAACATGTTCTCGGCGCTCACCCAGTTAGCACGCACCCTCGCTGACAATGGGCAAACCCAGGAATCCAACCTTTTACTTAGGAAAATAAATCAGATTGCTTCAGAAAGAGCCGACAACGAAGTTGTAAAAATTGAACCAACCGTCGAATTAGCGGTAAACGCTGAAACATCAAAACAAAACCCCACATCGGAATGGGATGAAGTGTTGAGGTCATTCAACAACTCAGATTGTTTCTGGAGTGACTTGACCGAGCCGGAATACGCATCAACGAAAGAACAATTGAAACATTTGGAAGCGCTAAGGATGCTTGCGAATATTTATAGCAAAGGTCACGAAGACCGGCGCGCAAAAATTTTGATGAATCGCGCTGTCGACATTTCCAAATCCTTTAACAAAAAACATCTGGCTGACCCTGAGCGAAACGCGCTAATAAGAGCGGAGGTTATTTTATGGCTCGATAAAGCAGCGATGCTCGGGCGGGAAGACAATGTCGATCAAGCCCTAAAAGTAGCAACAGCGGCAATTCAGAAGTGCTGTAAGAGTCGTCCAACTAATCAAAAAGAAATCGATCATGCGTTCGAACAAGCCTATCAAAATAAAGTTGCAGAAATTGGAAGGATTTGCGCTTCGAACGCACCACACTCCATTGATGTCTTGAAGTTTCTGGAGTTAGCACATAACACTACCGACAGTGGCGCTACAAAATTTGTCAATGACAGCGACGCATTCGATTATCGGGCTTCAGCCCCGCTAGTCGATGAAATTCTGGCGGAAGAGCTGCTTCGCTTCAACAAAAAAGAAGAAGCTTATCAAGCTATCCAACGTGCGATAAAAGCCAGACGAACGGCCGAAACCGCATCTAGCCTTCTGCTGGCAGGAAGCATCGCGGAGCAATCAAAACATTATGCAGATGCTGCTGACTTTTATATTCGAGCAACAGAGTTTTATAGCGCATATTTCGACAATCGAATCTCGTATGAAAGCCTGCTGGACGTTTTACGCCGCGCTAAAGAGTGCGCGAGCTCCTCGTCTTCAGACGGTAAACTTGTTGTGAATATAGCACTGCGTTTAGGCAGCAAACTTGAATATTCCACCCTTGGAAAAAAGGAAGCTCTCGAGAATTTGGAATTTGCCTATCCGCTAATCGATGATAAAGATCGTCGAAAGTCAAGTTTGCTACAACACATCAGCATGCTTAAGGGCCAAGTTCCTGCGGAAGAGAAACAGAAATTAAAAGCAGCCGAAAATGAATCGAGCGAAGCACCTACATCAACTGAAGTAGCGAGAAAGACCGCAGCGCGAGAAGTCGCTGTTTTGCGCCGCAGCGCGCAGCTCGCAGAAAAAGCAAACATAGATACATTCAACCAATACTTAAACTTGGCGGGAGCGGAAGCTAGAGCTGATCAACCTGACGCAGCATACAAAGACGCGCAAACAGCTATCGCACAATATAAAAAACCAAACGATTATGGATTTTGGGAGAGAAGCTCGCTTTTGCCTGCTGGAGACACTTTCGACATTCCTGATTCTCTGCGCGCAGTTGGTCATACACGAGTCGCACAATCATTACTCGACCTCGCGAGGAAGAGAACAATTGAGGTGTATGGAGAACAGAGTCCCAAAGTTGCGTTTGCCCTCGTCAACGAGCTGAACTATGCGGCTTCCGATCTAGACAGTAAAGTAATTTTGGCAATTTTCGACAAGCTGCTAAAAATCCCGGTCAGAATGCTTGAAGTTGGTCTGTATGAGTCACCTCAAACTCACTTCGATAAGTTCATAGTAAACCTACAAACCGCGCACCAATCAGAACTAGCTCTCACCATCCTGGAGAAATTGCTGACTGCGCAGAGGCAGCAACTAGACAATGACGACTACCGAATTGGCAACACACTCATACAGATTGCATCGGTGCAAAAAGATCTAGGCAAGTACAACCAAGCATACGAATCGTTGCGCGATGCCATCAAAATTCAATGCAAGTTTGATGGCTTCTCGGCCATCGCCAAGCATTACGACCTATGGAACGAAATATTGCCAAAAGCAGGCAGAGCCGGCTATAACACCTGGGTTCGTTTTGGACCTTATCATGCAAACGCCTGCATACCTTTGATGCATGAATTCGGATTCGAGCACGAAGTTGAACTGATTGAGAGAGACGGAAAAATACCCGACGAATACTGTGGGTCCGAAAATCCCCAACTCGCGAGCAGAGACATAAGCACAGACGAACTGCAGAAGCAGGCGGACACTGCATACAAAGTGGTCCCATACGGAAAATTAGTTTTCGAAGCCAACGAAGAGCTTCTGCGCCTTTACAAAGAAAAGAGCGACTGGGAAAAATTGAAGCACGCAAGTATCAAACTTATTGATATTTACGAGCGTTCGCCTGCATCAAATGCTGGACGTACAAACGGTTGCGTGGGACCGGCTACTACGCGAATCGATTATTACTTAGCGGCAGCCAAAGCTGATTTCAAACTCGGAAGCAGAGAGAACGCGAAACAGTGGATCGCCAGAGCGGAGGAGAAACTACCCGAGTTATCTGCTTGGGAATACAGTCGTTTAGCCGCAATCGATATTGAAATTGCCGATAAGGAAAACGCTAAACGACATTTAGATAGCGCTGTGGCGTTAATAGGTTCATGGGACGGTGTGGACTACGACATCCCGCTCATGTTCAAAAAAGTCGGCTTGGTCTCAGAGTCAGCAGCAGCACAAGCCAAGTTCGACAAAATGCGAGCAGACACAGAACTTGCAAATAAAAAAGCAGAAGAGTTTGACGTGTTTCGTGGTTCTATATTTTAGAATGCTGAAGAATCAAAATCCAAATTGTCTTTCCGAAACTAAAGTTAAGTATCAGCAAGAACTGCGGTATTGGCTACTTTACCCACGGTTGCGAGTGGCAGGGTAAAACAGAAGCTGGTGCCTTTCCCAGGTTCGCTCTCAGCCCAGATTGTGCCACCGTGCAGCTCGACGAACGCGCGACATATGGTCAATCCCAAGCCGGAGCCTTTCTCTTGCGTGCCTTGCACCTGATGGAAGCGCTCGAATACCTTTTCGATTTCTTCGGGTGCAATTCCTTTTCCCTGATCCTTTATGACTACTTTTGCCATGCCATCGACCGTTTCTGCGTAAAGATCAATCGCACCACCATCGGGCGAAAATTTGATTGCATTGCCAACAAGATTGATCAAGACCCGATCGATCTTATCGCTATCGCCGCTCACCATCAGCGTTGTATCGTGGATGTTGATTTTTACGTTCTTGCTTTCGGCTGTCGCGTTGACTGAGTCGAAACAAGTTTCAAAATTGAGAGAAAGATCCACAGGCTTGAGTTCGATCGTCATTTGACCAGAACGCACTTTCTCGATGTCCAGCAAATCGTTAACCAGATTGCTCAAACGCGAAACAGATTTTTCCCCTACTTCCAGGTAATGAAGCTGCTTTTCCTCAGGTTCGGTTTTGCGTTTGACGATCAGGATTTCAAAGATATGCGCAAGCGTCGTTAACGGAGTACGCAAATCATGCGTGATCATGTGCACGATTTCTTGCCGCAATCTTTCGGCGGCACGTCGTTCACTGATATCGTGGATAACACAAAACATCGACTTCTCTTCGTCAGACCACTGTGTTGACCAGAGCGTGTCAACGACGCGCCCGTCTTTGGTTCGCATGCGTACTTCGACTGAACCACCTTCATTGTGGTCGCGCAAACTTGACACGAATTCGGCTGCAACGTCTTTCGATTCAGCAATGACGTCAACTACCCTGATACCAAACAATTCGTCTTTGGTATAACCGAGCAACTCAAATGATGCAGGATTTGCAGCAGTAAATTTTCCACGACTGATGGAGCAAATCAAGTCACGCGCATGGTCGATGACAGCTCGTTCACGCCGTGCTGCTTGCTCTAATGTCGTAGCCATGTTGTGAAAGGTTTGATCGATTTTAGCGATCTCATCACGACCCGACATCGTTTCATGCAACGGTCGATTCGCTGCAAGACGCATGTTGTTATCGATCAATCGATTCAGTCGCAACGAAATACTTCCAGCCAGTGCGAAGCCGATAATCGCTGAAATAGCCATCGTGATGCCGCCACCCCAGAGGGCAACTTTTTGGAAATTTTGTCGTTTCTCTGTTTGCTCTTCACTACTTTGGCGCGCCAGGTCCGAGTAACGACGTGCAAGCTTGACCAAACGCCCGTACATTACGTCTTGAACCTGATATCCGAGTTGGCGCCACATCGTTACTTTGGTGGCATAGTCTTCGGTTGCACGAACTTTTTTCGCCAGCGAAAATGCGCGAATCTGATCGCGCTCGATTGATTTGATCTCCTCGAATAGAGCAGGCTCGGACTTCGCTTGTTCCTTAATCGCGGAGTAATCATCGGTTGTACGTCGAACAATTTCGTCGATCAATTCATCAGTCGTGTTATCGAGTTGGTGCATGTGCCCCAACTTGTTCACGCTCTCGAATTCCTCGGCGTTCAGCTTGTTGATGCCATCAGATAGCAACTTCATATGCTCCGCATTCTTCAATGCGGCTTCAGCTTCGGATTGCAGACTGCTCATCCAAATCAAAAGTCCCACTTGTAATGCTAACGGCACAATCACCAGAAGCAAAACTTTGAGTGAGACAGAGAATGATCGCATTATCCTAGAGCGTTTCTTTCAGAACTTGCGGGAACAGGCGTTCGTTTTTCCTCATCGATGCTTGGTCCTTTTGGTCCGTTCGATTCCAGCACCGTTGCTTGCATCTTAGCTAACAATAATTCCGCTTGCATGCGTTCCGATTTTTTCTTGTCATTCAGCTTCTTCAACAAAGGAAACAAGGAAGAAAATGGTGACGACAGAGGTTCCTCGTGCGGATGTTGCATGCAGTATGACAGCACCCCTGTGAATCCTACCATAAGCATCGAAAGCACCGCCCATAGTGAACTCCAAAATTTTGCCGACATCGGCGAAACCGCGGCGACTGCGGTGGCGTCAGTCATTGCTTCGCTCATCGCACCGTGCGCCTGAACAGCAACTTCGGTCACTTGTTTGACATCAAGCAGTGAATTGAACGCCACATTAAGAGCGACGAACAACACGATCAAACGCGCATCGCGAGCCGAACTCTGGAATGCAAAAATGACAAACGCCGCGGTCAAGAAAAACGAATAAATCACGCCCGAATGATCCACCATCAGGCGAGGAGCGCTGTATCCGATGAAAAATCCCAGTAACAGCAAAATCACATTGGAGAGGCGCCAGAAGCGTGACAGCAAAATTAGAACGCAACTAAAGAAAGTTGCGCCCAGATACCCGGCTTGTCCGATGATAAAAGGATCTCCACCGGTGCAGTTGGTCCACCCTGCCAGTTCTTTTCCAGGCAAGATCGTCATGGACTCGACGACTCCGCCGGTACAGAGACAGGCAACAACGTGTCCCATTTCATGGAGATAAGTCGTGAAAAGGTCGAGCGGCGCCATAATCAACTGCACTGACGGTTGATCGCGCAATAGAAACAGGACGACCGAGATCGTCACGATCCATGATGCCCCAGGTCTGCCGGAGCCGGCATGCTTGTGGTTTTGCTGCATTTGGGAGAAGAAGAATAAGACAACAACCAGGTGCATTATGAGCCGAAGTTGCCAAGAGGGCAAGGATTTTCGCGAACATTTTATTTGCCGTCCGCTCCCAGCAAGTGTTTCGCGACTTCGAAAATTCCCGCCGGCTTTCTGGCAAAATACTCTTTCAACACCCCAAATCCAACGAGTGACCTGCTGCGAATCCTCACGAAGGACATCTTTCAGCCAGCAGATGCTCGAACCACTTATTTCCAGAGGCTTTATGACAGCAAAAGTGAACAAGACAGACGAAGAATGGCAGAAAGAATTGACGCCCGAGCAATTCGCCATCGCCCGGAAAAAGGGCACCGAGCGCGCATTCACAGGAAAGTACTACGACTGCCACACATCGGGCACTTATAAATGTGTCTGTTGCGGCGAAGAACTCTTCAGTTCCGACACGAAATACGAGTCAGGTTCGGGCTGGCCAAGTTTTTACCAGCCGATCGAGTCCGGCAAAATCCTCGAAGAAACCGATAAAACTCACGGAATGGTCCGCACCGAAGTCATGTGCAGCAACTGCGGCGCCCACCTGGGTCACGTTTTCCCAGATGGTCCAAAACCAACGAACTTGCGCTATTGCATCAATTCAGCTTCGCTAAATTTGGACGAAAAGAAATAGCGAAAAGGCGTTGAAGCGGTCGGAAGCCGGGTAGATTTTATTAGGCCCCCGCCCCCAGCCCTCATACATGGTGACCCTATGGGCAATGAAATATTGCTCGCCGATGCTGACCAGCAATTGGTGACGATGCTCAAATCTCTGCTTTCGGGCAGAGGATACACTCCGACGAACATCGAGAGTGGCAAGTATGTTCTCGCGCGTTTGTCACAAGACAAACCGCAGCTTGTGATTGTCGGCGAGCAGCTCAGCGATATTGATGGCATCGGGTTGATAGTCAAAATCCGCAAAGCACACGCCGACGTGAAAATCGCGTTCATCTCCAATGAATGGCGGGTCGCTGAGTTGTATCAACAACTGACGAAAGATTTTCGAGTCGAGCTGATCGTGCATCGCCCGCTCAAGCCGTCTTTATTTGCAGCCCAAATCGATAGTTTGCTGCGCCGACAAGACGCAATCAAGTTGACCGGAAGCGAGCAGGAGGAGCGCACATATCTGACTCTGCGTGCGCGTTTCGCAGAAGTTTTGCCGACACGATTGTCTGTAATTTCTGACGCGATTGAACTTGCCACCATGAATAGTGCCGACAAGAATTTGACCTCGGAAGCACGACGACTCGCGCACAACTTGAAAGGCACAGCAAGTTCATGCGGATTCATGTTGGTTGGTGAAGCCGCATCACATTTAGAACGAGCCCTGGTCAACATTTTGGACAGCGGAATCGATGACACAGTCGGCGCCTGGAGCGAAGTGCTGATGTTGTACGAGGCAGTTTCGCATCAAGCTCAAACTGAATTGAAACAGAATGTCCTCACTCCAAGCCAGATGGAAACAGTTCTGGACGATTCCGCGATGGCGAAAGTTCTTCTCGTTGGTTCGGAATTTTTCGTCGATGGAAAGGAAGCTCTGCCCACAAGTGGATTACCTATCAAAGTGATTGCCGCGCATCCACACGACGCCATCTCGAAAGCGACTGCCACCACCCTTGATGCCGTCATCATCGATATGGATAAAGCACCGAAGGACTCGCTCGTACTAGCGCGCGAATTGCGGGGAATGACCGGTTACGAATCGCTGCCGCTCGCGTTCATCGCAAAGGGCGCAGCACCAGAAGATCGAATCGAGACAACACACGCAGGCGCTTCGATTTTCCTTGACAAACCGCTGCAATCAACAAAGTTGACCGAGGGAATCGAGTACCTTCTAGGAGTGCGTCAGGGCGGTAGACCTCGCGTGCTTGTCGTGGATGACGACGAAGATTTTTCCAGCATCATTGCCCATGCTCTCGGCAAAGAAGGAATGTTAGTCAAAGTCATAAATGACCCGACTAATGTGTTGGATGCGATGGCATCATTCCTTCCGGACCTGGTTTTGCTCGACGTCATGATGCCCGGGTTGAGCGGCTACGATGTCTGCCGACTGCTGCGAGAAAGCTCTCGTTGGCAAGATGTGCCGATTCTATTCTTAACCGCGCAAACTGAGTTGGACGCACGACTTGCAGCGTTCGATGCCGGTGGCGATGACTATTTACCTAAGCCTGTGGCGCCCATCGAGCTGCTCATGCGCGTGAAAGTGCGACTGGAGCGCGCACGGTTGTTGAGAGACCGCGCCGACCGCGACATTCTTTCTGGTTTGTTCTTGAGAAGAGCATTTATGGAACAACTTAATGCTTTAATCTCTGAGTCAGAACGCTACAAGCTCATGTTCTCACTGGCTTTGCTCGATGTTGACCACTTCAAAAAAGTAAATGACACTTATGGGCACTTGGCCGGAGACAGAGTGCTTGCTCATCTGGGACAATTATTGAAGCGCAGGTTCCGAGTTGAAGATTTGCGCGGACGCTGGGGAGGCGAAGAGTTCATCGTCGCATTCCGGCACGAAGCCAAGGAAACCACGATAGGCGCCCTCGCGCGTGTTTTGGAAGAATTGCGCAAAGTGGAGTTTCATGGAGACCACGGGGAATCATTCAGCGTATCTTTCACGGCAGGCATGGCAAGCTACCCTGATGATGGAAGGACGATTGAAGACCTGGTGCACGTAGCCGACCAGCGCTTGTACCTGGGAAAAGAAAGCGGACGCAATAGAATTATCGGCAACGGTTGAGGCGAAGAAAAATGGCAAATGTGCTTTTAGTTGAAGATGACGATTCACTCGCGGAAACAGTGAAGCAATGGCTCATATTTGAAAAGCACAACGTCGAGTGTGCGGCGACTGGCTACGATGCCATCGAGCAGCTCAAGTTCGGTACTTTCGACATTATTTTGATGGACTGGCAGTTGCCCGAGATGACGGGAATCGAGATTTGTAAGATGTTCCGCGCAAATGGTGGCAAGACGCCAATCATGATGCTGAGCGGAAACGATTCAGCCGCAGAACGCCAGATGGGATTGGATTCGGGAGCCAACGAGTACATGCGTAAACCGTTCAAGTTGAAAGACCTGTCGGAACGCATGACGAAGTTGATGAACGCTGTTAAGCAGTAGTCCGCGGTCAATCGCAGACTGATTAATTGCGTGAGCAATAATCCACTTCATCTTGTAGGATTGAAGTTGTAGTTCGTTGGCGGAGAGTCAAATGGACACAATGAAATCGTCTTTCACACGATCCATTGGTTGCTTGGCAGTGCTGGCTTAGAGTGCAGCGTGCAGCAACACCGTTTGCTACGCCGCAAATTCAGATGACGTGCCAGCACCACCGAATCGAAAGGTGACACTGGGGTCCAATGGATCGGTACTGCAGGCGGTGGCACGAGGCGAAAGCGATACCTTGATTCTAGCTAGCTAGACAACGGTTTGAGACTCATTCTCTTTACGATCTTTCCATGCACCGCATTTGATTGCGTACCAGGATGCCAGAGCACCAAATGCCACGCCTACTATCAATCCCGCAATGCTACCTTCGGGACCGAATGGACCTCCACTTATGAGAAAAGGTCCGGTAGTCTTTGCCACCACCAGTGATGGTCCGAAGTTCTCGCCTGATACTATCGTGCCAAAAATTGGACCTTCAAAAAAATTCCAGGACCAGTGCAATCCGAGTGGCAGCCAAATCCGACGCCTGATTAGAAATAGTGCCATCATGGGAAAGCCAGCTTCGAACATCAAGTAAACGCACCCGGTCAATTGCATCTCAAGAGTGGCACCTTGAATGTGATTGATCATGTGCGCAAGTCCAAACAGTACTGAACTTACAATCAGCGCAACAGTCGTGCCCCAGTGTTTCTCGCATGTTTGAAAGATGAAGACTCGGAAAACTACTTCTTCGACAATCGCAGCAAAGAAGAAAAGCATAAGTGGAAAAATCAACTTCACGTCACTATTTATCGAAAGCGGATGATAACTTCCGAGTAAATACATCCCGAATATCGCGCCACCAGATACGATGAATCCCAGCACAAAACCGAGCACCGTTTCAAGAAAACACCCTTCTTTTACGATGCCGGTGCTAGCAAAGGTTCGCCGCTGAAAAACAACCGAAAACAGCACTAAAAGAGCAAGACACCAGAATGCTTGCATTACTTCTTGCGCCATCACCTGACTGTTGAAGTCGGCTGGAACAACGCCACCGACTACAGACCAAGACGAATAAATCAATACAAGTAAAAGACCAACGTATAAAACAACTTGGACGACAGGATGTAGAAAAATCTTCTTCATCCAATCTCCTGCGGTCACTTTCCGTCGTCGCTGTGTAAGGCGTATCGTACCATTGTGGATTCAACCAGAGCGTGCTTTCCGACAACTTCTTTGTGAGTCGGCCAATCTGTTATCTCGACACGCACATATGTGTAATCGCGGGAATGCATGTGTTCCCAGTCGAAGAAGCAAATAAATTTCAAAATAGCGGTGTTATCGAACTGATGCAATGGGTGATCCCAATAACCACTATCTAACTCGCGATTAATTAGAATCGGGGCGCTAAGCGGACCTTCACCATAAAACTCATCAAGATCTTGCTCAGGTAAACGCACACGAATATACGGATGCGACTTGAGCCCAAAAGTGTACTCATCGTCGCTCAAAAACGGCACTATGCAGGGGTCAAGAACAAGAGCCTGAAACATACGTTCTTCGACGTAGTTGAAACCATCGTAGTACTCGTAATCCCATGTCGCTGGTGGCAACGGAACAGCAAAATAGTTGTTAAACAACTCGCGACTCGCCAGGCGGAAGCGGTTGATACTCCTATTGAGATCCATCGGCTTGAGATTCATGTTGCCTCCAAACTGCACTCCCAGATTATAGTGCGCGGCGGCTCACTAACACCAAGATGTTACGTGGATGACAATTCTTCTTCGCGAGGCACAATAAACGAGACAATTCGGCGGCGCTGAGTATCATGTAGAAAGTGACTGGTGAATTAATGACATACAAGACTTTTGCGCCCGTTGTTCTCAACTGCTTCGTGGTTTTGTCTACTATTCTCGGCATTTCATGCCAACCTGGTCTCGCGACCGATGCCCCGTCAGAGTTCGAAAGCCTTTTCTACTTTGTCGACAAATCTGACAAGATTTCCATCGTTGCAGCAAATATTGACGACAAAGTTTCGGACTGGACCCCCGAAGAAAAATCAATTGTCAAAGATGTGCTTTTCGGCATCTACAAAAAGTATCCGTGGTTAGTCAAGAATGTATGCGGCAAACGCAAACTCGGCTTCGTCCGCCTTTCAATAGACGCGAAAAAACCAGCTAGAAATTCTCTGGCGAACATGATGATTGGAACAATTGGTATTCGGGATACGTTTTTCAAATCACCGTATAACAGACACACACTAGTGCATGAACTTGTCCACGCAGCAGATTTCGGAAGTTGCGTGGCGTATTCGCCGCGCTGGATCAAATCTGTCGAACCACTCATAGAACAAATTCGGATGCGTGAACAGTTCTTAGATACAGATGCATACTGGGTCTACAACAGGTTCTTAAACAGAACAAGAACTTGGGTGAGCATTTACGGTGCAAAAAATTTAGTTGAGGCCCTCGCAGAGTACGTCAGTTTTGAGATCGAAAACAAACGTGGGCGAGAGATGACTGAACCACAGGCTTCCTTGCTCAGAAGGATCAAAAACCCGACAGAGACAGAAACACAGTTTCGCGACATAGTGATAGAAGGGACGATTCTTTATATTGAAAAAAATTACCAGGAAGCGTCTGAAAAACTTGAAGAGGCATACAAACTCGAGCCTCAAAACCTGCTCGTGATGTCACAGTTGGCGGCTTGTTACGATCGCCTCAAGCGCCGTAATGAAGCCACGAATATGGTTGAATTGGCTTTATACGTTATTGAAACTAATGGTGTTCCGACGGACGAAACGGAAGTACTAGACATCCTGACGCATAAGGCTTACGACTTGATGATAGCCAGAAAATGGGGCGAAGCGAAGGTAGTTCTCGATAAGATCCTTCAAAAACGCCCGACAAACACGTATGCACTTGAGCGACGATCCGAGTGTGAGAATCGCATGTTGGAAGCTGCACAATCTCTAACGGACCTCAATACATCAAGGAAAAACGGTCTCGATTGGCCGAATCCATTGTCAAATTTGAAAAGCGATGAGGCAGTCGTCGGTGACATAATCGAAGCCCTTCCAGATGATGCCGAAACGCCGCTGCGCAAGGCGCTCATCTTATCCGCAATGGCAGATCTCAACTCAGACACGCAAGTTCAAAAACAATATTGGAACGACGCACTCGAAACGTTGCGCAAAAAAATACATAAAGGAAAGCTTGGCGAACAATCTCGACTAGAAAGACTATATTTGAGTTTCGATCTCACATTGAAGTTGCAGGACTTCGCGCAAGCGAAGAAGTTTTTAGCCAAAATCAAACGCGCAGACGATAACAAAATTCGCACGAATATTGCTTCTCTCCACTTACTCGAATGTCAGGATTCGAGCGATAATCGCAAATATTTGATTTGGAAAGAACTCGATTCAGACATACGAGCCCTACAGCCTCAAGATAAACTCGTAAGCCCTTCCCCATCGTTTAACGTGATTGAGCGGGGATCTGGTCTTTTGACTAACCCCCGATTTTTGATACCAGCCTCCGCGAAGAACAACGAATACAAGATGGATTGACAAAGTTAGACATTGAAAGAGTTTAGACACCGCACAACCAAACTAATAATCGCGATGGCAATCCTCTTTGGTTTGCTGGCGGGATCAACACGATCGGCTCTGGCCGACGATTCCGCGGAGTACAAAAAATTTGAAAAGCTAATTTATTTCGCAAACAGGGTGGACAGAGACTCAGCAAGAGTCAAAACTGCGGCCGCTAAACCTAATGATTGGTCAGCAAAGGAACGCGAAACAGTTACTTACAGATTGTTCGAGGTCTACAAAGAGTTTCCGTGGCTCCTGGAGAACGTGACGAGCGATCACAAGCTTTATATAATTCGCCAGTCGCCGGCAGACTCAGTGTCTCGCACCGAGCTCGCCGAGGCCGCTGCAGGCGCGATCTGTTTCAACGATCCATTCTTTCGCTCAAAACTAATGCGGCACACAATCATCCACGAGCTGTGTCATCTGAACGACTACTGTAGTCGCGTTGCTCATTCACAGAAATGGATCAATGGCGTTGAACCACTTCTTGCGCAAATTCGCATGCGACAGCAATTTATGCGGTTCAGTACTCAGAGAGAATACGAAAAATATCTACTAGACTCGGGCATCTGGGTGAGTCTGTACGGTGCAAATAACCTCAGGGAAGCATTGGCGGAATATATCAGTTACTTGCTCGAGATCAAGAAATGTCAAAATCTCACTGCTGAACAGAAGGCGCTGCTGGATCAAATTCAAAATCCGACTGCGCAGCAGAAACAATTTGACAAAAGTTGGTTCACAGGTTGGATGCACTTTAAGAACAATCGATTCAAAGCCGCAGCAGAGGCGATGGAAGAAGCATACCGGTTGGACCCGACTTCTCTCAGAATCAAAATGGACTTGATCAGTTGCTACCACAACTTGCGAAGACACGATGACTCTAAAAAATTTGCCGCACTAGCATACGATCAATGCCAAGCAATTAAGTTGCCATCGACCGAATCATTTTTCATCCAAACTCTGGAGTACAAGGGTTGGGAGCATATGCAAAATCAACAGTGGACGGAGGCGCTGGATTGCTGGAACAAAATCCTCACTATCAAACCAACAGAACCATACGTCCTGAGCCAGAGAGCAACGTGTGAGCAATGGTTGCACCGCTTCGGTGATTCACTCGATGATCTCTACGCGGCAAAAGGTCATACTGTCGAACGACACATGCCGCTGGTGAACCCGCTTTGTGATAAAGAAGCGTTCAACTCAGTGCTGGCTAATTTTCCATCAACTGACGGGAAAGATCATTTGTTGAAAGCGTACTTGGACACCGATTTAGCAAAGTTTGAACCTGACGAAGCCAATCGAGAAAAATGTCTGGATGAAGCGATGAAGGAATTGACCGAAGCAAATAAGCTAAGTCCAGAATTAGAGACCTTCTACATGGGCTTCAAACTTAGCCTCCGAAATCAAAAAATCAATGAGGCAAAGAGTTTCCTGGAAAAAATCAAAGCTTTCGAAAGTGATGAAATTCGAATCCAAATTGCCGAGATGCAGTTTCGCGAGGCTTCTGAAAATTCGGTAACCGCGCTGGGAAGTTGGCAATTCGGCGAGGATACGGCGCAATTACTGCTCTTGCAAATGCTTCACAGCGAAAAAGCGGAGCCACCAATTTTCTTTCAACCAAGAGCTTTAATGGGTCAAGATCGGCTACGAAATGAAGTCATCTGGCTCGAACTAAAACAAAAAATACATGCGCTCAAGGTTCAACCAAGTCGATATCCGTGGCCGAGATACGAGGTACTTAAACATGATTCTCCATTGCTCGGCGATCCAAAGTTTTTGATACCGAGCGCCGCTCCAGGTAATGAATTCAGTCTGAATGACACTCCGGCAAAAACCCGAGGAAACTAAGTCTAAGGGTTGAAGTGAGATTCGCAACTAACGACTTTGCCTTCTTTAAACTTGACTATCAAAGTTTCGAAGTCGCCGTTTGATGGTCGAATTTCGTACAGCAACCCGTTTGCATCTTCTTGATCAGCTTTGCCCAATAGTTTTTTCACTTCGTCTGGCGATTTACCAATCAAGATTTTGCTTTCGATCAAATCGCGCACCATAATTTCGCGAGCAAAATTCTTGTCATCAATCCAACTCTTAGAATTGAAAGTAGAATTGTCGAAACTCGCCGCAGAATTTGCTTCTCTTGAGGAGCCAGAGGGATTGATTGTAGAACATGCGCTGCACAACATAATCGTCGATGTGATGATTACCAATTTGACGCATCTGTCCATTCAATCACTCAGCAAATTGTCTCGAACCATGCAGCTCGTGACTTTGTCATTTTCGAAATTCACTACGAGCGTGTGATAATCGCTCAACCTCAGATATTTAGTAATTTTATTCATTACGTCTTTCGAGTCCATGATTCCATTATAACCGTTGCTGAGCGCGCTCCGGTCAGTTGACCCGAATACGCACCCTGCTGTGAGAAAACCAGTCTCACCATTGGTTGTCGCACAGTCGCAACGGAAAATTTCAGGCGGATGCGTGCACCATTAACGCCAATGAGAATGGTGCACGCGCGGACGATCAATCACAGTTCACGACAAAAGCAATCGTGAAGCGATGCATCATCGAAGTCCGCCGTAGAGCATTTGATTTCGCAGCGCGTCATGTCGCCGTTTGGCGAAATCAGCTATCTGCGTCTCTTGCTCGTTTTGCTGTCGGGGAAAGTGTTTTACCTTTCGCGACAGCCGCATAAAACCTTTAAATCGAATCTTATACGCAGGACGCTCTGCTGTGTCGCAAGCCAAACCGTTGGCGTTGACGAACACTCTTTCAACAAAGAGCAGCGCGAGATTTTTTTGTAGTTTTACTGCATATAAAACGAATCGCATGATGTTTTACCTCCGTAGTTTAGACATACGAATCCGACGGCACCAAATCTGGTGCCTGACCAATTAAATCTGAGCGTTGTTAGCCGAACCGGCTCTGTCACAGCCGGCAAGGCATTCCAACGGTTGGCGATGTGCTCGCCAATTCTTTGCGCGTACATAAAACGCCATTGCTAATGCAACATGCGAATCATCACGCTTGCTTCAGGATGCAGATCTGTCACGAAGCACACGCAAAAACGCGTTGCTTGAACTGCTAGTCTCTGACTGCTTTTTGGGGTTTTACAGCTAACGTTTCGGCTGAGGTTGCATCATATTTGGTGATGCGCCGTTCGTTATACTGTGCCACTCTCCAATATTTCCAAAGCCGCACAACGGGGAGCCGCCGCGGGCATCTTCGGTGCCCGAGAAATGCTGCACAGCCTGCTTTCCGGTGAAAGCCACATATGTATTTGTCAGCGATTTCATAACCCTAACTCCAACTCGATTGAACCTCTAGCTTAATATAGATATTCCACAAGTGTCAAGAAGTTATTTACTGCAAAATCTCGAAGTGGTGGCACTTCAAAATCAGCTCAAAACCTGTCGCACATTCAAATTGCGCATGATATTGTATCCATAACAAACACGGGAATTTTATGAACAACTATCTTCATCTTATTTGCGATTATGCAGTTGGCGACATGGCGTGGGCAGAAGTATTCTCGGCGATGTGTTCCGGTCTTCCGCCAACAGTTCGAATGCATATGAGCAGTGTGGCTTCTTTCGACACGATCGCAACCGGGTTTCTCGTCGGGCAGCTCGGAAATGCCGAAGAGCACTTGCGTCCAAAAGATTTGCTGATTTTTGCAAATTGCGCTCCACGCAAAGATTTAAAGCAAGCACGAGCAAATAACGAGGGCGAAGGATTTTTGTTTTGTACTCTGAAAAACGGAGTACAAGTTCTCGCGGTGAACAGTGGCTTTTCGCTTTCGTTTGTAAAAAACGACATCAGCGAATTGTGGAGCACAGTAAGTGAAGATACAGGCAGTCAGTTCCGCTCACGAGATTACTTTCCACAAAAAGTATGGGCGGCGGTGAAAGAAGATTACTCGTTCTTGTTGCACAAACTAGACATCGCAGCAACAGTTCCAGACCCACCGAAAGAGGCGATCGGCTACATTGATTCATTCGGAAATTTGAAAACGACAATCAGATCCGGTACAGAATTCACCGACAAGTTAGAGCCGGGAAGCCGATTGAAAATCAGAATAGGTGGTTCGATCAGAACAGCAACTGTCGCAACGGGCAGCTTCAATGTGAGAGAAGGCGACCTTGCCTTCGCACCAGGAAGTTCGGGTCAGGAAAGAAAATATTGGGAGTTATTCAAACGCGGCGGATCCGCGTGGCACGAGTTTGGTGATCCACCGACTGGTTCTACACTCCACTTCGAAGAAGCCGACCAAGCCTAGACGGTTTGCGTTTCACCTGAGAACACGATGGTTCCGTCTTCTTCAAATCGTTCGATGCGCGCTAGCGATTCAACGGGTACGTTGTACTGCTTGAGCTGATCGCGACCGCCTTCGAAGCCCTTTTCGATTACAGAACCCACTCCGACAAGAGTCGCTCCACTGGCTTGTACCAATTTAACAAGCGCATGAATGGTGCGCGCCGAAGCAAGGAAGTCATCAATGATGAGAATGCGGTCTTGCGGACCCATGTATTCTGACGAGACGATCAGCTCCACATCTTTCTTATGAGTGTGCGATGCTGCAGTCTCACGAAAAGCCCCTTCAGCCATTGTTACAGGCTGATGTTTTCTCGCGAACACGATCGGAACCTGTAAGAACATTCCAGTAGCTAACGACGGAGCGATACCACTAGTTTCAGCGGTGAGAATGCGCGTCGCCTTCACAGAGGCAAATCTTTTAGCAAGTTCTTCGCCAACAGCTTTCATCAAAAGCGGATCGATTTGATGATTCATGAATGAATCGACTTTGAGAATACCTTTTCCGAGGTATTTGCCTTCTTTGCTGATTCTGTCTCGAAGTAGTTGCATGATTGTTCTCCAAACGGTCGCAAAATTATAGGGGATTGGAACTCAAACATCCCAGGTGAAAAACATCTTCGTACCGCTTTGAGTGTTCAGCTTCTTGTAGAACTTTATGCCAAGTTCGTTGAACACTGGGGTTTGCCAGCGAACGGTTTTGCAATCCGCAGCTTTAGCTTCTGCCTTAACGATGTTCATAATTTCCATGCCAATACCCTGTCCGCGCAATTCAGGGCGAAGATACAAGGCATCCAGCAACATGTGTGGCGCGAGCGCCCAACTGTCAAACTGCACGAAGTAATTACAGTAGCCACGCACTGCACCTTCACTTTCTACAAGCAGAGAGTTGAAAGGGCACGGATTTCTCTTTAAACAATCCTCGATTGCTTCAAGTTTCCCTTCAGATGGGAATACTTCCTTCTCGTAGTCTGCATGCTCTACTATCAGGTCAAGCAAAACTTGAGCATCACCTGCGGTGGCTTTTCTAATCAGGTAATTCTTGCTCGTTGTGTCCATCGCTTTCATCCATCAAATCGTCGAGAAACTAGAGGCTACACCAGAGAACTAATCGGGGTCAGTACCTCGTATCAGAACTGGAACTAATCGGGGTCAGTACCTCGTATCAGAACTGGAATGCATCAACTCTGATTAGTGACATGGGAACCGAGCTTATTTCTCAAACCTGGCAGTACGTGATCTTGCCAGACGAACTCATTCACATGCAGAAGAAAAGAGAGATTGCTTATGATGCCACCATTTGGATCAGACTTAGCGTGTGGGGGAAGAAAACTCGGCAGCTTGATCTCGGATTGGAAATTTTTTGCTACGGCAAGACTGTATTGCACTCCGTGCAGCGCCGCAATAGGACCTTTGCCCTTGCGTATAACGGTGACTTTGCATCCCGGACGTTCTTCCAACAACGCGAGCAGAGTTCCGACATCGTAAAATGGCGTTTCCACAACGTCTACAAGCACCACTCCTGGTACTATTTCCTTCGCAGATGGAGCGATTTCTCGAGCTGCCGCTACTGCGTCATCGTAGGTGGTGACACCTTGTTGAAGCGCATCGATAGCGCGTTGCTCTCCCTGAACAGCTTGAACCCACTGCGAGAACAAAATTTCAGTAGCGCGTTCACGCTCATGAGGTTTTTGCGGATCATAAATCGGCAACGTAGCCACGCCTTTGGCAAGAAGCTGCGATAGCGGAGTGCCTGTCACCTGCAAAGATGGCTGACCATCAAGCTTGGCTGCATCCTCGTCCAATCCTTCATAGAACAATCCAACTGCCTTCATGGCTGCAGTCAAACCATCTGGATCGGGGTCTGCGATTATCGCGAGAGCATCTTTAAACTCACCGACTTCCACCAATGTGCTACACGCAGGATGCAGCGTGCGAGTCGTGATGACGCAATCTGCTCCTAGACTTTGGCGCAGTTTCTCGGTCGCGTTTATCACCTGCCTGTCTCGGTCGCTGGCTGGCTCGCCCTCAACCGCGTGGTGGTCGCGATAGACGACGCGATAACCTTCAGCGCGAAGCTTGTGCACAGCCTCAACAGTCGGACCGGTGATCGGAGTATCGATAAAGAGGACGTCTCGGGTGCGAGCGACACTATTTGCATCCGCATTCCTGACAAATTCGAGAATGGTACGCACGTCATCTGCTGTAAACCCTTTAATGAACAGGGTCGGTACAGACTTTATGGGGAAGCTAATCAACTATGAAACCTAGACTTTCGACTTTAAGCCGGATACGCCACGAGCTGCACCGACCACAAAGACACGCAACAACAGCCTATTATGCAGTCAGACAAGCTGGCTCGGCTCGATGCGCTTACTATTATTAAGGCTTTTGTCTACGAAAGGCTAAGTACAGCATTGCAATCAACGTCGCCTGCAACAGCAGTGCGGCTGGCCAGTAGAGCTTTCTAGCCAACGGTTGATATGACATGTGCAGCTCGTGCTCGCCCGCCGATACCGGCAAACTCATGTCGATTGTACGCACGACAGTCGGCTTGACGAGCTGTCCGTCGAGCGTTAGCTTCCAGAGCGAGTCTGGCAACTGGTGAAGGATCAAAGTACCGGCTTGCGGTGCTGAGAATTTTGCAGTGAAGTCGTTGTAGGACCAGCGGGTCATCTCGTACTTAAAGTTCGGAATCAGCACGTCTTTCGGTAAAGACGATAAATCTCTTTTCTCGAGACCCGCTTCAAACATATCATCGAGTTTGGGATCATCATTCACGAATTTATAGTTGTTATCCCTCAACTCGTCATATTGAGGGTCTACGTAGCTCGCTAATTGAATGGAAGGGCTTGCAAACTCATGCTCTTGCACTGCCAGCGGTGCACGTTTGAATTCAACTATTTTGAGCGGCTCTAGAAAACGATCGACTGGCCAAAAGTCAGTAAAAATTGGCATGTTCTGAAACAAGCCACCACTGAAACTCTGCGCATCACGTATTTTCCAAGGCTTGTTAATGGCTGATTTGTGCTGCGATATTTCTCGCCCTACTTCACGAGCCTCGACGGGAGTGATGCGAAGAGGCGCATAAGCAGGCTCGTGCGCTTGCGTTCTGTAGCGCTTAACTAGCAAATAAGAATGTGAGAATGCAGCATCTTTTTCATTGACATGGGCGTAATAGGTCGACAAATCCAAGAGCGCGATGGAGAGAACTACCACAGCAAGCATGACTCGGCTAGCCTTCTTTCCCGATATAAGGTGCTGTGCAGCAAATCCGCTGACAACGAGCACTGTGGTCAATGCATAAAGCGCAGTTTCAAGATTCATGTCCTTTGCTGGAAAACTGCCGGACATCAAGTTATATCCAGCGAATCCCAGGAACGATGCTCCCACTACGCAAAGCATCGCAGACGAAAGGCGTCGATTTGTAAGCAAGTGACTGCGCTTGCGAAGCACCATCTCTAGTGCTGCACCCGCTCCCATAATCAGAGCGACTTGCAAATACTGAGTGTAGAAGTAAAAAAGATGCTGGTCTTTCGAAAGCATCGGTGTGATCGTCCAGAGCATCGCCACGAGCGGAAATCCAAGACAGACCATGAGAATGCCAAACGACAATCCGGCAATGAAGCGCTCTTTTCTGCGCCACGGATAAAACGGCAACAAGAACAAAAACGGCAAGAACACAAGCCCAACATAACGAGCATTGTGAACATCGCTTTCGTACTGGTAGAACTTCAGCGCCCGGTCCAAATTTGGATTGAAGAATTCGACTGTGGAACGGCGCAACTCGTGCACTCGGTCGAGCACGGCTTGTGTCTTGTAGCTTTCAGTTCCAGTGGAGATTGTCGGACGAATGTATTTCTTTCCCTGCTCGACGAAAATCGAGCCAAGGCAAAACGTCCACAATCCAGCAGTAATGACAAATAAACTCGCGAGTGCAATTGCGGTCTTTCGATCTGATTGAACCGCCTGTCTGATGCGGACGCCAGCGCGTCTGATTTGATTCGGAAATGCAAACGCATAACTCGCTGCACCAATTAGATAAAGCCATGAGTTATGTACAGTCCAATAATTTGCAGAGCAAATCTGAACAAGAATTGCGGCGAGAGCCAACCACAATCGAGGCATGGTCGGTTTCTTCAAGTAAGCAGTGGTAGTTCCTAGAACTGCAAAAAGAGTGAATGATTCCTGAAAGTAGAACCAGGCTGAGTTCCAAATTCCAATCGATGAAAATGCATAGGCAATCATCAAGGTAGCGACGACGGCGCGATTTTCGTAAATCTGTTTAAAAAACAACGTTCCAGCGAGGAAAGTCAAAAACGGCATGAGCAAGTACGTAAACGAGATGTACTGCCCATATTCCGGCACTGAGAGATGCACCAGACTCAGTGCTTTGATGCATTCAGCCCAGAGAATGAACGCGATGTGATTGGGTGTTGGCGCCAGAGGCGACAGGAATGATTGAAAATACTGAGCGTAACCGTTTGCGCTGGCGGGATTCCACCAGGCAAGATCGCTCGCCAGTCGAATCGAATGCATGTTGGTGGCAAAGAAACTCGCCGCCTGCGACATGTCGTGATTGGGCACCATCTGCGCGCGAAAGAAGCGCGAATCGAATAGCAATACGCGCAAGCCTACCAGCGCAGCCGAAAGCAGCGTCGCAAAGGCGATGTCGCACGCCATGAATTTCGCCCATCGCGAATCAGCGGAACCTTTTTCTGTTCCGTTCAGCACTTGCGTGGAGTTGGTGGTCTGCGTGGACAACTGATTGCCGTTCTTTGAAACCCGCCTCAGGGTACGACAAATCGGACTTCCTTACATTGAGTAGGAGTCATCTTTTAGCGCGCAATATTTCTTCACTTGACTAGCGTTTGGAAGGCAGCGGCAACCGAGGTTTGGCGCTGAAATCCGGCAATGTTACAGGCTTCTGGTTGAGCGCGTCGAGCGCCAGGCTCAGAGCTTTGTCCATCTGCGGGTCCACGCCGTTCTTGTAGTCGTGCGGTGCGATATCTACTTCATAGTCAGGATCGGTGCCGTAATTTTCGACACGGAAACCGACATCAGTGAACCAGAATGAGAATTCCGGCTGCGTGGTGATCGTGCCGTCTACAAGCATGTGACGAGGCCAGATACCGATGACACCGCCCCAGGTGCGCTTGCCGACCAGCGGTCCGAGCTTGTACAGCTTGAAACAGTGACTGAAAATATCACCATCTGAACCGGCAAACTGATTGGTGATTGCCACCATCGGACCAGCGACGGACTCAGTCGGATATGGCTGCGGCGGTCCCCAGCGTGAAACATCGTAACCAACTCGTTTGCGCGCCAGTTTCTCCAGCAAGAGCGCTGAGACATGTCCGCCGCGGTTGTAACGAACGTCAACAATCATACCGTCGCGATGCACCTCGGCGAGGTAGCCGCGATGGAATTCGGCGAAGCCGGCAGGTCCCATATCAGGGATGTGCAAGTAGCCGAGTCGCCCACCAGACCGTTCATGAACGATGCGTCGATTGGTTTCGACCCATTCACGGTAACGCAAAGCACTTTCGTTGCGAAGAGTCTGTACGGAGACATTGCGCTTTTTACCCTTTCGCAAAATCGTCAAGTTGATTGTTTTTGCAGCCGCATTCATCAACAATTCATCGAGCGTGCAATCATTTTTGATGCCACGACCGCCAACTGCAACGATAATGTCTCCCACCTGGATATCTAGGCCTGGCGCAGCAAGAGGTGAATCATGAGCGGGGTTCCAAGAGTCGCCGCGCAGGATTTTCTTGATTGTATAACCACCAGATTTGGTATCAAGTTCCACATCTGCGCCCAGGAAGCCGTTATGATATTCGGCTGATTTTCTGTGATCTCCGCCGATCTCATAGGCATGCGAAGTGCCCAGCTCGCCCTGCATCTCCCACATGATGTCAGACAATTCAGTGCGCGTGCGCAGTCTTGGAAGCATGGCTGCGTAACGCTCGTAGACAAGATTCCAATCTACGTCTGACATGGTAGGGTCCCAGAAGTGTTCACCTTGAAGCCGCCACGCTTCAGCGTACATCTGTTTCCACTCTTCTTGCGGTTGAACCAAAACCTGGGCTCGATTCAAATCCAACATACGCGTCTGGCGGCCCGGTGTCTCCGCCGGTGGTGCGGGTTCAGCGCCTTCGGCCGGGAATCCTTCAGTTGCATCAAGCGCACGAATTTTCTTTTGAGAGTAGCAAAAGAGAGACTTGAAGTCGTTTGAGATGCGAATGTGAGTCACTTTCTGTGAGATCTTCGCAACGCGGCGTTCTTTCAAATCATAGGCGAGCAGTACGCCTGGCTCGCCCTCTTCTTCGGAGAAAGCGAATTCACGAATGCCCTTCACAGCGAATTTCGTGAAATAAACGCGCGTCGGAGTTGCAGCAATCTGTCCGTAACGCCCCTCTTCAACAGGGAATCCAATCAAGCGGTTTTCGATTCCTTCGAAATCAATTTCGACTTTCTTAGGTTTGTCTTTTTCTTTTTCCTTCTCTTTCAATTCCTCTTCGAGTTTCTTTGCAGCCTCTTCTTCAGCAGGAGTTGGCACTGTGAAAGGCGACCGGACGTCGTTACGCAGCGTCACGAGGAATGGGCGAACCGATTGAGGGAAGCTCAAATCGAATTGCAGCGAGTCATAAACAGGATAGAAATCGCGCGCACTCAGCATGTATAAATAGCGACCTTCGGGATCGAAGCACGGCTCAAAATCACCACGCAACAGAGAAGTTACATCGTGTAGTTTCTGAGTTTTCGCCTCGGCGATACGCATGATCCAGGCTTGAGGTTGTGGCGACCAACTGTAAGCGATCCAGCGTCCATCGGCAGACCACGCCATTCCACCGATTCGCTCCGAGGGAGATTTATCGATCATCTTCACAGACTTCGATTTGAGATCCACAAGCAATAACTCTTGCCGATGGTTTGCAATCACAACCTGGTCTTCAGTCGGAGAAGCCTTCATCAAGACAACACGCCCGATGTCGCCCTTGCAAGCTATGACTGGTTCTACGGACTGGTCTGCGTGATGCAATTCAAGTTGCTCGTAGCCGGCGGCATCAGAAATGACGACGAATCGCTCGCCGTCATGCAGCCATTCACATTCGCGATAACGAGCCTTGCTGCCAGCACCATGCTGAATCACGGCACCTTCCCAGTTCGCCATCGTCATCGGCTGACCGCGCGTGATCACAGCGACCGAATGTCCCTTCGGGTGGGGTGCATAGTGTTCGAGATGTTCAGAAGCTTTGACGAATTTGCGCACCGATTGTAGTGTCGTCGGCAACACTTGCACGTTGATCTTCTCGCTCTGGTCGGATGCGACGTTCAGAACAAAGATGTCACCGCCTGCGGTGTAGCTTATGCTCTTACCGTCTGTGTGCGGGAAGCGAACATAATAGTCATGGTGGTGCGTGTGCTGTTTGATGTCGCTGCCGTCAGGCTTGCAAGAGTAGATATTGCCAATGCCTTCATGGTCGGAAAGAAAGTAGACGCGCTCTTTGATCCACATAGGCAAAACCAGGTTACCGCGCAGATCCAGCAGTCGATTAAAAGTACCTTTGCCATTCGGATCGACCCATAACTCACCGGCGGTGCCACCACGATAACGTTTCCATCGTGCGGGATCGTTGGCATTTCGTCCAATCAGAGTTGCGTTATTCTCTTTTATAGCGAAGGACTGAGCATGACCGAGATTGAGATTGCGAGGCTGACCACCGCTCAAAGCGACGGCAAACATTTCTGAATGACGCATAAATGGGGCTTTGCAATCAGAGGTGAAATAGATGTCTTTGCAGTCGGCTGACCACCCACTGACGTAGCAGGCTCCGCCACCGACATAGGTCATTCGCTTCGGCAAACCACCTTCTGCTGGAATAACATAGACTTCGGGATGCCCCTCTTCCCGCCCGACAAAAGCAATGTGCTTTCCATCTGGTGAGAATTTTGGCGCCGCGAATTCCCCGCGCCCGGTTGTCAGCCGCCGCGCCATACCACCGCCGGTAGTGACAGACCAGAGATCGTCTTCGCAAACAAAGACAATTTTGTCACCGTGAATAGTGGCATAGCGATAATAACCCTGTTCAGACATCTTCTAACCTCGAAGTTGTGTATGCGCAACAAAAGTCCAAAGCGTGCGCAAAACCGCAGTCTACCCAGAACAAGCGATACAGTGATGCCGGGATCTCAAAAGCTAGTGCGCTGCCGCCGCCGCAAAGAAAGCGTTACCGCGTTCAGCAATTTCTTTCTCGTTCAAATCTTCAATGTGAGTGGCAATGCTCCACTGTTGACCAAATGGATCTGAGAGTTTGCTGAATCGGTCTCCCCAGAACATATCGACAGGCGCCATAATCGAAGTTGCACCGCAGTCGACGGCGCGCTTGAAAGTTTCGTCGCAATTCTCGACATACATAAAGAGACTCGAAGCAACGCCTTTCAACGTTTCAGGCGACGGGCAATTCATCTCAGGCATTTCGTCATTGAGCATAATCATCGAATCGCCGATACGAATTTCGGCATGCATGACTTTCTTACCGTCAGGCGATTTCATACAACTGATTTCTTGCGCGCCAAAAGCACGTTTATAAAAATCGATAGCACCCAGTGCGTCGCGAACAGTGAGAGTGGGGGTAATCGTATGGTGCAACTTCGGCACAAAATGTGGCTTTGTCATAAATCCTCGCGTTGACATGTGAAAAGCTTCCGAAGCGAAACAGGCATTACTGCTCGGCTTCCGGGTCATCCCGATATAGCTCCATATGGTATCGCGACCGACAGATTAAATGGGCGTCTCGATCATGAAACTTGGTCAGACCGATGTGCCCGATTTCCCACACCGCAATCGAAATTTGTGCGACACTTGAATTACTTACTCGGCGGCAGGCGCGGCATTTCGCGACTTCTCCGAAATGCCCCAAATCGTAGCTATTTGCTGCGAAAAATAGGGCATAATGGCCTCGGCATTCCAAACATAAGAAATCATGGTTGAAAAGAAGTTTTCAGACACACTTGTAATTCTGCTTACAGGCACAAATACTGTTGCGCAGCCGCAGATTGACGAGGCGGTGAAAAGCGCGAAGAACCTGAACGTGCCACTCGAGCGTGCACTAACGATGCTCGGGCATGCGTCTGAAAATTCGCTGCGGTCCATTATGGAAGCGCAAGAGATGATCAAGGAAGGAAAAATCTCTCTTGATATGGCAGTGAAAGCGCTGCGTTTTGCGAAACAGAATCATTTAGATCTTGATGAAGCCGTCAACGTGCTCAGCTCGGTGCACAAAAAGACGATGGTCATGGGTGCAATCGGCAACGATTTGACCAATTTGATGCTTGCAGCCGGAATGATCAATCAAGAGCAATTGGGTCGGGCTTTGACGCGCGCTCATGATAGCGGCATGCAAATGGGTCGCATCCTTGTGCTGAACCGCGATCTCTCGACGTGGATGATGTCGTCCGCGCTCAATGCGCAGCTCCTCATTCGCGATGGAAAGATTTCGAAGGAAGATGCAATTCAAGGACTACAAGCAGTAGGACGCCGTCGAATTTCGATAGAGCAAGCACTTTTCGAGCTCGGGCTTTACCGTGAAAGTCCAGGGCAGGCTGTAAAAATCGGCGAGCTTTGCATGATGGCCGGTTTCATGGGCGAAAGCGATATGCTCGAATGCCTGGAAATCGAAATCGTTAAAGAGAAGCAGTTCGGACAGATTTTGCTGGAGCAAGGGCTGGTGACCAACCCCGTTCTCGAAGCTGCCGTATATCTGCAAGATATGGTATCGAACGACACCCTGCGTTCGTATCAGGCTGCCGAAGCATTGAAATCTGTGCGCGTAAAAGAGGTTTCGGTTTATCAGGCTGTTGCCGAACTGCAACCACCACCGCAGATAACACCACCTATTTTGACGATGCAACATCTTCTGGAACAAGCTGAAATTGCAACGGCTGATCAGATCAACAATGTCGTATCTGATGAAGAAACAAGCTCAATCAAAGTGGGCAAGAAAGTTCTCGCCGGTGGAATGGTGAACGAAGCAACTCTCTATGTTGCGCTTCGTTGCTATTCTCTTCTGCGAGAAGGATTCGTCTCGAATGAGCAGGCCACGCAGGCTCTCAGCAACACGCAGAAGAGCGGTGGCACACTGGATGAGACTCTTGTTAAACTAGGATTGACACTGCCTGCGAGAATGCAGTGGATCTGGACTTAAGGTAACTCATTGACTGAACTATTCCGAAAAACGTCTGCGACGAGTCGCCGTCGCCATCTTGCAATTGCTCTGACTTCAGTGCTTTCGCTGTCGAGCATGATAATCAACCCGCTTGCAGTCTCAGCTCAGGTGTCAGCCGACTACTCTCAAGTCATCGTTCCCGCCGACGGCAAGACATCCGTTCCGAAGCTAGTCACGCCCTATGACTCCAGCCCGACAGTGATAACAGCGCCACCGCCACCAGTAGCGGTGCCACGCACTCGACCAAAGGTTGGTCTGGCATTGGGCGGTGGTGGCACCCGCGGTGCTGCTCACATCGGCGCGTTGCGCGTCTTGATGCAAGAAAATATTCCTGTCGATATGGTTGTTGGAACCAGCATGGGTGCCGTAGTTGGCGGCTTGTATTGTGCAGGCTTGAGCGCAGACGACATGCAAACGCGCTTTGAAAAAGGATTGATGCGCTCGTTTATGACCGTATCAATTCCGGTGCGAATTGCAATTATTCCTATTCTGGCTATTCCCCGATTGTTCGGATACAAACCATACGACGGCTTCTACCGCGGTGCAGTGTTCCGCAGATTCATTCAAAAGTCGTTGCCTGATGACAAACAAGAAATTGAAAAACTGAACAAACCTTTCGGCGCTGTCGCTCTGAATTTGCTCAACGGACAAGCATACTGCATCACGAAAGGCAATGTCGGAGAGGCATTACAAGCCAGCGCAGCCCTGCCAGTCTTACGCCGCCCCGTGAAAATAGACAAAGGACTATTTGTCGATGGTGGCGTCGTTGCCAATTTGCCATGTACCGAAACTCGCGCTCTCGGTGCAAAGTTTGTCATCGCCGTGGATGTAGACGAGCGATTCGAACCAATGCCAGATGAAGAATTCCGCAAGCTGGGAAGCGTCGCGCATCGAGTGCTGACGCTACATCTGGCAAAAGTCGACGACAATCAGCGAAAAGAAGCTGACATTGTAATTCATCCAAACGTAAACGGAATAAGCTTGATCTCGACGAAGAAGAAAAATATCGAAGAAGCCATCGCCGCTGGTGAAGAAGCTGCACGATTAGCAATCCCAGAAATTCGCGAGAAGTTGGGATTGGAGTCAAAGGCGACAGAATCTAAGTCTGCTTCAACTACAGAGCACATGAATCGCTAAGACTGACCTGGGACGCGATTAGGTGAACGACGAAGTCATTGAGCTGCTGTTATTGCTCAAGCTTTCATTGCCCTGAATGTAGTTCTCGAGCCCACCTTCCATCAGTTTGATGATGTCTTGCAAGAAGCGCGCTGCCGGCGCTCCATCGATTGCACGGTGGTCGAAGTTAAGACTGATGGTCATCATCGGGCGAATCACTATTTCGCCGTTACGCACTACAGCGCGGTCTTCAACCGAACCGATGCCGATTGTCGAAGTGCTGACGCATGGTGGAACAACGGACTTGATACCAAATTTTCCAAGCGAACTAAGACCGAAAGTTGCGTTCTGGTGGCGCAGTCTCACCGATGGGAATGTCATTCCGAGCCAGAGAATCAATCGGCGGAACAACCACGGCATGTTATTGAATCGGTCTTGAGTGTCGAGGTGCTTCACGTCTTTCATTTCAGCGGAGCCGTATGCTTGAAGCTCCTGTGCAATCTCTTCGACTGACTTCGTGTCAGGCGCTTCGATAGCTCCGAAGAACACCGCTGGTTGGTTGCCGATGAAGCGCTCAACCGTGAAGCCAGCCACGATGTTGTTCAGTGTCACCAATTTGCCGAAGGGATAAACGCAAGTGCGACTTTCAGGGTGGGATCTCTGCGCAATCGCAATCGCCTTCAAAAGAATAGCTGTAACAGTGGTTTTAATGCCCGCGGCTTTCAGCTTCTTTCTGAACTCTTCAGCCCAGGTCATGTCTACATCGGCCCACAAGTAGGTCGGAATCGAACCGCCGCGAATGAATGTGATCATGTCCAACACATTCCATCTTGGGCGTTGGTAGTCTTTCACTGAAAACGCAGTGGTTGGCTGTTCCGAAGGGTTCAAATCTCTCTCTCCTGCCTGATGTGGTCTCAAATCTCTGGTTGAATGTGGACCAAGCGAAGTCACCCTGCAAAGGGTTGAAATAATTCTATTATACAGACGCCTGTTGATAACTGGTCAAAAGGGTTGATTTTATTAGCAAATCGACACTTAGCATCCAACTATTTGTGGGTATGACGGGGCTTCGGGAGTCGATGTTCCTTCGCAAATCAGCGTTGAAACTTTTAACGGCGCTTAACAATCAAGCCAACCAAGCTGTTTTATAGCAGTTCAGACACCGAGCCAGAAATCGCAGGGATTGCAAATTGATACTACCATTAGTACCAATTTGAAACTGCTCTCTGCGGTTCACGAAAGCAAAACAAAGCAGCCAAGCGCAGCTTGAGCGTAGCCCGTCCATTAATTCGCAGCCTCAATTCGAGCCTGGTGGCGCGCCAATCGTTTTGTCTGTCGGCAATGTCGGACGTTGTGATTGGTAGGAGGGGTAAGTGTTTCCAGTAATCGGCGACCCTGGTGAATCTTGGGGACTCAAAGTAATACCCTGGTTGTAGTGAGTTTCTTTGTGCGAGCTGGTTATGTTTGCAACGGCGATTACAATCACCACGAAAATACCCACTGCCACAAATATTTTTACGACATCCTCACGGTTCGGATTAGGCACCGGAGCTTTCGCTTCAGGCTTTGGTGCTTCGTTACCGGATCGATTGCTGGATTGATTACCGGATTGATTACTGTAAGAGTCAGCGTGCGAATTTGTCGAACTTGCGGATTCAGTAGTCCGCTGCTTGGACTGTGTGCTGGTCGACTCCTGTTGCTTATGCGCCAATTTTTCGGCGTACTTATCGAACTGAACACGGTCAGTGAGGCACTCATAAGCCTGATTAATGTCTTTGATCTTCTGATTGGCGAGCGCTGCCAGCTCCGCATTGTGTTGCACTCTGTCTGGGTGCCACTTTTTTACTTCAACCGCGTAAGCCTTCTTGATCTCCTCATCGCTCGCAGTGGGAGAAACTTCGAGCATGTCGCAAAGGTAACGGCGAATTTCGGACTCGTTCAAGGCACTAACCGCGTTGTGAGGGACTAAATAATGGTATCACTAGTGCGATTGTAGTCTATAAGCAATCACACAGCCCCTGTTTAAAGAAAAGGAAGGAGCGCTCACCACGCTCCTTCCGCCTCGCCAGCCAGCCAGAGTGCCGGTTTAAACGTTACGCCAGAATGGCTTTTCCATACCTCGCAGAGCGTCATACTCATTCTGAACGGCTTTGAATTCAAGGTCTTGCTGCTTCGCAACTGCTTTAAGTGCATCGCTTGCATCGCCTGCGCTCTCGATTGCTGTAATCAATCGAACAACACCCGACCGCAGATATTTCTGTAACAGCGGTCGTTTCGAAGCCGACTTGGCATTAGCCAAAGCCTTGAGCAACTCGGTGCGAGCTTCTTCCACAGCATCAACATTCGGCTTGGCCCCGGATTGAATCATGTCAAATGACTGCTGTAGTGCTGCTGCAAATTTTCTCCACGCTTTGATGAAGATTTCTTCGTTGATCACTTCCTGTTCGCCTTGTGTTGGATAGCGGACATTTTCTTCGTGCATCCACGCTCCGTCCGTCTCATCATTCTCAGGAGTTGGAGGCTGCGAGCCCTTATCAGCGCGACCAAAGTTGGCGAGTGAATTGAGCTTTCGCTTGATGCTTTCGGCAACAGTTTCACTGCGAGCGGGTGCATTAGATGCGTCTGGTGGTGGCAGAGGAGCATCTGCAGGAGGCGTGGGCAAAGGAGCCGCTTTCGGAGCCGAAGCCGACACAGTCGGTGACGCTTGTCGTACAGATGGAGGAGCCTGAGGTGGCACCGCCTGCGGGGCGAACGCAGCACCTTCGGTTTCGGACTCGTCTGGAAGTTCCATTCCAGTATTTTGTTGAAACATCTGCATTTTGCGTAGTGGTGGTGAACCGTAACTGGAAGAACCACCGGCAAATCCAGGCGGAGGCGCTCCAAAGCTGGCGGGAGCCGACCCCCAACTTCCAGCAGCCGGTGCCGCCGATGGTGCCGCAGCGCCGTATCGGGCACGTGAGAATCCGGTTTCAACCGTGTTAGCATCGACCCACTGAGCTGGCGTGTGCACGGGTTGCACAACTTTGCGGACGTCCCCTCCAGCATTCACAATTTCCGCTTCATCGACAACCACGAATGCGGTAAATCGAGTCAACAGAGAATGATCCACAGACAGTTCTACGATCTGGTTATGGATTCGTTCCTGCTCCTCAAAACTGGAAATTCTGTATTGGTCTTCAAGTTCAGCGATTTGAGTCTTCGCCCACAATTGCGAAATAGCTGGCATATCGACTACTTTTGCCTGCACTTCTTCGTTGAACGAACTGCCGTCAACATGTTTGCCGCTAACGCGAACTTTTGCTTTCTGCAAGTCTTTCACGCCTGCAGCATCAAATTTGAAGAAAGCGGTAGTTGCACGCCCCTCGAACAAATCTGAGATTTTGTTTGGAGCAATCGACTTCTTATCTAGCGCAATGTTTACATCAGCGAGTTTGATATCGGTGACCAATGGCGCGCCAATTTCTCGCCCGACGCTCGCCAGCGCGTCTTCGAGTTGCGTTCCAGGAGTGACAAAGGTTGAAGTGCCACCACCAACGGAGGCAATGCGCTGAAGAAATCCCGAATTTACTGCCGTATCAATGCCGACCGTGAACAATCGGATATCAGATAGGTCTTGTTGAACCTGTTTCAATATGTGGCTTTCGTTTCCGACTTCTCCATCGGTCAAAACCACTATTACAGGTAGGCGGCGCTTCTTATCTTTCCTCGCATTCATCTCGACAATCGCGTCTTTCAACGCATAAAACATTTCAGTGCCACCGCGAGCGGTGATTGTTCGCAGATATTTATCTCCTGATTCTTTACCAGACTCATCCGCATCTATGAATCGAGATTTGCTCTGTTCGAGCCACTCTCTGCTATCGTCGAATGCCTGAACTCCGAAGCGGTCTTTCGGACCTAGAGTCGCTATCAGCAACGAACATGCTCGCGCTGCAGAAGCCATTTTGGTGCCTTTCATGGAGCCAGAACGGTCTACAATGAACAGAACGTCGCGAGGTGGAGACGCAATGTCATTTGTTTTTGGTGGAAGTAAAGAAAGCATGGCGAATCCATCGGTAGCGGCTTCCTTGGCTTTGAACACAATCAAATTCGATTGCAGTTCGCCTGTCGTCACGCGCCAACGTAAAACGAAGTCGCGATTCAAAAGTTCATCTTCGCGAGAAAGCGAAACCTTCACTCCATCTTTTCCAAGACCAGTTTTGGTGGCATGTTGCGAGCAGCTCAAATCTTCGATCGTCTGCTCTCCTGCTAATTCCACACTCAGTTGAAGTGAGGTTTTCGGGTCAACACCTGGAGCCAAACGCGGTGGTGTGATGCGAGACGCATCTGGAACAAGGTCGGTATCAAGCTCGGTGCCATCACCAACACTGTCACGGTCTAACGCTTCGCCAGGAATGTAGCGTGGTGTTACAACTAACGGCAAACGGATCTCAGTCGTTCCATTATCAAAATACGGAAGCTTTTCGGAATACGTGATTAGAACAGTAACCTCTTCACCAGGAGGCAAGTTACCAACTTGCACTGTGAAAACGTCATCGCGTTCCTGCTCCAAAAGCGCAGCACGCTTACCGTCATGTATTGCCTGAACATATTCTTGACGCGCCTTTTGGCGTTCGGCAACTTTCCCAACTATAGAGCGGTCACCTACTTTCATTTCAAAAGAACTTACGGCGCATCCTCCGGCAAGAGGAAAAATGTACACTGCTTCCAGATGCTCGCTGTGCGGATTTTTGAACGTTTCTTTGACAGTAACATGTGCGAGACGTTCGGCTACCTTAGCGCTGATCGACACCGCTGACAGTGGCAGGCTGAACTTTTTATTTTCTTTGATGACATGAACGCTACCAAGAATACGACAATGTTTTGTCGTCTCTACCGAATCAAGCATAAGAATCTGTGTGGTCATTGAACATCTCCATTTGCCGCTTGGGCACTATGTTTCAGAACTTCGAGCGCAGCGCGAATTTTCTGCTCGATGGCTGTTAGATCTGCATCAGCGCCCCAGGTGTCGTCTGCCATAATTTTCAGACCGGGTTCGATAATGATTTCGCGCCACGTTACCGTGCGAATTGATTCCTTGTATGCGTCGTTGGTACGCTCACTCAGTTCAGGAATGTAGAAAGCGATTACTGCTTCTAGTTCTGCTTCAGTTAAACCATAAAGCTGTTCCTGAATCTCGGAGAGCGGAAGCGAAACACCTTGAAGCGTTTTGACCGCGAGCAATTGCAGCAAATGTTTGCGACTGTACTTCGCAACTCGCCCTTCAATTGATGGACGGTCGAGCAGCCCCAGGCTTGTGTAGTAGCGAATCGTTCGCATATCTGGAGCCGCTGAAACGCGATTGTCGTTGTGACTCGCAAAAAGATTGTTGGCTTTAAGAACACGAACAACCTCCTCTGAGAGTTCATCAATCGTCAATGTGTAAGCATCTTCAACTATCATGACAGTATTATGCTTGATTACTGTAATACTGTCAAGGTTAGCAGACTGGTGGACGACAGAACTGTGAAACGCAGGCAGGACTGGGAATAAGCTTACTGTCAGTGTCCAGGTGAGAATACAGTGAAGTTCAGCAGCCTACCTAAATATGTAAAAGTCATCATCCTGATAATGTTGGGCGCCACGACCTGCGTGCTGATTGCGGTCATTTTCGCGATCAATTCATTGAAAGACAGTTTGGATCCCAACCATGCGCAAAAAATCGCGAACGAGATGGTGATAATGTCAGACCCACTGCCAGGACGCTGGAAATACGGAGTCGGCGTTGATGTTGGTTATGAAAAATCAGCCAACTTTCAAAATGGCGTATTCGGAAAAGGACATGCTCTAGTTCAAATAATGCAGTTGAAGATTAAGGGGCATTCGACAGCAGAACAATCAGCAAGAAAATTTGCGATGCCAAACGTGTCAGGAATGAGCTTCGATTTGGAATCAAGAGGCGAGGAGAAAATCGCCGGTCAGACTGCCTATTACGTGAGGGAGCATGGCGTCACGATGGGCAGAAAATCCGCAGTCGAGGTTGCATTCATCGACCTGCCCAATGGAGATATTTTGCAAATCCACTGCACGCAAGACAGTGCAGAAGCTTACGACCCAACTATTTTTGAGCCGCTTCTGAAGAGCATCAAAGGCATCAGACAAAGCGCATCATCAGGCAGTCATGACGCCGGGCAAGGCGCAGCATCAAACAGTCACGACGCCGGGCAAGCCGCAGCACCAAACAATCATGTCTCCGTGCAAGGCGCAGCACAGAGCAGCAAATAAACTCGGGCGAGAAAGCGTCTGCACTAAATCCGCGCGTACTTCCGACGTAGTCCTTCTAAGTGAACTTCGATGCCGCGATATAACAGTTGTCCCATTAATACTGTCAGGATCAAAGAGATTGCAAAACGAGTCCAGAAGAATTGCTCGTTGTATGCCATGTGAGCGCGAAGGGACTTTTCGGTCAACGCGATAATCGGATGGTGCACCAGGTACATACCATAAGTCGTCTTACCGATGCCGGCGAACAGTGCAAGAAACGAGCGCAACGGTGTCCACGACATGGTGCCGACTAGAACCATTCCGCACAACACAGCGATGCCCAGATACATCGGCACAATGAAAACACTGTTCGTTGGTTCCGGAAGAAATGCAATCATGCAGCCCAAAATTGTGAATGCAGTCACCGCAATTGGTGCCCCCATTTTGCAAACCTTTTCCCAAACTTTCGGCAGTTGAAGCTGGATGCATGCAATCATCGAGCCAGCCATCAGCGTATCCAAACCACACAAAGTGTTGTAGTGGTAGAAATCGGATGGGGTCCAGATTCCGCGGGTATGCGTGAGCGAGTACTGCTGGAAGTAATAACGGAAACCAAGTGACATCAAAGTCAACGCCACGATAGTGATCGTCAATCCTTGCCATGATTTGACCTTGCGCACGATAAACGGCCAGGTCAGATAGAACTGCTCTTCAGAGCACACGGACCAGAGGGGACGGAACAGATTCGCTAGCGGAAAACTCAATCCCGCAGTCAATGCTTGCAATGTCCAGGCTTTGAAAATCAGTGCATAGTTTCCGAGGAAGAAGAACATCGGAATGAAAATATCACCGAGAAACTTCTTGTACAGCTCCATATCCAAATGCCGCGTGCAAGTGAATGGAATAACGAATGCACCGACAAAAATCGTCAGATAGAAAAGCGGCCAGATACGCAACATCCGTCGCTTGAAATAGAGGGGAAGGGAGATGTTGCCATTTTTCAAACGCTCTTTCAAAAGCAAGGTTGTGATCAAATATCCGCTCAACACGAAGAACATGTCGAGACCGATTACGCCCCACTTCACGAAAGTGTTGTACGCATCTGTCAGAAAAAAGTGTCCATTCGGCTGTGGGATTACAGACGAATGCGCCATGAACATGTAAATGAAGCCCACGGTTCTCAGCCCATCAAGTTCAGGCAGATAGAATGGCTTTTTGACTTGCGGCTTCTGTTCAACCGCAATTTGCGATGATTGAGGCTCTGTTAGTAAGGTGGCGGACGTCACTTGATAATTTGCCAAAATTCCCGACAGTTCCCAAAATCTTAGCTTACTGAGAGGAAGCGGTTGTTAGCCTATTTAAATGTTGTCGAGAATTATCGGTAGATCGCCCGAAAAGCATATGCCACTTGGATGTAGAATGCGCCATATGACGAGCACCGATGACCAACCAACCCCAACCACCGGCGACGCAAAATTCGGTCGCGGCATCTTAACACTGGTTCTTTTAGTGTTTATCGCGGCAGCGGGTGGGATTTATATGACGAGTTTGCTCGGCAATCTTTGAGTTAGAAAGAATTCATTGCGCGACAACGCGTTCGACGACGTTCAACTATTCAGTTAAGCCAAAATTTTGACTATTTCTGTCTGTATGGGCTGTCCAGCAACAATCACTTGCTCCTTGTCCACATAGACATCAATCTCGCTGCGCACACCGAAATCGTCTAAGTAGATTCCAGGCTCAATCGAAAACGCAGTCTTGTCGATAATTTTTCTTTCGTCACGCGTTTCCAGATTATCGATGTTGGCACCATTCGCGTGCACTTCAGTGCAAATCGAATGTCCTGTGCGATGCACGAAATCTTTCCCGTAACCTTTGTCTGTAATGTGTTTGCGGGCTGCGTCATCAACTTGCCAGCCTTTGATTTCGCGTCCATCCTTTGCAGCCGCTTTGACGAAATTCAAAGCAGCATCGCGCGCATCACGCACGATTTCGAAAACTTCGACAAACTTGTTCGGCACATCGGTGCCAACATAACCAGTCCAGGTGATGTCACCATATACGGCGTCTTCTGGTGACTTTTTCTTCGCCCAAATATCCAACAAAACAAAATCGTTCAATCGAATTTCTTCGTGATTCGACTCCGTTGGTTGATAGTGCGGCTGTCCAGCGTGACCGTTAACTGCCACTATCGGTGGAGAATTCGAAGTCAGACCATAGCGGTCGTAAGACGATACGATGAATTGCTGAACCTCATATTCAGTAATTCGACGCGAAGCGGTGATCGCTTCTTTGATCATGGCGAAAGCTTCAAAAACAATCTTACGCAGTGATTCAACGGCTTCTATGTGAGTCTTCAACTGAGATTCAGACAATCTCGCTTCGAAGAATGAAACTAAGTTCGCAGATGAAACAACATCGCATCCCGCAGAGCGAACAAGCTCCACAGTGCCACCATCAACCCGTGATACATACGGAATCGCATTTCCGGGAGAGTATTGCATTGCGACCGTCTTGGAGCCAGCCAGAACTTCTTTCAATTTCGCTTCTAACTCACGCCAGCCGAGGTAAACAACCTTGTCACCAGGCACTGCATCGAGACTATCCATCTCGATTCTATGTACGAGTTTTTTCGGAGTGCCTTTAGCGGGTACGTAGTAAAACCAGCGACGCGACACAAAGTGACTGGCACTCAACCCGAGAATTCGCAACGCGATTGGATCGTTGTCGTGGAAAAAATAAAACAACCACCCGTCCAATCCTTCCTGCGCAATCGCTGATTGCACTTGCGCCAAATCAAAAGTTTTTTGTTGCGAAAGAGTTGCGCTCATCACATCCTCACTGAATTGTCGATAAGTCCTTTGTATACTGAAAGCACACTAGTATCGCAGAACTGGAGTGACGATGGAATCACTGGACTCTAAAATCGATGCATTTTTAGCTGCCCCCGCAATTGCAGTCGTGGGAGCAAGCGACGACAAGAACAAGTACGGACATAGAGTATTTGTCTGCTACAAGCAGAACAATCGCAAAGCCTATCCAATCAATCCAAACGCAGAGACAGTTCTTGGCGAAAAATGTTATCCAAACATCGGTGCCTTGCCTGAGAAAGTCGAATCAGTCTCGATCATTACACCGCCGGCGGTGACAAACAAAGTCGTCGACGATGCCATCAAAGCAGGCGTGAAAAATCTCTGGATGCAACCAGGTGCTGAAAGCGCTGATGCGATTGCAAAAGCAGAAGCGGCTGGGCTAAAAGTGATCCACGGCGGCGCATGCGTACTTGTCGTGCTTGGCTACCACGGCGAATAGACCGGGTCTGAGCGTCCGAAACAGGCAATCACTAAAGCGTAATCGCAACCGACCGTTACGCGAATCTAAGCTTTAGCACCAACTTCGTTCAGGATTGCGACGAAGTTCTGTCTGAAGCTGTTCAAAATGCGAGTAATTTCATCTTTGTTGCAGCTACAAACGACACCACCGCCGCCTGTTGCTTTCGCGTAAGGTCCACTCAATTCCTGCATCTCGACCAGCGCAACGTTACTGTCAGTATCAGCAGCCTCTTCCAACCAGGAAATAGGAGCCGCCAAAAAGTAACGCCCTTTAGCAGCGAGCGGGTGATTCATATCGCCCAGATTTCCAGCAGGGTCAACAGACTTCAAAACGCCATTGACGACACGGTATGGAGGGAAATCTTCTGTTGGACGCGAATACCAATTCAGCGCATTCGGATAGCCATTCATTTCGTTGACCATCCACAAGATTCGGTCGTCGGCGACCTTGCCATGAACGTTCGGAAGGGCTCGGCTCAAAGCTTCCCCAAGTCTGACTTGTCCGGCTACGACCGCATTTTTCAAATCTTGTAACACAGAGCCCCCACTCGATTGGTGTATCGCATGAGTATAGTACGCCCGCTCGCGAAAGATTAGGTTGAACCCATCAAAGTGTGCAAAGTTTTTAGCCGAATCTGCGCAGTCTCTTCTGAATTCTCTCTGCGCTCTGACATAATCTGTCATCGAACTTCTGCCCATCACCTTCGAGATCGGCTTCAGTTCAGAAAAATCCAAACAGCGTTTCTAATAATATTCTTCGCTTTGCCTTAAATGGCGCATTGCAATTGATATTGCAGGCGGAATATGGAAAGCTTACAAAACCCGATGACAACTGCGAAAGCATGACTACAGCTTCAGGATTCACCAAGACACCTATATCGACTCCGGACCTCACAAACGTGTTGGAACCGGTGACGTCAGATCTCGTTCAGGTCGAGCAATTGCTCAACTCGAACATGATCGACGACACGCCATTCGTCGGCGAGTTGCTCTCACAAATTTTCCAAGCAGGCGGCAAGAGACTCAGACCAGCAATCTGCTTGCTTGCATCGCGTGCAACCTCAAAACAAGATCAAGAATTCAGCCGTTTGCATATCATTCTCGCGGTGCTGACCGAGTTGATTCACTCAGCAAGTCTCGTTCATGACGATGTGATCGACAGCGCCACATTGAGACGCGGTAAACAAACCGTGAATCGTCGCTGGAACGATCGAGTCGCAGTTCTCATGGGCGACCTTCTCTTCGCTCAAGCTTCAATCTGTCTTTCACGCATCATGAATCCGGTCATTGTCGGAATCTACGGGCAAGTGCTCGGAGATCTCTGCGCTGGCGAAATCAGACAGATGCGCGCACAGTATCTGACCAAAGTAGATTGGGATGCTTATATCCACAAGTCTTACTGCAAAACTGCATCTCTATTCGAAGCCGCGAGCCACAGTGGTGCGATTTTGAATGGCTGCTCCGACGAAACGATTCAGACATTGAAAGAGTATGGACGCAATCTCGGAATCTGTTTCCAGATTGTCGATGACTTACTCGATGTCACGGCGACAGTCGAGCAAATGGGCAAAGAAGCCGGAAGCGACCTTCAGGGCGGAATTCTTACAGCACCGACACTATTCATTCTTGAAAGAGGCGATGCAGCGTCGAAGCAACTTGAAGAATTGATCAAGACACGCGCAATAAATCAACCGGAAGGAACGCAGAAAGCGCTCGCGGTGATTCGAGAAAATGGCGGCGTGGAGAAGACAGCAGAACTAGCCCGCAAATACGGAAAAGCTGCAAAAGATTGTTTGATTCCAATTCCAAACAGTATCTACAAATCATCACTCGAAGAATTAGTCGACTATATCCTCACAAGGACAACCTGAAGCCCCGATGCCGACAAGCGATTTGCACACTAAACAATCGCCGTTGTTTTACCCGGTCAATATCGATGTTGCGGGTCGCAGAGCTTTTGTTTTTGGTGGGCAGAAAGACGCGTTGCATGAAGTAACTCGGTTGCTCGAGTTTGGCGCGAGTGTCGATCTGGTTGCACCATATTTGATGGCTGAACTGCAAGAGCTGCAAGTGGTCTACGGTGAGCGAATTCGCGTGTCCAAACGTGAGTTCAACGAAACTGACCGAGAGAACTTTATCCAGAAGTCGTACTGTCTCGTCTTCGCTTTGGACAATGACGATGCCAAAAATTCAGTTATTCTGGATGCCGCAAAATCTGCTGATGTCTTAGCTTTCGGAATAAATCAAACGAAGAATTCGACATTCATAACATCAAGCGTGATCAAACGTGGGCATCTGAAGATCAACGTTTCTGCCGACGGCATCTCACAGGCATACGAGCGTTCGATTCTCAATCGCATCGAAGCGCATTTTGTCAGCCAGATCGACAAATACGTTTTGTTTTTAGACCGATTGAACGAGAAAGTGAACGAACTGAAGATGGATCCAACCTTCAACAGCGATCAAAAGCTGCTGAATAAGTTGACACGCGAACTCCACAACTCCGAAGAACTTTATCTCGCCTTGCAGCGACTGAATTTCGACGAAGCTGATTCTATTGTTGAACGAATTATTGCCAGTCACAAAATTCCCCAAACAGAATTAGCCTGATGGAAAACGACCCGTCGACAAAGAAAATTGACCTTGGCTATCGCCCGCTATTTCGCGGACCGATGTCGATTTTTGCATCCGTCAAATTGACAATTGTATTGCTCACAATCTGTGCAGCAACGATTTTGCTTGGTGCATGGTGCCCGCAAGAAGCCACTGTCGGTCAAGAAAAAGTGATCGAACAGTTTGGCGAAGAGATGGCGATGAATCTCCATAACTGGGGAATCACCGATATTTTCCACACTCCATTCTTCTTGTTGCTCATTGGGTTATTGAGCATGAACATGGTCGTGGGAAGCGTCGAGAAAGTATTTCCAAAACTGCGTTTGCTCAAATTGCCGTTGCAGTTTTTTGGACCAGAACAAATTGCGAAAATGCCATATAGCAAGACATTTGCTGTTGGTGCAAGTCCCGCGGAAACGTTGGAAAAACTACAAATCAAACTGCAACAACGCGGTTTCAAAACTGTAGTCCACGGCAATCAACTGGCGTCTGAGTCAGGCAAGATCGGACGCTGGGCACCAACGATCACGCACATCGGATTGCTGACACTTTTACTCGGAGTCACCATTACTTCATGGACAGGCTTCTCGGGATTCAAGCCAGTTCGACTCGGCGACGATTTGACATTTCAAGACTCAGAGCACTCGAAAAAATGGATCGGCAAACTTCCAACATGGAAAGTTCACGTCGATGCAACTCGCCGCGAAGACTATGAAAGTGGCGAAGCCAAACAGTGGTATTCAGACCTGTCAGTTGTCGACGAGAAAGGTAAAGTTCTCGACCGCCAACAAATCTCCGTCAACACACCGTTGTCTTATCAGGGTGTAGATGTCTATCAATCAAGCTGGGGCTTGGATCAGATTGTTATCGCCTTCAACGGAAAAGAACGCACAATGGACCTTCGCCCGATGGGCAAACTTTACGCGGCGTTTATGCCTCTCGACCCAGAAACCATTTTCATTATGTCTGTGCGCAATCAGACGATGCCTATGAAACTCTTTGCGAAACGCCCCGAATGGGAAGCACCAAAACTGATTGCAGAAATCGCCCAGGGTAAATCAGTCAATCTCGGCTCAGTTACTTTCAAATACGTAAAAGCGGTACCGGTCACTGGTTTGCAGTATAAGTCGGACCCTGGATTGCCCATTACTTACGTCGCTTTCGGATTCATCATGGTCGGCGTAATGCTCGCAGCGATTCCATTCAGACACGCTTACGTCAGTGTCTCCAAGGACGGCTCTGAATCCGGTTCGACAGTGACGATTGGTGGACGCTCGAAAAAAGCGAAAGTCGGTTTCGAACGCATGATCAACAAAATTGTCGATTCCATCCAAACCGAGTTGCCTCCGCCTGTAGTGGCAGCCGATCCCGAATTACTTACAACGGAAACCTTAGCCCTGGCACCTGCAACAACAATCAAGGAGTAAGACCTCGATGTCTGACTTTACGTTAGCTTTGACAAATACCGCAGGCGTCTCGTCTGTGGCGTCATTCTGGGTGTTTGTTGCGTCAAACGGTGTGAAGAAGTGGCATGACAAAATGCTCAAAGCTGCCGGTGTCGTTATGGCAGTGGGATTTGTTGCGTTGACGTTAGCGATTGTGGCAAGAGGATTCGAAGCGCAGAGATTCCCGCTAGCTAACCTTTACGAATCACTGATGTGGTTCGCGTGGGCAACGATGGGCGGATATTTAGCACTGTCTACGGCATACGGAATCCGCCAGTTAGGCTGGCTCGCAGCATTGCTTGCAGCAACCATGTTCCTATATGGAAGTTGGTTGCCAGTAAGCCAACAGACGATCACGCCGCTCGTGCCTGCACTCGTCAGTTACTGGCGTCAGATTCACGTGCCACCACTGATAGTTTCATATGCCATGTTCTTCTTGAGTGGATTGTCCAGCTTGATTCAGCTATATCACGCTCGCAAATTCACATCGCTTGGCTTAGCGATCGGAACGATCATTCTCGCGTGCACAGCAATCGGTCTTGGCACGTTCACTACAGTTGATACGAAGTGGCTTCAATTGCTCTTCGTCGGCGGCAGCGTGGGCGGCACGGTAGCAGCCTGGTTCACTTTGAAGCAGACTAAAGGTGAACCGAATACCAAACAAGCAGAAACATACGACGACGTAAGCTACAGAGCCATCGCCATAGGCTTCCCACTGCTCACGATTGGCATCATCACAGGTGGATTGTGGGCGAACCATGCATGGGGCACCTACTGGTCCTGGGACCCGAAAGAATCGATGGCACTCGTGACCTGGCTGAGCTACGCCGCATACATTCATTTGCGCATTCACCACGAGATGAATGCAGAAAAACTCTCACTCGTTTCAGTCGCTGGATTGTTGCTCACACTGCTCACATATCTAGGTTTTAACAGCCTCGGATTTGGCGGTTTACACAGCTACGGTAAATTCAAATAGAGCCGAAAGTAAAGAGCCCGTAAAGTCGACGACTCCTAGGGTAAACCCGATTATCAAGCGCCAAACGGAACATTTAAATAAGAGAGGCGTCTCAAATCTTGGCGGGCTTTGAAAAAGGGGTTTTAACGTCTGAGAAGGCGGGTTTTACTACGTCTTTGAATAAGCCGGATTGTTGGTACGTCGCCAAGGTAGTTGAGGACCAAGTACCATCACACGGATTCTAGTGAGCGGCCACAAGGCCGATGAAAAACATATGACAAGAAAGTTCGCAGTAGCAGTAGATGACAATCTGGATGAAGACCTGATGACAGGCTCTTCCGGCTTCTCGTTCAACGGAGATGAAGTCGACGGAAGCTCGCTCGGACAAGATGAGTCCGAAGAAGATTTCGATGATGTTCGTCCCGCACGTCGAGGCAGAGGAGTAGTTTCTGAAGATCCGGTACAACTGTATCTTCGCTCAATCGGTCGCATCAAACTTCTCGCAGCATCTGAAGAAATCGAGTTAGCTCGAAGAATCGCAAAAGGCGACATGATTGCGAAAAAGCGTCTCGTCCAATCCAATTTGAGATTGGTCGTGAGCGTCGCGAAAAAATATCAAGGACGTGGATTGCCATTCCTTGATCTGATTCAAGAAGGAAATGTCGGCTTGATTCGAGCTGCCGAAAAATTCGATGCTGAGCGTGGTTACAAGTTTTCCACTTACGCAACATGGTGGATTCGACAGGGCATCACACGCGCGTTGGCTGACAAGTCACGCACGATTCGCGTGCCGGTGCACATGGTTGAAACCATCAACAATTTGCGCAAAGTGACACGAAAACTCTCGCAAGATCTCGGTCGCAGACCGACGATGGAAGAACTTGCAGCAGGAATGAACGTGACTTTGATCAAAGTCAAAGAGATCCTCGCGGCAAATCGCTTGCCACTTTCGCTCGACACACCTTACGGTGAAGACGATGACAATTCACTCGCGGAATTGGTTGAAGACGAAAATTCAACAAGACCAGAAGACTCGACAGAAGCGAGTTTGATGGCGTCTGACATTCGAGGAGTGCTCTCGACTTTGACACCACGCGAACGCGATGTGTTGATCTTGAGATTCGGGTTGAATGACGGAAAGCAACGCACGCTCGAACAAGTAGGAAAGATGGTTGGTATCACTCGCGAAAGAACGAGACAGATTGAGCTCAAAGCTCTTCGTGCTCTTCGCCAATCGAAAGTGACATCAAGACTGAAGGACTACTTGAACGAATAACAAAAAAACATGGATAAATTGAAAGACCGGCACGCAATCTGAGTGCCGGTCTATTCGTTTGCTTCTGTTGGGATTTGATCGAATTGCACCATATTCGGTGCCCTTAATCAATCAGTCAACCAATCAATCGATCAGTCAATCAATCAATAAGTCAATCAATCAGTCAGTCAATCAATCAATCAGTCAATCAATTAATCAATCGAGTCAGCTGATTGAGCCAACTAGTTGTTGCTTCCGTCGAACTGTCCATTGTCAGTTCTGCGTGGTGAAACGAAGTTGTCGAGACGGTCCTTCGCCTGTCCAGCTTTGCTTTTCACATCATCGTACAAATCCAAAGTTTTATCAGCAAGATCATCACGCAGATCTTTGCCTGGCTTTTGAGCCAACAACAAACCAGCTCCGAAGCCCATTCCCATTCCGGCAATCGCTCCAGCAACGGCACCAGTAGCGCATCCGGCAAAGAATACGACTTGCAGCCATTTAAAGTTTAAGACGTTCTTCAACATAGGGAAATCTCCACTTTCTAACACAAGGCAATGACTATGCGACCGACAAACGCGTCCAAAAGTTTCTGCTGGGCCAGCGCTTGATATTTAAATTCCTGCACTTAGTTTTGCACAAAGTACGAAATGGCACATTATGCGCGCAAAGTGCGCCCTGGTAACCGGAATCGCCTGCACAGCAAGCTGCTCCAAGAAAGTAAACGATAGTCTGAACTACTGGAGCCAGATTAGAAGCATTGGCCTAGAGGTAGCGATTTGGTTAAACGCGAATTTCCTGAATGACGCCGTCTTTCACGAGAATCTCGCCACCTTCGAGGCGTTGGAAGATATTCTCGCCGACGCGCACTTCGACTGGATTTTCGACCGTAAACTGCGTCACAACACTACCTAATGGCAATTCGGTCAATGCCTGGAATTGTCCTTGCATTTCTTCTTTCAACTGAAGCAAGCGCATCTTTTCAGCTTCGACTTGCTGCCTGATAGTCTCCATCTGCACACGAGCATCAGCGGTGACAACACCAGCTGTGCGTTTTTCGATATCCGCGATGGCTCGCTTGCCCTTAAATTCGAGCTGTTGCAGCTCGGCGTCAATTTGCTGAAGATTCCGGCTGATTTCTTGCCCGACCTGGTTTTTGAAGTTCTCAGTGACGATTGCTCTCACCGCAATCTGCCTCACGAGCGCTATGGACTCGACCATCTAATCCTCCTAAACCAAGGCACCAATCGATCTTCTCGAATTGTTAGTTTAGCAGAAGCCCACCGCCGCTTAATCACGCCGGAAAAAAACTGTTATATTGACTACCGAGCGGTTCGCCCTAAGCCTGTCTGACTTCCAGCTCCGCTTCGTCACGGCGGATGTTCACGTCTTTACGCAACTTGCCGAAAGGCACCAAACTGCGGTGCTCGCTCAAGATTTGTTCGTAAACTTTGACGTATCCACGCGCCATTGCTGAGACGTTAAAGCGCTGCTCGAAAACTTCGCGACATTTGCGACGGTCGATTTGATTGATGTTTTGCAAATGCTCAACAGCTTGATCGACGTTATGGCAAACAAATCCAGTGACACCGTGGTCCATGACCTCGGGCACTGAGCCGCAACTGAATGCGATAACCGGAGTTCCACATGCCATCGCTTCAATCATCACAAGACCGAAAGGTTCTGGCCATTGAATCGGGAACAGCATTGCCTTCGCATTTCCGATCAACTCTTGCTTCTGATCTTGAGATGCTTCGCCGACATACTCGACGTGCTCTTCATCCATCAGATGTTTGATTTCGTTGTAATAAGCTAAATCATTGCTGTCGATTTTCGCTGCTATCTTCAAACGCAAACCCGCACGCTTAGCGATTTCTATCGCTTGCACGATGCCTTTGTCAGCGCAGACGCGACCAAGGAATAGAACATAGTCGGAAGGATTTTCATTCAACGCGTACAAATCGTTTGGAAGACCGTGATAGACAGTGCCTTTCCAATTTGCACCAGGTAGCGGTTCGCGCTGATTATCTGATATCGAGACGACAGGAACTTCAGAATACTCTCTGAAAACCTGCTCCAGGATTGGGAAATCCAATCGACCGTGCATGGTGGTGACGGAGCGCAGATCGTTTGCGCGAACAAATGGAAACGGTAAATAATCCAGGTGAGCGTGAATAATATCGAACTGTTCCGAGCGTTGCATCAGCTTCTCCATCAACATGTAGTGATGGGCTGTGGCGTCGTTATAGCCTGCCATGGCGCGCAACGCAGTCGGAGAACCTTCGACTAACTTTGCTTGTGTTTGCGAATCGCCTGCCGCAAATAGGGTGACATCGTGTCCCATCGCAACCAGTTCTTCGGTCAGCCAGGAGACTACTCGCTCTGTTCCTCCATAAGTTTTCGGCGGTACAGATTCATATAACGGGGCAATTTGAGCTATTCGCATGTATCCTCACACTTCAGTTAACTCGCTTGACTGCTGACTCTTTGCACCCAAGTCCATTCGCTGGTTGTCGACGGACATACTACAGCGGAGTTCCCGAGCTGAAAAGAGGAAATTTTCGGCAGAGCTCATTTTCGGGCGTTTATAAAGCTGAGCTTCGCATCATTTGTTTGCAATGCTTTTCGAAACGCTGACGGAATCAAGCTCTTACAGCGCTCTTACAAATGTGCAAATTCACATAAATGATGAGCCGCATTTTCGTAACCGACCGCTTCATATGTTTTGAATTGCCACATATAAAAAAGAAGAGTCGTATTTAAGTGACGACTCTTCCCTAATCCATCTTCAGTTGTCAGTTTCGAAAGGCGATTCTAGAATCTTTCGCTAATCGATTTTGCTTGCGTGAATAAAAGCAGGTAGTCTCTGCCACCAGCTTTGGAGTCAGTTCCACTCATGTTGAATCCACCGAAAGGCTGCACTCCGACGAGAGCGCCAGTGCATTTACGATTCAAGTAGAGGTTACCGACATGGAATTCTTTGCGAGCTTGTTCGATGTTTCTGCGGTTGCGCGAGTACACGCCACCAGTCAAACCGAATTCGGTGTTGTTCGCGATATCCAAGGCATGATGCCAATCTTCAGCTTTGATAACAGCAAGCACTGGTCCAAAAATTTCTTCTTGTGCGATGCGAGCAGTTGGGCTGATGTTGGAAATTACTGTAGGTTCGATGAAGAATCCATCTTCCTTCTTACCTTTCACCTTGCCACCAGTGACAACTTGTCCTTCACCTTTACCGATCTCGATGTATTCGAGAATGCTTTCGTAGGCTGATTTCGAAGCGACTGGACCCATATTTGTCTTGTGCTCTTCGGCAGGTCCGATTGCAAGTTTTTCAGTGCGCTCCTTAACCTTTTGAACAAAATCGTCATAGATCGCTTTGTGCACGATTACACGTGAACAGGCAGAACACTTCTGACCCTGAAAGCCAAAAGCGCTTGCGACAACGCCATCTGCGGCTTGATCGATATCGACATCCTGGTCAACGATGATTGAGTCTTTTCCACCCATTTCAGCGACGACTCGCTTGATCCACAACTGTCCTGGTTGCGCTTTAGCAGCCAGTTCAGTGATGCGCAGTCCAACTTCTTTCGAACCCGTGAATGCGATGAATCTTGTTTTCGGATGAGTGATCAAAAAGTCGCCGACCGAAGCGCCTGGACCTGGAAGGAAGTTCAACACTCCTGCAGGTAAACCAGCTTCTTCCATCAATTCTTGAAACTTGAATGCGATTGTTGGAGTTTCACTCGATGGTTTCAGAATAACGGTGTTGCCGGTAACAATTGCAGCCGAGGTCATACCGGCCATGATCGCAAGCGGGAAATTCCAAGGTGGAATGACGATTCCAACGCCCATCGGAATATAGTGCAATTCGTTTTCTTCACTGTTGAATGCAGTCAACGGTTGCGGTTGTGACAAACGCACCATTTCGCGTCCGTAAAATTCGAGGAAATCGATTGCTTCAGCAGTATCGCCATCAGCTTCTGCCCAGTTCTTTCCGATTTCAAGAACCAACCATGCAGAAAACTCATGTTTGCGCTGACGCATCAACGATGCGGCTTTGAACAGATAACGAGCGCGTTCGACAGGCGCAACTTTCTTCCATGATTCAAACGACTCGAGCGCAACTTTCATCGCACGCTCTGCGTGCTGTGTGTTCGCTTTCGAAAAGCGACCAATCTCATCTTTAGGTGAACCTGGATTAGTCGAAACAATATGATCGTCAGTGAGAATTTTTTCTCCACCGATTACAAGAGGATAGGTCTTCCCTAATTCCTTCTTGACCTTTGCCAGGGCCGCCTTCATCGCATCTTGATTAGCGTGAACCGAAAAGTCGGTGAACGGCTCATTACGAAACTCTGTAAGCATCTCAAAGTACTCCCACGATATTCCGCTGTTTATAGTATCCGGCTGCGTAAGCGAGTCTTGGAAAGATAACGGTTGCTTTATAGTTGGCTGTCTCCGGTGACATGCAGGGTAAAAAAGGAAGGATTACTTTGGATACTGCGATAGCACAAACAAAAGTCACGATGCCACCATATTTAGTATCAATTCAGAGCTGTTAAAACGAGGATAAGCCGCTTCCTTACTTCATTCAGCTCAAAAATATTTGATGTTACAACCAGTTCAGTTCAACGAAGGTTTAGTTATACTGTGAAAAGAGCCTAGGGAGCGACTTGGCATGAAGCAGTATTTGGATCAGATCAGATATATTCTAAATAACGGTGAAAAGCGCGAAGATCGCACAGGAACCGGCACCATCTCGGTGTTTGGAATGCAGGGCAAATATGATCTGCGTGAAGGCTTTCCTCTTTTAACAACAAAAAAAGTAAAGTTTGACGGCGTGCTTCGCGAGTTGCTGTGGTTTCTACGCGGCTCTACAAACATCAACGACGATTTGACTCAGTACAGTCCGATCTGGGATGCATGGGCCGATGAAGACGGCGAACTGGGACCGATTTATGGCTATCAATGGAGAAGCTGGCCAAAGTACGTCGAAGACGAAAAAACTGGTCAGTATAGGAAAGAACATATCGATCAGATAACTCAAGTTATCGATCAGATCAAAAACAATCCCAATTCTCGACGTCTGATTGTTTCAGCCTGGAACGTTGCTGACATTGACAAGATGGCTCTACCTCCGTGCCACATGATGTTTCAGTTCTATGTCGTCAACGGAAGACTGGATTGCATGCTTTACCAACGTTCCGCAGACATGGCACTGGGCGTTCCATTCAACATCGCAAGCTATGCGTTGCTAATGATGATGGTGGCAAAAGAATGCAAATTGACACCAGGTATCTTCACGCACACATTGGGCGACGCGCACATTTATCTCGATCACCTCGATGGTCTGAAAAAACAGTTGGAACGTAAACCAGGTCCGCTTCCAACAGTGGAAATCGCAGACAAGCCGTTTTTTGAACTGCAATATGACGATTTCAAATTGATCAACTACGAGCATCAGGGATTTATCAAATTCCCAGTCTCCGTTTGAGATGCAAGACGAAGCACCGAGAAGGAAATTCGACATTGTCGTTGCGTGCGATCTGAAGCGTGGCATCGGACTGCAGAACGGACTTCCGTGGCGATTGCCATCGGATATGAAACACTTTCGCGAGTTAACTGCCGCCACTCACGATAGGAGCAAACAAAACGCTGTGCTCATGGGGCGCAATACATGGGAGTCGATTCCAACAAAATTTCGCCCGCTGCCAGGTCGATTGAATGTAGTTCTAACTCGCAACGCGGATTACAAAATCGAATCCGAAGCAAGCGTCGCAACGTCGCTGGAGGCTGCATTTGCGAAGTTGGATAGTGAGTCGATCGAAAAATGCTTCATAATTGGCGGCGCGCATCTTTACGAAGAGGCGGTGCATCATCCATTATGTGATGTGCTGCATCTGACGCAAATAGATGCTACCTTCGAATGTGACACATTCTTTCCGCAATACGAAGATCTGTTCACTCTGATTTCTACTTCCAAAGTTCATAACGATAACGGAATCGAATTTTGTTTCAAAAAATACCAACGCAAAGCTTGAAGCTCTCGACTCTGCTTGCTTTCGCCATAAGTCTGAATTGCACAATCCAATGCACGCAGGCTGAGGAAAAGAAGGCGCCACCATCTGCGAAACCATTGCAGTCGCAAGCAAAATCAACTGCCAAACCATCAACGGCAAAACCATCGCAGTCGCAGTCATCCTCCAATTTGAAATCATCGCAGCCGCAATCGAATCCAAACTCGAAACCATCGCAGCCACAATCGACCGCAAACTCGAAACCATCGCAGCCACAATCGACCGCAAACTCGAAACCGTCGCAGCCGCAAGCGACATCGAACTCTAAATCAGGAGCGATTACAGCATCTGATTCAGCAATGAAAAATGGCGAACGAATTTTCAAAAAGCATTACTGTGTTGGTTGCCATGCAGATGGGAATAACGCATTGATGCCAGACCGACCGATCAAAGGTGCCGCATTTGCAGCCAAATACGCAAACGATGCGTTGCTGGAACAGACCATCCGCAAAGGGTTTCCAGAAGAAGGCATGCCATCATTTCCAAAGGATCAGATCAGCGAACCTCAGATGAAAGATCTAATCCTATATATAAGATCGTTTACGCCGAAAAAATAATTCCATCGATGCGAAAAGATTTTACGCCGGAGCTTGTGATTCGAGCATATGCTCAAGGCATTTTTCCAATGGGCGATGACGACGGTGGACCGATTCGATGGTACTCGCCTGATCCAAGATGCATCTTCGACTTGTGGGATTTCCATGTGCCAAAACGTTTGGCACGCACCTATCGTCAGGGTATTTTCGACATCAAAGTGAACACGGCATGGGAAGCCGTTATGCGCAAATGCGCAGAGAGAGAATCGACGTGGATTACAGAAGACATTTTTCGCGTCTACACTGAACTACACAAACTTGGATTGGCACATTCAGTCGAAGCTTACAAAGATGGAGTGCTTGCCGGTGGTTTGTATGGTGTCAGCTTGCGTGGTGCTTTCATGGGCGAATCAATGTTTCATGACGTCACCGATGCATCAAAGGTTTGTCTCGTGTATTTGGTCGAACGCATGCGCGAGCGCGGATTCATTCTGCTCGATTCGCAATTCATGACTTCGCACTTGAGTACGTTCAATGCCAAATTGATTTCGAAAGCGGAATACCTCGCCATGTTGGAGAAAGCGTTAACAATCGACGCTGCGTTTATTTAGTGCATATGCGCAAGTAGTGCATTGCATTCAGATTCAAATACACACTTTCGCGATCAGAATCCAAACAGAGCAGCAATCGAAACGGAGATGCTCTCAAACCATTGCGGCATCAGCATTTGCAAAAAGAAATCCCGCAACCTATCGATTGCGGGACTTGAAGTCAATAAATCAACTATCTTATTTGCCAACCATTTTCTTGGCGCCGGCGCCCATTTTCTTAAGTCCAGCACCGACCTTCTTAGGTCCCCACATGATGCCGTTGCCGATTTTCTTACCAGCAGTCTTGAATTTGTTGTCGCTCGCTGCGGGCTGAGCTGCACCTTGCGAAAAGGCTGGCATTGAGCTTGCAAGCGTGGTTGAGGCTAGTAACACTAGCAACAAGGACTTCTTCATGAATATCTCCTTACAGTACTGCACATTGGCATGCGAGGTTCATTATAACGCTCAGCCCACCGAGGGTTACGTAAATAACTTCACACACTGAGAAATGTAGCGATTGTAAAACGCCGCGTGCTTTTCTCATGGCTTCTTAACGTTTCGGTGCTGATACTGTGAGTGGTATCACAACAAATCAGACAAGCGCATACTCTAGAACCCGCTGTCTGTCGGTGTTCCAACATTCGAAGCAGATCCACCCGAACCGCGTTGTGGCATTTGTTGATTACCCGAACTTTGTTGCGGCGGCGGTCCACCATTCTCCACAATCTGCGCCGAAATAATTCTGTCGCCGGGTCTAATGCTTTGCACAGCGCCCATTCCATCAACGACGCCACCAAAAATAGAATATTGTCCGTCGAGTTGTCCCATTGCAGACTTGGTGATGTAGAATTGGCAGCTTGCCGAATTGAGATTTTGTCCGCGCGCCATAGCAACGACGCCTGGTGCATTATGACGAAGTCGCGGCGTCACTTCTAAGGGAATGTGTCTAGCTTGTCCGGTTTGTGGATCAACAAAATCACCCGTTCCATTGCCATTTGGATCGCCGCCTTGAATGCACCAGGATTCAACCCGGTGAAAGATCAAACCGTTGTAGAATCCACGGTTTACGAGATCGAGAAAATTCGCTGCATGGCGTGGCGCGTACGATCGATAAACTCGAATCGCTATATTTCCACGCGTCGTTTGCAAAAGCACAATCGGGTCGCTACCTTGCGCGCGCGCAACGGTCGCAAACGAAACAACTGCCATCGAGGCAAGTACGACGTTCAAAAATCGCAATTTAGTAACTAGCTCCAAAAACGTTCTTATATATAGTATGTCATCCGCCCGATAATTATTCCCCCAGGTCGAGTGAACTAAAACACGAGCGAACTGGGTAAAAGAATTGCAAGAAAGGTAACCCTAAAGAAATGGCTCTATACGCAGATCTGCACCGACATCTTGGTGGTGCGCTTCATCCCCGAATAATCTACAAATTCTTGCAGCGCAAGGACCATCAATGTCTGAACTATTTTCCGGACTATGAAGGTTTCTACAATTGGTTCACTCGTCCATGTCGCTCGTTGGAAGAGTTCGTCAAAATTCACACGCTCGTAGAAGAGCTGCAAAGTCTGGAACACTTGCCTTATTTTTGTTTGCGATTGTGTAGAGGCGCTTACACATTCGAAAACTTGCAGTATCTGGAATTGAGATACAACCCTTATTTTCGAACCGATCATTCGCTCTCTGAAGAAAAACGCATCGGGCAGATGAACGAAATTGTTTCTGTGATCACCGCCAATGTTCGTCCAGCCGATTACCCGATTGTGGTCAAACAGATCTTGTGTCTCGACAGACGTCTGCCTTTACGTTTGAACGAAGCGATTTTAAAAGTGGCCCAAGACAACATCGGTCCGGTCGTCGGAGTTGATCTCGCTGGACCGGAAATCAACAATGACCTCTGGGAGGAATGGGTGCAGCTCATGGCAAAAGCTCGTGCTGCTGGTTTGAAGACAACGTCACACTTGGGTGAGACCGGTATCGAAAATGTTCACCCACAATATTTCACCGTGTTGGATCGCATCGGTCACGGAATTCACATTCCGATTGTAAGACCCGACATGTTGCCCGAGCTCGCTCGAAGATCGATCACACTCGAAGTTTGTCCGACAAGTTATCGTCAGACCGGAGTGCTCAGTAACTTTTCCGAATTACGCACTGTCTTCACTCGATGCAAGGAAGCTGGAGTCGCTATTGCTGTGTGCACCGACAATCCAGGTCGCAACCCATCTCCGTGTACGCTACCTGGAGAGTACGAACGACTAATCGATCATGATGTGATCGATTTCTCAGAACTGAAGTCTTTGCAGAACGAAGCATTTAGATCGGCGTTTGGATTTGTCGGCCGCATGTAGTTGCCCAAATCATTGCAAACGGTAACAGAGTCCTTGAAAACCGACGGCACCATTGTTGGTGACGCCACCAATTCGCCATCACCCTTTCGGGTTATGTCGGTGGATCATCGAATCGGTCCGATGGAAATGTTCAACGACATTCCAACTGTTAACGGCACTTCATTCAAACACAATGAAACAAGCACGGTCAGCCAATTTTGTAATGACGAAGAAAACGCGTGACACTTGCCTGTCTGATGATTTGAGATTTGCTTGCTACTATTTCGTTGGAAGCGTTTGAGGTCGATCGTCCGAGTGGTCACAGCCAAATTTGAAATCAACTCGACAGGAATACACATCGAAACAAATGCACCCGTCAAACGATCAAAGTGACTGCAAAAAGGAAAAATCGGGTTCGAATTTTTGAAAATCGCGGAAATAGATCAGCTCCAAAAAATATTTTGAAAAAAGATTTTTGGTACCAAAATGAGCGATATCAAACGTGGTGCCAAGCAAGAATGGCTTAACAAGCCAATTCTCAAACGAGAATAGTGAATGTCACCAAAATCGCGAGACAGAAAAAGCAATTTCAACAAAGATCTATATATTGCAATTTTTTTCAATAGAAGATAATCTATTTTTCGTGTGGTGTGATTCGTTAGAGTGAAATATCGCTCTTACCAAAAAAAGTAATGGTGGCAGGACAAACCAAACGTTGCCAATCAAAGGTTTATTCAAAAGCAAAATTGCTTACTGAAAAAAATCCTTGCCAGCCATAACTACTCGGGAGGAAAAAATAATGGCAGCAAAACCAAAGAAGAAGAAAACGAGCCGTAGAGCCAAAATCTCTCCAGCCGCAGCGATGGCAGAAGAAGCAGGCGCTGGCGAAGCAAAGCCAAAGAAAGCAGCTCGTAAGCCAAGAAAAGCAGCAGCAAAGAAAACAACAACCAAAAAAGCTGCAGCTAAAAAACCAGCCGCTAAAAAGGCAACCCCTAAAAAAGCTGGAGCCAAAAAAGCAACTGCTAAAAAGACAACAGCCAAAAAAGCAGGCGCCAAAAAGACCACAGCTAAAAAAGCAACCGCCAAAAAGACTACTGCCCGCAAAGCAGCTCCTAAAAAAGCAGCAGCCAAAAAGACAGTAGCTAAGAAAGCAACTGGACGCAAAGCAGCTCCTAAGAAAGCAGCAGCGAAGAAGACAACGGCGAAGAAAGCAACCGCAGGACGCAAAGCAGCTCCTAAAAAAGCAGCAGCTAAGAAAACAACTGCGAAGAAATCAACCGCCAAAAAGGCAACCACACGCAAAACAGCCGCAAAGAAAACCACTGCTAAAAAAGCCGCTCCTAAAAAGACCGGCGCCAAAAAGACAACTAAAGCAGCGGGTACCAAAAAGCGCGCTACAAGAAAGACCGGAGCAAGAAAGCCAAAAGCCATGTCATCAGAAACGATGAACAACGGCGGACACTCAGAATCCGGTATGTCAGAAGGCTAAATCTGACTTCTGAAAGATTGGTAAGAGCCTCGGTCATCGACCGGGGCTTTTGCTTTATGACGGGGCGTACAACCTGCTTAGAATTGAATTTGGAACAGGGTGCTGCATGACTCGCGCTTTAGAGAGCGGACAAAAACGACCGAGTCATTGACCACATCTTTTCCATCGACGCGTACAACATATGGTCGTCATCCAAAACTTCAAGCTGAACGTTTGTTGGATTTAGTTTGTGGAATTCCTGGCTCTCTGAAACAGGTACCGTCTCATCGTTCGTTCCATGAAAAACCAGCGCCGGTGTCGAGACACGTAAACCATCAGTGGAATATTTCTCTGCATCGGTGATGAAACCGTAGTTCAAAAATTCGTTCGTGTTAGTGGCGTAGTGAAATACCTCACGCTTGCCCGCTTGCTTCCACTGGTCGAGTCCATCGTCACCGAGCATCTCAGACCATCGTCGCGGAAGACCAAAGCCAGGCGCCAACAATACGATTCCTTGCAGTGGTATCACTTGTGCAAGCAGTGTCGCTAATAAACCACCCATGCTCGAACCAATTACAATCGACTTGCTATCCTGCCCAAATTTTTCCAAGCAATCACGCGCGATCTGAAGTTGACTTGTCAATGTCATCTCAGCAAAAGTTGGTTTGTTGAGATCGGGAACAGCAGTTTCGATTCCCATACCGTTCAATCGCTCGACAAAGAAATTTGCTTTCGTTGAAGTGGGTCCGGATGCAAACCCGTGCAGATACAAAACTTTCTGGTCCGCGCTCATTGATTCAACACCTTTGCTAACACTCGCTCCATCTCTGGTCCCAAGTGTAGACACAGGCGAGCGATTTCACGCGTCAGTTCAGCCTGATGCAACGAATCATCAAGCACGACCATTTTAGTGAATGGATGCGCGCCATACTTTCCGGCGCGAAATTTGTAACCGGGCCAGGATGCAACAGTGTCATGTATTTGATCGACAAACGGTCGTGCGACATCTCTTCTCGCGATCTTTGTGTCACCCACAAATGGAGTGTGGAAGATGTGCATCGCCAACGATACTTTCTTGTTCGTCCACTCTCGTTCACCAATAAAAGTTTCGAAGTGAATTCCCTGCCTGTCGTTGTTAAACCAATTATTGCGAAATACGTGCAATGTAATGCACTCAGGCGTTGCAGGCGCTGATGGAAATGGATGCACGCTGACGATCCAACCATCCGCAAACCATTCCTGTGCAAAAAGTTGTGCGCCGACTTCTTCCAAAATTTGAGTAGCAAACGATAGGTCGAACATTGTCTGAAAATTCTAGCAACACAATCCAGAGTAAGGATTCTGAATTCAGAACAACTCAACTTCTGAATTCAGAATCCAGTGAACTCTGAACATGCGATACAAGTTTTGGATTTTAAATCCAGTTATCTCGAACATGCAATGTAAGCTCTGGATTCCAAATCCAGTTATCTCGAACATGCAATGCAAGCTCTGGATTCCAAATCCAGTTATCTCGAACATGCAATGCAAGCTCTGGATTCCAAATCCAGTTATCTCGGACATGCAATGCAAGCTCTGGATTCCAAATCCAGTTATCTCGAACATGCAATGCAAGCTCTGGATTCCAAATCCATCTCTCTGACCAAGCAATGCAGATTCTGGATTCCAATCCAAATATCTCTATGCATGCAATGCGAGTTCTGGATTTCGGATCAAATTGTTCTTTGAGCAATGCAACGCAATCATCTGGATCTCCGATCCAGTTGTCTCTGAGCAATTGCAACGCAATCATCTGGATCTCCGATTCAGTTGTCCCTGAGCGATGCAACACGATCATCTGGAGCGGATCACCAGGTCGAATATTTTCGCGAACAATGCAACGCAGAATCAGTTGCTCCGAAACGATAGCAAAGCAGTGCAATCGCAATCCGTAGTAGCGTCGGTGCTTCGCAATCGAATAAGTGCTTGCAGCGAGAAAGCACTCAGACAAATCAACTCAAATTTAAAACTCGAGTCCACACGCAATTCACAAGAACCGTTGAGAATTACTTTTAGTTCGATCAAACAGTTTCGAATTCATTCGAGCAAACGATTGATGCACAAGGATGCGCGCGTTCGTTTTGTTGTGAGTATCGATGCAACAAAAACAAAAATGGAAGCAGTGGAAACTTTGCGCGCGAGAACAGACTGACTCGTATCGTGGAATAGCAAATGCAATCACTCGAAACGAGCTAGTCGTATACGAAGTTGTCAACGAGCAAGTCGTTTCATCCTATATATAGGAAGCAATGAAATGGCAATTCGTCTGATAATAATCAACCAATAATCAGGAGATTCAAATGCAACGACTTTCGAAAACTGAACTGACAGCGCTTCTTACAGTGCTTGGCATTTCAACCGGCGCCATTGCAAACGCAGCACCTACAAACACTGCGAACGAAAAACCATTCCTCGTCGCAGAGAAGGAAGGTGCGAAGAAAGGTGCTGACATGGCATGCGGCAAAGGCTCATGCGGAGTAGACGAAAAGGGCGCAGCAGCGGCTAAAGAGAAGGCTAGCGAAAAGAAAGCCGAATCAAAAAAAGGCAGCGAGAAAAAAGCTGAAGCCAAAACGAAATAACGTGCATATACGTGAACGTTGTTTAAGTAATGTTGAGAACGGAGAACTGGCACAGCATGTGGGTTGAATCCGTTTTTACACAGTTATTACAAAGGAGACGGATGAGCCTTAATCATCATCAAATACGATAGGCCGCTAGTGCCTCTGCGGAAGCTCTCCGCAAGTGGCGTGATTAGAATGTAGGAGGACTACAATGCAAAAGACTCAATTGGCAGCAGCTTTGGTTGCAGTACTTGGTTTGACAATGGGCGGAGCCGCTCTCGCAGCTGATGCTGAAAAGAAAGCTGAAAAGTCAACAACAGTAACCGAAAAGAAAGAAGCTGTTGAAAAAGGCAAAGAAGGCGCTTGCAAAGGCAAAGATGCTTCATGCAAAACCAAAGAAACAAAAGAAACAAAGACCACCAAAAAAGAAAAGAAGGGCGATAAGTCCAAAGAAACTAAGACTGAAACCAAAACTGAAGAAGCCAAATAGTCCTACGTAAGTAGCTGTTTGGTTCTTTTTTTGGAAACAGTCTGATCGCAATCTTGCGCGCTACGGATTTCTTTCATGACAAATCAGTTCTTAGCCGCAAAAAAGCAGATGCCAAATTTGGGCATAGGTTTAGGTTTGCGCAGAGAGTTGGCGAATGAAACATTCGACAATGCAAGCAAGATTGATTGGTTGGAATTAGTTCCTGAGAACTACATGGGTCTTGGGGGGGCAGCGCGACAGCGACTTGAGAAAGTTGCATCACGCTTCCCCCTCGTTTCTCATGGAGTCAATTTATCTCTTGGCTCGACGGATGAATTGAACGCGGAATATTTGACCGCACTGAAGAAATTAGTCGAGAAGGTAGATTCGCCCTGGTTTAGCGATCACCTCTGTTTTACGAGTGTCGACGGCGTTTACATGCACGACCTGTTGCCGCTTCCGTTCACGAAGGAAGCCGTCACGCATTGTGCAAAACGCGCGCAAAAGGTAGAGCACTCAATCGGTCGCCCATTTTTGATCGAAAACATTTCGTACTACATGCAGATGCCTGGAAGCGAAATGTCCGAAGCACAATTTTTGTCGGAAGTTCTTGAACAGGCAGATTGCGGTTTGCTTCTCGACGTCAATAACGTGTATGTAAATTCGCAGAATCACAACTTCGATCCGTTCGAGTTTTTGAAACAGATTCCGCTCGAAAGAACCGTGCAGATTCACATTGCGGGTCATTCAACCGGTGAAGGCACGATCATCGACACGCACGGTTCGAGTGTCATCGAACCTGTGTTCGAATTGCTGAAATTCGTTTTGCAAAAAACTGATGTGAAAGCAGTGATGATCGAGCGAGATCAAAACTTTCCGGAATTTTCCGAATTGGTTGCGGAACTGAATCGTATCCGCACAATCGCCAGTGATGTTCAGCCGACACTTGCTTCAGTCGGGCGCGAACACATAACTTTCGAAACCACTGCTCCGATCATCGAATCGAACAAAGGACGTGAATATGTCGGCTCCCTCTCTGCATGAGATCGAGAGCAGCCTGTCGACGCTCTGGTTGAAAGAATCCGTTAGAGAGAGTCTGGAGAAAGGCTCATCAACGATTGCGCCTGCTATCGCTGAAAATGTAGACAAATCTGGTGTCGAGTTGTATGCCACATTGCTTGCGTATGGACAGCAGGAATTGATGAATTCCATCTATCCTTACTGCGCCAAAGCTTTGAAGAAAAAATGGGAGCAGACAGTCAAAGAATATTTTCTCAAATACCCTCCCAACCACTTCAATTTGAATCGCGCAGCAAAACGATTCTCGGAATATTTGAAGGAAGATCGCGGTGATTTGATGGAGAAGTATCCGTTTCTTGCCGAGCTGGCAGAATACGAATGGCTCGAACTGGAGTTGCTTGAAGTTGATGAGGTGGTTGCTTTGCAACCGAATTTGGTGCTAGCGAAACCAGAGCATTTTATTCAGTACGCGCCGTTACTCAACCCAGTTTTAATTTTGCGCGAATATCAGTATCCAGTTTCTGCAATTGCAGACAAACTTGCCGCTAACAAATCTGTTGCGAAGACTAAGCCCGAACGCTCGAGAGTGGCCATCTACAGACACCCGCAGACAAACCACTGTAAGTTCTTGGACGTAGGCGAAGTTGCTTTCGAAGTGATTCAGGCGAGTCAGCAAAAACCAAAATCATATGCGGATTTGATCAGTCTTTCAGTCGAGAAGGCCGCAAACTTAGATCCACAAAAAACGGTAGTCGAGTTTTTGGACCTAATAGAAAAATTACAGGAACTGCAAGTTTTCATAGGCAGCAAAAAGATTGCGTGACGAAACAACTGGACCGAACTTCAGACAAATCAGGCGGGGAAAAATGAACAAGAAAGCAATTACGTTGTTGGCTCTTACTTCGGTGATCGGATTGGCGCAGAGCGCAATAGCCAAGCCAGTCAAATTTGTAATCGATGACCCAAAGGGAAGAGACAGCGTTTCGTTCAACTCAAACGCGCCGATTGAGGTGATCAATGGACACACAAACAAAGTCACAGGTTTTATTGAACTGGATGATTCACTCGATTTGAAGAAACCAGTTTCAGCGCAGTTCGATGTTGACCTTGCCAGCATCGACACTGGAATCGCTTTGCGCAACGAGCACATGCGCGATAACTTTCTCGAAACAAAGAAATTCCCAAAAGCTACGTTCAAATTGAAATCAATTGCCTCTGGTGCAACAACGTTGCAAGACAAACAGAAAGTTCAACTCAAAACTGTTGGTGACTTCACCGTACATGGCAAAACTGTGGCGAAGGACGTGACGCTCGATGTTACTTACTTCAAGACTTGCCCAGCAACGTCGAGCAAATTCGAAAATTGCAATTTGCTCCAGGTGAATGGTTCTTTCACTGTGCCATTCAAGGATCACGACATCAAACGCCCTGAAATCGTATTCCAGAAATTAGCTGATACAGTTACCGTAACCGTAGCACTGACTGCACACGAAGAAGGCGGCGCGCCTGCCAAGGCAGCTCCAAATTCGGAGAAGAAGCCCGCGGCGAAAACTCCTGCGAAATCTGCAAAGTAGTCGTGATACCAACTGCGGTGAGCTTGCTCAGCGTCAGATAATCAAAAAAATCTCTCTTGAAATGCTAAAACATTCAGTTCTAGAGGAACTGAGCGAACTGCTGAGCGTCTATCATAAGTATAGATTCTCGTACTAGAAAGACGTCCCACAATGAATTATGCAGTCCCACTTCGCGAACGAATTGGCGCAGAAGTTCGTTCATTTCGCCCATGGCGTCCTCGTGCTCGTCCAGTAGACCATTTGTTCATCGCATATCGAATATTGCAAGTGATCTTGGTTGGAATGCCGATGATCGCTGGATTCGATAAGTTTTTCCATTTGATTACCAACTGGGACATTTATGTCTCACCGTTGTTTATGCAACTGACGCACATTCCAGCAAGAGAGACGACCTATCTCTGGGCGCCGCTTGAACTCGCAGTTGGATTGATGGTGGCACTCAAGCCGCGCATCGGATCATTTGCAGCAACTTTGATGCTCGCCGCGGTCACATTCAATTCGTTAATCACGCCAGGACATTTGCATCTCGCGATGTTGGATTTTTGTCTGTGCATGGATGCGGTAATTCTCAGTATCCTCAGCAGAAAATACGAATAACTCTTCTGGACTGATTCTAAGCCACGTAACCTTTTCGAGACCGGAACAGGCGTTGAGGCTTGTCGAGCGCTAAAATAAGGTTAGTCAACGAGAATATTCAGATGAAGAAACCACGTTTTAGCGCAACCGCGTGCGCAATCTTACTTTCCTTCAATGCTTGCAGTCTGTCGGCCTTTGCTCAAGTTACAGGCGGAACGCCTGCTCCGACTACGGGTTCGGCAGCGTCTGGAGCCTCGAGCAGTTCAGCTACGGGCGTAAACAGCGCGACCACACAATCACCGACAACGACATTTCAGATTCAAGATAACTCACGCAAGTCGGTGTTGAATCCAGGCACTTTGCCCCAGCCTCTCAGCCAACCGTCAGGATTGCTGCAAAATCATTCGTCTGTGATTACACCGCAATCGTCGTCGTCATCGAGTTTGTATCGTCCAGCGTCCGCGTTGGGAACTCAGAGCATCGCACCGAACTTGTACGCGACACCGAACCCGGTGATGCCGAATCAGCAACAATCGCGCTCGGTTCTATCCACGCCGTCGCCGGTGATGCCGACCTATCAAAAATCCCAGGCGTTACAACAGTTGCAGCCACAACTGATTCAACCTTCTATGATGCAGCACTACTAAAATCTAGTGACGGCGCGCTAACGGAGACAAGCGCGAAGAACACTAATCTAACGGGACGCGCTTTCAGCGCACTACATTTCAATGAGTATCAATCAGGAACACCAACACGGACCTTTCGACATCATCGGCGACGTTCACGGTTGCTTCGAAGAATTAGTCGAACTACTCGCAAAACTCGGGTACACCGTAACAGAACTCGAAGGCACAGAGAAAAAATTTCTCGTGCAAGCGCCGGACTCACGTCGCGTGATTTTTCTCGGCGACCTCGTTGACCGTGGACCCGACACGCCCTCTGTTCTCGGGCTGGCGATGTCGATGGTCGCAGCAGAACAAGCGATATGTGTGCCGGGCAATCATGACGTGAAGTTCGTCAAAAAGCTGAAGGGGCGCCCAGTTTCCATTGCACATGGATTGGCAGAATCGCTCGAACAAATCGAAAATTATTCCGATGAGTTCAAAAACGCAGTCAAAGAATTCTTCGACCGACAACACAGTCATTACATCTTGGATGATGGAAAGCTTGTCGTAGCACACGCCGGAATCAAAGAATCTCTGCAAGGGAAAGATAATTCGAGAGTGACTGCGTTCACTCTATTCGGAGATACCTCTGGGGAAGTCGATGAATACGGGCTACCCGTTCGCAAGGATTGGGGAGCCAACTATTCGGGCGCTGCACGGGTCGTTCATGGGCATACACCTATGCGCGAACCACGAAAGTTGAACAACGTAGTTTGCATCGATACTGGTTGCGTATTTGGTGGCAAGCTGACTGCGTACCGCTATCCCGAAGATGAATTTGTATCTGTAACTGCCTTAAAACGTTATAGCGAATACGCTAAGCCACTTTGCTAATCTAGCTATTGCCGAGAAACATTGACGACGGAGCTGTCGTCAATTCGTCACATGGTCAATTTCTGTTGATGGAGAAAGATATGAGATCCCATGCTCTTATTAGTGGACTTGGAGTAGTTGTCCTGACGGCGTTGACATGCCCTGTTTCAAGGGCCCAAGGACATGAACAGCAACAGCGTGCTCAACAAGCTCAACAGCAGGCTCAACAGCGACAACAAGAAGCGCAGCAACATCAACAGCAAGAAGCGCAGCAACGTCAGCAGCAAGAGGCGCAGCGCCAACAACAAGCGCAGCAGAGACAACAAGAGGCGCAACAACGTCAACAAGAACAGCAACAGCACGCTCAACAAGAGCAACAGCAACGTGCACAACAAATGCAGCAGGCGGAGCAACAGCGAGCGCAAGAGATGCAACAACGCGCGCAACAAGAGCAGCAAAATCGTGCTCAACAAATGCAGCAGCGACAGCAACAAGAAGCGCATCGGCAGCAGGAAGCGATGCAGCGCGCTCAGCAAATGCAACAGCAGAATTCTCAAAAAGTGCAGGAACGGCAACAACAGGAATTCCAGCGCGAACAACAAAAGCAACAACAGGTCGAGCAACAGCGTAATCAGCAAGCGCAGCAACTCAATCAGTTTGAACAGCAACGAAACCAGGAAGCGCAGCAACGCAACCAGTTTGAGCAGCAGCGAAATCAAGAAGCGCAGCAACGCAATCAATTCGGACAGCAAAGACAGCGAGACATGCAGCAGCGCGCGCAGAACGACGCGCAAGCGAGAATGCAGCGCGACCAACAGAATCAACAAGACAAAATGCAACGCGCTCAACAAATGCAGCAAGACCACGACCAACGCATGCAACAAGATCAGAATCGATTCCAACCTGGACAGCCAGGTCATGGAATTGATCGGATTCAGACACCGATGAAGCCATTCAAGTTTGATAAGAACTTGCGCAGATCCCCTTCATTGCCACCGCTGAAGGTGCAACCGATTCCGCTTCAAAAAGCGCTTCCATTACCTAACTTTGAAGCGCACGCATCAGCAGATCAGTTCCAACGAGCCCATATGGCCCAAGCCAATATGCTCAGGCATTTGCGCGCGGTGCCTATGAGTCAAGCTCCAAGAAATTGGACTCGATACCGCGACCAGGAGATGAGCAACTATTGGAACAACTATCGTTTCAATTTGAACAATCGTCCGTATTACATCAACAGACAGAACACCAATTATTTCCCGGTTCAGCCGAGCTATTACCCATCTTGGTATCAACCTGATCCAAATTGGGTTTATGCAAATGGATTCACACTAGCTAACGCTATAAACGTCGGTCCAAGTTGGCTGGGTTACGGATGGCAGCCATACTACGGCGAAGTTCCGCAGGGTTTCATTTGCGCACGTGATTACTTCCCAACTCCGTGGGTTTACGAGACGATGACAGGTCAGTGGAGACAGCCTGGTTTGTTTGGCTACACGACCGGTCCAGATTACGATTACACAGGTCCAATCACCGTTGAAGTAATCGAGCAAGTCTTTGGTCCCGGCGGTCAGGTCGTAAATGTCCCGTACTTGTACAACGGATTCTTCTATCCCGATCAAGGACGATGGGCATATCAAAATCGCCAGGGTTACTTCATCTGGCTGGATCTGTAGAGACTGAGTCGGTAGTTATCCGGCGCCACCTAAAAAGATCGCTAGTTTCTGATTCGACCGTTAAAGGTTGAATCGCCGGTTCACCTGGCTCAACTTCAGGATGAATCGCTACATCAACCGCTCGTATCACTCGGATAATTCTGCGTGCGCGCGATTAACCAATTCTGCAAAATCAAAATTGCTTTGAGTATCGCCTTTTTTCAAATGCGCCAGAAACTCAATATTCCCAGCCGGGCCCTTGACCGGCGAGAATGTGTAATCAACTGCTCGCAGGTTGATTGAGCGCGCAAAATCATCAACATATTTCAACACTTGAATGTGAGTCTCAGGCGCTTTTACGACTCCGCCTTTGCCGACAACACCTTTGCCCGCCTCGAATTGCGGCTTGACCAGACAGACAATATCGAGCGAGTCATCAAATGCAGTGACATCTTCGAACACCGGCAAAATTTTCGTTATAGAAATGAATGAAACATCCATAACGACCAGCGAAGCATCAGGCTCCGACTCACCATACAAATCCGTCGGTTTCAAATTTCGAGCATTAATTCGTTCTTTGACGACCACACGTTCGTCACTGCGAAGGGCCCAATCTAATTGCCCATAACCCACATCTATCGCGTAAACCTTTTTTGCTCCACGTTGCAGCAAGCAATCAGTAAAACCACCGGTTGAAGCGCCCACATCGAGACAGATTCGCTCCTTCGGGTCCACTTTGAAATAATCCAGTGCCTTCTCGAGTTTAAGACCACCGCGACTCGCGAATTTCGGTTGAGAGAAACCTGGAATCAATTCGATCACCGCCGAATCCGAAACACTCATTCCTGGTTTCGTCATCTTTTGCCCATTTACAAGTACGGCACCATCCATGATGGCAGTACGCGCAACTTCGCGACTTGGCAAAAGTCCGCGTTCCAATACGAGCTGATCTAGGCGTTGTCCTTTTGGCACAAAGATTTCCGGCTAACGAAGTTAATATAGTTCAAAATTCTGACCGTTGAAACGACTACCGTATCATCAAGGTAGTAGAATAACTGGAACCTAGCTATGGAGCAGACCTGGCTGGATGAAGACACCGCCTTGAAAGCGGCTGCCCGAAAGGGTTGGGGGTTCGAGTCCCTCCTGCTCCGCCACTTTTCAATCTGAAACACTTTGCATTTCGAGCGCGGCTCGAGTGCAGTTTCTGGTTTGGAAATCATCAGATATTGCCAAGTACCTGGATTGCCGCCCAGCGCGCAGCAGTGTGCAAAACTGGGCTTAAAGGCGAAACTTTTCAAATCAAATAGAATGCAGACATGGAAATTAGAGTTGGACTTACAACAAACGACCTGACGAAGTTGTTTCATGACGGAGTGACGGTGTCATCTCCCGGCGGATTATCAGTTTCGCCAACGAGAGCAGCCGAGCATTCGCACAAAGTGGCACCAGAAGTGCAGGTGCGCATTACATCGAAGGGCGGTGCGTTGCATCTCGCCGGAGTTGAAGGCGTGACACCTGGAACGAATCAATCGATTTTCATCCATGCAAATGGCACTTCGCAACTTGTTGTGAACAGTCTGAAACGCGCTCATGGAGCCAAGAGTCCCGAGCCTCATTACGTTGGTAGCCTGGAGATCAAACCGACGGGCGGACAACTTCGAATTATTCTGATCACGACTCTGGAGAATTACATCAAAGGAGTTTTACAGTCAGAAATTCCAGCCAGTTATGAGTTGGAAGCTGTCAAAGCTCAAGCCGTAGCTGCGAGAACATATGCATTGCGCCCACGTATCGACCACGGCATAGACTTATGCAACGTGTGTGATTCGTATTTGTGCTGCCAATATTTTGCTGGAGTCGAAACCATCAGTGCGCGACACACTCAAGCAATAGCAGATACTTCAGGTCAAATTCTTACGTACAACGGCAAACCGATTCTCGCGTTGTTCAGCTCGAATGCCGGCGGTTGCACAGAAGATTATCAAAACTGTTTCTCTGATCCAAACACAAATGAATTTCCGCCACCCGCGTTGCCTTATCTGCAAAGCGTTTCCGAGAAAGACTTTGCACTCAACACGAAATCTCTAAGCGAAGCAGATTTGCGAAAAATTTGGAGTCAACAACATGCGTACCCATCGGCCGATGCATGGTCTCCGCACTTCTTCTGGCACGTCACCATGCCCGCTTCGGCGCTCGAAGCGCACATGCACCACGAAATTTCAGTGCTACAAAAAGATCCGATGATGACACCATTTATAGTGCCTCCCACTTCCGAACAATTCGGACATATCAACAATCTCAAGGTACTCAAACGAGGTAAGTCAGGAACTGCAATCGAGCTGGCAGTCGAAACTTCGACCGGTACCTGGGTGATCAAAAAAGAACTAGTGATTCGCAGCATCTTCAAAAATAGCGAGCTCAGTCTTGCACGATTGAAGAGCGCAAAATTATTTTTCGACTTCAAGCGAGACAGCAACGGTTTGCTCACTCAAATCGTCGCATCGGGGCTTGGTTGGGGGCACGGCGTGGGCATGCAACAAACTGGTGCTCAAGGTTGGGCAAAACGCGAAAAGAACTACAAAGAGATACTCGGGCACTATTTTCCAGGGTCAGAGATTAGCGACGTGTGACACTAAGTTTGGTGCTACTACTCGACAACTAAAATATCTTGCTTTGTATTTCCTAATTTGCTCTCCAACGCTCACAACGAGGGCTTTGGGCTATATAATCGGCATGAACTATTCACAGGGTTAAAGCATGGCAACAGAACAGCGCAAAAACAACGCTCCTCAAACGTCGCATACTCAATTTTTCCTCTTACTAACGCTCTGTTTCACTCTCTGCGGCGCTGGCGCATGTCAGGAAATGAGCCTTGGCGGCGGTGGGGACCCTAAGAAGTGGACAGACTTTGTGACCCGTGGCAATGCTGAGATCAAAGCCGGCGACTATGCTGCGGCTGAGAAGGATTTCCAAGATGCGGACAAAAAGGTCACCAAAGAATTTGGTCAGGAAGATCCACGTCGCGTAACCGTTCTGAACTATCTGGCCCAGATGTACAGAGAGCAGCAGGAATACAGAAAGGCCGCTCTGGTTTACAAAGACTTGATTACAGTGCAAGAAAAAGTCGACCCGAAAGGTCCAGATTTAATCGCTTTTAAGAGCCAGTACGAAGAAATCAAGAAGAAAATCCAGGAATACGGTTTAGACGGTGAAAAAACACCAAAATCTGAAAAGAAAGAAGTGAAGAAAGAAGCTAAAGGCAAAGAAGCCAAAGGTAAGAAGCACTAAAAGCTTCAGTCTGCTTTCGCTTTTAACAATCAGAACTACTAGATACGAATTCCAACAAATCGGATCAGCATTTTGAGAGGACACGTTTATAAGCGTGTCCTCTTTTTTTTTGCGCTAAGAATTGCAGTCGCTCATTATCCTGCACAGTGGTTTTTATCCTGCACAATCGTTCTTATCCTGCACAGTCGTTCTTGTCCTGAACAGTTGCTCTTATCCTGCACAATCATTCTTATCCTGCACAGTCGTTCTTATCCTGCACAATCGTTCTTATCCTGCACAGTCGTTCTTATCCTGCACAGTCGTTCTTATCCTGCACAGTCGTTCTTATCCTGCACAGTCGTTCTTATCCTGCACAGTGGTTATTATCCTGACACTTGTACCAGGTGAGCAAAAAGGACACGCCCATGAGCGTGTCCTTCTTTCTGGATTATTTCGCGAATGACGCGCTTATGGACGCTCCACCTTGATCTTCAGCCCTTCTTTGGTGTTCTCGAGTTTCACGATGATTGAAAGCTGGCTATCTTTTGTATGCGGCATGTTCTCGAATGGTGCACTTGCATTTACCGCTTTGGTCAACGCACTCGTCGCTGAATCGTAGTCACCAGGATCAGTAATCTCAAGCTTCTTCACGTTGCCGTCGTCACCGAGGACCACGCTGAGTGCAGCTTTGATTTTTGGTGGCTTCTTCTTCTGCAGAAGTTCAGCAATATCGTCTGGAGTCTTGAGCTTGGATTCCAAAGTTTCGCTCAAACCGCCGACCCAATCGTCGATCTCTTTGTCCGTTGCGATTGGCTTTTCTTCAGGTGTTTCTTGAGTTTCACCACCATCGCCCTTCTTCTCAGGAACAATTAGCTTCTTCTGCTCGGCTCTCGATTGATTTCCGTGCGCGGTGAAATCTGAAGCCATCTGGTCACACAACCAGAGGGTGCTCTTGTAGTCGTACGGCTTGTCTTTGTGCAAAGCCTGTCCTACAACAAGAATCGATTTGCCCTTCTCTGGCGACTGATACGCAGCGGTCAGAATCGGCATTTTGGTGCCGAGTTCAGTATCTTTGTACTCGCCCAGGAACCAGTGCAAATTGCCATCACCGAGGAGCTGGAAGTTTTCATCGACTTTGGCGAATTTCGCATCTTGTCGTTCAACGGACGTGTATGGTGGCAGTCCAACGAAGTTTTCCAGATTCTTCACCGGTGCTTCGTCATCCATAATAACGAAGATGACTTTCTGGTTGTTCTGGTCCGAATACAATCCAAACGATTTCGCAGGTTTGGTCAACTCAGAAGTATCTTCGTACCAGTAAGTTGGAATCGCTGTACCCTTGAATCCCGCATACTTCGTCGCATTTTCAATAGATGCATCCGATGTATGGTGCGGAGTGGTGTTTGAAGTATCAGTCGTTGTAACCGTAGGTGGTGGCGTTCCGCCTCCGCTGCAGAATGTCATTCCCACTAACGGAAATCCGATTACAACAGCAGCGACTAGAGCCAACTGAGCGTTGGAGACTTTGTACTTCTCTTGCAGCTTAGCGATACCGGCAACGGCTTTGTTCTTGGCGCCTTCTGGCACCACTTCTGGTTCTGGTGGAACGATTTCAGTGCCGCAGTTGAAGCATGGTCCGACTTTCGAGTTTGTCGAATAACAATTCGGGCAAACAAATTTTTCTTTCTCAGCTTCTTTTGCAGCCGCTACTGCAGCCTCATCAGCCTCGATGTCCATCTTGCCACGCAAACTAGACATAGCTGATGGCTGCTCGGCTCCGCCTTCTTCAACCATCTTCGGACGCTTGGAACTCATCTCGAGCAAAGCACCCATCCACATCATTTGCTGCAGTTTGACTGGTGGCAGTGGTGTGCCAGGTTTTGGAGTATGCGGTCCGCTGTGCACGCCAATCAGTTTGTAGTCTTTCAGGATCAATGCACCTGGAACACCGTTTGGCATTGCAATTGTGTGCAGCATGTTCTTCGGTTGCAGTGCGTTCGCTACTCCAAAGAAATTGCCCTGCATCCAGGTCGGTTTGCCAGATAGCGGGTCCAGATAAAAAGCTTGCAGTGGGTCCCAGGCGTTAACTTCGAAGTCTGTGTGAGAAACGAGTGGAGCACCGATTTCTCCGCTGCCGTGAAATGGTGTCGAGCGATTGATCATCGAGACCATACCGCGGTTAACCAACTCACGCATTGCTTGCATGATTGTGTAAGTGTCAGCGCCGACACGCTCTGACATCATATCGAGTGTCAGGTATCCGTCGATTGAGTTCCACAAACGCTCGATCAACCACTGAATGTTTTCGCTTACCGCGCTTGGATCGATTTTCTCAGTGCGCTTTTGGTAGCGGGCTTCGTTGCCACCAAGATAATTGATCATCGATGAGAGCTCGCCGACACGACGCTGCGCTTCTTCAATCAAAGCATTAGCGGGTGCGGTAATGTCTCGAACGTTGCCCCAGTTGAAAGGCACACCTGCTTGGAAGGAGTAACCTTGTGCCGGTTTTCTATAGAGCAATTCGAAGAACGCAACTTCACCCAACAAACCTTTGAAGTAGCACTTTTGGATAGCGCCACCACCAATTTGAATTCGTGAAAGCGGAACGTTTCTTGCATCAAGCAACGTCACCAGACCTTCTTTACCGGTCTGCAGAATGTTGGTCAGGATGCTGAGGAAATCAATTCCTTGAATCGCCCCGGATTGTTCAACCCCTTCACTCTGAAAAGGAATCGCCAGTGCGCGCTGCAACTCTGCGACTTTATCAGGTGCCAGGTCAGGCAAGTTGAAATCGAGTGAAAGGGAAGCCATGTCATTTGGCAAAACCAACTGGTCGCCGGGGTTGCCGGATTGTGCCAAATACCACTTACGCGCTGCCACTTTATCGAAGTCTTGATGCAGCGTTATCGATTTGACGCTGTCGGTCAGACCAGGGTGGATGAAGTTCAAACCGAGTGCCCAGGGCGCAGCTTCATAGTTGAAGACGGCGCTTGCACATGTGACGGCTCTGCTCTTGGAGACCAAGAATGCCTGCCCCAATATCTTTGGAGGTGAGACGGTGCGGTCGATTACGAAGCCTGTCGCATCCGAATAGTTTTGTTGAATTGATTCAAGACTCATAGGTTCACTAGCTCAGGGTGTGCTTGTTGGGTCGTCGTGTCGTTATACCACCTTTGATGAAGCGACCACCGGGTATAACGGCAGCGGTCACTCAATCAACAATAGCAAGGATCTGGCTTATCTAGCACTTGGGTACACCCTGTTTCGTCAATTTAGTCTTTAACTGTAATCTCCTGTTGTAATGAGGGTCTTTCTGGTATCAACTCATCGTTTTGGGGCATATCCTTTAGTCTCTTAGAAACCGTGAGTTGTAGACTTTAGTGCATCTGGATTGAGAATTTCAGCGCGCACCGTTGTCCAGTTCGGCGGAAGACAGTAGCGACACGGAACCTGTCCGCTCTCGATAGCCTGTCTTCTAAAGTTGAAAAAGACGACATTGTGCGGACTCATTGCCTTCGCAAATGGGCAAGATGGTCGATGAAATTTCATCGAGAACAAGTTGCCCCAATATTTCACCGGCAGATTTGGGTCAAGTACCGATTCATGGATAGGCTGCTGCAAAGATTGTTCGGCTGATTCCTCCTTCAAAACGACGTCCATCCCGGCGGCGAAGCACGGTAGCAGAGTGAACATGACGGGAACCATGAATACAAGCCCGATAGCGAGACGACATCTGACGCGCACAAGAGCACCTTTACACTTTCCTCTTACTAATACGGACAACTAATCGAAAAAGTTCAATCACGCTGAAAAATTTTTCCGCTCATTGCAGAAGAGCTTGCCACTATATTCGGTGCATTCAATCGTGACCGAAGCTAAAGCAAAGAAACTCTCAAATCAGTTCAAGCAAATGAGCTGTGCTAAAGTTGTTCCTCGCACCGAGGAAACCCCATGAAACAGCCATCCAGCGACCTTTATCGCGACTCACTGAGTCTGCTGACCGACCTCTACGAACTGACAATGGCATACAGCTATTGGAAGACTGGAACGGCAGACAAAGAGGCGGTTTTCAATCTTTCCTTCAGGAGCAACCCGTTCCGAGGCGGTTTCGCTATCGCCTGCGGACTGTCTCACCTGATCGAATACATTCAGAACGCGAAGTTCACAAGACAGGACATCGAATATCTCGGCTCACTCAAAGGCAATGATGGACTGGATTTATTCGACAAAGAATTTCTCGAGTATCTCTTCGCACTGAAATTCGAATGTGACATCGATGCTGTAGCTGAAGGTTCGGTCGTTTTCGCTCATGAGCCTATCGTGCGGGTCAAAGGACCGATCGTATCGTGCCAGATTCTCGAATCTGCACTTCTGAACATAGTCAACTTTCAGACTCTCATTGCTACAAAAGCGGCAAGATTGAGATTGGCAGCCGGAGACAAAGCAATTTTGGAATTCGGTTTGAGACGAGCCCAGGGCGTTGACGGAAGCGTGTCGGCCACCTGGGCGTCATACATCGGCGGATGCGATGGCACTTCAAATGTACTCGCGGGCAAGCTTTACGACATTCCAGTCAAAGGTACTCACGCCCACAGTTGGGTCATGTCGTATGACGACGAACTAGAAGCGTTTCAAGCCTATGCAAAGGCAATGCCGAACAATTCAGTTTTCCTCGTAGATACATACGACTCACTGGCCGGTGTAGCCAACGCAATTACGACCGGAAAGTGGCTGAAGGAGAACGGATACAAATTCCAGGGCATCAGGTTAGACTCTGGTGACTTCGCTTACCTCAGCATCGAAGCCAGAAAGATGTTGAACGAGGCTGGATTTGCGGACGCAAAAATATTTGCCTCGAATGATTTGGATGAACACATCATTCAGAGTTTGAACGACCAGGGCGCACAAGTAGACGTCTGGGCTGTTGGAACGAAATTGGTTACCGCTTACGACCAACCGTCGCTTGGCGGAGTCTACAAATTGACCGCTGTGCGAAAACCGGGGCAAGACTGGCACTACAAAGTGAAGTTGTCCGAGCAAGCAGTGAAGATTTCGAATCCGGGCATCCAGCAAGTGCGCCGTTTCTACACCGAAGATCGCAATGGGAAACTGTTCATTGGAGACATGATCTTCGACGAGGCAGGAAGCGCCCCTGAGTCATCTGTCATCGTCGATCCGATCGATTTCACTCGGCGCAAAGTGATTCCACAGAATTCTTCCTACGTCGATCTGCTGAAGCCGATTTTTCGGAAAGGGAAATTGGTTTACGAAAGTCCGAGTGCAGAGCAGATTCGCGAATACTCCAAGTCAGAGCTCAAAATGTTGCATCCCGGCATCAAGCGCTTGCTGAATCCGCACCAGTATCCAGTCGGTCTGGAACTGTCGCTACATCAATTGAAAACGGAACTGATTATGGTTGCTCGCGCAGAACGCGACAAGCGCGCAAAATCTGGAGCCGCAACTACTCAACCCTACTTCGACTAAATAACTTTCGGATCTGGGTTCGGAACTGGCAGTCTAGTTCACGGGTACTATTAGCTTCGCGGGCAAATCAACCGCGGCGACGTCCCATTGAAACCACGTTGTGCTCAAGCTTCGGAGCTTTCATGCGGTCCTCGATGGACTGCACCCAGCCGCTCAATAATTCCAGATGAGCGAGTCCGCGTTCGGGCAATCGATCTTTGTATGCTTTAAGCTGACGGTAGTATTTCAGCAACGACGTGAAAAGCCTGAACACAGCCTCAGTCTGCGATTTACCGTAACAGTGCAATCCGATCTCCGGAACACCTACGACAGCTTTTTCACCAACAATCCATAGCTTCGCGGAGAGTGTGCCATCGCTCCAAGGCAAGGCCACTTCGTGCACTTCGTATTCACTAAACTGTTTCATCAACCCTCGACACTCTACTTTTTTATTCGGTCTCTGTTTTTGAAGTGACAATTCAACAAAACGGTTTGCGTTGTCGAATGCGTTGAACAGGCGAACTGAGAATCATTGATCACGTCGGGGATGTCATTGCAAACCTATACGAGTAGTATAGCTCCAAATTTTTTCTCGTAAAGAGGTGCAATCGAAAACCGCATCACAAGCGTATGAATTGCATACACAATTTAGTAGCGCAAACAACATTTTTTGTTCCGTCATTCTCAATTAGTCAAATCTATTCGCAATAGGCGAAGCCGGAAACACAGACAGATTAAGTGTTTCGAGAAATCGTTTGCAACACCGATTGAGAAAGCTGATCACCATAAAAAAGATCAAAATCAAACCAATTTATTTCTTTATTCGTTTTGAACCAAATAATTTGACGTCGCGCAAGTTGATTATTGTGAGTGACCGCTTCGTCAATCGCTTGCTGCAAGTCAATTTTCCCATCTATGTATGGAATAAATTCGGAGTAGTTGACCGTGTTCAACAATGTTCTGCATTTGCCAAATTTCTGCAGCAACATTTTCACTTCATCTATAAGTCCTAACTCCATCATCGCTTCAAACCGTTTAGCAATAAGGGTTCGCAGCACATCACGCTGACTTGGACGTAGTCCAATCCAAATCACTTTAAAAGGAAGGTCAACTCTACTTACGACTTGAGAAAATGGTTTTTGACAAAATCTTGATACCTCAATTGCTCGAATAACGCGAAATACATCGTTTGGATTGAGCCTTGTAGCCGTTACAGGGTCAAGCTCTTGGAGCTTCTGAAATAGAACCTCGTTACCTGACCGGTCGGCTAGCTCTCTCAATTCTTTGCGCATCTCTTCTTGAGGAGGCACCTCTGGAATTGAAAGTCCCTCTAACAATGCCCGCGCGTAAAAGCCCGTGCCACCGCACACTACAGGTGTTAGACCGCGAGCAAAAATTCCGTTCATGACCTCGGTCGCTTGCTCTTTATAGTCAGCGACCGTATAGGATTGATCTGGATCGATAACATCGAACATATAGTGTGGAACGCCGGAACGCTCTTCAATAGATGGTTTAGCGGTACCCACATCCATATGTCTGTAAATCGTGCGCGAATCGCAGGCAATTATTTCTCCCGCGAGTTGCTGTGCAACCTTGATGCTCAGTGCAGTTTTGCCGGAACACGTCGGACCGACAATGGCGATGACTACAGGCTTGCTCAAAAGGTCACACCAAGCTACTCGAAAAAAACGCGAGCGACAGCTAAGAATCCCACCGCCAACCAGAACAGATACGTGACGATAAAAACAGGCGGAGCAAGAACGAGCAGCGCAAATGTTCGCACGGGACCGATGGAGAGTGAATGAGAGAATACAAGCCACTGCAAGGCGCACATGCAGAGCACAGGAATGCTCGAGAGCAAGTTGTAAATCAAACCGAGAGAGCTGAAACAACTCATGGGTCCAGCAAATACAAGCGGCATAAAAGCCCAGCCCACACTGACCAACGAGACTTTGAAGTCCACCTCGCGTTTTGCAACCCAACCACAAACGATGTGCAAGATGGCAGCGAGCGCCAACCACATCACGATGGCTTGAAATTCAATGCCGATGAAGATTGGGAGAGTTGGTTTATTGCCCTCGGCTCCGGCATCGACGATGCCACTAATTCCATTTGATAGAAGAACAATGAGAGATGCGCCTACAACCGTTGATGTCTTCTCGGCGAACGCTTCGTCGTGCGTCAAAAATTCAATCGTGCGAATTGGAGCGACCATCAAACCATAGAAAACATCGGTCCAACTGCTAATTTCCAGCAACGGAGACGATTGGTCGATGACAGCTTCTGATTCGGTCATCTATTTATTGCATCATCCATAAAGGCATGTTGATAAACTTCGCGCTCATCGATTCAGGCAGTAACTCACCAAGCAAACCCGCTTGTGCTGGCGCTTTAAGCTTGGGAATAGCAGTGCTTGATTCCATAAGAGAACCAAGAAATCCATCTGAAGATTTGTCATCAACTGGAAGATCATCAGCCAGGTGATATTTGTCCTTGCACATCTTTTGCAGCGAAACGAGGGCGTCGTCATAGCCACCTAATTCGTCGACGAGATGCAATTTCAATGCTTGCCGGCCGGAGTACACACGACCGTCACCGATGCGCTTCACTTCAGCAATTTGCATTTTGCGACCGTCAGCGACCGCCGTGACGAATTGATCGTACGAGTCCATGATCAGCGCTTGCAAAATAGCGCGCTCTTCTGGTGTTGGAGGACGTGCCGATGTACCGATATCTTTGAATTGACCGGATTTGACGACATCGTTTTGCACTCCGATTTTGTCACCCAGACCTTTGTAATTCATAAGATGCATAATCACGCCAATCGAACCTGTGAGAGTGCCAGGTTCGGCGATGATTTTGTCACCCGCAGAGGCAATGTAATAGCCACCAGAGGCTGCTGTATCGCCCATAGAGACCACAACAGGACGATCTGTCTTACGGAATGACTTGACGAGATTAGTCACTTCCTGCGACGCAGAAACGGTTCCACCAGGTGAATTGATGCGCAGCAAAATTGCCTTCACATGCTCGTTCTTGAGCGCTTTTCGCAAAGACTTCATCACAGTCGACGTCGAGTCATCAGACGAAAAGAAAAACGATTTGTCTTCCTTGTCTTGAATCATTCCAGTCAAGCGAATGACCTGAATATGATCCGTGAAGCGCGTCATGATGCTGTCATCGCCGCCGCCCTTGTCCAGATGCTTTGCGATTTGAGTGCTGAGCAATCCAACCGGAACAGCAATAATGCAAAAGGCAAGAACCAGCCAGACGAACCAGCGTTGATTATTGCCTTTGGACATTTTTGATTATTGGTTCTTAGTTAGGTACAGTGCCCGACCCAGCCGCTTGTTGAGCAGCATCACCTTCTGCAGCAGGTTGATTCACGATCACGCCAGATTCTGCGATTTTGATTTTGTCGGCTTCGAGTTGCTTATCCAGCTTAGCTACAGCATCTGTACCTGCGATATCGACAAGAGCTTGACGGTAACGGCTAACAATAGCAGTTTGTTTTTCGATAGAACGTTGTTGCTCCATCAACTCTCGTTGCGTTTTGATTTGATCGGCAGGAGACTGGGTGCCGCGAATGTCCTTGATCATGTCTTGCAACTTGGTCAGGTCTTCGTTGGTGCCTTCCAAATGACCCAATTCCAGCTTGTAATTTCGGAAATTATCGACCAACTTCTCGGCTGTATTGCGGACAATTGTGTAAAGCATGATGGATTCGGTTTCGCTGAGCTTCGCTCGTTTTTCGTTTGCACCTTGCATACCGTTGAGCGATTGAGCAATCAAGCTCGCACCGGAGCTGATCGCCATCTGTCCACCGTAATTTGGCGCCATCATAGTCATCGCTGACATGCCACCGAAAACGGCTGTGCTGAGTGCTTTCAACATGATGCCACTGGTTTTGCCAGTTTTGTTGCTCGGCATCAATTTGTTCATGACGAACTGAATATCTTGCGAACGTCCAAGAGTTGAATCCCAGAGATCTGCCAATTCAATCTTTTCGGTATTGAACTTGGTATCGCTCAGATTTTTCTCTTCTTCTTCAGTCGGTTGCAAGGCAAGCGGTCCGATTTGTTTCGCAACTGCCTTCATATCTTTGGCGTCTTTGCTCAAAGCTTTTTCAGCCTTGATGCTCTTCGGCTTCATGTACTGCTCGGTCTGTTCGATCGGTCCGCTCAAAGCTGTCTGACTGCGTTTAACAGTTGCCTTCAAGACGCCTTCTTCTGAGGGTCCCAGGTCAGCACTCTTTTCACCTTCATCCAAAGTGATTGGGCTGAGATCTGCTTTCTTGTTAGCAGCAACTGGTGCTGTCGCTGGATCTTCTATAGGCGCTGTTGAATCAGCAGATGCTGTTGCAGAAGTATCCATCTGCGCATCTTGTTTCTGCAGGTCGTTGGTCGAAGGACCAGCTCCTGTAGTCATTTTTGAATAGACTTCATACTGCAGGGAAGTTTGTTTCTTTGAAGACGACAAACTAACAGCGAACGAAGGGCTCATCGTTATATTACCGATCAGCGATAATCCAAGCGCTACAAGCGCTACCTTTTTATTCATAGGTTCTTTGGATTTCGTAGACATATACATCAGCGACTAAACCTTTCGAAGAGATAATTGTTGCCACATTAGCCGAGCCAACTATAGCACGCGGCTACCTCTTTGAAAGTTACCATTTGCCAATGTAAAAGGCTCGTAAAGACCACTTGTATGGCTGTTAGAGTAGGGCTGTAGCGATGCCAAGCGCTACTTCTTCCCGGCACCCATTCCAAAGATAATTAACGCAATAATCACAACGAGTTGCATCAATTGGTCAGCGAGAAATGGCGGACTCGACATCAGGGCAGCGCCCATAAGTGCCATGTACCAAAGCTTCGCAGCAACAGCCATAAAACACGGGACGATTAAAATCATCGCAGGTTTGGGTGGAGCGGGCGGAGCAGCGCGAAAATTATTTATCGGCTGTTCATCGAAATCATCACTGCCGGCGCCTAACAAGCCCGATCTTGACGACCGTCGCGGCAGGCTCGAATGTGAACTTTCTTTTATAGAAGGTGCCACCTCAGGTGGTGACGATGGAGCAACTGGTACTGGACCCGGGCGAATGGAAGAACGAGGTTGTGGAGCTGGTTCCTGCACATTTGGACTTTCAGAAAATCCACGATCTCTCCACATATCACTTTGAGGTTGTGATTCAGGAAATCCTCTGTCGCGGAATTCAGCCTGCTGAGCGCCTGATGAAGGTTCAGCGAAAGAATTTGTGGACGGAAATTTTGCTTGTGGTTGCGCCGATGGTGCCTTAGCTTCAGGAGCTTTGGGTTTTGGTGCGGCTGGCTCGACATGATGCGAGCGTGCGGCTAGCAAAGGTGAACGTAAAGCATTTGGGTCGTCGATTTCCTCATAATAAGGTTCGTCGTATTCCGATTCATAGTTTTGTGAACCGGGACCATCCATTATTGGTGAATGCAGCTTGGGTCGACCGCCGCCCATTGGTCTGCCGCCAGCATGCGCCGGTTCATCGTCACTGCTGTCACCTAAAAGCGGTGAGCGGAATTTCTTGGAAGGCATCTTGCCAGACGAAGATTGATCGAGTGTGTCCGCATCGTGATCAGCTCTGGCAGCAGGTCTTTTCACATGAGGGAAAGCACTCTTGCCGGGAGCGACTGGCAGATCCATATCGTCTTCGCCTTCGAAATCATCAGAAGCACCAAGAAGCGGTGACCGCAGATGCGCGCTGCTGTTCTTCTGTTGTGGCAAGCCTTTGGGTACCTTTGGTGCCTTTGGTTGCGGAACGAAATCGTCTTCGGAGGCACCCAGTAACGGTGAGCGTAATCCGCCACCCTTTGCCGGTTTACCTGGTGACGAGTGATCTTCATCGCTGTTGTTTCCGCCGCCTAAAAGCGACGAACGCTGGCTTCCCCTGCCTCGTTGCGGATGGTCAGGATCGTCTTCTCCACGCAAAAGCGGAGAGCGGAGTCCACCGCCACGAGGCTTAGGTGGCTCAGCTTCACTATCATCTTCACCGAGCATCGGTGAACGCAATCCTTTTGGCTTTCCGCCGCCAAAAGCCGATTTTGGGGATGAGTGACCATGTGCAGGCTCGTCAGGTCCATCAAAAAGTGGCGAGTGCAGTTTCGGCCGAGGTGGTAATGCGTTGGGGTTCTTATCGCTAGCGTGATTTTCAGCGATTGATTCAGAAACTGCAGGTTGGACCGCATTAAATGAAGGTGGATCTTGATGCGTTTCTGTAGCAGTTGGAGCAGAGGGCTTTTGGTGAACCGAAGCCGATCCCATCGGGTTGTTCAGCAGATCCGCAGGGCTTGGACTTCCACCAAATGAAGGATTGTAGTTACCTTGTGGCTGACCGCCAAAACCTTGCTGTTGGGGAGCACCGAATCCTGGTGGATTGTTTGGATTTCCAAATCCCTGATTTTGCGGTGCGTTAAACGAATTTTGCTGATACTCCTGAACCGCTTGTGGTTGTTGGAAGTTTTGTTGCTGATTTGGATCAGTCGGAGGAAAACTTGGAAAAACCGGCTCGGACGCGCTCGGTCCACTCTGTTGGAAAGATGGTTGCGAAGCTGCAGGTCCAAACCGTTGCCCGCATTCCGAACAAAAATGCGCCTGATCTTCGTTCATGACGTGGCAAATGGGACATTCAATCACTGTGACATCTCTCCAAACTTCTACTCCAAAAGCATCTAAGGTTCGCCCTTGCCACTACACTACACAACTACGAGACAGATTGCGACGAAAAACTTCTACTAGTTTAATGCAATAGAACAATCAAATGTCAGACAAACCACTTCGTCCTATTGATTTCTCAAAATCCGCTAACTTGAATGAGCTGCCTGCCGTGCTATGCTGGCGGCACTTAAACCGCTTGACCTCCCAAAAGTGTCGCATAAGTCGGGCAGCGCGCTGCACAGACTATCTAGGATAAGTAAGCTTTAGCCCAAAGACCGCCGTTTCGTCGATGAACTGGAGATAATAAATGACCCGTGGATTTCTTCCTATCGCGCTGAGCGTCCTCCTGTCAGTTGGCTCCGTGCCGATTGCATTTGCAGGTGATTCCCAGCTCAATTTCAAGATCTACAGTCCAGATGGCGGTTCGTCACCTGCGGCATCGACCGACGAGGCTCCAGCCTCCGCTGTGACCGCAACGGACAAGCCACTGGCTGCTCCAGAATCAGCAACCGCAGACACTGCTCCGACTCCGACAGAGACTGCACCGACTGTAACGGAATCCAAACCTGAACTTTCAAAAGAAGAGCCGGCGATGTCGACACCATCGGCAACAGCTCCAGCCACAAGCACCACTGCCGATACCGAAACTGCACCAGCTGCAGCTCCTGCGACCGCGGCAGATACTGCGGCAACTCCTGCTGAATCAACCGCCTCAACGACGACTACTACTGACACCGCCTCTGGTGACAGCAAATCAGAGACCACAGCCAGCGCTGGTGGGAAAGACGAAAAAGTCTTGCAAGGTTACGTTCGCGAAGTTCCAGCCAGAACTCACATTCCAATCATTATGGATACTGCTGTCGATAGCGACACCAGTCAGGAAGGCGACGAATTCTCCGCCAGAACATCAGAAGATTTGACCATCGATGGAACGATTGTCGTTCCTGCCGGTTCAGTAATTAAAGGAAGAATCGCGCAACTCAACGCTCCGAAGCACTTCGAGCGCGGCGGTTCGGTGGCACTCAAATTCGACACCGTCACCACTCCAGACAACCGCTCTATTCCTCTGGTAGCAAATCTGGTGGCACACCGTGGTGTCGTTCACGCTAAACGCGGATTGAAAGATTACGCAATCGACTCAGGAACCGTAGCTGCTCCTCTCGTTGTAGGTGCATTGATCGGTTTGGTAGCCGGTAAATCCAACAGCAATACAACTACATCGTCATCAAGCAGCACAACGTCTAACAGCGGTATGTCTAAAGGCGCTGCGATGGCATTGGGAACCGGTATCGGTCTCGCTGTAGGTGTTGCTATTCTTTGCGCAAAGAAAGGTAAAAAAGTCGACGTACGTCCTGGCGACGAACTGAAGATCGAGCTGGCTGAAGCTCTGCGCATGCCAATGATGTAAACGTTCGGCAATTTGCCGGCCGACCGATCTGATATGTAGCCTCACCGGGCTGCGCTACATTGTTTTGGCTATTTCCGGCATGATCAGGAAAAACCCTGAAGCGCCGTTCTAGCAAAAGCGGTACATTGAACCTGGGTAACCTTTGGTTCAACATCCACTTTTGTACGCAAAAGTTTTAAGTCGGGCAGCCTGCTGCACAGACGTACCGGATAAGTGAACCTCCTGCCGAAACGCCAGGATTTTGTCCTGAGCGAGCCTGAGCAAAACCATCAGCTAGTCAGTAACTGACGGAGCTAGAGAATCCACTTATGCTATACTTAACCGGTTGTTAAGGCGCGAAATCAAGAGCTACTCTCACTTTCGCCGTTGGATTTACTAGAACCGAGCTGAGAAGCCAATTTGGTTAGTTTGGGCAAAGAGTTAAACAGACACGCACCCTGCAATGCGGCGTTGGCCTTTGTATTCCGTGAATCACAACAGCGAGAAATCATCTCAGAATGACTACATCAGGTTTTCAGCAAACGTCAAAAGACCCGAATATGGCAGCGATGCTGTCGATCATTCCAGGGGTCGGGCAGTTTTATAACGGTGAATCCCGCAAGGGCATGCTCTTCCTGAGCGTTGCGGTAATCAATTTCATCGTCTTCATCGGGCTGCTGTTCAACGACTCGATTCTGCGCAGCATGGTCGACTTCGGACTGGCTAACCACATGAAGCCTAACCGAGAGCTAGTCGGTTCGATTGCTCAAGTTCACATGGGAAGTCCGGCGTCGTTGGTTGTTCTCGGACTATTCCTTTCATTTGTCGCTTACGCGGTGCGTGATGCTTACGACCAGGCAGCACTGATCAAACGTCGTCGCATCTACCCTGAGTACGTCATGGCGATGTCTGAAGCGACGAGCGGAAGCTATCTCTTGCATGTCTCGTTCATGTTCTGTTTCTTCATGCTGGCGTTCTTCTTCTTAGTGCCACCGCCGCCGAAGCAACAGATCACAGACATCGAATTCATTCAGAATCAACCTGAAGTCAAACACAAAGTTCAATCTCACAGGCACGCGCAGAAAAACTCTGAAAACGCGGGCAAACACGACGCGACGAAACCTGTAACGGCTCCGTCACCGGCGCCGAAAGCGCCAAGCAAAGCGGCTCCGGCAGCCAAACCGGCTCCGGCAAAGACTCAACCGCAAGCGAAACCAACTCCTGCGCCGACTCCTACACCGGCTCCGCATCCTTCGCCGACACCGGCGCCACATCCGTCGCCTACGCCGGCTCCGCATCCTTCTCCAAGTCCTTCACCGCATCCGAGCCCGGCTCCGACGCCGCATCCAAGCCCGTCGCCTTCGCCGACTCCAACTCCAAGTCCTACTCCTAAACCGATGGCTATGCCGACCCCGACGCCATTTGCGCATCCGTCAGCAGCACCATCTCCATCCCCATCACCAGCTCCATCGCCTCTGGCGATGACACATGGCGGCGGACCATCACTTTCTCCAACACCAAGAATTGGTGCCGGTCCTGGACACGGTTCAACATCCGCTCCAGCACCAGCTCCTATGGCTGTTGGCGGTGGACCGGCAGCCGGTGGTTCGGGCGCTCCTACACCGATCGCAGGTGGTGGTGCCCCTACTCGTGGTGGCGGTTCCGGACCGACTGCAGCTCCAGCTCCTAGCCGTGTCGGCAGAAGCGGTGGCAGTGCAGGTGGTGGCGGTGGTGGACCGACATTGGCTGCTGCTCCGAACGTTCCACGAGCTGCCGCAGGTGGCGGTGGTGGTGAAGGTGTCAAGGGAAATCCTGATGCCAACAACAACGAAAAAGGCAGACCATCAGTTGCAGCACAAGCCGACGTTGACTTCGGTCCATACATGGCTGACCTGCAAAGAAGAATCAAACGCGCATGGTTCCCACCGAAAGGTAACGAATCAAAACGCGTAGTTGTAATTTTCAAAGTGCACAGAGGCGGCGAGCTCTCAAACCTTAGACTGGACCACTCCTCTGGTGTCGCTGTCGCCGACCAGGCCGCACTTAAAGCTGTTGAAAACGCCGCACCATTCAGACCACTTCCGGCTGGTGCAAGTGATGACGTAGATATCCAATTCACGTTTGATTACAACGTATTCAGCGGCGGCGGACACGGCACATTCCGTTCGTTCTGATAAACTCATCTCGTTCGCAGCTCTCAGGAGAAAAAATGGAAAGCAAATTTTTCACGTACTTTATCCAGTTCATGATGACTGACTGGTTCGCTTCCATTCCAATTACTCTGTGCTCAGTTGCTACTGCCGCGGTGATGATCGAGCGATATCTTTACTACCAGAAGAATCGTCGCGACGTTACCGGATTCATTCACCAGTTGCAGCGTGAGTTGGAAAGTCAGAATTTGCAAAAAGCGCAGCAGACATGCAGCCGCCTCGGTGGTGTTGTCGGTGAAGTCGCCGAAGAAGGCGTGCGTTTGATGGCGGAACAGAAAGAAGACTTCTCGAAAGCATTCGACATCACCGTCGGTCTTGTGACAAGAAAGCTTGAAAGACACTTAGTAATCCTTGGAACGATCGGCGCGACCTGTCCCTTCATCGGACTGTTCGGAACGGTGGTTGGGGTTATTTTCACACTGGACCAATTAGGCGTCGCCGGTGGTGGCACCCCGGTCGTAGTAACTGGGGTTGCGAAAGCTCTGATTGCGACAGGATATGGTCTGATCGTTTCGATTCTCGCTGTTATCTTCAACAACATGTACACCAACACGGTTAAGGGCTTCAACGACGACTTCTTGCTCCTCAAGCTTCTTTTCCTTAGCTTCACCGGTCCTGAGCACTCGCACTAAATCAAAGTCGCTCAGCGAGGAGGGTGATCAGCTATGTCAATGGGTAATTCCTCCGGTGAAATTTTCACCGAGATCAACGTCACGCCGCTTACCGACGTGTTCCTGGTTTTGCTCGTTATCATGATCTTGATCGCCCCTTTGATCGACAAATCAGATTTGAAGATCAAGCCGCCCGAAACGAAGAATGCTAAGAAAGTTGATGAGAGTAAAGGAATTTTTATAGACATCGACAAGCAAGGTCAAATTGCGATCAACGGAAACTTCGTCAACAGTCAGGAGCCTTCCGTCATCTCGCAAAAGATCAAAGAGCTGGTCGTAAAACTGGGCAACAAAGAAGTGCCTTGTACTGTCAATGCTGATGGTGACTCAAAAGAGAAAGAAGTCGTTGCCGTCATGCAAGCTGCCGCAGAAGCTGGAATTAAGCGCATGCGCGTAGCGACGATTCAGGCCAGCAGCTACTAGCTCTCTTTTAAATTACCGATCGGATCCATTCGTATATCCGAGGATAGTTCATGCAGCAAGATTCGCCACTTTACCGACTGGCGCTAATCGGACATCCCGTCTCGCATTCGATGTCGCCACCAATGCATAATGCCGCGCTGAAACACAGTGGGTTAGCGGGTTCGTATGATCTGATCGACATTGCGCCAGAAAATCTCGAACGAGACATAGCGAAAATGGTGGCAGATGGATATACGGGATTCAATGTCACCATTCCGCACAAAGACGCTATCTATCGCATGGCCAGCGGACATACGAATGAATCCCTCGCCGCACAGGCATCAAATACGGTGAGGGTTCATCAGGATGGATCGTTGCTTGCGCACAACACAGACATCGGTGGCTTTCAAGAAGCGCTCGATGAGCTGATTACAGCCGAGCATACAAAAATGATTGGTTGTGTTGTTGGAACAGGTGGAGCATCCAAGGCAGCTATTTTGGCCATGGCCAATTTAGGTTTTCCGCAGATTGCAATCTTTTCGAGAGACGCAGCCAGAGCCGAAGCGCTAGCAGGCGGATTGCGGCACGTAATTCCGATGACGACGGAATTTTTGACCACTGACTCATGGCAGAGTTTGCCCAACGAACAAATCAGCGTCATAGTAAACAGCTCGCCCATCGGCCAGAATGCAATGCCACTGCCGGATTGGATCGATGCATGGTTCGAGTCACTGAGCGATCATGCTTTGCTTATGGATATGGTCTACTCGAAAACGGATCAGCCAACCCCGCTCGTTGACAAAGCGTCAGAGTTCGGTTTACGTGCAGCAGATGGCGCAGAGATGCTGATTCGACAGGCACACAATGCATTTGAATTCTGGACAACGGCAACGGTGCCGGTGCAAGTTTTTCGCGATGCTTTCTATCAGGCGAAGCAGCTTCGCTCTGATTAACTTCCACTAAAAGACGGCTGTTTTCTGCTTCTCAAGGGAACAACTACTCTTGAAGGAAATAAGAGACCGAGCCGAGCAGCATTCAAAACGCTGACAGAGCCAAAGGAGGCTGTGTTATGCCTAATTTGACCGTGCTCCCGACTGCGACAAAAGTTTTGTCACCATCGCAGCAGGAAGCATTCAATCACCTAATGGAAGCCTGGCCCATCGGAAACCTGTTTGTTGTCTGGTCTGCGCCTGGAATGGGACGCACCACGATATTGCACGAGCTTCATCGCCAGGAAGGCGGTGAGATGTTGAGAATGCGCGATTACATCGAAGAGTTGCGCAATCTTGACCCATTCAAAATGGAAGAAGCGCTTGAACAAGTCGTTTTGAGATCGTTTCAGCGTAACGACCTGGTCATCATGGACGACCTCGATTTAATTTACAGCGTCATCTGCGGCTGTGGATTTGGCGATGCGTATCCCAGAGCGAAGTATGCAGAAGCAATTCTGACGAATGTAGTCGAGTACCTAAATAGGCACCAGGACAAAAAACTTGTCTTCGGGAATCAAGGTAGCGCCTCTCAAATAATCAGCAAAAGCTGCTACTACGCCGGGTTACAGAAATTCGAAACGGCTGATTACGAATTCATTTGCCGAGCATATCTTCACGACAAAGCGAGCGAACTCGATTTCAAAAAGGTCTTCCGCTTCGCACCAAAGCTCCACGCACACCAGTTGAGAAGCGCATGCCTATGGCTACACGATGCGGGGGTAGTGGACACAGAGAAGTTCATCGAGTATCTGCGCAAGCGAAAAATGGCTAGCAATGTGGATCTCGAAGAAGTCGAGGCAGTCGATCTAAAATCACTGCGTGGACTTGATGCCTTGATCGAGAGTCTGGAAGCCAATATCGTGGTGCCACTAGAACGAGACGACATCGCTGACGAATTCGACATCCAACCCAAACGCGGCGTACTTCTAGCAGGTCCGCCCGGAACCGGCAAAACAACAGTCGGAAGAGCGCTTGCTCACAGATTGAAGAGTAAGTTCTTTCTGATCGACGGGACGTTCATTTCGGGAAGTTCGGATTTCTACGACCGCGTCAGACGTGTCTTTGAAGCGGCCAAAAGCAACGCTCCATCGATCATCTTCATCGATGACAGCGACGTCATTTTTGAAAACAAAGATGACTTCGGTCTCTACCGATATCTGTTAACAGCGCTGGATGGTCTGGAAAGTGAGAGCAACAAACGCGTCTGCATCATGATGACGACGATGGATGTAAGCAGCATTCCACCTGCGTTAATCCGATCTGGACGTATCGAGCTCTGGCTTGAAACGACTCTGCCTGACGAATCGGCGCGTAAAGATATTCTCTCTGACCATCTCAACAAGCTGCCGTCGCCCCTGCGGGACGTGGACGTCAAGCAAGTTGCATCGCAAACAGAAGGCTTGACCGGTGCAGATTTGCGGCGATTGGTCGAGGACGCAAAGATACTGTACGCCTATGACAGGTCCAAAAAGATCGAATCAGACGATATCCTCAGCTATTTCTTCAAAGCAATCGAAACCATCCGCAGCAACAAGACCAAGTACCTGGAAGCCGAGGAGAAGAGCCGAATGAAGAATGCAATGCCCGACCCATACGCATTCTTGCGCCGCAACCGCCATGTTGGCGGCGACGACGACGATACACCAGCATAGGGCAAACCGATATCGGTACGTGGAATAGGCGCAGGTCAGCGTTTACGCCCAAACCGCGTGTTTGGGCTGAGTCACGTACCGATATCGGTAGGTAGAAACGGCACAGGTCAGGGTTTGCGCCCAAACCGCGTAATTTGGCTGAGTCATGTACCGATATCGGTACGCGGAAACTGCACAGGTCTGGGTTTGCGCCCAAACCGCGTATTTTGGCTGAATCATGTACCGATATCGGTACGCGGAAACGGCGCAGGTCAGGATCTGCGCCCGAACCGCATTTTTGGCTGAGTCATGTACCGATATCGGTACGTGGGAACGGCGCAGGTCAGGATCTGCGCCCGAACCGCATTTTTCGCTGAGTTATGTACCGATATCGGTACGTGCTAAATGAAAGGAGCCTGGCCTTCGAAGAAAATTGGCACGAGTTGCATTGCCAGACCGAGTTCGCCTTCGATTGAAAGTACGCCCGATAGAGCTGCAGTCATTGCAGACAAGCGTCCTTCGATGATTTGCTCGAGGTCGTCTGCATCTACCGATATCAAACAATCAGCGTTAGGAGGAGCGTCGGGGGACTGCTGTGTCATTTCTAGCGAGCCGTCCGAAATTTTCGTGAGCCAAGAGCCGCCACCTTGCCCTCTGACAGTGATCAGATATGTAGCGGATAGATTGCGAGCGTTCTCCGGTTTGAAGCGCTTGCGGAGTTCCTCAATAACCTCTGCGGCTGGCACAAAAATGTCCTCATGGGTTTGTCGCCGCGCTGAAGAGCGGCTAAGCGAGCTGATTATAACGCACGACTCCCGCAAAATGAGGAAATTCTCTCGCTCATCCAGGCGCTGAAGCTGATAAGTTTAAGGCACAGAGCCAATCCCGTTTAGTTTGCGTGTATGAATAACGACGATCTTCACAAAGCTAAAGAAACACTTGGCGGGCGAGGCAACTCAGCCAGCGGTCAAGGAAACACGGCGAATCACGGCAAAGCTGAGGGTTTTAAAGAAGATTTCGCGAAGGAACTCGACCTCGTTCGCGGTGCCACAACGAGACTCAAGCGAGGCAAACGCGCTCTCGATTCCATCGATAACGTGCTCGGCAAGCTGGTTTCGAGCATGGGGTTGGATCGGCGACTGAAAGAGCATGCTCTGCTCAGCTTATGGCCAATGATGATCGGAGATACATTCGCGTCTCGCTCACGACCGCTATTCATCGACTTCGAAGGCAATCTAGTGATCGCGACGAGAGATGCTTCGGTCGCGCAAGAATTGAGTTTGCTCAAACCGGAAATCATCAAGAAAATGCGCTTTGCCGCGCAGAGCATGGGTCTGAAAGTAAACGGTGTGCGCTTTGATTTGAAGCATTTCCACGGTGGCACTCCGCCCGTTTCCGACGGCGACAGATTCGAGAAGCACAAACAACCAACGCGACTCGAGCCGTCTCCAGCCGAATTGGCTGAACTAACTCTGTCCGAAGCTGATCTTGAAGAGCTGGCCGCCTTGAAAGCAAGCTTGCCTAATGCGAATGCAAATGACCCGAACGTTTTAAAAAATTTGAAGCTATTCGACGGCGAGAGCATGTGCATCAAGATGCCGAGCACGTCTCCAGAGCCGGAAAAAGAAGCGAAGATAGGCAGAAGCAAAGACGTTGACATGAATCACCGAATCTTCGCTATGTTCGAACAAGAATTGAAGCTAAGGCAGTGGCGGCGCAAACAGGGATTTCCTCAATGTCCCAAATGTGAACAACCAACCCAACTGCTTCATGGGGCTGAATCGGTCTGCTCTGACTGCTATTTCGCCGAGTTGTCGCATCGCCGCGACATTTAACTAAATGCAAGGTTGGAAGCTTTCAAGGTTTCCTGCTGACTACTATGTTAGGATTGCCTCGACCCGAGTTTCGGGCGTTTTAACAGATTGCGATCGCCGACCTGAGGCGGTTTTGGAAGGTAACTGTAGTGATTCGATTACAAAATGTTTGCAAAGACTATGCTGGTAGACCGGCTCTAACCAACATAAATTTGCACATTGCATTGGGCGAATTCGCTTTTCTTGTTGGACCATCAGGTGCGGGCAAATCTACGTTGATGCGCCTTCTCTACAGAGAAGAGGCACCGACCAGAGGCAGCGTACTGATTGGTGGCGTCAATCTGACGAAGATTCAAAAGGGGCAAGTGCCACTGTTGCGTCGCAGATTGGGCATCATCTTTCAGGATTACCGACTGCTTCCAAGACAAACAGTTTTCGATAACGTCGCTTACATTTTGCGCGCCCTCGGCTTGGACGAAGCGCAGGTCGCGAAGCGCGTTAACAGCGCCCTCTGCGTAGTAAATTTGGATCACAAAGGTGACGCCTATCCTGATGAACTCTCCGGCGGAGAGCAGCAGCGTGTCGGCATCGCCAGAGCGATCGTGAACGGACCACCCGTTCTTCTAGCAGACGAACCGACTGGAAACCTCGATCCAGCAACGTCTTTAGAAATTGTGCAATTGCTGGAACGAATTAGCCAGCGCGGAACAACCGTTTTGATTTCGACTCACGACCAACCAATCGTCAACGCCATGCGCAAACGAGTAATCAGTTTGCGAGCTGGTGAAATCGTGTCAGACGTCGACAGCGGTGTATACGATGACGGTGTTTACGAGATGGAGAGCAAGGGATAATCGATGCGTCAGCTTCGCATTCTAATGAGAGTAGGAATTGAGACAGTCATCGGCATTCGCCAGAGCGGCTGGTCGAACTGGCTGGTGATCAGCATTCTCGCAATCGCGCTCACCATATTTGGTGGCATTCTGCAATTCACGATGACGTTGAAGAACGTTGTTTCATCGTGGGGCTCACAGTTGGAAATCTCGGCATATGTCAAAGACACTGCCGACCCGAAGAAAGTGGCAAAGGAAGTAAGCCAATTTCCCGAAGTTCAGTTGGTTGAAATCGTTCCCAAAGAAGTTTCCTGGGAAGAGATGCAGCAGACATTCAAAGTCGCAGCACTCTCCAACCCACTGCCGAACACTCTACACATCCGCGTTAGCAGCGTAGAGAACGTTGAGAAAGTCGCACCAAAGTTGAATTTGCTAAGCGGCATCGAGACGGTTCGCTATCCGATGAAAGTTGCTCGCAAAATCACTGAATTCCGCCATTTCATCGAGTTGGCCGGTGTCGTCGTAACTGGCGCACTGACAGCCGCGACGCTGACTGTTATTGGTAACACCATCCACCTGGTTATCCAGGCACGAAGTCGCGAAATTGAAATTCTCAGTTTGATGGGTGTTGGACACTTCTACATCAAGGGTCCGCTTATCCTCCAGGGCGCAATCTACGGCGCGGGCTCAGCGCTGCTCGCCATTGCAGTTTTGTTCGGTATGCACATGTACATCGACCCATTCCTGCGCGATCAGCTAATCAGCTTCGCTCCAATGTTGCCAGCCCATCTTGAATACGGCATGTTACAGACCTTCGGCGCATTGCTTGGCCTTGGTATCGCTGTCGGTGCAGGTGGAAGCGCCTGGACATCAGGCCGCTACATCAAGATCTAGGTCGAACTACTCACCGATTGTACTTGCCCGATACCGTCAGGTTCTTTGCCTGTTGAAAGTTGACATCGTTGATAGACGTTCGCGTCTCATCAATGAACGTATTGGTGAAATCGGCACCAGACATGTTGGCATTCGTCAAATCCGCTCCGTTGAATTTAGCGTTCATCAAGCTGCTGTTCGAAAAATTCGCGTGCCGAAAGCTACTCTCGGTCAAGAAGACCCCGCCCATATTTGCGCCCATGAAGTTTGCGTTGTTTGCAGCCACTCGAATCAGCATAGCGTTTGTCATGCGGGCGTCTACAAAATCACAGTCACTGAGGTCAGCCTGAACGAAAGAAGTGTTGTGAAGAGTCGCTTCGAAAAATTTGGCACCACAGAGAGTGGCAGAAGTAAGGCGAGCATTGGTCAAGTCGGCGTAACTCAAATCAATGCCTGAAAGGTCGCAGCCACCTAGATCAGCGTTGCGCAAATCAGCATTCTGTAGGGATACATGATGCCGGAAAGCGGACAGAACCGCGGCTTTCGCAGTATGTGCAGACTTTTCGGAGTAGATTGGCTTGCCAGTTTTCTTGTTATAGATAATGTAGACAGGTCCGGCGCCGCTGGATGAAGACTTTGCAACAGTGCTGTCACTTTGACTATCTCGATCTTGAATGCCTGTTCCGGCACCACTTTGCTCTCGTTGAGTCGTGGCTTGAGTCGGCTGGTTACTGGTCGTAATCACGTTGGAACGAAACAACACAAAAGCCATGACTAGAACAATCAAGCAGACAATAACAGTGTAATGAGTTCCATATCGGACTTTTGCGTCGTCCGCCCCCTCGTCTGAGGTGCCACTACCTCCGGTGCCCCGGCGCTTCGCATTCAATGCTCGCAGACGTGTCAGTTCTAAGGGCTTGCGGAGCAAGTAGGCGCCCAACTCGTGAGACAATTCCGTCACATTCGCGTAGCGAGAATCGGGATCGCGCTTGAGGCAGGTCGTGATGATCGAGCGAAGTTCTGCTGAAACGCCTGCGGACACCAGAGGTTTGTCGAGAAACGAACGGTCTTCATCAATCTGCTTAGCGAGAGATTCCATAGCAGTCGCACCATCAAAGGCTTTAAGACCAGTGATCATCTCAAACAGCGTGCACCCAAGTGAATAGACATCAGAGCGCTCATCGACTTTGTTACCCAGGCACTGCTCGGGACTCATGTAAGCCGGTGTTCCGAGAATGGCACCATACTGGGTGATGGTTTCATTGTTCGAATTCATGATTTTCGCGATACCAAAATCCACGATTCGAGCTACATCCGACGAGTCCAAGATAATGTTGTTAGGCTTGATGTCCCGATGGATAATGCCTCTCGCGTGCAGCGTTTCCAAAGCGCGGCAAATTTCACGCACAGCTTTTGCGGCACGTTCCGGCTGAAACACCCCATCAGTTTCCAGAATCGTCCGGAGGCTAACGCCCTCCACAAGCTCCATTACGAGATAGCTGAGCCCAGAAGAAGTAACTCCAAAATCCAAAATTTTCACTACATTTGGATGATCGATACAGCTCAGAGTTGAAACTTCTTGTTGAAATCTTTTGCCTGCATCTGAATCTGGAATCAACTCTTTTTTGTAGAGTTTGACTGCCACGGCCTTTTTGTGGTGAATGGAAAACGCCTGAAAAACCCTGCCACTTGCGCCTTCCGCAATCAAAGTGAAATCGCTGTACCCGGGAATTAGTGATTGCGCAGAATTCGAAACAGAAATAGGCGCAGAATTCGAATCAGAAATAGGCGCAGAATTCGAATCAGATAAAGGCTCGTTCGTTTCGGAACTGGATTCCGAAACGAGTTGCATATCGACTTTCTCTTTGAATTCCATTTAGCGTTGTCGTACCGCTCTAGTTACCGATGAACGTCGGTTTTGCCGTGATGCTTCTCTTTTCCCGTGCTAGACGGCTGCTGGGGTATGTTTGCGTCTTTGACTGCAGACCCCAACAAATTTAGGTTTGCAATTTTAGCGCCGGTCATATCGACCGAACTCAAATCACAGTTTAGAAGTTCGGCGTGCATGAGATCCGAAAATGTAAAATCAGCCCCGGAAAAATTGGCACCACGAGCCGACGCACCACGCAGTTTCGCACCCCGCAAGTCGGCATTGAAGAATGAACTGTTGTCGAGTTTAGAGTCAGTCAAGTCTGCTCTAACTAGCACTGCACTATCCAAAAGCGTCCGTTCCATTGTTGCACGAATTAGTTTAGCCCCGGACAAGTCTGCGTTTCGCAAGTCGAGAGTTGAAAGATCTGCGTCAGTCAAATTAGCGCCCCTCAAGTCCGCATTACGCATCGGTACTCCACGCCGTCTGGCATCAGCCAGAACGCGAGTGAACGTCAGGTCAGGTGCCTCCTCGCAAAAAATCGTCGTTCCCCTGAAACGGTCCTTGATGTCTATTCGCTTACCGCCACCAGCAATGGTGCCCATCACGGGAACGGCTGCAGCTGGTTTATCCACGGACTTCTCTTTGGGCGTGGCACAAAAGGCGGCGAACAGAACTATACTTGCGAGCACTAAACTCGCGCCGATGATGTAAGGGCGCGAGCTCGCTGGCTTCGGTGTCGGCGCTGTTTTTGGAATATCCAGCTTAAATGCACTGAGATCGTAGTCTAACGCCTCAATTGATGGATAACGTTTAGCCGGCTCACGCTCCAGACATTTGAGAACAATACGCTGCAAATCGGGTTCAACAGAACTCGCATCCAGTATAGGTTTCAGAAAGCTTCGGTCTTGATTGAGTTGCTTCGCGAGAGTTGAGATTGTGGTATCAGACTCAAAGGCTTTTCGATTTGTAAGCAACTCGAACAACGTGCAACCCAGAGAATAAATGTCCGAACGACTATCGACACTCTGCCCTTTGCACTGCTCAGGGCTCATGTAGGCAGGAGTGCCAATGATCGCGCCGTACTGTGTGATCGTGTCTGCTGACGATCCAAGCGCTTTAGCAATTCCAAAATCAACGACCTTCGCAATATCGTTGTGGTCCACAATTATGTTGCCGGGCTTCAAGTCACGATGGATGATACCCTCTGAATGTGCCACTTCCAGGGCTCGGCAAACTTCCCGAGTGATCGCCACAGCTCGTTGCGGTTCCAATGCTCCGCTCGCATCCAAAATGCTGCGTAAACTCTCGCCCGTTGCACACTCCATGAAAATGTAAGACTGACCGCTATCTGTGTGCCCAGCCCCGAGAATTCGCACGATGCTGGGATGCGATAAGCGTTTGAGCGTAGCAACTTCATGCTGGAATCGAAGCGTAGATTCTGGATTTGGAGTTAGCTCTTTGTTGTAGACCTTCAATGCCACCAACATCTCATCAACATCGCGAACCGCTGAATAGACCGATCCAGAGGCGCCTTTGGCAATCAATTGCAGCTCGCTGAAGCCAGGTATTTCAATTTGGTCTGGAATTATATGATGTTTCAACTCGGCTTCAGCAGCCAAATCCGCACCAACAGAAGACTTAGCCGTTGCCTCAAGGTCGGCGGTGACCCGCAGATTGATTTGCGATTCTTGAATTTTTTCTGCCATGCGAATCCGCCGAACAACAACTGATTCAAGTTTTACTGAGCGTCTTTAGGATTATTCCCGGTCAAAGGTTCTTAGCTACAACATAGCCGTTTTGTTTACTAGATGCTTGCCTGAAATCCTCACAGCAAACGGGACGCCTCTATCGAGGCGCCCCGCGAATAATCTGCGAATAGTCGAAGAATTACTTGTTGGCTGGTTCCAACACTCGTACGTCCTTCATCACATCACCGACGCGAAGATTCATCATCACATCGAGACCCTCGATGACTTTGCCGAACACTGCATATTGCATGTCGAGGAAGTTAGCTTTGCCGAGCGTGAAATAGAATTGGGAGCTGGCAGAGTTTGGGTCTTGAGCGCGAGCCATCGCGATTACGCCTGCGTCGCTGTGCTTCAAATCTGGAGTGACTTCCAGTGGAATACGACGTTCTTTCTTCGTTTCTGGATCGACGAAACCGCCTGTACCAGTACCTCTAGGGCAGCCGCCTTGCACGCAAAAACCTGGTTCGTAGCGGTGGAAAGTCAATCCGTTGTAGAAACCGCGACCGACCAAATCCAAGAAGTTTCCTGCTGTTTTTGGAACTTCGTCTTTGTAGATGCGGACTTTGATAATTCCTTTGGTGGTGTTCAACTCAACCACTGGATCGTTTGTTGTCATAAAAGCCTTCTGTAGGTGGATAAACGATATTGCCTAGCTGTATACCACATCCCTTAAACCGACGTCATTAACCGACGCACGGCTACGGGGATGCGCACAATCAGCCGGATAGAACAAAAGCCGAGCATCGCCCGGCTTTGCCTTGAGATTGACGATTGAGAAGTGTTACTTCTGCTCGTACACCTTGGTCATTTTGTCGCCCTTACGCAGCGCCATAACGACGTCCAGACCCTTCTTCACTTTGCCGAAAACAGCGTACTGCCCGTCAAGGAAGTTTGCTGGTCCAAGCGTGAAATAGAATTGCGAGCTGGCTGAATCAGGATTTTGTGATCGAGCCATTGCAAGAACGCCAGCCGAGCTGTGCTTCAACTTAGCATTGGCAGCGACCATTGATGGACTTGTTTCAAGCGGAATGGTGCGTTCCTGTTTTGTTTTCGGATCGACGAAGCCACCCATGCCTGTCCCTTGTGGGTCACCGCCCTGGATGCAGAATCCAGGCTCGTAGCGGTGGAAAGTCAACCCGTTGTAGAAACCGCGGTTGACGAGATCGAGAAAATTGTCGGACGTTTTTGGCACTTCGCTCTTGTAGACTTCTACTTCGATTTTACCTTTGTTGGTTTCCATGATCACTGTCGGGTCGGCAGCTTTACCGGCAAATGCGGAAAATCCGCATGCGACGGTTGCCACCACAGCCAGTGCCAATGAAAAAACAGACTTAGATGTCGTTGAAGACAAACGCATTTTTTCAGCTCCTTTGCTTTGCAACTTCGGACTTCAGAAGCTGCATTCTATCAGTAACACGAAAACTTATTTTGAAACGGCTGAAGCTACCGGAACAGAAATTGTGCCGGCTGGAATTGCTGAGCGCGTAAACGAGATCGGCAGATCCAGTGCCTTCACAGCATCTTCTCGATTGCAGCGGAAAGCCATCCAACCAACTGTTTCGTCTCCGGGCATGATCACGCGAATGCCGAAGTGTCCGTCTTCAACATCATGACGCGAGCCGTCGCGACCGATAGCCGTTCCTAGATAGCGTTTACGATGCTGCTCAGGTGTGAGAACTTCGTAGAAAATTGGACCGCAGTATCCAAAACTGAACGCGGATACAAGCCCGACTGCAAGTCTTCCTTTGCCATTGAGTCTTGGCAAATCAGAATCTTCAGCATCCGAAGCCGGAGCTGTCGGTTGGTTCGCAGAGTTAACCGCAGCGTGCGCGCTGTTACCAAGAATCACCGCAATATTTTGTCCGGTGTTTTTTACTGTTACTTCGACATACTTCAAACCTTGGTCAAAATCCCGTGGAAGCGGGCAGGCTTCGATGCTTCGAGCAGTCACAGCAAGGTCATTGATCGATGCAGTGGCTGGAATCGGTGAGGGCTGACCAGGTGTCAGCGGGTTGCCCAGAGCATCGGTGAGAGGACCGCCGACGTTAGTTGTATCCGTCGTCGTGGTCGTACTTGTAGTTGTCGTTTGACCGTCGCGGGTCGGAGCCGGAGGAATCGGATGTGAATCTACGCTCGTCGATGGTGACACCACTGATGGTGTGCCACTGACAGGTAGACTACCTCTTAATGATGGTTCTTCGGCTGCGGGCGACGTAGCCGATGTTGTTGACGGAACGGCGGCACTGTTTGGTGCAGGTGTGGATTGGACGCCACTACCGGCGGCACCACCAGCATTCGCCTGAGCAATCTGTGATTTTGATTGCTTGGCTTCGCTGACAGAAGAGCAAGCAATTGTAAGAAGGCACGCTAATACGACTTTGAACATGAGACCCCTGACTACCGGCGCTGTACGAACAGATCGTACCAGTTGCTCAAAAGTTTGACGCGTACGGTTTCCTAATGTTGAACTGAATTACAGTCACATCAAGGATACTGCGGTGACAATGTTCTACGTGTCGGTCAGCGAAGGCGTGAGCCAGCAAGCTGATATGTAACCTTGGCACGCGGTTGCGCCAACCCTTCTTTCACGATTGAAATTCGCTCGAGTCCGTTGAACTGCGCTCCGCCTGCTCCCAGACTGAGCACAATCGCTTCTTGCGCCATAGTGTTCTTAATCTGGTGCTGGTAGCGAATGAAGGCCGTTCCGCCTTCAACCTTGTCTACCCACAACGGGGTGCTCATCTCGCCGTTCGACATGGAGTAGCTTCCTGGCTGCCCCTGGATGTTCCAGGTGTTGTTCGTATTCAAGCTGAATGCTTGCTCAGCGCCAGCTTGGAATTCGGGCATCGCTTCTACCTTCGAACGCTGACCCATAACGCGCCATGAGCCCAAAAATCCCGCTGGAAGCGCTACTTGAGTCGCATTCAACTGCATCGGCGGACGTTGAGGCGGTGGCGGTTGGCGCTGAACATTCTCATTGATATTGGCGTTCAACGGCTTCTTCGGTTTCGGGGGTGTCGCGTGCACTGGCGTTTGAGGTCGCATAATCTGCGGCTGTACCATGACTGGCGCCGGATAGCTGCTATCGCCCGCACCTGGCAAAGTCTGGTTCAGCGTCGCGCCGCCTTGCAAAGGATCTGCAATCGCCGCGCTTGAAGCCTGCAGGGCCAAAGCTGCGACCAAAAACCAATTTCTCTTCCGCATTACTGCCTCCTCCTGAACCGTTGCTTTTGAAATGCCACGGTCGCGGCGAAATTACCGCTCCAATCAATAGACCATACAAGCGATAAATCGCCTTAGGTCAGATTGTAGCGCCATGAGATTAATTTCACCATCAGGTTTAATCCTATTGGCGTAAATTTCCAAGAGATGGAAGGCTTAGAGGCTAGTCCCAGGCTGGGTCATGCCAACATCACCGGATTTTTTGCTGGACTTAACTTCAGAGCTTTCGGCGGCTGAATTATCGGTCGCGTCAGCGGAGTTTTTCGAGAGAGCGCCACTAGCACGCAGAATGTCCGTAGCCGGGGTCGACGAAGTTGTCGATAGTGTCACTGATTTCTCTTCGACTGCTTTCGATTCGGCTGTAACTTTAGTTTCGGTTGTAGCTTTAGTTTCGACCGTGCCTTTAGCATCCGAAACTTTCGCATCCTTCACATCAGAAGTCTTGGTTTCAGAAACCTTCGACTCAGGTTGGGATGATTCTGAAACTGCTGTATCGGCAGATTTTGCATCAGTCATTTTTGCGTTGGAATCGTCGGTTGACGCATCCGAGGTCGTAACATTTACGCCAGGGATGGTATCAGGTGCGGTGACGGACACAACCAATACATCCTTTCCGCCCATTTTTCCGGCAGTCAAATTACAGAACTGACCGAGCACGGTATTACCAGTGATACTAGCAACGTTATAGTTACTAACGGCTTGCGTCACTTCTTGATTGATCATCTTATAGCGACTCTCGATGCGACGATCGAGATACAACTCTTTCAACAGCTTAGCTTCTTCTGGACCACCAGTCGACGCGAGGAATGCGAGCAAAGTAAGCTGCGCTGCCGGCGACACGAATGTTGGACTAAACATTGCCACGCTCAAAGTTGTGTTCACGACTTTCGCAGTCGCCATCATCAACTTAGAACGATGATTGTATTTGTGCAGTTTCGCTTTGGTTTCCAAAACGACACCATCGCGCTGCAAGCTGTTTTCGATAACTTTCTTGGTGGCAGCATCCATCTGCAGAACACTCAGTGGTTCTTGCGAAGTTGAGGCTGGTGCTGTGTCCTTGACCGAAGCAGCCCATGCAGTCATCGCAGTCAACGCACGCTTCGCATCTTCGTCACCGACGATCGACGCAAGCTGCTTCACCCCGAGATCCACGTTCTTTTGCTGTCTGGCAGGATCTGTCATGCCCAATCCAGAAGCGATTTGCATTAGACTCGAGACGACCTTTGGGTGCAACTCGTCGTGATGCTTCTGCTTGATCCAATCAACTGCAGCACGGCTTTTCAGCTTTTCTTTCTCAGCGAGAATTACGTCTGCGGCTTCACTGGAAGCTTGAAACCCTTTGTAGGCGGTCATGAACTGCGCCATGTCCGAAACTCTTGCGACAGATCTGCGGAACGCACCGTTGTACTTTCCTTCTTTCTTGGTGATTTCGTCTGCTCTCTCGTCGCGATCGAAAGCGTTCTGTACCAGCTGGTCTATTAGTTCTTCCGGTGCGACTTCAGTCTTCGAAACTCCGCCTTTCAACTCTTTGCTTTCAGCACTAGCGGTGGTGTCGCTTGCTACAGCAGTTGTGTCCGCTCCGCCACTGACTGGCTCGGTCACTATGTCTGCGGCGACAGCCTTGAGTTGGAGACTGAGAGTGAAAGCACAAAGAGCGGCGCTCAGCACTCGGATCTTATATATAGCCAAAAGATTTCCCTCGTCGAATTCCGCTTTGTTTGCAAGCAGTTTTATTGGAACCGGCTAATAATATCTACAAACTAGATATAGGACCTTAAGTCGGGCAGTTTACTGCGTAGACTATCTCCAAATTAACCGAGGTAATGATAGCCGCACAAGGCATCCCAGACCTTAACAAACTAGACGGTTGTTGGGCTGCGCACACTTGAAAGCCCCACAGGGTGTCAAGTGGAAAGCAAATTAATGCGCTTTTCGTTTCGTTGCAATTGAAATCGGTCTCGAAACTGGCTTCGAACTCAGCCTTACCGGTGCTTTCGCGACAACTGATTTTGTAGTTGTTGTCGTTGCAGTTGTCGCTGTCGTTTTCACAGTCGCTCCCTTGACGGAAGTTTGAACTGAGGTCGAACTTTCAGCTTCGGCTGGCGCAGGTGTTGCAGACGGTGGCAGGGCTGATTTAACGGCTGTTGTCGAACTGGAAGACGACGAACCCGAGTCATGCGAAAAGCCTAGATCTTTCAAGCGCTGGTAAGCAGTCTTACCAGTTGCAGATGTCGGGTCCGCGAGAACGATGTCCACGAGCGGACCTAGCGCCTCGGGATATCTTTTCTGAGCGATCAACAAATCAGCTTTGAGTAGTTGCGCATCACGTTTCAACTGACTGAATTTCACACCAATTTGCTTTTCAGCTTGATACTGCGCTTTTAATTCATCATGCTTTGCGAACGCATTTGCCATCTTGTTATGCGCTTCAGCACTGTCGTTCAACCACTCAGCCAGTTGATAAATCGGTTCTTGCAAATCGCGTGGACGGGAGACGGCAAGCGCATTTCGCAATTCGACCAGACGATTCTGTGCATCTTTGACGGTGAGAGGAAGATGACCATATGCAGTCCTCGCGCTCTTTCCTGGTGCTGGCGCGGATGTCGCTGCAGTCGCAGCAGGTTGAATGTTCTGCGGAACTTCAGGATAAGGACTAGCCGCAGGTCGCAAGTCTGCACCCGGAACCGGTGCCATGTCACCATTCCCAGGAAGCGGAGACCCACCTTGAGCCAGAGTCGGCGCCATGACTGAGAGACACGCGAAGAGTGCAGAAAGAAGTTTTTTGCTTTGCATATTTGTCCTTACGACGATTTTTCAAGCCGAGTCTCGTGTCGGACAGCTAGCTGATAAGTCATCCAGCAGATAAAGCGACCAACAACACGAACGAAGAATGATTCTACCAAATACTGGGCGTTTGCCTGTGTTAGGATGAATTCCAGTTAGGTGTCCGCGTCGAGCAGCTATGGCATTTAGATATCCGAGGATAGTCGATGCGGCAAGCTGCCGAGACGATCGATAGATATTTCTCACTAATGTCTCAAGCAGATTCTGAGTGTCTTGGAGGGAAATTTGTTACTGCAAAAATCCTCGACACTGCGCTTAAAATTTGCGCACCTTTTCGCTTCTACCTTACTACTGTCGAACTCTCTATCACTTCGAGCACTGGCTGATTCTGAATTGGATGCGGCACCACCAGCGCTGGAAGAGCATCACAAATATTCCAGCGTCGAAAAATCCACCGTCCAACGTTACTTGAAACAGAACGAATACATGCCAGTCTCGGAGATAAAACCGGGGATGGAAGGTTATGGATTGAGTGTTTTTCAAGGCACCAAAATCGAACGATTCAATGTGAAAGTGATCGGTGTGATCAAAAAAGTTTTGAACAACCGTGATGCCATCCTGGTGCGCATGTCTGGAGGTGGCATCGGCAAGAGCAACGTTATAAAAGGAATGTCCGGAAGTCCTGTCTACATCAATGGGAAATTGATCGGGGCGATCTCTTACGGTTTTGATTTTTCGACCGAGCCCATAGCTGGAATAACTCCTATCGTTGACATGCTTGATGCGCTTGCTCAAGATACGACACAGGCAACGGCTGTACCAGATCGAATCAGCAAGCTGGATTTACCAACAGTGGCGCCATCCGCCATGCAAACAGCGGGAGGAACGGCACCCACTTCAGTTGCCGGTGCAGCACCGCATATGATACCGCTCATGTCACCGGTAGCGTTGTCTGGATTCTCTACACGAGCAGAGAAATTCTTGACTGAAAAATTTGGAGAGGTAGGGCTTTACTGCAGCTCAGGCGCATCTGGCGCGATGGATGAGTCCCTTGCAAAAAATATAAAACCACAAACAAATCCTTTTGCTCCCGGCAGCGCAATATCTGTGATGCTCACGACCGGTGATTTCAACACCGCTGGAATGGGCACTACAACGGCTTCCTTCGGAAACAAAGTCCTGGCTTTCGGGCATCCTTCTTACAGGCTGGATCTGTAGACTTCCCGATGGCGACTGCATATGTTCACCAGATAATGCCTAGCATGGCGGTGTCTTTCAAGCTTGGCTCACCGATGAAACTGTACGGGTCGATTACCTCTGACCGCCCCTGGTCAGTAGGCGGGCAAATTGGAAGAACGGCACACACCATTCCTGCAACATATGAAGTTGTCGATGAAACACGTCATCTCAGTCACACTTACCATTGCAACATAATCGATCATCCAGACCTGACACCGGAGCTGATCGCAGCTACTGCGATGTCGGCGATCGATACTACCCATCAATCATCAGCCCCCTACATCCTCAAAGTAACTAGCACGATAGAAACCACCGACGGTGCTACAGTGCAGCGACTCGATCGCTTTTCGAGTCACTTTTCGGCACACTCTAATTCGCTCAGTGCACTGAGTCGGTTGAGAAACAACGCGGATCCAGTCGCGGGCTATCTCTATTACGCAGCGACTCAGATTATGGATAACGAATTCAAACATCAATCTATTCGACAAATCCATTTGAAGATCGCGCTTGAAGATGGACACAATGCAGCAAGAATCGAGCGCATTTATGCAGAAAATCCAGTCGTCGAGCCAGGAGAAACAGTCAAAGTCGATTGCGTCATCAAACCGTACAACAAAGAACGAACGGTAAAGACAATCGAAGTAACCGTGCCCAGAGACGTGCCAGATGGCAACATAGTTCTCGCCGTCGCAAGCGGTGATGAAATCGAAACTGTTCGCCGTCGTGTCGGATTGGTTGATCCACCAACTGAAAATATGGAACACGTGCTGAACAAGTTGCGCAACCGAGCTCGCGGCGATGCGCTCTGTGCAGTGCTTGTACTACCAGAACAATCAGTCACTGTAAATGGAATGCAACTGCTGAACCCGCCTGCACACTGGAACAAACTGTTTTTGTCTGATCGATACACACGCGGCGCAGTCTTGAGCAAAGGCGAAATTCGCAGATCGCAAATTCAAGAATATTTGCTTGACGGTGCACATGTAATGACAGTGGAAGTGCGTCGCAAAGACAAGTCTGCAACTCGCTCCCAGCCCATGTCTGTACCTGGTACCAACGTCTCTAACTCGCTCGATTACATTGCGATAACTGACCTAGCAAGAAAAACAATCGGTCGAGTCGACACCAGTGCCATCACGACCACATCATCATCATCGAGCACTGGCGGTTCAGGTGTAACAGCCACTGTAATTCAGCCTCAGACCTCGTCGCAATCGGCAGAGAAAGCTCCACCGGCGCCACCACCGACAACACCGTTTTGGTCCAGTACAAACAAGAAATCACCCCACATGCGCTCGTTGCAGGTTTGGAGTCAAGAATCAGAAGCTGAGTTCCGAAACGGCAAGACTGATTCGACAACAATAGATAGCTGGGGCCGCATCACGGCTGGCTTTCAGAGCCTCGGCAAATCCACGATCAAACACGATATGCGCATCTGGTCGGCAACCTGTGTCAACAAACAATTCTACTTCGCCACTACTCGTAAAATCTTTCGCTGGAATTCCGAATCAAAATCGCCCGAGTTAGTAGCAGAACTAAATGGTGTTGCTATCCCGGCACTCGTCTCCGACTCTCATGGAATCCTTTACGCTGCCTCCGTTCCAAGCGCTCGGATTTATGCAATCGACCCAACCAAACCCGTTGGTCAAAATACGACTCTCGCCACTTCATTGAACGAACCGCTGATTTCAGCGATGACAATCGACAAAGCAGACAACCTCTATATCGGTGTCACCGGCAGTGGCAAGGTTTACAAGCAAAAAGCCGGAATCAAGACTGCGCTTACAACCGTTTTTGACTCTGGGCAAGCAGACGTTACAGCCCTCTTTTTCAATCCGACCGAGAACAAGTTGTATGTTGGAACAGCAGAAAAAGGTGCTGTGTACAGCATTGATGAGGCGGGCAAAGCTCATGCCGAGTATCAGACTCCTGACCACATCGTCACTGGTGTGGCGAAAGACAAGGGCGGCAATCTTTATGTTGCGACCGCGGGAACCGGTCACCTAGTCAAAATAAGCGCGGACGGAGAGGTCGATACTCTCGCGACAAGCGATGCCTTTTACACGCTCTACTACAACCAAAGCAACGATAGAGTCTATTCGGGCGATGGCGAGGGAGACATTACAGAAGCGCGGTACGATCCATTGTCGCGTCAGTCCTACTTCGTGCCTGTCTCTCACACCGAGCAAGATGCAGTTCTGGCACTATGTTCCGATAACAATGGCAAACTGTTCGCCGGGACGTGCAATATGCCAATCGCTCAAGTATTCGAGATGAAACCGGCGGAACATGCGTCTTACACCTCGGAAATTCGGGACGGACTGCGTTCTTCAAAATGGAGCAGGCTTCGTGCCTTCGGTGGCTATAACGAGGTCAACGACACAATCAAACGTGCCATCAAGGTAGAAACAAGAACGGGACAGACAAGCCAACCTGACGTGAGTTGGTCTGACTGGGCAGATGCAGCACCAGGAGTTGAGTCATACGAAATCAAATCTCCGGCTGCGCGATATCTACAATATAGATTGACATGGAAGAGCGAAGAGACTGCAAAAGGACATCCAGTAGCCGTTGGCAAAGTCGATGTCACTTTCCTGCCTGCAAATTCGAGCCCTCAGATTGCTCAAGTTTCGCTGAAGTCGGGCACCGCTGTTCACGGCAAAGAAGAAATAACTGTGAATGGAACGGACTCGGATGGCGACAACTTGATGCTCGCCATGCAGCTTTCTAGCGACGGCGGTAAGACCTGGCAAACTGTCGTCAACGACTTACGCAGCATAAAACCAATCAAAGAAACAGCCGTCGCCGAAACTCCGGAAACTACAGAAACGATCGAGACGACTGAAACGAAAAGGCCTACTCCGCTCAGCACGACACCACAGGTGGTTCCGAAAGCAGATGAGGCTTTGCCGCCGCAAGTGCCTCCACCTGGCGGCACACCAAGTCAGTGGCAACCGCAGAGCGTAGCAGGAGAAGCTCAATGGACGCCGGTCGATGAGCCGAGTCGCTCAGACAAAGATGCGAGCCCAGACAAAGATGCGAGCGCAGACGCTGACAAATCCGGCGATACCACGAGCATAACCAAGATCGAACGAGTCGAAACTTCGACGAGCAAGCCCGCGGTAGTAACAGCAAAAAAGAAAAACAAATCCAAAACAAAGCCTGGACCGACAGCCGAAGGTAACACCGTCACAACTTCAAGCGACTCGAACGGCGAAAAATTCACGATTAAGTGGGACACGAGCAAGTTCAAAGAAGGAAATTACATCGTTCGATTTACTCTCGACGACAAGCTTTCCAACGCTGACAACAGCTCACAAGCCTCAGTGTTGCGTACAATCGATGTGGACAACACGCCACCGCAAATAGTGTCAGCCAAATGGACCAGGGGCAAGAGTGGTGCTGCGAAATTACGCGTCGAAGCGAAAGATCAATTCACCCCTATCGTCAACGCCACTTACAAATTAGATGACGGTGAGCCGCTCGCGCTGACTGGGATTAACGATCCCGGCGATGGACTCACCGTCTTATTGGGAGCTGACGAAATCACCTTTGCAAAGCAACCGCACAAGGTTGAAATCGTAGTGTTAGACCGCGCCGGAAATAGCGTTACAAAGACGATAGATGTTGACTAAGCTGCGAATCAAACGAATCTTTCGTGTTCTTTCGTCAATCTGTTCTTGAGCTGGCTGTTTTTCGGTATTCATCGCATTTTCCATTGGGCATTCCTCACTAGAATCGTCTTTGCAGCGAGCTGCTCGACTTATAAAATCCAACGCATTTCGTTGATGCTTATTTGTACTCGTAACTTGTGATATTTCTGTGTAATTTCAAGAGGTCCAAAAGTTAAACGCGGCGGGCTCATGTGTGCAACAATGGCGAGCTGCCGACCCACGCGTAAGGTGCACTTTGCAAGCGCAACGCTTATTTCGCCGCAAATCAACCGACCTCTTAATCGACGAGGCATACGGCGAAGCCCGTATGATGAAGAAAAGCCTCTCGGCGTTCGATTTGCTCGCTTTTGGCGTTGGAGCGACAATCGGTTCGGGAATCTTCGCTCTCACTGGAACTGCTGCGGCTGGTCAGGTTTCCTCAGCGAAGGATTGGATCTCTACACCGCTTATCAATTTCATAATCGGGTCTCCGATGGGGCGCGATGGAGCGGGTCCGGCAATTGTTATCTCTTTTTTGATTGCAGCCGTGGCATGTGGATTCGCCGCCTTATGCTACGCCGAGTTAGCAGCGATGATCCCGGTTTCCGGCTCAGCCTACACATTTGCACAGGCTGCATTGGGCGAGTTGATTGCGTGGATTATCGGTTGGGATTTGATTCTCGAATATGCAGTCGGCAACGTTGCCATCGCGGTCAGTTGGTCTGATTACTTCCTGCATCTAATACATGGAATGTTCGGCTGGCAATTACCGCTATGGTTGAGCACCGATACGGGCACCGCACTGACTCGCATAAAAGAGATGGCGATGGATAGCCCCCAGCACGAGTTTTACTCGTCAACGGTTCTACCGCAAGTGTTTGGACATCCTTTCGCAATCAACGCCCCCGCATTTTTCATCGTTGCGGCAGTGACCTGGGTACTTGTAGTCGGCATCAAGGAAAGCGCCTGGGTAAACAGTCTTGCCGTGGCGATCAAAGTCATAATCGTTCTCTTTTTCATCATCTATGGCGCATTCTTCGTTCATCCCGAAAACTGGGTGCCTTTCGCTCCGCATGGAGTAGCCGGTATCATGGGTGGTGCGGCGATCGTCTTCTTCAGTTTCATTGGATTTGACGCAATCAGCAGCACCGCTGAGGAAACTAAAAATCCCCAGCGAGACATGCCAATTGGAATGATTGGCAGCTTGCTGATCTGCACGGTGCTTTATGCAGCCGTTTCAATGGTCTTAACAGGCATACTTCCCTACCAGAAGTACGCTGATGACGCCGCGCCGGTCGCAACGGCATTGCAGGTCGCTGGAAATCCGTGGGCGCACCTAATCGTCAGCGTCGGCGCCCTTGCTGGAATGACATCCGTTTTGCTCGTGTTCCAACTCGGTCAACCAAGAATTTTCATGGCGATGGCACGAGATGGCTTGTTGCCGAAATTCTTTTCGAATTTGCATCCCAAATATCGCACTCCGTACATTCCAACGATTCTGACTGGGGTTATCGTCGGCGTTTCTTGCCTGTGCATCGACATCGGTCAAGCAGCGGAACTGACAAACATCGGCACACTCGCAGCGTTCATCATCGTCTGCGCTGGCGTTACCATGCTCCGAAAAACCGAACCCGACCGTCCACGCCCATTCAAATGCCCAATGGTTCCGCTGATTCCGATACTGGGGATAATCTCGTGTTTCATCCTCATGCTCAGTTTGCCAGTGATCACATGGTTTAGATTCTTCATTTGGATGGGCGTTGGCGTAGCAATCTATTTTGCTTACGGATACAAGCACGGCGGCGGCGAAGCCAGCACATTATTTGAGGATGAGAGCCCGCAGCAATGACTCGCGCCACTTCTTGGTCTGAGGATCGTACAGTCCAAAACCTGAGCCGAACTCCCAATAGCACGGAGAGTATCCGCGCTTGAGAGCAGATTCGCAAACGTAGCGCGTCCAGGCGACACGCGACGCCATGTCAGCTTTGCTGTAAGCACCGAACTCACCCATGTAAATCGGATAGGGATGCGCCCTCACCCAACTGCCGATGGTATCGAAATCATCATCGACACCGGCTCGCTCAGCGCTTGTTCTACTCCATGTGGTGCCTAACCATCCCGCACTTTCTGGACCGATCCACTCCGCTCCCTGGTGCGTGAAGTGGAAGGGCTCGTAGTAGTGAACTGTAACTATGATGTGAGCGTCGTCGGCAGGCAACTTTAGCGTGTCGAGTTTATGCAGGTTGTTCCAACCTATCGGTCCAACAACGACATTTCTATCGGGGTTAGATTTACGGATATCTTTCAGGACTGACTGATAGAGCTGGTTCCAGCGGATATCAGTAAGCTGCTTGCACGGTTCGTTGTAAATCTCGAAAGCAACGTCATCTGACGCTTTACTGTAGTGTTCAGCGATTTGATGCCAGATCGCTTTGAACCGAGCTTCATTTGCATCGGGCGAATCCTCCAGCTCCTCATAGTGATGCATATTCAGCACAACGAGTAATCTGTTTGCCAGTGCTTCTTTTAAGACTTCATCGACACGCGCGAAGAATTTTGGGTCCACCGTATATGGTGCGACGTTCGACGCATGGGCGGACCATTTGATTGGGATACGCACGCTTCTGAAATTTGCGTCTTTGATTAGCTTCAAATATTCCGGTTCTATTCTCAGCCCCCAATCGCCTTCGTTTGGCGCTTCGAGGCAATTTCCAAAATTTACGCCGACAGCAAGCTCTTAGCAACATCAACGATGTTGTTCCGCCGCAGAAATAATCGGCTGTGGGTGCCGAAGAATAATCAGCTACTTGCCGCCGCCGTAGTATTCAAATAGCTCGCGCGCCAGTGTGCGGAACTCATTCAATCTTCCTGAGAATTTCAACGCCGCATCTGCTCTTGCCAAATCTCTTTGTGCGAACGCATCGGAACCAGCTTTTGCGACTGACTCGAGTTCTGCGTCAAGCGTTGCCAGAAGCGCGCCTAATGCTTCTGGGAAAGTAGCTGGGCGCACCGGTTGTGGTGGCGCAGCGGGACGCTGTGGAGCAGGTGCTGTTATCTGCTGTGGTGCTTGCTGCGGTTGGGGCGCTTGCTGTCCTTGTGGTCCAAGTGCAGGCCACTGAGGTTGCATGTCTGGCATGTTGCCCTGCTGATGCGCTGACTGCTGCATCGGCTGTTGCATCTGCTGTGGATGTTGTTGCTGCGGGTGCTGCTGCTGAGGGTGTTGTTGCTGCGGATGCTGGTGTTGCTGCGGGTGCTGCTGCATGTTTTGAGCAGCGTTTTGCTGCATCGAATGCATTTGGTTTGGCTGCATTTGATTAGGCTGCTGTGCGTATTGTTGCGCTGGACTCTGCTGTTGCTGTGGATGCGGTTGTGTCTGCGGTTGCTGCAAGTGCTGCTGCTGCACCGGTTGTTGTGGCACCGGTTGTGGTGGCATCTGATTTTGTTGTGCCGCAGCTTGATTTAATGCATTTTGTTGCTGGTGCTGTCTCAATATTCCGGCAGCGCGTTCGGCAATCAAACGAGCATTCTCAGGATTATGGAAGTTTACGTCTGGGACTTGTTTCCACACACCGGAGTCGGTAGATGGTGCCGGTTGTGCCTGCTGACCGAAAGATTGTGGTGTTTGTTGTGAAAATGGTTGCGGTGGCGACGGGGTCTGCGGTCGCTGAGGCATCACCGGCTGCTGCTGCACAGGCGGTTGAACCGGCTGAGGCGCTGACTGGCTGGGCGGCGTAGGCGGCTGGCTCGCCGCTCTCGCTCCGTTAGGCTGGAAGTCATGCACGTGTCGCATGTCTTCGAAAAATTGATCTTGATAAAGCTTCTGTCTCTTTTGATCTTCCTCTATCAAACTTTCTGCGGTTTCGTTTGCTGGCACGATACCAATGCGCTTGAGTGTGAACACTTCGTCTGGATGTGCTTCCTCGCGTGCAAATCTAATCAATCCATCAAACAGCTCTTTATAGATGCCCGGGAAAAGTTCTTGCGGAATGACGTGCTCTTCGACTTGCCAGTGCACATCCAGATTCTCGCTAATCGGTTGCATGACATAGTACGGTTTGAAATGGTTCGCGGCGCTGAGCGCAAACCCTATCAACTTGTCCGCCGGCAAGATGAAAACGATAATTTCTTCTACTGTCCCTTTGATAACCATCGTCCAGCGGCGAGTCGAGACGCGACCACTGAATATAAGATTTTCAATTTCCTGATTGTGCCAGTCTTTGCTCACTTCTCTCGACAAAAACGGGCGAATCCAGTGGATTTCAAGCTCTGTTCCGGCAGCAATTTTGTTGAATTCGTAGGCACAGTTTTGAAAGACATCGAACATCTTATCGACTGTGTTGATCATCTCTTCCTGGAGATTCGCGGCTATCTGCCGGTCACCGACTTCGAGCTGCGCTCTGCCACTGTCTGGCACTGAAATTTTAGCCAGGAGAGTGTGCGAGTCTTTCGCGCCTTTGCCTTTGTAGGATGCCAGAACTCTCGACTTCCACAAACCGCGCACTGTATCTTCAGTTTGCGATTCACCCCGAGCTGCCGCCTCTCGTTGCTCTTTCGCCTGAGCCTCTTGTTGGGCTGCGATTTTTGCCGCTTCCTGAGCAAGCTGAGCCGCTTGCATTTTGTACTTCGTGCTGCCGGTTTTTCTACCAGGAGCCGGATTGGCGCCTGGAACGGCTTTAATCTTGGACGAAGTGTCTTTTTGCGACATACACGTTCCCCTGTTGCCTAGGTCCTGAGAAGGTACTAACTGCTATCGTTCGCTCCGTCCCCATCTACGCCAACCAGAGACAGAGAACCGGACCGATAGCTCCTATACGATATCTACCCGAGCACGGACTTCTACTAAACGATCCCTAGATAAAAAGCCGCCCGTTTTTGCACCTGGAGCAACGATGCTCGGTGTACATCGAGAACGTAAAAGCTTTTGTAAAACTCGCATAGAACGCTTGGAAACAAGATATATTTAAGTCGGATTGCTTGCTCCAGAAGCCAACCGGCTGCACTTGTGCCGGAACTTTGCATTCAGAGCTGGTTCGAGAATGCGGAAACTCGAACTATTCGTCGAACAATCCGGTCATCGGCATCGAGAAGCGCAGTGCGCTCGCAAAAAGGATGTAATGGTAGTCGAAACTAAAAGCAAAAAACGTGTGCTAAGCGGAACGAACGGCGGAAAAGGTGTGGAACCCGAGACAAACGGTGAAAAAATCGGACGTGCGAAAGCCGCACCAAGTGGTGACGAAATTGTTGTGCGTGGTGCACGTCAACATAATTTGAAAAACATAGACATCAAAATCCCGCGCAACAAGTTAGTTGTAGTCACCGGGGTTAGTGGCTCTGGAAAATCATCACTCGCTTTCGACACGATTTTTGCTGAAGGTCAAAGACGTTACGTCGAGTCACTTTCAGCGTATGCAAGACAGTTTCTCGGTCAGTTGGATAAACCGGATGTCGATGCAATCGAAGGTTTGAGTCCGGCAATTTCTATCGACCAGAAATCAACCAGTCACAATCCTCGTTCGACTGTTGGAACAGTAACCGAGATATACGACTACTTGCGTTTGCTCTACGCACGTTGCGGAACACCGCACTGCCCGCAGTGCGATCGACTGATCAATCCTCAAACAATCGATCAAATTGTCGACGGTGTTTTGGCCTTGCCTGAAGGCACCAAAATCCAAATTCTCGCACCGCTCATCTCTGGTCGTAAAGGCGAATACCAACAGCTTTTTCTCGATTTGAGAAAAGAAGGTTTCGTGCGCATTCGCATCGACGGTGTTGTGCACAGTTTGGAAGACGATATCGAATTAGACAAGCAGAAAAAGCATGATATCGAACTTGTAATCGATCGTCTCGTGGTCAAGGCGAGCATTCAATCACGGCTTGCAGACAGCCTTTCACTTGGTTTGAAGTGGGGTAAGTCAAACGTACTTGTCGATCTTGTCGATGCCGGTAAAGACGAGAAAAAGGAACTGCTCTTTTCAGAGAAATTTGCCTGTGCGAATTGCAATATCAGTTTTGCCGAAATCTCGCCACGCGTATTCAGCTTCAACAGCCCCTATGGCGCTTGTGGCGCGTGTCATGGCTTGGGCTCGGTGTTCGAAGTCGATCCATCACTGGTGATACCAGACACCAAAAAGAGTCTCGCTGAAGGAGCGATTTATCCCTGGGCGAAAACTGGTAATCCCTATTACGAACAGATTCTCAATTCGCTTGCGAAGCACTACAAATTCAAGATGGACGTGCCTTTCGAGAAGCTTCCCAAAGCAGCCCAGCATGTCATTTTGCATGGCTCCGGCGCCGAAAAGATAAAGCTTGCGCACGACTCTTACGACGGTCGTGAATTTTGGGAGTACAAAAAATCCTTTGAAGGATTGATTCCGAATCTTACTCGCAGGCACGACGAAACAAACTCGGATAGAGCGCGTGCCGAAATCGAAAATTACATGACTCAGATGCCGTGTGCTTCCTGCAAAGGCAGCAGACTCAAGCCTGAGAGTCTCGCCATTCGAACTGGTGAGTTATCCATCGCGCAGGTTTGTGCTCTTTCGGTAGTGAAAGCACTGACTTTTTTCGAGTCACTTCCTGGTCACCTTACCGATAGACAAAAGACCATCGCACATCAGGTTTTGATTGAGATCACCGCTCGTTTAAAATTTCTCTCTGACGTGGGCTTGGATTACTTGACCCTTGATCGACAAGCTAACACTCTGTCAGGCGGTGAGGCTCAAAGAATCCGCCTCGCCACACAGATAGGCTCTGGACTGTCGGGAGTTCTGTACGTGTTGGACGAACCTTCGGTCGGATTGCATCAACGCGATAACAATCGTTTGATCAACACGCTGAAGAAATTGCGTGATCTCGGCAACACGCTGCTCGTTGTAGAACACGATGAAGACACGATGCGCATGGCTGATTGGCTAATCGACATTGGACCTGGTGCAGGAGTGCATGGTGGTCATTTGGTGGCACAAGGCACCATGAAAGACATCTGCAACAACAAAATTTCATCGACTGGTGCATATCTTTCGGGCAGAAAAAATATCGAAGTGCCAGAGAAACGCAGACCCGGCAATGGTCAGCAGTTAAAGGTATCCGGGGCGAAACTAAATAACCTGAAGAATGTCAGTGTCAATATTCCGCTCAATAAATTTGTTGCTGTCACCGGTGTTAGTGGCTCAGGGAAATCGACATTCGTCAACGACCTGCTTTTCCAGTACTTGAAACACGAGCTCGGAAGCCCAGTTCCACTGCCAAAGGGAATCACTGGTGTGACTGGGATTGACAATCTCGACAAAGTTATCGATATCGACCAATCACCAATTGGCCGAACACCGCGATCCAATCCCGCTACATACACAGGACTGTTCGATGTAATTCGCGATATCTTCTCTTTGACAAACGAGGCAAAAGCTAGAGGATATCTGCCTGGACGATTCTCGTTCAACGTCAAAGGCGGGCGTTGTGAAGCATGCCGTGGCGAAGGCTCGAACGAAATCGAAATGAACTTTTTGCCTTCAGTCTTTGTCACCTGCGATGTTTGCAAAGGCTCTCGTTATAACCGCGAAACTTTGGAAGTGAAGTTCAAGGGCAAGTCCATTGGCGACGTACTTGAAATGACCGTAGAAGATGCGCTTGTGTTCTTCCAAAACGTTCCGAAAGCCGAAGCCAAGCTGACAACGATGCTCGAAGTCGGTCTGGGTTACATCAAGCTCGGGCAGTCTGCTACCACCTTATCTGGTGGCGAAGCGCAGCGCGTCAAATTAGCAGAGCAGCTTTCGAAGCGCTCGACCGGTCGCACGATTTATATCCTGGACGAACCAACAACTGGTCTTTCATTCGCTGATGTCGACAAACTGCTGCACGTTCTCAACCGACTTGTCGACACCGGCAATACCGTGTTGATTATCGAACACAATTTAGACGTCATTAAGCAAGCCGACTGGATTATCGACCTCGGTCCTGAGGGTGGTGACAGAGGTGGAACGATTGTTGCGGAAGGCACACCGGAGCAAATCGCCACCAATAAGGAGTCGCATACCGGACAGTTCTTGCGAGACGTGCTTAATTCGAGCAAAGCGTTGGTCTAAAACGACGTGATAATGTTGTTCTCGCCCCGTTCGTGTTTTATGATGTATGCGGACAGACATCCATCTTGTCTAGATAGGAGCATTCTGTGACCGACCCCAACGACGTCAAAGCAGTGCAACAAGATGGTCAGAGCAATTCTGACCCAGTCTTCGATTCGCTGCGCAAACGGGGACATCGCATCACCGCTCAGCGCGAAACCATCCTGCAGATCTTTCGTGATTTGCCGCACGGCAACCACTTGTCCGCAGAAGAGTTGCACGCAAAATTGCTTGAGTTGGGTTCAAATGTCAGCCTCGCGACTGCTTATCGCACATTGAAGCTGCTCTCTTCGCTTGGGCTTTTGCGAGAACTAGATTTCGCAGAAGGGCATAAACACTACGAGTTGAAGCAAGATACGCTGCCTCATCAACACATTATCTGCATCGGCTGCAACATGACGCTTGAATTTGAAGACCACTTCTTAGAAGAAGCCGGACAAAAAATTGGAGCGCGACACAACTTTGAAGTGATTGACGCACAATTCAAAATTTTTGGACTGTGCCCAACCTGCCGTGAACAGAAAAAGCCTACTTTGCAATCTAGCAGCCGTAATTCAGGCGAAAATCGCAAAGCCGCGAGTCGATCGGTTAGTAAAGCGCGACTTGATTAGAGAAAGTTCACGTTTGGAATTCGAGGTTTTTTCCTTTGACGCTCAGTGATGCAAAAGATGGTCAGTGGCTTGTCGTTCAACGCACGTTAAATGACGAAATCACCTATCAGGCTTTGCGTTTCGGCATCGGGGAAGGATCGCGAATTCAAGTGCAAAAGAACATTCCCGGCGGTCCGATAATTATTTCGAAAAATCAGCTTGAGATAGCAATTGGCAGACAGCTAGCCAATTTCATTGAAGTGTCGCATAGTCAAAATGATGTCAGTTCGAAGAAATGACATGCAAATAAATCGCCTCGTTTGCCCTCAATGTAATTGCCCGTTAAGCCCTCCCAGCGGGCAATCCACTGGTATGCACTGCCCTCGTTGCAACACCTGGTTGGATATAGATTCGCAATGCAAAGGTAGTTGCATGGCATGTCATAAAACCGTGCAGAATGACTCCTCTAGCTGTGTCGAGCCTGCCGCGAGCACTTCCTCGTGCTGCGGCGAGGATTCTCCGTCAAACGGGGTACAGAGAGATCAGTGGGCAGGTACTGCATCCGGCGGGGCGGTGGTACAAGCCTGGAAAGCTGTGTGGAGCAAGCTCTTTCCTGTAAAATAAAGGAGATGAGGAAGATGCGCTCCTGCTCGGCTAATCAGGTGACGAAGAGGAAGGCATAGGGGTCTCGATGAGTCCTTTAAATCCCTGGAAATTATCGGGATATAAAGCTGGTCAAAATGTGGTTTGCAGGGTCGTTAAAGACGAGCCCGGCGGCTACGCTGTGATTATCCCCAAAGATAATTTGCCGGGATTCTTACCAACACAAGCTCTACTCAGGCACGGCGAGGAAATTCTGGCGCAGTTCGTTTGCGTGCACAATCACCGCATTTTGTTGTCAGCAAGATTTTCGAACAATTCAAGTAAGTTGCCCGGCACGCCAACCGTTAAATGGGAAGAACAACTTGACGATTTGGATCAGCCGGTCCAACAAATGATGCCGCAAGATCAGATGGCTCAGCAAATACCAGAGACTGCGCAACCACTTCCGTTTCCGCAACAGCAAATGCAGCAACCCGCGCCGGCAGCAGCCGATCCAGGCGCGATGTACAACAATTACAACGCTAACAAAATTCAGACTGTGCCTGTTCAACCGAACAGTAACGGTGGGCAGCAACCGCAGCAGGGATGGGGAACACCTCAAGCACCACCTATCCCACAGCCGATGCCGCAGCAAATGCAGCAACCGATGCCAAATCAAATGCAGCCACAGATGCCGAATCAGATGCAGCAGCCGATGCCAAATCAGATGCAGCAGCAGCCGCCACAGCAGATGCAACAGCCAATGCCGCAGCAGATGCAGCAACCGATGCCACAGCAAATGCAACAGCCGATGCCTCAGCAAATGCCGCAGCAAGTGCCACCACAGCAATTCGGTGCACCACAGGCGACACCACCACCAAATGGGCTGAGTGCACCAAGTCATCTTCAGAGCCGATTAATCCCCATTCCACAGAACCAACCGATTCAACTCGATGCCGAAACTGAGGCAGAACGAGCTTTCGGCGTCTGGGCGTCTGCTCCGAGAAAGTTCCACTTAAAACGCGCGACAGACTTGATCTTGCCTCCGATCGATCAAGATTCACTCGAACAATTCCGCATCGAAGATTATGACCTCGAATGGTTAATCACAAATCTCGAAGGTGGCATGCGAACAGGTTGCGTCAAAGCAAACTGCGAAAGCAAATTATCACGCTCAGCCATGCTGCTTTATAAAGGCCGGGCTGTTGGTTGCATCTATGGATGTAAGTCCATGCCTGATACTCAACCGACTGAACAATCGCTTTCGCTGATGCTATCTGACTTAGAAGTGCCTGATACTGAAGTGAAAATGTACGACTTGCCGGAGAATGTTACTCTCGCAATGTCGGCTCTCTTCCTTGGATATCCTGTACAACGCAACGACGACTATGATGCTCGTGCCTACCTGGATTACATCTGCGGATGGTTCGAAAGCAAGAAAAATACTGCTTGTCTCGCCATCACTTTGCCGTCGAACTCTGCTACCTGTCTTGGTTTCGTCTACAAGGGCGAATTCTGCGGTGCGTTCTACGTCGAGGATCAAAAGTTCCGCACGGACAAAGAGTTCGTGTACGAGTTGCTTCGCAACGATCCGCGCGCAAATGTCGAAGCGAGTATCTTGCCACCTGAGATGACATCATCTGCGGTGCGCTTCGGATTTAGCTTGAGCATGGCTAAAAAGCGCAATGAAGGGCGCTAATTAAGTAATGGTGACTGAAGATCCTCGAGTTAACGAGCTCTTCGGCGGTAAGTATATTGTGCGTTCTATTGTAGGACGCGGGGGCATGGGCGTTGTCTACAAGGTAGACCACGCAATTTTGCGCCAACCTCTGGCTGTAAAAGTGTTGCGCATCGACCAGAGTATGGGAGAGCAAGCTATTGCCCGTTTCGAGCAAGAAGCGCAAGCTGCAAGCCTGTTGCGTCATACGAATCTCGTGCATGTGACGGATTATGGTGTGACGAAATCTGGTGCACCGTATCTGGTGATGGATTATTTTGATGGGCTGAGCATCTCCGATATGTTGCTCAAACATGGTCCGTTCTCATTGGAACAGGCGTTGCCGATGTTCATCCAGATTTGTACTGGCGTAGCGTACGTACACACGAAAGGTATCGTGCATCGTGACATCAAGCCAAGCAACATCATGCTCACTCATGACGAGCGCAACAATCCAGTCGCAAAAATATTGGACTTTGGTCTGGCCAAGTTCCTACCTGAAGTGAATTCAGGATATACAACGCTCACTCAAACTGGCGAGGTGTTTGGAAGTCCGCTCTACATGAGCCCCGAACAGTGTCGCGGAGAATCGGTTGATGAACGGTCTGATGTCTATTCTGTTGCGTGCGTCATGTACGAGATGATCACAGGTATTCCACCGTTCAAAGCCGACACCGCAGTTTTGACAATTTACAAGCACGTGAACGAAGAAGCGGTGCCGCCAAGTCAGGTCTCGGCAAGTATTCCAGAGTCTATAAGTCGGATCATAATGCGCGCGTTGTCCAAGAATCTCGAGATCAGATACTCGAGTATCGAAGAGCTAAAAGACGATTTGACGCGAGTTGCCGCCGGTGAAGAACCGGAGGATTTGCCAATTCCTGACTCGGTTGTGCAAGCCGAGCATAAGCGCAATATGATGAAAAGTATCGGTGTGACCTTAGCCGGACTTGTCGTGGTTATTGGTATTGTTCTTGGTATCAAGGCTTTTAAACCGCCTGAATCTGCTTGGGAAGCGACTATGACTCAAGCTCGAAATCAAATTCAGCAGGGTGATCTTTCTATGGCAGTGCTTTCTTACAAGAACGCATTGTCACAATCATCTTCGGCGAAACCTTCTGAACAAGCCAAGATCAAAATCGCATTGGCTGACCTGTATAAACACATGAGCGGCGATAAGAATAGAGAGCAGATTAGAGAAGCGATAAAGAATTACACCGATGCACTAGCGATGATCGATCCCGAAGATCATTCGACAATCGCGCACACAAATGAAGGAGTCGCGGACTGCTTGCACCTGTTGAAGGACTACGACGAGGCTCAGCTCTACTTCTCGAATGCTGTTGATTATAGAGAGAAGACTGAAGCTACAGATCCCTATGCACTGGGGGCGGTGCTGATGAAACAAGGCCGTAACTTCAAAGACAACAACAAGTTTGATCAGGCTGAGACTTCGTTGAAGCGCGCAATTGAGATTGTCGAGAAGCTTAGTTTTGTTCAACAGGTTTACGTTCCTCAGTGTCTGATTGGACTCTCACAAATGGCGAGCAAGAATCATCAAAACGATCGTGCACGTTTGTTCAAGGAAGCGGCAGACATTCAGAAGGGAATAAGCGGTCAGAACGATGCAAACTTTGCCAGGCAAATTGAGAAGCGTAACAAGCTGCTCGATGAAGCTTTCGCATCCAGCAAGTAGGTGCTAAGTCGAAGTCCGCTTCAATTGCAAGTCGGAACGGGCTCGGTCGCAACCTTTGCTATGTCTTGTCAGGACGGTCGCATTCTCAGCCGCTGCTATGTCTTGTCAGGACGGACGCATTCTCAGCCGTTGCTATTTCTGATCAAAACGAACTGGCTTGACCGAATTGATTTTCATGATGTTGCAGCCCCCAGCTTGGGCGAGCCAGCCGACAGCATGAACTCGTCGCGCCATAAACGGCATCAGCAAATCCTTACAGCCCTGATAACCTTTGTGCTTCGCTGCAATGTACAAGGTGCCTGAATCATCCACGATGCCTAGCGTGACACCACCGGCGGCGCATGCTAAACCGCAAGCTTTGTGATTCTCTCCGCGTCCCGGTCCCATCGTTTGTGATGTGAAACACCAGCTATCAACTACTTCTCCGGTTACTTCAAAAGGTTTTGCTCGCGGTAGAAATGGACCTTTCAGTCTCGGCTCCGCCATTCCTTTAGTTTTGGCTTGAGCTGGATGGGCATTATTCAGCGTCAATGCAAACACAGCGAAACTTGCTAGAAAAGCCAGTCCGATAGAGCTAGAGAGCGCTCTATTTCGCATTGCTGTTTCCTAGAGCGGATTTTGTTGCACCGCCACGGAAAAAATCTTTCAACTGCCAGGCAATATCGTTGTCGCGATTTTTCACGCGGTCTTCCAATCGCACCAGATATTCCTGGATCTCTGGGTCTTGCGGTGAAAGCTTGTAAGCCTGTTCGTAGAGGAAGAGCGCAGCCGGGTAATCCTTTCTCACCACCTCATAGTCGCGTCCCAAACGGAACAGACCACGAGCGAAACGCGGTTCGAGACGCAATCCAAGCGAGTACAGATCGATTGCCAGATCGTTGTAACCGGCGCGATCGAGTGTATCTCCGAGTGCAAAGTAAAACGCTGGATTCGCTCGTTGCTTTTGCAGCAAGTCTGGCAAAACGCCGTAGATTTTGCTCTTCGGCACATGACGCATAATCGTCAGAAGCAAATCCTTCGAAGCCGGATCGTTTGCATTCAAGGTCGAACTCGAATTCAGATAAGAGATTGCCGGGTCGAGTGCTTCTTCATACGCACCGTTCCAGATGGCGGCATGCGCATATGACCGCGCCAACGTTGGCTGATGATAGGCTTGGTAAGCGATTCTCAGCGGACCTATCGCCTGGTCGGGCTTGCTCAATCCCATCAAAGCGATGCCTTTGACTTTGAATGCTAGTGGAAAAGTTGGATAGAGCCGCAACTCTTGATTGGCTAAAACGAGCGCATCGCCATAACGAGCTTGCTCCAGGCAAAGCTGTCCAAGCGCGGATCTCAGCCCTTCGATGTTTGGATTTTTCTCTAACGCCAGTTTGTACGTGAACTCGGCGTTATCGTTTTGCGCCTGTGCCGCGAGCATGTTTCCAAACCAGAAGAGCACTTCGGGATCGTCGCCGAAACGGTCATGAGCCGCCTGAATGAGCTTGATTGCTTGCTTGGTTTGTCCGCTTTTTAGTTCTTGCTTTGCTCGAACCAACCACATCTGCGGATTGTTTGGCGCAAGCTTGACTGCGATTGCATATTGTTCGCTTGCCAATTCTGGCAAACCGAGTCGTTCGTAGCAGCTTGCAAGAGCGCAGTGCGCATCAATGTCATTGGGATTTTTCTCGACACGCGCTGCGAGATCGTCGACTTCTTTTTGCGTGGGGCGCTCACCAGCTGCGGTGCGCACATCCGGAGGCATAACATACGAATGCACCGCATATGGTGCAATGAGCGTAGCCACCGCAGTTGCCGCCAGTGCTAACACCATTCGCTTGTGCATAAACTTACTTGCCGGCATGCGCCTTGTACGAAACAACAACGACGGTGCGATACCCCACAACTCGATTGGGACTCAAGCTCAGCGTAAACGTTGCTCCGCCCTTTGACGCCGTCAAACTATTTGGATCTTGCGGATTTTCAACGAGCTTCCACTGATAATTTCCCAGAGCTGTTTTGTACCAGTCCAGAATCTGGGTAGGTTCTTCCATCGCCGCAAAAGTCATCCCTAACCGATATCCAGACGGGTCGTTAGGATATCGAAGTCCCGACAGAAACTTTGTTCGACCGGTAAACGGTGGAACGTTCGGAATGTCTATCGGTCCTTTAAGATGCTCGACAGCGTAATCTCTATCCGCATTGGGCGGGCGAAATTGTCGCTGATTGCCATACTTGTTGGGAGAAGAAGAATTCGTATCCGCCATCACCTCTGGTGCCGCCGACAAAGTCAGCAGGCAGAGAGCGATTGAGATACGAATTCCAGATTTCCAGTTCTCGCTTGTCACTATCCGATCCTGTCTAGCATGGGCAGTGCCACGGCTGTCCTGCATCGGTTGCGCAGTTCATGAAGCGAAGTACACCTTGAACGCAGTTGAATCCTGATGAATTCGTCCACTCCATTGTGTTGTTGTAGCTCGCTGTTCCGTTGCAATCCCATGGGTTTGGGAAACCTTGTTCACCAGGAATATTGACGAACGAAGGCACTACATCCAGGCTACCAGTTGTGACGGTATACTTCGACCCGTCTGGCAGGATATTGTTCGGATTGATGTAGGACGGAAGGCTAGCAGCGTTGGTCACCTTCATTTTGTTTGCAGTCTGGTCGAACCAGATGTAGCGAAGTTGTCCCATCGGCAGTGGTTGGTTGAAGATATCGTTGAGATCCGATTGCGAGACGTCAGGCTTGATTTGTCTGATTTTCATCGTCATCGTGTCAGTGACTCGTTGCTCTCTTGCAGCCAAACCTGGATATTGGTCGAAGCTCTTCATCAAGCTGCCAATCGTTCCAGGTGTACTGAATTGAATTGGAGCTGAGTTCGAGATCGAAGTCGGGAAGTAGTTCAATCCGGTGCAGGTGCCGGCTGGCAAGTCACTGATGACTGCTGGTCCGCCACTTGGACGAGGAGTGATTACGCCAGCCTTCTCTCTTTCGAGTGCCATCAAACCGGTCATCGCAGGTCCAGAACCGCCCGAAGGAAGGTTTGAGCCGTAAACAGATGCCATTGCAGGCAGGTTGTCTCCGCACAATTGGACAAAGCCAGGATTGCCAGGCGCCGAGTTGGAACCTTTGCATGGTGTTGGAGATTCGCTAGCCGGAATGCCATCAGCGTAGGATTGTTTCGGACTTGGTCCGTCAATTGCATTTGCGAGATTGGCAGGAACTGGTGTCGTTGGAAGGTTAGCCAGTGCCTGCTGTTGTTTCCATTTTTGGATGTCTGCAATTGATTGAGGATCTTGCGACATAGCGCCGTTGCTCGTCACCCAGACGGTGTTGTACATGAGCAAGTCGCCGAAGATGTCACCGTTTCCGCCGCCGTATCCGTCAGCTCTCATACCGGCTGCGATAGGCAAAGTCGTGTTGACTTGACCGGCAGTCACAGATGGAGTCAGACCAGGTCCGTTGGCGACTACGATGTAACCGCAAGGGATCGAAGTTGTGAATGAACCTTGTTCTGCGACAGTTCCAGCGATCGCGCATGATTGCATGCCGCTGAAGTGTCCCTGGTGGTTTTCGAAACCGAGTCCACCACTTCTGAATGCATTTGGTGGAATGCGGCTGGCCGCAGCCATCGAGGATGCGCCGGAGAGTGGGCTCTGTTTCTTCGCCTGGAAATCAAACTCACTAACAAGGTGAGGATTTGATTTTGGACGGAGAGGAACTCCCATCAATGGATAAGTGCTGTTGTCTGTAATGGTTGGAATGTTGATGAAAGAGTAGCCCTTGAGGTAAGTGCCACCAGCTTGCGTGACGATATTGTTAGCCACGAAGTCTTTGTTTGCATCAAGGAATGTTTGAGGAATTACTGCTGGATTGAGCTGTAAGTTGGTGGCGCTGTTTGGCACCATGTAGGAGATCTGCTTTACCTGCGAAACCACACCTGCGGTCGAACCTTCCTTCAACATGCGAAGGTTGGCGATTCCAGCCAGGTTGGTGAAGCTGTTGTCCATCGCAGTATCTGACGCTAGCTTGTTTGCAAGCACTGCGCCAAGACCGTCGTTCGGATTGGCAAGGAGATCGATCAGAGTTTTGGAGTCAGAGATACCGACCGGGTTCGGCGGGGCACCCGGGATGTCCGAGAAGTCGGAACTCGCGTTCATCGACACGAGCATCGCTTGACCGACTGCGCGGTTGTAAGTGAGCAAGTCGAGCTGGTTAGTCTGAGGATCTCTCAGCTCGCTGAAATTCTGCTGCGCCAATGAGAGTCGTGCGCCGGACATGTCGTATGGACCGGAGCCACCGAACAAGTTAAGAGCAGGTGTTCTCAAACTTTGCTTGGCGACGTTCAAGTTGCCAGAGTCTGTTGCATTCTGCAACTCGCGAGCACCACCAAGCAACTTGGTCAGGAAGAAGATTCCCATTCCAAGCACCATAATCACGAGAGTGGTGACTACCACTAGTGATAGCGTTGCACCGCGCTTATCATTACGTCTCCGCATAAAGTCCAAAACCTCTTAGGAACAATGTCACTTATAGACTGCGATACCGTGTTCTTACAAGACTACCAATTCAGCGCCTGTTGGACGCTTCGTTCGAAGTTAGAAAACGCATAGCTGACACTTTGCGCTTTTTGCCGTATGCAATTATTGATTGTTAATGAGCAATCAGTCAATGCGTAATAGTACGTAGGAAGAGGCACCAGGTTAGTCCTTTGGGCATTCTGTCGTTCACACTATCGGCAACAATTCGCTGTACTTCTCATTTTGCAAACATTCTGTAGTCGGCAGGCGACACTTCCGTGAGCAAAAATTGATTCTGGTACTGTCGCTTGGTATCTCCACCTGTGGTGAATTTGGAACTGGGAAGATCAAAATTCGAGTGAACTAACTCCGGCATGTTGACCGGGTCTTAGCTGAACAGTTGGAAAAGACGGGGGCGAAAGTAACATCCTTATACTAGGGATCATTTGTTACTGAAATGTGATCAAAGCACTTGGATTCGATCAAAAAGCGCCGAAAAGGTTTCGACGCTTTCTGATTATTTATGCCCAGTTTGGGACTGATTGCGCGGTTTCAGGTCGAGTAGGGAGCTACTCGGTTGTCACCTCTAAGCGTTGTCTTCGCCCCAGTGTTGCGACCCCGCATGAACGCTTTTCTGCTGTTCATCAGATTCTTCACGAGTCTGGTCGGCATCATTGGTGGTGCCTGTCCATTCGTTCGAGCCGCCTTGTTCCTGGTTATCGTTGTTCCAGGAATGTTGTTGCGTCTGTTCTTCAGTGTTTGCTCTGTTGAACAAATGCAATTGCTCGTGAGCATCGTCGGTCGCTTCACGCTGTTCTTGAGCTTCATGGGCTTGATGCTCATGCGAGTCATGCGCACCATGATCGTGTGTCTGGTGCTCATGACCGTGCTGATCGTGCCCGTGTTGATGCTCGTGCGTATGACTTTCGTGGTCGTGACTTTGATGGTCATGACCTTGATGGTCGTGCTGCTCAGATTCGTGCTCGGAAGATGCGCTTTTCGCTTTCAATCGATACGTACCTGTAACAGCATCGTATTCGGTTTCAAACGGGCTGCTTGCGGCAAAAGAGACGAGCGCCTCTTCTGGCTTCTGTTCGACGATTTGCTCTGCTTCAGCACTACTTTCGGCATGAGTTTCATGCTCGTGGGAGTGTGACTCGGAGTCATCGTGCGATGCGCGATGTTCTGCCGTTTCAGTTGCTACTTGCTCTGCTGGTTGGGCGTTGCGAGTGCGTGAGCCCATGTCGTTGTAGACATGCTCGACGGCTGTGATGTGCTCGGTCAGATCGCTGTGAAGCGTATCTTCCTCTTCTTCGTCAACGAAATTCTCTTCGAAGAGGTTAGCCTTCGGAGCGAAATCTTCGTTGTGAGCATCGAAAGCCATTTGCTCTTCTTCTTCGGATTCCTCTGCTTCGTTTCCGAATGGAGCTGCCTTGATGCCGCCTTTCAACTGTTTTGCAGCCGGATCGACTAGCAAATCATCTGGCATTTGATCGAGGATATCTTCTGGAACGTCAACGAATTCTTCCGTTTCAGTTTCTTCGACTGTCGGCATGATGCGACCGTTGTGAGCTGTCGCTGCCCGCAGTTGTCCACCACCGGAAGGTTGTTGACGCATCGGACGGCGATTGTTGCCAACGCCACCGCCGCGGACTTTGGTCGGCTCTTCTTCGCGCTTGAATGTGATCACGCGACGATGTTCTGCCGTTCCAAGTTCGAGAGTCGGCACTACACCGAGTCCCGAACAGCCTGTGCAATGAACGGTGAACAACTCACGCAGGCTTTGTCCCTGTCTGCGACGAGTCAATTCCACCAATCCCAAATCGGATAGTTGTCCGACTTGTGGCTTGGCACGGTCTTCTTCGAGAACGCGTTGGAATACTTCCAATACTTGCTGCTGGTCTTTGCGGCTATCCATATCAATGAAGTCCACAATCACCATGCCGCCGATGTTGCGTAAACGCAACTGACGCGGAATCTCTTGAGCCGCTTCCACATTGGTTCTGCGAACTGTCTCGGCTTGGGTGCGAGAGCTTGTGAAACGACCGGAGTTTACGTCGATAACCGTCAAGGCTTCGGTCGGTTGGATGTTCAAGTGACCGCCGCTAGGCAATTCGACACGGTCTGAGAGCGCTGCTTCGATCTCTTTATCGACACCCTTGCTGACGAGTAAACTGTCGTCGCCCTGGTGATACGAAACCTTGGTCGTGCGTCCGGCCCATCCTTGCAGATAGTCCTGAGCGCGCTTCTGACCATCTTGCGTATCGCAGATGATTTCGCTGACATCATTAGAGTATGCATCGCGAATGACGCGGTACAAAAGATCTTGGTCGCGATAAATCAGAGTTGGTCCGATTGATGCTTCGCCTTCAGAAACCACTGTCTGCCAGCGATCCCAGAGTTGCTCGAAATCTTCGAAGAGCTCATTTTCGCCCTGCGCTTTTGCTTCGGTTCTGATAATTAGACCGACGCCCGGGGGCTTCATCAAGTTGACTACGGATTTGAGACGGGCTCTTTCTCTGGCTTCACTGATTCTGCGCGAGATTGAAACACCACGCTCTTCAGGAACGAGAACGAGAAAACGTCCAGGCAAGCTGATTGCGGTTGAAACGCGCGGTCCTTTGTGACCGGTCGGTTCCTTTGTGATTTGTACAAGCAGCTTTTGTTTTGGCACCAGGCGCTCTTTCAACAAGCCCTGTCCTGGCACGTCGTTTGCGTGCAGGAAGCCCATTTTGTCTTTGCCGAGATTAACGAAAGCTGCGTCGATACCGGGAAGGATATTTTCCACGGTCGCTGAGTAGATGTCTCCCAGAAGCAATTCTCCGCGATTAACGAAGAACTCGACAACACGCTCGTTCTCGAGGATCGCAGCGATGTTATCTTGCTCTGAGATTACAAGTGACTTTTTCATAAGGCTCCTCTTATTGGTCTAAAAGTCTAGAGTTGGCGCGCACCATATCTGGAGCGCAAAGAGATACGTTCGGGCGCAAGTAGCGCGAATGAAGATTCGCGAAATGATGCCCGGTAAGTGAGAAGTGGATGTTTTGTAAGAACTGGGTGTGGGTTTTAAACATGGTTACGAGTTGAACAAAGGTTGCTCGCTCTGACCTTTCAATTGAGTACGCGTTATGCGCCAGACAACTTCTGGGAAGTTTTGACCTTCTGGTTGCAGACACTTCAAGATGTCACTTGGCTTCACGTGCATTGTTGGGCCGTGGGCCAGCTCCATCTCTACGGTGCCGGTTGAGGGATCAACCAGGGTGAGAGACAAAACTCCGGAGCGAATGTTTTTCCGTTTTGCAGCGTTATCGGCTGCGTTCGCCTTGTGTGGATTTTTCTTTGGTGATTTTTCCGCGTCAGGCGTTTGCAAGAAGAGTTCTTCTTTTTCGAGCAGGTCTTGAACAAGTTTGTTCAAAACCGTTTTGAATTCGGCCAACTGCTGCTGATCCGCGTTGCCATCCGCGAGTCTTGAAACAGTGGCGCGATAGGAGGCCGAGCCGAGGATCGATGCAAGTGCCAAATTCGAGACTGGAATTTCTCGAGCTTCTGTTACTTGAACCTCAGGCGGTAACTGAGCGTTGAGACGCTCAATAAACTCATTTGGTGTAACAACAGTTGCAAAATCGACTTCGCCGATTTCGCTTTCCGATTCTTGGAACAGAGCCAGAGGCGCTGCAAGATTAAGGCGTGGTGCCGGGTTGAAACCTTTCGTGTAAGCGATGTTCAACATCGCCCGACGAGCTGCTCTCGCGAGCAGGTGTTGCAGGTCGAGGTGCGAGATGAAGCGCAACTCTCCCAGTTTTGTAAATTTGAAACGGATGCGCTGCAGCGGTTCATTCTCTGGTGCCGCAGGAGGTTTGGTGAAGAAGAGCGACGGATGACTGTCTTCCTCATCGGCTGTGACAGCCAATTCTTTTACGAAAGGATTTTTCTTCATCACTTCCGGCTTAGGTGCGGCAAGAACGTGTACGGTATCGAGTTCGGTGCAGATGCCGCAAGCGTGACATGCATTTTCTGTACATGGAGCTGTTTCAACAGCTTTGACTGCTTTCTCCCACTCACGCACGAGCCACCAGGTGTTCAAACCGATGTGAATAGCATCCCACGGTTGCTCAGATCCAACTTCTCTGTCTGTGCACGCTAGTTCCAGCAGAGTGGTGTTCATCTTCTCTGCGACAGCATTCCAAATATTCAATTTGAAATGTTCATCCCATGCGTCGAACACAGCACCGGCTTTCCACGCTTCGTAAATCATCGTGCTGACGTTTCTGTCGCCGCGCGAAATCACTGATTCAAGCAGACTGATTCCAGTATCGGTGAGATTCAGTTGCACGTGACGCAAACCAGATTCTCTCAGCTTCTGTCTGAGAACCTGATGCCGACGGCTTGTCTCTTCTGGTGTGACTTGACCGAACCACTGGAATGGTGTGAACGGTTTGGGCACGAAATTTGAAATCGTGCAGGTGAATTCAATGTCTTTCTTGTATTTGAGGGGATCGGTTTTTCTAATTGCGCGGCAATGAATTGTCGCTTCTTTGAGAATATCGATGATGCCCGCTAAGTCTGAATCTTCTTCGAGGGGCAGACCGCACATGAAGTACAGTTTGACCGAACCCCAACCGGACTGATAAGCCGCTTCGATCGCAGAAATGATCTGCTGATGCGACAGTCCTTTATTGATGATCGCGCGAAGTCTTTCCGAACCGGCCTCTGGTGCGAGGGTGATACCACTCTTACGAACGGCTTTCAGTTCTTCCGCCAACTCCAGGTTCATGCGATCCGCACGCTGACTTGGGAATGACAATGAGGAGCGGCGAGCTGAATGCTCCTGGTTCAACGCTCTGACTGACTCATGCAAACTTGTGTAGTCGCTCACGCAGAGCGAGAGCATCGAGTATTCCTGGTGCCCGCTGTTCGCCAACGCCTGGGTCGAGAGCTTGAGCAGGTCTTGAGTTGAGCGCTCACGCACTGGCAAGAAGGTGTAACCGGGTTGGCAGAATCTGCAACCTCTGTCACAGCCACGACGCACTTCAAGCACTTCTCGGTCGTGCACCAATGAGAGGTACGGAACCAATGAAGTAGTTGGTTGGTTAGCATCAGTCAACGGAATGGTCTGTCTTAAAACTCGCTCTGGCAGCTTGGCTTCGCTGTCGGTGAGCGAACAGTGTTCATGATTCAACTCACAGTTGTGAGCAAGATTGAACTGCTGCAGATCGATCGGCGTTGGTGCTTTTCCATCGTTTTTGTAGTCATAGAGAGCTGGTGCATAAACACCTGGAACGCTGGTTGCAAGCTCAACGAGCAACTTATTGCGGAAGCAGTTTCCTTCTGCGTTCGGGTAGCGAATTTTGAAATCACGAATCAAATTCATGACGTTTGGAATCGCTGCCTCTCCATCTCCGACGATGAAGAAATCCATGAAGTGTGCCATCGGCTCTGGATTTACAGAGGATGGTCCGCCACCGAAAATGAGTGGGAATACGTCTTTGCGATCTTTTGCCATTACTGGAATTTGTGACATATCCAGCATGTTCAGCACGTTTGTGTAGCACAGCTCGTACTGCAATGAAAATCCGATCAACTCGAATTCTTTAAGCGGGCGACGAGATTCCCACGCCCAGAGCGGAATTTGCTGCTCTCGCAGAAGTGCTTCCAAGTCAGAACCTGGCGCATAAGTCCTGTCAACAAGCAATCCGTCAGTGGAGTTGACGATTTGATAGAGGATTTTTAGACCGAAGTTTGACATTCCCAATTCGTAGATGTCAGGGAAAGCCAATGTCAGGCGGACCGAAGCGGAATCGAAGTCTTTGTGCGCTGCGCCCCATTCGTTGCCAAGGTACTGCCCTGGACGATTGACGCGCTCCAAAAGGTTTTCGGTCAGCAGTCGCGAAAACTTCGAGCTGCTGGCGTTATTGTTTGAGACTGGCTTTACTTGCGGGTTCTCACGACCCACGAACGACTTAACTATTGGTCCGGCTCCGAAGAATGTTCACGCGGAACTTCAAAGTGGGAGGGTTTTTCTCAGGTGCGACCCAACGGCAGGTCTTCCGGAGATCAGCGAAACAAGATACGGTTTGAGAAAAGAATCTTGAGCTAGAATGCCCTCAAGTGGTCTTATTATATCCCTATTAGATGATTTCCAGATTCACTTTCAAACTTTTAATATCCTTCGTAACAGATGTCCGATAACGAAGGCTCTTTCAGCTTTACAGAGCGTCTAAAAGTTTTGACTGGAACTTGAGAGTTTGGGTCCAGATTTTGTTTTGACCTCTTGAATTCCTGTGCTATAGTCGCACTAGAGTGATGAGATTCCTCACACCGGTCCTCGGACAGCCGTGCAGTCTCGCTAGAAATAAGGGGCCAGAAGTTGATACTCGAAGCGTTCGCCAAATATCTGCAAGCGGCCGATCCCAGAAAGCCGGCTACAGAAGTGCTTGCGCAGTGGCTTTTGGAACGATTGACCGCGCAGCCTCGCAACAATGTTGACCGAGTGGTGCACGCCGAGATGTCTCTGTGGAAATCGAGCAGAGGCGAAGGCGACAAAACATCCACATTTGATGCGTCGGGAACGCCGGACCTGTCAACGGTTCGCTTCACCGGGCGCTCTCCGCAGGGGAAGGTTTTGCTGAAAAGTTTGTATGAATATTGTCTGAGTTACGATTCTCAAAAGTGGTCGCGATTTGTGCACAACCTCAAGGCGAGCGACTTTGTTGGTCGTCAGGTTGATATTTAGTAATCTGTGACGGGGAACATAAGGCTGTAGACATTGTCTCCTTTTGTAGGAGAGAATGTGCGCATGAATTTTGTTGTGAAAAATTTTTCGAAGCGGTTGCTGTTTACCTCGCTTGCAGTGGTGTCACTGGCGGTGAGTGCGAGTTTCGCTGCTGAAGACTTGAAGTTGCGTCCTGGTATTTCATTCACTCAGGATATCGACTCGGGATTTCCAATAATCGCGACGAACATCGATGATGCCAGCATCGATTCTGCTGTGCCCAACCTGATTTTCTTCGGTGCCGCGTGCGATTTGAATACGAATCGTCAGGCGAAGAGATTTGTCGATATTTACCACAAGATACCGAAAGGCGACGTCAAATTTATCGTTATTGATGTCGATCATCCGGCAAACGACGATGCTCGTAAGTTGATCAAGACTTACTACAATCCGCCTGGCAAGACCGGCTACATCCCATTCGAGGTGTTGTTGGATAAAGGCGGTAAAGCAGTCTGGAGTCAGATCGGCGAAGTCGAAATTTCTGTGATCAAAAATCAGTTGGACAAGCTTAAGTAGCTATTCGAGTTATCCAATCGCTCAAACGCGCCGCTTGTTCAAGGCAACAAGTGCTTCTTCCGGGACTGGGATTGTGCCGACGACTGGTGCCCAATCTTCGAACGGACCGTGACAATCTGAGCCACCGGTTATTAGCAACCCGTTTTTTCTTGCAAAGTCCGTAAATTCACTTCTGAGTTCTTGCGAGTGAATTCGATGATGTGCCTCTACTGCCGCGAGATCGGCTTCTTCTTTTAGCTGCAGGATCAGGGCTTGCATGTGTGATTCTTTGCCAGGATGAGCAATTGATGCGATACCACCGGCAGCATTAATCGCCTTGATTGCGTCGAACGGAGACACGCTGTTTCTCGGCACATAGTGCTCAGATTTTCGTGTCATGAACTTCTCCCACGCCTCATTCACATCAGGCGCGCCGCCTGCTTCGACAATCGCCAGTGTGATGTGTGCTCGACCGATGGAGCCTTTACCTGCGTGTTTTTGAACCGATGCTACATCGATTGCAATTCCGAGTTTTGCGACTGCGTCGATCGAATCTAAAACGTGCTTATCGCGTGCGTCCTGTTGCTTCTGGATTATGTCCAGCAGCGCTGTGTTGGCTGGATCGATGAAATAACCAAGTACATGAATGTCTTCGCGCTTACCCGATTCATGGAGATAGATTGTATTTATTTCGATTCCAGGAATGATCTCTAGCTTGTCTCGAGCTGCTTCACGCGCCTCTTCAATGCCTTGAACAGAGTCGTGATCCGTTATCGCGATGTGCTTCATTCCAATTGAGATGGCGTGGTTGACCAGTTCCGTCGGCGACCACGTTCCGTCAGAATGGTGTGTGTGTAGATGCAAGTCGATTGTCATCTTGCTTCTGCTTGTTGTTCCTAGACAGTTTTTGTTAGAGCCGATTCGGATTTTTCGGCGCTCTCATCGCACTCTTCTTCGAAGTGGATTCTGTAAATTCCGGTTGCGCGTCCAGTAGTTTTGTCAATCTCGAACACAACTCCGTTTGCCATTGCTGGGCCCTCGGCTACCTCGAAGCGGCTCGGTAACTGCTTTACCATGCGGCGGAATACTGCCGCCTGGTCCATACCTATGACACCATTGGCGGGGCCACAGCAACCAGCGTCGGTCAAAAACGCGGTTCCCTTAGGAAGTATTCTGTCGTCAGCCGTTTGCACATGTGTGTGCGTGCCAACAACTGCGGACACTCGTCCGTCTAGGTAAAGTCCCATTGCAATCTTTTCGGCAGTAGCTTCTGCGTGGATGTCGACAATGATGATGTTGGTCTCTTTCGATAGCTCTTCGATCAATTTGTCCGCCACCAGGAATGGTGATTCTAGAGGCTCCATGAAGACTCGACCGAGTACGTTGATGATTCCAACTTTAACGCCGTCTTCCAGTTCGACGATGCAACTTCCGGGGCCAGGAGTTCCTTCGGGATAGTTTGCTGGTCGGATTACATTTTGTTGCTTATCGATAAATTCAAAAATTTCTTTTCGATCAAAAGTGTGATTGCCGCCCGTAAACGCCTGTACACCGGCTTCTCGCAGTTCTTGCAAGTTGCTTTCAGTGGTGCCGAAACCGTGTGCGGCATTTTCCGCGTTTGCGATGATTAAATCCGCTTTCGGCGCATGGGCCGAGAGATATTGCTTGATCACTCGACGTCCCGGTTTCCCGATTACGTCGCCCAAAAATAGGACGCTGATGTTATTTGAAGGATTCATTGATAGAGAATACCTTACAATGCAAAACAGAACTACTTTGAAAATGCCATGTTAAGACTCTTCCGCAATTATCTTTGTCTAGCCGCGGTGCTGCAGGTCGCAGCCGCCGCGCAAGCTCAACAATCCGCTCCGCCCAAGGCTTCGCCTAAACCTGCGCCTGCTGTCGTCAAACCATCAGCTAGCGCTGCTGCGTCAAAATCCGCGCCAGTTGCTGCGAAACCAACTGGAAGTGCGGCAACGTCGAAGTCCGCTTCATCCGCCGTAAAACAGCCTGCTAATGGGTCTGCTCCTAAGTCGGAGCCAGTCGCAGCGCAGCCAGCTTCTAACTCTCCAAAGAGCACGGTTACGGGAAAAGCTGTTACCACACCTGATCCGAAAGCCGTAAAAGTGGAACTGAAGAAGATTGACCCAAAGTCCGAGACCGCAAAAGTCGATCCGAAAACAGGAAAAGTTGAAGCAGCGAAGGTCGATTCAAAGACTGTAAAAACCGAAACTGCGAAGGTTGATTCAAAGACTGTAAAAACCGAAACCGCGAAGATTGATCCGAAAACTGGAAAAGCTGAATCCAGCAAAGTTGATTCAAAAACCAGTAAAGCTGAAGCTGAAAAATCGGAGAAGGGAAAGGCGAAGCACGCAGTATCGAATGCGACGCCGATGCCCCGCGCTGGCCTCGTGCCACCACCACCGCCTGACACTCCGACGATGTTCGCCGATGGAATTTTTCCTCCTGGTTTGAGTGGATTTTCGGATTACGCAAATCCCGCTGTTCTCGCTGGTCGCCGCAAAGATTTGAATTCGCAGTTGGTGAGTTCCAAGAAAGTTTTGGCTGACAAAGAGCAACACACGAAAGAGCTGAAAGACAAGGCAGTGCAGTTCCAGCAACTGTTTTCGGAAGGTGTGATTAGTCGTAGAGAGCTTGAAACCTCGCAGAAGGAGGCTGATTCTGCCGTTGTAGAATTGAATGACGCTCGCAATCAAGTCGCCTCTCTTCAAAATGCAGTGTCGCGTTTGGACACGCGAAGCAAGCCAAAATCCCTTGCGACTGGCAAGAATAAGGTCAAAGCGTCAGCGAAGAGTGCCGTTAAGGTTGCAGGTGCTGCCACCGTCAACAGTGCATCGAAAACTGCAAATGGCGACAACAAAGCGACAAATTCGGTTGACCCTTCAAAAGCCAGTTCAACACCTAGTTCAAAATCCAGCTCCGTGGTCTCCAATTCAGCAGCTAATTCCAAACCCGGCACCGCGGATTCCAATCCATCTACAAATACGATGCCACCGGCCACCGCGACTCTGTCCGATCCATCGTCCACAACGGCTGCTACCTCATCTTCGAAAACTACAGGCAATAAGGCAACATCGGCTACCCCTCCCGCTACAGAAAAGAACGAGCTTTGAGTCAGCGTTTCGCACATGTAATTGATGTTGGAGATCGCCTGGGCGATCGATACGAAGTCCTTGAAATATTGGGTCAAGGCGGCATGGGTACCGTCTATAAAGCGATGCATTTGCAATTGAATAAGCCGGTAGCGGTTAAGGCATTGCATCCTCAAATCGTTTTGGACCAGAATTCGATGGCGCGTTTTCAGCAAGAAATTCGAGCCATGAGTATGTTGTCGCATCCTCATTTGATTAGTGTTCTGGATGCAGGCACTACTCCTAGTGGCACACCGTTTTTTGTCATGGAGTTTTTGGACGGACCTTCTCTTGGCGATTTGCTCAGGAACCAGGGACCGCCTCCGGACCTACGAGCGATTCGAATGTTCATCCAGATGGCAGATGCATTGGCTTATGCCCACGAGCAGAACATCATTCATCGGGATTTGAAGCCAAGTAACGTCGTTGTTCTCTCATCGAATCGAAACAAGGACTTTATCAAACTTGTGGATCTCGGAATTGCGAAACTGTTAGAACCGCGCTCCGGGGAACAAGGTTTGACCATGACCGGTGAGATCTTTGGAAGTCCTCTGTACATGAGTCCAGAACAGTGTTTGGGGCGTCCAGTTGACGGTCGCTCTGATATTTACTCGCTCGGCTGCTTGATGTATGAAACCGTATGTGGTGAAACTCCGATTAAAGGAGGTAGTGCCCTTGAAACTTTCAACATGCACATCAACACCATTCCGCCTACCATCGGACGAACTTTATCGACGCGGTTGACCCCTGCACTCAAGCTCATCGAACCGATCATCGATAAGTGTATGCGAAAGGCTCCGGAAGAGCGTTTCCAAAGCATGGCGGAGTTGTCGCAAGCTCTTGAAGAAGCGGAGCATAAGGCAAAAAGTGGTCAATTTGATAGTGCCGCATCCGGTGCCGATGTCTCCCGTTCTCAATCAAACTTTGCCGTGGCAGGGGAGCAACCGCGGAGCGTTCGAGAAGTTCAAATCGCTAATGACGAGATACGCCAGTCCTTGAATCCTCCACAACAACGGTCTGGCCGATATCTTCCAGCAGAAGAATCCGATAGTAACCACGAGGTTGCGCCGCCGCCGCGTTCGAATACGGGACGCTACTCTCCAGAACCAGCGGTGGCTGACGATGCGGTTTCAAAATTGAAATCGGCGTTCTTCAATCGATATGCGTTTGCTGGGATAGGCACATTCGCTGTCGTCATGATTGTATTTTTCGTGGTACTCGCGGTTATGCACCACGAGCCACCTGCTGCTGTTGCACCGACTGCAATGGCACCGCAGACATTTTTCCAGCAGCCGCGAACGTATGTAAGTAGGACTAAGCTTGGAACTGTCACTATCGGTGATGGCAAGGTTGCCATCGATTACAAGCACTTTGACTTGAGCATGCCAAATCCATCCGCTAAAGAGCAGGTGGCTGTAGTCGCGGTCTATGCAGGTGAAGGGCAGGAAAACGATGACATGCAGCACTTCCGCGGCAATGTGGAAGTGACAGTAAAGAATCAGGGTAAACCAATCGATCTTGTGTTGACTTCGTACATGGCGACACATTGGACGGTCAAGCGCGCTGATGCTTCTGTTCAAATCAATCGCATCATGGTCAGTGGCTACATAGGACCGCCTGAGGTCGATGCGCCTGCTGGTGTGAAAGTCGAATCAGCCTATTACACGAACAGTCTTTCGGACGATGTCAAAAATACTCACAAGTACAGTGAGAATCCTTTCGACATGTTTTTCATCGTTCCGACCGGCGACGTCAACATAAAGTCCAAGCAATTTAAGGATATGCAGAAGGTTGTCGAAACGCACTTGAAAAACCCGATTTCGCAACTGTATGCATGTTATCGAGAAGGCTCGTTTACGGTTGAATAGCCTTCTTCGGAGATTTCTCCTGGGCGAGAATTTCCTCGAGCTGCTCATTGGTATCAATATCGAAGGTTCCTTTGGGAAATTCGATAGCGGTTGCGTTGCCGCTTTCCTTGATGATGGACTTTGCTCCTTTGTCACCTGAAAGTTCTGAAAGGTGCGGATAGAACTTCGCTGGAAAAATTGCTGGGATGCCGAGTGAGTCGCCATAACTGCTTGCGGCGATTTTGTCCTCGCCGCCGAAAGTTTTAATTGCGGAATCACACAGCTCATTTAAAAGTTCTTTTGTTACGTATGGCTGATCGCACGTGATGAGCAGGAGGTGCGTTGCGGATTTTGATTGTGCATACGCTGTAGCACTGCGTATTGAGCTAGCAATTCCTTCCATCCAGTGTTCGTTGCGGACGAGGTTAATTGCTTTATGACCGTAGCAAGTTTGTTGAATGTGTTCTTCTATTTCAGATTCGTAGCATCCAACGACGACACCTATATCTTCCACAGCGGATTCGGTCAGAACGCGCAGTGCGATATCAATTAGCCTCTCACCGCCTAATTCAGCTAATTGTTTTGGTCCACCGAAACGGGAAGCGCTTCCAGCCGCAAGGATGGCGCCCACAATCTTAGGCACCGACTACCTTCTCGACTTCGGCTGTTCTGGCTGTCTTCAAACAAACTTGATTGCGCACTTGCGCGATATTAGATGCTCGGTCGTGAATCGCTCCACTCATGTCACGAAGATGCTTTGGTTCTCTTCCTCGTGCAACGGTTTGAATCTCTGCCAAAATCGAAAGCGCGATTTCGTTCGGCGTTTCTGCTGCCATGTTCAAGCCAATCGGAGAGTAGAAATGCGGTTGTCTGAGCGTTTCAATAGCGTTCAGTCCAATGTTGTTCAACATTTTTTCAGTGCGTGTGCGTGGACCCATTACCCCGACATATGGTGGCACTATCGGTGCCAAAATTTTCAGTGCTTCTGTGTCCAACACCAGGTCGTGCGTCATGATGACGTTGTACGAGCGCTCGAGGCTGGGATAAGTTAGGAGAAGAGTTTTGTCTGTTCGTAGCTCATGTTTACTTACTCTGCAAACATCCAACCCCACTGTCTCTGCCAGCGCCGCAAGTGCAATCGAATCCTCACCATCTCCGAAAATCGCGAGGTTGATGGCAGGTTCGAAATACTCAGCGAACAATTGAATCGTCTGCCCCTCGTGCTCTACATTCTGCAATCTGCTTTTCCTGGACACGAATGTGGACTCCATTATGGAGTCAAATTCAAGCGAAAGCTCGGCGCCAAAGCTCAGTGTCGATGAAAGCGACTGTCCACACCTGAACCCGCTTGGGTAGTCTGGATGCGCGGATTGCACTACAGTCAGCAGAACTGCTGGTTCCATTAAGGATGACAACCATTGCACCGCCTGCAGTGCATTCGCATCGGGTAAGGGCTCAACAAAAATGGAGACTGTCCCGCCGCAACCGAATGGAAATCCTCGAATATCATCCTCTGTCGATAAATCATATTCGACCGTGAACGGTTTCTGTTCCCCGTCGAGACGACAAGCAACATCTCCTTCGAGGCACCCGGCTGACAGACCGCCTCTGAAAGTGCCGTCTTCAACGATCAGAGACCTCGCACCGGCGCTTCTATATGATGGTCCTTCGGTACTAATGACGGTGGCAAAGGCGTGGCGAGAGTTGCCTTTAGCTACCCGCTCATACAGCGACAGAATATCTCTAATTTCGCTCATTGCCCAAGCCTCCACACCATTCCCATCGCGCGAATCTTTATGCTTGCTCTGTGAGCAAATCCTCAATTCTAATCGGCAAGTTGCGCACTCTGATGCCGGTTGCATGATAAACAGCATTGGCGATTGCCGGAGCCATCCCCGCTAACCCAATCTCACCGATTCCTCTTGCGCCGTACTCGTTCAGTTCTGTATTCGGCACCTCGAGGAAATGCACGTCGAGCTTCGGCATGTCAGCGTTGACGGTAACTATGTAGTCCGCGAGGCTGCTGTTCAACGGTGCACCTTTGGTTGGCTCGTATTCAGTGCCTTCGAAGAGCGCCATGCCGATGCCCATCACGATTGCGCCCTCGATTTGATTGCGCCCGGTTTTGGGATTCATAATCTTCCCTGCATCGATGACCGTAACCACGCGGCTTATGCGCAGACGAGCAAGTTCTTCTTGCCAGGTTACTTCAACGAAATGTGCACCGTATGAGTGGAACGATTGCTGTTTCTTCTGACCGAAAGTGCTGGCTGAAGAACCGCTGCCAGAGACGTTGTTGAGGTTCGCGATTTTTAGAATTTCCTCGAACGGCACGCCGTCTTTTGAGTACTGATCCTTTCTATGCACACGACCGTTGGTCAATGCTAATTCGTCTTTCTTCGCGTTGAAGTATTTAGATGATGGCGTTTTGACAGCCGCCAACAGAACGGTTCCGACTGCTTGCTCAATAGCTTTCGACGTAGCCGGGATAATCGACGCAATGCCCATCGAACCGCCTGATAGCGGACCGCTCGGCAGTGAGGTATCGCCCAGCACCACATCCACTTTATTCAGCGGGATGCCCAACTTATCTCCGACGACTTGCGCAAAAACTGTGTACGTTCCCGTGCCGATATCTTGCGTGGCGCTAGCAACGCGGGCAGTTCCATCATCGTGAAGCTGCACCATAACCGATGCTGGGAAGCGTTCAGCGATCCACGAAGCACCAGCGGTTCCCCAACCCAAAGTCAGCCCATCGCGCTTCATCGAGCCGACGCGCGGGTCACGCTGCGACCATCCAAACAAGTCTGCACCTTGTTTGTAGCAACCGATCAAATGCCGTGACGCAAATGGAATATTCAAACCTTCGTCAATTTGTGGTTCGTTCAATATGCGCAATTGAACCGGGTCCATTTTTAGTTTGACCGCCAATTCGTCCATCGCCGATTCCGTTGCGAACAGTCCAGGAACTGCGCCTGGACCGCGCATCGAAGTCGGAGTCCCGATGTTGCGGCGAGAAAGCGATGCGGTGAGTTTGAGATTCGGCACGCTGTAAAGGTAACTTGTGCACTCTCCGCAGTTCTCTTTGTAGTCGTCCAACATGGATGTGTGATTCATGTAGTCTTGTTGAATCGACACGAGTCTGCCGTTAGGCTCTGCCCCGATGCGCACATGTTGTTGTGTGCGTGGTCTGTGACCGACTGAGTGGAAAGATTGCTTACGACTGAGAACGAGTTTGACTGGTCGATTGAGCTTACGGGCTGCACCGGCTGCGATGGCGCAGTGAGACCAGGGCGATATCTTGCTGCCAAAACCAGAGCCAAGAAATTTTGAGATTACTTTGACGTTTTCGGGCTGCACTCCTAGTACTTGCACTAATACGTTCTTGTGGTTTACGACGCCTTGAGTTGTTTCGTAAAGCGTGAAATTAGTTCCATCGAACACTGCAACTGTTGCATGCAACTCAATCACGTTGTGAGTTTCGGTTGGTGTGGAATAGGTTTCGTCAATTTTGATCGGTGCTTTAGCGAAAGCACCTTCAGCGTCTCCGCGTTTGCTCTCTACTTTCACAGGAGTGTCAGCGGTGAGCGCCGCGGATACGTTTGGCTTGTCTTCAGCGTATGTCACTTTGACAGCGTGCGCTGCTGCAGTAGCTTGTTCAAAAGTGTCGGCGATGGCAACCGCCACATACTGACCAAAATGGCGGATGATGTCGTCTTCGAAAGCCGGACGGGGTTCGTCTGTGTAGGCCGAGAAATCAGTGTCGGGCGCGACGCGATAGAGCTGTCCAATATTTTCTCTGTGAAAAATCGCATGAACGCCGGGCATTTTTTCTGCCTCGCTCGTTTCAAGCTTGGTTATCTTGCCATTGGATATAGTGGCACCGACAGGGACGGCGTAAACCATATTAGGAAAGTTGTGGTCAGAAGTGTAAACGGCTGAACCGGTCACTTTGAGTGGTCCGTCGATTCGTCTTGTTTCGTGACCGACCGAAGTGAGCTTTGGCTCCGCCAACGCTGTTGTACCGACGTTTTTGCTTGCCGGTTCTTTACCCTTTTGCTCTTTGTTATCGCTCATGTTTGAATGATCCGTTATCTCTGGTTTGTTGTAGGACCTGGTTAGCTATGGTCACTGACTAAGTAGTTGTGGACACCTTCAAAGCGTGCGTCAAGCAACGTTTTGAAAGCTCGAGCTTGAATTTGTTATGTGTCTGAGGTTTGGCATTTTGCAGCGCAGCCTCCGCCGCCTTGCGAAAATTCTCGACCGTTGGTTCAGCACCTGCAAGCAATTTCTCAGCTTCGGGTGCGCGCCACGGAATTGTTCCGACCCCACCCAACGCCACTCGAACGTGTGAAATCTTGCCATTTTGCACATTCGTTATGACGGCTGCTGAAGCCAACGCGAACTCATAAGAGGCGCGGTCTCGCAGTTTGATGTAGGTCGAGTTACACCCCGCGGGCGGTGCCTTGACCGTAACATGAGTGATCAAATCTCCCGGTTGCATCACATTTTCAATATGTGGAGTTTCTCCCGGTAGCTTATAGAACTCTCCAATCGGCACTTCTCGATCGCCTGATTTTCCAGCGATGTGGATTGTTGCTTCAAGCGCCATCAGTGCTACGTTCATGTCCGATGGGTTGGTAGCGATACAATGCTCGCTGGTGCCGAGAACCGCGAGAGTGCGATTATCTCCATTTATAGCTGCGCAACCGCTACCGGGCTCACGTTTGTTGCACGGGAAAACCGTATCTCGGAAGTAAACGCATCTTGTGCGTTGCAAGAGATTTCCGCCAGTCGTCGCCATGTTGCGCAACTGCGTTGATGCCCCTTGCAAGATTGCTTCAGACAGAACTGGATAGTGTGATTTGACGTATGGATGATGCGCCAGGTCCGAGTTGCGCACCATTGCTCCAATCTTCAAACCACCGTCAGCGGTAGTTTCGATTTTGTCGAAAGGTAGTCGATTTATATCGATGAGAGTGTCAGGATTTTCCACGCTCAATTTCATCAAGTCGAGCAACGTGGTACCGCCGGCGATGAATCGAATCACCGCTCCTTGCTGTGCTGTTTTGTCTTCTGCAGATTTTTCAATTGCAGTGGAAACGTCTGAGGTCTTTGTGTAAGTGAATGTCTTCATAGCTCAATCCTATGATTTAGTGCGAACTGACTGAATTGCGGAAACGATGTTTGCGTACGCACCGCAACGACAAATATTTCCGCTCATTGCTTCACGAACGTCTTCGTCTTTGTGTCCGCAATTTTCGGTGAGCAAAGCTGCTGCCGACATAAGTTGACCCGAAGTGCAATAACCGCACTGATAAGCATCGCACTCGACGAATGCTTCTTGCAGTGGATGCAAATTCTCGACTGAACCGAGCCCTTCAACGGTCGTGATTTCATCGCCGTCGTGCATAATTGCTAGAGTCAAACACGAGTTGATTCGTCTGCCGTTGACTAGCACTGTGCATGCACCGCACTGCCCGTGGTCGCATCCTTTCTTCGTGCCTGTGATTGTCAGATTCTCGCGAATGCAATCAAGCAAGCTTGTTCGGGGATCGACTGCAATCGAATAAGACTTCTTGTTAATAGTCAGGTTTACCGGAAGAGCGCCTGGTACCGCGCTTTTGGTGTTTGCTCCGACATCGGAATCTTGTGCCATGTTGTCCTCAAAAGTAATTCTAATCGCGCTTGCGCGTTGATCGAGAACCATGAAAGATAGCGTAATTTCGTTTTCAAGGTGCACTATACAAAGATGAAATCGGTCATTCAACGAATTAAATCGCGATGCGCTGTATACTGCTGACTTCAGCTTTTCAGGTGATGAGATGACGCAAGAAGTTCAATTCGACTTCAATAACATCGTTTTCTTTGGTCGCTGCTTGAACGAGTATGTCGACATGTTCGACCTCGATCTCGCGTCGCTAAAAGGTAAAACTGTTTTGGATTGCCCATCCGGACCTGCAAGTTTCGCGCTTGAAGCTGCATCTATCGGCATCAGTGTCACCGCCTGTGATCCGCTTTACGTGCGAGATGTAATGACTTTGCGGGAACTCGTCGATGACCATTCAGCAATCGTCTATGAGAAACAGAAGGCTGCGCGCAACCTCTTTCATCCCGAATTAGTGACCGTCCCCGAGCGCCGCAAGGCGATGGAAAAGTTTCTTCAGGACTACGTTCATGGAAAGCTGATTGGTAGGTATGTTCCGGGTGTGATACCAAACCTGCCCTTTACGAGTAACCAATTTGATACCACGTTGTCCGCCAACTTTCTGTTTTTGTACAGTGATATCGAATCTGGTGGCATGTTAGAAAATTCGACATTTGATTATCCGTTCCATAAAAAAGCCTTGAATGAACTGCTGCGCGTGACAAAACACGACCTGCGCATCTACCCGCTTCAGGGTCCGAAAAATAGCGAGCCCCATAAATATCTCGCTCAGAGCATGTCGGATTTGTCCGACGAAGGGTTTAAGTGCGAGATTCTACCGGTCAAACAGCGAGATATCATCGGCGCTGAAACGATGCTGAAAGTCTCCAAGGCTTAAATCTAATAGGTTGTCATTAGTTCTACACATTCCCTGCACAACCGCTCGCTATGATTGCAGAACTCGCAGGAAGTAACCCATGAGCATCAGATCCACGGCGCTTATATCGGCGTTCATCCTTATGGCAGGTCTCGCGTCAAACGCCTCGGCCGCCACGAACGCGTCATCGACTTCAAGCGCAGTCAGCCAGTCCGGCTCGATGTCGCTGGTTGAAGAAGGCAAAGCAAATTTCAGACTCAAACGTTACTACGCCGCGGAAGATTGTTTTAACCGCGCTGCCGCTGCTGATCCCAGTAACCAGTTGATTCGTTATTTGATCGGACAAACTCTCGAGCAGCTCTATGACAGCAAGGCGGCAAAGGTCGCCTACATGGATTGTTATCGCATCAATCCGTTCAATAACTATGGCGAAGCTGCCAAAAAAGCCTTGACTGACCTGAATTCACGCATGGAAGCGCAGGCGCATCAGCCTGCAGATACTATCGAGCAGACACAACAGACCATCGATATGATTCACCGCCAATCGAATCAGATGCAGAGGATAAACATTCGCTACGGGCAAGCTCAAGCCAACTGGGCAACGGACATTGGAAACCGCGCCGCTGCCAGATATGGGGACTACAACCGCTATAACTACCGTGATGTGCGAAACGGACGCACTCTGTACAACTATGACGACGAATACAGTACCAGAGGTCAAATTCGCAGTAGTTGGGCTCGAAGCGACGCCGCTGTGCAGGCGCTCAACCACCAGGCGATGGCAACACAGAAGGCTCGTGAAATCGCAAATTCTGCAGCCAACCTCGAGAGCCTGTTAGCAGAAAAGAAGGTGGACGGCGAAGCCAAGCTTCGAGCTCTGGGCACCAACCTTTTCGTTCGTTACTATGGAAATTCTGACCACGAAGATCCGTTGCCGTCAGATGATCCTCCGATCGAACTGCGAGCAACGGAGCAGAAGCTGCAGGACTTGCCTGCAACCAAACCATCACTGAAGGCGAAATCAGCTAACACTGAAGTCTCCAGCACTAATGGACACGTAAAACTGTAATAGGTGACAGCATGAATAGATCACTAATCCCAATGGCACTCCTGGTTCTAGTTGCTTACGCGGCACCGCGAGCGGTGGCAGAAACAAGAGAGGAAAGTGCGGCACAGTTAATTGCGCAGAACGCTGCTTTCAAGCAACAAGCGCAACAGCTCCACGGCAGCGCAGAAAAGAGTATCAGCAACGCGAACAGACTTGCTGGTGAAGCCCACTCGTTGGTTTTGAAGGCGGGGACGCCGCAATTCAAAACGGCTGTCGCGCAGTACAGTGGTGACCTGGCTCTGTTCCGGGCACACGCAGAACAATACAACGCGCACCTCGATGATTTCCGCAAAACTGTTGGCGAATGCCATGCTGGTGAAGCAGCCTACGAAGCCAGTCTGAAGAGCTATCAGTTACACGTGGACATGTTTCATGTGCCGAATTTGAACTCAGTCAAACCTCCGCATATTTGTCGAAACATGCAAATGTCTCAAGATGAGGCAACCCGATTAGCCTATTCCATGCGAAACGATCAACTTCGGGTTTTAAAAGCCGAGAACAATTTGAACATGGAAGAGCAGAAGCTCGCCCAAGCCAAAGCTGCCGAAATGCTCAACGAAAAGAAGGCAGTTAACGCCGCGATTCGGGATAAACGAGAGCAGTTGCTAGCCGGGGAATTCGGCAAGCTGAAGGAAGAGTATGACCTGCTCAAAGTCGAGAACCAGGCATTGGGCGGACCAAGCTCGAAAGTTGTAGCTGCTGTCGGCGCACAAACTAGCGTGTCTGCGAAACTCGCGGGTCATTGATTCGGATTATGGATTCGGATTATGGTTGGAAGCTGACGGTGGCTCCGCGGCGGGCACGAACTGCACTAGCCAGGTCATCCAACACACCAAGTGTTTCCGGCCATCCGAGACAGCCATCGGTGATGCTCTGTCCGTAAGTGATTGGCTTACCGGCAGCGCGCAATCCGCAATAGTCCTGGCGTCCAGCGACGAGGAAGCTTTCGATCATCACGCCCATGATTCGTGAATCTCCTCTGCCGACCTGTTTAGCGATGTCGCCGCAAACTGGAACCTGGTTCTCAGGCTTCTTACTGCTATTGGCATGACTGGCGTCGATCATCAAGCGTGGCTTGAGACCAGCTGTCTCCATTTGCTGCGCGGCAGCGTCTACGCTGTCGGCATCGTAGTTTGGTGCTTTGCCACCACGAAGGATGATGTGACAATCGTCGTTGCCGGCGGTCGAGAAGATCGCCGAGTGACCGCCTTTGGTGACCGATAAGAAGTGGTGCGGTTGCGATGCCGCTTTGATTGCATCGATCGCAATTCTGATATTGCCGTCTGTGCCGTTTTTGAATCCGACTGGACACGATAGACCGGAAGCCAGTTCTCTGTGCGTCTGAGACTCGGTGGTGCGTGCACCAATCGCTCCCCAACTGACCAGGTCCGCAATGTATTGAGGAGTGATCATGTCCAGGTATTCGCATGCCGCTGGAACGCCGAATTCGTTGATGTCCAACAATAATTGACGAGCGATGCGCAGACCTTTATTGATCTGGAATGATGCGTCCACATCAGGGTCGTTGATCAAACCTTTCCAGCCAACAGTCGTGCGTGGCTTTTCAAAATAAACGCGCATCACGACTTCTAAATCTTGTTTGTACTTTTCACGCTGAGCAGCCAGCAATGAAGCGTATTCAACAGCCGCTACCGGGTCGTGAATCGAGCATGGTCCGACAACTACAAGAAGTCTGTCGTCTTTGCCGTGCAGGATGTTATGGATCGCAGTGCGCGCTCCGTGGGTGGTGTCAGAGGCTTGTTCCGTGCAGGGGAATTCGCGAGTCAGATGAGAGGGAGGCGCGAGCTCTTTAATCTCCTGGATTCTGAGGTCGTCCGTATTGTGAGCCATCGGGGTCTCCGTGTTTGGGACTAGATAGGAGGAATAAGTATCGGTGGTGTTTTTCAACAAAATCTGAACCTCTGATTTATTTGCGCCGTTCTCGCGCTATAAGCTCGCCACTGCATCCGGTATCAACTCTAGTGCCATCAATTTATTCATTTCTTGCACCATTGTCAACGTGTGTTCAATAGTCATCCAACGTAGTTCTTAAGTTGTTTCTTCAGCGCCTCTGCTTCGTCTTTTCGACCAGTTTCATCAAGTAGTCTCGAATAATATTCAGAGCATATGCTCAGGATATTGATTGTCGTTGCTTGATGCGCTTCCACAAGCATGTCTTCCATTCCAGGCATCATTCGTTCCATGAAATTGTCGACCTGGTTGCTGCCAAATTTTGCCTCCGCCGATTTCTCTAACGGTTTGGTGCACAACTCGATGATGCGTTTGTACAACGATTCGCACTCAGTGGTATCACCCACAGTTCTGTACACCGTGGACATCGGCAACAGGATGCTCGCCAACTCGATACGCGCTGCAGTTCCAGGTTGCTTCTCTACGATGCTCGACGCTTCTTTCAATTTGTCGATGGAAATCTGGTAATCGTGGTCGTTAAATGCCTTTTCCGCGTCTCGTTTCAGTTTTTCAACTGTAACCATCGTCATTAACATTTGCGTCGCCATTTCTTCGAAGGCTGCGTCGGAATCCATTTCGTTAAATCTCGTTTTCGATTCTATATTTACTGTCATCAAAGCTGATTTGTTTTCGAACGTCCGCGCAGCGAAGCGATTTGGATATCTTCTTGGAGGCAGAAGTTAGACATAAAAGTCAACAATCGAATAAACATGAGTTTTTTCATGGCTTATTCACCTGCCAAGAAGCCCAAGTTAGCACAGAATTGCAGCCGATAAATTAGGTTTGATTAGTTTGCAACAAAACGAAATTGTTTTGAGTTCAAGATATCGAATCAACATCGATGCGGCTTAAGGCAACGTCACGCCCGCTTTACAAGCACCACTGAGTTCAGTTTGCTTTGCGAATGTGGTGGCGGCGTTTGCGATGGCTGTGCACGAACGTGGCGTTGCCATTTTCGTCTTCGTCAGATTTGCGAATGACGCTGATGCCACCATCGACTTCCATGATGGCGAGTGACACATCCGCGATTTTGTCTACTTCGTGTTCACGTAAGGCCGCCATTAGTTCTTCTTCGCTGAGATTTTCTCGATGCAAATTACCCCATTGAATCTGACCATGCGAAATCAAAACTGTCGGCATGCCGTCCACGAACCGTCTGAATGAAGGAAACTGAGTGCCTGTCTTCGCAACAATCAGATTGAGGATGAGCAGCGTGCTCATTGCGACGAGTCCACCGCTGAGTGAGGTGTCTGGTCCGATCATCGCGTTTTGCACCGCATTCGATACTACGAGCAAAAGCACGAAATCAAATGGTGTCAACTGCCCGACTTCACGTTTACCTGTAACTCGAATCCCGATGAGCAACGTCAAATATATGATCGAAGTTCTGCATATGATCTCGAGAATCCCAGGAACCGTGATATGCCACACTTAGCAGTTTCTCCATGAGTTTGGACTTGGCGGTCGAATTTCAATTATTCCAATTGGTTCAATCATTCCAACAGGTTCGATCATTATTGGTTCAATCATTCCAATTGGTTCGATCATTCTATTTGGAAGGATCTGAAACAACAAGTCTGGTGATTCGCAGATGACTGGACGGACGAACTTTGCTAGTTGGTTGTAATATCTGAAGCGTACCAACGCGGTTCCTCGAAACAATGAAGTCTTTTGCCAGTATCCTTGGTCTATGTGCCGTCATTCTCAGTTTTTCGGTCGGACAATGTGCGAATGCAAAGTCTGCTGCACAGTTCAACTCGTGTTGCTGTTCGCAGGACGTTTGATTGCACGCGGTTGAATCGTGCGAGGCACAACGATGGCGTCGTTCTTCATGTCTTTGTCATAAGTCTGAACGTCTTGTTCAACTGACTGGACGTCTCTGTCAGCCTTGTCCATAGTCAAACTCCAGCGCCACCAGCAAAATCCCACGGTTCCGGCGAGCACCGCAATTAGTGCCATCAGCACCATCATGTCTTTCAATTCATGAATGCGATCGGTCTTTGCCGAAACTTTTCGAATTTCCCTTGTGCTCTTTCGTGTGTGCGCCGCGGGCATTCCTTGATACGACTTTTCCATCTTTAGTGGACGAGAAATGTATTTGTCGATGTCGTCACGTAATTCAGACATTGATTGATAACGAGCATCTGGCTCTTTCGCTAACGCCTTCAGCACAATGCTATCGACCTTTGCCGGAATATTTAAATCGGGGCGGATGTCGTTCATCGACTTCGGCGGATTGCTTATCTGCTGCGTCATCGTATCCACATAATTCCGCCCGAGAAACGGCACCTGACCGGTCAGAGCTTCGTACATGACTACGCCGATCGAGTAGATGTCAGAGCGGTTATCCAACTGCGCCCCCATGCACTGCTCGGGACTCATGTAAATTGGACTGCCCCAAACTTCGCCCATGCGCGTCAGTCGCTGTGCTTCTTCTTCGAATCGAGCAATACCGAAGTCCACGACTTTGACAAAATCGGTCTGCCCAAGTTGCTTCGTTAGCATGATGTTGCCAGGCTTCAAATCTCTGTGAATTACACCGCAACGATGTGCATGGTCGACGGCACCACAAACTTGAGAGAAAACGTCGCGGAATCGATCGATTGGAAGCGGGCCCTTCTGCTTGAGGAGATCTGCCAGATTAATGCCGGTCAAATAGTCCATAACAAAGTAGGGTTGACCACGAGTAGTTGTGCCGTAATCGTAAACCTGCACGATACGCGGATGGTTCAAGCCACTGAGAAGCTCGGCTTCACGTTGGAATCTTTTGACAATCAGTTCGTCGTTAAGCCCTTGAGTACGTAATGTTTTGAAGGCAACGATGCGCGAATTTTTCGTTAGCATCCGAGCCTTGTAAACGACACTCATTCCTCCGTGACCGAGAACCGAAAGCACGTAGTATCTGTTCGCCACACGCATGCCAACGAGCAGATCTTTTGCATTTGAGGGGATCAAAACGCGATAGCGCGGTAAGCGACCGCTTGCCATCGGCACCAATCCAGGTGCCGGGGAACGCCATATTGGTCGTGTAATGAGCCGTTTAAGGCGACGGGTTTTCATCCTTACCCTTCAATATCTAATCAAATATTACTGGAAATTCTCGAATTCGCCAGTCCTATTTAATTTCCGCCCTTTGTCACCGCCTGCGGTGTCAGTAAACCGGGATCTCTGGACTATGGAACAGCAGCATTGATGATAATTTGAATCAGCCCCATGCCTAATCCAATACCGCCACCAAGCCATTCAAGTAAAACTAGTTCACGCGAGCAGATGCGCTTGACGAGATTCTCGAGCTGCTGCGAACTGAATTGATCGATTTTGCGAGCAATCAATTCGTGCATTCCAAGTGCGGGAAGCGCTTTTCCAAGCAGCTCTCCCAACTCGCGCTTGAGATACGAATATGCGAACGTCGATATATCTTGCTTGGCTCTCAAAAGCCACGGACCCGGAATTGATTCCGGGTTGAATTTAACGATTGCCGAACGCACGGTGCCCATAGCTTCACTCTCGATTCGTTTTACAGATTCGAGCAAATCGGTTTTATGTTCGACGATGAAATTCTCGACGAATCGAACGAAATCTTGCTTGAAATGAGCAATTGTTTGCAGTGGCAGAGCCCGCATGTCGAAATTAGCTATTTGCACCGCGAGCTGGTCGCGAATACCAAAACGCTTGATCAAATCTCCGATGATTTTTTGTGATTCTTCAGGCTCTTTCTCGAGAAAATTACGCCACTCGTAGCAGACTCTTTTGACACCGATTATGCGCGCGAGAATCTTGTATGGACCACCAGCGTGGGCTTGAATGGACTCATCCAGAGCGTTTATATTCTGCGGACTCAAGACGCTCACCAGAACATTTCTGACTTTCACAGGAGTCAAAAAAGCTTCGACAATCCATGCAGAAATTTCCGTTGCCTGTTCGATATTTATACGAGTAGTGAGAATAACTTGATCGAATATTTTCTCGGTGATCGCCGCCACACGTTGCTCGCGACCTTGTTCTACCGACTCGATGATCGATTCGACCAGATGCTGCAAAAGGGTCGGACTGAGTTCAGCGATATCCGAAGCCAATCGATGCAATTTCGCAGTGTCACGAAATTCCTTCAAGACAGAATCAACGAACGCATCCACCGAAGCGTAGATGTTTTGCTCCGTCACAAGCGTCTCGGCCTGCGCGCGAATATCGGTGGCGGTGAGCAACGTATCTGTCACCGTCTGTGCTACCGCTTGAGCTAGCTTAGCTTTACGTTTTGGAAAAATTCCCGGCGTCAATGGCAGTTGATATGACCCGATCATGACTGGATCGTACGGACGGAAAAGCGCAGCGATAGCCATTCTCGTTGCGAACCAACCGTGAAAAGAATATACAAGCGGCGGAAAGAGCACTTTCCAGAACATCACTTGTGGATTTACGAATAAGGCGTCCAGACCCATTTAGTCTTAATCCAATTCAGCCTAGGCAGAAATCTGCGACAACGAATGACAACCGGGTTTCCGCTAGTAATGACGTACATCCCTAGAAGAAGTTTACCCTCATTACGAACTTAAGATGGTTTTATTTTGCGTTCGTTTGAGTGGAAAGTGTGCAAAGCCCAGCCCGCGCGACCTGAGCAAAAAATGGCTTACGAATAGATCAGTTAGGATGTCGGCGCGTTTTCATATAATGACTTCGTGCAAAATCGCTTTCGAACCTCAATACCAGTTGTTGCCTCTGCGCTTGTCTCGCTTTTCTGTGGCGTCATCCCTCCCAGATCGGCGCAAGCCGTGCCGCTTGGCAATAACTCGAAGTATGAGAAATTGATGCAAAACGGCAAAGCGCTGCTGGATCAAAAGTCTTACGCGCAAGCTGCAGTCGCTTTCCAACAAGCTGCCGAAGCAAAACCTGACAGCTTCGAGGCTTTCTTAGAGTTAGGCAAAACATTTTCCCGCGCGGGCGATTCAGACCGTGCGATGCGTTCGTTCTTCGATTCACTGAGAGTCAAACCCAAAAATCCAGAAACACGATGTGAGCTGGGATTGGTGATGATGCGCAGTGGCAACTGGGATGAAGCCGGCGGTCAATTCAAACAAGCACTTGATATGGTGCCAACCGACAACGCTGCTCGGGCAAATTACGCAACTTGCGTCGAGCATCTGGGCTATGTTGACGAAGCAGTCGAGCAGTTCAAAATCGTCGCCACCGCGCAGCCGAGAAGTTTCGACGCCTTATACAACTACGCTGTGGCGCTGCAACTCAAAGGTGAAATCGAGCAATCCGCAGACTATTTCAAAAAATCGCTGGCGATCGATCCAAACAACTCGCTAGCTTACATGGGGCTTGGAAAATGTTTTATTGCCAGAAAAGATTACAAAAATGCTGCTTTAATTGAAAAGCGAGCTATTCAGTTGTTTCCTAATAACCATCTGGCGTATATCGCATTGGGAGACGCTTACGAAGGGCTTGGTTTGAAGAGTGATTCACTCGAGGCATACCGCAAAGCCATTCAGATAAGCCCAAAGGACCCAGTGTGCAAGCTGCAGCTTGAAAAAATGCTCAAACAAAAAACCGCTTCTGCACCAGGCGCGTTATCGACGAGGTAGTACCGAGAAATGAAATTAGATCCGCTCAAAGCGTTGTTAGGAGCCGTTCTTCTGACGACTGTCGCATCACCATTTGCAATGGCGGCAAATCAAGACGAGAACGACATCCAAAACGCAATCATTCGCTGGAAAGCGGGCATCGCAGCCAATCCGAATAACCCACAAACGCGTCTGGCTTTAGGTCGAGCATACCTCACATCGGGCGATATTCCTGGCGCAGAGGAGCAGTTCAAAGCGGCGATCAAACTCAGTCCCGATAATTCCGAAGGCTACATGGGTTTAGCGAGAGCATTGATTCGCAAGAATGACGTCAATGGTTCGTTAGATGCGATGAATAAAGCAGCGAAGCTCGATCCTGAAAATTCCGATGTGCACTACAAGCTTGGTCAAATTCTGACGCGCGCCGGAAAAGGCGAAGAATCAATTGCAGAATTCAGACAATCAATCAAACTGAATGCGCAGAATTCAGCCGCTCATCGCGATCTCGGTGCAGCACTGGGAATCAAAGGCGACCTGGACGGACAAATCACAGAAGAGAAAAAGGCACTGGACCTCGCACCAAACGACTCTGATGCGCTTTTCTATATAGGCACTGCATATGCGATGAAAGGCGACCAACCGAATGCAGTTGCCAGTTTGCAACGGAGTGTTGAGCTGGATAAGAAAAATCCGGAAGCTTTTAGAATTCTCGCGGGCGTCACTGCTGCCGGTGGAAAATTTCCGGAAGCGATTAAATATGCGCAGACAGCATGCGCTTTAGCGCCCGACAGCAAACAATGCAAAACTACATTGCAGAAAATTCAAGCCGCCTCCGATAAGGCTAAGTAGAAGCGCTCAACAAATTCTTATATGGAGATTGTTGGCCACCCCAAACGTTTATGGGGTAGCTTTTGGCATTCTGGCGTGAGGTACTGGCAACCCTTACAAGTAATCATGGGGTGGCTTTATTACTGTAAAAAGCTTAAAGACATAGCCTCCGTAGCGCCTTGCAAATAGAGTAGATACGCTCTAACATTACGAATAAGGTGACAAATGGATTTCTTGTCGCAGGCGATTTATCGCTTCGTTAAGCGCTTTTAGAAGCGGGTCCTTTTAACATCGATTGTATATATCCCAATATTTTTAAGACCTACACACGAGGTTTACGAGCTGTGCAGCAAGGATCGGAAAAAGCCGATAAGAACAACAACAGGTTGGAAGTAAAAGCCAACATCAAAGTTATTGGTGTAGGTGGCGCTGGCTCCAATGCGACTAACAGAATGATCGCTGCAGGATTGAACGGCGTTGAGTTTTGGTCTTGCAACACAGACGCACAAGCTCTCGACCTCGCCTCAGCCAAGAATCGCTTGCAAATTGGTGGCAAGCTCACACGTGGGCTGGGTGCCGGTGGCAATCCGAGCGTAGGCACTAAAGCTGCGGAAGAAAGTCGCGAAGAAATCGCCGCTGCTTTGCAAGGCGCTGACATGGTTTTCATCGCAGCGGGTATGGGTGGTGGTACCGGGACTGGTGCCGCTCCAATCGTCGCTGAAGTTGCTAAAGAGCAAGGCGCGTTGACCGTAGGCGTTGTTTCGAGACCATTCTTATTCGAAGGAAAACGTCGCAGCAATCAAGCCGATGCTGGTATCAACGAAATCAAATCACGCGTTGATACTTTGATCGTGATTCCAAACCAGAGACTTTTGGAAGTTGTCGATCATCGCGCTTCGATGCAAGAAGCATTCGTTGAAGCAGACAAAGTATTGATGCAAGGTGTGCAGGGTATTTCCGACATCATCACGGTGCCTGGATTGATCAACGTAGACTTTGCGGACGTGAAAGCAGTTATGCAGACCGCAGGTTCTGCTTTGATGGGTGTAGGCAGAGCAACCGGTGAAGGCAGAGCAGTTGAAGCGGCTCGCAATGCAATCAACAGCCCATTGCTTGAAACCACCATCGATGGTGCCTCGGGCGTTATCTTCAGCGTCACTGGCGGACCAGACTTGACATTGCACGAAGTGCAAGAAGCAGCGAATGTGATCTACTCTGCTGTATCTGATGATGCGAACATCATCTTCGGTGCAGTTCTCGATGACAGATTGCACGGTGAAGTGTTGATTACGGTAATTGCAACTGGATTCGATATGGTTTCACAGCAACCACCTTATCCAGCACAACAACGTCAGACACCACCTGTTGTCAGACAGCACATTCCTTCAGCACCGCAGCAGCCACAGCCGCAGCAACAGCCTCCATCGAACGATAGAAGAGATGAGCTCAAGAAGGTTGCAACCGACTTGCTCGATATTCCTGAGTTCTTGAGAGCAAGAGAAACTAAGAACAATCGTTGATTCAAGCAGTGCGCTGCGAATCTAGATAATGTCGAGCAGTAATGTTGTCGAGATGTCTGGAAGAATCGCGATCAAGTAAATTGAATGACGCTGTGAGCACTGCTGACGGCGTCATTATTTTTTGACAGCAAATCAAACGCAAGTCCAAATATGCAACGAATATACAATCCGCATCAAGCACGCCATACCGCGACCGACCGGTCAAGCAAATAACGATTCGAAACACCCAAAACCCGAGGAGCTAGACATTCAACCATGACAGTCAAATCGTTCGAGCAGTTAGATATTGGCGTACTGCCGCTGTCACTCGAAGGAGACAGAGTGATGCTGGTCGACCAGAGACATCTTCCATACAAACTCGAGATGTTCGATGCTACGTCGTTAGATGACATGTGTTTCGCGATTACGGATATGGTTGTGCGTGGCGCTCCATCCATTGGTGTAGCTGCGGCTTTCGGATTGGCTTGCGAAGCAGTCCGGTTGAGTAAAGTCGTCACCGACAAACAAGAATTTCTCGCCAGACTCGATCAAGCAAAAGTCAGGTTGCAAGCGACTAGACCTACAGCAGTGAATTTGCGATGGGGTACAGAGAAACTATTTGATGAAGTTGCTGAATGCAGCAAATCATTTCGAGATGTGAGTGCACTGGCTGAAGAAGCAATGAGTTGCGCGAAGAGAATTTTCGAAGAGCATATCGAAACAAACCGCACCCTCAGTGATTTCGGCGCTGAACTGATTTCTAAAAACGACGCGGTGATGACGCACTGCAATGCAGGCTCACTGGCCGCTTGCGGATGGGGCACTGCCCTTGGTGTCATCCGTTCGGCGGCGATGAAGGGACTAAATCCTTCCGTTTACGTGGACGAAACTCGCCCCCGCAACCAGGGATCCAAGCTGACAGTATGGGAATTGCATCAGGACAAAATCCCAGCAACACTAGTCTGTGATTCAATGTCAGGTCACCTGATGGCAGATGGCAAAGTTCAGATTGTCGTCACAGGTGCAGATAGAATCGCGGCGAACGGAGATTCGGCAAACAAAATCGGAACATACAACCTGGCTGTTGTTGCGAACTACCATAAAGTCCCGTTCTATATTGCAGCACCGATATCCACCATCGATCCGCTCATAGAGACTGGTAAAAGCATTCCGATTGAAGAGAGACACTCATCAGAGGTGACAAGTTTCAATGGAGTCAGCACCACTATGGATGGTGTCAAAGTCTACAATCCAGCATTTGATGTTACGCCCGCCAATCTCATCGCTGGAATCATTACTGAGTGCGGAGTTTTGAGACCGCCCTACGAAAAATCAATCGCAGAAGCGCTCGAAAAAACTCGACAGAAATCTGTCTCATAGTCCTTGAAAAAACTCGACAAAAATCTATCTCAAAAGCCTTAGAAAGCTCGACAGAAATAAACGGGAAGAAGAACTAATTCGTCAGAGTTTCGCCGCCCACTTTTGGCACCAGCACTAGTGGCAGCTTGTCGATCGGTTTGTCTTCGATTGCCTCGAAACTTACCTCTGGATAGCCCTCTTTGGCAACATTGAGGAGGGTTTTCGAGTTTGTCTTAGATGAGTCGAAAAGCACGACGGCTGCGTAAGGTGGTTGGAGTTGTACAGCGGCCTTGATTGCCCCCGGCACTGTTCCAACATGCTTTTGGATGTTGAGCAAGCAGACTGCGCAGGATTTTCCTTTGACACGAAAATCGAGTCGATGCAGCGCTTTCGCATTGTAGGAGGGCGTCGCAGTCGAAGGTGTGCTTGAAACGAGTCCAGACTTTGTCTTGGTCACTTCCGCACCGGTCTTGGTCTTGACCGGTGATGCCGACGGTGCGGCACTGACCTGAACAACGCCTGCAATCAAAAGAAAAGCAAGCGAAAAGACGTGACTTGATCTTGATTTGGTCATGCTTGAATCTGCTCTATAGCCGAATATCGAACTCTAAGAACCTGGAATTGCAAGTTCGCCAACGATAGGCTCTGTCGCTATCGAAGAGAAGTTAACGGTCTTGTTGCCCAACAAAGGCACAGGAACCGGTAGGTTGCACTGAACATCGGTCTTGTAGCTGACCATGCCAGCCGGTACTGGACTTACCGCAGTGCATGCGACTTTATGCAGCAAAGTTGATTCTTTCTGATTCGTCCACACAGTCTGTGCGGCACCATCACCTTGTCCTGTCGGGAACTCCGCTGCGGCACGAGCACAAGCCTTGGCGATTTTGTCATTTTCGGTTTGACAAACCACCATTGCCGCAACATCAACTAGGAACAAAACAATTGGAATTAAAAGAATCAGACCAGCAGCCGTTTCTACGATGCTGCTTCCTCGTTGATTTCTTTGTCGATAAAACTTCATGGTTCGACCTCGTGTGAACGGCTATTGAATGCCCTTCTCTTCTTGTGGACGCTCTGCTGCATAACTGAATTTAACAGGCTCGTTCAAGCCTTGTATTTTCATAAAAAATGGTATTGGCAAGAATGGTTGAACATTTACGATAGTGGCGACTGATACCGAAGATGGTGGCGGCGTACTTCCTGGTGACCCACCGATCCACGAAATCGTGTTGGAGACATCTGTTGTCTTCGCGCCGATAAATTTAGCGAGACCAGTGTCTGACCAGGCTTGCGTTGCTGCTTGTTGAGCGGCGTTGGCCGACAGAGGGTCTCTGCATGCCACTTCTCGTACAACGAGGTGATTGCAATACCAACCGGAAGCGAAAGCTAGCGAGAGATAAAGCAGGTCAAGCATCGGAAAGAGAACGACGATGAAAATGATGATGAGCGCTGGACCAAGTTCAGCAAACTGGTAACCCTTTTTATTGCGCTTACGCGTCGCGTTCATTTGCACTCCGAAATTTACCCAGACATTAGGTTACTGGTTAGTTCAATACAACCTCAAGAGTTCCCTAACTTCTCAAGATATGAAGAATTCTAAAGGTATTCTCATTATACCCACGCGTATACGGCTTAAGCAGCCATACCGTCTAGGCTGACAATTTTTTCGAAGGCGAGGTGGGTTCGCAAGAGGCTAAAATTGAAGAGCCCAGTCCTGTGACGCGCTTGAGCCAGCAAAGCCGTTGATTAAGCTATTATAATTATGACTCGTCTTTGAGAGAGGCATCCATTGAAAAGTAAGACCGCGCTACGAATCTCTGCCGCCTTGTTGATGCTACTAGGCACGTCGCACTGGACGAACCCGAGTTTCGGGCAAACCACCGGTGGTGCTGATAAGGGACTACTTACCTACATCCTGAGTCAGAACGCGAGACAGCGGCCGACTGACGAAACGGTCAAGCGTGTGCAAGCCATTGTGGACAAGAACCCACAGGACTACTTTGCTCGCCTGGTAATGGGAAACACTCTGGACAGTCTTGGGTTACCGGAACAAGCCATTGAGCAATATCAGCTCGCAGTCAAACTCGCACCAGAAAACCCGCGTCCCATCATCGAGCTAGTAAAAGCCGAATTGAGCACGGGCAAAAGAGAAGCAGCCATGCGCCTTTTGCAAGAAGCGAGCAAGCGTTTTCCCAACGACAGCGAAATCCTGTTTTGGATGGGAAATTATTATCTGACTAAAGGCGATTTCAAAAACGCAAACGTGTATCTAAACAAAGCTTCTTCGAAAGGCAACGCTTCAATCTTTGGAATGTCATCATCCAAAGCTGAAATCGAGTTGAAGCAAGGTCACTTCGGTTATGCCGTCTTGTTAGCAGAAGAGGACCTGGCTCGCGATCCAAACTATCCTCTGGGAAACGCAGTCAAGGGTTTGGGATTGTTCGGTCTACACCGATACAAATACGCTGCACCGTTCTTGCAGAAAGCGTTCGAGAAATTTCCGTTGCATGCAGAATACTCCCGCAAATATGGTGAATGTTGTCTCGTGACAGGTGACTACGAACACGCCCTGGAACCAGCTATGGTGGCAATGGCGATCGAAAGCAGAAGAGGGTTTCCGCTCGATGAAAGCAAATGGTTGATGCGATCGACGCTGGCTCAGCTCCCATACTCATTTGTCATGCAGGAAACGCCGGTGTTCCTGGACAAAATCAACAAAGTCTTCTCTAACTCGAGAGTACATTTTGTATACGGAGACATCTTCGACTCATTTGGCTATCATGCGCTTGCGACCAGAGAATATTTCGACGCATATAAGCTGGACAAAACTAATGCCCAGGCGTTGTTGAAACTCGCCAACAATTTGGAAACTTATTATCAAAAATACGACCAGGCTGTCTATTTCTTGACGCAAGCGCACACGCTCGAACCAGCCAACACAGAGATAGCAGACAGATTGGATCGTTTGATGAGCAGGCTTTCTCTTCACAAATCCGATCTAGCCTGGCAGATCAAAGATTGGCTTTGGTCGCAAAGATCGCCGATTGAATGAAAGACATCCGAAACGCGCAAACAATAGCAGCAGACTTTTATCGTAATGAAAGTCTTTACGCGAAAGTAAAAGAGAACATTTTCGCTCGCAGTTGGCAATTCATCACTGACAGTGATCGGGTGAAAGCTCCTGGGCATGCCATTCCTATCACGATGCTGGCAGGGATTCTAGACGAGCCGATTCTGATAACACGCGACACGAATGATGAATTGCATTGCCTTTCGAACGTCTGTACACATCGAGGCAATCTACTCACCGAAGGCGAGTGTCACGTCAGTTCCCTGAGGTGCCGTTATCACGGACGACGATTCAATCTCGATGGAACGTTCGCATCCGCACCGGGTTTTGAAGACGCAACAAACTTTCCATCCCAGTCGGACAATTTGCCTCACGTTCCATTTGGGCGTTGGAAAAATATGCTGTTTGCAAATGCATCCCCAGACAAGCAAATATTTTCGTTCCAGGAATTGATCGAAGAAATGGAGCAAAGAGTGGGCTGGTTGCCGCTCGATAAGTTCATTTTCGATCCAACAACGTCTCGAGAATATTTAGTGAAAGCCAACTGGGCTCTATATTGCGAAAACTATCTGGAAGGATTGCATATTCCTTATGTACATCCTGACCTTGCCACCGCTCTCGATATCAAAGATTATCGCACTGAGATTTTTCAATACAGCAATCTACAGATTGGTATCGCATCTAGTGCACAAGATTCATTCGACTTGCCACCATCGTCACCAGATTTCGGAGACAAAATTGGTGGTTACTACTTCTGGCTCTTCCCAAATATGATGTTCAACTTTTACCCCTGGGGGCTGTCAATCAACGTCGTTGAGCCGCTGGCGCAAGAGCTGACTAAAGTTGTTTTCCTCTCGTATGTTTGGGATGCGTCAAAACGCTCACTCGGGGCTGGTGCCGAGCTGGATAAAGTGGAACGAGAAGACGAAGACATAGTCGAAAAAGTGCAAAAGGGCGTAAAATCCCGCTTCTACAAGCGTGGACGTTACGCACCTAATTGGGAGAAGGGCGTCAGCCACTTCCACGATCTATTGCGACGATACGTTCCAGAGATTGATTAGAATCAAGCTTGTGTCTGGATCGCGTTATATTCCGCAGTATGCAGAACCATGTCGTTCAACGATTGATTGATCTTCTTAATTTCACTTGGATTAGCGTTAGCTTTCAACCGGCTGTAAAAGTCTTTTGAAAACGCCATGTGCTGTTCGATCACTTTGAGCAAGTTGGAAAGATACTCGTCGTATGCAGGCTCATCGACATGCACCATGACAAGCTGTCCGATCTCTTCTTCGATTTTGGCTCTATCGACTTGAGCTTCTTCCATCATCTTTTGGATGTCTGGAGTTTTGCTCAAGTTGTTTAGCAGAATGTTTTCTTGCTTCTTCAAGTGACCCATGATTGCGTCACAAACAACTTTCACTCGGTCGAAAATCTTCTCGCGCGACCAGGTTTCATAGTTGTCAGTCAATTCGATCAACTTCTGCTCAATGTCGCTTTGTTCCGCTACCAAATATTCAAAAATGTCCATGCTTAAACCTCTTATTGCGTTACTAATGCGTCTTGAACTGTTGCGTTGCTTAGGACGCAACCGAGCCTCAGTAAGTTGCATTTGCTTAGCTCATCAATAAATCGAAACATGCGAAAAACCCAATAATGGGAACTGGATAAGCGATCAGCCGTCAGCAAACTCAAGATTAGTGGAGTGATCTTATTGAAAGCCGCTCCCACGCTTTACAATCACGGTTAGAAACGAATATGGAAACAAAAAAGATCAAATTAGCTCTGATAAGTTGTGGACTTGGAAACGTCAATCGAGGTTTTGAAGTCTCTACAGCGCGCTTGTACAAGACTTTAAAAGAAAACACTTCCTTCGACGTTCGGCTTTACAGCGGTGGCAAACACGACGGAGCGAAGCCGCTGTTCAACATTCCACGTGATGAAGTCGTAAAGGCGATGGGGCTCTTGAATCACCTGAACGACCGCCGTTTCTGGGAATTCGCCTATGGTGTCGAACAGATATCTTTTGCGCTCTCTTATCTGCCTGAAATTTTCATGTTCAAGCCTGATGTGATTTGGACGAAGGAAGTACCTTACGGTTACTTTCTGGACGCGTACCGAAAGATGTTTGGGTTCAAGTACAAAGTTATATTCGCTAATGGTGGCGCATTCAAACCGCAGACCTACAAAGATTTTGATTACATCCAGCATTTGACGCAGGATTCTTACAATGAAGCGTTCGAATTCGGATTGCCACCAGAGAAAATGGTGACATTGACAAACTTTCTCTATTTCAAAAAATCCAGCAAGCCGCGACAGGAACTGCGTCAGTCGTTTGGTTATTCCGATCAAGATTGGGTGGTGATAAGCGTTGCGGCATGGAATCGTTATCACAAACGCATCGATTACTTGATTGAAGAAGTCGCTCAAATTCCAGATAAAAATGTAAAGCTTCTTCTGTGCGGACACCCGGAACCAGACGTAGATTATTTGCGCAATCTGGCCGAACAGAAATTGCCTGGTCGCGTACAATGGCTCACCCTGCCTGAAGCGCGAGTGCACGAGGCGCTTCAAGCATCCGATGCTTTCGTACTTCCAAGTGTCACAGAAGGGTTAGGAAACGCGATGGCTGAAGCAGCCCTGGCAGAACTGCCGGTGGTGGCACACAATCATGCAGCCAGCCGTTTTGTTCTTGGTGATGAAAAATACATGACCGATATCTCCGGTCCAGGAATGCTTGCAGCGAAGTTGATCAGCATCAAGGAAAATCCACCAGATCAGGAACATCTAAAAACACTGGCGAAGATCGTGCACAGCAAGTTCAGCGCTGAGGCTCTGCTTCCGCGGTATTGCGAGATGGTCGAGACGCTGCATGCAGCGCCGCCCTCAAGCGGTACGCGCGCTATAGGAAATTATGATCTCAGAGCAGAAAACTGACGCAATCGCAGTGTCACCGCCAAGGTTGAACACCACAGCGATTGTTTTCGGATTACAGCTTATGCTGTTGCTCGCGGCTATCGACCAGACAATCATCAGCACCGCAATGCCACGCATCGTCACCGCCCTTGGTGGCTTCGACCGCTATGCGTGGGCAACTTCCTCCTATTTGCTGACTTCAACGATATCCATCCCAATTTTCGGAAGACTGTCAGACATCTATGGACGTAAGCGTATGCTAATCGGCAGCGTAGTACTCTTCGTTGCTGCGTCTCTTCTTTGCGCTCTCGCTGGTGGCTTGGGGTTGAATGCTCTAATTGATCCCATGAATCAATTCGTCGTCGCCAGAGCCTTACAAGGGCTCGGCGCTGGGATTATATTAGGCTTGTGCTTCACCGTGGTGGCAGATCTTTTTCCGGCGGCTGAGCGCGGAAAATATCAGGGGCATTTTGCAGCGGTGTTTGCGCTTTCATCGATAGTCGGACCGACTTTAGGTGGGTACGTTAGCGATAAGTTCGACTGGCGCTGGCTGTTTTATATGAACCTCCCAATTGGATTGATAGCCGCGCTTGTTTTCAACGCGGCTTATCCCGCTGATGCGCGAGGGAAAACAGAGGCTAAACTCGACTCAACGGGCATTCTTCTATTCATTGGCTCGTTCGCACCGTTGCTACTTGGGCTCGGTTGGACCAGAACGCAAGGCTGGACGAGTATTCCAGTTCTCGGCGCGTTTCTAACGTCGATTGCCATGCTCGTGAAATTTGTCAGGCACGAATTGAAATCATCCGACCCTTTCATGGACGTAAAGCTTTTCGCCAATCCAGTTGTGACCATATCTTGTTTATCAGTTTTCGTTACCGGGATCGGCATGTTCGGGTCGATTATGTTACTGCCAATATTCTTCCAATCCGTAGTAGGGATGACTGCAGCCAAGTCTGGTGCTCTGCTGACGCCACTGATAGTAACGGTCGCCGTCACTAGTATCGTCGGTGGTTACTGGATGGCTAAATCAAAAAAATACAAAGTGATTTTGCTCACCGGCTTATCCCTTATGACTGGTGGCACTTTTATGTTGGCGAGGATGGATACTCATTCAAGCATTCCGTACATGCTGTCCAACATGTTACTGGTCGGAGCAGGCTTGGGGCTACTTCTGCCTATTTACACAGTAGTTATTCAAAACTCTGTTGCGGAAAAAGATGTTGGTGCAGTTACGGGCTTCAGCCAGTTTTTCCGTTCGGTTGGTGGCACAACAGGCGTCGCTGTGTTCGGGACTCTCATGCTCGCCTTGTACAGCGATGGACTGAAGAAAAACCCAGCGACCAGTGCGGTAAACAGCTCTATTCAAGCGATTCTTCTAAATCCACTGGAGCCAGCAAAATTGCACAAAGGACTCGAGCTTGCCTCACTGTCGCAAGAGCAAATGAACACCATTTTGAGCGCAGTGAAGGACACATTGGTCCAATCGATAGACACGATTTTTATTCTTTACGGATTGCTACTCGCAGCAACAATCATAGCTAATCTGTTCTTGGCAGAATTACGTCTTCGTGAGAACCCTGCTGCTCCTGTTTGATGAACTGCTTTGTCTTGTCCCAGGACAAGTTGAGCGACGCGAATGTATCGCGCGCGTCTCGCCAGTCGTTTATTCCAACGGCGCGCTCTAAAAACAGCCCCAACTTCGCGATTCCCTTTGCACCGACCGAGGCGCTCGAACCTTTGAGCTCATGTGCCATGTACGCGAGCTGGGTTTCCTTTCTATCAAGAATAGCTTTGCTGATGTCCACGAGAAGTTTGTCTGTGTTCTCCACGTACGTCGCGAGGACGTCACTCATATCAGCACCGTAGAATTCCTTCAGCTCATTGAAGTCGATCGGTATATCTTCGTTGGCAACGGAATCTTGCGGCGCAAACTTACGTGCAAGATCTTGATTTTTTTGCACGATATCCTTCTGCAACCAATGGTCAAGTTTGATTTTTAGCATGTGCCGGTCTATCGGTTTAGACATGTAATCATCCATTCCAGCGGCGATGCAACGTTCTTTATCGCCGACCATTGCAAGAGCGGTGACGGCAACGATCGGAGTGTATGTGCCTCGCAGCGATTCCAGTTTTCGAATTGCTTTAGTGGCCTCGAAGCCGTCCATCTCAGGCATCTGACAATCCATGAGGATCATCGAGTAGACGCTCTTTTGAACAGCTTGCACGGCTTTCTGGCCGCTATCAACAACATCAAAGGTCAAACCTAGCTGTTTCAGCAAAAGTGTCACCACTTTCTGGTTAACAACGTTATCTTCAGCAAGCAAAATTTTGCGGGATTCTTCCGTCATCATCAAACCTTTGCAAGAGTGGCCGCTCCATCTGTGTCCGCTAGATGACACAAACAAGTGGCAAAATCATTTGTCTCTCAAATAATATGATGTAGCATAAAGTCCACACTTGGTGAACGATTTTTTCATATTTATCAAAATATTTCTCCTACAACTTGAAGTCTAGGACCAGCACCTCACCTCGGTTCAGCAACAGGTGGGACATGTTCACTTTTACCACGGACACTATCATCGTGATACCACGTGAACAATCCGAGAACGGCGTTCAAAAATTGTTCTCTTTAAAGAGATTGCAACTAGCCATAAACACGTTGTGGGCGATTGACACCAAACTAATCTCAATGCGAAGGCGCAATGGGCAACTGATTAGTTCAAACCGGCGATTATAATACGGCTATGCGCAGCGACTACGCCGAGAGTAAGCGGGTCGAGAATAACGAATTCCGCTCTCTCTTGGATCTCTTCGTTCTAACTTTTGCTGCAATTCACCGCGGCACTGATCCATTTTTGCTGCCACAGAATTCAATTGATTGCTGTCTGAAATCTCGTCGACGTGATGAAAAATATTTTCGTCTTTTCGAACGTGCTGTTCGAATCTGTCAGCAAGGACACTGAGCGTCGTTCCGAGGGGCGCAGAGTGCGCACATGTGCTTTCGAGTTCCAACATCAAACTCAGCAGGTAATAGAGATCTTTTCCGAACTCAGCAATGAGTTTTGCATCTACCAATCGAACCAGACTGGGATAAAAAACTTTCTGTTCGCAGACGGAGTGAAGCCGCAAGTTCAAGAACAGCTCTGCCATAACGCGCTCTTGCTCGACCCGCTCGCGGGCATCCATCAGGAGCGTGAGCAGTTCTTTGATATGTTCGTGGTCTGCGCGCAACATGCGAATCACATGTTCACTGCCAGGAGCTGCGTCTCCCATAGTGGATTCCTCGAATTCTTAATATGCGTTCACCAAATGTTTGGCGAAAACAAGCGGGAAAAGTTCCCAAGAATTCAATAATCTCGACTTATCGAAAAGCCCTAACTGTAAGACTCTCCATTGTTCAGCTTGCGGCTGGTAGCCACCGGTCTAGCAATTCTCGCAACTGTCCGAGCATCACAGGCTTGAAAATAAAATCGTCCATGCCGGCATCTAAACAGCGTTGGCGGTCGGGATTGGCGGTCATCGCAATAATCGGTACGCGCTGATTATTTTTGCTGGACTCGAGTTGCCTGATTGCACTCGTGGCTTCGATACCATCCATACGCGGCATCTGAATGTCCATCAAAATCAAAGAGTAATCAACTTCGGCGGCTTTTTCGACAGCCTCGCTGCCATCAGAAACCGCATGTCCTTCAAATCCCAGCTTCGCCAGTTGCTTGGTGGCGAGGAGCCTCAGTGTCTCATCGTCTTCGACAACAAGAATCATTTTTGGTTTATCGCTCATGATCAGTTTTCTCGACAACCTCTAACGGAACTTCGAACCAGAAGTCGGAGCCTTCTCCAACTACTGAGGATACACCAATATCGCCGGACATGAGTTTTATTAATCGGCGACATATTGATAATCCCAGTCCCACCCCACCGTATTTGCGGGTGTTAGAGCCGTCAATTTGTACAAATGGCTGAAAGAGTGTGTCTTGTAGTGCTGGGTCTATACCGATGCCGGTATCGCTGATGGTGAATCGCATCATCAATCCACCTACAAACGGACGGCCAGGAACTACTGAAATTTTGATTTGTCCTTTTTCTGTAAATTTAATTGCGTTGGATGCAATATTGCCAAGCACCTGTTGGATGCGCAGACGGTCACCCATCATTTTGTCTGGAATGGATTCATCGATTGAAGTGACAATCGAGATGTTGTTTGCCTTCGAATCTTTCTCTATGCTCTCAACAGTATTTTGAATTAGGTCACGCACGCTCAGCTCAACTTTCTCGACATAAAGTTTGCCAGCCTCGAGTCTTGAAAAATCAAGCAACTCGTTTACTACCTTCAGAAGATTTTGCGCGGACTCATAAATGTAATTCGCCAATTCCTTTTGTTCGGGTTCCAGACCCATTTCCAGCAAGAGTTCTGTCATACCCAGCACTCCGCTCATCGGTGTTCTCAACTCATGGCTGATGTTGGATACGAACTGCGATTTCAACTCTGAGGCAGCCAAAGCCTCATCGCGAGCGGCGCGCAGAGCCTCTTCGTTCTGTTTGCGTGGAGTTATGTCGCGCAGAACAGCAGCTCCACCTCGAAGTTTTCCATTCTTATCCTTCAATGGTTGCGCACTGGCACTGACTGTGATGCCATCGTTGTGGTACGGAGTGCGCACGAACAACTCCAGGTCACGTACTTCTTCGCCCTTAATGGCTCTCGCGAGCGGTAATTCTGCTTGCTCATACCGAGTTACTTTGTCCGGCTGAAAGAGACCATACTTGCCGCGCGCGTTGTCGAGCCCGTGCAATTTTATTGCAGCGGGATTGAATAGAAGCAAACCACCAGCTTCATCTACAGCGATGACCGGGTCGCCTATGTTATTCAAAATCAGTTCAAGCAATTCGCCTTTATCGCGAAGTTGATCCTCTTTTTGCTTTTCTGCAGTGACATCAAATGCGATACCACCAATATAACGGCGCCGACGCGAATCGAAAATCGGAAATCTATGTACCATCCAAACCGAATCTTTTCCATCGAGGTCAGGAAGAATTTCGCGTTCAGTCGTTGAATTCTGGTCTTTTAAAATGTTGATATCACGAGTCTGACTGCGTTTAGCGGCATCAGGCGAGAGCCAATCGGAAGCAGTCTTTCCAAGAAAACTTTTGCGTTCAACGCCGAACCGTCGTTCGAATTCATCATTGATAAAGACGTAGGAACCATCCTCATCTTTAACGAAACAGGGAACGGTGCTGTCATTGAAAAAGGTGCGAAACAAGCCGAATTCCGGCGATAATTCACCGATGCCGCGATCGTCGCCAGGTTCGCTTTTGATAGATTCCGCCTCTGACCTTAACGGCTCTGATTCAGCGATGGCATGAGTTCGCCTGCTTGATTTGGATCTGGGAGGGTTTGAATAATCGTCCACTCGTTTTACCAAACTTTTGTTTCGTGCGAAATCTCATTCGACCTTGCAAATTTACCGTCGACTATTAGTGACTATCTTAGATCCTATCCTGCAAGATTGATAGTGGGAACGTGATGAGCAAAATTAATCACCGCGTGCCTTGCTTCAATCGTATGTAACCCTAATTGGTTGGTCAATTGCCCAGTTGAGGGAATTTTTGTTTTTTGCGCACACGAATTGAAAGAAAACAGAAAGCACAGCTTTCGAGCTGTGCTTCAATGTCCGCTATCTGACTTAGTGTTCAATTCGGACTACAGAGTCCGAGCTCATTTCTATCAGTGCAGAAGACGAAATCGCTTATTGCACCGGAGCGCGCTCTTACCGCACACCAGCGGGACGATGCGCAGCATGATGACTAATTCGATGATCGTGTGTGCGAATTGCAGTCATTCGTTTTACAGACTCATTGGTGACCACACCGACTAGAGAAACTTCGTCCGCGACGCTGATTCCATGTCCAAGAATGCAATCAACTATGCGAGCGCTGATTCCGACGCTGGTGCCGTTCCAAACGATCGAATCTTCGAGATGAGCACCAGATTTGATGTAGCAATCGTCGCCGATAATCACGTTACCTTTGAGAACTGCACCTGATTCGATAATCGTGTTTCTGCCGATCATCGCCTTACCGAGAATTTCTACACCAGGTGCGATTTTGGCTGTTGTGTCGATGTGACCCTGAGATGACGAAGGTCCAGGGAGTTCCACGTCAATCAACCCTTTCAATGCATCAAAGCTAGATGCCTTGTAATTTTCCATCGTTCCAATGTCAGACCAATATCCAAATACTTGAACGCCGAGAACAGGCAATCCTTTCTCAACGAGTTGTGGAAACAGTTGGCGACCAAAACCGAAGGAACCCTCAGCAGGCATGTGGTCGAAGACTTCCGGCTCCAAGACATAGATACCGGTTGAAGCCAGGTCCGAAATCGCTTCTTCCGGAGATGGTTTTTCCTGAAATCCTTTTATAAAACCGTCAGCGTCAGTCACAGCAACACCGAAATGACGCACATCGGCAACTTTTTGCAAAGCGATTGTAGCGATAGCACCCTTTGCTTTGTGCTGATTCACAACATAAGAGATGTCGGCGTCTGTAATCAGGTCGCCCATGATGACGAGGAAAGTTCCATCTTGCAAGAATTCGCGACAAGAACGGACGCCGCCAGCATCGCCCGACAGCTCCACTTCATGCTTGTACTGCAAACTCATACCGAGCCTGGTGCCATCACCGAAGTAGGCCGGCACTTGTTCTGGTAAATGATGCACGTTCGAGATAATCGTTTCGACATGGTGTTTTTTGAGAAGTGTGAGAATGTGCTCCATCACAGGTTTGTTTGCAATGGGGACAAGGGGCTTCGGTAAGATCCGCGTCAGGGGGTCGAGTCTCGAGCCCACTCCGGCTGCGAGTACCATCGCCTTCATGCCCTTGATTGTTTCCATTCTTTAATCCTCGTAATGACACAACATGACATCCCCTGCAATCGCCGGGGATGTTAATCGAACAGTTTCAAAAACACCTTTGCTGAGTTCCAAAAATCAGGAATTGTTGCTGGCAGCGCGCCCCGATTGACGGAAACCATCAATTGCAACTTTCAACTCCCTGACAGCGATAACTAACGTTGTAACGAGCGTCACAAACGATATCACCTTTCGCATCGTTCCAATCATTTCTTCTGTCTCCATTAACTAAGAGTGAGCTTTGATTGCATGACGCTTTTGCAATTTAGTAGGTTCCGCGCAGCACCTGGAATTCAGGTTGTGAGAAAATCAGCATCCGCAGCAGTCCTTGCAGTTCTTGTGGGAACCTACTCGGTGCTGTGCTAGTCAGTCCTTATAGAGTGTCTGTGTGGGCATATGTTCTTGCTCGCGTCGATGCTGAGACCCCACCGATGGCGCGGTGTGTGAGGGAACTCGTTGATAGATTTGCAGACGCAACCTAGCGAACGCTCGACTCGTTCGCCCCGCAGACCGTGGGGCTGGATCATCGGCTGTGTCGCGGTTGTGCTTATCGCTGGATATCTGGTCGGCCACTTCTACCTTCAAAAAATTCTTAGTAGTTGGTCCAAGCAAAAAATTGAATATGAGATAGGTCAAAACATCCACCGACAGGTGCAACTGGGCAGCGTTCGGTGGAGTATCGGCTTACCGGGAATTGTTTTTCACGTCGACAGAATCACTGTTAACGAATTGAATGGAAAACCTTTTGTTCTCGCGGGACCAACAGATATTGCGGTTTCTCTGTTTCCGCTCATCAATGAGAAAAAGTTGTTGCTTTCGCATCTCAGTTTTTCGCATCCCGAGATCTGGGCGACGCGATTGACAAACACGCGATGGAATTTTTCGGATCTGCCCGAGTTGCCGGAGCTGAAAGACTTGCGGCATCTCGATGTGCGAGATGGCACTGTACATGTGACGGATGTGAGAAAACCGAAACTGATGCTCGACCTCGATTCGATCGAAGCGAAGCTGGACCGGCCATTCTACAGAAGTGGTTGGCCTTTCAAAATATCGGCGGACCTGAAGCATCCCAAATTTGTCACGCATGTCGAGATGGATGGAAACGGGCACGGCGACCCAAGTGCATGGCGCGACAACAAATTCGAATTCAATACGAATTTGAAGAATCTGGTTCTCACAGATTTCGAAGATTTCACCGGACCTCTATCTATTCCGGACAAAGAAAAGCCTCTCAACGCAACTCTTTCAGGCGAAGGAGTTCCAACGAAAGGCGTAACGCTGAAAGCGTCGGTGACCACACCGAAATTCACATTCTCGGCGCAGAAGATCGAGCACCAGGGTCCGCTGCCGTTCTTGCCGGATAAAGAAGGTGTCTCCACACCTTTTGAAAAGTCCGATTTGAAATTGACGAATGTACATTTTGAATATCCCGAAGGAAAACTATCGGTCAAATCTTTCAACGGCGACGTGCATCTGACTAAGGACAAGGTCAGTTTCAAAAACGCGAAGGGAAGATTCGGCAAAAGCGAGTTTGAAGCTGAGGGTTGGGTCGACGCGAATCACCAAGCGGATGTTAAATATCACGGCAAGCACATTCTTCTGGATGAATGTCGCGATGTGATGGAGGCGCTCAAATTTCAGGCACCGCCAGTGGTGAAGCAACCACTTTTCGGAACGGTGAAAGAAGCATTCCTGACATTGAAAGGCGACCTTACCGGCGGTCCTCAGGTGACGATGAACGCGACACCAGAGAAGCTGTACTACATGCCGAATCAACCTAAACGGTTGTTCGAACTTAGTGGAGGTAAAGTTACTTTTGATGGACAGACTGCGGCGTTCGAGAATTTGACTGGAAGGCTCGGCAAAGGCACGTTCACTCTCGATGGTAAGGCTGACATCAGCGCCAACGGCAAAATCAATGTTCGACTGAACAGTGACAATGTCGATTTGTCTGACGTGAAAACATTGCTCAAAGAGGCAAAGATAGACAGCCCGCTTGTCAAAGAAGAAACTTTGTTTGGCACAATCAAGAGTGCTCGCGGTGAAGTCAAAGGGGCAATCAAAAATCCTTCTATTAGTTTGAAGGTTGTTCCAGTAAATCTGTACTATCAGCCGACCAACTCGAAAGCCAAAATTTTCGAAGTTGATGGTGGCGAAATTGGTATCGTCGACAATTCACTCGATTTCCACGAAACGAGCGGAATGCTCGGACCTGGCAAGTTCTGGCTAAACGGAAATGTTGGGGCGACTCCTACTGCTCCTTTGAACCTGAAAATTCGCGCAGAGAATATGGATCTCTCTAACGTCAAAGCAGCGATGCAAGCGATGAAAGTTGATTCACCGTTGCTTGCAGAACAGTTGCTTTACGGCACGGTTAAGAAAGTAGATTTGAGTGTTGTCGGCACTCCGAAGAATCCGACTATTTCAATGACCGCACTACCGAAAGATCTCGTTTACGAGCCGCTCGGCTCCTCTAGAGCGGTGCACATGGCGTCTGGAAAAATTGTCTACGATCACGACAATTTTTCGATTCAGGATGTGGATGTAACAACGCCACGCAGCAAAGTCAGAACAAGTCTCAACATCAAAAATCTTTCTTCAAAAAATTCGACGGTTTCAAGCTTGACTTTCGACACTCCGGGATTCGATCTAAGCGACCTGCATGCTTATCTGGCGGCTCAACGCACTCCAAAAATGATTCGAGACCGCTACTTGAAAGCGATGTCAGACTTCAACATCAGTCCTCCGAAAGGCAAGGCGCACGGACATCTATTAGTACAGGTCGGTAAAGACAGTTACACCGCCAATGGTGACATGCAGATCGACGATGTCGCTCTCAAAGCGTCGGGATTTCCAATAAATGGCGTCAAGGGACACATTTTTACTAACGCGAACAACCTCGTCATTGACTCGCTCTCAGGCAATTTGGGCAAGAGCGAATTCTCCGCATCCGGACAGATCGCGAATTTCGCTGACAAGATGAACAAGTCATACGATGTAAAAATGACGGCGCATGCTGATCTAAATGATTTTCTGAACGTTGTCGGTGATACTCAGTCATCAAAAAAAGAACTGATATCGACTGGACCAGTGCCGATCACCGCTCAAGTCAGCGGTACGGACAAATCTATCACGGCATCTTTTCACGGTTCGGTGCCTCCAAATCAAGAGTTTAGTTTTATCGGTCCGTTTGGCACTTTGACGAAACCAAAAGACGAGCCGGGTTTGGCGCAGGGTACGCTTGTGATTCAGAACAACGTCATCACTTTGCAGAACGTGCAGGTGCAAGCGGGTAAGGCGATTATCCGCGTGAACGGCACCTACACCTCGGCGACAGATGCGGCTCCGACTCCACAGATCGACGTTACACTGGACCTGCCAAATCCGGTCGGTGCAAGAAGCCTGGTGGCATTTTTGCCTGCTGGCACCATCGATAGTGGCTTGAAAAATCTTACTGGCAGCATCAACGGCAGCATCCAGATGAAAGGAACTACCACTGCCCCCGCAGTCAGAGGTTCCGTCCACATCAACGATTTCGGCGTGGCGACTTATAAGCTGACTCACGTCACCGGTCAGGTGAGTTCTTCCGATTGGGTGACAGGAAACACATCTTCGACAGATGACAAACAATCCACACCGTTCGACATCGATATTCAGTCGATGACGTTGAACAAGCTGCCTGTCAAAAATATCAAGGGCAAGTTGGTTGCCGGTTACTACACAGCGAAAAACAATGAGCAAGTCAGAAACATCACGCTCAAAGATATAACGGCTGATATCGCCAAAGGCAAGCTAAAGATGCGCGGCTGGACCGCGCAAGACAAACCGCTCTTTGGTGGCACGGCGGACCTGACTGGTGTTGATGCGAACACACTTTTCACAGAGTTATTTGATTTACCGAACGAAATTACTGGTGCGATGCAAGCACATATTCGATTCCGTGCTGACATTGGGCCGGGTAAAAACGTTTACGATACACTCGAAGTTCCGGCGCCAGATCCGTCCGATCCTAACGCTGGAAACCGCGTGCCTAGCACATTCAAATTAGAAAACGGTCGTGTTAGCAGATTCAGTTTGTTGCAACGCAGAATCGATCAAGCGAATTTGTTGAAGGGTGGAATTCTCGATTTCAACATCAACAATTTCCTTCAAAGTGTTGCTCCAGTCAAAGACGGAAATTACAAATCGATCACCGGAGCATTTCTGGTAAAGCCTGGTCTGAAGTGCAGTTTCGGCGGTTCGGACCCTGAGTTACAACGCTATGGTCCTGTCAATTTCAGTGGCGATGAACTGCGTATGCGTTCGTGGGGCAACATAGATTTCAAAGGCAACGACATCAAAGTAGAAGTAGTTGGAAATATTCCACGTGTGTCTTCGCGAGGATTCTTTGGCAAAGCTGGTGGCGTAATCAGCATCAACGGATTGCTCGGTGTGTTGGATGGATTGCCGATCTTGCCTAAAATTTGGCCTGAAAGCAAGCCGCGTGCTTTCACATTCAAAATCAACGCACCATTAGACAAGCCGCAGCAGATGAACAAATCCATTTACGAATCATTTAAGTGGATACCAAACCAGAAAGATGCGACTCCTCACCCGACACTCGCTTCGTCTGCACCTAGCAGTTAATCCAATTCTTTAGATTTTGTTGTAGTAATCGGTGTCGCCGCAAAAAACGAAACACATTTAGATTGTGGGCGTCGTAAGGTTTGTGGCAAAAAATATTCAGGAGTCCGTGATGAAAAAGTTTCTTTTAGCCGCAGCATGTGGTGCGCTAATGCTGACGGGATGTTCGAGTTCAGGTGAAAGCAAGAACGCGCAGGGAACACCCGTAGCATCTGAGTCTGTCACTCCGACAACAGATCAAACCTTTGTGCGCGATGTTTTAAAATCCAAAGAGCCCGTGCTCGTTGACTTTTACGCCGACTGGTGTGGACCGTGCAAAGCCTTGTCGCCAACTGTCGAAGAAGTTGCTGCTCAGTACGCAGGCAAAGTCAAATTCATGAAAGTGAATATCGATGAGAACACAAAAATTTCGAATGCGCTGGGATTAGATGCAGTGCCAGTTTTGATGACATTCAAAAACGGCAAGGCGGTAGACACATCGGTTGGTTTGGTTAGCAAGGAAGCTGTTGTAGATTTAGTTCAAAAATCTCTGTAAGTTTCAAGAATTTATTTTGAGCCGCTGCCAACTAGCAAATTTATGCGTCATCCTAAAACAAGAAACCTAGGAGGTGTCTGATGAGCGACAACGCAACAAAGACTGCTGAGAAAGAAGACGTCAAAAAAGATGAGAAGCAACAGCAAGTCAACAAACAGAACGAACAGAACAAGGAAGAGAAAAAATCTGGTGGCTGCTGCGGCGGACACTAACGCGCACTTGTGTGACTTGGACTACATCTAGTCGCACAGCTCGCGATAAGTCAAAAAATCTGAGAGCGCAGCCAAAGAGCTGCGCTCTTTGTTTTGAGCCTACCGATATCGGTTCGCTGTTCAATTTTGAGCATGAACCGTTATCGGCGCAGTTTCGTTTCAAGCACGAACCGATATCGGTAGCGAGTCCAATTTCGAGCACGAACCGATATCGGTAGCGAGTCAAATTTCGAGCACGCACCGATATCGGTTCGCCAGTTCGAAGATGAACAGGTATCGGTCTAGGAGTCAGTTCGAGCACGAACCGTTATCGGTTCGCAGTTTCGATTCAAGCACGAACCGATATCGGTTTGCGTGTCAGACGTGAGTGGTGTACCGGTATCGGTTCATAGAATGTCGTGTATCCATGTACCGATATCGGTTCACTTGGGCTGCATAATTAAGCCGCTTCTCTCGAATTTTTATCTCGGCTTTCGAACTTTTTTGTGTAGTAGATTTTGTCTTGAGCGTCTTCGACAAAATGTATGAACTCACGAAACTGCACTTTCAAAACGCGCTTCATATCTGATGGAAGTTCGTGGACATCAGCTACGTAAGTCTCTGTATCCGTAATATTCATCAACCCGTACCTCGTTTGTACTTGGTTCCGACGAACCTCCTGAAAACTAGTTCCTGAACGCAGTTTTGTTTTTAAGTTGTATGCGAGCGGCATTACATAAGAAAAAAATTTTTGGAAACTGATCGGCTGTTGTTTCCGTCACCATCCTCGGTGCAAATGGAAGATACAAAGATAGAGAGTCGTGCCGCCAATGATCGGGCGACTAAATGGAGGAGATTATGGCTAAATTGTTGACTGCAATTTTCCGCAGTCGTGGACAAGCGATGACTGCAGTGGAAGACCTAGTGCGTCACGGCTACTCACAAGACGACATCAGCCTTTTGATGTCAGAGACAACTCGTGGACGAGAATTCATGGTTGAGGAATCTACTAAAGCTCCAGAGGGTGTTGCGACAGGAGCAGCGCTCGGTGGTGTGCTTGGTGCAGTCGCTCTCGGACTGACTGCTACAGGTCTAGTTGCCGCTCCGGCTGTAGGTTTGTTCGCAGCAGGTCAGTGGCTCGCAGCGCTGGCAGGCTTCGGGGCAGGTGCACTCGGCGGTGGTATCATCGGCGGACTTGTAGGACTTGGAGTGCCTGAGCACGAAGCAGAACTCTACCGTGGTGAACTCGAGAAGGGCGGAATTCTGCTCGGCGTTCTGAGTAACGATGAAGATCGCACAAAAGAAGCTCATCAATTGCTGCAAGCCAATGGGGGCGAGCACGTAAAAGCTGAGAACGTCAAAGACCAACCAGCAGAGAAACTTGAAAAGGTACGCTAGTTTCGTCCTTTGAAATCATCGCAAAAATAAAAGCCGCCTTTTCAGGCGGCTTTTTCAATTACTCAAATCTACCAGGTTTAAGCCTTATCTTGCGGCTGAGGAATCTTCGCAACGATTTTGCCGCGAACGTGTCTCATCGACAAGCGTACCAGCGCATCTGGAATATCTTCCAGATTCACTACTTCTTCCACCATCGGCTTAACTGAACCCTTTGCAGCGAGATTGCCGAAGTCCATTCCGATTTTGGCGAGTTCATCTAACGCACTATCGTCACCACAAGTGTACGCACCACCGATGAATACTTCATGCAGAGAGAATGCCTTTTCGAATGGAGCAAGTTTGGAAAGATCCGGCAAACCTGCGACACAAGCGATTGATCCATTGAACGCAAGCATTTCCAGTGCAGAAGTAGCGCTGTCACTGCTTACAGTGTCGAGGATGTAGTCAACGCCGCGCTCTTGAGTGATTTCCATCACTGCTTGCTTAACGTTTTCGTTTTGATAATCAATGATCTCGGTTGCGCCAAGGTTTTTGACGAAATTCGTATTGTGCTTCGAGCAGGTTGTAATGATCTTCAATCCAGCCAACTTAGCCAATTGAATCGCGAACCCACCTACTCCACCGGCACCACCAAGAATCAAAATGGTTTTGCCTTTTTGCACATTGAGCTTTTTGTGAAGCGCTTGATATGCAGTAAATCCAGCGCAAGGCAATGCTGCTGCATCCGTGAATGACAAACCATCGGGGAGCCAAGCCAATGTGCGAGTAGTGACAATCGCATACTGACTGAATGCGCCTTGCTTGGAGTGGTCGCCGTGATAATACACAGAGTCGCCGACTTCCCACTCATCCACGCCCTTACCAACAGCGTCAATCACACCGGCGACATCGAGGCCGAGGATTTGAGGGTAATCCCAACCAGGGAAACCCGAGGCTGCAAGTTTGTAGTCAATGGGATTAAGACCGACTGCATAGACTTTGATGCGAACTTCGCCAGGACCTGGTTTTGGTTGCTCAACGTCTGACGTATATAGTGACTCCGGTGTACCGGGCTTATCCAGAACAAGTGCTTTCATCTAAGAACTCCGAATCCATGTGAGGAAGTCCATTTTAACGGCAGATATTGGAACGACATGCGGCAGTTGTTCTTTCTTTATTTTGCTGCTGATTAGGAAACTTGCACCAAGAATTTTGCAGAGGTAAAAATGGCATGGATACAGCCATTCAGCCAATTTCGTAAAAATTGTAGAAGTTCATTTTGTTAAGAGATAAAAACTGACAACCTGCTTGTGATGAGGATGCGAACTCACTATATGCGCTAAGGGATTGTCAGAAAGCGCATTAATCGCGAGGCTAAGTTTGTAAATTCGTTGCCATTGGCAAGTCGCGGTGCACTCTGACTTAGCAAAAAAGGGCATCAAAGAGGGTCTGGCGAGCCAATCACAATTTGCCACCATATACGGTGCCCGATGAGCATTCGGGGTTGAGACTAATGAACCGATATCGGTTCGTGTATTAGGCAGCAGTCGTTGCTCACCCTCAAAAATGGACTACGTAGTTTCCCCACTGACATCTTAGACTTCAGTACATAAAATGCTCTCATTCAATCACTGAAGGAGCTTCGCCCATGTCAGAAAGCGCACTTGGAAGTTTCAAGCAAACTTTGTCAGATGCTGAACATGCCGTGTCGGGGCTGGCAAATGACGCCTGGGAGTGGATGAAAGAAAATCCGAAGACAACCGCCGCCGCTGGCGCGATCCTGATCGGGTCTGCAGCGATTATCGGCAAAGGCGCACTTGCCAGAGCAGCAGCGACTGAAGCGGAGTCAGTCCTACCATCCGCGACTGCGCTCGGGCGAGGCATGGAGAACGGTCAAGGCACCGTTCTTGGCATGATGGACGACATGGTGAAGAGCGGAGCATACAAGTTTGAAGACGGCGTGATCAGACCAACGGATATCGCACCAGTGACCATGATGAGCGACCGCATCGGCGGTGCCACCGGCATGATTAACGACACGACTCCTTTGATCAAGCCTAGCGGGTTGCTGAAGGCAGACGGCAGCGAAGGCACAGTCGCTGGTCTTCTTGACAGAATGGTGCAAAGCGGCGGATACAAAGTCGTTGGAGATCCCAAATCACCATTTTTCATCATGCAACCTGTAGGCTAAAAGCATCAAAAACCGTTCCTTCAAAGGAATTACCGGATGCAATATGTCCCTTACGAGAAATCCAGAGAAGTGCCGCACATCCTCGTGGACGGCGCTGATAACGCCGGCACGAAGCTTGTTTTGTCCCACTGGAAAGACAACTTGACGCCCGCCGATTTAAAAGATGATCTCTCGGCGCAAATCGTATTCAACTATCTCGATCAACCGGATTTTCATGTCAACGTAGACGCCGTCACTAACGACCACTTCGATGCTGACGGATTGGTTGGCATTTGGACACTGATCCATCCCGAAGATGCCCAGGAGATGCGCGATTTCCTCATTGATATCGCGTCTGTTGGCGACTTCAACGTTTATAAGAATCGAGACGCCGCACGTGTAAGTTTTGCCCTCGATGCCTGGATGAATCCACACCTTTCGCCGTTGAAGAAAAGTGTTCTCCAACTCAGCTATCCAGAACTAACCGTAGTTTTGCACGAAGAACTTCTGCCGCGGCTTGCGAAAATTATCGAAAAGGTTGATTTCCAGGAAAAGTTCTGGCACCAGCAAGATGCTTTGCTCGAGGCAAGTGAAGACGGCTTCAAAAATAAAAAATTCAAACTAAATGAGTTGCCGGAATTAGATCTGGCAATTGTCACGATGCCTGATTCGAACGTGCCGATAGCTGAGTCCATTCATCGCATGGCAATTCATAACCTGACAGATTGCATGCGGATATTGATCATGCAAGAAACCCACTTCGAACTATATCTACGCTATGAAACATGGGTCGATTTCAAGTCTCGAAAGCTAATGCCGCGAGTTGATCTGACCGAACTGGCCGCGAATCTAACTAAGCAAGAATCTATGGATGGACGATGGTCATTCGATGATATAAATAGCTTTGCGCCTGCACTGCGATTAACGGGCGATACACAAAGCAAGATCCCATTTGAAAGTTTTCGGAGTCAGGCAATCGAATTCCTGTCGCAGAAAACATGAGCATCACAAGCGACTGAGGTCAGAACAGTGGAAGCAGTACAAATCGAAAGCCAACGAGCAGTCATAGAACGCACCGAGGCATTCGTCAAAGAAACACTTGCTGCAGATTCTACCGGTCACGATTGGTGGCACATCAATCGTGTTCGAAACGTAGCAGTAAAGCTAGCTAAATCAGAGGGCGCTGACGAGTATGTCGTTGAACTTGCAGCTCTGCTTCACGACATTGCCGACTGGAAGTTTAACGGTGGTGATATCACTGCCGGTGCAAAGAAAGCACAAGCGTGGCTGCAAGACTTGGGTGTAGAGGAGCATATCCAGGCACGTGTTGCACGAATTATTCTGACTGTTTCATACAAAGGTGCAGGAGTAAAAAACGAAATCGACTCGCTCGAAGGTCAGTGCGTGCAAGATGCCGACAGAATAGATGCGCTGGGCGCAATCGGTATCGCTCGAACATTCGCTTACGGCGGGCACTTCAATCGCGTCATGTACGATCCCGACGAGAAGCCCGTTCAACATCAAACATTCGAGCAATACAAGAGCGCGAAAGGCACAACCGTAAATCACTTCTACGAAAAAATTCTCTTGCTCAAAGATAGGCTCAACACAAAGTCCGCGATAGAAATGGCGGAACATCGCCACAAGTTTGTGGAAGATTTCCTGTCCGAGTTCTACGATGAGTGGGAAGGTCGCAAGTAAGCGAATTACTCAAATTTTATTGCCGTAACATGCGCGCAAGATCCCTAGAACGGCAATAATTGACGCATTCAGGAGAGTCTATGCATGCCGTCAGTCGATAAACACAATTGGTTTATGCGCGTTTTCGAACCGAAAACGGACTTCTTCGCGCTGTTGAACACGCAGTCTGCCACAACTCTAGACGGCGTAGTCGCCCTGGAATGTTGGATCAACGAGGGTTTGTTCGAACGCTGCCAGAAGGTTCGCGATTTGGAGAAGATGGCCGATGAGCAGCGCTTGAACTTAGAGCGAAAACTCGTCGAGTCATTCATCACGCCATTCGACCGTGAAGATATCTACGATCTTTCGACAAAACTCGACGAAGTAATCAACTCAGCAAAAGCGATCGCAAGAGAAATCGAAGCGCTCGAAATTCGCACGAGTGACTCATACTTGAAAGAGATGGCGGCTACGCTTGTAGAAGGAACACGGTGTTTGCACCAATCATTCGCGCACCTGCAAAGCAATCCAGTCGAGGCAGCAAATCAAGCACAGTTTGCAAGGAAATCAGAAAACAGATTCAACAAGATTTATCGTCAGGCAATGAAAGCGTTATTCACTCTGGATGATTTTAAAACGCTGCTGAAGACTCGCGAAGTTTATAACTGCATGGTGGCAGCCGCTAACAAGATAGACATTGTTGGAGAGAAACTCGTACACGTTATCGTCAAGATCAACTGAGCGCGCAGGAGAAAACGCTTGTCGATTCTAGCTTTGACGGTGTTGGTTTTCTTTCTCAGCATCATCTTCACTTACACGAATGGATTTCAGGACGGCAGCTCTGTTGCCGCAGGAGCGATTGCATCCCGGGCATTGTCTCGATTACAAACGATCATTCTGGTGGCGTTGTTCGAATTTCTGGGCGCTTTGTTTGGTGGTTCTGCGGTATCACATTCAATTCAAGCTCTGACCAATTGGCCGCGAGTTCCAAGCTTGCTGCCAGTGCTTGCATCGGCTTTGTTTGCAGCGATACTCTGGAATTACATCACAAAAGTTTGCCGCTTTCCGTCTAGTTCAACTCACGCCCTCGTCGGTGGAATGATCGGAGCTGTCTTCGCCGGTAGTGGCGGATTTCAACACATCGTCTGGGGCGATCCCGATCATGTCATGCATTCTACTGGGATCTGGAAAGTTATATTTAGCCTGTTCCTTTCGCCTGCGATTGGCTTTGCGGCTGGATACGTCTGCCTGGTTCTGACTCTAATTTTGCTTCACCGAGCAACCACGCGCGCAAATCGTGGATTGAAACAACTGCAGATCTTTACGACAGCAGTACTTGCATTTGCACATGGGGCAAATGACACGCAGAAAGCAATGGGATTACTTGTACTTACTTTGAACGCAGCGGGCTACATGCACGGTGATGACATTCCGCTCTGGGTGCGCCTTTTAAGCGGAAGCGCGATGGCGATTGGAGTTGCTTCACTGGCACCAGGCATCGTCAAAAGAGTCGGATTGGGAATTTATAGATTGCGTCCGTTGCACGGATTCGTCACCGAATTTTCATCCGCTGTTGTTGTTCTAATTGGCTCACTGACAGGCGGTCCAGTCTCTGCCTCGCAAGTCATCGCCTCCGCGGTGATGGGTGTCGGGTCCGCTCAACGGAAGAAGGGCGTGCACTGGCTAGTTGCACGAGACATGCTTGTCGCCTGGTTCTTAACGATTCCATGCTCTGGGTTGTTGGCATGCGGACTGCACCTGACCATCTTCCACTTCTTGAACAACGTGCTTAAACTGAGCGCATCTGCGGCTGCAGGCGGACCTTAGTTGGAACAATTGTGTAAGCAATGGCGCTGAGGGCTGAGTACTTCATACTCAGTACTTCATACTCAGTACTTCATACTCAGTACCTAGTACTCAGTACCTAGTACTCAGTACCTAGTAACTAGTACTCAGTACCTAGTACTTAGTGCTAGGGTTTGCGCGGTTTCGAGCCACTGGATTTAAATTTACTGCCGCCACCAGAGGCGCCACCACTCTTCCCTTTGTTACCAAAGCGTGAGCTGCCACCACCAGCGGAGCGACCAAATTTTCCGCCGCCTGACGAAGCGCTGCCTTCGCGCTTGCGTCCGTATCCGCCACCGGATGCGCCATCTTCGCGCTTGCGTCCGTATCCGCCGCCAGCTGCACCATCTTCGCGCTTGCGTCCGTAGCCGCCGCCGGATGCACCATCTTCGCGCTTACGTCCGTAACCGCCGCCGGATGCGCCATCTTCGCGCTTACGTCCATATCCGCCGCCGGATGCGCCATCTTCGCGCTTGCGTCCGTACCCGCCGCCGGATGCGCCATCTTCGCGCTTACGTCCGTACCCGCCACCGGATGCACCATCTTCGCGTTTGCGTCCGTACCCGCCACCGGATGCACCATCTTCGCGTTTGCGTCCGTACCCGCCGCCGGATGCACCATCTTCGCGTTTGCGTCCGTATCCGCCGCCGGATGCGCCATCTTCGCGTTTGCGTCCGTACCCGCCGCCGGATGCGCCATCTTCACGTTTGCGTCCGTATCCGCCGCCGGATGCGCCATCTTCGCGTTTGCGTCCATATCCGCCGCCGGATGCGCCATCTTCGCGTTTGCGTCCGTATCCGCCGCCGGATGAACCATCTTCGCGTTTGCGTCCATACGAGCCGCGCTCGCCTGCGTCAGAGCGTCCGCGTGAGAATCCGCCTTCTCTTGGTTTTCCGTATTTCGACTCTGTCGCACCTGCTGGTCTTCGACCGTAGCCACCGCGATCAGCATATCCTCTTTCTTCAGTTGAACTTTGCTCAGAGGACGCGCCTTCCTCGGATTCGGAAGTCACGCCTTCAGCCGTGATTTCGATTACTTCCCCTTCTTCACCATCGGCGGTGCCTGGTTGATCTGGTCGCCAGGTCGCTACACGTTTGTGATTTTCGCTTTTGAACTCAGTGACAAATTTTTCGGTTGCACCAAGTCGTTTTCCATGCGCGAGCAAAATGTATTTCAGCGCTTCAGTCAAATAAGTCTTGAGACCCATCTTTTGCGACTGCGCGAGCTCTTCGGCAAGCTCCATCATTTTCGGACTTAAATATAGATTGACGTTATCTTCACGCGCTGGTCTTGCCGGTCTATCGCGCATTCCACCACGCTCACGAGGTGGACGGTCTTCGCCTGATTCGTCACGGCGTTCACGACGCTCTTTGAATGCCCGCTGATCATCGTCAGAAGCGCGCTGCACGCGCGGTTTGCGTGGTGGAAAGTTGTCGTCGTCTTTGCTCATTGCGTGATGATTCCATAGCTATCGGATATGCAAGCATACTCGATTGGGAGGAGAATGTCTCGGTCCTGTCGCTAATCCGAGAGATTTCGACAAAAGATTAGTGGTTCCAGGAGTATTCGGTGACGCCCGCAGTTCGGCGCACAGCGACACCACCATCGGGGTTCGAAGCTCGGCTTCCTCGAAATTCTTGATATGACGGGTGACGAGTAGCAACACTTCTGGCGTGGTGACTAGAATGTCCATAGCTACTGGAAGCCACCTTTTTCGACTCCGCTGGTGGAGGTGCAGCATCAGCCATCTGCGCGGAAGAAAACACTCCGGATGGAACTGACACTTTGGAGTAATATGCGCGATTGTATTGCCGCCAGAGTCTCGCCATCACTGTTCCACCGGTGACACGTCCATTCGCGATCGGTAAGTGTTGATCGTTTCCGCCCCAAACTGCAGTCACCATATCCGGTGTGAAACCAACGAACCAGAGATCAGTTCCTTTGTCAGCAGTACCAGTCTTGCCTGCCACTGGTCGATCTCCCAGACGAGCCTGAGTACCGGTGCCAGAACGCACGACATCTTGCAAAATGCTAACTAAAGATGACACTTCGTTCTCCGGGAACACACGATGTGAGTCAGAATCGAAGGACTCAAGCAAATCTCCATTCATCGTCTCGACCTTTCGCAGTGCGCGCGGAGTAATTTCAATTCCACATCTAGCGAATGTTCCGTAAGCTCCGGCCAGATCCAGTGGAGAGAGCGCTGAGCTACCTAACGCAGATGAAATATTCGGGGCCAAATCACCCTTCACACCAGCGGTGCGAGCAGTTTCGATTACATGATCCATGCCGACCATCTGTGCAGCACGCACAGCACAAACATTTCGTGATTGAGAGAGCGCTTGCCTGACTGTGATTTTTCCAAGAAATCGTCCATCATAATTCTTCGGCTTGTAAGTGTCAGCGTCAATCTGATGCACCGTGAGTGGTGAGTCATCAATAATCGAATTCGGACTTAATGCGTGACTCAAGAAAGCGGTGAGATAGACGAACGGTTTAAATGTAGAGCCGACAGTGTGCGGATTCGTGGCGCAGTTCCATTGCTTTGTCCAGTAATCGCCAGCACCACCGACGATGGCGCGCACACCTCCGTCTTTAACGGATATTGACACCAGCGCTTCTTGCGTTAGTCCTGCCGGCGCGTGCTTAATTTCTTGCGCCAAAACACGTTCGCCTGCTTTTTGAGCGACCTGGTCCATAAACGTATAAACTCTCAAACCCTGTCGGCGTGCCGTAATTTCGGGATATCGACTCTTAATGAGATCCAAAATATAACTGACGTAGTATGGATAAACATTGAATGAGTGCTGTGGTTTATCCTCTACTGCGCTGCGGAAATCCAGTTGATAGAATTTTGCATGCTGTCCATCCGCATGCGATATGAAGTTGCATTGCACCATCGCATCTAGCACTTGCCGTTGGCGCGCAATCGCATCATCACGGTGTTCCCAGCTTCCTGTCACAGACGGAGAACGAATCAGACCGGCAATAAATGCGGATTCGGGTAACGTCAGCTCCCAAACATTCTTGCCAAAATAACGCAACGCAGCTTGTTGGATGCCGTTTGCATTATTTCCAAAATAGATTTCGTTCAAATAGATCTGTAGGATTTCCGGCTTCGTGTATCTTCGTTCAAGCTCGGTGGCAACGAGTGCTTCAGCGATTTTTCGGTCGAATCTTCTGCCGGCGTCAAGGAAGAACAGGTTCTTCACAAGCTGCTGTGTAATGGTGGAACCGCCTTCAACCACCGAATGAGCTTGCATATTCGCAAACGCCGCACGAATCATGCTCTTCAAGTTGATGCCGTTATGTTCATAGAAGTGTCTATCTTCGGCAGCAATTACAGCTTGCTGTAGATAATTTGGAATCTCCTTCAGCGGCACGACAATGCGATTCGAATCCTGCTCGACCGAGCAAACTAACTTGTCATCACCGTCGAAAATTTGAACCGTGGAGTTGGGATGATAGTCCTTCAAAAATGCCAAATCCGGCACGGAATGAAGATCCCACACCACGAGGATTGCAAGTACAGCGCAAACGATAGTGATTATCAGAACGCTAAAGCTGATCGCGAGCGACGTGATGCGTGTGATGTATGAAACACCATCACGGGCACCGACTAAGACATTGGGTCCCCGAAGATTAGCCATTTAACTTCCCGTCCGAACACATCCTTAGCGTAACAAAAATGCCGATGCAGTGTGGGTTTCGTAACCGAAGCTTCTCTCATGGTTGAGGCAAAACCCGATGTCAAGACAGGTTTAATGGTTTCATGGAGGGGAACATAAGACGCATAGAACTGTTCATAAAGGCAGCCTAGCGAGGGATTGTTATGCAGCAGAGCCCACCACTGAGAAGCTTGTATCTAGGTGTCATGCTTGGATTGCTCATTGCATTCTCACCTACATGGATCAACCGAGAGCCAGCGCACACATACGATGCGCCGTGGGTTTATCCAACTACGCACTAACGAACACCAACTTTTAAACCGATATCGGTACGTACTTAACCGAACACGGCGAATGAAACGGTCTGTACCCATGTCCGAACCTATGAACCGATATCGGTTCGCACATATAACCGCGCCTACGAACCGATATCGGTTCGTGCTTGAATTTTCGGCTGATACCTGAATCCGCAACTATAAACCGATATCGGTTTGCACTTGAACTATCGACTTGTTCCTTAAAGCGCAACTATGAACCGATATCGGTTTGTACTTGAACTATCGACTTGTTCCTTAAAGCGCAACTATGAACCGATATCGGTTTGTACTTGGAAAATCGGCTTGGACATAGATGCGCTCCTAATGAACCGATTTCGGTTCGTACCTAAGAGCAAACCTATCAACCGATATCGGTTCGTACTTGGACCATCGGCTTGGACATAGAAGCGTTCCTAATGAACCGATATCGGTTCGTACCTAAGAGCAAACCTATGAACCGATATCGGTTCGTATGTGAGCCGATCCAGCGTACTGTTGCCTAAAACGAAACGCCCGCCGGCGATGACTCGCGGGGCGGGCGTTCAGATTTGGATTGCGTTGCGGCGGATTAGTGTCCGGCGCTTCCGACTAGGACGTTGATCAAGAGCAAGGCAACGATGTTCAGAATTTTGATCATCGGGTTGATTGCTGGACCAGCGGTGTCTTTGTATGGGTCACCAACTGTGTCTCCGGTTACTGCAGCCTTGTGAGCTTCAGAACCCTTGCCGCCGAAGTTACCTTCCTCGATGTATTTCTTGGCGTTGTCCCAAGCTCCGCCGCCTGAAGTCATTGAAACTGCGACGAAGATACCAGTAACGATTGATCCTACGAGCACACCACCAAGGATCTTCGCGGCTGCGAATTGACCTGGAAGGGCAGCATTCAAGTAGAAGTAGCCGAGACCAGCGATTACAACTGGAGTGAGTACTGGGAGAAGAGCCGGCATAACCATCAGTTTGATAGCTGCAGTGGTTACGATGTCGACGCATCGTGCGTAATCAGGCTTCGCGGTTGATTCCATGATGCCTGGAATTTCTTTGAATTGACGGCGTACTTCACCTACAACCAAACCACCCGCGAATCCAACCGCTTCCATTGCGAGTGCAGCGAAGAGGAATGGAATCAAACCACCGAGGAACAATCCAGCCAAAACATATGGATTGGAAAGGTCGAAAGTGATCGTTGCACCTGGATTCGTTTTTTGAATCGCAGCTTGCAATTCGGTTGTGTACGAGCTGAACAAAACGATTGCAGCCAGACCGGCAGAGCCGATTGCGTATCCCTTAGTTACAGCTTTAGTGGTATTACCGACGGCATCAAGCGGGTCAGTGATTTCGCGAACTTCTTTAGGCAATTCGGACATTTCGGCGATACCACCGGCGTTGTCTGTGATCGGTCCATATGAGTCGATCGCAACGATGATTCCAGACATGCTGAGCATCGACATTGCAGCGAGAGCCACACCGAATACATCAGCCAAGCCGTATGAAACAAGGATACCGACGACGATAACGATTACAGGAAGAGCTGTAGCGCGCATTGACACTGCCAGACCAGCAATGATGTTCGTTGCGTGACCGGTCTCAGAAGCCTTGGCGATACCCCGCACTGGACCATAAGCAGTCGAGGTGTAGTACTCGGTGATCCAGACGATTAGCGCTGTCACAACGAGTCCAACCATAGAAGCTGCGAAGTAAGCCATTGGCTCGCGGCTCAAGCCAGACATCATCTGAGTGGTGACGTAATAGAATCCGCCTGCGGCAAGCAATCCAGCTACGATCAAGCCTTTGTATAGCGCGCCCATGATGTTCTTGCTTGCGCCAAGTTTGACGAAAAACGTTCCGATGATGGAAGCGATGATTGATACCGCTCCTAGTACCAGCGGATACAACATAATTTCTGGTCTTGTTGCAATTACTGCTGCGAATGTTTCGTGCGCCAACAACATTGTGGCGATTGCAGTTACTGCGTAAGTTTCGAACAAGTCGGCTGCCATTCCGGCGCAGTCACCGACGTTGTCACCAACGTTGTCTGCGATTACAGCAGGGTTACGTGGATCGTCTTCAGGAATTCCTGCTTCAACTTTTCCTACGAGGTCAGCACCAACGTCAGCAGCTTTCGTATAGATGCCACCACCGAGTCTCGCAAACACGGAGATCAAGCTGGCACCGAAACCAAGTCCTACAAGCGCATTCACGTCTTTGGTGGCACCATAGAATCCAGCAACACCGAGAAGACCCAGACCAACTACGAGCAAACCAGTCACAGAACCACCGCGGAATGCGACTTCCAGAGCCTTTTCCAAACCCTGTCTCGCAGCTTCAGCGGTGCGAACATTCGCTCTTACTGAAACAAACATTCCAACGTATCCAGCTAGTGAACTGAGAAGCGCTCCGACAACGAAACCGGCTGCTGAAGTGATACCTAATCCCCAAGCGATGATGCCTGCGAGAACGACTCCTACAATCGCGATCGTCGTGTATTGACGATTCATGTAAGCGCCTGCGCCTTCTTGAATCGCAGTTGCGATTGCCACCATTCGTTCATTGCCAGGGCTTAATTTAAGAACACTCCAACTGGCTACAGCACCGTAAACAATTGCACCCACTGCGCAACCCAAAATCAGGGGTAAACCAGCTTCGTTCATTCCAAATTAACTCCCGAAAAATGACCACAGAAAACTTGCTGAGCCGCCACTTGGTAAGCACTTGGCGCTGTCAGCACGAACGTAAGAGTATCAGCTTACTAATTGTCATAACAGAATCTGAATTTTATTTACGCCTCATATGTGGTGGCAGCGATATCAAGAGAATATACACTTCAAGCGAAGACCCAGTGCTGGCGTGTTAAAATTGAAATTTCACGGGAAAGTTAAGGTGGCTTCATGTCGCTGAAATCGAGCCGGGTAGCTGGATTTCTTTTAAGTCTTCTATTCACGACAACTTCAGTCTCCGCCGGTTTCGCGCAGGCAGACTGGAATTACGATCGCATTGTCTCTTGTACAGATGATGCGAACAACAACGCGATCGTTATCAGCACCATGAAAGGTGCGCGTCTTCACGCTCCGACGATCCAGTACTTACCGGGTCCGAATGGACACACGATGATGGTGGCTGATTTCCACGGACTCAGTTATATGATGCCGCCGCACATCATTCATCCCGTTCAAACTCCGGGCAGAGTCGGCATCGAGGAAATTCGCATCGGGCAGTTTCAAGTCAATCCGCCGATCTGTCGTGTTGCGGCAATTTCATCAAATCCAGCTTCATTAAAAGGACTTTCGTTTACCTCTAATTCAGGTTCGCTGATCGTCAAGTGGACTGGAGCACGAGGATTGCTTCCGGAAGAAAAAGAAGAAATCGTTCATCCGCCACCACGAGTATTTCCGAAGCAGGAAGACCAATCGCAAACAATGAGTGTTGCTTCCAAGGGTTCAACGAAGGGCGCAAATGCGCGTAAGTCGGAAGATGAAGGTTCATCAGATGCCGATTCACCGACTGCGAATGTTGCAAGCGCGCCCAAGAAAAGCACCAAACCGGTTGTTTTCCGCTCGCAAGCTGCGCCTGTGATTATCGCGTCAGCGGCAGCAACGTATTCTGCGGCGGCAATGAAAGCGGCGCCAAAACCTGCAACTAAACCGAAAAAAGACACTCCGAAAGTAGCAGTCATAGACACGACTGACACGTCGAGCGTTCCTGTGGCAGCAGCAGTTCCGACTCCTTCAATAGGCTCCTCTCAAACAACTGTTCCGAGTCCTGCGACTGTTTCTGGCAACGCCGCAACTCAGTCCAATGTTGGTGGAACGTCCGAAACGCCGGACCAAGCTGGCGAAACCAACGACCAGCACATTCAGGATTTGCTGGACGCAGCTCGTCGCTCGAAAGTTGTCCCGGGCAAGATGCAAAATGTCCCTAAACAGCCGCTAGCTAAGGCTTCGCCAGCTAATGCTCCGCTTGACGGAAATAACAAAGTCCTTACAAGCCCGTTACAAGAGGGATCAGGTAAGACAGATACAATCAAAAAGCCAGCACCGAGGGTCGATGCGACCACCGCGAAAAAGGGCGGGGACGAGGCGGGAGCGGCACCCAAAGCAGTTGATTTGCCGGACAAGAAACAATCCGACGAGCTGCGAGGGGAAACGAAGGACGAGAAGCCACCGGGAGAGCCAATGGCGCGTTTGTCAGTTGTATGCGATACAGAGTCGACGGAGCCTAACGCCGCCGTTCAGGTTTTGTCTGAACGCGACATCACTTACAAGAGCTTCCGACTGCATGCACCTGAACGATATATCGTCGACCTGGTCAAGCCTCCCGATATGGATGAAGCGACTGTCTCTTCATTCCAGGAAAATCCGCTTTGTCGCTCAGTGCGCATCGGTTTGACCGACAAGAAAACTTGTCGATTGGTGTTCGACCTGGCGAGCGAAAATACACAAGTTACCGAAAAAACTTTCAACGAAGACACGCACGTTTTGACGTTGAGGATTTTCAACGCACCACTGCCGGTGACATCCAAATCTGGTCGTCCTCTTGAAGGAGTGAGCATCGTGCTTGATGCCGGTCATGGTGGCAGCGATGTTGGAGCGCAACGCGGCGAATTCCACGAAAAGGATATGACGCTTGCAATCATCTATCAGTTGAAGAAAAAACTCGAAGCACAAGGTGCATTCATCACGATGACGCGCAGCGACGATACTTTCGTATCGCTGGAAGACCGCGTGAAGATCACGAACTTGGTGATGCCGAAAGTATTTGTAAGTGTGCATATAAACTCGCTTCCGGATACTTCAAGTGATATACACGGCATCGAAACTTACTTCCAGACAGACCAGAGCAAACCGCTTGCTGATGCTGTTCACGGCAGTTTGTATACATCGCTAAATGTTCCAGATAGAGGTGTTCGTAAAGCACGATTTTACGTAATCAACCACACGCCGGTCCCAGCCATACTTGCAGAGGTTGGATATATAACGAATAAAGCTGAACGCGAGAAATTAATATCATCTGATTACCAGGCGAAGATCGCAGAAGCGCTCGTGCAGGGTGTTATGCTCTACGTGAGCAAAACTCCGGAAACGCCAACAAGCACTGTAAAAACAGCTCCTGTGAACAACGATAATCAAAGCTTCACTGGGGGAACAAGTGCCGGACCGACCAAGTCTGTTGCAACAAGCCTTTCTAGCAGCGGATCTACAACAGTTCGCAACGTGAAATGAGCGATTAAAAGGAACATCGAAATGGCAAACGGACAGCTCAAAGATTTCAACCGCATCGGATTATTCGATTCCGGCGTCGGTGGATTGTCCGTTCTGCGAGAGATGGCTAAATTGCCTGCACAGAGCCGGGCGCGCAAATTCTCGTATGTCGGTGATACAGCAAGATGTCCTTACGGAAATCGTGAGCCAGCAGATATCGTTAGATATGTAGACGAGATCGTTGATTTCCTGGTTGAGAAGAATGTCGACGCAATCGTCATGGCTTGCAACACCAGCGCTGCGCACGCATTCGAGTCTGCGACCAGACGCTCTCCAGTTCCTGTTTTCGATTTGATCTCAGTGACGTCGGCTTACGCTGCGAGCTTGAACAAAAAAGTTGGAGTGATGGCAACCGCTTCGACAATTCGCAGTCACGTGTTTTCGCGATTGATCAAATCGCACAGAGCTGGTGCAGATGTTTTCGAATTAGCTTGCCCCGAGTTCGTACCGATCATCGAGAGCGGACATATACATCATGCATCCACGATGAACGTTGTAGAACAGCATGTGCAGACACTCTTGAACAACAATGTCGAAGCGTTGATTCTTGGTTGCACACACTTTCCATTCCTTCGTACTCAAATTGAAAAGTTGGTGCAAGGACGCGTTCAAATAATCGATCCCGCAGTTGTGCTGCGCGAACATTTGACTGGAGCGATTGAAGCCGCACCAGTGATAAATACTCAGGATGAGTACAACTTCTACGTCACAGGCAATGCCGATTCATTCGCTCGCGCTGCGACGACTTGCCTGGGAGCGCTCCCGGGACCGGTGCAGGCTATCAGTGTCGAGCAAGTTTCTGAGCAAAGTCTCATCGAGAAACTCACCGACGTTGTGTTTGCGGCTGCCGAAACCATGGCTGCACCAGCAGTGCCGAGTATCGTCACTCCATAATCAGGGGCAACAGAAGGAACTGTTACGATTGCTGGTTCCTCCTATATGCGCGACTTTGGTTTGCGATTTTGGTGCGCGACTTCGTACCTATAAATGCACCGCGCACTCGCTGCGCGCTGTAATGCGCGGACTATATATCTTCATATAGAAGAAATATAGAGAAGCTCATCCAGCGGGGCTTTCCGGCGCACGTTAAGGAACGTATAACTAAAAACGTGCGAATGAATCTTGTGGAAAAACGGTGCTACAGTAATCTCAACTAATGGCATCCCCTGAAGAGAAGTGAGAGGGCACACATGGGTCGTAAAACAGATTCATTTTACGCAGAAGTGTTGAACCAAGAGCTCGTTGACGCAGTCAACAATGATTTCGGAAAAGCAGTTTTGAGACTGCCCAATCAAGGCCGCGGCGAAGTGCGCGAAGAAGTACTGGTGTATTTTTCGGCTATCGCTATGCAGCAAGTCAATTCAGTCGCGGAAAAGTATGGCATCGAGGATCAGGATGCCTTGCACGAACTTTATCAACTAATGCGTGTCAACTTGGTACAAGGGTTCAGAATAGGTCAGAATATGAAGATGACCTGGGCTCCAAGCTAAGTAATCCGGAGCCCTAGATAAGGGATCATCCTGCCGTGGGCTCAGACGACGTCATATCACCAATCAAAATGCGTTGCCTGCGCTGCCAGGAAGAATTCAGCGACGGCACACAAATTTGCCCGCATGATGGGAATCGCTTGATTGTGGCTTTGCCGGATCCGCTGATCGGCAAGACGTTCGCCGAACGCTACGAAATTTTGGAAGTGCTTGGGCGTGGCGGCATGAGTGTCGTCTACAAGGCGAAACAGAAGTTCATTCAGAATTTTGTCGCTATCAAAGTTCTCAATCCAAATCTGGTTTTCGACCCATCCAGCTTCGAACGCTTCAAACAGGAAGCGGTTGCAGCGATTGCAATTCGCGATAAAAATGTCATCCAGGTTTTAGACTTCGGTATAAGTGATGAGAAGGCATTTCTCATCATGGAATATCTCGAAGGTATGGACCTTGCTGATTGGTTGCAAAAGCACGGCGAAATGCCGGTTGATCGCACTATCAAGATTTTCCTTCAAGCTTGTGATGGGTTGGCGGCGGCGCACTCGAAGGGCGTCGTGCATCGAGATTTGAAGCCGGGCAACCTATTTATGATCAGTGCGGCTGACGGAAGTGACCTGATCAAGATTGTTGATTTCGGCATCGCGAAAATTCAACCTTCGGATGGTGCGGCATCGCAAAATCTGACTCAACCTGGCGAGGTTTTTGGAAGCCCTCTCTACATGAGCCCTGAGCAGTGTCAGGGCAAAGTCGCTGATACGCGTTCCGATATTTATTCACTCGGTTGTGTGCTCTATGAAACGCTTACCGGCGTGCCACCACTGATGGGGATAAACTCGTTCGAAACAATGAACAAGCATGTTGGGGAAAAACCGCTTTCTGTAAGAGGTATGGACCCGGATAAAGATATCCCAGAATTGCTCGACGAGTGCGTTATGAGGGCGCTGAGCAAAAATCCGAACGATCGTCAGCAGTCTATGACTGATCTGAAGAAAGAGCTGATCGAGTCCGTTCGTGGAACGCGATATTTCGTTGGACCTGCCGCGGAAAATTACCTGGCACAAGTTGCAAGTGAGGCGGCGGCGGCATCTGCTTCTGCCACTTCGGGGACAGCAAATCAAAATTCAGGCGCCGCTGGTCCGGCAACAACTGCGTCGGCGCAGGGGACGGGAGCGGGAACAGAGAGCACCACTAATGGTGCAGAAAAAACAAATTATAAGGATAATTTGTCGGATACTACAGTTATTCCGACGCTTGCAAAAGTGTCTGAATTAGCCACTCAATTGCAAGACACCAAGTCCGATCCCGAATTGCATAAGTTAGTGGCAGAGGCAGTAGACCTCACGCAAAAGCAAGAAGCACACAATAGACAGTTGCGAAAAATGGTAGCCGCACTTTTCACCGTCCTTGGTGTACTGATCGTAGGTGGGTCTATCTTCGCGACAATGCCAGGACCACCCTCAGATCCCGCGCCGTTTTATAAACGAGAGGGCTACCTCTGGAAAATTACAGAAGGCGAAAATGACTTGCGCGAAGGCAAGTACAAAGAAGGAATGCATGCGTATCAAGCAGCATACGACATGTCGAAAGATTTTGGCGATGGCAACGACAAGAAGACAAAAGCGCTCTACGGCTTGATGCTGTGCATGATGCGAGGCGGAGCGAATCCAGACATGCTTGTGTCTACTAGAAAGGATTTATTGTCCGCGAATTTGAAGCACATGGAGTACATTTACAAGCATGATGGACATGACCTGATGAACATCATCGACCTTGATGCCGGGCTTCTCTCACGCGTTGGCGGTCACAATTTGGATAAACCGTTTGCGGAACAACTGGCTAGGAGTTACGTTGAAAACGCAAAACGCGAATTTGACCAGAAGAATTACTTGAAGGCAATAAGCTGGTTGGAAGAAGCTCTGGAAGTGGAAGAGGAAACGCATAGTTCCATCGGCGTTTCAGAGACGGCGAGCAAATTTGCCGGCGACAAGGATGCACACGAACATATCGAACAGATTGAAGAGATCCTGAAACGCGCACGCGAAGCAGAGCGCGAAGTCGAACATCACAGAGCCTGAGTCGGCCTAATTAACACAACCTATCGCTGCTATTGATCGCTGCTTGATCGCTGCTACTGATTGCTGCTACTGATCGCTGCTATGATCGCTGCTACCGATTTCTGCTACTGATCGCTGCTATGATCGCTGCTACCGATTTCTGCTACTGATAGCTACTTTTGGTGCTCGAAGTCGTGCTAGTGCCGCTGGTCTTCGACCCCGAGCCACTCTTGGTCGATGAACCGCCAGTGGTGGCAGGAGTATTTACACTGCTACTTGAACTAGAATTGTTGCCAACCATTTTGCCGAGCTGAGCTTTCAATTCCTCATTGGTGAAAGCAGCCCACGCACCGTATCCAAGCAACAGAACAAATACTGCAGTCAATACTTTCTGAATCAGTCCGAGCGAGTTGGAGTTACTGGTAGCAGCTTTAGCCTTAGAACTGAATCCCTTGCCATGATCGCTTGCCCTGTTCGGTCGTGTGGCATCGTAAGTACCGATTGGTCCACCAAGTTGATGATTGCACTTCACACAGAATCTGATCCCTGACTGTGCTGGCACCGGTGCCTGACAGTACGGGCAAGTTTCAACTGTTTCGCCAGGAATTCCCTCAGCATCTTCCTCGGATTTACCTTTGAAACGGTTCATCCAGCCGCTTTCAGATAGTATCTTGTTGTTCTTTGACGTGCGCTGCTCATGCGACGATTCTTTATTACGAACGAATTGAACACCTTCGAGTTCAGCCGCTGCTTTTGCCACTTGTGCAGTTACAGCTTTGATAGCCTCGTTTTCTAGCGTTGCTTTGTGCAGCGCTTCGGCTTCACTGACCAAATCCTTGAAGTTCGCAACTTCGATACGATGCTTGAACGTCCGCAACTTAAGCGCATCGCGAGTGATCGCATCATGCAGTTCTTCGCCGAACTCTTGGATGGTTTGATGTCTGTGATCGGGATCTTTTTGCAGTGCCTTATTCAGTACTCGCGTCACTTCCGTACACACTTTCAACTCAGGAAGCGCCTGGTTGAACGGAATTGGAGTCGCATATAAATGTGCGTCCAGCATCTCGATCGCGGACTTTGCAGCGAACGGCAACTTGCCAGAAAGCGTTTCGTAGACACATATCGCGAGCGAATAGATGTCGCTTCGTGGATCAACAACAGTAGAGGAGAGGCACTGCTCAGGGCTCATGTATGGGGGGCTTCCGCACACATCGCCAACTTTTGTGATCTGGTAAGTATTATCTTCTTGTTTCGCTTCGCGCAATTTCGAAAGACCAAAGTCCACAAGTGTGACCCAATCTTTGTCATTGCCCGTTTTACTGAGCATGATATTTTCCGGCTTCAAGTCCCGATGGACCAGATCCATCGCATGGGCGGTAGCAAGCCCGTCGATAACCTGCTGATAAATTTGGTCTGCTCGCTCAAATGGCACCATAACATCGTCTTTGATGATGTTCTTGAGACTGGTGCCCTCAAGGAAGTCCATTACTAGAAACGGTTGACGCTGCGCGCTCATGCCGAAGTCGTACAAAGTAATAATGTGATGGTGTTTGACTTGAGAGACAGTTTTTGCCTCCCGGTGGAAGCGTTTGACTGCTTCTGGTTCGGCAACTAGATGCGAATGAAGCATCTTCACTGCCATAAACCGGTCCATGAGCTCATGCCGGACTTTGTAGACAACGCCCATTCCGCCCCGACCAACCACACTGAGAACCTCGTAGCGGTCAGCAAGTCGCGTGCCTACGAGTGGATCTTTCTCGATATTTTTGAGCGGTGACAAATCATCCGGACAGCGTTCAAACGAGTCCTCATACTCTGAAAAGCATTCAGGGCACGACTTCACTGAATTTTGGACTCCCGACGCATGGGGCATCTCCGAGAGCGCTGAGCGCTATGGGACGTTAACTCCATACCCGTGCCGGTAGTTCGCTAAACCGAGACAGATTTGCTCAGACCGCGCTATTGCGTTAACTCGAGCGTCGCCTACAATCGACAGCTTCGAATTAATCTAGAAAACGGGCAAGCGGTCACAGAGTGCGGCTAAGCCACCTACCGATATCGGTACGTGGAGGCAAGGTGATGCCTGCTTACGTAACTTTTATCCGACATTACTAGAACAGTTCGGCGATTATAGAGTTGCTCATTAATACACCGCTATCAGTTATTCGAAGATAGCTTCCATCGATTTCGACGAATCCTCCATCTTTCAGCTTGGCGATGGATTTCGAATTTTCCTGCAACATATCGATGCCAAATTCGCGGTTGAAGGCGTTTAAGTCGAGTCCCTTTCTCAAGCGCAACCCAAGCATTATCGCTTCACGTTTACGTGTCTCGACGTCTATCGTTTCGAAGGTCTCATCGCCAAGATAATCTTTCATGTAAGTCTTGATAGAGCGCCAATTCGAGCTACGAACACCGCTCACATAACGGTGTGCGCTGACACCGTAAGCTACATAGTCGGTGCTGTTCCAGTACGAAATATTGTGTCGAGAATGGTGACCTGGTTTTGAAAAATTGGAAACTTCGTAATGCTGGAAGCCAGCCTCGCGAGCCATTTTTACCAGAGTCAAAAACATTTCCACATGCAAGTCATCTTCTGGATACTGAGGAGAGTCCTTCGGAAATTTCGAATAAAGCGGTGAGTTACTTGCGAGATGCAAACTGTAAGCTGAGAAATGAACTATTTCAGGATGAGTCGCAGTCAGCTCAAAAAGCTGAGAGAGAGTGTCTTTCCACGACTCCAGAGTTTGAGTCGGCAAACCATACATGAAGTCGAGGCTGATATTTTCGAAACCGTTTTCTAAAGCTGTTGAAATTCCGCGATAAGCTTGTTCGCGGGAGTGGTCTCTACCGATAGCTTTCAATTCGTCATCTTGAAGTGACTCAACGCCGATGGAAAGCCGGTTTATACCAAGTCGGCTCCACTCTCTGATTTTTTCTGGTGTAATCGCATGTGGTGTCGTCTCTAAATTTATTTCGCAGTCAGCATTGATTCCAAATTTTTCAATCAATCGCTCATGGATTTTAGCGAGGTTAGAAACGCTGATTAATCCAGGCGTTCCACCGCCGTAAAAAATCGAATCGAGTCTATGATGCTTGACGCTCTCCACATCACGTTGTTCGATTTCTTTGCAGACGATATCGCAGTAGTCCGACTCGAGATGCGATAAACCAGCGAAGGCTGCGAAATCGCAGAATTCACATTTGTGGGTGCAGAAAGGGATGTGAACGTAAGCACTCAATGACATAGATACTGGATATTATGATGCAAAATTGGTTCTGGTACGGCGTTGCTAAGTTTTGAGACGATAAGTTGTCTGCGCCCCCAGCATCCAAGCGGAATTCGCTTTTAGATTTGCACAACTTGACCCGCAGATTTGAACAACTTGCTACGATTTACTTACTTCAAACAAGTGATGATTTTGCTGAGAAACAGCCGCGCACAAACTCTAACAACATCCCTGATGCTATCGGGGCTTTTGCTTCTAAGTTGTGCTGGCGTTGCCTGGTCGCAAAGCTCACAGTCATTGACTCCGGGGACTGATCTACTGCGGCAGAAGTCGGCGGAGAACCTGATCCAAAAAACGCCGTTGAACGGCCCACTAAAGCCAAACTCCGGACCAACAGTTCAGAAGAAACCATCCCTTCTCAATCGTCCAATACGCAAGCCCGTCGAGCTGACGTCGGAAGAGCGAGCGGCTGATTTTCTTGGCGACATGGACTCTGTCGTCAAGGTCGTGAAAATGGACAGCAACTCCGCTGACTTGCGTGCGATAGGCGAGCTTTTAAATAGCTTCAGACGGCAGGTTACAGACCATCCATCCGACCCTGCTCTGCGACGAAAGCTCGGGGCATATCTTTTTCTCGCTGGAGATTACGAGGGCGCCGCTACTGAGATGAAGCGGGCGATCTCGATCAATCCAGATGATTATGTTTCTCACACTTTGCTTGCTTGCATTTTCGACGATGTTGGTGATCGAGAATCCGCCAATTCGGAATTTCGTCGTGCAATGGAATTGGCACCAGACTCACCAGATGTGCATATCCTCTATGCCGACAGCCTGGCATATCACAGCGATGTTTCAGAGGCGATTGCTCAATATCGCAAAGCGATCGCAGTCAAACCAACTGCAGAAGGATATTCTGGTTTGGCTGAAGCTTTGTTGAGCGCACACGACAATATTGGCGCGGTGAAAGCGGCGCGACAGGGCGTTTCGGTCGAGCCGAGTTCAGCGAAAGCGCACGTTGCACTAACCAAAGCTTTATTACTCGCGAACAATCCACAATCGGCCATTCGCACTGCGCGTCAGGCCGTTCTGCTCAGCCCGGCGTCGGCAGATAGCCACATAGCATTAGGTCGAGCGCTCTACGCGAAGAACAACTTGAACGGTGCCGTTGAAGAATTCAAACAGGCGGTGGCACTGGATCCCCTGAACGCGCAGGCGAGAAATGATCTGGGTTATGCGTTGTACGGCAAAGGAGATATCTTTTTGGCAATCTCCGAATTGCGTCTCGCGTTGCGAATCAATCCGCATTTCAGCGAAGCTCGAAACAACCTGGAAATCGCAATCCACGGACTTTCTGGAAAGAAACACTAATAACCGTATGTGATACCACGTGGTTGAAAAGCGATTTAACTTCGCTAATCTCTTGAATTTTCTGGGCACCAAATGCGGAGGCGAGCGCATGTATGCACATGGCGACATTGCATTTTGATACCATGCAGGTAGAATTAGGCTGGAGTATCTAGACCTGAGCCCGAAAAGGCAAGATGAATCAAGACAAGAGACGACGTAGCTCCAAACAATTTAAGCAGCTAAGCGATGCCACTGTAATACTAAGCGTGGTATCAACGTTTCTCTCATCAACACCTTTTGTATATGCGCAGGCTACAAATCCTAACGCTCCAATCCAAAAACCGGGCTCAGCTTCGGGCTCAGCCGTTGATACTACTCCCGGTGCGGTAAATCCCGACCTTCCTCCGGATGCTTCAACCGCAGCATCCGCACCAAGCACAAGCAAAGCAGCGCCGGGCGGTAAGAAAAATTCTCTTTCGTTTGACTCAGACTCTCAGTTGGGTGCATCGAATCCCACCACGCCAGCAATCGCCCAGGCTCCTGGCGGGTCTGATTCCAACACCGCCGGTGCCACCAGCACAAACGATTATCCCGAAGCAGGCTCACCAACAGGCAAGAGTCTACCAATTGCGCAGAACATTCCGAGAGCAGCCGGAGTCAAACGGAACCCGTTACCAGGCGTTGTTGGGACAGTAACAATCCGCAAGTCCTTCAGACTATTTGCAAACGAACAGCTCATACATAATATGAGTTTCCGCGATACACCCGTACGCGAAGTGATCGCCGAACTAGCGAGACGCGGCAATCTCAATATCATCATCGACAAATCTGTTGTAGGAAAAATCACCGGCGATCTGCGCGACGTGACCCTCAACGAAGCAATGGACAGCGTTCTTGCAGCCGCTGGTTTGCAAAGCAGAACACTCGATAACAACACAGTAGTAGTCGCAACCATGCAAGCTATGGTTCAACTGGGGTTGAATCGACCCGTCGCCAGAGCGTTCAAATTGAGTTACGCACATCCTTATGACGTAGCAATGATTTTGCACGCCTCGATATTCAACAAAGGTATGTTGCCTGACTTCAATTCACAGTTGCGTCGAAGATCGAGTAACGAATCGAGCGAAGGTACGGACTCGGGTAGAAGTCGCAAAGCCGGTGGACTGCAGCCAGAAGGCGATGTTACTACGGAATCGAAGAGCTCGAACGGAGAGAGTGATAAATCATCGAGCGAAATCGACAGCTCACAGACGAACCGCCCTGACGTTAACCGCACCGTCCGCGGTTCCAGTCGCACCCAAACACAAGAGGGTGTAGGTTTCAACAATGCGGCTACAGACCCAGGTTCACAACAGATTCGCTCCTTCCAGGAGATCAATGCGGACTACATAGTTGAACAAAACGGCGGCGGAGCAATCATCATCCCTGACTCAAAAAATCGTCAGGTGTTCGTTGTCGGCACGCAAGATGACATCGGCATCGCCGAAGAAGCGATTCGCTTGCTCGACCGACGTCCGCGCCAGGTTCACATTCAAGCTTCATTGATTGAGCTTACAAACCAGGGTGTACGCCAACTCGGTGCAACTTTAAACTTGCAAGGCAACGGAGCGTCTTCATCCATTCTCGGAAACTCGCGTGCACCTCTGATCAACTATCTTCCTGGCTTGGGAAGCGCGAGTAGCGGTAATTTGACTCCAGCTACCAATGGCAGTACAGGCACTGCATACAGTGGCTTGGTCGGTTCGCTCCTGCCGGCGGCACCAACTATCGCCGGTATTCAGGCGACTCAATTTGCGCAGAGCGCATTCAATGTAGTGTCAGCCGGTTCAGCCGCTGGCGGACACAACAATATAGCGACCTGGCCTGCAGCATTGTCACTGGATCTACAGTTACTGTTGCAAACAAACAAAGCTAAAGTCGTAGCTAATCCAAGTGTAGTCGTCTCAGACAACACAGAAACATTGATCACGATTGCCAGTGAAGTCGTCCACAAAGTCACATCCACAGTCAGTTTGGGTGTTGTTACGACCAACGTTGAATTGACCAAAGCAGGAATTTTTCTCAACGTGCTCCCGCAAGTTACAGAAGATGGATTCGTGACGATGCGACTGCGCCCGCAAGTCTCAACGCCCTTGGGTCCGCCGCAAACGTTCGGTTCGACGACAAGTCCAACCATCGTCACACTCTTGAACGTGCGCGAAATCATGACACAAGAAGTGCGGATAAAAGACGGTCAGACTTTAGTACTGGGCGGACTATTCTCCGAACAAGAGGCGGCACAGTTAGCGAAAGTTCCATATCTTGCGGAAGCTCCTGTGCTCGGCGCCTTGTTCCGCAACAGCCTGAAAGGGCGCAACCGTTCAGAGTTGATGCTGTTGCTCACGCCGAAAATCGTTGAAGACGATCCAACAACAATAACTAGCTCTCCTACATCGCCAACGATGTAGCACGTTTCCCTTCAGCGCGACAATTGATGAACTCAGCGAGTGAAAAATCTTGACGCTCTTTGATTTCCAGAGGACGCCACTACGGCCGGTGAACTATATCAGCGCTCGGAGCTTATGTTGCTTAAGCAATCGCAGCATAAGCTGTTGATGCGCGCATGCAATCACTAATGCTTATTCCCCAACTGAAGTCTGCAGGCAATCAGACCTCCACTTCGCGATAACCGATAGAGCTTGGTCAAAGAGCAAGCTGGTTTCGCCGATTTCAAAATCGCTAGGAAATTGGGCTATACCGAGCGCCCGCAATCGTCTCTTCGAATCAGCGACTGAGCTCGATTCTTGGAGCATATACTCCAAAAAGCTTTCGACCAACTTGTCTAATGTATCAAAGTCAGTGTTGAGTTCGCTTCGAAGATTGACCTCGTCGAGTTCTAATCTCGGCAAGAGAAACCAAAACTTCTCAGGAATAGATTCAATGGAAGATTGTGAACTCGCCCCGTAATTCAAGTATGTCTCCGCGCGGGGATCGATAATAGTTTGCTGCTGCTGGTCACTGTCTAAAGCCGAGTTGATAGCCTGGACGGTCCGCACCACCGAGGCTAGACCAAACTTCATAGGGCATACGCTTACACCGAGACGCATCAGACGCTGTCCGTAGATAGCTGAGACGAAATTCGGCAGTATTGCCACTATTCTTGGTTCGTAGAACGCACACTGACGTGTCAACGCAGTGAAAAACTCGGACTCGCGCAAAACGCCATAGTCAACAATATAGATGTCTGACTGCATCGGGTTAGGATAGAAAGCCCTTCCAAAAACATCAAACTGTTCTTCGGCGCGCACATCCACAATCTCCGACAGCAGAATTGTTAGGGCGAAGTTGGTTGCGACGCATTTCACGTTGATCGTTGCCGACAATTTTGCAGAAGCGCTACCTGTCATTTTTCTCTCGACTAGAAGACAATAGTTGAGCGGAAAGCCAATTAGAAATTATGTTCAACACAAGACTATCGAAAAGAACTCTTTCTACGGCATCCGGTTCCAGAGAAATTTGTGCGATTCCAATTCGCTCGCCAAAATCAATCGCTTCTTCCCTACTAGATACTTTTAAAGCATCGTAAAGCTCCCTCAGCTCCCCCGCGAGCTGCCATTCGGAGATGTAAAACTCATTCAGCAAAATAGAATCAGACCAGCTTAACCGACGCAGCAAATTTCGCTGACGCGGATCTAATAGACCAAACTGTCTGACGAAATAAAAGTCCTCGATCTCTTGATGAAATATCAAGTTGCGATTAGGGCGACGTAAATACTCGCGCACCAAATACAGAACTGGATCTAAACCAAATCGCAACGGACAAACAGCAATTTGAGTGTAAAAAAGTCGGATCAGGTATTGAGAAATAAGTGATGTAGCACCAATTACAATCACTTTGTTTGGATGCTTACCCTGATTATTGGCACGGAATATTCCAATATTCTGCTCGGTAATTTCAGCTATCAGCAAATCAAATTTAGGCACCGCAGCATCGAAACATCGGTCCCTGAGGTTGAACATCGATAAATTGATAAATTCAATAGAGCCATCATGAACTAGCGGTTGAAGCATAATTTTCAACGCAAAAACGACAGCCGGATCTGAGTGGTGAACAGCAAGACGTTTACAAAATGCTGTCCCATCTGAATCGCCGCCACTTCCGGCTGCACCAATAGCGGTGCGAATCGGAGGCCCGCCGCCGCGACCCGAGCCGAAGTAATCTCGCTCGACGGATGTTTTCTTTTGTCTCCACTCAAGTTCGTCAGAATCCATAGATTATCCTCGGATAAATCTATTCTGCCACGCCGGTAAAGACGGATATGAGTTACACGTGCTGTTTATTCAACAGTGACGGACTTCGCCAGGTTTCTTGGTTGGTCGACGTCTTTGCCGAGATAGTCCGCGATGTAATAGGACATCAACTGCATCGGTAAAACGGTAAGCAACGGACTGAAGAATTCTTCAACCGGAGGAATGGTTAGAGTCGTGTCGAATGTCTTCGCCACTTGTTCGTCACCCTCGACCGCGATCGCGATCATCTTTGCGTTTCTCGCTCTTGCTTCTTGAGCGTTCGACAAAGTCTTTTCGTAGACGGCGCCTGGAACGACGACTGCGACAACTGGAACGTTTGAATCGAGAACGGCGATAGGACCGTGCTTCAATTCGCCCGCGGCGTATCCCGAAGCGTGGATGTACGACAACTCTTTCAGCTTCAATGCGCCTTCGAGAGCGGTCGGGAAGTTCAATCCACGTCCGATGAACACAACGTCATGAGCCTCAGCGTATTTCAGAGACGATTTGCGAATGTTATTCTCTTTCGCCAGAATTTTTTCTTGCAGAGTTGGGATCAAATTCAATGTAGTCTTCAATTCGCGTGCGCGCTCTGATGTGATCGCGCCGCGGACTTCAGCCAGGTAAATGGCTAACAGGTAGAAGCTGGTCAACTGAGCGACATATGTCTTCGTCGCTGCAACTGAAACTTCGATACCGCATTCAGTGACGATCAAATTCGGAGTAATCTGACCAAGGTGCGAATCGGCGCGGTTCGTAATCCCCAGAGTGTATGAGCCTTTTTGCTTCGCTTCTGTGAGAGCGGCGATGGTGTCTGCAGTCTCTCCGGATTGGCTGACGGCGATGGTCAATGTTCTTTCGTTCACCAACATGCGGCGTCCACGAATCTCAGATGCGATTTCTACATCGACCGGAACATTGCACAACTCTTCGAGCAGATATTTACCAACAAGACCAGCATGGTATGCGGTTCCGCATGCGACGATGTGGATGCGCTCGAACGATTTGATTTCGTTTTCAGTGAAGTTGATTCCGTAACTTGCAGATCCATCGCTATGAGTTACAGAGAAGTTCACAGGAGTCGTTGGCTGAGAGAGATACTTGCCGATGGTTCGACGCAGTACCAATGGCTGCTCGTGAATTTCTTTGAGAAGGAAATGTTTGTATCCAGCTTTATCGATGATGTATGGATTGCTATCCATCGACACAGGCTTACGGAAAACTTCCTGCCCTTCGAAATTATAAAGACGCGCGCCCTGAGCTGAGATTTCAGCGACTTCGCTCTGCTCCAGTTTCAGGATTTTGTTTGTGTACTGACGAACCGCCATGCTGTCGGAAGCGAGGAAACTTTCGTGCTCACCCAATCCAATCGCAAGCGAGTAGTGGCTGTTCACGGCATAGATTCTGTCGGGATGGCGCTGGCAAACGATTCCGAGAGCATAAGCTCCCTCCAGTCTCTTCACCGTGCGCAGGATTGCTTTCAACAAATCCTGATCGACTTTGTATTCGTATGACACCAGATGCGCTACTACTTCAGTGTCCGTTTCAGAGTGGAACACGTAGCCGTTGCTCTTCAATTCATCGCGAAGCACTTCGTAGTTCTCGATGATTCCGTTGTGAACGACAGCGATTGTGCCTGTCGAATCCATGTGAGGATGGGCGTTCTGATCGTTCGGTACGCCGTGAGTAGCCCAGCGCGTGTGACCGATACCAACTGTCGCGGCTGGTTTCTTTGTAACAAGCAAAGCTTCCAGATTGGAGAGTTTTCCCGCAGCTTTCATTACAGAGAGCTGCCCGTCTTCGATCACGGCAACTCCTGCAGAGTCGTATCCGCGATATTCCAAACATCTCAATTCAGAGAGAAGTACTGGTGCTGCTTGAGCTGGTCCTAGATAACCAACGATTCCACACATGTTCGAATCCTCCTAGATGTCCATGACTTCGGCTTCTTTGTCCTGAACTACCTTATCGACTTCTTTGATACGCTTATCGGTTGTCTTCTGCAAAGTCTCTTCTTTGCGTTTGATTTCGTCTTCAGAGATACCTTCGGCTTTTGATTTCTTGATCTGGTCCGAAGCATCACGTCTCACGTTGCGCACCGCAACACGGCACTCTTCGCCGTATTTCTTGACGATTTTGACCATTTCTTTGCGGCGCTCTTCAGTCAAAGTAGGAATTGAAATGCGCACCACCGATCCATCGCTGGTTGGTGTCAAACCAAGTTGAGCTGTGTTGATCGCCTTCTCGATTTCTTTCAGCATGGTCTTTTCGTAAGGCTGAATCAGCAACGAACGTCCATCTGGAGACGAGATATTAGCGACGCCTTTAAGAGCGGTTGGCGAGCCGTAGTAATCCACTTCTACGCGATCCAGCAAGGCAGGATTAGCGCGTCCAGTACGCACCGTCTGCAGTTCATGCTGCAAATTCGTAATTGCCTTTTTCATCTTCTCATCGGCGGTTGCGATTACATCACCGGACATCAGACCTTCCCTCCAACTGCAGTTGCAACTAACGTTCCTATTTTTTGTCCACAAACGATTCTTTCGATGCTGCCTGGTTTTGCAAAATCGAAGACGACGATTGGAATACCGTTTTCCTGACAGACAGACACTGCAGCCGGATCCATGACTTTCAATCCTCTTTGTATCACTTCTACAAAGCTGATATCGTCAATTTTCTTGGCGTTGGTGTTAGATTTCGGATCGTCATCGTAAACACCATCGACGTTGTTTTTTGCCATGAGAATGACATTGGCTTTGATCTCGGCGGCACGCAGTGCTGCTGCTGTGTCGGTTGTGAAAAGTGGATTGCCTGTGCCACCACCGAAGATGACAACGCGATTCTTTTCGAGATGTCGGATGGCGCGTTGGCGAATAAATGGCTCTGCTACTGCCGGCATCGCGATTGCAGTCTGGACGCGGGTATCGACAGATTTGGATTTAAGAACTTCTTGCAGAATCAAGCAGTTCATGATGGTGGCGAGCATGCCGACGTAATCCGCCGCTGCTTTGTCCATGCCCCAGGCGCTTGCCTGGCTGCCTCTGAAGTAGTTCCCACCGCCCACGACGATGGCTACTTGTACGCCAAGTTTATGCGCGCTCGCGACTTCGTTTGCGATTCGATCGATCACTTCTGGATCGATGTTGCCGCGACTGGCGACTGATGCAGGATTTGCTGGGTGGTAAGTGCCCATGAGAGCCTCACCACTAAGTTTTAAAAGGACTCGTTTGTATTTTATGTCGCCCACGATGACCACTGAATCTCTGTTTGAGTAGTACTTTCTAAATCTTCGCCATAATACCTTGTCGGTACAAAGGCTGTCATGTCCGCATTCTCACTTACTTTTAGCGATGATTGCGTATGTAGTTTGGATATCAATTCTATAACTGAACTAGCTCAAGAGCCGCTGTTGAGTGGATTGTAGATTTACAGAAGCAGTGCCGATGAGGCTGAGCGTGAATCGAGCGGGGTCCATTAACAGTCAATCGAAGTCGATGCCCACAAAGAAGAAGGGGCGATGCTTTCGCTTCGCCCCTTTCCGATTATTCTTCGTTTCCGCTTTGTTCTGCCGCTAATTCACCGAGGATGAATAGAGCGAATCGAACCGGTTTCAGCTCTGTACCGAGCTCAATACCCTTTGTCTGAAGATACTTGCCAACAGTGTTGTTAGGATCTTTGACGAATACTTGCTCTTGCAAAGAACGTTCGTTGAGAATCTTGTCGACGCGCCCGGTGACGATTTTGTCGCGCATCTCTGGCTTCTTCTCAGCCAGGTCAGCTTTTCCAGATTCGATGCGGCGCTCGTTTTCGACGATTTCGGCTGGAATCTCAGCTTTAGTGATGTACTGAGGCTTTGCCGAGACAACGTGCATTGCAACTTCGCGAGCGATTGCGTTGAGCTTTTCGCGGTCAGCAGACTTCGCTGATGACAACTCGAGAAGGGCACCCATCTTTCCACCCAGTGAGTGGATGTAGAGTCCGACGACACCTTCACCCTGAGCTTCGAAAACTGCCAGGCGGCGAATCATGATGTTTTCGCCAATCTTGGCAACAGCTTCGGTTACGAGATCTTTGACTGGCTTGCCGTTAGCATCTTGAGTCAAGAATGTTTCGACATCGGCTGGTTTGTGCTTCAAAACGAGTTCTACGATCTGTTTGGTCAAGTCGATGAACTGGTCGTTACGTGCAACGAAGTCGGTTTCGCAGTTGATTTCGACGATCGCTCCGGTCTTGCCGTCAGCGGTCACTTGACCGACAACGAGACCTTCGGAAGCCGCGCGGCCGGACTTCTTGCTCGCTACAGCGACGCCCTTCTGACGGAGAAGTTCGAACGCTTTTTCTGAATCTCCACCAGCTTCAACGAGTGCTTTTTTGCAATCCATCATGGCGGCGCCGGATTTGTCTCGCAGCTCCTTAACCATCGATGCGGATATCTCAACCATTTCCATCACTCCTGCTTATCCCTTTGTTATGCGCAGCAAGTCTGCTGCTTTGTCTATCCAAGCGGCTCCGGATGCGGATCCATAAATATTTCTCGTTAGTCAAATCTCTTCCCGGGATAGAAATCCCGGAAAGAAAAATTCAACGGGAAGCGGCTTTTAGCCTTGTTCTTCTGACTTATTTTCGTCGCCGGAACCAGCGCCAACCAGAGCATGCTTTTGAGCACGATCTTCGGCGTCAGGAGCTTGAGCGGCTTCTGCAGACAATTCTGGTTCGACTTCGAGACGACCTTGCTTGCCTTCGAGAATCGAATCAGCAACTTTGCTCGTGATCAATTTGATCGAGCGGATCGAGTCGTCGTTACCAGGAATTACATAATCGATACCGGCTGGATCGCAGTTGGTGTCGATGATTCCGACTACTGTCAAACCGATTTTCTTTGCTTCAGCAACGGCAATCAATTCACGTTTCTGGTCGATGATGAAAAGAATGTCTGGCTTACCGCGCATGTTCTTGATGCCACCAAGTGACTTCTCGAGTTTGTACAACTCGCGGTTGAGAACAGCCAGTTCTTTCTTAGGACGGCGATACAACTCGCCGGTGTCTTTCATTTCTTCCAACTCTTTAAGTCGGTTGATACGCAAACGAATAGTTTCAAAGTTGGTGAGCATTCCACCCAACCAACGGCGGTTGACGAAGTGCGCACCGCAGCGAGTCGCTTCTTCTTGAACGATTTCAGCAGCTTGTTTCTTGGTGCCGACGAAGATGATGTTCTTCTTTTCGGATGCTGATTTTCTGATGAACTCACAGGCCTTATCGAGAGCACGAGTGGTCTGCTCGAGGTCGATGATGTAAATTCCGTTGCGCTCTCCATAGATGTATGGGCGCATTTTAGGGTTCCAACGGCGGGTTTGATGACCGAAGTGGACGCCTGCTTCCAATAGTTGTCTCATTGATGCTACTGACAAGGCTTGTACAATCTCCTCTCAAGAATGCGAGCGCGAACGAAGGGGTAATAAATAACGGACCTGGTGCGAAACAAATCGAGGTGCGGATCTGACACACGAAAGTGTCTGATCTGACAGCTTCAAGAGCTTCGATCACCGCTGTCCATCGGAGCACAGAGTCTAGCGCACTCAGCTACGAAACCTAATTTGCTTCGATAGACAATTTCCGAATTGTATCACAACGCCCCTAAACCGCTTATTTCATAGACATACTTATTATTCTTGTTATAATATTTCTATCGTAAACAAATGCTAAGTCGTACGGTTTCTGATGTCTAAAGTACTAGTTCTGAATGCTTCATACGAACCTTTAAACATCTGTACATGGCGTCGTGCTGTGGTTTTGCTCATGAAGGGTAAGGCAGAACAGATCGAGCACAATGGCAAGCAGATTTACTCTGACTTCCCATTGCCGACGGTAATTCGACTGCGCTCTTACGTAAAGATTCCGTACAAAGAGATCAGCCTGTCAAGACGAAACCTGCTCCATCGCGACAATTACACTTGTCAGTATTGCGGTGACCGTCGGCATGATCTGACCATCGACCATATCATTCCGCGCTCCAAGGGCGGGACCGATAGTTGGGATAACGTCGTGGCGGCGTGCTTGAAGTGCAACGTCAAGAAGGGTGATCGCACTCCGCATCAGGCGAATATGGTGCTTCAGGTGGTGCCGCGTCGTCCTCCGAGCCATGTTCATTTTGAAATTTCGAAGCATTCTGTTTCCGGCGAATTCAGCTGGAAGAAGTATGTAATCGGCGCCTGACGAACCTTTCCAGCGTTTCAAAACGATTTGAACTTTTGTAGGCGAAATTGCGTATTACGTAATAAGCGTTCGCGCGATTTCCCTTCAGAGAGGTCAGAGTCGTGTCTTTGTCTTTATACTTTCAAGGGAGCCGGAGTCGTAGGCTCAACACTGCTAACGTTTTGCGGGGCACGAGATTGGCCGGCACGATATATGCCAATGTCATTGTGGATATACAGGCGCGTGAACTGAAAGACAAACTGTTCACATATAAGGTGCCTGAGGAGCTTGCGCCAGAGACATTTATCGGGGCGCAGGTACTGGTTCCGTTCGGCGGACGAGACCTGGTTGGTGGCTATGTGGTGTCGCTTTCGGATGAGGCGAAGGGTGATATCACCATCAAAAATATTGCGGAAGTCATTGAGCCAGAGCCGCTTTTTGATAAAGAATACGTGGAATTTCTTTACTGGATCGCCGACTACTACTGTGCCAATCTCTCTGACGTAATATCAGCGGCAGTGCCATCCGTCTTGAGCGCAAAGTTCAAGCGTGTCGCACGGCTCAACCAGTCGATGTTTGAAGAGCGTGGCGGCTCTTTGATGTCTTACGAGCCCGCCAGCCAGTTCATTATCAAAGCATTGATGGATAGTAAAAATTCAGTGCTTTCGATGGTCGCTCTGAAGCAGCGATGGCGACGCATGGCGAAGATGAAGAGACTGACTGTATCGCAGTTTTACCGAGCGATTGGGTTACTTCGTACTGAAGGATTAATTACTGTTTCGCAGGAGTCCTCAAGTGGCCAGGCACCGAAGGTGGTGACGACTGTGATATGGACTGGCGCGGAAGGGACAAGCGCCAGACAGAAAGAAGTGCTTGCCGTGTTGGCGAAAAACGGCGGTCAGATGCCGATGCGAGACTTGCTGGAACAGGGCAAGACGACTTCTGCGACGATGAAAAAGTTTGCCGAAGCAGGTTTGATTACGATCAGTCACGAGGAATCTTTCCGTGACCCGTTGAGCGATATGCAGGTAGCTCGCACTTCAAGCGCAGATGTGGCGTTGACCGAGGATCAGCGAAAGGCGCTCGATGTCTTGTCGAAAGAACTAGAAATTGCGCTGACTCAACAAGAGCAGCGGCAACAAAGCGCAACAGATTATCCCGCCTGGCTTTTGCACGGCGTCACAGGCTCAGGAAAGACCGAGGTCTACCTTCGATTAATCGACCAGACACTAGCCGCAGGTAAGGCAGCTTTGATGCTGGTTCCTGAGATCAGCTTGACACCTCAACTGGCTCGCAGACTGAAAAGTCGTTTTGGCGATCAAGTTTCGGTTTGGCACAGTGGTATCACTCCCGGTGAAAAATATGATACCTGGCGGAGACTGAGAAACGGAGAGGGGCGCGTGCTTCTCGGTGCGAGATCAGCTATTTTAGCCAATCTTCCGCAAGTCGGTTTGATTATTCTGGATGAAGAACATGACGGCAGTTATAAACAAACCAGTCCAAGCCCGCGATATAACGCAAAAGACGTTGCTATCGAGCGGGGGCGAAGAACAGGAGCCCTAGTAGTTCTCGGTAGCGCGACTCCTGATGTTGCGGTCTATGCGCAAGCTAAAGCAAGCAACAAAATCTTGGAGATGCCGGAGCGCGTCTTCAAGCAAGCAATGCCTGCAGTACGAATCGCCGATATGCGCAGAGAGTTCGCGAACGGAAACAAGAGTATTTTTTCTCTAGCTCTTGCAAACGAGCTGACTGGCTGTTTACAGCGAAAAGAGCAAGCGATTCTCCTGATCAATCGGCGTGGATATGCCAGTCACGTATTCTGCCGAGCGTGCGGCTACGTGGTGAAGTGCAAGAACTGCAGTGTGGCGCTGGTTTACCATCAGAGAAAAGGTCCGAATCAAGCGTCCTCTTATCTCTCGGGGTTTCTAGCCTGTCACCACTGTGGTTTCAGGTGTTCGGCGATGAGCGAATGTCCAAGCTGCAAAAGTCCATTCATCAAGCAGTACGGATTGGGTACTCAGAGAGTCGAAGAGGAAGTACAGGAACTTTTTCCTGACTGTCGCATCTTGCGCCTGGACAGCGACACAACGACCCGGAAGGGTTCACACGATGAAATATTGCAGGAGTTTGCTCAGGGAAATGCTGATGTCTTGATTGGCACGCAGATGGTCTCGAAAGGGCTGGATATCGCCAATGTCACTCTAGTTGGAGTTATGACCGCAGATGCGGCGTTCAATCTACCGGATTACCGCTCGACCGAGCGTGGCTTTCAATTACTGACTCAAGTTTCGGGGCGGGCTGGACGCGGCGACCGTCCAGGCAACGTAATTATGCAAACCTATGATTGCGAGATGCCAGCGCTAGATTGGTCTAAGAATCATGACTACGCAACTTTCGTAGAAGAGGAATTAGAGGCGCGCAGAGAATTCGAATACCCGCCGTTTAGTCAAATCATTCGTATAGTGGTCGCAGGAGACGAACCGGTGCGCGTAGAAGCAGCCTGTAACGCTCTTGCAGAAGAAATCACGCAGTTTGTAGAATCTAGCGTCCCCGACGATACGGTCAAAGTTCTCGGTCCTGCTGCGTGTCTTATCGAGCGCTTGCGAGGCAAATTCAGATACCACTTGCTACTAAAGAATTTGGGCGGGGACGATGTTCGGTCGATACTCACGTCGTATCTACGTAACAAATATTTGCCGGACGGGCTCAGCATGGCAGTTGACGTGGACGCGCTGGACCTCGTTTGAGTGCAACAGAACTGGACTTTGTTTGAGTGCAAACTGGACCTCGTCTGAGTGCATAGAACTGGACCTCGTTTGAGTGCAAACTGGACCTCGCTTGAGTGCACAGAACTGGACCTTGTTTGAGTGCAACAGAACACATAAAAATGAACCAAACTGACTGGAAGCTTGACAGCTAAAGCCGTAAACTCGAACTTTGCCTTTTGTGCGAGTCAGTCGCGTTTTTTGGATTCATTAGTTTTGATCGCGTATTACACAGTAATGATTTTGGTGGCAGTTTTGGTTGGACCATTTCTGCTACTGAAAAAACGCGCTCGATTCGGGATGTCCCAAAAACTTGGAACCGTACCAGAATCACTCAAACAAAAATACTCAGCATCGGGGACGACGCGTCCAATCTGGTTCCACGCTGTTTCGGTCGGAGAGTTCAATGCAGCATTACCGTTGCTCAAGCGGTTGCACGAAAAGCATCCCTCACAATCCATCGTTGTCTCGAGCACGACTGGAGCTGGTCACGCATTAGCAAAGGAAAGAATCTCTGATTTTGCAGACTGCTTCTATTTCCCGTACGATCTGCCGTGGTGTACCGGTAGTTGGCTCGACGCGCTCAATCCCAAGTTGGTCACCATCGTAGAAACTGAGATTTGGCCCGGTTTTGCGAATCAGTGCAAGGAACGTGGCATTCCAATCAGTATGGTCAACGCGCGTATGTCACCACGATCGTTCAAGTCCTACTACAAATTTCGCGCGTTTTTCGGTCCAGTTCTTCGCAACTTCAAAGCTATCGGCGTTCAATCATCCAACGAATTTGATCGATTCAAAAATGTTGCTGGCGAATCGTTATCGGTTCGAGTACTGGGAAACATCAAGTTTGACGGACTTCAACCGATATCGGTTGAGGAACAAAATGCTCTGTTCGCCAAACTGAAAATCGATAAAAACGACAAAGTTTTCATCGCGGGATCAACGCATGAACCAGAAGAGTCTGCTGTTATCGCCGCTTACAAACAGCTCAAGGACAAGAAAAACACGAAGCTGATCATCGCCCCCAGACATCCCGAGCGTTTCGATAAAGTAGCCGACATCATAAGATTGGCAGGCTTTCGTCCACGCAGGTTTTCACAAGACGAAAAATTCGAACAAGAAGGAAACGTCTATCTGCTGGACGCAATTGGTCATCTGGCAAAGTTCTATTCGGTTGCGACAGTTACTTTTGTTGGTGGCACAATCGCTCCAATTGGCGGTCACAACATCGTCGAGCCTTTCACTTATGGTGTGCCGGTGATCGCGGGTCCGCACCTGCACAAGACTAAGGACGTGGCAGACGCACTCTTAGCTAGCGACGCCCTCATTGTTGTGCAAGATGAGGATGAGCTCGCGACACAACTCGAGTCGCTCATGAACAATGCTCAGAGACGACACGAGTTGGGATCGAAAGGTGAAGCGTGGTTGCATCAGAGCCAGGGCGCAGTCGATCGGGCTTTGAACCTGATTGAAGAATTGGCCTTGCTGGAATCTAAAACCGAAACGAAGATCGAAACTGCGCAGGGGGAGAGACGATGAGTTGGGGGAATCCAACAACTCCATTCGACAAACTGCGCAAGACTGTGTTAACACCAGCCTCTTTCGCCTATTTTGTTGGTTCACTTGCTCGCCTCGAAGGTTATCGAGTTGGAATGCTAAAGCGCGAACAAGCCGATGTCCCAGTAATCAGCATCGGCAACATCACCTGTGGTGGCACCGGAAAAACTCCGGTAACAATTGACCTTGCTCAGAAGTTTATAGCCGCGGGATTGAAGGTAGGCATCCTGAGCCGAGGGTACAAGCGTAAATCCAAAGAACGCACGGTCGTAGTTAGCGATGGCGCGGGAAACTTTGCTGATTGCGAGTCTGCAGGAGACGAACCATATCTAATCGCTAAACGTCTGCCAAAAGCAGTTGTTCTGGTGGGGTCGAATCGTCGTGCATCCGCAGCGCTGGCGGTATCACACTATGGTTGCGAAATACTTCTGCTCGATGATGGGTTCCAACATTTTCCAATTCGCAGAGATTTGGACATAGTGCTGATTGACTACAACGATGAACCCAAAAGGGATTCGTTACTGCCGTCGGGACGTTTGCGCGAGCCGCTTTCCGCGCTATCCCGTGCATCTTCGCTGGTCATTACGAAGATACCTGAAAACCCGGATCAAGAAAAGATTCAACGTTTGGAGCAAACACTCCGTGAGCATGCCGGAGATAAGCCAGTCGATAAATGCACGTTCGAGGCATCGAATTTGGTATCACCAAACAGCGTCGTTCTTCCAGTTAGCGCGATGAATGGAAACAAAGTTATCGCCGTTTCCGCATTGGCTAGACCAGAATCATTCGTCTCGATGTTAACGCAGCGAGGTGCGGATGTGGTCAAAACGATGACTTTCCAAGATCACCACTGGTATTCAGCCGAAGATTTAGACAGCATTGAGGCTGCGATCACGAACGGCACAATGGTCATAACGACTGAAAAAGATCTTGTGAAAATGAAACCATCCGAGAAACTAGCTGAACGTCTATATGCGCTTCGCATAGACACAAAGTGGATCGATTCACCACCAGCGGTGCTAGATGAATACGTGAATCAAGTGAAAAGCGCGGTCGAAAAGCAGAAGAAATGAGCAGAGTAGACGAACTTTTAAAATGCAAACGCATTCTCGTTATCCGCTATCGCTTTATCGGCGACACAATTTTGACGGTGCCATTCTTGCGCAATTTGCGTAATTCATATCCAGACGCGAAGATAGACGTACTGGTCGGTCCGCAGAGCGGCGAGGTGTTGGAAGGTTGTCCCTACGTTGACCGCTTCATCACATTTGATACCACGCGTTTTCACAAATATGATCAAGGCGAAGGGAAAGCTAAGAGCTTCTGGTCCTACGTTGTGGAGTTGCGGAAAGAAAAATATGACCTGGTGTTCGTTCTGAAAAGATCCTGGTCTTCAGCCGTTCTTGCGCTTTTAACTGGAGCCAAGCACCGCGTTGGGTATGCAACTGAAGGGCGACAATTTCTTCTGACAAAAGCGATTGCTTGGAATAAGCACATCCACGAAGTTGATTCGACCCTCGAAGTTTTGAGCGAAGCTGGCTTGCCAGTCACTGAGCGTCATCTCGACGCTTGGATTAGCGAGAAAGAAGATCGAGAGATTCTTGCGAAAGTGCCAGAGCTGAACAAGTCATCGACCAAGGTGCTGATTCACGCTGCGGCAGCGCATCCCGACAAGATGTATCCGCTGGATAAGTGGGCAGATGTTTTGAGAGAGCTTGCGCCGAAACTGAACTGCGATTTTTATTTCACAGGAGCAGAGCGCGACTTTGCGTTGTACGAAGAGTTGCAACAGCTCGCCGGGGTTAAGGGAATCAACCTCGCGGGAGAACTCTCGCTTCGCCAGAGCATGGCTTTATATCGCCGCATGAACGTGTCCGCATGTGTGGACTCGGGTCCAGCGCATTTGTCGGCTGCCGTAGGAGTTCCGACCATTGCGTTGTTCGGTCCGACAGATCCCGGCAGGTGGCGTCCCTACGGCGAACAGCACATAACGCTGTATGACACTGAGTTGACGTGCAGACCGTGCAACTACAACAAGACCTGTGCGAATCGCGAGTGTTTAACTGAGTTTAGCCCAAACAAAATCGCTCAAGCATGCCTGAAGGTACTGGACGCGCAACTAAACTGCACACCCGGAAACGCATAACTGCGATACGGGACGAACCGATATCGGTTGGCGAATTAGCCTCAAAACGAAGGTTTCTTCGACCGACCACGAACCGATATCGGTTGGCGAATCTGTCCAAAATGCAAGGTTTCCTCGACCGGCTACGAACCGATATCGCTTGGCGAATCTGTCCAAAAGCAAGGCTTCCTCGACCGGCTACGAACCGATATCGCTTGTTCAATCTGTAGCGCAGCAAAGTTCCTAGACGCTAACCAGGAACCGATATCGGTTGTTAAATCTGCGGCTCAGCAAGTTCCAAGAGGCTAACCACGAACCGATATCGGTTGGCTAGTTGTCTAGCGGAACAAATGTAACGTGGGGGCGTCATTCTCTATATAACGCAGGTTCTCAAGTGAGGGAAAGCAGGGATGTATTCCACCGAGGGCGGCACCGGTCCTGCGACCAATTCAAACGCGCTCCAGGTGGAGCGCGTTTTTTCTATTCTGTGGAATAATTGGGCGTCCAGTGTAGGTGCCCCGAATGTCAGATTACATCGCCTTTTTTGCCAGCCCCCGTTCATTTGAAGAGCTGAGGAAATACGATTGGGATTCCGCTGAAGATGTGGAAGCATTGTTCGGGCGAATGACCGAAGAGCAAGGTCTAACGCGAACATGGGGTGGAACGCGAGACGGTTGGATCCTCAGTGGATTGAGTGATTGGTTAACCAAGCGTTTAAAACTTCGCGCGCTCGGCTCCAAGCTAGCAGCCGATTTCGTTCTCGAGTGCGAATATGTTCACTGGTTGATGGATTACGAGACACAACTCGAACTCAAAGCAAAAATGGAAGAATTCGATCCACGCGATGACGAAATGTTTGGACCAATAATTAGCGAGTTCTTTGAGCCGCTTGGAATTGAATTCGTCGAAACATATGTTGATCGAGGGTTTGATGAGTTCTACCAGATGTTTGACGATTTGAAAGAAGACCTCGGGTCTTCAAAGGATGACTACTTGATCGTGCTTATTCCTTACTTTCCTTACTGATTCCTCCACGCATCCTGCATTTTTTCCACGCGATGCTTCAAAAAGCAAAACGCATCCGCTGCTCCGAATGCGTTCACATAGGTGTAGATTTGGTTCGGTCTAACAGTCAGGGAATCCGCCATAATAGCGTCTGTGGTTACTGCTCGTAATGTTTCCCAGAACACCACCAATTATGCTTCCGAACAATTGAGGAATCACATTTAGTGGATTTGGTCGTCGCTCGATGAAGCCCGGTCCACCAAGGAAATCTGGAGGCGGCGGTGGAGGCATAAATCCACTGTCAAAAGGAGTGCCACCATAAGTGGTATCTCCATACAAGTTCGATGGGTACGTTCCATCATAGCTTCCGTATTGCGAATTGTCTGCCAGAGCTAACTGATTGCCAAACTGATCATAGCCACCGTTGATTGGGTTACCGAATTGATCGTAACCAGCATTACCGTAATTGGCATAGTCGCCGTAATTGGAATAGTTGTTGAAATTGTTGAAGTTATTCAACGCGAAATTACCGTTGTTCCAACTGTTGTAGTTCGGATTCGAGAACTGATATGTGTTGCCGTAGCTTCCGTTGTAGTTCAATCCATAATCACGATTTTGATATAAGGAAGCAGCGCCGGCGCCCAATAAAGCACCACCAGCTAAGCCACCATACAGATAACGATTGTTGTTGGTCGTCTGATTCTCGTAGCGATTGTTCACTACAGTGCGATTAATTTCGGTATTCGTGCCGCGATTATTGTTCGCTACTTCCGGGTTAGTTCGACCCGGTGTGTAAGTATGAGTGTCTGGTCTCGTTGCAGTCACCGGCTGCCCGACGTGCGAATCCGGTCGAGTCTGCGTGCCTGCACCTCCAAGGTTGTGTAACTCAGGACGTGGCTGTTGTTGCGCAACTGTGGGAGCATGCTGTACTTCGCCACGACGCTGTTGTTGCGCCACGTTTGGAACGACAACAGGAATCGAGTGGACTTGTTGAGGTGCGCGCTCCTGACGAATTTGAGCAAGCTGTTCTTGATGACTTACATTCCAATTCGGTTGAGCAGTCGGTGCGACATGCTGTTCCGGTTTAGCGGCCGTGGCTTCCAGGCTTTTATTTGATCCTGTGGACATGTAATTCATCCCCTCGCAAATTAGGCATTTAGACGGCGTTGCCTGACTTGACTAGAGTGCCGTTTCGAGGTTACCAAAACATTACCAACTCGACTCTTGGCTTCGTAGAATGCCCACAGAATAACTTAAATGGCGATCACCACTTCACCCCGACTTCACCTATCGACGAACACTAAAATGGCATCTATAAGGTTCGCGGTCGCAAGGTTCGCGGTCGCAATGGTTCGCGGTCGCAGCGAGGTTCTCGGTCGCAGCGAGGTTCTCGGTCGCAGCGAGGTTCGCGGTCGCAAAGGTTCGCGGTCGCAAAGGTCCGCGATCGCAGCGAGGTCGCAAAATTTCCACGTACCGATATCGGTACGGTAGGGTAAGTATCTGCGTAGCTTCGGTTGGCAGGTTAAGGCGAGGATTTTTCTTTTGCCGGTTCAACCGGTTCTTTGAAAATAAATGGGTTTTCCACTTCGAAGAAAACCGGAATTCCTCGCACCACGCAAAACGCAGCCGCGAAGTAGAGGAAGAAATTCCCAACGGCAGGCACCGGAGAATTTTCCAACATGGTTGTGTGCGCAGCGATGAGCAGGCAGAAAGCAACAGCTTTCGCTATGGCGTAACTGAAACGACTAAAATTCGAAGCTACCAAAAATTTTCCAACTGGATTCTGCATCATCGTCTTCGCACCAAATGCGGTGTAACCCGATTCAGCAGCGTGGCTGCGAATGGCATCCACGAAAGTTCCTCGGATTAAGAAGAGGAGCGGTATCCAAACCGGAATCCAACCAAGTACAGCAAACACAATCCAGTAAGCGAGCTCGACGGCGCGGTCCCCCGCAATATCCAGAATGCCACCAAGTTTAGTGCTTTGCTTCAGTTTTCTGGCAAAAAAACCGTCCAATCCATCAGCCCAGATCACAAAAATCGTTAAGCCAAAAGCAGTCCACCTGTAGTTTTCGCCAGGAACGAATAACAAACTCAAAGTGGCCAGAGCTAAGAAAACTCTGCCCACTGTAAGAACGTTTGCTACGTTGATCACGTCGAATCCTAGACGTCGAGGTGCTGCACTTCGTGCGCGTGGTTCATGATGTACTCTTTGCGCGGTTGAACGGCTTCACCCATGAGCAAGTCGACAACGTGGTCAGCTTCAGAAGCATCCGCAACAGTAACTTGCTTGAGCGTCCGAGTTGCGGGATTCATAGTTGTATCCCACAGTTGTTCGGCTTGCATTTCTCCCAACCCCTTAAAGCGTTGGATTTCTGCTTTCTCGCCCATTTCAGCAAGCACTGCCTCGAGTTTATGCTCGTTGTAGCAATACTCAATCCGTTTGCCTTTCGTCACCTTGAACAGGGGAGGCATCGCGATGTAAACGTATCCGTTGTTGACTAAAGGTCGAGCGTAGCGGAAGAAGAAAGTCAGAAGCAGTGTTCTGATGTGGCTGCCGTCAACGTCTGCGTCAGTCATGATGATGATTTTGTGATAGCGGAGTTTGGTCAAATCCAAATTTTCAGCATTTGGACGCAACAACCCTGTCGTCTTACCACCTTCTTCGTCATCTTCGCGAACAACCAAACCAAGCGCTTGAATCATCGCTTGAATTTCGGTGTTCTCGTAAATGCGACCCGGTTGCACTCTTTCGACGTTCAAAATTTTTCCTCTAAGAGGAAGAATCGCCTGGAAGCTTCGGTCACGACCAACCTTGGCGCTACCACCGGCGGAATCACCTTCTACCAGATAAATCTCGCATCGACCTGGGTCACGGTCCGAACAGTCGGACAGCTTACCTGGCAGTGAGGAGTTTTCCAGAGCGGAGGCGCGGCGAATCGCTTTCTTGGCATTGTGAGCGGCTTCACGAGCTTGACGTGCTTGCAACGCTTTGCCAACGATCTTTTTCGCTGGTATCGGATTTAGTTCCAACCAATCTGCAAGCTTTTGTGCCACCACGTTCTGTGTTACGCCTTGAACTTCTCGATTGCCCAAACGTTCTTTGGTTTGTCCTTCAAACTGAGGGTCGGAAACTTTGACGCTGACGATTGCGGTCAAACCTTCGCGAACGTCTTCACCAGTGAAGTTGGCATCGCTCTCTTTGACCAGATTTTGTTTGCGCGAATAGTCGTTAATGATACGAGTTAGTGCGTTTCTGAAACCAGTTAAGTGCGTTCCACCGTCTCCGGTTTTGATGTTATTTACGTAGGTGTAAATCGATTCGGTGTACTGATTCGTCCACTGCAACGCACATTCGACGACCACGTTGTTTTGATCCGCTTCAAAATAGATAGGCGGTACGTGTAGGGTTTCACGCGTATCGTTGATGTACTCGACGAAACTCGCGATACCACCGTCATAGTGGAAAATTTGAGAAAGGTCTTTTTCGCGTTTGTCAGTCACGCTGATTTTGAGACCCTTATTCAGAAAGGCCATTTCGCGGAGACGAGTGATGATTACATCCCACTGGACCACGATTTGAACGCGTTCGTTGTCCTCATTTACGTCGTGGAAAATCTGATCATCAGGCCAGAATGTTACTTTGGTTCCCCGTTTAGTAGTGCTGCCGACTTCGTCCAGACCGCCATCTGGTTCGCCGCGGTTGTAGGCTTGACGGTACATTTTCCCGTCGCGATGAATTTCAGCTTCGAGTCTCTCAGAAAGAGCGTTCACAACAGAAGCGCCTACGCCGTGCAGACCGCCGGAGACTTTATATCCTCCGCCACCAAATTTGCCACCAGCGTGCAGGATGGTGAATACAGTTTCAACACCGCTCTTTCCTGATTTTTCAACGATTCCAGTTGGAATTCCGCGTCCGTCGTCTTCGACGGTGACCGAATTATCTTCGTTGATAAAGACTTCAATATTTTTGCAATAGCCAGCGAGAGCTTCGTCAACTGAGTTGTCGACAATTTCCCAGATCAAGTGATGGAGACCACGTGGACCAGTGCTACCGATATACATACCGGGACGCTTTCGAACAGCTTCAAGACCTTCCAAAACGTCAATAGCATTCGCGCCATAGTCAGCGCCTTTGTCATCTTCCTTTTCTGTTTCGTCAGTCACGATAGTACCTGCTGCATCTTGCTTGTTCGCCATTTATGACACCCATAGAAGCTCTCTCCCAGTTCGATGACTCGAAAGAAACTAGGATTCGAGACGCGCCAACATTCGTTTTAAAAGTCTGATAGAGAAAGGCTAGAGCCCCTCACAGGACAGTTAAACTACAAGTCAAATTTTAGCATATTTGAAGTAATAAAACCTCACTCAAAGCCGATTTTTGGCGGGTTTGCGATACATTGTCAGATGAAACTGCTCTAGTCTAAGCAGTCTTTTCATCTCTGGGCTAAAATACTGGAGCGCGTGCCCTTGAGCTTGCGATAACACAGCACAGGAATTGTTTCTTGGAAACCTTTTACACAGCCACACTAGGACTCTTAAAGAAATCGGCAATTGCGCTGGGATTTTTCGATGGAGTTCATCCAGGGCACCAAACAGTCATTGGAAAAGCGGTCGAAGAAGCCAAGCGACTTGGCGTCACTGCCGGCGTCGTCACTTTTAAAGACCATCCAAGAGCGTTGACTCGAGGATCTTCCCCGCTTCTATTGACCGTAATAGAGCAACGTCTGGAACTGTTTGAGAAGCTTGGAGTGGAGGCGACGTTAGTTCTATCCTTTACAGAGGATCTCTGCCGTCTGAGCCCTCGTGAATATGTTCAAAACATATTGGTCGGTTCGATGGGAGCCAAGTCGATATCGGTTGGATACAATCACCATTTTGGAAAAGATCGCGAAGGCGATCCAGCTCTACTCAATGTGCTCGGAAAACAATTGGACTTCAGCGTGCACGTTGCACCAATGGTTTTCGTAGATGGTGAGGAAGTTTCAAGCTCCAGAGTGCGCGAACTCGTGGCTAGCTGCAATGTTTCGGCAGCGACGAAAGTACTCTCCCGTCCTTACGCTTTGATTGGCGAAGTTGTTCGCGGTGAAGGCAGGGGGCGAAAGCTCGGTTTTCCGACGGCGAATATGGCGCTGTGCGAATACCAGATCGTACCGGGACGCGGCGTCTATGCGGGTATCGCAAGGTTGGCAGACGGACGACGATTGCCGGCGGTGATAAATGTCGGATATCGACCAACGTTCAAACCGGTGCCGGGCGAGACCGATTCCAGTGGTGCATCTCTGCTTGTGGAAGTGCACATCCTAGATTTCGATGAGAACTTGTACAACTCGACTATTCAAGTCGACTTCACGCAGCACTTGAGAGCAGAGCAGAAGTTTAACGGCATCGATGAATTGAAAGCGCAAATCGCGGCGGATTGCAACACAGCGCGCGATATCATAAACCAGTCTAACGACGGCGTGACTAAAGATCGATTACCCGCGTAAGTGCACTGCGAGTTTGTGTGCAAATAAAAAAAGTCACACTGACAGATTTCAGGAATTATCAGCACAGCTCGGTCGATCTAACCGATGCGCGCAACGTCTTGATCGGCGAGAATGCGCAGGGCAAAACAAACTTTCTGGAAGCAATCGAGATCATTTCTTTTGGTCGTTCACCGCGCGCGAGTCAGGATGCGGACTTGATTCGCAAGGGAAAAGATTTGCTGCGAATCGAAGTTGATTTCGAAAGCAACAACTCGGATGTAAGGGCGTCATTCGCGATTGCAAAAAGTGAAAAGCCTAGAAGCAGAGGCGTCGAACGGCAAATCAAAGTTAACGGTCTGACCATTGGCTCTGCGAAAGCGTTGCGTGGACGATTGGTAACTGTAAGCTTCAAGTCCTCGGACCTGAATCTTTTGAGGGGTGGGCCTAAGTTTCGGCGAGATTGGATCGACGAAATAATGGTGACGCTTAAGCCTGCTTACCAGGACACTTTATCGAAATATCTAAAATCCGTAGCTCAGCGCAACCGCCTGCTGAAGCAGCTTTTCGAGAAAGGAAAAGTATCCGTTACGGACCACGATCAACTCAAAGTATGGGACGAACAAACTGCAAAATTTGGCGCTGCGATCATCAAATTAAGGCTTCAATTGCTGGATGAGCTACTTCCCAAAGCGGAGCAGCACCAGGAACATATCTCTGGACAGCGCGAGAAATTGACCGCGCAATACGTTTTTCGAGCAAGTGAAGCGAAGGACAACGGCGAAGAAGACGATGCTCCAGTGGCAATTTCCACAAAGAGCTTGCTCGATCAAAGTGAAGTCGAGGTAGCCCAGCTTCTCATGAAACTGATGAAAGAGCGGCGCTATGAAGAAATCGGCCGGAAGCAGACACTATGCGGACCGCATAGAGATGACATCAAATTCTTTATCAACGACGCAGATGCAGTTGAATTCGCAAGCCAGGGGCAACAGCGAAGTTTAGTGCTGGCATTCAAACTAGCAGAACTAGAGCGCGTGCAAGAAAACTTGAGTGAACCACCGGTTCTGTTACTGGACGATGTACTCGCAGAGCTAGATCTGAATAGACAAGGACTTCTGATGTCGCTTGTAGTGCAAAACAAAATGCAGACGCTAATCACGACGACACACGTCACCGGTTTCAAAAATGAATGGCTAGAAAACGCATCCATACTTCACGTGGATAACGGTGCCATCGTACCGATACCTGCAGTTGAGCAAGTCACGCAGCACTAAAAATCGAGCTTTTTTGGGCTACCAAGTCCACGATAATATCTAGCGATATCGGTTCGTGTTTTGGATTCGCTATTGCAGACGGGCTGGCGCTTCCGGCGAATTTCAAGCCTGACGACGGCTTCCGCAACCTCAACGAACCGATATCGGTTTGTGTCTTAAATGCGCTATTGCAGACAGGTTGGCGTTTCTGGCGAACTTCAAGTCTGGCGGCGGCTTCCGCGATCTCCAACGAACCGATATCGGTTCGTGCCTTGAATACGCTATTGCAGACGGGCTGGCGTTTCTGGCGGATTTCGAGCCTGGTGGAGGCTTCGGCGTTCTCTAACGAACCGATATCGGTTCGTGCGTCCGGGTCAGTAGGTGGGTTGGCTCGGCAGTTTCGTTTGATCGCGGGGCACACGGAATTGGCGACCGGATGGGTTAGTGGGCTATGATTGATGGGTACATTGATCATGATTAACCCGCTCTAATTTAGCTCGAACGGGGCGCGGAAACCAGGATGGCGACAAGACGTGGCTGCTGAAATTAAGCGAACAAACGAGAAAGTTTGCCTGGAGTGCAATCGGCAGTTCACAGGGATCGTTGCGGCATGTCCTCACGATGGCTCACTTCTCGTCAGCGTTGTTCAAGATCCACTTCTTGGCACGACCTTAGCCGGTAACTACGAGATCATGGAAGTGATCGGTCATGGTGGCATGGGTGTCGTCTATAAGGCACGACATGCATTGATGAATCGCATCGTTGCGATCAAGATGTTGCAAGCGCAGTTAATTTCCGACTCCATGAGCGTCAAACGCTTCCAACAAGAGTCGATGTCCGCAAGCCGCATCAACCATCCAAACGTCATCACCATTTACGACTTTGGTATCAGCCCTAGCGGTCAACCTTTCATCGTCATGGATTATCTCCAGGGCGAATCACTTGCAGACGTCATCAAAAATGACGGACAAGTTGGAGTCGAGCGCGCTATCAAGATTTTGTCACAAGCATGCGATGCTCTCGACCACGCTCACAAGCAAAACGTTTTGCACAGAGACGTAAAACCGACAAACTTTGTTTTGATCAACTATGACGACGAGACTGATTTCGTCAAAGTTGTAGACTTCGGCGTAGCCAAATTGATGAACGATTCACCGGACGGACAGCGTCTGACGCAAGCTGGTGAAGTCTGTGGAAGTCCGGTCTACATGAGTCCAGAGCAATGTACTGGAGCCGAACTCGACCAGCGCTCAGACATTTACTCAATGGGTATCGTAATCTACGAAACTTTGACCGGTAAATTGCCGATTCTCGGCAAGACTATGGTCGATACCATGTCCAAACATATAAGCGAAATGCCGCCGACTTTCACGCAGGCTCGCCCGGATCTCTACATCCCCGAACGGCTCGAGCAGGTCGTCTTCAGAGCACTTGCGAAAGACCCCAACGATCGACAGCAATCGATGGACGAGTTACGGGTCGAGTTAGAAAACGCAATTCCACGTCCAGGAAAGAGTCAAGTTCTTCGCACCACCCCAAGCGATCAACGCAGTCCAGCCGAGCTGTTCAAGACTATCCTTCAAGGCGTTTCGATGAAGGTTTGGGCCGGTGTTCTGGGAGTTTTCCTTGCCGGTTGTATCGGACTGGTTGCCTTACAGAAGATGGGTGCACCTGCACCAAAAGCGATACCACAGCCAGCGAGTCAGACAGCACCGTCAGCAGTATCGACTCCAGCTCCAGTTACAAATCCAACGACTACTACAAATCCTGTGACCACAGCGCCAGAAGCTAAGACTGCTACAAGCGAAACGAAGCCAACAAGTACACCCGAGCCAGTCAAGCCTATCGCTAAACATTCAGCACCAGTACAGCCAACTGTGGCTCAAGTTGTTCCAAAGAAACAACACAAACGCGCTCCACGTATCGCCTCCACAGACAGTGCTCCACATCCAGCGAAAGCTGCTTCCGGAGGCTCAAGCCCGTGGTCTACACTGCGTCATAGCTACGATCAGTAACCGCGACTTGAAAGTAAACTTGAGCGCCAGCCGCAACTAAATTTTTGCAGACAAACCTGCAATCAATTTTTCAACACGTACGGGATCGACTTCGTTCGACCAAAGTCCATCGAACTTCGCATAACTGCCAACGATAAGCGCATCGCTATGTTTAGCGAGTTGAGCAATGTTCTCCGGTGTAACTCCCGAACCCACGAGAACAGGAGCCGCAATTGCAGCTTTCACAGAACTCACTTCATCCACTTCAGGCGCGTAAGCAGTTGCAGGACCAGTGACAACAACTCCATCTGCTCTAAAGAATTCAGCGTTTCGAGCTGTTTCGACCAAACTTACATCAGCAGTAATTGCATGAGCTGCATGCTTTTTCTTGATGTCTGCAAATATTTTGATGTGTTCAGATTTCAAATTAGCTCTGCGACGGATCAACTCCGCCGCGCATGATTGATGAATCCCTTCATCACCTACATGAGCAAACACAAAGCCCTCGACTCGCAAGAAATCCAGACCTGCTGCAACTGCAACACCTAGTGCCTCTAAATTCGCACCAGCCAAAATCTGTACGCCGATGGGTAATACAGTCTCGTATTTTATTGCATGAGCGATCACGGCCATCGCGGCAGTCGTCTCGGGCTCAACCCGCCCTCTCAGATATGGCACATCGTGCATGTTTTCGAGGATGAGCGCATCCACGCCACCGTCTTTGTACGTCACAGCATCCGACAACGCAGTCGCCAGCACAGCCTCCATGCTGCCTCCATAGGATGCCGAACCTGGCAATGGTGGCAAATGAACAACACCGATAACTGAACATTTACGACCGAACATTCTCTGTATCCTCTCGAAGTTACTGCGTTGACCAATCAAGCAAGAGTGCGCGAACAGGCGAAGCTTCAAGCTCCATAAATTTCAGCGGTGCTGCGACTAAAAAATATTCGCCGCACTGTGCATTCGTTAAGTCCAAATTTTCCAACCAGAAAATATCTTTCGCTAGCAGATCATGATGTGCGCACAAGGTTTTCGACTGCGTGTCGTCAACAGAGGGGCTATCCAATCCAACCAGACGCATGCCTCTCGCATGAAGCCATTCAACCAATTCCGTCGAAAGATAGGAGTAGTTCTCTTCAAACACCTGATACCGAATCTGGTGACTCGTCCTGATCAGCAATCGAGTCGCGTTAGTGCGCAAATGCTTTTCTATGTGCTCAGGTTTTATCGCACCAGTAAACGGTGCAATATCGATAACTTCGACTAAACCGAGGAACGCATCCAGAGGCATCGTTCCGACCATCTCTTCTGGGCGCGTCATCGTGCCGCGCACGTGAACTGGCGCATCGACGTGTGTGCCGACATGCGGACTCATCGTCAAAGCGGTGAGGTTGATGACTTTGCTGTCTTCATAAGTGACAGTGACTTCGCGACTGAATGGAGTGTCCCCAGGGAAGCAGGCGCTATCGCTCTTAATCGGCTGGGAGATGTCGATGATTTTGAAAGGCTTCAAAAGTAGATCCGGCATGCCGATCACAATTGCACCGCCGATGATACTGACACTTCGAAGTTGAAATTCGTCTTGATGTGGTCTTTTCTAACCGGAGGACCAATCATCGCTTTCTCACGCTTATGCTTGAGGATATCGAGTTGACGGAAAGCTTCTTTTGTAATCGCCTGCATATGACGAGTGTCATTTCCGGACGAAAGCTTAATCAGAATCCCGAGCCCGAAAGGATACTTCTTATTCGGACCGATTCCGATACCAAGCAATCCATCAGCGCCCTCTTTAGCCACGACCGGAACTTCATCTACATCTGCAAACAATCCGCCCATCAATCGGGAATCAAATCTTTCCACTCCGCCTATGACTTGCGGATGTGCGCGCATCAACTCACCCAATTCCGTAAGCTGCATCGCCCGCTTGTTCTCTGTCTTCATGCCGCAAGCAAGCTTCAGATACGCCACCGCCATCTCCTGTGGTGACAAGCTATAGTTTGGAAGTTGGCAACCATCTGTAGTGGCAAATTCAAAATCGCTTTCTGGCCGTTGCGTCAAATCAACAAGCAGTTCTTTCAGCGGTACAAAATGTTCTGCCGCAGGCTCCGTATACTTCGACATATCATGACCGGCTGCTTTCAATGCCATCAGATAGCCGAAGTGCTTACCGCTGCAATTATGATAGAGCGAACGAGGCGGCTGACCTTCCGACTTCAGTTGGATTCTTGATTCATTTGCAAGCGGATAAGTTGCCGGACACTTCAATAATTCGTCCGACACCTGACCAATCGACATGATTTCATCGAGCAGCTTCAGGTGCGTCAGTTCTGCACTGTGCGATGACATCATCAGTGTCAGATGCGATTCATTTAATTGCGGATAGTTTTCCACGACCTCGCGGAAATGACTGAGCAATTGCCACGGCTTTAAAAGGGAACGACTCCACAACCGATAATTGACATCCCCAAAGCGCAGTAGGGACTTAACACCACCGCTTGCCGTCCCCTCGACAATCGAAATAATTCCATACACTTCGACTTCAGTGATTCCACTGCGGTCTATCGTATAAAGTGGCAGCCAGGGCACGTTCGTAGCGGCGATTTCAGTCATGCCCATAATCATACACAGGTAGAATACTTTGCATGGCGAAAATTTTGTTAGTCGAAGACGAGAAAGACATCTCAGAAGCAGTCAAGGATTGGCTTGCTGAAGAGCATCATCTCGTCGAAAGCGTCGACACGGGCACAGACGCTCTCGAAAAAATCCAAAAGCATAACTACGATTTGATCATTCTCGACCTCAGTTTGCCAGGAATGAACGGTATGGAAGTCTGTTCCAAATACCGAGCTGACGGTGGCAGCGCACCGATTCTTATGTTGACGGCAAAAAAATCGCTTCTCGCCAAAGAAGCTGGGCTGGATGCCGGTTCAGACGACTACATGACAAAGCCTTTTCAACTGCGTGAGCTCTCGGCGCGAGTGCGTGCACTTTTGCGCCGCCCAGCGACTCAACCAGTTTCGCAATTCAAAGCTGGAAATCTTGTGCTCGACCGCACTGCCTGCAAAGTAACGAACAATGGCGCGGAAGTGCACCTGCTGCCAAAAGAATTCAGCCTGCTCGAATACTTCATGCGTAATCCTAATAAGGTAGCAAGCGTCGATGATTTGCTCGACCAAGTTTGGGGCTCAGAAACGAATGTAGTTCCTGAAACTGTCCGCTCCACAATGAGAAGCTTGCGACAAAAAATCGACAGCCCAGGCGGACAGTCATACATCCGCACCGTTCACGGTGTTGGCTATCGGTTAGAAGAACAATGATTGTCGGTCAACGTTTACGCTGGCAGATCCTCACCTCTTTCGTTCTTCTTTCATCCATCGTTTACTTGTCCTCAGCGATTTTGGGTCTGATCTTTTTCAGCACGAGTTTGACTTCCGTACTGGATGAAGAGCTGGCAGTATTCGCCAGCGAAGTTGGACATGCTATCGAAATTCAAAACGATCGTCCACACTTTCGCGACTGGGCAAGAATCGTAGAAACTCAGCCTGCGCGCTCGATCACTACGATCCAAATCTTTGATGCAAAAGGCGAAATGCTCGATCACTACGGACCACCGGGCATTAAGCGTCTGTTTTTAATCGATAAAGAGGTAAGAGACAACAATCTGAATATGCGCATCAGAACTGGACCTTTGAAAAAAGATGGTGTCATATGCGGTTACCTGCAAATTCAACTACCGACAAACGGACGCGACTCGGCAATCCACGAATACCTTGTAACGACAGCATTCTTCACGCCAGTTGTCCTCATCTGTCTTGCCTTGATCAGTTACTTTGTATCCGGCAAAGTAGCAAAACCTGCTCAAGAGATGCTGCGAACCCTGCGCTCTTTCGTCGCCGATGCGAGTCATGAATTGAACACACCCCTGACAATCATCCAGGTACAAAATGACGCTCTGGCAAGGAAGTTGAAGAAGCAGGAGATCGAAGAGAAAGAGAGCGAAATCATTACGAACACTGTGACGCGAATGGGTTCTATTGTGAGCAATCTTATGTTGCTTTCGGAAATTGAAGGCTCAGAGCACAACAAGATGCAACACAAGGTGCTCGACCTGAGTGCCTTGCTAAATCAAACTGTAGAAACGTTCAACGAAAAATATGTCAGCAAAAATCTGACTTTGACAAAAGACATCCAACCAGAGATCAAAGTCGAGGGAAGCAGCGAAGAGTTGTCACACGTAATTTCGAATTTGCTAGAGAACGCATTTCGATATACACCTGAAGGCGGAACGGTGGCGTTGCAGGCAGTCAGTACCAATCGTCAAGCGACCATCACAGTCAGTGATACGGGCATTGGAATCCCTGAAAAAAGCATCCCATATATCTTTGACCGTTTTTATCGAGTCGATGCTTCGCGCTCGAGAGAGTCTGGCGGCGTAGGTCTTGGACTCGCGATCGTTAAAGCGATGGTTCAAAATCACAGTGGCACGATCAAAGTTGAGAGCAATTTAGGAAAAGGAAGTCGATTTGTCATTACACTTCCCCTATCGCGTCAGGAATAGCTCCAGGTCCGCCAATCGGAATTCTCCAGAACGCTGCCAAGGTCTCAGGTATCAAAAAGTCTGCACGAAATTTGCACACGGTCCCAATTGTCTTAATTTAGACTGGCTGTACTCGTCGCAACGATCTGAATGGCGCTGAACGAGCGGCAATCCGCGAATGTTTTCTTCTCAAACAAACAAGATAGCTTTATTCCTTGGCGTCGCACTCTCAATAGGAGTGACAACCCAAGCCAAGTGTCAACAAACCAACGCGCTCGATGCACAGCATGTTCCGGCATCGAAGTGGGTCAAAATTGCGCAGAGCAATCAATCCGCACTGCCCGCGCCGCTAGACAATCCCACGGCTCCTGACGCTTCCACTGCCAGCTCGGTCGGTACATCTCCTTCAGACAAGCTCGCACCTGTCGGACAAGGTTTACCTGATCCCCAGCCGATCAATCTGCCCAATCCGACGCTGACGTTGAAAGATCATGGTATCAAAACGAAGCAGCCAATCTTGCTTGAACAACACATTCAAGCGGACCGATATCTCAACTCGCTTTCACTCGCGGATGCAGTTGGATTGGCGCAACAAAATTATCCTGCCGTTCTCAGGGCACGAGCACAAGTCGACGCGGCACGCACAAACGTCAAAGTGCAGAAGATTACCGAATACATGCCAGATTCGCTGCTCCAGTATCAAGAAATTATGGCGAGCCGCAACAAGTTGACGCAGATCATTTATGGATCTCCTGTGTTTCCAGGTAACCCTGGTCCGGGATTCAATTCAACAAACTTCGAACCACTCTTTTTCAGTGGTCTTGGTTTCAACCTGGATTGGGCACCACTTGATTTTGGATTACACAAAGCCAAAATCGAACTGGCAAAAGAACGATATAACCAGACAGCATCGGCGTATCGAATGACTGTGTTGGATGTCCAGATTGCCGCAGCATCAGCCTTTTTGGACGTAGTCGAAGCGCAGCAAGAGATGCGAGCGGCGCAAGAAAACGTCAACTCATTCAGCAAGTTCAGCACAATCGTGCACGCAGCCGTCGATTCCTCACTTAAACCGGCAGCGGACGCTTCCTTGTCCGATGCGCAATTAGCGAATTCGCAAAATCAACTTTATCGTGCTGAATTGAACATGCAAGTAGCGCAAGCAAATCTAGCTAATGCTCTGGGTGTAGCGGGCTCGGACATTCACATCAACAATCACAACATCGTCGAGATGAATGAGCAAGCGCAAGTTCAGCAAACGAAGCCAGTTTTCGAACAAGTGCCGATCCTGCAAAACGCCAGAGAAGGTGTTTTGACAGCCTTCAGACAAAGAAAAGTTCTGGACAAGGAATATTTTCCGGTATTTCATTTTCTCGGTGGTTTCCAGTTGCGCGGCTCAGGCATGGACATCAAAGGAAAGCGCACCGGAGCTGACGTTGAAGGTTTGGCACCAGTGTCGCCGAACTATCAAACGGCCATGATCATGAACTGGAATTTCCTCGACTACTTCAGATTGAAAGCCGAAAAACAGGTGCAGAACAAGCGTATTGCCGAGATGCAGCATCAGTACAATCTTGTCTTGAACAATCTCAAAACAGAAGATATCAAATCGCGCGCTCGTGTTCGCACGGCGTTAGCCATCGCAGCGAACATGCCACCACAAGTGCACGCAGCAACGATGGCAGTGAACCAGGCAGAAGCTCGTTATAAAGTTGGTTTGAGCAGTGTCGCTCAGGTTGCTGAAGCGAACCAGATGCTCGCTCAATCACGCATGCAAGAAGCAATTGCAAAAGTCGGTGTCTGGCGCGCGATGTTATCCGTATCCAGTGTTCACGGAGATCTGAAGCCGTTCGTAGCGGAGGCTTCACGTGTACAAGGCATGTAAATTTTGCGGCGGTTGTCTAAGACAATCAGGAGCGACAAATGTGGCTAATTAGGCTAGCTCTGACTCGACCAATCACAATTATGGTGATTGTCGCCGCAACTGTTTTGTTCTCCGTTCTTGCAATCACTCGCATGAAGATCGACATCTTCCCAACGTTGGATTTGCCTCGTATCACGGTCATCCAGCCGTATGGAGGTATGGACCCAGCCCAGATGGAAGGTTACATGGTGACCTTCTACGAACAGCACTTCTTCTACATCAGCGGTGTTGACCACGTTTCGTCGCGCTCGATTCAGGGTGCGTCGGTCATGGACGTTTACTTCCAGCCGAATTCTGACATGGCGGATGCGATGTCGCAGGTGGTGGCTCAGGTTGAACGTTCGAAATCGTACATGCCACCAGGAACGGTTGCACCCTTTATTTTGCGATTCGACGTTGGCAACGTCCCCGTAGGCTTTTTGACTTTCTCCAGCAAAACTCGGGATGTGGGCGAGATTCAGGATTTGGTCTACTCACGCGTCAGACCGATTGTGTCCACGATTCCCGGTGTTTCGACGCCGCCACCATTTGGCGGTAATCAGCGCTCGATCGTTGTCAGCGTCGATGCGGAAAAATTGAATCAGTATCACCTATCCGTAGACGATATCGTTAACTCACTGGACAAAGGCAACACCATCGTACCTAGCGGAATCGTGCGTATTGCCGGGCTGCAGAGAGTATCTGAAGTCAACTCGGTAGTCGGAGATATTCAGGATCTGGGCACTATCCCGATCAAGACGAATGAGGGTGTTTCTGTATACCTCAGAGATGTCGCGAAGATCGAAGATACGACGGACATTCTCACAGGTTACGCTCTGGTTAATGGTCGCCGAACAGTGTACATGGCGATTTCGAAGCAGGCATCAGCTTCTACACTGGCTGTTGTGGATGGTGTGAAGAAAAACATTTCGTATATGCAATCTCAGTTGCCAGACGATATTCACGTGGGCTTTGAATTCGATCAGTCTGTCTACGTTACTGAGGCGATTGAGGGATTGTTGTTCGAAGGAGCGCTGGGAGCCATTCTCACAGGTGGAGTGGTGCTCGTATTCCTCGGAGATTTGCGCAGCAGTTGCGTCGTTGTAATGAGTATTCCATTTGCGCTTCTTAGCGCAGTGGTCGGTCTGTGGATCAACAACCAGACTATCAATATCATGACTTTGAGCGGATTGGCGCTTGCCATCGGGATTCTCGTCGACGAAGCGACGGTTGTTATCGAAAACATTCACAGCCACATTCAGCGCGGTAAAAATCTCAAGTTAGCGATTTATGATGCATCCGTTGAGGTTGCCGTACCGACACTGCTTGCAATGTTGTCGGTAATCTCGGTGTTCATGCCGTCTTTCTTTATGACGGGAGTGACGCGATCTTTGTTCGTGCCGCTGTCCTTAGCAGTAGGCTTGGCAATGTTCTCTTCCTACATGCTATCGCGAACTTTCGTGCCAGTTATGTGTAATTGGATTTTGAAGCCGCATCCGCACGATCCCGATCATGTGCATGAGACCTTCATCGATAAGTTCATGAACAAATTACGCAAGCGTTATCAGCGTATTTTGATTCGTTTCGTCGGCGTGAAATACGTCGTCCTGACCGTCTTCATTCTTGCAGGTTTGAGTGCTGCGTTAATCTTCAGTCAGTTGGGTAACGAGATCTTTCCAGCCGGCAATCCAACTGGATTTCAGCTTAGAATCAAGGCACCAACAGGTACGCGATTCGAGCGGACAGAAGTCATTGCGAAGGACATTCTTGCCACCATATCTGATGACGTCGGTGCGGACAATGTCGAAGTGACCATAGGTTATGTTGGATCACAACCTCCAGCTTACGCGATTTCGAACCTTTATATGTGGACTAGCGGTCCGCAAGAAGCTGTCCTCCTTGTCTCCTTTAAGAAAGAAGCGAAAATCTCCATCCGCGGCATCGAAGAAAAACTGCGCGGACAAATCGCTCAGAAATTCCCTGATGTTAAATACACATTCGAGGCAGGAGACATCGTCAACAAGATTCTCAACTTTGGTGCGTCTACACCGTTGCAAGTTGATATCAATGGTCCAAACTTCAAGCGGGACCAGGAGTATGCGAAAAAACTGCTAGACGAAATGACCGCAATTAAGTCCCTCCGCGATGTGGGAATTTTGCAGCCCCTCGACTATCCAACGATCAATATCGATATCGACCGAGTTCGAGCAGGCGAGTTGGGCGTGAACGTCAGTCAAGTCAGCCACGCACTGGTAGCATCCACTTACTCAAGTCGTTTCGTTACGCCAGTGTTCTGGCGAGATGGAAAGAGCGGTCTTGCATATCAAGTTCAAGTGCAAGTTCCACAAGGCGACATCAGTTCGTTGAAAGATATCGGTTCAATTCCTGCACACACAGGATCGTATTCTGGCCCCTTCGTCCGCGACGTGGCGAAGCTTCACTATGGTGTGATGCCGGGTGAATACGACCACTACAACATGAGTCGCGTAATAAGCATCACAGCGAACTTGTCCAACGACGACCTCGGTGCTGCAACCAGACTTGTGCAACAGGCGATCGATAAAGTCGGTAAGCCACCAAAGGGAGTGCGGGTCACCATCCGCGGACAAGTACCGATTATGGGTGAGACATTCCAGTCTCTGGCGCTCGGCGTCGCTTTCGCTATTGTTTCTATCTTCTTGCTGTTGCTCTCGTTCTTCCAATCATTCAAGTTGGCGTTCTCAATCATCTCTGTTATCCCTGCCATCATGTTTGGTGCGATGGCTGCGTTGTTTGTATCTCACACAACCATGAACGTTCAATCCTTCATGGGGACAATCATGTCCACCGGGGTGGGCGTCGCCAACTCTATTCTCGTCTGCGTGTTCGCTGAGAGTAAACGAATGACGGGGATGTCGGCGAAATCAGCAGCTATCACCGGCGCTGGTGCACGACTGCGTCCAGTTATGATGACCAGTATCGCAATGATCAGTGGGATGATTCCGATGGCGCTTGGACTTGGCGAAGGTGGCGAGAGAACTGCACCGCTCGGTCGAGCAGTGATCGGTGGACTTTTGTGTTCGACAACGGCCGTACTTTTCGTCCTGCCGATTATCTACTCCATGATTCAGAAAAAGACTGGAAGACGTGGTCCATCGCTGCTTCCGGAAGATGACGAAGCGCCAACAGAAACAGTCGTAGAGAATAGGGAATATGTCGAACAACATGGCTAAAAATTGGAATTTTGCTTTGACCGCATTCAGCGTCAGCGTGCTGCTCCTATCCGGCTGCAACAACAACTCGCAAGATGTAAGCAAGCAATCCGACGATAAAAGCAAATCTCAGCAGTCGTCATCCGATACCAAAGAGTCAGGAACCAAGTCCTCATCAGAATCTAAAGATGACGATGAAGGCGGTTCATCAAAAGAGATGCGCGTAGTCAAAGTCGAAAAGAAGAAACTCGATTCAGAATTGGATTTGCCAGGAAACCTTGAAGCGTTTCAAGACGTTCCACTTCATGCAAGGGTTGAAGGATACATATCTTGGATTGGTGTCGATCGCGGCTCGGTAGTGAAGAAAGGTCAGCTTCTGGTGCGGATTACAGCGCCAGAGGTAATCTCGAAAGTAAAGGAAGCTGATGCAAAAGTCAGCTCCGCCGATGCTGCATATCATCAGAGCATGCAGGCGTTAGAGGGGATGCTGAGCAAACAAGTTGAAGCACAAGCAAAGTTGGATTCGGACAAACTGACTTACGATCGCTTGACTCAAGCATCTAAGACGGTTGGCGCAATCGCTCAAAACGAAGTCGATGTTTCACATCAGACAGTGGCTGCAGATGTTGCTCGAGTTAAATCCATCGCAGCCGAAGTTGGCGCGGCGAGAAGTTCTGTGGCATCGCAGAAAGAAAATCTGCGTGCAGCCCAGAGCATGCGCGATTCCGTAAAAGCTATGGATGACTATCTGACGATCAAGGCTCCGTTTGATGGAGTCGTGACGGAAAGAAACGTGCACGAAGGAAGCATGGTTGCGACCGATCAATCGCGTTCGACGGGTGTTCCGATGTTGCGATTGCAACAAAAAAACAAACTGAGACTCGTGATTGCAGTTCCAGAAGCTTCCGTATCCGGTATCAAGCTGGGCAAGGTGGTATCGTTTTCGGTGCCAGCGTTTGCAGGCAAAACATTCCAGGGTGTAATTGCTAGACCTGGATTTGCCTTAAATTCTCAGACAAGAACAATGCCCGTGGAATTGGATGTTGCCAATGCTGACGGAGAGCTGGAACCAGGCATGTTTGCAACGGTGAAGTGGGAAGTTACGCGTCCGTACGAAACAATGTTCTTGCCACCAAGCGCAGTGGCAACAGATCTGAGCGGCACTTTTGTCATTCAAGTCAAAGATGGCGTTTGCGAGCGCGTCAAAATAAGGCAGGGTTCGACAATGGGTGACCGTGTCGAAGTCGTGGGTCCATTAAAAGATGGCGATGAAGTTGCGCTGGTTGCGACTGATGAAATCAAAGATGGTACAAAGTGTGTGACCAAACTTGCTGAAGCTAAAGAGATCAAGGCGGCGTCAAAACATAGTGGTGGCGGAGGCGAATAATGTGCGCTTCATTGATTGTATTCGGCAGCGGAGGCGAATAATGCACGCTTCTTCATTGATTGCATCTGGCAGCGGAGGCGAATAATGGACGCTTCTTCATTGATTATGTCTGGCAGCGGAGGCGAATAATGGAAGCTTCTTCATCGAGTGTATTCAGCTACACGCGCGGCTTTCGGTTAGCGACAACGAGCGTCGCAGTTGCCGGCATGACGATTCTGTGCTCGAACGTGGTTGCGCGGGCTGACTATACATCACCATCTCCGGCAGCAAGCAATCAGTATGGGATCAATTATAGGGAAGCCCTTCAGCAGGCGGATACTTTGAATGAGCCGTCAGCTTTGCCGAGATTCGGCAATCTAGGAGGTATCGGTTCATCCACACTGCAAACGACATCTGCCACGGCAGCCGATAGCACGCAAGTGCCAAGCAGACTGAGATTTTCACCAGCAGTCGAGGCTGCGCCGCCCTCATCTCCCGCTTTCACCACGATGGGCGGGATGGGAGGAGTTGAGCCGTTTTCGTTGCGCATTACTCAAACTCCAGCGACAGCTCCGCCTGAAGTTACGCTCAACAACTTCGGTATGACCTCCATGCCTCAGACAACGCAAAGAGCTGAATCAATGGGCAATTTTGGATTCAGCAATCCGCTCAGCGATTACGGAAGAACCGAGCATGGTGGCGGATTCCTGAAACTGGATTTCGAGAACGCAATTAGAATGAACCGCTAATTGCTCAGTTAGCACTTTTATTAAATTGCTCATTTCCTTTGAACTTTTTTGACCAACCTTACGTATTGAATTTCAGGACCGCGTTTTTGTGACCGGAAATATGTACCGATATCGGTTTGCAGAAAAGAGCCGGATCGAGAGAAATATGACCTAAAAATGTATGACTTAGAGGAACCGCGGGAACGTATGAACAGAACGACGAAAGCAGAGGAGTTATTTCATGAACAGTAAGACGATCCTGGCGAGCATGTGCCTGCTACTGAGTTGCGCGCCGTCTTTTGCGCAGAGTTCAACCAACAACACCGGTAGTAACTATAAGGGGCTGCAAAATCTCGTCAACAGCGTCAATTCGCCAAACGAAGGCGAAGGCGCAGGCGGCGGAGGTGGTGGCAAACATAGATGGAAAGGAGCCGGCGGAAACGCGGGCGGTGGCGGAGCAGCTACGGGTGCAGCGGCAGGCGGTTCGGCGAGCGGTTCGGCGAGCGGTTCGGCGAGCGGTTCATCGGTCGGAGCTGGCGCAGGTGCAACCGGTGCCGGTGTCGATGCGGGAGCAGGCAAGGGCGGCGGCAAGTTCATGGATCCAGCAGCACGTGAAGCTCGGAGACAGAAACGAATGCAGCGCTGGGACGCAAATGGTGATGGCGTTTTGGACGACACAGAGAAAGCCAAAATGCGAGCATTCATGGAAGAGAAGCGAGCCCGCAGACAGGCTCAGGGACTCGGCGGACAGGGCGGTGGTGCAGGTGCTACAGCCGGACAAAATCTTGCCGGAGGCGCCGGAAGTGCGGCAGGCGCGCCGGGAACTGCTGGAGCTGCTGGTGCTGGCGCTGGTGGTCCTGGAATGGGCGGCAGGCATCATCACCGACGTTGGATGCAGGACGGAGCAGGTGGCGCAGGTGCTGGCGCTGGTGCCGGTTCATCGGCTGGAACGACTTCTTCCACGACGACTCCTTAACTCCACGCACAATTCATGCAAACCAGAAAAGGTGCCTCGCGGCACCTTTTTCCGTGCAGTCCGGCTAAGCACGAACCGATATCGGTTCGTTCCTTTTCTCGAATGTCAGGGGCTCTCAACCACAAGGTGATTCCTGAGACCTTATACCGATATCGGTAGATGTCCCCCTTGGCTTGAGATCCGCCAATCTATGCCAACCCACCTACCGATATCGGTACATAGATTCGACAACACAAATGCACCCCTCGGTTTGTGATCCGTCAATTTATCCAACCCGCCTACCGATATCAGTACATAGATTCGACAACACAAATGCACCCCTCGGTTTGTGATCCGTCAATTTATCCAACCCGCCTACCGATATCGGTACATAGATTCGACAACACATGACATGCCAGACGAGAAATTCTGTTTGGTACTATTAACCACTATATTTACAGACCGGTGGAGTCAAATGAGCCACAGCAATCTTCCGCTGCAGCGTGTTGCAGTCAATATCGAACAAGGTAAAGCGCCACTTCCGCTAGGATCCTATTCACATGCCGTCAAGGCAGGTGGATTAGTGTTTCTAGCCGGTCAAGGTGCACGAGATGCGAGCACTGGTAAGGAAGCTGGTGTAACACTCAATTCAGATGGAAGTGTGCAGTCCTACAACATCGAAGTTCAAACAAAGGCTGTAATAGAGAATATGCAGACCGTGCTGGTTGCTGCAGGTTGTGCGCTTACCGATGTTGTCGACGTGACAGTATTTTTGAAAGACATGAATGATTTTGCAAAATACAACTCGGTTTATGCAAAGTACTTTTCATTCGAAAATCCGCCTGCGCGCACAACCGTCGCAGTCGCTGATTTACCCGGAAACAACTTTATCGAGATCAAAGCTATTGCAATGCAACCTCAGGAGCTAGCATGACCACTGAAGTTCGAACAAAAACCCTTCAGCTCAATCACTTTATTGGCGGAGAATTTTCTCCTGGAAGTTCAGGCGAAACATTCGAAACTATCAATCCTGCAACAAACGAAGTGATTGCTAAGGTTGCGTTGGGCACCGCCGACGATATCGATCGCGCAGCAAAAGTGGCGCGTAAAGCATTCGAAACTGGACCCTGGGCTCGCATCTCAATCAGAGAGAGATGCGAAGTTCTTCGGAGAATTGGCGATCTAATTCTTACGAAGAAAGAATCGCTCGCACGAGCTGAATCGATGGATTCAGGCAAACCAATCTCAGAGAGCCTCGAAGGTGATATTCCGCGCTCGGCATATAACTTCCACTTCTTTGCGGACTACGCTCAAAGTGTTCATGAGGATCTGTATTCTGTAGGCGAATTCGAGAGACATCTGGCAATCAGAGAGCCGCTAGGAGTATGTGGTCTTATCACTCCCTGGAATCTTCCACTCTATCTCGCCACATGGAAAATCGCTCCATGTCTCGCAATGGGCAATAGCTGCATTTTAAAACCTGCTGAGTGGACTCCATACACAGCAACACTCTTTGCTGAAATCACCAAGGAAGCAGGTCTTCCAGAGGGCGTTTTCAATCTTGTGCACGGATTCGGTGCGAACGGCGCAGGCGAGGCATTGACCCGACATCCTCTGGTGGACAGCATATCTTTCACTGGAGAAACTTCTACTGGACGCGCGATTATGGCTGCCGGCGCACAAAGCCTGAAGAAACTGTCGTTCGAACTTGGTGGCAAAGGTGCAAACATCGTGTTTGCAGACGCCGACCTGGATGATGCTGTTGCTACCGCTGTTAGAGCCGGTTTTCGAAATCAGGGAGAAATCTGCCTTGCTGGCTCAAGATTGTTTGTCGAAGAAAAAATCTTTTCAGAATTCGCAGAAAGATTGGTCGCAAAAGTCAAACAAATAAAAGTTGGCGATCCGTTAGATCCGCAAACTCAGATGGGTGCGCTTGTAAGCAAAGAGCATTTGAAAAAGGTCGAAGGCTACCTTGAGCTCGGAAAAAAAGAAGGGCAATGTTTGACTGGCGGACACAGAGTGAGCGAATTACCGGACGGCAATTTCCTTGCTCCATCAGTCTTTTCAGGACTTGCATTTGACTCGAAATTTTGTCAGGAAGAAATTTTTGGTCCAGCACTTCCGCTCATTCCATTTAAATCGGAACAGGAAGTAATCGACATGACGAACAGCACACCATACGGTTTATCAGCGAGCGTATGGAGCCAGGACGTGGACAGATGTCATCGCGTGTCCACAAAACTTCGTTCGGGTTTGGTCTGGGTCAATTGTTGGTTCGTACGAGAATTGCGCGCGCCATTTGGTGGACAGAAATCATCCGGATTGGGACGCGAAGGCGGTCGTTACAGCTTAGACTTTTTCTCGCAAACTAAAACAATTACGTATAAATACAAAAACAAGTAGGCGAAGGTTTCCCGTGGATCTGAAAATCAAAGGCAAAAAAGGCTTGGTGTGCGCAGCGTCGAAAGGACTTGGTCGAGCAACTGCAATTGCACTAGCTGACGAAGGTGTCGATCTCATCCTCTGTGCAAGAAGCAAAGACGAGCTCGAATCGGTTGCGCAGGAAATTCAAAAGAAGACTGGACTAACTCCAGTGACTGTCGTCACAGATCTTTCCATCGACGAAGATCGAAATAAGTTGGTCGATGTGGTTAACAAGGCTGGTGGAGTCGATATCCTCGTCCACAATACAGGCGGGCCGAAACCTACGTCTGTGGAATCGACAACTCATGCGGATTGGCTCGAAGGATTCAATCAGCTATTCCCAGCCGTCGCTCAGCTAAACGAAGCATTCCTGCCCAGAATGAAAGAGAAAAAATGGGGGCGTATAGTTTGCGTCACCTCCATTTCCGTGCTCGAACCAATCAGCAATTTGGCCATCTCGAACGCGATGCGCTCCGCCGTGACATCGATGCTCAAAACGCTGGCTGACGAAGTAGCAAAGGACAACATCAGCGTTAACTGCGTAGCACCAGGCGCTATCTGGACAGGCAGAATTCAAAATTTAGTTCGCATTCGCAGAGAAAAGACTGGTCAAAGCGAAGACGAATACATGGCTGATTACGTAAAACCAATCCCCGCAGGACGTTTGGGCTCTCCCGAAGAATTCGGAGCGGTGGTTGCATTTTTGTGCTCGGAACAAGCTTCTTACATCACAGGCTCGACGATTTGCGTCGACGGCGGGAAACGACGCTCAACTGTCTAATTAGTGCAGGTGGTATTATTTGTCCTTCGCGCAGGATTTGCGCAGTTCAATCAGCAACAGCCAGGAGGGTTTGGCAGTGAAATTCTTAGTGCTCGGTGCCGGACGAATGGGTTACGCTGCAGTTTTCGACTTGATTCGCAGCCCGAAAGTCGAAAAGGTTGTCGTCGCTGACAACGATCTCAAGCGCGTAAACGCCCTGGTTGAGATGCTTGCCGACAACAAGATTGTGCCTGTCGAACTAGACGTGACAAAGCACGATGAAGTCGTGAAGTTAATGGAAGCGGTAGATGCGTGCATTAGCTGCGTTACCTACCACCATAATTACGACCTCGCCAAAGCCGCGCTGGAAGCTAAAACACACTTCGTTGACCTGGGTGGTAACGAAGCGATGGTAGCAAAAGAATTTTTGCTCGACGATGTTGCTAAAGAACGCGATGTTGCAATCATGCCCGACCTTGGACTAGCACCAGGGATGGTATCGATGCTCGCGGTTAACGCCGCCGAAAGATTGGACGAATTGTACGACATGCGTATCCGCGTCGGAGGGCTTCCAGTCGAGCCGGATGGTCCACTCAAGTATGCACAATTTTTTGCCATCGACGGGCTCATCAACGAGTACGTAGAAGACTGCACGGTCATCCGCGATGGCAAACAATTTCAGGTACCGTCCCTTACAGATATCGAAGAACTGGAGTTTCCGAAACCATTCGGAAAACTGGAAGCGTTCAATACATCCGGTGGAATTTCGACACTTCCGCAGACCTATATCGGAAAAATCCAGCACATGGATTACAAAACGATTCGCTATAAAGGTCATTGCGAACAAATGTTCTTGCTCAAACACTTAGGTTTGATGAGTTCAGAACAACTGGATCTGCCTTCTGGTAACGTGGCTCCACGCGACGTTTTGTCCAATTTGCTCGTGAAAACTTTACCGCAAGATGAACCAGATGTAGTGCTCGTTCGTGTCACCGTAACTGGTGTCAAAGATCGCGAGCCGATTCAAATCGTCTGGGAGTGCATCGATTACAACGACCAGGCTGACAAAGTTTCAGCGATGATGCGAATGACCGCATTTCCAGCATCGATCGTTGCCCAGATGATGGCGAGAGGAGACATAGCGGATCGCGGCGTGCTCAAACAAGAGACAAGCATTCCGGTCAAACTTTTCCTAGCGGAACTTGCCAGCCGTGGCATAAAAATGACGATGACCGAGCGAGCACCCGTTACAACCTAAGGTGGTTGATTACAGACCAACCGATATCGGTTCGCGGTTCTTAAGTCGGCACACCCAAACGGTTGAATCAGCGAACCGATATCGGTTCACGGTTCCAAGTCGGCACATCAAAACGGTGAATCACCAACCAACCGATATCGGTTCACGATTCTAAGTCAGCACCTCAAAACGGTGAATCACCAACGAACCGATATCGGTTCACGATTCTAAGTCAGCACCTCAAAACGGATGGCTCCCCAACGAACCGATATCGGTTCGCCAGAATTGACCTTTCAAAAAAATTGTCAGGAAAGCGTACTTAAGGCAACTTCGGAATTTTCACGAACCGATATCGGTAGGTCCATTTACTGAGTCGCGACATCGGTTTTTTGCCCACAGCATGCGGCGAAGGCTTAACTTGACATGCTCTTGGTTCAGGTTCAATATAACGTTGACTTGCTCAGAACTTTTACTAAAACTGCTTGCCCAGTTTCTACGCTCTGGCGCGCGTTTGCATCGCAAATCCGCACTCAGAGTTGGTGATTTTATCGATGTCTGAAGCTAAAAGCGAACGTACAGAGAAAGCGCCAGAAAAGGCTCAGGCTAGTAGCAGCCTGAAAGTCACTAACGAAGATTTTGCAAAAAACGCACTGAGTACACCTCGCGAACAACTTCCCGGCGTTATCGAAAACGGGCAGATGAAGTTTTCAGACCTTTATGGTCCGAAAGACTCCGCTACAGCTCTGGCAGCCGCTGCGCCAGTGAAAGATGGCTCGGGTACGCCAGTGAAGGACGCTGCCGGCAATCCGGTCGATGCGGCTCGGAACCCACGTGATGGCTCAGGCAATCCGACGGACCGATCGCCTACTACAGACAAACCAGTCAATCCTGCGGACATCAAGGAACAGAAAGAACGCTTAGAAAATTTGACTAAAGGCATGTCGCCTGACCAGGCCGCAGAAATGCACAAGGACATGGCCGCCTTAGAAAATCGCAAGCCACCATTGTCCGCTGAGCAAGTCAACAAAATCTATGACTCAACAAGCAAGTTACTCGAAGATCCAAATCACACATCGAAATTGAACCAAGCCGAACGCAATCAACTTGCCGCAGGCATTCTGCACAACGCGTCGCTCAGAACCGGATTGGACCAGGGATTCCACAACACCTGCAATGTCAGTACGCTAGATCGACGTTTGAATGTCGTCAATCCAGCGGAAGCAGCAAGAATCGTTTCCGAAGCTGGGTTGACGGGTCAATTCCAAAGACCAGATGGTTCTATCGTTAAGCTAGACGCAAAAAGTTTGCATCCAGATAACGAAGCAGCAATGCGCTTCGACGATAAAGCAAACGACAACAAACGTAATTACGCCAGTCAAGTTTTCGACCAGGTAGCTGTAAACGATTACTGGCAGAAGCACAATCCACCGATGTTTTACTCTCAGGGTCCAAGAGAATCGCAGAAAGACACTGGTGAACGTTTGAGATATGCAGATGGTCGTGAGGTCAACGGTCCTGATGGAAAGCCAATGCGCTCGCCAGGATTAACAGTGGACAACATCGCGCAAGTTGGAAAAGATCTTGGATTCAGCGGTCAATACATCTTGGGCAATGCTGAAGTCGCTGGTCAACGAGACGTCGATGGTGCAACGAAGATACACTCATACAAAGAATTCACAGATGCGCTCAGCAAGAGTCAGCCACCAACAGTAATCATGGTAAATGCAAACGACAAGTTGTTCGGCGGCAATGGCGACAAGGGCGGATCCGGCGGATGGCACGTGGTCACTGTCAACGACTATCAAGCTGGACCTCCTCCGCGCGTGTTCATGAACAATCAGTGGGGCTCAGCGAACAACAAATGGGTAAACGTATCAGATTTGTACAACTCCACTCTTCCATCTAATGCAGGCCGCGTCGATGATGGCGGCAATTTACGCGGTGGTGGAGACAACGGCGATCGCCCAGGACCTGGCGGTGATAACGGCGGTTCAGGTGGCGGAAGAGGATGGAGCAGAAACGACGGCGTCATGAGAGAAGAAGATCAGCGTCGTTGGTTGCATGACGTAGTTGATCCGAACGCACCAAAAGACAAGTTGCAAGAGCAGAAAGATCTCGAAGAACAACAAAGACAGTTGCAACTAAGGAAACAGGATGCAGTGCGTCACGCAATGGATCAAATGGCTTCTCTGCAAGGACGCCTGCGTCAAGCCCTCGCATCAAATGATGCAGCCGCGGCATCGCAAATAGAAGCTGAACTCGCTAGTTTGAATTCAACCGCGTAAACTAAGGTGATGGAACGAGAGTTCGGTTGTATCAAAAGAATTGAAATACCTGACGAGTGGATTGAGACACCAGACCAATCCACGCCGTTGTTCCAAATGTGGACGTTCCATCCTCAGAGCATAGAAGAGATAGAATTTTGCGTTTTCCAGCGTCGACAGGGAGTCACGCTTGAAGATATGCAGATTTTTCGTGCAACGTTAAACAAGGGCGAGCATCGCATCGAAGAAAGTGGTGCGGAGTTGTTGGCGTTGACACCAATCCTTGGCAACGCCGGAAATAACCAATGGTCGAATAAAGCCAAAGGGATCGATGGACCGAATTTTCGCTTCACTAGAGGCGACGTGAAAATGTTGAACGGACGCCCCGTGCTCTACGTCACAGGAAGTTTCATTGACCCTGAAAGCAAAAAATCGCTAAACGAATATCGCGGAATTTTTGTTGATACAGGCTCTGACTCGAATGATGTCCAAGAAATCTACCTGCAAGTCGCAGCATCAAAAGGCTATTTCGAATTCGAGAAATTCGCCAAAGCCTATGAAAAGGCGCTTGCGACCATAAACTGGCAGTAGCCACGTACCGATATCGGCACCTAGTTGGTTAGCCATGAACCGATATCGGTTGGCAAATCCACAGTGTAGGAAGTCCCGGTGCCCTTACAGATTTAGAGCCACGAACCGATATCGGTTGGCAAATACACAGTGTCGGAAGTCTAGGTGCCCTTACAGATTCGGACCCACGAACCGATATCGGTTGGCAAATCCGCAGTGGTAGGGAATCCCGGTGCCCTTACAAATTCGGACCCAGGAACCGATATCGGTTGACAGAGCTGAACTGGGCGACGCTATGTCTCAAAGTTTTTGCGAAGCACGAACCGATATCGGTTCGTTGCTCTGGTCCCCCATTAGGCACCGCGGGCTCCTTCCTGGCTTGTTGGCCCGCCCCCGAATCATTCAGAAAATTCTTGCAAATTTCTGTCGAAAATTTCATGCACCCGTATACATGTGAGAACTCTGGCGAACTAAAGGAAACAAGACTGATGAGCAAATCAGTAGATTCTCACTTGGAACAAAATGCATTCAATGCATTTGCCGATGATTTCACAAAAGCAGTTGAAGAAATCGACTGGTCAATCGTTCCAAAAACTAAGGATAACGGCAGCGCGAAGGCTGTACTTCCTGAACTGACTCTCGTTAAAGACGAGCTTGATTACAACCCAGCTCGCCCGTGGGAACGCCAAACAATCAAAGATTTGCCTGCTGGTCCAACAGACAAAGTCGCCAAAATCGACTGGATTACCAACACTGCTGACGGCTACGACAAAGGCGTACACGAACAAAAACCAATCGTTATGGTATTCGGAGAAAACGGTCAATGGTCGAAAGCATTAAACAGTGAACTCGACAAAAGCGAGTTCCAGAGACTCTCTAATCAAGCAGTTTTCTTGAAGAGCACACCATCGACCGATGCAGTCGCTGCAAACATGGGCAAAGCACTCGGCATCGACCACTACCCATCAATCTCAGTATTGAGCCCTAACGGCAACATGCTCGATGAAGTCGGCAGAATCGTCGGTTACTTCGATGCCAACACCGTCGCTACAAAAGTTGGCGATTACATCGCTCAGATTAACGCCAAAATCCAATCCGGCGCACAAGTTGCTTCCAGCGACACTGCACAGAAAGCAGCCTAACATTTACTAGCCAAACAACTGAACGCCCAGTAGTCAATATTGAAATTGACTGGCAGATGGCGGACGATTACTGACATGAATTTTTCAGCTAAGCGTTATGCGCAAAGCATAATCGCGTTAACAATATTGCTTTCGCCAGCAGTTGCAACTGCGCACGGTGTCGCGAACGCGGCGAAAGTTGCTGTGATAACTTCAAGGGAGAGTAAGATGCCAGTTGAAATCGACGTAGATAAGGTCACGGAGTACGTAAACAAATCCAGGCAAGACTACGAAAGAGATTTGAAGCATCTCGTTGATATTCCAAGCGTAAGCATGGATCCTGAAAGAAAGAACGACATCACGCGCACAGCAGAAGAAGCAGTGCAGATGTTGCAGGCTTCTGGAGCCAAAGCCGAAATAATTCCAACTCGTGGAAATCCGGTCGTTTATGGCGAAATGTTCGTCGACTCCTCATATCCTACAGTCGCTATCTACAATCATCTGGACGTGCAACCGGCTGAGCCAGCGGAATGGAAGAATCCACCGTTCGACATGAAGATCGAAGATGGCGTGTATCGTGGTCGCGGCAGCACGGATGACAAAGGTCCGGCACTCGCAGTTTTGTACGCAGCTAAGTATGCGCACGACCACAAAGTCCCGATCAATATCAAATTCATCTGGGAGCTAGAAGAAGAAATCGGCAGTCCAAATTTCGAACAGTTCTTGAAAGACAACAAAGACAAGTTGAAAACCGATTCCGTCGTTGTCTCTGATACCATCTGGGTTTCCCGTGAACGACCAGCGATCCCGTACGGACTTCGAGGATTGCAAGGCGTACTCGTCAGACTTAAAACAGGCGCAAAGGATGTTCACTCAGGCACCACCGGTGGTTTAGCTCGCAATCCGATCGGTGAACTGGCGCAACTAATAGATGCTTGTTATGACGCAAAGACTGGACACGTCAACATCCCAGGCTTCTACGACGATGTACAAAAACCATCAGACAGCGAAGCTAACAATTTCGTCGCCTCGGGATTCGACGTGAACGCATTCATGAAGGCTCACGAGCTGTCGTCATTACGCACGATGGATGCAAAGGAAGCTTCTCAGCGAATCTGGGCTTTGCCAACGTTTGAAGTGCATGGTATTACCGGTGGTTACACTGGACCAGGAGTAAAAACCATTGTGCCTCACGAAGCTGAAGCAAAGATCAGCATGAGACTCGTTCAAAATCAAAACCCTGACAAGATTTTGGCAGCCTTCACGAAATTTGTGCACGAGAAGTGTCCAGATGCCCAAATTATTCCTGAAGGAGCCCTGAGACCATACCTGGGCGAATTTAGCGGTCCCTTAAATAAAGCGGCCAGCGATGCTATGAAAGCGGGTTTCGGCAAAGAAGCCGCCTTCACTCGCGAAGGTGGTTCGATCGGAGCGGTCGTTAGCATGCACGACATCCTCACTGTTCCAATTGTGTTTCTCGGATTATCCTTGCCCGAGCACGGCTATCACGCAATCAATGAAAATTTCGATTGGCAGCAGGCTAGTGGCGGAATAAAAATGTTCGTCAACTATTTCAACACGCTCGCGACTATCAAGAAGTAGCCATTAAGCGACAAACACAAATGTAGGCGGCGTCACCAAACGCGAAGAGCTCTGCCATTTGCTTTGCCCCTGCACGTGTTCCGTAGCAAATCGAAACAGTAGACCGCATTACAAAAGCCCGTTCACGGTGCGGTCACACCGGGCGGCGCATATTAAAGTAGTAAGTCCGAATCAAAAACGTCGGCTCAATATGTCGTGTGTGTCTTTCACCGGGCATAACTGATTTAGTCCAGCCAACCAACTTGAACCTCCAGAAGATGGAGTTTAGGTCTTCGAGGTCTTTGAGGTCTTTTGTTGAATGAGTAATGCGGCCACTAAAATCCAGAGTGTACTTCTCGTTGATGATGACGACAACATCAGACTAATAGCGCAAATGAGCTTGGAAGGACTGACCGACTGGGAGATAAGTGAAGCCCGTAACGGTAAAGAAGCCCTGGCTATTCTCGCCACCAAGCGACCAGACTTGTTGCTCTTCGACGTGATGATGCCAGATATGACGGGAATTGACTTGCTGTCAAAAACTAAAGAGTTACTAGGAGAACAGTTGCCCCCTGTAATTTTCATGACGGCAAAAGTGCAGGTGAGCGAAATTGAAAAATATATCGCTATCGGCGCAGCGGGAGTGATCATGAAGCCCTTCGACCCGATGACGTTACCTGAACAAATTCAAACAGTGCTCACTCAAATGGACTGAAGATGAAGGCTCCCGGCATAACCAATCTCACGCTGGTAGTTGCGGCACTCTTGTTAGTTTTGGTCACCGGCATATTCATGTCGGCTCGCTCCTTCGACACCCAATTGAGCAGCAGAGTTTGGGTCATCCACACATATGAAGTGCTGAGTGACCTGGAAAACTTGCTATCAAATTTGAAGTCTGCAGAGACTAATCAAAGAACGTATATATTGCTTGGAGACGAGAAGTCTGCTCAAGCAACGATTAGAGCTGCAAGCAAGATCCGCACTCAGATTGCGGCTCTGCGTCAGCTCGTAAGCGACAACCCACCGCAGATGGCGAAAGTTGACGACTTCAGAAAGAGTGTCGAAAAGCTTCTCAAAGCTATCGACGACAGTGTAACTATACGCCGCACGAAGGGCGCGCAAGCGGCTACAGCATTGATCACTGCTGACACCATCGATGGTGACGGGCAAAGCACTGTAGAAAAAATTGCCGAACAGATGGCATCGGTCGAAAGAACACTCCTGAACAAGCGTTTGAACACGCTCAACACGAACACGGCTAACACGCAACGGTACATCACTTTTGTGAATGGCATGTTCATTATCTCGCTGCTGGTAATTATCTGGCTTTACTCCGCCGGTAGAGAGAGGGCGGAGAAAAGCCTCGAATTGCAACACAAGATCAGCAAGATGCTGAACGAATCGCAGGACATTTCTCAAGTAATAAACAAAATCGAACAGGCGATAGGAGAGCACGGGACTTGGTCCGTAGCTGCTACCTGGTTGTTGGACGAGAAAGATAACAAACTTCACCTGCTCGATCTCTGGCACGTTCCGCGCCTTTCAGAGTCCAGTTTCGTCAAGACAACATCCGAAAAGAGTTTTGACATCGGAGAGGGACTACCCGGAAAAGTTTGGGCTACTGCTCAAACCGCAACCATCACTGAGTTAGCCAAAGATCAACACTTCAGGCGACTTCCGCAAGCGACTGAGTGTGGTTTGCGGTCGGCATTCGCACTTCCAATTTTGAACGGCAGTAGATTTTTGGGCGTGATTGAGTTTTATGCAGACAATCCACGCACGCTCGACGCTCAGACAAAAGAGACATTCGAAGCGGTCGGACGAGAAATCGGTCGATTAATCGAACGTCAAGAACTAGCCATGCGCTTTCGAGCGCTCTTCGACTCAACTTTTGGCTTCATCGGATTCCTAGATACGGATGGAACCATCATTGATATAAACCAAACGGCGCTTCAATTCGCTAATATAACCCTCGCTGATGTTGCCGATAAAAAATTCTGGACGGCACCGTGGTGGGAACACTCGGTTGAGCAGCAGCAACTCGTTAGAGATGCCATCAAGCGTGGTGCCGCTGGAAAGTTCAGTCGGTTCGAGGTGACGCATCCAGCGCCAGACGGAGAGCTCGCGCATGTCGACTTTTCTCTGAAGCCCGTATTCGGTAAGAATGGCGAAGTGGCTTTTCTCATTCCAGAAGGAAGAGACGTAACCGAGAAAAGAGAAGCTGAAGTCAAATTCAGAGCGGTGTTCGATCAGACATTCAGCTTCATTGGATTGCTCAAATCAGATGGAATCGTAATCGATGCGAACCAGTCATCGCTAGACTTCGTTGGGTGCGATCTCAAGGATGTTGTTGATAAGCCATTCTGGGAAGCTCCTTGGTGGGCGCATGATGATCAGTTGCGCCAGGTGGTGCAGCAGAATTGTCAGCGCGCTGCGCTCGGAGAATTTGTTCGATTCGAAACGAGAAATCCATCGAAATCCGGTGAACTTTTTGATTTCGACGTATCTATCAAGCCAATTTTCGATTCTGCAAAACGGGTGACGTTGCTGATTCCAGAGCTCCGCAACATCACCGAGACAAAAGAAGCAGAACGCCGCGTCAGTGAATTCTACTCCACGGTCTCTCATGAACTGAGAACACCACTGACTTCAATTCGTGGGTCCCTGGGGCTCATCGAAGGTGGATTGACAGGCGCGGTCCCGGAAAAAACACTGAAGATGGTCAAAATAGCGCGAGCAGAATCCGACCGATTAATTCGACTAATCAACGACATTCTCGACCTTCAAAAAATCGAAGCTGGCATGGTCGAGTTGAAGCGAACGAACGTTGACACAGCGAAGTTAGTAGAACGCACCCTGGAAAACATAAAAGGTATGGCTGACACTTTGAACATCAGCCTGGCTTCGCAAATCGACACCGAAGGGTCTATCTCCTGCGATGAAGATCGCATTACGCAAGTCCTTACCAATTTAGTATCCAACGCACTCAAATTCTCTCCAACTGGTGGAAAAGTTGTTGTTGCGCTCGAGCCAGGCGGTGGCAATAGTTTTAGATTCTCTGTTGTCGATAATGGTCCTGGAATTCCGCCGGAACAAGCACACAAACTTTTTGCACGCTTTCAACAACTCGATCAATCCGATAGCCGGCAGAAAGGTGGGACGGGGCTTGGTCTTGCAATTACAAAAGCCATCGTTGAAGAGCATGGCGGAAAAATAGGTGTCGACAGCGAAATCGGAAAAGGTTCGACATTTTGGTTCGAGCTGCCCGCATCATATGTGCCACCAAGGCTGGACTCAGGCTGGATCGATGATGTTCCCCCGAGCCACATACATCCCGCTCTCTTGATTGAGGACGACGACAGCATCGCACAAGTGATAGAAGAACATCTCAAGCTAGATGGCTTTGAAGTAGTAAGAGCTTGTAATTTGAAGCAAGCGCACACACTTCTGAACAAAACCAATCCTTTAGTAATCCTCTTGGACTTGAGCCTCCCTGATGGCGATGGATTGGACTTCTTGAAAGAACTGAACAACGATGAACAGCGTAGAAACATTCCAGTTGTTATCGTCACCGGGCGAGACGAAGATGGCACGGTGCAGTGCGGACATCCAACGTTAATCGATTGGATCGAGAAGCCCTTTGATGAGGATGCGCTCCACGAAGCTCTCGACCAGGCCCGACAGAAAGTAGGACCAGCGCGAGTTTTACTTGTCGAAGATGATTTAGCGGCTCGAGAGATCCTGTCGCAACAGTTAACCGCCCTCGGTATCACATGTCTCGAGGCTAAAGATGGAGCAGAGGCAATCAAAGCTTTCAGAGATCAGAATCCCGACCTTGTGATCCTGGATCTGTCGATACCTCCGCCAGATGGATTTGCAGTTGTCGAAATTTTGAGCAAAGAACCAAATGGTGATAAACCATTGATCGTGTACACTGCGTCAGACTTGAGCAAAGATCAAAAGCAAATTTTGAAATTGGGATTGACCGCGCACATGACCAAAAGCGTCAACTCTGTCGAACAGGTTCTAGGGACTGTCAAAGAATTTCTGGATGGACTCATGCCGCCGGACAATCGAGGTTCAAAACCCCCTGAGGTAGGCTAACCGCTTTCCCTACGAACCGATATCGGTTCATAGGTTGTTGTCCCAATCCCTACGAACCGATATCGGTTCGTGATCAGCCAGTGCCGTGTCAAGCCACGGCAAAAACTTACGTACCGATAACGGTTCGCAATTACAAGTGGAAGCACGAACCGATGTCGGCTCACGAGAGCCGGTGCCGGTGCCTGCGCCACGCCCCCGACAAAACTACGTACCGATATCGGTACGCAGCTACAAGTGGAAGCACGAACCGATATCGGTTCGTTCCTCCCGGGATAGTCCGGGTTATGCGCGTTGGATCAGGGCTACAGCCTCCGCAGCTATGGCTTCGCCCCGCCCCAGGTATCCCAACTTTTCGGTTGTTGTTGCCTTCACACTGATAGCATCTACGTCCAACAAAAGTCGAGAGGCTAGTGTTTCGCGCATCTTGTTGAAGTAAGGCGACATCTTGGGAGACTGACAGATGATTGTCGAATCGATATTGACGATTTTATATCCGCGGGCGGTAAGCAGTTCATGCACATGCTGTAGCAAAGCAAGGCTGTCGGCGCCTTTGAATTGCGGGTCACCCGGTGGAAAATGTAATCCTATATCGCCTAAAGCTGCAGCGCCCAGAAGAGCATCGATAATCGCGTGGGTGAGCGGATCTCCGTCGGAGTGCCCCTCCATTCCCAAATGATAGTCGATCTGAACACCGCCGATGATCAGCTTGCGCTCCGGCACAAACTTGTGCACGTCGTATCCCGTTCCTATTCTCAAAATCAGACCTTTCTATTCTGCAGATATCATGAACAGCAGCGCTGATGCTTCTACGACATCCCCGCTTTTAACGGCCACCTTTGTGACCTTACCGGCGGTGGCAGCTACAATTTCCTGTTCCATTTTCATGGCTTCGAAAATAGCAATCTTCTGTCCAGCCGACACAGCATCGCCCTCTTTTACAAGCACTTCCTTCACTAATCCGTTCATAGATGTTCGAACTTCGCCAGAGCCCGTACCGGATGCCGTTTTTGCAGCGGGTCGGGCAGAAATCGAACGCTTCGTCTCAGGCGCAGGAGCAGCCTTCAGTGCCACCATCGGAGTTGCCGATGTATCGGTGACAGCGACTTTGTATACGCGCTGATTAACTTCAACTTCGAAATTTCGAGTGTGCCTCGGTCCAGAAGCGACGCCTGCTGCGGCACCTACAGGTTCAGGAGTTTTTTTTTCCGCACTTGTTGCAGCGGTCAGCTCTTGCTGCTTAGCGATAAAAGTTTTTACCAACTCAGCTTCGACATACTTTGTCGTCATCTCACCTGCACGGAATTTGGAATCGTCCAGAATCGCCAGATGGAACGGGATCGTCGTCGCTACACCTTTGATTTCATAACTGCTCAGCGCTATTTTTCCGCGCACAATGGCTTCTTCTCTGGTTCTTCCCCAGACAACCAATTTCGCAAGCAAGGAATCATAGAACGGAAGGATCTGATATCCCTGATAGCAAGCCGAATCAACGCGAGTCCAGGGCAAGCGTGGTTCCGCGTACGTATGCACGGTGCCAGGGCTCGGCATGAAGTTTTTGGATGCATCTTCAGCGTTGATGCGGAATTCAATTGCGTGACCACGGAATTCAACATCCTTTTGCTCGATTGACAGCTTGTTACCATCGGCTACAAGAATCTGTTCTTTGACAATGTCGATGCCAGTTACGAGTTCAGTGATAGGGTGCTCGACCTGTACTCGAGTGTTCACCTCGAGGAAGTAGAACTCATCTCCACTGACCAGAAACTCTAGCGTGCCTGCCGAGCTGTACTTGAGCGACGCAGCACCGCGCACTGCGGCTTCCAGCAATCGTTTACGAACATCGGAGCCTAACTTGACCGCAGGAGATTCTTCAAGCAATTTCTGGTGTCGACGCTGACTAGAACAATCTCGTTCACCCAGGTGGATCACGTTACCATGCTCGTCGCCGAGAACTTGCACCTCGATGTGGCGAGGGGCATCCAAATATTTCTCAACATACACTTCGTTGCTTCCGAAATAGCTCAAGCCTTCCCGTTGAGCCGCAGCGAGCGCGTTATCCACTTCAGCATCACTACGTACGACTTTCAAACCACGACCACCACCACCTGCGGAAGCCTTGATCGCTACGGGATAACCATATTTGGTGGCAAGCGATTTTACGACAGCAGGATCTGTTACTGGGTCAGTCGTTCCCGGTACAACGGGAACTCCAGCAGCCTCCATCGCTCGACGCGCTTCGACTTTCGAGCCCATACTGCGGATCACTTCAGGAGTCGGTCCGATGAACTTTATGCCAGCATCAAGGCAAGCTTGAGCGAAATCAGCATTTTCTGAAAGAAATCCATAACCGGGATGAATAGCATCAACTTGCGCTTTCTTAGAGATATCCAGAATTTGCTGAAAGTCCAAGTAGACACGCGCCGGCTGTCCTTCAAGACGCCACTGTTCATCAGCCAATTGAACGTGTCTCGATTCGCGGTCGGGCTCCGAGAAAATCGCAACGGTTTGTACGCCGAGTTCTCTACAGGCAGCAATAACGCGAACGGCGATTTCACCGCGATTAGCAATCAGAATTTTCTTGAACATGGCTAACTCTTATGAATGTGGAAGGTTTGTTACTTACAGTGCTTATGAGCATCAGCAAAGCTACCAAAAATTGACCATAAAAAGGGAATTAGAAATCCTTATGAAACTATTGAGAAATGCCTCATGGCAAGCCATTCGAGCGTAGGACGGGTCTGGCAGACAGTTACGATACTGTTGCGGCTTGGCGTCCGAGAAAACAGGGGATGCTAGGATACTTGCGTACATCCCAAGCATCCGCGAGTTGGCAAGAGATTAAACATGGCGCAGGCAACCTTTTCAAACGTATTCATGGCTGGAAGTGGCTTCATGGGCTCGGCCATCGCATTTCTGATTGCCACCAAAACTAAAGCGACTGTCACTTTATTCGACATATCGCAAGACTCACTCAAACGAGCTGATGCTGCTGTCGAGAAGTTCGGCAAGAGCTCCGTCGATAAAGGTTTCATCACAGCCGAGGCTCTTGCAGAAAACAAAAGCAGAATTAAGACCTCCACTGATTTGCAGTCGGCTGCTTCGGCGGATCTCATCATCGAAGCGATCGCAGAAGACCTTCAAGCAAAACGAGACTTATTTGGAAAGCTCGACTCGATCTGCAAACCTGAAACTATTTTCGCTTCAAACACATCTTCTTTGCCGATTACGAGTCTTGCTGCTGCAACTAAGCGTTCGGACAAATTCATCGGTATGCACTTCTTCTCACCAGCGCACATCATGAAATTGCTGGAAATCATTCCGGGCATCGACACAACTGCCGAAACAACTGAACGAGTACGCAGTTTCGGTAACGAACTCGGAAAAACAATCATCACGGCAAAAGACATGCCTGGATTCATCACCACAAGATTGGGTCTGGTGCTCGTCAACGAAGCCGCATTTGCGCTGATGGAAGGGCTTTCAACACCGCAAGAAATCGATACCGGTATGACACTCGGATACAACCATCCGATGGGCCCACTTGCTCTCGCTGATTTCATCGGCTTGGACATCTGCTTACACATTATGGAAACTCTTCTTGAAGGTTTTGGCGATCCGAAATATCGTCCATGCCCACTGCTCAAACAATTGGTATCAGCAGGCCACCTTGGCCGCAAAACAGGTAAAGGGTTCTACGACTACGGTAACGCCGGATGATTTTTTTCTCTTTTGTTTTCATAAACGCAGTCATCATCCTGTTCATGTTCTCGCTGACAGCCGCATTCTACGTGTTTCTGCGTGGCGTTGAACGTTGCAAAATTCCAGATGCCAATTTGCCGTTCGTCAGTGTTTTGATCCCAGCTCGCAACGAAGAGACCAAGATCGAGCGCTGCCTGGATTCGGTGCTGGCACAGAACTATCCAAATTTTGAAGTGATTGTCATCGATGACCGCTCCACCGACAGAACCGGAGAAATAATCGAAGGGTATGCAAAACGCGATAGTCGCGTCAAATACGTGCAGGGCAAAGATGCCCCATCGGGATGGATCGGCAAGTGTAATGCGCTTGCGCATGCTGTTGGCTATGCATCAGGTGATTGGTACATCTTCACTGATGCCGATACGTATCACGAAAAGTCTTCGATAAAAGATGCGGTGGCGTATTCGATATCAAACAAAACCGACCTGGTTTCTTTCGTACCGATGCAAGAGTTAGGCAGCTTCTGGGAGAAGCTTGTCATGCCGACATTGCTCAGCTCCTTTGTACTCGGTGACCCGTTCCACAGCGTCAACAATCCAAAAGCGAAACGCGCTTACGCTTATGGTCAATACATCATCTGTAGAACCAGCTCTTATGACGCGCTCGGTGGACACCAGAGCGTGCGAGATGAGATCGTCGAAGACCACGCAATCGCGCGAGTATTCAAAGAGAAGGGCTACAAGATCCTCGTCGCTGACGGGAAGACTATGTACAGCGTTCGCATGTACACGGACCTCTCGAGCATGTGGCAGGGGTGGACCAAAAATCTCTACTCATTGATCGATAGCCATGTTTTCAATTTGTTAGCAATCATCGCTTTGCTGAACGTCGTATTGATCGCACCATTCATCGAAGCATTTGCTGTTGCGAACATGTGGCTTCAAGCCGATCCAAATCCTTTTCTGACGCCACTCACAGCCCTGACAGCAGCGCAATTGATCGTTCTGGTGGTATGGTACAGATTGACCGCGGAACACAGAGCTGGCACAAACTGGTGGCACTTCTTCTGGTTACCCTTCGGCTGTTTATCCGTATCAGTCCTGCAGCTACATGCAGCGTACCTTGTACTTAGCGGTTCGAAAGTTAATTGGAAGGGAAGACAATATACTGTCAATAGTTCCAAAACAATCCAACCCGATGGAAAGAAAAAGTTGGACGCCCTGGATCCAGCGGCTCTCACTGGCGACGGCACTGACTAGCGCCGCAGTCGCAATTCCGGTTATCTTTGGATTATTTGATGGCGGTGTGCCCGCAACGGCAGACGACCATCCGTCGACGACACGAGGTTACGCGGCTGCGACTCGCAAGTCGCTTCTTTTCGCAGGCTCTGAAGATGAGCCGGAGCAGTCGCTCTGGTCACGCTACAACATGGCAGGGCGAAAAGCGTTGCAAGACGCGGATTTCAAACGCGCCTCGATGATGTTCGAGTTGGCTTTGATCGAAGCGAAGAAATCGAACAAAGAAGATCTGAATTTAGCGGCGACATTGAATAATATTGCCGAACTGCAAAGGCTTCAAGGAAAGTATCCAGATGCCGAAAAGTCTTACAAAAAGGCGCTCGCGATCAAGGAAAAAATTCTCGGACCAGACAACATAAACGTGGCTAAAACACTGGGGAATATGGCGGTTCTCTATGCGTTGGAAGCAAACTATTCAGAAGCCGAGCGGCTCTATCAGAAGTCGCTAGCAATTAAGGAAAAGACTTTAGGCAAAGACGATCCGAGTATTGCCTCAACAAACAACAATTTAGCAGCACTGTACGATCGAGAAGGGCGTTTCGCTGAAGCAGAAGCGCTCTACATGCGATGTCTTGAAACACGCGAAAAATTATTCGGTGAAAACAATACGGATGTTGCCACCACTTTGGGAAACATCGGCAACTTGTATTATCACGAGAAGAAATACGACGAGGCGGAAAAATATTTCAACAGAGCGTACGCTGTGGATTTTAAAATGCTCGGTGTCGACCATCCAACGACCGTAGCTATCAAGGCTAATCTAGCAAAGATCAACGTCGTTCGAGGGAATTTTGATTCTGCCGAAACCTGGTTGAAAAAAGCTCTAGCAGTGCATCAGAGTTCGTTCGGCATAGACCACCCCTCTGTTGGAGATGATTTGATCAATCTCGGCTTCTTATATGAAAAGAAGAAGTCGTATGCGGAAGCAGAACACTATTACAAGCGAGCGTTGGATCTCAGGAAGACGAACCTGGGACCACAGCACCCCGATACAGTGGTCGCCGCAAAAAGCTACGCAAACATGCTCAAGTTGATGGGTCGAACAAAAGAGGCGGCAATGATACTGGATGGATTGCCCCACTAGTGCCTGCTCTGCGGCAATACCCACGAACCGATATCGGTTCGTGCCTGAGCGCTACTAGAGGGTAAAACCGAACAAAATCGGGAGGCACTGCGCTGCTGCGTCAGGGCTTGCCAGACCGACAGCGCATACGAGGAGGACTTGCACTACTTGAGCGCACATCAATGCTTCCTTTCGCTTCCAGCGTTTCGCGACTGCGTAGACCGAGGTGCAACCAACCAGTAAGCCGAGTAACTGAATGGATTTAGCTATTGTCCGAACAAGCAAATAAAGCTCGCGTGCATAGAGAGTATGAACCTGCAGGTGTCCGGACGAACCGTGGACTCGTAGAAAGACGTAGCTCAAGAAAGACATCAACGCGATGGCGGCTAGCAAAGTCAGTTTTGTCTTGATACTGCACTTGAACATGCGTTGGCTCCTCGCTCGTAGTCACATTTTGCGGACAAGGCGAGCTTTCCGACACCGCATTTACCCTAGGTGGGATATGCGGATATCCTTGATGTTTCAGTTGAACTCCGTCGAAGCGACAAACAAATCGCAGGCAGCAGCACCGTATACGGTGCCCCAAATTGTCGATCATACACAGAAAAAGACTCATCTCAGAAGCAAAAGACTCATCCGTTTGACAGGGATAAAATCCATCGCTACGCTTATGCAAATTCCTAACGTGGGGCGAAACAAAAGTGTCTGTTAGCGGTCAAGAAAGCCGAAGCCCCAGTGTTGCCGAACTGCAAAAGTTCATCCGGGAGAAGAGCAAACTGGAGTTTCTTCTTAGCAACGGAGAGAAAATCATCGGCGTTTTACGTTGGTTTGACGATCACTGCTTTTCCGTTGTGCAAGAATACGAGGGACCGATAACCCTGCTTCGCACAGCAGTACTGGGTTACCGAGCGATCGAGTAGAAAAATTTCTAACAAGAATTTTGCGAATATATCGACTGTACGCCGATTGGATCAGTTTTAGACTGTGATCGTTTGCTTACAAAAGCGCCACAAATGCCGATATACGGGCAATTGTGTTAGACTTGCCGTGTATCGGCATTGTTTGCTGACGACTTCATGCGGGGCTTGGCGGTTTTGCTAAAAGGTTTGTTTAAACAAGAAATCGGCGTCGATCTGGGCACGGCTAATACGCTCATTTATTTGACCAATAAAGGCGTTGTGCTGCGCGAGCCGTCAGTTGTGGCTGTCGACGACCAGACAAATACAGTGCTCGCTGTCGGCGAAGAAGCTAAAGCGATGATAGGACGCACACCGGTAGGTGTAACGGCTTGCAGACCGCTCAGAGACGGTGTTATCGCAGACTTCAAATTCGCAGAAGTCATGCTCAAGAAGTTCATCGAACGAGTCAGTGGCAATCGTGGTTTCATGAATCCGTCGATGGCTATTGGAGTTCCATCTGGAGTGACGAGTGTTGAGAAGCGCGCTATTCGCGACGCTGCCGTTACCTCCAAAGCTGGAATGATTTACCTCCCTGAAGAACCGATGGCGGCGGCGATAGGTGCAGGTCTGCCCGTCGCGGAACCAACGGGATCGATGATTGTTGACATCGGCGGCGGTACTACTGAAGTAGCCGTAATCAGCTTGTCCGGTATCGTGGTAAACGAATCCATTCGAATTGCTGGTGACGAACTCAACGATGCAATCATTCAATATCTGAAGAAAGTACACAGTCTCGCAATCGGCGAGCGTACAGCCGAAGACATCAAGTTCCGCCTGGGTTCAGCTCACAACTCCGTCGAAAATGACGAGTACGAAGTGCGCGGATTGAATCTGATTAACGGTTTGCCTCGTACAGTCACTATCAGCCGCGGCGAAGTGCGCGATGCTCTTGGAGAGCCGTTGCATCAGATCGTCGAAGCTGTCAGACGAACACTTGAACGAACACCTCCGGAATTGGCTGCGGACATATTCAATCGCGGCATCATGTTAACCGGTGGCGGAGCACTTCTACAGGGGCTAGACGAGCTGATTTCAAACGAAACTGAGGTGCCGGTATTCATTGCTGATGATCCGCTTTCATGTGTCGCAATCGGTACGGGACGGATGTTGACAGAACCAAGTCTGCGCCGTGTGTTGGACCAATGCATCGCGCAAAACTGAGTGAAGGAAAATGATTCCTCCCGGTCAAAATCGACTACCAGTAAACACGGAATCCACTGCGGAATTCGTGTTTATTCTCGTTTTGATCTGGATGGTTGCAGGTCCTGTTAGCGGTGCAGTGCTGGGCATTCAAACCTGGATCACATCCATCGTTGCGAAAGGTTCTTATCAGGTTGAATCAACGAAAAACCTGGCGCAGCAGGTAATCGAATCATCAGAGAAAATCAAAGGATACGAAGCCAAGCTAGCCAAACAAGAGTTGGAATTGACTCGCTTGCGTCAACAATCGCGCGACACAAACAAGCTGCGTGCGTTGCTCAATTTGAAACAAAAGTCCGATCGCAAAACGATTGCCGCAGAAGTAATTTCGCGTAAATCAGAAAATTGGTTCAGTCAGATCGTGATCGACAAGGGCACCCTCAATGGTGTCAAAAAGGGGTCCGCTGTCATCACTAGTGATGGCGTTGTGGGACAGGTCGTGAGCGCAACCAGCAGCGAAAGCGTCGTTCGTTTGCTCACAGATCCAGACCAGAAGTTAGGCGTGGTGATCTCCCGAATCGGACTGACAGGCATTCTTTCAGGAGCATATGCAGGTCCTGCAAAAATCGACTACGTGCCAGTCGGAACCAACGTTGATGCAGGCGACAAAATATTGTGTCTAGGGAAGGGCGGGACTTTTCCAGAGAATCATCCTGTCGGCATAGTATCTGCAGTCCGCCGTGAAAACAACGGTGCTGCGCTGCAGATCGAAGTTAAGCTGGCTGAAAACTGTTACGATTTGAACCAGGTGCTGGTGTTACCTCCGCTTGAGTAGGGACTTTTGCTATGGCTTTGATGTCCATAAGGACGCAAAAACGAATTAGCGAAATAGGCGTCACTGCTTTGGTTGTCTGCTTCGCCTGGTTGCTGCAACTGACTATCTTTAGCTCTCTCACCTTCAAAGACGTGTTGGCCAGTCTGCCACTGACCTTCACAATCGTCTGGGGAGTTGTCTTCGGGTCGCCTCTGCAAGCGCCCAGACCGGACGAATTGAAAATAAGCACGTTAGGGCAAATCATGGCGAGACAAGCGTTGTCCGGCTCTCTGAGCGGCGCTCTCGTTGGAGCGTTTTTCGGATCTTTGTACGCGTCGGTCATACCGGCCTATCCAATCGCTTATCCACTCATTGGCTGGATTGCTGGATATTTCACGCTGCGCAATTTCAATCAAGCTACATTCTTTTGTATTCCAATTGTTTTTGCGGCAACGATTTTTGCCGAAACTATAACAGCCATTCAACTTCAGGCTATGGGTCGACCAGATGTGCTGGCGCATCTGACATACATTGTCTTTCCGGAAGCTGTGCTAAACAGCCTGATGGCGCCCTTTCTGTTTTTCCCGATGAGAGAGTGGTACAAGTTTTCACACGAGCATGAGACAGCGCAGACATGACACAGAATGTTTTGGGCAGTCACAATTACAATCCCATTTTAAAAATGGTTGTGCTCTCTGTTGTGATTATCGCAGCAGTAGCCACTCTCATCGCGCGTTTATTGTGGCTGCAGATACTGCAAAATAATTACTACAAGAATCAGGCGTTAGATAATTCTACGCGCGTAACTTTTTTACGAGCGCCGCGCGGAACCATCTACGACAGGCATGGAAACTTGCTTGCGACTAACAAGCAATCCCTTTCGATGATTGCAATTCCGATGCAGTTAGAAAACCCGAAAGATGTCGCCTTCAGACTATCGAAGGTGCTCGACGAACCGCTCCCTAAAGTTTTAAATGTAATTTTGAAAGCAAAATCCTCTCATTCACCCACGCCAGTCGTTATTGAACGAGACCTGGATGTGGACACTGTGAGCCGATTCTACGATCAGAAACTGTTTTTGCCTGGTATCGATATTCTGCCAGACATCAGCAGAAACTATACGCAGGGCGAATTGGTTGCGCATGTATTGGGGTACTGCGGTCAGATCACCCAAGCACAGCTGGCACTGCGCCCTGAACGGCACATGGGAGACATCGTCGGTCAAGACGGAATCGAGCGCTTGTACGACGTCCAACTGCGCGGTGTGGATGGCGAACAACGGGTACGAGTAAATGCCATGGGTCAGTCGCTTTCGGCTGAAACTTCCAAGCCCGTAATAACGAAAGAACCTGTCCCCGGACGTTCAATAGTTACTTCGCTTGATCTGGATCTGCAAAGAACAGCCTACCAGGCGCTTGGAGATAGATCCGGTGCCGTCGTCGCAATCGATCCACAAACTGGTGAAGTATTGGCGATGGTGTCACGTCCAAGTTTCGACCCTAACGTCTTCACTCGCAAGATTACTCCCGCGGTCTGGAAGCGCATCAATGCGCCTGACCATCCGTTGTTCAACCGTGCCCTGTCAGGGTTTCCGCCCGGTTCGATTTGGAAAGCGATTACGCTCTTAGCGGCGCTCGAAAATAAAGTAGTCAATCCAGACACTAAAATCCATGTATCTGGTGGTATCAGCCTCGGTGGCTTCTTTTTTGGAGATTGGACTCGGTCCACAGGATTGTTCGATCTGGTTAAATGCCTTGCATGGTCTCGAGATTCGGCGTTTTACCAGATGGGTCTAAAAATGAAGCCGGAACAAATCAAAGAGTGGGGTGTCAAATTCGGAGCAGGACGTCCGACCGGAGTCGAGCTGCGACATGAGGGATTGGGACTCGTGCCGGACTCGGCTTGGAAAGAGCGTGTGTACCATGAAAAATGGTATCCAGGAAATACGCTCCACATGTCGATCGGACAGACATACGTTCAAGTAACGCCAACACAAGCAGCCCGGATGTTCGCGGGATTGGGAATGCGCGGGCAAGTGCCCAACTTGCACTTTGCTATCAAGATTGGGGACAGACAGATTCCACCTCCACGACCAGAAAAAGTAAAAACACACAAGGAATACATGGATGTCGTGGCTGCGGGGTTGAAAGCCGTTGTTTCGAGCGGAACTGGTGGCGCCACTAAACTTGGTGGCATCGAAGTTGCCGGTAAAACCGGATCTGCAGAGGCTCCTCCAGTGGGAAGTAAAACCCACGCCTGGTTTGCTTGCTATGCGCCCGCCGACAAGCCCAGGATTGCGATAGCCGCTTTCGTCGAGCACGGAGGTCACGGCGGCACAACTTGCGCGCCTATTGCGAAAGCTGTGTTGGAAAAATTCTTCGAGTTGGATTCGGGCAAAATTGCCGCAACTAAAGCTGCGACAGAAGCCAAACCAAAGACTAAAGCGAAACGACACTAATTGTTTTGCATGAGCAGAATCCCGCACACTATCAATGCGTTAGTTTTGACGTCTCTAGTACTCGGTGGAATCGACCGAGCTGGCGGAATCGTTCACGCAGAAGAGCTACGAAAAGCCGCCGATGTCTCTTCTATCATGGACGCTGGGCAACAGACCGAGCAGCGCCGTACAAGAATGGTGGACGCAATTCAAACACGATACAGTAAGTGGTTGAAAAAATGCTCGGTCGACACCCGCAATCAATTCCTAAATGCGGTTCAAGCAAAAGTCTCTCGAGACAACAGAGATAAATCCACTTTGATGTTTCGAAAAATCATCGACTCTCACCCAGAATTCGAACCAGCATATGCACAACTTGGATCAGCTTATGCGCGGGACGGTCGCTTCAAGGAAGCTCTGGCGCTGTGTAATAAGGCACTAGAACTCGATTCTACCGACTACATCGCCTTGAGAAATCGTATGTATTGTCACATGATGCAAAAACAGTATCAGAACGGTGTCATCGATGCGACTTGTCTGCTCAAACTGCGCCCCTACGATGCGGATGTGCTCAGTGACAGAGCGAAAGCTTACGTGAAGCTGGGAAATAGACGAGCAGCACAACGCGATTTTGCGGATGCAAAGGAAGCCGCGAAGAAAAATGTCTCTACTGGTGGTGGCATATTTTTGAGCGAGCAAGAACAGATTACTAACTTGAAAATGCTTTCGAATAAACTTTTTGCTGCGCCGAACGACTCGACCTTACTGGAAAAACGTGCGACTTCCCTAATCGCGATGTCGTCATACAACGAGGCCCTGGACGACATCAAGCGCGCTCTGGCGCAAAAGCCAGAGCCAATCCACCAAGCTTATCTACTGTATCAACGAGCGCGCTGCAATACTGCGCTGAACAAAGAGGCGGAGGCTTTAAACGACTGCGAATCGTGCATCGTAATTTTCGAAAAGCACAAAGGCGAATCAGGCAATTGGGACAAATCCAGATTGGAGGAATGTTACCTGTTGCATGCTGACTTATGTTTAGCAATGCAGCAAAAGGACCGCGCCTTAAAAGATTGCGCTCGCTACATTCAGCTTTTTCCAAATCGAACGTCCGGCTATTTAAAACGCGCGGATGCAGAAGTTGCGCTCAATAAAAATTCCGAAGCACTAGCTGATTACGAAAAGGTTGTGCAACTCAATGACGGAGAAGAGCACGCATGGCTTGCGATCGCGCAGATATGCGAGAACACCGCGCAATACTCCAGAAGCGAACGGGCGTACAGTGTATTGATCAAAATGCACCCGGACGTTGGAGATTTCTATCTGGCGAGAGCGAGAGTATTCAAAAAGCAAGGCAAAATGCAGCAGGCCCTCTCAGACTACGATGCAATGATCAAACGCTCACTAGAAGACCCGTTAGGCTACGAAGAACGAGCGGAGATCGAAGTAGGACTAGGTCAAATCAACAAAGCGAAAGCCGACCTGGAGAAAGCAATTAAGGCGTCGCCTGAAGATGCCTCAAGATTGCAGAAAGAGCTGGAAAAGCTCACAAAATGAGTCCTGACTGAAAGGGTACATTGGCACCCATGTACCGATATCGGTACGCAGTTTTTTGTGGAATGCAGTTTTCAACCGATTCATCAATCTCAGAACGAGGACTGGTGGACAGATTGAAGCGGGCAGGTGCTATTAGGATAGGAGTTTTGACGAACCGATATCGGTTCATGGCTTTAATTTGCATAAGCCCGAAGGCGCTTGTGAGGCGGTCGATTGACGATTCTAGCCCGATTAGCACGAACCGATATCGGTTGGTTGCTCCGCAATTGCATGTGTCGGATTTAGGCTGCACAGGAGGAGATTCCCTGATTGGTTTAGGGCGGAGAGATCCTCTTATCAATCGAGTGTAATGGCGGGCTTGTTAGGGACTAACCGATAGCTATCGATTGACCGTTCAAGCTTCTGTCGAGCAATAGCGACACCATGCGCGGTATCACTCTTCTTTCAATCCAAGTTTGAATTGTCAGTTCGAAACAGATTGGATAATTCTTAGAGGAGAATAATCAATTCTTGACAATTAACCAAAACTTAGACTAATACGGCGATTTGCGGAAACTCAGCTGTTTGCCTACTATCGGAGCTACTCTATCCAATCCAATCAGGAATATGCACCACATATAGCACCAAAAGAATGCTAGACAAGCATGCACTGAGTCTGGATAATGATTGCGGGGGGAACGGTAAGGAGTTCAAATGGCGACAGCAGACCTCACAGAAGCTGCGATGATGGATGCGTTGACACACCTTTTCGCAGAAGATCGAAAAACCGAAATCGTCATCGATGAAACTAAAACAGTAGAAAGCAGTGTTGAAGTGATAGATGCGCAAGCTTCAGAAATAGGCGCTCAGGTAAGTGTGCAGCCTCAAGATCTAAGCGAATCAGGCAAAGAGTTACCGGCCAAACTGCCGGAAGAGGAACAAAGCAAACCGAAAGTTTCCAGAGCTGAGCTCATTCAGATCATGGAAGGGTTTGTCGAAATGGTCAAAAACAGCGATGATGCTGATTTTGGCAATAATCCACTTTCCTTTGCACCTCCGAAAATTGAGATCAAAGATGCCGTAACCATCGAAGACAAAACTGCTGAAATCAACGAATTGCGGACTTTGTTGGTCGAAGCTCAAGGAACCATTATCCGGCTCTTGACCGACAGAGTTGATGATCGAGCCCGACTCGCCCAACTGCAGAGCGAAATCAAACTGCTGCCTGACTACAAATCACAATCAGAGCGCGCAGCGGCTGTAGCAATTACTTCAGAAGAATTCAAAGCCGAATTCGCCAAAGTAAAGCTCGAAATCGAGCGCATGAAATTGACAAAGATGCGCGGAGAAGGAGAGGGCAAAGCACGTCCCTGGTGGGCTCGCTTTACCGATTGGCTCAAGAAAAAAGACACGGTTGGCGAGTAATCAGTCCGCATTAGAATGAATCTGTCGCTTTTAGCGAAAGATTCAATTCGCTCGGCGAACTATCAATCAGCTTTTGGATAATGGGCTGCAAGCCGTATACATACGACATAAACAGCGTGCTAACCTTTAATTGGGTTGGCACTTTTGTCTTTAGAGTGAAATGGATAAAGTCGCAGCATTTTGTATAGGCAATGCCGTTGGGCTTTCAGTTCTATTTGGCGGAATTCTAATATCAGAATCTCGCAAAATGAAGGAAGCTGAGAGTCTGAAGAGAGCAGCAGTAGCGAACGCCTCAGCATCGAAAGCTCAGAGCGAAACAAAATCCCCCTCGCCTAAAACCGCACCGCCAGAATCGTCTCAAGGTTCGCCGGATACTGCTACTGATTCGATGTTTAGCAAGCGGCAAGAGAAGTCGCCTGCAAAGAATCCGAATGCACCATGTGTGGTGGCGACAAGAGATATTCTGAAAGGTCAAACATTGACCGCAGCAGACTTGAAGTTTACCGGCTTTGACAGTGCCACCGAAATTGCTGAACTCAGAGAGCGATTGATCGGAATAAAAGCGCCAACCGCTTTGGAGAAGGGCTCCGCAATACCAAACGAAGTCATCCGAAAGCAGTAAACAATCTGCCGCCCTCTGAGCAAATATCATCAATCTACTGCTCTCGCAGAGTAACGCCATCTACTGCTCTCGCAAAGTAACGTCAATCTTCTGCTCTCGCAGCAAAGAGTCTGCTGTTATCGACGGTGGCAACGCTAATTTTTTGATCTCAATTCCAGTCAAGTTGAAAAAGTCTCAAACGCTCGACTTTCAATTATCGAGTTGAAATCAAGGTCCAAAAATAGCGCAGTTCGTTAGCTTTGACCGCAGTCGAGCGACTCCTATCTCGGTTGCTTTTGTGTCGCGGAGTTCAAGATGCTCTAGATTTTCACAGGGTTCCAAATGTTTTAGCCCTGAGTCAGAGACTTTAGTACCACTCAAGAATATGGATTTTAGCGCCTTTAGTTGTTGAACTGCAGTCAATCCATCGTCACCAATGCCGGTATCATTTAAATACAATTCGGACAAGTTTTCCAGGTCAGCAAGGCGTTTGATACCATCATTGCTAATCTTCGTAAATGACAAATCAAGGCGTTTAAGTGAAGGGAAATTCTTCAAATAGTCGAGCCCGTTGTCCGTGATTTGCGATGGCAGATTGAGTCCTTCAAGACTGTCTAGCTGACGCAAATTAGCGAGCCCCTGGTCAGTTACCGCAGTGCTTTTCAAAACGATATTGTGAATATGCTTAAAATCCGAAAGCTCTTTCAAACTGCTGTCACTTATTTCCGTTCCAGTCAGCCAAAGAGTTTTTAGATTCTCGAATTTATGCAGTAAACGAATTTCGGCATCGGAAACTTTGAGATAATCAAGCCGAATTTCAATGACACTTTTAACTGCGCTATAAGCAGAAACGACGCGTTCTGAAAATTGAGATGTAGAGGCATCCAGGGACTCGAGCAGTTCACTTTCCGCTGCAGGCAAGGAAGCAAGACCTTCCCACCCCATTGAGCTTAGCGCGATGCCCAACATACGGTCATCAGGAACTTGAATAACAACTCGACTGCGCGCCTCACCAACCCATTTTCGTTGATGCGGAAAGTTGCGTTCGGCTGTGTAAAGGCTTCCCAGCGCTTGCTTCTCCGGGAAAATAATGACGACGTCTTTTGGCATTAGAACTCTCACGAGCTTTCAACTATTTACGAGGTTGCCGGCTGAACTAAAAGTCTTTAGATCTGACAGGATGTCGCTTGCATTCGCATATCTCGTCTCCAACGACGTATCAGTTGCTTTTGCAACTATCGCATCCATTTCAGAACTCACATGGGGCGCTATAACGCGCGGATGTGAAGTGGAGATGGGCAGCGGGTCGACTCCGGTCAACAGGAAAAACATTGTAGCGCCTAGCGCGTACAGATCACTCTGTGTAGTCGGCTTCCCTTTGAACTGCTCGGGTGGAATGAATCCATGTTTACCCACAACACTGCGTCCGCTGTCAAAACCGGCTTTTTGAGCGACGTTGAAATCGAGCAACTTTACTTTACCTGATGACATGTACACCAGATTATCCGGCGTAAAATCGCGGTGAATTACAGGCTCATCCAAACTGTGGAGATAGTCAAGGATTTGAGCCATTTGTACAAACAGATCCAACGCTTGTGACTCAGAGACAGCGCCGTTCGACTGTACATATTGGCGAAGGTTGGGTCCATCTACAAACTCAGTCGCAAGGTAAACACGTCGGTCCTCAATGAAGGACTCCATGAAAGTAATAATCTGAGGATGTGCAAGAGACTGCAACAAGGTAGCCTCGGCAGACACGTGCGAGAGCGCTCGAGATTGAGATTCAACTGAAATGGTCTGAGGAAGAACGAATTCTTTAAGCACAACAGGAACAGAAGTATGCGCGTCAACAGCTAGATATGCGATTCCCTGACCTCCGTAACCAATCTGTTTTTCGATTCTGTACCGTCCATCACGAAGAATAGCGCCTGGCTCTAAATCACCTTTGCGGATGCGCTCATGACTCAAAGAATCAAGCCACAACTGCGTATAAGAGGAATCTGGCATGCCACTACTAGTGGTTTCATGCCTACCAAAAATTTTGTCCGCAGGAATTTTTCCTGTGATAAATGAGATCAATTCGCGGCGATGAATGGCGGAAGCAAAACCATCGGAACGCAGCATCACAACCACTTTACGTTGAGTACCAATATTTTCCACAAAATAATTGCCGGGGAAATTTGCCAGGATCGTTTCACATTCTTGAGGATAATCATCCATGGACAGTCTGAATTGCAGTTCGGTATTGCACGTGAAAAGGCGGCGGGCCCGAGCAAATGTGACCGATTCGAATTTGTCCCACTCAACTGCAGGTGCGACATCTGAGATGCCGACTTCCGCGAAATCGAAGCCGAGACCTTCATTTGTGAGCAACAGATGCGCACGACTAATACGCTCTTTACGCGACATGGCAATGTTCACGTAATAGCCCGTGACCAAGCCACCAACGAACAGTGCAAGCAGGGCAAAAAAACCGTAACGCATGAAAAACACAAGCAGAGTGAAGCTGATGACGCCCTGGATGATACCAGATGCGCTACCGACAACTCTCAACGGTTTTTGCAGTAAATTTGGCGGATCGTATGCAAGCCATAGAACCAAATCCTTGACGCCATCCCGGCTCATCACTCGTGTTGGACGAGAGCGCTTCAGCCTCGCTCGTTTTTCCGACGGAATCCATTCATGCATTCGAGCCGAGATCATAAAAGCACACATAAAAACGCATACGAGCAAGGCGCTGAATGCACCAAAACAGAGAGCAGCGGCTGCTGTTACACAGATGAGAAATCCCAGTACGGTCGATTCTTTCCGCCGCCAGCGCATTGCCTTTTCGTGTTCGTCGTCACTGTCGGGGGAGCCGATGTCTCCTCCCGGACGCAGTCGCAGTAGTTCTCCAGCACTTCTCATTTTGCTCTCGCCGGACTGACGGAGGCGTCGCAGAACGGACTTGCGGCATCAGTCTGACGCAGCATCGCGACCAACGTCGCAACGTCGCGTGGTCGTTTAACCGAATCGTACGCGGTGGCGAGAGCAACGATGTCATCCAAAGCTTTTGGAATTCGTTCGTCGAAAAGTATTGGATGAGACATTGTGAGCGGTTCGGGATCTACTGCTGTAAGCAGAAAATGCACCGTGCAGCCCAGCGAGTAAATATCGCTTCCAACGGTGGCTCTCCCTTGTAATTGCTCGGGAGCGATGTAATTTTGTTTCCCTATTACGGTACCAGTGGCGGTGCCGACATATTCATTTGCAGCGCCAAAATCGATCAACACAATTTGATTGTCTGGACCTAAAATGAAGTTATCCGGCGTTAAATCGCGATGCAGCACCTGAGGTTTCTGATTGTGCAGATAGTCCACGATAGAGCACATTTGCAAGAAATACTTGGTTGCAACAACGCTGTCGAGTGGTCCCTTCTCGCGTACGTATTGCCTCAGTGAACAGCCATAAGCGTATTCAAGAATCAAATAGTCTTTTCCCTCTTCCACAAAGTAATCGATTACCTTTGCGATTTTAGGATGCTGAATTTTATACAACAGCAAAGCTTCTCGTTCGAAAAGTTCACGGGCCTTTGCCTTGCTTGCTGGGTCGCAACGAATCGGCAAGCTCGACTCCTTGATCACGATTTCTTTGCCATCGTTCATGGTGCCCAAATAAACGGCAGACATGCCACCAAATGAGATGCCTTTGCGAACCACAAATTTCCCGTTTTGCAGCTCACTACCGCTTTCTAGTGGCACGAAATTGGTCGTGCTCATGTGCTGTTCTAATTCGTTTTCCCACATCTGGGTGAAGGCGAGAGGAGCAGCATCGCTGCTTTCAAGCTCTGGATAGACCTTGCTAAAGGCGAGCTGACGCTGCATTTCAATTAATTCCGGAGTGCAGGTTCCGCGCTTAGTATTTGAAATCAGATTGTCGATGAAATTCTTGAGCAGCCCACTGTCAAGATTTGCAAGATGCAAGTTGGCATGACCACCGGACTTGAAATAGATAAACAACACCTTCTGTCTTAATTCATCAGAGTAGGTCTGAAACTCATAATCGTTGTCCCCATCTTCAATGCCGATGGCAGCAACGTCCTCCCAGGCGCGGTCGAGACGAAACAATAAATCACCCGCCATGCTGAAAGGAAAATGCAATTCGGCGGAGTCGAACTCGACATAGGTTTTGCGCACACAGACGACGCCCACAGATAGAACGACGGTGAGGGCGGCCAGATGAACGTAGAACACCAGCGGGAGCCACCAGGAAATCCAAAATATCGCGGCAACAACGCTTGCGAACGAAACCAGATAAACACCGCAGGCCGCAAGCAGTAGCAGCCGCGGCACAGTTTCATAGCGGATTCGTCTCACGAGGCGCAAGCTAAATCTCCAAGTAGTCTTCCCATTATCGATAAGGCCGCATAGACGGTAACTAGGACAATTCCCAGTCTTCGAAGCAAACGCGCGGAATTTTATGATTCGCGCGTTCAAGGACGGACCAAGTCACGAACGCTCTGGCAAAGACAAACCGATATCGGTACATGATTTAGCAGGGTCTGTCGCCAGGTGTCGGGACTGACCCTTCTATCGATATCGGTACGCCGTATCGCTGCAAGTGGGCTTCCAACGCTGTCGACGAGCCCGCTCCGCTACAACCAGAAGTACTGTACCGATATCGATTCATGGCTGCTAACGGCATGAGCCCTGTGGCAAAATTTTTGTGGCATGGGAAAAACCGTATTGTCGAAATCAGACTGAAGTCTTATTTTGTAGATCCCCTACAACAATCATAAATATGACACGTGAATGCGACGCATTTCGGCACCACGCCGCTGAGCAGACCTCAGGATTGACTTGGAACCAGGTCCATTCCGAAGAAACTTACGAGCGCACCAGCCACAATTTCGGAAGACAGCTATCGGCTGGCATCTCACTCGATCTAGGCGGCGCCATGCTCAACATCGGCACCGGTGGACGTTATCGAGATTACGCCAGTTATGGCTACGGATACAATCGCGGATCCGACTACGGCTATCCACAGTCATACGGAAGCTACAACCCGGGCCGCTCCTACTCCTATGGCGACTACGGCTACGGGTACAACGGCTACGCCAATAACGGCTATTACAACAACTCCTACTCAGACGGTCGCTACTACCAAGCTCAGCAGCAATATCCTAGTTACGCATCTGGCGGTTATGACTACAACCAGAACTATGCGCAACCAAACTATTATCCGTCTCAGAACTATGGTTACGGCGGCTACAACCGTTACGACAGTGGATACCAATACAACACTTCTGACTCGGACTGGAATTATCAATACTCTTCGACCCCTCGCTACTCAAGCAATTACGGCTCCAGATACTCGAGCTACAATGCGGGTGGTTACGATACCGGCGCTGGCAACTACGACGATGATTGCAACTACGGCAATCCCTTTGATTTGAGTAGCCGCAGAAACTCGTACAGCGGCTATCGCGGCGGCGATTATGCCTACAACAATTATTCAGGCGACGACGACCGCTATGAGTACAACGTTGGTCCTTATCAACAACGTCAGAATTACCCGCAAAGCCAATACTACGGTGACTATGGGTATCAGAACGATTACAGACAACAAGGCTACTACAATAACAACGAAGATTGGCAGCGGATGCGATCGACTCTCCAGTCGATGCTAGGAAGCGCCCCGAGCGAATACAATCGCAACGTGCCAGATGATCTCGGATGTGCAACCGTTGTTAGTGCAGCATTGAGACGCAGCTACGGGTTGAGAATCAACGACACTAACGTCAACGGCTTGGAAAATTCTTTGAGACAAAATGGCTTCGAAGCAATTCCAATTCAAGACGCACAGCCAGGAGACTGCATCATCGGACACCGCCGCAACGGACAGCATGGACACGCAGCGATCTACGTCGGCGATGGCAAAATCGTCAACAACAGCAGCGCCAAAGGTCGTGTTGTGGTTGCGTCACTAAATAACTTTGCGTCAAGCAGCTACGAAAGCGTAGTCGCCTACAGACGCGTATAAGCACACTGTGCCTTTACTTCAGCTATTTTTCTTTTGAGCAGGTTTTGACGTAACGATATCGGTATCTTCCTCTCCGATGCGACGGAAGATAGGTCCCTCGTTTCGCACGATTTGCCCTGGTTGAATCGTGTCGAAGAATCCATCTTCTTTTTTGGCATCACCAATAGTGCCGATGTGATCGTCATAACCGAGTTGATGCCAAATAGCTTGGGCTAACTTTGGAGTGAATGGATAGATTTCCATCGCCACACGACGAATCACTTCGAGAGACGTGTATAGAATGTCGCGACCTTCGCGGTCCTTTCCTTCTTTGAACAGAGTCCAGGGCTTTTCGTCAGCTAGGTATTTATTGGTTTGATCAACTAAAGCCAGAATAGCGTCGATCGTTTTAGCGAACTCCAGTCGCTGCATGTGTTCTGCAACTTTGACGTGCACGGTGTTTGCCTGTTCACGCAACGTGTGTTCAGGATCCGATATCGGTACGCGGCCATCGCAATACTTGTCCACCAACGACAATGTACGATTTAGCAGGTTGCCCAAGTTATTTGCCAGATTCGCATTCACTGTGCTGATTAAGCGCTCTTTTGAGTAGTCTCCGTCCTGATCAAAGGGAGTTGCCGCCAACAAGTAAAATCGCAACGCGTCAGAGCCGTACTCGCCGAATTGCTCGACAAGCGCATTGGGATCGATCACGTTGCCGATTGACTTACTGAGCTTCTGACCTTCTACGGTGATAAAACCATGGGCATAAATCTTGAGTGGAATTTCAATGCCAGCGCCCATAAGCATCGCTGGCCAGTAGATTGCGTGAAATTTGATGATGTCTTTCCCAATCAGATGCAAGCTTGCAGGCCAATATCGCGAAAACTGAGCATCATCAGCCCGAAAACCTACTCCAGTTATGTAGTTGGAGAGCGCATCAATCCAAACATAGATAACCTGGTCGGCATCATCTGGAACTGGAATCCCCCAGCTCAGAGACAATCGAGAGCGAGACACACTGAAGTCGCCCAATTCGGGATCATCTAGTTGATTCAAAACTTCCCTGCGACGGCTTTCAGGCTGAACTGCATCAGGATTAGTTTCAATCCACTGCTTAATCTGAGGTTTGTATTTGGTCAGCTTGAAGAAATAGTTTTCTTCCTGAACGACTTTCGGGGGTACTTTGTGCAACACACAATTCCCATCAACTAAGTCGCGCTCGCGGACGAAATCCTCGCATCCTTCGCAGTAGAGCCCGCTGTAACTGGACTTATAAATGTCACCTTTGTCACGCAAGCGTCTGAAAACTTCCTGCACCACAAGTGCATGTCGAGCTTCAGTGGTGCGGATAAAAGAGTTGTAGGAGATGTCCAGGTTCTTCCAAGCATAAGTGAATTTGCCCGACATTTCGTCGCAAAATTCCTTGGGCGATTTGCCCGCTTGTACTGCTGATTTTTCGACTTTTGAACCGTGCTCGTCGACGCCGGTCAGGAAGAATACGTCTTCACCTTGCATGCGATGGTAACGGGCCAATACGTCTGCAGCAATCTTCTCGTATGCATGTCCGATATGAGGCGACGCATTAACGTAATCGATGGCTGTGGTGACGTAATATTTGCCACCAGTCTTGCTAGGGGGATTTTCTGCAGTGGGCATTGGCGCCTCGTTCTAATTAGGATGCTCTAGTTCGATTCTGCACATGAATCGCAAGTAATTGGTCGATTATGACAGGTGTATATACAATCGCCGTCAAAATTTTTACGCATGAGAATTCAAGCGACTAGCGCAAGAGCCTCATTTCGACACATAATATAACTATCTTGAAAGCAGCGGAGAGCAAGGACGATGAAAAGGGCCAGGAAACGCGAAGAAACGTTCGAAAAATTCAATCCCTTAGAGAACAAAACAATTCTGATGGGTGTCAGCGGTGGCATCGCAGCTTACAAAGCGTGTGATTTAGCCTCGATGCTTCGTCGCTCTGGTGCTGACGTGCACGCAGTTCTCACGAAAAATGCTAAAGAATTCATCACAACGCTCAGTTTACAAACGATCACCCGCAACCCTGCACACTGCGAACAATACGGAACAGACGGCGAATGGCGCCCAGAACACATAGACTTGGCAAAGAGGGCCGATCTGATAATCATCGCCCCAGCCACAGCCGACATGATTGCAAAATTGGCAGCCGGTATATGCGATGAACTACTCACAACGATGGTGATTGCATCGAAAGCCAAAGTGATGATTGCGCCGGCGATGAACCCGGTAATGCTGGAACATCCGTCAGTTGTCCATAACCTTGAGATTCTACAGAACCGATATCGGTACGAGGTTATTCCGCCCGAATTCGGTGAAGTAGCTTGCGGTGACATTGGTGCCGGCAAAATGGCTTCGGTTGAGACCATCGTCGCAGCAATCGCATCGAGACTTGTTTCGCATGGAGCAATGTCAGGGAAGCACGTCATGGTCACCGCAGGTGGTACCAGAGAGCCGATCGACCCGGTACGTTTTATAGGAAATCGCTCGTCTGGCAAAATGGGAATAGCGATGGCAGACGCAGCGTTTGCGCGTGGCGCAGATGTTACATTGGTGTCCACGGTCGAGGTCGAGCGCGCGTATCCAGTAATTTTAGTCGAAACCGCCTTCGAAATGCAGGAAGCCGTTGAAAGTGAGTTCGACACTTGCGATGCTCTGGTCATGACAGCTGCGGTGGCTGACTTCCGGCCCCTTTCCGTCTCGACAAACAAGATTAAGAAAACAGTTTCAGAAGACATCAACCTGGAGCTGACAAAAAATCCAGACATCTTGGATTTGCTTGGACGCGTCAAAAAGAAACACCAGGTCATCATCGGATTTGCAGCAGAGTCAGAAGAGCTTTTGACAAACGCATCGCAAAAGCTGAAACGCAAAAATCTGGACGTAATCGTCGGCAACGATATTACGGTCCCTGATATCGGCTTCGGAAGCGATGACAATGCGGTAGTCATCTTGAGCGAAGATGGTACGCGCGAGAATCTGACTCGGATGCCGAAGCGAGCGATTGCAGAACATCTGTGCGATTTATTAGCCAGCAAATTCGCGGTACTGGAAAAGGCACCGGTTCGTTAAGTCTTCCGGACTGTCCTCACGCTGCGCGTCTATCATCGAAGACTGAACTCACCACAACTACCGGTGGTGTCACATAATCTTTGATTTCACGACTGGAAATCAACTGACTTTTTAAAAGCGTGCGGCACAACAACCTTGGGCTTATCCTTCCACGTGCCAGAACGCACCAATAATCAACGAAGTACAACTGTAGATACTTACGACTAACGCCTGTAAAGACACGTTTGATGAAATCAAAAAATTGGTGCAAGTCTATGGTCGCATTGCTGAGACCGGTCACGATGCGCTGCTTGAACGTCGCCGTAGTTTCGTAATGCCCGTCTGATTTCAATTGCGCAAGATCTGCCAACTGCAGATTTGTAAGTGCTGATATCACCTCTGATACCGCTAGCTTTGTTGCCTTAACGATTTGTTCCAAAGACAGTGGCTTGTCCAGAATTGTTTTGAAAATGCCCTTCTCCGTCTCAAAATTGAAACCGTTCGTGTGCTTTTGCTCTGGGAACAGAGTGCTAAGAGCCTGTTCGACGATCTCATCGACATTCGTGCTGTTTGTTGATGAAGCAACTTTGAATTCATTCTCTTCGGCAGTCGGATGTTCCATTGCAGGAGTTCTTTCACTGCGCTTAGTAATTACGGCTTCGCACATCGAAGAGAGCGCGCTCTCAGTGCCTTGAATCGACTCTAGAAAAATCAATCGTATTTTGAGACTCATATCGCTGACGCTCGATTGCGACATACCAGTTACCTCTGCGAAAAGATTTGCACTAACTGAAAAACCTTGAGCCATAAGAAAAATAAAGCGAACCCAATCCGTAGGTCGCCGGATGTTGTTAAAAATAGTTTGCGCTGTTGGTCTAACTTTGCCCTTGCAATCCAGACATCGAGCGCTTCGATAACAATCGTCATATTCAAGATTTTTGCTTGAACACTTGCACTTAACGTCTTCTGGCAGGCATGAGTAGAGAAAATCCAGATAGTCTTTCGGGAGCGCGAACAACGCGTCAATCGCTGCGATTCGAGCTATTAATTCGGCTTTCGCAACAGCCTTGTTGGTCGTAATGGACATAATTCATTCCCTCCAAAACCCATCTCCTTTAACAACGTTGATTTGGAGAAAAAAGTTCAATCCGAATTGCAGAATTTCAACTTCTTACAAACACACAAACCTGTCTCAGCTCACGCCGGCACTGGAGGTACGAACCGATATCGCTTGCTTGAATTTGAGTCGCAAGAGTGTATGCGAACAGCCATGCGCCGGCTCTCACGGAAATTGAGTTGAGAGGTTGCATCAGTTTTAAAACCACGAACCGATATCGGTTTGGTTGCACCAGTTAACAGGGGCTGACTTCCCGTTAAATAAATGTGCAAAATCGAGCATCCACGCGCTCTCTACGGATATTGTGGGTGATATACTCCGTATTTGTACAGCCAAAGCGGAGCTGACAACAGCCCAAACCGGCATGTATCTCATAATGTACAGACTGGATTAGTTCGGAGACTATCGAATGGGAAAGCAAAGTGATGAAGCGACAGGCTCCGGAACCGGCTCCTGGTTCATTGGTCTTGTTGTAGGTGCTTTGGGTGGAGCTGCCCTTGCTCTTTTGACGGCACCCAAACCAGGAAGCGAAGTCAGAGGCGTTATCAAGCAGACTGCTACCGATATGCCCGAACGCGTCAGTGAACTCGTCGATGACTCGCTCGACCTTTATGCGTCAGCTCTCAATTACTGTCAACTCGTCGTGGAAGAGCAAACTATGCGACTGAAACGCGCTGTCGCTGCCGGTAAGTTAGCTGCAGCCAAAAAACGCGAAGAACTCGAACTCGAGAGTTCATCAGTACTGCCGTTCCAACATCGCTAATTAGAACCAGACTCGAAAAAGGGGAAAAATTTTGGATCCGCTCAGTTCGATCAATGGTCTGGTACTTGGAGCACTCTTGTTTTTGGGTTTCTCGGTTTGCGCGCTCGTGTGGGCAGCAATGACCCTGATTCCGCAAGTAACCCGCACACTCTCGGCCTACGAAAAGCTGGCAGTGACATTAGAAGAAGAGCTCGGACCGACTCTGCAAGAAGTGCAGAAAGTGGTTGTTGGAGTTGGAGAACTCAAGCAAATTGCTGGACAGACAATGGGCAATGTTTCGCACAAAGTTGAAGACGTAAGCGGCACGTTGACCAAAGTTGCGGGCTCAGCAACCAAACAATCTTCGGTTTGGGCGCATGGATTTTTTGCTGGCTTCAAAACTTATTTAGAAGGTAAGCACGAATCACGAGAACATAGCTAGAAAGCAGGGCATGTCATAAACACACAGTAAGAACCGAGGTAAAGATAATGGCGGACTCAAGTTCAAGATTTTTCGAGGGATTGCTCGTCGGCGGCATTATGGGCTTCCTATTCGGCATGTTGTCGGCTCCAAAATCTGGAGCTGATCTCAGACGTCAACTTGCAGATGGTTCAGAAGATCTGTACAAATCAGCCAGCGACTCGATCGGTGAAGCGAAAAAACGCAGCGGCGCCGCCATCAATGGCGTGCAACAACGCGGCGGCGATGTCTTCAAGCGCGCCTCGGAAGGGCTAGCTGGAACGAAAGAAACAATATCCAATAAACTTCAGGAATTAGCTGGACAAAGCACTCAAGTCCTCGTCGATGACGTTGAGTCGATGACTTCGGGCTAGGAAACAGCGCACCACATACGGTGCTAGACAATGAACTTCAGACTGAATCGGGCTATCGCCGCAACCGGATTTTGCTCGAGACGTCGAGCCGATCAGCTAATTGCAGCCGGAAAAGTCAAAGTCAACGGCGCAGTCACGACAGATTTCAATTTTGCCGTCGATTTGAGCAAAGACAAGCTCGAAATCGACGGCAAATTTTTACGTCAAAAACAGTATGACTATGTCGTCCTGCACAAACCACGCGGCGTGGTCACAACTTGCAACGATGAGATGGGACGAGAGTCTGTGCTACAGGTACTGCCCCGCTCCCTATCTCACTTGAAGCCGGTTGGGCGCCTGGACATGGAATCGGAAGGACTGCTTCTGCTTACAAACGATGGTGAACTGGCTAACGAACTCACACACCCGTCCAAGCATGTGTTTAAGCGATATGAAGCACTGGTCGAAGGACGTATCACAGACGCCACCCTCAAGACCATGTCCAGAGGTATGCGGTTAGATGATGGGATGACGCTACCAGCACGAGTTTCACTAATTCGACGTAATAAAGATGAATCAATTTTCGAGATCGCGATTCAAGAGGGCCGAAATCGGCAGATAAGGCGGATGTGCGCCAAGGTTGGGCATCCAGTCATCCGTTTGGTCAGAGTTGCCATAGGTGGGTTACAATTGGGGGAAATGGAAGCGGGAGAATGGCGTCATTTGACCGTTCCTGAAGTAGAAGCACTCAAATCAGGTTTACTAAGTGGCACTTGAGCAAATTGGTCAAAAATTGAAGGTTGCTCGTGAAGGGCAAGGTCTGACTCTCGCTCAAATTTATGAGCGTACAAAAATTCCCATCAATCACTTGCAAGCGATTGATACTGGTGTCACCGATGATCTACCTGAGCCCGTTTATGTAGCGGGTTTCATCAAACGCTACGCAGAATGCGTTGGGTTGAACGGGCAAAATTTGTCCGATGAATACCGCAAACAAGCCACACCTGAGCGGGTTGGTGGTGGTGAATCATCTGGATGGGGAGGTCGGTCGAACGTCGCTCAGCCAGTGCTCATGCCAGCTCCACAATTACAGAGAGCGCGCATCGACGATCGTCCACCGAGCTTCATGAAGACTCTTTTCTATCCGGCATGCTGGATTGTTTTGGTTTTGGCTCTGATTACATTCCTTGTGAAAATGCAAGGCAACGATAACGGCGGAGACGATAAGACTCTGGTGCGATCGCTGCCTCAGTCGAAATTCGACAAGATTCAACCGGCTAATGCTCCTGAGACCGCGTCTCAGACTGGTCCGACGACCAACGCACAAGTTGCAGCAACGCCAGCAACAACGCCGGCTGCCACTCCGAGTGATGCGAACTTGTCGATCACAGCCAGCCAGCACGTTTGGGTCGACATCAAGGCGATGAGCACAGGTGAGACACTGTACATCGGCAACCTTGAAGCCGGAGATCGTCGCGATTACAAAGATCCGCAAGGCATCCGCATCGTCTCTGGCAACGGTGCCAGCGTCACTATCGATATGGACGGAAAAACATCAACGATGGGTCCAGCCGGTCGCCGCGCCGAGAAGGTCTATTTATCCAAGAATGCACAGACAACAACCGGCACTGTTGCAGCAGACGGCACTATCAAGCCAGGAGCCGGAAATGTTCTGTCCACGCTGGGCACCTCGGCGATTAAGCCTCCTGTAAAGCGGATTAAGAAGCCCGTCACAGATATCCCAGTAGCCCCAAGACGCCGATTCCGTCCGGTAGATGACGGTTCGTCGCACTCAGGCTCAGGCGATTCGCTTGGCAGCGGTCGATCTGTTGACGTCCCCTACCGTTATACTGAAGGGCGAGATAGCGGCGAATAGCCGAATACTCGCCTTGGTCGAAGGCGTGTTCGACCGATAACGGGAGTTTTTTCGATGCGTAATCCAAAAATTGGTGTCGTCTCGCTTGGTTGTCCCAAGAATCAGACTGACACCGAAGTAATGCTCGGGCTGCTGAATCAAGCCGGTTTCGAAGTCACATTCGACAACGACGCTGCAGACATGTGCCTGGTGAATACATGTTCGTTCATTGGAGATGCGCGCCAGGAGTCAGTGCGAACGCTAGTCGAACTTGCGGACCAAGGAAAAGAACTGATCATTGCCGGCTGTCTGGCACAGCACTTCAAAGAAGAGCTGATGCAGGAAATACCTGAAGCCCGCGCACTTGTTGGTACCGGCGATATCACAAAAGTAGTCGATGTCATCCAGTCCATCGCAAATGACTCGTCACTGCGGGTGGTGCAGGTCAGTGACGTACCAAACGATTATCACGAAGAAGTGCTGCCTCGCATGAACACAGGAGTGGGCGCGTCAGCTTACTTGAAGATTGCCGAAGGATGCGATCACCGTTGTACATTCTGCATTATTCCGCAGTTGCGCGGCGACTTCCGCTCACGCTCAATCGAATCATTGGTGAAGGAAGCTCGCATGCTCGTTGCATCTGGCGTGAAAGAGATCATTCTCGTTTCGCAAGACTCAACCTATTACGGTCTCGATATCTACAAGCGCATGGCGCTATCTGACTTGCTTCGCGCCTTGCATGACATCGAGGGGCTGGAGTGGTTGCGAATCATGTATGCGTATCCGACAGAAACTCCTGACGAACTACTCGAGACCATTGCATCGTTGCCTAAAGTAGTTAAGTACGTCGACATACCGCTTCAGCACTCGCATCCAGAAGTGTTGAAATCGATGGCACGCCCGTTACATCCAGAAAAGACGGTAGAAAAAATCAGACAATCGATTCCCGGAGTACGAATTCGCTCAACATTCATCGTCGGTTTCCCGGGAGAAACAGACGAGCACTTCGAACATCTAGCGAACTTTATAGAAACTCAAAAATTTGACCGTCTCGGAGTTTTTGGATACTCCAGACAAATGGAAGTGCCTAGTGGACACATGGAAAATCAAATCCCCGAAAAGGTGAAGAAGCAGCGCCGCAAACGCATTATGCAGATTCAGCACGCTATCGCATTGCAACACAACGAAGAGATGGTAGGGCAAGAGATAGATGTTTTGATCGAAAGCTATGACGACAGAAAGAATCTCTATTGCGGCAGATCGCAGTGGGACGCTCCTTCGATCGATAACCAGGTCTACGTGAAAGATCCGCACGGAGACGTAGTAACGATGGGCGAAATAGCTCGCGTGAAAATTGATAGTTGCGGACCATATGATCTTTACGGAACCGCATTGGAGTGTGAACTAGAAGCACCGGATTTGGTGCTCACGGCAGCTGCAGCGAAATAACTGATGCCGAACTAGAGTGTCCAACCTCAACAATAACGCCCTGAACAAGCGGCGTTACCGCAAACATGTCGATGGGCATACCCATCTTGTTGGCGGGAATGAATATGGACAATCAAAACACTCAAAGCGCTGCGGACAATCGAACCGCGAAGCGTAAATTAGACTATCGTTTGCTGATGAAGTTTCTCGCCAATGGCGATATGCAATCGGCGGAACTATATTGTCGACGTTACCAAACCGTGCCGGACTTATCCGAAGTACTGGTGCGCTCAGGCAGATTAAGTCAGGAAGAATTCGACGACTTGATAAAAGTGCACAACACATTAGCACTTCGAGACATTCCGTTCGGCACATTTTTCCTATATTCGGGTTGTCTCTCAGCGGACGAACTGCGCAATTTTCTGCTTCTGCGAAAAACTCTACGTGCGCGTGTTGACAGCGCGGAGCGCTGGGGGCAAAAACTGATCCGCTCGGGTTTGCTCACTATCACGCAGCTCCGCCTTGCATTGGAAGATAAAGCGTTATCACAATGCACGCTCAGACAAGCCATTTTGGATCGAGGTTGGCTGAACGAATCAGATTTGGACAGAATATTCTGATTCAAAACAGAATTGCTTTAGACAGAATATGCTGATTGGGCATATTTCTGATTTACACAGAATATTCTGATCGAACGGAATATTCTGATTGGACGGAATATTTTTAATTGGACGGAATATTTCTGATTGGACGGAATATTGGAGAGCCGATTCTGATCTAGCGCTTGCTTAAAGCCAGTCCCTGATTGGAAAGATTTGTCGACTCGCGGAAGAGATTTTCTGCCATGTGCAGATGATCGTAATCATAATTCTGACAAAATCTGCGCATCTCATCCAAACCATCAACGGCTTGAGCTATTGAATAACGCATCATCGTAACAGCGCCATTTAGCGAGCCTGGCACAATTCGCGCGGATAGAGACTGAGAAGCTTTCCGCAAAGTATCTTCGACTTCGTCGACATATTTTTCGAATGCAGCAACGAGAGTATCGTCGTAAATATCGAGCGACAATTCGCTCAACTGCCGCTTATATTTTTTCAGCACGCGTTGCATGGATTGCCTGGCAGGATGAAAGTTCATGCGCAGATAAACTTCTCGATTTTCAGCTTCATCGAGATCTGTAAATCGAGCAGTGCGACGCAATCCGTTTACTGCTGAAAGCAAAGTGTCATAGTCTGCGCGTTTGCTTTTATCAATGAGGATCTCATAAGCCTCATTGATGCGCATCATTCGCTCGGTGGCCTGATTGCGTTGAGCCACGTCGCGCTCATGGTATTCAACGTCGGGATGATGATTTTTCACCAGTGCACGGTATGCGCGCTTGATTTCAAGCGCACTGACATCGGGCTGAATCCCGAGCACTTCATAGTGAGTGATTTGCCTTTTGTACATAGACCCAAGACGATAACCAATCTACTACAATTATCGCATCAAAGCCGTGTATTTAAGCGGGTGCACGCAGTCTCACTAGTAGAGTACAAAACTGCTGATCTATAATTGAGCCAAGATGTTCTGCCCATTTTGCAATCACAGAGATAGTCGAGTATTGGAGTCCCGTTTGACGGGAGAGAAATCCATTCGTCGCCGTCGTCAGTGTGAGCAGTGCGACAAACGATTCACTACATATGAACGAGTTGAAGTCGTTCAGTTTTTAGTTGTAAAAAGATCGGGCAGCCGCGAGCCTTATATGCGCGAGAAAATTCGGGACGGAGTCGCAAGAGCTGTCTCAAAAACAAAAATTACCGCCGAACAGATAGACGATCTAGTTGATTCACTCGAAAACGAACTGGCAGCGCTAGGAAAGCGCGAGGTGCCTTCGACGCTCTTAGGCGAATTTGCTTTAGCCCGTCTGCGAACACTGGACGAAGTAGCTTACGTCCGCTTTGCATGCGTCTACAGGCAGTTCCGGTCAATTGAAGACTTTATCGTGGAACTCAATACATTGAAAGATACAAAGACATTGTTAGCCGGAACTGGCGAAGAAGCAACCGTCCCAAGCGCTTGACCTCCACCGTCCCCGATCGAGTCGCCCAACCGATATCGGTACACGGTTTTTTCGCGGACAGGCACTATAGCTTTTGAACTGGTAAAAATTGTTTTTTTTGCCAACTCGACCGCGATTCGAAGGCAGTCGTCTCAAGATTTTTCCTACGAAGCGATATCGGTTCGTGCACAGCGGGAGGGTTTTAGGTCAAGGTCGAGAGCCAAGCACTTGACTTGAGTGCCGCTGTAGCAGTCCAATGTTTAAACAAGAGTTATCTCTAAGCTATATCCATCATCACCCTCTTAGAAATTGCTCAAACCCGGCAAGGATGGCTGTCTATGTGAACCAAAGGGACCGGAGTGAAAACGTAAAGGATAGTGAATCCCTTACCAGTATTGCCTCTTCGGAATGTTAGATCCGAGAACGCTCATGTTAGAATGATGGACTCATTTATCACACGTCAAAAAGCAGCGCAGTAGCCATGAATCAGATTATCAAGGATATCGAAGCCCCATTATTGAAGACCAACTTGCCGACTCTCAGTATCGGCGACACCGTCAAAGTGTTCGTAAAGATCAAAGAAGGCGGTAAGGAACGTACGCAAGGATACGAAGGCGTTATCATCAAGCGTACTGGTCACGGCGTGGGCGCTACAGTCACCGTCCGTCGCGTATTTCAAGGAATCGGTATCGAGCGCGTTTTCTTGATTCACTCACCACGCGTCGAAAAAATTACAGTTCAACGCCGCGGTCATGTCCGTCGCGCCAAACTCTACTACTTGCGCGAGCGCACAGGTAAAGCAACCAGAATCAAAGAAAAAATTGGTGCTCGCAAGGACCTCGCAGCAGCAGCCGCCGCTCCAGCAGCGAAGAGCGCTGCAGCTCCAGAAGCAGCTACCGAAAAATAAGAACCGATATCGGTTCGTGCTTACGCGAAACAACTACAGCTATTCAGTTAGCTCGCAGCTTCGTGTGATCGGATAAGAGAATGCCACAAAAATCCGGCAAGCCTTCAGGCCAATCGACGGCTTACAAGTCTTTGCAGGACACTATAAAGTGGGTCGATCTTGTTATCGAGGTGCTAGATGCGCGCGCACCTCTGGCCAGTCGTCACCCCAATGCTCAGAAAATTTTCGGACACAAGCCGCGTCTTGTTGTCTTGAGCAAAGAAGACCTCGCCGACCCAAGCAAGCTTGCCGATTGTTCGGCTCTCCTAAAGAGTCAATTCGAGGACGCAGAGTATCCACTGGACAGCTTGGTGCTCTCGTTGAAAACCCAGAAAAACCGCAACAAGGTTCTGGATATCGCGCTTCGCTTGACGGAAGGAAAGAGAGAACAGCTTGCTAAGCGCGGATTACTGCCCCGCCCAATGCGTGCAGTCGTAGTTGGTATGCCGAACGTTGGTAAGTCCAGCTTGATCAACTGGATAATCGGAAAGAACAAAGCAAAAGCTGCGAACAAGCCTGGTGTCACAAGAGGTCCACAGTGGGTGCGGGTGCACCCTCAAATCGAGCTGCTAGACACACCAGGATTTTTGCCGCCAGCATCATTCAGCGATGACGTGCGATTGAAATTATCGTTGTTGAATCTCATTCCGGAGACAACGTACGACGCAGAGGAAGTCGCTCGCCACGGACTGAGCCTTCTGAGCAAAACATATCCAACTCTCACCAAAGCGTATATACCGGGATGCCAGGCTGATTTGATCAGTCTTGAAGAATTCGCTCAACTACGACATTTTTTAACTCATGGCGGAAAGCTAGACACATCGAGGGCTGCAAGTACTTTTCTAGCAGATCTGCGCAACGGAAAATTCGGTCGGGTAACTTTAGATCGAGTCTCACTGCCCTTATAATCAGAAAAGTTTTTCTGGTGTAGCATGCCGAGCAGCATTCGTCGAAAAAAAGATATCGAAGAAAAGATCGATTCCCTGCGCCAGTTGATTCTGTTCGACCGGCAGCACAAATACAAAGGTCGCTCGAGAAAACCACAGTGCTATTTGATTGGCACAGATGAAGTCGGTCGCGGATGCCTTGCCGGACCAGTCGTCGCAGCAGCAGTAATGCTTCCAGAGATTGAGGAACAGTCAGAACTGGAAGAATCCCTCTGCGAATTGAACGACTCAAAAAAGCTTTCAGCAGCACAACGAGAGCGGCTCGCAGCTATTATTAATTCGATCTCCATCTGTGCTGTCGAAGAGGCATCAGTACCGGAGATAGACGACATCAACATTCTGCATGCAAGCCTACTTGCGATGCGAAGAGCGATGACAAAAGTGAAAGCACTGATACCAGATTTGCTACCAACACTTATCCTGGTTGACGGTAATAAAGCAATGAAGGATGTTGAACATCTGCAAACACCGGTCATCCAGGGTGATTCATCTTCTGCATCAATCGCTGCTGCATCAATCATCGCTAAAGTTTATCGAGATAAGTTGATGCTAGATCTCAGCAAAGAACATCCGGAATACGGATGGCATCAGAACAAGGGCTACGGCTCATCATCTCATCGTGAAGCGCTTCGCAGGCTCGGTATGACACACTACCACCGCCGGCTATTCAGCGAAAAGTTCGTCACTGGCACGTGGACTGAAGACATTGACCACGAACAAGAAAGCGACGAGCTGGTTGCAGCTTTGAACTAGAACTCAACAATTGCGGTGCAGACTTGTTCTAAATCTTCGTGTTCACCAAGCAGTTTTAAACTAAACCACAGAAATAGCTACGTGCACTGCCGCTAAAAAAAGAGCGGCAATTTAATCGCCGCTCTTCTAAAACTGTCGCCACCGAATATGGTGCCGTATTTATTTCTGTACTACCGCTGGCAAGCCTGCAACTTCCTGTACTTTCTTCTCGGTTGCGTTCGGTCCTTCGAGAATTTGAGTCTTGGAGAGCTGGTCTGTCAGGTAATCCAATCCCACACCTGTGATCATGAATACGCGCTCGCCGGTCTCAATGTAATGCTTTTCGCGCAAGTACCATAGAGCGAATTCAATCTCGGTAATGTTCTCAATCTGCAAGCAGTCCATCAGCATCTTACCCGAGGCACCACCCGTGGCCGGTTTCTTTTTACGCGCAGCGAGAAGAACTTGCAAAATCGCTATTCTCAACTCAATTTCGTTCCAAGAGATGCCGGCTTTCACCATAGTCGGAAGCGTGTCGCGTCCAAACTCGTTTACCTTCGGCTGCGCCTTGTGCTGGGCTGCACCACTCTTCTGCTCCTGCGCACCGAGCGACATATCATATGCTGCACGTTTGCCTTCATCAGACAACGTCTTCCACGCATCTGTGATGACACGGAATTTTTCAGCATCCCCAGTCTCACCGTTATCCGGGTGGTACTGCGCAGCTAGAAAACGATATGCGTAACGGATGATGGTGACGTGAGCATCTCTATCAACATGCAAAAGCTGATAAAGACTAAGTTCTGCTGGTTCTGACGACCCACCATTGTTTCCTGGCTGTGGAGGTGGCGAGCCTTGTGGTTTCGGTTGAGGTGGTGGATTCCACGACATAGTTCTACATTCCCTTTAGTACGTGACTGGCAATTACAATTCTTTGTACCTCGGAGGTACCTTCATAAATCTCGGTAATTTTCGCATCCCGCATGTAGCGCTCGACTGGATAATCCGTCACATAACCATATCCACCGAAAATCTGCACACATTTGACGGTGCTACGCATCGCCACTTCTGATGCATACAATTTTGCATGTGCAGCTTCTTTAGTGAACTTCACACCCATGTCTTGCGCGATGCTCGCGTGATAGGTCAACAATCGAGCAGCATCAATTTCAGTTTGCATTTCGGCCAGCATGAATTGAATCGCTTGAAACTGATTGATAGTTTTGCCAAAAGCTTCACGTTCTTTCGAGTATTTGAAAGCGTGGTCCCATGCGCCTTGAGCAATCCCAACGGCTTGAGCGGCGATACCAATTCTGCCACCATCCAAAGTGGACATTGCCACTTTGAAGCCTTCACCAATTGATCCCAACATGTTTGCGACCGGAACAGGAGAGTCTTCAAATAAAATCTGGCATGTGGACGAACCTTTGATGCCAAGCTTATCTTCAAGCTTCCCAAAGCTGAATCCTGGTGTCCCTTTTTCGACTACAAGAGCAACAAGTCCTTTGTGCTTCAGTGCCGTGTCAGTCTGAGCAATGACGAGATAGTAGTCAGCTTCAACGCCATTGGTGATCCAGTTTTTCGAACCGTTCAGAATGAAATGGTCGCCTTTCAAAACGGCTGTGCAACGAGCTGCGGCAGCATCTGATCCCGAGCCAGGTTCGGATAGAGCGAACGCTCCCAGCTTTTCACCTTTACACATTGGCACCAAAAATTTCTGGCGCTGTTCTTCATTTCCAAAATTATAAATTGGCTTAGCAGTCAAAGAAACGTGAGCAGAATAGACGACAGATGTTGTGGCACAAGCCTTCGCCAATTCTTCTACGACGATGGCATAACTCAAATTATCCAGCCCGGCACCACCGTACTGTTCGGGGAATGGCAGTCCGCAAACGTCAGAGGCTGCCAGCAAGTCCCAGTTCTCACGCGGGAAACGGTGATTCTTATCAATCTCGGCAGCCTTCGGAGCAAATTCCTTTTGAGCAATCTCAGCGATAGTTTCGCGGATGAGCAACTGCTCTTCTGAATACTCAAACGTAAGAGGCTGATCTTTTAAGGATGTAGCAGTAGCCATAATCGCATTCCTTTTGACTCATCATCAAACGAGCCAATCTAACCGAACTTGTGCCTGTTTCAAGAGATGATCATAACACTCACAGATAGCTCGATCAGATTGATATAACCTCGCTCTTTAGCTGTAAAATTGTCAGGCAAATTGAGAGTAGTCAGGATTTGGCGGCAATGACAGAATACAAAATCGTTCTCGTAGATGAAGACCCGGGCGCACATGGCGATATGAAAGCCGAACTGAAGGCTGCAGGACATGAAGTGACGCTCTGCAAAGGCGGATTCGATGCTCTTGACGAGCTTGGAACGCAAGGCGCTGATATAGTCATCGCCTCCACTTCGCTGCAGGATTTGAGTGGCTATCAGCTTTCGTGCTTGATCAAATCAAACGATCGCACAAGCAGACTACCGATTCTTTTAATAAAAGGTGCCTCCGCCGAACAAGACGAGTTCTGGCGTACAGCCGCCTTACCAGATGCGTTGCTTGAGCCGGAAGAGCTGAAGGATGTCAAAGCAGTAGTCGAACAAATTGATATTCTGATTAAAGCCGCGAAAGAAGCTGGTTGGAAGACAAGCATGGTAAAGAACTTGCTCGTTCCGTCGCGCACTTTTTCCAGTCACAACTTGATTAACAGCTATGCAGGGTTGCTTGACGACCTGCTGATTGAGCGGCTCGTGACGAGATTAACGCGCAGCATGACAGGACTGGTCGAACCGAAAAAACGTTTTGTCGATGCATATTTCGCTTCCATCAATCAATTATTCAGCCCAGATGTGCTGGGCATTGTCATCGCTAATCCAGACAGTCCGTGGGCTGCATTTCAGTTGGCACCGGGATTGAACAAAGAAGCTTTCGATCAGCTTGTAGCTAAAATAGCCAAACAATTATCAGTTCCGCGAGATCTCGCACTGGATGTGAGAGGCGAATTCGATGAGAAAGGACGCGGCTTCGGTGAGTTCGAATTGCTCCCCGTGAGTGGTGAGAAGACTGGTACGGGAGCGCTGGTGTTCGCTTCGTATCAGAAGAAGACGTTCAACGCCACCTCCAAAGCCTTCATGAGTCAGTTGCAGTTGCAGATGCAGCCAGTGATCCAACTCTTGCTTGCAAAGCAAGAAATTGAAGTGCTGCACTCGAGAGAAGCCTATAGAGCCTCAATCGATCCGCTCACTGGTTTGTACAACTTGGAGTTTTTGCTGGGATTTTTGCAACAACAGCTTCTATTTTCTTTCAGACAGCGCCTAGCGGTTGGAATGGCGATCATCGATATCGACAATTTCGCATCATTGAACGAAGAATTCGGATACGAAACCGGCGACACTGTCATCTCCACAATTGCGAATCGATTGATGAACATAACGCGTTCAAGCGATCTGATTGCCAGATATGGAGGCGATGAATTCGCGGTGGTGCTGCCAAACACAGAGATCGCCGGTGTCAAAGTTCTTGCCGAGAAAGTACGAACAGAAATAGAGCAAATTGGATTCGCAAAATCCGCTGGTAAGAAAAGTCCACAAGTGACTGTCAGCGTTGGTTGCTCAAACTTCAATATGGAAGATTTGAATCCAGAGACAATTTTGCGCGATGCGAAACTTGCTTTGCAGAAAGCGAAAGAAGCTGGACGCAACTGCGTCTCGGTCTACAACTAATCCGAAGCTATTCAACTTAGGACTTATCAGCTCGAGAGCAGGACGCGTTCAACTCAAGATGGACGGCGACCGATTCGCGGCTTATTGTGTTGGACTCGTGGCTATCCGCATCGGACTCTCCGCCGATTGCGCCGGACTCTCTGCTGATTGCGTCGGACTCTCTGCTGATTGAGTTGAACTCTCCGCTGATTGCGTCGGACTCTCTGCTGATTGAGTCGGACTCTCCGCTGATTGCGTCGGACTCTCCGCTGATTGAGTCGGACTCTCCGCTGATTGAGTCGGACTCTCCGCTGATTGAGTCGGACTCTCCGCTGATTGAGTCGGACTCTCCGCTGATTGAGTCGGACTCTCCGCTGATTGCGTCGGACTTTCCGCTAGTTGCGCTTGATACTTCGCGCGATGTGCCGACAAGCTCGGTGTAGCATTTATCGATCTCAGACATCAGCTCTCTTGAATCTTGCCTGGTCGCGATAAATCCCAGTGCAAGTGCGGCACCGGCGCCGACGCCCTCTTTGACGTTGCCATCCTCGTAGGCTCGCAATCCCTCATGGCGAGATTCTAAAAAATCAGGACATGACGCCGCCAGTGGTGCCTTCAGTTGGGATGCAAGTGATGAGATAGAAGCGCTTGCATCGAACGCAACCCACTTAGTGGTGACGACACCAACTTCAGCAGAATGCATATCGACACCGTATTCTTCGGCGAGAGCCGCACAAAGCGCATAGACAGCCAACATTTGCGAACCGCCAGCCAAGATAACTGGATGTCGCTGGCTGAGTGCCAATGTCATCCCGGTAACGAATGGCTGCATAGGATCACCGAATGCAGCTAGTATTTCAAAGGGATTGACTTGAGACATATCCAAATTGGCAGCATGCTGGCCTGCCACCACCTCGCGCCAGCGACTGTCATGATCGCATGTCGGAATACTACTGGAAAGACTAAAACGAGCGTCGTATCCAAGCGCCGTAAGCACAGCTAAAGCGGTGGTCGTCCCTCCTGGCACGCACTCGGAGATCACAAACGTTTTCTGTTTTGCGCTTTCTTTGATCCCGTAATCAAATCCTTTGGTAAAAAGCTCTATCACCGCATTCAGTGGCATAGCGCTACCAGTAGAAATAGAGCGAGCCGGGCGCATTCCGAAATTTATCGCATCAACACTGGGACTGACAAACGATCCGCAATCAACAATCTGGGGTGTGATTCCTGCCAACCTCAGACAGGCGCGTGTGATAACCACTGGTGATACCACACCGATTGGCGAAACAGGAAGTTTTCCGGATGAAACGGGATGACCGAGAACCAGCGCCTCAGCATCAACGGATGGAGTCAATCGGCGCAATTCAGGAGTGAGTCCCGCAGCAGAGATGCCCTCGATATCACTGACTTCGGTTCCTGCCAGGCAGAGATAAAAAGCACACGGATCACTCAAGCGGGACGCAATTCGATTGATTCTTTCAGGCTCACTAACTGCCCGAAAAAAGTTTTGGTCAAGGTTCTTCACTACTAAGGCTTCCTCGTAAGTACTCACAGATGGGCGCAACGGTTAAAGTCAAAACTATTGTGCTCGAAATGGCACGCCAGATTTCTTCGACGACAGACCATCCGTTGATGTTAATGGCAAAAACATCTCTCGTTTGAATGCTACGGAACAATTCGACTGGAGACGTGATAAGCGTGGCGATAAGCACAGACAACGCAGATAGTATCAACAACGGAAAGAACTTTTGTACTGATATTTGCATTGAAATCTTTGCGTGCTGCACTGGATTTACGGATGCGCTTGCGGAAATACAAAGTCCGACAAAACTTACAATGGTCAACAATGCAAACGAAATCCAAAAAAAGAAATGGGTTAGAACCATCGCCCAGAGCGGGAATTGGACTTGAGCAGGACCGAGAACTCCAGGCGAGGCAGCGGCAAGCACGCACATTGCGATCACAAGAAAAATGCAGGGAACAATCAAAATAGCGGTCAGTGTCGACCAAAATTTTGCAAGGAAAACTTTTCTCTCAGCAACAATTTTGAGTGCATCTTTTAATCGTTCCCGCGCATCGCGAGAGTTCAAATTTGTAGACGTCAACGCGTTTTCGGAAAACGAAACGAACGCATTGCAATAGGCAGTCAACCGTACCAACCAAGCTCCAATTGACCAGAAAAAGAGCGGAACAGCGATGAGCATGCAGACAATGTAAATGACTCCGGTTTGAATCAATTTGGAGACATCGACGGTGCCATTAAGCGTTTTGATGACAAAGTACAGCGGGAAAATAAATAACGCCAGGACAACAAGCCAGAGTCCCGCCGGCACAGCGCAGGATGGAGCGAATGCCGCAGAGAGAATGGCTGCATTACGCCACCAGACAAGACTTTTGAAGCAATCAAATGGTCGAAGGACAAGTGGAAATTGTTCTTCCTGAACGTGTGAGTGTGGTGAATTCTGCTCCACGGTTGAACAACACGACTCGCGTGCCGCCTCCTTAATCTGGGCATCATTTTCTCAGAGATTTGGAATGTTGGGCAATAACTTCCCAAATTCATACACGCAGGTATAATTCGAAAGGGGGGACTTTCAGTTGGACGCTTTTTTTAAGTGTTTACTCGCAGGTGTTTTGTCACTTCTGCCTTGCAGCGGTGTCACTAATGCTGGGCATCTTCCTTCCGACAAAGCAGTCGCGGACTTATTTTCGGCGCATCGCCAACAATTCGAGGATGGCGTTATAAGTGCCGTGATCGACGAAGAGCCAGCAGCTGACGTAAGCAAGCACTTGGACAGCACAGTTCCGTTACCAGAGGATTTGCGCAGCCTAGGCGTGAAATCGCTTCAAATCTCTGGTGATCAGATCATTTTCAAATTGGCAAGCTCAGGCACGAGATGCAAACAACTAGTATTTGAGGCTGGAGCATTTCAAAAAGAAAGCGAAAGCGTTCAAAACGCTGACAAAGCTGTGAAATACTCACGAATCAATGACAATTGGGCAGTAACCGAAAGCGCAAACAGCCCAGGCTAGTGATTCCGCTCAAAGCGCCCGCCCTGTAAGCCCCTTCGCCAAAAGATACGTACCGATATCGGTTCGTGCATTTCATCTTCGCCTCAAAATCGGAGGTCGAAACTATCGGACGAGGTCTCAAAAGCGCGCCCAGATTGCTCTTTCAGAGTATAGCTTCTGCAGATCCATCAACCGATATCGGTTGGCGCGAAATCAACCAATAGGATACTGACAATTCGCATAGGGGGAGCCCTCACGGGCTCCCTCCTGCGTCACCACCGTACGTGCGGGTCCGCATACGGCGGTTCGGCGAGTTAAGCAGTCATCATCGATCTAAAATCCGGTAATCCTAAATTTCGAAAGTACTTCTTCGAGAGTGCCTTGTGCATTGGCGGGCTGGCACCCATGCGCCATGGCCCGCGACTGCCATTTCCGGCACCTTCGGTTGCATCTAGAACTGATAAACCGAAGTCTCTCAGTCGTTGAAATCGCGTATAACTGCACTTCCAACGCTTCCATATCATGCATCGAAGCCTGTGACGAAGCCATTTCTCGGTGCTGTCCAGAACTGTCGGAGTTTCGCAGAATTTGAAATAGTTGTACCAACCGGTCATGTAAGTTTTGAGTTCTTGCACAACTTGTTCTAAAGAGTTTCCTCTATTGCGTCGGGTCATTTCTTTCAGCTTCTGCTTCAGGCGAAGAAGCGCTGCCGGAGCAATTCTTCGCTTCGGCGCTCTTCCCCGCGAAAAGGTAAAACCCAGGAATTTTCTTCTCCAGGGCCTCCCTACTGCGCTTTTCTCCACGTTCACCTTCAGTCGTAGTTTCTTTGCAAGAAATTTGGTGATGCTTTCCATCACTCGTTCTCCCGCTCTTTGGCTGCTCACGTAGATGTTGCAATCATCTGCGTATCTCACAAATTGAAGTTTTCTGCTCTCTAATTCCTTGTCGAGTTCATCGAGGAGAAAGTTTGAGAGTATCGGAGAAAGCGGACCTCCTTGTGGCACGCCCTCTTCGGTTGGGCTCACTAGACCTCTTCCATCATTCCTGATTTCAAAAATGCTCGAAGAAGTTTCAATACACGTTTGTCGGCTATCCTTCCTGCGAGCCGTCCCATCAACACGTCATGATTGACTGTGTCGAAGAACTTCTCTAGATCCATATCAACCACATAAGACAGCCCGCTGCATACATACTCCTGCGCTTGCTTGACTGCTTGGTGTTGAGATTTTCCAGGTCGGAAACCGTAACTGTATTGTGAGAATCCAGCATCAAAATGCTTTTGCAAAACTTGCTGTACTGCCTGTTGAATAAAGCGATCGATCACGCTTGGAATGCCCAATTGCCGCACTCCTCCTGTTCCTTTCGGTATTGCTACCCGCCTCACTTCTTTCGGCACATACTTGCCTTCCAAAAGTTCGTTGCGAATCCTTTTCCAGTTTGCCGCCAAATACGGTTGCAGATCATTGACAGTAAGTTTGTCCACACCTGCTGCGCCTTTGTTTTGAACGACACGTTGGTATGCTCGTTTCAGATTTTCGCTCTCTAAGATTTCCTCCATTAGATTAGCTGTTGACGCCGGGTTTTCGGTTTGACCTCTTGCTGCGCGCGATTCGCTCCCTCTTGTGCTCTCACTCACGGATTCACCGTTTGTGTGTGCGCTTGAGGCCGATTGGTTACGATTTTTCTGGCGCTCTTCGTTCACAAAATTGGCTCCTAGTCTCCCTTCTCATTAAGCCCTTGCGGGCACCGTTCGGACCTTCTTCCTGTGAGTACAGAAATACTACGTCCTCTGCTGACTTCTGTGTGACGGTCAGAGATTCTCTCGAGCCTCTCAGTCCTTGCGGACATCGCACAGATCTCCTGGGGTAAGTTCAACCACTTTCACTGCACAATCGCCGGATTTACTGTATAGCCCTTTGACGGCTATGGGCTTTGCAATCAACTGCTTGCTCGCCCAAGCTAATCAGCCTTGTATCCGGTTTCTGTTCGTCGACTCGCAGCTTTGCTCCAGACTTCTTTCACACATTGCCTCACGACTCTGCGCTTGTCTTTCGCTACACTTCACCACCGTCAGGTTGTGTAAGGACTTTCACCTCCAGTTGTTGAACATGCCCAGCACACAGCAAAAACAGGAAGAGGAGTCCTCTTCCTGTCAAAAGATTCCTTACTTAGATCTGTCCTGTTGCGCGAAGTTCGCATTTGCAATGCAGGAGCGTCTAAGTTGTTTCGGGATCACTTGGGCTAACGCACAATTCTTTCGAATCGAGCACAAGCAATGCCTACGCTGGTGTCTGCTTACGTGGAAATTCCATGTTGCCGAAACGTTTTGCTAGTTCTTTGAATGGCATCCCCACAGCAACTTCGCCTGGGAGTTCACCGATCATGCCGACTACTTCTTTTTCGACGAAGACGCGTTTGTTCGCTTGAATTGGTTTTGCGCCCTCTTTCGGACGAACAATCGCGGCGCCAACAATTTCATCTCCAGCGAAGCGGTCGATTCCAGCTCCATTTGGTCCATTACCAGCGTTCTTCCATCGCGGGACGTCGATAGCTTTGTAGGTCATCTCGACCTTCACAGGCTGACCGTCTCTATTCAGGAATGTACCGTCTGCGCGCAATTTGGATTTCGGATATTCGAGACGGTCAACGCCAACCAGAATGTTTCCAGGTTTGCTCATAGGAGCTTTTATGATTTGTCCTTCGCGGTTGAAGAAGAAGATTACTCCATCGCTTGGAAGTTCTCGCAGCTTGCTCTGCAATTGCGTAAGAATTTGGTTCTGTTCAACAAGTTTGTCGAGACGTTTATCCTGGTTTGAATTGATTCGTCCAATTTTGTCTTCCAGGTGATCGCTAACTAGATTGATTCTCTGGAAAGGATCAAATCCATCCTGAAGATTGACCTGCGGTAAATCACCGTTGACACCCTTTTCCAAATTTTTGACGGCACGGACCATCAACTCTAAGTCAATTGCAAGATGACGAGCAAACTTGTCTTTACCAGATGGGTCACAATCCGCCATCACATGTTTGTGGATGCACACAGCGTAGTCACGAAGAGCCCGGACAGTCTGCGCATATTTAGTTGGTCCTGCAGCATCAAGAGCCTGCTGAGCCTTTTTTAGACGAGTATTTGCAATCTCGATAGTTTGCAATCGAGTTTCGTCTGTGAGATAGCGTCCAGATTCGGCTGCACGCTTTCCATTCAATGCTGATTTGAACTCACCGTCTGCACGCCATGGCTCGACGTTACGGAGGGCGATACGTCGGCTGTAAGAAAGGTCTGACGTTAAGGTGATGCCCTCGAGCACATTATCCAAATTGATGCGAACGAGCTCACCAGATGCGGTGGCAAGGCTGCATGAATCGGCTGGTGGCGCAAAGTTCGTTTCAACTTCGCTTCGTTCAGCGGCAGGCTTGATTCTTCGAACTAAAGGAATTGAACTTTTCTGCACGGGCTTGAGCGGATCGAACTCTAACGATTTTCGAGCATCTAGTCTATCCAGCATATCGACGGTTTGATTGGCTAAAGACAGACTCTGACTTTGATATTCGCTTACTTGTGCTTGTTTTGTTTGCATTGTCGTATCCAATTTCTATAAAAACAGTTAGGACGGAAGGGCAATTGTTCTAATTCTTCGTCGTTCAACTCTCTCGAATTCGGGAAGGACTACCAACACCAGATGCAGTATCAACCGCAATTTCTTTTCAATCTTCCAGCGAGAGTCATGTGATACCCAGAGGTCGATGCAAAACGCTCCATGTGGTGACTTATGGCTCGATGATACGGATCGCCCACTACATAGTCGATTGGTGGAAATCCCTCACCATTAGTAAAAATCCCATGGCTACTACCCCATAAAAACAGCCAAAAGCCCAACCGTTGGCAAATACAGCTATTTCACCGGAGACAAAATTAGTTGGGTCGGGACTGTGACTGAGTACCTGATTCATTTTTTTACCCGGATAATATTGACCAGATAATATTACCCGGATAGAATCAAAGAAAGAGCGAACGACGAGAATACATTTATATGGAAACAGCAAATACAAATCCCAACCCGCAATGTGTTGCATTTGCAGGGACAACAGCCGTTGCAGCAGGTCACATAGCGCACGTCGCAAAAATCACAAAAGAATATTTGGATTTAAACCAATCCGAGACTGTCTTGATCTTCGACAGTAATACAAGTGAACAAATTGAGATCGATTTCAGAGGTACTGCCGAGGAAGTCATCGCACGGCTTCAAGACAGATACAGCTACAGCGATGTCGCTTCAGGTGAAGGATTACCATTAAACCAAGAATCCAGCAAAGGCCCGGGTCGACCGAAGCTGGGAGTAGTCGCTCGGGAAATAACTCTTTTGCCCCGACACTGGGAGTGGCTGCAACAGCAACCAGGCGGTGCCTCAGTGGTGCTGCGGAAATTGGTAGAAGAAGCGCGACGTACGAATTTGGAGAAGGATAAGCTGCGTGTTGCAATGGACGCGACCTACAAATTCATGCACGCAATGGCAGGCGACTTACCGAATTTCGAAGAAGCAACAAGAGCACTTTTTGGACGGGATTTGGCTAAATTCGAAGAGTGCATAGCGAATTGGCCCCACGACCTGAAAAAACACATTGAGCTTATCTCGAAATCCGCGTTCGATGATTCGTCAGTAGTCGGCGCCCTGTCGGTCACCTGAAAGTCTGGGAACGAACCGATATCGGTTCGTTCCCAATTCGGAGGCGCCAACCATTTCTACAAACCGATATCGGTTCGTTACCTAGATAGGAGGCGCCAACCCAATTCTACAAACCGATATCGGTTCGTTACCTAGATAGGAGGCGCCAACCCATTTCTACAAACCGATATCGGTTCGTCCTTGCAGGTTACCGTTTGGTTGCAAGGCCGGCAGGTTGCACGTTCGGTATTTTCGGCGCGGACTGCGCACCTTTGACCATTTGAAGGAAGTACTGATGCACTCTCAAATCATTTGTTATTTCGGGGTGAAACGCAGTCACAAGCAAGCTATTCTGGCGAGCCATGATAATTCCTTCCGGGACCGACGCCATAACATGAACGTTGTCACCGACAGAAACGAATATAGGTGCACGGATGAATACAGCAGGAAAGCTTCCTTCGCCCAATTCTGAAATTGGAACCTGCGCCTCGAAGCTATTTCGCTGTGGACCAAAAGCATTGCGACGAACTTTGATGTCCATTGCAGCAAGGCGTCCTTGCTCGGAACCTTCAATGTCTTTCGCCAGGAAAATCGACCCCATACACGTACCGTATACAGGCATGCCGCTTTGAATGCGTTGCCTTATGGTATCGAATATGGGGTCAGGATTATCTCCAGTCAATTTCGCAATCGCAGTGGACTCACCACCGGGGATAATGAGTCCATCCACATCTTGCAATTGCCACGAGTGCCTGACATCAACGGCTTCCGCACCGCATTTTTCAACGGCGGCGATGTGCTCTGCGAACGAGCCCTGCAAACCTAAGACGCCAATTTTCATGTCAGACACTCCGTTTTCTTTCAGTTACCAACCACGCACGGCGAGTTGCTCGCTTTCACTCAAAGTGCGAGCCGTGCGTCCGACCATTGGCTCACCAAGGTTGCGGCTGACTTCAGCAAGGATCGCGGGATCTTGATAGAAGGTGGTCGCTTTAACGATCGCACGCGCACGTTTTCCTGGATCACCGGATTTGAAAATACCTGATCCAACGAATACTCCATCAACACCAATTTGCATCATCAACGCTGCATCGGCGGGAGTTGCGATTCCACCAGCCGCGAAGTTAACGACTGGAAGCTTTCCTTCTTCAGCGACTTTCAAAATCAACTCGAATGGTGCGCCAATTTTCTTAGCATATGTCATCAATTCTTCTTTCGGCATTGTCGAGAGCAAGCGGATTTCACCGAGAATCGCTCTTGCGTGACGAACAGCTTCAACTACGTCACCAGTTCCAGCTTCTCCCTTTGTGCGAATCATAGCTGCGCCTTCGCCCACACGACGAAGTGCTTCACCGAGATTGCGAGCGCCGCATACGAATGGAATTGTGAATGAGTTCTTGTCGATGTGATATTCCTCGTCAGCTGGCGTCAGGACTTCGCTTTCATCCACACAGTCGACTCCGAGAGACTGCAAAATCTGCGCTTCGACAAAATGTCCGATGCGCGCTTTTGCCATAACTGGAATGCTGACAGCGTCGATAATTTTGCTTACCAACTCCGGATCACTCATACGAGCTACGCCACCATCTGCACGGATATCCGCTGGTACTCGCTCTAGCGCCATAACAGCGACGGCACCCGCATCTTCTGCAATTTTCGCTTGCTCTGCGTTGACCACATCCATGATCACGCCGCCTTTCAACATCTGAGGCAGAGCCTTTTTCACAAGCTCGGTTCCAGTTGCAATTTTTCCCGCTTCTTTAGTTTCGATGACCATTTTATCCTCCAGTCCGAACTAGATCAGTACGTTGTTGCGCACACGCGCCCTGCTCGAGATTTCCAGCAGGTTCGAACGCGCAACCGTTTCAAAATAGCTGCGCACGGCTTTTGCAAGCCTTTCAATACCCTTCTCGATAACCGACGGATCGGTTTGAATAAAACAAAGACGAAAATATTCCGAGTTCCCACCGTTTACAAAGAACATGTCACCAGGCGAAAACGAGACGCCTTGCGACTCAGCAAATACAAGAAGCTCTCGTGCCGACAGGCCGCTTGGAAGTTTAGCCCAAATGAAAAGTCCACCATCCGGTTTCGACCAAGTTAGTTTCAGTGTTTCGGTCGATTGAAGTGGGAATTGACTGGTCAAAGCGTTCAACATCGCATCGCGTCGTGCCCGATAGTTCGAGCGTACGTGCTCGAGATGCTGCGCATAGAGTCCTTCTTCGAGATAACGGGCCAATATGATTTGAGCGATCGAATTGGTCGAAAGGTCTGACGTGCGTTTAGCAAGAAGCAGTCGTGCGGTCACCGCCCGCGGTGCTACCAACCACCCCAGCCTCAAACCAGGGCAGAGCGCTTTTGAGAATGTACCCTGATGGATGACTACATCTTTACCACCAGGCAAAGAAATGAGTGGTGGCAATGCGCCACCATCATAGATCAAGTCACCGACAAAATTATCTTCCAGAATGGGCACTTGATACTTCAAAGCCAGGTCAATTAAAGCCATACGTCGGGTCAGTGACATGGTCGAGCCAGTTGGATTTTGGAAGTTTGGCATTACATAAAGCAACTTCGCTTTCTGCCTGGACATGAGACTTTCGAGCTGCTCGAGGCGCAGTCCCTCATCATCGAGACTGACCGGAATACAACGCGCTTGTCGAGCGCGGAAATTGCAAATCGCCCAAAAATAACTGGGGTCTTCTAAAAGCACGGTGTCATCTGGATTGACGAAGACATCAGTAACCAGATCGATGCCCTGCTGCGAGCCACTAACGATCAACAATTCATCGTCGTTACAAGAAACTCCTTGCTGACTCAAGTGCCGCTTAACTTGCGTTCTCAGATAAGGACTGCCTTCTGCAGCGCTGTAACCGAACATCTCGGCAGAATAATCCGATTCCATAAGCTCGACGACAATACGCTTAAATTGGCTATTTGGAAAAAACTCTTCAGTCGGCAAGCCACCTGCAAACGAGATCAGCCCATCCTGTTCCACAGAGTCTGGCTGTCGTGCAACGAGATCCGCGCAAGCCCGACTGGCATCAGAAAACTTTTCAGTCCACGAGATTTGCGAATCGTTTGAAACTCTTGCAGCGGCACCGGACTGTTGACGCATAGCAGTCGGACGCACATAAGTGCCGCGCCCAACATGGCTGTCAATCAATCCGGATTGACTTAATTCGAGATATGCCCGGGAAATCGTTGAGCGGTCAACCTTCAAAAGTGTCGCCAACTCACGATTTGTGGGCAACCGACTATTGTCAGCCAATTGGCCGGATTGAATCGCGTGACGAATTCCAGCCATGATTCGAGCGTACATCGGCTCTCCACGGCTTAAACCGTGTTCAGCCTCGTTCGAAAGCAATTCCAGCCAATTCATAAAAACTCATTCAATCGAAGGGACTTTCAACCGAAATTAGCATCAAGCGATATCGGTTCGTTCCTCACACGCAAGGTCCGTGGAGCTCGCATCGCCGACAGCCGGCGGCTGGAGCGGATCGCAGGAGCCAATCCAGCCAATTAAAGGATAACCCAGATTGTCCGGCATGACAATCCAGCCAATCGCGCGTTGCAAAGATCCGAAACTAAGCCTTCGGTTTGAGGACGGTCACACCATTCATATAGGGGACGAGCGCATCCGGCACCTTCACGCTGCCATCTGGTTGCTGATAGTTTTCGAGGATTGCTGCCAAAGTTCGACCTATGGCTAATCCAGAACCATTCAGCGTATGCATGTAGCGTGCTTTGCCTTCCTCATTTGGACGATATCTGAGATTCGCTCGCCGTGCCTGGAAATCACCGAAGTTACTGCAAGAACTGATTTCGCGATACTTGTTCTGTCCAGGAAACCAAACTTCCAGGTCAAAGCATTTCTTCGCAGAGAATCCCAAATCGCCGGCACAAAGAATCACTCGACGATACGCGAGACCCAGTGTTTCTAAAACTGTTTCGGCATCGCGTACCAGCTTCTCATGCTCGTCTTCAGAGTTTTCTGGCAAACAGAATTTGACGATTTCTACTTTGTTGAATTGATGTTGACGAATATAACCGCGCGTATCCTTTCCAGCACTTCCGGCTTCCCGCCTGAAGTTCGGAGTATAAGCGCAGTGATAAATCGGCAGATTGCTTTCGTCTATCACTTCGTCTCGATACAAATTGGTTACAGGTACTTCTGCCGTTGGCACCAGATAGAGCTCATCATCCGCACATTTGTAGAAGTCACCTTCAAACTTAGGCAGTTGACCTGTTCCATACATACACTCTTTGTTGACGAGAATTGGAGGAAAAACCTCCTTGTAGCCTCGCTTTGAGTGAAGGTCGAGCATGAAATTCATAAGGGCGCGTTCCATCTTCGCCCCCATCTCCATGAGGACTGTAAAACGTGATTCAGCGAGTTTTACACCACGCTCGAAATCGAAGACTCCCAGCGCAGGTCCGAGTTCCCAGTGCTCTTTGGGATTGTCTATTTTCGGTTTTTCGCCCCAAGTGTGTACTTCAACGTTTGCAGTTTCGTCTGGTCCATCAGGAACGGACGCATCTGGAACGTTCGGCAACGCAAAATGCAAAGCTTTCAATTTTTCGTCAAGCTCATTTTTTTGCGCGTTCAAATCTTTAGCACGAGCATTAACATCTTTTGCTTCGGCTTTCAAAGTTTCTCTTTCTTCGCCCTGAGCTGCAGGAATCAAATCTTTCAACTGATTACTGCGCTGTCTCAAGGCTTCCCATTCGCCTTGAATGCGCCGCTGCTCCGAATCAACTTCGACCAACTCTTTTGTCGAAAAATTACCGTTGCGACGCTTCAGGGCTTTCTCAACTTCATCTGTTTTTTCGCGAATAAGTTTTAGGTCGATCATGATTTCACTTTGAACTTTTCTAGTGGAGTGTCCGTATTACCTAGTAGGGACACAGTCTCTCCAGGCAAAGATGACGATTATATAGAAGGCACGATCTAAACGGACGAGGCTAGAGCGAATAAGCCACACATTGTTGCATTTGAGGTGAAAGTGGAAAAACCGGATGACATCTCAGGCAAATTAGTCGACCGTCGCACCGTCCTATGGCACGCAGGAGAAGATTTTGCCGCCGCTATGCTGGAAGGAAATGGATACACGATAGTTGAGCGAAACTGGCGCGCAGGACGATACGAAATTGACATCATTGCGCTCGATAAGCAGAAGGTAATTGTTTTTGTTGAAATTAAAACCAGAATTACTTCGGCAGAGCCAGGGGTCTCAATGTACGGGCTGGAGTCGATAACACACACCAAGCGTCAAAAGCTTGTCGTTGCAGCCAATATTTACTTACACGACAACAATCTACTGGATAGAGGCGGTCGGTTGGATGTAATCGTCGTCAACTACAAGCGCAGACAGAATTTGCATCCCATTGACGCTGCTGATTTGCAGTTCATGAAAAAGCACTCGCTCCTTGAAAGTCTTGAAGACCCTGTGGCCACTCATATAAAGCAAGCATTCTGTTGATCTGATTGAGTGCGATGCGCTTTTCCGTTCGTAATTTTCCCAGTGACAATGATCCCGGGCTTTGCTAATTTTTTAGTTCGAGCAGCCTTGCCATCAAAAAAAATCCAACAGCGCCAGCAACCGTGAATAAACGGTGGTTTTGACGCCTCTATAGGACAATCACATGTTTGCATGGAAAGATAAACGCAACATTCAGGAATCCATTGCTAAATTAGTATCGTCCGATCACAGTCCTCGCGGTGCGAATCGTCGCGCTATCAATCTAGTGCCACTACCAACGGTGCGCGAGTCACACGAGATCGCCCAGTCGCAACAGGTGCGTTACCATCAGTTGCTTGTGTCCATTGAAGCAAGACAGAGTACCTGCTGCATCCGAGTGGTGTCAGAAACGAATAAGTCGCGTGCGGCAATCTTAGTGTTCAGAGGACGTGTGCTAGGCTGCCTCTGGGGCGCTAAATCCGAAGATGGACAGCTATTCGGTGAGCAAGCTCACCAACGCGCGATGTCGGATCTGGCTAAGCCCGACAACATTATCGACACTTATTTGTTGAACGAAGAATTGGTCTTAGCCGGCGGAGCGCTTTTCCACGGTTATCCCGTTGAACACGCTGGTGGTAGCGCAGAAGAGCAATTCGAAGCTGCGGTCACAAGACTGATGCATAGCAACGCACCCGGTTGCGTAGTTGTAAATTCAGCAAGCAGTGAAACCCTCGTAATGGTCTACTTCTTCCGCGGCAACATTATCGGAGTCTACTCGTTCACAGAAGGCTGGATCAGCTCTAATTACGAGACCGCATTGCAATATGTTTTACGTTCGCCTAACTGTCAGATTATGGCAAGTGCACTGGCGGCGAAAAACATCAAAGAAGTGGAAAGCATGACGTTCAGTCTGACCGGCTTGAACGATAGAAAATTGCAAATCAACACCCAATCAATTCTTACGCCTTGCGACAATATGTCATCGCTGCAAACTGATTCCGGTCAATATACTCAGTTGCGAAACAATCCAAATCTGGTACGCAAGACCGGAGCAACGCGCTAACGCATATACAACATTGAGTAAAGCTGGAGGCGATTTTGCTCGACGAAAGCGCCAATCTCGGGCATAATTAAGTTCTGCGCGGCCACAATATTTGCGCAGTCTGATGTCCAGGAGGCAATCGCTCTCATGAGCCAGTCAACGCGCGTTGTTTCACCGAATGTAGAGATCAAGCCGGTTTCCGCTGTGATAAATGAAGCCGGGCATCTAACTATCGGTGGTTGCGATGTGGTCGAACTCGCACAAAAATTTGGAACACCGTTGTACATCGTCGATGAAGCGACCATTCGTGCATCAGCAGCGGCGTTTCAAGCAGGTCTGGCAGGATACAAAAAAGCAAGACCACTCTACGCAGGCAAAGCGTTTCTTTGCACCGCGATGTGTCACCTGATCAAAAAACTTGGATTGGGCTTGGATGTGGTCTCGGAAGGCGAACTATACACCGCGCAAAAAGCTGGTTTCCCAGCCGAGATAACCTATTTGCACGGCAACAGCAAAAGCGAACAAGAGTTGACTGCGGCGCTCAAAGTCGCCGGTCTGAAGATTGTTCTCGACGGTCCGCAAGAAGCTTTACTGCTGGCACAGATCGCAAGAAAACTGAAAGCAATCGCTACCGTGCTTATCAGAGTGACACCAGGGGTGGAGCCAGACACTCACGAACACATCAAGACAGGACAACATAACAGCAAGTTCGGCGTTCAACTCGAACAACTCGACGAAACCGTCAGACTAATAAAAGAGAATTCCGACGTTTTGAACTTGATTGGCTTGCACGCACACATCGGTAGCCAGTCTCACGACCTCGGTCCGTTTTTGGAATCGATCGACATCATGGCGGAGCGATTTGCTTCGATCAAAAACAAATTTGGTATCGAACTGACACAACTCGATGTGGGCGGCGGACTCGGAATCGCATACACAGAGGCAGACAAACCAACACCTATTTTCGATTGGGCAAAAGCTGTTGCAGACAGAGTGCTCGAGTCCTTTAACAGTCGAAAAATGGAACTGCCAGAGCTCTTCATCGAACCCGGGCGGTCATTGATTGGGACAGCTGGTATAACTATTTATCGCGCTGGACATACAAAAGATATCGAAGGACAATCAAAATTTCTTGCAGTCGATGGCGGAATGGCTGACAATCCGCGTCCTATAACTTATCAGGCGAAATATACAACCTGCGTGGCAAACAAAATGAATGACCCCAAACCGGCGAAACCTATTAGTTTGGTCGGCAGGTATTGCGAGTCCGGGGATATAATCGTAAAGGAAGCTTACTTGAGTGCCGAGCCCGGCGACCTCATTGCGGTCTTTGGCACTGGTGCCTACAACTACAGCATGGCATCGAATTACAACCGCACGACAAGATTAGCTTGTGTACTGGTATCAGATGGACAAGCCGAGATCATCATAGAGCGCGAAACCAATGAAGACCTCGTTCGCAACGATAGAGTGCCGGAACGACTACGATAAAGAAGACTCAGGGAACAAGTTTTAGAAGATCAATTACGTGGGGAGTTAATCAATGGGCGGAGATTTAAGCGAAATCCTCAGCCACATCAATTGGTTAACAGCGTTCAAAACTTTTGTGCAGATGGTGATCATCTGCTATTGCGCAATTTGGGTCTGGCGGCGGATTGTCGGCACTCAAGCAGAACGCCTCGTCAAAGGTGTAATGGTGCTGATCGGCGTGGCGCTGTTCTCTTACTTTGCCGGATTTAGCATCATTACTTCAATTCTTCAGCACCTCATTCCAGTTGCTGTTATGGCATTGGTCATCATCTTCCAACCCGAAATCAGACGAGGTTTGGGATATCTCGGGAAGATGAACAACCTACGCGTCGACTTTTCACTTCCGAACAGAGCGATAGACAACACAAAGCGAGATGTGGCGCAGATCATCTCAGCGGTGCGTGAATTATCGCGCACCAAAACTGGTGCACTTATCGTAGTAGAGCCTCCTGAAGGTGAGCGCGACTACCTCAGTCCCGGCACTCCGGTCAACGCTGATATCACATCGAATCTATTACTATCGATCTTTTTTCCGAAGTCGCCACTACATGATGGTGCAACAGTCATCAGACAAAACAAAATTGTTGCCGCTGGGGTCATTCTGCCGATGACTGACGACCCTAAACTGAGCTCAAGGTATGGAACTCGCCACCGTGCTGCTATCGGATTATCTGAAATCTACGATGGACTTTGTATCGTTGTTTCTGAAGAGACGGGATCGATTTCAGCCGCGAATCGGGGTATCCTGGCGCGCTATAACACGGCTGACGATCTGATGGATCCGCTATCCTACATGTATCTCAAAGACGTGGATAGCAAGGCTCCAACCCCGCTCGATTCTTTCCTGACAGTGATTGGTCGAAATAAGAATTCGACATCTGACACTACAGACAGTGACAAGTCAAAATCGGAACCAATAAAACCGACCTTAGAAGTGGCACCAAAACTTGAAAGCAATGTCTCTTCAATTCCGCCACCGAAAGAGTCAGAACAAGCCGTGTAAGCATCACATGGCCTATTGATAGCCCTTTTGATAGAAGAAGATTTGATCGCGACCTGCAGGATTTGAGCGCAGATGTATAGTCAACTGTGCACCAGAATTGATACTGGCAGATTTAGAGAAATTGAAACGACCGAGTTCACTCACCATCTGATCGAAAAGATTATATGGAACCACCACGTAGCCTAAAAGCACGTCATTAAGCCACAGGTCTGCAGCAATCCGAACAACGGCATTGGCTGTAGCATCCAGATGGTCGCCTTCGCCGTCCCGAGGCTGAACGTAGATTATGCCGAATTTGTCGGGAGCAATTTTCAATTGCTCATTGCGCTTAAGTCCGACTGGAATATGATTGTGATACCAAAACTCCTCATAAACTTTTGCCTTGACGTAATCAGCTCCTCGCTTTCCTTTAGCAAGCGGTCTGTAGATCACCCGAACATCGGTCAGCGGATAAAGGCGACTACCGGGATATTGCAGATACCCCTTAAGCTCATGGACGTCAACAAACATAGCCCAGTCGTATTGTTCCTCCAGCCGAGGATCCAAAAGATCTGCTGTCACATCTGCGGAGGTTTTATCTGCTTCAAAGATGAGCATCATCAGCGCCAAACCTAGTGACGCAATAGACTTACAAAAAATCGGAAAGAGCTGTCGATTCACTCCACTATGATACCTAGCGATATCGGTTCATGGTTTTTCAAACAATTCCCGCGGGGTGAGGGCTAGACGGACTCTAGCAACCGATATCGGTTCGTGCCTGACCAATTGAACCCCAACCGATATCGGTTCGTGCCTGATCAATTCGAACCACCAACCGATATCGGTTCGTGCCTGACCAATTACTAACCACCAACCGATATCGGTTCGTGCGTGACGGAGTAGGAACAGCCAACCGATATCGGTTCGTGCCTTACAGAATAGAATCTACGAACCGATATCGGTTGGCGGAAGGGACACCACTAAGCACAAGGGATGGCTTTCGCCATCCCTTGTTTCAGATTCAGAGGATTGGCTTTAATTTGGAGGCGCAATTGGACCGATGTACGTGGCTCTCACCAACCCACCGAAGCCACCATTCTGTTTTGCTCTTTGCACATTACATTGAGCAATTCGCGAAAGACAGAAAGGAACCGCAGAAGCGTTCGGACAGGCACCAGCTCCTGCTACTTCGCAGAGTGTTGCGTTGTATGGGAATACACCGACTCGATCACAGTTGTTGTCGCAAGATGAGTTGTTGGCGGGGCAATTGACGTTAACCCATGAATTTTCGATGTGAGTTACATTGCTTCCGCCTGGTCCAGCATTCCAGGCTGGTCCACCCTGAAAGTCCACAGAAATTTGAGTATTCGCTCCGTTTACACAGCTAATATCCACAGTTTCCTGGAACGACCCTGGGGCGTTCAATGTTGCTTCAACGAAATTCGTACCGTTTGGAAGATTCGGACCTGGAACGAATGGCACATCACCAGCACAAGTTCCAGTGCACGGACACTGTGGATGGTTCAAGAAAGTGACATTCAACCCGTCCAGGCATGTTGCGCCGTTATCTGGCTGAATCAAAGCAGATCGTCCACGAGGTAATTTGAACGAACCAAGTTGATTGTTATCCGCAAACGGAGTGATCTTGTACGGATTTTTGTTGTTCAGGTCAGTAGCTTCTAGTTGTGAAAGTCTTGTCGCGCCGCAACCGAGATTGCTTGATACCGGCAGCACCACCCAGACAGTTACATCTGGATGGTTTGGGTTCGAAACTTCAAACGATGTCGAATTCGCCGCATTGGTTCTGCTTGAACTAGAACTTCCGAGCCCAACACCAATCGGCGTGATACCAGGACTGGTGTTTTTTTCGTAGCCATCGCGGGACTTAGCGACAGCGAAAAGGTCATGCTTAAAAAAGCAAGCAATGCAAAAGCACTTTTGATTTAGTCATCAAAATCTCCCCCGGCTGATTTAGCGAATCTATCACGTTTGAACGCAACGGTCGAGTCTACTAAAACAGACCTCAACGTGCCTGGAAGGCACATCCAGCAGAAGCAACAAGCAGCCCGAAGTCCAAGGCTGGCGGGTATTACTGGATTCGCACAGGCAAACTTAGACTGGAACCAGGAGAGAATTAAGGTATGAGTTTTCGGTCTTACTAGATGTACCGACTTTTTCTCAGTTCGGCATCATGGGCGGTGGCAGCTTCGACTGTTGCAAAATTCGGTTCTTGACCTAAAACTATTTGACAGTAGGCTTCGTACATTTGAAATGCCGCCACTGCTGGTGCAGTCTTTCCGGCACCAGTTCCCATGCCGACCAAGGCAACGGATTCTATTTTAGAGTCTCCATCATGATCTTCACGATCCTGGCGAATGTACGCAGCTAACGTTCTGAACGCAGCACGAGTTGCCAGATAACTGTTCACGTTCGCATTTGTCATACGAATCGGAACGCGCATGGTCGGTGCCACAATGGCCAACTTGGGTTTATCCAAATTCGTCGTGATCACTTCCGCACAACCAACGGGAAGCTCGCCCGCATGCTTGTCTTGAATGAGTTTACGAACACGCGACTCCAGCGTGCCATTGCTTAACTTGTTCAACTGTGTGCCAAGTCCGTCATCCATCATGCCAAAACTATTTGCCGGAACCACGAGTACGGAGACATCCAGGTCCAGAACATTCCCCTCGCTGATATCGACACGAGCGTTGCGTCCGAAAAACGCCTGCCAGGCTTTTATCAGTTCAGGATTTGTATCGCGAAGATGCACGACGAGGGGCATTATGTCTCCTAATCAACGGTTCTCTTTTTTGCAGAAACTATACCACCGGTGCAGATGCCGTCACGGCTTCCGACTCGGCAGCTTTCTTCACATGCTTTTCAGGGCACTCGGTGCCCTTTGTAATCATGCGTTTTTCTTTTCCTTCTTTACGACACTCCTCGCACTCGACAAGATCGTGGAAACATCGTGGACACTTCGTCGTGTCGGGAGTTACTGGACAGCTACACGACGCACACAAGACAATAGGTGGTCCCTCGAAGATACACCTGTCACTACCCTTGGTGCACAATGTCGGTTTCTCGAGTGGAGCGCTACAGTATGGACAGAGATTGGCCCAGATCGATCCGCAACTTGGACAGTAACTCTTCGCTCCACCCGCGTCCGCACCAGTCTTCAACGTCATAGTTTCCGGATGGTCGCGATGCAAAGTAACACAACCTGGACAAAGTTCTTTCTTCGTTTCGCGAGGCAGCGGCCAAGTTTTTTCTTGTGCTTTCTTGTCTTCGATGATCAAAGACGCACACTCTGGGCATTTGCGGCTGCCTTCGTCAATAATCTGTTGACACTTCGGACACAGCATCTTGCCTGGAACCATCAGAACCTTGGCACCGGATTTGGAGCAAGTAGGACAGAATTTTGCTCCGTCAGCTAAAGCGGCAGTAATATCATGTCCAACGGGACAGACCTTCATAGGCTCATCTTCAGGCACTACGTACGAAAGCCACTGCAAATACGGATTTGGCTCAATCGTAAATTTGACATCAGTATGCATTGGATTGAGTTTGCGATCAGTGTTCTTGTAATAGTTTTCGTAATCGGCAATACCATTCATTGAAGCCAACGAATAAAGTGGATCATACTGTTTGACCACTACACGCGGCTCAACATCGGATAAGACGATATCCGTCGTTCGGAAATTTGGAATCTGCTCCTGCAAATCTTCCACAACCTTTTCGGGAATTTTAATTCCGTTCAAACCAACGAAAGTTACAGGTGCGCTTGCTGACCCCAGTTGATGCGTTTGCACAGACCATAGAGGACTGCTGTGTGCAATCATCAAAGGCAAGAGGTTATCGTTTGCAAAATCCAACAGCATACTTCTGCCATCGGAGTTCGTGTACGAAGGCTCTTTGACCATTCCTGATTGAGAATCAGTCGGGAAAAGTTTGTCGAACAACTTCTCTTTCACGAAACCCTTGAGAGTGTCCTCAAGCTTTTGCTTCTTCGCATCCGCATCAAGTGACTTATCGAGTTGCACTGCAAAAAGCTTAGGAGCCAGTTCAATCGTAATCAGTTGCTTCATCTCAGTTGAAAGCACTGGTGAAGCGCACTTCCAATCGCTCTTCTCCCAGAGCGGCGCGAGCAATCCATCCAGAAAACGTTCGACTTCTTTTCGCCCTATGAGAGATTTATCGATTAAGACTCGTTCTTGCGACGTATCTCCCATCGAAGCAATTCGAGCTGACAATTTCTGCTGTCCATCTTTATTGCTGGCTGAAACAGTTTCGCTCAATCCCTTGATATTGGCGTGAACACTTTCGAACATTTTGATCAAATCATTATAGAAGTTGACCAGCATGCTACGACTGCGACCTTCGCGGCCGAAGTTATCGTAATAGTTCGCCAGGCGCTCGAGCAGCACTTCCACCGTATCTCGCAAAACCGGTAGTTGAACGTCATTTGCCACGCGCTGCAAAGAATCCGTCGCCTCTTTAACGGGACGTTTGGTGTCACCCTCTTGCACCGCTGCCGGTGGCAATTGTGCTAGTTTTTGCTGACCAAGTGCAATCAATTCTTCTAGATACTCACGCAAGAATACATATCCACGCTCTGGATCTTTCACATAACTTTTCAACCCAGTATCAAGCGTCGTCGCCACGTTTGCTATGGCTTGTTTACTGGCATTCGCTGCCTGTTTTTCAATTTCCAGTGGATTTTCCGGATCAACAGTGTCACTGGTTATGGTGTCAGACCACTGCTTCAATTTATTGATACATGCAGGTCGATTTTGCTTGAATTCGTCGAAAAAAGCGCGCGAGAGATATCGACCGTAAGAAGCATCCGTACTCAAACTCGCTTTGAGAGTCAACGTGTCTTCAATCTTTGAAAGATTGTCAGCGAAGAACTGCTTCGCTAGAGCCTTCTCAGTAATGTCTGGATCTGGGCGCAGCAAGAAATCGATCACAGCCTCTGACATTTTTACTTCCAACATGTCCTGGAAGTAGGCAATTGGAGGCACTTTCACTGAAGACACACCGACTGCAGAATATGCTTTGTAGAATGTCCGGTCGCCCATGGTTTCCGGTTCTGCGATGGACGTAAAGATATTGCTCAAAATCGATTCACTACGCTCTGTCAACGGTGACAGAACATCAGTCATGATCGTTTCCGACATATACTGCGATACGCGGTCGTCTGCGGCTACAGGCTTGTCGCCGGATACCTGACGTTGCGAAATTACGGCACCACGCTTATTTTTATTACTGAACAAAAAAGTAAAATCAAAAGGAGTTACATCGCGAGGAAAGTCTGCAAAAGTATGGTCCTTTCCCTTAATGATGTACGAACGCTTCGGACTATTGAGCAAGTAATCCAGTTCTCGTAATGCTGCATAACCGTTTGAGTAGATTCTGCGGATGTGCTGATTCTCGACAACAGGCTCGTACACTTCGGGCATGACCAACATACCGATGAATCGGCGCGTCGATGGGTCCACACCGACAATTTTTCTCAACATGTATGCGACATCCAGGAACATTCCACTTCCGGTGCCACCACATATGGAGCAAATGATGTACACAAACTGAAGGGTCGGATCGACTTCAAAGCCAGTAAAATCTTCCCAAGCTGCAGGGTCCGAAACCTCATGCGCAGCTTGCTGCAACCAGCGATACGTAGTGTGCAAATTCTCGCCTTTGTACAAGCCGATTTTGCCAAACATTCTTACTTGACCAGATCCCCGCGCCGCCTTTGGAAAATCAACGCGCATGTCTGGATCCGGATACCAATCTTTGATATGTCGGTTCTCAGGCGAATCCAAATTACTGATGATTTGTGGTGTATCGCTTTGATCGATGACACGCAATTCGTTCGTGCCAAGGGAGATGAACTCGCCGGTGCGCTGACTGATGACAGGCGGATTGTTCACTCCAGCACTATCGGTGTCGATGGATAGCAGGCGGATCCAAGGCAGATCCGCTCGTCCATATGTGTCATAGATCCTGCGTTTCAGGTGCGTCAAAGCCCTCTTCCCGGTGCCACCTAAACCGATCACCAGAGAAGGAATTGTCCTGATAGCCATTTGCGCAAACTCCTGGTTTTACCAACCTGTACGTCCACAAACATTCGCCTGAAAAGACGAAATAAACGATTTAGTGCGTCAACAAAGCCTTGCCGACAATCGCCAGAATTCCGACTGCAGCAATTACACCACTGGATATGTTTGCTACTTTCGTCGCCTTTTCCGGAAGCCAGCGGCTATTTTTTACGAGCATCGTGTAAACGACGAATCGAACAGCAATTGAAATTACGATCGCAGCCACGGCCAGAATTACATACCATCCGATCATGTCCATTGAATTGCCGTCCTTCGTAGTTCCTGATTAGCACTATCACGCTTTAGCCCAATCATAGGAGAAATCAAACCTCGGCTGGAAATTTCAGCAGCGCTTGAAAAGCTCACCAGTTGTGGCACACGAGACAAAGTAGCACAAAGTCAGACTAAGCAAACCTTCAACATTGTTGTCAGTCTCTTTTTAAGTTCGTAATCCAGAGGAAAAGTCCGAATATGACGCTGAGTACGAGGATAAAAAATATCGGCACAGCAAGCGGAGCAATCTCTTCCCAGGCGCTCGGTTCAACAGTAAGTTCGAATGGTATTTCACTTGGCGCCGCCGTCTCAGGTGGTCCAGACACCTTCAGTTCGAGAGTTCCAGCATATTTACCTGGGCGCTGTTTTCCGCTTATGGCTACATTCAGCTTGAACTCGTGACTGTCGGTGTTGGATGTATCCAGCGAAAACGACAGCGTCTTCCCGCCGTTGATGTCTTGCTCTGAAATCACGTCAGAACTGCTTGCTGCTTCGTTCTTTTTGCTCGACTGCAGAAGCGCTCTTTTGGGCGTTACAACGACATCATACGTCGCCTGCGCATGCGCTCCAGGTAGCTCTTTCAGTTTGCCTACCAGCTCGATTGATGAATCCTCGGCCCATAAAAATCCGGGCTTGCGCATTTTCACAACAATCTCTTCCGGATCAGCGACTACGCGACCAGGAACTTTCAAAATCCAACCTATAACCTCTGGCACTTTCGCAGACGATTGCAGCTGGAAGGCGCCCGTATATTGACCAGCTGGACAATTGCTGTGCGCCTGTGCCTCGATAGGAATTTCCTGGATCGTCGATCCCCTTTTGCCCTGCTCACCGCTGGGAGCAACCTGAATAGGCGCTACACGCAGTGTAATGGCTTCTTGTGGGATACTTGATGCCGAACGACAAGTGCCACCAACGACACCAGATGCGGTGCTAATCATTGTCTTCATTGCTGATGGTGACATCAACCGCGTGACGTCTTTCAGCCCGCTCACATCCTCTGCGTAGCATGATTTCAGTTGCAATGGCAAAGTTGCCTTTGCAGCCCCACTTCCTGTCACTGAGCCAAAATCTATCAAACCGTTCTTCACGCTTGTGCCAGAGCCTAGAGAAAGTTGTCCTTTCAACTGTTCGACTTGCGATTTAAGAGCGAGGAATATTCTCTCTGATACTGTGCCACCGGCTTGTTTCGAGACATCTATGAATTCACCATGCAACAGGTCCGCGAGCTCTTTTGCGGTGGTTGTACCTGCTTTCTTTTCTGGGAGGCGCTGCAATCCGATAACGAGCGCTTTCCAGGTATTGATACCAACTTTTTGATAAATCTCTTTTTCGCGCAGCGTCAACGTGGTTGCAACATCCCTGACCTTGAGTGGAGCGCCAGCAGGAGGCTCATCCCATCCATCAGTCAACATCACAATGAAAGTTGTGGTGCACGGATCAGCATCTGAATACATCTGATTCGCTTTCTGCAGTGCTGCAGAAAGTGCGCCGCCCATGTAAGTGTCACCGTGCTTATCTGCACTCAGAGCCTCTGGTGACTGAATCACTTTAAGAAGGGATTGTCTACTCTCCGGTGTGTCGAGCCGAGTTGGCCAATCAGTCTTCTCCGTGATTTTCGTTCCGAACGTAATAAACGAGATTTTGCTTTGTGCGTTGATTAAGCGCTGATCTTCAGCGACTTGCTTCAGAGCCTGTCGTAAAGCTTCAAAGAGTGTAACTTGAGTGCCATCAGCAGCGGTGACCATGGTGGATTTAAGTACCATGCTGCCCGAAACATCGATCAAAAATATGAAGTTGACTGGTCTCTCTGTGGCTGCCAGTGAGGGAGATGCCAGCGCAATGAAAATGATGGTCAACAGGGCAAGAATTTTTTTCAAAGTGCCGATTCCATTTCTGCGACGACTTTCTTTGCAGCATCGATTCGATCTGATGCCTGGGTGATTGGGCGTCCGACAACCAAATAATCTGCACCATCTGCGATGGCTTGAGCCGGGGTGACTATCCTCTTCTGATCGTTTTTGGCTGACCAGGCAGGTCTGATACCGGGAGTGACAATTAAGAAATCCGGTCCACAGGCGGCTCTTATAGCAGATACTTCTTGAGCGGAGGCAACGACTCCATCCAGGCCAGCTTTTTTGGTGAGCAAAGCCAGAGAAGGCACAAGTTCAGAGATCGGCTTCCCAAAGCCAATCTCATTAGCCTCGTTGTCGTTCATGCTGGTCAACATCGTTACAGCGATGATTTTCGGTGCTTCGGTTTTCACTGCGAGCGCCGCTGCGTGTGTGGCTTCTGCGGTGGCTCGCATCATCTCGTAGCCGCCGGTTGCGTGAACATTGAATATGGCAATGTTTTGCCCGACAAGCCCCTTGCTGGCGCTGGCAACTGTGTTTGGAATGTCGTGAAACTTGCAATCAAAGAAGAACTTGACGCCTTCCTCCTTCATTGCTTCGAACAAACGCGTGCCAGCGTGCGCATAAAGCTCCAGGCCCAACTTGAACAAACCGACGTCGTTTTTCAGTTCTCTAATGAGAACCAGAGCCTCCTCGAGAGTAGGTACGTCCAGTGCGAGAATCAATCTTTGACAAGCGCTTACTGCTAAAGGCATTTCGTTAGTCCTGTCGTTTTCTGGTCGGGATTACCAGGTGCATTCTCAACTGGCACTCAAGCCTCCCACAGGAAGACTAGGCAATTCAATCAGGAAAAAGTACCTAGCAAAAAGCCTGGCAACTTAAACTTTGCCAAGCTTTTCGAAATTTCGTTGCCAAAAGTTAGCTCTTGGAGCCGACTTTGTCCTTGCTTTCCAGCTTGTAACGCTTGACAAAGCGGTCTACGCGACCTTCAGTGTCGACAATTTTTTGTTGTCCCGTGTAAAACGGGTGGCAGTTACTGCAGATTTCAACACGGATTTGCTGCTTGGTTGAACCCAGTTCAACCGAGTTTCCACAAACGCAGGTGGCAATAACTTCTTGATACTGAGGGTGAATTCCTTCCTTCATGACTGACCTTACTTTGAATATAGATTTAGTGCGGCGAATAGATATTCTAACAAACAAAATCGCTGGAGCCGCAATCTAAACGGAATCATTAAGTTCCGGGATTCACAAAGGGCGAGCCGGTCATTAGACGCATACACGAGTGAAAAAGCGCTCACCCAAGGCAGTCCGCCCGTGGGCACGAACCGATATCGGTACGGAGAACCTGACGGACGCTGGGAGCGTGCACTTTCGAACCCATGTACCGATATCGGTTCGTGGGATCAGCTCGTAGGTTCGGTTCGTAGGTTCAGTCAGCTGCTAGCGTCTTAGCTTTAACCCTGCTCCTGAAGCGATATCGGTACGTAGGATCGGACAGTGGGGCACCCGCCAGCTTGACAGCCGGTTCAACTATGAACCGATATCGGTTTACAGCCTTCGGCTACTTGGAACCTGCTGGATGGGTTTGAGCTACTGAGGGATCTTTCCTAGGTGCTAGCAAAATCTGCCCGCCACCCTCGACAATGTCTTTTTTTACAGACAACTGCTGTAAGCGGAACGCGTAATCTTTTCGGTCCATACGAGCAAAATCAACGATTGGATTCAAGAGTTCTTCGGCAAACGTAGCGAATTTATCTGGTTCAACGATGTCGGGCGACTCTACTTTCAAATGTCGGAGAAAAATCTTGTCGCCCTCTAACACAGGGGTGCCGGATACTTTGATCGGCACTCCTGTCTCAGTAGCACCACCAACGGTGACAAGAACAGCGTCAACGGTGAGGACGTTCTCACCGATTACAACCTTGGGATCCTTTACCTGAAGCTGTTGCTCACCCAATCCAGGCAGGTCCAACTTCAGTCCACGCATCTGTTTTGCAATCCGCTCTGAACCTAGAGCCTCGACTACGTCTTGAGTACGCAACTCACCGGAAACGTCCAGAAGAACTGGCGTCTGCAGTCCTGTCTTGCGACCCTCCTTGTGCTTGTACTGATACCAAATTGGACCTTTACTTGCGACTTTCATATCACCGAGAGGGACGTTCTTGTATGCACCACCCTTTGAAGACACGGACACAGACTTAACCTTACCTGCAATTAAATCGGTCAATCCATACGTTTTGACTTTAACTTTTACATTACCGCCAAGTTGTTTTCTGAGCACTTGCTTTGCGGCTTGCCCTGCAATCATGTCGCTCAAAAATGTGACTCCCGTGACCCTCTGAACGGTTCGGCTGAGCTTACTGCCAATTGGAAATGGCTGGTCACCACCCGACACAGCTATAGCAGGATCAGCCTTTTTAGCAGGCATATTTGGTGCAATTCTCGGAACAACCAGAACAGGCGTAGCGACTGTAAGTCCACTTGCGATGCCATTTCCAGCTACGCGCGATACCGCATCCAGTGCGTAGTCGCTGGTAAATGGGTGAGAATTTGTTGGCGTATTCCGGTTCTGTGTTCCCTTTTCTCGCTTTCTATGACTGCCACCTGCTGACTTTCGGGCACCACTAATATCAAAATCTGCATCCGTCGTCCGCGCATGAGCATCGACCGAGTGCAATGCAACGAGAACCTGGCTCAATACGAATAACAATTGAAAGTTTGCCGAAAATTTCATCAATGCACCAGGATCTCGGAACTCAAGAATCCCAAGATTATCCTACCAATACACTCGAAAACAGGCACTTCTCTTAACGTCAATCAACACAGTCAGCGGTCATGCGTTAAAAATTAGAAGAGCGGTAAGTTCCGAACGGTGAGTTTTCGATCGGTAAATTCCGAGCGGTTAGTTCCGAACGGTTAGTTCGATCGGCAAATTCCGAGCGGTGAGTTCCGCGTCCTACGTTACGAGTCCTACATTACGAGCAAAAAATTACTTATCGAATCATTTCTTGACCGCGGCTTCAGCGCCTGACTCTCGGGCACTGGTGGTGCTGTCCAAATGCTTATCAAGCCATTCGAGAAGAGACGCAAAAACGAAAGGAGGCGTTTGAACCTCTTCGAAAATCAAATGTTGACAGTCTCCAGCCAGCAAGAGGAACTTATCCTCTGCTTTTATGTTGTTGTAGATGTCTATAGTGGCATCGGGTTTGGCAAGTTTATCCTTCATCCCCTGCAGCATCAGCACTGGTGTCGAGACGATTTTGTCTGCCATCTTCGCAGTCTCTTCCATGAACAACTGAAATTTGATCAATTCCTCAGGCGAAATTTCCGCGCGAATCAGGGGATCAGTGAGTAAATCTTCCGGCACAGAGTCCAGCGATGCAGCTTTCGACAGCGTCTTCACGACAGAGATACGCTTGTTCTTGTTTTTGAAAAAATTGAGCACCACTCGCAGTGCATCACTACCTTCGTTAAACCTCCGATCCGCTGGAACCGAAGATATTACTCCTGCTATTGAATGCTCATGCATTGCCGCATAACGTAGAACTATCGCCCCTCCCATGGACTCACCCAGAAGAAAGACAGGCGTGTTCGGTTGATAATCGTGGAGGAGATGAAGAAATCCATCAATGTCATGCAATGTTCGTTCGGGACTAATTACGCGCTGCGCCCGACTCATCTGCCAGGCACCAAAACCTCTCACGTCGATTGCGAAAACACCTACATTTTCGGCGTTCAATTTCTTTGCAAGCAACTCGAAAGATGCGCTGTGCAACCCTAATCCGTGGACGCACAAAACAATGCACTTAGGCTTGTTCGCAACCGACTTCCAAATAGTAAATGGCAACGGACGAGCATTTGGATTCTGCTCCTTGAGAAACTCTTGGTGAGCCTTTTTCTCGAGAAGCGAAAGTAACTCAGGAGCCAATGCTTGGCGCTCTGATACTTTATTTAGCTCGCCATACACCAGCGCCAAATCGAGGAGTACCCAAAACAATTCTGATTCATTACGCACATCAGCCTGTTTGATTATTGTTACCAGGTCTTCATATAACGGACACGCTTTATCAAATTTGCGAGCAGCGACGTATGATGCTGCCAAAGCATTCAACGCGCTCTGAGTCATCGTTTTATCTTTGTCATCGCAATCACGCGCTACCGATAAGGCAGACTCGTAATATCGAATTGCTTGACCATAATCTTGATCATCCATTGCTAAATCGCCGGCTTTCTCTAGCAAGTCGAATTTCACTTTGACCGGTGCAGAACGCTTCAATGACCTCAACTTACGCTTATTAGCAGCGATTTCGGTTCTGAGATGCTTCTTCGCGCCAACAATGTCGCTGTCGGCTTTTTCAACAGCCGCTTCTCGCTGCTGATTCTCAGAAACGGCTGGTGCTAACTCCGCGGTTCTCGGTCCCACTGCCTCTGGTACTGAGGCTTTAGCTCCCGCAGCCTCCGGTACCGCAGATATCTGCACTGCGGTCGTTGAGATCAAAGGTTGTGACTCTGCGGATACAACTCCGCCGGGTATGGGCACCACAAGTGGTGCTGCCATGACGGCAACTTCACAGCTCAGAAGCTGAGTAAAAGCCAAAATCGCTACTATGCAAGTCTTCGTGGTCTGCATTATTGGAGTTCCTTTGATCTTATCGTTACAAGAGTCAACTGTCGCGCTTGAGCATAATTATTCACTCGATTAGAATATGATACACCGTCGTATCGAAATTCAAAGAACCTGTTGCTGTTACGTTTCGAGTTGTTAGTTGAAACAATAAGCTGAGTTCGGCGGAAATTAAGATCCAATGGAGGAATCACTTATGACACGCGGAGAAATACTTAAAGTACTCACAGTGCTATGTTCACTCATTGTCTGCACAATGGAAGTTCCAGCTTGGTCGCACGATCGGCATGATTCTTGGCAGCGAGGGTTCAGCCGACATCACGGACACTCCAGAACTTTGCGAAAACTGAGAAGACACCGCCGCGATCGAATTCGTGACCACTTCAGAGATCGCTGGCACGATCACGATCATCATCACCACCATCACTAACGCCGTCAGTAACCTAACACCGTCAGTAACCTAACACCGTCAGTTACGCAGCGAGTCGCCCGGATACAACTGGCATCCACGCCCTCAGTTCAAGGGCGTGGATGCTACACGGTGTAAATGAGCGTGGATAGTATAAGATTTCTGAATGGCGGTGAATATTCAAGCCGTTGCAGAAGAGCATACACATTGAATTCCCAGCAAGCCGTCGCCGATGAGCATACACATTGAACTCCCAGCAAACCCTCGACGACCACATCCAGCAACTCAAAGCATGTAAAGCCTGCCCAGCAATGATTGGACCGGTTATCACGCCGACTCCAGTCTTGAGCAAAGTCTACCTGTGCGGGCAGGCACCGGGACCGAGAGAAGGTGCATTTGGACGCCCCTTCGCCTGGACAGCAGGCAAGACTTTATTCAAATGGTTTGAATCCATCGGAATTAATGAGGAGCAGTTTCGTTCTCTCGCTTACATAGGAGCAGTCTGTCGCTGTTTCCCGGGAAAGACAAAGCAGGGCGGAGACCGCGTACCTTCGGCAAAAGAAGTAGAGACGTGCTCTAGCTGGATGAGCAGCGAATTCAAAATCATGAAGCCGGAGCTCGTAATTCCGGTCGGACGATTGGCAATCGAACAGTTTGTCCCAATCGCACCACTAAACGACATCATCGGAAAAACATTCAAAACAGACATTTACGAGCAGAAGTGCGATGTCATTCCGCTGCCGCACCCTTCAGGCGCATCCACCTGGTTCAAACGAGAACCTGGTATTACACTTCTTGCTGAAGCTCTGGAGTTGCTGAGCGTTCATCCGGCATGGAAAGAGTTGGTCAAAGCGAAGCGAAAGTGATGACATCCGATACATTTGGTGTCAAAACCTAGTTAATCGAATACGATCTTCCAAGTTGGATCAGGAGTGGGTATGGATCCCTGGGAAAAACTGGCATCGCGTTTCTTTGATCTATGGCGGAACAAAGGAGACGATTGGCTCGAAAAATATCACAAAGAGATGATGCGCACGGTCAAGACGTTTGCCGCCAAACAAGGAGGCGTGCTGTCCGAGGGTCGCATGTACAAAAGTGAGAGCGACATTCCTAAAATCAATTCCGGTAACACCCTGATTGATATGGAACTACGTCAGCGCATCATAGACAAACTAAAATTTCCGATGATCACGGTGCGCTATCGGCACTGGACGCTGCTTACGAGAGTTTTGGGTCCGGCAGAATTTCCCCTCATCTTTCCCGGTAAGGTGATGCTTATTTCGCAAGGAACGAGATTCGTCCCGAAAGAAGATTTTCAACTGACCGTGGTTACAAGAGGAAATTCCGTAGAATGGCTTTCAAAGCCGCTCGAGAACGTTATCCGTTTGTGGCCCGAGCTGAAAGAAATAAATGACAGGAAACCGCGAAACGATTCCGGTGTTGAAGTCAAATCAGGTCATTATGACGTTGATAGTCGCTTCGTAATTAAAACCTCGCACCCGAAACTCGTAGAAAAGATGTTCGAAAAACATCGCATCCGAGAAAAAATACTCGCATCGAGAATGACAGGATTCGCGGTAACCAGCAATATCGCGAACCCTGAACAGAGCTGGGGCAACGTGATCAATTTCTTCGACATTGTTAGAATCAATAGCGCAGAAGAGATGTCCACTTCGAATGCGTTCTTCAGAGATTTGCTGGATGCGCTGTTCGAGCTCGACCTGATCACCGCAGATGCACCAACCTTCTCAAACCAGCTCTCACGAGTTCTCGATTTCTAAATTACTCGGATTTGATAACACCGCCGAACGACTTTGCAAGCAGTTCCAGCCAGGTGGTTCTGCTTGCAAATAAACGGGCAGCATCTCAATAAGCTACGAGGGATTCGAAAGATCTAGCCAACGAGAGCCTTGAGCGAATGCTCCGCACCCGTAAGCAGTTTGTTTGCCCTATCTGTGTCGCGCGTAATCTGAGCTGAGTAGCCGAAAAGCGGTTTAATTGAGATCTTTTCCGCGTCCACTCGTATACCGTCAGCGATACAAGCAGACAGTCGTTGACTAGCCTGTCTGGCTCCGCTGTCGGCGCACTCTCTCAAAATCATAGCTATCGTCTTGTTGCGAAAACGAACGATGATGTCGGTTGGCCGCAAGTGCAAGCAGAACTGTTGCGCCACCGCATGTAGTACCGCTTCGGATTCGACTGCTGTGCCATCGCTATTCTTAAACTCTGCAAGAATGATGCACATTGGATAAGTGTTCTCTAGAGCTAGTTCGATTTGACCATCCAAAATCTGAAGCAAGTACTCGCGAGTGCACGTCTGTTTAAGTGGATCGCCCTGTTTTCCTGTAATTGTCTGCTGCGCAACGAGGGCTGGAATATTAGCTAGCGTCGCGTTAGTAGTGCGGTACGCGCGGCGCTCAATTCCGTTCGGCGCACCATAAATGTTGGACATTACTTCACCTCATGAGTAGAGCCTGTTTGGATTCCAACGGTTACCAGGAATTAGGTCGGACCCATGATTGTATGCTCTTTAGTAGAAAATTGATCGCGTCGCCCGCTAAATTGTAAAGCGCGCAGACCGAGAAGCGAGTCTCAGACTCGATTCTAGCCAGTGCAACATTTTCGATAGCAGATCGCACAAGTGGCTCTAGAATTCCCTCCTGAATTCAGCCAAATTATGAACATTTGCTGTAGGTCTCAATTTTTCGTAACTGAACGTCTACAAAAGTGATACCACCTGTAGTGCAATTATTCTCAATTTTTAGTAAGCGGAATTGACGATACCGTTCAAGCATTACTAAAAACGTACCGATATCGCTTCATCAGATTAAAGATGCCAAGAGAAAATCAAACAGCATGCCCAAGTTCCTGAGCCAATACGAACCGATATCGCTTCAACGAAAATGTAGCCTAAACCCAACAGCCATCACTCTCAGTCAAACGTACTTCAAGAGCTACGTACCGATATCGGTACGTAGGAATCGTTCAGATCCGCCACAGAATGCCAAAAGGCTTCCTGCCTTCACTTCGGAGGCGAATGCACGAACCGATATCGGTTGGTTGACCAAGGCAACTTACCACCTGAGCGCGAAGAAAAGTCATGAACCGATATCGGTTCATTCCAAAACAGTAGCTGGGCACCGGATTAAATGAAGTTGTCTTCGTCTTCTGGACGGCGCGGTCTCATCGGTGACGGTGCGCCTCCGCCCATCGGGTTAGCACCGCCGCCGCCGCCGGAACTTGGTTTCAGTTTTTCGTTCAAAGCTTCTTTCAGCAATTCGTTTTGCTTGAGCAATGCTTTCAAATGCTCGTTTGCGATTGCGAGTTCAGCCTGCAATTCGGCAACAGTCTGTTCATGGGTGACACCAGTGACAGGGTCACGTCCCGGCATCTTGGGAAGCAACACGTACCCTAGCTGCACAGCCTTGAGAGCAGCAGCCGTACGAGTTGGCACTTTCAGTTTGGCGAGAATACACTCAATGTGTTTTTCGACCGTACGCAACTTCATATCCAATTCTTCGGAAATTTCTTTGTTACGCAAGTCGAGTCGAATCAATACTTCGATTTCACGGTCGGTCAAATTCGAATTCGGCATTGAAGTTGCCGGACTTTGTTTAACCAATTGTGTAATTTTCGGATCGCAAAACGGCAATCCACGCGTAACTTGCTCGATCGCCTCAAACAAAGTACGCGGTCCAGAACTCTTCAAACAAAATCCACGAGCCGATGCACGCACTAACTGGTTGTGATACTTGGTGGCGTGATACGAGTCTGTCAGCACGAGCACATTAGCTTGCGGCGTCTCTTCGTGGACACGACGACAGATCTCAACGCCGTTGAGAATATCTAAATCGACATCGGTGATTACAAAATCAGGACGCTTACTGCGAATCAGCTCCATCGCAGCCATTCCGTCCGAAGCTTCACCGACTATCTCGACTACTTCTGAAACAACCCTTTTGAGCCCGAATCGAATCAGCTCGTGACGCTCACATATCACTGTACGTGGACGGAACACTGAGTGCCTCGTGGGTTGAGAAAAAGAATCCAAGGAAATCTCCGAAACCTAGTTTTTAAAATCTTGACGATTGGCGCACGCTGTAATTGTAACAACGACTGGGAAAACTGCAGGACCCTTCCCAAAATTCCCCATATATGGAAAGGTAAGGTATGAGGCAGGCTTCGTCAAGTCAATGCCTTTCCTGCACCACGATTTGAGACATCGGGCATATATGAAGTGTGGGAAATATACGAAGCCTGTGGGATATCCCCCAGTAGACTTGGCAACCCCGAAATCGTTAAGCTGTGCTCACATTCGCTATTATTTCTTATGTACCGACCCAGATTCTCAAAGTCAAACCAATGAGCAACGCCCATAAAATCATTTACTCCCTGTCGCTTGCACTAAGCGTCGGTCTAAGTTTTGTCACATTACCAGCGCACGCCACGAAATTGAACGCGGCACCCCTACCACACGAGCGCGATAGCAAAGATTTCGATAACGGCGAGGAAGTCGTCATCCCGCCAAGTGGAACGCGTTACAACCGCCGTCCCGACTACCGAGAAGTCGAAAAACAGAAGAAAGCTGACGAATTAGAAGCTCAGAAAAAGGCTGATGAAGCCAAGAAACAAGCAGCCGACGCCCAAGTGAAGGCGCAGCAGCAACAAGCCGACGCTTATCACAAGCAAGCACAGATAGCGATTGAGGCTAATAACAGCGCAGTTGCACTGGGCAAGCAAGGTCGGTGGATGGAAGCGATCGCGGCTCATGAACGGGCTGTTCAGTACGATCCGCAAAACAAGCAGTTCAGAATCAATCTTTCTGCCGCGCGCACGGCATTCGGCCAACAACGTATGGCAAGCAAAGATTGGACAGGCGCCGCAAGCCTGTTCCGCAAAGCTTTGAGCGCTGCACCGGACAACGGTCTGGCAGGAAAGATGCTCGTCGAATGCATGAAGAAAAGCGGACTCGATGCAGGAAGCGCTGATGTGCGCCTGCAAGTAGGAGACCAACTCGCGGGTGCAAACGATTTCGAGGGTGCAGCGATCGAATATCAAGCAGCGATGCAGCTCGAGCCATCAGGTCGAACTTACGTAAAGATGGGCGACATGGCTTATCGCTATGGACAGATAACCACGGCGACCAACTGGTACAGACAAGCAATCGTCAAAGATCCAAACTGTGGAGCGGCTCACCGTCAGCTTGGATTCCTCGCCCTGAATCAACATGACAATACATCTGCGGCAGCATCACTGCGCAAAGCCGTTATCTGCGACCCCAAAGATGTTGCTGCAGGACAACAGCTCGTCGAGATCTGGCGCAAACAAGTGGCAGCAAATCCGCTTCTTGCTGAAAACAATTTGGGCTTGGCAGGCGCATTGCAACTGACCGGAGACTTTGTTGGAGCTGAAAGCGCGTACAGAAAGTTAGAAGCGTTAGACCCGAAAAATCCGGGTCTTGAAGCTGGTCGAGCCAGCTTATCTCGCGCTTATCAACACGCAAAAGCAGAAAAGCACAAACTCGCCTCGACTACTTTATACAACCAGGGTTTGCGTCGCGAAGCGCTGGCAGAAATCAATCAGGCAGTGATGATCGAACCGCGTAATGCAGAATATCAATTCATCCTGGGCGAATGTCTCGAGGCTAACGGCGACTACCAAAATGCGCACCAAGCCTACTTGACCTGCGTTCTCATCGATCCCGAAAACAACAAAGAAGCCGCTGCTCGCATGAAAGCAATGCAGTCACAAAGCGGCATGACTCCCCAGCAAGCAAGCAAAGCAGTAGCCGACACCGCCAACCACATCACGAACGGCGGATTTTCGAATACAGCCCAGGCAGCGCCAACTCAGCAAATGCAGCAAGCGGCACCGCAACAAATGATGCAGCAGCAAGGAATGCAGCAGCAGGGAATGCCTCAACAAGCAATGCAGCCACAAACTCAAGCAATGCCACAAGCCGCACAACCAACCGAAAATATGGGTAAGAATATGTTTGAAGGCGGTCGCGGTTCTACCGCATTGCCTTCGCAGATGGCTTACAGAACCCACGATGAATCCGAAGCCGCCGCAGCACAACCAAGTCAAGCAGCACAACCACCAGCCACTACAGCCAGTGCTCCCGCTGCAACAGATAATCTCTCAAAAGTAGCTGCCTGCGAAGCACAAAAGGATTACAACGGAGCTGTTACTGTCCTTCGGCAGATGCTGTCTGATAATTTGCAAAACCCAGACATCCACCACCGACTCGCTGTCAACTTGATGTCCGCAGGAGAAATAAGCGAAGCAATTTCCGAATTTAGAATCGCAAGTGCTCTAAATCCGAAACAAAAGACTTATGCTGATGATCTAGCGAGAGCGATGTCCATTCATAAACGCTCGATGACGAGCGATGGAGCCGGAGCACCTCAATGAGCTTTTACTTTCAGGCACCTGATCTAGCCGAGTTTCCTCGCCGATCTTACCGAAAGTTCCTTGAAGAAACCATTGGCAATCTATTCGCCGAAATCTCACCAATCACAAGTGAGTTCAGCACTCGCTTTGAAGTATCGTTTGTCGGACAAGACGGAAAAGTCCACTGGCGTTTCGAAGATTACGCGCCAGACTCAGGCTATCCCAACTCTTCAGAACAAGCCCGTCGAACCAACATGACTCATGCTCGCCGCATGATGATGGAAGTTTGGTTACGCGACACACAAACTCACGAATTGCGAAAATCCACCGCATACGTTGCCGACGTGCCTGTGATTACAGACCGCGGCACATTCGTCATCAACGGTTCCGAGCGCGTCGTTCTGGGACAGTTGGTGCGCGCGCCGGGGGTCTATTTCTCACAACCTGGGCCATCGAGTTACAAAGGACTTTTGCTCGCAGAGCAAGGTGCACCCGTTACGATCGAGTTGGAACTCGATGCCGGGTCGGGAAAAACCAGCAAGGCAAAATGCAGAATCAAATTGCCAAAGCGCAGTTGGATTGCAGCAACCACAGTTCTCACTGCTATGGGTGTGGATGAGGCGACGCTTGCAAAACGCATCCAACCTCTGCTTGAGAAGAATCGCATTGATTGGAAAAAAATATCGCAGACAGAAGCGCTGGGCGTGGTCGGTCGTGGATGGAAACCAGACGGCGGCGGCGGCACCAGCGGTGGTGTCACAGCGTTGAAAGAACTGACAGACAAACGTCGCTATTCGATGGGTCATCTGGGACGTAAGCGAGTCAACCGAAAGCTAGGCATCGACCACGATTCCCTGCAACTGAGCGCTGAAGACATAATGGCGGCAGTCGAATACATCCTCAACTTGCCTCTGGGAATGGGCACGACAGACAACATCGACAGCTTGGAAAACAGACACTTGCGTGGCGTCGGAGATGTGCTGATGCGCGCCGTTCGCCCCGCACTCGCGCAGATGGTCAAATCTGTAAGAACAAGACTGGAGCTCAACGAAGACGAAGAAATTGGCAGTCCTACCGACCTGGTCGACTGCCGCCCAGCCGGCAACGCGCTCATGAAGTTCTTCTCCGGCAATCCACTGGTTCAGTATCTCGACCAGCAAAATCCCCTATCTGAACTTTCGCATAGACGCAGAATCACCTCGTTCGGACCAGGTGGTATCGATCCGAACGCAGCGCCGACAGAAATGCGCGACGTTCACCCATCACAGATTGGTCGCGTATGCCTGGTCGAATCGCCTGAAGGTAAGAACTGCGGTATGGTCTCGTACATGGCGACTTACTGCCGCATCGACGAAGACGGATTTATGACGGTACCGTATCGGCGAGTCCTCGATGGTAAGGTCACCGATGAAGTTTGTTTCCTCACACCAGCCGACGATAAGCGCTACACGTTGGCGCCGCCAGACACGAAAGTTATCGATAACATCATCCAGGGACCCTTCGTAAGCGGCAGACGCGGCGAAAGATTCTTTGAGGTCGAGCCCAAAGATGTAGATATGATCGGCATCGCGCCGCAAGGATTTATTTCTGTGGGATCTGGATTGATCCCATTTCTCGAACACGATGACGCCAACCGCGCCCTCATGGGTGGTGGCATGATGCGCCAGACTCTACCGCTGATCCGACCAGAGAGACCCCGCGTGGGCACTGGGATGGAGAAGATCGTCGCGCGCTCTTCCGGTCACTCGGTCGTAGCCAGACGAGCTGGCACTGTCACACGTGTAACTGGCAACGAAATCATCATTACTCAGGCCAGTGGCGAATCAAGGACGTACAACTTAATCCGCTTCGACCGCACCAATCAGAATACGATTCTGGACCAGAGACCGGCGGTGCGCGAAGGACAGCGTGTTGAAGCCGGTCAAATCATCGCGGACGGACCTGCCAGCGACAACGGAGAACTGGCTCTGGGACGCAATCTGCTTATCGCATTTTTATCGTGGAAAGGACAGAACTTCGAAGACGCGATTGTTTTGCGCGAAGGCTTGATCCGAGATAACAAGCTCAGTCACATCGAAATTGAAAAGCACTCCATTGGCGTCCACCAGACTTTGCGTGGACCTGAAATTCTCACTCCGGAACTACCGAATGTCGCGAACAAAGACCTCGAACATCTCGACATGCGTGGTATCGCAAAAATCGGAAGCTATGTAAATCCAGGCGACATACTGGTTTCCAAACTAGCACCGAAAGAGCAGCGCGCACAAAGTGCAGAAGAAGAGCTGTTGCAAGCTATCTTCGGTAAAGTTGCAGAAGAGATGCAAGACACGAGCTTGCGGGTTCCACACGGCTCCGGTGGCCGCGTCATCGACGTACGCATCTTCACTCCAGAAACAACGCCCGAATTGAAGTCCGGCTTGATCTGCGAAATCGAGGTTCTAATTGCACGCATGTGTCCTGTGGAAGTCGGCGACAAACTCGCTGGACGACACGGAAACAAGGGAATCGTCTCGATTGTAGTTCCCGACGCCGACATGCCTTACTTGCCGGATGGAACGCCAGTCGATGTCTGCTTGAATCCACTGGGTGTACCAAGCCGTATGAACGTGGGACAAGTGTTCGACACTCAACTTGGCTTGTACAGCCAGATCCTGAATCGTTATTACAGAATTCACCAATTCGATGAATCCATTTCAGAAGACGCATCCTATCGACTTGTGAACGACGCACTCGCCGAAGTCTGCAAACAGCCCGGTTTCGAGTGGATGGGCAAAGATGGCAAAGTCGTTTTGACTGATGGACGAACCGGTGAAAGATTCGACAGACCAGTGCTCGTCGGTCGGCAGTATATGCTCAAATTGAACCAATTGGTTTTGCACAAAATCAATGCACGTTGCGGATTGGGTGGGCCATATGCAGCAGTCACGCAGCAGCCCGTCGGTGGAAAAGCCAATCACGGCGGACAACGCATGGGCGAAATGGAAGTCTGGGCGATCCAGGCTTACGGCGCTGCGCACATGCTCAACGAAATGATGACAATCAAAGCCGACGACTTACACGGTCGGCACCAGGCGTATGCAGACATCGTTCAGGGAAATCCAATGTGTGCTCCAGGACGAACAGCAGCGTTCGATGGCTTGGGCTGCGAAATCCGCGGACTGGGCATGGAAATGACACTGGGTCGCATTGTCGACAGCTTCGAGCCGGTCGAAGACCGAACCTGTTCGACACCAAATGCGACACCACCAAGGACGCTTGAGGAAGAATATCAAGTCACGACAGTCGATACGCGCGAAGAAGAGGGACGCAAAATTCTGGAAATTCCAGCAGGAGACTACGCGCCTGTATCGAAGCCAGCCGCAGCACCTGTCATCACATCCGTCACAAATGGAAGAAATGGTTTCAAGCCGCGTGTTGAAATTTCTCAAGAGCCGATCATCGACGACGTGGATGATGATGCCGCGTATCTTGCTCGCTTTATTGAGGATGAAACGAGCGATGTCTTGTCCGGTGGGACAAACGGTGAAGGTGCTGGGCAGGCAGCCGGCTCCGGTTGGTCGCTTAATGGACCTGGTACGGGATCTGCAACCCGCTCTTTTGACGGAGCTGGCAGCGCAGGACCGGGAAGTCGCTCGTTCGACGGAGCTGGCAGCGCGGGACCGGGAAGTCGCTCGTTCGACGGAGCTGGAAGCGCGGGTCCTGGAAGTCGATGGGCAGACAATGGTACTGCAAGCGGACGTGAAGGCAGCGCAGGCGCACGCGACGGTGCAGCTCAGAGAGACGATGACGCGACGAGAACTAATCCGCCTTCGAATGTACCGGCGCGACCAAATCCACCGGCTAACGTACCAACGCCAGCGAACAACAGTCCAGTTCCACAGCCGGTCGCCGAAGATAAAAGAATGGATTTTGGTAGCACCGACCTCGCCGACCTGTCAGCAGCAATTGCTCCTGAACTTGCCAGTCAGCAAGACAAACTATTGCTCGAATTCCCGTCCCTGAGCGACTTACAGTCACTGGCTTCGGAACTGATGAACATCAACGAGTCAGTCACAGTTTCAAAGCGGGAGACGACTGAAGGGGAAAAATCCCATGATGGGGGTAATTACATCATGGACGATGGAGAAACTTAAACGCATACTAATGGTGGAATCGGATCACCAGGTAGGCGTATGTCAGGCAGAGCAGGAAGTCAAACAATCAAGACCACGGCATTGGCGTTTATGTTATTCGGCGTCTTGAGTTTCATCGCACCGATAGCGGCGATGGCGCAATTTGCGCAGCCTCTCAGCTACGGCAATCAGAATCAAACTCCACAAGCCGAAGTGCCAGGCAGTGGTGACACGCCAAACCCTGTCACTCCCGGCGACACCATTGGACCACCTCCAGTGCCATCCGGCTCGGCAGATACGACAACCGGCAACTCTTTTCCAAACGGCGTCGGTCGCGATCGCACCGTCGTTTATGTCATGCGTCAATCGAATGGTGGCGCGCTCGGTACGAATCGCGGCAACCGCATGGCGATGACGATTCGTCCTGACCAACTTTCGTCCGATCAAATCAGTCAAGTTCAAGGCGTTCTCGGAGCGAATTTGCTCTCAGGCGATCAAGTCATTCAAGTGAATGCTTCAGATGCGCAAATCGAGCAGCTTCAACAAATCATGGCTGCTTGGCCGCAGTATCAAATGAATGGCAACAAAAAGAAAATCATGAATGATTCTCCTGCCACCGGTTATCCAAAAGCCAACGAAAACAGCAGCTACGATTTCCAGGGTCCACTGCCAACAGTTAGAACATTCTCTCGTTATCTCGTCATCCTCGGCGTCGTCTGCGCCACAGTCTTCATGGCACTGGCAGCGTACTCAATGGTTCTCGGTCATCCATATGGTGGCGCACGAGTTCTTGGCACCGCCGCTGGTTTGATGCTCTTGCTGATGGGATACACAATCTGGAAGATCGTTCAGATGAACACATTCAAGGCGATGAGCAACAACCCTGCAATCAGCCAGAATAGACCACAGACAGCTCAGGTCAACGATGCCAACATGACTGCTCCAGACTTGCCAATTCAACCTGGTACGGGAGTGGGTGGTACCGGCAGAAGTGGCATCCCAGTGCAACCGTTGGGTAATGCAAACAATCCATAAACCGTTTAGGACAGCAAATCAATAAATCCAAAACAAAAACCAGATTTTAGAGAAAAGCACAGGTACAGATAAATGATGATGATGACAGGAAAAACGATAGCAGTAGCGGCACTAAGCCTTATCGTCGGATGCGTTACGTTGTACCCAGCGTTTGCAGCCCCATCATCTGGCATGGATGTTTTCTCTAACATCACTCCCGGAAACAACAAAGAGCAAAAGAAACCACTATCAGCGGCAGCTCAGAAGGTACAGAGCATGTTGCCTCCAGCCAATCCAGTCGGACAGGGCTCGATGGCGATGATGTCTGGTGCATCACCAGCAGTATCATGGTTTGAAAAATTCGACGCGACAACTTATAGCTTGCTGCCTACAGATGCTGACAGAATTGTTTTAAAAACACCGTTCAATCAAGAAGCCGAGCGGGTTATTTCCTGGACTAAGACCGCGGCAAAAGTAGCACACAACTACAGATTGCTTGCAAAAACTTTGAAATCATCTTCCGTTCCAACAGACTGCCCTGCACTAAAGCAGTTCCAAGACCTGACCGCCGATTGGTACAACGATAAAGCTGCAGTGTACGAGGACATGATCCGCCCCCGCACACCAGCGAAAACGATTGAAGAGCTGAACGATCAATTGAAAGACGTCAGCGACCGTGCAACGAGTATCGCGCAAGTTCAGAAAGATCTGCATGCAATGGACATGCATCTGCGCGATGTCTATCACGTTCATAACGCCAGAGAGACAGACAAACTCTATCAATATGTCTCTGGGCAAAAGCCAACAATCCACTGAGATTTTTTTCCTGACCGAAACACCCCAACTTCCGAGGACCGCAGGCAATGGCAATCCAATTGAACGACAGAGACCATCTCATCTTCAAACTTGTAGATGAGCATCAGGTCCTGCTCGAAAAACATATTTCCTGGTTCATCTCTGGCGATGACAAACCAGTACTCATTCGCGATCGTCTACGGAAACTCTTTTATCTGGACTATCTTCTGTGCCACCGCCATGCAACGAAATTGCCATGGTGGACGACTCCGACAAAACCGTTGGTGTATATGTTGGCACCGCTAGCCCGCACCACATCTGGTCTCAAAGAAGAGCCAACCGTCGACTTGTTCGACAGTGATGTGCAGCGCCATCTGCTTGAAGTTGCAAATCTGCGAATGATGCATCTGATTGGTGTCAAAGAGTGTGAAATTGCCGATTTCACCTGGACGACCTGCAAAACCACCGATGCAACTGCGAAGCACTTAGACGCTACAGTGTCGTTTAAAGTCGGCGGCAAAACGCATAACGTTGGAATTTTGAATCATCCCGAAGCGCCAGAAACGGTCGCAGCAAATGTAGAGAAAGCAACCAAGAACGGCTGTGATGCGGTTTTCATTGTCTCCAGAGACGACGCGCACCAGGCAGAGCTACAGACGCTTATCGCAAAAACGAGTGTCGCTGGCAAATGCTTTTTCGCCACGCATCACGAACTCTACAAAAACGGGATTGTGAAAACAGCATGGCAGGCTGCAGATCAGAGCACTGCTCAGATCTTCACTTCTGGAGTTGTGGATGCAACTGTATTCACTCCAGCGCCATCGTTCACACCGATTGCAATTTAAAACAAATTTGACCTCGACGATTGGGATTGAAGGCGGCTTGACGAGCCGCCTTTTGTTTTGTACAGGCGGATATTTAATCGCCTGAAAACTACTTGCGTTGATGAAACGCGCTAGGATAATCGATCCCGCAGCACAAGCCAGGAGAATCGAGATGACCACTGCTACAAGCGTTGAGACTAAAGTGAAGAGCTATGAAATCGCTGGAGATTTCGGCATCGACAACTTGAAAGTAGCGGAACGACCGATTGTCGAGCTGCAGCCCAACCAAGTGAGGGTCAAGGTGCATGCAGTTTCGCTGAACTTTCGAGACTTGCTTATGGTTAAAGGTGACTACACTAAGAAACTGCCCTTTCCTTTGATTCCCGTTTCTGATGGTGCCGGTGAAATTATTGAAGTCGGATCCGCAGTAACTCGAGTAAAAGTCGGCGATCGCGTCGCTGGCACATTCTTTCAATCATGGCTCGCGGGACCGAACGGACCCGATTACGTAAAATCAGCTCTGGGCGGTGCTGTGAACGGAATGCTCGCAACTCAAGTTGTGCTGCACGAAAGCGGCGTCGTGAACATTCCAAACGAACTTACATACGAACAAGCGTCAACTTTGCCATGCGCGGGCGTGACAGCATGGAATGCACTTGTCTCCACAGGCGGTATCAAGCCAGGAGATACTATTTTGACTATGGGAACTGGCGGCGTTTCTCTGTTTGCGTTGGAGTTCGCAAAAATAAACGGCTGCAAAATCATCATCACATCCAGTAGCGATGAGAAACTGGAGCGAGCAAAGGCGCTCGGTGCTCATGAAGTGATTAACTATAAAACGTATCCGGACTGGGAAAAGAAAGTTCTTGAACTAACCAGCAATCGCGGCGTCGACCATGTTGTCGAATTGGGTGGAGCTGGGACTCTGGAGCGTTCTCTCAAATCAGTCGCTGTTGGTGGGCACGTGAGTTTAATTGGAATACTCACCGGTGGTGGTGGCACAGTAAACCCAATGATGGTCTTGATGAAAAATATTTGCTTGCAGGGCATCTACGTCGGTTCACGCAGCATGTTCGAGGACATGCTCAAGGCGATGGCGTTGCACAAGAGCAAGCCAGTAATCGACAAGATTTTCACCTTCGACGAAGTCAGACACGCGCTGAAGCACATGGAGTCGGGAGCGCACTTCGGCAAAATCGTCATAAAAATCGCATAACGCCCTGCCAGCCCAGCTTTCCGGTATCAGCCACCTACTGCCTGATACGAACCGATATCGGTTCGTGCCTGCCGTCGCAACTACGTACCGATATCGGTTCGTGCTTCCAGTCGTCGTTGCGAACCGATATCGGTTCATGGCTCCCAGTCGTAGTTGCGAACCGATATCGGCTCATGGCTCCCAGCGCGAACCGATATCGGTTCGTGCGTCCGGTCGCCGTACCGATATCGGTTCGTGCCGCACGGGGTTTCTATTTGGAAGCTAGCCGAATTGTTCTTGTCAGGTCGTGACTAATCGAAATTTGCTTGACTGTTTTCGGTTCGAAACCACCGTCAGACGGCGGGCTGAAACGCAGCGAGTAAACTCCTGCTGGGATGGTCATTATGCAGATGCCTTCATGGTCAGTCAGCATCGAACCTTTGGGAAGATTTTTACTTGACCCGTCCCCTGATATTGCTGTTCCGTATGGACTGTAAGCGACCCTGCAACGCGGCACCTTTTGTCCCGAGTCGCTAACGACCTCGAACTTCACCTGACACCAACCGTGCCAATCAACATCCAACTCCTTAGGCTGAGTGCCGATTTCAACGCGCTGAGCGTTTGAGAGATCTGTGTGAACAGCAAGCCAGTATTTTCCTGGCGCGATGAAAAAGTTGTAGCGACCTTCGGCATCCGTCATACAAGTTGCAAGAGGCACATCCAAATCAGCATCGCTCAACTCTTTATCTTCGTCGTCAGCGTAGATAGAGACTTTTACTCCAGTGCGTGTGTGTCCGGTCTCATCAGCGATACGACCTGTGAGTTGCGTGCCTTGTACCAAACGCACCGGTACGTGGGTATCGCCACCGACCACAACCATACGAGTCCACGGAGCCAACCCCTTAAACTCGGCGCTCTCTTGCGCCTTTGATGGTGTGAACTTCGGATGCGCGGAGACAACAATTTTGTACGTTCCGCCTGGAACGCCAACAACGAACTGTCCGTTATCGTCGGTACGAGTCATCAGGTCGATCTTCCGATCTAATCCCTGAATGCGAACGAGACACTGAGCCAGTTGAGTCAGTTCGTACTGAACTTGTCCGCGCAATCGGAAACCTTCCGAGAGCTGAAATTCTTTCCTTATGTCGTTCGTAATCTCTACATCCGTTTCCGCAGCAGCAAATAACAGTCCGCCGTTGTCTGGTTCGAGAGCGAAATCGTAAGTACCAGATTCGACTAGGGCTCGAAACTCGCCATTTGCATCAGTCAGACACGTCATCCCAATGCCAAGCTCAGACAGTCTTTCGTTCTCATCGAGTGATGGAGTCAAGCGGACTTTAACATTCGCAGCAGGCACGCCGAAGACGTCTGTTACTTTTCCATCTAACGCATTGAAGTCCGGAAGTGTCACTTCGACTGAAGCGTCTCTCTGCAGATCAACGGTTGAAATCTCTGTCGTGATAAAAGGTAGGTGACTGGCTTTGGCACTGGATTCCAGACTGCGCCGCGAGTGCCTGACGCCGATATAAAACTTTCCACGCGGTAAAGTGAGCGCATAATTGTTGTCACTGCCTATAGTGGCATAAGATCTGTATTGCATCGGCTCCGCGGCTAATGCAACGACTTCTCCTGTTGTTACTAAAGCACCAGATTTGGTGACCAGCTTAACTTTCAAAATCGATCCGGTAATCAGACCCACGTTGAGAATCGCATTACCACTGACGTTGATCTCGTTTGCGGTCTTCAAGAAACGGGTGTTTGTGTCGGGTTCGATTTCAATTCGATAAGTGCCAGGCGCGACACCGAAGGTGAACTCGCCGCGCGTTCCAGTTCGTTGCTTTCCGACAAGAGTGTCGGGATTACCCAATCCACCCAGTTCATAGAGTGAAACCGTAACGCCTGAGATGGTTAGACCCTGATGGCGAACGGTACCTGAAACATTGTAGGTGAATACGGTTGATGACAAAATCGATCTCCGGGCGCCGTGAGGCTACTGAACGTCTGAGATTTTAACCCATTCTGGTCGTCCATCTTCCACAGAAGTCCAACCTAGAGCAAACATAACCTCGCGAACTGTGGCAAAAGAACCGGTGACCACGATCATTTCGTCTTTCTGCGCTTTCCTGGCGGCGTGGAAGGCATCAGCAATCGATTCGTAAGTTGAGGACTCTGCACCGAGCCCCTGACAAAATGTAGAAATTTGCTCTTTGTTGTAAGTAGCTCGCTTCGTTACAGCCTGGCTTGCATAGACCTTGTCTCCGGTCCGAACTAAAGCGCCAACAATTTTCTCGACGTTTTTGTTTTCGAAACAGCCAATCACGAACCGAAACGAAGCGTTCGGTCGAAGCCGATCGAGAGTGTTTCGTAACGCCACCGCACCGGCTGGATTGTGTGCACCATCGAGGATCAAGTTTTGCGCGCCGACAAAATGCATCCGTCCAGGCCAAAATGCTTCGCGGAAACCGTTCCGAATGGCGTTGCGTGGGTCAGACAGCGAGTCCATTAATCCGCTCTCTGCGATGGCTGTAACGGCGAGTAAGCCATTCATCTCCTGATATGCACCAACCAGAGAAAGGGAATTTTTGCACGCTTCAAACGTTTCTAGAATCTGGGCGGGAAGCGCATCCAGGTGCAATTGATCTACTTCGACCAATTTGCAATTATGTTCTTGAGCACGCGTTCTTATTACGCTCAAAGCGGCTCCTGTCGCACCTGTCACGACAGTTACGCCATCCTTGATAATTCCAGCCTTTTCAGCGGCAATCAATTCAACTGTGCCACCAAGTATGTGAGTGTGATCCAAGTCGATGTTTGTGATTACACTAACGAGAACGTCTTGGACAACATTTGTAGCATCGAAACGCCCTCCCAGACCCACTTCGATTACAGCCACGTCAACATTGTTTTGAGCGAACCAATAAAATGCAATCGCTGTTAAAAACTCAAACCAGGTCAGCTGACCGAGGTCTGGTCTATCGCGAGCGAATTCTTCAGACAGTTCGCGAATGTATGTGCCAGCTCGAGCGAAATCATCATCGGAAATCGGTTGACCGTTCAAGTGAAAGCGCTCATTCCAACGCAAAAGATGCGGCCCGGTAAAGCGACCGACTTTATATCCCGCGCCGCGCGCAATGCTGTCCAGCAGAGCTACAGTCGAGCCTTTGCCGTTGGTGCCAGCAACATGAATGACTTTGTACAAATTTTGCCAATCACCGTGACAAGCCATGAACGCCTTAATGCGCGTCAAACCCGGCTTTTCGAGAGTCGGTGAAAGACTTTCGATATACGCGAGACATTCCGAATAATCCATCATCAACTCGATCTTGAAACTGCGATACAAATAAATCGTCTCAAATCATACCTGTTAGGATGGTCTTCCACACACGTAAACGGAGTTCACAGTGTCAATCTTCAAAGTCGCACACAAAGTCGCATCTAAAAGAATCTACGAGGGCGACATCGTCAATTTCCGCGTCGACACAGTTCGACTTGAAGACGGCAGAGAAACAATTCGCGAGTTAGTCGAGCACAATGGTGGCGTTGTCATAGCCTGCCAACCGGCTCCCGACGAGGTCGTTTTGATTCGGCAGTACAGATATTCCGTCGATGAAGAATTATTGGAGTTGCCGGCGGGACGCATCGAACTTGGCGAAGATCCATTACTTGCAGCGAAGCGAGAATTGACAGAAGAAACTGGTTACGTAGCATCCGACTGGCGCGAGTTATCTAGGATGTACACGGCGCCAGGATTTTGCAATGAGATGCTGTATATGTTTCATGCATCCAACGTGAAAATGGAATCAAAAAATCTTGACTACGACGAAGAGACTGAAGTGCTCATCTATAAAATCAAAGATGCTTGGCAATTGATTCTCGATGGAAAAGTGCGTGACGCAAAAACAATCGCCGGTGTTGGTCTGCTTCGTTCGTCCGAAACAATTTAGCTCTGAAGCAGCGAATACCAATACCATTGGGCGATGCAAAACGTAGGCCCAGATTGACGGAAACCGCGAACATCGGAGCGGTTAGGTGCTATACTTCGCGAGGCAAAGCTCAGACTGAAACTGATTTTTGCTTAATCAATCGGTAATCAAACACTGACAGAGGTTGAAGCTTAATGGCTGAGAAAAAAGTGGCTAAAAGCGGATGGGGACTACCAAGCGCCGCAATGGTTGTTGTAGCTATTCTTGGCGCAATCGTTAGTGGTTTGAGTTTTAAAGTCATACAATACTGGCCGCTTCCAGTAAGCGTTGCACCGTATTTTGGTTTCAGAGAAGGAGCACTCTGGGGCTTGGTTGTCGGTGCTGTAATGGGCTTGGTACTTGGCTTCTTGACCGACGATTCGCACTTCCCAGAGTCAGAAACCAAAGTTTAGTTTGCAAAGACAAATAGAGTTTTTAAAGGCGCCGCTGGCGCCTTTTTCTTTGTACTGAAAAAGTTCAATCATTCAGTCAAAATTTTTGTGCTCACGGTGACAATTAACAATCCGCACCAGGCTAGGCATACAGAGGTTTTGATCGGCGTACCGATATCGGTTCGTGGCTTTTGTGCCGAATTAGGGTGTTTTTTGCTCGGGATAATTTTGTACTGAAAAAGTTCAATCCTGCTAACCTCTATTCGTTTACGCAAATGGAGTTGGTGATGAACGATAGTTTTATTGCATCTTTGCCGAAAGCTGAATTACACCTGCACATTGAAGGAACGTTCGAACCCGAACTGATATTCAAGCTTGCGGAACGCAACAAAATCACCATCCCGTATGCGTCTGTAGATGCCTTGCGGCAGGCTTATCAGTTTGAAGACCTACAGTCATTTTTGAATTTGTACTATCAATGCATGAACGTGCTGCGCACAGAAGAAGATTTTGCGGAACTAGCAAACTCCTATTTCGAAAGAGCAAGCAAACAGAACGTTGTTCATGCGGAGATATTCTTTGATCCACAAGCGCACACTTCGCGCGGAGTGCCGTTTAGAACAGTCATCGACGGACTATGGTCAGCAGTCAAAGACAGCAAGAAAAATTTTGGTATCACAACGAAAATGATCATGTGCTTCTTGCGCGACCTATCAGCCGAATCCGCGATGGAGACGCTAGACCAGGCGATCCCGTTTGGTGACAGGATCGTTGCAGTTGGATTGGATTCAGCAGAACGCGGAAATCCGCCCTCTAAATTCGCAGAAGTATTTGCAAAAGCCCGTGCGGCCGGATTTGAAGCAACCGCTCACGCTGGCGAAGAAGGTCCGGCGGAATACGTGTGGGAAGCGCTCAATATCCTGAAAGTGAAACGGATTGACCACGGCGTTCGCAGCATGGAAGACCAGAAACTTGTTCAACATTTAGTTGAGACAGCGACACCACTGACGGTGTGCCCACTGTCGAACATCAAGTTGAGAGTGTTCGACAAACTCAAAGACCATAACCTCAAGAAAATGCTGGACGCAGGGCTGAAAGCGACGATCAACTCCGATGACCCAGCTTATTTTGGCGGTTACATTGCTGAAAATTTCCGCAGCGTCTCCGAGGCGTTGAACTTGAATCAAGCAGACCTACAGATACTCGCGAAGAATTCGATAAATGCGTCGTTCTTATCATCTTCTGAACGAAGCGAATACTTGGCGCTTTTCGAAAAAAACTAATTACTTCAAAACTTTGTCGTAGCTAGCTTCGTCAAATCCAACGAGAAGTGTCTTGCCGACATGCAAAGTTGGAGCACGCAAATTGCCTGACGGTCCGACGATAAGCGCCTTCAACTGGTCATCGTCTACTTTCTCTTTACGCATATCGACGTGCACAACCTTGGTGCCTTTACTTGCGTATATTTCATCGAACTTACGAGCCATTTGCACAGCCTCATCCGGGCTTATCCTATTTTTGCGCGCATCGACGACTGATGCGGCACTTACTTTTTTGCGCGTCAAATAATCTTGAGCACGGGCGCAAGTGTTGCAACCGTTGCGGTGGTAATGCCAATCGAGTGCCATATATCCATACCTTGAAGACTGAGTGATAGACCAGATCCTATCGCACGAGGCGAATCGAATCCCAAAATTCAGCTAATTCTTGCCGAGACCGAAGCACTTATCTGATAGGCAGCAACACCGAATGCCACCGATACGTTCAGAGACTCTTTGAATCCCCGCATTGGTAATTCGCACACGATATCGCAGAGTGCGAGCGACTCCGGAGATAATCCTGTCACTTCATTTCCGACAATCAAACATAGCGGACTCGACACACGACCGGAATTGAGAACATCGTGAAGTGGTGCACTTTCTGTGTTCTTCTCGAGCCCAATAATCAACACGCCTTGTGCTTTCAGCTCAGGTACGATGTCGACAGAGCTCACGAAATAGCGCCAGTCAAGCTGCTCTTCGGCACCCAGACTAACTTTCGCTATCTCTTTACGTGGCGGAGAGCCCGTGATACCAGTCAAGATCACTTCATCGAATCCAGCCCCATCAGCCGTGCGAAAAATTGAACCCACGTTCCACAGACTTCGAACGTCTTCGACAAGCACAGTCAAGCGATGGAATTTCGGATAATCAGCCCCCGCAGTGACCGGCACATCCTCACTGGATGACGAAGATGCTGATCCGCCGTAGCGAATGTATTGCTCAGCATTCTTCGAATTCTTTCCGACTTCACGCTCAAGCTTCTCTACCACAGAGAGCGGTTTGAATCCAGCCATCCGTCCACATACAGGGCATCCGCCAACCACCGGTCGCGTCGCTTTGGGGTCGGTTGCAAGCAGGGCGATGTCGAAACAGTGCCGACAATCTGGATACGGGCATTTGGTGGGCAAAACGGAATTGGTCATCTCTACAGAATCCCATTAGAGCCTGATTAAGACCAGCCGCCACACGCATGCTTCAAAAAAGGTTACACTATGTCCCTCACGCATCCATTCCCGCCGCGCCGCCTAGCAGCGCCGCACTGGATGACGAATTTTGGACTGCTACTCTCGAGCCGCTCCGGCTGTGATGGAGGTAATGATGAAACTGGTTGATGAACCTGCGAAGACCAAAAAGGGAGACACGACACCTCAGTCCGCCAGCGAAGATGCGGGCGCCAAGGCAACTCCAGGGCGCGCAGAGATAATCAAAAAATTCCCAGTTCGAGTCAACGTCGAAAACTATGAACGTGAATACTCACAGTTCAGTTGGGATGACGGAAAAAAAGAGATTTCTTACTTTGCCGGCGGTAAGCTGAACGCAGCATACAACGCCGTTGACCGACATATGCACGACGGTCGTCGAAACAAAGTTGCACTCTACTCGGTAAACGCGCAAAACAAAGTAGAGAAGCTGACTTTCCAGGACATCTACGAGCAGTCCAACAAAATGGGCAATGCTTTGAAGAAATTAGGTGCTAAGAAGGGAGACAGAGTCTTCGTTTTCCTTCCACGAGTTCCTGAGCTCTACACAACAACAGTCGCTATCGCGAAAATCGGAGCTATCGCTGGACCGCTTTTCTCTGCGTTTGGACCTGACGCCTTGCGCGACCGGTTGCTGGACAGCGAAGCAAAAATCATCGTCACAAATCCAGCATTGAAGCCGAAGTTGGACGCAATTCGTCATCAACTTCCTGACCTCGAATACGTGATTGTGGTTGGTGGCGACAAATCACAAATGGGTGAATGCGAGTACACATACGAAGAACTCGTAGCAAATGAATCCGACAAGCTACAGTGCGCACAATTGGACCCAGAAGACCCTCTCTACCTGCTCTACACTTCCGGTACAACAGGAAAACCGAAAGGGATTGTTCACGTACACCACGACATCATCGGTCATCACATGACCTCCAAATGGGTTCTGGATTTACGCGATGACGACATCTACTGGTGTACAGCAGATCCAGGTTGGGTCACCGGCACCGTATATGGTATCTTCGGACCGTGGTCACTTGGTGCTTCGGTAGTCAGTTACGAAGGCAGATTCGACGCTGACAGTTGGTATGACGTTATCGACAAACTGAAAGTTACCGTCTGGTATACAGCCCCGACAGCCCTGCGAATGCTCATGAAAGCTGGCGATGACTGTGTTTATCGACACAGCCTGGAAAGCGTTCGACATATCCTGAGCGTGGGCGAACCGCTCAATCCTGAGGTTGTTCGCTGGGGACACAAAGTTTATGGATTGCCAATTCACGATAACTGGTGGCAAACAGAAACAGGCATGCAATTAATTGCCAACATGCCGTGCAACCCTATCAAGCCTGGTTCGATGGGCAAACCACTTCCTGGTGTCTATGCAGCGATCGTTGATGAAAATGGCGACGAAGTCGAAGACGGTCAGTTAGGAAAGCTTGTTGTTCGTCCAGGCTGGCCATCTATGCTGCGTGAAGTGTGGCGCAACGAAGAGAAATTCAAAGAATACTTCAAAATTCCAGGATGGTATTTCAGCGGCGATAACGCCTGGAAAGACGAAGAAGGATTCTTCTGGTTCGTTGGTCGCGCTGACGACGTTATCAACACAGCCGGGCACCGCGTCGGTCCGTTCGAAGTTGAATCAGCTTTGATCGAACACCCCGCAGTCACCGAGGCTGGTGTCATCGGAAAACCGGACAAAGAACGCGGCGAGATTATCAAAGCCTTCATCGTGCTCGGAAACGGCGTCGAAAAAACTGATAAGTTGCTTGAAGAAATCAAAGAATTCACCAAGCGCCAACTTGCTGCCCACGCCTATCCGCGTGAAATCGAAGTGAAGGACAGTTTGCCGAAAACACGCTCAGGAAAAATCATGAGACGTTTACTTAAGGCATGGGAATTAGGCTTACCGACCGGCGACACATCGTCGTTGGAAGAAGACTAATGAGTCAGCACTCGTTCAATTGCGAAGGAAAGCAATCAAACAGTCGCAAAGGTTGGCACTCGATTAATTGCTAAGGAAAGCAATCAAACAGTCGCAAGGTCAGCACTCGATTAATTGCTACGTAAAGCGATCATAGTTGCTAAGGTCAGCACTCGACCAATAGCAAATGAAATGATAATCAAAAATGACGATCGCTAATGGTCGTCATTTTTTTTCAGGTAGGCTGGCGATCTCAAATGGAACGGAAAAATTTCATCAGCGCAATCTATAAAGTTTTTAGCGCAGAAGCACATCAGATCAACTATTCTATAAACACTTAAACAATTGAATCCCAGTCGCCATGCGCCTTTCTGAACCAGGAAGGCGGATAGTTATATCCAAATCACCCGCTACTGTATATACAAACAGCTTGTGGGGGATTTGAACTAATGTCCGACAAATTACGTATATAGGATCATGATGAACGCAGACATACCATCTGAATCGAACGCCGAGAGATTGCCTCCTCAATCGCTCGAAGCTGAACAAGCCGTTTTGGGCTCGGTTCTCGTCAGCACAGATGGCATTACACGCATCGTTGACCTGGTGCAACCGGAGTCGTTTTACCGCAAAGCACATCAAGTTATCTACGCCGCTATGGTTGACCTGTACGAAAAGTCCGAACCGATCGACATCGTCACTATCAGTCAGTATTTGAAAGACGAAGGAACGCTGGAGAACGTCGGCGGTCGCCAATACATCACGGATTTGTCCCTCGCCGTAGCAACTACCGCAAACCTCGAATACTATGCCAAAACGGTTCAAGAGAAGGCGCTGATGCGCAATCTCATCAAAGCCGGAACCGACATCGTCAGTTCTTGCTACGAAGAAACTGATGCTGAAGTCGCTCTGGACAAAGCGGAGCACATGATTTTTGGACTGGCGCAAAAGCGCAACATGCAACAACTTACACACGTTAAGTACATCGTAGAAGACTCGTTCGCATCCATCGAAAAGAGATACGAGGATCGAGATCGATTATCCGGCGTGCCATCAGGCTTCTACGATCTGGATGCGATGACGAGTGGATTTCAGAAGTCTGACCTTGTCATTCTTGCGGCTCGCCCATCTATGGGTAAAACAGCATTCGTACTCAACTTAGCTAATGCTGCTGCGATTGAAAACAATGTTCCGGTCGCTATCTTCAGTCTTGAAATGTCAAAAGAACAGCTTGTACAAAGAATGCTGTGCGCCGAAGCTCAAATCGACGCAAACCGATTGCGGACAGGACACATGCATACAAATGACTGGACGCACCTCGCAACAGCGATGGGAAAACTCGGTGAATCGCCAATCTTTATCGATGACTCCGCAATGGTTACAGCTCTGGATATTCGTGCAAAATGCCGACGACTCAAATCAGAAATGAAGGGTCTAGGCATGATTATCATCGACTACATCCAGTTGATGCAGGGCAGAAAAGCAACCGATAACCGCGTACAAGAAGTCTCTGAAATTTCGCGTTCGTTGAAACAACTAGCTCGTGAACTTTCCGTTCCAGTAATCGCACTCTCGCAGCTTTCTCGAGCAGTTGAGGCGAGACAGAACAAAAGACCGATGCTGTCAGACTTGAGAGAATCAGGCTCAATCGAACAAGACGCGGATATCGTGATGTTCATCTATCGCGATGAATACTACAATCCAGAGAGTGATAAGAGAGGCGAAGCCGAAATCATCGTAGCCAAACAAAGAAACGGCCCGGTCGGCACTGTAGATTTGCTCTATCAATCAAGCATCACTAGATTTTTAAACAAAGTCCACAACCAATACGAAGCGAACGTCTAGTCGTATTCGCGAATTCGAGACACAGATTCGAGAGACAGAAACGTATTCGAGGATCCGAGATACGGATTCGAGAGACAGAGACGTATTCGCGAATCCAAGACACGTATTCGAGAACGACGTATTCGCGAATCCGAAAGGCATTCCAGAAAGACAATGAAAATCACAAGACCGGGGTTTCGCTCCTGGTCTTTTAGATGTGACAATATTCGAACACAGAAGACTTTCAAACGCGTACCGATATCGGTTGGTTGTAGTACCGGATCAGAGATACGAGCTTAATCTAACAGTCTGCTGAGTTATGCAATGTTGTATTATTCAACGCAGGTCCGCCGGTTCATGCTAATTGGTTGATCGTAGAAGGATAAGTTCGAACGCGTAAACAATGTCAAAGCTATCCAACAATTTCAGATTTAGAAGCCGAAGTGGAAGCATGCTGACGATGACACTTTTGTGCATCGGGATCGTTATGGCAGCTTGCATGATCGCCTTTGCTTTGTACCTCCTGCTGTCAGAACAGAAGCGCGGTCAGACAGAGGCAGACAAGCTTTCTCTCTCCATTTCGAAACAGATGAATGAAGGCGACCGAATCGGACAAATGAACAATCTTATTGTTCGCAACCGAGAGTTAGTTTTTGCATCAAGACAAATGGAGCAAGTGACCGAGAGCAACTATCTCGCCTTCGCATCCCCTCTGGCTAATCAACTGCTCAACGAAGCCGTTACTAGCGCTGTGGACATTGAAAAAGAACGACGCAATCAAATTGGTCTTTCGCAAAATGTTGTTCGAGATCAAATCGAAAAATACAACATTGATGCACAAAACACCACAACTTTTAAATTACCCTGGTGGCAGAGCTATCAGCTGCACATCACCGATGTAAATGGTGGCTCTGTGAAAGACGTTCAGTCGAACGTCGAACATACGGAGATCTATGCTGATTTAAACGATTTCGACAAGCAGAAAAAATATTTTCAACCCGGAAGCAATCTCTACTTCGGCAATATCAACGCAAAACTACCAGCTCCAGATAACAACATAGATTTCAAAATCACGTCACTTCCGGCTGCTGTCGATAAGAACATTGCACCTGCCCGAATGGTCAATCCTGAAGTGTACAAGTTCGGCAATTCGTTTTTCGAAAATGGAAAATACGTGAAACAGTCATTCGACCAGATACCAACTGCGGTGCAGGTACTTGGCGATATGGATGTGAAAATGAACAAAGAAAATCAAACTGTTAAAATCGGAGCTGCGTCTCTAACCAACGGCGCCCAGCCGCTTCAGAGCGCGTTCGATGCCCGTGAGCAACAGTTGCAACTCTTGAATCAACCAAACCTCAATCCATTCAACCAAGATAAAAATCAGTGACGATTGGATTTTAGCGACGACCAGAGTCATCGTAATAAAAATATCTCTCGGTCCCAAACGGCTGGGAAACGAGATGGATAGACATGTTGTTGCCAGGTCCACCTGGATAGACGACAGACAGCTTGAAAAAATTATATTGAGCCAGAGATGAAGCGAACAACTCAAAGTAATCTTTTGGAACAACAATTGTCGCAAGCACAGTTTTGCAAGCGTACACATCCAAAACGAGTCGCACAAGCGCATTAGTCACTTCGCGCATAGACTCGCCCATCTTCGCATCAGGCTGGATCCAGATAGCACCTTGTTCATCCATCCCCAAGTTCAATTGGTTGTAGCGCTTTAAGCCCACAGCTTTGCCGTCGTGATACCACAACTCTTCGTACTGGCGACGGTTGTAGTTGTAATCCTTTCGCTGCTGCAGACGTGGTGTAAACCTAAGTGAGATTGGCACGCGAAGAATTGGAGTCATCTGAGAGCCTTTATACTTCAGATACTTATCCATCGGATTGAGGTTCATTTGCAGAACCCAGTCGAACTGGCGATTGAACCAATCATCCGAAAATGGAACCATCTCGTAAGCAGTCGCAGAAGTAGACAGCGCAAAACACGCCGGTAACAAGAGCGCCAACAACGCAAAATATTTCTTTGTTACTTTCCTAACGAACAACGGCCCGTACTCTATCATCGCGCGATACCAGTACACATGCTGAGCTTGATTCCACCCTTCAGGCGAGCTGTATTATAGCGTCAATCATCAATCCAGCGACATCCAAAGCATCTCATCACTGGGTTGACCGATGACCGGCTGCTTTTCGAATTCAAGCTTTTCAACATTGAAGATGCCGACTGTATCAGTCGACGCACTGGAAACTACAACGTGTTGCCCATCCGGCATCATAAACATGGACTTAGGGAAATCAACATCCAATGGCAATTTCACGTCTTGCTCCTTGGTGCGCTTTGTCGGATCTAGAACACTAATCGTGTTGTCCTTGGCATTCGCCACCAGAAGCTTGGCACCATCTTTAGTGAGCACCAAGCCTGTTGGACCCACTCCAGTCGGGATAGTACCAACAGCCTGACGTTTGGCGATGTCGATCACAGTGACATTATTCGAGTTACGATTGGAGACGTAGGCAAACGCGCTGTCTTTGCTGAAAACGACCGCATTTGGAAGTCCACCGACTTTCACTGCTGCAAGCACTTTTTGATTAGTCGTCGTGATGAGCGTGATTTGACTACACGGCGGATTTAAAACGCATACCACGGTTCCGTTGGGAGCCATCGCTACTTTTGATGGACCTGCCGCGACTTTTGTCTTCAACAGAACTTTCCCAGTATCAGTCTCAATCACATCGATATTATTTCCTGCACTTTCTGACACATAAAGCAATTTACCGTTCGGAAGAGCAGCGATTCCGGTAGGTGCGCTTTTAGGTGTCAAATCGATTTGACCAAGAAATTGTTTTTTCTTTGGGTCCAGTACGAGGATTCTGTTCTTGCCTTGATCCGCGATGTACAGGCGCCCTTCGGCAGCTACCATGCTCGCTGGTGTACCCTCTGTCGGAAAGTCAGTCACTTTCTCGTAGGAAGTACCATCAAGCATGGTGATTTTTCCCGTCGCTGGAGAGCAGATAAAGATGGCGCCACTATGACTGGTGGCACTTTCAGATTTCGCAGGGTTGAACTGCTCAGATGTTTGATCTGCAGAATTGGGATCAGCTTTCGGTTTCGGTGGCGGTTCGACGGCAACACTGATAGAAAGATCACCGATTGCGGGTTTGAGAAGAATTGGAACTGAAAAGTTTTCAGGAACGATCAGGTCAGGGAGGAATTTGCAAGTTGCGAGATGCTTACGGAATGCAGCAGACGTTGCTCCGATACCAACAGTGGTGCCATTCCCCTTTTTTACGACGCGTAGAAAGCACCATCCATTTGAGAAGAGCAGCGCATCAGGCTGTCCCTGAGCGGGTGAACGTTCTTTCAGTTGGACTGGACCTGAAGTCGCATTAGCTGTTGCAGATTGCTTTTCTGTGGCGGATTGTTTTTCTTTAGCGGATTGTTTTTCAGGTGCGGATTGCTTTTCCGATGAGGTTTGCTTGTCCGATGCACCAGTTTTAGCGGCGCCACCGGACTTCGATTTATCCACTGACCCCGTTGGTGGAGGCGCACTCGACTTACCCGGACTGAGCGGCACATACACCTGTCCGGACTTGGTTTCTAGCGCACCATCCAGTCTAATTTTCGCATCCGGTATGACAGATTGGACGACAGCCTTCAATTCCGTTGAGAGCCGTGTCGCGAGCGCAGGCGAAATCGAAATTGCCAGACACGCAAATAAGCAACCAATTCGAAGCAGATCTTTTGAAGAAGAGCGGATGAATTGCTTCACCTCACTTACTTTGCCTCATCACCTTTGGGACGGAATGCATCGACGATTTTATCGATGATAGAAGAATCTTCTTTTTCTTCTTCTTTCTTGCTTCCTTTAGTTTTAGCAGATGCTGCAGCTTTTGCTGTTGCGGCTGCTTCCTTCGCGGCAGCGGCTTCCTTTGCTGCTGCTTCTTTTCGAGCTTCGATCTCTGCCGTCTCTTCTTCCGTTAATTGCAGGTGTTCTTTCCGCAACTCGGCTAGTTTTTCCAAAAGCTTTTTCTCTTCTGACGAAAGCTTCGTTGGCGTTTCAACAACTAAGTGGACAACTTGATCACCGCGTCTCGTCGGGCTGTTGAAACGAGGCACGCCCATCTCACGCATGATTGACGTGGCACCACTCTGAATACCAGCATTCAACTTGAGCGGACGATTACCATCCACAGTCGGCACCATCATCTCGCCACCAAGTGCAGCCATAGAATAACTGATCGGTTGTTTGATATGAATGGTTTCGCCGTCACGAATAAATTGCTTGTGCTCTTTCACATGAGTGATCACGAACAGATCACCGAACGGTCCACCGCGTCTGCCTTTGTCACCAGCCGAAGTCAATCTCATTCGAGCGCCAGGTTCGATACCAGGAGGCACAGTCAGTTGAAATTCGCGAGATTTGCGCACCAGCGCTTCGCCCTTACAGTCACGGCAAGGTTTTTCAATCTTCTTACCAGTGCCGCGGCAAGTCGGACACTCCATAACGCGCATGGTCTGCCCAAAGAAGCTGTTCACCACTTGTTGAACCTGTCCCATACCAGCGCAAGCAACGCAGGTTATAGGAGTGCTACCAGGTGCTGCCCCGGATCCTTCGCAGGTCGTACAATCTTCCAATCGACGTATATTTATTTTCTTTTCAGTACCAAAAACTGCTTCAAGAAACTCAATCTCGAGGTCATATTTGAGGTGCGAACCTTGTTCGGGGCCGCCTCTGCGTCCTCCGCCGGATCGCATTCCACCGCCGAAGAAAAACTCGATGAAATCGTCGATGCCGAATCCAGCCATAGAGCTGAAATCGACGTTATCGAAGCCGCGTGTGCTGCCCTTCACGCCTTCGTGGCCGTATCGGTCGTAAGCCGCGCGTTTCTGCTCGTCAGATAGGACTTCGTAGGCTTCTGCGAGCTCCTTAAAGGCAGCTTCGTCGCCACTATCCTTGTTGTCTGGGTGCAACTTTGCCGCGGTGCGGCGGAAGTTCTTTTTGATTTCTTCAGGGGTTGCGTTTCGCGCAAGCCCGAGCACTTCGTAGTAGTCTCGTTTTGCCATAGTAACCAAAGGGATGACCTACACGTAAAAAGACGATGTCCAAAACGCACGTTCAATGACGGCTTTAATGAACTATATCATTGTTCGCTGTCGCCTTACTCTGAATTTGCGCTAGTCTCGAGAGTCTGCCGATTGGCTTCACCGAGTTCGATTGGACCGCTCTCAGGTGATAAGGGACGCTTTTTGTTCGTCGGCGTACCGCCCCGATTACCCGAGTGAATCGCACTTCCGAGTTCCATCAAAGCCACATCGAGACCCGCTGTAGCCGACTTTATGTCATCGGCATTGCCCTTTTCTAATGCTTCTTCGACGAGATCCGACGCACGGCTGACTTTATCGACGAATACCTTCTCGACGCGCTCGCCATATTTTTCCACTGTGCGCTTCGACTCGGCAACGAGTCCTTCGGCGCGGATTTTGGTAGAAATTTCTTCTTTGGCACTGCGATCCTGTTCGGCAAATTCTTCTGCTTCGCGTTGATACGACTCGACTTCATCGGGACTTAAGCCAGTGCTGCGCTGGATCGTGACTGAATGCTTGATGCCCGAGCCATAGTCTCTTGCGCTGCAGTGAACGATTCCATCAGCATCGATGTCGAAAGTAACTTCGATCTTTGGTACCGAACGTGGTGCCGCAGGAATTCCAGTCAGATGGAACTTAGCCAGAGATTTATTCGCAGCAGCGATCTCGCGCTCGCCCTGCAGAACGTGCACTTCAACCGATGTTTGACCATTTTCCGTAGTCGTGAAAGTCATCGTTCGGCTAGTCGGAATTGTCGTATTGCGTTCGATTATGCGCGTGAACAATCCGCCTGCTGTTTCGATTCCCAGAGAGAGTGGGATCACGTCGAGAAGCAGAACGTCCTGTACTTCACCAGCCAGAATTGAGGCTTGGATAGCCGCTCCCAGAGCAACTGCCTCGTCTGGATTTACAGACTTCGATGGCTCTTTATTAAAAAACCGACGAATGGCATCCTGCACAGCAGGAATACGAGTCGAACCTCCGACCAGAATGATGTGCTCGATCTCTTCGGGATTCAATTCGGCGTCTTCGAGCGCCTGATGCAGCGGTCCAAGAGTCGCCTCAACCAGATGCGCAGTCAACTCATTGAACTTTGCACGACTGAGAGAAGTTTCTAGATGCTTCGGTCCGGTATCATCCGCGGTGAGAAACGGCAGGTGCACTTCACTCACCATCGCGGTGGAAAGCTCAATCTTTGTCTTCTCAGCAGTTTCCTTCAAACGCTGAGTCGCCATCAGATCGTTTGCAAGGTCTATTCCAGTCTGAGTCATGAATTCGGATACTAGCCAGTCGATAATACACTGGTCGAAATCATCGCCACCAAGCCTGTTGTTGCCGCTTGTCGCCTTTACTTCGAATACACCGTCAGTAATTTCAAGAATGCTGACATCGAATGTGCCACCACCAAGGTCGAAGATTAGAACAGTAGCGTGTTCATCCAGCTTGTTCAGACCGTAGGCGAGTGCAGAAGCGGTCGGCTCGTTGATGATTCGCATCACATCGAGACCGGCTATCTGCCCGGCATCGCGAGTAGCCTGTCGCTGTGCATCATTAAAGTAAGCCGGCACCGTAATCACTGCACGAGTGATCTTTTCACCAAGGTAAGCTTCGGTATCAGCTTTCAGCTTTTGCAAAATCATCGCAGAAATCTGTTCTGGACTATGCGAAATTCCTTCAATCGTGACTCGATAATTAGAACCCATCTCGCGTTTTATCGATTGGATCGTACGCGCTGGATTTGTAACAGCTTGTCTTTTTCCAAGCTGACCAACCAGCCTTTCGTTGTTGCGAGTAAACGCCACTACCGATGGTGTCGTTCGGGCACCTTCCGAGTTCTCCACGATGACAGGTTTTCCTGCCTCCATGATGGCGACACAGGAGTTTGTCGTCCCCAGGTCAATGCCTATGATTCTGTCACCACTCATCTAAACACCTACGAGTTATTACTGCATCGTGTCCAGTAGGTTATCCTTCGACGTCGACATCAGTAATATCGTATACGGTGCCTTCTTCCTCAGTCTTTGCTGGTTCTGCAGGTGGCTCAGCATCAGGCTCCGGAGCTAGACTTTCGGCGTAATCGTCAATTTTAAACACTGGCAGATCTTGGGTTTCCGAGTGCGGACGAGTTGGCTTCAACTTGTCTATTGCTTTTTGTGGAACATCGGTTGCAGTCCCAGCTTCTGGCGCAGTTTTTTCAGTCGCAGCAGGTGCTGGAGCTGGGTCAGCAGCAGGAGTCGGCGCTGATTCGGATGCCGGTGCAGGATCAGCGGCTGGCGCTGTATCGGCCGCCAGTGCAGCAGCAGCCTCCGAAGGAGCCGGAGCTGGATTTGCAGCCGCAGCCGCTGGCGCTGGTGCCGCTGCTACAGGAGCAGCTTCAGCAACTGGTGCCGCCGGTGGTGCAGCTTCCGCTTTAGGAATTACTACTCCACTTGGATTGGAGGCGACGTTGACCAGAGCTGGTCTGAGAACCTTATCTTTATACGTATAGCCGCGTCTCAGTTCGAGGGCAACGGCACCATCTGGAAATTCTTGCGTTTCAACTTCTTGAACAGGCTCGTGTAACCGCGGGTCGAATGGCTGTCCAACGACATCCATTACCTTTACTCCCGTTGCTTCCAAACACTTTGCGAAGCGCGAGAATACGAGATTCAAGCTATCGAGCAATGCTTTCGGGTCAGTAACGTTTTGCAGACTGGACTTTGCCCGATCCATGTCATCAAGAGCCGGCAAAATCTGCTCGACAGCTTTCTGCACGCCAACTCCTTGAAACTCATCACGCTCACGGTCGAGACGGCGGCGATAGTTCTCAAAGTCAGCGGCGATGCGCTTGTAAAAGTTTTCAGCCTCGTTCTTCTGCTTCTCAGCCTCAGCCAGTTGGGCTTCCATGCGTGAGCAGTTCGGACACGGTCCAGAATGGTCACGACCGCTGCCACCGCCTCCACCGCCGCTGCTCGCCGTTGGGGGTCCGCCACCATCGATGCCGAAATCATCCGGTGCCACTTCCTCGCCCGCATACATGGCTCTGTAGAAAGCCTTGGCGGCGTTCATCCGACTAGCGCGGTCCTCCGGCTTTTCAGGAGGTGTTGCCGGCGCATTCTCTTCGCCGTTCTGATTTTTCTGAGCGCTATCATCCGTTGCCATCTAAATGGTCTCCCGAAGGTAATCCCCATATAATTCTATTTCACGAGCGAGCATTCTCGTTGATTTTGTCCGTTAACAATCTTGATCAAACGCGACCGCTGGCAGTTAGGCTTTTAAAGGATATCAGGGCAGCCCGTTCCCTGCAGAGGAGAGAAGAATGTATCTGAAACCGTCAGCTCGTCTGGCAATTTACGCACAGGGAGAGTTTGGCAAGGGGAAATCGAAAACCGCCGAGGGTGTAATCAGATATGCCCGGAATCCGATTGCGGCTGTCATTGACAAGAGCGAAGTTGGCAACTCGGTCAAATCAGCAACTGGTATTGAATGTGCCGCTCCTATCGTGGCATCCATCGAAGATGCGCTCAAGCACAAACCGGATGCATTGCTTCTGGGAACCGCATGGACCGGCGGTCATATGCCCGAGTCATGGCGCAGCGACATCATCATGGCGCTCGAAAATGGCTTGGACGTAGTCAATGGACTTCATGATTTTTTAGCCGACGACGAAGAAATTGTCGAAGCAGCAAATCGTCACAAAAAAATGTTGTTGGATGTGCGTCGACCTCCCGACAACATCCCGGTTGCAGCGGGACTCGCACGTAAAGTCAAAGCCTTCACTGTGCTGACAGTTGGGACCGATTGTAATGTCGGAAAAATGACAACCTCGCTTGAGCTGTGGAAAGAAGCCAAGAATCGTGGAATCAAGGCCGAATTCGTGGCAACCGGACAGACAGGGATTATGATCGCCGGAGGCTCGGGAATCGCCATCGACCGAGTAATTGGGGATTTCATGGCTGGGGCAGCCGAGCAGATGGTGCTGGAAGCGGCAGAAGAGCACGACCTGGTGCTGGTCGAAGGTCAGGGCTCCCTTGCGCATCCGGGATTTTCAGGCGTGACTTTAGCCTTGATGCATGGGTCAGCACCGAAAGCGATGATTCTTTGCACCAAGGCGACTAAGAAGTGGATTTGCGAATTGACCGACTTTCCGCTGCCAGAGCTGAAGCCGCTTATAACAATGTCCGAAACAATCGTTGATTACGTAAATCCGGCAAAGGTGATCGGTATCGCGGTCAACACGGTCGGCTTAACAGACGAAGAAGCGAAGGCGGCAATCGAACGTGCTCGAGCCGAAACCGGCTTGCCGTGTACAGATCCGGTACGCTTTGGAGCCGTGGAATTAGTGGATGCGATCGTTGAAGCAAAGGAGAATTACCGATGACCGCAACAACAGTGAGCAATAAAATTGCGTTTTCGTTCGAGCCATTGGATTTGCGAACCACGCATCCCTTCGGTATTTCGTACGGAACGTCGGCCGATTCGCACAACCTGCTCGTGACACTAAAATACAAAGATGTAATTGGTTACGGCGAAGCGTCTCCAGTCGAATACCACGCAGAGAGCCCGGATACGGCTGCGGCGTTGCTGAAGTTCTGGTCAACACAAGATATTCTCGGAGACGATCCGTTCGCGATTGCAGAAATTTGCAGACGAATGGATAAAAACATCGCCGGTCAAAACTCGGTCAAAGCCGCAATAGAGATGGCACTGCATGACATCTGCGGCAAAATCGCTAATTTGCCGACCTACAAAATGCTCGGTCTTTCGGGCTTGAAGCAACCAATTACTGATTTCACGATCGGCATCGACAGCCTCGAGATGATCGAGAAGAAAACAAAAGAGGCAGTAGAGGCTGGCTACAAAGTCCTGAAGGTAAAACAAGGCACCGCCTACGACAAAGACATCATCAAAAGCGTCAGAAAAATGGCGAAGGATTTACCGATTCGAGTCGATGCAAATGGCGCATGGACACCGAAGCAAGCGATTGCGATGGCGCATTTTCTAGCGGAAAACAATGTGCAGTTCATCGAACAACCGTTGAATAAAAACGCCAGTGTCGATGACTTCCGTTTCGTCAGAGAACATTCTCCGCTGCCAATCTTCGCGGATGAAAGCATCTCGCGGTCACATGATGTGGCGAGATTTGCCAATGCTGTCGACGGCGTCGTTGTGAAATTGGCTAAAACGGGCGGCTTGCTGGAGGCGATCAAAGTTATCCAGGTAGCTCGCGCACACGGGATGCAAATCATGTTCGGCTGCATGCTCGAATCGTCGCTCGGTGTGACTGCTGCAGTGCATCTTTCGAGCCTAGTCGATCATTTGGACCTTGACGGTGCTTTGCTTTTATCCAACGACCCTTTCACTGGTGCAACTTACGACGACGGCATTTTGAAATTGACAGACCTTCCAGGACTGGGCGTGACGAAGAAGTAACAGCGACGACAGTCGCAAAAGCATGTAGTGACGCCAGGTACAGCGGATGAGTGTGCTTGCGAGTCGCAATCTTTAAACGCGATAAACTCGCCATTTAACAGCTCTCTTGTTATCATCACGGAGTCAATTTTGGGAAGATGTGCCATGTTTAGATCCGGTTTAAAAATCAATTCAACAGCACTTTTGGAAAGATCATTCGCAGCAGCAATTTGCGTGTTGAGCGCATCAGCGGCATTCGCGCAAGAGGGGCAATCGCCTGCGCCAGCAGCAAAACCGCCTGGTACAAAACCGCTTGTTAGACCGGAACTAGACCCTCTATCCGAGAGTATTTTGGCGCGCAGCAAAGAGAAATCGCAAACTGCCGAATCCAGCGCAATCACCAATTTCCAACGCGGTGTTGCTTGCGAAAAGATGGGACAGAAGCAAGCCGCCTTGCAATTCTTCGACAAAGCGGTTCTGCTGATCCGAGACAACCCAACCAACTACGATCCCAAATTCATCCAACAAGCGTACGAAACATACGCCGGAGCATTGCAAAAAGCTGGCAATCCTAAATTAGCAAAAGTGATTTTGGAAGCGTTGAACAGATCCCAGACCAGCCAAGCCACAGCCCCAAACAATTCGGCAGAGTAGCTACCCCTCCGCACTGAAGGCACGAACCGATATCGGTACATGCTTTCCGCTTTTCAAGTAGCAAGGCAATCGCCCTTATCCACTACAAGACGAACCGATATCGGTTCGTCAATTTCCTGCACGATTCGTCCATTTCCAGCGGATTCGGGCTTATCCAGCAAATTGTCGTCTATTTCCGACCAGCTACAAACCGATATCGGTTCGTAGGTTCGAACTAGGAGCTTGAAGTGGCTGCCATTTTTGTTACGTACCGATATCGCTTCGGTGCAGCGAAATAGAGTCGAGGCGCCGAGCTTCTACCGACAACCAAAACCTATGTACCGATATTGGTAGGTGCCTTCGGTGTCCTGTGGAACCTATCTTCGGATTATGCTGAAAACTACGCCGGCCATGACTACGAAACATCCCAGCCAACTTTCTGGGTTCATCGCGAAGTCTTTTTCCAGAAATACATCAACTACAAGCGCGAGAACTGGTATCACGAATGGTACCGTCGCGATTGTCATTAGTTTCACATGCTTGAGCATATACAAGTAGAGTCCGAACGCTAGGAACGAACTCATAACAGCCAGATAGACAATTCCCAATAGCGGTTGCATCGGAATCGGCTGGAACTGCGGTTCACCACGAACAATACTGGCTATCCAAATCGGAACAGCGGTGACACCAAGAAAGATCATCGCGGAGATAATAGGATTCAGCTCTGTACTCGAACGTTTCAATGTTACGTTTGCGCAGGCATTAAAGAACGAGGACGCCAGCATGAGAAACGCAGCAACAGCTTGTGCTATGGATACGGTCAATCGGTCGTGACAGACGAGGCCGACACCGATAAAGCATGCGATAAAACCGACGATTGTTTTAGCCGAAACTTTTTCTGTTTTGGTCCCCATCGCCAGCAACGCCACCATCAGTGGTGTGGTAGCAGCAATAACCGCAGCTAAACCGCCGGAAATTTGCTGTTCAGAACTATATACGCAGATCTGGTTGAGCGCGTTGAACACACCGGCAATCGCGATAAACGAAAATTCCTTCCGCGTGGGCAAACGATCTTTTCGCGCGAATATCAGCCATGTCGGAATAAACAAGGCGACAGCCATGAGGAATCGAGCCGCGGCAGTGTAATATGGCGCGAGCCCAGCGCTGGGCAAAACAGTTTGTCGCACAACCCAATAAGTCGTACTCCAGACTAAACAACAAAAAACATACGAGAACGCAACAAGAAAACGGGTCTTCTTCTCTTTAGCCTGATCTTGCTCGATTTCGAGCCTTAACGGTGTGTCGTCATTGAATGATTGAGAACGCACACTTTTTATATCGGTTACCATTTTTAGTTTCACAAAAGCCGCTATCTAAGAATAGATACTAATTGCCGAGTTGCAAACAGTTCCTAAAGGCAGTGTTACCTTTGCCGAAATTAAAATGCGTGCGCCGCACCGGACCAATTATTGGCGATACATCCGATCCAATTCATTGAAAGCCGCAACAATGTGCGCTGCCCCACGGTCAGCCACATAGTGAATTGCCTTTTACGGCAAGCGATATGCGGCCTGCTCTTTACGAGCATGACCAGAATCCGTTGAACTGCTTATCCCCACTTCTCCAATCGATCCTTGATCGACTGGATGGTGTTGAGCGCATAAAGTCGGAAAACCATTACTTTCGTCTTGCCCGCATGTGGCACAACATGAGCCTCTGCCGAGGTATCGCAGATAATCAAATTGGAGTGCTTAAGCATGTAGTTAAGTTCTTTTTGATCCGAAGTCAGAACAGACCGCACCGCAACTTCTTCACCACGGGTGGCGGCAAACAATTTGGTCGCCATGTTTAGCATCGTTTGCGATTCAGAGACAAGCAAAACCAAACTACCGCTAGGCAATTGCGATATGGTATCGATTTCAGTCCGCCCAGGCTCGATATTGCAAGCGACAAGACGGGTTGGGTCCGGCACCACATGCTGAAAAGAGAAGAGGTGATAGAGACTTGTGACAAGCAGAGAATCTTCCATCAACTTTCTGTTTGATAAAACTTCTTCGACAGTGCATGTTTCAACCGGTATCGAAAAGTGAGGCTGTAGTTCTTTTAGCAACAGCGCATGAAAATCCTTATTTCGGTCTACAGCCAGAATACGTTTGACTGGTGCACCGTCAGAAACGTGTGCAATGCACTTCTCGAAATCTTTGCGAGAGTAACCATTTTCAGAAATTCGCGCCAGAAATTCACGGAATAGTTGATTTAGATCGAGCCGTTCGTCCGACTGTTCGGGCGCTTTGCCTGACACGCGAACGCCACTACCCTGGCGTACATCCAAAAGCCCCACATCTGCAAGATGATTGTAGGCAGCGGTAACAGTGCTGTAGTGGATGCCCAGTCGTTGCGCCAACGCGCGGATGCTCGGCAGCTTCTCTTTACCCTTGAGCGTTCCGGACGCTATCTGCAAGGCGATCTGCTCTATCAACTGATCGCGAATCGGAACAGGACTATCTTTGACGATTGAGATCTTCATATGACTCTTTAATCCACACCATTCTTCGGCTAAAGAACATTATAAAGTAAATACCAATTTGCGAATTAGTCTCAAAAAAGCGCCGAAAAGAGCATGACAAGAGACTTTGAGCCAGCCACTACATATGGTGCCACCAGTTACATTAACGAAAAGCGTAGAGAAGCTTAAATCAGTGGTTTCAGGCGTTGCCAAGTGTTGAATTTTGAACTGGGTATAATAAACTGAAGGAGTAATTGAGACTAATTCTCAAAAATAACAGTAACAGCACAGCGCCCCGCGTGGCAGGGATGTGTCCACTACTGTATTGGCACAGGTGTTTCATGACTTCATCAGATTTTGGATTCGGCATCGAAGCCGAATTTATTTTAGTAGACAGTAAAACGTACAAGCCGCATGGTTACACGGATTTAGACCTACAGACACTTCTAACTCTGGTAGATTCCATTCCTACAAATGACATATCTCGAAAGGGATTCAATCAGAAACCGCTGCACAATCAAGCGTCACCTTATTTGATCGAAGGCTACACTCTTACCGATAGCGAAATGAATCCCGTAGATTTGCTTCCGAAGGGAATCGAGGTCCGCACTCCGCTCGCATCTTCGCTAACAGAATGCACGAATTCATTGAGCGTGCTGTACACGAGAATGAAAGAGCGCTTAAACGTGGATGGAATGGACGCTGCGATGCTCTCATATCACCCAACGCTTCCGCGTATCGACGCACCAGCGAACTACACTCGACACGATTACTGGCAATGGGCGCTCACTGCCACGACTACGTACGGTCCAGACATCAATATCAGCGTGCCACCAGATGTAGCGGCAGGCTTAGATATCGATAGGATCAATGCCCGGATAAACTACTACAGTCCGAGCGTAATCGCCCTGACTTTCGCCTCGCCGATACGCGAGAACAGCTTGTGGATGGTCGATGGACGCGTCGGCAAATCCTACAGAACATTTGAGCGAAGCAAGTTCGCGCCTATCTTTTACGTGCACGATAAACCTTCTCTCCGTTTTGAATTCAAGGGTTTTGAGATGAGCCCTGTGCTTTCTGACTACCACGCAATGTTCCTAATCTCGCTCGCACTGTTGTTAGACAACGATTTGGATATGACAGCCTCCGACGAGGAGCGGATTGTCGAACTCGAAAGTCTCGCCTTGTACGGTGTAGATAGCCCCGTTACGCAGGCTCGCGCAGCACAAGTTTTGCAAAGCGCGGAGAAGATCGCTAAAAAGTATTCGCTGCCTGGTTCATCTCTAATTTCTTTCTGGGATCGGTTGAAGACGCAGCAACTGCCTTCAGACAAAATTGCGGATACATTCAAACGAACTCAATCCGTGGCCGAAACCCTAAGGACTCGTACCGATTTCGAAGCACGAACAAATTTCGATGCACAGACAAACTTCGAACCACAGACAGTCCTCGACACACACAGAAACTTCGAACCACAGACAATCCTCGACACACACAGAAACTTCGAAACACAAACAATCCTCGACACACACAGAAACTTCGAAACACAAACAATCCTCGACACACACAGAAACTTCGAAACACAAACAATCCTCGAAACACAAAGAAACTTCGAAACACAAACAAACTTCGAAGCACTCACAAACCTCGAAGCAAGCACATCCTTTGAAAAAACCATCAAAACGCAAACAAACTTCGATCCAAAAACGAGCGTCGAAGCGCGATCAAACTTAGAAACAAACCAGCAATTGGATTCCAAAAGAGCAGAAGCAAATGAAGTCGTCCACCGTTGAACTTCTACTTGTATGCCTGGCTAAATCAATTCGAACTTTCGGATTCGGTAGCGTCTCGGTCATCCTGGCACTGTACCTTGCGCAGCATAACTTCACGTCGCTGGAAGTAGGAGCAATCTTTTCGGCGACACTAATTGAAGACGCGATTTTCACGACGGTCGTATCACTATTCGCAGTAAAGATTGGGATGCGCAAAGTGCTCCTTGCGTGCGCAGCGCTGATGATTTTGTCAGGCATCGTAATCTCCACAGCGACACAGCCGTGGCTGATCGCGCTCGCAGCAGTCTGCGGAATTTTCAGCCCAGCAGGTTTTGAAGGTGGTCCATTCGCGGCTGTCGAACAAGCAATCATCGCTCGAGATGTTGCATCCGAAAAACTCACCGCCGCATTCTCCTGGTACAACCTCACGGGATTTGCAGGCGCAGCACTAGGTTCGCTCCTGGCTGGAATTTGCTTTTCACGATTCGAAAGCGCAGATCATTCGCTTGCGTACCAGCTCATCTTTTTGACATATGTCGTAAGCGGTCTCGTAATGGCTCTTGCTTACGCTGCGATGCCATTGCAATTCAGCACAAAAAACTCGCTCGGATCTGAAACACTCGAAAAAGAAAAGGTCGATTTTATTGGCGTTTTGAGAAAGAAAAATGCCGGTGCATTAGTGGCTTTGCAGGGACTGGACGCATTTGGTGGCGGATTCGTGGTGCAATCTTTGATTGCATACTGGTTCTATATTCGATACCACGCAAGTGCGGATTTTACGGGCTTCATTTTCTTCGTCGCTAACGTCCTCGCTGCGGGATCGTTTCTCGCTGCGCCGCTTGTGGCTAAGAAAGTCGGTCTGCTTCGAACGATGGTATTCACGCATCTTCCTTGCAGTATCGCATTGTGCTTCGTTCCGTTCATGCCGACAGCACAACTGGCGGCGGCACTGATGTTGAGCCGTAGCTTGTTCTCTTCGATGGATATTCCCGCCAGACAAGCGTACACGATGCTACTGGTGCACCCCGATGACCGCGCGGCGATAGCGGGTTTAACAACATCCAGCAGAGCAATCGCTCAAGGACTTTCACCAATCGTTTCAGGATGGGTGACACTAAATGCGATGTCGGGATATCCATTCATAATCGCAGGGTTGTGCAAGTCGCTCTACGACATCTGTCTATACTGCACATTCAGAAAAATCCCGCTGGAAACGCCAACAGAACCAACTGTAACCGCCAACAAAACAGAACCGATTGCAGCCGCCAACAAAGCAGATCCGATTGCAGCCGCTAACAAAACAGATCCGATTGCAGCCGCCAACAAAGCAGATCCGATTGCAGCCGCTAAGTAAACACCTGCCTTTACGGCTACTTAGCGCCCATCCGTTCCATTGCTTTGCCCGAGAGCGCAGCCAAAGTTTGTTGATTGAGACGACGCTTGGAAGCCATCAAATCTCGCTCAGAATCAACGATAACTTCCTCTAGATAGCGCAGCGAAACTTTGCGCTGAGCCAAAATCTCACGGCGTTTCTCAAGCATCTTCGGCATCATCTTAATTGCGTTCCATGACCCTTGCAGCCACGGAATCACTTGAGCGCCTCGCACTGTCACAACCGCGAGGTAGTAGAACTGCCAGTAAAGAATCTCTGGTAAGAACTTCCAGAGCAATGGTCCAGGAATATTCTTGATAATCGTGTTCAGATTATTTTGAGAAGAAAGTCGAACGACCAGCGGACTATAGCCACTACCGGTGCTACCACAACCAAGGTGATAGATAATCGCAGTGGGAACGTAATAGCACTTAAATCCAGCGTTTTGGGCTCTCAAACCGAAATCGACGTCTTCGAGATAAGCAAAGTAGTCGTCGTCGAGATAACCAATAGCTTCGAACAATTCCTGCCGATAGATTGCAGCGCCGCCGCAAGCTCCCAAAATGTAGCGAGGCACGTCGAAGCGCCCTGTATCTCGTTCTCGATGACCGATCCGTCCAGGCAAACCGCCTCGGCGATAGCCGTCGCCAGCGCCATCAAGTAATTTGTGGTCGTCGTAGGCAAGCATCTTGCAACCAGCACTGCCGATTTCGGGATGCTCGCGCATTGCTTTGACTAGTTCAGAAATCCAATTTTTGTCTACGATCGTATCGTTGTTTAATAAGGCAACAAACTCGCCACTGGAAGCACGAATGCCGTGATTCACCGCAGGGCTGAAGCCTGTGTTTGTCTCGAAAGTTATCAGTTTCACTTGGGGATAATTCTGACGAAGAAATTCGACAGAGCCGTCCTTTGAGCCGTTATCGACGACAATCACTTCGAGCGGCTGATGGGTCTGCAAAAACAACGAATCCAAGCAACCGGAAAGAAAGTGCTTACCGTTCCAGTTCGGAATCACCACGCTGACTAAGTTCGGTGTGTAGGTCGCCACGGACAGATCCTTGTGTTTACTGTGGAGGACATTTTACAGATTCTTTGTCAGTAAGTCTCGACAACCTACTAATGTTACGCAGAGCTTGCAATTCGGGATGCGAACGATGAGCCGTATATAATGGTCTGCTTAATAGGCGACCGCGCGTTTCGCGGCAAAAGCCGGAGTTATTGCTATCTCTCGCAAATTACTATTCATCACGCTCGAACCGATTTCGAAAAGCATGGCTGGTCCAGCGATTCGGATGATCGAGCTGGCACGGCAGATGGACCGTGAGTTCGATGTTACGGTCTTCAGCCCCCACGGCGGAGAGCATGAATTTCAGCTAACAGACTCAGATAAGTTTCACGTAATCGTCGGCTCGGGTCGAACCGATCTGTTCAATCTGGCAAGCTCGATGGACGTGCTATTCATCCAGGCGAACGTTCTGAAAACCTACCCCAGCCTGACACAGTTGAACAAATACATGATCGTAGACCTGTACGATCCTTACCTTTTCTCGCTGCTCGTGCAATATCAGGACGATGCCAAAACTGCATCGTCGTCATACAGATTAATGCATCAGGTTCTGGAAAAGCACATGCTGACAGCGGATTTCTTCGTCTGCGCGTCCGAAAGGCAACGTGACTATTGGATTGGACGCTTCTGCGCTATGGGTCGAGTTGCGCCCGCTATGTACAACTTTGACCCTTCGATGCGCAAATTGATCGATGTGGTGCCATTTGGTTTATCTGAAAAGGTGCCGGAAAAAAGTGGCAAGGGCTTGCGCGAGACCATTCCCGGAATCAGCAAAGACGATTTTGTTTTACTCTGGGGCGGTGGCGTTTGGGACTGGTTCGACCCGCTCAGCATCATAAAAGCAGTCGGCGAATTGTCTCGAAAAAGATCGGATATCAAACTCGTTTTTATGGGCATCAAGTCGCCAAACCCACAGGTGCCGCTCATGGACATGGCGGTCAAAGCACAAAATCTCGCCAGAGATTTAGGCTTGACGGATAAAAATGTCTTCTTTCCAGAGCAGTGGATTCCCTACGAGCAGCGTGTCAATTACCTGTTGGATGCTGATGTTGCAGTGTCGGCGCATTACGATTTGATCGAAACGAGATTCTCCTTCCGCACCAGAATTTTGGATTATCTGTGGGCTGGATTGCCAATTCTCACCACAGGTGGAGACCAGCTCGCAGAGATGATCTCGGCTCACGAAGCTGGAATTTCAGTCGACTACGAAGACGTTCAGGGATGGGTCACAGCTATTGAAAAAATGGCTGACGATGCGGAATACAGAAAACAATGCGCAAAAAATTCTTCAGCATTAGCAAACGAGTTCCTCTGGTCAAAATCCGCCGAACCGCTGCGAAAATTCTGTCGCACCCCTTATCACACGCCGGCTTTCGAAAAGGTGACGATGCCATCCGTGCTCGAAAGAGGGCTTGCGGTCTACTCGCGCGGCGGAAAAGCACTGGTTCTGAAAAGGATAAAAGAACTGTCAAAAGATCTTCTGAAATAACGCGTGATCGCAGCGCATCGACTATCCTAGAAACAGTGAATACCAAACCACCGAGTTCAGATAATCATCATGTGCGGTCCGAACTCGTCGTGCCGCCACATCTGGACGGCGCACCGTGGCTCATGTTCGAGCAGCAGTGCGCGCTTTCAATCTACGATGACATCAAAAAACATTTGCCGAAATTGGCAAAGAAAACGACCGTCGAACGCGTTCACGCCACCAGAGTTGCATTACGCAGGTGGAGCTCAATCTGGAAAATCCTTGATCAAGACGGTTGGAATTCCAGCAAGTATTGGAAACAAGTCGGCAAAGAGCTGAAGAAGATTCGCAGTTTGTTGGGCGAATTGCGTGACTGCGACGTAAACATAGAAGTAGCTGAGTCAGTCGGCGTATCGAAGAAGATCCTCGATAAATGGCATGAAGAGCGCAAATCCATAGCCAAGAAAACAAAAAAGGAACTAAAGGGATTCGACGTCGATACTCTCCTCGACGACATGAAAGAATTCCTGCTCAAACGTCCAGACAAATTGAGAAAAAACCTCGAGGCTGCAGGCGGTCACAGCAATGATTCTGCCTACCTGCATCTTGAACCTTTCGTCCAGGCGCAAGAAGAAATCACGCGCAACCTCGCGTCATCAGCCAAAACACCGGAAGAGCTGCACGCGTTGAGACTCGGCGTCAAGGCGTGGAGATATCTCCTCGTTGAATTTTACGGACTGACCAACCTCGAACTTGTCAAAGCGCAGTCGATACTTGGCAAACTCAACGATTTGCATCGCGTAGAGCTTTTGTTGGCAGATGAAAAAGACACGGCTGCCAAGGATGCCCTGGCAAAATGCAACGAACAAAGAGAAAAGCTGTTAGATGACTTCACACAATTTCGTGAAAATCTTCCATACGGTCTGCGGCCGAGCGTCTCGTCACCCGGCAGAAAGTTAAAAAGCAACTGAAATTATAACTAATCCTGAAACTGCCTGAAATATTACTGTCTGCGCCATAGAATGAAGACATTGAGCGCAACGTCGGCAAAATGCGAAAAGTGCCAGGGAAGTAACACATGCCTATCAGAAAGAAGCTAACCATTCTTGGGTCAGGTTCGGCGGGACTGACTGCTGCCATCTATGCAGCACGAGCCAACCTCGAACCACTCGTAATCCAGGGGCTGCAAGCCGGTGGTCAGCTTACCATCACGACAGAAGTCGAGAATTTCCCAGGTTTCCCTGATGGCATTCAGGGTCCTGAGTTGATGGAAGAGATGCACAAGCAAGCCGAAAGATTTGGAACGCAGTTCATTTATGACAACGCCGAGTCAGTCGATTTAAGCAAGCGACCTTTCACTGTCCGCACAAGCGGCGAAGAAATCATCACAGACACGCTGCTCATCTGCACCGGCGCTTCTGCGAAGCTTCTGGGATTGGAAGCGGAAGCCAAGCTGATGGGACACGGCGTCTCTGCTTGCGCGACCTGCGACGGATTTTTCTTCCGCGACAAGAAAGTCTACGTTGTAGGCGGCGGAGACACGGCGCTTGAAGAAGCGCATTTCTTGACGCGTTTCGCCACCGATGTAACCATCATCCACCGTCGCGACTCGTTCCGCGCTTCTGCAATCATGGTCGACCGCGTACAACGCAACCCGAAAATCAAGTTCATCCTTGATTCCGCCCTGGTTGACATCAAAGATCAAAGCAAAGGCGAAGTGACCGGCATCACAGTTGAAAATCTGAAAACTGGCGAGAGAACTGAGCTGCCAGCCGACGGAGTATTCATTGCTATCGGACACAAGCCGAACACAGATTTATTCGTTGGTGGACCGCTCGAACTTTCAGAAAACGGTTACATCATCACCGACGGTGTCAAAACGAAAATCAAAGGCGTGTTTGCGGCTGGCGACGTGCAAGATGAAGTCTATCGTCAGGCTATTACCGCTGCAGGAAGCGGTTGCGCTGCGGCTCTCGAAGCTCAATGGTTGATTGAGACAGAAGAAGCAGAGCATGAAAAAAAAACACAAGTAGCTGAACCTGTGGGTCACTTGTGAGCGTTTTAGTCAAGTCCGCAGCGGGAGAACAGATCAAAGTCCTGGCGCTCAAACACGCCTGTGCTTCGCATCCCCTCTTCGCTTATCTGCACAATCAGAAATTGAATCTGCGCCAGGTCGCAGCGATGCTGCGCAACTACGATGCACATGCATCGGTGCTGCGCAGACTGTTACTCAAAGCAGTCGTCCTGATGCCAGAACCAGCGGTTGGTTTCATTCTGGAAAACGTACGCAACGAGTACGGCAACGGAGACTTCAGCAAAGCGCATCAATGGCAGTTGAAAGATCTCGCACAACAAACTGGTATCACCGATGATGAATTCAATTCAGCTCGGATTGAACCAGGCATCAGAAAATTCATCCAACAGGCATCCAAGTTCTACGATCCCAAACCGGCAACATCGGCAGGTTTCCTGAAAGCGGCAGTGTCAGCGGGAGCGATCACAGCAACCGAGATTCTAGCGCTGGAAGAATTCAAAGCGCTGCAAATAGCATTTCGTCAGTTCAATCTGCAGCACCACATATGGTTCGATCACGTCGCGGTGGAAGCTGAACATACAGACGAATCGATCCAACTAGCGGATTATTTCATCAACAAGCACAACGCGCAGAGTGCCGTAGAACACGGACTGAACGGAGTCTTAGACGCGAATGTGTATCTCTACGACGGATTACTAAGCGCGATGGTCAGAAACGCCGACTAATCGCTCAGAGGTGTTCATGCACGTTGCGATGGTCCTGCGTCAATTTTCTCCATTCGGTGGGTTGGAGTTGTACGCGTTCGAAGTCGTGAAAGGACTGCTGTCGCGCGGCATTCGAGTGACTGTTATTTGTGAGAAAGACGACACCAATTTCCAACACGAGAATCTAGCAGTAGTTAAATTCGCTGGACCGCCATCGTCATCCAACAAAGCGGATAAGATCAAACACTACTATCAGGTATCCAATGAAGCTGTTGCGGAAAACGGTCCATTCGACCTCGTGCACAGCCAGCATTTTCCGCTCAACTGCGCTGACGTAGTCACTTTCCACAACCACACCATTCATCGCCTCGGTGAGGTGGGACAGGGATGGGAGCACATCCTCAATCAGTTCAAAACAAATTTTACCGAAGCGTACAAGCTGCGCGAGATCCACGATAAGGAGCTATGTCACCAGGCGCGGTGCTTGATATTTCCAGCGCAAGTTTGTGTGGAAGATTTCGATCGACAGTATGGAATAAAAGACAAACGTATCGCGATCGCTCATCCGGGGGCTCGAGCGCTCAGTACCAGTTCTGGTGTAGCGGATTTGCAGAATCAGACATTCAATTTTCTATTTGTCGGTAAAGGGTTCAGAAAAAAAGGGTTGGACACGCTGCTTAAAGCCAGCAAACTGCTTGCGTCGAAAAACAAGAATTTCAAACTCTACATCGCAGGACTTCGCCTCAAACCTTTCGATAAGCTCAGGCTTTCTAGCATGGGATTGACGAATCATGTCGAATATCTTGGCTTTCAAAAAGATATGGAAGCCGTTTTCCGTCGAGCTTCCGCAATTATTCTGCCATCAAGAATCGAACCGTTCGGAATGGCACCTATAGAAGGGATGCTGCGAGGGTTGGTGCCGATAGTGAGCAAGGTTTGCGGTGTGGCCGAGGTGCTTCACGACGAAGTAGACGCTTTGATTCTCAAGAATCATCTGGATGCCGACGAGCTTGCACAGCTCATGGACCGCCTGATTACCGATCCAAAGCTTGTTCAACGTCTTTCCCAAGAGGCGTTGAAAACTTCAAGAACTTTGACCTGGGATGCGACTGTCGAAAGCACTATCGCAGCCTATAATGCTACATTTACAGCTTCATCGTTGACGAAATAGGACGGATAAATGAAACCCGAGAGCGCCAAGGGCACGAAACCAAATCGATTGATAAACGAAACCAGCACCTATTTGCTTCAACACGCTTACAATCCAGTCGATTGGTACGCGTGGGGCGAAGAAGCGTTGAGCCGCGCAAAAGCTGAGAACAAGCCGATCCTCCTATCGATTGGTTATGCCGCCTGTCACTGGTGTCATGTGATGGAGCACGAATCATTCGAGGATGAAAACATTGCGAAACTGATGAACAAGAGTTTCATCAACATAAAAGTTGATCGAGAAGAACGCACCGACCTCGATGAAATCTATATGAAAGCAGTGCAGATGATGACCGGTCACGGCGGATGGCCCATGACTGTTTTCCTCACTCCTGAATTGAAACCATTCTTCGGCGGCACTTATTTTCCACCAGCAGACCGGCATGGACTGCCAAGTTTCAGAAAAGTGCTGGTGGCATTGGCGCAAGCCTGGGAAGAGCAGCCGGAAGATATTGCTAAGAGTTCAGATGAACTAACAAATCATATGCGCCTTATGGACGAAATCGGAAAGCCTGACGTCGAGCCAGAGTTGAACATGAATTTGCTCGAAATCGGGACAGATAAGTTGACACGAATTTTCGATCACATCTGGGGTGGGTTCGGTAACGCTCCAAAGTTTCCACACACATTCAGCTTGTCTCTTTGTATGCGCTACGCGGCGCCGAACAGCGCAGGAAGATCCACACGAAAAGAAGAATGCGTCGAGGTGTACACGACGAGCTTAGACAAGATGGCTTATGGTGGCATCCACGATCAAATTGGCGGTGGCTTCGCGCGCTACTCGGTCGACAGACAATGGCTGATTCCCCACTTCGAGAAAATGCTGTACGACAACGCGTTGCTCTGCAAAACGTATCTGGAAGGATTTCAGTTGACCGGGAGAACTTATTGGGCAGAAGTCGCAAGAGGCATTCTGGAATTTGTTTTACGAGAACTGACAACTGAAGATGGTGGATTCTATTCGAGTCTGGACGCTGACAGCGAAGGTGAAGAAGGCAAGTTTTACGTCTGGGACCAGGACGAAGTGCGCACCGTACTCGGTGCCGATGCTGACTGGTTCAGTGAAGTATTTGGCGTCACGCTCGGAGGAAACTTCGAGCACGGTAAAAGCGCCTTGCACTTCGTCAAGTCTCCTGAAGACACAGCAGAAAAGCATGGAATGAGCCAGGTAGAACTGTGGGAGAAAGTGCGCAAACTGTCAGCAAAAATGCTGCTTGAGCGAGAAAAGCGAGTTCGGCCGGGTAGAGACGAGAAAGTTTTGACAAGCTGGAACAGCTTGATGATCTCTGCATTCATTGAGGGCTATCGCGTTCTTCGGGACAAAAAGTATCTGCAAGCCGCACTGAATGCGACCAACTTCATTTTCAATAACCTGGTGAAGGATGGGCGGTTACTTCGAACCTGGGGAGCGGGAAAGGCAAAGCTCAACGCGTATCTGGATGACTACTCCTATTTCATTCAGGCACTTCTAGATCTCGCAGAAGTCGATGCAAATCCAAAATGGTTGAATGAAGCGAATCGTCTTACAGAAGTACTGATACGAGATTTCTGGGACACCACTGATGGTGGCTTGTTCTACACGAGTTCGGATCACGAGCAATTGCTCACTCGCCCGAAAAGTCATTATGATGGCGCGATTCCTTCTGGATCGTCTGTTGCGGCGTTCGTACTCTTGCGATTAGCTCGCTTAACCGGAAACAAAGCATTTGAAGAGCGGGCGACTGATCTTCTCAAAATGTACGCGCCGCTTATGATTCGAGTACCCGATCAGTTCTCGAATTTTCTCTGCGCCGTGGATCTTTATTTATCCAAAGAGATTGAAATCGCCTGTATCTTCGCGCAAAGTGCCGACAACAGCGAAGACCCGCTCCTTTTGAATGTATTCAAACAGTACATACCTAATAAGGTAGTTCTTTGCGGCAGCGAAAACGGCGAGTTGAAAAGCCCACTTTTACAAGACCGCGGTCTAATCAATGGGCAAGCGGCAGTGTACGTGTGCCAAAACTACACTTGCGATGCTCCGATAACCGATCCCGAAAAATTAGACGATCGTTTAAAGCTAGTTGCCGCAAGGATCTAGAGTATATCGGGTACATAGTCTATGCATGACTGTTGAGCCCCAAAACATTATTCTTGACCATGCCAGCGACTGCGATGAAGCAGCCTTCGCGCCGGGACACATGCTCGGTGGGCAGTACAAAATCCTTGACCTTCTCGGGTCAGGTGGTATGGGGCATGTTTTCAAAGTCCATCACGTTTTTTGGAACAAAGAATTCGCGCTCAAAGTACTAGATGTGGAACGCATCTTCGATGAGCTTCAGATGCGCCGCTTTCAGTTGGAAGCAAGAGCGACGGATTCTCTGGACCATCCAAACCTTGTAAAAGTGCATGATTTCGGCGTTCTCGATTCGAATCAGCCATACCTTGTTATGGAGTATGTCGAAGGAGAAACAATTGCCGACCGCATCAAACGAACAGGACCACTGAGCGTTGAAGAAGCGGCCGCGATTTTTGCGCAGGTGTGTTTTGGCTTGCTGCATGCGCACGAAAATTCAATCATTCATCGAGACATCAAACCAAGCAATATCATGCTGGTCTCTGGACAACCATTGGGATCAGAGGGTTCTGTGCGCATTCTCGATTTCGGAATTGCAAAATTAGCCAGTCGCGACGGCAGCGATGCAATGCAGTTGACTCGCACAGGCGAAGTAATTGGAAGCCCAACATACATGAGTCCCGAACAGTGCGCAGGAACGGCTGTTGATCATCGCTCTGACATCTACTCGTTGGGCTGCGTAATTTTTGAGGCGCTGACTGGAAAACCGCCACACTCCGGGCCGAATGCCTTGAGAACGATGATGATGCATCAAATGGAAACAGCACAAACGCTAAAAGAAGCATCAGGCGGAAAGCCGTTTCCGCGAGAGATGGAAAACATTGTCAGCAAAATGCTGCAAAAATCTCCATCAGATCGATATGAAAACGTAGGGTTAATTGCGCATGACCTCAGCTTCGCGGTGAGGCAGAAGAATGGCGACAAGCAGCTAGCATTTGCCACCGCTACCGTTAAAAATGAAAAGAAGAAGCCACCAAAATTGGTGACACTGTCAATGCAGACTTTTGCGTCAGCTATTGCCGGAGTGGCACTGGCGACAACGATGACCACTTCGGCAGCGCTCTGTCTTATCCACAATGCGGCAGTCGTGAAGAACAGTTCCGCAAATTCAATCCGCACAGCAATTGCCAAGGCGAAGCAAGACTTGCCGGAATACAACGGCGAACGACCACCCAATTTCGTGGAAATCGTCGAGAACCAGGAAATATCGCCAGAAAAAATGGACGGTTATCGTCGTCAGTTAGATAAATCTGGTCCGGTGCACAGAATTCTAACGCGTCGCGCCAACAGCCCTTATCCCGAGTACATGTACACTTTCCCCTCCAATACAACGTTTGGATACGTGTACAACGCGGTGCTCACTCGACAAAATGAGATCAAACTGCTTAACGACCACATTGCTCAAGGTCCTGTCTACACCGAAGTGATACCAAATTCGGTGCAAATATTAGCGCTTGATGCTCGACGTTTTCCGACTCCGCTTCTTGTTCCGAACACATTGGACAAAATTGACCCGAGCCTCTTCTGGGGTTTGGAAATCGAAGACATTTACACGTCAGGCAGTGAAACACACGCGCAGATGTTGGCGCATAAGTTACAAGCCGCGTCGCATTGGACGAAACTCGAGTGCTTGCACCTGTATGAGACTCCGCTCTCGGATTCCGTTTTAACTCAGCTCATGACGTTGCATCATCTCAAGCGGCTAACAATCGGACATCCCACGATCAACAAATTGTCCGTGGTTTCTCGCGATTTCTGGCATCAATTGCAAGAGGTTGTACTCGTAAAGGTAGCGCGCGGCGACATTGCTTCAAAATTATCCGGGTCGCCAAATCTCGAAAGATTGCTCATCGAAGATGGCGAGCTGACGACAAAAGAGTTGGATGAGCTGGCCTCGTGCAAAAGACTGAGCGACTTGCAATTGACCAACGATGGGGAGATCGACGACGAAACACTCCAATCGCTGTGCAATATTCACAGCTTAAAAAAGGTCTACCTGCAAAGAATTAAGCTCACACCGAACCAGGTAAAGATGCTCCTGGAATGCAAAAATTTGCAGCATATAGTTTTATCCTCCGCATCTAAACTGACATACCGCAGCAATTCATTCATCGACCGCAGAGTGGAATTTAAAAAGGACACTGAGTTTCTATAAAAAAACAATTGACGAACGTAAGAAACAATTGACCGAACGTAAAAAACAATCGACTGATCGGCTCACATGGACCCCCTGAGATCTTAATGCACAAACCACCGGAATTCGCTCTAGCACACTCTTTCAAAGCCGATAGTTTTTTTGCACCTGGACACATCCTCGGTGGAAAATACAAAGTCATTTCGGTGCTGGGTAAAGGTGGGATGGGAACCGTTTACCATGTACAGCAACTCTTCCTGAACAAAGAGTTCGCACTGAAAGTATTGGATAAACAGGGGCACTACGATGATGCACAGGTGAAGCGGTTTCAGGTCGAAGCGAAAGCTGCCAACGCACTCAACCATAGCAGTCTCATCAAAGTCCACGACTATGGATTGCTTGAAGAAGACCAACCTTATCTTGTTATGGATTATGTGAATGGCATTACTCTTTCCGATTATCTAAAAATACACGGACAACTTTCGGAGAAAGAGGCAGCCGCAATTTTCGAAGAAGTCTGCTCAGGCTTGTCTTACGCCCACAGCAAAGAAGTTGTGCATCGAGACATAAAACCTAGCAATATCATGCTGGTATCAGATTTGGCACCAGGAGCAGAGGGCAGCGTCAAGGTATTGGATTTCGGCATTGCCAAAATTGCTGATACCGAGGGTGGTGAACAGCTTCACCTCACTCAAACCGGCGAAGTTTTCGGAAGTCCGCTGTACATGAGTCCAGAGCAGTGTTCTGGAGATCCAGTCGATCAGAGAACAGACATTTATTCTCTGGGCTGCGTGTACTTTGAAATGCTGACCGGCACACCACCGCATGTCGGCAACACAGCATTGCGCACAATGATGTTGCATCAGGCAGAGCCGGCACCGAAATTGCATGAGGCTTCGCTGGGGAAAAGTTTTTCTCGCGCAGCAGAAACTACCATCGATCGAATGTTGCAAAAACATCCGAATGACAGGCAACAGACCATGAAGGAAGTACTTTCGGACCTTCATTCGGGGCACAAGGCAAACAAAGCTAGCACTGCTTCGAACAAAGAAAAGCGCCTGGTGGAACGCAAAATATCCCTATCCGTACCGAGTCTGTGCGGTATCGTATGCGCCACCATTCTAGGGTCCGCTATCTTAACGGTTTTAGCATTTATGGCAGTGGATTCTGCAACCAACCCGCTAGAACCAGTGATATCAACACCTTCCGACATACAGCCGGTTAAACACGAATCTACGAAAGACGGAACAATCGCGCTTTAGAAGCAATTGGCTTTGTCATCGCTTAAGGGAGGAGGGTTAAACCCCTATTGTGATTTCTATTGATTAGGCATAACGACTGCCGGAACCACATCTTTAGCTGTCGGGTCGAACAGCGTTAATTTCATGCGCTTGGCGAGCGAAGGATCTTTTGCAAGAGCTTGTTTTCTCAGGCTCTCGGCTTCTTCCTTGTGACCTGCCTGCTCTTCGAAGCCAGAAGCGATCCAAGTGTACTCAGGATCATTAGTAAAAATCTTTCGAGATGCCTCCAACCTTTGTTTGCCCTCGTCAATCTTGCCGAACGCGAGACAAGCGCGCAAGTACAGCTTATCTGAGACAGGACCTGGTCTAAGTCTAACGGCGCGTTTAGCCGATGCGTAGGCATGCTGGACGACACTGCGCATGCCCGTATCGAGAGCTGCTGTAGCAATTGGGATTAGAAATTCCGCATTGTTGGGGTCGATTTTCACTCCATCCTCAAGCGTCTTTAAGGCCATGAGAGGTTTGCCGGTCTTGAGTTGTTCTTTTCCAATAACCAAATTCAGTCCGCTATCATTCGTGATGAAAGCGTGTGCTTTAACTGCTTCGTTGTACGCACTCGTCTGGTCATTGGCAGCGAAGTATGCTTTCGCCAGTTGCACTCTAAATCCTGCAAGTTCGGAATCGGTCATGCCAAGTTTTTCGCCGATCGCAACTGCGCGCTTCATTTCTGTCAGGGCTTTGTCGCTCTCTCGTTTTTGGAAAAAATAGTAGCCAGAGACAAGATGTGCAGTGAAGTCGTCAGGATTCAACTTGAGTGCTGTATCAACTTCCTTCTTCGCATCTTCGACTTTTTTCGGGTCCGCTAGCAGACTGGCCGCAAGATACGAATGAACGCGAGGATTGTCTGGAGTTCTTAGAATTTCGGCTCGCCAAAGTTTAGTATTGGTCGAGAATTCATTCTGTCGATAAATGCCCAGACCTATGAACAATGCAGCAACAGCTGCTAACGCGCAGCCAGTACGAAAGAGATTTTTTGAAGCACCGTAGGCAATACCAGCAGAGGCGGCAATCAACAAGCCAGCCAGTGGGATGTAAAAGCGCTCGTCGCCGACCAATTCGTTTTGAACAAGAAACAACCAGGGCAGTAGCGTCAGCAAAAATATAGCAGTACCGATACGAACAATCGGCTGCTTCTGTATGATCCCTGCAACGCCCAGCGCGATTACCGTGACAATTCCGCCGATGGTTGCGGGATCGCTCCACCCTCGCATGGCGATTAAGTTAGGGAAAATCGTCATTCCAAATGGCACGAGCACGACTCGAAGATAGTAGAGCAGAATGGCTTTGAACTGGGTTGCACAATAAATCGTCGCACTTGGTTTCGGCAGTCCAAATCCATTATCAATCTGCGCAATGATATCGAAACGCAACATATAGGCGAGGAAAACGCCGAGCATTCCCACCAGAGCGATCTCGAAGATGCGCTCTGTTACGTACTTTTTCAGCGTCTCTGCAGTCGGTTTGAGCACGGCGATTAACGCCAATCCGACTAAGGGTAGAGTCAAGCACTCGAGATTCGTTGTGACACCAATTACGGTGAAGATTGCAAAACCAACATATCCCAGCAAAGAAAAGATGAGGTCGTCTTCGAGAAAACCAAAAAGAAAACAGTTCAACGCCAAGAAAAAATTACATCCACCGAGAACACCCGAACGACCAGATACATAGGCAATCGAGCCAGTTACCAACGGATGGCAGGCAAGCAGGACACCTGCGGCAACTGCTACATGCATCGGGTCCAACTTCGACTTTCCTTCATCACGCAAGTATCGCGAAACGCGGAACGTGAACAAGAATAAGTAGATGACAGAGAGTGCATGAAGAACAATGTTTACTGCGTGTGACCAACCTGGAGCATAGCCAAAGCTGCTGATGTCCCAGGCATAAGTCGCCCGCAGCCAGGGCAACGACAGGGGCGAATTCAAGCCTGAAAGGATAAGCATGCTCCAGAACAATCCCTTGTCCCTGGCACCATTAATAGTGGCATAGTTAAGATTGTCGTTGAAAACGTATTCGGATGTCATCGAATACGCGTAGGTCAATAAACAGAGGACCAGCAATGCAAAACTGCAGACGAGCAGGGCTTTTCCGTTAACAGGTGAGCGCTGAGCAGGAGCGGAAACAGCAACTGTTTCTTTTTCTGCTTTCACTTTTTTGGACTTAGCCAATTACCTCAGTCCTCACGTCCACTGCGCCCGAATGGTATCAAAACACAGGTCTATTCTGGTCGAGCCACTCTTTATAAGTAGGCGGTTCGTTAGATACCGCGGAGCGCTTGTGCTCTTGGCTGAAATACCCCGCCAAAAGCTCATTGTACCGGACCATATCGCCCTCTGAGCCTTTTTGAGATTTCTTGACCACACCTGTGTTTTTTTCTGCTACTTGATTGGTCGAAGCAGGAGTCTTGATTTGATTGGTTGTACCAGCAGTCTTGATTTGATTGGTTGCACCAGCAGTCTTCTCCGCTGATTGCGAATTAGTCGTGGATTGCGAATTAGTTGTGGTTGGCGAATTAGTTGTGGATTGCGAATTAGTTGTGGATGTCGGATTGACCGCTGTTATCTTATCGGAAGATTGAGTAGATGGTGGCACTTGCTGACTGTTAGCTTTCAGCCTGCGTTTCGAGTTCGGAGAAACTGATATCTGGAATCCGCTACTCAAGCCACTATTGGGATCCGCAGCGGAGGGGCGATTGCCAAACTCAGAACTCGAACTCTGCGAAAAAGTGAGAGTTGATGCTCCTTCTGAATGCTTACGCTGCTCTGCAATGGTGACATCAAGTTTGCTGGATTGTGAATTTGGATTGGATTTCAGATTAGGCTCGGAAGCTGTCACTGGTGACGCCATAGATTTGCCAATCGAAGGGTTAGGCGGCGTAGGTTGCACCACAGCTTTATCAATCGAAGAAGTAGGGGGCGTAGGATGCACCATAGCTTTTTCAATCGAAGAAGTAGACGGCGTAGGTTGCACCATAGCTTTAGCAATCGAAGAAGTAGACGGCGATGGTTGCACCATAGCCGGAGTCTGCAGCTCCGTTTGCGATGGCTTGGCGGGCGATTTCGAATCGTATTGCTGCGGCGATGATGAAGCGACGGTCTGCTCTTGGGAGACTCTGCGCCTAGATTTCTTCGATGTTGCCGCTTGAATTTTCGCAGCTTCGGCGAGTTCAGTCTGTTGTTTTTTAATCAGTTGCTCGAGTTCAGCTCGTTTCGCTATCACCAGCCCAATATTTGCATAATCAGGCGTGACCCGATTCAAATCCGCAAGGGAGTGAACAAAATCAAGCTGCGATGCACGTTTCGCTGCTCTGCCGAAATAGACATCATTCAAAAGCGTCGACTGTTTGGAGTCCAACTTATGACTCAATGCCAATCGCTCCAACGCCAGTGCCGCATCATCAAAACGATTTTCTTTCAAAGACTTGGCGGCTTCATCGCAGACGTACTGCGTGGAAAAGCCGCTGTAGGACTGCTCAAAGCCAAATAGAACAAAAGGAATAGCGATCAGACACAGAATCGCAAAACCAATCACAGGCAATTTCACAACCGGCTTTGACAAAGCTGGATGCAAACGCCCAACGTTGAATCCAGTTTTGACATCAGCATCGGACACAAGTGTTGCACCGCAATCCTGACAAAAACTATCGTCATCCGAAGTCTCGGATCTACACACAGGACATTGAGGTAATGTCGTTCTGAATATCTTGGATATTGCGGTACTCAATGCAACGGATATCCCCTGTAAACCTGCGCCCATGCGCCTTTGCGAGCAATGGTGATTGACGCAAGTTTAGCACTTTGAGAAATTGCTGCAGGACTGCTAGGTTTGTCTAAAGATAGATTTGCACGCGAGTGGTAATATTTAGACCCTCAAAACTAGGGTTGTAAATGCCATGAATAGTGAACTTGAAGCCGCAGAACGAGCAGAATTTATTCAATCTGTTAAAGCCCTTCTAATTCCGCTGTGCTTATTTCTTGCGTGCGTCGTAGGAGCAGCAGGAACGTTCCTGATTTATAACCATGAACCGCTGGGCTGGGCATTTGCTCTAGTAAGCGCCGTGACGATCATCACTTGCATCGTCTGGTTGATTCGCTTCCAAAACAAACATCGAGCACGTGGAATTCTCAAACACGGAATGGAAGCCGAAGCACTTCTTCCCGAGAACCACGCCGAATCAGATACAGTTTCCGAACCGCAGCTCTCGGTTGTCGAACCGTCCAACGTTGTCGAGTTCAAACCCACTAAGCAACGCCAGAACCAATAAACAGCAGCCAGCCGGGCATTGCTGGTTCTCATTCTGGTCGGAAGCACGAACCGATATCGGTAGACTGTCCTCATGCTGGAATAGCACGAACCGATATCGGTAGATTGTCCTCATGCTGGAATAGCACGAACCGATATCGGTAGATTGTCCTCATGCCGGAATAGCACGAACCGATATCGGTAGATTGTCCTCATGCTGAAATAGCACGAACCGATATCGGTAGATTGTCCTCATGCTGAAATAGCACGAGCCGATATCGGTAGATTGTCCTCATGCTGAAATAGCACGAACCGATATCGGTAGATTGTCCTCATGCTGAAATAGCACGAACCGATATCGGTAGATTGTCCTCATGCTGGAATCTCACGAACCGATATCGGTTCGCGAATGCTTACCGAGTCAGGTCGGAATTGGCCCACATACGCTTTAGTTTGAGCGCCGCATACTCGTTTTGGGGTTGCGCTTTAACCGCGTCGTCAAGAGTCATCAGAGCAGAAGCTTTGTCACCAGACAACATCTGGCTGATTGCGAGATTGTTGTAGGCAGCGATCAATGAAGGATTGAGTTGAATCGCCTCTTTAAGGTAGCGAGACGCTTCATCATTTTTTCCAGCCGCAGTTAGCGCGACACCAAGGTCATTAAGTAACTCAGCACGCGCAGGATTTTTCGGATCGCACTCCTGCTCAGCCTTCTTGTACATGTTGACAGCACGGTCTAGATCGCCAGCGAGAGCTGTCTTGCGAGCCTGAGCATGCGTGCTGCTCGCAGTAGCGGTTAACCCTCGATGCATGTGCGCAGGAATCGAATCAGGAGTGTTGAGAAGATAACGCACCACCGCTGACTTGGCACCAAATGCGGTGACAATTGCAAGAGCAAGGGAAAGCGCACCAATCAGGTACAACTTCCAAGAAGTAGAATTGCTGTCTTCGCAAATATGCTTGTCTCGCATCCATTGCTGCACGGTCGCGGCTTCTTGCTGCGCGGCGGTACCGCTTAAAGCAAGACGGTCGCTCATTTCTGAGCGATCGCGGAGACTTGTATTCGAAGTTTTGATTTGGGTCATAAAACACAGGTCCAGCAAATGCTGGACCCGCAATATCTTTCTAGCGTTTCGAGAACTGGAAGCGCTTACGTGCACGCTTGCGACCATATTTTTTACGCTCTTTGACGCGAGCGTCACGGGTCAACAAACCATCAGTACGAAGCACTGGACGGTTCTGCGGAGCAGCTTCAGCAAGCGCTCTTGCGATGCCGTGGCGGATAGCGCCAACTTGACCGCAGATGCCACCACCCATTACCGATACGAGAACGTCGAAACGACCCATCGCATCTGCAGCTTGGAATGGTGCAAAAATTTCTTTGCTCAAACCGTGTCTGCCGCCAACGTAATCATCCATTGTGCGGTTGTTGATCGACACCTGACCTGTGCCAGGAACGAGACGGACACGCGCTGTTGCGGTCTTTCTTCTGCCGGTGCCGTAGTACTGAATTACGCTGGTCATCTAAAACTTCTTCCCTTTGGATTTTGTGCTGCTTCTAAATTAGCGCTCTAACTTGTAAGGCTTTGGTTGTTGAGCTTCATGCGGATGATCTGGTCCAGCATAAACATTCAACTTGGTGAATTGATGGTCGCCGAGTCTTGTGTGAGGAAGCATGCCTTTGACAGCTTTCTCGATCACGGCTTCAGGCTTGCGTTGACGCAATGCGCCTAACGTTTCTTGCTTGTGACCGCCTGGGAATCCGGAGTGACGGTGATAAACCTTCTGGATATCTTTCTTGCCAGTGGTTTTGATCTTCTCAGCATTGATAACGATAACGAAATCGCCACAGTCTACGTGAGGGGTGAATTCTGGTTTGTTCTTGCCTCTGATGATGTTGGCAACTTCGGTAGCTAAGCGACCGAGAGTTTGGCCATCGGCATCGATCAAATGCCACTGCCTTGTAATTGATTCAGCGTTAGGACTAACAGTATTCACGGTCGCTCTCCTGGACAACTCGATTACGAGTTTGATTCAAATAATGCGTAAGCTTCTGGATATTCTACAGAGTTCAACGTCAAACCCCAAGGGGGCGCAGTTGGACCGGCAAAATTACGATCGCCAGCGTTGAGAGCCTCTGCAAAACTCTCGGGCGCTCTTTTGCCAAGCCCTATGTCTACCAGGGTCCCGACAATTATGCGCACCATATTGTACACGAAGTGATTTGCTGCAATCCAGAACTCAAGCTCGCCTTCACCTTTATTCAATAATTCAGCCCGCATTACATCGCATATCGTGGATGTTTTATCAGAGTTCGTCGAACGAAAGCCAACGAAATCGTGTGACCCGAGAAGCTGGCCAGGCAGGCTTTTCATCAATTCGACATCGAGCGGGCGGTAAACAAAGAAGTGAGTGTCTTTTAACAACGCAGATCTCTGTGGTCTGTTCAAAATTCGATACACATACTCGCGCTTCCGGGCAGAGAAGCGAGCATGAAAATCACCGGGCACAATTTGCGCACGCTCAACGCTGATGTCATGCGGAAGAATGCCATTGAGAGCCCAACACAATCTCCAGAGCTCAACATCATCTTGCTCAACATCGAAATGGATAATTTGACCAGCCGCATGGACACCACTATCGGTGCGTCCACTCAGTAGAGCTTTTGTAGGAACACGAAAGTAAGTGCTCAATGCTTTCTCAATCTCAGCCTGCACAGTGCGATGCCCAGCTTGATATTGAGAACCAGCAAATTTTTTTCCGGAATATTGAATTTGAGCCGCGACACGCATGATGCTCTGATTCTACAAAGCGTACTTACACGATTGAAGACTTTTTGCATCATCCGCATCATAGAGTTGGAATTAGCGAGGCCACCCACTTGGATTTAAATTCAACGAGCTACGCACTACCCGCCGGACTGGCGACACCATTTTTCGTTCACAACCCTGTCATGATGGGCTTTTTCGGAGTGTCCGCGATGCTTATCATCGGATACGTCCTTTGGCAACAAATGCAGTCAATTCCGAAAGACGATTAGCAGTCAATTCCGAAGACGATAAGAAGTCAGTACCGAACGACGATTAGAAGTCAATACCGAAGGACGATTACCAGTCATTTCCAAAAGACAAGTAGCAGTCGATTTCGAAGAGATTTGCAGTCACTTCGATACTAGTCGAATCGCAGTCAGGCGACTACGCACTTAAAACAAAAAGCAACTGCTACCGGGAGCAGTTGCTTTCAAATTCGTATCGATACGATGTCGTTTGCGTCTATCGACTCAAATCAATCGCGCAATCAAGAGCGATTAGACGAGTTGGATAATCGCCATCGGCACGTTGTCACCGCGACGTGGACCAGCTTTCAGAATGCGAGTGTAGCCACCCTTGCGATCTGTGTAACGTGGTGCCACTTCGTCGAAAACTCGAGCCACTACATCACGGTCATACACGTAAGCTGAAACTTGACGACGCAAGTGCACTGCACGAGCCACTTGTTTCGCAGCTTCGGCGTCTCCGCCTTTAGCTTTTTCATGAAGCGACTTGTGATCTTTGAGGAAACCTTTCTTTCCTTTGGTGATCAATTTTTCGACTTCAGGTTGCACAGCTTTCGCCTTTGCAAGCGTTGTTGTGATCTCGTCGTGGCGCAACAACTCAGTTGCGAGCGAACGCAAAACAGCTTTACGCTGATCTGCAGGTCTGCCCAATTTGTTGCCAGGTACTCTGTGACGCATGATGTTTGGTCCTTACTTCCGTTCCGTGTTTCTACTTGTCTTTCGGTGTGTCTGCCAGAGTCAAACCAAACTGGCGGAGACGCTCGATGACTTCATCAGCAGACTTCTTACCGAAGTTCTTGATGTTCATCAAATCGTCGTAGGTCAGTTTGAGCAACTCACCGAGCGAGTTGATATTGGCTCGCTTGAGGCAGTTGTAAGCGCGAACTGAAAGTTCGAGCTCTTCGATTGAAATCGATGAGTGTTTGCCATCGGTTTGAGCAGGCGCAGTAGCAGCCGGCACCATTGGCTTACCTGAGAGTTCAGCGATTGGCAACAAGTGCTCGATTACTTGGCGAGCTGCTTGAGAAATAGCTTCGGTAGCGTCGATCGATCCGTTTGACCAGATTTCAATCGTCAACTTATCGAAGTCAGTTGATTCGCCAACGCGAGTTGGTTCAACGTTGTAGCTGACTTTGCGAACCGGCATGAATACTGCGTCGATTGGCAATACGTCGATAGCTTGTTTGTAGTGGCTGTGTGAATCAGCAGGCACGTAACCGCGACCACGTTCAACAGTCACTTCGGCTCTGATGCGTCCGCCTTCGGCGAGTGTGCAAATTTGCCAATCAGGATTGATGATGGTGGCATCTGCTGGACACATCAAATCGCGACCGGTCACAGGACCTGGACGCTCTACATCGAGATGAATGTATTGTGGGTCGTTGCTGAAAGTCTTAACAACGAGTCCCTTCAAGTTGAGCATGATGTCGATCACGTCTTCAACGACACCAGGGATGGTGGTGAATTCATGAGTGATGCCATCGATGCGCACTGCAGAAACGGCTGAACCATCTAACGATGACAACAACACTCGTCTCAAGGCGTTACCGAGAGTGGTGCCGTATCCGCGCTCTAGCGGCTCGATTACGAATTTTCCGTAAATTGAACCGTCAGTACCAGTTTTATTCTCAAGACACTTGATCTTTAGAGGTTCCATATTCACTCCATCTGTCGATCGGATAAAAAAAATTGTTCTCAGTGCTACCAGCGTTGTCCTTGATCTTCGGAAACAACCGCCTCTCTAGTCGATCCACCGGATCGAAATCAGCAAGAGATATTAGACGCGGCGACGCTTTGGTGGACGGCAACCGTTGTGTGGAATCGGAGTAACGTCTTTGATCAACGTGATTTCCAATCCAGATGATTGCAATGCGCGAATTGCAGTTTCACGTCCAGCTCCTGGACCCTTCACCAACACTTCGACCTGGCGCATGCCCTGGTCCATCGAGCGACGAGCGACTGATTCAGCAGCTTGTTGAGCGGCGAATGGAGTGCCCTTCTTAGCGCCCTTGAATCCAACAGTACCGGCTGAAGCCCAGGCAATCACCTGACCTTGTGGGTCTGTCGATGCAATGATTGTGTTGTTGAACGTGCTCTGAATGTGCACGACACCTTGCAAGACATAGCGTCTTTCTTTCTTTTTGGTCCTAGCCTTGGGAGACTTAGCCATATCCGATTGGTCCTTTTTTGCAATTGCGCTTCATGAGCGCCTGTATCCACTTTTCGACGCAGTCAGCGTCATTTGGTTGACGCAAAAGCGTCAGAATCTTTGATTATTTAGCAGCGACTTTCTTGCCGGCAACGGTGAGACGCTTACGTCCACGACGTGTACGGGCATTAGTCTTGGTGCGTTGACCACGGGTCGGGAGACCACGACGGTGACGCTGACCACGGAAGCAGTTGATTTCGATCAGACGCTTGACGTTGAGACCTTCAACGCGGCGAAGATCACCTTCAACTTGCAAGCCAGTCTTTTCGACTTCTTCACGGAGTTTGGTGACTTCATCTTCAGTCAGATCTTGAATGCGAGTTTCCGGAGGAACTTGCAATTTATTGCAGATCTTCTGTGCAGTTGTGCGACCAACGCCATAGATATAAGTCAGCGCAATTTCGGTGCGCTTGTTTCTTGGCAGATCTACTCCAGCTATACGGGCCATTTATCCTCAAACTCCTTCAGCAAATTTCTTCCGCTGCAAATGATCTCGTGACTACCCTTGACGTTGCTTGTGCTTAGGATTTTCACAAATGATCGCGACACGTCCTTTACGACGAATCACTTTGCACTTATCACATATTTTTTTGACAGACGCTCTAACCTTCATACTCAGCTCGCAAACGCGCGAATTATCGCGCTGTAATGTTGGTAACCCAAATCTTGCACACTGCCTCTCTCAGCCTTGGGAGGCTCAAATGGCAGTGCCGGACAAACAACCTAGATTGTACATCAATCTTTGATTCGGTAAGTTATTCGTCCACGCGTTAAATCGTACGGCGTAAGCTCAACTCGAACGCGATCTCCCGGAAGAATCTTAATAAAGTTTTTTCGGATCTTGCCGGATATGTGCGCGAGGACCTTATGGCCGTTATCGAGTTCGACCCGAAACATCGCATTGGGCAGCGATTCGCGGATCACACCTTCAAACTCGATTACACCCTGTTTAGTCATCAAATTACCTCGCTAGGGCGCTTCGTTAAGATCTCCGGCACGCCTTCTGTGATCAACAATGAATGTTCAAAATGTGCAGAAGGCTTGTAATCTTTGGTTACAACAGTCCAACCGTCAGGTTTTGTCTTAACGCCGTCGCCGCCTTGATTGAACATCGGCTCAATCGCTATAACCATACCAGGTTTGAGTTTTGTCCGGCTACCGGTGCGGTAGTTGAATATGAACGGATCTTCGTGATAATCAGGCCCGATGCCGTGTCCGCCGTAGTCACGCACTAAACCGTAAGCATTTGCTTTCGCAACATCTTCGATTGCACCACCAACCTCATCAAGAGTGGCGTGGGCAATGGCTGCTTTGATGCCGTCGTACAAAGACCTCTGTGTATCGTCGAGCAACTTTTGCAAGCGCGGAGTGATTTTGCCGCATGGCACGGTGATTGCAGTGTCACCGATGAAATCGAATTTCTTGCCGTTGTTGTCACGGCGAATCGTCGCACCGATGTCGAGGCTGATGACATCTCCGTCTTTCAAGACTTTCTTCTTATTAGGAATGCCATGCACCACTTCTTCATTGATAGAAGCGCAGATAGTGCAAGGGAATCCGCGATAGCCTTTGAACGTTGGAATGCCGCCACCATCGCGGATTACCTTTTCGGCGGCTTCATCGAGTTCCCAGGTTGTAATACCCGGTGCCACCATATTGACAATGTGTTCGAGCGCTTGCCCGGCTAGTTGCCCAGCCCGGCGAATCATCTCGAGATCAGCTTCTTGAGTGAGGATCATGCCCATGAGTTTTTTGTTCTACTTTTTGATCAGTTGACTATTGTTGAGCGCATTCAAAATATCCTGGAAGATTTGATCAGGATCGCCCTCGCCCTGGACGGTCTTGAGATTGCCCTTGCCGCGATAGTAATCAATCAACGGCTCGGTTTGTTCGCGGTATGTTTTCAATCGTGCGTTGACAAGTTCTTCCTTATCGTCAGAACGTTGAGTCAATGCCGATCCGCACACATCGCAGATGCCTTCTTTCTTTGGCGGCGCAAACTTCGTGTGATAAACGTGTGCACACTCTTTGTTGCCACAAGTGCGACGACCTGTAATGCGCTCTGAGAGCAATTTGTCATCGACAGCCAGGTCGATAACGCATGTCAGGTTGGAGTTGATCTCATTCAACATAGTGTCGAGAGCTTGTGCTTGAGCCAAATTGCGCGGGAATCCATCGAGGATGAATCCGTTTTTGCAAGATGCACTGGTGAGCTTGTCTCTGAACATATCGATCAAGATTGCGTCAGTGACGAGCTGTCCCTTGTCCATGAATCCCTTGGCAGCGACACCAGCGGGAGTGCCTTCTTTTACGGCTTCGCGCAGAAGATCGCCTGAGGACAAATGCGGCAACTCGAGTTTGGCTGCGAGTCGTTTGCATTGTGTGCCTTTTCCGGCTCCTGGAGCGCCGAGAAAGAGAATACGCATTTAGAGAGCCCCCTTTTCACCAGCACTACGGAACAGACCACGCGCCTGGTAACGCGCGGAAAGTGCATGCGTCAAAATCTGGCGCTGCGTGTCGATTGCAACACCGACAAGAATGATGAGAGATGTACTGCCCAAGCCCTGCAACGTAGTCACCATGAAAAGCTGCTCGGCGTGGATTGGAACGATAGCGATGATGGCAACTGCAGTTGCACCAATCACGATCAAACGATTGAGAGTCTTCTCCAACCATTCAGAAGTTGGACGACCTGGACGAATTCCCTGAATCGCCTTGCCGCTTCTTCTCAAGTTTTCAGCCATGTCCCGCACAGGCAGAACGATGGATGCGTAGAAGAAGGCGAAGAACAAGATCAGAATGAAATAGACGAGTGAGTGCTCCCACTTGTAATAACTGAACATGTTGCTGAATTCAGTCGAGATTACGCCCCAGGCGTTGTGCACCCAGGGTTGAGCCGTGAAGGCGTCAAACTGAGGCCCGAAGCCAGGAATGCCGTGCAGCAATTCGTTGATCAGTTGATCTGGCGGCTTGCCGCTTTTCGCGACGAAAGACATGATCGTACTTGGGAACATCAAAAGCGATGAAGCGAAGATGATCGCCATAACGCCTGAGGGATTGACCGGCAGATACATGTAATCATCCGGAGCAGAAAAAACCTGTCGCCCGAGATTTCGCCGCGCACCCAGAACCGTGACTTTGCGCACGCCTTGCTGCAAGCAAACAATCAACGCAACAAGCAAAAGGAAAACACCAACGAGCGCAGCCACACCCCACATCGGAGTCTGCTGCGTTTCTACAGCCTGGTATGTGTTGTTGATCATCACAGGCAAGCGCGCTGCGATACCAAGGAAGATCAAAAGCGAGGCACCATTGCCGACACCACGTTCGGTGATGATTTCGCCCATCCACATAATGAAGACCGCACACGCAGTCAAAACGATCGTTGTATTGATAATGAATGGTAAGCCTGGATGCAGCACCATAGGTGGGTTCTGCACTTTAGTAAGCAAGTTGGCAAGCATCGCTGATTGAAAAGCAGCCAATCCAACAGTGGCAAATCGCGTGTATTGCTGAAGCTGTTTGCGACCCTGTTCACCCGAGTTTTTCTGCAACTCTTCCAACTTCGGAATCACGACAGACATGAGCTGCATGATGATGGAAGCTGTGATGTAAGGTCCAATCCCCATCGAGAAGATGGATAACTTGTTCAAGGCACCACCTGTGAACAAGTCGATCATGCCAAGCAAGTTCTGAGCGAGCTCAGGGTGTTTGCCGAACGCACTCGGGTCAACACCTGCAATTGGAATGTGTACACCAATGCGGTACAACGCAATCATCGCTAGCGTAAAGAAAATACGCTCTTTCAGACCCGCTGCACCAAGCAGTTGGATTAGTTGCTCAGGCCCGCCGATTTTACCGCCACGCCTGGCTACGCTTTCAGTCATAAGCTACGCTCTCCCGACTTATCGTCGTAATTAGATAAGGTCCATTTCTGATGTTATCTGAAAGCGTAGCAAGAAGCCTTATTTTTACTTCTTCTTAGTCTTGTCGGCTGGCTTTCCGCCCTTTGCAGGAGCGCCTTTACCACCTTCAGACTTAGCAGGTTTGCCACCGCCGCCGCCAGAAGCAGGTTTAGCTGCTTTCTTCTTTGGCTTCTCTTCTTCATCTTCATCAGACTTAACTGGTTTCGGAGCAAGACGCTTGGCTTCTGCATCAGACCATTTCTGTTCTGCTTGACGCAGTCTCTTAGCGCGTTTGCCTTCGATTTCTTTCACTTCGATGACAGTGACGGTTCCGCCGGCAGCTTCGATTTTAGCTTTAGCACCAGCAGAAACGTGATGAGCTGTCACTTTCAAAGCGACTTTGAGATCGCCGTTGCCGAGAATGCGCAAGCTGTCATTGTGCTTGTTGACGATTCCGGCTTCAACGATCGAATCTGGTGTCACTTCAGAGTTGGCTGGCAATGAATTCAAAGCGCCAACATTGAGTTCGACCCAGTGACGAGTGATAACTTGATCGAAGTTGTGGATCTTCGGTAAACGACGGAACAAAGGAGTTTGTCCACCTTCGAAACCAAATCTCTTGGATTCGCCTGAACGTTGTCCTTGACCATTGTGTCCACGAGTACTTGTTTTGCCATGTCCCGATGCGCGACCACGACCGACGCGACGCAATTTGCGACGTGCACCACGGTTAGGCTTGAGATCTGTCAACTCCATTTTCATTCTCCTTTTGCGCCTGGCGCCTCGATAAGCATTGCCACGCAGATCCGCATTGATCGAAAATCAAGTGGATCAAATGGCAAACCGCGCCCCAGGAAGGAACGCGGTCAAAAGCTTATTTCGACTCGGCTTTTGCTTTAGTTGTTTTTTTAGCAGCCGGCTTTTCGCCTTTTTTCGCTGCAACGACGGCGCGATGGCCAGTCAGTTTTTTCTCCGGTGCTTTGCCTTCGTGTTTTTCAACGGTGACAAGGTGGCTGACTTTTGTGATCATGCCGCGGATTGTCGGGGTGTCAGCGTGTACAACGCTGCTGCCAAACTTTCCGAGACCGAGAGCTTGTACGATTTTCTTTTGAGTGTCTTTCTTAGCGACCAATCCGCTAGTCAACGTAATCTTCAACATCTTCCTTACCTAACTTCCTTTTGCTAAGCCACTCAGGCTCATCTTTCCTATCTGTTAGAGACGCGATTCAAGCGAGCTTACGAAAGCATCGTTTTGATTGAGATACCGCGCAATTTTGCTGATTCTTCGAATGTGCGCAATCTTTCCAAACCATCTACGGTGGCACGAGCTACATTGAGCGGAGCGCGAGAGCCGAGCGATTTCGAGAGAACGTCGCCTACACCAGCGAGCTCCAGGATGGCGCGGGCTGCACCACCGGCGATGACACCGGTACCTTTAGCGGCTGGCTTCAACATGATTCTGCTTGAACCTTGTTCGCCATAAATCTGGTGAGGAATTGTAGTGCCGACGAGCGGAACTTTAACCATGCTCTTGCGAGCATCGACAACGCCTTTTTGAATTGCACTGATAACTTCAGCAGCTTTGCCGACACCGATGCCGACTTGACCTTTGCCGTTGCCTACTGCGACAACTGCTCTGAAACTCAGTTTCTTACCGCCTTTGACTACTTTGGTCACGCGGCGAACTTGAATGATTTTTTCTTCCCATTCAGATTGTTCACGCTGACGGTTGGAGTCATCACCTGACCGACGATTCGTCTCACGGCTGTTGGTACGACGTCCGCGACGTGCACCATCAGTGTTGCCGAGTTCTTCGGGAGCGGCGTTTGTTTTGTCCTCTTTATCCATTTAAGGCGTATCCTCTTAAGCTTCTTTGGTTCAGCGGTTAAAAATCGAGTCCGGATTCACGTGCACCTTCTGCAACTGCGGCGATGCGTCCGTGATAAATGTAGCCACCACGATCGAAAACAACTGCGGTGATGCCTTTGTCTTTAGCGCGTTTTGCAACGAGAGCGCCGACTGTTTTAGCCGAGTCGCAATCCCAGGACTTCTCGACTTTGCCTTTCAATTCAGGATCGAGAGTGCTTGCGCATACGAGTGTTTTCATGGTGCTGTCATCAACGATCTGAGCGTAGATGTGCTTGTTCGAGCGATATACGCAGAGTCTTGGTCTGGCTGTTGTGCCGGCGAGACCACGACGAATGCGCATGTGGCGCTTCTCGCGATTGAGCTTTCTGTCTGGTTTTGTAATCATTGCTTCGTCCTCTAGTCGCCTTTCTTTGTCAGGCGACGCCTAACCTATTACTTCTTCTTACCTGCAGCTTTACCAGCTTTACGGCGGATGAATTCACCCTGATACTTAACACCCTTGCCTTTATAAACTTCAGGTGCGCGCTTGCCTCTGATGAAGGCAGCCATATCGCCTACAGCTTGCTTGTCGATACCACTGACGGTGACAACGTTACCTTTACCAACTGCGATTTCGATGCCTTGTGGTGGCTCGATCAACACTGGATGGGAATAACCAAGCGACATATTCAGCGTGCGACCTTCCATAACGGCACGGTAGCCTACGCCGACGATTTCTAGAGTTTCTGTGAAACCATCGGTTACGCCTTTCACCATATTCGCTACCAGCGTGCGTGTCATGCCGTGAAGGCTGCGAACGTCACGTGAGTCTGAAGTGCGCAGGACGACTACTTTTCCGTCTTCCTGTTTGATTTCAACTTCCGGGCGGAATGACTTCTGCAACTGACCTTTAGGTCCTTTGACAGCCACGTCGCCACCGTTGATGGTGACTGTAACTCCAGATGGTACTGGGATTGGTGCTTTGCCTATACGAGACATTTTCGAATTCCTCTGCGCTCTTTCTGCGTTTTAGATCTGTTGATGATTCTTAGAATCAATTACCAGACGTGACCGACAATTTCGCCACCGATGTTGCTCTTGCGAGCTTGACGGTCGGTCATGAGACCGCGGCTGGTTGAGATGATTGCGATACCTGATCCGCCAAATACTCTCGGTACTTTCTTGGCAGGACGGTAAACTTTCAAGCCAGGCTTGCTGACTCGGCTGATGCCTTGAATGACCTGCTCGCCTTTGCTGCCGTACTTGAGTACGATGCGCATTTTTTGGTTTGGCGAACCGAGTCCTTTAGTTTCGAAAGAAGAGATGAACCCTTCGTTGCGCAGCAATTCGGCGAGCGCAACTTTCTGCTTCGATGCAGGCATTTCGACCGCTGGTGACTGCGTGCGAGCAGCATTGCGGATGCGTGTGAACATGTCAGAAATAGGATCTGTAACGGGCATGTCTTTTCTTTCTCCTACCAACTTGACTTTGTAACGCCTGGGATCAAACCTTCATGAGCCATCTTTCGCAGACAGCATCGGCACAAGCCGAAGTCGCGATTGTATCCGCGAGGGCGTCCGCAAATGCGACAACGATTGTGTAAACGCACTGTCGGATACTTGCCTTTAGCAGCGAGCACCCTGCGCTTATGCTCTTTGTCAATCATCGATGTTTTGGCCACAACTTATCTCCAGTTATCTGAATCGCGTTCTTTGTGTGAGTTCTACTTTTTGAAAGGCATACCTAATGCCGCGAGCAGTGCATGACCTTCCTGGTCGGTGCGCGCTGTCGTGACGATAGCTATGTCCATACCGCGGATGGTGTCAACTTGTTCGTAGTTGATTTCAGGGAAAATCAACTGCTCTTTGACGCCGAGTGAATAATTTCCACGTCCGTCGAAAGATTTCGAGGACAGACCACGGAAGTCTCTGATACGAGGCAAGGCGATGTGAATGAGCTTTGCCAAAAAGTCGTACATGCGACGTCCGCGCAATGTGACGCTGACACCAACCGGCATGCCTTTGCGCAATTTGAATGTTGCGATTGACTTGCGTGCTTTGTTGACGACAGGTTTTTGACCGGTCACTGTGACGAGATCTTTGACGCCGTTTTCAATGGCTTTTCCGTTTGTGGCAGCTTCGCCAAGACCCATGTTGATCACGACTTTTTCCAATCGTGGCACTTGCAAGTCGTTGGTGTAGCCAAACTGTTTCTTCAGTTGTGGCACCACATCTTGTTGATAGCGTTCTTTAATCTTGATCATTGTCTTCTTACTCTTCCTGTGAGGGACGGTCTTTGTCGTCCGCTACTTTTGTTTTCCTAGTCGAGACCCAGTTTCTTTCTGAATTCTGCTCTTACCGGTTTTTTCTGTTCGGTTGAATAGAGCATCACTTTGCTGGCAAAAATCGGAGCTTCTTTTTTGATCAAACCGCTCTTGCCCATTGGTCCACGAGCTTTGGTGGCGCGGGTGACGACGTTAACGCCTTCAACAATTACTTTTCCAGTTTTTGGAAATACGTTGAGGACTTTACCGGTGCGTCCTTTGCCCATTTCTTTCGAGCCTGAGATAACCATGACCAGGTCGCCCTTTTTGACATGGATCTTGGGCACCAGATTGGTGACGCCCTTCTTGATCAAAGCTTCGGAAACAAGCGTTGTGCCGCCCATTTTCACTTTCGCTTTGATCGCGCGCTTGGTCACGCGCTTCAAATTCTTCTCTGCCTGAGCCATTTTCTACAGAACCTCCGGAGCGAGCGAAAGAATCTTGGTGAAGTTCTTGTCGCGCAATTCGCGGGCAATCGGTCCGAAAACGCGAGTGCCTTTGGGGTTGCCGTCTTTCTGAACGATAACGGCTGCGTTGTCGTCAAAGCGGATGGTTGAGCCATCTGGACGCTTGACGTTGTTGCGGACGCGTACGACTACTGCGCGCACAACTTCAGATTTTTTCACCGGCATGTTTGGCAGTGCATCTTTAACAGTAGCGATGATCACATCACCGACTGATGCATATCTGCGATTGGAGCCGCCGAGAACGCGGATGCAGAGCAACTCGCGAGCGCCAGTGTTGTCGGCGCAGGTCAGACGTGTTTCTTGTTGAATCATTACTTCGACTCCTCTTTCGTGCCGAAGCGAGCTGATTCACCAACTCCGATTACGAGCCAACGCTTTTCTCTTGAAAGTGGACGGCACTCTTGAATGCGCACGTCATCACCGATCTGGCACTTGTTCTCAGCATCATGTGCTTTGAACTTAGCAGTTCTGATGATCTGTTTTTCGTACTTCGAGTGCGGAGTGCTGCTGTGTACAGCCACAACAACAGTCTTATCCATTTTGTTGGAGACAACTTTTCCGACTAATTCCTTCCTGGGCATTTCTCGATCCTTCTTCTTCTTCGATGAAGCACTATTTGTGTGAAGCAGCTACTACGCTTTTGCCTTTGCTTTTGATTTCGCTTCTTTCGGTTCAGCCTTTGCAGGTTCACCTTCAGCGCGAACTTTTTCTGATTGGATAGTGAGCAGTTGAGCCAGGTGACGTTTTGTCGTACGCAGCTTAGCTGGGCTTTCCAATTTACGAACCGCCAGGGCAAAACGCATTTCAACGAGTTGCTTGCGCGTGTCATCGATGCGAGATTTGATCTCGTCGTGACTCAATTCTCTAATTTCACGGACTTTCATCGTTAGCCTCCAATGTGTCGCTCGACGATGCGGCATTTGATTGGCAATTTTTGCGCTGCCAATTCAAGGGCGCGATGAGCATCTTTTTGAGCAACTCCGGACATCTCGAACATAACTCGGCCTGGCTTCACAACAGCGACCCAGAACTCAGGGTTACCTTTACCGGATCCCATACGGGTTTCAGCCGGTTTCTTGGTGCATGGTTTGTCTGGAAAAATACGGATCCAGAGTTGACCACCACGTCGTACAGAACGGGTCATGGCTTTACGAGCTGCTTCGATCTGTCTAGATGTAATCCAGGCTGGCTCGAGCACTTGCAAGCCATATTCGCCGAATTGCACTTCAACGCCGCGCGTTTCGTGGCCGGTCATACGACCGCGATGCTGCTTACGAAATTTTGTACGTTTGGGCAAAAGCATGACTATTGACCACCCTTCCTGGATCTACGACCAGCGTTTTTGTTTCCGGCGCCGCCACGGTTATCACCGCGACCTTGTTCGCCGCCACCACCTTGTTGATTGCGTTCAGATTGGGTCTTGATGTTTGGTGGGGACCATTGTCCACGCTCCAATTCACCACGGAAAACCCAGACTTTGACGCCGATAATTCCCATCATTGTGTGGGCTTCGTGTCTTGCGTAATCAACATCTGCTCTCAGTGTCTGCAACGGAATGCGACCTTCTTTAGCCCATTCCGTTCTGGCGATTTCAGCACCACCCAGACGTCCTGACACCATGATTTTTACGCCGACAGCGCCTGCGCGCATACAACGTTGCATTGCTTGCTTCATAGCGCGTCTGAACGCGACACGTTTTTCCAACTGTTGACCGATTGATTCGGCAACGAGTTGAGCTTCCAGATCGACGCGGTTGATTTCGAGAATGTTGATTCTGATATCGATACCGGTGCGGTGAAGCATCTCTTTCAACTTACCGCTCAGAGTCTCGATGCCCTGTCCGCCTTTACCGACGACGACACCTGGACGAGCAGTGTAAATATCTAATTGAATCTGATCGGCTTTGCGCGAAATTTCAACTTTGGAGACACCAGCGTTGCCCAATTCTTTCTTCAAGAAAGTGCGAATGCGATGGTCTTCTTCCATAAGCGCCGGCACGTCTTTCTTGTTGACGAACCAGTTCGAGCGCCATCCTCTGTGGACGCCAAGACGGAAGCCGTTAGGATTTACTTTCTGACCCACTGTAAATTAGCTCCTTAGTTAAACGTCTGAGACGACAACAGTAATGTGACTTGATTTTTTCAAAATTGGAAAAGCGCGACCACGAGCTCTTGGCTGAATGCGCTTCAGGGTTGGTCCCTGGTCTGCGTATGCTTCGACGATTGTCAAATCGTTAGCTTCAGTTTCCGAGATTGGTGCCTTATCAGCGTTGATCAAATTGAACATTGCCGATCTCAATACTTTTTCTACTTCGCGAGCTGCCGAGAAGGGCATGAAACGAAGAAGCGTGACAGCTTCACCACAAGATTTGCCGCGAATCTCGTTGATTACACGACGCACCTTCCGTGGTGACATTCTGACCCATTTAGCTTGTGCTTTGCTTTGCATTACCCTTATCCTCTCTTGGCGGTTTTGTCGCCACCGGCGTGACCCTTGAAGTAACGGGTCGGTGCGAACTCGCCCAATCTGTGACCGATCATTTGTTCGGTGACATACACAGGCACATGCTTGCGACCGTTGTAGATAGCAATTGTGTGGCCAATCATGTCAGGAATGATCATCGAAGATCTGGACCAGGACTTGATCACCCGCTTGTCGCCCTTCTTGTTCATATCTTCGATTCTCTTCGCGAGAGAAACGTGAACGAAAGGTCCTTTTTTTAGCGATCTAGACACGAACTATGTCCTCCTAATCCTTACTTGACGCGACGCTTAACGATGTACTTGCTGCTCGTGAACTGCTTACCGCGACGTGTCTTATAACCCATCGCCGGCTTGCCCCACGGAGTCTGCGGCTTGCCACCGATTGGTGACTTACCTTCACCACCACCATGTGGGTGGTCGATGGCGTTCATAGTGACACCGCGGTTGGTAGGTTTGATACCCATCCAGCGGGTTCTTCCTGCCTTACCGATGCGAATATTTTTGGCATCTGGATTGCTCAACTGACCAATCGTAGCCATGCAATCGACAGGCACCATGCGCATTTCGCTTGATGGCAAGCGCAGTGTGCAATATTTGCCTTCTTTCGCCAGAACTTGAATTTGAATACCGGCAGCGCGACCGAGTTGACCGCCCTTTCCTGGAGTCATTTCAACGTTGTGAACCATCGTACCTAGTGGTATCGAGCGTAGTGGCAGAGCGTTGCCGTTCTTCACTTCAGCAGTTGGTCCGGACATAATCGCGTCGCCGACCTTCACTCCTAAAGGAGCAAGGATGTAGCGCTTTTCGCCGTCTGCATATTGCAACAAGCAGATGCGAGCGTTGCGGTTTGGATCGTATTCGACTGTTTTTACAACAGCAGGAATTCCGTGCTTGTTACGCTTGAAGTCGATGATACGGTAGGCGCGTTTGTGTCCACCGCCAATGTGGCGCACAGTCAATTTACCTTGATTGTTGCGACCACCTTTCTTTCTCATTGGCATGAGAAGCGATTTCTCTGGCTTATCGGTTGTGATATCCGAGAAATCATGCACCGTCATATTTCGACGGCCTGCAGATGTTGGATTGACTTTCCGGGGAGGCATTTGTATTCGGTCCTTTTGGTGCGGATTGCCTAAAGTGTTGTCTTAGCTTAGGCGCTAAATAAATTGATTTAGCTTAGGCGCTAAATATAGAAAGCGGTTCACCTTCGATGGTGACGATCGCTTTTTTGCTGTCGCGTGGTGCTCGACCATGTCTCTTTGAACGACGGATGCGTCCGCGGATAGGAAGAGTGTTCACGCTAGTGACGGTAGCCTTTTGGTTATAGACTTCGCCGAGCAGCATCTCGAGTGCTTCCGCGATCTCGATTTTGTTGGCATCTTTCAATACTTCGAAAGTGTATTTCCCTTGCTGCGCCAACAGGGCTGATTTCTCATTGATCAAGGGACGGAGAATAATTTGTGATTGACGGGAGTTCATTGATTTTTCCTGGTCGTTATCTATGAATTACGAATCGAATTACGATTCTTTCTTCTTAGGTGCTGATTTCTTTGCTGGAGCTTCGGCAGCTTCTTTGGAAGCTTTAGCTTCTTTAGCTGGTGCCTTAGCTGCAGTTTCTTTTTTGGCTTTCTTTTCAGCAGGAGCCGAAGCGCCTTTTTCAGAAGCTTTGAAACGATTAGTGATCGTTTGGATTGTGCTTTCGTTAGTCAACACAACTTCTGATTCGAGCAAATCTTTCACGTTCAAGTTGCTGACGTGAATAACTTTCAGCCCGTCAATGTTGCGTGCAGCGAGCTGTACGCGGCCGTCTTGTTCATTTGCATGATCAAGAACGAGAAGAATTTTTTGTCCGTACAACTTCAAGTCTTTGAGGGCAGTTGCGACTTGTTTTGTTTTACCATCAGTGATCGAAGCGAAGTTTTCAACGACAACGATGTTGTCTTTCTTGGCTGCCAGTGCAGATTTGAGAGCCGCAGCGCGAGCCTTCTTGTTCATCGATTGCGAGAAATCTCTTGGCTTAGGACCAAAAGTGACACCGCCGCCTTCCCACAATGGTGAACGGATTGAACCAGCTCTGGCGCGGCCAGTGCCTTTCTGACGCCATGGCTTTCTGCCGCCACCACGCACTTCAGAGCGGGTTTTGGTGTTAGCTGCGCCGGAGCGACCGTTAGCGAGTTGACGCACGACCGCTGAGTGCAACAAACCAACGTTTGGCTCGACGCCGAAAACTGCGTCGTCTAGCCCTACTTCACGGACTTTGTTGCCTTTCAAATCTAGTACTTGAGCAGATGTCATTGTTCGTTTCTCTTCGTTGAATCCGGTTCAGATCAGTGTTTAGTTCCACTTCGTCTTCGATGGTTTGATCGTGAGCAAGCCACCATCGCAACCAGGCACTGCGCCTTTGATCAGAAGAACTTTCTTGTCGAGGTCGACGCGCACCACTTTCAAATGGCGAACGGTCTTAATCTTGTTGCCCATTTGTCCAGGCATATGCAAGCCACGGAAAACGCGTCCTGGAGTCGTACCTGCACCGATGGAACCCATCGAGCGGTGGAACTTGGAACCGTGACTCATAGGTCCACGACCAGCGTTGTAGCGCTTGATTGTGCCCTGGAAGCCTTTACCGATTGACTTTCCTTGAACGTCGACAAGCATTCCTTCTTTGAGAATTTGATCTATAGGAAGGTTTTCGCCGACGTTGTATGCGGAATTGTCATCTTGCAAACGGTACTCTTGCAGCGGTTTTGCTGGAGTGACGTTGTTCTTTTTGAACGAGCCGAGTTCTGGCTTATTCAACTTCTTCTCTTGAACAACGAATCCGCCAACCTGAATTGCCGAATAGCCGTTCTTTTCTTTTGTCAGCTTATTAGTGACAACGTTGTCGCCGAGAGTTACTACGGTGACAGGAACTGCCAGTCCTTGGTCATCAAAGACCTGGGTCATTCCAACTTTCTTGCCGATCACGCCTACTGTCATGACGAAATTTCCTTCTGTGCAATCTTAGAGCTTGACTTCGATATCTACGCCGGCTGGCAAATCGAGGCGCATGAGCGCATCTGCCGTTGTCGGTGTTGGATCGTTGATGTCAATCAATCTTTTGTGGATGCGGATTTCGAAGTGCTCACGCGACTTTTTATCAACGTGAGGTGAGCGAAGTACGCAATAAACACGCTTTCTGGTTGGCAATGGCACAGGACCACTGACTGTAGCTCCGGTACGTTTCGCAGTCTCTACGATCTGATCGGACGATTTGTCGAGCAGTCTGTGGTCGTAAGACTTCAAGCGAATTCTGATTCGCTGGACTTTGGCTCCAGCGGCATTGTCATTCTTTTGTGTTTTGGCGCGAGCCATCGGCGCGTATCTCCATTACCTGTTAGACCATGCGTACAGCGCATGAAACACGTCGCTTTTACGAGCACAGACTGCGGCTTTTCAGCACTGGTGCTGCATTCATAGAGCCAGGTTAACCGGTTCTTATAAATGAAGCCGCCACAGACTGACCGTTTCCAGCGGACGAACAACACATTGTACATATATCGGTTAGGTCAAATGGCGATTTTTATTTGAGAATAAGAATTCAGTTTCTTAAATGTTTCAAAGAAAGTCTGAGAACACTTGTCAGTGATGATTTTCGGTTTTCTTTATTTTTCCAAGCTCTGCGGAAAAGCCCATGAAATCACGGTTTCAACAAGCGATTGATTTATTTGATGGCACTCCACTTATAAATATGGAATCGGAATGTCGATCGGTGAGAGCGCTGAGATCAACCGGCGCCGCTTTACATAAGTTACAAGTAGGGAGCGAAGATCCGCAGCTCGACACATTCTCTTGGCAGCTACCATTCCAGGTGTTGGATGCAAGCAGGCGATCGCTTGCACTGCATGTGATACCAACCTGCACATTTGCGCTCGCTCGCTTGACCATCCATGTACAATGGACAATGTTAGGTTCTGAACATAGCGGACAGCTTTTAAGGCAATGCAGGATTTTGATAAGGAGCTCTGGCTCAAGGCTTTTGGCGAAATCATCTCAGAGCGTCGAAATTACATTGCAATGACCCAGCAAGTGCTTGCGGACCAATCGGGTGTGCACCGCACTTATATAAGTGACATTGAACGCGGCTCGAGAAATATCACCGTTACGACGGCCAATCGCATTGCAGCAGCGTTGGAAACAACAGCAGCGAAGTTGTTCACACTAGCCGACCGCCGCGCCGCCGAACTAAACGAGTCTGGCCAACCAACAGACTGAGGAACCAAAAGCCCCACTTCCCCTTTACGGACGAACCGATATCGGTTCGTCGTTTTCGCTAATGAGCCCGGTTTTCCTAGCTAAGCCATGAACCGATATCGGTTCCTCATTTCGCTAACGAGCCAGGCGAGCTCCCATTCCGAGCTAAGCCATGAACCGATATCGGTTCGTTCCCATTTTGCTTAACGAGCGAGGCCAGCTCCCACCTAGCCAAGCCATGAACCGATATCGGTTCGTCCCTTCGCTAACGAGCCCGTTGAGCTCCCATCCCGAGCAAATTCATGAACCGATATCGGTTTGTCCCTACGAGCCAAGTAAGCTCCCATTCAGAGCTAAAAAATGAACCGATATCGGTTCGTCCCTTCGCTAACGGACCAGGTGAAAGCGCAACTTCGCTCAAAACAATGAAGCGATATCGGTTCGTTGCTGCGATCAACAGTCGATGCGTCCTTAATTTTCAGAGTTAATCTGCAAAGGTTGAACTTTTCAGAGCACCGTATTTGGTGCCCTTAAAAAATGCGCAGCGCCCTGCCGGAAATTGCACATAATAAAAGAGCCGTGCGTTAAGCACGGCTCCTTCAAGTCTTTAATCAGACTAGCTTAGGCGATGATGTTAGCTACAACGCCTGCGCCTACGGTTCTGCCACCTTCGCGGATCGCGAAACGCATTCCTTCTTCAACTGCAACTGGTTGAATCAATTCAACTTCCATTGCTACGTTGTCTCCAGGCATAACCATTTCAACGCCTTCTGGCAATTTGATTGAGCCAGTCACGTCTGTTGTTCTGATGTAGAACTGTGGTCTGTAGCCAGGGAAGAATGGGGTGTGACGTCCACCTTCTTCTTTGCTCAAGATATAAACTTCAGCTTTGAATTTGGTGTGTGGTTTGATCGAGTTTGGTTTAGCGATAACTTGACCGCGTTCGATCATGGTCTTGTCGATACCGCGGAGCAATACGCCCACGTTGTCGCCAGCCATTCCTGAATCCAAGGTCTTTTGATACATTTCAACACCGGTTACGGTTGTCTTGCGTGTATCTTGCAAACCAACGATTTCAACTTCTTCGCCAACTTTGACTTGTCCACGTTCAATACGTCCGGTTGCTACGGTACCGCGACCGGTGATTGAGAACACGTCTTCAACTGCGAGCAAGAACGGTTTGTCGATGTCGCGTTGTGGTGTTGGGATATAGCTATCTACTGCGCTCATCAACTCATCGAGTTTCTTCTCTTCAGCAGCATCGCCAGCGAGAGCCTTCATCGCGGAACCGCGGATGAATGGGATATCGTCGCCAGGGAAGTTGTACTTGGAGAGAAGCTCACGAGCTTCGAGTTCAACGAGGTCGAGCAATTCTGGATCATCAACCATGTCGCACTTGTTCAAGAACACAACGATGTGTGGAACGCCTACCTGACGAGCGAGCAGGATGTGCTCACGAGTCTGTGGCATAGGACCGTCGGAAGCTGAGATTACGAGGATTGCTCCGTCCATCTGAGCTGCGCCGGTGATCATGTTTTTGATGTAGTCAGCGTGACCTGGGCAGTCAACGTGGCTGTAGTGGCGGGCAGGTGTTTCGTACTCAACGTGAGCGGTATTAATGGTAATACCACGTGCTTTTTCTTCTGGAGCGGCATCGATCTCATCGTATTTCTTAGCCTTGGCACCACCGCTCTTTGCGAGATACGTTGTGATCGCTGCTGTGAGCGTAGTCTTGCCGTGGTCTACGTGCCCGATCGTGCCAATGTTTACGTTTGGTTTGTTTCTTTCAAACTTCTGGCGGGCCATCCTCTCAACTCCTTCAACTGATTGTTTTTTGTACTGATCTATTCAGGGACCAAAGTGTCTATTCAACGCGCTTGGTAAAAATGGAGCCCATGACGAGAATCGAACTCGTGACCTCCCCCTTACCAAGGGGGTGCTCTACCGCTAAGCTACATGGGCACGCGGTACTGACTCATTATGGCTCAGAAGAGCCTTATAGTCGCACCTCCTAAAGGTTGCCTTAAGAAATCAAGGTCTTTTTAGGGGAACAAGTTTGGGCAGAACTGGATTCGAACCAGTGTAGGCTTGCGCCAACGAGTTTACAGCCCGTCTCCTTTAGCCACTCGGACATCTGCCCATAAGCCGGTGATGGGATTCGAACCCGCAACCGACGGTTTACAAA
>DATNPZ010000004.1:0-240683 GCA_036702965.1 Drouetiella sp.
CCTCGGATTGGTACTCTCCCTCGGATTGGTACTCTCCCTCGGATTGGTACTCTCCCTCGGATTGGTACTCTCCCTCGGATTGGTACTCTCCCTCGGATTGGTACTCTCCCTCGGATTGGTACTCTCCCTCGGATTGATGCATTTACCTGGATTTTTGCACTTGCCACGCGCGGTCTGATTGCATTTGCAACAGCCACTTTATTTGGTGCCATCAATCAAGCAGGTGCGGCAGAAAATCAACTTGCAATCGGTGACAAAGCGCAGACACAGGCGATCGAATTACCGGTGCAGAATCCGATTGACCTCAATTTCAAATCAAAATCAGAGATTTTGGATTTGCGAAAACGTTACGTCGAACTAAACAAGATTTTGTTGGCTTATCCTTACGAACCACAAGGCTCCGTATTCGGTGGCATCGAAGATAACAAACCGTGGTGGGGTCTGAAAGGTCAAGCAATCTGGGGACCGGGTCAACATGCGGCCGAAGGTGAAGCGGAAGAATCGCGTTTCATTTGCAACCCATTTTTGCTGGCAGGAGCCAACCCGGCAGTCGTAGAAAATTTCGATCCTGAAAAAATGAAACCGGAAGAGTTTGCGCGAAATGATTTGCCGATTTGCTGGGAACCAACATTCATTCGCTGGTGGCCAGCAAACAATCTGATGCAGGTCGAATACCCAGTGACCAAATTCAATGCCGACCTCTATGAATGGCGGATGCGCTTACGCTCCGAAAAAATTCTGCCAGCATTTGGGGTGGTGGCATACAACGCACGCGACTTCAATTTGAACTACATCTACGTCGATCTCGCGAAGTCTCAGAATATCGAAAACATGAATAAAACACCGGCAGAAGCAGTCGGAATCGGGCAATACATCCATTGTGGTGGCACCTGCGAAATCCAGGGTGGATGCAACAACATGAGCCCGGAAGTCAGACACATAGACAAGATCAGATATACCGCACTACCGGCGAGGGCATGGGTTTCACTGTGGAAAAACAAACCAGCGAACGTCAATGTGAAACCAGATATGGTGGTATACATCGATCTGAAATAATCGAACTGACTACTTTTCATCTCCATATTCGACACTTAAATCCGAATCAAATTCAACGTGCCACCACTTGATTAGCACCCAAAGATTTTTTTTGAAACACTTTGAGTTATCAGCCAACTTGAAACTCGGCAATAGTCAGGGTTTTGGAAACCGAGGTTTACAACAGGACGAATCCAGTAAAAACCCTAGCCTAAATGGGTTGGCATGAGGATACGATGATTAGTAGCAGCCGCCAGGCTCTGTGAAAGCACGAGAAAGATTAACCAACCGACTCACTGGCGGCCAGTTTTAAAAAGTAGATGAGAAGCGTGTGTGAGTGGCAGACTACCGCGCTTCTCTTCTTTTATTGACGATACCAATCTTGGTGTCACGACTGTTACACCTTGAACGAGCGGATGCCACCAAATCCGGTTCCGCAAATTCATTCATTGCTGCATCGCAACGGGATCGGTAAGTTCTCGCAGTTTTCTCAACTCTAATTTCAAGAGCCTGCTCGGCAAATATTTGCAGGACTAGAGCCGATTTCCTGCGTACTTGAATCAAATTGATTACTTGAGTCAATTTCCTGAATGCCTTGAGTGACGTCTTGAGCACTCGAGTGATTTCCTGAACACTCGAGTGCTTTCCTGAGCTTTCGAGTCAACTGCCTCAGTACTTAAATCGGATCCTGGAAACTTGAGCGATTTCCTATCCGCTCAAAACTTGCTTCGATAGCCCTTACCTTTGGAACATGGTATAAACCAATGCGGTATAAAGTCGACATTTTTCCCAAATTCGGAGGGTGGAGGGGTCTGGACTTTTTTCCAACTCCACAGCTTAATGAAGTTATATTAAGTCAGCGTTTCGGGATTTCTGGAAATCCCAAAGTGCTTAATTGGCAATGGATTGCGGAAAGTTCAAAATCCGCGTTTTCAGCTTAACATTAACTGAGGGTCGGGTTTTGAAGAGATCCCCCTCGACGTTAATCTTCGCTCCGAAAAAATTTAATTTCCCTACCCCCAAAATCCAGCGAATTTCATCTGAAATCCGTTTCGGTGTCACATCTTTGCCAGATATATAACTTAGGATGCAGGAGCCCTTGAATACCAGGTTAGGTACCGCCCCCCGTAGATGGCAGCCGACGACGCCACAGCAAAACAGACTAAGTCCGGGAAGCAGACGACCCCGGAAGCTTCTGCCGCCGATACTTCAACAGAGACGCACAACGCGCTTCACGAGCATGGTCCGGAAGCTGCATACGAAGTTCTCAAAAAAGACTACGACTCCTTTGTGCGCGAACATGGCGGCGATGCCGAGCAGAAGCAAGCTTACTGGGATAGTGCAACACAAAAACTGAATGACATACTTCCAGACTTGTCGATCGCATGGGGCGAAAACAGACTGAAGTCAGGCAATCTGACCAGCTTAGATAGGACCGCACTACAGACAGTTGCACAGGATAAGAGCAACGCATTAGATTCCACGTTGGCAGCGAAACTGGCTCCAGCAGTCAAAGAGCTTAAAACCGAAAACGACGGACGCATCGTCACTCGCTTCGAGGATGGCACTTCGCAGTCGCTCAATCCAGCGAATTTCTCAGTGGTGGCAACTGATAGTGCAAACCGAGTTACAGCGATTCACTATGCCGACGGCAAACAAACAAAGTTCGCCTACAACGAGCAGGGTGAAGTTGCAAAAGTGACATCACCGAACGGAGCAGTTGCGACACTTCGGGACGGGCAGTGGCTTGGTCCAAGCGGCAACGATACTGGAATATCGAACGTCAGAGTGCGTCCAGACGGCAATTACTCGTATTCGCACAACGGACTCGATTACACGGTTACATCGGACCGCAAATCGCAAAGCTTTGATTCTGGCTCGATAGACAAAGCCGCGGCTGAACTGCACAATGCAAAAGACAACACGTTCATGTTGTTCAGCAGCCCAGACCAGAACAAACTCTGGAACATTCTGGAACCAATGTCGGCTGCGCAAAGACAACTTGTTCGTGAATCGTACGAAAAGCAATTTCCTGGTCACTCACTCGAACAAGATTTAAAAGACAAACTTGGCAGTACAGATTTCGCCAAAGCACAGTCGCTGCTTCGCAGAGAAGACGGAGTTGCCGACAACAGCGGGCAAGTCTGGCAAGCACTTACGAAACTCCCAGGCGCCACTGGTGATGACAAACTGCGTGCCGAATCCGAAATACGCGATGCGCTAAACACTTTGACAGCAGAGCAGGTCAAAGCAGTGTCAGACAAATTCCAGAGAGACTTTGGAAAGAATCTGAACGATACTCTTCAAAACAATAGCGACCTCTCCGATGAGTCCAAAGCGGCTCTGAATGTTTATTTAAAAGGCACTGACAAAGTCCACGATCAAGATAGATTGCAACTCGCAGATGCGGCGATGAAGGCAGGTCGTCCCGACATCTTCAACGAAGTATTCCGCGATGCGTCACAAGCGGCACGCGACAAGTTCATCGCCGATGGTGGCATGAAGAAAATCGATGACGCGTTCTGGTTCGGTGATAAGCAAATCGCCAAGGACTATGTCGAACGTGGCACCGTCAGCCTCTCGACTATCGCTGATGGCGATACACACTGGTATCACACAAATCAAGACGATATAGACCGAGCCGTCAGCAAAGCTACAGACATAGACCGGCAAGATTTCAAACGCGGCGAAGAGTTGAGTCGAACAGGAGCCGAAGCGAAGACTCCTGAAGATGCGCGTGCGCTCAAGTTTTATCAGAGCGTCGATGCTCAAATGCACAGCTCCGGAAACGACAGACAGGCTGCCCTGTGGGAAGCCAAGCTGCGCAACAACGAAGAAGTAATCACTAACATCTTGCAGTCGCATCAAGAGGGAAGCTGGTTCTTCGGAATGGGCGCCGGCACTGACAAGAACAAGCAACTCGCCGCAGTCGAGAACATGACCGAGAAAGACTGGAAATTCCTGAAGGCGAATCCTGAAGAAGTTTCCAAAATTGATGCCGCTTTGAACACTTTCTCTGATTCAAATCACGATCAGGTCATGAACGCACTCAAAGCTAAACTTGAAAAAGACAGTTTCTCTGACGCGCAGTCAGTCGGCAATCGACCTGTCGATCAACGGCTACAAGATAGCTCGAACGATCAGGCGGCGCGTCTTGACGCACTCACAAAGATGTCTGACGCCGAGCGGAAAGCGTACGTTGCAAACACCGATGGATACCGGGATAAGATCAATGCGACACTCTCTACCGATGCGGAAAAATTCCTCGCAAATCGCATCGCAGAATCTAACACTGGTGTAGGTGCCGTCGAACGCGTGTTGATTGACGGAATCAAGAAAGATAATCCTGCTGCGACTTTCGCCGATATCGAATCCGCTCTCAAATCAGATAGAACACTGCAGGACCGCCTGGCGCATCCAGTCACTGACGAGGACAAGCAACTCAGTTCCTATTTCCACAGCGCAGTAAATAACGCCGTTGACGTTGCCGGGCTCGGAGATTCTGTCGATGAAGGTGGAAACTTCGTAAAAGGCAAGAATGCTGATTACGCAAAAGCTGCATTCGAGACTGGACACGTTCCGCTCGACATGCAGACAAAGTTGACCAAAGACAATGCTATCCGCAACGAGATGATCTTGCACTGCACCGCAGACGAGCGAGCTAAGCTGATCGAGAAAAACCCGGATGCGGCGACGAGACAATTCCAAAACGATGTGTTCGGCGATGACAAAGATGTTCGCAAGGTCCTCGAAAATGGATTGCAGCAACGAGATCCTGAGAACGGTAGAACTGGTTATTTAGATCAAGCAGACAAATTCCGGTTATTTGCGGCACAAGGCGGCGACAGCGAAGCGCTCAAAGCCACACTCGAGAAGATGACTCCAGAGGACCGTCAGAATCTCGCGAATCAGTTCTACACAAAATACGGAAAACTTGTCACTGACGATGTGATCAGTAAGGTTCCATCCGATCAGCAGTGGCGCTTCCGCGAATTGCTCTCGCCAACTGATGTAAACGTTCGGCAGGTAGCCTTGGATGCTCAACTCAGTAACGACTCTCACACAAGTTCTTTTGATGGGTTCATGAGCGGATTCTGGGATTACAGCCGTGTCTCCGCAGATAGCAGTCAAAGTAATCTCAATAAATTTGTCAAAGATCACGCTGCTGAACTCGACAAGTTGCCGCCCGAGCAACGGCAGCAATTCAACGACGCAGTCAATAACTACATGGCTGCCGAAAAATCTTACGTCGACTCCAAAGGCAAAATGGCCGAAGCGCTTGTTGACGCAACCATCACTCTTGCCGCCGTAGGTGGTGCTGCCTTCAGCGGCGGTGCCAGTCTCGCGTTGCTGTCGGAGATCGGTGCGGCGGGTGCGGTCTATCGGATTGGAGCGATGCGCGCCATGCAAGGCACCGACTTCGATTCATCAGCGAAGAACATTTTCAAGCAAGGATTCGAAGGCGGAGCATCAGCGTTCATCGGCGCACTTGGTCCCGAAGCACTGGGACTGAAAGGACTCGCTATCGGGTCAGCGACTGCTACGAGCCTCGCAGACAGACTCGTGACTGGCGTCGGCACTAAAGCCCTCTTCAAAGAAGGTAGCGAAGAAGCAATCGCTCAAACGTTCGCAACATTGACACGTCAGGGCGCAATCGCAGGCGACAAACAGATCGCAGCACTGGCAGAGAAAGTTGCAGCCGACGGCGTCGACAAAGGCTTAGTCGAAAATGCACTGAAAGAGCAAGTCAAGAAAGAGGTGATGACTGGTCTTCGCAATGTCGTTATCAACGAAAGTGAAGCTTTCGCACGCAACTTAGCAGCGGCTCAACTCGGTGGTCAGGGCAAGGAATTAGCCGCCACTGCGGTCGGACTCGAGAGCCCAGAAACTCTGTTTGAACGAATGAAAGGAACCGCCGTAGGCACCGCCGCTGGTGTTACATTCTTCCACAGCTTGTTTAGAATCGGCGCAGGCAACGAGTATGTAAAAATCGCGCTGGGCAAAGGTCCAGATGGAAACTACATAGCAGGCGGAGAAACACCGGTTCGTCATGCAGATGGACGTATCGAAGTCGTGCCACCAGGGAAAACTCTGGTCCTCGGAAGCGGCGATACCATTCCGAAAACTATGAGTGCCACCAAGACCACATGGGGCACCATGATGAAAGATGCGAACGGAGAAATCCAGCACATGGACACTCCGGCGGGTGGATTCACAAGAGTTCCAGGAAAGCCGAACACATTCCTCGATGATTTCGGCAGAGAAGTCGAACTGACAAACATCAAAGAAAACGCGGATGGAAGCCTGTCGTATCACAGTCACAGACTGAGAACACGTTACGACGGAACTCCTGAAATGGACAAGCATGGCTTCCAGAAAGTAGAAAAATCAGACGTTGTATTTGCCGTCGCCAAAACGCAAGAGGCGCAAGCGGCGGTTAGCCAAATCCGTGAAGCTAAGAGCGTCGCGGATCTCAAGCAAGCAATCGAATCAGCCAATCAGTACTCGACAGATCCGGCAGTCAGAGCGGCTGTGCGCATGGCAGTGATCAAAGAACTGGAAGACACATCAAACAACTTCCACGAAGTAAAAGCTCTGATCGACGCCAAGTACGCAGGCTCCAAATTTGACGACGTGCGTCCTGAAGACGTTCGTAACCCCGACGGAACAATGAGTTCAATTCCACCAGATGAGCGGCTCTCAGCAGCATTACGAGAGCGCGCAGTTTACGAGGTGGAGAAAGATCCGAGCCGTGTATTTACCGACGTCAATCCAGCAATGAGAGCTGCGATGGACGAGTACAAGAAAGGCAATTTCGATAAGAGCATCAAGAAAAATATCACAAACGCAATCAATCCTGACCTCAGCCCTGAGGAGAAAGCCGCCGCGTTGTACTTGATGGGTCAAGAGAACATGCCACTTCTCGACCAGTTGATTTCTAAGTTGAACACTGATTACCCAGAGCTGCAGTTTAGCTCCGGAGTGAAAAAATTCGAGACAAGTTTGAGCAAAGTTCTGCGCGACGGGAAAGACGTCGGCGTAGAGAACCTGGGCGATTCTGTACGTCTCAAATCCGTGATGCCGAATTTCGATCATTTGCCAGCAATCGTGCAGGATCTGAAAGACGCCGGATTCAAAATTATCAACTCAGATAACGCAGATCCAAGCTCGGTCAACAACTGGCAAAAGGGTACAGGATGGCGCGCGATCAACTTCCAGTTGCTCATGCCTAATGGACAGATCGCTGAATATCAAATGTCGATCAAAGAGTTCGAAGCGATCGAAGGCAATCACGAGAACTATGAATTCATTCGCAAGTTCGCGATGAAGGGCGCGACTCCGCAACAAATTCTCAATTACAAACAACACTTGAGCGAGGTTCAAGCGAAGTTCGAAGAAGCATGGCAACTACACCTGAGAAACACAGGCAAAACGGAAGAACAAGTACACGCGATTATCAACGAGATGCACAGAACTTTGCACATGGAAGACGCGACCAATGTCTAAGAACTACAATAGAGCCGTGTTCCAGAAACACGGACACAATTAGGAGGCGGCATGGACGGAGCTCCATCAGGAGATGCCAAAACGGTAGTCCGAACGGGTTTTGCGGATTCGCAAAAGCCCGATCAATATCACAAAGACGGCGAACATTCGATTGTCGCTGACGCCTGGAATTGGACGGAGAAGAACGTCGTTGCGCCGTTCGTCAATTCCGCCGTGATAGAGCCAATCAACGCCACTGCTGTGAATGCTGCAAATCTCGGTGCGAACCGTTTCGGCAACCACTTCAATGAATTGACGCCGATGGACGTGAACAAGCACGCAAATGGTTTCGAGAAAGCAACACAAGTCGTGTCAGGGGGCGTTGGAACGGCGTTAGTCTACTGGGGTGCTATGAAGCTGACCGGAGCCGCGCTGCGCACTGCAACTGCCGGTTTGAGCGAAGAGTCGCTCATCGCCAACGCTGCACGCAATCCATTCACCTCACAGATAGCTGGTCCGACTCTGTACGAAGGTATGCGTACGCCTCGAGAAGGTGAAAGCCGTATCGGCAACATGATTGCAACGAGCACCGCAATTGGTGCATTCGGAATCGGTGGTAGTCTGACGAGTGAGATGCGCGGCATCCCACTAATTGCGAGCAGAGCGGGTATCGGAGCAGCCGGTCTAACCTCTGGACGAGTGCTTGCGGATTTGTACGATCACAAAACTCCGACCGCAGATGAGATCTACAAGACAGCACTAACCGGTGGAATTCTAAACAGCTTGATTCCAATGGTTTCGCCGCGCACATTCAGACTGGGCGAAGCAGCGAAAACAGAGTCAACAGCGGCAGAAAGACCATGGGGCGAAAATCCACGCGACGCACGCAAACTTGCCTCAGGACTGGGTGAATCAATCGAGAAACAGAAGTCACCACCCACGGTGGTAGGTAGTCTCGATGGTTCGATGGCCATTATTCAAGCTAATGGTTCATGCGCTTCATTTGTAAATGGAAAATGGCAGCCGGGAATTGCGTTCGATAGCCGCGATTTCATTACGATGGCAAAAATTGAAGATCCAGACAAAGTAGCGAAGTTGCTAAATGATGCCGCGGCATCGCTGGCTAAATCTATCGAAGGACAATAGTGAACTTTGGAATCCGAATCGAATAAATCCGTCGAAAAATTCAAAGCTGAACCAACTGTCGTCACTACTCTCGATGGAGACATCGCCATCATTCAAGCAGACGGCTCATGCGCGTCTCGGGTAGACGGGCAGTGGCAACCGGGCATAGCGTTCGACAGCCAGGATTTTGTTCAGATGGCAAAAGTTGGCGACAAGAACAAAGTCCAAGAGCTATTAAAAGCCGCAGCAGAATCGCTTGCTAAATCTTTAGACCAGCCAAGTCACTGACTTTTGAATCGCTATGGTTCCAAGAAAGCAACTGCGCGAGTCTGAGCGGCTGAAGCTCCAACAAGTGGAATTGGAAAGAAAGCAACTTTGAAGCCATGTGGTGGCAATTTATCAAGATTTGCAAGCTGCTGCACGATGTAGAATTCGCCTTCACGACCCGCGTAATGCGCATCCCAAATTTTCGACTTATCCTTAGTCGCCGCATACTCTTGAATCATGACGGTGAACGGACGGTCCCAACCGAATCCATCGGTGCCACCAATTTTGGCTCCTTGCTCCATCAGATACAAGGTCGATTCACGCGTCATTCCAGGATAGGCGTAGCGCATCGGGTCCATCAAATCGAACTTATCATGGTCGGTGCGAATCAGCACCGCATCACCGGGTTTAATTTTGTACGATACCGCATCTAGTGCAGCCTTCACATCATCGACAGTGATTGCGGAACCTTTCTCCTTCTTCGTCATGTCCAACACGACTGCATCGGCGTACAAGTCCTCCAGCGGAATCTGCTCCACAGTCTTCGCTTTTTCGCCACCACATGTACTACCATAATGCCACGGTGCATCCACATGTGTTCCGAGATGGCTCGAAATGCTCAAGTCATCTTCAGCCCATCCTTCCCCTTCTGGTAAGTGATCTTTGGGACAATTGAAAATGTGTCCCATGATTTTGGCGCCCTCATCATGGCTGATGTGTTTGATATCCGGCGAGATGATTCGATAAAGCGGCATCAGAGCAGGCGGAAATGTCTCTTTGTCGAGCATGACTAACGGACGAGTTAAATCGACGATCTTGGCCATTGAAATCACCAGGAGGGAATGCGCACGCTATTCTGCCGCAGTCTTACGCTCGAAACATTAGAACGCAAATTTTGGATTGTATAGTGCACTTCGCCTGCGATAATGATGGACTAACACAGCGGGTTTCAGCAGAAGAATGAGATACAGCAAGACATTCACTTTGGAAGAAGCAAAGGCGCTGTTGCCAAAGGTGCGCCAGATGATTCTGGATGCAAACAAGGAAGTTGCCGAAATCGTCGAGCGGCTTGAAGCAGTGAATTGCGACTTTCAAGAGGCAGAACGCGAGCTGGCCACCGTCAAAACGACTAATGACGACGAAGGTAGCTTGACAAGATTGCGCGAATGTCGCGCACAATTTCAGAGTCGCAGTGCAAAGTTATCCGCCGTACAACACGAGTACGAAGATTGCCTCTACAAATGGATCGAGCGCATTACCGAGATGGGTATCGTTCTGCGCGACCTGCCGAGCGGACTGATCGATTTTCCCGCTGAAAAGGGCGACACACAATATTTGCTTTGCTATCGCCTCGAAGACAAAGACATCGAATTCTGGCACCTACCAAACGACGGCTTCATCGGTCGCAGACCGCTTGCTGTACTGGATGAATATTTTTAGAGTTACTTTGCCGGAACAGGCTCGATTAATACGGCGGTTCCGTAGCAGAATACTTCAGTAGACATGTCGTTGCCACCGGATGAAAAGCCGGAAGAATCGTAGCGCACTGATACAATAGCCTGAGCACCAGCTTCGGTAGCTCGTGCCACCATGGCATCGTAAGCCTGAGTTCTTGCGGTTTCGCACATCGACATATACGGGCTGATTTTGCCGCCCACGATTCCCTTCAAATTGGCTTTGAAGCTTTGACCGATCGTAGGTTCGCGAACTGTGATACCGCGCACGATACCAATGTACTTTGTGATTCGGAAACCTTCGATGCCGTCTGTTGACGTCACTATCAAACCGCCCTGACTGGCGCGAATTGAAGCGTAGCTGCTATTGACGTTAGGCTCAGATGCGAATGCAGGCGCACCCAGACAAGCACAGATGCCAGCGAGTACAACCGCGGCGCTAAGATTTTTGATTGAAGGCACAGTAATGATCTCCCGAAAGTCCAGGCACATAGACTAACGGACATCACTCAATTTTTCATGACGCGAAGCGGGATGTTAAGCGTTCGCCGCAGGCTCGGTAGACAAGCGGAACAGCGTTGTCTTCCACACCTGATCCTGCCCCTCTTTGTAAATGCTCCAGCCTTCGCGCTTCAGCTCGAATATCACATCTGAGTACTCGCGAACTGTAGTAGTAACGTCGAACATCAATTCTTTAAATTCAATCTTCATTGCGCCAGACCGTCCTTAGATTCCGCTTTGCAAGAGCCAAATTCATCATACGCAGAGAACGCAATCCAGGCAAACGTTTTCACGTTTGCTTCACGTACACGTTGTGGCTAGTCGACAACTACTCGTCTTCTTTTTTGACGCTACCGGTCTTCACGTTAACTTGATATCGCGCAAAAGTGACGACGTGATCTGGCTGATCCTCAAAAACTTGAACAGTGAAAACCGCTCCATGATGCTCTTCTACAGCCAATCCAGGCCGCCCGTTCGTAGCAGGATTGAAGTGCTTCGGACCAAACTCCTTCTTCCATGCTTGGACTTCCTTCAGACGATCTACAAGATTTATCGCACGATCTTCATCGCTTGTTTTGTGATGGACAGCCTTGTGTACATGGCTGCCAGCGGGCTTAGCCATCACCGCCTGCGCACCAAGAACAAAGCTCAAAGAGATGCCGAGCGAGACTAGCAGTTTCGTATTCATTTGAGATCAACCTGCATTATTTTTTCTGCTGGCGCGTGTAATCGTAGTCGTAGCGTACAAAACCGCTTAAGCGACCAACTTTATCGTAGAGAATTCGTGCCTGCGAGTTGCTTTCTTGCGTCAACCAATAACAGCGATAGCAATCTTCTTCTTTCGCAATTTTGGCGACAGCATCAATGAGCACGCGAGCCAATCCCTGCCCACGATGATTTTGGTCGACGAAAAGATCTTGCAAGTAGCACATCTTCTTCGGCGTCCAGGCAGTTTCATGAGTGAGATAGTGAACAATACCTAGCAGTTGTCCAGAGTCGCTCTCGCGCACTCCCAGCCCCCGCAAAGTACCGGACTTTTCCATGATTCTTTTCCATGTCGAATCAAAGACTTCATCCGCCAAGCCTGTTTTGTAAAAGCGGAGGTAAGCAGTCCACAATTCATTCCAGCGTTCACGGTCCGAATCGCGAAATTCCGTTATTACTGCTTCCATGATCTCCCCTTTCAACCAGGCTAACCTAACTACTCAGTCGCGACAGATTTTAGACGACTCTGCACAAAAGTGCGAGCCAACCGGAACAAAATCGCATATGCTCGGAAAAGCCTGTCAAGTTGGAATGCGATCGTTGATTTATCAGTGAATTGGCAAAGACAGTGCCCGCATCACTCCTATCGCCACCATTACTGCTGACAGAGTTGCCCCCACAATCCAGAAAGGCTGTTTGCGGAGAAATTGGGATAGTCGGTTGAGATGATCGGGTTGACCGAGACCTGCGAATAAGACAAAAGCGCAAAATACTATGAACGATGGACCGAGCATTGAATACATATTCGAGGTCACATTCGAATTGAAGTGATAGAAATCCATCAACAAAGCCAAAGTGCCCCACAAGTTTAGAAGACCACAACAAGCGATCACGATAAAGACAGCTCCAAGCAACATGGCTGGTCCGCTCTTCACTAATTCTCGAATTTCCGTGATTAGTTTCATTGGATTTTGCACTCCTGTTGACATCATACCAAACACAAGCGCGTGGGGGCGATCTGCCGACACGCGCTTGTGCCTATGACTAGGATCTGCTAACCCTGCGATCGAGAATTGTTGCGAGCGAAGATTCCGTTTTCACGAACGTTCTGCAACGCTTGATTTCAGTTAGGGTCATCGAAAGGATCGCTCCAATTTCTGAGCTTACTCTGATCCGGACGCCAATTACCTGACGCTTGTGTTGGGGTTCCTGGTGCTGCGCCACCGAATCTAGTGACATGCGATACGTGCAAATGCAGAAGCATCACTGGTAATACCACTCCTGAAATCCCACTAGCTCAATTGGAAGACAAATCTCCAACACGCGCCGAGAACGATCATGAAAATCGAGAGGACAACACCTACAAACCACATCGGTTTCTTAGAAATCCAGCGAGTGGATATTCGAACTCCTTCTGGTAGAAAAAATCCTAAATAAGCCGCAACCGATCCAACTGCAAAGTAGACCATATCCATCGATGACGAAACACCGCACAGGCTGCCGATTCTCGCAACAGCAGAAAATGCGCATGCAATTGCGAGCCAAAGTCTGAGAATAGTTAGAAACAGACTCACTGAATTCAAGCTCCAATCGCGGTGATCGCTTCAACGGATTTATTGGGCAGTAGCGTTGCGGTCTACGGTCTAAGGTAAGTGACGACAAGCTTCTGCAAACCAAATGTCCAGCCTGCACCAAACAAAGCCATCAAAAGCGCTGTCCACAAACCTACGACCCACAACGGTGGCTTCGGCATAATGCTTGCGAGTTTACGCCTATTATCAGGATTTCCGAACATTGTGATAGTGCCGACGATCACGAACATTGCGGTCCACAGACCAGCCACTCCTAAGAACCGGCCAGACAGAGTAACTACAACAAAGGTTACGTAGCCCACTAACGCGCCGACTAGCAAGCCTTTTCCAATTTTCAGCGCTCTTGTGAAAAAGTCCATCGTCTATCCGAACGTTAGCTCCATACTTGACTTCGTTTCCCATCATAATACAAACGGCTTAAAGGAAAACGCACGCCCTCGAAAGTGGCGTGCGCTCAACGTTTGAATTCAACTAGTCCTTAGTTCGAACGGTAGTAGGACTCGATTGCGCCTGGCATGTAGCCAAGTTCGGAAGCCCGTTCTAAATCAGCTTGTGCTCTGGTGATGTCACCGATAGCTTCAAATGATTTTCCGCGGAAATAGTGTGATTCACCGGAATTCGGGAAAAGCTCGAGTGCCACATTCAACACTTCGATTGCATCGGTGCAGCGATCCATCATGTAATAGATTTCGCCGAGGTTGGCGTATGCAGGAGCGCAGTTACGGTCCAGACGAATCGCTTCGCACAAGTCAGCCATTGCGCTGTCGTAGCGCTTCACGACGACGTAGAGTGCGCCCCGATTGCAGTAGCCCATTGGGTCTTTGCGGTCGAGAGCAATCTGCGTTCTCAAATCACCGAATGCTTGTTCGAAATTGTCAGTGCGGATGAAAACAACTGCGCGTGAAGCATAAGCTTTCGCGTTCATCGGGTCGAGCTGAATAGCCAAATTGAGGTCGTTTAGAGCTTCTTCATAGCGTCCAAAAGCCAGGAAGGCATCACCGCGCATGATCAAGTGATTTACGTCGGCTGGATGCGAGCGGAGGTAATTTTCCAGCGCAGGCATTTCGCTTTGAAGAGTTGAGACCGGTGAATTTGTAATTGTGGTGCTCGTCATAATTCGTTCTTTCTGTGGGGGTGTATTTAGGTTGTATGGGTTACTTACTTGCGAATTTCAACATTTAGAGCCGGTAATCAATTTATCTCAACGCGACATTCACGATCTATATCGCATCTGCTATCAACAGATAAACAGTAGAAACCGGCTTGCAGTGCGGTTATTCACCGTTTTTGATTATAGGATCAGCTTGCCAATAATTACACTACGGTTGAACTTAGAAATCAGCAATCAACCTGCTAATGAGCCAGCGATAAGGGTTTACAGCACTGCTAACAAAAAATGAACTTCGTCAAATTTAGTGATGAAGTTTTGTGCAATGTCAATGATAAAGAGTAGATGTGCGACTTATAACCTATCCTCGCGGCTGGCGCGCAACGCAGCATCGAGGGACAACATTATTTGTGCGCATTTACCTGCGACGGAAGCATCGTGTTTGTCTTGTTGCCAGCAGCCTGTCCCTGCTGCTGTACATAGACAAAATAAGTCAGGTTAGTGGTGTTACCTCGATAAATGTTCTGGGTGACATTTGCCGAATAGATGCCGACCTCAGTGCAATCGATCACGGCCTGAGTCTTGAACTTTAAGCCCGCATTAGTCAATGCGTTTTGAGAAACGTAGAAGGTGTTGGCCACGCTGTATCCAGATAGAGAAATTGAGGCACCGCCGGTGGAACTAACAGTGTTTCTGCTAACCGTGACATTGCCTCTCTCAACTGGACTCGACCCAGTGACCTGGATGCCTGCTCCATTCAAAACGCTGGTGATTATGTTTTGTTGGATATTAGGATTTGAATCTACGGTGTACACACCGTTACTCCAGGCGTTGGTTATGTTATTGTTCGAAATGCTCGGAGCACCCGTATTGTTGATGTAGATCCCAGTCGAAGAGCCGTTTATCACGTTGTTTGTAATGCTTGAACTTTCATCGACCTTAGCACTGCAATAAATCCCAATGGGATTCGAGTTAGAGGTTGCTATGTCCTGGATGTTGCCGTTGATCGTGTTCTTCGTGATCGTTGTTGAAGACGAATTGATTGAGATGCCGGTTAATGTCGTGGACTGCGCACCAGAGATTGTGTTCTGCTGAATGGAGAGAGAGCCACAGCTATTGCCTGAGATGGCGGTGGCATGAGACGTAGTGCCTATGTTGAAAGTATTATTCGATACCAGAACAGATTGTGCAGAATTGATGGATAAAGAGGTCGTGAATCCAGACCCAAAAGTATTATTGAGGACCTGCGTATTGTTCTCGCCGACATTGAGTGCAGTGCCACCAGTTCCACCCTGTGGCTGGAAAGTCAAATTGGCGATGTATACCTTCGCGCCCTGACCTTGAGTGAAGTTGACGGTTGCATTGTTGCTCGATAACAACGTGGTGCTAGCACCCGTCTCACCTGACATAGATACATTAGAAGCGGTCAAGTTGCTGCTGAACAAATAACTTCCAGGTGGAAAGTAAACGACACTATTCAAGCCCGAACTCTGTGCCGCACTGATAGTGTTTTGAATTGCAACGGTATCATCTGTAGTACCATTGCCTGTTGCGCCGTAACGCAACACGCTGAACACGTGAGCAGCCGGTTGTACTGTAGGAGTTTGATTAAGCACTTGATGCGAACCAAGAGCGAAACATGACCCTGCAGCGGAAAAAGAAAGTAAGAGCGAAGCGGCGACAGCGCCCGTTAATGTGTTCATCGTGACCTCTTTGAAGAAGATGAATGCCGACGCCAGGAATGCCGAACAATCTTTGGGGAATGAGCTTAGATTATACCTGCGTTCATCAGCTGAACAGCGAGCGGCAATCTCAGCCATAGGACGCTTCCAATCTTAGCCATAAGCCGTCTTCCAATCTTAGCCATAAGCCGTCTTCCAATCTCAGCTATAAGCCGTCTTCCAATAAACGAAAAAAAATCAGCCACGCAAAGGCATGGCTGATCAAATGAATGTTCTATTCTCGTTCTAACTCAAATCCGAAACGGCACCATAGACGGTGCTGATTTAGAATTCGGCAACGAGACCGAAACTTGCGATCAACAAAATGCAGAAGAAATAGAAAACAAAGAACCACGCCCAGCGGGTGATCAATTGAATTTCAGTTAGTTTTGCTTCCTTAGCCATGATGACTCTTTCCTTGATTACTCAGATTTTGTTTCAGAACTTGTGCCGTCAGTCGTATCGAGAGAGCCGCGACCTTCTGGAATAGGTGGAGTGTCGACGACGACTTTTACGTCTTTGTCGTTCGAATCTTCAGAGGCTGGCACTACTGTTTTCGTGTTATCGACTTTGGCTGGATCAACTACTTCACCTGCAACTTTAGGCTCAGCGGCATCGATCACTTTCGCTTCAGTGATTGCTTTTTCGGCTTTCTCCGCAGGAGTCTTTTCCGATTCAGGCTTCTTTACTTCAGTCTCGCCAGGCGCAGAAGCGACTGCCGCTGGTTTCGGAGTTGGTTTCGCCGCTGGTGCAGCTGGCTCTGGAGCTGGAAGTTCAGCGCAGAATTTGACGAACTCTTTTGTCTCAGCCAGGAAGCGATCCTTTTGTGGACGCGACAACCAGAGCGCGAGAACACGACGACGATCGGTAGCTTTCTTTAGCATTGGAGGTCGATTTCCAAGCAATCTTTCGCGAATCATTTTGTTGCCTTCGCGGTAGTAGCAGTCACCAATCTGGCAGCCGCAAACTACAACGCCTGAGGCGCCTTGCTTCAATGCTGCTTCGATCATCAGAGGTTGAGCCATTCCGCTGCAAGGAATTTTGATCACATGCAAGCCGTCAACACCGCTGACAGAGCCGTCTGCACCGAGCACGCCGCTCACGTCGACAGAGCGTTCGCACATTAGAGTTATTACTTTCTTGGTTTCGTTAGCCATCTCGACTTACCTTATCTCCTGCGATAAAAACTCTATTTCGCTTCCATGATTTTCTTGATTTGCGCTTGCACATCGGCGTCCGGAATATCCGGCAAATCGATGGCGTCGAACGCGCAAGCACCTACGCACACACCGCAACCGGAGCAGCGATAAGGCATAACTGTAGCCAGAAGCTTGAAACGTGAGTTAGCTGGTGCCGGCACCATTTCGATAGCTTGATAAGGGCAATCGAGGTAGCACAGGTTGCAACCAACGCACTTGTTCAGCACGACTTCAGCAGCGTGCACAGGCTCTTGCTTAATCAAGAAAGCCCAGGGCATCGGCAACAAGCACACGCCGACAGTCAAGCCGACCATGAGCAGCCAGTACATTCCTACAGGAACCGAGTTCAGTAGCGCATATGGTGCGAGGAAGAACCAGTCCATTTCGAAGCCGTTTGGTGGCAAGCCGTTCAAACTGGCCATCTTTCCGCTTGTGATTGGGAAGATGAAAGTGAAGGCAAGCACGAGCGCCATCAAAACGTAGTTAATCGCCGGTGGTGGCGTCATGACTGGACGAGTCATGCGCACATAGTGAATCCACAAGCCGAACAACAATGAGAACGAAAGACCGATGTGGATGAACAAGTAGTTGGACATCGTGTAGTTCGAGATGGTGTCACCATTCAAGAACCATCCCTTCAAGAAGGATCCTACGAGCGGAAGTCCTTCGAAAGCGCTTACGGTCATACGGGTCAAAGCGAGTGAGCGTTCATCCCAAACGAGGTAATAACCAGTTTGACCGATGAAGAGCACCATCAAGAAAAGGACGATGCCGCTGAACCACTGCAACCAGCGATATTGACGATAACGGTCAGTGAACCAAACACGAATCGCGTGCAGCAAGATAGTGATGACCATCGCATCACCAGCGTATCTGTGGATTCCGCGAACAACTGCACCGAAAGGAATTTTGTCGTTGATGTACTCAACTGAAGTCCAGGCGTTGATCAAACCCTTCGACAAATATGCGTTGTCGACAGTCGGAATGTAATACGCGAAAAGCAGCAAACCTGAGAGGTAGAGCACCCAAAGATAGAACTGAGGCAAGGCGCCGTGATAATAGAGCGGGTTGTACTTGCTCGTCATTATCTTGTTTGTAATATCTTCAAATGCAAGGAAAAGCTGGTTCCCCGATTTGATTAGTTGATGGTATGCCGACATGGTCTTCCTCTTTCAGCGTTTCGAATTGAAACTGTCAACTACTTTTTAACCGGCAGAATTAACTTCTCTTCTGCATCATCTTTTCCAACAAACATGATTCCGAGTGACGCGAGAATCATCGCGGCACCCATTGCTAGCGCGTAAGTGTAGTTACCTGCAGCAATCGGGTTGATCTCTCCTTTGGAGTTTTCATCAGCCTTGTCGGCGTGTCCACTCAAAGTCTTTTGCGCCCATTCGCCCATCGGCTTCAAGCCAGCGAAGGGACCACTTTCCCAGATTCCCTGGGACCATTTAGGCAGCGCTTGTTTGTCGAAACCAAAACCTGATTCCGCCCAGGGCATCACGGTCAGGCTGACGCCAACCACAGCAACTGCGATGACTCCAACAACAGCTAGTTTGGCTTCATTAGCCATGATGTTTCCTTTCTCCTTGCTTCCTGAGTTGCAGACGAGCGTGAATGTTTTCGTAGAATTTGATTTTCTTCTTCAGCGTGCCTTTGCTTTTCTCTTCGAAATAAGTCCAGTAACCCATGACACCAAGAATCAAAAGTGTCAGTGAAGTGCCAAAGACAAGCAGAGCGAAACTGCCGACGCTAGGGGCAGTGTTGACTTCGCGCCAACCTTGAAAGAACCAGGACAGTGAAAGTGTCGCCGCGATGAATGCCACCAACTTCAGTGCAAACTTGATTTTGTACGGCGCATCTGCAGAAGCATCAACGCTCGAATAAACCGCAGGTGCGCCAGCTTCAGAAGCGGCGCGACCGGCGATATTCAATGATTCGTTGTTGCTCGCGGCCAAACTATTCATCCTTATGACGCCGTTGTCGCCGGAACTGGAGCTGGTTTAGCAGCAGGAGCTTTCGCACTTCTGAACATAACCCAACCGATCATGCAAGCGATGAATACGAGGAATCCAGCAGCCATCCACAACCAATCCAGCTCAGGCACGCCGACAGGATAAACAGTTGTGATTGTTGGTTGTTTGACGCCATTCATTCTGTCGACAAAATTGACGTAATCGAAGCACCAACGATTGTTAACCATGAAGTCTGTCTGACTCAAGTACGCAGCATGAGGCTCCGGAGTGAACGTTGGAATTAGCTTGAAGAGCCAATCTAATCCGCCGGGTTGTTTGCAAGCTTCAGCGAGAGCATTCAACTTATCGGCAGCAACTGGCTGACCCATCTTCGCGATGGTTTCAGGTGAGAGAACTGTTGGATAGTTCCAGTACTCTTTGTTCACCGACCACAATTCGCGCACAAGACCCTCTGCTTTTTCCAAGCCAGGACCGCCGAACGGTCTGCACAAGGTGTAGAGGAAAGTGTGCAACATCGGATCGAAGAAGATCTCGGTGCGCGCCATGAAGAAGTACCAGACACCGACGATTCCCTGAATCAATCCAACGATTGCCATGATCAGAGCGCCTTTTGCGTTCTTGATCGATTGCAGCGGATCTTTGTTCATGAACATCAAGCCGAGCTGCAACAACATTCCCAGGTCGACCATGAGGAAGAGAGCATCTCTCCAGTAAGGCGGGTCTGTGTGAATGTTTGCGATGTTGACGATAATCAAATAAGAGAATGCGAGCCAGTTCAACAGTCCCATCAAAGTGACCCAGAGGATCAATGGGCGCTTGTTGATATCTTTCTCAGCACCAGTTACCCAGACGTCGATGAACGGAAGCAAGACCACGGAGATCGGGATGACCAGCGTGATTTCTGTCGCAACTACAGGCTCCAGATATTTGTACATCTGATACAAGCCGAGGAAGTACCAGTCAGACAAAATCGGCAGTGGAGTAACGTCTGGATCTGAACGACGACCTTGTGCGGCTGGAAGAATCAAAGCAACGATCACGAGCATCATGATGACGATGATGCGCTTCGTCCAGTTCAACGGCACGCGGCGGTAAGCGTTTTTGTAGAAATAAAGTTCAACGAAGATCAGTGGAATCAACGAGAACGCAAGGTGCAGAGAGAAGAATCGAGTGATGGTTTCTTGCGTGATCGCAGCGCCACCACCGAGCAGAACTTCTGCAGTATTCCAGCCCAAGTGCAGCGACTTCACCAATGGCTGGTAGTAGTCACCCATGACTGGGAATTGGTCCATGTAAGTTGGGAATGTAGCGAATACCTTCGTCGCCCAAAATGCGCGCTGGTTCCAGATCAGCAAGTAACCTGTCAGACCTGAATACATAGAAAGCAACAACGCCACCAAACCGAAGGCGATGTTGAGCTCTTTGCCTGGTTTGTAATCCGCATTGATGAACATGCGGTACATGCGCAAAGTAGCGGCAATGATCATCGCGTCGGCACCATATTTGTGCACACCGCGAATCAAGCCACCAAAAGGAATTTCAGTTTGAATACGGAAGATTGAGTCGAACGCTTCCGGCTTCGTTGGTACGTACCAGATCATGAGAAGCAGTCCGCTACCCATAACCATGAACCAGACGAGGTAGAAAATTGGTCCAAGCGCATAGAACGGGTTCGTCTTCGCCTCAACGTTTTGATAGTGCTCATCGAAAATATCGATGTTGTTGATGCGCGTTTTGACCCAGTCGGTCGCAGCAGTGACAGCAGAATTAGGCAATTCCCCCGGCCTCCAAACTTAGAACTTGATACTCGTCGCCAACCTTCTTAACTTCAAAGCTACGTGGTGGACGTGGTGCAGGTCCGCTCACGACCTTGCCGCCATTGGCGATGTCGTACACGCTCAAGTGGCATGGGCAGGCGAATACTGGACGCTCAGGCAAGAAGTTGTAGCCCTTGGCACACTCTTGCGGATCTTTGACGAAGTTGAAAATGCAACCAAGGTGAGGGCAAATGCGGCTGTATGCCACCACATCGCCTGTCGGCAATTTGACGATGAACCCAGGAATCTGGCGAACTTCTTTGCCTTCAGGGTTGTACTCGAGGTAGCTTTGCTTGAACATGAACGGCAAGCAAGTCCACGGTTCTGGGAAATCGCTGTCCTTGAAGCTCGGCACTGGTGGCTCTGCTACAGGCTGGTCTGAACTTCCGAGCACGTCGAGCGGACGGCGGGTTGGAAGCAAGAATCGCAAGAACGGCGACGCCAGCAAACCGAATGTTGCTGCAAGCGGAACCGCTGCCACAGTTTTTAAAAGAAATCGTCTCGATGTACCGTCTGCCATGTTCCTTTCCCTTGTTCCTTACTTACTTGGAGTTTTGTCGCCGGTCTTGGGAGCGGCAGTGTCTTCGGGCAATGTGGCCATGTTTGTTTCATGGAAGTTTCGAACATACTGTACCAGTTTCCAAATGTACGCCTCATCGAATTTTATGTTCTTCGCTGCGTCTTCCTTGCCCAGGAAGTTAGGCATACCTTCCCATTTGATGCCATTTGCGATGTGATCGTAAAGGGTGTCATCGGTTCGGTCGTAGAATCGGTCGTACTTATTGAAGTTAGCTGGTTGCGGCTCCAAACCGTGAGCGAGAGGTCCGTCGCCTTTGCCTTTTTTACCGTGGCAAACTGCACAGTTCGAACCGAACACTGGGTCGACAGCCATAATCTCGTCATCTTTCAGCTCAGGCACTGCAAGCGAACGAGTGTAGAAAACGAGGTCCCACATCTGACGTTTGGTGTACTTCTCGTACAACGCAGGGTGGTTCGTGCCCGGCTTGCCATAAGCGACAAACATGAATTGCTCGATTGGCTTTTGCTTACGCATCCAATTTTTGTCAGCCAGGTCAACTGGTGCAGAGCCACCATTGCCGGTGGCACCGTGGCAGGAAGCGCAGTTTTCCTTCGTCCACCAGACTTTGCCGTCTGGCACTGAGGGTCTGTCTTCCGGATAGACTTCGATGTTGGACTTACGCGTCAGGTTGGCTGACACCAGTCCGTCATTTTTAAGTGCCATATTAGATTGGCACGCTGAAAGCAGCACCATCCCTGGTGTTAGTAAGAGAAGTGAAAGCGCTTGCTTCAGTCGGTTTGGTACTCGCATTTTTTAATTAGTATCCGAAGAAGGGAATCCAGGAGAAAAGTGCCCAACTTACAACCAAGATAAAGAACACAACTAGAAACAAGGGAGGTGGACCTTCGCCGATGCGATACTCCGAAACTTCCTCGTAGTGCTCTTCTTCACCGGTATGAGGAGCCGCTGCAGCTTTGAGCGGATCTGCGGCTCTAACTGTTTTAGCGTCGTCAGCCATTGCTTACCTCTTTTAGTGAAGCCGATTTGTCCATGCGGTGCTTTTCGATTGCCAATCGTGCGCGAGCAGCGTTTGGTCCGTTTTCACCGTCATCCATCATGTCGAACTTGATGCCTTCGACGTCTTCGAAGTCACCGTTCTTGAAGGCCCAGAGAATTCCGACGATTGCGACGACGAAAAACAGACCGCAGATACCGAACGCAACGTACATTCCACCTTGCAGACCAGCTTGATTGAGGATGCAATTAGGGCACATTATTCAGCACCTCCTGTGTGTGGCTCATACTCTTCGTGAGACAACGCAGGCAACTTGATCTGTTGAACCTTATCGACTTCGTCAAGCTTGTCGACAGTTTCTTCAGCATCTTTCGGCAGCGTCTTCAGGTAAGCGACAACGTACCAACGTTGTTCTTCCGTAAGAATCTGATTCCAACGAGGCATTCTTGTACCGGCGACACCTTCACTGGTGCGGTAGAACCACATTTCATCCGAGTACTGTTTGTAGAACGGACGTGTGAAGTTCGCTGGTTTCTTTTCCAGAGTGAGTGAGTTTGGACCGTTGCCGCGACCTTCGAGACCGTGGCAGGCAGCGCAGTTCTGAGTGTAGATACCGCGACCGGCGTTAGCACTGGCAGTAGCTTTCGTATCGACGTGTCGGCGACCAGCGAGCTGACGACCAGCTTCGGTGGTGTCACGATATTCGTCTGGAGCTTCGACGTAGTGCTCAGGCATACGCTTGTTTCCGAGCGATTGGATGTATGCCACCAGGTCGTTCATATCGTTGTCTGACAGGTAGCTGAAGCTCGGCATGATCGAACCAGGTTTCACCGCGCGTGGTTGCACGAGGTGAGCTTTCTGCCATTGCGAAGGGAAGCGACCACCTTCGTTTGTCAGGTCGGGACCGGTTCTCGCTGTACCGAGTTGGTGAGGCGTTTCGAAAACGTAGTCACCAGCTTGTACGAGTGGACCGTATCCACGGTCTTGCAAACGTGTGAATTGCGTATGGCAGTAGAAACAACCTTCGCGAATATAGATCTGTCGTCCGCGCGCCGCGTTTCCAACAGTCTCTGTCGAATAATCGTTGCCGTGCCCCGATTGTTTCGGTTGGAAGAGCACCATTGGCATCAAAACTGTCGAGAAGATGATGGTGAAGAAGGTGATAACGATACCAATGGCACCGAGTCGGTAGCCGTACATTAGACTTTGACCTCCTTAGGTTTACCGGCGGGCGCTACAGCAACGACTGGAGTGTAGAGCGTCTTGTAGGTGTTGTAGGCAAAGATGAACTGACCGGTGACGATCATGATTCCGCTGATTGAGCGCAAGAGCCAGTAAGGAACGAGCTCGATCACCCACTGGTCAACAGGAACGCCGTGGTGCCAACCGGCTGATTGAACCAATCCAGCGATTGTCAGCGAGATCATCATCAACAAGAATCCGAGGAACTTGAGCCAGTAGTGAGCACGGATCAAACCTTGAGAGTGCCACTGTCTGCCTGTGAGTCTCGGCATACTGTAATAGAACGCGGAAGTGAGAATGAAAGAGAACGTTCCAAGAAGCGCAAGGTGAGCGTGTCCCACAACCCATTGTGTGAAGTGGAGATACCAGTTGACCCAGCGAGTCGCCTGAAACGGTCCTTGTACGCAAGTGACGAGATAGAACATCGACGATGTCACTGCGAAACGCAGTGGGATGTCTGTCACGACCATTCCCCATTTACCTTTCATGGTCATGAAGAAGTTAGTCAACACTGTGAATACAGGAACGAGCAAGAAGACAGAAGAGATAACGGCGATTGCTTTCAACCACTCAGGTACTGGTGACTGCAAGATGTGGTGAGTTCCGGTCGGCGCGTAGAACAACGCGATTCCCCAGAATCCCAACATCGACAAACCGTGAGAATAGAGTGGTGCGCCGGTCAAACGAGGCAAGAGGTAATACATCATGCCGACACCAACTGTGGTGAACCACATTCCGAGAATGTTGTGTCCGTAGAACCAACCAATAATCGCGTCGTTCAAACCAGGAAGCGAGACGAAAGTTCTCTGACCGATGATGTATACGAGTGGGAACCAGAAGAGCGAACCCAGGAAGTACCAGAGCGAGACGTACAACTTTTTGACGCGTCGGTTGACGATCGTCATATAGATGTTCCATGCGACTGAGACCAGACCGATCATGACGATAACGTCGAGAACGGCACCAAGCTCAGCATATTCGCGACCTTCAGTATTGCCGTTGAGCAGGGTGCAGAACGCACCGACCATCATGACGTTCCAAGCCCACATCGTGAAGTTGCCCAATCGCTCACTCCACAGTTTGGTTTTGCACAGAGTCGGCACCATGTGGAACATCGATCCGACATAGCCCATGGACAGCCAACCGATAGCGACGGCATTGACGTGGAACATTCTCAAGTGCGGCATCGCTAGCTGAGGAATGTTGTGCACAAGGTCTGGCATCGAGAATTCGAGTCCAGCGAGCAAGCCGGCGCTCATGCCTAAAAGCGACCACCAGAGCGCAGATAGGAAGAAGTTGCGGCTAGCACTTCCTTCCCTATTGCTTAGAAACTTGTCGGCTAAACTGTTGGACAACTTGAGCAACCCCCGCAATCGCGAACGCCTGACTGATTGTGCGAAATTCTAAGTTACTTACATCTTGCAGAACGCTTGTGAACCTGAATTTCTGTTGGACTCCGCAGTCAAATTCCTCGCACGATAAGACAATCAAATACTTGATACAAAGGTTAACCTGTTCGCAGCCAATTTCAGCAGCCTGAGCGACGTTTCAGAAAACGTTTTGACATCAAGTTTCTTGTTGACTAGCTTTAACTGGCGCGAGGGAGCACCAAAAACCGGCTTGTCAATCGCTAAAAATTCAAATGTTTTCTTTTTTTTATCCGCAAGAATTTTGCAGTCAAGCGGTCGTAATCACGCGTCATTACTCGCTTGGAAACAAGTATTAAATCGGCTTGTCAGGCTCTTGAGAAGGCGCTTCGACAGGAATGTCAGGTGGTGGGACCAAGTTGATCGAGTTGTATTTATTCATAGCGGATTGGATGTCGCTGCTATGCCAGAACAATATCGCTTCGGATGCAATTTGCACCATCTTTTGATACAGATCCTGATCTTTCTGCGGAATGCGCGACAGGACGTATTTGGCTCTGGTAGCGCCTCCCGGGTCTGGGCCGACACCGAACTTCAAACGCATGAAGTCTTTTTTGCCACCGAGCGATTGAATAATCGATTCCACTCCGTGTTGACCTCCAGCGCCACCAGCTTTCTGTAAACGCAATTTGCCAAGCGGAATGGCAACGTCGTCATGCACGACAAGAATGTCTTCCAACTCGATTTTGAAATAGTTTTGAATGGCGTTGACAGCGCGTCCCGAGAGATTCATATAAGTAGTCGGTTTGGCCAGAATCACATTCGTTCCACCGATGTTAAGCTTGCCAACGTAAGCGTGGAAGTCTCTTACGTCTTTAAAGTCGGCACCACTGCTGATACCGACCCTGGCCGACGCCAATTCGTCGATCACCTGAAACCCTGCGTTATGGCGGGTGCCGTCGTATTCGCTGCCGATGTTGCCGAGACCGACAATCAATTTCGTTGCCATAGTTTTCCGATATATCCTGAGCAGACAATTAGTTTTGCTGATCGCGCTCTCATTCTGAATCATGCGATTTGCGTGCGACAAACATTAACAAATATTGGGTGAACAAAAGTAGCTCGAACCGCCCGAAAGGCGCCATGTGAGTGTGTACAACTGTAATTGCAAGTGATCAACAGCAAGAAACAACGGCTACACTTATGTAGCACAGCCAGACAAAACTTGTTCGGCTAACGAGAGACCTTGCTGGGCAGCGTAGTGCAGGGCTCACACAATTTTGACGGCGCGAGAATACTCGCAGTGGACACAGAAAATAACTTTCAGAGAGACGAAATGCCGGTAGACACCAAGCCCTCAGACGAGACCTCCGAAACAAAAAAGGAATCAAAACAAGGCTCCGTTCAAAGTTTCGTCCGCGAAATCGTTGAACTGGTGGTCGTCACACTGGTTCTCTTGATTGTGATTCGCTGGGCGCTTGCCGAAGCCCGATACATTCCATCGAGCTCGATGGAGCCGACGCTGCAAATCAACGACCGTTTGTTGGTAGAAAAAGTCTCGGGCCACCTGGGCAAGAAGATTCAACGCGGCGACATTCTCGTTTTCTATCCGCCACCGATCGAGTTGGGCGGACAGGACCTGAAAAACGATCCGCTGACAATATTGGGACGACTGACCGGTCTACCATTCCTGCCTTACGAACCCGCTTTCATCAAGCGAACCATCGGCTTACCGGGCGACCATATCCGCATCCAACACGGTGTCGGAGTCTACATCAACGGTCAATTGTTGGATGAGTCAGGCTACATCAAAGAAAAGCCGAACTACGACCTGAATGTTCTAGGCGACATCGGCGGGCGTTCAACGGACGGCGGTGTAATCCAACCATTCAAGGGCAGCCAGATGACGGAGCCGATTATCGTTCCACCAGGTCAACTTTTCATGATGGGCGACAACCGCAATAACAGCGAAGACAGCCACGTGTGGGGCTTCTTGGACCAAAAGCGTGTGGTCGGTCGAGCATGTCTATTGTTCTGGAGACACCTTGCGCCGCCGCCTTATCCACAAATTATGGATGAGTAAGGCTTGCAATTTGACGCTTTCTTGAAAGAATGAGTAAACATTGGCAAGGGATGCATGTACCTTTGGGTATATAGGCATGGTATTGTCAAGCATCACAGCGAGTTGGCTCTTCTAAAAGGGAGAACGCATACACATGACTTCGAGCAAAGATTCCAGTCGACCTAAATACGTCAAAGGAACTAAAGGCAGTTCGACTGAAACGGCAGATGAATGCGCAACTGCCTGCAACTCGGCGGCACTCGAAGGCAAGACTCCCGAAGAAGCGCTCGGTGAGCTGAAGAAAATCGAAACTGATTTGAACAATCGCGAAGTGCAATTGATCGAGCGCGAAATCAAATCGCTGCGATTGCAAGAAGAGTTGGATAGACTGCGACCACTCAGCGGTCTCTATCGCGTAGTGAAAGCGATGGCGACAGAGCGTCGACTGGATTCGCTGCTCAATGTGATCACACGTGAAACGCAGATGATGCTCAAATGCGATCGATGCAGTGTGTTTGTTTTGGAAGAATCGAAACAAGAATTGTGGACGCAAGTCGCACAAGGACTCGTTGGTCATCGCATGATTCGCATTCCGTTGAACGGCACGAGCATCGTCAGCGAATGTGCTCGCACTGCGCAAGTGATCAACATTCCAGATGCTTATGATGATCCACGTTTCGACAAAGAAGTGGATAAATCAACTGGTTATCACACTCAGAGCGTGCTGTGCGTTCCGATGACTAATCGCAGTGGCGAAATCATCGGCGTGTTTCAAGTTTTGAATAAAGTTGGTGGACCGTTCACCAACGAAGACGAAGATTGGTTGGCTGGCTTGGCTGCAGTTGCAGCGGGATTGATTGAACAGGCGCAGGCTTATCACGAAATCGAAAGGTTCGTCGATAAGACTCTCGAAACGCTTGCTCAAACGATTGACCGTCGCGATCCGCTCACAGCGGGTCACTCCGTGCGTGTCACCAACTACAGTATGTTAGTTGGGCAGGGCATGAACATTGCCGAAGACGACATCGACGTATTGCGTTATTCAGCAATGATGCATGACTACGGCAAGATCGGCGTGCCTGAAGCGGTTCTTTGGAAAAATGGACGACTGACTCCTGAAGAATATGCGCTTGTTCAACAACATGCGAATATCACATACGAGTTGCTGTCCAATCTTCCGTTCACCCGCAGATTGGCATCGGTGCCGTTTGTTGCCTCATGCCACCACGAAAAGATTGACGGAACCGGTTATTATCGCGGATTGAAAGGCGATGATATTCCTTTCCTCTCGCGCATCATCGCTGTCGCCGACGTGTTCGACGCGCTCACTTCAGTGAGACACTATCGTAATCGCATGCCGATCGATAAGGTCAGCGAAATCATGCAATCTGGAAAAGACAATCACTTTGAAGGCGCATGTGTAGATGCATTCTATGACCTACCTGCAAACCGTGTCATTCGTGTCATGGAATCTGAACGTGGAACGCGCGGAGAGCGACCAGACATCGACGTCTTCAAGTCGTTGAAATGGGCTCGTCTCGTTGAACTACTTTCCGGCTCGACTCCGAAGAAAGACGAGGGCGAATTGAAGGATCAATTCGAGAAGTTGTACAACGCTGGGTTGCCAGCCGACTACAAGCCGCTGGATTAGTTTGTCAGCGCAATTCGGATTCAATTGCGCACGGCGGATTAACATGCACACCGGATTTAATTGGACGCCGGATTTACTTGCACGTCGGATTTACTTGCACGTCGGATTTGATTGCACATCGGTTGTAATTGCATGTCGAATATAATCGCACGTCGAATTTAAGTTGCATGACTAACATCGAGCTGTTTTTTTCACAGTCGGATTCGCGTGTCCGTTGAATTGATTCTCAGAAAGCTCAACAATTAGACACAGGCTGGGCGCAGTGTGTCATACTTCGTTGCGGTATCAGGTTGCACCGGAGTCTCAGTTTAGCTTGAAGTTTAGGAGTTCGCATGTCGCAAAATTTCCTTTCAGGCAAGTCGCTGCTACTTGCCTTATCCCTTTTGGCCGTTGCTCAATTGCCTGCTTGGTCTCATCCCAAGGATTATCTGATTAACGATTTGTCTGCCCAATGCTTCCTCAGCGGAGACTCCGGTAGCGCAAAATTCGTCAACGTTCCTTCGTTGCACCAGACCGCATTACAGTTAGTTGGAAAAGGCACCGCTGTTGTTAGAGGAACTGCCAGTTTTCCAAACATACACTTCACTCAAGCTGACGTATACTTCACCGGAGCGTGCTCAGCATCTCTGCTCCCAGCCTCGATGATCACACGTATCAGCTTCACTTATCCCAACTCCTCGAATCCAACTGCGCTCCACACACGAGGCTACGACTGCGCAAGAAACATTGCAGAAGTTTTGCCCAATGGTGTGACTCATGTGCGTATCACACAAGATTCGATCTGTGATTGCAATGAAGCAATTGGGACGGGGGCCGTTTTGACCAGCGTTGATGTAGAGCTTTCATGCGCAGATGCGGGCGGTAGAACGCAATACTCGGAACAGATTTATCGACTCGATGTGAACGGACAAACCGTTCCATTCGATTTGACCACTCCAAGTGCTTCCTGTTCGAGATAGTTCGGAATAACCACTAAAGAGAAAAGCACCATCCGCAGTGGCTGGTGCCTTTTTAATCCTGAGAGAAATTATTGAGCAGGTTTCAGACTGACAATGCTGTCCAGTAATTTCGTTTGCGAAGTTGAATCGATTGGATCTAAATAGTGATTGAGATCAAATACGACCAGCTTGTCGACCTGAAGGTCTTTCGATTCAATCTTCAACTGTTCATTCAATCGCTTGCTGTCACATGGCACCGGCGCTTTTGGATTTTGAAAACACTCGACGTCGGCCCAAATTTTTGCTCCTGAACTTGCACCAGCTTTGATGAACGGATTAAAGAAAGTCGAGAGGTTATCACTCAAATCCGCGGTCTTCCATCCCATTTTGCCAACGCTATCTTGCACCAGCAGAATTGGAATCTTTGTCTCCTTCAAGAATCGCGAGTAGAAATTCTCTGTCTTAGCTTCGGACGCTCGCGAAATTTCTGAACAAAATACAGAGACCAGAACGTCTTTATCTGGATCTAACTCTTTGCATTTTTGCGAAATAGTTTTGAACACAGAAATGAATTCTTCTTGGTTGTCATCTTGATGAACTCGATCGTCTAATTCTTGTGGAATGTAATAACCTTTGAAACAGCTCAATCCCTTGTACTTATCATGTATCCGCTGCGCAGAAGCTGTCGTAGTGACAACCCAAGGACTATTGATGGCGAAATTGGCTCTCGCAATTGGCACTTTCGGTCCCGATGCTGAATCTAATTCGTTCTCAATCGCAAACCATTCGTTGGCGTATGCTAAGCCGATATATACATCCATATGAAGTTCTTCAGCAACCGCAGTGATGTTATCGATCTCTTTATCGAAATACATCGGCGGGTCTGCGTTTTCATTGGTATGCGAGCAGTACTGCAAAATCAATTTATTGATTCCTGCGGATTTGCACTGCTGCAGAAGCTTTTGCCAGGATTCTTTCGATACGTTTTTAGTCGTTCCATCAAATTGAATGAACCCACCAGAGATCGATGGTTCATTTTGAGGAGCAGCAAAACTTAGCTGTCCCTGGAATGCTAACAACATAGAAGAAGCCAGAGTCAAAGCAAATCGTTTGAACTTCATCGAAAAACCTCAAAGAACGGGATATCGACTGGGTTACCGGGATTCTATTTATTCAAGTATTCGGGCCATTACTGCACAAAAATCCGCGCCAAAGACGCGCACGCAAATTTTTGAAGGGACACCACACACTATCTTGCACTGTTCTTAAAAAAGTCGCAATGGAAAAGAAGGTAACCAAGACCAAACATTTTGGCGGAACATCAAAGCAAACGGGTCGTCGAGAGATCCACGGGAAAGATCGAGAGAGCCTGTGATGTCGCAAATCAAGCAACGACGAATGCAACTACAAATAGTTGTTTTGTGCGCTCTCCAACTATTTTCCGTCAATGCAGCACACTCTTACTACGCGCGCAATGCCGCGACGGGCGTTACCAAAACTTTCGGCTGGTCTGCGCAGCCACAGCATGGGAGCACAGGATATTCGACGCAACTTCGAAACGCTCCGATCTTGGACCCAATGACTCACTATACGAAAGCCAATGCACTGAGCATGTCCGGCAAGAAAGAAGAGGCGCTGGACGAGTACCGCATTGCTCTTGGACTAACCAAAGACCCGAAACTACGAGAATATTGCACTCAAGCAATCGCAGCATGGACCAGACCAAAAACAAAAGTAGATGTCGCCATCACCGACATTGAGACGCAGGCGAAAAGCCTGGGCGACTCGAAGCAACTCTCTGACTCACCATACGGTTTCGACGCAAACTTCGAAAAATCGACGCCGCAAGAGATTCAACAAGCAATTGAGAAAACGGAAAGGGAGCGCGAAATACAAGTCACCAACTATTACAGTTCAACGTCGGACCCCGGAATTTCCAGACAGCGAGATGTTAGTAGAACTGAATCCTATTACAATCAGAAAATCGCGTATCTTAAAAGTCTATTGGAACAACGAGCTTTCAACCAACAAGTGCAGGCGCTTCAAAACGAAGTGCAAAATAGTCAATCCAGCACCGGACTCTCACCTAAGATCAACCCAATCGGCACAAACCTGTACATAAGAAACTATGCAGACCTGAAGAAATCACAACCGCGAAACGAAGAAGATGAACTGATAGCAGCACAGGATAAATTGATCGTCGACTCACATAGCCGAACGGGTAAAACGATCACCCGCATCACACGCGAACAAATACCGGAGCAAAAGCCACAACCAAACTCGGACCTCAAAGTGCATGGACAGTTGATTCCGAGCAATCCCGCAAAGCCTTAGTCTTGATTTCAATCAAAAAGCGCGTTTATCAATGACTTATAGAATCGATGTCACCTAACGATGGTCCCATGACTCTACCAAGGTGCTCTTTGTTGTAGGCATCAGCTTCTGCTGACTGCGAATTATCCAGCATGTTCATCGACCCATCTGACATGAATGTCCAGAATAATTTAATTGCTGGAATCGTAGTTGGTAACGCAGGAAACTTCAAAGTAGTTACGACCTTCTTAACCGCTTCGTCCTCTGGCGGATAACCGCTAGGGGATACAATTTTAAATTGCGTTATTCGACCAAAGGAATCCAGAGTTAGCGATGTTTTTGTCGTCAACACTTTTCCAGTCGGTCTTACATGACATTTTGTCCACGCGGCGCGGGCATCCGTCGTAATTAGGTTTACGAGAATAAGATTCAGTCGTTGCTGTTCCGCAACTGAGATTGGACGCGCATGTATTTTCCCTACGTTTGACGGCTGCGCACCGACGGCGGTGCCACTTGCGTTTATGCACAACAGACACAAAAGCGACTGGATTGAAAAACTGAGGTCTTTATTCAAAACTTTTTTCGCGCGGATTCCACACCTCAAATTTAACACTTTTCTGGATTTCACAAATAACACGACCGGTCGTGCTAAAATTCTTAAATGCCAAAACACACCAAACAAAAAATCTTTGATGAAGCGCTGGATCTGCTTGGAGAACAAGGCTTTTCGGGCTTGACACTGGGATCGCTCGCCGCACGGTCGAACCTCTCAAAAAGCGGTCTTTTCGCTCACTTTAAGTCCAAAACGGAACTCGAAGACCAGCTCCTAAAAGAGGTGGAGTTGAAAGGTGCACCCTTTATAGCGAAAGCACTCCAAATGCCAAAGGGACTGACAAGACTGTCGAACTTTTTCGAAGGATGGATTGGGTGGACGACCAAAGCAGGGCTGAAAGGCGGATGTGCAATTGCGGCGGGAATGTTTGAGTTCGATGACGCAGAAGAAAATAATCCAACTCGCAGAGCCTTGCAAAACAGCTCAATTCAATGGCATCAGATCCTCTTGAATCTTTGCGATGACGCCATCAACACCGGCGAGTTAGCAGCGGACACGGACAAAGAACAGTTTTTATTCGAGCTTTACGGAATCTATTTGTCTCATCACGTCAGTTTGCGATTCCACAAAGATCCGGCAGCAGACCAGCGTGCGATGACTGCATTTGCACGACTCGTGAAAGATAATCAGGAGCGAAAGAAACGAAAATGATTTTGATATTGAAGACTCTAACTGGTTGCGCTATCGCCTTCGGAATAGCTTATCCTATCGCGCGCGCATCAGTGCAATTAACTGGCGTTCCAAGCAGTTTCCCACCGTTTACGGCACTGCCGATTCTTTCCGGTGCCGTTGTTGGTCCAATCGCTGCCGCAATAATTTATGCTACGGTCCGACACTTTAATACGGTTGACCCGGATCGCACATTCTTTTTCATCACGTTGTTTGCATTCGCACTTTCGCTACTTTTGCCGCTTCGCCTATCGTTCACACAATCGATGCGATTCACCGGAGTGACACCATCAGCACAAATGGTTTTGGTGCTCATGCACGCTATCGTAGCGGCGAGCACGTTCGTTGCGCTCACATACAAGGCTAAACTTAACTGACGCTACGACGTCGCGTTAAGACGACACATGCTTTGCTCACGCCACACGCGTTGCTCTCGGCACACTCTTACCAGCAGCAAAAGTAGTACGATGAATAAAACGTGACCAGAGGGAAGCGTGCAAAGCTTCAGGTGCCCGTCCAAGGGATTGGAGCCAGATTCATGAAGTCCAGAGAAGGGAATAATTCAAGCAGTCATGAATGCCCCGGACCTTTAGGAAGCACAAGGTAATCGACCGTGAGCGCAAGAAAAAAATTTTTTGCACTACCTGTAATGGCAGGGTTGCTTTACGCCATTTTCATCTCACCATGCCGTGCTGACACAACGAGCAATTCCACAGAGCAAGTCAAATCGTACAAAGCGCAGATGGTGCAAGCCTTCAACACAGGGCGGTATGACTGGTGCGCGAGATACGCTCAGTACATCGTCAAAATTGCTCAATCGCCAGAAGATAAGGCAATTGCGGGATATTATAACGGCAACTCACTAGTAAAAATGAACCGCTTTGCAGAGGCACGCGCTGCCTATCTGCAAGCTAAAGCATCCAGCTCTAACCCATCCATAGCTGCGGATTGCGCACAAGCAATCTCCGCAATCGACGCAAAACTGAACAACACAACCGGCAACAAAAATGTAAATCCATTTGGTGGGCAACCCATCGATAGCGCAACGCAAGCAATGATAGACCGCGAAGAGCGGCAGCGTGAAAATGTTGGTGGCGTCGCGGGAGATGAACGCAAACATGCTTACGGTAGTATCAGTTCGATCTTGCCCTATTATGAGGAGCTGACTAAGCGAATCAAAATGAATGAATCGAGCGCTGAAGCGATGAAATCTCGACCACAAACCCCGGAAGTAATGCAAACGGAGGAGGATTTGAAGCGCACCGCCTATGCCTGGAAAGATGAGATTGAAACGTTGAAACGTCAACATCCAGAATTGAAAGACTACATTGAGAAAAAGCAGTTGTTCGAGAACGAACAAAAATTTGTTCTCTCAACTCCATCAAGAGGGTCACTGAACACACAGCCGAAACTGCAAGCCGAGGGTTCGGACTACTACACGAGAAATTACGGGGTCGCTGCGTCACCGGCTGTTCCCAAGCAATCCGAACCCAACGAACTTGTAGCAACACCAGAGCGAATGATCTTGGATGCTCATTCAACACCAGGAAAAACTATAAGCCGAATCGTGAAAGTGCCAACAGCAGAAAAGCCGACAAATGCGGATCTCAAAGTGCGCGGCAATATCGTGCCGGAAGAATCGCCCTCAAAGCCTGCACTCAAGGACTGACTGGTCCTTAGCGCTTCGGCTCCTTGACTGACTGATTGAGTTTGATGCGATTGCTCGAGTCGTCAGTTTCAAGATCGCTTTTAAACTTGACCGAAGCTTGCAGGTCAGACACTTGCGTTCGTAAGTCTCTAACCTGCTCTTCCAGGGCATCGATGCGTTGACGGAATTGGCGCTCTTGCTCTGGTCCCAGTTCTTGGAATTTGAGCTTTAAACGATCCGAGAACGCATCGGCAATTGGTCCTGCGACTTTGACGATACCGACAATGATTACCGCGACTACCATAAGTGCGACAATTACTTCGACAGCGATCATTTTAGTCCCTCTCTTTTTTCGAGATTACTGTTTGGCAGATGGCTTTGGCACAGCAGTCTGCAGTTGCAACATCGAACCGAAGCCACCAGATGCGCCACCACTTACCATCATGGTTACAGGCAAGACGCCATCCCACTTTTTTACACGTTCATACTCGATCAGAGTTGGCGATTTCGAAAGCGCTTCACTTTGCAGTTGAATCGACTTAGCTTGTGCCTGCGCGTTCGCTACTGTGATTTCAGCTTCTTTCTTGGCTTTATCCAACTCATAAGATTTTTGTAGCGCTTGCTGCTCCATCACCTGCTTCTGGGCAATCGCTTGCTGCAAAATTTCCGGCAATCCAACATGAGTGATCGGAATATCATTCACTTCCACCAATCCCTTCACGTTTTCTCGCACCATGGCTAACACCTGATTTTTGATCACATTGACATTTTTCGTTGCGGCATCAGCTTTGTATTGTGATACCACTTGTCGAAACGCCTCTTGAACTTGTGGTGCTACCAGTCGGTCAAACGGATCTCCAGCGTACTTTTCATACAATACCAAAACCTGTCCTTCTGGAATTCTATACAAAACCTTGTAGCTGATATTGATTGGCTGCTGGTCGGCAGTCAACGGATCTGCTTGTCCATCTTTCGTATCTTGCTTGACTGAATATTCGGTGATGCGATCCGTCACGGGGTTATAAAACTGCATTCCGGATGTGAGCAGATTGCGGTCCATTTGTCCCAACGAAACTTTGACACCACGTTGACCAGGTTCAATCACGGTACACGCGCTCAACGAAACAGCACACATCAATACAACAAGACCATTAAGCAATCTCATTGCTCTTACTCCTTGAAATAATTTGGATACTTACTTTTGAACTTTCGGCTAACAGCGACTAGTTTACGTCGGAAACATCTGATCGATGCGTTTTTCAGTCTGATTTATGCAGATTGAGTTTGTTTGTATGACGTTCATCGTTTTCTTCTCTTGTTTTCTTCTTCTGGTTCTTTTATTTTCTTCTTTCTTGATTCCACTATAGCCGTTCAATATGCAGAGACTCAGCGCCGTAATAGATCTGTAATGAAGAGATTCAGCGGCTAGACTCGCTTCGCACTGACGCAAATCCTCCCCGCGAAAACCAATGACCTAGAGCGATACAGCAGCCGTTCGGCAGGGCATAGAGCCACTACGTACTACAGATTCTCCGGTGCTAGAAGACAATTGCGTTTAGTTGTTTCGCTTCTATTTTTCTGCCTGGCCCTCGTTGTTGCCGGATTCGTCTACACGGTCCTGACCAATCCGGCAAAGACATATTCGTTCTTTGCGAATTTGGGAAATCCCGAGTCGCTTGAGAAGAGAGCGTTAACACCTTTTGCACCACCTAAGAGTGCATACAAAATTTCGTTTCCTACCGCGAGCAAACCAGACGAACTTTCCGAGTTGATGCAATACACGCGACAAAGTCCATTGCCTTGTCCTCAATACTTCGTAGCCGACAAAGAGGTGGCCTATTACGCGACATCTTATCCAACTCCGATGGACACTGTTACACCGATGTCTAACGGGCGAAAGAATTACGCGGTCGTCGCATCTTCAGTCGTTAACGGAAACATTCCAACAGTCGGTGAGAATAGCGCGATAATTTACGACCCGACAACAGTGCAGAATTTTCTTGAAAGCAAATGCGAGGGAATACTTAGCAAGTGTCATGCGACTGCAACACTGAAAGCGCCTGTCAGTGTTGGTGGAGGCAGATATCCTGGGCGCATCATCGAAGGACAATTCACAGACACCGGCAATGCGTTTCGGATGAAATTTTACCTGGACCAACAAAATAAGCGCATCTACGCAGTTGCTGTTGTCGGAGACAAAAAACGAGTATTCAGCGCACAGGCAAACAAATTTCTAAACTCAATGGAAATTTGGTCTTAACTTCGAAATTATCTAGTATCGAATGTGGTGCAGGAGAAGCATCAATAAGAGAAATAGCGCGCACAAGAAAACAGCACCGACGCTCATGCATCGGTGCTGTAAATTTATCTATCGTCTACGCTCAGATGCGCTGATTAGTGCTTTCTCCATCCGTAGTGACCATTCCAACCGCCCCATTGAGGGTTGAATCTATTGGAATAATATGGTGAGTTGATGAACCCCTGGTGAGAATAACCTGCATTACCGCCCTGGGTTGAAAGCCATTGATAATACTGAGCTTTCTGAAAAGCCAATGGATCGTTAGGACTGATGCCTGGAGGCAAGCCGTAACCGTAGCTACCGTAACCGTATTGTTGATTCATCAGATTTTGTTGATACATCTGCATCGCTTCCGCATTCAACATGTTCTGGTAGTTGTTGTTTCTAGCTTCGACTGGAGCGTTCAAACTGGTAGCCAGGAATGTGGCTCCCACAAGTAGTCCAGCTAATAGTTTGTTACTCATGATAAATGTCCTTATCTAACCGCCTTACAAACCTAACGACGCGAGCCTCCTAAAAAGGCTCCCAATGTTTAAATTACCAAACCCTTCAAAAATCTTCAAACACTTCCCTGACAAGCCTTTCAGGTTATATTAAATTATCGACCAACTGGTTGGTTAGTCTGTATTTGAATCGTTTTTTTCCTTGCCATCCGAGCTTGAACTGTCCGGAGACTGAGCATCAGTCTGATGGTGCGGAACAGGACAGCGGGCCGCGTCTCGACGAACTACTTTCGCATCAGCCGAATTCCACCACTCTCCGCCATCCAGAGACTTCTGATGTTCTTGATAGAAGTCGCCGTAGATATCCTTACCTTCCATGTACCGAAGTCGGGGCTTGTCGGCGTCATGGTGCTGACGCTCGATGCCATAGTAGCTGGCTGTCTTGATTGCCTTATCGAGCTCATTATCATCGCGCAGAGGCTCCATTTTGAACTTGTCCAGAAAGAATCGCGGATAAGGAACGACACAGCCAAGCGGCGTGCCCTTTTCGATGTATATATCCAGATGCGGACGTGTGATTTTGATGTTGAAAGTAAAATCCCGGCGTAGATTGTCGGTCTCGACGACTGCATCCATCCAGGAAAGTCCATCAACTGGGTAATTTGGTGGCGCTTTGACCATCATGTTGACGCCTCGCGGGGTCTTGAAATACACCCGCGCCTGCACCGTGACTATGCCGTGTCCGAAGTGAGATTGAACGAGCAAATCGTCCCGTCGCGTTTCGTCAATCTTATGGACCGCGACGCTGCTGGGATCGACCGTGCCATCCCATCGAACGACGAGTTCATTGGTGGAACGAATAACGAATCCGTGCTGATTTCCAAAGACGATAGGTAAACAGTTGTAGAAGTAATTCGTGAACCAATCACGTTTGTTCGAGCACTTCTCGATGTAGCTGGGATTCGCAAACTCAAGTTGGTCAGGAATTGTATAAATTGTATCCGGCGGCACTACAAGCGTGTCTGGAAGCGGTTCAGGCGGAACGAAAGGTGGCTTCCGTACATTGTCTTTTTCGTTTTTGTTGCTGTCGTCTGGGTTCATTTGATTCGGTACATGCACGTTGGGATGAAGCTGATACCATCTATAGTTTCAAATTTTAAAAGCTGCGAAAACTCATCTTTGCGAGTAGTGCTCGGTAGAAGTTCAAAGCGGACATCATCTCTGTCGCTTTTAACAAGTACGCTGAAATTTGGCGTAAGTCGAATGTCTGTAAGCAGCAAAGCACCATCTTCAAAATCAACTTTGATGTTGCTTTTTTCTTCGTTGAATCCATTCGTTGAGCGGATTCGTCGCAGGATTCGAATCGATCCCTTATCGGCGTCCGTCGCAGAAGCGGACAGGCATGGAATTATAAGCAGTGACACTGAGATATTTGTGCTCGAACTCAAGCTGAAGCCAGTTGTGTCAATGATATGCAAGTCGTTTCACCAGTAGCGCTCTAAATATGGTGGCATGCAAGTCAGCGGTTACGAAAACCTTGCATGTCAAACGTCGTCAATCCATTATAAGGCTTTGCCCGCTAGGTTTTGATCGGCTTAACTGCTTGTCTCGAAAGAAAGGTGTTTTTACAAGAGATATATACAGGAGTTTTAGCTTCATGTGGTACAAGAAAAGGTGTGCAGCGCTCTGAGCTGCAACTCTATACGAGAAAGTCCTGAACTTTGCGAGATAAAAACAGTTGCTAAATTATTTCACGGAGATAGGAATACCTTTATGTGGTGCACTTCTGCTTTTGACCTCATGGGTATTTGGACAACTGTTGTTCTATCACCTCGGTGACAGTTGGGCGTTGTGGGCAATCATCAGCGCCTCTCTTTCCGTGTCCGTCTGGATTGGTGCGAGGCAGATTCAAGCGAAGTTTACGAATTGGAGAAATGTTGTAGCCGCATTGTTGTTATGCTCGGGAATTTTTGCACCGGCAGAACCGGGGACAACAACTATCCCAAATATCTCCATAGTCGCGACGCATGCCATAGCGCTCGCAGGATTTGCAATTTTAGTACAAGGTATTTTGAACTCTCCCAGGGCCCAGTCTCGCCTCGCCCTTTTAGATCATGTTCTTCAGTGGGGTAAGCGAGTACCTTCAAAACCCTTCATCCTCACGGTCTGTGCATGCTTTCTTTTGATAACTGTCTTTTTTTCCTGGCAGTGCTTTTCCTTCATACCAGTAACTTGCGACACCATTGCGCAATACATTCAAGCCAAATTTATGATGCACGGTCAGGTGACCTGGCCGGCTCATCCGCTTGATGAATTTTTTCCTTCATCGTGGAAGCTAGTAACGAATGGTCGCTGGTATACCCAATATCAGCCGTTGCCGATAATTTTCATTGCTGTGGGACATTTGCTGCACGCGCCGTGGGCTGCAAACCCGCTGGAAGGCGCAATCACCTTACTAATTATGTACCTTGTAGCGCGCGATATATGTGACGAGTCTACTGCGCGCGTGGTAGCGCTGCTGACGCTCTCCGCTCAATGGGTGCTCTTCATGTCGGCTGAATATATGAGTCATACCTGCGCTCTACTTTTCACTTCGCTGTTTTTTTTTGTTTTGTCAGGTCACTGGAAAGATCTCGATCAAAAAATGTTTCGCGCATTCGATGGGCGCTGTGTGCAGGTTTGAGTTTGGGATGTGTCTTCCTGTCTCGCCCGTTCACGGCAGTGCTAGTCGCATTTCCTTTTATTCTTTATTCGCTCCGATTAGTTTGGAAAGGTTTTCATCGCTTTGCCCCTTTGTTCGCAGTTATGGCGGCAGGCGGAGTGCTGTGTCTAATTTTTCAAGGCTGGTATGACTTGCAGACCACAGGAAAGGCACTTTTGATGCCATATGATGGTGCTACGCGACTGAATTTTGGTCAATCACCAGGATACGGACTAACTGGCGCTCTGGCAAAATTGCACATCCAGTGGTGGGCAATGAACTATTGCCTGTTTGAATGGGCGGTACCGAGCACTCTGTTTATGTTACTGGCGCTCTGTAATCCTCTGAAAAACCGCTACTGTAAGATGCTTGCGGCAATGCTGTTTTCGATTTTTATTTTGGATATGTTCAACCGTTACTTGTATTTTCAATTCGGTCCTCGTTTCATCTACGAATCTGTGCTTGCATTACTCATTCTGACTGGGGTCGGAGTGCAGCAGTTTACCAAATGGTTGTCGTTACGCATGCCGGCTGAATCGGCTAGAGGCAGCACTGCTTTCATTTTGATCATGTTGGTTGCTGGGAGCACTTTTCGCCTTCTTCAGAATGATGCGATGTACAGCAATCACTACGTTTCTAATAATCCTGCTTTCTACAAATCCCTGATGCAGCAGTGCCAAAAACCTGCCTTGATATTTATCGAGAAGGCAGGCGAAGAAGTACCAGAAGATAAATATTGGGAGGTGGATTTTACAAATCCGCCAGACGATAAGTCGCCAGCAATCTTTGCTGAAGATCAGGGTTCACATAACATTGACTTGATTCACTTTTATCCAAACCGTCATGCTTATCTCGAAAAAGGCGGTGTGCTTACTCCATTAGATCCAAATGGGGCGGCAGTGCGCTAGATTGCTCGTTACGATTGATTTTCCACCATAGTTGCCCAAACATTTTTACGGGTTCTCGTTGGACAACAATGGGTATGTTGTTGCAATGTGGGCGGTAATTCTAGGAAAAAACGAATGAGCGAATTCCATTTGCGATTGGAACAAGCAAAAGACATAGAGTTTTGGAGAAAACTCAATCCGGAGCTGCATATAACAGACGATGATAAGTCATTTTCTGTTCAGCCTTACGAGATTGCTGAGGACGTGCTAAACGATGCACGCGAAACACTACTTTACGACGGATACTTTCAAGTTCAGCAGTTAGTCGAACCCGCTCTGGCAGCCAAGCTAGCAAAGTGCATCGAGACCATTTTCAACGCCGGATGGCCAACACCTTTCGCGATTGTTTACGACGAATACTGGGAGATGTTTTACAGACTCAAACCCTTATTCGAAAAAATATTAGGACCTGGTTACAAGCAATTGACGAGCACATGGTGCTGGTACATAGAAACTGATGATGACAGCAAAGGCTGGGGACAGCATCGCGATCGTCCCGGTTTCAAAGTCTTAAATGAAGATGGCACACCCAATACGCTCAACGTTTGGGTGGCACTGACAAACGCCACGCCAGACAACGGATGCATTTACATTTTACCGGGGAGCCGCGACGAAAATTACGAACCAGGCGATACACTTTCACGCGACGTACGTGATTTGCAAAACATCAGAGCACTTCCGGCAAATGCTGGTGATGTGCTCGCATGGACAGAATCGCTTTTACACTGGGGCAGTCGCAGCTCGAAAAGGGCGAAAAATCCGAGGGTAAGTTTATCATTCTCATTTCAAAGGTCAGACAAACATCCGTACGAAACGCCGCTCTATGAACCCAGTCGGCATCAGGTTTTTAGCGATCGTTTGGGTATGATCGCGAGCAACATTTGGAACTACAGAACTCACGACAAATTTTCTCCAGAGACACTTTTTGCATGCCGCCAGCTCGCACAATTTGTTCCAACCATGAGCTTCCAAAACGGTCATGAACGAGAAATTTTGGAGGTGGACAAACGTCTATCTGAATCGGTCCTCTGGGAAATGCAGGAGCAATACTTCGAGCAAAAGAGTGACGAAGCCTGGGAAAGAGCGCCTTCTCGCATCACAAGCAGAATGCCATTTGTCGAATCACATTTCGAATTGATCAAATCTTTTCTAATTGACACAGCAACAACTTTAGATTTAGATAGCCCGCTGTACATATTGGAAATTGGTGGCGGAAGCGGCTGCTTCGCCTATCGATTTCTGAACCAGTTTCTGGAAAGCAGAGATGATTTTGATATCCTAAAAAAACTAAAACTCAAATACGTCTTGAGCGAATTTTCAAACGGGACCGTTCGAAACTATCTGGCAAACAAGAATTTCACAGCGCACAAAGATGCCGGAATACTTGATTTTGCAACATTTCGTCCGGATACCGACGACGAGATTAGGTTAGCAATATCGACGGATTCCATAAACAAAAACAATTTAAAAAATCCACTCATTGTTATCGCTAACCATGTCTTCGGTACGATAAAGCAAGACGCATTCAGACTAGATCATGGAGTTTTGAAAGAGACTAAATTTACAGCGTTTCGCGAGGAAGGCCGAGCCTCGCTTAAAGAGCGTGCAAAAATCGAAGAAATAGAATTGACTGAGCGTTTTTATGATGCAGCAGACAATTATTATGACGATCCAGCACTAAATACGATACTAGCGCATTACAAGAAAAACCTTGAACAAGCCAGCGTGATTTTTCCAACAGGAGCATTGAACGTTTTAAGAAATCTAACTAAAATCTCCAATGGGAATATGGCAATCTTGGCTGCAGACAAAGGTTTTGCTAGTTTGCAATCGCATCGGATTCAAGGATTTCACGCTCACGAACTTTCCAGGCACGGCTCATTTTCATGTGACGTGAATTTTGATGCAGTCGAAAGATATGTACGCTCGCAAGGCGGACAAACTTTTATCGAAAGTGGTGACAATGCCGACCACGCAGTAATGTTTGCATATACACATCTGAACGAACTGCAGCATACTGGACACTGCTGGAAACAACAGTTCGAGAAGAAGCGCGCCTTCGATACCGGCAATCAAGTTGAAGAGCTGGTGAGTACTAATTTGAAAATCGAAGAAAACGAAGAAGTTCATTCGGCTGCCAAAAAGTTTTTGGCTGTCGTCAGGCACTTCAATTTTGAACCACACATATTCGTTCAAGCTTTCAACACACTGTTAGAGCCCAAAAGAGATGATCTTTCATCATTGGAAAAAGATATCGTCAACGATCTGATGAATTGCGCTTCCAAAGTCGAAAAGAACGTGTTCATAATTAATAATGACTTCGACGTTTATGACGTGATGCTTCGCACGCATTACGCACTGGCACAGTTTGCGGAATGCTTGGAACTGAGCGAGAGAATTATCAAAGAATACGGGGAAGTTCGCACAGCATTGGACCATGCGGCACTATCATCAGACAGACTCGGCAAACTTGAACAGGCTCACAACTACTTTCAGCGCACGTTCACCCTTGACCGAACAAACGAGTGGGCCCTGAAAGAAATGCTTCGAATACGCTCGCTGTTACCACAAGCTGGTGACTCAATTGTAAGAATCTCAATTGCTAGACCGAAGTAAAACTAAAAAGCTAAAAAAGCAATGTCTATCAAGAATCGATTACTTTCATGATCGCTTTAGATAACTGATGATATCCCTGCCGTGCCAGATGGAATCCGTCATCAAATAACCATTTCTTATCAACAGCGCGGTTCACATCCAAGAATCGCAATTTCTCGATGCGAGCACACTGCTTGATCACGAATTCGTTGTATAAATTCTTGAGAGCGAATTCTTCCGGGTTGTCTTCTAGTTTTCGAGTATCTTCCAAGAGAACAACGATCTTTGCATCACGCTTAGTCGAAACCGCCAATCGATCAAAACTCATTGCAATCAAGTCATTCAGCTCATCGTGGGAATAATTCGCGAACGTAAAATTTCGAACGAACCATATCGCATCTTCACCAGCCAAAATTTCTGTTAAAGAATCTTGATCGAGTCGGAAGGGCAGGTTATCAGCGCCTTTAAAATAATTTGGTTCCATCATTCGATAGAACGAGACGATAATCGCGTCAGCTGTTTTCAGCGCTGAATTCAATTGATCCATTTCATCGGCTGTGCAAGCTGGGATACGCGGTCTTAGCTCACTTGCTCGTACACGACCTGGATGTCCAAGGATGAAAAACGGATCGTCCAAACGTTTCATGATTCCGTTCTGAGTGCGGTTCGTAAACTCAGACGAATGACATGAACAATAAGTCGAAACTTGAAGTAAATCGCATCCACCTATTAATACAAGTTGCAAATCTCGCAACTTAAATAACGCCTCGTCCTTCGAAACCTCAGTTATCCAGTCGACTTTATCGAAGCTCATGATCGGATTCGCGACGTCGCCTTGAACTTCAACGTCTGGTCTATTTAAGTAATCGTAGACGTACTGCTCGACTCCCATGTTCATTATTCGACACGAGAATACAAAGTGTTCGAGCCGGTGTTCGCTCAGAAATGCTCGACGTAAAAAGAATCCGACGACACCGTAATCAGCGTATTTATCGGAGACTTTGACGACACCGGCCATGAAGCCGAACGATTTGAGCATGTACTCGAAATGCTCCTTTTGCTCTTCGGTCTCCACTCGAATCTTGGTGTAATTGAGCTGATTTGAACGATTGATTAGTTCAAGAATTCGATCCATATATTCTTCAACTGCGAAATCGATGTTTACTTTGATTTCACTCTGACGCAAGAAGTCTTCATCGTTCACTCCTGCGTTTTTGCGACTTTCAAACTTCTGCGCTAGCTGCTGATATTGTTTCAACCGAGAGAGCTGCTCGTCTGCCTTGCCCTGTAGCACAGGTGAGTTCATTTGCGCCGCCAATAAGGCCGGATTGTCCAGACAAACAAGTCCTGGACAATGGAAGGCAGCCTCGGCAAGAACGGATGGATTGTCATCGATGAAAACAACATTTTCCGCTCGGAGTTGCAACGCACTTATGATGCTTGCGATATTAATACCTTTGGGCTGGAAACTTATGCTTGGAAGCACAAAATAATCCCAGACATCGAGTTTCCGAAGCTGCTCTTCGACGGCTTGAGACTCGTTCTTCGAACAAATGGACGAAATAATTCCACGGGCCGCTAGCGTTTTAACTAACTCGACATTGTGGAAATTTGGAACTATAGCCTCTTCAGAAAGAGTTCCCTGCCAAAAGGTGTCATCCAGATCCCAGATAACCAACTTCACAGTCTTTTCGATCTTTTTCTCAACATCTGCTTGAGCCGAATCGTCGCTTAAATTCTGAAATGAAACTTCCATCAATTGCTATCCATTCTTTGTCCTGAACAAGCGGCTTTCGCATCCGAGCAAAAAAGCAACTATATTGACTATATGCCGAAATGCAACGGGCTCGTGTCCATCTTTATCATCGTCTACATTCTCACAACCGCGCTTCAATTGCTGCCGGCGTCGCCATTACGCAACGCTTTATTCGACCCGATTCGACCTGTCATTCTGTACTGCGGGCTCTGGCAGAACTTTATATTATTTGCCCCGGATCCACCGAAATATAATGTCTCAATGACTGCGACCATAACGAAAAGCAATGGGCAAACAGTAGTCTGGCAGTATGACAAACCTGATCAAAGTAACTTTATCGAACTATTAGTCAAAGCCCGCTACCACAGTTTTGGAAATCTGTATGCGAGCTGCTATGAAATTCTGAGAGTGGACTTCGCTCGGTACATAGCACGCCTGCATAATGATAGTAAGAATCCGCCCACAAAAGTGGTGCTCGTTTGGAATTGGACTGAAATTACACTGCCGAACAACGAACAGAACGCGCATCCGTTGAATCCTGCAAAATGCGTTTATGATGTGCAGCCGGACGATTTGCGATGAAGTTGATTGTCGACTTTTGGAATAAATTTTGGTTCGAGCCAGTATCACCGGCGCCCCTATGTCTTTTTAGAATTTGTTTTGGCACACTGGTGCTGATCTCAGCTTTACTCTGGCTGCCGGATCTTCTCGCGTATTTCGGACCGAAGGGCATGGTCTCGGTAACTACGATTCAGCAATTCGAGAAGGGACTTCGTTTCAGTATCCTTTTCATGTCACCACAAAGTGAGACTCTAGTGGTGACGCTATATCTCGTTCTAGTGATATCAGCAATCGCAGTAACGGTAGGATTCATCACGCGCGCTAGCTTGATTGTTTTATTCTTGACACTGGTGTCATTCCATCATCGTGATGCGGCGATTCTACACAGCGGTGATACACTGCTGCGCATCTTTAATTTCCTGCTGATTTTCTCTCCCTGCGGAGAAATGTTTTCGTTTGATAAACGTCACATCCCGCTCGAGTCTCAGTGGGAAATAAAATGCAATTGCTGGACACAGCGATTACTTCAACTACAGCTCGCAGCGGTTTACTGTCAAACTTCTCTGGCAAAATCGGTTGGGCACACCTGGTGGGATGGCACCGCTGTCTACTATGCTGTGCGATTGCAGGAGTTCCAAAAGTTTTCGACTCCATATTTATTCGATCAACTCTGGACCTGCCGAATTTTGACATACTCCACCCTGGCTATTGAAGGGTCTCTCTGGACACTTGTTTGGTTTAGAAAAACTCGGTACATTGTGTTAGCAGCGGGACTTGTCATGCATCTCGGAATTGATTGGACGATGAACATTCCGCTCTTCGAATACACCATGATCATCGCCTATTTGAATTTTTTAGACGCGTCGGACCTCAGAAAAATCAGTCAGATTCTGACCCGTTCTTGATTTGCAGTTTCAATAAAAATGTAGTACCGTTGCACTAAAACACAGGCGTGGATGGCTTTTCATTATGATTCCAAGCACTACAAATGAAGCACGCATGGTGGCGGATGGATTTTATCTGTTTGGCAGAAAACCCACCTATCTGGTCAATTTGACATTGCCGCGATTGACCATCTTAAAGCCGCCCCTGAACGAAGACGCTATGGAAATTTTTCGTGCGGTTCGAATTTCAGATGGTAAAGTCAGACACGACAAAAGCAATATCACATACGATTTGCACGACGATAATGGTCTTAAATCTCTCGTCTTGAACGAACTCTACCTAACTTCCGATTTTGGTATCGCAGTTTCACTCGACCCTGAATTAGCGCAGTTTGAATTTACAGTCTCTGTTGTTCCAACAGAATTTAGCTTGAATTTTGAATTCAAAACTTTAGACGGATACGCTTTCGAACCCACATCGAACTTCAAAGTTCTTTGAGGCAGAATGAACGACGAGCAGAAAAGACGTGAGCAGAAACGACCGCCATCACTCACGCCCCCGGTGAACATCCCGGATACTTTAGTTGTGCCACCAAATACGATTTATGCAATTCCAGATCAAATGGAATTTTTGCATTACACGTACCTGGAAAAATGCACAAGCAAACGAAGCTGGTTCTCGTCAAACTTCTACAACTGCTTGCCGATAGTCTTCGGAAATCAGCACGGATTTTTGCTTATAGCGACACACTCTTTTGTCTGCAGGTGGAGCGGTTCGAATGCGCCCGATGGCGTAGCTATTCACGCCCTCGAAAGACCAGAGCGTGACGATTTGTTCGTTACGTCTCACTTCGGTCATGGCATAATCACCGTGCAGTGTAGACACCATTTTCGTACACCCAAGGGTGTAAATATGATGGTGAAAGCACCACCGAATTATCCCGTACACGGCTGCACGTGGATGGATGCCATTGTAGAAACAGACAACTTAAGACGAGATTTTACTTTCAACATCAAAATCACACGCCCTCAAATGGACATCCTTTTTGAGAAGGGAACACCGCTCGGATGCATATTGCCGTACCCTCGCTATTTTCTTGACGAATTCAAAATCGAACCGCTCACAGACCCTGTCGAACTTAAGAAAGCAATTGAAACAACAAATAATTTTTTCAGGGAACGAATTGTTCATCGCAATTCCGAGTACATTTTGACGCCTCAAAATAGGTACATGGAAGGCAAAGACATTTACGATAACTACTTCGATGAGCATCAGAAAACTCTCGATGGCGGTGCGTGGTGGCAAGCGTCTGGACACGTTAATACGCAGGCGGCTGGTTGTCCCGTGCACAAGCATCCGCCTGCTGAAGCAAGCGGTAGCGCCGCAGCAGAAACGCAAAATGAATCGACGGATAAACCGCAACGAGACGAGAAGCCGATTTCACAGTCAAAAGCGAAACAAAAGAAACTCAAAAAACGACGAAAGCGTTAGATGAACATCTCACCAGAACCACGCTCTCGAAACCACTTGGTGAGAATTAGCTTCTCGCCTTCTTGAACTGGCATTCCCCAATGCATTGTGTTTGCATTTGGCAAGCCGTCTTTCGTAAGGTTGTTCCAGGCAAGTGCCCGTCCCTTTTTAGGATAAAAAGTTTGATTCAATTTGGTGAATCTCGTACCACCGCCCTTAGGGGTATCTTGCAAATACACCATTACGGTCCAAGTTCGATTGCCTCTGTCGAGGCAATGATCCTCGTACTCTTCGGTGTCGGGTTGAAAGTAGTCTGTGTGCGGTTTAAACTCTTGCCCGACTTTATACTTCTGGGCCTGAACGCCCTCAGTGTGCGATAGATTGATACCAAGAGCGGTGGCAAGTTTTAAATCTATTTTTCTAACAAATTCGGATTCGTCCAAAGTAAAATCGCTTGATGAACTGGTTCGATAACCCTCTTTATATGAGGTGACTGTTGATGGACGCATATTCTTATCGTTCAGCAAACTAGCAAATTCATCGCACTCTTCATCAGTCAACAAATTCTCGATCAGCAACAACTGTACTTTCCCGTTGGTATCAACAGGCTGTGCGTGATATTTGTGCCTCAGACGTTTCGCAGGCAAGTCATTCAACGCACGGTGATCGATCTTTCTAACAACTTCTTCTTTTGAATCAGCTGCAGTTTTGGAATTGCTTTCTGATTTCAATTCGCTTGCTGACTTTGTGCTTTGCTTTGATTCGGCCACTGCCTTGGAATCGCCGTAGCCGTTGTTAGATTTTGCCGCACCACCATTCGGATGTGGATGAACCCAGTTGTAATTATTCGGAAAAACAAAATTCGTATAAGACAAAGAAACACTTGGGTCAAGCGAACGAACATGGTGCCACCATCCCGCCGGTAAAAAAAGAACCTCGCCAGGAAGCAAGTCGACTTCCATAACAGTGGCATTCTTATACTTTGGAAACCGCTTGAAGTCTGGGTTTTCCGCATCGACTTGACTGTAGACGGCGAAGTGATTGTAAACCAAATCGAGTTCATCAGGTGGTATCAACTTGACGCGCTTACGACCGACGACTTGAGCAAGGAATATATTCAATTCGTCATGATGCAACGGGGTTATTGTTCCTTGTGGTCCAAACCACATGAACATCCACTCTCCGCCGGCATTCATATCTAAGTATTCAGGAAAGCCACCAAGGTCGTTAAGCAGCTTGTTTGCACCTTTGCGTTGAAAGAATCCATTTCTCGCCGTCATGTAATAATCGTTTGTCTCACCTGGTTTGTAGACCAGATCGACATAATCATCGAAATGAACTTCGCGGCGAAGCGGATCCACTACGATTTCAAAATCCGGAGTACTATTGCGACGAGACTGAATTTCGACTGACATGCTGCCGCAAGTCTTCTTCAAGTAATCAGGTGTCCATTTCGTTAGAGCGGGCCAATCGTCCATCAAGCCCGTGAGAATCACTGGTCTGTTTGCCGCATAATACTGCTCCAAAAACTCTGCCCGGCCTAGATAACTGCGCCGTTCAACCACGCTATTGCGTGGATTGAGCTTTGCCAGAGCGCGCTTGACAAAAGTTACCGACTCGCGCTTATCTGCTGGCTCAAGATTTAGTTCCTTCGCAGTCTCAGCCCGGAGATTTTTGTGCTCAGCAAACAGTTTTTTTAGCAACTCTGAGTGCTCGGGAAAATCATCTCCCATAGCCTCGCGAATGGATTTAACATCAAAATTTTCGTCCAGTAGAATCTCAAGGATGCCTTCTTTATCGCAATCACGTTTGATGTTCAAACGCGTCCATTCGATCCAGCCCTGGTCTAAAGTTGTACGCTCCGCCATCATCTCTCTTCCTCTAATGCTTTCAGAGACTACACAGTAATTACTCCACATTTTCGAATGAAAATCACACAAAAAAAGTCCGGCGTAAGGGTTCACCTCATGCCGGACTTACTCATTTTTCTAGTCCGTTCTTACGATTTCAAATTAGGGCAAAACAAGTTGCTTGATTTGCGCTGAAATCGAACTCCGCGCTGACTGCGCGTCTTATGGAGGCGGTCCTCCACCAAAAGGTGGCGTTGGCGTTGGCGCCGGTGTCGGTGCCGGTGTTGGTGCCGGTGTTGGTTTAGGTGTTGGAGCCGGCGTTGGTGCTGGCGTTGGTGCTGGCGTTGGTTTTGGTGTTGGCGCTGGTGTCGGTGCTGGAGTTGGTTTTGGTGTTGGTGCTGGAGTTGGTTTTGGTGTTGGTGCTGGTGTTGGTTTTGGAGTTGGTGCTGGAGTTGGTTTTGGAGTTGGTTTTGGAGTTGGTGTTGGAGTTGGTGCTGGAGTTGGCTTTGGAGTTGGTTTTGGAGTTGGTGCCGGAGTTGGTGCTGGTGTTGGTGCTGGTGTGGGTTTCGGTGTCGGCGCTGGAGTTGGTGCCGGTGTCGGCGCCGGTGTTGGTGCCGGTGTTGGTGCCGGTGTTGGTACCGGAGGTGGTGTCGAGCTCGGAGTCGGTGTAGGAGTAATCGTGAAGGACGTACCTAACTCAGGGAAGATGTAGCTTCTCGTGTAAGTCATCGTGTCTTGATTCAGACTTGCGCCGAACAAGTTGATGAGCACAGGTATCTGAATCTTCTCAGACACGGTGACCGTGTTGTACGGTGCTGCCGATGCTTGCTTCAAGACCGTTTGGTCCAAAAGCTGGTTAACGATAGTCACCTTCACTGTCGGCGCGCTGGTGAACAGACTCGTCGAATTATGAGCAGTCAATGCCGCTTGAGCTGCTGCTTGCGCGGCATTCGTGGTGGCAGTAATATCGCAATTGTTTGACGAATCTGTGTAATACGGAGCAGATGCAGCGGCTCTGGCAGCGTCTCTGGCAGCCTGGTCGGCGTTCACATAAGCTAGCAGCGGAATCGCCACGTCTATCGCGACCGCCCCGAATGCGGCGACAAAGATGGAGGTGGCGGCCACCTCTACCGTGATTGTCCCTGATTGAATACGTTTCATGGAGCTAAAACCTCTTCGCTAACAAATGAACTCGTTAATAACCTTGCAGCAGTACCAAACTTCGAGCGATGGATTGGAACGCTGCGTTCAAATCTTTTGCGGAAGTGGTTGCAAAATATTGGCCTCCAGTGTATGCGCTGGATGCTACAGGACCCAGCAAATTGTTTTCATCGGTAACGAGAGCAGCGTTCTGAGCCAGACCAATCGTGTAGATAGGGATCTTAGAAGTCTTCGCCGTTGTAGCAGCCAGGTTGATGATGTCTGACGTGTTGTTCTGTGCACTCAAACTCGTCGATGGGATACCGTCTGTGAACAGTACAATTGCATGTTTGGCAGTTGGTCTTCCGTTCGAGTTCATGTCCTTAATCGCAGTGTCCAAAGCATTGTAGATCTGTGTTGATACCAGAGGAACCAGTTGAGTATTGGTCGAAGACAATGGATTGTACGGATTGAGAGTTGCGTCAGGTGGGGCTAGAGCCTTGAATGCCGCATTGAATGAACCAGGTGAGCCTGCGCTCAGAGAAACGAAAGGTAGAGGATACGTACCACCATTAGGAACTCCGCCGTATACGTATGGAGGAATGGTGTTGTTTTGTTCAGAGATCAGTGTTTGAGTTGGGCTACCAGCTACCTGAGGATAAGTGTTGATAGTCGGGCTGCTCGCATCAGTTGCGAAAGTGCTTAGACCAAAGCGTGCATCTGTGGACAAGTTCATTGTAGTTACGAAACTCTGAGCTGCTTGAAGAGCCTGGAAGCTTGGAGTTGCGTTTTCAGCGGCGAATTCCCAGTACTTAGCAGGGCTGTTGTATGGAGAAGTGCCAGCTAATGAAGTTAGGGTCGGTCCGTACGTTGTATTTGCAGCGAGTGAAGCGGCGCCTCCTTGGCTCAAAGTTAGTGTTGGTTTGTCTACAAGGTTTCCACGGGCCCATTCAAGTTCGACAACAGCGTCGGACTTCCAGGTTCCGGCATATGTCAGCGGGCTTGCTCCGGTACCAGACGTGTTCTTGATCACAACCATATCGGTCCACGACGGATAGGATGTGCCATATGGCTCAAACCAGGTCTGGTTGGGAACAGCAGCAGTACCCGCTGTAACCGTTCCAGGTGGTGAAGTAGGATAAGTGATAGCTGGCGGGATGCCTGCCAGGGTGCCACCGGGAGTCTGTCCTGCCTCGGGCGGGCTGCCCACACCGAGCGTGTTACAACGCATCTGCTGATTGAAGAAAGTTCTGTTATCAGTGAAACTCAGGTTCTGAGGAGGAACTGCGTTAACAGTCGTTCCTGCTTCAACTTTTGCACTCGAGTTGCATTGGTTGTAGATGGTGTCCGGAGTTTGACCGGGTCCCGAGTTAGCCAAGAAATCGTAAGCAACGCAGTTCTTGCTGATATCCCAATATCTGTTGACCAGAGCCACGGGAGTCTGGTCGTCCATCGAACCGGACACGTCAAAACAGAGGAACACGTCGAGCTGAGGCAAACCACCAACCGAGCTGGCAGTTGCTGTTTCAATCGGCATCAGGCTGAGAATTATGCCTGGGGTAGAGAATATAGGATGTGTACTGTAAGAGATGGTCACCTTCATCTTTACAGCGCCCGAGGTCTTCAAGTCTGAGTGCCATGAACCGTCCTGGTTGATGAAACTGAGAGCAATATTCGCTTTGCCGTCAGATGGAGCACTCAACGGACCCAGCGATGGGTCACGGTTTGGGTCTACGGTCTCGACATTGTTAATCATGTCGTTACCGAGAATATTGTTCAGACGCAGACAGTAAATAGCTTCGTTTGCGCAACCGTTATACAGTCCCTGCAAAGCTGATCCGCTAAGGGACCCAGTTCCTGTTGCAACGGTCGCGATAGCTCCTGTGCCGGATAAGGCGCACGCACCGGCGACGTTTTCCACCTGCGTGAGTAGCAAGTAGTAGCGTCCCATTTCGAAACCTACCAGGCACAAAGGAAGCACGACGAAAAATGCGATAAACGTGACCAGCACGATCATCGACATACCTTTCTTCGAGCGCAAATTCCTCGATTTCATCTTCCTACTCCAGATTTGAGGGCGGTACGGACGGAGTTTCCAGCGGATTTACTAAGAACCAGATACGATAGCTTGCTGATTTTCGAAGTACACCTGGGTGGTCATGTTAACGGGGAGAGGTCCAGCCATTCCAGGAATCGATTTTCCAAAGAAATTCGGAATCGGAAGGAGTGGGTCGATCTGTCCGTCGCCGCTGACCTGCAGGTAGTACACATCATACGTCTGATTGCCGGCCGATGGCCCAGTCGGAACATTGAATTTTGTCGCACGAGTTACAGTTGTGATGTTGCCAGCCGGGATGCTCAGGTTAATTCCAACTAGCTTCGTTTTCGCGATGTAATTGGCTATAGCTGTCTTAGCAGAAGCTAAGTCAGGCTGGGCGGCTCCCACCTGACACGCTGTCTTCACCTGCATGTTGAACATGTAAACGCGGTAAAAAAATGTTCCATAGCAAATTAATGGAAACATAAAGCCAAGTAGTAAAATCATCAGTGCGCCTGGAAGTTCCGCGACTGTATGTCCTTTCCTTCTACGCTTTCGCATCAAAATATTCACGCTTTAACCCGCTCGCAAAAAAAACACTCACATGAGATGTACATGCCCGCGCCAGTCGAAATTGTAACAGCTGAGGCGAATGTTTAATAAAAAATGTAAGTCTGAAAATGCGCTCAGCCTGATGGTATCGCGCTCGGTGCCTGTGTGGACGGAGCCTGAGTCTTGGGCTGTGCGGTCTGATGGTGCTGCAGCTTAGAGATCATGGTGGTATATGCCGCAGTACCAGCCGGGTCAACCTTCTTTCCGTTTTCGCATGCGTCCACAGCTTCCTGAAGTTTGCCCATCGCCGAGTAGCAATTGGCAAGTTTGCACCGTGACTCTGTGTCATGTTCGTTGTTCACGAGCAAGCTCAGGTAAACAGCACTCGCGTCTTCGGGATGGTCCGCTTTCATCAAAACTTCGGCATAGTTGCGTTGGTCGGTAACATTCGTCCCAGACATGCCCACGATGCTCCGGTACTGCTCGACTGCATCGGCATAGTTTCCTTGCAGGGTGAAGGCATAAGCGAGATAACGCCGAGCCTCCAAACTGTTTGGATCTTTGTTCAGTGCCGACGCCAAATACTGAACCGCTCCATCGAGCTGATGATTCTTCAGTTTCGTGTAGCCTGTCATGAGAAGGGTTTTGTAGTCGCCGTCGATAAGAGGAAGCGCGCGGCGCTGACGAGGAGCATTCGCAGCCGCTGATGCAGCAAGATATTTTCGATCGCTCTTTTTCAAAGCATCGATTGAAGCAGATAGAGATGGTTTGAGATGCGCAGCTTCTTCGAAGTCTTGCCTTGCACTGATCATGTCACCAGCACCAGCAGACAACATTCCTCTCCACAAATGAGCTTCAGCATTCTTGGGATTGAGTCTCAATGCCGTTTCATAGTCAGCACGAGCAGAGACAGTCTGTCCCATATTGTTCAAGTACAGCCCGTGCATAGCGATGTACTCAGAGTTTTTTGGAGCCAGGTCAACTGCGTGTTGGCAAGCTTCAAGAGCCTCTTTGTGTTTTTTGATCTTGCTGTAGCAATACGCCAGATCCATATATTTGGCCGGATCTTTCGTTTGATGAGCCTCCAAGCCCTTCTTAAAACTTTCAGCGGCAGCAGCAAATTGATTTGATTGCATCAGCAAAGCACCGCGCTCGTAGTCAACGCCTTTGACATTTTTCAATTCTTTCAAGGCTTGATCTAACTTTCCGCGTTTCGCGTAAACATTTGCTTTGCCAACGCTTGCTTCGGCAAATTTGGGATCGATATGCAATGCCTGGTCGTAGTCTGCCATTGCCTTATCTTGCTGATTCATTTGCAAGTAAAGTCCAGCGCGACGCAAATATCCATAGGTCATCTTGCTATCCATTTCTAGCGCAGCGTTGTAGCAAGCAAGCGCACCATTTAGATCATTCAATTGCGTCAGAGCTTGACCTTTACCGATTTGAGCATCAGCTTGAGATTTGTCCTTCGGCAACGCAAGTGCAGTATTGAAATCTTTGATCGCAGCTTTCGGGTTATTAGCGTAAAGCTCAGCCCAAGCTCGTCCCGAGTAGATCCAGGGAGTTCTCAAACCAGACTGCAAAGCTTTGCTGTAGATGGAAATCGCATCTTTATATTCGCCCAAACTGAAGTGCGATTGAGCCAAAATTCCCAGCCAATATCCGTCTGACGCGGAGAGCGAATCATGAGCCATCAGGTTTTCGGTGCCGCTTTTCACCAGGTCGAAACGCCCAACCTTTCTCGCTGCCAGCACGTACGCCTTGAGTGTTTCGGGGTCATCAGGTTGCGACTGAGCAGCCTGTTCCAGTTCTTCGAATGCCTTCGAATTGTCCTTTTGTGCTTTTGCAAGCTCACCTTTGAGGAAGTGCGCCTTTCCGTTCCACGGGTCAATCATCGTTGCTGTAGCCAGAGTTGATGATGCTCCAGAAAAATCGTGCTTATCAATCTGCGCTTGCGCGTTGCCAATCAGATAATTAGCCACAGGAATGCGCGCAACAGCTACAACTCCAATCACTGCAACTGCAGCGCCAATACCAATTTTCACGCCCATCGGCACAGGTTTGGGTTTAGCACGTTCTTTCAGCGTGGTCGCCTGTTGCTTGCCGGCTGGTCTAATGCGCGAAGCTTCAGCCTGAGCGTCTCCAGGAGCTTCTTCTTCTGGTCGTGACTTTCTGGATGCGAATTTGTTGCGCTGGGCCTTCTCTGCTTCAGCTTCCAATTCAGCATCTGGTCTGCGGAATTTCTTGATACGTTCGACGGTTGCCGCTGCGTTTCGATTCACCTCATCGTCATCAGATGGTTTGGCAGCTTCCGCAGTCGATGGTTCAGCAACGGGTGTTGCAGCCTCTGGTATGCCAGTTGCTGATTCGGATGGTTTCTTCTCTTTGAATTTCGCCAGTAACGAGCCAGTCGCAGAGCCTGAAGCGGCAGCCTTAGATGCACTCTCTGCCTCGTTTTTCGTTGCCCCGCTCTTCGGAGTTGGTATCGAATCTAGTTCCAGTTTTCCAGCGCCAGTTCCGCCTGCTTTCGGAGTTGGAATGGCATCCAAATCAAACTTGTTCGCACCTGCGCCTGGCGTCGAAATCGAGTCGAGATCTGATTTCTTCAATCCAGCACCGGGTGTTGGAATCGAGTCAAGGTCGGATTTTTTCAATCCCGATCCAGGTGTTGGAATTGAATCAAGATCAGACTTATTCAATCCAGATCCGGGCGTTGGAATTGAATCGAGATCGGACTTATTCAATCCAGCTCCGGGAGTTGGAATTGAATCAAGATCAGATTTATTCAGTCCAGATCCGGGCGTTGGAATTGAATCGAGATCAGATTTACTCAGCCCAGATCCGGGCGTCGGAATCGAGTCAAGCTCAGATTTGTTCAAACCTTTAGAGGGCGATTGAATGGAATCCAGCACACTAGCAGACGGAATTTCTTCCGACTTCTTGAAAGTTACGCCCCGCTCGGGAATGTCGGCTGTCTCTTCAAGGTAGGCGGGAATCTCTTCTGATGAACTATCGCTCGCGGTTTCTTCCGCAACGCTTTCGGGCTCGACGGTCGGAACAGCGACTTCGTCAGACTGTTCGACGGCTTCCTCTTCCGCCTGTTGATAGGCTTCTTCCGCTGGAGCTACTTCAGACGTCTCTTCGTAAGACTCGGCTTCAGCCACGCCGTGTCCGTTGCTGTGCCCGTTGGACTCAGCTTCATGCTCACGACTACGTTCGAGAATGTCGGATATGTCTAGCGACAGATTCTGATTAAGGCGAAGCAATTCCTTTTGTGGAATCTCGTAGAACTCGAACGTCCCATGTGTCAGCGACAAAATCTTATCGACCGCGGCGGCGTTCAGCAGCTTCGACGCGTTCTCATCCTTTATTACGGCTCCCACGATTTCTTTGCAGGAGGATATGCCGACCAGCCCGATGCTGTTATCAGCCGCTACTCGCAGCACTCCGTAGGTGATGTCCAGGTCTTTCACGCGCGTCAGAGCGCCATAAAGACCAGTGTTCTCTTCAATCTTTCCGTTTAATAGAGGTGGCAATTTGTTTGACTTTATAAAGGGCGGTCTAACTGTATTTACCTTGAAAGCGCCCGCGTATAACGCGAAAAGAACCTTCAATTAAAACCATACCGCAAAGTTGGAATTATTTCACGGAACGGGCTGGGAGGCAGCGCGGCGTAACATATGAGCGGAATCTAGGGCGAGTTTTCAAGAAAGGCCGTAAGATTGGCCACGGTCCGTCTCAGCCTTTTTGGTTTCTTCATGCGTATCATCAGAATCGGAATTTCGCTTGTGCTCCTGGCGTCGCTGCTCGGATGCACCCACTCCAGCGTCCTGGCGCAGCAGACAGCTTCCGCGAATCTGTTCAATGATTTGAAAAATGATGAAGAAAAGTCATCACCAGTGCGGGTTCGCGAGAAATCCACAGACTATGGATTCTCGACCAGCGACTTTTTACCGCCGGGAGAGCGAAAAAATATTGCGCCCGAGATTGAATCGAAAGTTGAGTGCCGGGTTGCGATCAACGTTCCGCGCAATATCGACTCGCGCAACACGTTCACGTTTTATCCTTATCCGATGAAGCCGCCCAAGATCAAAACCGCTGTGAAAGGTCTGGCTGAAGACCCCAAAGACATCAAGGCGATGCTCATCAACACGGGCTATGTCAACCGAACCAATGTGTCAAGCGCGTATCCATATGGTGGTTGGCGATGGCAATACGCCTTCCAGGCTGCGATGCGAAAGGCTGGAACGGATTTTCCGCACGTTCTGCCTGAAATATATGTCTGGGCGGACGATTTGATGCCTTACGTCGTCGCTGAGTGTAAGCGCTCGAATAAAGCTGAGAAGGACCGTCAACAACGCTACATGCGCGCGCAAAACGATTACGAAGAGACGCGAGTAGATATCGAAAACGATGCACTACGCAAAGGATTGTTTCCGGTCGATGTTCGATTCAGCAAGTACGGTGATAATCAGGTGCGCTGGGGAACCGCGAAAATGTTGCCCGGAACGTGGTGGCTGACGGGCACTCACAAAGCAGCGGGTTTGACTTACTACTGGAGCATGCCGATCGAGATCGAAGAAGGTTCGCCGCGCACTATTTCGTTAACTGAAGCGAACGCACTGGTGATCGAAGGCGGCTGGTAAGCCTACTTCGTCAAAAGCTCATGGATCATCACTTGCACAGTCGGTTTCGACTGAAGCTTCGAGCGAAATGCTTTCGTCGTCACTTCACGCACCGCGGCTCGTAGTGCGGTCATCTCAAAGCGCACCGGTTCTTCGTTTCCGACTTGATCTGGAGTTTGCATGCGTGCCACGGCATCGATGATCGCTTGCTCGATCTCGGGTCGCACCATCTCCCATTCTGATGACTGCATAAAACCCGCTGCCCCGACTTCAATCGTCGGACCGCTCACGAGCCGCATGTCACCATCTACCACAAGCCCGACGCTGACAACGCCTTCGGTGCTCAACGAGCGTCTTTCGCTCACCGAGAACTGGCTGACGCTTTCACTCTGTTCGCGATTAAACATAACTGGTTGTGCTTCGACGGTACCAACTATGGTGGCAGATCCATTCTCGATCTCCAGCACATCTCCATTGCGAAGTGGATAGATGCTCTCTGCCGGAATGCCCCATTCGATAGCCATCTGAGCGTGGTGCATGATGTGCCTGCCTTCGCCCAATGCCGGAACAAAATACTTTGGATTGATGATCGAAAGCATAAATTTCAGCTCTTCACGGCTCGCGTGTTTTGATACATGCACTCCGGTTCTTGCTCCGTAAACCGCATGAACACCGAGCGCAAGCAAGTTATCCAGAATCATCGCCATCTGACGAGAACGTCCAGCCGCAACACCTGCGCTATAAATTACAGTGTCACCATCTTTCAAAAGCAAATCTTTATTAGAGGTATATGCAAGGTCGAGAATCGCTTCCATAGCGTCTCCATCTTGACCTGAAGCAAGAATCAAAATATCGGAGTCAGGTAGTTTCTGGATCTCTTCGATACTTGCTTCGATGCTTCTATCGTAAATCAAATTGCCGGTTATAGCCGCTGACACAGCGGTTCTCGTCAATGTTTCTCCAAGCAGCGCCACTTTCTTTCCGGTTTGCTGCGCAATATCAAAAAGGATCTGCAAACGATGTGTATTGGTGCCAGGCATAACGACGATGGCTCGCCCAGGAGCCTTTTCAATCGCCTTTCTCAAATTTGGAATTACAGCTTTTTCCGACGGAGTGTACCCTTCAATCTCAACGCCAGATGAGTCGCCGATCAAGAGTAAAACGCCGTTGTCACCTGCTTCAGCCAACTTTCGCACATCCATCAAGCGATTATCGACTGGAGTTTGATCCACCTTGAAGCTCGACGTGTAGATGACCGTCCCCTTGGGGGTTCCAATCTTCAGCGCACATGCATCAGCGATAGCGTCGTTGACTTGCACCCACTCGATTTCAAACGGATCAAGCTCGTAGCTTTCACCGATCTCCACCGTTTCGACAATCGGACAGGGAAAGCCGGTTGCTTTGTTGGCATCAATCGAGCATTGAGCAAGGAAGGTAGAAACATAACGCGGTCCCATAATCGTTGGGATGGCAAGGTTGTTCAACAAGAACGAAACGGCACCACTGTGTTCGGCATGCGCATTGGTCAGCACAAGTCCGACAATGTGTTCTTCATTCGCCTTGAGAAAGTTAGTGTTCGGAAAGAGCAAGTCAACACCGGGCATCTCCTCGACTGGATATGCGGAGCCTGCGTCTACCAATAGGATTTTTCCAGAGTGAACGAGCGCCCACATCACCTGACCTAGTTCGCTCTGCCCGCCAAGGGGTATGACAGCCAGACCGTCGAATTTGAGAACTGCATCGCCCGTAACAATGTGCGTCAATGAGGGAACCTGTTCAATGGGTAACCATACAATTCTATAGGTGTGGGAGCGAGAATCCTGCATTCTCGAAAACAGCGTAAAATTTCCTCATCTGACAGGCGATGCGCCCACCAAAAAGAGAGAACCATGGACACCAACGAATTGCTCAAACACCTTCTGTATCCGGCATCCTCGCGTCCTGACATCAAAGACTTGCCTGCAATCATTCAGGCTGGACCGGAGAAGGATCGAACGGTTACTTTCGAACAATTCGAAAAGCTCGTTGACTCGGCTCATAAGGCGCTCGCTGAATGTGGGGTCAAACAAGCTGATAAGGTGATGCTGACGGCGCCAAACAGTCCTGAGTTTGCTGCTTCGATTGCCGCAGTTTGGCGGCTCGGTGCGATTGCTATCCCCGTTGATTTTCGCATGACAATTCCTGAGGTGATTAACGTCGCCAAGCAGATTGCAGTGAAAACTCTGGTTGTTTCAAGCAAAGCACTTCCTGATTTTCAGGAGAAGTTGAAAGATGTCACCGCCAATGGTGCAACCCTTTTCGACATGATGCAGGGGAACGAGAACTCGCAGCCGTTGCCGAACGTGATCGATACGCTGCAATCGAAGGAACCAGCGCTGGTCATCCTCACTTCGGGCACGACAGGTGTACCTAAAGGTGCGGTGCACGATCTGGCATCGCTCGCTGACAATCTCGACGACTGGGGCAAACTGGTTCATATGAGCCCTGGCAAAAAAGGATTGCTGCCGCTTCCGCTCAGTCATGTTTTCGGGCTTGAAGTAACTTTTGTCTGCATCCTGACGGGCGCGTGCGTCATTTTCACAGACCAATCATCACCAAAATCGTTCTTCATCTGCTTGCCAAAATACAAGCCGCAAGTTCTTGTTGGCGTGCCGACGTTGTACATGAACATGCTACAGATGGACCCCAAAACAGTCGGACTCGACGATGCCGAAGTTCTCTTGTCTGGCGGGGCACCACTGCCGACCTCGCTTTCTCAAGAGTTCCAGGCAAAATTTGGAAAGATGTTGAACAACGGCTACGGTTCGACGGAATCCAAAATTGTATCGCTGAATTTGAATGGTCCATCAGAGAGCGTAGGTCGCAGCATCGACAGAGCACGCATTGAAATCGTGAATGAAAACGATGAAGTACTGCCGGAAGGCGATACAGGTGAAATTCGCATTTCCGGGCCGATGCTCATGATGGGATACATGAATGACAAAGAAAACACGGCCAAAGTTTTAAAGAATGGTGCCTACCACACGGGCGACATGGGGTTCATGAAGGACGGCTATGTCTTCATCTCGGGCAGAACAAAGGAGATGATCATCGTCGCCGGCAACAAAGTTTTTCCATCGGAAGTTGAAGATGTGCTGCGCAAAGATCCCCTTGTGAAAGAAGTCGCTGTGCTCGGAATGCCAAACAGCAAACTGGGACAAATCGTAAAAGCGGTTATCGTCATCACTGATGACGCCTTGAGCAAACAACTCGGTGGTTCAGACGAAGAGAAAAAAGATGCTCGGGCAAAGCTAACGGCGCAACTTAAATCCTACTGCGCAGAGAATTTAAAGCGGGAGCTGCGACCGATGGAATGGGAGTTCATGCCCTCATCGACGATCCTACCCAAAACCGCCATTGGGAAAATCGACAAGAAGCAGTTCGCGGCAAAAGTCTAAATCTGCGAGACGAGCTTTAGTTTAAAAAGCTCCGCGAAGACTTTCGTTTTCATCGTCAGCGGGTATACCACGGTGTAATAACCGAGGTCGCAGACGCATGTCAGATTACGAACTTGCGTTGAAAAACAAGCTGAAACTCAAGGAGATCTGCGGCACCTGCGGACAGCCGGTGGCTGAGACGAAAAGAACCGGCACGATTACCGGCTGGATTTTTGAAGACAACTATAAAGCTCTCGCAGACAAATGGGTTTGTCAGTGCGGCAAAGCGGATGCAGCTCCACAAACAGACCTTCATGCAGATCAAGCGACAAAATTTGGCTTAGCGGGAGCATCGAAACCAGACGCGCCAATTTTGCCCTCCAAAATCAGCACTCGAGATATGGCAAAACCGGATTTCTCGGAGAGCGGAAAGGCAATGCAATCATTTTCCGTGCCGTCCTCTGAGAAAAGGAAATCTGCAGAGGCAGCTTTCAAGCAGCTCCAGACAGCGAAGGCACCGGCGAGCAAGGCTCCGTCACCGCCTCCCGAAGTCGTTGCAGGCAAATGGAGAATCGTCGCACCACTGGGATTCGGGCAACTGGGCGAGACTTACACGGCGCTATCAATCGAAAACAATAAAGAAGTTGTCGTAAAAATTATGGATCGCAATATCGCAGCGAATCCGCGCATCGGCAAACGTTTTTTACAGGAGTGTGAAAAGGCTGCAGCACTTCAGCACAAAAACATCATCGAGATTCTGGATTTTGGCAGGCTGCCTGATGGCACACCATATGTGGTATCAGAGCATGGAGACCACACGCTTGCATCGGTTATTCAACGTGAGGGATTTCTCGACGTCGCCGACGCATTACGAGTCGCTGATGAAATTTGCTCTGGGCTGATCGAAGCGCACAACTACGAAATCATTCATCGTGGGCTTAAACCAGAAAACGTGATCATCTCCACGGAGAACCAGGCGAAGCTCTCAGATATAGGAGTAGCCAAGGCGCTCCCTGTCGCTGGGCGTGAAGCGCAAAATCTGACTGCGACTTCCTACAAATTTGCAGATCCGCTCTACATGCCGCCAGAACAGTGTCAGGGTCAGCAGCTAGATGAGCGTTCGGATATTTACTCACTGGGTTGCATCCTCTATCAAGCGCTAACTGGAAAACTACCGTTTGGATCGAAGAAGGGAATTCAACTTGCACTCGCACACTTGTGCGACCCACCGCGCACATTCTCCAGGGCGATGTTCAACTGCGACATTCCTGAGGACGTAGAGCGCGTCGTAATGAAGTGTCTTGAAAAAGATCCGAAGCGTCGATACAAATCCGTTGCGAGTTTGCAACACGACCTCCGGCTACTGTTGCAGTCGAAAAAGCCCAAAGCAAGTTCGTTTCCACCATCGAAACCGAGCTCCTTTCCTACATCGAAACCAAGCTCGGTGACTTCGTCGAAACCAAGCTCGATTACTCCATCAAAAACAAGCGCGACGACTCCATCAAAACCAAGTTCATTTCCTGCATCATCCTACAAAAAGCCACAGCATGAGCCGGAGGGGAATCCGTATTCTGTAGGAAAACAAAAAACCTATCCCGCTTCAACTGCTTATTCACATCCGGAACCAGACGAACCATCATACGATTTCAAAGTCGAGAGCAAAATCAGGAAAAGCGTTTTGATTGGCGCAGCGATTGCTTTCACAATGATTTCCCTTGTGCTACTTCTCCCTATTGCAGATAAGTTGAAGCTTTTCCCGTCATCTGAGCAAGCACCAAATTCGGTGCCACTGAGCGACATCAAGCACATATCCGAGGACGATCTTACTAGAGCGATTCACTCGGAAGGTGTACAGATTCAGGCTTTGAGTACAAATAAGTTGACGCCTCCGTCCGTCACCGATAACTCGTCAAGCATCGATACTAATGAACTCTTCCTCTATCCAAGACCGCCGAAAGCAGCTTCTCAGATCAAGCCGCAGCTTTCGATGAAAGAACAAAATCTGATTTCAGAGCTATCAAAAAGAACTTTCCAGAGTCCGATGTTTAGCGCCGCATCTGAAATCAGTTATAAGGAACTGGCAGAAGCTTACATCAATAGCAACGACTGGGAAAGTGCACTAGGTGCGTTGCAGCGCCTCAATCACATCCAGAAGCACAATGGAAAGAACAATATCTGGACTTTGACTAAACTAGTTGAGGCTTCTTACAATACTTACAACGATGGTGTGGTCTCAATGTATGCTGATGATGCAATGAACCGCCTTCAAGCGTTGCAGGCAGGTTCAAGTACAGACAACCAAGCCGTTCAAAAGGCGGCACTAATATCAGCAGGTTTATCGCTTCAAGAATTCAGATACACAAACGCGGAAGCTATATTGCAAAAATTTTCGAGTTCGAAACATGCTACAAATCAATTTCTGAATCTGCAAGCCGAGACTGTTGCTGCATATGCCTCGAGTCGAGAGACCTACCCGCGCGGCAATATTTCAGGGCTCGTGCTCGCTGTAAACAAGCTACAGTCGTTTAACCAGCCTGAACAAATTCTTTTCAGAGCAAAGGCGGAGTACGCACTCGCAACAGTCTATGATGAAACTACTAGCGATACGAGAGCGCTGAGACATATTTCAGAAAGGCGAAACTTGATCTCGACAAAATAAAGCCCTTATCGCCCACGGATGACATCCTGTACAAGGTATTAAAAACCCGCATGGCGTCTGCGGAACGACAATGGACTCCGAACTATGGGTATCATCAAAAGGGATTCGGATTTTAAAGAACGTGTGCGGTAAATCGTTTATAGCCCTGTTCGAACTCTGCACCACTTTTAATACCACAGTGACGCACCGCAAAGTCTGATGTCTTTCGTTTCGCTGCCGCCAACGTTGCTTCAGCATCGCTGTTTTTCGACTGAGTAAGCTGCCCTTCGAAGCGCAACAGCTCTAGGTACACATCCGTAATAGGTAATGCTTTTTCCTTGCCTAGAATATTCAAAATGCGCTCGTAAGTTGCAAGCGCAAGCTCAAGGCGACCTTGTTTAACGTAGATTGCATTTAAACCTGCGACCGCGAGGCTTACAGGGGGCGGGTCAGGAATTAGAAATTGTTTGTACGGTCCGATCATGCGAACACTTAAACCGAGCATATGCGGATGCGCTTCGAGCATTTTTACAGCTTCAGCGGCAGATGATTCAGCTTCGCTCAATTTGTTCTGATATTGATAGCAGTTAGCCAACTCGAAGAGTGTATAAACGTAAAGTCCTTGCTGATCTTCATTCTGTGGATCGAGTTCCGACAATGTTTTTTGCAACTCCGATTCACACACGGTGAAGTTCCGTTCGCGCAGCAAACTACCCGAGTACATAAACCGCGCGATCGCTAATCTATCTTTATCAACCGCGCCCATCGCAAGCTTGAACCATTTTTGCGCACCGCTGTAATCGCGCGAGCTTTCTAACTCCATTCCACGGTGTATTCCCGCTAGAAATCTCAGGTCGTTGAAGAAGACTCCAACTAATCCGACGAGAACAATGCCGGCTATCGCGCCAGAAATCGAGGATGCTCGAATGGATGTTTTCCAACCTTCATCCAGAGTGTTGCTCAACCGACCACCGAACGAAGTGTCGTCACTCATGGACGGAGAAGAAGGAGGCGCCGCGGCGACTTGCCGTGCAACTCCGTAGAGGAAAGAACTGATCAGAATCTGCACAAAAGTCAGAAAAGCCACAATCAAAATGACCCAGAAAGGAATTTGATTGATTGCTCCCTCTATTATTCCAGCAGCAATCCACGCGGCAAGAATCACCGCATCAATCGCGACGACTACAAACAGCATCAATGTTGCGGCTATTTTTAATAGCCACATCATCATTTTCTGTGTTCCGGGTGTCACTGCAGGCGGTGCGCTAGATTACCGCGGTTTCGCGGTATGCGCCCCACACTTCACGCATGGCATCGCAGATCTCGCCCATCGTGCAGTATGCATTGACGCAATCCAGAATCAACGGGAAAGTGTTGTCGTCGGCACGCATCGCTTTCTTCAATGCTTCGAGAGTGTTTGCTACTTTCTCGTTGTCGCGGCGAGCACGTAAGCTCTTCAAACGTTCAGTCTGACGTGCTTCGTACTCTGGACCAATCTTCAGAATTTCGATCTGTTGACCCTTCGCTTGTTCGGTCAGTGCGTTCAAACCAACGAACATGCGCTCGCCGGAATCCAACTTCTGCTGGAACTTATATGCCGAATCCGAAAGTTCCTTCATAAAGTAACCAGATTCGATACCAGCGATAACGCCGCCGATCTCTTCAATCTTCTTGAAGTATTCGTTTGCCTGACGTTCCATCTCATTGGTCAACCATTCTACGTAATACGAGCCGGCAAGCGGATCGACTACATTCGCGACACCAGTTTCGTGAGCGATAATCTGCTGTGTTCTCAACGCGATGTGAGCAGCTTTCTCAGTTGGCAAACCAAGCACTTCGTCCATCGAGTTCGTGTGCAGCGATTGAGTGCCACCAAGCACTCCCGCTAGCGCTTCGATCGCGGTGCGGATGATGTTGTTCTCTGGCTGAGGCGCAGTCAAACTGCATCCTGCAGTCTGAGTGTGGAAACGAAGCTTGAGCGACCGCTCGTCTTTCGCACCATAGTGGTCGCGCATTCTTCTTGCCCAAATGCGACGAGCCGCGCGATATTTTGCAATTTCTTCGAAGAAATCGATGTGAGCATTGAAGAAGAAAGACAAACGCGGAACGAAATCATCGATTTCCAATCCCGCTTCGATACCGGCATCGACGTATGCGAATCCATCAGCGAGAGTGAATGCAAGTTCTTGAGCCGCTGTCGCACCGGCTTCGCGAATGTGATATCCGCTAACCGAAATCGTGTTCCAACGTGGAACTTCTTTCGTGCAGAAAACCATCATGTCTTGAATCAATTTCAGACCCTGACGTGGTGGCACGAGATAAGTTTTTTGCGCGATGTATTCTTTGAAGATATCGTTTTGCAATGTGCCGTTCAGTTTCTTTAAGTCTATGCCGCGCTTCTGTGCATTGGCCAGGAACATACAGAAAATAACAACGGCTGGACCGTTGATCGTCATCGATGTTGAAATTTGGTCGAGAGGAATGTCGCGATAAAGAATTTCAACGTCTTCCAAGCTGTCGATGGCAACGCCGCAAACGCCAACTTCACCAAGCGACTTTGGATGATCTGAGTCATAGCCCATTAGAGTCGGCAAATCGAATGCAGTCGAAAGACCGGTTTGACCCTGACTGAGAAGATATTTGAATCGGGCATTAGTCTCTTCGGGACCGCCGTAACCAGCAAACTGACGCATTGTCCAGAGCTTGCCAAGATACATGTTGTGGTGGATGCCGCGTGTGTACGGGAATTGACCAGGAGCCGCCACGTCGCGCTCATAATCCCAATCTTTCAAATCATCGGCGGTATATACCGACTTGAGCGGCATCCCCGAAATCGTCTCGATTGTGCGCTTGACGCTCTTTTCGCTCTTCGGCTTCGATAATTCTTTAACCATGTCTGCTCCGTAAAACTGAGGCACCGCATACTGTCCCACCGTCAGTCTACAACACGTACATATAACTGTAATGTTTTCATAAGGCGATCCCACTCGCACGTAGACGAGGTAAGCGCCATAATCGTTGTGTACGTACGCCTCTAACCACAGGAGTTTCGTCATGACATCAGCCACCTCGGCAGCCACTAGTGCAGATTTGCTGCGCAAGATTCTCAGCAGCGATAAACCAATTGAGGTCAGATCGCCACATGGCAGCGAGTTGCACACCAAGGGCTGGATCCAAGAAGCTGCGTTGCGCATGTTGCTCAACAATCTCGACCCCGCTGTCGCTGAGCGTCCGGAAGAGTTAGTGGTGTACGGCGGTTCCGGTAAAGCCGCTCGCAACTGGGATTGCTTCAAAGCGATCGTCAAAACGTTGATGGAGCTTGAAACCGACGAAACTATGTTGGTGCAGTCAGGCAAACCTGTCGGAGTGTTTAAAAGTCATTCAGATGCGCCACGCGTCTTAATCGCGAACTCTAATCTCGTCGGTAACTGGGCTACCTGGGAGCACTTCCGCGAGCTGGACCGCAAAGGCTTGATGATGTTCGGTCAAATGACCGCGGGTTCGTGGATATACATCGGAACACAAGGAATTCTTCAAGGCACTTTCGAGACATTCGCAGCCTGTGCACGCAAGCACTTCGGCGAGTCACTGAAAGGCAAGACAGTCCTCACTGCTGGTCTAGGTGGGATGGGTGGCGCTCAGCCACTAGCAATCACCATGAATGGTGGCGTCGGACTCTGCGTCGAAGTTGATCCGGTTCGTATTCAAAGACGCATTGAAACTCGTTATTGTGATGTCAAAGCAGATTCTGTCGAGCACGCAATTCAATTAGCCAATGATGCTAAAGCGAAAGGAGAAGCGCTATCCATCGCTATTCTCGGAAACGCATCAGAAGTTCTGCCTGCGCTTTTGAAGTCTGGATTCAAACCAGATGTGGTGACTGACCAAACTTCTGCTCACGACCCGTTGAATGGATATATTCCAACAGGCATGTCGTTGGAACAAGCTGCCGAGTTGCGCTCGAAAGATACTATGAAGTATCTGGAACTTGCAAACAAATCCATAGTTACACACGTGGAGACGATGCTCGCGTTCCAGAAAAACGGCTCAATCGTTTTCGACTACGGCAACAACATTCGTCAGGTCGCGCGTGATAACGGCGTCAACAATGCCTTCGATTTTCCGGGATTCGTTCCTGCATATATTCGACCGTTGTTCTGCGAAGGCAAAGGTCCGTTCCGCTGGGCAGCGTTGTCTGGCGATCCTGCCGACATCGCAGTTCTTGACGAAGCGATCCTGAAAAACTTCAGCCACGACAAGCATCTCTGCAGATGGATCGAAATGGCATCGAAAAAGGTCGCGTTCCAGGGTCTTCCTGCAAGAATTTGCTGGCTGGGCTATGGTGACAGAGCGAAGATGGGTCTCATCATGAATCAACTTGTCGCCGAGAAAAAACTGAAAGCGCCAATTGTTATCGGCAGAGACCACTTGGATTCCGGTTCGGTAGCATCGCCTAATCGTGAAACAGAAGCGATGAAAGACGGCTCAGACGCAGTTGCTGACTGGGTTTACCTGAACGCGATGATAAATGCTGTCGGTGGCGCGAGCTGGGTTTCCCTACACCACGGCGGAGGCGTCGGAATCGGCTATTCGTTGCATTCGGGACAAGTTATCGTCGCCGACGGCACCGAATCTGCTACCAAACGCCTTCAGCGTGTACTGACAACCGACCCTGGAATGGGCGTGATAAGACACGTCGATGCAGGCTATGATGAAGCGATAGACTTCGCCCATAAGTCTGGAATAAGAATTCCGATGGAAGAAGTCTAGGCTAGATTTTGAGGTTGGTAATCAATGGCGGGCATCAGTAAGGAAGAGAGGCAACAACTCCTTCGCTCGATCAAAACCGCCGATGATAACTTCAAGCGGGGCATGTACGCGCTCGCTGAACCAACTTATCGTCGAGCCCTCGAAGTTCTAGGCGACGGCACCGCTGAAATTTGTGACTGCATTCAAAACCTGGCGCAGATTTGTATCGAGCGAAAGGATTTGAATGACGCACTGAAGTTGCGCATTCGTTTGCTGCTTTTGTTCGAAGAGCGATTTGGTGGAGACCACGTCAAAACCATTTCGCTCATGGACGACATCGCCAGTCTTTACGAGCAACTTGGACGAACCGATGAATCGCGAGACATGTACGAACGTGCGCGAAAAGCAAGCGAACGTTCACTGTGGGCCGACCAACAGAACGAAGGCGACATCCTGGATGATTCTGTACCTGCTGTAGGAGCAGGACTGAGTCAGGATTTTCAATATTCTGAGACGGCAAAATCGGCGCTCGAAACTGACGATTCGGATATCGTCGAATACGATTTCGACTCGACCCCTTCAACACCATCGCGTGCTCGAGATGCCGTTGAAGAGACAATGAAGCTGCCAAAAGTGACGGATGACATGGTACCGCCGCAGCCACCAAAAGATCCGCAGCTCGAAACTTTGATTTTGGATCGAAAAGATTTGGTGCTTCCGACTTTTGCCGAAAATAAAGCCGGCAACGGAATTGCACCACCGGTAGAGTCGCCGCAAGATGGTGATGGCAAGGCAGACTTGGCAGACTCTATCGTCACTCGAACTAAAGCGCCCGTCTCTGAGTCGGTTTCAGCAAGCCCAACTGTCAGCAAGTCAGATCTTCCAGCAGCCAAGCCGGTTTCAGAGAGTTCAGAGAACAACAAATCTGAATCTTCAGCAATCAAGCCAGTTCCGGACAGTCCAAGTAACAACGAGGCAGCTTCGCCAGCGGGCAAGCCATTTCCGGCGAGTACAAGCAGCAGCAAATCTGATTCTCCAGCGGTCAAGCCATTTCCAGCGAGTACAAGCAGCAGCAAATCTGATTCTCCAGTAGCCAAGCCAGCTTCGGTCAGTCCAGCGATCAGCCAATCTGGTCTTGCAGCAGCTATGCCAGCTCCAGTGAGTTCGGCAAGCGACCCGATAATCGCTACGGAACCAGAGCCAGCCGCTGAGATTGTGAACGCACCAGTGGTGAAGGCGCCACTGACGAACCCAAACAAATCGCAGTCAGGTCTACCGGCTTCGGCACCTGAAGTTGAGCCAGAATGGAAAACATACAGCGGCGTAATGAAACGCCCGACCGTGTTGAGGGAAGGCGAAGATCATTCGGCAGAAGAGAGCACAGAATTGGTGCCGCTGGATAAGAAGTCGATTGAGCAAGCAGCGAAGAACAAACCACCAGCCAGCGCTAAAGCAGCAAGTGAAGATGGCGATAAAAAGGCAGTTTCGGTCAATCTATTCCAGTCGAAAAGACAGCGCAACATAATCATAAGCATCATCATCGGGTGCTTTGCGCTTCTCGTCTTAGCTAGCTTGTTCACCGGACATGGCAATCCGCAAGAAGATTTTCGCTCGATGCCGCACCGCTACCGCACCGTAGATGGTGAAAAATTATTCTTCCTCTCCACGCCTAGCGAATGTGAAATGGTTGCCGGCTCTGAAACAGCCAAGATGCATTACAGCAAATACCAGGCTGATTTCAAAGATACTTTCGCTCTGCTTTTTGGTCCAATAACACAGCATCAACTTTCTTTGACGAAAAACAAAGCAGACTGACAGATGAAAGTGGTTCGGTCTTGTTTGCCGAAGGCAGTCCCGAACTCGATCTTGCGGAAGAGATGGAAGCGATGGCTCGCTCGGCAGAACTCACCTACCTGAAAACACATCATTATCCGCAGAAACTCGATCAAATGGATGCAGCGAAACGCGTCTATAGAAATCCATTCACAGGACAGCTCGATAAAACAGTTATCCAGACTGCAGGCTTTGGAAAGAAAACGCAGAATGACGATGGTGGCATGCGCAAGAAGTTGTATGACACCGCCGTAAGCGGTGCTCGATGGCCTAACGAACCAAAGCGCCATGCGGGAGAAATCAGTTGCTACTCTGCCGTCATTCACACAAAGAAAGGTGACATCAACACCTTCTATGTACGCGGCTTCGACCGCGATTCCAAGCCACTAGTCGGACATGATTCTGTCTTCACACATGCCATTGTGCTAGAAAACAACAAGGTCAAACCAATCGCGAAGGCGCAGTTACCGTTCAAAAACAAGTCAACCACGCGCCCAAGATTCGCCTGGATCATCGATGAATCTGCCTTACCAAATCCAATCTGGGTACGGTTCGGTGGAGCGATTCTCCTGACCTTTTTGGCTTTTGCTACCGGCATCGCTTCCGTCAATATAAACTCGAATACGGCGAATGCCCTTCTTAAAATCGTAATGGCAATATGCACTGTGTTAACAATCGTTTGCCTGGCAAGTGACTTTTTGCCCTAACACCAGCAGTAGTGCACACTCTTGACTGACATCACGGGTGGTTCATATGGATCGCCACCATAGAAGGTGGCAGGCAAATATTAAAAATTGGTCCAAGTCGAAAGAATTTATATATAATCTGGTTATCTAATGGTTCGCATTTGGTGGCAGATCAATGGGCAGGTTAGTTCAAAAATTTGGTGGCGCTACTGTTGCAGACTTAGGACGCATTCGCAAAGCGGCTGAAATAGCCGTCAAACAAGCCGTTGACGGTAACGAAGTCGTCGCGGTAGTTTCAGCGATGGGGCGCACAACCGATCGACTGAAGTCGATGGCGAATCAGTTGTCCGACAAACCTAACGCAAGAGAGTTAGACATGCTTCTTGCCACGGGTGAACAGATGTCTGGCGCACTACTGACGATGGCAATCCAATCGCTCGGATATCAGGCTAGATCTTTCACTGGTTCACAAGCAGGCATTGTTACTGAACACAAACACGGTATGGCAAACATTCGTGACGTGCATCCAGAAGCTGTAGAAGCATGTCTTGGTCGAGGCGAAATAGCAGTAGTAGCTGGATTTCAGGGAATGACCGAGAACGCTGAAATCACGACACTTGGTCCTGGCGGGTCTGATACCACCGCAGTCGCACTTACGGCAGCTCTTGCTGCCGAGCGATGTGACATATACAGCGATGTACGAGGAGTGTTCACAGCCGACCCGCACATCGTCGATGATGCACGTTGTCTTCCTGCTCTGAGTTACGAAGAGATGCTTGAACTTACGTCATCTGGTGCCGAACTTCTCAGTCCCACTTCTCTCGAATTGGCGCTCGACACGCATATCCCCATCCGCGTTCGCGCTAGCCATAATCCCGATGACCTGGGAACGCTTATCACTCATAAATGGGTAGCACCAGATTATGCGATTTGCGCTGTCGCTGTCGATCGTAATCATGCCTCGCTGAAATTGACTACCACTACCCCCGGTGCTCAGACTCTGGAAGGCGTGTCCAACCTTTTCACTCGATTGCAAGAATTAAACATATCGACCGACATGATGATGCTTCTCGCTCGAGAAGATGAACCAACGCAAGAATTAGCACTGACAGTCGATCGACGGGCTATCAGTCGCGTCAAAACGATCATCGAATCACTATCGGATAGCCTGGGCACACCAAAGGTTTCCTTCGACACATCAAGCGCAAGAATCTCAGTTATCGGGCGCCACTTGACTTCAAGAACTGATATCGTCGCTGGTGTATTCGAGACTTTGCATTCCGCTTCGATTCCTGTGCAACTTGTAGCCACAGGAGATATGCGAGTAACAGTTCTTCTACCCGATCAACACGCTGCAGAAGCAGTCAAATTGCTACACAATCGGTTCAAACTATCTGATGGAAACAGCTCTGTTTAATTAGAGAGAATTTGCTCCTCATCGACTTCTAAGCGACACTTTTCATCAGTCGTCGCGTATAGTAGTAGACGTAGTCTTTGAGAGATAGGCACATGTCCCCAAATTTTGACAACCTGGTAAACAAAGGCAAGGGCTTTCTAAAACAAGCTGCTGACCAAACAACACGTATCGCAAAAATCGGGAAGCTCAACACTAACGTAATGACGTTGCGAGCAGAGAAGGGCAGACACCTGCAAACGATTGGTTTGCGTGCATACACGCTTTTCAGCGAAAACAACAGCAAGATCGACGGCACTGTTCTTCAAGAAAAAGTACGCGACGAAATCGCACAGATCGAAAGAATTGAAAATCGTGTGCATGAAATCGAAGAAGAGATCGCAGAGCTTCGAGCGAACTCTAATATCGACGTGACCGACGTCACCGATGAAGATGACGAAGACGATGAAGATGAAGAACATGACGATGAGCACGACGAAGACGAACACAAAGACGAGAAATCAAAGAAGAATGATCGATAGCAGCTCTATTTTCCGTAGTGTTTCTATTTCCAAATTTTGCAAAACTCTGATGTGCATGTCTGCACTCAGTTTTGCATCGCAGCTACCATCACTCGCTGACGCAATTTCACCCGCGATCACAGGCGAAGGAAAGGTGTATTCGAAGGAAGCTGCAAACTCCGCATACTTCGGTACGGGAGTATCCGGGCGCATGACTGAAGCATCTACCCTGCGTTTCGAAGGCGAGCAGGAAACGGCTGACGGTCAGCTTGAAAGCGCAATCAAAAAGCTGAGAAAAGCAGTTCAACTAGATCCAAGCGATCCAACCGGGCATCTTTTATTCGCACGAGCGCTTTCGGCGCGAGTGCGTGAAACAAAACTTCCTGACGAGGCGCTTTTGAATCAAGCAATTTCCGAATGGAAATTGATCTGGCACCATGACGCCGACTTGTTGGACCAATACGAAGGGCACCGTGAAGCCCGCTCTTTAGGCAAGTTGCAGAAGGCTCTAGCCAAATACAAAGAGCAGCATCCAGCCGAATTCCAAGTAGCTCAAAAGCAAGCTCCTGAAAAAATGTAGTCTTTCAGTTGCCTCGACAAAAGGACAATGACTATCTCCGTTTGAGGAAAATCAGCAATCGCTCAAGGCGTCCGCTGCTCAATCAAAATTGGAGAAGCCGCCAGAGCATACAGAATATCCAACGCTAAAGTAGCTCCGAGCATCGACGTGATGTGTGATGGATCGTAGGGCGGAGAAACTTCCACCACATCGCCGCCGACAACGTTCAGTCCCACTAATCCCCACAGAATTTCTCTTTGCATTGCGGATGTGATACCGCCAGGAACAGGCGTTCCGGTGCCAAGAGCATAGGCCGGATCCATACCATCGACATCGAGCGAAATGTAGCAAGGACGCTCACCAACGATCTCTCTAACTCTTTCCAGCAACGCTTTGGTGCCCATATCAATGCACTGGTGTGAAGTAAAAACAGTAAAGTCGAGATTCTCTGGAATCGTGGTTCGTATTCCCATCTGAACAGAAGTTTTGGCATCTAGCAAGCCCTCGTTTGCTGCATAAATGAACATGCTGCCGTGATTTAAAACTGGGCCACCGTGAGTATCAGTATGGGCGTCAAAATGAATCAACGACAGCTCGCCATATTTTTTTGCATGTGCCTTGATAGCTGGATAGGCAACTAAGTGATCGCCGCCCAGCCCGAGAGTTCCTAATCCTCGCTCTGACATTTTCGTGACGCTGTTTTCGAGATTTGTTAGCATCTCCTTTGTATCACCTGGATAAAAAGGAATGTCACCATAGTCGATTATTCGAAGTCGTTCACGCAGATCATGATCGAAAGGCCAATGTGCACCCATCATGCCAATGTACAAAGACTGTTCACGAATAGCCCTGGGACCAAATCTAGTGCCTGGTCGATTGATAATTTCTACATCAAATGGAACACCATACACTGCAAGATCTGCTGCATCTAAATTGTGTGTGTATTCAGAGCGCCAAAACGTAGGCAATCCTTGGTAAGGAATGCGATTTGCGATGCCTTCTCTACTCAAAATTCCTGCCATTTCCTGCTCCCCGAAATTGGTTTAGCTGAAGTTCTCGATCGAGCGAACTCTATCTATTTTACGTAGCCATATGGCTACAATCAATATTGCTGAGTTCAGCAATATGTAAGAGCCTGTCATTTTTGAACATGGAAGCACTCACCTTGGCAAAACAAAAGAGCAAAACTCTACGATTAAGAATGCGTAGGTTTTGCTCTTAAGGAAATCAGCGGATATGCTTGCGAATCTTTTATCGCGCGTTGGCTGTTGCTTTGGTTTTATTTACCGCTGTCAACCATTTGTGGTACTTCGGATTTTCGCCGCGGCAGATCGAGATGTACGAATCCTTGATTTGATTGGAGATCTTTCCTGCTTTGCCGTCTCCGATTTTGCGTTTGTCGACTTCGGCAATCGGAGCGATTTGAGCGCCAGTGCCGCAGAAGAATAGTTCATCAGCGGTGTACAACTCGCTTCTGTCGATAGTTCTTGAAACAACTTGCAGACCGAGTTCTTGCTCCGCAATTTCTACGATGCTACTGCGGGTGATGCCTTCCAAAATGTTCTCGGTGGTTGGCGTTGTAACAAGCACTCCTCGCTTGACCATGAACAGATTCATCGCGCTACCTTCGGAGACATGACCATTTTCCGATAGCACAATGCACTCATCGAAGCCTGCCATGACTGCATCCGTCTTAGCAAGCGCTGTATTTGCATAGGCACCTACGATTTTTGCACGCGCAGGAATCGCGTTGTCTTCAACACGACGCCAGCTTGAAACTTGAACCTTCAATCCTTCGGCTCCGTGGAAATAATCGCCGAAAGGTACAGTGAACATACAAATATCGCTGGGATTGTTATCCAGGCTTGGACCCACTCTATGAGCCGTTTTATACGCGGCTGGTCGAATGTAGGTGTCTGTGCGCGGAGCATTGCGACGTACAAGTTCAACTGTGATCTTGCACAATTCATCGACGGAGTATTTGGTTTCCAAATACATAATCTTCATGCTGTCAGCCATGCGTTCATAGTGCTCACGCAAACGGAAAATGTAGATCTCCTCTTCCTTTGCATTCCAGTAAGCACGCAGTCCTTCAAAGACCGCCGTGCCGTACATGAAAGAGTGGTTCATAATGTTGATGTTGGCCTCGCCAATTGGCACGAAGTTGCCATTGAAGTACGCCAACGATTTATTTTCAGTTTCCATTTTTCCTCACACTGTTTCCGAATTTTCTGACTGACTACAGAAGGGTCCGATGAACTTGCACGTCGCGCGAATGCGCTTGTACAGCCGAATTAAGTATTCGGCTTTTTGCCTTCGCAAAAGCGAATACGATCGACTACCGCTTGTCTCGTTGCGGCGTCAGGCTTGAGCTCCAAGAATTTGTTGAACGCTTTGACTGCGTTGTCCCATTCTTGATCGCTTTCGCTCACGACACCTAGCTCGTACCAGGCATCAGCAAGAGTTGGCTCCAACTCAGTCGCTGTGCGAAATTCCTGCTTTGCTTCGCTGATTTTCATCAGGCGCTTCAAGCATTTTCCGACACCCAAATGGCAGGCACCAGATTGTGGATTCTTAGCAGATTGTTTGCGGAAGAAATCCAGTGCCTTCTCTGTGTTTCCTAATGTAAGTTGGTTGTAGCCGCTGCTCAACTGCTTATCCCAATCCGTGACCTTAGCAAACGATGGCAGACTTGAAAAGCCTGCCATCGCTGTTGATACTGAGAGTGAGATTAAGACTGAACGGCGGATGGTTGATTTAGATACAAAAATCATTGCTCAATTCCTTTTCCGCTGTGCCCGTCCTATTTATTCTTCTTCAATACGGTGCCCGTTGCGCTTACCGAACGAGTCGTAGATTCAGAACCAGCTACTGGATTCACAACTACAGCAGATACGTCGGTCGTAATCTTCTGCACGTTGTCACCAACCGCTACACCAGATCCCTTAGTGATATTTCCGGTCGAGTTATCAGAGTCAACGCTGCTCAATTTTACGATTGCGATTGTGTTGGACAGCTCTTTCAGAACTTTTCCACTTGTTGGATCTTTGATTGTCTTGTAGGCACGAACTACTTGAAGGTTGTCGCCGGCAGCGAGTCCATTGTTTTTACCAACGTTGACGACAACTTGTGTGCCTGTCACGTCAGCGACCTTTCCTTGCACATTTTGTGCAGCGAGAGATTGATTGTCTGGAATCTTGTTAGCGAGCGCTTCCAACTGTTGTCCGACCTGGTCAACGGCTTGCATTGTCGCTTCACCGGCAATCGAGCTGGCGAAACCAGAAGAGCCCATGTCGAATCCTGCACCACCGCCCCAGAGTGAAACGCCCTTGCGGAGCGATTCTCCAGTGCCGTGAACTGAACCGAGAATTTCACCGGTTGTTACGTCGATCATGCGAGCATCGATAGCAACTTTCACGGTTGATTTGTGGCTGCTTGCACCACCAAGGAAACCAAGGTAGCCACCATAAGGAACATAACCGAGAGCACCAACTGCGCCACTAGCGCTGGTTGACTTGTTTTCGAAACCGAACTGAGTTACGGTTCCGACGACCATACAATCGATACTCAATAATTTACCGATCTTGATCGCAGTGGCCTGGTCTGCACGATCGCTGACTGAAAAATTCTGCTCTTTCAAAATCGAATCGAGCATTTGGCGGTCGATAACAGAATAGGTTGAATCGTTGACCAACTTAGTAATCAACAAGCTGACGATACCTTTGCCCACGTCGTAAGTACCGACTTCTCCACCTTGAACGGCACCGTAATCAAACGGCATGACGGCGATCTTTCTCTTTGCCATCGCCATCGAGGTTTGTGGCGCTATCAAATTCACTACAAAAAGAAGTGCGAGAAAAATTGCACTAGCTTTGCGCGCTTTCATTATGAGTTCTTCTCCTAACCAAACAGAAATTGGAAGTTCGTTTTCGCCGGAATACGACTAAAACGCAGGCACTAGCCCTAAATTTTACTAGGTTGCAAGCATCGGCGACACACCTTTTTGTTAAGCCTGCGACGGGCACAGGCTTTTCGGTTTATTTATCGCTAATGTGCACCAGCTTTGCGACGCGGCGGAGCGGCACCAGGATGCATTGCGGCATCGCGTTGCGCTTCGAGTTTGTGCTTCAAAGCTTGCACCGCATCGAAATGCGGTGTTTCCGGGGTGATCGGACGCAACAAAGAAATTGCTTCTTCGTACTTCTTCTCGTTGCCCAGACGTGTGGCTTTGATCATACGTTCGCGAGTTTCCATCTCAACTTCAACCGCTTGATGAATCGGTCCAATAGCTCTTTCCGTTAGTCCGGAAATGACGTCTTGAACAGCGTTATCAACAAGTTTCTTGTTTAGCTGAGCACCCGGTGAGAGTGAGAAATCTTGATTGTATTTCTGCATAGACACAGTATTTATTACTTGGCCTTTCGTAGTTTTAGTAATGACTGTGCCGTTATATCTGACCTGTCCGCTATTCTGATCCAGCATCTCTTTGATGCTGCAAACGACGTACCAGTCAGGGTTCATAGTGCTCAACGCTACGTCGGGATTACCTTGAAGCTGTCCATTAATTCGATCTACAACTTCTTGCTCCTGACCACTGCCTCCACCGGGTACCACTGCGATACGCACAGGTGGCGCATCAGCTAACGCCGGTAACATCCCGCTCACGACTGCAAAACACAGTCCGACGCACCAAAAAAAAACTCTTTTGGTTTGTGGCCAAGAAAAAGCCATAGCTATCCTCCTCAATTACGCTTTCGTTAATGTTTCAAGGCACAAAAACTAGACGCATTTGATCTTAACCGGATTTCGCTGCGAGGGCTTGCTTCACTTGTGAGAACGCCGCGCCTATCTTGGATGGGTCTTTGCCTCCCGCCTGAGCGACTTGAGGCTTGCCGCCCCCGCCGCCACCGCAGACTGCGGCAAAATCTTTAACTAAGTTTCCGGCGCTGATTCCATCTTTCACGAGGGGATCAGCGACGCCTGCAGCGATCGATACTTTGTCAGGTCCAGAAGCTGACGCGAGTATAACGACTGTGGCATTGCTTTGATTGCGCATCTTCTCGACCGCTGCTTTTAGAGCTTCTGGAGACATGCCAGGCAATTCACCAGCGATCAAGTCTATGCGTCCCAATTTCTCAGGCTGCAAGCTCGAAACGCGCATCAACGCAAGCTCTTCTTCCTTGTTCTGAAGCGCTTTCTCTTTCTGTTTCAGTTGATCTTGCAAGCGCTCGATTTGCGTTGCCAGGTCGTGCGGTTTGACTCGCAAAATCCCCGACGCATCGGTGAGCAGAGACATGCTGTTGGCTATGTGATTCCAAGCGGTCGGACCAGCCAACGCTTCAACACGACGCACACCAGATGCGATACTACCTTCAGAGATGATCTTTATCGGACCGATTTCGCCTGTGTTGGAAACGTGAGTGCCACCACAGAATTCGAGACTGACATCACCCATTTTAAGAACGCGCACCCGGTCACCGTACTTCTCGCCGAACATGGCGATAGCACCGGTTTTCTTAGCGTCATCGAGCGACATTTCTTCTGTTATCACCGGAAGATTCATGCGCACCCACTCATTCATAGTGGATTCGATTTTCTTCAATTCAGCTTGCGTCGGAGCACGCTCGAAAGAGAAGTCGAATCGCATCGCCTGAGGGCTGACTTGTGAACCAGCCTGAGCAACGTGGTTGCCCAGAAGATGTCTGATAGCAGCGTGGAAGATATGCGCAGCACTGTGATGCAACATGGTGGCAGTGCGTCGGTCACGATCGACTGCGGCGTTCAATTCTTGCCCAGGTTCAAGCAACCCAGACATCGCCCGCACCTTGTGCACGTGCAAACCTTCGTGCTTTTTGGTATCAAGCACGTTCAGCAACGCGTCACGATTTTGCAGCACACCGGTATCGCCAACCTGTCCACCTGATTCTGCGTAGAACGGTGTCTGGTTCAACAATACTTCGACTTCTTCACCCTCTTCAGCGTGATCAACCAGCTTGCCGTCTTTGACGATAGCCAAGACGCTACCAGGTGATTGCAGTTCTTTATAGCCGGTGAATTTTGTCTTGCCGTGCTCTTTCAAAACTTTGCCGAAAGCTTCGTCACCAGCGATGATGACGTTGAATTTATTGCCTGCGGAAGCCTCTTCGTGCGCTTTGCGAGCATCTGCAAATCCTGTCATGTCCACGGTTTTGTTGTGTTCTGCCGCGATCTCGCGAGTTAATTCGATTGGGAATCCATAAGTCGCATAGAGGTTGAATGCGTCCTTACCAGGAATTTCCCTGGCGTCGCTTTCGAGCAATTCGTTCAACAAGTTCATGCCGCGGTCGATCGTCTTCGCGAAACGTTCTTCCTCGTCTTTGATGATCTGCGAAATCAACTTCTCGTTGTTCAATTCAGGATAATGCGAGCCGTAATTCTGCACCACAACTGGTACCAGCTTGTGCACGAAAGGTTCGGTGATACCAAGCAATCTGCCGAATCTAGCGGCGCGACGCAAGATGAATCGCAAGACATAACCGCGTCCGACATTGCTCATGCGAACGCCGTCTGCAACGAGGAATGTGACTGCGCGCGTGTGGTCGGCAATAATTTTCAGATAGCTGTCACGTTTGACTTCAGCTTTCGTCCAATCTTCTGCAGTCTTCGGTACGCCGCCTGTGTAGCTGACACCAGCAATCTTCGCGGTCGCTTCGAGAATCGGGAAAAACAAATCTGTTTCGTAGGTATTGTCTTTCCCTTGCAAAATAAGGGCGACACGCTCGAGACCAGAACCGGTGTCTACGTTTTTCTTTGCTAGTGGCGAGAATTTGCCGTGCTCGTCTTTGAACATTTCCATGAAGACGAGGTTCCAAAATTCGAGGTAGCGGTCGCATTCGCAAATGCCGATTCCGCACTTGGTTGGATCTGAGTTACATCCATAACTTTCGCCGCGGTCGTAATAGATTTCCGAGCAAGGTCCACAAGGTCCGGTCGGTCCCGGCGGTCCCCAGAAATTATCTGAGCGACCCATGCGAATGATTCGCTCTTTCGGCACGCCTACTGTCTTATTCCAGATATCGAAAGCTTCTTCGTCTGGCTCGTTGATTTCGTCACCTTTGAAAATTGTGACATAGAGCTTTTCAGCCTCTAAACCCAAATCTTTGGTGACAAATTCCCACGCCCATGGAATCACTTCTTTTTTGAAGTAATCGCCAAAGCTGAAATTTCCCAGCATCTCGAAGAAACTGTGATGGCGTGCGGTTCTGCCTACGTTTTCAATGTCTGAATCTTTTCCACCTGCCCGCGCACATTTCTGCACAGTCACTGCTCTTGGTGGTTCCGGCGCTGGAGCCTGACCGAGAAAAATCGGAACGAATTGAACCATTCCCGCTGAAGTGAGGAGCAAAGTCGGATTGTCAGGAATTAAACTCGAGCTCGGCAAATGCGCATGCCCGCGCTTGTCACGGAAATACTCGATAAATTTGTCTCTGATTTGCGAACCAGACAGTGGCATTTTCTACTCCAGTTGAGCCGTCCTCGTGCTCAGCGTTCGGTCTTTACAAACAAGCATCCCGGCTAGACGGTCGAAAACCGACTAATCAAGCGTATAATGCAAGCGATCTAAAGTATATCCTAGAACCGCCGTAATTTTGAGCTTCGTAACGGAACGCGAAACGCTGATGCCGTCTTGCGTTTAGTTTGTTTGCGGCTGACCTTGCATGTAGCAAAGATGAGCTGGATCTGATATCTTTCCTGTCTATCCGAAGATAGTCTGCGCGGCGAACTGCCCAACTATCCGAAGATGGTCTGCGCAGCAAAGCTGCACGACTCAAACTTTTCTGGCCACAGGCGGCATCTGGTGAAACTTCGCAAGGTTCTGATACTCCATAAGAAGTCCACCTACCAAATTCAGGCTATCGAGCACCGCGAAGCGCGTTTCCTCAAGCTTTTAGATGAAGGAAGCGAAGTCGTCACGCGCGTTAAAACCGCTCACAATGAGCATGTCGAGACACTCGAAATGCTGGAAAAGGAGCTGATTAAGCGCGGAGTCGAATATCGTTCGATAGCTCGCGCGGAGTTGACATCCAAGATCACCGACGTTGACATGGTGATCTCGGTTGGTGGTGATGGAACATTTCTAGATGCATCGCACTTCGTCGACAGCATTCCGGTGTTGGGAATTAATTCGTCCAGCTCTTCGAGTTTTGGACACTTTTGTCTCGGTAATCAAAAAAATCTCAAAGAAGTTCTGGCTCAAATTGAAGACGGTTCGCTCACGACAAGAAACGTGTTGCGCCTAGAACTCTGGTTGAATGGCTCTTTGCTGCCCGAACTGGTACTAAATGAAGTGCTCGTCGCGCACTCTAACCCAGCCGCCACATCCAGACTCTTCATTCAATTTGGTGAAGATAAAGAAGAACAACGCTCGTCGGGTGTTTGGATTGGAACGCCCGGAGGCTCCACAGGATCGCTTCGTTCAGCAGGTGGAGAGGTGTTGCCGATCACAGATAATCGCTACATGTATATCGTTCGGGAACCTTGCGTCAGACCCGGTGAAAGCTATAAATTCTTGAGGGGATTTCTGGATCACTCGGAAGAGATGCGCATCACGTCGCAAATGAGAACTGGGGTTTTGCATATCGATGGTCAACACATTGATTATCAATTTGGGCTCGGTGACGAGCTGATCATCAAAGGCAGCCAGCACTATTTGCGCGCTTATATCGCTGATGACGTCAACGCCAGATTCGTTTAGGCGTCTTGGAAATTTGTGAGGTAGCGATGGACCCATCGGACACGGTTGCAGTTGTTGCAGGCAAGTTCACCGTGCGTGCAATCAGATTCATGGGTGCAGGTTTGGGTTCGAATTTGCCCGGAAAAATCGCTCGGCGATTCGCTCCAACTGTGCTTTCGCATTTGTCAGCGCAAGCAAAAAACGGAGTCATCGCTGTTACTGGAACGAACGGTAAAAGCACCACATCTGGTTTGCTCTCATCCATATTACGTGCCGCTGGTTTGGAATTAGTGCACAACAAACAAGGTGCGAATTTGGTGGCAGGAATCACAGCCAGCCTTGTCGAATCAGCAAGTTGGAGCGGCAAATTATCCGCGGACTATTGCTTGTTCGAAACAGACGAAGCAGCACTTCCGCTGATTGCCAAAGAAGTAAAACTGACTACGGTCGTTGTTACCAATCTATTCCGAGATCAATTGGATCGTTTTGGTGAATTGGACACAACAGCCAAACTTATTTCAAAAGGAATTTCGGAAAATAAGACTCTCTCGATTTTGAACGCTGACGATCCCAACGTCAGTCAGCTTGTACCAGATTGCCCACGCATGTTCTTCGGCGTTGAATCAGTCAAAAGCGGCTTAGAAAGCAAAGCTACATCAGCGGATGGTATGGGACCGAATTCGATGGAACTCTCATATTGTGCGAATTGCGGTTCAGAAACAAAATACTCGCTAGTATTTTATGGGCAACTTGGTCACTGGAGTTGCACGAAGTGTGACCACAAACGTCCGACACCACGGGTGACGGCAAGTGAAGTCGAAGTGGGCCCAACTGGTTCAACATTTATGTTGCAGGTCGACGAGCGAAAAGCAGATGCAGTCGTTCCACTTCCAGGTATGTTCAACGTTTACAACGCATTAGCTGCAGCCGCTTGTGCAGCGTCCTTAGGCGTGACGATCGAAACAATTCGCCAGGGCCTGAAAAACTACCAGACTTTGTTTGGACGTTCAGAGAGAATTCAAATAAACGGCAAAAATGTTCTGATTCAGCTCATTAAAAATCCAGCCGGAGCAAGTCAGGCTATCAGCGCAGTTGCGGCGGATCCCAATGCGCGCATCCTGATCGCCATTAACGACAATCACGCAGATGGAAGAGATATTTCTTGGCTGTGGGATGCAGATTTCGAATTGCTTGCGGAACACTCGAAGAGTTTGATTGTGAGCGGGCAACGAGCCGAAGACATGGCAGTGCGAATGAAATATGCTGGTGTAGATTCAGAAAAGATCCAAGCCGAACCGAAACTAGACAAGGGACTTGATTTAGCACTGGATATGGTGCAGTCAGGTGAAACACTCTGGGTGTTGCCTACCTACACTTGTTTGCTCGAATTGCAGAAAATTCTCAAGGCCCGCGGATACAATCTGGCTGGAACTTGACCCGTCCATATTAAGTTGAAATCTGGCTGGAACTTGACCCGTCCATATGAAGTTGAAATTTAGCTAAAACTCAGTCCATCCTCAACCAGCACAAAGTGGCTAGAACACAATCAACCCTTCTGTGCTCAATGAATTATGGACGTTTTTTGTTGTCTTCCATCATATAATCAAGCGCATGCACAGCCGGAGTCGGAATATTTTCGGTGTTAGAACTTAGCGCCACAAAATTGTCGACGCGCGTGTAGCCTTTCGGTTTGGCAAACTTTTCCGGTGCAATAAAAGCGCGTTCGAGAGAGCGCGTCGTGACATAGTCAAATCTGCCACCACTTGCACTCAAACGAGTAGCAGACAGTGGCATACCATGTCCGGGCGTCATTTCTGGGATGCTGAAAAAGATCATGCAAGCATCACATAATTTATCGGGTACACCAAGACTTTTGGTTGCAGAGAATTCAAAGCGAGGTCGTTTGTTGCCATGCCTCGTATCAACACATAGATAACGATTTGCTTTGACACCACATATGGTTACATCAGATTGTTTGTCTAACCTGATGTTTGGGGTGATTGCGTTTGGTTTGGTGTGCACGTTGAAATTCTCTACCGGCTCTTCGATGTATCGTTTGTTCTTCTTATTGAACATGTACAACGCATATTTTGGTGGCAACAACAAAATCGTCAGCTCGGGTGTATCCAATCGCAATGCGTTCGAAGTCATTTGCGTTTCGAGAATTCCATATTCATCGCTGGTCTGCTTCAATATCCAACCATTCGGCGCCGCCGCTGATGCTTGCTCAGCGAGACACACACACGATACGAGAGAGAACAGCAGCATCAACCGAAAAAAAAGATTCATCGAAACCTACCAATATTCCGGCGTTCATGTCACAATCAAATGCTATGACATCTCATCGAAACTTGCTCACTAAGTGAGTGTCTCAGGTATCCTAGGATAGACTACTCAGCGCGTCGTTCCGACTAATAGATCTTTCACTAATAAAGATGGAACCTGAACTCGAGATCCCGTCGAATGATAATTCGACGACAGAAAGCAAAACTTCGATCGAAGCAGAACCCGCTCAGGAACTGGCTGCAACCGATCCCGATTTAGCGACTACACAGAGACAAGATGTCTCTGGCGAGAGCGTAAGTTGGCTAGATGACATGGATGTTTCAGTTGCGGATAGACCAGGAGCAGATCCATTTTGGGCAGCAGTTTCTGCAATTTCAGATCGCCTGACGATTCAAAAACGAATTGGCAAAGGTGGCATGAGCGTTGTCTACAAGGCTTTCCACCAGACAATGCACAAGCGCGTTGCAGTCAAACTTCTGCTTCCACATCTGACAGCCGACCCGACGACACTAAAGCGCTTTCAATTGGAAGCACAAGCTACGGCCAATTTAAATCATCCCAACGTTGTTCGCATTTATGACTGCGGAATGGCTAAGGGACAAGCTTTTATCATCATGGACTTCATCGAGGGAGACAGCCTGGAGCAGGTCGTCGATCGCGAAGGCAAACTGAAACCTGACCGTGCTATCGACCTTTTCATCCAGCTTTGCGAAGGTATCGGTCATGCGCACGAGCGCGGCATTATCCATAGAGACTTGAAGCCAAGCAACGTGATGATCTCGACTTTCGAAAACGAAGTCGAACAGGTGAAAGTAGTTGACTTCGGCATAGCAAAACTGCTTTTTGATGACGACGGCTCGACGATGCAGAAGCTGACTCAGACTGGGGAAGTTTTCGGCAGTCCTCTCTACATGAGCCCCGAACAATGCAGTGGTCAAAAATTAGACTCACGTTCAGATATTTATTCAGTCGGTTGTTTGATGTACGAAGCACTCAGCGGTCGTCCACCGATTGCCGGACGAAATTCGTTCGACACTATGCAACGTCATTGCACCGATCTACCAAAACCTTACATCCCCGAAAACTCAGGGAATTCTCTCGCCAAAAGACTTCAGACGATTGTGTTCAAATGCATGGCTAAAGAACCGTCTTCACGATATCAGTCAATGGACGATATCGTCGGCGATCTAAAGCTGATCAAGAATCCAGACGGCACCAGAGGTGGTATCTGGAAAGAGCGAGAGAAATCGCTTTCAGACATTGTTCATAAAGCAGGAAAAAAAGCTCGGATCATTCGCAACTCGATAATCGCAGCCATAACACTATCCATAGTGGCAGCAGGATTTGCCTCTAATCAATACATCGCACAATTGAACACGCCCTCGGGCTATGAGACCAAAGCACTCTTTAGTTTGATAGACGTGCCTAAGCCAAAATACTCAGACGCAGACAGCAACTTTCAAGACGTTAAACGCAACTTGCTTTTGGATCTCGATCGCATCGATGGTCCCCTCGAAGAATCTGAGAAGGAGGGTGGATTCGAGACTGTCGCACAAACTTATATGGACTATGGCAAGTGGACTGAAGCCCAAGCACTCTACAAAAAACTCATTGGTATGCCAGTCGGTCGAATGAAGCTCGGCGCTTACTATTTGGAAATCGGCAAATGCAACCTGGCACTGTGCAAACTGGAAGACGCAAAACAACAGTTCGAAAAGGCTGCCACCTTAGACCTCGACGCACAAAACGGCTATCAGCGCGGTGACGACCATCCAAACGCAAACAAATTACTTGGTGGCATATATGGTGCCAAAGCCAGACCTGCGCTCGCATACCTTGCATTGATCGAAGAGCAACAGAATAATCTAGCTCACGCAGAGCAATACGCTCAGTCACTGATGCGCTCAGCCCGTGCAACTGATAGCGATAGCCCTGCAGAAACGGCTTACGATGCAGATCTCAAACGAAGACTGCACAAATATGCTGATGCGGTCTATCTTTTCCAGCGTTTGAAATTAAGCGACAGTGCGGCACCCGAGAGAGACTATCGCACCAAAATAGATTTCGCACTGGGGTTGTGCCACATCGCCAGCAATGAAGCAGAACATGCAGTTGCCGACTTCGACGATGCGCTGAAGGCCGGAGCAACCGATGCAGACTTGCTCGCTGCCATCGACCATGAGTTCCACAGAGCGCTGTGGCTCGCCGGAGACTACCGTCGAGCATTATCGGAACCTGCTCGGATCACTCCCGCGCCAATGCCACACTAGGTTCTAGCACTTGGCGTCCGATTTGTAGTTAATTTCGCTCTGAGGTGGCATATTGTAGGGGTGGGCACGGGTGTGCCTGAGACGTGTGACCGGACAAATGCTGGGACCGAACGAGAAAGAAAAGCGCGGAAGCCGAACAGACTCACTGTTTGGCAATGCTGACCCGCTGCTCGGGAAAACCTTAGCTGGTCGCTGGGAGGTACAGGAATTCCTCGGCGAAGGCAGCATGAGCGTGGTTTACAAGGCGCAAGACCTTGAAACCAATAAACCCGTCGTCATTAAAATCCTGCATCACCATTTAGTCGCCAACGCCAAGAGTCTCAAACGGTTCGAGCAGCGCGCCAAAGCAACCATCGAACTGAAGAACGACAAAATCTGCCGAGTTCTGGATATTCATTTATCTCCCGATGGTCAGGTTTTTCTGGTAGTCGAACCACTCAAAGGCGAGAGCCTCGAAGACTTGCTCGCTAAGACCGGACACTTATCGGTCGACCACGCAGTCGAGATTTTCTCGCAATCATGCGAAGCGCTCGAATATGCTCATGCCGCAGATGTATTGCACCGAGATTTAAAGCCGAGCAACATCGTTCTTCTCGAAGCAAGCTCAATCACCGATGAAGTGAAGCTTGTCGATTTCGGCATCGCGCGCCTCCTATCTGAAGAAGGCGATGATATCAAATCTAGTGGCTATATCACGCGCACAAGAGAAGTGTTCGGCAGCCCGATGTACATGAGCCCCGAGCAGTGTATGGGCAAAAAGCTCGACGCCCGCTCCGACATCTACTCTATCGGCTGCGTCATGTATGAAACGTTGACCGGTAAACCTCCTTTCGTTGGCAAGAACGTGCTTGAGACTGCTTACAAGCACATGAACGAAGCGCCTAAACCGATGACGACCGACACATCTTCGGGGCGCTCACTGACGCGACTAGAGACTGTCATATTTAAGTGTCTGGCAAAAGATCCCAACGAACGCTATCAATTAGTTTCGCAACTGCATGAAGATTTGCAGATGCTACTGAAAGCGAATGACACCACTTGGGTCAACAACGCCTGGTGTCTGAAAAAAATCGCTAGAGCGAAAAAGCGCGAAGTCAAAAAATTCCACATGAGCTTCGAAGTTGGCGTCTTCAGTGGCGCTGCTGTCCTGCTTTTCGCAGTCGTGGCTATCTGGTCGTTCATGTTCCTCGGCTCGGACGGAAACGAATATCCAGCCTTCAAGAATGACAAACTGTTTGTTGCTGGAGAAAGAAAGCAACCACCCGAAGTGCCCGACTTTGGCAGCCAGGAAGAAGCATACAAAATGGATGTGGATTCCGCGAAGAAAGAAAAAGGCGTTAAGAGCAAGCAGTACATGACTGCATGCGACAATCTCGCAAGCCTTTACTGGAAGGCCGGACATTGGCGCGAAGCTGCCGACGAACTGCAAAAGATTATCGATGTCGCAGAAGAGATCGATCCAAATAACTTGCCGACCTGGTTAGAACGCCAGGCCTATGCTTATTTCAACAACAACGATCTAGATGACGCACTGAAGTCCGCAGTTAGATCCAGTGCTGAATACGACAAAACAGGCAACACTTCTGCTCCTGAGTTGTATATGACCTATTCGATGCTCGGCGATATCTACTCGCAGAAAAATCAACTGTCTGAAGCCGCTGGCGTTTACGATAAACTCTTCCAGTTTGTAGACCGCCGCAAGTTGGTAGCACCTGGAGAATACGTCCTCGGAACCGCCAAACTTGCAGACGTTTACCGCAGACAGAAGAAATACACCGAAGCTGAGCATCTATTCAAATTGGCTCTGGATGCGGCAACAAACTACATGCCAGATTCCAAGCCTGTACGAGTCACTTACGGTTACGGTTTGACGCTGTTCAACGAAGGCAAGTACAAAGAAGCTGAAGCGCAATTCCGCGAGAGTCTAGCTGCTGCAAAAGCTGGTGCACCACCCACTCTTGGCGACAAGAGCGCTATCTACGGCGCCGCAAAACGCATGATTACCGAGTGCCTCTGGAAAACAAATCCATTTGCAGCAATGTCAGCTCGATTTAACAGCGATAAATAGATTGATGGATTGATAGCGGATTTGCTCTCGCTGAGACGTTAAGTCAAACATCAGTTGAAGAACTAGCAAACGTTAGTTGAACAAATAACTAAAGGAGGCACCATATGTGATGCCTCCTTTGAATTTCATTGGATTGGATTGAAACTACTGAGCTGTAGTTCCACCTTTTTTCTCGAGCTCAGCGAGCGCATCTTGAGCAATTTTGGACTTTGGATTGATTTCCAGAGCTTTCTTGTATTGCGCAATCGCGTCTGCCGTCTGACCTTGCTTGTTCAAGAATGCAGCATATTGAACATGGGCAGTCACGTCACGAGGAGTGAGTGTCAATGTTTCTTCGAATGCAGTCTTAGCGCCTTTGGTATCACCCTTTTGCGACAATGCTTCGGCTAAACGACGGTGAGCAGGTCCGAATTTGGGATCTGCCTTGATCGCTTTGCGTTGTGTTGCGATAGCAGCATCCAATTCACCCTTCTTCTGCTGCATCCAACCCAAACCGCTCAAAGCATTTGGATGGTTTGGAGCAAGCTTCAAGGCGTCCTTGAAAGCAGCCAAGCCATTGTCGTACTCTCCGGAATCAGCATAAATGTTGCCCAGGTTGATGTAGGATTCTGGCACGTCTTTGTTGATCGCGATTGCTTCCTTCTCTTCTTTAACGGCAGCCTGGAACTCGCTCTTCTGCGCAAGCAACACGCCAAGGTTCAAGTGTGGAGTAGGATCTTTCGGATTCAATTCAGCGGCTTTCTTGTACGCGGCAATCGCTTCGTCAACACTGCCAACATGAGTGAGCGCGAAACCGAGGTCGAGATGAGCGCGGAAGCTTGTTGGTTTCAACTTGGTTGCTTCACGGAATTCATCGAGAGCCAAATCGATTTTGTTCTGGTTAGCATAAATCTGACCGAGCACAACGTGAGGCAAGAAATACTTCGGATCCAGTTTGATCGCTTGTTTCTCTTCCAAAACTGCGGTGTCGTAATCATCTTGAGCAGCTAAAGCAGCGCCCAATCTCTGGTGGGCTTTCGCATTGTTTGGCTCGAGACGAATAACTTCACGGAACTGAGCCATCGCTTCTTTGGTTTTGCCACGGTTGTACAACGATTCGGCTTTTCTCATTTCCGCACTATCTGCAGACTTTTCTTCTTCTGCATACACTGCCAGAGGGGCACCAAATGTGGTTGCGGCAAACAATACGCTGAGCATACTGGTCACTGCAATTTTGTTCTTATCCTTACTCAAGTGAAAACGCCTCCGTAGCATTCGTGTTGAAGTATCAGACCGTAAATCCCGTTTAATAAGCCGCTTGAACCGCAGCCGATCCTTTGACGATGGCGACTCCTGCTGAAGTTCCCAATCGTGTAGCTCCTGCATCGATCAAAGCTTTGGCTTTTTCGTAATCGCGAATTCCAGCGCTGGCTTTAATTCCCAACTTGGCAGAACCGAGAGTTTCTTTGATCAACTTGATATCTTCGACGGTGGCACCTTTGCCATCCTTGACGAAACCAGTCGAAGTTTTGACCATCGCAGCGCCGCCTTCTACGCAAGCTTTAGTTGCTGCGACTTTCTCTTCATCTGTAAGCAAATCGGCTTCAATAATCACTTTCACTGGATGCTCTTTAGCGACTTTCACAATCGCTTTGATCTCCTCAGCGATGAAAGCATGTTCGCCATCTTTGAGCGCACCGATATTGATCACCATGTCGATCTCTTCAGCGCCTTCTGAAATTGCTCGCTGCGTTTCAGCAATCTTCACATCGGTGAGATTAGCGCCCAGAGGGAATCCAATCACCGTCGCAACCGCAACTTTGCTCGATGACAGCTCTTTCACAGCCTGACGAACGTGGCATGGATTCACGCAGACTGCGTAGAAGTTGTTCTCTTTGGCTTCCTCACACAACTTTGTGATTTCTGCTTTGCGAGCATTGGGGTTCAACAAAGTGTGATCGATGTATTTAGCGATGTCTGTGTTCACGACAAATTCTCCCGATACGAGCAAGTGTGCATTATAGCCGCTTGACGGGACTTTTGTTTTCGGTCAGGAAGAGAAACCGACAGTACGGCGGCGGCTCGAGGTTTCCCAGAAGGCAATATTGCGATGGTATTCCTGCAAAGCTTGCACGCTCAACGGTCCGTGTTGCAACGCCGCAATCGCTGCAGCAGTGGCACGTGCGCCGGCCAGGGTCGTCACGACCGGCACGTTGTACTCGACAGCGGCACGACGGATCAACTGGTCGTCTTCACGAGCCGTTCGACCTGAAGGAATGTTGATCACTAACTGAATTTCACCATTCTTTATACGGTCGACCAGGTTTGGACGTCCTTCCGATACTTTGTTCACTGGAGTAACAGGAATGCCGCCAGTCTTGATTGCAGCAGACGTTCCACGAGTCGCTACTATCTCCAAGCCCAACTGATAGAGACTCTGAGCGACCTGCACAACCTCTTGCTTGTGGATATCAGAGACTGAGATGAAGCACTTACCTTTAACTGGAAGTACCTGCCCAGCGGCGATTTGCGCCTTCGCGAATGCCAATCCGAATTGAGTGGCGACACCCATAACTTCACCAGTCGAGCGCATCTCTGGTCCCAACTGGATCTGGGAGCCTGGGAAACGTTTGAACGGAATAACAACCGACTTAACCGAGACATGCGGCGGAAGCAGTCGCGGCGAAATACCGAGTTCCGACAAAGTTTTGCCGGTCATGACTGCTGCTGCAAGCTTTGCCCACGGAACACCCGTTGCTTTCGATACGAAAGGAATGGTGCGGCTTGCGCGTGGATTCACTTCCAAGATGTAGAGGTCTTCGCCTTGCAGGGCAAATTGAATGTTCATCAAGCCGATCACTTTCAACTCGCGAGCCAAATCGTTGGTGGCGCGACGAATCTCTTCAATGATCTTGAGCGGAATAGTTTGAGTTGGAAGAACGCAAGTACTGTCGCCACTGTGGATGCCAGCTTCCTCGACGTGCTCCATGATACCGGCGATGATGCATGCTCTTCCATCAGAAATTGCATCAACGTCGATTTCGGTCGCATTCTCCAGGAACTGGTCGATCAATACAGATAGATTTGGATTGCTGCCGAACCCGGTTTTCAGCCAGCGGTCCAGCTCGTCCTGATTGTAAATAATTTCCATCGCGCGTCCGCCGAGCACATAGCTTGGTCGAACCAGAACTGGATATCCAATTTTCGTAGCAATATCAACGGCTTCTTGCGGACTGGATGCCACCGCACCTGGTGGCTGGCGCAAACCGAGCTTGTCGATCAAAGCACCAAATCGTGCACGATCTTCTGCAACGTCAATTGATTCAGGCGATGTACCGAGGATTTTAAATCCACGTGCTTCCAGTCCCTTAGCCAATTTCAAAGGAGTCTGACCACCCATTTGAACGATGATGCCCTCAGGCTTTTCGACCATGGCGATGTTCGTCACATCTTCGAGAGTCAGTGGTTCGAAATACAACCGGTCGGATACGTCATAGTCGGTCGAAACTGTTTCGGGATTGGAATTCACCATCACAGCTTCGTAGCCAAGTTCGCGCAACGCAATGCTGCTATGTACGCAGCAGTAGTCAAACTCGATTCCCTGCCCGATGCGGTTTGGTCCGCCGCCAAGGATCATAATCTTGCGTTTGGATGACTCTGGCACTTCGCTCTCGTCATCGTAAGTCGAATATAAGTACGGTGTTTTGGCTTCGAATTCAGCGGCGCACGTGTCGATCATTTTATAGACCGGTGTGACACCAAGTTTGACCCGATAATCGAACACATCAGATTCAGTCACTTTCTCGTCAGAGATCATGTTCGCAAGCTGCAAATCGCTGAATCCATGCTGTTTCAGATGCAACAGATAGTCTTTGTCGAGGTCAGCCAATTTTTTGACGCGCTCTGTGAAGGTCTTCGATTCTTCATAAAGCTCAAGCAAATTATCGAGGAACCAGGGATCGATCGCTGATTGTTCTGCAACTTCTTCAATCGAAATTCCAGCATTCAGGGCACCGATGATGTCGGTGATGCGATGCTGTGTCGGCACTGCCAATCGGCGTCGCCACTCCCAGAAGTCAGCTTTGGCACGAGCAGGAACTGGCACGAACCCTGCCAACCCTAGCTCCAAACCACGCAGCGCTTTTTGCACAGATTCCTGGAACGTGCGACCAACAGCCATTACTTCGCCGACAGCTTTCATCTGAGTCGTCAAAGTGGTATCAGCACCACGGAATTTTTCGAAATTGAAACGAGGAATTTTTGTAATTACATAATCCAGAACTGGTTCGAAAGACGCTGGTGTTGTTTTTGTAATGTCATTGCTGATCTCGTCGAGAGTCAGACCGATAGCCAACTTCGCAGCAATCTTGGCGATTGGATAACCGGTTGCTTTAGATGCAAGAGCAGAAGATCTCGAAACGCGCGGGTTCATTTCAATGACGATGATTCGTCCAGTTTCAGGGTGAACTCCGAATTGGATATTCGAACCACCCGTATCCACACCGATAGCGCGAATGATTTTGACCGATGCATCGCGGAGCGCCTGATACTCTCTATCCGTCAAAGTCTGCACTGGTGCTACGGTGATTGAGTCACCCGTGTGTACGCCCATAGGGTCGAAGTTTTCGATGCCGCAGATAATCACGACGTTATCCGCGCAGTCGCGCATGACTTCGAGTTCTAATTCTTTCCAGCCGAGAACTGATTCTTCGAGCAAAATCTCACTGACGGGGCTTGCAGTCAGTCCCTGCCAGGCGATGTCTTCTAGCTCTTCCTGGTTATAGGCGATGCCACCGCCTGCGCCACCAAGGGTGAATGCAGGTCGAATGATGACAGGAAATCCCAGATCAGCGGCAACGTCTTTCACCTCGGACATCTTATGCGCGATGCCCGAGTTCGGCACATCCAAGCCGATTTCCAACATCTTCGCTTTGAAAAGCTGTCTATCTTCCGCCAATTTTATCGCGTCGATTTTTGCACCAATCAGCTCGACGTTGTACTCATCCAGCACACCCGATTCAGCCAACTCTACTGCGACGTTCAAAGCAGTCTGTCCACCCATTGTTGGCAGCAAAGCATTCGGACGTTCCTTGATGATGACCTCGCGGGCCACTTCTGCCGTCACGGGTTCAATATATGTGCGGTCCGCGACTTCCGGGTCCGTCATGATCGTCGCTGGATTCGAGTTGATCAGTACGACCTCGTACCCCTCGTCTCTCAGCGCCTTACAAGCCTGACTGCCAGAGTAATCGAACTCGCAAGCCTGCCCAATGGTGATCGGTCCCGCGCCAAGCACGAGAATTTTTTGAATGTCGGTGCGTTTAGCCACTTTCTGCTTCTTTATATATACGGATTGGTTGCCTGTGTGATTATACGGGGTTGGCGGAGCCAAATTGGCGTTCGATTTCACGCTAACGGATTAGCTTTACATGATTTGCGGTTCAGCCGAATGTCGCTGATGGTACACAGATGAGATAGGCGTTATGCCCGTCACTGCCCACGTTTAGCCTTTCAGACCGAGTGCTGTGCCAGTCGCAGTAAGCGTCTTCGTTTCCTTAAACTTAGTCAGATAACGTTTCGTTGTGTCGCTTGGTTGGCATGATGTGTGCGGAGGTTCTGGGAAGCCTCCGATATAGCAAAGAGCCGATACGCCACAGCAACAGGCGTTTTGGAGGGACTGTGCACCTAATTTCAAAGCTAGCAATAGCTTTTGCCACCTGCACCGCACTTTTGGCACCTCAAGCCAAGGCAGATGTGGTCAGCCAGGAAGATGCAGAATCACTGCTGAACAAGAAGACTCCAGTGCGTGTCTGGCACGACCCGGCTCAGAAGCCGCGCGCAGTCGCGATTGCTATTCACGGATTAGTTATGCACGGCGGTGTCTATGACTCGCTGGCGAAAAATCTGGCGTCTCAAGGTTTTGTCGTTTACGCTCCAGACCTGCGCGGATTCGGGCGATGGCACGACATTCGGGGCAAAGAAGCTGCACTGAACTACAACAAAAGTTCGGAAGACATAAACGAAATAGTTCAAGCAGCGCGCAAGAAGTATCCCGACATTCCGCTCTACTGCATCGGCGAAAGCATGGGTGCTGGATTCGCGATGAAGGCAGCCGTTGATAATCCAAACACCATCGACGGTTTAGTTCTCTCGGCACCAGCATTGAAACCAAGATTCTTTGTCGGTCCAATTTTGAAAGAAGCACCGAAAGTTGCTGTTGCACCGAGAAAGAAAGTCAATCTCGCACCGTATATCAAAAGATTTGCATCAAACGACCCTGCGATCATCGAGGAAAGTTTGAAAGATCCGCTCGTCACCAAGCAAATGACCACATGGGAAATTGCAAACTCGATTCGCACCATGCGTCCGAATCTCGGTTACGCAAGGAAATTGCCATCGAATCTTCCGATGCTTGTAATTCAAGGCGACAACGACAGAATGCTTCGCGCCAATGCGGTAGTGCAGATGGTGGCAAAGACAAAAACAAAAGATCAAACTGTCAGGTGGTTCAGCAACCGTGGACACTTGTTGCTAGAAACCGCTTACTTGCAGCAAGACACGCTAAACACGGTCAACAACTGGCTGCACCAACACATGTCTGCGCAGCAGTTCGAATTTTCTGACAACAACTACAAACAGATTTTGACGTCCGACGCAACAAGTCCGCAGGACCGTCAAATTCTGATTAGCAATTTGGAGTAGGACCTCGAATCGGCTCTAATCCTATTTGATGAACAGATCGTTGTCCGGTTTTGGAAACGGGTCTTTCGAAGAGTGCGGATTTTTCTCCCAGGTCTCAGGCTTTTCTTGAGGCGGAAGCATAGTCCACGGTGGCCGGCGACCTCCAAAAAGAACGATAACGATCACGCCTATGATTGCGATGTCTACGGGACTTCCAAGCATAAACGCCTCTCAGTAAACGCACTTTCTTCGAGCTTACTAGGTCGGGCAGAATGGACTAACGCCCGTCCAACATCTGCGCAAGCGTTGACCATGTTGTTGGCGCACTGGTTTGAGGATACGAGTTGGATTGAACATCTGGTCGCGAATTAGCAAAATAGCTTTGAGCCCAAGCAGCTATGCCAGGAAGCGGAGCGCTGCTGGTCTGCTGCGAATAATCCGATCCTGCTGGTTGTAGGTTGAAGATGGAACCAGTATTCATTGCAGTGCGAACGCGTTGTGTTGCATTCAACAAGCGATACAGATCTTCGACGGGAGTGGCATCACCCTTGGTGCCAGTAGTATTTCCAATGTCCATAACACCGACCACCTGAAAGCGGCTGTTGAACATCGGTCCACCAGAAATTCCAGTATCAGCGTTCACATTTGCTTCGATCGAAGTACGATTGGGATCCTCTCCGGGCATCAAGCCACCCTTCAAATTTCCGACAATGTCACCGAAGCGGCGATAGCCCTGGAATCCGCCTGGAGCCCAGGAAAATCCACCAGGAGCCATAAACAATTTTTGAGCGCCACCAGGATAACCGAGCGCAACCGTCGTATCACCTTGCTCCATCTGACTGGAAGGGGCGAGATTGACTGGTTTGAAATATTCGCCCGGCGCTGCATTAGTGATGCGCAAAAGTGCAAGGTCTGTTTTCGGATCGACTGCATCGATAGTCGCTGAGTACATCCGGTTATTCAAATTGATGCGAATATCACTAGCACCTTTCACAACGTGCAAGTCAGTCGCGATTTCACCGTCTGAACGAACAACAAACCCCGAACCGGTGCTGCCGGTCGGAGTGCCAAACTCGTCGTAGCCTTTAACTGCCTCGATGCGAGCAACGCTCTTGCTCGCTTCCTGAAACTGCGCAACGAGATTCATGTCGCTCGGATACTGAGTTGCATCGTCCGGGTTGAACGCCTCGCCAGCGTGCAAAGTCGGAATACGCGTCACATCAGAGCGGCTTTGGTATTGAGCGCTGAGAAATTGATCGAGTGACATTCAGTTGGTTCAGGGGAAGTTTCCGCATCTTATTAGAAGCGATTCGCCTCCAATAAACGATGGGGAAAGCACGAAGCCAGAACTCAGCTATTCCATTTTTAATCTCATGCCCCGGTAAATGCCCGAATAGTGGAGATAGTTTTGCCAGCCCCGGTCGATTTTGTGGCGGTCGTCTTCAGTGACCTGTCGCACTACTTTAGCGGGCACGCCCATAGCAAGACTGTTCGGTGGAATCTGCGAACCGGGTGCGACGACGGCTCCTGCGGCGACTATCGAACCCGCTCCGACAACCGCCCCGTCCAGAACGACCGCACCCATCGAGATGAGGCAATCGGCTTCCACCCGGCACCCATGAAGAATGGCTCCGTGACCGACTGTCACCCGCTCGCCAATGTGAACCGCGTGCTTATTGGTGACATGAACCAGGCACCCGTCCTGGATATTCGTATTACTGCCGATGTCGATACGATTGATGTCACCACGCAAAACGCAGTGAAACCAGATGCTCGCGCCTTCGGCAACGTGCGTGCGACCGATGATAACAGCGGTCGGTGCCACGAAAACACTCTCGTGGACTTCAGGTTGGTAATTTTCAAATGGATAAAGCATGCATAAAGTCTACAGCGAAATGCCTCTGGTTCTTAGCCAAGGTTCATAAACCCGCCTCAAATGAGCTTTATTAATTGCCAAGATGTTAAAATTCAAGCTGATAGGGAGGGAGAGCTGAATGATGCCCGTGTACGATCAACCGATGCGCAAGTTACTAGGAGTCCTGTCACCGACCATTTCGTGGCTTAACGAGAAGGGTACGGTGGATGTCAGTGCAGTTCCGGAAAGCCATCTCGAAGCTATCAAGCAGTTGGAAAGAATCGGAGTGGTTCATAAGCGCAACAATCGTTGCTACGAGTTGCAGAAAATTCGCTTGAAGAAGCTTCTTGGCAATCTTGGTATCGACCAGTTGGTTGCAGAGGCGCAAGCAGCAAGCGCAGCAACAGCGACTGCAACAGTTGTAGTCGAGCCAGCGCTTGACGCGGCGATGTCGACAGACTTGAATTAGTTTCATTTTAAACAGCTTGGACGACATACATAATCGAACACTCAGGGTTCTTGAATGGGATCGCCTGAAAGAGTTTGTCGCGTCCGAAGCCGATAGCGAAGACGGGAAACGGGTCTGTCGCAGCCTTGAGCTGCACACTGAACGCGTGGTGATCGAGCAGTTGCTCGACGAAACGCATGAAGGTTTGTTCTTACATCAAGCCCGTAGCGGCATGTCTGCACTGGGACTTCCAGAACTGGACGAAGTTTTGGAGCGGTTGCAAATTGGTGCATCGCTTTCTTGCGCGGAACTGCTGGCGGTGCGAGCAACTCTGGTTGTTGGTCGGAAATTCAGATCGACGCTGTCTCAGCTTGAACCAGAGGCGTTTCCACGTCTGACAATGTATTTAAGTGGGTTGCCGCAAGCCGAGAAGCTCATTCAAGAAATCGAAAATGCCATCGATGATAATGGCACCGTAAAGGACAAAGCAAGTCCGCTCCTGCGATCACTGAGAGCAGAAGTGTCCAAATTCGATGGAATGATCAAAGAGACGCTGCAGCGAATCATCTACTCAGCGAACCAAGCAAAAGCGCTCACTGACCCACTCTATACCCAGCGGAATGGTCGCTATGTCCTGCCCGTTAACGCGAGCATGAGATCGGCAGTAAACGGAGTTGTACACGATAGCTCCGCATCAGGACTGACCGTATACGTAGAACCACTGGCGGTGCTAGAACTTTCGAATCAACAACGCCTGAAGCAAACCGAAATCGAGCGTGAAGTTGCTCGAATTCTGGAAGTGTTATCTCGCGTCGCAGCATCCTATTTTGATGCAGTAAAAGCCACTCAAACTACTTGTATCGAGATAGACGCGATCATGGCGCGCGTCAAGATTTCTCATAAGTTGAAAGGTGAACGTCCTGAGCTTTCGAAATCTCAAAATTTTAAATTGTTCAACGCAAGACACCCGTTGCTGGTATTGCAGGATGAATCAGCCGTTGTCGTGCCAAATGACATTGAATTGGGTGGTACTGCCGGTAATACCTTAATTATTACTGGTCCCAATACAGGTGGCAAAACTGTTCTACTCAAAACTATCGGCATTTTCTCGTTGATGATCCGCGCAGGGCTGCTCTTGCCGGTTTCGCCAGGTTCGAGTGCAGCGATTTTTAGCAACGTCTGCGCAGATATCGGCGATGAACAATCTCTGGAGCAAAGTCTCTCAACTTTTTCATCGCACATGAAAAACATAGTCGAAATTGTCGAACAGTGTGGCGAAAATTCACTCGTCCTGCTCGACGAACTGGGTGCTGGAACTGACCCCAGAGAAGGTGCTGCCCTTGCTAGGGCAGTGCTTGAGCACCTAAACAGAGCGGGCGCAGTCACTGTCTCTACCACTCACTACGGCGAACTAAAGACATTAGCCTACACCGATACGAACTTCGTCAACGGAAGTTTAGATTTCGACGATCAAACGTTATCGCCCACTTACAAATTGAGACTCGGAATTCCCGGCAGCTCCAAAGCAACAACAATTGCACGTAGACTTGGTTTGAACGCTGACGTAATCGAACGCGCAAAATCATTGATCGATATTCACGATCAGGATCTGCAACGCACCATAGACCTTCTCGAAGTGAAATTAAGAGAAGCGACTATGCGTGAAGAAGAAGCACAACACGCGAAGAACCAGGCGGAGCAGCTCAAGTTCGACACAGAGGCTCAGATGAAGCAACTCGAAAAAGAGTCGCGTGAACTGAAGCAACGTCATATCAACCAACTAGAGTCAGAATATAAAACCGGTCGCGAATATATCAAACACTTGATCGCGGACCTGCAAAAACAGCCCAGTATCTCGAAAGCTCAGAAAGCACAAACTGACATGGAGCGCGTCAGAGATGAGTTGGGCTGGAAATCCGTAGAGGATGCGAAGAAAGCACCAGAATTAGCAGTCGGTCAAACAGTGCGAGTGCGCTCGCTCAATCAGAATGGCTTAGTGTTAGAAATTGCACCAGAATCAGCGAAAGATCCAGTCAGTATGGTGACTGTGCAGTGCGGGCGACTTCGCATTAAGGTGCCAAAATCCGACACCGAAATACTGCAAGTGCAAACAGCGAGAAAAGCACCAAAACAAGTTCAACAGAGACAATCTAAAGTACAGCCAACACCGGAGTTCCGACAGAAGGGTAATGCTATAGACGTATTCGTTCGCACTTCAGCTAACACGCTGGACATGCGCGGAAAGCGAGTTGATGAGGCCCTTATAGATCTTGCGCAATTCTTGGACAGCAATGTAGTGACCGGTACAAGCCCGTTGATGATCATCCATGGGCATGGAACAGGTGCATTGAAAAGCGCTGTGCGTGATTACTTGCAGCAGTCTTTGCATAGCGGTTCATTTCGCTCTGGCGACATTCACGAAGGCGGCGATGGCGTGACTATGGTGCAACTCTAAGGCTTTGCTGGTTCAAACTTGAGTAGTCGGCAATCACCTTCGCGGCCCAAGAACTTCTGGTCCAATGCAAGCGAAGCATTCTGAGTCAACCAATCCCGCATCTGTTGCGCACGGTAGAACTGCAAATCTTGAAAGTCTTCTGGAACCGATTTGAATCGCTCATCATGCACCGCATCAATAAACCAGACGGTGCCGCCTTGCTTCAACGTCTTGTCCATCTCGCTAATCAGATTGGCGACAGCACTATCATTCTGAGCCCGTTGCGATAAACCTCGCCACTGAATATACCGAAGTTCATTGCTATCAGGAAAACTCAATATCTTCGCATCACGAGGCACAATACGATAAGCCTCGGTTCCGAAAACTTGCAGTGCCACCACAACCAGATCCTTCTTCTTATCGATATGCCCTGCACAAATGTAATACGCATCTGCCGTTGCTGACTCTGGAATTCTGAACAGCAACTTCAACTCCCAAACCCAATTCACGACGAGCAGAATCGCAGGCAATACTGCTATGAAAAACAACAAATTGCGTTTCAAACCCTGACGATTGATCGCCGCATCGTAAGCGCGAGTGCATCCCTGCGCAAGACAAAATAACGCGATTGGATCGAAGATCGATAGATAACGATCGCGATATGGTGCACCAAACTGATGCAGAATTACAGAACCAGCGACTGATCCAACAAGCACGAAAAGCCAGCCTGCAGAGTTCAGTCCAGTCTTCTTCAAACCTGCGCCGTAAATGCACATCCCCCAGGCAACAACGAGCGCGATAAAGCTATCCAATACATGAAAGCTGTCGAAAAACATGTTGTGCACATTCAGTGTGATCAAACTGAAAATTGGAACACGCCTCTGCCACGGATGCATGTGCTGCCCTAGCTGCCAAACTACAATACACAACCAGGGAGAAAAGATAATCAAAGCGAGAACCATTGCTTTGATCCATTCGATGAATTTTGGAATCGAAATCCACCGCCGCACAACCGCAACAAGCGCTGCTAAGCTATGACCAGCCCACAATGCCAGGCTACTGAGATGCAGATACAATCCCGCCGCCATAAGTAGAGAATATTTCCAAAATGGCTTTTTCGAGTCCGCCAAAAAGTCGAACAACATTTTTGTCGCTACGAGCACACCAATCTGCAACATGCCGTAGGGACGAATCAGCTCACCATCACGAATCAATATCGGTGAGATCGCAAGCAACAAGCAAAACAGCAGTGTTCCTGGCTCGCCAAGCGTTTTGCGAAAGAGCTTATACGCCACCGCCGGTAGTGCTGTTGCGATCAACAGTCCGAATATTTTCAAAACAAAAACGTTCTCACCCGTTAGTACAACGAGCGGATATGCACACAGATGAAACAACGGAGTGTTCGCATCGTTGAGAATCAGCGTTTGCACCCAGTGAAATAAATTCGGATCGTTGACCAATCCCAAACACTGAGACTCATCGCGCTCCAACTGCGTCCAACCAATAGAACGGGCGCGTAAAGCAAAACCGATCAAGCTAATTATGATGATCGGTAGATAGCTTCTTATTGGGAGTTTCCTGACTCGATGTTAGCCGGCTCTACTGACCAACCGGAGCGTCGGTGATTGCTTCGTTGCGACGTCTCTCGATTTCATCTGCTGAGAGTTGCTTCGGTTGCACACGAGGACGATCCTGAGCTTGTTGCTGTTGCGGTGTGATTTGCTCTGGCACGAACAGACTTGGATTAACATCATTCCAGCCGTTTGCGACCTGAGCAGATTCTGCAGGGTTGCTCAAATCTAGCGGACGATGCGTAGCATCTTTGTAGACGCTGTAGCTAGCCATGCCCAGAGGAATTCCCAGGTTTGCAGCTAACACGCCATTCTTACCGTACCAGGCTGCCTTAGCCCAGGCGCCCGAACCAGCAGAAGAGAGAGACAAGCTGCCCAGACCCGCGCCTTCAGGAGCGAGAGCGGCACCAATCTTGGTGACAGGAGTTGCAGACAGCGCACCAATCAGTGCACCTTCACCAGCATCACTCCAGCCTACTTTGTCGAAACCTACAGCCAGTCCCTTCGTTCCGACGAATGCACCAGCGCCTACTGCGGCTCCTGCTCCAAGAGCAGTGAGGATAGCACCGGTGGTGCCTACGCCTGCAAGCACTCCGCCAGGTCCAGTCAAGCAACCGACGCCGATACCAACTGCGATACCACCAACAACAGCGATACCGGTTGCAATTGCATGCCAGTTACGTTCGAAGAAACCTTTATGTCTTGTATCTTCAAGCAACGCATCCAAATTCAAATCTGGATTTTTCGCCAACTCAGGGTCTTGCTTCTTCACTTCTTCGAAACAAGCGTGAGCAGCATCAGTGTTGTCTTGAGCACGATTGAGCACGCCTTCCAAATACTTCAGGTATGTTCCTTGTCTCGCCATCTGATCATTTTGCTTTTCAACAGCATTGATCACGTCTTTCTCGTGTTCTAGGCGAGCCTTTTCGATTTTATATTCGTCGGCATCGGTTGAATCTTTCTTCTTTTCAAGATCAGCAAGCTTGCCATCAATCGATTGCTTCTCGGCATCGAGCTTCGGACGACCAGCATCCATCGTGGCTTTCGATTGCGCATAGCTGGTTTGCATAGCCTGCAATTCGGTCTGAGCTTTGCTGAAACGATCAGGATCGTTGTTATCCTGCATCAATGTTGCAAACTTCTGTTGGTGAGCGTTGAACTCACCTTGAGTCATGCTGTTTCCAAATGTGGCTTTGCTAACAAGCTGATTGAATGTCGGGTCTTGTTCTGCAAACTGAGGAGTGTCTGCTGCGACTGAAAGAGCGATTGGCAATGCGCTTGCGCTGTCTCCGTTGTTAACGAGATACTGCGCGTAGTGCATGCGAGCTTCTTTGACATTCGCAAGCGTCTTGACTAACTCTTGAGCGACAGCCGGATTCGATTGGTTGTCTTGTAGCTTCAATTGAGCAGCGAGGAACTTCTGGTCGATGTTTTCGCCCATCTGCCAGGCTTGCTTGTACAGCTCGCCAGCTTGAGTCGAGCTACCGCTCTGGCTCGCAGCATCTGCTTGCTGAATCAGTTTGACGATCTGATTTCCCTTTTCAGTTTGATCAACCGCGTAGTCAGTTTTGATGGCGCTGTTGGTGGCAGCATACAAAGGTGAGTGGAATACTTCGTTGTTGGTGCGTCCAGCCTGCGATACGAGAAGGAATGCATCGGTCATTTCTTGCTGCGTCGGCTTTGGAATTCCATTCTGTTTGAAATTTTCCATGCTATCTGCAGGTTTGTCGGTCAAACCTTCAGCCTTCATCATGGCGTAGGTCAACATCGCAGTGCCAGGAGCCATGCGCTCAGACTGCAACTGCTGTTGCTGCGTCAACATCGCAGACAACTCAGGATTGCGTGCAGCTTGTTGTGCGAAATCAGGACTGTGGTAATCGAGACCAGCCTTGGAAGCGGCGTTCTGCAAGTTTGCGCTGAGAGTATTCAAATCATTGTCGAGATTTGGTTTGCTCTTCACCAGCTCGTTCGAAGCAACAATCGCTTTCTGGCAATCATCATTGATAGTTTGACGCAACTGCTCGACGCGCTGACCGGCGGTCATTTGCACTTCGCTGCCATCTTTTGCTTTGACGGTTATTTGCTGGTCGGAAGGTGTTCCTTTCTGGAGCAGCGATGCCATTTCTTGACCGGCTTCGCGTGCTTCTTTAATAAGTTGATTTGGATGCACAACGACAGTTTCGTTGCTCGTGCTCGAGCCTGAGCGGTCAGAGACCCTGCCCACGTCCTGCCCACGATCTGACGTTCTGGCGGCGCGTTCATCAGCAGCCTGTTTCCAGATATCGCTGGGATTCAACGCCTGGGTATCGTCAGAATGCCCATGAGTGGAGTCTGTCGTTTGAGTTCTATTCGAAACTTCGCGGTTTGGAGCAACCATTGTTTTGAATCCTTGAAAATCTGAGTTCTGGGAAAGAGGTGTCTGTATTTACACCGACCGATTGTTTTTTGGACACCACCCTCGAAATATTTTTTGGACTTTTTCTGACTGTGATTAGTGTACGGAATTGTTGTGAAAAAAGCGTTCGTAATTCCCGCTTTAAACAGCGAATATCCAGGGCGATTTAATGCCCTGGATTTAAGCTTTTAGACGTGTGAACTGACTTTCAGTTTTTCACCTCATAGTCCTGGTGTACCGGCAGCGAGTCCGCCGTCCCCTTGTTGCTGTTGTTGTTGCTGTTGCTGCGTTTGATCGACAGGCTGGTCTTGAATCGGTTGCCCGTTGTCTTTCACAGGAGCAGGCTTCGGTGCAGCGTCAGTTTGTCCGGCTGGTTTTGGAGCCAACACTTGCGTGTCGCGTGGAGCTCCACCAACTGGGGCTGCATCTGTCAGCGGCGCATTCATTCTCTTCAGCATGCTTTCGTATTGGTTCGAAACAGGCTTGAAGGTGAAGTAGTTACCGAGTGTATGAGTATTGTTGATACCCATCATGCCTGCCATTTGAGCGGCGCGGAGTCCGGTCATTGGCATGTTGCGTGCAGCGAGAGCTTCTGGTCCGAAGCCGCCGAGAGCCGACGGGCTGAGCGGAGCAGAGATCACGTTCCATGAATTCTTCAGGATGCCGCTTTCTTTCTGCCATACAGAGGTGCGAATCGCGCCGTCTTTGAGCATTGGTGTGAGCATCAGGGCGTTCAAGAAGAGGTTGTCTCCGCCGCTCTTGAAGCTCGAATCCATGAAAGCTTGTGACCAGTTCATCGGCTTGCCGTCAGCACCGACTCCGCCGTCGAAGGCAGTGATGGCGTTGTACGAACCGATACCGGCGACACCGGCTCCGTAGCCAGTCAGAGTGCTCTTGAACTGATAGGAGAGTTTGCCTCCATTCCACCAGCTTGTTGAAGCTGCTGCAGTTTGCAGGTTAGCCAATTGAGCAGGTGTGTATGTCTTGAGCGCTTCGATTGCGGCTGGATTGACCTTACCTTCAGCATCGAGGATCTTCGCGGTTGCGGCTTCACCACCCAGAGCTGCTCTAGCTTCAGGAGCGATTGCGCGTCCACCCTTTCCTAATACTGCGTTCAAGTCGGCGAGAGTTGCATCTTTTGCAAGACCCATCTTCGCGAGTGAACCTTCAGCCATTTCAGCAGTAACTGTAGAACCGCCGTTAATGAGCTTGGAGATTGCGTTGCGTGTGACGACTGCGCTTCCGACCATTGCGAGACCGGCAGTACCGTGCAAGTAGCTCTTGCTCCAGTCTTCGTTTTCGCCGGTTGCCCATTGATGCAGTTCGTGACGAGCGAGACCAGCGCCGGCGATCATTGTGCCGCCCATTGCCAGTTTGCCTGCAGTGTTGAGAGCGAATCCTTCGCCTTCAGCAGTTGCCAGACCAATCTTGGCCATTGTGCCGTTCTTGGTCAACAATCCACCGACGATCATGGTCGCCGACATAGCGAGTGCGGCTGCGCCTACGTCAACTGGGGCATTGCTCCAGAAGTTGTCGGCTTGCGCTTTCTGCTTGCGAATATTTTCAGGCAACAAGCTCGAGACGTACTCTGCGTTCTTCGCGAGAGTTGGGTCGAAAGCTTTTGCTTTGTCGTCTGGAACGCCGTAAAGTTCTTTCTCTTTCAAGCGAGCCTGGTCGATCATCGCGGCAGCTTGCTCTGGCTTTACGATGCCGTTTTCGCCTTGAGCACCACCCACGTAAAACGCCGCAGCAACCTTTCGTGCAGTGATCGGAACATAGAGAAGACCGTTGTCTTTCGATGTGCCGCTACCCTGAATGTCTTGCATGAATGACATGCAGTCTGCTTGATTTGCACGACTGAGAGACGGATTCTGAACGTCTTTTCCGAGCTGAGTCAATTCTTTCTGGAATTGATCGATAGGCAATTTGTCTGCAAAAGTAACGGTGTCTTTGTAGACTTTCTCTGCTGAAGCGAATTGCTTTGTATCGTTCAGAGCTTGAGCGTATTGGAGACGCAGTTGCAATCCACCAAGCGCGCCCTGGAATTCTTTCTGAACCAATCCATGCGCTTGCATTCTCTCTTGCGGCGACAGATCTGTTCCGTCAGTCTTCTTACCAGTCGCAAGTACGTTCAGCAACTGATCTGTGACCTGCTTGTCTTGAGCACCGTACATCGAGTCAGCAACTTTGATTGCGTCTTCGTACTGTCTCTTGGTGTTAGCAGTCATGCCTTCAGAGTTACGCGTTTGAACTGCGCGAGCCATGATCTGGTCTGGACGCAAGCCCTGGTTCTCAGCGCTTACGCCTGGAACGTTCTGGCTGCCGTCTGGATTCGTTGCGCCTGGTTGTGCAGCCTGATCTGCACCAGGTTGTCCTGGTTGCGCAGCGTCTGACTTCACTACACCGCTTGCTTGCAGCACCGCATCTGGTGGCGCAGGCAACTTGGTCAAGTCGATGCCGACTTTCTGCGCGAGAGCCTGTACTTCTGGTTTCTTAGCGAACTGAGCCTGGAATTCTTGTGGAACAGCGGAGAAAGCTGCACCAAATTGCTGTTGTGCTGTCGCTTTGTCGCCTGCAGTTGCAGCCGCATCAGCAGCGTAATAACGAGTCAAGAATCTGCCCATTACTGCACCTTGCATCGCGGCATGGTCAGTTGCGAGCTGAGAAATCTTGTTCAGTGTGTCTTTGCCAACAGTCTGTTCGAGCTGATCGGCGAGCTTGGCGAGATTTGGATTCGCTTGCACCAACTGCGCATGAATCGCCTGGCGATCTGCATCCGAAGTGCTGGAATCTTGATACTTGTTCCAAAGTTGCTGCGACTGTGGTGTCAGCTTGGCTTTTTCTTGATCGATTTGAGCGCCGATCTGAGTCAACTGCTGTTTGACTTCAGGAGTCATCTTCGCAGCGATGTCAGCTTGCAATTGAGCATCGCGAGCGCCTACAGTCTTCGCAATTTGAGTGAATTCAGCATCTGCCTTCTGTTCGGCAGCACCGAATTGTGGTGCCAACTGCTGGAATGCAGCCTTCACATCACCCTTCTGTTGCACTACTGCTTGGAATTTTCTTTCAGCATCAGCGAGAATGTCCGCAGCCGAAGTTCCAGGCTGTGCCGCATTTTGCGTGTCACCAGGCCGTCTCTGTTGCGACTGAGTCGAGTCAGTAGTCACACCCATTTGCTGCGCGGTGCGCTGCCAGAATGCATTCAACTCAGGGTCAGTGCTGGTGTTCTTCTGCAATGCATCTGTAACTTGTTGCTTCGCTTCGGCGGTATCACCGTTTTTCTGCAAAGCCATCGCATAAGTGAATCGAGTGATTGCAGCTTGATTCTTCTCAGCCTGGAGTGAATTCTCAACAGTCATGTACTGCATGAGATTCTGAATGTTCTGAGCACCCATAGCCTGATCGCGATTTGCAAGAATTTGCTGCAAACCTGGATTGGCTTGAACGAGTTGCTGCTCAATAGATTGTCTTTCTTGAGCAGAACTCGCTTTGTCGAGCGCGTTATAAAGTTGGAATGTTTGTGCTTGCTTGTCGGCAGGCATCTTCTGAATCAAATCTTGAGCCGCTTTGTCTTGCGCAGTAACTGCCGCTACCAGATTTGGTTCAGCCAAACCTTTCACGTTTTGAGCAGCTTGTTGTTCTGCTTGCAATAGACCTTGCAGCTTCGGTGATTGACCAGCATCAGCGTTTGCGATCGCTTGTTGGAACGCTTGCTTCACTTCCGGTGTCATGGTGCCAGGTCCGGTCACCGAGCCGAAGAGTGCTTGCACTGATTCAACAGGAGTACGGTTCTGAGCATCAAGCGGGGAGACTCGCTGTTGCTGTTGCGTATTGTCTGTTGGTTGTTGAGTTTGGTCACCGCCAGGATTCTGCTGACGTTGGTCGCCACCAGGATTTTGCTGACGTTGATCGCCAGGGTTGATCTGCTGTTGACCGGAACCATCGGTTGGTTGCTGTCCTTGAGCACCGCGTGCAGCATCGACAGCATTCTTGAAGTGGCGTTGGAAATTGGCATCCTGATTCATTTCAGGATCTTTCTGTTCCGCTTCCAATAAGAGTTGAGTTCCATAATACTGATCGCCATTGCGAATCATCAGCAATGCGAAATTGGCGCGAGCAAAGCCTGGCGCGCGTTGAAGGGTATGCAGGTCGGCATCTTCTTGAATCAGAGCACGGCGAGTCTGGGCATCTAGCTGACCGCTCTGAAGCTGTTGACGAACGTTTGCACGTTCACGGGCGACGGCTTGCTGGTCAATGCTGTCTGCGGCGCGAATAGCGGCGGCATATTCGCCAGTGGCAGCTCTGACACCACGTTGCTCGTAAGTGCTCTCGGCATTTTGCAAATGGCTCAAAACGCCGTTCAGTTCATGGGAGACGAACTGACGAGTTTGCGATATCTTATCGCGCCCTTGACTGTAGGCATCGCTCTGGAAGCGGTTCGGACCGTCGTTGCCAGGTTGCTGAACGTCCTGTCTTTGCTGCGTTTGATCCGTTTGTCTTGGATCGTCATATCTGCCCATGTGTGAATTTTTCCTCTGAGATTCGTCCACAATCCGCCATTGTGCCTAGCTTAGGTATCATTCCCGCTCTTGTATGTGGGAAAACCACGTATACAAGTTGTCAATCGGTAAAAATTTTATCTTCGCAAAGGCATTTTTCGACGTTCAAGTCTCTATCCATCCCGGTCGATTTTTGGACAACAATTCCTATTATTTTTCAGACACCCATTCGCAACTTTTCTCAAAATGCCTTGTGCGAAGCACGAATTGGCTGACTAACTGCCATACTTGAAGGGCAATGCCACAGATTTCAGTAGTCATTCCTGCTTACAACGAAGAGCGGCGACTTCCGTCGACGCTGGAATCGGTGCACGCCTATCTGACTGAAAACTACGGTGAATTCGAGATCGTCGTTGTGGACGACGGCAGTATGGATAAGACCATCGACATCGTCGAAACTTTCGCGAAGCATCATCCCGGCATAAGACTGATCAGCTATTCGCCTAATCAAGGTAAGGGATATGCCATCAGAACCGGCGTATTGCAAGCGCATGGCGATTTGATTCTGATCGATGACGCTGACGGCAGTTCGCCGATTGGTGAGGTAAAGCTGCTGCAGGACGCGATTTTGAATGGCTCGGACATCGCGATTGGTTCGCGCAACAAGCCTGATTCGGACCGCGTTGTCGTCGCTGAGGCGCATAGAAAGTACATCGGCAACACCTTCAACATGATTGTGCAGACACTTCTGTTGCCGGGAATTTATGACACACAGTGCGGATTCAAGCTGTTCAAGAAGAAAGCTGCGCACGATGTTTTTCGTGTTTCACTGCAAGGCGGCTTTGCTTTCGATGTCGAGATTCTCTACATAGCTCGAATTCAGAATTACAAAATTACCGAGGTTGGCATCAATTGGAATAATGTTGCCGGCTCGAAGGTCAACGTCCTAATGGATTCGGCAGCGATGTTTTTACAGGTGCTGGGCATTCGAGTGCGTGCTTGGTTTGGTGTTTACAAAAAAGCTCCGAGCGACCCGATTCAATCTTTGCCATTGAAAGAGCGCACGAATTTGAACGAGAGTACAAACGCTTCTGCTGAGGCTACGACTACGGACAAGTAGTCGGATTGATTCGTCGCGAATTGATTAGGCGCGGATTGATTCGTCGCGGATTGATTCGTCGCGGATCGCTCAGTCTCGGATTCATTCGTCGCGGATTGCTTAGTCGCGGATTGATTCTTCCGTAATCAATTCGCAGAACCCGTTGCCTTATCATCGGCGCATTGGGGTGTCCATGATGAAGCACGGATTCACAATGCTTGCATAACTAGCTGCAAACGTGGAACACAACTAAGTACGGCGCGTGCGCGCAAAGATTTATCAGACTAATCATACTTATATGTTGGTGGACTAACGCTTGCAGGAAACAGCTCAAACGAAACCCAAACTTCATCCTGCGCCAGATATTGGTGACATTCTCTTTCTATTCGTAATCTTCATTCCGCTTATCGTGCGTCCGACGCTGCTCTTTCTCGACGGATCTACTGGCTGGCATTTGACGACGGGCGAATACGTGCTCAACCACATGCAGGTGCCGCACCAGGATCTGTTTACCTATGCCACCGCCGCTGATATCGGCATCCCAGACAAAAGCTGGGTCGCATACGAATGGCTGTCGGATGCAATCATGGCATTGCTCGTTCGGATAGGCGGTCTGAACATGGTCGCAGTCGCGGTCAGTTGTGCCATCGGCTACATGTTCATGATGCTATACGAGCGTTGCCGAAAAGAGGGCTGTCACTTCTTAATCGTGCTCGCGCTCTGCATCGTGGGAGCATTAGTGTCTGCGATGCATTGGCTTGTGCGTCCACACATTTTTACATTTTTCGGAATTCTCATCTTTAGCAGCGCCCTTGAAGATTATTACAGGCGCACCATATCCAGTACCAGGCTGCTGGTGATACTGTCGCTCTACATGCTGGTCTGGGTGAACAGCCATCCCGCATTCATCGTTGGATTCGTACTGATTGGCATCTATCTCGCCTGTTCGGTTTGTTCGGCTATATATTACGGTGCCGGCGCTAAACGACAGCACTATGTCGATAGTGCGAAGACATTTTTGATGGCGCTCGGTGCGACGTTTGTAGCTAGTTTGATTAATCCAAACGGACTTGTGCTGTATCAGTACATCGCTCATTACTTGAAAGGTAGTAGCGTTCTTGCCGCAACCGATGAATTCTTATCACCAGTTTTTAAGGGCGGACTTCACCCCACATGCCTCGAGTTTCTGTTCGCAGCACTGATAGTTGGCTTAGCCATCTCGCGCAGTCGCCTTTCGTTCCCGCGCTTGCTTTGCTGTATCGCATTTGCCCATCTGGCACTGTCAGCGGTGCGCAACATGCCGCTCTTCACTATCATCGTTCTTCCGGCGTTAGCTCAATTGTTTGCAAATCCCCGGTTGTCTTCCAGCGAAGAGAGTGAAGAAGAGCACTCCAAATGGTGGCAAGGTTTTGTTGCAAAATGGAAGCGCATCGGAGCCGGAATCGATGATGAAGAGTGGCGATGCAAGATGCACTTGATTCCGATTTTTTGCGCGATATTTTTCAGTATTGCAGCGATAATGGGTGGCAAGATCGCCGGTACACCCGTTTTGGAATCGGGTTTCGATCCGATCAACAAACCGACAAAGACTCTGGATTATCTCAAAGACGCTGAAGCAAGAGGAAAATTGAAAGCCGAAAGAGGATTCAATTACGATAACTGGGGCGGCTACATCAACTGGAAACTAGGCACGCCAGTGTTCATTGACGACCGCGCCGATTTCTACGGCGAGAAGTATTACGCGCGCTATTCCATCATCGTGCAGACTCTATCCATGCCGAAAGGTCAGCGCGGCTGGTTAGACTGGTTAGCGAAAGACAACATTCAGTGGGTGCTCGTACCGAAAAACAGTTTGTTAGCACAAGCGCTTCCGCGCCAGGACGGATGGAAAATTGAATCAGAAGATCCAGGATCTGTTTTGATCGTGCATCAGAAAGACTACCCTCCGATAGACGAGTCGCAGTTTGCCGGGGCAGACAAAAGGGCAGATGAAGCGACAGCAAAACAAAAATCTCCCGAGCAGGAGCATTAAACGTTATGTCGGACCCGAATCCATCGATGCCTGTGGACCAATCAAGCGCAAACAAGTTGAAACATGACACGGCTCAAGTCAACGCGCACCTTGCGAATGAGCGCACCTTTCTGGCCTGGATTCGCACCGGCGTTTCGATGATGGGATTCGGCGTGCTTATCGCCAAGTTGCGTTACATGGGCGCTGGCGATGGACCTAAGATCCATGACGGACTATCGAACGCATCGAACATCGGCGTGCTCTTTGCGATGATTGGCATTGCCACCATCGTTATGTCCATCGTCTTTTTCTTGACCACGCAAAGACAGATCCGCAATAACGATTACAGCGCCGGAAAACGTTTCGTGCTGATTCTGGCACTCTTATCCGGTGTTCTGGGATTGATCATTCTGTGGGATTTGCAAACACATTAACTGCGTTGATGGAACTCGCCCGCCCGTATTAAGCTGTAGTGAACGGATTCTTGTCACTCGTATAATCGGGAAAGATCTTCTCCAGGTCCTTACGAGAGACTTTCATTTGCTCATTCAGCACATAGCCAATTACGTTGCGGAAGTCGGTGTTCGTCGGCAAATCACGTCCCTCGTGCAGTTCGTTGTTGGCCAGACCTGCCCATCTTCCGTAAACATCGCCACCGGATACGCCACCACCCATGACCCACATCACATTTCCGTGTCCGTGGTCGGTGCCACCATTTCCGTTTTCCTTGGCAGTTCGTCCGAATTCAGACATGACGACAATCGAAGTGTCAGGATATTTCGCTCCCAGTCCTTCAATCAAGTCAGCTAATCCGGCAGCTAGCGGTGTCAGCCGATTGGCTAATTGCCCTTTTCCATTGCCTTCTCCGATGTGTGTGTCCCAGCCACCAAAATCGATGAATGCGACCTGCACAGTTGGATCTTTTTCGAACAAATTCGCAAGCTGTCGTCCAAAACTGGCAGTTGGAAGCGGGGCTCCACGATTCGCCATAATCTGCTCTTTCTGTTGCGGAGTGGCAAGCGCGGAGTTGATTGTTTTATGCGCAGCCACTCCTTCTGCGAATGCATTGGAGATGTCGTCGGTGCCTTCGTACATCGCCTGAAATGCTTGCGCAATCTGAGGCCGGTCGATTGGCAAATTCGTAGGTCCGCGCGCATTTTCAACAGTGGCTACAGGGGCGGGACCAGTGAAGATTCGCGGAAGCAGAGGACCGACACTGATCGCCTGTACCGGTGAATGCTGACTCGGAATCGAAGAGACCAGACGATTCAACCAACCAGTGGTTACAAACTTTCCACTCAACACACCTGCTTCCATATAATCCTGAGCATCGAAGTGCGAACGACTTGGGTCAGGCGACCCCGATGCATGAACGAAGGCAAGTGACTTATCCTGCCAATACGGCATCAGCGGCGACAACGCGGGATGTAAGCCAAAATATCCGTTTAAATCGATGACACCATTGGGAGTGCCTGGTTTTCCCACAGCAATGGTTGGACGAAGCTTGTAATAATCGGCGTCGCCATAAGGCACAACGACATTCAATCCATCGATACCACCGCGGAGAAAGACGACAATCAATTTCTTCGTATTCTGCTCAGGGTCAGTGCCGGAAAGAGCCCAAGCATTTATCCCCGGAAGAAACATCAGGGAACCAAGTGCGGCAGCTTTCAAAAATTCTCGACGATTCATAATATGAACTCCTAGTAGCGCATGAAATCAGGACTGCCTAAAACCATTGCGGATTTCAAATTGTTTGGCGCTTTTGCCACGGCATTCTGAGTTTTGAGAGATAAGCCGTCACCAACAGCGGTGCTCAGCGTAGAAAGTTCCACCGGCGCAGATTCAGACCCTTTGTATTTGCCGCTTACTAGCGAGCTTGCGAAACTCGTGCGGCGAATGAGCGAGTCTGGATTAAGCCAGGCAGAGCGAGTGTTCTTGTAACCATCGGGTGTCAAGCAACCGTACAATTGCATCCCCTGCGAACGACAAAATTGTTCGAGCGGTTTGTAATCAGTAGGCTGTATGTTTGAAGCCCGTAGAGATGAGACTACGTAGCGGAATGGACTCTTGTACTTCGAATTGAAATATTGCGGGTCCCAAAACTCGGGACTTTTGAACAGTTCTGTCAACACTGCCTTGATGTCGCCTTTGGATTTCAGAAAGCGCTCACTCAGTTTGTTGACCAGAGAATCTGGTGGATTGTCGCAAACAAAGTACTGCGCAAGCTGGTAGCTTATATGGTGCGCTGTAGCTGGATTGCTGGCGAGAAAATCGAGCATCTGTTCGATCTCTTGTTCACCGGCAGGCGCGATTGTCTGACTCATCACGGTTTTGCCTGTATGATCGTGGCGTCGGTCATCAAAGTAATAACCGGCACCGAGCTCACCGAGGTTAGCGTTCTTCGGGTCACGATTTGGTAAACCCAGTCCCGTCAGCACCCGAGCAAGTTCGGTCACATCTTTCTGAGAATAACCACCATCGACACCAAGAGTGTGCAGTTCCATTAACTCGCGCGCATAGTTCTCATTTAGCCCGGCAAATGCGCCGCGTTTGTTGACACCAGGGGTGGTGTTCTGCCAGTTGTCCAGATAAAACAACATTGCGGGATGGTGGCATGTCGCACCGAGTATATCCCGGAACTTGCCCAGCACAAATGGACGAATCGCTTGTTGCTCGTAAGCGCCTATCCAGAGCTGGTCTTGACCTTTGTTGTAGTAGACGTTGAAGTGGTTATACCAGAAGTCTGTCATCACTTCTTCGAGCTGTCTCTGACCGCAAATCGCTCGCATCAATTTCGCGTCTGGAACGTCATCGTATGCTTTTTTGGTCAGGTCGTTGCGAATCATATTCAGCTTCTTCTTATCATCGTCTGATTCTGTCAGTTGCTGATCGATCTTCGCTTGCTTGATGGCAGGCTGTCCAAATTGGTTGTATAGCTGCGTTGCGCTTAAATTCAACGCCGGTGAATTGCTCACGAACTGCACGATTTTTGGATCTTCATCGATTGAATCGGGCTTGAGCTGTTCTTTGATGAACTTTTCGACGCCCATCTTTTTCACGGCTTCTACATCGCCCGGTCTTGGACCGAAGGTCAATCTATCCAGCGCGTGCAAACAATTATCAGTCGAGTTCGTCACCTTGAACGACTTCGCCATGCCTGGCGCGGTTGCGGCGAGAAATATGGAAAATGTCAGTAAAGTATGCTTGATCACGGTTGATCCCCTGGTCGATATTCCCATCTAAACCAGATTGTATGTGGAATTTGTGAAGACGGAAATGCGTCTTTTACTCTTGAATTCGGCGCAGCAGTTCTGCCAGATTTTCGGGATATATCTTCTCTTCAGAGCTCGCAATTTCGTCGATAGACCACCATCGGTGCTCAGCCATCACTTCAACTTCAAGCTCAGTTAAGTTGGCATTAGACAACTTTGTTTGAGCGGTCCGTACAACAAAATATCTCTCGTCTGCCATGACAAATTCACCGTCTGGCAATTGAAGTTTAAATTCTCTGCTTTCAACTTCGGCACCGACGTCGTCAACGACAAATCCGGTTTCCTCGAACAGTTCGCGTTTCGCGGCTTGTTCGAATGTTTCACCAGGATCGACGCCTCCGCCTGGTGTCGCCCAATAATTGTGCCCCGCCAATGCGCCACGTTTATACTCGAAGCGAAACAAAAGCAAATGATTGCTTTCGTCGAGCACCAACAATCGTGCAGAAGGTCTGGGTTGCATACGAAAGGCGTCAGTTACAGCTCGTCGAATCCGAGAGATAAAAGAACCGCGGTAGCTTTCTCTACGAGATCAGCGCGCACAAGAACGTAGTCGCGAGAGTAAGTAGAAGCTACAAGCACATTCATTCCGCAACTAGCCAGAGCATCACATACGGTGGCAAGAAATCCCACCGAATAGAACGGCACCGAAACATTCAGTGCAATAAGTCGATAGGTGTCCTTGTTCTTTTCGATCAAATCCAACGACGACAATTTGTCTTCCGTCGTCACAACCGTGATCTCATCAGCATCTCGCGAAACCAGGAAGTGATCTGCGGACATATCGACCGAAGAGACTTTGGCGTAAATGAAATTTCCGGGCTGCACCTCGAAATTGCTCTGAGCAATTTCGTCTAGTGCATTCTTCGTGTAAGGCTTCGTCATTAGCTCAATCCCAAATCTTTCATGACACCAACAACTTCTTCATGAATCAATTTATTCGTCGCCAGAATGTGCCCTGTCGGCATGTCCAGCGGTCCATTAGAGAGGTCCGAAACCGAGCCGCCGGCTTCTTCAACAATCAAACTTCCTGCCGCAATATCCCACGGCGATAGCTTCAATTCCCAGAATCCATCTAGTCTTCCGCAAGCAACGAAGCACAAATCGAGCGCGGCTGAACCATCGCGTCTGACTCCATGCGACAAATTCGTTAGAGTTGTGAACGGTACCATGTTGTTATAGGGCACATCACTGTTACCAGTGTCGGGCGGGAAACCAGTCGCGAGCAGACTGTGACCCAGCTCACCGATTTTTGAAACGGAAATTTTTTCATCGTTCAGATAAGCGCCTTGACCGCGCTCAGCCACGAACAACTCATCAGCGATGGGATTGTAGACGACGCCGAGCATCATCTTGCCGGCTTCTTCCATGCCGATGGAGACGCAAAAGAACGGATAGGAGTGCGTAAAATTGGTGGTGCCATCGAGGGGATCAACGTACCAGCGGCGTTGATTGGTTTTTGCCTCATTCCCTCCACCTTCTTCGGCGACATAACTGTCGTCGGGAAATTCAGATCTCAAGGTCTCGAGAATCATGCGCTCAGATGCTTTGTCCACATCAGTGACGAGGTTGAAGGCGCCTTTGTAGTCAATCTGCTTGATTTTGCCCACGCGCTCTTTGATGAACTTTCCGGCTTCCAGAGCCGCTGTGAAAGCCACTTTCTTCGCCTTACTAATTGTCACCAGGTAACTCCTTAACCGCACGCGCCGCCTAACTATACTAAAGTCCCCAGGTGATGCGAAATAAGAATCATTAACCAGGCGTCATTAAGCCTTGACGGAAATATTTGGATAGAATTACCCTTTGTAAGGAATGACTTTTGGTTGCCAGCAGCCGGAAGGACATTCGAATCGCATCGGTCTCGATGCAAATCGGCGGTGAGAAATGTTCGGACAGCTCATAAACAGCACGAAAAATGATGGTCTGCGTTCCAGCGAACAGCAGGCAATTATTATTATCGGGAAATAAAGAGCTGGTCCAGTCGAATGAGATGAAGCCAGCGCCGAAGCGTTGGCTTTTTAGTTTCAAGAGACATTTTCACGGTTACACATTGCGGTTTCGCCAGGCACAAACAGAGGAAAATCATGGCTGAAAAATATCCACTCAATTTGCCCCAAACGGAATTTCCGATGAAGGCGAATAGTGCCGTCAGAGAAGTTGAAACGCAGAAGTTTTGGGATGAGAACAAGGTTTACGAGAAGAATCTCGATAAGCGCAAAGCGTCCGACAAATTCGTTCTGCATGACGGCCCACCTTATCTGAGTTCGGCGAAGATCCACATCGGGACTGCGTTGAATAAAATTTTGAAAGACATCGTCACCAAGTACAAAGCGCAGCGTGGATTCTACGCGCCGTACGTACCAGGTTACGACAGTCATGGATTGCCGATTGAGACAGCGGCGCTGAAAGAAGTTAAAGGCGGACGCGCAGCGATCACGCCTGTGGAACTGCGTCGCCGTTGTCGTGATTTCGCGCTGGCCAACTTGAAAGGACAAGAAGCTAATTTCCGCAGACTGGGAGTTTGGGGAAATTGGGCGGACCCATACATCACGCTGGATAAGAAGTTCGAAGCAGCGCAAATCCGTGTCTTCGGAAAAATGGCTACAGCAGGCTATTTGTACAAAGGTCTGAAGTCAGTGCAGTGGTGTACGCACTGCGAAACTGCACTTGCCGAAGCTGAAGTCGAATACGCTGATCACGTTTCCAACTCTATCTACGTCAAGTTCAATGTTGATGAAGGTTCGCGTGAAAAGCTGCCTTCATTCGTTCCAAAAGATTCTGAAGTCAACTTCGTCATCTGGACGACGACACCGTGGACGCTACCAGCCAACCTTGGTATCGCAGTGCATCCTGATTTCGAGTATCAATTCTTGCAGACACCAAACGATGGTGTGCTCGTTGTTGCAACCCAACTAAAAGATGATTTCGTTAATAAAGTTGGATTGGATGCAGCAAGCTTGAAGTTGCTTGGAACAGCGCAAGGAAAGTCGTTCGAATACATCCAGACTCGGCATCCGTTTATGGATCGTACTTCGCTGGTCATACTCGGCGACCACGTAACTGCAGAAGCTGGTACAGGTTTAGTGCACACGGCTCCTGGACACGGTCCTGAAGACTTTGAGATCGGACACAAGTACAAACTTGGTGTGCTTTCACCAGTGGATGGACGCGGCTTCTACACTGAAGAAGCTGGCAAATTCGCTGGCGAACGATACAACAAAGCCAATATGCCAATCGTCGAATATTTGCGCGAACTGAACAAGTTGCTGCATCACTCGACCTACTCGCACAGCTACCCGCACTGCTGGCGGTGCAAAAATCCACTCATCTTCCGTGCAACGGAACAGTGGTTTGCATCGGTCGACGGATTCAGAAAAGATGCACTCGCAGCGATCGACACAGTGCAGTGGATTCCTGCAACTGGCCGCAATCGCATCTACACGATGGTTGAGAATCGCAACGACTGGTGTATCAGCCGTCAGCGCGCATGGGGTGTTCCAATCCCAGTGTTCTACTGCGTGAAATGCAACAAGTATTTGATGACATCTCAGAGCATCGAGCGGGTCGCTGCGGTTTTCGCAGCGGAAGGTAGCGATTCGTGGTGGGAGCAAGAAGCATCTCACTTCCTCGGTGCAAATTTCCCATGTGGAAATTGTGGTGGCACAGAATACACAAAAGAGACAGACATCATGGACGTGTGGTTCGACTCAGGTTCGACTCACTCGGCAGTGCTCGACGCACGCGAAGACGAATTGCGCGGCTCGCCATGCGAAATGTATCTCGAAGGTTCTGACCAGCACCGCGGATGGTTCCAATCATCCCTGCTTACATCAGTTGCGACACACCACCGCGCTCCGTACAAGACAGTTCTTACACACGGTTTCGTTGTGGATGAACATGGTAAGAAAATGTCCAAATCTGTTGGAAACGTTGTCGACCCAGACGACGTAATCAAACAGTATGGTGCAGACGTGTTGCGATTGTGGGTTGCTTCGGTGAACTACACCGATGACGTTCCAATCGGCAAAAACATGCTTGCTCAGCTCGCCGAAGTGTACAGAAAGCTGCGCAACACAGCACGCTACATCCTCGGTAACTTGAACGATTACGACCCGGCGACTGACCGCGTTCCGCTCAAGGACCTTTCCAAGCTCGATGCGTTTGTTATGCATCGCTTACATGAATTGGTCACGGGCGTGACTAAGGATTTCGACCGCTACGAATTCTTCAAGTATTATCAACTGCTGCAAAATTTCTGCGTTGTTGATCTTTCCAGCTTCTACTTCGACATCGTCAAAGATCGTCTATATGTGTCAGCGCCAAAATCGCTTGCACGCAGAAGCGCTCAGACTGTACTCGAAGAAGTGCTGAACGTTTTGGTTCGTTTGCTGGTTCCAGTCACTCCTCACCTTGCGGAAGATATCTGGCAACATACTCCAGAGAAAATCCGCAAAGCTGCTGCCGCTAGTGACGTAAGCGTTCTGCTCAGTGATTTCCCTGTGCCGAATGAATCGACAGTAAATCAAGCCCTCGATGATTTCTGGACAGAGATCATCCCGGTACGCAACACTGTGAACAAAGCGCTGGAACAGGCACGCGGTGAGAAGAAAATCGGTAAGTCGCTCGAAGCAAAAGTTTTGCTGCACTTCGAAAACGAAGAGCTCGCTAACAAAGTTGCATCGCTCGACAAAACGCTGCCTTCGATCTTCATCACATCCCAGGCTGAAGTAACAAACAAAGCTGGGACAAACGGATCGAACGGCAAGGCAACCGAAGGTGCATTAGCTGAACTAAGCGAAAACGGGCTCAAAGTCACGGTCTTGAAAGCAGACGGTGAACGCTGCGCTCGCTGCTGGAAGTATTCGACAAAAGTCGGACAGGATAAAACCTACACCGACGTTTGCGACGAATGCGCGGAAGCACTTCCGCAATTCAGCACGAAGTAGCATTGGTTGCAAGTTCAATTCGCAGGTGGTCCGATTCAATTGAGTCGGACCATTTTCGCATCCAGGCACTAGAATAGATTGCATGAGTCGAATAATCGCAAATCACAGAATCATCGTTGCACTGATAGTAGTGCTGTCCGGCTTTGCATCTCCAAAATCAATCATGGCTGAAAATCAAACGAGTAACAAACATTCCATGAAAACGCTGGCAGACTTCAGAACAATAAAGGCAGGCGACTCAGCCGACGAAATACGGAAAAAATTCGGAGAGCCAGAAAAAGACATCGGCAGCGGCATATACATTTACCAGTATCGACTCGAAGATAACAGCCTGGTCTGGGTCGGATTCACGACCACAGTGCTCTATGTCGATCACGTTGTCGACGGCAAAAAAACAAGACTGGTTAAAAAGACCCAGTAAAAGATAAAAGTGTCTGCCCTACTTTCGTTGAAAACAATTTTTTGAATGATCATCTACCTACAGCCTGCATCCAGGCGTAAACAATGGTCGGTCCGCAAAATTTAAAACCGCGCTTCTTCAGGTCTTTGGAGATTTGCACAGATAACTCAGTCTGCGCTGGCAGGCTTACACCGTCGCCTTTCAATACTTTTCCATTCGTGAATGACCAGCAATAGTCGGAAAAGTCCTCACCATCATTTTGCATTCTGCAGAATACCTTTGCTCCATTTATAGTGGCTTCGATTTTTGCTCTTGCTCGGATTATTCCTTCGTCTTTTAGCAGGCGTGCAATATCTTTCTCTGTGAACTTCTCAACTTTTGCTGGTGCAAAGTTTGCGAACGCTTTCCTAAAAGCTTCGCGCTTATTTAAAACTGTAGACCACGACAAGCCAGCCTGAAAGCCCTCAAGCATCAACATTTCCCACAGCATACGCGAATCATGTTGCGGCACGCCCCATTCATCATCGTGGTAAGCAGCCATGATATCGCTGCTATTAGCCCAGGAACATCGCTTCTGATTTTTGTTAGTCATGGAACAAGTCACCGTTAAACGAAACGACCCATTGTACAGGAAGACACGGACAAGACGTTCTTGTCTTGTCCGTGGTTCAGGAATTGCGTGCTTCTGCGGTTATTTGGCGTTAACGGCGGACTTCACCGTTGGAACCAGAATTTCTGTCTTCAGTTCGTCCTCTTTGGTCGTCGTTGGATCGTTCAAATAATTTTCCAGGAAGAAGTTGTCACTCACATCCAATTTTTCCTTGTGAACGATATCCATTGCTTTGCCACATGCCTCTGGCATCTGGTCGTACGATCCTGTAACGGTAAAACGAATGTATGGACCGCCTTCAAAATGTGTGTAATTCAGTCCAGAAGGCAGATCCTTCGCTTTGTCGGCGAGCGCAAAACCGGCTCGATATTGCGGAGGGTTCATCTTGTACATTGCAAACGCACCGACTATTTGATTGTTTTGCGCAATCTCTGCTTTTTTACCGATCAGTTCTTCCCAGCAAGCACGAGCAGTTTGATCGAATGATCCCAATTTCTCGACGTAAGTGTAGTGCGATGCTGGGAATGTAATGAAGTCAGGCTTTTCAGTCATGCTCATCTTGTGTTTACGCTCCTCGCTATCAAAATTTCAAGAGATCATATCAGTTTGTTTGCCGCGAGAATTGTCAAAGGGTGCCTTCGATCTCAGCAGTCTTTCTTACTACGTTTTGACGTTTAACTAATCAAATTCGAAGGCTTGCTAGAATTAGCCCGACACTAACCGGGTGGGCAATTTGACTCTCAAAATTACACGTCGTCGCTTCAATCAAATGATGCTAGCGACTTCAGTTTTGCTGGCGCACTTAGAAGCGGTAGCGAATGCTGATGCCAAAGAGACCCTGCAAGCGCTTCGCGCTGGACCGCAACCATTGAAACTGAAAGTAAATGGTGAAGTACGCGATCTGACCGTAGATCCTCGAACCACGCTGCTCGACATGCTGCGCAATAACCTGGAATTGACGGGAACAAAGAAAGGCTGCGACCACGGGCAATGTGGTGCGTGCACAGTCATAGTAAACGGTACTCGCATCAAGTCTTGCCTCAGCTTTGCATTGATGCACGATGGCGATGAAGTTACGACGATTGAAGGTCTGGCAGTGGGAGAGCATTTGCATCCAATGCAAGAAGCTTTCTTGGAACACGACGGCTTTCAGTGCGGATATTGCACGCCAGGACAAATCATGTCGGCTGTCGCTTTGCTCAAGGAAAAATGTGGTCCCAAGAACTCTGATGTGCGCGAGTGCATGAGCGGCAACATCTGCCGCTGCGGCGCATACGAGAACATCATCGCGGCAATACAATCAGTAAGAAAGGTTTAGAAGAAATGCGACCATTTGCTTTCATGCGCGCAGAAGACCTGAACAACGCAAAAATAGCAGCCACCGATGGTGGTGCTGTAATTGCTGGGGGCACCACGTTAGTTGACCTGATGCAACTAAATGTCATGCGACCATCGGGTGTGATCGACATCAATAAATTAGGAATGAACACCATCCTCGATGCGACAGATACTGTCTCAATCGGTGCGCTGGTCACCAACACGACGCTCGCTCAAAACGAATTAATCATGCGGGAGTTTCCTGTTCTTTCGCAAGCAATTTTGTCTGGCGCCTCACCGCAACTAAGAAACAAGGCAACAGTTGGTGGCAACTTGTTACAGCGCACTCGCTGTGCATATTTCCGAGATCCCGCATTCAACTGCAACAAGCGTAAACCTGGAAGCGGATGTCCAGCGCTCGACGGACACAACCGCACTCACGCCGTCTTAGGTTGTAGCGACCATTGCATTGCCACACATCCCTCTGACATGGCTGTCGCGCTTGTAATGCTAGACACAACAGTTGTTATCAGCGGTGCTAAAGGCGAGAGAAGAGTTCCAATCGGAGAATTTCATCTTCTTCCCGGAAGCACACCACAAACCGAGACCGTGTTAGAGCCCGGTGAAATCATCACCGCAATCGAAATCAAGAAATCAGATGCTGCACGCAAGTCTTGCTATTTGAAAGTTAGGGATAGAGCATCCTTCTCGTTTGCAATCACATCTGCTGCCATCGCTTACAAAACGGAATTAGGCGTTATCACTGAGGCGCGAATTGGTCTTGGTGGCGTAGCAACTAAACCGTGGCGTGCCACCGAGGCGGAAGAATTCCTAAAAGGAAAAAGCGCCACAAAAGATAATTTTCGGGCAGCAGCAGAAAAGGCACTAGCAAACGCGCAGCCAAGAAAGCACAACAAATACAAAGTCGAGTTAGCCAAGCGAACAATGGTTCGTGCACTCGAACAGTTGGGAGCGTAATATGACAATCCAGAAGCCAAACTCAGTAGGAAAGCCAATTACACGCGTTGATGGACGCTACAAGGTTACGGGACAAGCGAAGTATGCTGGCGACTTTCCTCTCAAAAATCTTACCTATGCTGCATTAATCCAGAGCACCATCGCTAGTGGCACCATAACATCCGTGGATGCCAGTGAAGCAGAAAAGCATCCAGGCGTATTGAAAGTGATCACGCATCTCAATGGTGCGAAATTAGATTCATCCAAAACCTCTCCGTTCGACTGGGACTTGCCTCTCATGCAAGGTCCAGACATTTCTCATGACCGCCAGAACATCGGTGTCGTAATCGCTGAAAGTATTGAGGCTGCTACTGAAGGCGCTGCGTTGGTCAAAATCAAGTATGCAACCAAAACGCCAGTGCTCGATTTCTGGGAAGAGTCTGCCGATGCCCGGGCAATCGCACCGCCGGACAACAAAAACAATCACATGTTCGCAGACACCTCGCGCGGTGACTTCGAAACTGCTTACAAGAACGCGGCGATAAAAATAGATGTGTCGTATTCGACTCCCAAAGAGAGTCACAATCCAATGGAACCGCACGCAACGACAGCCGTTTGGAACGGCGGAAAACTAACGGTTTACGACAGCACGCAGGGAATCTTTGGTTGCCAACAAAAGTTAGCCAAAGTGTTCAACATTCCTGCAACCGATGTTCACGTCATCACTAAATTTGTCGGTGGCGGTTTTGGATGCAAAGGAACTCCGTGGTCGCATGTTCCAATAGCTGCTCTGGCTGCAAAGGAAGTCGGACGACCCGTTCGACTGGTGTTGGATCGAAACGAGATGTACGGCTCGGTTGGATGGCGTCCCGCCACTAAGCAGAACTACAAGTTGGGTGCAGACTCAAAAGGCAAACTAGTTGCGCTCAAACTTGATGGAATTATCGAAACTTGCCAGTACGATCAGTTCGTTGAATACGTTGGCAATCCAGCGAGATTCTTGTACGACTGCGATAACGTCATTACAACGCACCGTCTAATCAGACAAGATATCGGAAAACCAACATTTATGCGTGCACCAGGGGCAGTGACTGGAACCTACTCGCTTGGCTGCATCATGGACGAACTTGCTTATGCCGCAAACGTCGATCCTTTAGAACTGCGCCTCATCAACTACTCTGAAAAAGAGGGCGAAAGCGGTAAACCATACTCCAGCAAGCACCTGAAAGAATGCTACTCGCGCGGTGCGGAACTGTTCGGCTGGTCTAAGCGCAATCCAAAACCCAAATCCATGTCTAAAGATGGTGCCTTAATCGGAATGGGAATGGCGACAGCTACTTACCCTGCCCATCAATTTCCGGGCTCAGCCAAAGTCATTCTGAAAAACGATGGCACCGCTATTGTTGAATCCGGATCGCAAGACATCGGAACTGGCACTTACACAATCATGACTCAGATTGCTGCTGATGCTCTCGGTCTACCCTTTGAAAAAGTAACTTTCAGATTAGGCGACACAAACTATCCATTCGCTTCCGTCTCAGGCGGTTCGACAACGGCCGTCAGCGTGGGCAACGCAATTGAGAGTGCCGCTAAGACTGCGATGGACCAAATGATTACGCTAGCTGCCGAAGATTCAAATTCGAAATTGCATGGTTTGGACAAAGCCAAAATCTCATACGCTAATGGGAAGTTGTTCAACACTGAAGACGAAACACAGTCAGAGAGCTTTGTCGATGTACTCAAACGTTCGAGCAAGACTGAAATTTCGGCTGAAGGAAAAAACGATCCACATCAAGGTGCGGACAAATTCGCGCTTCACTCATTCGGCGCGCAATTCGCCGAAGTAAAAGTCGATCCCGATTTGCGAACTATCAGAGTGACCAGATTCGTTGGTGTTTACGATGGTGGCAGAATCCTGAACGCAAAAACTGCACGTAGCCAATTCCTCGGCGGCGTAGTGATGGGCATCGGCATGGCGTTGCAAGAACAAACCATTCTCGATGGACTAACGGGTCGCACGCTGAATGCCGATCTAGCGGAGTATCACGTACCTGTCCACGCGGACATGCCCGAGATCTCAGTCGAGTGGTTGGACCACCCCGACACCAATTTCTCACCAATTGGAGCCCGAGGAATCGGCGAAATCGGCATCACCGGTGTGGCAGCCGCAATTGCAAACGCTGTCTACCACGCCACCGGTATCCGCGTGCGCGAACTACCAATCACGATGGACAAGATCCTCACTTAAACCAAGACTTGAATGAAGTGCCAGGGTCGCCTGGCCGAAGTGTGGGCGCCACTTACCTTGTCGCAAGTAAACAACTTGCAAACGGGATGCTGGTATGATCTGCTGAGCTTTCATGGAATCCTTGTCATCTCAGATCAGGTGCCGTGCTTTAACGCGGACTACAGGAGTGAATTGTGCTCAAAAAGATCCTGCTTTCGATGTTGGTTTTGACCGCGGTTGCGCAGTCGGGTGCGCAGGCTGCTAACAATGCGGCACCAGTTAAGAAACCGCCACCACCTCCAGATTATTTTCCGCTGCGCGTGAACGATTGGTGGAAATACCAGTCGACGACAGGCGAAGGCAAAGTCACCAAATTCGATATCAAAGTAATTAGTGCTGAAAAGCAGCCAGACGAAACAATCATCTACGCAGTTGATACCACAACACCGAACGCGATTCATGATTGGTATTCGAAGCAAAAAGGTCAGGTGCTGCGTCACAAAGAGCAGTACGGCGACAATGCAAATATGGTAGTGAACTACGATCCGCTCTTCCTTTTCATCCAGAATCCTTTGTGGGGAAAAGACAAAGATGGAAACATTCAAACATGGCAGTGGAAAGGCAAGGGCATGATGAATGTGGACATCGAAGAGAACGCAACGGTGTCGGGACCAGAAGATGTTTTCGTGCCAGCAGGAAAATTCTCTTGCATGAAAGTGAGCAATCACGTCAAGCAAGGTGGAGCTGAAATGGTCAAAACATTTTGGTTTGCAAACTGGGTGGGCTTGATCAAATCAAGCACTCAGTCGGGACCAGTTGGTTCTGTCACAGAGCTGATGGATTGGAGCTTCAAGCCAAAACCTAAACCATCCAAATAAGCCAACATCAACAGCGTTGAACTTTAGATAGCTCCGAAGCTTTATTGCGTTCGGAGCTATTCACTACAAAGCGGAGGTCATGAAGTCGGAGCAAGTTCTCTTTGCTCGACCTTGGTCGGTTGATTGTATTTTTCTTTCAAACGCAGGAACGGATTTTCCAGGAAGCGCCATGACAGTCGTGCCATCAAGTACGTGAGCGGCAAGCCCATCAACCAGCACGCTTCTACAAACGACGCGCGCGACTGGATGTGTAGAACCAATCTGCAAAACATGATGGAGCTGATAATACAAGTGACATGAAATACGTACATGCCGTAAGTTAGTTTTCCAATGTGCACCAGCAGCGGTGACCGAAAGAATGATTGAACCGGCTTAAATGACAGCGTTGCCAGCAAGAGCGAAGTCCAGCAAACCGCAATTGCGGAGAAGACCCAGATCAGTGAGATATCGCAAGTTTCCAGACGGGGTGCCAGCGCCAAAATCGAACAAAATGAGACGGCGGTGACAGCAAAAAGTGCGTATTGAGCGGCTGCGTTATTTCTAAGCCACTCCCCCCGCGATTGCCAGAAAAAAGCAGCCAAACAGCCACCGAGAATAGAATCCATTCGCGCGGGTCCGTTCATGTAAATAGCGAAATAGTTTTGCGAAAAAAACGAAAACATCGACGCACGCACAGCGATTCCAACTAGAAGTGCGGCGCACAAAATCGCAACAATATGACGAGGTTCTTTGAACTTAGACATGATGGTGCCCCAGACCAGATAAAACTGCTCCTCAATGCACAAGCTCCAGAGTGGATTAATGACACCAACTAGTTCGCCCTGAAACATAATTGCGTAGTTACCGAGGAAAACGAAGAACGCGCCCCAGAAACTGCTCGCGTCCTGCAACTGTTCTGCGCTGAGTGGAATTCCTGCTTGAACCTGCAACCATTTGATTCCGGGCGCGATTGCGAGAAACGCTACTGCGAGAAAAGTAAAATAAAGAGGCCAGATTCGAAGTACACGACGAGTCAAAAAGTTTTTCAAACTCACACTGCCACAACGCTTTCTCTCAGACAGCAGCAGTGAAGTAATGAGAAAAGCGCTCATCACGAAGAAAAGATCTACACCGATCCAGCCCCACTGTAATAGCCTCTGATCCAACTCGGATAGGAACATAAGACCTGGGCTGCGACCAGGACTTTGACGAAAAAACAGACCTGTCGTGTGACTGTAAAAAACGAGAAAAAATGCCAGCGCTCGCAAGCCATCCAACTCTGTCCACCAAACTTTCTGCGGCGGCAGCGGTTGTTCTTGAACGATTGGCTGTTGCATCAAAGTAATTTTCAGCCAATCCTGTTGTTATCGTTGTACAGATTGTGACGCTTGAGCAGCCTGGGCTGCAGCGGCAGCTTCATGACGAGCATGAAATCCGACCGGAGCAGACGCGCCGTCATGTGCCATCGCATGTGGTGCACTATGCTTATCGCCTTTTGCCTGCGCTTTAGATTGAGCAGTAGATTTACCTTGCGATTGTGTAGCATTCTTCGCCTGAGCTTTAGCTTGCTCTTGCGCCTCTACGAGTGCAGCTTGAGAAGTCGGTACAGCAGGCATAGCGAAGTCAGGCCGTTGTGGTGGCAAGAGCGACTCAGGCAACCACGGTGACATCGGCGGCGTTGGTGGAGCCATAGGCTTTGGTGGTGGCGCAGGTCGCTGGACCACTGTTGATTTCGGTTTCGGCACATATCTATCTACAAACAAATGGAAAACTCTTTCCCAATCTGTAGCAGCAATGTTGTGCGGAGCAGTCGGCAACAGCACTAGGTCATTCTTCACACCAAAAACATCCAGACGGCGATGCAACTCTGTTGCCTGGTCATACGGAATAATTTCGTCCATACCACCGTGAACTATGAGGATTGGTGCCGTTTTCGCATTGACATAGGTAACCGGGCTAGCGGCAAGAGCAGCAGCAGAATGTGTACGGGGATCGCCACCAATAAATTGAGCGAGCTGTCCGCGAGGCGTGATGAAAGATTCTTGTCCTAGCTGCCCCTTTTTCACATGCGCCAGAATCGAATATAGATTTGTAGGACCGCTAACGTCTACAACGCACTTCAGAGACTCTCGACCCGGCCACTCACGGGAAGCCAAAAGACAGGCAAGATGCGCGCCCGATGATGCGCCCACCAGAATGAGCGTGTCGGGATCGTAACCATACTTAGGAGCATTGGCGCGCAACCAACCGATTGCGCTGATGCAGTCGTCATACTGAGCTGGGTATTTCGCAGTTGAACTCGGTCTCATGTTAATAGAGGCGACAGCGTAACCGGTGTTCATCAAGAACGTTGGAACCATGTTCTTATCGCCAGTTAACCATCCTCCCCCGTGAATGAAGACGCAGAGTGGTGGCGACACTATATTAGGTGGCACAAATAAATCGAGCTTTTGGTTCACATCGCCTTTAGGCACGTACAACTGGTCTCTGACCACAGCCTGCTCAGCGCGAGCGGCTGGCAGAGACTGCCACAGCAAAAGTGCCATTAAAAGCGGTAAAAATTTCTTCAGCTTCGTAACCCGAGAAGTAGACAAGGACGCATTCTAGCATAGTTGTCACAGAGTAAATTCGGGTCTAAGCTGCATGTGTCGTTAGCTTATCTAAACGTTGCAAATGCTCTGACTGGTCGTCGGTTTTGGGCTTAGGAACAATAATCTGCACCGCATTTGGTACTATCTCAATTTTCATCGGCGTGCTTCCGTATCGATCGCCGTCAACCATAGCGGTGGTGCGCTCGGTCAAAGCCGGATCAACGTCTCGCTTTCTACCGAGAATGTTTTTGATGCGGCGAGCCCAGTGATGAACTTGTGATTTCTCAGAACGATTTGATAGAACGTCTATTTCTGCCGACTTTATCTTAAGCACCATGTATGGCGGGTCACTCTTGATTGTGCGTCCAAAAATATTCCATGCCATGAAACGCCACGTTGTACGCCAGTAATCGGCAACAGAAAGCGGATTCATTACGATCAAATCTAACGTGCCGTTGTGCAACTGCGAGTAATCGAATGCGTTATTGATTCCCATCTCACCTATTGTTGCGACAAAAACGCCAGATGCTGTCATCAGGACGGGCTCGTCGCCATCGACGGAAATTTTAAAGATGCGTGGACGATGAGCCATGCTTCGAAGTAACGGGAGGAAATAAACGAACAGTCCCCAGAATCGTTTGTGGCGCTGCTTCGGCACGATAAGAGCGTTCGATATCGGACCCGTGGCTGCATCAATGATGAAATATCGGTCATTCATTCGCCCCAGGTCGAGAGGTACAGAAAAACCTTCGAGAATAGTGTCCAGGGCAGATTCCAACACATCTCCGCGCTGGTATATACCGAGGTGATGCGCCATCAGATTGCCTGTACCGAATGGCACAATTCCGACCTTCGCTTTGCTTTTCGTATCGGCGAGCGCGCCCAGAACCTGACCGACTGTGCCGTCACCTCCACACGCGATGACCAGATCGAAAGCCTCGGCAGCAGAGAAAAGAAGCTCTTCCTGTGTGATGCCGGGAGTCGTGCCACGAACGGTGACAATGTAGTCCGAACTCTCGTGCAACCGCCGTACAATCGCACCCAGACGGCGATCCAGGTCCCCTACTTTTCCAGAACCGGGGTTGTATATAACCAGAGCATGTTTGATCTTAGACATCGGACTTGCCTTCGCTAGCGGTAAAAATGACCCGACGGGCGTTTGGAATGTTCCAGATGCGCGATTGATGCGGTACCCTACTAGAATCATCTGCTCCGCTTTGCTGAGTTTAATGTGACCGAAGCCAAGAAAGAGCCCATCAGAAACTTTCACAAAGTCAGTGACTGGCTGTACCGCGGGGGACAGCCAGGGTCAGACGGAATCAAGCATCTGGCTGAGATGGGCGTTCGCACTGTCATTTGTCTTCGCTGGGGCAAGAAGACCATTGAGACTGAGAAAAGCTACGTAGAAGCGGCTGGCATGCGCTTCGTTAGTATCCGGTTGAATTACTGGAATTTGCCGACTCAGCAGATAATCGATGATTTTCTATCAATGGTGGATCACGAAGCGAGTCGACCGATTTTTGTACATTGCCTGCATGGCGCCGACAGAACTGGTTTGCTCATGGCGATATATCGCATGGCGAAGGATAATTGGACCGTAGAACAAGCTTACGCTGAGATGAAACAACATGGATTCCACAGATTCAGGATCCGCAATTTCAAATGGATGCTCTGGAAATACGCACGACAAGCAAAAGAAGACGGCGCCATCCTTTAGCAGGTTACCGGTGTACACAACTTTCGATTTATGATTGCAACATTTCCTAGTCCGAGCCGCGATTTGCGACACTGAATCTATCCAATACCGTGCCGTCTTCCGAAATTTGTGTTGCGCTGAGGTTTCCGCCGTCCACCTCACACAGCGTGAACGAGTGCGTATTGGCTATGAACCTGTCCGTGAATGGTTGCCATCCGCTTGGTGTTTGGGAGATTGTGCCACCACTTAGATGTCCACCGCCACCACCTGTAGTGATGTACACAATCTCGCCTTCATGTGGCGCAGTTCCTTTTGATGCTATTTCAAATATGCCTGGAACCAAACCTTTGGAGTCCATTTGCCCTGGCTGGAAGTGCAGTGGATACGTGCGTTGGTAGTTATGGACGTGACCGGCAAAGACGATGCGCACTTTGTGTTTTTCCAAGATATCGCTGATTAAGCGCATGCGCTGTTCTGAAAAATGCGTGGTATCAGAATTAAAAGCTGTCTGGTGATAAACGACGAAGCGCCATTGTTTTGATGATGCTGCCGTGAGTGTGTCTTCAAGCCACTTTCGCCATGCTGGATCTGACCAGTCCATGTACGGATTTGCGTCTAACATTATGAAACGAGCGTTGCCCAGATCAAAATAGAAGTTAGCCATTGCCGGATAATTCACACCAGCAGCGGTGAGAAAGGTAGCTTGTCGTTGCGGATTATGCAGAAGGACTGGGGTGTTCTTACCGCCAGCCTTATCGGGACCGTTCAGCGGCTGCAACCACTCATAGAAATACGCCAGTGAATCAGGAAATATTGCCATGTTTCTGGTATCAAAAATTGAGGAGTTCGCAATATCGTGATTACCAGGAACTGCGGACATTAGCGTAGAACGAATAAGTGGTGCCCCTTTCGTCGGGTCGGCAGATTCGTTGTTATAAATCGGAAAGAAGTGGTGCAAATATTCACTTGCTCTACCACCGTCGTAGACACTGTCGCCCGTGATCAAAATGAAGTTGGGCTTCGCTTTCAATAATTGATACGCGATCTTACGCTGCGCGATCGTGTCTGCGCCGCAGTCTCCCATAACTGCGAAGTGATACTTATCCGGCGCTTCAACGCGCGGATTAGCGTGAGCGGAAAACACAGGTTGCTCGTTTTTCAGGACACGATAATCAAAAGCAGTGATACCAAGATTGGTGACATCAGCGCTGAGCAAATGATATGGCTCGATTGAATCGACGTGCAGAACTCGGTCATGGATTGACTCGACCTTTTCCCACGAAGAGTTTTCTCTTCTTCGTACTTCTAAAGTCCACGTATCGCCTGTATCTTCACCCGAAACTTGCCATACGATTGCGAGGCCACCGCCGCTCCCCAATTGCAGATATGGCTTGGCGATGAAATTGCCCGGCGGAACGTGCGCAGGGTGGTCTCCTCCGTACCAGATGAGCAAGCTGACTACGAAAATCGTAACAACGACGACAAAAGCACTCAGGGGTTTGCTTGTTTCCAATCTACTTATGTCCTTTCGTGAGATTCCCATTGATATGGGCGGACCGGCTTCCTATGATGTGGGCGTACAGGAGAGATCTATGACAAGTACCATGAGCGATAGAGTCGCAGAGCCAGCCGCGCAGACACTTTACGGCGAAGCAACCCAGCAGCAGAAGGCGCCGGGTCATGTTAGCACCATTAAGGCGCTTTTGGGATTGAACCGAGAAGGAAGCCCAGCGCGCCGTCTCATTGCACATACGATTCGCAAATTGGAAGAGTTGGAAGCTGCCAAAGCTGCCTCGCAGAATGGTGTAGGTAAAGCACCGACTGCCGACAGTTGGCACAATGCGCAGGCTCCAGATTCCTTTGGTAAGGCTTTATTCAAAGCAAGTCGAACACAGTTTTTTGTCACGGTTGCCATCTTTTCGCTGATGGTATTTTGGCTGTTTATCATCCGCACAATGCACCATCCTAAAGATGACGCGAAAGCAACTCCATCATCGGCGCCAGCTCAGCAAGTGTCGGCTCCGCAGCAAACTGAACAATTCAACGGGACGAGCCAACAGAGTGCCCCGAATTTTGGTGCCCTCGGTTTCGGCGCACCGGCTAGCTCTTCTGTCGCGCCGACTCCTGGACCGGCAGCTCAATCTCTGCCGCAGGCTCCGGCTTTATCGGCTGAAGTGCCGCCACCACCAAAGTCTGCAATTCCAACCGGTGTAAGTCTTCCCCGGGTTAACACCCCTATTGCGTTGCCAACGACACAAATCTCCGCCGCACCGCACAATTTTGGAATACCTGCACCGACATCACCGATGCCTCCGGCTGGGTATCCAGCACCGCCGCCGGTAGCTTATTCAATTCCAACCCAGACACCTCCGGCATACGCACCTACTGGATTTGCCATGCCCCAGGGCTACGCTCCACCAGCTCAACCTCATTACGCTCAGTCGTATGCGCCGCAACAAACCTACGCGACTAGACCGCACGCTGTTCATCGACATCAGGTCATTGTTACCCGATAGTGTCTTTTAACCGTCCGCTGTTCCCTTGTCGTTGCGGATTATGCGGAAAGACGGGGTGTTCATCAGCACAGCATTGCCGATGTCATTCGAAAGTCAGGCTAAGACTGCGCCCAGAGTGGCTGTTAAACGTATCAAAATCATTGAAAGCCCGCAGAATTACTCTGCGGGCTTTCTCTTAGTCTGCTGACCGTAGTGCGGCGCAGACGAAATCTTCTGGTTCTTGCGTTGCTTGTCTTGGAGCAACTTATATCGTTACGATGCGCGGCGAATGTATCGAACCGCTGCGCACTCGCGCTCGTGCTGAATGCTCAGCAACTCTTCCAACGTTCGGATAGCTTCTTCATAGAAGCCTCGTTCATGGTAAAAGTCAGCCAATCTTTCAAGTTCTTCTTCAGTCAAAATACTATCGATATTATGGCGTTCAGCCATTTTCTCGAGTCTATAATCGTTCAACATAATCAATCCTCAATCGCTCCTTCAAAATAGAAGTCGATCATAATTCGCAGTTGTTCCTCTTGATGAGAAGCACGTTGCGCATTGCAAACTCAAGATGCTAAGCCCCGAACCCGATTCCGCAGGTAATCGCGTAGCGCAGCCCATGTAGTGGCAAATATCTGAGCAGCGCAGCATCTGAGCAGCGCAGCATCTGAGCAGCGCAGCATATGTGCGTAGCGCGGAATATCGCGCGTAGCGCCCTGTCTACGCAGCGCACTAACCTCGTTTTACGCACCTTAGGCGCTAACTTCCTTGCGGCGAATGAACTCTGCTATGAGTGTGATTGCCACCGTCGCAACTATCATCAAAGTTGAGAGTGCGTTGATCTCAGGGCTCACACCAAATTTCACCAAACTGTATATGCGCAGCGGGAGAGTGGTGCTGCCTACTCCGGCTGTGAACTGAGTGATAACAAAATCGTCTAGTGAGAGAACGAACGCCAGCAGACATCCAGCTACAATTCCAGGCATCAACAATGGCAGCGTCACTTTGAAGAATGCCATCACCGGTGATGCGCCCAAATCTTGAGCTGCTTCTTCCAGGCGCTTATCCATCCCTTCAAGTCTTCCCATAACCGTCAAAGTCACGTACGCAACACAAAACACAATGTGCGAAACAATAATCGTTGACAAACTCAAATTCACGCCGAGAGCCACGAACAGAATCAGCGCAGCCACAGCCATCGCAATTTCCGGAATTAAAATCGGCAGCATCAGCAGCCCGCGAAATGCCCCTTTCCCAGCAAAATGCTGACGAGAAAGACCCACTGCTGCCATCGTGCCCATGATACCGCTTACGGTGACGGCAGATAACGCAACGATAATGCTGTTTAGTAGTGCGGAAAGCAGACTGTCATCGGTCACAAGTTTTGCGTACCATTTCGTAGTGAATCCGGTCCACTGCACAGCCATGCGTGAATCATCAAAGCTGAATAGAATGAGAACGAAGATAGGCAAGTACAAAAACAGATAAATCAGCGCTGCAACGACCGTTAGCCACTTCGGTTTACTTAGCATTTTTCATCCGCGCTGTCAGTGCAAGCAGTTTTCGCTGCATATCATTCATCGGACTCATGTCGCCGCGCTTAGACGCCACTTCAACTCCAGTTGTGTAAGTGTCCATCGCTTCCTGGTCGCGACCAAGTCCTTCAAACGCTTCAGCAAGAGAAACATAGGCGACTGTGTGCGTTGGTTTGATTTCAATTGCTTTCGTCAAATACGGAATTGCATCATCAAAATTTTCCAGTGCTACCAGACAACTGCCGATGCCGTAATTTGCGAGTAAATCTTCACTGTCAATTTCCAGTACTTGCTTGAACATCTCGAGGCGCTGAGTCGCTTCATCAATTCGGCGCTGCCGCTCTGCAGTGTCTTTCTGATCCTGCGCAGCTTTCATTGCTGCTTCTCTCATGCGAATACTGAGTGAGATTGCCTTCTCTTCTTCAGCTTCCTCTTTCATTCCTTTATCGACGTAAAAAACGGATAGGTTTGTGTGCGCCATTACCGAGTCAGCATTCAGTTCGACCAAAGTTTTCATCAAGTCAATTGCTTCATCAATTTCACCACGCTTGTGAAGAATTACGCCTAGGGCTTCGTAAACGTCTTCGAACTTCGGATCTAATTCCAACGCCTGGCGCAGTAATGTCACAGCCTCACTTTGAGCCAGGGCATCATCTTCTTTCGTGTACACACGCAGAGCCTGTTCGAAAAGATCTCGAGCTCGTTCAGAAGAATTTTTGCTCTTCACGAACGGAAGCATTTTCACCGTCACCGTATGCGGTGCGCCATTGATTTTCACAGAGAGAACTTTATCTGGAATTCTTTGATCCCGCTTCACAAACGCCAGCGCAACCGTCGTGTCTAAAGTGGGTGAGAAGCAATTGCTCTTGATCAGCGCTACATCGCCAGCGTCGCCAGAAACTTTGGTATCCATCTCGAACTTTGAATTAGTCAGTGGTTCGAACTGCAATCCAACAAGTCCGCGCGTTGGAGCGCCCTGGCTTTTTATGCGCGCAAGAACCTCTTGTCCAAGAAAACAGCCTTTCGTATAACTGACAGTTTGTTCTGCAATACCGGCTTCAGGAAGAAAGTTTGCGTCCGAAAAGTCTATACCGAAATACGGCATGCCAGCCTCGATGCGCGCTACTTCCATCAAGTCGGCCGTCATCGCAATCATCGATTCTTTCTTGCAAACTTCTTCCATTTTCTTTGCGATCGCTTCCGCATCGTTAATCGAACTCCGAATCAGAAATCCGTCTTCACCACAAAGTGATTTTTTGAAAATCAGACAGGAATGTCCAAACAATTTAGTGACGCACAAGTCGTGCTTGAGCGCATCGGCGAAACCACTAGACTGCAAACCGGCTGCGATACATTGAAGCGCTTTTGGACCCTGTACGGCAAAGAAAGCACCATGTGCGGTTTCATTAATGAACTCCACTTTGTCAGCAAAGCGATAAGTATCAAGGTGAAACATGATGCGCTCAATCTGATCGCTTTCCGCGATGATTCTGAAAGATTTGTGCTTTCGGTAGAGGTCGAAGTAAGCCTTTACGTGTGCCTTTCGATCGAGAATGCACGAGTGCTGAGATCCCAATTCGGGTAACTTTGCTACGTCGTTGGTTGTTTGAGATTGAAGGAAGCGAGTAGCATCGGGTCCAACTACAGCCATCATGCCCATGCCGGTGACGCGCCCGTAGACTCCAGTCTGCCTGAGGGTGTGCAACTCGGTGCTCATTGAGATTTGCGGCATGGTATCCCTGAATCCACCAGTCAGGTGGCTAAACAACATCACTTATTTTACGGCTAAAAAAACAACCCCGATGGTCGGGGTTGCTTAAAGCCAGCCAGATTTTCGAAGATAGCCCGTGCAGGGAGCTGCAGGACTTATGACTTCGTATTAGACGGAGAAGGAACTTCCGCAACCACATGAGCTTTTAGCTTGTGGGTTCTTGATTACGAAACCTTTGCCTTCCAATCCGTTCTGGAAATCGAGGGTTGTGCCCTTGAGGTAAATCGAGCTCTTCGGATCGATGAAAACCTTCACACCGTGGGCTTCGACAACGTTGTCTTTTTCTTGAGCATTATCGAAGCTCAAACCATACGACATGCCGGAACAGCCGCCACCGCGGATTTCCAAGCGAAGACCAGATTTGTCAGGTTCTTCAGTGAGTAGCTTTTTCACTTCTTCTGCAGCTTGTTCAGTGATATTGACGATAGCTGGAGCTGTGACTGTTGTAGTTTCAGACATTACTGAATCCTCATAAAAGTTGGTCTATAGCAGTGCATGACATTTATAGACTGTTTCCATCGTCAATTTAACATATGACAACGGCAATCCACCGACAGGTAACCTTTTATTTGCAATTTTGAATGATACAGACTAGAAAACCTTCTCTTTTTCATGTTTGGGTGGAGGCGCATGATCTTCATCGTAAAGTCGACATTGAGGCATCATTGCGTGAAATTTTGCTTTCGCTGTCATGGAGATTCTGGGGCACGATTCCAAGAACAAAAACTTCAAATTTGTGAGTTTGGTCAACTGAAGCAAACCATTGTCATCAAATGCGGTGTCACTCAGTAAGAGCGTTCGCAGCGCCGTTAACTTTGCTAGTGTCGGAGCACACGATGAAGTCAATCTGTTGCGGGAAAGATCAAGCTCCACAAGATGAGAGCAGCCAGCAAGACCAGCGATTGTTGCATCACTTACGGATGTACCAGCGAGATGCAAACGCTCGAGATTAGCGCTTCGAGCTAAAGAACCCAAAGTCTTGCCCTCAATTTTTTGATTGTCGGATAAATACAACGCCTTCAATTCGTCACTGCGCGAGAGTAATTTTATTCCAGCGTCGGTAAAACCATCTTCTCCTCCTGCCAATGATTGCAATGCGCTCGATTGGTTTATATTTTTCAACCCGGCATCGGAAATTGTCGGGCAATGAACAATCTCGATCTTCACAAGTGTTGGACTTTTCGTCATCGCAAGCATTCCGGCGTTGCCCAGAGTCGAGCCGTTCGCCGCCAACTTCTTCAAAGGTAATTTAGCTAGAGCTGCGAACTGTGGACTCGTATCATCGAACTTCGATTCCGTCAGATTCAGTTCAGTGAGGTCCTTAAATTTTCCGACGATTCCCAAAAATTTTCGGGTCAATTTCGCGCCCCTGTAGCGCATCTCTGATCGGTCAGGATTTGCCTTGAAATCTTCTTCCAGATCTTGTTCCATTCCCGTTGAAATCGACTGATCTCTCAGGTTTGGATCATAAGCATTCTTTGGGAATAGCGATTCGACTTCAGTAGTTGAAAGCGGCGGCTTAGCCGCTGTTGGTGCGGATGTTGCAGCGGATGTTGATTGTGGAGCTGTTGCAGATTTTGCAGCAGATGTTGATTGTGGAGCTGTTGCAGGTGTCGCAGCGGATGTTGATTGTGGAGCTGTTGCAGATGTTGCAGCGGAGGTTGATTCCGGAGTTATCGCGGTTTCTGCAGTCGACTGAGAATCTGAATTTTTAGATTCCTTCTCTTTGTCCCGCTGCTGATTCGAAATCGAAGACTGCGTTGACTGATTCTGATTCGATGCCTGAATGTACGAATACACAACATATGCAGTACCAGCTAATAAAACAACCAAAAGAGCAACAATTGCGGTCTTGCTCACAAGTTTGTTCGAGCCAGACGTACTGCTGGAGCCAGGATTTGGAGTACTCCTGGCGACATTTAGTTGCTCGCCGACCTTAATACGTCGTACAACATCACGCAGAGCAGCACCAAACTCGTCCATTGTTTGATATCGATCGTCTTGCTTTTTGCTCAACGCTTTAGCAACGACTTTTTCTAAGACATCAGGAAATTTCTCTCCAAGCGATGCCTCACGAAGAGTGGGAGCGATGTCCGTTTGATGCTTCATAATCGTGTGCAAAGTGGTTTCGCCCACAAACGGTGGTGAACCGGCAAGCGCTTCAAACAAAGCACACGCAGTCGAATAAATGTCAGAGCGCGCATCGACTTTAGAACCGCTCACAGCTTGCTCAGGACTCATATACAGCGGGCTGCCGAAGACTTCGCCGGTTCGCGTAGACTGCTGCACAGAAGTGGCTTCATCCCAAACTTTTGCTATGCCAAAATCTAGGATTTTTACTTGCTCGTCGCCCGCAAAGTTTTCAGTGATCATGAGATTACTTGGTTTGATGTCACGATGGATAACACCCTTTTCATGCGCATGAGACAATGCATCACAGACCTGTGTAATGATGCCGATTGCATCGACAATAGACAAATGCCCCAATCGCGAAATTCGTGCCGACAGAGTTTCTCCACGCACACAATCCATCACCATATACGGTGTGCCATCTTCATGAATGCCAACGTCGAAAAGTTGAACGATGTTTGGATGGTTCAACCGACCCGCAGCCATCGCCTCTTTCTTAAAACGAATGACAGAGCGCTCGTCGGTCGAGCGAATTGTGGAAAGAAGTTTCAGCGCGACGATGCGATTTATCACTAAATCTTGTGCTTCGTAGACAGAACTCATTCCGCCTTCACCCAGCTCGGCAAGAATTTTGTATTTGCCCGCAATCACAGCACCAATCAGCGAACGACTATTAGGTCCGCTCTGATTTTGAAAATGACTTTTGTTCGGGTCGTTATAACTGTCCATCGAACGCACAGCACTAGTTCTTCGTACAAATGTACCCAAAATCGGAGGCCGCCGCCGCCAAAACGAAACCACTCGCACCTATCTCTGGCGCGAGTGGTTCAAACTTAACTTCGTCGGGGAATCGGAGCGTTAATCTCGAATTTCCGGAGTGTTATTTCGATGTTTATATAAGTCGCGAATCCTAGCATTTTCAATGTCTTTGGGATTTGTCGAAGTGATGTGCTCTCGTTTCGCTTCGACCGCAAGATACCGCTGGTAAACACTTTCGGGGTCTTTCAAGTTTACCGACTTGGTCGTGTCATTCGGATCCAGCACCTTTCCTGTCGCATCAACACCCAGTCTTTCAAGCGCAGCGTCCTTCATTTCTGAATGCTTTCCGCCATTGAGAGCGGAGTAGACCATTTTGGACTCGGCGCGCAGAAGTGTTTCAGACGATGCCATCGCTTTGCCGTCAGGCTCTCCCGTTTGAGGGTTTCGTCCCGATTCGACGTGCATGTATTCCCGCTGCGAAATCATATTAGTTTGTACGAAATTTTGCGGAACCCCTGGAATTGTTCGCTCTTGCCGCTGTTGAGCGCGCGCGCCGGGACCGTAGGTGTCGTCGAGAGTGCCCGCAAATGGATGGCTGTCGCCTTTCGGTTCAGTTGATTTGCCGACTGCTTCGAATTGTGCCTCTGGTTTCGCCATATCAAAATTCCTACTGAAAGTAAGTGCCCAATGCAATATGCCCCAGTGAAGGATGTTTCAAGCCTCTGTCACGATTGCCTGCCCCAGACAGCGATCCCCCAAAGGGTTGCGGAATCGCTAGCCCCAAGTATGTGGAGTTGAAGCGAACGTGAAGTTTTGGCACCAATAAGCTCAAGATACCTCACTTTATCCAACGCAATTTAAGAAGCACCATATGCAGTGCCGATACAATCCACAGGTTTTAGTGTTGACTTGACGTGACTTGTTCGATATGATTCGAGAATATATTTCAATCAACCGCAAGGAGGGCCTCATGAATGTCATTGTAAAAACCGGACGCACTGCAGGTTTGCGCGCTAGCTCTCCTTTGAATGCGAATTAAATAACCGTCTTTCAAATTTAAATTGTCTGTTGTGTCGCAACTGTTTGCGTCCTGAAATCCGCTCGTACCGCGTATTTTTAAGGACTATAAAACATCATGAATTCACACGCCTATTCGGCGCTCGTTGAGGCGCCACAGGTCTGCGGCCGCATTGTGGCTCAAGACCGCTCTCTATACACAGTTGACACCGAAGGAGGTGAGCAATTAGCACAAGTCACCGGAGCATTTCGTTATCAAACACAAAATGTTCAGGACTTTCCAGTCGTCGGAGATTACGTCGCACTGTCGAATACGAGCGGAACAGCTCTCATCGACCAAGTTTTGCCGAGAAAAAATCTTTTCGCAAGACGCGGAATTGATGGAAGTCACTCGCTTCAGGCAATAGCAGCAAACATCGATACTCTCTTCGTTACGATTGCAGTTAATCGTGACTTCAATTTGCGTCGATTGGAACGCTACGTTGTTTCAGCGCGAGCATTTGGCGTGCCATTTGCAATCGTGCTGACCAAAATCGATCTCGTAGATGATCCAGTGGAGTTTATCCACGAAGTACAACAAGTGATAAGCGACACACCAGTCATCGCTCTGAGCGCCTTGACCGGAGACGGGTTTGAGCAACTGCTTTTATTCTGCGGGGTTGACAAAACGATCTCATTCGTCGGATCGAGCGGTGTCGGTAAATCGACACTGATCAATGCTCTCATCGGTAACGAAGTTCTCTACACCGGAGACATCCGAAAGAACGATGATCGCGGACGTCACACCACAACCCGGCGACTACTGCTGTACAGAAACGATGGAACAGCAATCATCGACACACCAGGAATGCGTGAGTTCTCGCTCGCAGACGCGTCTGAGGGCGTTACGGACGTTTTCCAGGAAATCACATCGATAGCACTGGAATGTCGTTTCAACGACTGCAAGCACGTTCACGAACCAGGATGTGCGGTCAGAGAAACAGTTGACGAAGGGCGTCTGCAAAGCTGGCGCAAACTGGAGAAAGAAGCCGCCTTCGAAGCGCGCAAAACAGATCGACGAGCAGCAGCTGCTGAACGCGATCGGTGGAAAGTGCTGCACAAGGCTGGACGAGAGCGGCAGCGTGGTCGGTAAAATCGCAGGTCAGTTCGCTTTTGCGGGCGAGCTGACCTGCTTCACCGTCGCATTCGAACTCGCTGGTGTCCATGCACGAGCGATGACTGCCTGGCAAACTTGCTTTGGATCTTTGCCTGTCGCCTCGAGCAAACCCGCTTCGAAATCGCCATTGTGAGCTTTCGAGCTCATTAGAATTTGACGGTACACAGTCAGTGGTTTGCCCTTAATCAGTTCGAGCAGCAGGTTATCGGCAAACGTGTAACCGAAATTACCGGAGTAGAGAGCGCGCGATTGATCCTCGTAAGTTGGAGGAGGAAATTTCTTTGCAAGACTGGCTAATAACGGAGCTTGCCGGGGAATCATCTCTGGGCGAAACTTCCAGCCGAAGTAGTCAGCCATCGATTCATTCAACCACTGCGGAATTTTGAATCCGAGTTGGTCACCATATATAGTGGCGCAAAGAGCGTGACTGTATTCGTGGCAAACTCGCGAATACAAATCGTTGATATTTGTCGCACCCACTTTCGTTCCATTCGGAAAAACTTCGCAGAATTCAACCATCTCGTAACCACCGGTTCCACGATGTTTAGTGTCTGATTCGAGGCTCTCTTTATGTGTCCAGGATTTGAAGAATCTGTCGTAGTTGTCTCGATTTTGGAATAGATAAAAGTTAACCGTCGCAGACTCACCTGGGTAGGCTTCATTAGCACGCGCGAGAAAAACCGGAACTTGAGAACATACGGTTTTGGACCATTCATCCTTCGCAGCGTATATGTTGATTACCATGCCTCCAGATTTTTGGGTCATCATAAATGGTGGCACGAGTGACTTAAGAGTCTGAATTCGTTGAAGACTGTCGTTGCATAAATCCTGTATTTTTGGAGGCAAATTCAACGTGCTAGCGTTCTTGAAATATGGCTCAGCGTGCAGGAAATCGTGATGCCGCAAGTAAGCGCAACCTACCCAATATTGAGGCAGAGCTCGACCTTGTTCCTGTGTCGACAATTTTGAATAGAGTCGCAATACCTCATTGAATTCACCATGACCGAAAGCCTCGCGCATTTCCATAAGCGCTTGAGCGCGAGCAGGTAAGCTCAGAAATAGCGTTCCACTCACCGACAGCAAGAGCGCAAACAGCGTCATCAACATATTGGAGCAATTAGTTTTTTTCATGTGACTCTTTCAAAACAAGATTATGGAAGACGATAGAGAATTACGTTTTTGCTATCACTGCCCGATAGAAGCTGTGCGCCATCAGGAGAAAACGCAAATGCCCATCCCGCAGTCAATCCATTATATTTGCAATCCATTTGTCCGCTCGATGAACTCCAGCGTTCGGCGCTTTTATCTAAACTACCAGTCATGACGTTTCTGCCGTCGGCAGTATACGCGACTCTACAGACCCAATCGGAATGTCCCATCAATTTGAGTGTCGGCGCTTTAGCATCGAGATCCCAAAGTATGACGCGTGTGTCTGCACCACCTGTAGCGGCTTGTTTACCATCAGGCGAGTAAGCGACACTGAGAACTGCATCAGTGTGACCATTGAGCACTGCCAGTGGTGCGAGAGAGGTGGCGTCGATCAGGCGCAAAGAATGATCATCCAGACCTGCCAGTGCGGTTCTGCCGTCGGGTGAGAATGCCAGCGCATGTACAGCACTCGCAGCAAGTTGAGAAGAAGCAGTCAAGGCACCGCTCTTAAGATCCCACAGCTTCAAAGTACCGTCGAAATCACCCGAGAGCAACCTCTGCCCGTCAGCCGAAATTGCGATTGCTCTGACGCTATTCTTATGACCGCTCATCGTGCGCATCAAAGTGCCGGTGGTGGCATCCCACTGCTTCACATCAAAGTCGTCGCATCCAGTCACGACAAACTTTCCGTCGGGACTGAACATAACAGCACCGACATTTCCGTTCATTCCACCAAGACTGAATAATTCTTTGCCAGTCGCTAGATCCCAAATTCGAGCGGTCTTATCTTCGCTACCGGATACGGCATGTTGACCGTCAGGGGCAAAATTCAGAGCTTTGATCCAGCCGATGTGTCCCGCCATCTCCTTGACTTGCTCCATGTTTTTGGAGACACCGGGGAGCGCTGCACTTTCAACTGTCTTCGTCACGGTCGTAGTCGAAGTGGTAGTCGAAGCAGCGGCATCAGTGGTAGTTGATGTGGTAGTCGATGCAGCGGCATCAGTCGTAGTAATTGTGGTAGTCGATGCAGCAGCATCAGTCGTAGTTGAAGCGGTAGTCGATGCAGCATCAGTCGGCGCCGATACAGTTTCATCAGCCATTGCAGACGCGCAACAAAGAACGGCTAACAGTGTTTGCAAGGCAGTGCAAAAAATCTTCCTTTTCATCCCATATCCTCGAAGATGAAGGAAGTTTACCGCACCATTATCGCTATGGCTTGGACCCGTCTAGAAACTTTTTCTGGTCGACGGTCAAATCTGTTTGGACCTCGGGTCGTCCGGCAGCTTCTTCAGCGTTTCTTCTCAACCAACAGATTGTATTTGGAACAAAATAGCTTTCCAGCTCTTTTTGTTGTGCTGGATTGAAACCTCTAGATTCGACCTTGATTACGTCGATGTGCTGAAGTTTTGCGAGCACTCTGGTACTTGCAAAGGTAATGTGCACATCTTCGAGATCAAGCAATTTTAACTGCGTCATACGCCCAATTGGCTCGAACGCAGCATCGTCGAGTGAGTGATTGCCGGTCAGATCCAAATTCTTCAAGGACTTGCACTGGGAAATTTTTTCCATATCAGCCTTACCGATATTCGAACGACAAATCGAAAGCTCCTCTAACTTTGGTGCGCGCTTAGCTAAAACACTCAACAAGGCTGAAGGCTGATCCAATTTTTCCAGCGAAAGATTTTTGATATGCGAAAGTAGAGAGTCCTGTTTCGCCAGGCTAGCACCGCTCGCCTTGACGTATTTCATCCTCAGCGATTGCAGACCGCTAAAGTTATTCAGGATGGCAACGCTCTCGTTAGTTGCTGTACTGTCAGACAAATCCAGATTAGCTAGATCTGTTTGTTTGGATAGCTTGCGCAAAATTTCGTCCAGGTTTTTGTGGCAACCACGCAAATCAACTGTCTTCAACTCGTCTTCTTCGAACCGATCAAATACATTCGGATGAGCGAATGCATAATCAGTCGGCACAAGACCAAAGGGACGGAAGAAATCGATGCGCACTTCGCGCACCGCGTCTCGATGTTTTCCATCATTCAGATCAATTCGCCCTATTGAATCTGCTGGAAAAGTAAAAATGCGAGTATTCGAATTTCCAGCTTTGACACTGAACGGTCCGCTTGTATCCACTATCGCCGAATTTGTCGGCGCTGGGTTCGTGCCAGTGGTGACGGCTCTCAGTTGTTCAGCCGTCGTCGGTCCAACTGGCTTGACGGCAGGAACATCCGGTATCACGTATCGACCAAAAACCAATCCGGTCAGTAAGCCGATTGCCAGAAGCGATGCCGCCGCCGGTAGTGTCAACGGTCCATACGATTTAGTGAAAACGGACTGTGATTTATTTTTGCGCTCAAGACTCGGAGCGCTTTGTTTTGCTGCAAAGGCAGATGTTGGCTCGCCTGTCTTCAAACTTTGCTCGACATCGATCAAGTCTCGAGCTAATTCGTGCGCATTTTGATAGCGATCTTCTGGTTTCTTTTCCAGCAGTTTGGCAACAATGTATTCCAAATCCTGCGGAAAGCTGGCACCCAGAGAAGCTTGCGCCAGAGACTGGGGCTTTTCATTCTGGTGCTTGAGCATCTGAGTCAAAGCATTATCAGACAGAAGCGGCGGTGCACCGGTGAGCGCTTCATACAGAACGCATCCAAACGAGTAAATATCGCTGCGATGGTCAACCGCCTGACCTGCGCACTGTTCAGGGCTCATGTAGTAAGGACTGCCAAAAATTTCACCGGTGCGCGTCAGAGTGAGCTGACTAATTTCATCTGTGCCTGTCAATTTGGCAATGCCGAAATCCACAAGCTTAATCGAACCTTCCGCAACATTTTTTCCATCGCAAATCATGATGTTGGATGGTTTGATATCGCGATGGATGACGCCGCCATCATGAGCATCAGCCATCGCAAACGCTACCTGAATCATGACTTGCAAGGCATCGATGACACGTAGCGGTCCATATTGCTGGATATTGTCTGCGAGAGTCCGACCTTGAACCAGGTCCATAACGAAGTAGGGCTGCCCCTCTGGGAGCAGACCCACGTCGTGAACCTTAATCAGGTTCGGGTGATTGAGCTTGTTCGCGGTACGCGCTTCAATGTCGAAGCGCCGCCAGGCGATATCGGTTGTCTGTTGCCTGTGTAGATACTTCAGCGCAAAATCGACACCCATTTTCTGGTCGTGAACGCGGTAGACGCTGCCCATGCCGCCCCGGCCAAGCAGCTTTATCACTTTGTAGCGGTCCAACACGATCTGACCGGCGTGCAAGAGCTCTTCGAAATGATCGTCGCCAGAATTTCCGGAGCTGATGGCTCCGACGACCTTAGGGTTCGAGTCTTGAATCATCATAGTTCGAGTTTTCAACCACCAGATTTGGCGCGATACGGTCGAATATAGGTGTCAGGACACCGATGACGCTACACAGACTCCAGAAAGATCATGCCACAATCGTAAGAAAACCAAGCCCCTGCACCGGACATCCAACACCCGACACCGGACACCCTATACTCGACACCGGACATCCGACACCCGACACCGGACACCCATCCAACACCCGTCACCGGACATCCAACACCCGTCACCGGACATCCAACACTCGACACCGAACATCCAACACTCGACACCGAACATCCCACACTCGACACCGAACATACGACATCCAACACCCGTCACCCTAGAAGCGGAGAATACTTCTGGATGGCAGCGAATGCATTACGTCGGAAGCGGAAGGTTCACCGTGTGAATCGTCGTCGCTCTCAAGTTTGTGTGATTTGGACGACGACGATTTCGGTGCATGGTCAGATTCTTCTGTGGCTTTGAGCTTGTCGCTTTCAGCCACGGTTTTTAAAAACTGATAGGTCGGCGCGGCAGGCTTAAAACCATTCATATGCGAGACTTCGGACCCAGCCGGAGTGGTGATGACGAGCGAAGGAACTTGAACAACCATGTATTTCTTGTACAAGCGCCGCACGAATTTTTTCTCGTCACCATCCAGTTCAGCAGTACCAGGAACGATCACAGGATAGAAATTATTCAAAACGGCAGCCGCCACGATTCTGTTAGAAAATACAGAATCATTCATCGCCTGCGTTTTACTACTGTTGTCGCCAACATAGTAAAGCAAAATCGGTTTGGACTGCTCTTTCGCAACTGTCTGCAAATCCGTGAACGCATGCCAGTCTACGAACTTGACCGGCACCTGTGAAGAGTGACCCGAAAGCAACGCGACGCGAAAGATAATCAATCCGACTGTAAGAGCCAGAAGCCAGATCGGAATGCTATTCGTTGCGCCTTTTCTACTCAGTTGCATAATTTATATCTCGCCAATTGAGCATTAGGGTGCAGATAATAAGGCCCATACAGAGGTTCATCGCATAAGTAACGAGCGGATACAAATCGAAAGTAGAATTTGTGAGAAAATCAAAAACGTAAAAGCGTGGTGCCACCAGATCGATCATCTGATTGAACAATGCCGTTCCACCAGCTACAACAGTCGAGGGATCGACAGACGTCATCAGAGGCAGAATGTGCTTGTGCAGCCAATCTAGCACACCCAGATTACGGAGCACTCCTACGGTCGTCGATGAGTAAGATGGAATATAAAAATCAAAATCCAGAATCAAATGATTCAAACCGATAAGCTCGAGCGCGATGACACCATAACCAAAGAGTTGACGCGTCGGTAATAGAGATACCATCACAAGCGCGATGGAAACACTGAATGCATCGAGGACACGCTCGACCACCGCACAGAAAAACATCAACAAAGTCCAGTGATGCGCGAGGGGTTCACCCAGTGCGCAGAGAACTACTAACTGCGCAATCGAAACGGTTCCAGTTACCGTTGCAAGTGTCAGCCATTTAGTGAAAATGTACTGCGCACGCGACACTGGACGAGAGAGAATCAACGGAAGATAATCCGTGCCACCACCCTGGGCAGAGCCACCACCGGCGATGTTCAAGGAAACAATGATTGATAATCCAAACAACAACGAGCATGTGTAAGAAGAAACGGAGTCGTTGTGGGAAGAGCCCGCATTCGGATCTAAGAACGACAAAATTGGCATGACGAATACAAAGCCAAACGCAATCACGTAGAAGATGTAGTGCCTGGCGATACGGCGCAGCGTATACAGATAAATTGCTTTGTTAATCACGGCGACGCAGGCTCCACTGTATGCGAGCCATCAAACAAACGTTCCAGAGTTGTTTGCTCGGGTTGTGCTGATTGAATGCGGAAACCGGCATCGATCAAATTCTTCAATAGCGCAGCAGAGATTTCGCTGCTCACGACGGAAAATCGAGCGCTCTGCTCTGCATGCGATAACAACTGTGCATGCGAACTGTTTGCGCACTGTTGCAGCTTGAGTGCCAGATCGCCGACTGATGAATCAACCCATCGAACAAACAGCACGTAAGGGCGAAGCGCGACTTCCTCCAACGTTTCAATCGCTTCAATTTTTCCTGAGCGAATGAAAGCGACACGATCGCAAACTTTTTCCATCTCATCCAAATGGTGCGAATTCAGCACCACCGTTATGTTCTCTTTTTTAAATTGCGCAAAGAGTGTACGCAAAAGTGCATTACCAGGCGGGTCCATACCAGAACCAGGCTCATCGAGAAATAGAATTTTGGGTTTGCCAATCAACGACTGCGCTAGACCGAGGCGTTGCAACATGCCTCGAGAGAATGTTCGAATCGGTCGATTCCAACTGTGTTCTTCTAACTGAACACGATGCAGAACAGCCTCGATATCCGCTTTTGCAGTAGACTGCGGTTGATGCGCAAGCATGTGATGCATTTTCAAAAAGTCTAGAGGAGTCAGCCAAGATTCAAAACTCGGACGCTCTGGCATAAAGCCGATAACTTCACGAACAGCGAGGTCATCAGGATTGATACCACCAATGGTGATTGTTCCCGCATCCGGTTTAACAAGCGCGAGCAGGCAACTCATCAAGGTCGTCTTTCCCGCGCCATTTGGTCCAATCAATCCAAAACATTCGCCCTCTGACACTTGGAACGATATGCCGTTCAACGCACGTTTTCGCGAGCCTTTGTATGACTTGACCAACGTATCGACGACAATTAGCGGCGACCCAGACATCAGAAAGCTTCGAAGAGTGTTTGTCCGATATCAGCCATGACCTTGAATGTTTCGCGATAAATATCGGCATCGAGGCTGTTGAAGTTCGTTGGCTGAGTCAGCACCAAGCCAGCATGCGCCCTCACCACCAGTTCGTTGAACTTTGCAAACTCAGAAAGATGAAGCAGATTGTCGTACACACCGGGGTATTTGACGAATCGATCTGCTTCAAGCGCGTTATTGTGAGAGAAGAGAAAGTCTTTTTCCATGCGCTTATCAGTCATGCGCTGTCCTGTCGGTTCAAACAACAGGAGCTTGGCAAAGAAAGCCATGATGCCGTGCGTCAAGCGCGGCGAAATGACCAGTTGCAACGAATCTGGTCTTATCGGTGCGTTGGGATCGTCGATAACTTGCGTTTCGATGGTGTAGGTGGTGCCAAACGGCCAACCGGCTTTAATCGCCTGCAGAGTCGCAGGAAATCCAAGAACTGTGCCTTTGATACAAACCTCGAATCGAGGATCTTCAACAACGCGACCTTCAATGATTCGCGCCATCATATCCAAATGTTGCGGTGATAGGTCACTCACCTGACACCACCATCGGTGCCGGTTCGCACAACATTTCCGACTCGCGCTGACTTCATTGTTGCGCCGGTTTCTCGGTCAAGTCACCTTCAGGTGCGGACTTTGTCGATTGAGAAGTCTGCACTGCAGGCTCCGCATCCTGTTCCTTTTTCTTTTTCTTCTTGCCACCACCGCTAAGCAAACCCTTCTTTTCTTTCTTGGGTGCTTCTGCAGTTGCCGTAGTCGTTGAGTCTTCTTTGCCTGACTTCTTCTCTTTCGTCTGCGCAGTGGAGACCACGTTCTGGACATCAGACTTATCTGACTTGTCTGTAGCCAGAGCGGTATCGATAGTGGTGATTTGTTTTTTCGCTTCTTTCGCAAACTCAGCATCAGGCGATAAATCTATCGACTTTTGCAACAATATTTTTGGCACAGCATACAAACCTTGCTTTTGATAAATGCTGCCCATGCGGTAGTAAGCATCTGCCATGTTTGGATTCGCTTGAATCGCGAGGTAATAATAGGCAAGCGCATTCATCGAGTCCTTCTCGCCTTCGAGCGCGTTACCCATGTTGTAATAAGCAGAGCCAAAGCCCGGTTCGATCGATACAGCTTGCTTCCACTTCTCTTTCGCTTCGTTGTACTTTCCACGAGCGTAGAGAACAGTGCCGTAACCATTCAGAGTAGTCGGACGGTCCGGTTTGATGGAAAGTGCTTTTTCAAAAGCTTCGATTGCTTTTGGATAACTCTTTTGCGCGGCATAAATTCCGCCAAGGTTGCTCCACGATTCTTCAAAGCGAGGATCTGCCTCGATAGCCGCCTTGTACTCGTTGATAGCCTGGTTTAAGAATCCACCCTGATGCAGTTCCACACCACGGTTGTAGTGCTTGAGGGCTTCCTCGGCGTATGGGCGAGGCGGCTCTCCAGTCGCAGCGGGCTTCTCAGCCGGTTTTGCCTCGGCTGCCGCTGAGTTCGCGGCAGGAGCAGGCTCATCAGTCGGATTGGCTACTGACTTGTCTGCGGGCATCGGCACATCAGCCGCAAACGCCGCTGGGTTGACGCACAGAAGCGCCAGAGCAAGCATCAGGGAAAATTTCAACGTCTGATTTCTAAGCAAATCTGTCTTCCAGTCTATCTAGCCGATGGTCTTTGAATATGCGATCGAACATAAAAGTGCCAGCACAGGCTGGTCCCGCACGTATTATAACTTGCCTGCTCGAACGCTGCCTGCAAAGCATCTAAAGCTAAATCTGCATAAGCAATTACGGCAATTTTGCGACTGTACCACAACTCTGACACAGGTACTCCACTACTCTATAGCCATACCACTGCTCTTGCTGCCCTGAAATCCGGTTCAAATTCAGCCCGAAACCGCCTCCATTCGTGGAATCCACATTTACGGTAGAGGGTGCTCCGGGTACATTAGAAGTATCCCCGCCCAATAAATCAGTTTCTTTGGAGTCGCATGACCCCCGAAAGACCCGCTGCTGAATCGCTTCCACCGTTGACGCTCGATGCCCGCGACGCCACTGTCATGGGTGACAGCACCCATCAGGCCGACCAGCTGGATGCGACCCGAGCACAGACCTGGGGACCGTTTTCTGCACCATCTTTCATTCCAGCTTTAGCTCGCATGGAACCGACAACTGGCAGCCTCGATATGCAAAGCGGCGCCATCGTAAACGACAATCAGTCAAACCAGAATGCGATTCCGACCGACACGGCAGTCAACGATAATCAACAAAATCAGAACGCAATCCCGACTGATGCCAGCGGCGCGACCCCATCAGACTTGAATGCGATCATGCCCGATACGCCCGACCCAGCCTCAGACGAACCGGCAGCGGTAGCCAAACGGGCTCAAGATTTCCAAGCTACATTGCAACGTCTCGGCGTAGACCGGAGTGCAGTTTCAGGAGTGGATGCCAGTGGAAATCCGCTCCAGCCGCGCGACGCGAAAGACGTAACTAACATCGTTGTGCGCGAAGGTCACAAAGATGGCGATCCGAAACCTAATTTCATCATCGATAAAGACGGACATATTCATGAAGTCCAAGATCCAAACGGCGCCCCAGGCGGTGGCGGCGGCGGGTCGATGGTAATCGAAATCGAACCAGATGCTGAAGGTAAAGTCGCAGTGCAGAATCAACGCACTGCCGCACAAGCAATGATCGAAGCGATCCGCGCAAACTGGACTAATTCACACGTCGGACCAGACATTCCAGATGATCTGGTTGCCGCAGCCAACGCGGCTGACCCACCACCTGTGATGCGCTCTCGCCCTGCCGGCGGTGGCGGTGGTGGAAGCGTGATTGGTGGCTCAGGCGGTGGCGCTGCTCGCGGCTTCTCCGGTGGTGGCATGGCCGGTGCTGGTGGTCCAGAACGCCACATGCGCCATGAACCACACGTAGGTAGCGACGGACATTTGCAAACGAAACTGCCACAAGATTCACCATTATTCAAAGCACTCGATCAGAGCAAATTGACAGATCGCATCATCGCTGCAACTGGTGGCTTGGAATCCGGCGGAAAATTCAACGTCATCAATCATAATGATGCCGGGCATGGATGGTCAGTCGGCATTCGTCAGTGGAACCAACAAGCCGGTGAATTGCCGACTCTGATTCAAGCGATGTACGACCGCAATCCTGAAAAATTCAATCAAGACTTCGGGCAGTTCGCAGGCAAGTTGATCAAAAACGGACACGTTGACGAAAACTTTGTTCGTCACACTAACTTCAACTCGCTTGGAAAAGGCTTTGAAGATGGCATGAAACAAGCGTTGAGCGACTTCCAGGATGTACAGGTAGCACTAGCAAGACAATGGGCGCAATCTGGAATTGATCTGGCTCAAAAATATGGATTCAAGAGTGAACTCGGTTGTGCCGAAGTTGCAGACTCCGTCAACCAATATGGATATGGTGGCACCGAAAGCCGCTTGCGCAGACTTGGCGGCGGCGGTGAAGAACAGCGCATCGCTCAACTTGATCGCAACATGGGCTATCAACGTGGTGGACGCTTGAGAGTTCTCGCAAGCAAATTTTCAGCAAGCGATACTGCAGAAGCCTAACTGCGATAGCAGCGGACTATTTGGATTTGCGCTTGTTCAGTTGCGCAGCCTAACAGCGATCGCAGCGAAACTATTTGGATTTGCGCTTGTTCAGTTGCGCGGCCAATCCGCGCAGCCCCAACAAGTAGCTATCCGTGCCGAAACCAACGACTACGCCAGACGAAATGTCGGACAGATAAGTCTTGTGGCGAAATTCTTCGCGAGCGTGAATGTTCGACATGTGCACTTCGATGAATGGAACGTCGGCGATTTTGAATGCATCGCGCAACGCGATCGAAGTGTGCCCGTAAGCACCTGGATTGATCACAATGCCATCGATGTTTCCATTCGCACACTGTTGAACGCGCGTTACAAGCTCGCCTTCGATGTTCGATTGATACGCGCTGACATCCAATCCCAACTCTTTGCCGAGTGATACCATCGCTTCTTCAATCTGACTTAGCGTCCACGTTCCATAATGTTCCGCCTCACGCTTCCCCAACATATTCAAGTTGGGTCCGTTGATCAAAAGAACGCGAAATTTATCCATCGAGAATGACTGTTACTCGACGTCTTCTTCTTTCATTGCTTCGAGCGCACACTGCGCTTCGCCCAAAAACGGATCGTTGCGAGCAAGCAGTCTCTCTGCGCGCACAAGACCGATGAATTGAGCAAGCAAGTCTTTCACGAACATAGGTTCGCCGCCGTGATCCACTTCTTCGGTGATCAAAAACATCGTCGAGGCAAGCAAGACTCGCGCTTCGACTTGACCTAGTTCAGTGCTGTGAATAATTTCGTTGAGGATAGCCGGATCTGCTTTCGAATCGAAAATCAGATTCTTGCAGAACTGCAGCACATTTCCTTTTAGTGGCTTAGTGCGCTCTGCCGGCAACGACGCTGCGGCACGAATCAAATTCAAACGATTGCTGGCGTCGCCGAGCGATTCGGCGCTATCCACCAGGTTACGAACCTGGTTAGCCTTCGTGTTGAACTGTCGGCGCAATTCATTCTCTGCGACAGATGCAACTGGCTTGGTTGCAGAATCAAAACGCTTGTCATAGTAGTCCTGAACTTGCTGACGCTTTAGTTCGACACCGAATGGCATAAGCTCCAAAAATATGGAACCCAGACCTTCAAGCTGTGCCTGCAAGTACATCAATTCATCTTGAGAAACCGACAAGCCTTTCTCCTTTCAACTTACCGCGGGGAGCCCCTGCATATTCTATACCGCCGCGTGCTAGTTGGGCGTGTTGTCGCTCATGCCAAGCAGCTTTTCGATCTGCATTGCGACCTGTTCAGGCGCCAGGTTTGCGGTTTCAATCGTGTACTGAGCCATTCGATACTTTGTTTCACGCGCAGCAATAAGTTCATTCAAACGTTTCTCTTTGCTACTTTCATCGTTACTTGCCAGGAGAGGACGGCTGCGATCGGTCTTCAAACGGTCGAGTAGACAAGAAGTCGGGGCGAAGAGACAGACGACGAGTCCGATGCGTTTTAGCTTGTCGAGATTGCCAGGGGTGACGATAATTCCTCCACCTGTGCCCAAAACGATGTCTTTCTCGGCAGCCAATTCATCCAACACATCTGATTCCAACCGGCGGAAGTGCGCCTCTCCATGCTGAGCAAAAATCTCGGTAACGGGCACCCTGTGGCGCTCTTCGATGACCCGGTCAGTATCGAAAAATCTGCGCGACGAACGTTCAGCCAGAAGCTGGCCAACGGAAGTTTTTCCCGACCCTGGAGGTCCGATTAAAACGACATTCGAATACGTCAAAGCAGTTCTCAGTTAACGCCGCCGATTGAAGCGACACCGGATTTCCGATACGCCTGCTCTATTTTATTATGCGCGTCGCTCAATCCCGGGTTAAGCACGAGAGCACGCTTAAACTCGCGAATTGATGCAGAGTAGTCTTTGGTGTTGTAGAGAGCCAAGCCCAATCCATAATGCGAAGATGCCAGATCTGGTTGCAGGTTCAGCGCCGCCTGGAATTCTTGCATTGCCTGACGATAATTGCCTGAAAGAGACAGCAAGGTGCCGAGATGGTTGTGCGCCATTGCAGATTTTGGATTGATTTCGAGAGTTCGCTTAAATGCGATTTCAGCCGGTCCGTAGCGCCCCGTCGCCGCGAGAATCGTTCCTAAGTTGAATGCAGCTTCGCTGTCTTTTGGATTCAGTGAGAGCGCTTTGTCGAATTCTACTTGAGCCCGCTGAGGGTCACCTTCAGATTGATAGGCAAGACCCAAAGCATTATGGGTGGTGGCACGATCTGGTTCGAGTCTGATCGCTGTTTCCAGCTCTTGCATTGCCAGATATGAATTGTTGACGAACAGCGCCGCCAGTCCCAAACGCTCATGAGCGATTGCAGATTGCGGTTCTGATGCAATGACTTTTTTGTACTCATCCATCGCTTCATTGATGCGGTGTGCTTGCATCAACGCCTGAGCACGAGCCAGGCTGGACAGTGCTTTTGCACTCAAACGATGATCGGGATCTGAAGAATGAGCGACTTCGATAGTCTCGGTCTTCTTCTTGGTGAGATCAGATCCAAAAGAAATATCTTTATTGAGCGCGTCGAGCTCAGAGACGACTTTGTCGTGCTGACCGAGTTCACCGTAAACTCGAGCAAGCGAGCTGTGCGCCGCCGACAATTCGACATTCAGTTTAGAGACTTGCAGCACTGCTTTCGCGGCGCCGGCATTGTCCTTGTTCGCGCGCAGACTTTCCTCTTGGGCAGTGAGCAGAAGTATTTGCGAGCGCGACGCCTGTACGGCTTTTTCAAAATGATTAATAGCTGAAGTGTAATCGCCCATTCCCGCGAAAATCAGCGCAACCTGATTGTGCAGAGATGGGTCACTGGGGTTTTTGTTGATTTGATCCAACAACTGGTCAGATGCTGTATCGAGCGACTTCAGGTCGCCGCCGGCAGTTTCGCTTGCTACTTGTTTCGTAGGTGTTTTGGATGCGCCGTTGTTTCCTGCGATGCCGCCTATGACGACAGGCACGAGGTTGTTCAGGAGCTTGTTACCTTCTTCAGCGACCTGGTTGACGCCAGGCACGACCGGAGGCATGGTGCCACCGCCCTGCTGCGTGAAGTGAATCACGGGCAGCGAGACTATCAATAAACCCGCTCCGAGCAAGAGCACCAGACGCGTATTGCGCCGGTTCTTCGGTAAGGGTGCTGCTAGGTGAGAGTTGCTTGCCAACTGACTCTTAGATGCCTGTCTTGCGTATGATGAAGTAGAGTTAGCCTAATGGCGGCTGCGAACGTAGTCAATGCGGGAATTACTAATCGTCCCCGATTGTTACGACCGCTGGAGAATCGGCCAGCGTTGCTAGATGTCGGTTTTTGCGAATCGCTTTCGTCGATTGAGGAAAGGCAGAGAATCTTAGTGCGCTTTTGCGACTAACGAGCCTTGTAATACAAGATGACCGTTCCGAGAATCCCGATGACAATGTTCGGCAACCAGGCGGCTAAAAGCGGGTCGATACGACCAGCTTCACCCAACGCGCCGGATGACGATTGAAGAACGTAATACAGAAACACGATCGCGGCTGAATAGATCAAACCGAGGTTGCTTCGAGATCTTCTGCCCAACAGTCCCAACGGAGCGCCTGCAAGTGCAACGATCAAACACGCTAACGGTTGCGAGAATTTTTGATAGAAGCGCACCAGAAGGTCGTTTGTAACTGCATTGGAATGTTCGAGAACTTTGATGTAATTCCAAAGCTCGATCATGTTCATATCTTTCGGTGCGACTTTGCCATTTTCCAGAGCTGCTTGAGCGTTCTTCACGCCAGGCAACACCAGTCGCTCGAACTGCAAAATACGAGTGATATCGCTGCTTCCCGAGAGAACATACGTTCGCCCTTTCTCGAGCGTCCACTCACCGTGATTGAATTGACCCGACGCCGCACTGATGATCTGCACCAGTTTGTCGCGAGTGAAGTCCAAAATGATGACGTTGAAAATATTCTTGCCGTTGTAATAACCGATATAGAAGATTCGGTCGAGAGTCAGGTCTTTACCGCGTTCCATGTAGGTGAAGTTGGCTTGTCCCGACGGCAGTTCGGATTTGTATAAGGCAAGGAATTCAAGTTTCTTGGATGTGCGGTTGGCTACAGGAACAATCGCTTCGTTGATACCAAAGCTGACGCAACTGGTCATCAATCCGAACAGAAGTGGTGCCACCATGATGCGGTAGAAACTGATACCACTTGTACGTAGCGCGATAATTTCAGAGTCTGACGACAATCTATTGAATACGATCAAAGTACCGAGCAGCACCCCGATCGGAATCGTCATAACGATAATTTCCGGCAAGTGCAATCCCAAGATCGCAAACGCCATGTTCCAGGGCACACCAGATCTCATGATCAAGTTGAAGATCGTCTTCAACTGGTCCGCGCCGAACCATACACCAGTTACGATACCAATACCGAACAGCAACGGTTGCCAAAATTCATTGGCAATGTAGCGGTCCAGCATCTTTGTTCCGAAGGTCAGCGCGATCATAGAGTGAAGTCCTCACCGAGATATTGCTTGCGAGCAACTGGGCTATCAGCAACTTCCTGCGAAGAACCTGCCACTAGAATCTTTCCGTGATCGATTAGATAAGCGCGGTCGCAAATCTTCAGTGTCGCTCTCGGGTTGTGGTCGGTCAGGAGCACTCCGAGATTCCATTCGTCACGTACACGTCGAATCAAACCTTGAATGTCGGAAATCGAAATCGGGTCAACCCCTGTGAACGGTTCGTCCAGCAGGATGAATTCAGGCTCTGTCGCAAGACAGCGAGCCAATTCCAATCGACGTCTTTCACCCCCGGAGAGCTGCACTGCAACAATGTGCTCGAGGTGAGAAAGTCCGAAATCGTCGAGAAGCTTTTTGATACGTCGCTCTTGCTCAGCGCGTTTGATGCCTTGAATTTCAAGAATCAATCGCATATTGTCGGCGACAGTTAGTTTTCTGAAAATAGAGTTTTCTTGCGGCAGGTAAGCGATGCCTCTGCGGCTTCGCTCGTGGATAGGCAGTTTCGCAATGTCTTTGCCTTCGAGTTTGATTGTGCCCTTTTCAGGTTTTACCAGACCCAACACCATATCGAACGATGTTGTTTTCCCAGCTCCGTTTCTTCCCAACAATCCAACAACTTCTCCGCGTTGAACGAAGAAGCTGACGCCATCAACAACACGTCTGCCGCCGTAGCTCTTTTGCAAGCTATCGATGATCAGCGTTTTCACGCCAGGTCTGTGGTAGATCGCTTCTTGATCTGGAATTTCAGCAATCTCTGCTGTCTTTCCTGCGTAAAAGGTCGGCATTAATCGGTCGCCCCTGTCTTGGTTGCACTTATTTTCGAACTTGAGGTTGCAGTTTTATCTGTTGGATTTGCGTTTGTCGAACTTGCAGTCGCGGAGTTCGAGTTCACGCTCGCAGTAGCTTTACCATCAGCTTTGGCTGTTGCAGATGCACCAGCGGCTGGTGAAGTAGGCACCGGATCTGGTGACACTGTTTTTGGCTTCTTGCCACCGGCACCAGCGAAAGGTGAGTTGCTCTCAGTTCCAGGTGTCTGCAAGATGTACGCTTTGGTGTTACCAGATGCAATCACTCGGCGATCGTTCACCATCATTGTGATCTTATCGCCAATCCAGCGCTTGCCAGGTTGAATGATTTGAGAACGACCGGTGAAGATGACCTTCTCGGCGTTTCCATCGGCGTTACGCACCAACAAAACATTTTGTCCGACCCCGGTAATTTCACCGTAGCGAACCTTGACGTTGCCTTGAGCTGCAAGTCTGCCAGTGTCTTTGTTGTAATCTTGCGCGTCTGAATCGATGAACATTGGCTCGTCGCTCGAACCATCCATCGCAAACTTCATGCCTTTCTGCTTGTCTTTAGCGTCAGCAGTTTTGCTTTTATCGCCAGACTTACCAGTGGCAGATTTGTCTCCAGAGGCATCAGCTGTTTTGTCGGAAGATTTGTCAGTTGTCTTGTCCGATGCTCTGTCCGCGATTTTGTCGCCAGACTTGTCGCCAGTTTTCGCCGACGCAATTTTCTCTCCGGGCGCGCCAGGTCTGCTGAACGATTCGACATCATTCATCTCTGGCTCGGTGTACTTGTTCGAAGTGGAAGAGAACGCCGTTGTATCAGCGACCTTATCTTTGTCCTTGCCGGCATCTGCGGTCTTGTTCTTGCCGCCCGCTACTTGACTGCCGTCAGGGCCCCCTTTTTTAGGTCCATCCGGTTTTTTCTGGATGACCTTCGATCTTACGTTACCTGTTGCCTGCAACCTCTGCGTCGCGAGGAAATATGTCATTTGGTCCGCTTTCGTATTATTGTCGTTCTGCGTAGCGTCTACGTGCCCCGTGAACAACGCTGATTCGGGCTTCTGGTCCGTTCCGTAGACCAACTGCAGCCGGTCAGAGAGAACGTAGATGTCGCCGTGCTTCACGTGAACATCTCCGCGGGCTTCGAACCTTCCCGTATCGCGGTTGTACTCCTGATACTTGGAGTCAGTAATGATTTTGTCTGGCGGCTTGGCAGCAGGTGCTGGTGCTTTCTTGCCTGCATCAGCGGTCTTGCCGCCGGCTGACTCACCACTGGTGGTGGCAGTCGGAGGTGGTGCCAACAATTGCTCTGTTGTCATCTGCGGTGACATTCCACCAGCAGCGTCGCCGTAATCGACATCGGCTGTGTGAGGAACGATAGGTGACGAAACTTTCTTCGGTTTTGCTGCCACAGCAACTGGCTTTTCTTTTTCCTGATTAGCAGCGAGTGCTTCATCGCCAGCTTTAGTCGGCCAGTTGATCTGACCATTCTTCATCGCTGGACGTGATGGAACTTTTCCGGCGGCAGGTTTACCAGCAACCTTGGATTTGCTGTCTGCAGATGCAGTCGCATCGCCAGTCGCACTTGCGGCTGGTTTCTTAGCGGCAGTCTTGGCACCAAATGTCGCGGAAGTCATGTCTTCTTCTGGACCATCATCCACTGACATACCGAGTGGTGCATCTTGCAAAACTTCTGAATGCGCATGACCATCAGCGATGATCTTTTGCGATGCGATCAAGAAAATCAAAACATCGGCATCGATTTTGTTCGCGCCTTGGGTCAAATGCGGGTGTCCGGTAAAAACGGCTTTCTGAGGCTGACCAGCCGGATCGCGGTATAGTGTCGCCTTTGGTGCCAGGACGATACTGTCTTTGTAGTGAACGCGAACGTTGCCTGTCGCAACGACGTGTCCTTCGCCAAACTCTTGTTCGTCCGCTTGAATGTCGATCGGACCAGTGTTAGTAGCACCACCAGAGGCTTGTGCCAAAACTTGCAGCGGTTGTGCGAGCATGCCAAACAAGGCGATGGCAGCCATCGTCTTGCTCATTTTTCTTTTGCTCGTCGATCTTGGAACCAAACTGATACCCATCCTTACATCGTCGTCGGCTCAGCGCCTTTACCAGACATATAGGAATGGGTGTTCCCGATTACCTTGATGTTCTGGAGCTGCGCAGTCTTGTCTATGTTGCCTGTGGCTTTGTTTCCCGTCACCTTGGCTACCCCGGTCCACAAGATGTTAACACCCCCGTTTGCCGTAAACTTATTTTCTTTGTCTAACGTCAGAAAGTTCGCTTCCATCCGGGATTTGCCTTCATCGCCCTCGCAAATTACACGGTTCTTATCATCGCCCCCGAGGTTCACCAGACGGGTCGTTTCGTTAGCCATCCCCTTCGGCGCCGACATCTTCATTTTGATTTTTTTGTCGTTGTAGTACTCGACACTAACATCCTTTAATTGCACATCTTTCGTTTCATTCTGCATCACGCCTTCCGATGCACGAAGATGCCACTTCATTTCGTTGGCGTCATTCACTTCTTTCAGCTCGTAGTTTTTTACGGTCGTATTGGACTGGTCGGGGTGCTCCGCCTTATCCTTCGTAAATTTATCGACTTCAACGTCTGCCATCTTCTGCGCAGAAATCCAGAAGTAAATCAGCATGCCTGGAACAGCCAGCGCCAAGACAAATTTTAGAAACCCTTGAAGCTTTTCCTTCATCCGTTACATATCCGATAAATAGACAATTGGTGCTGCGTTTCGAAGCCCGTGCACTAGTTTCCCACAGCCCTGAGCGCAATCGCTCTTGAAATATTATTCAAACACTCTTTGAGGTTTCCTTGCTTGAGGTAACCCTGACCGAGGAAGAAATAAGGCGCTGGATTCTGCGGTGCCTGCTTCTGACACGAGCGCCAGACATTCATCGAGTCTTCGAGATTACCCGTGAATTCTGCGGCGAGGTGAGCTCTGTAAACGCGCGCCCAGATATCGTCTGGAGTGCGTGCGAGCAAGTCATCCAAATTTTTCAAAGCGAGTTCGTAGTATTGCTTAATCTGCGGCACCACTGCTGGTGAAGCGAGTTCGAGCGCACCTTTTATGTGAGGAAGTTCAGACATGGGAACTTGCCCTGGTGCGGCAGCAACTTTGTTGGCTAATTGAGGTGACAGCGCGCTAAGCATTTGACCCGCGGCGGCGTTGTTCACCCAACTTTGTGGGACTGTTTTCGACGGAGGCGCTGGGCTGTTGTCTGATACAGCTGGTACATTTGGATTAGCGGGGAACTTTTTCGCCAGCAAGTAGGCTTTCATGTAATAAGCCCATGCCAAGCCATATCTGACGCGATTTTCGTCGGGATATGATTTCAGCATCTCTTCATAGCTTGCGATCATCTTGTCGAAATATGGCGCGCCACCTGCAGCTTCAGCTAATCGACGAGCGCGGCGAACTTCCTTCAATGCGTCTTCGACGTGACTTGTTCTAGTCATCGCAACTGCATAGATGAATGCTGCTTCTGCGCTATCTGGATACGCGAGAGCCTGCTGGCGAGCCAGGTCTACGTTGTCTGTCGGCTGCAAGTCTTCTGCCTGCATGTTTGCAACGATTGGTTGACCCGGTTTGAGCAGTACTTTTCCGGATGATTCTGTCACTGGTGCAATCACCGCCGATGGTGACGACGCTGCTTCAACCGTCGTCGGCGCCGCAATTGCGCTAGATGCAGTTGGTGCTGTCGTCGATGCTGCTGGTGCTGTTGCAGCGGACGAAGTGGATGTTGATGCGGTTGTGGAAACTTCGCCGGATGCTTTCGCTGAATCAGCAGCGAATGTAGCAACGACGGAGCCGTTCACGATTGAAAAGGCACAAGACAAAATCGTTGCCTGGTGAAGTCGTGATACCAAACTGTACTTATTCATAAGATTAGTCCAATTCCATTAGATGTCTGTAATGCGCGCTTCTTATCCACAGGATTGCGAAGGCTATCGCAACAGCGACGTTCCCGAGAGTGGTCAGCAGACCGAAATTTGGATCTCTCAACAACTCGCTTGATCATAACAGACGACGGGAGGTTGCCAATGGAACCCCTGGTTGCATGAGAAAAATTGCAGAAAAAAATGGCTAGAATGCCGATTATTTCGCCATTCTGCCGTTAAGAATTATTGGCAAAACTTCTTCGAGACCTCTGACGATATGCGTCGGTTGCGAGGTCGAGAGAATTTCTGTCGTGTGAATTCCTGTCGTTACTCCAATAGCATCAACGTTTGCGCCACGAGCCATATCAAGATCGTAAGTGCTGTCACCAATGACGACAGCGTCATGTGCGTTCATGCTCAATCTTTGCAGAGTCAGATGCACCGATTCAGGGTGCGGTTTGTGATTTTGAACGTCTTGAGCACCAACCACAAACTCAAAAAATTTGCTCAAATCATGGTGATCCAGAACAGTCTCAATCAAGTGTCTGCGCTTCGAAGACGCAATTGTGACGAGAACATTTGCTTTGCGCAATTCTTCCAACATGGTGATTAGATGCGGGAATAGCGGACACAACTCGATCGTTTTGCCGTCGTAGATTTCACGATATCGAGTCGCCACTTCCAACCAATATTCTTCGTTGCGATCGGGAAAGATAATTTCCATCTGACGCATCAATGGCACGCCGATCAGCATCTGCCACTCTTTTAAAACATCATCACTGAGCTTGTACTCATCGACGCAATTTTTCATTACCTCAATGATGCCGGGAGCCGAGTCTACAAGCGTTCCATCAAAATCAAAAATCGCCAGTTTGTACAAAGCTAAACGCTCACCTTCTTGTTACTTTCAATCAATTCAACAAAACGTTCGAACAAATAATTCGAATCGTGTGGTCCTGGTGCCGCTTCTGGATGGTACTGAACGCAGAAAATCGGCAGTGTCTTATGGCGGAATCCTTCGACACTGTTGTCGTTGAGATTCAAGTGTGTCAACTCCAACTCGGCCGGCAGCGAATCTGCATCAACTGCGAATCCATGATTCTGACTTGTAATTTCGATTTTGCCCGTAAACAAATCTTTTACAGGCTGGTTGCCACCACGATGTCCAAATTTCAATTTATAAGTGCTTGCACCGAGCGCGAGTGAAAGCAGTTGATGTCCAAGACAGATGCCGAAGATCGGTTTCCTGGTGGCAATCAATTTTTTCAGCTCTTCGACGATGTCTTTGCACGCCGCAGGATCGCCAGGACCGTTCGAGAGGAAAATCGCGTCGTGATTGTCTGCAAGAATTTCTGCCGCAGTTGCATGCGCTGGATACACAGTCAGTGTCAAATCGCGCAACGCAAGTTGACGCAAGATGTTGCTTTTGATGCCGAAATCCATGACAGCAACGGAATATTTTCCTGTTCCCATTTTGTATTTTTCGGTTGCTGTCACTTCGTTGGTGAAATCAGCACCGGTCATGAGCGGAGATTCCTTCGCAATTTTCACGAGCGCTGCTTCGTCTAAAACTTCAGTTGAAATCGCGCAACGCATCGCACCAACATCTCTGATACGTCGAGTGATAGCGCGCGTATCGACACCGGTGATACCGATGATGTTCTGCTTCGCCATGAACGCTTCGAGTGCCGCTGTCGAGCGCCATGAACTGTGTCTGCGACTGAGATGGCGAACTACCAGACCACGAGCGTATATCTTGCGAGACTGCGATTCGATATCGTCGTCGTTCGTTCCATAATTTCCGATTTCCGGATAGGTCATTGTGACAATCTGACCGGCGTAACTTGGGTCGGTGAGAATCTCTTGATAGCCAGTCAAACTTGTGTTGAAAACGAGTTCGCCGGTTCTTGTGCCGGTCGCTCCGAACGCGTGTCCTTTAAAACATTTGCCATCTTCCAGAGCGAGCAAACAGGGCGTATTCGCTGGCAGCAGCCCGTTTTCTTTTGAATCTTTGTCCTGGGAGCCGTTCGATGTGCTCAACTTGTCTTCCTCTTGTAAAACCTATATTACCGAAAAACAGTCTGGAATTTAGTATTTGTGCCAGTTTACAAAGACAAAAGAAATTTTGCGTTGAAGCATCTCGGAATGTTTGTCGCTTTCAAGTGATTGGAGACTTTTAACTATAGCTCATGTCATCTCAAAGAGCCTGCCCTAGCGCAGATTTCGCTTGATACTGAAGAACATTTTTTTGCCGTGCACGTTACTTTATTTATTTGCTAACTATTCGATTTAGCAAATGACGCTCCCCATCTCTGTAAAATTGATGCCGCAAGTATCTGGGGTAACCGCTACAAATATGAACGCTGCTGGTCTGCAAATCTACACTGACGCCGTAAAACTGTTATGGCCAGAGATTTTCCTCGTCATCGCGATTTTGATCACATCAGTTTGGAATCTGTTCTTTCCGAAGTCGAAAGAATGGACACCAGTGTGGTCGATGCTCGGTCTCGGCAGTGCGTTCACAATGCTCTTCTTGCAGTTTTTCGACCCGCCTACGGTTTTGTTCAACGGACTGTTTACTATTGACAAACTGACCATCACATTCGGTCTGATTGTCACCCTCGTTGGTGTAATCACAGTTTTGATGACGATGGGATACGAGCACCACCTCGGTCGAAACCGTGGTGAGTTCTACTCCATTCTTCTCACCGCGGTGTTAGCAGTTCTTCTGCTCAGCGGTTCCACCGACCTGATCATGTTATTTGTCGGCTTGGAAACACTCAGTATCTGTTGCGTTCTTCTTGCCGGTTTCAACAAGTTCGATGCGAAGAGCAGCGAAGCTGCCCTCAAGTATCTACTTTCAACGGCTGCAGTTACGGCAACACTTCTCTACGGTCTTTCATTTGTATACGGTTTGACTGACTCAACATCTTTCTCTGTTATTGCAGACAAGATGGCTTTGATGTCGGTGCCACCAACCTCGCTGATTCGCATATTCATTCTTGTGCTTCTCCTCAGCGCAATTGGTTTCAAGCTATCCACTGTGCCATTCCATATGTGGACACCTGACGTATACGAAGGCGCGCCAACTCCTGTTACAGCTTTCCTCTCAATCGGTTCGAAAGCTGGCGGATTCGTCATCGCGTTGCGTCTGTTGTTCATGGTGTTCGGTAAGTCTTCACCTGACTGGACGATTATCCTCACAGTACTTGCAGTTCTATCGATGATCATGGGTAACCTGATCGCGCTAGCGCAGACGTCAGTTAAGAGAATGCTCGCTTACTCATCGATTGCGCACGTCGGTTACATTCTGATCGGAATGATTTCAGGAACACAGCAAGGTCTCGCGGCGATGATGTTCTACATCATTGTTTATGGCTTCATGAACCTCGGTGCATTCGCCGGAGCAATTCTCTTCGCGAACGAAGCAGGCACAGACAACATCGATGACTTTGCAGGATTGATGAAGAAACGTCCTTACCTCGCTTTGCTTCTCAGCGTCTGTTTGCTAAATCTTGCAGGTTTGCCTCTGCCGCCAGCAGGTTTCTTTGCCAAGTTGTTTATCTTCGGCGCTGGTGTTCAGATGCCGCTTATGATCGGCTCAACTCCAGTGGGCTGGCTGCTCGTCGGCGTAGCCCTGATCACATCGGTGCCAGCGGTTTATTACTACACCCGCGTCGTCATCAAGATGATCGTTTCAGAGCCATCACCAAAAGTTCTGGCGATGGGCGAATCCAGACCGTTCTTCGACAGCCCTCAATCTATGGTTTTCCTCGCACTCTGGCTTTGCATCGGCGTTATCTTCATGACCGGAACCGTCGTTGTCGACCCAGTCATGCAAGTCTCAAGAGATGCAGTGGCACCGCTGGTAGCATCGCCTGAAACGAAGACTCCAGTCGGCATGCTGCCAAACAGCATTCACTAAACACGGCCTAGACCGCCACCTCCACCGCGGAATTTTGCTGTGATGAACGAAAATCTCGAGGTTAGTCATGCCCGCGTGACGAACCACAGAGTAGTCGCGCTGCTCTTAGGCTGTTTCCTGTTTATTCTTCTGACGTTCTTCTACTGGAAGACGCTCACGGGTCAGGCGACGTTTTTTATCGCCGATCACTGCTATTACTTTGAACCGTTCTCGAAGTTGATCGCGCGCTCTCTGGCAGCACACAAGCTGCCGCTGTGGAACCCATATCTTTATTCAGGCATGTCACAAACAGCGGTGCCATCGCCTGGTGTGTTCTATCCGTTTACGTTTTTCTACGCTTACATGGGATATGGGCAAGCCCTATCCCTAATTCTGATGCTCAATCAGATCATTTGTGCGGTTGGGTGCTTCCTCCTTGTTTACAGTATTGGATGGGGTCTCACCGCTGCCACCATATCTGGTATTGCCCTGGCATTATGCGGATATATGTTCTCTGCGCCAAACAATTACACCTTAATGGCCGGTGCGGCGCCATTTCCTCTGATGCTCTGGTCCTACCGGCGCATGCGAATGGACCTGGACAAAAACAAACGTCCTTACTTTGCAGCCGCAACGGCGATGGTCGCTACCTTTATGTGTGTGGTTGCTGGTCGCCCTGAGTTGTTTGTTCCGTCTTGCTTATTGACGGTTCTTCTGATTATCTACGACGCATATGTAGCTTTCAAAGCGCAGAGAAACTTTGCACCACCGCTGGTGTGGCAATTCTTGACGATGGCGTCGGCCATGTTGTTGACGATGCCCACTGTCCTCCCGGTTGTTGAGTGGGTTTTGCAATCACCCCGCTCAAAAGGTTTGAATCTCGGGCAAACGTTCATGTGGAGCGTCAACTGGTATGACTTGCTCAGCACATTCCTGATTTATCCCTTCGGTGACCTACAAATTCTCGGAGCGAGGCACCTCAACATAGTTGCGACGCGTCCAGTTTTCCTGCCATTCATACAATCTCTCTACATCAGCCCGATTGTCATTACATGCGCTATCTGGGGGTTTGCTGACGCAAGCTGGAAGCAGCGCAAACTGCTTGCACTATTTGGCTTGATTGTCTTGATACTCTGTCTTGGCGAATACACTCCTTTGACTCCGGCTCTGTTTCAAGCAGTACCGGCGATGACTGTCTTCAGGTTTCCAATCAAGTGGTTCATCTTTATCACGTTCGCAATTGTTCTAGCTGCGGCGCGCGGAGTCTATGTCTTGTCGAACAGAGACATAGGGCGCTCGGCCAGAGTTGCCGGATTTTCTTTCTGGGCACTCTCCCTGGTGGCAACGCTAATGTTCCTCGGTTTGGCCGCAACTAAGAGTCACCTTATAGGCACCGTGCCGCCATTACCTGTCGAAGCTGAATTGTGGTTAGGTTGGGCATTTGCCATTGGCACCGCAATTGGTGCGACGACTTGTATTTTCGAAATCCTGCTCAGCAAGGGCAAACTGCCGAAGAAGCACGCTCCAGTGCTCCTTATCGGCTGTGTCCTGCTGAATCTTTTCATTCCTGCATACAAGTACAAGCAGCAAACAGTATCACCAAAGTTCTACTCAGACGATTCATTTGTTGCCAACTACATCAACGCAGAAAAGCAGGATATCGCCAACAAAACCTCATCGACTAAAGGTGCCGACGGGCGTTTCATGTCGCTCTACTTCGATCCTTTCTGGACACCTCCTTACTATCGCTGGAAAGACGATCCTCGCTGGACCGTGGCGTTCTTCGACTACGCTCGTCAAATGCTGCTGCCAAATACAAATGTCGACAAGCAAATTTCAGAGACGTTCGGCTACGAAGCGGCCGAAACTGGACCCTACAGAAAGCTGTTCATGGATATCCTCCATCAAAGTTCAGTCTGCTTGCCTGGCAATCGCGCTACTGATAGACAAGATACAAGCACACAACATTTTTCAGACCAACCACTTTTGTGTCTGAGCCAATGCACTGCAACAAGCTGGGTCGGCACACAATCTTGGAAAGGACAGAAGGATGTGCCGGACCTCGATAATCGCTTCTTTCGTCTTGTCAAAGACGATCGACATTTGAACATACGTCTTTATCAGGTGAGGCATCAACTTCCACGTGCTTACTTATCGCGGTACTGGCGGTGGTGCGACAGTCAGCAACCGATTATCGAAAAAATACGTGATGCGGACAAATCAGAATTCAATCCGGCTGTGATGACTTTGATCGAACGTCACGCCGTAACAGGCGAATCGGACATCAAAGGCACCGACAGAGATTTTGGCGCAATCATTCCGTTTGCACCAACTCGAGACCCAGAGATTCCTCAATCGGTAGAACACAGCAAATTGACGGATCGCGATGCCATTATCGATGCTTTTCCTGTGACCCTCCTTACAGACGAACCCGAGCACGTCTCACTTTCCGTAAAAGTAGATAGACCGTGTTTCCTCGTTTTGACTGACCATTTTTACCCTGGCTGGCAAGCCTCCATAGATGGTGCCAAGCGCCCTTGCTATCGATGTAACGCAGAAGGACGCGCAGTCTATATTCCAGCAGGCGCACACTTGATCGAGTTCAATTATTTTCCGGACAGCTTACGAATTGGTTTGATACTAGCTGCAATCGGAGCCTGCATACTTGCTCTTGTAATTGCTGCAGGATTCAGACCACACGTTTGGCGCTTCATAAAGTTCATCGCCGGACAACCTTAAAGCGACTGTACTGCTTCTCACTCGATGCTAGACTAATAAATCCAGCTGCCCTCTTAGTTCAGTTGGATAGAACACCTCCGTCCTAAGGAGGGTGTCGGGGGTTCGAGTCCCTCAGAGGGTGCATTTTGTACGGTCCATGCAGATGGACAGGCGACTGAACGTACCGAAGACATAGGTGACACTTCACCTTTGTCATACCAGCGCAGCATTGAAAGAAGAGAGGGAAAAGTCTATCCCCAAACTTTTCCCTTATTCTTCTTTTTGGCTAAGCCTGTGTGTGTGTGTGGTGGGAGGAAAGCTGTTGCTCAGAAAAGGGCCCTTTCTAGTAGGGACGTTTGATCAAAGCCGGTTGAGCATTCCGGCTAACATTCGCCCCTACAGAGCCTTTGTGACGTCAGGCGGTCTGCGTTCGTCTGCTGCTAGCCGCCAGAGTCGTGGCTGTTGGTGCAGCTTTAGCAGGGTCGGCAGACCTTGACGTCGTCATCACGGATGGACTCATCATTACGTTCGCTGCCGTTTTGATGCTAGTCAGCGTGCGGTCTTTATCCGCACTGTCATCCGCAAACTCGTGTTCCATGCGCGAGGCACCGTCTTCATCGATCGATCTCGACCGCCCCGGGAAGGCTAGATTTTCAGCCTTAATCGTGGGAGTGATGCGCTCGCGTCCTTCTTTGTCCGTCCATTTATCCATCAACAACCGTCCGCTGACAGTTACTTGATTTCCTTTTGAAAGATAGGACATGGCTAATTCGCCCAATCTTCCCCAAGCTTCAACTCTGTAGAAGTCGGCACTGTCAGAAGGTTTTTCAGTTTTAGCTCTGACATTTACTGCGACTACGAAAGTTGTTCTTGTTTTTCCGCTAGAAAATGACGTTTGTTCTGGCGGTCGTGTAAGATTTCCCACAATGGATACGATTGCAAAACTCATGATAGATGTCCTCCGAGCGAACCTTTTGGAAATTTGCTATTCATTGGGGAGATGCAATTAGAATAACTACCATACGGATGTATGTCAACACATTTTCCAAAAGTTTTTTGGGATTTCGTTGAAAAGTCGGCAGGTGTGGAGTTTCAAGATTTCTAGGTGCGCGTCGCTGCGCCACCGAGTCCATCACCATCGCTCATGGGCGCCTCGCATCTCAGTGCACCGGGCGCAGGGGCGCACCGCCGGGTGGTTTAGGAGATGGAAGTTCCAGGGTATGGAAATAATGTGCAAATGAAGGACCCACGGGTAGATACAGCAATTTATACAAGCGGAGCGAGGACGCTTCACAGTGCCGGACAACACTGACGGCTGGTTTCAGCGCTACAGGTTTTGCCAGCCGCTAGGTCAGGGCGGCATGGGAATCATCTATCTTGCCGAGGATCGCTCGGCAAACAATGCGCCGTGCGTAGTCAAACAATTAATTAGCAAGCACTCCGACCCCGACGAGCATGACGAAGCCGTGCGGCTGTTCAAGCGCGAAGCAAATATGCTGCGGCAATTCGACCACGCGGGCATCGTGCGCTTCTTTGATGACCACACCACCAGTGATGGCAAGTATTTTCTCGTTATGGATTACGTTCCGGGTAAAAACCTGGAATCAATCGTCTCCACATACGGTCCATTCAATTCGGAAGCAACAGTCGAGATTGCAATTCAATGCTGCGAAGTTCTCGAGTATCTGCACGACCAAGATCCACCAATCATTTATCGAGATTTGAAACCGAGCAACCTCATGCTCACTCCCGATGGTCGCGTTGTCTTCATTGACTTCGGCATCGCGAGATCGTTTGCACCTAAACAGTCCGCCACCCGCGTTGTCACCGCTGGATACTCACCACCAGAACAATATTTCGGTAAGCCTGAGACACGCAGCGACTTGTACGCTCTCGGCGCGACGCTCGGACACTTGCTCACCGGTCAACGACCCAAGCCACTCTCGGTGAGCGCACCACGGCACATAAATAAGCAGGTGTTGTTAACACTCGACGATCTTGTTCGTCGCATGACCGCACACAATCCCCAAGATCGCCCGATGTCGGCAAGAGAAGTGCGATACGAACTTTATCGCATATACAATGAAATCCACCCTGATTTCGAAGTGCCAGAAGAAGCGCAAGCACAATACGCATCGTCAGCGCCGCCGGTGCGACGTGGAGTCATCACGGATACTTCGGGATGGAACAATGAGTTCCCCGAGCCGCAGCGCGCTATCAGCCCCGATTCGCAACGTGAAACTCGCGAACAAGTATTGAAGTTTGTTGATGATCGACGTGCAGGTCAAAGGAAAGCGATGGAGACTGGACATCCAACTCTGTTGAATAAGCTCCGCCAGTGGTGGCAGGAAAAATTCAAAAGCTAGCCTTCTTAAATAACTGATGCATCAATCTCACAATGGAATTTCCAGACAAATCTCAGGAAGTACTATCGGCATCTTCAGAATTACCGGCTTCAGAATTGGACCAGATTCGTTCGCATCTCTCTAAATGCAACAATTGCTTCTCAAATCTAAGCAGCTCAGGCTTCTTGGGCTCCAACCGTTTTGCACACTCAAACAGCCTTCTGGACTCCGCGCAATCAGAAATCAAAACAGCCGCCGCCGCATTCAAATAGACTTGAGGATTCGCGCTGTGTTTCTCGACCTGCTCCATCCACAGCTTGCAAACATTTTTGTAAAAATCCTCATGCAAAGCATCAAGGATCAAATTAGCACTGACTTCACCTACAAACGGATCGAGTGGTGCGTTCTCTACGAGCCACACGTAGTGGCTTTGCCACTCATCATTCTGAGCGACATAGTAGAAATATCCCATCACCTTCGCGCGAAGTTCAAAATCAGAGGAATCGGCTTCTAAGTTTTTACACGCCGCAGCGAATTCCTCTTCCGTGAAATCCTTTGGAATTATATAAAGCAGCGAAAAGGCGTCTAACTTTCGGGTCATTGCGAAGACGTCCTCACCAAATTCGACAAAGTTACTTAAACAGCGCCTTGAACCCAATTTCGCGTGACAGCGAGGAACGGCGGTTTGCTTTGATTTCGGCGCGCTCGATGATATGGGAGAGCATGTCTGTGTAGAAAATTGGTGGATGTGAATTCATCCACAAATAAAATGCCAACGAGCCTGGCAATGTGTTAATTTCATTGAAATAGAGTTTGTTGGTGTTTAAATCGACCATGAAGTCGATGCGCGCGACACCAGCGCAACCAAGGGCTTTGAAAGCGCGTCTTGCATAATCCTGAGCCGCATTTTTCAATTCGGGCGCTATGTCTTGAGGGTCGATAACACGCGTCAGACTAGCCATTCCCTGCGCTTGTGGTGCGCCCTTCTTACTGCCACCACCGCGCATGTATTTATCTTCGTAAGTCAACTCCTCGCCGCTCGAGACTGGAATTTCCAGAACGGAAGCTATTGGCTCAGTGTCGTCCAGAACGGATACGTTGATTTCCATTTTGTTGTCCAAGCACGGCTCAACGATGGCACTGTAATCGTATTTGAAAACCTGCAATAGAGCTGCGTCTAAACCAGCCTGGTCTTTGGCTTTTGCAATACCAATGCTAGAACCCAGATTCGTTGGTTTGACGAATAGTGGATAATTTTCCAGACCTGGTGTGCTCATGATCTTTTCGCGCACTTGGGCGAGGTTGTTGCCCAGGTTCACCTCTATCGATTCGCGATCAACGACTGCTCCAGGCAAAACTGGCACACCGTGACTCTCTAGCATCTTCTTGCAATGATATTTGCTCATTCCCACCGACGCAGATAAGACACCACATCCGGTGTATGGCATCTCGGCCATTTCGAGTACGCCTTGAATGCAACCGTCTTCTCCAAACGTACCGTGGAACGAAACAAAGAAGACATCGACCGGCAAAACTTTGCGGTCAACACCGACGTCGATTGCGGAACTGCCTGTGCGAGCGGATCGGAGAACGGTCAAACCACCAACATTTGGTTGAGGTAGCAATGTCACCTCGTCGACTTCATTCAATGATGCGGGCATACGTCGATAAAATTCGCGATTTAAAAGCGCGTCTCCGGCGTACCATTTGCCCGATGGTGCAATGTAGACCGGCAGCGGATTGTATTTCACGACATCCATCGCTTTGATCAACTGCAAGCCAGTGATGATCGAGATCTCGTGCTCAACTGACCTGCCACCAAACATGACGGCTATGGTTTTTCTTCGTCTGTCACCATTCGTGCTCATCGGTAAAATCCACTCAGTTGAACGGCATCAAAGCCATAACTTCTTGCATGCTCTGCTTTCATCGTCAAAATCTCGGAACTGCTTCGTACAAGTCAGGCAAATCGTTTTCAATCAAAACAACGTCGCCATCAGAGCAATAATCCTCAGCTAGAAAGTTGAGAGCATCGCGCATTGAGTCAACTTGCTTCAACTTATCTGTCGCCAAGCCGCCTTCGTTTAAGCCCTCAACAAGTGCTTGTTTATTGGTTCCGCCGACAACAATAACGAGATCGCAGAACTTAGCGGCATTCTTCGCGCAGTCTTTGTTCTCAACGTATTGCTTTTCGCCGAGTTCGATCATGCCCGGAGTGACAAGAATTTTGCGCTTACCGGAAACCCTATTCAGCACTTCGAGAGCACCGTTGAAACCTTGTGGATTTGAGTTATAGGCATCGTTCAAGCGCAGAATCATGCCGTCACGCGGTGGTTTACCGTTGCGTACAGCTTGCAACGAAGCAATCGCTGCGCGTTGCGGTTCCAATCGATTCGATTCGGTCTTCACATTGCGAATGACTGCTAAAACCAACTCTGGATTCAATCCCAGCACGCATGCCATAGTAAATGTACCGAGAGCGTTGCTTAGCATCGGACGCCCGAGAAGTGCGGTTGAGCCTTTGTAGACTTTGCCCTGCCAGCGAATCGAAAAGTTGGTGCCTTTATCAGTCGGCTCAATATCGAACATGTACGAATCGAGCGGTCCAAGCGATTCGTCCAGTCCATAAATGAAGACACGCTTGTCCTTGTGATTCGCTGCCATTTTGCGGCAGTACTCGTAATCACCATTCGCGACGAGAATTCCGTCTTTGGGCAGCCCCTCTGCGAGCTCTGATTTTGCTTTAAAAACGTTTTCTTGCGACCCGAATCGCTCCAGGTGCATGGCACCGACAGCGGTGACAAGAGCTGCGTTCGGCGGAGTCAAACTGCACATGCGTTTGATTGAGCCTGTGTAATAAGCACCCATTTCTATCACAGCATATTTGTGTTGCGGCTTCATGCGCTCGCGAATTTCGCGAGTCACACCCATATAGCTGTTGATACTGCGTGGAGTCGTGAATGTGGGACTGACGCTATTTAGAATGTCAGTCAAAATTACTTTACTGCTCGTCTTTCCATAGCTTCCGGTTATCCCGATAACAGTTGGATGGACCATCTTCAAAACAGCTCGAGCTTCGTTCGCGAAGCCTTCCTGCAGGCTCTTCTCATGAGGCTCTAAAAGCTGATTTGAGACGATTAGTAGAAACGGTTCAGCCACAAATAGAATGAGCTGCGCAATCCAGAAATTGCTAAGAGATCTAGTGTACGAGCTCAGAGATGAGTAATCCCAAGATGCGACGAAAAACTCAACGGCTATCAGCGCTAAATAAAGTGTCCAGCACAGATCGAAAATGCGTTTAGCGCGCTCTGTCATTTTCAGAGCAAGCTTACCCGCTGTGCGCGGATCTTCTTCCATCTCGCCGAGATACGCCAAGACGATTCCAGCAAAAACACTGAGGATGACCTTTAACTCGTGCCCCATGGGAGTGCCGAAAGGATTAGCTCCCAAAATAGAAATTGACACTATCGCAATCAAACAAACGAGGCTGCCGCGCTTATCGAACGCTTTGCGCTCCATCAGCCAGTTATAGAAGCGACCACTCTCGTAATCTTCTTGCTGCAGAAATTGAAGGTAGCGAAGTCCTCTGCGGTAAAAGAAGTTGAAACCGCAGATTATGCAGACAATTACAGAGACTGGTCCGAGAACGTCGGTCACTTAACTTCTCCATGAACCGCATTTGGTGCGCTCTGTTCAAGCCCGCACATGAACTTGAGAATGTAGCTGGCACATAGATGTGCGCCTTCATCCAAGAATGGGAAATGGTCTTTGCCCGGCATTACAACAAGCTGAGAGTTTTTGATCATCTTGTTGAAACGTTCGCCATACTCGACTGGGGCTTCATCGTCTTTTTCGCCCCACAGTAAAAATGTCGGCGCTTTGACGTTCACCGCGTCCGCAGTGACATCCTCAGTCACCGCTTTGACCATAACTGTGCGCATCGCACCTGCGTTCAAATAATCCCGTGATGCATATTTTGGCGTGTACCAGTCAGCGTAGGTTTTGGTGCCAAAAATCGAATCAATTGCTTTGCACGAATTAGCAATGAACTTCGTGCGCATTTTTTTCCATTTGCGTTTGCCGGTCAATGTGCGCTGCAAACCGGCGGCATTGATCAGAATCACACTTTTGACTTTGTCGGGATACCGGCTTGCCAGGCGAACTGAAACACGTCCACCGAACGAATGTCCTAACAGATGTGCAGGAGATATTTTTTCCTGCTCGATATACTTCGCCATGCGTTCCGCATATTGAATCGTGTCCCAATCTGCGTTTGGCTTTGGTGATTGGCCAAAGCCCGGCAAATCAACGATAACGACCTGATACCACTTTCCGAGCAGTTCGCCCAAAACCCGCATCGAGTCGATGTTACAGCCCCAGCCGTGCATCATCAAAATGACGTCGCCGGTCTTGCCGTATCGAACCGAGTTGATTGGAGTTAGCTCAACGCCTGATTGTGTCTCGCTCTGCGTCATAGTGACCACGATATCAACTCACAATGCGAAAGGATCAGTGGTGGCTATATTCTTACGAAATACACACACCAACGTAACAAATCATAGCGTGAAGCCGATGTATTGCCGCATTTAGAGTTACTAAGACTCAAAAACTTCGCGTTCAGAAGGGCTGAAATCGCCGACGATTTTCCACTCGGGATGCATTCTGACATCGAAATTGTTGTAAACACAATCTTGCATGCGACGCAGCAAACTCGTCACTTCGTTGGATGTAGCACCGCCTGTGTTGATGACGAAGTTGGCATGAACAGCCGATACAGCCGCTGCTCCCTCTTTCAATTCTTTAGCGCCCGATTTATCAAGCAGCATTCCGGCGCTGCGAGTCGGTTCTGGATTCTTGAAAGTACTACCGGCGTTAGGCCAACCCAGCGGCTGCGTCTTCCATCGATATTCTTCGTTGTGCTTTGTGTTGGCTTCGATTACTTCAGGCTTGTCTTCAGCCAGACGGAAGCGGGCTGAGAGCACGACGTGACGCGCTGGATCGAGATTGCACTTTCTATATACAAAACCAATCTCATCGTTTTTCAGAGTCACAATCTCAGATTTTTCAGTATCGAATATGGTGACAGTTTCAACCAGTGCAGACATTTGACTGCCATGTGCGCCGGCGTTCATGATTACGCCCCCACCCACGGTGCCAGGAATGCCTACTGCAAATTCGAATCCAGACAATCCCTTAGCCGCGGCAAAACGCGCCAGGTGAGGCAACCTCGCACCCGCATCAGCTTCTAAAACGCCGGGCTCGAGCGTTTCCATGCGCTTCATATTGGCGGTGCGAATCACAGTGCCCTTCACTCCGCCCGAGGAGACGAGCAGGTTCGAACCACCGCCAAGCACAAACCACGGCTCACCTTGTTTCGTAAGCTTGTCCATCAATTCGATCAGTTCGTCGATCGACTCAGGTTGACAGAACTTACTCGCCTCACCGCCGATTTTCAGCGTGGTGTAGCGCCAGAGCGGGATGTTACTTTGTACTTCCATGTGACTGCCGTTGCTCGACGAGATGTTTAACAAGGGATGAACCCATGTTAGTTATATCACCGGCACCGATAGTTATGACTAAATCTCCTGGCACCAAATGCGATGCGACCTTATCGGTCAAATCCGCTGTTGGACCCTGTAGATACGAGGCGTTAGCGTGATTCACTTCTTTGGTGAAGCGCTCAGAATTTATGTTCTCGATGCTTTTTCCACGAGCGACATATACATCAGCAATAAAAACTTGATCTGCCAGAGTGAACGCTTCGACAAATTCGTTCCAGAGATCGCGCAAACGTCCAGGTTGGTGCGGCTGGAATACAGCCACAACGCGCTTCAGATTCTTTCCTGTAATGTACTGACGTGCAGCTTGCAGAGTTGCCACCACTTCAGTCGGATGGTGAGCATAATCATCGACGACGACGATGTTGTCGCACTCACCGATGATTTGGAAACGGCGGTCGACGCCACCAAAAGTCGCGATTGATTCTGCGACGGGGTCGAATGGAAGCCCTAACTCGAATGCTACAACCATTGCAGCAAGCGCGTTTGACTTGTTGTGTTCACCAGGAACTGAAAGTTCGACTGTGCCCAAAAGCATATCTTTTTTGTATACGCGCATACCGAATCCAGGCAAACTTTCATACGAGTAGTCGTATGCGTTGCTGTTCTCGTGACGCCCATAAACGATTTTGCGTTTATCAATCGAAGACATGACGGCGCGGCAACCTTCATCATCGCCACAGATAACGACGGCATAAGAGCTGCCATTTGCAAACGAAGACATGACGTCGCGAATTTGCTGCAGTCCACCTGGATAATTCTCCAAATGGTCAGCTTCGAGGTTGGTGACAACCGAAATGTATGATGTCACTTGAGCATGAGTGCGATCGCTTTCATCAGCTTCAGCAACAAAATACTCACCTTTTCCAGGGTGAGCATTGGAACCGATGCGAGTGAAAATTCCGCCTACGACAATGGATGGATCTAGACCGCAGTCCAACAAGATCTGAGAGACCATGCCTGTTGTGGTTGTCTTTCCATGAGTTCCAGATACCGCGATCATCTTCGATGATTTGCTCAACATCGAAAGCAAATCTGAGCGATGGCAGATTGGCAAGTTATGTTCTTGCGCAAACTGAAATTCCGGATTGGCATTGGTGATGGCAGTCGAAACAACTAACGCTGCTGCATCTTTCACGTTCGACGCTTGATGCCCGATGTAGATCTTGGCGCCCAGGTCCTGCAATTCCTGCGTGATCGCTGATTCTGCCTGGTCCGATCCTGAAACAGCCCTTCCTCTGGCTAACAACAGGCGCGCGATTGCCGACATGCCGATGCCGCCGATCCCAACGAAGTGAATGGGACCGCTTATTTTTTTAAGATCGAACTTAGTAGAAGTCTGCCCAACAGATTGTTCGTGCTGCGTTTTGGCGCAGGATGCATCTATTTCCAACTTAAGCCCTCAGCCAATTGAAACCCGTAATTAAGTTCGGCGGTGAGCATCGACTTATCCGAAGATAGTCTTTGCAGCGAGCTGCTCGACTTATCCAGGCGTCTATGCAGCAAGCTGCCCGACCTATGCGGATTTGCTGGCTGTGTGTACGGATTGAGCGAGGCGTGATTTTTTGCGAGCTGCAGAATTCTTCTTCATGATGCCTTTGCTGACAGCTTTGTCGATGACTTCGTAAGCTTTGCTCAGAGCTTCTGATGATTTCTTTGGATCGTTATGTTTGACTGCGTCTGCGACTTCGTTGCGAACGGTGCGCACTGCTGATTTCCAGGATTTGTTGCGCTGACGGTTGCGTTCTGCGACTTCGACACGTTTGATAGCTGATTTGATATTAGGCACGATAAATTTCCGACTTTGGAAGGGCGATACAAGCTGTGTAGTTTATCATATGCGCCTCTAAAGGATGCCCAGTCGGGCGTTTAACCGTATTTCAAAATTCCCCGAAAAATGAAAAACCTGCTACAGAAGCAGGTTTCGGGAAGTTTTAAAAGTTATGTAGAGCCACTTACGTCGCCATAAACGACCACTCGACTACTCATTCAGCTTGAGAGTCTTAGCAATCAGATCATTAAAGCGCTTGGCTGCCCCCGGTCCTTTTTCGAAAAGGCAAAAGTCCAACTCGACTTGCTTGTTGGACTTCTGAATATTATTTTCGCGGTCAGACGATACAGCGTCATGACCATTCCCGTCATCGCCAGATTGAATTCGTTCGTTGTTCGAATTCGCGCGGGTCATGCTTGTAGTGTCTGTAGTCCTACGGCTTGCTGGGTTTTATTCAACCATGCAACGTGGTCTGCGTTGTCAGCAAACTTTTCTTTGTAGAAAGCGAAGGTGTCATTAATTTCTGCGTGCGAGCCAATGCCGTCTTTCGGCATGTGAGCAACTGCTTTGGCATAGCTGGCATAGTCACTTGGTTGAGCTTTGACGACATAACCGTCACCGCCCTCGTTCGGTCTATAAACAGCATCACTCACTGCGACTTTGTCTTTCGGACGAGATGCATCTCCCGAGTTACTCTCAGCACTGAACTTCAGAGACGCAGCATCAGCTAACTGACGAGGATCCTCAAACCCAGAGTCCTTTCCGGCTTGTTTGAGTTGGTTGTCGTGATTAGTGTCTTTGGGCGCCTTGCCTTGTTCGAGACTCATTTTATTCTTGGTTACTCCTAGTCCAGACAGGGGAAATCTGGTTGGTTTGTTCTTGGTGTCTGGCTTCCGGGTGTCGCCAGTCCTTAAACCTATTCAGCTTTGAGCTTGATACCACTATACGTCTGGGGGTGCGGAGCGTCTATGTGGTTAATACGTAGTCAATTATTAAAGCCGCCACACTTGACTACTCCGAGAATCGGGATTGGGCTTTAGTTCAATTAGTAGCAAACCGAGCCAAAAGCTTCAAAAAGGTAGCTAGTTGACCTTCCAATCGAATTGATAGCGAATCTGAACTGATTTTGGCGCGCCCTTCGGCAAAGGATCGATCGGAGATGCGGCATGCAAAGCTTCGAGGGCGGATTTATCGATGCTGTCGATTCCACTAGATTCGACAATCGCGCCATCGGTTATAGATCCATCGCGGTTTATCGAAAAAACTACTGAGACTTTTCGCGCTTCCAGCCCTTTGGGCGGGCTCCACTTAGCCTGAATATCCCTTTTCATCTTCGCCATGTAGGTGGAATAGTCGATGTCCTGAACATCGTCGTCATCATCTTCGTCATGGGTGGCGTTTTTTCCGGCAGCGGCTTTAGCAGGCGTCGGTCGAGCCTCAGAATTCTGTGAGACAGCAACCATTGGCTGGCTCCTGCGTGGAATTTCTTTGGCGCCGTCGGTGGACGCAATCTCTCTACGGTGCGGCTCGTGAGGCATCAAATCTGGTCGATCCAGTGCCAGAGTATCGAGCGGATGACCAATTGCAACTCGACTTTGAACCGATTGAGTTCCTTTTATGGGGACGCCGATAGCAACAGCACCCAACTCATGATTTTCAGGAGAAATGATGAATTGCGGATGCTGCTCTTTCCCCAAGCGAGCATGAACTTCTCCCTCCGTTCCCTGACAGACCTGCATCGCAAGTTGCTCTAAAGGAGTCGCGCCACCGAGCTGTTGAAGCTGCTCAACGAAAAATCCCGTGAAAATGGTACCCATTGCGTTGTACTGGTAAGACGGCATACCAGGCATGCTTGCAGCTAAAACGCTCACCTTCGCTGAGTTCGCAAGGTTTTTCCAGACCTCTGGGTTCGGTGCAAGCCCCTCTTTCAAAGGCGACAAATCTGCAACACAGAGAATATTTTTGCTCTGCGTTCTTCTGTGAATCTCGTTAAGAACCGCGTTTAATGACATTCCCGACGGTTCGAGGTTGAGCACATTCGCATCATAAGTGCAGAGAATCGCGTCGTCATTGGTGAAAGCAGCACGTCCACAAACGTAAACAACGATCAAATCGTTGGGCAACGCCTTTTTTACCAGCCAACCTTCAGTCAGCAAATACTCGATATATTTTTTCGTTGCCTGCTGCCCGTACAAAGTCGTCACGTGGTCTTCGGCAAAACGCGCAGTGTTTGGGTCTTTTATCGTTTTGGAGAGAACAGCCAGATTCGCTGTTGTCGATTTCAATGCTTCGATGTGCGGGTCTTGATACTTCGATATACCGATAAGAATCGCCCATTTGTCCCGAATCACAAGGGGCGGTGGCAGCTTTTCTTTATGAGTAAATTTGTCTCTGTTAATTGGAAACGCTGATGCCGACGCAATTCCGAACCAGCCGAAAAGCGACAACGAGGCTAAAGCTAAAGAGAAGGCGACGCGCATACTACCTCGTCGGATACCGCCTGGTTCAACAATTCCCGCAACTCATCAAAGCCAGGTAATGAATGAACCGTATCGCTTAGTTTCCCACAGCCCGCCTCAATTTGCTTGATCGTTTCATCATCAAGCTCGTAAATCTGGTATACAAGCCCATCGATGGCGCGAGAAATTCTGGCCGCCAGAACTTGTCGGGAATTAGAGATTGCACGCTGATAGAACGTGATCAGCAATTCGATTTGTTTTTCAAGCAGCGGCTGCTCTTCAGGTAGTGGCATCGATTCTAGTGTTTCTATATCGATTTGAGCTAATGCGCGACCCTGTTCGCGAGTTTTCATTCTATAGATGTACAGCCAAAATGCGGAGTTCATCAGCCCGTCCATAAAGCCCATGCTGCGATGACAATGTGGTTGCCGAGTCAGGCTATGAACGTTATTGAGATGATAAAAACCTGACCCATCAAAACCGGCAACGATGCAGTCACCAGTTTGCCGGATCAACATCTTCGGCATCTCCATAATTGCGGGATCGAATCCACCCTTATATAGAAGTCGAGGATTGACATGAATCCATGTTCCAGTCCATGTCACTACATGTGGTAGCACAGATGTACCGGAGACAATTCCCTTTTTCCAGGTTTTTCCGCGCGATCGGTCCGAAACAATCGAATTTTGCCCATGCAAAGCACGAATACCACTATGCCCCGTAAATTCGGACGAGAGGGGCTCAAGCCTGTCGATCAGTTTAGCTAGATGCATGTCGATCTCGTTGAAAACCAACCTGAATCGATTTTGGTCTTTCGATACAAGAATAGATTTTGGAATTGAAAATTCGGTTTCGGTTTTATCCATTCGCGAGAACAGCCGCACTGGATAATCGTGATTCGTAGCACTCTGATTTTTGTAAGTAGCAACGCACCAACGGCCGACGACCGCACCAGGAACGGTATCAACTGGCAGTTCTGCGAATGAACATAACCTGGAGGATCGCAGTAAGCACTGACGCAGATTCTTGTAATATCCACCGGTCAAAAAACCATCCGGTACGAGCAGGGTGGAAACGCCACCAGCCGCGGTGTAACGCAGTGCTATCTCTTGAAAAATCGAATGGACTCGAATCTTGTATTCCGTGGATGCTGGAAACTTATTGCGCAAATACTTATTGGCACCAGAACTTAATTTTGGTTGATTGCGAGCACCGAAGCTGACATATGGTGGGTTCGTAATTACAATCGCAAAATCACCGATTTCTGATTGTTCAGGTGCAGCGAACAGCGTGTCAGTATTGACAATATTTGAGCGCAACCGAACAAGCAATCGTCGCAGTTCGTCTTGCGGCTTTTGATGCCAACAGTCGAGCAGAGCAATCAGAACGCATATACGTGCAAGACATGTCGCTCGTCCATCGAGTTCGGCACCGAATACATTCGAGTACACAGTATTCAGAAGAAGTTCTGGTTGCACTTCACCTAGCGCCTGGCGAACGATCCGAATCGCGCCTAGCAAAAAATTTCCGGTGCCGCAAGCTGGGTCCAGTATCTTTGTCGTCGAAGCAAAGTCATCGGAGACACTGATTTGAAGCGCGTCTTCATACTTACTCGAGTTGGATTTGAGAGTGCTCATGAAGTTATCTTCGTGCGCTTCCAAGGCTCGCTCGAAACAGTAATCGACTATCGAAGCGGGTGTATAAAACTGCCCCGCAAGACGTCGTTTATCCTTCTCTTGGATATGAGTTGGAATATCAAAGTTGCTATCGGCATCGATATGCAAAGGAAATTTATGGATATGTTCGTACAAGCCTCCGAGCATCTCAATCGATGGGGAACAGCCATTTAACAGCTCTTTCGCGCGCTCGTTAAAGTCATTGAAGGAATTATCGGGAACCAAATTGGCAAAAGGAAATTCATTGAGTGAGGCAAACGCATCCGCAAGGCTCACTTCGGGCATCGCGCTTTCCGTTTGTATAGCGCTCGTGCATATAGACGAACCAAATGTGGTGACAAGCCACAAAGAAATTGCACGAAACGCATATTCTTCCGACAATTCCCGGACATGATCAGCATGCTGAATATCTGTTCGCAGGCATGTTCTATTGCTGCCGTAACAAAGTATTACGTCGGTTGCAGCGAGTCGTAGCAGCCGAAAAATCTTGGAAAGTTTTCTTGCCTGACCACGGCGTGTGATTGGACGTTTCACTGCAGCGACTCTCGATGATGCAAGCACAGTAGCACCTTTTGCCAGGCATCGCTTTTACCGCAGCAATGGAGACGCCTGTTGCCCGGGCATTGAAAGCGAAACGATCACAAAACAAGTTGGTGCCGTTAAACTACCGTATTAAATTATCTACAACTGTAGAAAAGCCTGTAGATAACATATGTCAGTTAGTCCGGTCTGCTAAATCCATTCGCTAGCTTAACCGGTGAAATTGTATATATGCGGTAGTTTCAGAAGCAGTCATGATGATGACAACGGCGGTTAGATGTCAGGCACCCTGTTCATAGTTGCAACTCCAATTGGCAACCTCGACGACTTAACACTTCGCATTTCCAAAACGATTGCGGCTTGCGATTTTGTGCTCGCGGAAGACACGCGCGTGACGATCAAAATACTCAATCATCTGGATTTGAAGAAACAGATGATTAGCTGCCACGAGCACAACGAACAAGCGCGATTTACTGCGCTCAAAAATGCAGCGGAAGAGAACAAATCCGTCGCTCTAATTTCTGATGCTGGAACGCCTCTTATCTCGGACCCTGGATATCAGATCGTGCGTGAGGCGATTTCGTTAGGAATGAACGTGGTGCCGCTTCCTGGTCCAAGCGCATTCCTACTTGCTTTGGTGGGTAGCGGGTTACCCTGCGATAGTTTTGTATTCGAGGGATTTCTGCCCGACAAAGGCTCTGCGATCAGAGCAAAATTGCAGGAAGTAAAAGACGAAACGCGCACGTTGGTTTTTTACGTATCACCGCATAAGCTAATTAAGAGCCTTTCGGCCGTCTTCGAAGAATTAGGTAGTCGTCAAATTTGCTTAGCAAGGGAACTGACGAAACGGCACGAAGAATTCTTGCGCGGCACCGTTTTGGAAATTCTCAAAAAATACGAAACTACTGAAATCCGTGGTGAGTTCGTACTTGTTCTAGCTGGAAAATCCGCTTCTGACGAAAGGGAAATTGCTTCAGAAGATCAGGTTCGAGAGGCGATTCGTGCTGAATTCAAAACAGGGCGCTCAGTAAAAGATGTCGCCGCTTTGCTGACGGATCAATTCAAATGGCGTCGCTCGGATATCTATCGTCTCGCGTTAGACGAACAAGAAAAGAGCGACATCAAAAAAGCTTGATTAGCGATGTGGTGGAACGCCAGACCCGTAAAGCTCACGCTCTGCACATCAATCCAAAACTAAGCTAGCAAAAACGAATTTCTACCAGCGCATCGGAACGAAACGCATCAAGTTCAATCCAGTGTTCAACCCTGTATTCAGGGCGCTTCCCCACTTGATACCGGACTTTTGTTGCAGAGCCTGCGCAGTCGCCGCAGTTGGGTCAGCCTGGTTGTTGGGCTGCTGTCCCTGTTGTTGTGCAGCAATGTTCATATCCGCTTCTGCTTGTTGCATTGGTGGATCTAAAACCACAAAGCAGTCGAAATCTGGCGGAGATCCGTTCGGTGGCTGATTGAATGGTTCAGAGGTTTTTACAGTTTCGATAGCAGCATTGTCTGCGGTGGCAACTGCATTTTGATTGACTCGAACGTCGCTGACCGTTCCATTGCGGTGCATCTTGAACAGCACTATGATTGGAGGATAGGCTCCCTGTGGTGGCTGCCAATGAGACCGCACTTTCTGCTGGATATCGCCAACGTATGGTGCATAGTCAATGTTCGGCGAGAATTCCTGAAACGCTGATACCAAACCTGGTGTCGCTGCAATTTTATCGGTAATCGCATCAGCTTCTTTGTACTGCTTCAAATTGCGATAAGCAGACGCTTGCAACGAATACGATTCGCGCAGTTTAGGCTTCAATTCCATCGCCAAAGAAGTATCAGCAATTGCTTCTCGATATTTTCCAGTAGAGTTCAAAATCGCCGCGCGGGTCAAAAATGCTTCTGCATAATCGGGATTGAGCGAGATTGCATACGAAGCGTCTTCCAACGCTTCCTTGTTTTTCTCGAGCTGCCACTCAACCCTGGCACGACGATTGTAGGGCTCAGGATTTTTCGGCTCTAAGTCCGCAGCCTTGGTGAAAAAGTTATACGCCTCTGAATAGAGTCCATGCTGCGAAAAGGAAATTCCTTTTGCCAGAGCTGCTTGCGCCGGAGTCGCTGCAGCCTTAACTGCTGCGGGTTTGGTTACTGCCGGCTTGGCTGGCACCTTCGCGTCTTGCTTCGATGCGTTCAGCTTGGACATGTCGAGTTTTGCTGCCGGTTTCACGGCATCATGTTTCGGAGCATCGATGACGGCTGACGCCGGAGCGCCACCTGACCGAGGAACTCGCAACGAATCATCCATCTGCGCAGGAGATGGTGCACAGGCAATTGCTGCGAAGAAAATTTGACTAACGGCTGTGTAGGCTAAACGACGTTGTTTCATGCCAGGATCATATACTCCACAGCATTCCAAGAAGATGAAAATTTGCTCTTAGAAGCCCAAACAATCAGGTTATTTAACAAAATTCTCTACATCGCCACGGACCAGAGTCGAGTCAAACCCAGCAGTGACAGCAGGAATTTCCTGGATGTGAGCTGTCTCATAACTATTTATAGTTCTATGTGTGCCTGCGGGAAATTGCAATTCTCCGTTACCGTTTAACGAACGGTAAGCTTCCAGCACAGCCTGGTTGAACTGCGTGTTAGAGCCAACGATAATGTCAGCCTCCAGTCGATGATCCGCATAAACAGTGATTTTTATCCGATTAGTGCCGGCGGGATTTCCGTGTTTCGGCATCGTTCGTTGCAATGCCTGACACACGAGCGCGTTCACATTTGCATACCATCGATCCCACAAGAGAGACTCATCGACAGCAGTGGCAGGTGCTGCCGATGAATGATTTTGAGCGGTCTTTGCCAGGTCTTTGATCAAAGATTTGTCGCTTTCCTTTTTGCGTTGTTTGATGCGCAATTTCGTCTGCTCTGCTCTTTGCGGCGATGCAGCTAATTCAGGTTTTGTTTGCGGTATCAACAACTGCGAGTTCTGGTTGGGAGGCGCTAGCACATTGGCAGTCGATGGTGGCACCGAGATGTGCTGAGGGATTGTGTCCTCATGACTTGGAGGCTGAGGAATTTGCATCAGCCCTCGAACGGGTCGCTGCACAACTTCGCCGATATCTCGTGATGGTGGCGGGTCCATACTCGAATCGAGTCGAGGCTGTGTTTGCTCCTTTTCTCTTTGCGGAACAGTCAACGCAGTGCGCTTCGGACGTGCTGCTTGGTCAGTAAGCGAAGGCGCTGAATTTTTGTCGAGATTACTGCGCAGAGGTGGGCGCCCTGAGTCATCTGAACGAACGGGAATTTGATTTAAATCAACCCTGCCTCGATTGCGCGCGCCTTCGATTTCTGCCCTGGTAATAGGTGGTGGCGCTGCAGTCACTTTGCCATTCTTATCTTTGAACTGTACGATGCGCATAATTGCTTGATAGGTAGGTTTCATCGAATTGAGCGGCGCGCCGCCCTGATCCTGAACCCTTCCATTCAACGGTCCTTGCTTATCGATATTGCCTTGCAATGGCGCGGTCCGATCCACGTTTCCTTGCAACGGCGCTGTTTGATCAATATTGCCCCGCAACGGCGCGGTCTGATCAATATTTCCCTGCAACGGCGCGGTCCGATCCACGTTTCCTTGCAACGGAGCTGTCTTATCAACATTTCCCTGCAATGGCGCAGTTCGGTCCACGTTTCCCTGCAATGGTGCAGTTTGTTCTGCGCTTCCTTCCAATGGCGCCGTCTTCTCGATATTGCCCTGCACCTGTGCTTGCTGGGCCGCGTTCCCTTGAAGCGGCTTCGCCTTTGCCAAATCGGACTCCGCGCTAGACTCCGCGGCAAAACAAGTGCCAGTCAAAAGCGTATGTACAACGAGAAGTAAATAGATTTTTCGCATAGCGGCGAATCACGGATCTTCGACGAACCTATTCAAACTGACAGCAGCAGTGAAAATTGTCAACAAAAACCGGGTCTGGATTAAGCAATTCGCATCGATTAAGGACATACTTACGCCACCATATTTGATACCAGTCTGTCGACGACAACAGACAAACGAAATCGAACCGGTCAACATCCCTGTCTCATCAGGGCATTTTCCCAGTTAAGTCTTGACTCAAATTGATTGCCTGCAGCGAATTCAATGCGATAATGGCAGTTCGAGGCGCGATAAATCGTGTCCACGAACGGCGAGTCAAGGAACCACAAATGTTCGAGACCGGCAAGGTTTATAAGGTCAAGGTAGAAGCTGCGCCTGGCGAAGTAGGCTTTGGACGCGCCACAATCATCGAAAAGAATCCAAACCAGCTTTGTATTCAACTTAGAACCAGCAAAGAAACCAACAAAGTTTTGCCGAAAGGCACGCGCATCTGGTTCGTTAGCGACTCGGCAGAAAACACCTTCAACGGACTCTGGTCATCATCGGTCGTCGGCGCACAGCATACCGGTGGGAGGACAAGCATGCTTTGCTCTACTCCAAAGCTTACTCCGTCGATTCAACGACGTCGGTCGCCGCGAGTTGTCGTTGACACGCCCGTCACAATGTCAAGCGACGAAGATGAGGCAATCGGTTCACTCATTCGTACAAAAGATATATCAAGGTCTGGCGTCGCTCTCGAAACTTACGAGCCCCTTCCAGACGACATCGGTTTAGCGGTCAAAATTGTGATTCAGTCTACTGTCGGTGAAATCCCGATGAAATGCCGCGTGATCAGAACTGAACGCAACTGGCTTGCGCATAAAACAGTAATTGGATTGGAATTTGTTGACGTTCAGCCTGAGGCAGCAGCCACACTCGATAAACTGCTATTGTTGCTCGGTGGCAAAACGCGTAACGTCGATGCTGCATCTGAAGATTCAGAAGAAGAACAAGCCAAGCACGCCAAACAAGGATTGTCTGGATGGATTGGCACAGGCAAAGGGTCTGCACCAGCAGCAGACAAAAGATTTGTCGGCAGCTCGTTTGCCGAAGACGAAGAAAACGTAGAGGACGATAGTACAAATGGCGGATAACCCAATGTCCCTGGCAGAAGCTGCAGTGCTGGGGGTTGTGCAAGGCTTGACTGAGTTTCTTCCTATCAGCAGCACGGCGCATCTGCGCGTCGTTCCAGCGCTGTTCGGATGGACGGACCCGGGCGCTGCATATTCTGCGGTCATTCAATTAGGTTCAGTTCTGGCGGTGCTCACTTATTTCCGGTCAGATATCTTCCGCATCGCCAGTGGTGCACTAAAAGCGATTCAAGAAAAAGATTTCGAAGCGCAAGACTTCCGCATAGCAGGAGCGATTGTAGTTGGCACATTGCCTGTCTGTGTGCTCGGATTGCTTCTCAAGAAATATATTGAAGGTCCACTGCGCGAGCTGATTGTTGTCGGTATCGCATCGATTGTTATGGGATGTTTGTTACTGCTTGCTGAAAAACTGGCAAAGCATGTTCGCGGAATCGAAACGATCTCAGGTAAAGACGGATTTCTTGTGGGCTGCGGTCAAGCAATGGCGCTCATTCCAGGATGTTCACGAAGTGGTTCGACCTTAACTGTCGCCATGTTTTTGAATATGAAACGAGAAGATGCCGCAAGATTTAGCTTCTTACTTGGAATTCCTGCACTTATCCTGAGCGGTCTACTTGAGCTGAAAGACATGATCTCGGAAGGAATGAGCAATGCTGCTGCTGTCGATTTAGTCGTCGGTCTTGTGGTATCGACTGTGGTGAGCTACGCAGCGATCGCCTGGTTCATCAAGTACCTGCGAAATCATTCCACATTGGTATTTGTCGCCTACAGAATTCTGTTTGGAATAGGCGTCATCTACATGTCGATGAAAAAATAACGGGACTAATAACCGCGCTTACCGCTATCTTCTTCAAGCGGTGCCAATCCCTCGGGATCGGTGAGCGATGCTTCGTCTACTTCTTTAAAAGCAAAGGCTTTGGACTTGCTTGCAGTCGTGGACTGAGGAGATGAGATTGAAACCGTCGGTGCTTTCTGCGCTATCGCCTGTGGTGGCACCAGATCACCCGGAGTTTGATCGCCAGATTGCGGCGAAGAATTGTCGTCTTTGGTCTGGTAAGCGCGAATCTTAGCTAGAGCCAGGTTCTTCTCTTCGCGGAGACGTCGGATTTCGTCATCTTTCGATTTCAAATCTTTGTCACCGATTGCTGTTTTGCTAATGTCTTTAGTCGGCGTCATTTTTGACACGAAGAAACCAGCAACACTCACGAACAGCATGAGACCAACAACTGCAGCCGCCATCTGCACCAGCTTATATGGCTGTTTCGGCTTCGGAACAAATTCCAGTTCCTGCAACATTTCAGGCGCATTTTGATAACGCAACCAAACATCTTGAGCAGTCGCGCGTTGAACGATTTCATCGATGTGATCCGATATCTTCGGATTCAATCTCTTAGGCGAACAAACCTGCAACGCGAGCGGTTCTTGCCCGGTCAAAAGAAAGTGCATTGTCGCACCGAGGGCGTATATGTCAGAGCGCGGATCGGCAGCACCCCAATATTGCTCTGGTGGCGAATATCCTGCTGATACAACGTGTGTGTTATCCGAATCTTCTGCGTAGGGACGCGCGATACCAAAGTCAACTAGCTTGACTCTATCTTTGGTATCAATCATCACGTTGCTAGGTTTCAAATCACGATAGATAACTTTAGGTTCGTTGCTGTGCAAGAAATGCAAAACATCAGCAATCTGAATTGCCCATTGCAAAACTTGTTGCTCTGGGAATGGCTCGCCACGCTGGTTAAGCATGTTATGAAGGTTGTCTCCTTCAACATATTCCATAACCAGATAGTAATTTTCGTCTTCTTCGAAAGTATCCAAAATGCTAACGATATTGGGATGCTTTAATGGACTGAGAACATCAGCCTCGCGTTTGAAAAACTCGAGTGCTTTCTGTTTGTCTTCTTCTCTGAAAAAATCGTCGCGCAGCTTTTTTACAACGCAATAGCGGTTAGCCAAGCGCATGTCGCGAGCCATGTAAACAGTACCCATGCCGCCCTGACCGAGATGGCTGACGACTTCGTACCGCTTTTGCAGCACAAAGTGAACCTCGCGCGGAGCCGATTGACTAGACCGGCTCGCCCCATCATGAGAGCTTGAATTGTTCGGACCTGGCATGAGGTTGTGCAGCTCGTGCTACGGAACAACCTTCAGTATAACAACGTTTAAGGATTGCGCATCACCTGAATTTCAAAGAGGCGGCAAACTGCCAATAGTAGGCTGGTTGCCGAGATACGCATTAAAAGTGCCTGGACTTAATTGGTTGCCGAGATACGCTCTGAGGTGCCTGGAATCTTTGGCTACCGAGCTCTAGTTACGGGGCTGCGTGCTGAAGCTGCCTGGGTTGTGCTCGCTTTCAGCGTACTTATTAACCAGGCTCTGCTCCGCGTCATGGGCAAGAACTGCCGACGAGGGTACCTTTTCGCCGCCCAGCTGCTCGTATGAACGCCAATAGAGTTCGCTACCGTCCAACAACGCTTCGTGAATCCAGAGAACTTTGTATTTCGGGTCCTGTTTCAAGTATTCGACATCGTGTTTCGGGTCGCTCCACCAGGCGATCGCAAATTCTCTGCGCTTCGAGTATGGAACATAGCTTTCCCAGACTACATCCATGCGTTCGCCCGTCTCATGAATCATCTTGGCGTAATCCATTGCGAAGTCGGCTTTCTGCTCAGGAGTTGTTTTGCGATAGCCAGACTTGAAAAGGCGTGGCTCTTGCCCGAAGAACCAGCCATCCACCACGGTTTGATCGACTACATGCGCCTGGTCCACAATTGATTTGTGCAACTGCTCTTCAGGCAAAACTGGCATAGCAGGCGGCTCTTTCGGCTGACCGCCACATCCGCTAACGGTGCCTATGCAAATCGCAAGAGCGACAATTGTTTTCAGATCCACTTTCATGAATTGGAGTCGAGCAAACCGTGCTTCTGACAGAGACTGCGATACAGCTTGAGTCCTTCATCGTGCGCTGGCGTGAATTCGAAATTCAATTCTTCCAGAAAATATTTCTGCAACCGTTCACGAGTCATCGGTAGACGCTCAATCGATTCATCGATAACCGCATCGAGATCCGCAGTCAGTCCTTCTTTTCTTGCTCGAATGTGAGTCTGACAAAGTTCGGAAAACAGTTCGTTATTATCTTCGACAAAAGCATTTTTTGCAGCCCAAACACCAAACGTCATAGGCAATTTGTAGTTAGAAAACCACCAGGAGCCCATGTCTAGTCGATGGTATTTAGTAGTCCACTCAGGATCAACCAGCAGCGCGCGGTCACCAATAACGAGCGCTGCGTCAAAAACATCACGCTCCAAATCTGGTGCTGCCTCGGTGGTCAAAATCGGCTCAACGCCGTAGTCTTCCTTCAGCAAAACGCGCAATAGATTTATAGAAGTAGCTGAAGATTTTGGAACTGCAATTCTACATTTATCCAGGTCAGCAGGATTCTTCTTGCTGAAGAACAGCACGCTACCAACGGCTCCCACACTCGATATCGAAATTTCCGGCAATAACTGCATATCGCCAGATTCCAGAAAGAAAAACGAACTCATCGCGCCGAGATCTAATTTATTGTCGGCGTACTGCTTATTTAACTCAGATGGAGTGCCGAGAACGATGTCAGCTTTGATTTCGTGACAACGCTTGAGCAGGGGAATAGCGACCGGCAACGAATTGATGAAGTTAATCAGTCCAAGCCGCGCTGGGGCTTTTCGACTTTGTTCTTCTTTGACATCAGGAAGAGTCTGCATATGATTCCTTCTTCCGGGTTCAACCGCCCGGACAGAAAGGATAACACTTGCTGACAAAGTGTTTTAGGTTATGGCGTTAACGCCGCCAATTCTTCACTAAAAATTCCCAATAGAAAAGCGGGAGGAGACCGCTTGAATGTTCTATATTTTTCGTGGGTCTCGCTCCCTATCACCATTATGCAGGTGATAGCGCTGTCGTCAAGAGCTGGCGATCAGGAGTGCGTGTGCCTGCACCAAAGTTGGGAGACAGAACTGTGAGAATGGTAGACCTAATCCTGGCGAAACGCTCGGGACGGGAGCACACGAAAGCTGAAATCGATTTCTTGATCAAGGGCGTGACAGACGCGTCCATTCCTGATTACCAGCTTTCGTCATGGCTGATGGCTGTTTGCTGGCAGGGCATGACGCCCGATGAAACGGCGTTGCTCACAGACGCGATGTGCCACTCAGGTGCAGTTCTTGACCTCTCATCCATCGGACCACTCGCCGCAGACAAACACAGCACTGGCGGCGTCGGCGACAAAACGACTCTGGTGTTCGTACCGCTCCTCGCGGCTGCTGGAATTCCGATGGCTAAGCTCTCCGGACGCGGTCTCGGTCATACAGGTGGAACGATTGACAAGCTCGATGCAATTCCTGGCTTCAAAACTGATCTTTCTATCGAGCAGTTCATCAATCAGGTCAAAGAGATTGGAATGGCAATCGGTGGTCAGACTCAAGAGCTTGCACCAGCCGATGGAAAAATTTATGCAATGCGCGATGTAACCGGAACAGTCGAATCGATTCCGCTGATTGCAGCATCCGTTATGTGTAAGAAAATTGCAGCCGGAGCCAATCTCATCATTCTGGATGTGAAGTGTGGCCGAGGTGCTTTCATGGAAAATGAAGAGAAAGCAACTGAGTTAGCAAAAGAAATGGTGGCAGTTGGACATCGATTGAAACGCCCGGTTACAGCCGTTGTTACGGATATGGAACAGCCGTTGGGAATGGCAGTCGGTCACACACTGGAAGTGATCGAGGCTATCGAAACACTGAAGGGCGGTGGACCGGCTGACTTGCAAGAGCTTTGTATGGAACTCGGATCTCTCGCCTTGATTCGCGCGGAAAAATGTCACACCGGAGCAGAAGCGCGAAAGATCCTCAGAGATTTGATGGAAAGCGGAAAAGCACTCGACAGCTTCCGTACACTGATCAAGGCTCAAGGCGGAGATGTGAATATCATCGAAAATCACGCGTTGATGCCAACTGCAAAACACAAATTCGAGTTTCTCGTTCCCGGCACCGGAAAGAAGTGGGTCGAGCACCTCGACGGACGCAAAGTTGCCGAAGCGTGCAAATTGATGGGAGCAGGACGCGAAAAGAAAGGCGACCCAATCAACCTTGCTGTAGGTGTGGTTTTGCGAGACAAAGTCGGGGCGCAGGTGGAAGGTGGTAGGCCGATCGCGGATGTCTACGCAGACTCCAAAGAACAATTCGAAGCAGCTAGCGCAAAATTGGCAGAAGCGTTCACCTTTAGCGACAAGCCAGTCAAAGCACCAGCGATAGTTAGAGCCAGCGTCTCCTAAAATGCATTGGCGCTTAATCAGCTATGCAGAGTGCGATCCCGTCTTTAACATGGCGGCAGACGAGGCTATCCTCGATGCGCATTTAGCAGGCGAAGTGCCACCAACTTTGAGATTGTATGGATGGAAGCCGCATGCGATTTCCATCGGTTATTCACAGAAAATCACCGACGAGGAGATAAACTCCATCCGCTCACACGGCTTGGACGTTGTGCGACGTGCAACAGGAGGCAGAGCTGTTCTGCATCTCAATGATCTGACGTACTCTTTCATCGGCACCAGTATTGGTGACGGCTCGACTGAACGAAGTGGATTTTTGAACAATAGCGTTGCCTCTGCCTACAAACAAATTTCCGAAGGCTTGATTGAAGGAATTTTGGAATTCGGAGTGCAACTGGAATTAGGCAGCTCGCAAAATGATTATCGAACCAATTACGACTGCTTTAGAGCCACGACCAATGCCGATCTTCAGTATGCCGGAAAGAAAATGATCGGCAGCGCTCAATTGCGCAGGAAGAATGCTGTTTTGCAGCACGGTTCAATTTTATTGAATCAAGCTCAAAATAAGATGAATGAAGTGTACGGCGATCAAACGCAACAAACTGTTGCCCGTCATGCAAATCTATTTGACGTGCTCGACAAAGAGATTACATTCCACCAATTGCAAGGTGCCCTTCAGCATGGCTTCAGCAAAGCGTTTGATGTCGAGCTTGCTGAGGATGTGTTGACGGAAAAAGAATTGTCTCGAATCGAGAGACTGACTGACAAATATAAAGTTGTATCTATAAAATGAACCGTATCTGGTGCATGAAGGAGTTCGGGTATGAGCATGATTTTGAATTTGAAAAGCGCTACTGATTCTGAGATAGAGAATCTGAAGCGCAATCCAGACTCCATCGAAGGATTTCTGTATGACGATGAAGACACCGATCACGATCAGATGGATCTTGATAAAGCCTGGCACGGTCTTCACTTTTTACTAACAGGCGAAACCGATGGTGGTGCGGTTCCACTTTGCTATTTAATGAATGCAGAGCAACTTGGTGCGAAAGATTTCGGTTATGGACCGCCGCGTGCACTCACCAGTAAACAGCTCGCAGCGTTCGAAGAAGCGATTGCAAAAATCGATGAAAAGGAACTGCGTAAGCGTTTCGATCCAGATGCGATGACTACTCGACAAATCTATCCGAGTATTTGGGATGAGGGTGACGACGCGTTTCAGTATTTATACGAACATTTCAAATACTTACAGGAATATCTCACGTCAGCGAAAAACCGAAAAGACGGAACGCTAATCTGGCTGAGCTGAAAACATCCCGGTAAGCAACGTTCCGAAAGATTTCTTGTCAGCTCAAAGGCGTGAAAAGGTAGTGCGCTTATCGTGCTGACATAAATTTCCGTTATCTTGTTGTTATGTTGCTCAGGCAACCTAGTGGAACTCAGATTTTCACAGGTGGTCTCAATGAGCTTCGAATTTCAAATCTTTGGCGGCGACAAAGGTCATCACGCAAAAGCGCACAGTGATGCAGGACACAAACTGCACGATGAAGCGCATAAGCTATTCGATAAGCTGCACCACAGCCTCGAGAAAGCGAAACCAGTAATCCACCAGGTTGGACACGAAGTCGAAAAGCAAGCGAAGCCGATCATTCACCAGGTCGGGCATGAAGCCGAAAGACAAGCCAAACCATACATTGGTGCCGCTAAGCGTGAGATTCACGGCAATGCTACCCCTGAGGACAAGCATCGATTAGAAACTGTCGGAAAAGTTGCCGCGACTGTCTTTCTTCCACACGTCGTGATTGGCACTGAGATCGCAAAGAAGGGCATCGAAGTAATTAAGCATTCGAATATCAAAACGAACGTGCACGTCGAGCATCACACTCCGGTTAATCACGGCGATAGCAAGCAATAATTGGCTTATAGGCTACAGCTTAAATCGATCCACAAATTTCTAATCCGCACAAAACAGGTCAAGGAAAAGCGACACTCGAATCGTTGTTATAAGATGTGCCTTTGAAGTTCACATTTACAAGGAGTCCTCGTGTCATATTCCGATTTGTCCAGGCGGATTAGTCTGGCGTTGTTCGTGATTACTACCGCACAGATTGGCATCGCTCCAGGTTTTGCGCAATCTTTAGATCCCAAGAATCCAGCTCCACTGCAATCAGGATTCAATCAAGGCGTCATCGATAGCTTCGGTGGCGAGCAGTTTTGGCAAACCACTGTCAGTGGACACTTCCGAATCGTGTTCAATCGACAAGATGCGCAAGAGGGTTTTAACCTGGCTAAGGCTGGCTTTGCATGCGTAATGGCGCCGAAGACTGCTAATTCAACGCTTGGATTTAAAGAAAGCGCAACTTCGGTAGTTTACGAAGGCAATGCAGCATCACCAACGCGAATTGTGGCGATGGTTGAACCGGCTAAAAGTCCACTTGTGCGTCAGACAAACAAATACACGATACAAGTGGAAGGTGGTAGTGGCGGCGGCGCTTCTGCACCTTCAAGCAGCTTCTCCAGTGGGTCCGCCCCATCATCCGGCGGCGGCGGTGGTGGTGGTTCTGTCGTCGGTGTTTATGACGTGAACATGAACGATTACGGCGCGGCCAAGCTCAATGCCGATGGCACGATCGTTACCACCAGCGGTGCTAAAGGGACCTGGGAATGTTTTGACGCTGACACGCGCACATACGTCATCAAGATCGATAATGTGCGCTGGACTTTGACTTTCGAACCAGCCCGAGGCTTTGTGGACAAGAACGGTCAGATGTTATTGACTGCAAAACATCGCTAATTGCGGTGCTAGCTGCGATCCGGTTATAGATATAAGAAGGAGCGCTCCACGTTTGGATGCGCTCCTTATTTATTGAGACGAGAGAGCCGTAATGGATGCGTTTGCAACGGATCTCGTCGTAACGGATTTGGTCGTAACGGATGTGGTCGTAACGGATGCGTCTTTAACATTTGCATCTAAAACGATGCGACAGAACCGTTGCTACCTAATTGCCCGTCTTCAGAACGACTCTGAAACGCGCCTTCCCGCTCATCATTCGCTCGTAAGCGTCAGAGGCTTTGTCCAATGAATACTCTTCGTTCATCGAACGAACTCCGGTCATAGCGCTGAAATCCATCGTATTTTCTGAGTCCAGCGCAGTTCCCGATGCCCAGCCTTTCACTGCGGTGCGACCACCGAGAAATTGCAATGCGCTCAACGTCAGAGGTTCTGCTGAAGCACCAACAATCAACAAAGTACCATCAACAGCTAAACCACCGACGGTGGCAGCCATAGCATCGGCATTGGTGACAGTTGCAAGCACGACTTTAGCGCCACCAAGTTTCTTCAGCGCTTCGGCCACATCGCCAGCCTGACTATCAATATAGTGATGAGCACCAAGTTTCTTTGCCAATGGCTCTTTGTCTTTGCCTCGAGCTATGGCGACAGTTTTGAAACCCATCTTGTTGGCGAATTGCACTCCAAGATGACCCAATCCACCGATACCGAGAATAGCGACAGTATCTCCAGCGCGAGCGATTGAATTGCGCAATGCGTTGAACGTAGTGATTCCTGCGCAGAGCAGCGGACCGGCTTCTACGGCATTCAGATCATCTGGAATCGATGCTAACGCTTGAATCGGAGCAATCATATAGTCAGCGTAGCCGCCATCATACGAGATACCAGCGATCAAACCACGTTCGCACATGACGAAATCACCACGACGACAAAGTTTGCACTCGGTGCAGTGTCCACCGTACCAGCCAACGCCTACTCGTTGACCAACTTTCCAATCATGCACATTTTCGCCAACTGCTTCGATAACGCCGGCGACTTCGTGACCGGGCACACGTGGATATTGGATGCCTGGCCAGTGACCTTCTTTGACGAATGAATCACTGTGGCAAACACCGCATGCTTGCACTTTAATGAGCGCTTGTCCGGCTGCCGGTTTTGGAATTTCACGCTCAACAATCTCAAACGGCGCACCCGCTTTGGGAACTTGTACTGCACGCATTTTTGCCATGATCTAATACCTCTTCGATTACCGAAATGCACTTGCCAACGCCGTTTAAAGGCAGATGCATATGGTATAACTCTTCCTGCTTTCCGATATGAAATAAAGGCAGATGACCGTAACACTTCCCGCACATGAATTTCTGGACAAGCTCGGCATTGCTTACGAGCGCTTGTCTTTTCCTTCGAGTACCGAGAAAGGCGCAGCAAATGTAGCCTCGGCACTTGGCTACGAAGAAAGTCAGATGGTAAAAACTCTGATTTTTGAAACAGACAAACCGGAATACGTGTTGATTATGGTTGCCGCAAATCAAAACGCAGTATCAGGACATTTGAAAAAAGTTCTTGGTTCTAGAAACATAAAAATGGCGACACCAGATATGGTGATACAAGTAACGGGATACGTGATTGGTTCAATTCCACCATTTCACTGGCAACCAGAAGGTTTCCGCACGGTGCTCGACGAATCACTAGCAAAGCAAGAACTGCTGGGCGTTGGTGCAGGACAGTGGGGAGAGGAAATTATGATTACCCCTCAGAATCTGGTCAAAGCAACAAATGCCACCATTGCAAATTTAACTGATAAGGAGTCGCCGGTAGATATCATTACCGACGGGCAAAGCTATTTCAGCTAACCGCTTATTCGTCGTAACCACGACCCTGGTAATGCTCGCACTCGCGCCGGTCGGAGCTCTCGCTGAGCGTGTTGTTGTGCTAGATCCAGGACACAGCGGCAAAGATGAACGATCCATCGACAAAGAAACCGGTTTGTCCGATCACGATTATCCAAATCATCCCGAAATGGAAGAGTGCTTTCGTGTCGCCAAACGCGTGGGCGAACAACTAGAAAAGTCCGGTTACAAAGTCGTCTACACAAAGAAAAATGTGGATGATACTGTGTCGCTACGAGAACGTTCCAATATTGCTAAGAGCGCTAGCGCCGCGCTGGCAGTGAGCATCCACAACGATCACGGACAGAAATACAAAGCATTCGCTCAGGTTTATAAACAGGCAGTAGGTCAATGGCGTGGTGGCAGCGAAGACAAACCAAAAGTCACTTTCAAAAATGATCAGATTGCTCAAGAAAGCACCAGGTTTGCCAAAATTTTTGCAACCGAGAGGTCAAAAACTGAGCATCACAAAGTTTCAGTCACACCAATCAGCTTCAACAACCGACCGGGCATCGAACCTGGAAATATCCCGCAAGTCATGCTCTTCGCGGGCACTCCACCAGACGCGATTCCCTGGATTTACAACGAGGTAGGCGGCGTTGGATTCGACGAAACCAGCGAGCGAGAATATGCAGACGGCATCGCCGCAGCAATTCGCAAATGCCTCCCAAATGAAACAGGCAAAAAATCGAAAAGTTCGACATCCGCGACGAAGTGAGTGCGATAATTTGACCTACTTTTACAGGAGAAAATCGTGCGCACTCTCATTCTCGGTGCAGGCGCAACCGGTGGGTATTTCGGAGCTAGAATGCTCGATGCCGGTGCCGACATAACGTTTCAGGTCAGACCTGCTAAAGCAGAATTACTGCGCGAAAATGGACTGGTTGTAAAAAGTGCTCTCGGCGATATCGAACGTCACGACGTCAAATTGATCGAAAAAGCAACTGAGCCATACGATGCAATTATTCTTTCTTGCAAAGCTTTCGACTTGAAAAGTGCTATGGCAGCGATTAAACCTGCTGTTGGAGAGAACACGACGATTGTTCCGTTGCTGAACGGAATGAAACACATTGACGAACTACAAAATGAATTCGGTGCAGAAAAGATAATCGGCGGCATGTGCATCATCTCCGCAACGGTCGATGATCGCGGACGAATCGCTCATTTAAACGATCAACATACTTTCAAATTTGGTGAATTCAACGGCGAAATGACACCACGAGTGAGGGCACTCAAAGATGTTTGCGCGAATGCAAAATTCAAGTCGATCGCTAGCACCAATATTCTGAAAGATATGTGGGAAAAGTGGACGATGCTCGCCACTCTCGCGGCGCTCAATTGCTTGATGAGAGCTAACATCGGAGAGATTGCAAAATCCCCGAACGGAAGGCAAATTGCAGAACAGATGTTCAACGAGTGCCTCTCGATTTTCAAGGCACATGGACACGAGCCAAGCGAGCAATTCGTCAAAGACATTCTGGCAAGATCAACTGATGAAAAATCCACACTGGCTGCGTCAATGTTGAGAGATCTGGAGCGCGGAAACAACGTGGAAGGTGATCAAATTCTTGGTGATTTGATCACTAGAGCGGAACAGAAGAATATCGATGTTCCGGCGTTGAAAATGGCTTACTGTAACGTAAAGGCATACGAACAGCGTCGCAGCCGCAGATAGAAGATAATGATGTTAATCTTGAATTATCTCTTCGAGCCTATCCAATGTATCTAGCATTAACAGTTTGTTTCGGTTGGATTCTCGCTCTGTGCGTGCATGAATTTTGTCACGCGCTGGTCGCATACATTGGCGGTGACAAAACCGTCAAAGACAAAGGCTATCTGACGCTGAATCCGCTTAAATACACCGATCCTGGATTGACCTTGATCGTACCTATCGTCATGTTGATGATCGGAGGGATAGCGCTTCCAGGAGCGGCTGTCTACATAAATCATCGAAACCTGCGAAACAGGATGTGGCAATCGCTGGTGGCAGCGGCTGGTCCGTTTGGAACAGCAGTTATGATCCTGGTATTCGCAGCGCCGTTTTTGTTGCAAATTCCTCCGCCGCAGAACGCTTACTGGCTGTATCCGTCTCTGGCACTATTGGTGCTATTGCAAATCGTTGCATTCATGCTCAATTCTCTGCCGATTCCGCCGCTCGACGGATACGGAGTAATCGAACCGTGGCTACCTCGCTCGATTCAAGCAAGCATGAATCAATTCGGAAGATACGGAATCTGGCTCGTTTTCGCAGCGATGTGGTTCGTGCCATTTTTGAACGACGCCCTGTGGGGTCTAGCGTTTTTCCTATCGAGCTTGCTTGGCGTTCCGATTGAGTTGATCAAAATTGGATATGGATTGTTTTCGGAACAAAAGTTTTATCTCGTTCTTGTGCTCATCGGAATAATGTTTTTGAGTCGAGCGGGAAAGAAGCCCGTGGCACCTCCGCAAGCGCAACCGGAAAGTATTCTCGAACCCAAACAATAGTTTCAAACCGCACCGAATATAGTGAACATGCATCCACTTCTTGAAAAAATCGACCATCGACCCTTCCCAATCCCAAGTAATCCCTGGGTGATGAGCCAGACCTGGTCGAAATTGCTTTTTGCGCACTATCCAATCAGCGCCGATGCAATTCGGGATCTGATTCCGAGTCAAATGAATCTGGATTTGTTCGACGGAAAAGCATGGATAGGAATTGTTCCGTTCGTGATGAACGATGTTTGGCCCAGATACACGCGCGCCAGGGGACGATTGTCTAATTTCCTGGAGCTAAATGTGCGTACTTACGTGGAGCGCGATGGCATTCCGGGCGTATATTTTTTCAGCCTTGATTGCTCCAATCCGATTGCATGCACCATTGCGCGAACGTTCTATCATCTGCCTTACTACGAAGCAAAAATGTCAATCAACCATGATGATAGAGGTGTCGTCGAGTACACCAGCGAAAGAGCGCAGGGAAAGGCAGCGCTGATTATGTCCTACAGACCTACAGGGGTCCAAATTATCACGGGCAAAGATTCACTCGAAAGATTTTTGACCGAACGTTATTGCCTCTACACCACAGATAAAAAGAATAGGCTACATCGCGGCATCATTCATCACGACATGTGGCCACTCCAACCAGCGGAAGCGGAATTTGAATTGAACTCGATGACCAAGCCGTTAGGCATCGACTTGCCGAATGAAAAACCGCTTTTGTATTATTCGGAAAGACTGGAAACAATTGAGTGGCCGCTATCAGCGGTTTCGGTGTAATCGCGACGCTTGGTCGTCGCTCCTGGATCCGGTTGACTGTTGTAAAGTCGCGGGTCTAAAATCGATATGTGATTATGAAACATGACTAGCGAGTCGCTAGTCGAGATTGACTTTTAGTTATATCGGAGTAACACATAGTCACGTCGGTGAGAATGGATTCAACAGATCGATTGACGCTCGCCGATCTTTGTCACGAGTTGGACCTACCGGAACAATTCGTGCTAGATATAGCAAATGGCGCTGAGGACAGCGCGAGATACAACTCTTACACCCGCAGCAAGAAGTCGGGTGGAAAGAGATATATCAATGCGTCGACTGGAAGTTTGAAACGACTTCAGCGCCGAATACATGATTTCGTGCTGACAAAGTATCGCTATCCCAAACACGTTCACGGCGGGGTTCGGGGACGATCGGTCGTAACCAATGCTCGCGTTCACGTGGGAAAGAAGGTCGTAGTTAACACTGACCTAAGCGATTTTTTCCACTCGATTAAAACCGACAAAGTGAAAGAGATATTCGAGAAACGGTTTCGCTATGACGAGCAAACAAGCACGATTCTTTCGCAGTTAACAACATTCCGGGGTTGCCTACCGACCGGTGCTCCAACTAGTTCGGCGTTGTCCAACCTCGCGGCCTTACCGCTCGACGACGCAATCTTTGACTTGCTGGATGAGAAAATTCAGAGCACCGAATATGGTTACTCCCGATACATCGATGACATCACCATATCTGGTGACGAAAGAATTATCGAGATTTTGCCGGAAATATTCAAAGCAATAGAAAATTCGGGCTTTGTTTGCAACGACAAGAAGACCCGCATCCTCCGCCGTTCTACGCGACAGTGGGTAACGGGTGTTGTCGTTAACCAGAAAGTGAATCCTCCGAAGAAAGTTATTCGGAAGGTAAGACAGGCTATTTATTATTCAACTAAATGGGGATTGGAAGAGCATTGCGAAACGCACGGTATTAATCCCTATCGTTTTGCCCGACAAATCCTTGGATACATCGCCTACATTCGGCTTACTCGCCCGGATTTGGCTGATGATTTCTTGAATCAATTGCAACCGACTCTGGGTAGATTCAACCCGCCCGAAGAATACGAGCCGGACGCGCTCGAAGAGCTGAAGCGCATGATCGACAACGAAGAACTCGCATATTTTCACTACGAAGGCGAAGACTACACCGTCGCGCCGGCTACTATCGTTATCGATGACGACGGAACCCTCATAATGAGAGGATTTATGCTCGCTCCTGAGCAGGGCTGGGAGAAGTTCCGCATCAGCGCGATCGAAGAGATCACACACGACATTCCAACGCAAATTTATGAGGATGATTGAGGCACCGTCAAAGAGTGCCTGACCGGAAGCTTAGCGAGGCAAGACGACTTGAGAAGCAACTGAATTGTTGTGTTCAGCAGTTGACTTCAAGTTGGTCATGATCACCGGCATCGAATTGCGAATCTCTTTATTGACTATGAACTTCGGCGCCAGCAGCCCACCATCGATGAACTTCGCATATGTGACTACTGTTGCTCTGCCACCATTGGCTGGTTCGAACTTCCAGAAGCCTTCATTTGCCTTGAATGCACCACTTAAACGTTTCCACTCGATGCGACCTGGAACTGACTTGATTTGCAAAACATAATCGCAGGTCATGAGGCTACCGAGCGTCTTGATAGTGAAAGCCACATCTTTCGTGTCGCCCGCTTCTCTAACGACCTTGCACTTGGTGACATTGTCGAAGACTTTGGCGGTGTGGTCGTAATCGGTGATGACGTCTTGAACTTGGTTTGGTGACGCGTTGATCGTTACGCGGCTGACCTGGTAAACACGAGGTCCGATCTGCTCTTCTCCGGCGTAGAAAGAGTCGATGGATTCTTGAACGGCTGGCGCTGCAGACACAGACTGCGGAGCACTTGCAAAGCACGAGACTACGACGGCTAGCACACCACAGGCAGTGATTATCGGTCGAATCATTATGTTGACTCCGTTGTCGAGCGAGTAGCTGTTGTCAGTCGCTCTGACTGCCGCATATTCCCTGAGCACGCGATTGACTCCGGGTCTGGCTTACGCATCAGAACCTTCAATAAGCTCAATGACGCTAGGTGCCAGAAGCATGTTCCTGGGAAAGTCGGCTAATTTTTATCGGTGCGCAGTATGATGAATGATCACAACCAGGCGGCTTGGTCCGCAACTTTCATGGAGTTAGCATGCAAACAAATTTCAGATGGTTGCACTCGTTCGTTGTCTCCGCATCGACTGCTCTTTTAGCCTGCTCTCAAAACGCCGCTTTCGCCGATACTCAAGGCAGCTACTTCAGCGTTCCGGCCGCGCCTGTCAAGCAAGGTTGGCCCTACACCGCACCTGCCCAACTTTTTCAACCGAGTACCACGAGTGATACCACTAACCCGTTGAATGTTTTCAATCCAGCTTCTGTCGCAAATTCAGGATTCAATTCAAACTATCTTTCATCGCCCTTTCTGCCTGGTTCTACGCCCTACGGCGGCGGTTCGACATACTCAGGATACTCATCAGGTTACTCAAGTGGACTTGGGTCACTCGCTCTTCGCGCAGCTACTTCTCAGATTCCATACGTAGGCGGATACGCAGGTGCGATCGGCCTGCCCTTTCTCGGCGGTGGATGGGGCGGACTCGGAGGTTGGGGAAGCAGTTGGAGTGGCATCGGACACGGCATCGGATACGGCGGACTCGGCAGTTGGGGAGGCGGTTGGGGTGGCATCGGTCACGGATTCGGCGGATGGGGTCACGGCTACGGCGGCTGGTCCTCGGGTTACTCAGCATTCAGCCCGTTCAACTATGGTGGCTATGGCAGTTTCGGATATGGTGGCATGTCACCGATCGGCGGCAGTTCTTTTCAAGGAACGGTGCCGAATAGAATTATTCAAACCGGTCCAAGTCCTGCGTCGGGGAACTACTATCAACCGGCAACAGCCGACCCATCCGCGTCAGGAGGGTACTATGCTTCCAGCTCCCCCGCCTCGACCTACTCGGCACCGGTGAAAACAAAAAATCAACCAACAAGCTATTACGGAAAATCTGGCACAGACGATATGTGGGGTGGCGGAGGTTCTCCTCTACCAAAGGATTTGAACAGCGTTCCGTGGGCAAAGTAACTGGCTAATTAACACAGTTCGGCGCAAATCAATTACCTATCCGTGCACTACATTTAGTATCATTAAATTGTGTAGCGTACGAATGATTATCATTCGCAAACGGCTTCATAAGTCCAATCGAGGAATTTGGTTTGACTCCGGAAGTACTGCTTTAGAAGCCAAATCGGGCTAGTTGGTTCGACTCCAAAGAACGGCTTCAGAAGTCCAATCGAATTAATTTCTTCGATCCGAAGAACGGCTTCAGAAGTCCAATCGAGTTAATTTCTTCGATCCGAAGAACGGCTTCAGAAGTCCAATCGAGTTGATTGCTTCGATCTGAAGAACTGCTTCACATGTAATGTCCAAATTCCAAGTTGCTTGTAGCGCATTTTTGTCCTGATCCGAAATCCCGGTACGAATTCCCCCACACCTCGCCGAGAAAAGACCGAGCGACGGATTAAACCTGTAAAAGGTGCAACATTATTCGTCACGTCGCTTAATCATCGCTGGGAACAAGGTTACGGGAATTGTATAATCTTCATTAATTTCCGAAGGTTTGACCTTCTTTCTTCGCGCATGGAAGTGTAGATGTCCCAGCCGATTGAGCAAAGGCTGTTTGAGATTCTGACCCGTCAACAAAGACCGGCAGACGATATCGCTTTTGTTCGACGTGCCTACGAGTTCGCTTATAAGGCTCACGATGGTCAATATCGTAAGTCTGAAGAACCGTACATCATCCATCCAGTCGAAGTTTCTTGCATTCTCGCCGAACTAAACAGCGACTATCAGACGATCAGCGCAGGTTTGCTGCATGACGTTCTTGAAGACTGCGACGTAAAGCCGAAAGAAATGGAAGACGCGTTCGGTCGCGACGTGCGACAGATCGTCGAAGGCGTGACCAAGCTCGGTAAATTCAGCTTCAGTTCTAAGGAAGAAAGACAAGCGGAAAACTTCCGCAAGTTGATCGTTGCAATCGCCGAAGACGTTCGCGTAGTGCTGGTCAAGCTAGCCGACCGATTGCACAACATGCGCACTCTGGATCATATGTTGCCGCGTAAGCAAGCGGACATTGCCAAAGAAACTCTTGAAATTTACGCTCCGCTCGCAAACCGCTTCGGTCTTGGACAAATGAAGTGGGAGTTGGAAGACCTCGGGCTCAAGTACATGCACCCTGAGGAGTACGCTGAGATTTTGCAACTCGTGGCAGATAGTCGCTCCGAACGCGAGTTTCTGATCACACAAATTGTTGAAAAACTGCGCGGAGAACTGGATACACGCAAAATAGAAGCAGACATTGTTGGACGCCCCAAACATTTGTTTGGCATCTGGAAAAAGATGAAGCGTCAACAAAAGACCTTCGAAGAGCTCTACGACGTGCTCGCCATCCGCGTCATCATCGAAAGCAACGGCGACAAAAATTTCTGCGAACTGAATGCCGACCCTGACACGCAAAAATGTTACGAGGTCATGGGGCTCGTGCACGCTTTGTTCCGACCTATTCCAGGTCGATTCAAAGATTACATCGCGATGCCTAAGTTCAATAGTTATCAGTCACTTCATACGGCGATCGTCGGACCTAAGGGTCGTCCGATCGAACTGCAGATTCGCACTCGAAAAATGCACCACATCGCCGAATACGGTATCGCGGCTCACTGGAAATACAAAGAGAGCGGCGAGCCATCGTCAGCGAATACCGATGCAGACCGCAAACTCTCCTGGTTGCGCCAGCTTGTTGATTGGCAGCAAGACCTTGTCGATGCGCAGGAATATCTCGACACAGTCAAAATGGACCTTTTCGAAGACGAAGTATTCGTTTTCAGTCCTCGCGGCGATGTATATGATCTGCCGACGGGCTCAACACCAATTGACTTCGCTTACCGTGTCCACACCGACATTGGGCATCGCTGCGTAGGCGCCCGCATCAACGACCGCATCGTTCCACTGAACACTGCGATGAAGAACGGCGACATCGTCGAGATCATCACCAGTAAAAATGCGCATCCGACGATGGATTGGTTGAATTTCGCCAAAACTCACGGCGCGAAGAATCGCATCAGAGCTTGGTTCAAGAAACACCACCGCGAAGAACACATTGCGCAAGGTCGCCAGATGTTGGAAGCGGAATTGGGACGCACCAATCTCGACGAGTTTCTCAGATCACCACAGATCAAAGAAGTTGGCCGTAAGCTAAACATCTCAGATCCAAACGACATTCTCGCGGCTGTCGGTTATGGCGATCTTTCCGTCGCGCAAGTCGTGAACAAAATCCGCGAACAAGAACAAGCAGAAAATGCCGCGAAGAAAGGCTTTGTTCCCACTGCTCCAGAAAAGAACAAACCAAGTCACATCGGCAGTCTCGGTGGTCTCATGCACCACCTGGCAAAGTGTTGCCAGCCAGTTCCGGGCGAAGAGATCATGGGAGTGGTCACCCGCGGTTCTGGCATTGCAGTTCACAGAAACGATTGTAATAACCTATTGAAAGTCGATGCCGACAGACGCATGGCAGTCGACTGGTCACAAGAGAGAAGCAGCGCATATCCAGCCGGTCTTCAGGTCGAATGCCTCGATCGAGTTGGTATCGCCGGCGATATCTTGAAAAAAGTCTCGGACAACAAAATCAATCTGCGCGACTTGCGAGTTGAAACACATCGAGACAAGAAGACCGCAACTATCAATATTATTCTGGACGTCGTAGACGTAGATCAATTGACCAAAGTCTCTCAATCCATCAGCCAGATCAGTGATGTGCTGCGCGTGCAGCGTCGAGATCACAGAAAAAAGTCGGGCGGGCAGCAAGCAGTGGCCCAGAAAACAAATAATGGAAACGGCGCGAACAACAACGGCAGCAACAACGTCACACCGCTGAAACCAACCGGTAAAAAAAAGAACGTAAACATCAATCCGGCCAAAACGATGGAACCGACGAAGACATCGTCGAAGAAAAAAACAGCGGAATGAAGTTAGTTCTGGCGACCCAAAATCCTGGCAAATTGAAAGAACTGAAAGAACTTGCAAGCCAGTTCGATTGGCTCGAGTTGGAATTGGCACCGCCAGAATTCGATCCCGAAGAGACCGGATCTACCTTTATAGAGAATGCAATCATCAAGGCAAAAGCTGCAGCCGAAATGACTGGAAAGCTTGCGATAGCCGATGATTCGGGAATCGCCGTAGATGCTTTGAACGGAGCTCCTGGCATACGCTCGGCGCGTTACTGCGATGGTACTGATGTGGACCGACGCCGTAAACTCTTGCAGGAACTGGAATCTGTGCCCGACGGTGAGCGCGGTGGAGCCTTCGTATGCGCGATGGCATTATGCGATAGCAACGGAAAAGTCTTGCATACCACCCTGGAAGAATGGCGTGGCGTGATCGCCCGAGACGAGCGCGGACAAAACGGATTCGGATACGATCCTATTTTCTTTTTGCCAGATCTCGGTCTAACATCTGCCGAAATCACGCCCGAACAGAAGAACGCGAGATCCCACCGTGGTCAGGCTTGGCGGGCTATGCTGACGTACCTGAATTTCCTACACCAAAATAGCTCGAAATGAGCACCTTTCCAATTGAAACAGTTGCGTAATCCCGCCCCGGTGCCAGCACACGGCGATTCGGGCTCAATAAAAAATATTCATCCCTGCATGAGACGAGCTACATATACAAATTCGGTTCCCAAGGGATAAGCTTGTGCTCCGAAAACCCCAGCCTGTATGTGCCGTATCTCATCAAGAGAGACAACAGAAAGCGAGAACCTAGTGTCAGATGCATTCGTAGCAAGAGCCAACAACTTCTTTGTGGGACCACAAGGTCAGTTGAGTGGCGAGGACCAGAGCAAGACTAATCCAGTCGCTGCTGCGGTCACAAATCTTTCTTTGACGCAACGCACCTTCGATGTGAAAGAAAGTCTTGAATGGTTGTTAGGTCCGGAAGAAGAGCACTTACATACCGAAGAAAAGTCTGCGATTCGTGAACGTCGCTTCGACTTGCTGCTCTGGCTTCTCAATCTCGAACCCCGCCTCGGACATTACGGCGGCGACCCACAGTCGGCCTAATCGCGCCAAATCGTTTTGATCAACGACAAACAAAAATCAGAGTTACTGAAAGCTGCCTCGGATGTCGCCACCCGAGCCTATGCACCGTATACCAAAATCAATAGGGGTGCCGCAGTTCTAACGACATCCGGAGACGTATTTGTTGGATGCAACGTTGAACTAGCAAGTTACGGTGGAACACTCTGCGCTGAGATGTCTGCGGTATCGGCAGCAGTGGCAGCAAATCAACGAAAGCTTTTAGCCATCGCACTGAGCCCGACTGATTATCCTTGCGGAATCTGCCGCCAGATGCTCGTCGAATTCGGCGTCGAACTGGATATTATTATCGACGAAGCAGGCACACCAAAAGTAATACCACTCAAAGAGCTTCTTCCACATCACTTTGGGCCAGACAACCTCTCAGCTTGAATCAGCAGCTAGCGGATTTAGTTGACTCTGTTTTTAGCAATTTCCACTTCCATGAAGACAGGCAAGTGGTCCGACCCATCACGATCTCCAAGTTCTCTACTCAGAACTGTTACACCATCGCTAACAAGAAAATGATCGATCGGGATACATGGCATGTAGGCAATGTTTTTTAAAACAAACGCCGGCCAACTTCCATGAATTCCAAATCCTCTCTCAGAATCGTGCAACCGACCGTCGTCTAGCAATTTCGAAAAATAATAGGACCACGGGGAACAGTTCAAGTCACCTGCAAGAATTACAGGGATATCGCTCTGAGCGGCGGAGGCTGCTAACTCCTTGAATTCATCGTTCCGCATTTTCATCATCTTCGGAATCATGGGATGCGCAGCAATCAAAAAGAATTTGTTTCCATTGCACTTAACGACTGTTTCAACGCGTGGACGCATTTTCTCGCCAAAGTAACGGACATGAGCGTTCTCGAGCGGAAGCTTGCTATAAACAGCAATTCCGCCGTGTAGATTCTCTACGATTTTGTATTTGTAATCAGGCAAATGACGCTCAAAATATTGCGACCACATTTTCGTGTTTTCAGAAACGACAAAAACATCTGGCGAAAATCTTTCAACATTTTCCGTCACGCCGTCAAAATTTCGATTTTTTCCGCCCCACAGATTCGCCTGGAGAATACGCACCTTCACTGAATCTTTACTCGCTGGCCTGTTTTTTTCAGTGATAAAAAAAGGCACCATCGGCAGTGTTACCAACACGAATGTCAACAGCCAAGTGAAGATGACGAGTTTGCCACGTAGTAGCACCACTGGTGCTACCAACAGAAAAGTCAGAACAAAATAAATAACTCTAAAATGGCAAATGATTTCGCAAAAATCGCTGTACTGACTCAACCAAGCCAAAATTGAGAGGCTACTGATGCCAATCAAAAACGCAACAACGATCGCAGAGTTGGTGAATCGGACAGATTTGACTAATTTACTAATTTGAGCGCACCTATGATGTCAAAAACTTGGCAACCATTCTTTCCAGCAGTCTACAACTTTCCATTGCAAAATGCTCATTCTGAGCGCTGAACACTGGTCATGTGCGCCTTCGAAGTGACATACTCAGCTTGCTCTGCATGTGAAACAAAACAGGAAACTAGTCATGTCTTTTGCCGATTTGCGTTCGTTCATTTCAACACTGGAACAAGCAGGCGAATTGCTGCGTATCACTGCTCCGGTATCGACTGAGTTGGAGATTGCAGAAATTTGCGATCGCGCAAGCAAGAGCAAAGATGGCGCGAACAAAGCTCTGTTGTTTACCAATGTTCAGGGTTACAACATGCCAGTTTTAATCAACGCTTTCGGCAGTTTGAAACGCACATGCATGGCATTGGAAGTGAACAATTTGGACGAGATCGCTGGACGCATTCGACAGTTGATCAAACCGAAAGTTCCAGAGAGCTTTATGGACAAATTGGCGATGTTGCCGACTCTTCTCGAGATTGGAAAATTCCCACCGAAACTTTCATCACAACCGGCTCCGTGTCAGGAAGTTGTGATCACCGATCCATCGCAACCAATGCTCGACAAACTCCCAATTATCAAATGCTGGCCAGAAGATGCAGCACCATTCATCACGATGGGAGTTGTGATAACGCGCGATCCGAAGACTGGAATTCGCAATCTCGGCATGTATCGTTTGCAAAAATACTCGAACAATTCGACGGGTATGCACTGGCATAAGCATCATGGTGGCGCTCAGCATTTTGAAGACAGCAGAAGAGAGCAGAAACACAAATTCAGCAACACGTCGATCGCTGATGTCGAGCCGCCGAACTACGGCACAGTCTTCGCACCGAGCGAAGCCAAACCCGATGATAAGCGCGTTGCAGTCGCGATCGCACTGGGATGTGACCCGGCGATTACATATTCTGCAACAGCACCACTTCCGCCAGACATCGATGAACTTCTGTTCGCAGGTTTCTTGAAGCAAAGTCCTGTGAAACTGGTTAAGTGCAAAACCGTTGACCTCGAAGTTCCTGCTACAGCGGAGATAGTGATTGAGGGCTACGTCAATCAATCCGAGCTGAAGGAAGAGGGTCCGTTCGGGGACCACACTGGCTTCTACAGTCTTGCTGGGATGTTCCCAGTCCTACACGTGACAGCAGTCACTCACAGACGCGACCCGATCTACCAGACAATCATCGTCGGCAAGCCTCCACAGGAAGACTGTTATCTGGGCAAAGCGACCGAGCGGATATTCCTCCCGATGGTGCAGATGCTTGTGCCTGAGATTGTAGATATGAATCTGCCGTGGGAAGGAGTGTTCCACAACTGCGCGATCCTCAGCATCGACAAGCGTTACCCGGGACATGCCCGCAAAGTCATGAGTGCGGTCTGGGGTCTCGGGCAGCTCATGTTCACGAAGTTCGTCATCGTGGTCGACAGGGACATCGACGTTCAGAACCTGTCCGAGGTCGCGCTGCATGTGTTCGGCAACACGGACCCTCGCCGTGACACGATGATGGTGGATGGACCGTTGGACATCCTCGACCACACATGCCCTATCCTCGGCTACGGGTCTAAGATGGGTATCGACGCGACCAGGAAGTGGCGCTCAGAGGGCTTCACGCGGGACTGGCCGCAGCCTCTGACTATGAGTGATGAAATCAAAGATCTAGTAAATAGTAAATGGACTACTTATGGCTTCAAAAGCTAGACGTAGCGCCAATTAGACGCAGCCCCATAAAAAACTTAGATGTCAAGCATCACTATTTAATCTGGCGATGTTGAATCTGAGTTTTGGCGGGAATAAAAGAAATACGAACCCAAACTTTTCGGATTCAAGTTTTGAAAAGCCGCATATAGAGCGGGTCGCTACTTACACATATTTTCACTGAGTGTGCCCAATGAAACTGAAGCGCATCGGCTCTTTAATTTTGGCCTTTTTCGTATGCTCGTCAATGATGTACCAACCAGCACAAGGTCATCGTTCACAGCCACAAGAGATCTATCACAGAGCCTGGCAGTTGGTACGCGACAACTACTACGAGTCAACTTTCCACAACCAAAACTGGAACGAGCTCGAACACAAGTACGACAGTCAGATCAAGACAACTGCCGATGCTCACAAATACATCAAAGTGATGCTCGAAACGCTCAGCGACCCATACACTCGTTTCCTCGACCCACGCGCATTCCAAGATGAAAACGATGCGATCGACGCGAGAATCGTCGGCATCGGAATCAATCTTCAACAATCGAAAGACCAGAAGAAGCTCATCGTTACAAGAACAATTGAAGAAGGTCCAGCAGAGACAGCAGGCGTCCGTGCCGGTGACGAAATCGTCAACATCGACGGAATCTCAGCGATTGGCATGACACCTGAACAAGCCGCTGAACACATCAGAGGCAAAGCAGGCACCGTTGTTAACATCGGAGTTCGCCACGGTGACAGCCAAAAAGCAGTTGCAATCACTCGTCAGGAAATCGCTATCCACGCTGTAACTTCAAAAGTCTTGGATAACAACATCGGTTACATCGCACTTTCGACATTCATCTCAAACGACGCATCACGCGAATTCCGTTCCGCTCTCCAAAAACTTTCCACCACCGATGGTCTCGTACTCGACTTACGCGACAACCCAGGCGGATTGCTCTCGAACGCTCTCGAAATCGCTGATATGTTGCTCGAAAGCGGCGCCATAGTCAGCACCATCAGCAGACACGGACGTCACACAGACCTCGCTTCAGGCGACCCGCTCACTCACCAACCAATCGTTGTTCTCGTTGATGATGAGAGCGCAAGCGCCAGCGAAATTCTCGCAGCAGCTCTGCAAGATAACGGCCGCGGAACATTGATCGGCACTCACACTTACGGCAAAGGTCTGGTCCAAGAAATCAACCGCCTGCCAGGTGGAGCAGCAGTTCACATCACCGTTTCCCGTTACTTGACTCCTGGCGGTTCCGACATCAACAAAGTTGGCGTCATTCCAGACATCAACTGCGCAAACAAAGAAGAGCAAGTCAAAACTGCAGTTTCATTCCTCAAAGAAAAGATTGCAAGTTTGAAAACAAACAAAATGTCGCAAAGAGCAGTCATCCGCACAAGCAGCTCGAATGCTGTAGTAGCAAGATAAGCGACAACGACAAACTAATTCGAAGGGGCGCTGCGCAAGTGGCGCTTTTTCTTTTGTGACAGTCTAAAATCCGCGACTTCGTTTGCTATATCCTGAATAAATCCGACACGAAAGGCAGCGAAAAGAATGAAGATACTAATCATCGGTGGCACAATTTTCGTCGGAAGGCACATTGTCGAAGCAGCTCTAAAACGCGGTCACGAAGTAACTCTGTTCAATCGCGGTCGCACCGAATCCGAACTGTTTCCTACAGTTGAACGGATAGTCGGCGATCGATTCGAATCACTGGAATCTCTAACTACTCGACACTGGGATGCGGTAATCGACACAAGCGCTTACGTTCCACGCGCAGTGGAAAAATCTTGCGAAGCACTTAAGTCGAACTGTGACTCGTACATCTATATCTCCACAGGTTCTGTCTACAAAGACAAGAGCAAACCTGGGATCAGCGAAGACAATGAAACGTTGATTCCAAAAGATCCAGATTCGTTGGAGTGGAATGATGACACATACGGAGAGATGAAGAGCGGCTGCGAAGTAGTGGTTCAGCGGGTGTTCGCAGATCGAGCGTTGATCATCAGACCTGGAGTTGTCGTCGGTCCCTTCGATCCGACAGACCGTTTTACATACTGGCCAGTGAGGATAAAATCGGGCGGCAAAGTATTGGCACCTGGGCGTCCAGACCGACCAATTCAATTCATCGACGGACGCGACCTGGGAGCGTGGACTATTCTTTTGATGGAGTCTCGCACAAACGGAATTTTCAATGCAATTGGTCCAGATTACACTTTGACGATGTCGAAATTTCTGAATGATTGCAAAACGGTCTCGGGCTCGGAAGCAGAACTCACCTGGGTTTCCGACCAGGATTTATTTCAACACAAAGTCGAACCGTGGACCGAAATGCCCTTCTGGATTCCAGATAACTCCGACACGAGCGGCATGTCTTTGCGCGACAATAGCAAAGGCATCAAGGCGGGACTCACTTTTCGCCCAGTGAGCGAAACCATCTCAGACACTCTCGATTGGTGGCAACGAGAGAAAACAGGATGTGAATTAAAAGCCGGCATCAACAAAGAACGCGAAGAAGAAATTCTAAAAGCAAGACATGTCGCTCCCCGCTCTTGAATTCGCTAGCAGTTTTGAGAGAGAACAACCGGATCACAACCATGAGGGTGGTATCACGATTAGTGGCGCCGCAAATCCTAATGCGCTACTGTAACAGTCAGAGCACTTAGCCACTGGTGCGGGTTAAGCCGGTTAAGGCAGGTCAATCTGGTCGATAGCAAAATCGGCTCCGCATGTTTTACAAGTTCCGCTTCCAGAGTAGACGTTCATGTCTCCATCTTCCCAATCAAAATCGGACCCATTGCAGATCGGGCAAAAGGGCAATTCAAAAACAATTTTGCCTCCAAATTTTGTGAAGTTGGAACAATATCTCGAATCCTGTTGCGTTTCGGCAGAATTTAGTTGCTTGAAAACTAAAATCTGCACATAATGGAGTACAACAACGTTTGGAGATATATATGGAACGCTATTCCAAGTTGGAATCGTTGTTCAGTTGCCTCGCCTTAGCTATTGTGGCATTAGCGAGCAGCATGCAGATTGCGCGTGCTGATTCAATTGGACCACCAACATCTCAGATCCTGCCAGGGGTTTCGGCAGACACCCCGCTGATTGCACAAGCTCAGCAGAACGGTTGGCCCAACAGCGCACCGCAATGGCAACAAAATTCGGCACCTTCAACGCCGGGCTCTCAAAATTACCAACAATCTGGATATCCTTCCCAAGACATGAGCCAACAAAATGGTGCGGCTCCATCTTTCGGAAACAGTTCTGTGCCGATTCAACAGGGATTTCAGGGCGGTCAGCAACAATCGCAGATGCAGTACGGGCAGGCACAGCAAAGTGCGGCACCCGGATGGCAGGCTGATTATCCGAATCCGAACGACCCAAGCAACAGCGCCAACAATGTGCCGATGGACAACGGCGGCAAAAAGAAAGGCGGCGTTGGTAGCATGATTGGAAAGGCTCTCGGAGGTGTCGCAAAAATGGCGCCGACCGTGGCCGGAGCCGGTATGGCTGGAATGACCAACATGGCTATGGGTAACATGATGTACGGTGGCGGCATGGGCGGCTACGGAATGGGCGGCTACGGCTACGGCGGCGGATACGGAATGCCGGGCAGCATGATGATGAACGGCGTATTCAATCAAGGACTGCGAATGCTTCAATCGCGGTAAGGGAAACTTATGACGAAGTTCGATTCTCACAAAAAGCTTACTGTTCTATGTGGAATGCTGGCGCTATCAAATTTGGTAGTTCCGGCATTTGCGCAAGGTAGTGATGGACTGACACCTTTGGAGTTGCCTGGAACGCGCGGCGGTCCAGGACAACCCGACTGGAAATCTGCACCACCAGGATCGTTTTTGCCTTCGTCATCGGCAAAACCGCCAGCGAAAGCTGCGACTCCAGCAGCAAAACCGGCTGCAACTAAACCTGCTGCTTCAGCTTCAACCAAACCTACAGCGAACACTGCAGCGAAGGCACCGGCTGCGAAAACCAGCACACCAGGCGCTTCTGCATCAAAACCGCCGTCGGCGATGACATATCCTTCTTATGAAGGGCAATGGCCAAATAACAATCAATCACAACCGCAGGCACAACAAAGTTGGCCGGCTCAAGGTAGTGGCGGCGCAGCGCAAAGCGGATGGCAACAGCCGCAACAAGCTACTGCGGCCCCTGCACAGCAAGGTCAATCAGAATGGCAACAGCCTGCTGGTGCAGCATCGGCACCAACGCAGTCAGGATGGCAACAACCAGCCGGTGCATCTGCATCAGCACCATCGCAATCTGGTTGGCAACAACCAGCCGGTGCATCCGCTGCGCCTGGCGGCGGAATGACTCAATCTGGATGGCAACAGCCTTCTGGTGGTGCATCCGGTGGTGGCATTACGCAATCTGGATGGCAGCAACCTTCTGGTGGCGCTTCAGGTGGTGGCATCACTCAATCTGGATGGCAGCAGCCTTCAGGCGGCGCTTCAGGTGGTGGCATGACACAATCAGAATGGCAGCAACCTTCAGGCGCAGCAGCGAGCACCATGGGTGGTGGCGGTCAAACTGATTGGCAAAAACCGAATATCGACACCAGCAATCTAACATCAAACGCAAAAGGCTCAAAAGGCAGCAAGCATAGCTCGAAGAATTCAGGCGCAGCTATCGGCAACGTCAACAACGGAAATAATTGGTCCGCACTGCAATCACCTAAGGTCGGACAATCTGAGTGGCAACAGCCTGGTGGCGGTGCAGCTAGCACACCAACTCAGTCAGGCTGGCAACAACCGGGTGGTGGCACTGCCAGTGCACCAACTCAGTCAGACTGGCAACAGCCTGGTGGTGGCACTGCAAGCGCACCGACTCAGTCCGGTTGGCAACAACCTGGTGGTGGCGCAGCCAGTGCACCAACTCAATCCGGCTGGCAACAGCCTGGTGGTGGCGCAGCCAGTGCACCAACTCAATCCGGTTGGCAACAACCTGGTGGTGGCACTCCAACCCAATCTGGATGGCAACAGCCATCGACTTCTGTTACTGGTAGCGATCCAATGCAGACGCAGACGAACTGGCAGCCAGCCGCAGCGAGTTCCGCACCGTCACAACCCGGGCAATCTGACTGGCAACAGCCGAGCAGCGCAGGCAGTGGCACTGGTTCCACACCGCTTCTAGGCGAAGTGCTCAAACAAGAACAAAGTTCTGGTGGTGCAACCGGTGGAGCTGCAACTGGCGCTGGAATGGGTACAGCAGTCGGATCACCATCGGCAGTGCCTATGTCTCCAGCAACTGTACTCGGAGGTGCCCTTGGTGCTGGTACTGGTGGTGCACCAATTCAGCTTCCGGGTCTACCACCGATTGACCCAACCCAAGCCGCCGGAGCCTTGAACTTCCTGATGAACATTATGCCTGGTCCTGGCTCAGGTGGTGGCGGCGGCGGATTTAGAGGCGGTTTCCCAGTTCCTGGTCAAGGTAATGCTGGTGGAGGACAAGTCTTCTACAACAAAACCAGTGGTGGTGCCGTATCGAACAATCCAATCACCCGAACTGGTAAAACGGCAGTACGTCAAACAGAACGAGCTGTGCAACGCGGCATCAACATGGGTATCCAGAACGCAGTCAACCAGGGGCTTTATCAAAGCGTCGGACGCATGCGCTTCTAATAAAGCTCTATCGGAGCTTCGTATCTAACATTGTTCCGGTAGGTCCAATTCGTGACAAACTGCCTGAGCTGGGTCAGCAGGGTTTATTTCGCTTCGCGGCGCGACGCAGCGTCCAAACGGGAGTTACAACGTCTATTTGTCCTGACCTTCAAGGACAATTCCGGAGCGCGGCTGAATAATGTATTCGCGATCGAGTGGTGTTGAGTTGGCGCTGCTTACGATATCCTGTCCAGTTGGGAGATTGGTGTCGACCAGTCTCGCCCATTTACCCGGTGGCAATTGAACTTTGATCGGCTCCCAGTATGCATTGAATGCTTGATACAGTGGACGAACACCTTCTGCCTTCGGTGTTGTTTGCCACGCTATGAGTCTCGCGCCATTCGAGAAGTCCGGCTTGAATGGCTCGACACCATGCCAGCTAATGTCTGACGGATCGGTGCGACCAATCTGATGCTGTTTGCGCAAATCGATAAACATCTTTGTGAATCTGTGCATGTCTGCATTTTTCTGCAACTCATCCCAACGCATCTGATTCAGACCCGGCTGATTGTATGCATTGTTATTGCCATTTTGCGAACGGCGGATCTCATCACCCATCAGCATCATCGGCGTGCCGCGCGACAAGTAGAGAAGTGCCATCAAATTCTTCATCTGGCGATCGCGCAGTTGCTGAATTTCAGCCTTTTGCCACTCTGGAATATTTGCGTTTTCGAGCGAACCTTCGTAACCAGAGTTCCAGCTCTTGTTGTCGCCATTGCCATCACGATTTTGTTCGCCATTAGCTTCATTATGTTTCTCGTTGTATGAAACGAGGTCATTTAAAGTGAAGCCATCATGGGCGGTGATGAAGTTGATCGAGTGACGACCTTTTTCAGCAGGGAACCAACCAGGCGAGCCAGCGATTCTATCAGCCAGCGTACCGGTTTGCCCCTCGGCACCACGAACGAAGTCGCGGCTAACGTCACGGAAACTGCCGTTCCATTCTGACCACATGCGATCAGAAAAACGTCCGAGGCGATAGTTCATGATGTCCCACGGCTCGGCGATGAATTTGGCTTTCGCAAATGCCGGGTCATTTTCGATAGCTTCCATAATCGGAGTCTTGTCTTTAAATTGTCCATTTGCATCGAAGTTGAAAGCCGTAGCCAGGTCGAAGCGGAAACCATCAACGTGATAGTCTTCCTGCCAATACTTCAAAGTATCGAGAATGAACTTCTGAACCTTCGGATTGTTCGCGTTTACAGTGTTACCGCATCCGGTGGCATCGAAATACAAGTCAGGTCTATTCGGCATCAACAGATAATACTGTTTATTATCCAGTCCACGGAAACTAAAGGTCGGTCCAATCTGCTTTCCTTCTGCGGTGTGATTGAAAACCACATCCAGAATTACTTCGATATTGTGTTCGTGCAGCGCTTTGACCATCGATTTGAATTCGTTGACTTGTTGACCCTGCATACCATCGGCGGCAAATCTGCCTTCCGGTGCCTGGTATGACATAGTGTTGTAGCCCCAGGCATTCTGAAGCTTTTCGCCTGTCACCGGGTTTGTGAGATTCGAGTCTTCGGCATGAAATTTCATGATCGGCATCAGTTCGACGGCGGTAATGCCAAGATCTTGAAGATATGGAATCTTTTCAATCAATCCGCGATAAGTTCCGCGAAGCGCAGGAGCCATGCTGGTATCACCCGCGGTGAAGCCACGCAAATTCAACTCGTAAATAACCGAATCAGACATCGGAGTCTGAGGCGATTTGTCATTTTCCCAATTGAAAGATTTGGTGTCGACGACGACGTTTTTCGGCATGATTGCCGTGTTATCGATGGTGCTAGGGCGCAAGTGACGGCTTTCGTCTGTCGGATTCGTATTGTCGTATCCAAACTCTTCACCCTTCGCAGTCGGGTGCATGTCGCCGGTCACCGCTTTGCCGTAAGGGTCCAACAATGCTTTTTCGGCATTGAATCGGCTGCCGTCTTGAGCTGGAGTATATTCGCCATGTGCTTTGAAAAGGTAAAAGTCACCTGCTTTCAAACCAGGCACTTCTCTGTGCCAAACATCGCCAGTCTTGAACATCGGCAGAAACTGGCTGGCTTCTGTCGCATCAGCAGTTTTGAACAGCAAAACATCCATTGCTGTTGCGCCTTGTGAATCAACGGCGAAGTTGACACCACTCTCTGTAAGTGTCGCACCCAAGTGATCCGGGGAGCCAAATGTGGCTTTGTCGAATGGAATGACTTTGCCAGTTGCATCCTTTGTCGTCGCGTCAGGCTGAGGCTGAGACGGCTGATCAGCCTTTGCATCAGCTCCTGAATACTCGACCGCAGGACGGAATGTCGGATCATTCTTGAACTGAGCGAACTCGTTGCTCCAGATCTGATTATAAGTTTTGCCGTTCGAGGCAACTTCCGACCCGAGCTGACGAACATCTGTCACCACATCTGGTGCAACACCGGTCATACGAGTCTGAACTCGAATTTCGGCTTGCCTCGACTGCGATTCCATTTCAGCGCGAATCTGCATGAATTGCTGTTCGGCTTTCACGGGGTCAGCTTTCAAATTGTCAGCGACCTGCTTGAACCCACCCTCGTATTGATTGGCGAGCCGCAGGTGAGTCAACTCATGTGCGAGTTTTCCGATGCCATCATCGGCATTGAACATCACAATGTTGTTGCGGGTATCGGCAGTCGAGCCCGGCTTATCCGATCCGTTCACCTCTTTGACGCGAGCAAGCGGATTCTCATGAGCCAAATTCTTCAATTCAGCGTCTGAACTCAAATCGCCCTGCCTCATGTAGCGGTCCACTGGAACGCCGTTACCCCAGGCTCTCTTGTTGATTGCAAAGTCGGCAGCCTTCGAAACTCCATCTTGCACCGCAGGAAGCGCAACGTTTATGAATCCGCCGGTTGCTGCGGCATTCATCCGTCCTTCCCATGTTGACTGGTTCTCTTTGCCGGTGATCAAGCTAGTTGCCGTGTTGGTGACGTCGTAACCAACAACGCCGCCGGCAGCGCCTACGCCAACACGACCGAGAGTTGACAGTCCGACCCGTGCTACTTGAGTGGTTGCAGCAGTTGGGATTACATCTTTTATGAACTTGTTGCCGCCCTCGAATACACCGAAGCTCGCCATCGTGCCGATAGCGTTGCCCAGACGAGTTTCACCCTGGTTCGGAGCTTTGATGTAGTCGTATGCACCGGCGCCCAAGATCTGAGCTGCGCTTTCATTTGCGAGAAGACGCGCCGCACCGCCTTGCAATCCGAGTTCAGTGCCGACACGGCGCATCCCGGCCCCCATGACTTTTCCGACAACAACATAAGGGATGACCGCGCCTGCCGCGCTCGACAGACTTTGAACTGCCCAGTCAGCCGTGAAAGTCTTTGCCTGGTGGTATTCAGGCGCTTGAATCTTGCCCTGCTCACTGGCGAAAGTGTTGTAAACCTGAACAACACCGGTTCCGTGGATGAACGGGTCCAGCACATTTTCTGAAAGCCAACTGTTCGAGGGTTGCTCGGCACGGTCTGGCGGATTTTTTGTGGGGGTCGTTTCTAACCGATCTCCAGCCAACGCGCGCTCCTTCGTGTCTCCGGTGACGGGAGACTTGACCGAAAACTATGGGTGCCGATGCTTCTGGATGTATCTTATGGATCTGGGGGACCGCTTTGAATGGGGAAATTACGCCCAGCGGAGCCTTGATTTCTTAAATCTGGATGGTCCTGAGACTGGTTCGCCGCACTTGCTTTAGAATGGACATTTCAAAATCCAGTTGTTAATTTTCCCCGGCACCGCATTTAGTGCTAGCGAAATTAGTGGTGCACCGTCCTTGGTGCAGAGATCCACGAGGAGAAAAATCAGTGACACCAGAAGAGACAGCCAAAGAAATATTGGAAGAAAAATTCAGCGATGCATCGGTATTGCTTTTAGCAGGATCGATTGTTCGTGGCGAAGGCACTCGCTTTTCTGACCTTGATCTTGTGGTTGTGTACGACAATGTCGAACGTGCATGGCGAGAATCGTTCTTGTTTCGTGGCTGGCCAGTGGAAGCGTTCGTTCACGATGAAGAGACTTTGAATTACTTCTGCCACAAAATCGACGCAGCGTCAGCGTTTGCCTCATTACCACAGATGATTATCGAAGGTATCGTCATAAAGGATACCGCGGATCTCGCAGCTAAACTCAAAGACATGGCTCGTTCAATCATCGAGCAAGGTCCACCGAAGCTAGACTCCAACGACTTGAACAAGCGAAGATATCACATCACAGACCTAATCGATGACATGCGCGAACCAAGGTCGAGCGCAGAACTCATGGCGACAGGTGCGCAACTGCTCGACGTGCTCGGTGACTTCTATCTGCGCGCGAATAACATGTGGTCAGCGTCAGGCAAAACTATGTTCAGAAAATTGGCGGTAGCAGATCCGCAAATCGAACATCAGTTCCAATCAGCTTTCCACGAACTGTTCGCCAATGCGAATCAAGCAGCTTGCATACAGTTAGCTGAGCAAATCGTGCAGCCACACGGCGGATTATTGTTCGATGGATTTAAATCGGAAGCACCACCTGAATGGCGATTAGCAACGGTCTCAGCTAACCACGATTGACTAAGTTCCAGATGTTTCGTCAAACCATACGCCCGACATCATAGGTGGACGTGGGACAGCCTGGTCGTCCTTTTTGGCAGTGCGGGTCTTCGGAGTTGCTGGCATGAGGTCAGCGAGCGACTTCTTCTGCGGAGCGCTTTGAGCGAGGGCTTGAGCGTTAGCAATTGTGGCTTGCTGATGAGGATTCTGCTGAGGTGCGCCGCTTGTTGACGCGGGGTTTGCACTTGTCGCTTTCTTCGGCACTGGAATGACAAGCTCAGTCCCGGAGTTCTGTGCAGCCACTGTATGCGGTGCATCGAATCCGGACCCGGACAAGATTGTGTTCATTCTGGTGATCAGCCCGTGAGCCTGCTGCACTTTACCGTGAACTTGCTGCGCAGATACGTATGCTTCGCCTTGTGTTTGTGACACAGTTTGCGGTCCATATTGAGCATCCTGCGTTTGAACCGGAGCAAAGCTCACAGCGTGGGATTCGCTGTTATCAACGTGCTGATAGGAGGCGTTGGAAGTGTAGGCATCGCTAGCTTGACGCGTGTAAACGGCATCTGATTGAGTCTGCGCGTTTGAAGATTCAACCTGCGGAACGGCACGCTGTTCGCTGACGTGAGCGAGATAGTATTCCGCTGGACTGGTGTAAGTCTGGGTTGAAGGCTGATTATCCGCCACCTGCGATACGGCTTGCGAAGCGTAGTACTCGGATGTTTGTTGTCCTGCCGGGTGAACATTTTGCGAACTATAATCGGAATTCGATGCGTATGAGTTAGCAGAATATGATTGTGTGTTTTGCGAGTTGTAATCCGCTGCTGATGCGTATGAATTAGCAGAGTAGGATTGTGTGTTTTGCGAGCTGTAATCCGCTGCCGATGCATATGAGTTAGCAGAATAGGATTGCGTGTTCTGTGAGCTGTAATCCGCTGCCGATGCATACGAGTTAGCAGAATAGGATTGTGTGTTTTGCGAACTGTAATCCGCTGCCGATGCATATGAGTTAGCAGAATAGGATTGTGTGTTCTGCGAGCTGTAATCTGCTGCGGATGCATACGAATTAGCAGAGTAGGATTGCGTGTTCTGCGAGCTGTAATCCGCTGCCGATGCATATGAATTAGCAGAGTAGGACTGCGTGTTCTGCGAGCTGTAATCCGCTTCCGAGGTCTGCTGAGAGTGTGACGGTGGCATCTGAGGAGCATTGTGCTCGACATTCGAAGCCGAATTTGAAACCAAATTGGGCAATGCCGGTTGAAGCGGTGTAGAAGGCTCCGGATTTCCTGATGTGTACACAACAGAAGCTTGCGAGGAGTTCGAGTAGTCCGCATAAGTTGCTTGAGAGTAAACACTGGCAGCGGCTGCTGAATGCACTGGTGAAGAAACATCTGAGTATGAATTCACTGAGGTCACGGATGACGATCCAACCGCATCCGCATAGTAGTTTGCAGACGTTGATTGAGCAGATGAATCCACAATCGAGTTCATGGACACTGACGGAGCAGCAGACGCGGCATATGAATTCACTGGCGCTTCTGAGGCGGTGTACGAGGTCAGTGATGATGATGATGGAGAGGAGACATACGAATTTGCTTCCGACGCGGCATAAGAGTTCACCGCTGCTGCCGACACAGAAGAATCGACGAATGAATTTGTGGACACAGTTGGAGCAGATGAATCGACGAATGAATTTGTGGACACAGTTGGAGCAGATGAATCAACAAATGACACGGTACCAGCTCCTGCAGAAGCTACGACGCCTTCTGAGTAGGAGTTGGTGCTGGACACAATCGAATTAGCGTCGAATGATTGTGCTGAATAATATTGATTCGCAGAACGGTCCTGGATTGCGGTATTGAAGTCCGCAGGTGAAGAGACATTCGAGATTACAGAGCCAGCTACCGATGCGTTTGTTACATCGACTAATTGCGCACCAGAGCTTGCTGCCACAGCTCCATTCGATTCGATGGAAGAGACGGCACCAACATAAGCGGCTACGTTTGGTGAGCTTGAAGAGTATTGGTTCACGTCACCGTAGTCGGTGACATTGCCCGCAGCTTGAGCTGCGTAGCTTGCTGGTGCGTTTACAGCAACAGAACCGACGCCGACAGCTATTGAAGAATCACCTACAACGAGAGGCGCGGATGAATCTGCAACAGTCGCTCCGACAGCGAGACTCGATGGAACATCGACACCTACTGAGCCAGCAGCGAGTTCTAATTTTGCGAAATCACCGGCGGACAACGATTCATTCGATACCCATGACGTTGAATCTCCGGCATCGGTTGAGAATGAGTTCGATGCGCTCAGATAGAGAGCATTGTTCAAATCGAATGCGACCTGGCTCTCACGTGCCAACATCCCTTCCGTTGTACGGTTATCACCAGATACGATGCTACCGGCGGATGCAGTATTTCCTTCAACTGCTGCACTCAAGTGATTGAGGTGATTTGCAATCTGCTCTGCTCTCGCCCGTTCAGCAACTTCAGCCTGCTGTCTTTCGACCTGCTCACGCATTTGAGCCGCTGCGCTGTCTCTCGCTGCAGATTCTCTGGACTCGTTCCCTTGTCCGCTCGTAGCGGCGATCATTGCGGCATTGGTTGCACGAGCATCCGCTTGAGTAGCTGACGCCGCCGCTGCCGCGATCTCACGACTGCGTTCTTGAGCATCAGCCTGTTGCGCCTGAGTGATGTCGGCAGCGAGTGCGGCTCTGACTTCCATTCCGAGTGGTGAATCGACATCTGGACTTACGCCATCGATTCCGGCTGAACCGCTACCAGTTGTTGAAAGTGGTGGCAGGCTTGTGTCTGAGTTGTATGCGACTTCGTCGCCGAGCACTTCATCCAACTCGAGACCGTTTTCCGTCAGATCGAGATCAGCGGCGGCTAACTCAGAGTTGAGAACATCGATGTCGTCGCCTTCGAATCTCGCTGCATCGGTCGACAGTGGCGGTGCATCGATGAAAGCCGAAGCCATGAACAAATCTCCGTCTCTCGTGTCACCACCTGCTGACGGAGGCAGCGCCACTCTTGCAGAGTCGGCACCATCTTCACGACCATTGCCACCATTGCGAAGCGATGCAAGAGCTGCATGTCGGCTCAAGCCACCCTCGGATACTGGTCCGTCGCCACCACGACCACGTTCACCGGTGCCACCTGCGACAGAGCTAGCGCTTGTGTGGCTGAGTGCGCCGACGGAGCCATGTGATGCACCAGACGAGAGGGCGCCTACACCTTCAGCGGTCTGAGGAGCTGAGCCACCGCGCGCACCACCACCTTTGGAGGCACCGCATGAACCACCACCAGATCCACCGCCAGCGCCACCACCACCGGCACCGCCGCTCTTCATCGCCTTTTCAGCCATGTTGGCAGCTTCCATTCCAGCCGCACGTACGAGTCCAGCAAAATCGAATGCATGTTTGACAGAAGCAGTCGCCAGAAAGTGAAGCGCAGTCATAAGAACGCTGCCTGTTTCGCCCGTGCCCTTGAAGCAGGCAATGAGCAAGATGGAAGTGTTCCAGAACAAACTCCAGAAAGCGAGAGTAACGACACCTTCGACCCAGCTTGGAAGAGCACCGCGCAATTGTTTCATCGGCCAGACCCAGAGCCCGGCAGCAACGGGTCCAACAAACCAGAGGTAGTACAAATAAGCCATTTGGAAGGCGCAAAGAATGTTCCAGGATGCAGTCAACGCAGCGTTGCTGCCGTTTAGACCCAATCGAGCTGCTACCGAAGCAGATGACATCGCCTCATCGGCGCGACCTTGAGGAGCCTGGTAAATTCCGGAACAAGGATCTTCGATCTTGTTTTCCATCATGCCTTCGAACTGCGAAAACAATCCACTTGGATTAACCATTGGTGTCATCGGCGGTACCGGCAAATCCAGAGCGTTGCGATTTTCCTGTTGACCGCGCACTGGAAATGCTCGAATCTCGGCGCAAATCGCATCTTTGTACATGTCCGAGCCGAAGAGGCGGAAATATTCGCTGTTAATTGTGTAAGTGATGGAATTAGACAAGTCGATACTGTAATTCACAACGAGGTAAGTTCCAGGAATCAAAAATATCGCAATGACAGCACGAAGAATTCCTTCGAATGGATTGACGTTGCCCATGACAGGATTGCCTGCTGCCATAATTGCGCGCACCTGAGTCAACACAGCGCCTGGAAGAAGCAGCAAAATAGCCATTGGAACAAAAATTGCATTCCGCAGCATGTTCCATTTATTGCTACCATCCACGGTGAAGTTAGATAAATATCGTGCGCAGAAATCGATAGCACTAGAAGCCTGGTCGCGCGATACTTCAGCACACGCGTTCCCGGCATTAGTTGCTTGGGCCTGAGCCGCAGCTTGAGCTGGTTTCACCCAACGCTGGGGATCGCTCAACTTTCCGACGAGTTCTGCGTTCGCCAATTCCGTATTGATTTTGGACGATTCTGCGGTAGGGCGTTCGACGGCTGAACTTGGGTCGTTCCATGGGTCGCTATCAGCCCATTTTTTCGCATCACCGAGGTCGGCGTTTATTTTCAAGCTCGCAGCCGGAATTATATTCGTAACCATCGTAATGCCTTTGGCACTGAGCATCTTGCCAAAGTCTTCAGTTGTCTTAGCTTGCTGATTCTCAAACTGCCTTGCGCCGCCCAGAGATTGATCGTGCTGTGGGGAATTCGCAGAATCGGTATACGCCCAGAGCTTTTCTTGCATCTGCTGTCCACTGGGATACGCTGGTCCACTTGGAGATGCAGACGCCTCTTTGGCGGTCGCAAAATCAATGCCGATTGCAGTAAAAGAGAGCAATGCGGCTACCAAAGAGAGATTTTTCAGGGCTTTCATCATTTTCTCCAAGAATCTGGGTGCACGTGAGTGCAGGCAGGCAACTAGCGTTGCTTTGCCGTTTGAGTTAGAGGGCATTTGTGGAGTGCGGGGGAGGTTCTCGCGTCTCTCACCGATGAAATCAGTCTAAGGAAAGAGTGTGACCAATTTGTACCTGCATTGGTCACAACTCCTTAATTAGTAGCCTATGCCATCTGTTCGCCAGTTCTGCCGGAAATAGGCGGGGGGCTCACATCCGCAACCCTAACTTCAGGTGAGGCAGATGGTGGCGCAGAGACCAGAACGGATGGCGGTTTACTTTGAACCGGTCGCTCATCAAGGTCGTCAGATTCCTGCGGTGAACTTTGTCTTCTTCCTTCGCCGTCCCGTGGTTTCGGTGAAACATCTGGAGCAGGACGTTCTTGTTGCGGCGATGATTCTTGGCCGCCACCACCGTTACCGCCACCACCTTGACCGCCGCCGCCATCTTCGCCACCGCCACCGCCACCACCACCGCCGCCACCACCGCCACCGGCGCCCTTTTGCGCTTCAGAGGCTTTTTCCAAAACCTTAGCGACCATCTCGCCTGGCTTATAGTCGAACGGCATAAACGGAACATAAGTGAGGATTACCATGAATGCAGTGAACACAAGCATTTCCCACTGTGCATTCGGATTGTATTCACCAAGCTCCATGAGCCAGCTGATTCTTGTGCACATGCACAAGAGCACAACGCACCACCAGAAACGCCACAACGCAAGATTAGTTACGGCATCGACCCAGTTTGCAAACACCTTGCTGAATAGCGATCCCAAATTCGTAGGCCAGGCGAATAGCGCTGCGGCAATCGGTCCCATCAGCATTAGATAGCACATCATCACAAGTTGAAACGCGAGCAAGATCGTCATGCCGAATCCGAGTGCCATGTTCAGAAAATTGAATCCCATCTGCATCAGATTTGTAGCCGTAGACTGATTCTCCACGCCCGAAGTTGTTTCCGACGCGTTCGTCATTTTGCCGGCATTTTGTTCAGGATTACCGCTGCCACCTAGCGTATTTTGTTCATTCTTTGTGGGTGGATTGAACGTCTGCTCTTTCGCCCATTCCAAAATTTGTGCCGGAAGAATGTACTTTTGCACCTCGAACGTCATCGAGTTTCCGATATCAATCGCAAAGCTGATGATAAGCTGAGTTGCAGGAATCAAGAAAATCGCAATTAGCGCACGCAGAATCCCGGTGAATGGATTCATCGTATCTTCATCTTCAAGCTCGATAATGCCCGAAGCTGCAACACACTTAACTTGTGTCAGCACCGCCCCTGGTAGCACAAGCAAAACTGCCATTGGTATGTACACATGCTTGAGCATCTGCTGCACCATCCAGATCGCCTGCGACAGCATACGAACCGGCGAGTAAGTAGTTCCTGGCACGGCTACAGCTTCATTTGCAACATTGATTAAGGTCTGCCGCATCTCAAAAACATTCGCCGCCATCGCGCCTTCCGCTGACTCCGCGCATGCAGAAGACGCCTGCTGTGCCTGAGCTTCCTGGGTCGCCTTGGCGGTCTGAACGAAATTCGAAGGCGCCGTCATGTCATCGGCGAATTTCGCTGCGCCGGTCATCTTGTCCAAGTAGTCGGTTGTGACACTGGTGATTGAACCGCCTTTGTCACCATAATCAATCATGGATTTATCGTGCGATTTCCTCAATTGCTCGCTGCCAAAATTTACTGCCTTCGTTTTCTCAGGGTGATAGGTTGACCCTACCGGGTCGCCTGCACGCGGTGGGCCTACGTGATCCTTTCCAAGGTTTTGAGGAACTTCTGTGTAGCCAGTCTTCATCACCTGGTCGATCATCTCTGGCGATGAAGCAGCCTTCTCCTTTTGGACTTGAGATGGACCAGCTTGAGTCGTAACGACACCTTTAGTGTCACCACCCTCGGTACCGCCTTGCTGAAAACCACCTAGAGTGACTGATTCGCCTTGAAGGTTAGCTGGCTCGGGCGTGGACGATTGAACGGTTCCCCGATTGGCAGGATTTGCGTTAGCGTGCTGGACGCTGAAGTCACGCATCGACGGAGTGTTTGTTTTTGGAACATCGTAAGTCGCAAATGCAGCCGAAGCAAAAGCAATCGCACAGTACGCGGATAAAAACGATGACAGGGCAGGGAGTGTTTTTTTCATCGCAAAAAATCGAACAGCGATTACTCGCCGTGCACCTTGACTATTAGTAAGGGTTCTTCTGGCTCTCGGGCTTTGTGGGTGAAAGGGCAAAGCCACTTCGAGTAGATTTAGTCTAGTTAAACCTTGTGACCAATTTGTACCTTGTTCGGATACCTCAACTAGGTGCCGCTTTCAAAAATTAGCGTTGCTTCAGGTGCGGAACAAAGGCTGATTTTCTCGCCGTCTGAAATTACATAACCAAGAAAAATCGGAGACAAGTAAATGGTGACTTTGTTGAGCAACCTGGTAAGCGCATTCAGCGGCATTGCGAGTATGAGCGAACCAGAATTCGAATCCACGAATCATATAAATGGTTCGCTGCAAGAACAGCTCATGGCAGTGAACAAACCGCAGACCTTTGAAGGCAAGACTTCACACAACGAACTTAGCGTCGGTCCACCGCCGCTGACCGAACAGTATGGTGCTCAGAATGCGAACGTGGTGACGCTCCCAAAGCGCCAGGGCTCGCGCGTCATTTACTGGAGCAAAATCAACCAGACAAACCAGGTCGCTTAGATTTAATCTTGACCGTGCGAAGGCAAAAAGTTTCTGACATCACTCGACCGCGGTAGCTTGTCTACTTCAAAAATTCGAATCGCGAAGGTCTGTTAGAATTCTGCAGTTGCAAATGCCCTGGCAGAGTAGTCATGCTGGCTTCAGGTTCGCGCGAGATAGCTTACTTTTCAAACGACGTAAATAAAACGACAGTCATTCTAAGCGTCTGCTTCTTTGGAATGATTTGCTCGCTATTTTTGTTCGGAATTCTCGACCCAAGCGATGGCTATTATTCTGAAGCGTCGCGCGAGATGCTGAGACGCGGCGATTTTGGCACTCCTTACCTTTACTACAAGCCATTTTATGAAAAGCCAATCGGACTTTACTGGATGGTGCTGGCTTGCTATGAAGCTTTTGGTGTGCACGAGTTTGCAGCACGTTTGCCATCTGCACTTTCTGGAATACTTTGCTCCGTATTCGTCGCAAAAGTTCTCAGTGATTTGAATTTGAAGCGAGTTGGATTGCTCAGCGCCATCGTTATGGTAGGCACACCGCTCTATGCGATCGTAGCCCGACTTTGCTTAACTGACATGCCTTTTTCAGCTAATCTAAGCATCGCAATATTGTCATTCTTCGCATATTCCAGCGGTCTGAAACGGCACTACCTGTGGTTCGGATATCTAGCGTTAGGTTTGGCATTCCTAATGAAAGGTCCAGTAGCCATAGTGCTCTGCGGAATAATCACTTTCACCCACTTGATAGTTTTATCGACTGGAAAAGATCGCAAATTCTCACGCAACAAGCCCGGTGCTAAATGGTGGCAGAATCTGTTGGGACAGATCAGCTACTTGAATCCGCTGATCGGCATCGCTATCATCGTCGCGATAAATCTCCCCTGGTATTTATTCGAAAGCATGCATACCAACGGTGCTTTTGTTCAAGAGTTTTTCGTGCGCCAGCATCTAGGTAGAGCAGCAGGACACGTTAATCACCAGGAGCCGTGGTACTTCTACATTCCAGTGCTTCTCGCAGGAACCGTACCCTGGTCTTTGTTCTTAAGCGGATTTGCCTCACCGAAGCGGCAAATTTTTCAAAGAACAAGCATTCGCGCAGACCTCGCCAAACTATGTCTAATTTGGATGGTGGCAATCGTCGGAATTTTCACAGCTTCGGTGGCAAAATTGCCCACGTATGTGGTACCGGCTATGGTGCCGTTCGCCATATTTGTCGCGCTTTCACTCGAATATTTAATCAGGTCGAACAAGCTACGAACGCTGCAACTGATTGCATTGACGACAACAATTGTGACATTGATAGGATCTATCGCCATGTGCTTCATCCACGGAATCTGGCATGGCAAGCTTGATTGCGCAGCGGTGGCGATTTCGCTTTTAGGATTTCTTGCGGGTTCAATATTTCCGTATCAGAAAAAAATGAGCGCAAATCGAGCAGCCTGGGTCATGTGTGCTTGCTACGCATTCAGCACTACGGCTGGTATCGCGGCGATGCTTCACGCCTATGACAAAGTAAAGAGCGCTCCGATGCGGAATATGTATTTAACGGCATCGAAAAGCGGAGGCAGTGCGGCGTGCTTTGTTCGGCCAACTCCATCAGCATTGTTTTATGCGGAGCGACCTGTCTCGATGTTGCAGTCCAAAACAGATTACTTCAACTACCTTCGAGATACTCCGGCACCGCACTTTGTCATTACTACAAAGGACGTGGAGTCACTCACCACACTAGTCTGTCCCGGTGTTGTGAAAGTGAAAGAGCAAGAAAACTACTGCCTATTCGCTGCTAATGATTTTCACGAAAAATGATTTTGTCTAACAACGCCTGCCTCGATGGATCATTTTCCTCGAGTCGCCTCGCACGCAGAGAGGCTAGAGCAACCGGTTTAACCTTGCTCAACACATGCTCGATCCGCTTTTCGTATTGAGCGTGATTGACACTTCGATATTGCGGTGGAAGATTTTCCATTGATAACCGCAGCGTTTCCATCCACAAAGTGCTGCGAATCGGAGCGCGGTCACAGCATTCCAAAAATTCCGCGGCGCTTGTACTGAGCAACCGCTCCCCAAAGACTGCGAAGCACTCAGTCGCACTACGATTCGCGTATTGGTTCGGACTCCAGTTAGTCTCGAACCGAACAGCGTCGTCAAAGCTCTGCATCAACGCATTATCCGCGAATTTGTATCGCAGTTGGTGACTCCACTCGTGCACCGCATCGGCGCGCAAGAACGGGTCGGTTCTCTTCATCTTCCAGAAACAAAACAGCCCATTCGGATACATCGCAGTCGCAGAAACAAATCCAGCAGACTGATACGTTTGTGTCGACCAATCATCTTCGGGATTTGCTTTGTTGGATAAAAAATAAGTAGAGAAGAAAAGTGGATTTGGTAACTCATCGATAAGCTGCGGAACATCAGCAACTTGCAGCCGTTGTCGCAGCGGAGAAAAAACCGAGCCAGGCTCGTTTGCATGTACTAACTCTTCTTCGTACTCTTGCGGCATTTCAATACGCACGCTTGGAAGGTCACGCACTTCATACGAAACAACAGTGACGGGAGCGATGGTAATTCCCCTCGTTTTGAAATCGTGGTAATCAGTAAAAGGTCCAGAAACAGCGTTTCGAGTAGACACGTATTTGCGGGAGACCTTTCGCCGCACCAAACGCTCAGGATGCGGCTCAAACGGTCTGTTAGGAAGTGCAAACTCACCATTTGGTAGCGCAGCTTTGATTGCGTCAACAGTTTGCGTAAATGGCGTTATGCCACCGCTCGCAGTGGCAGCGTCTTTAGCACCCGAAGTTTGTGCGCTAACTAGTGTTTGCAAGAGGAAAACGACAAGACCGTACCGTAACACTCCAAGAGTTGAAACGGCTTTCCGCAAAATTCTTCTCAGCGATAAATTCATAGAACAAGTGTAGTACAGACGCCTGCCTGGATGCCAACTGGCGACCGGTCGTTATACAATGCTAAGAACCCTTGCAAGGTACGGCAATCCCAGTATCATTGAGGAAGGCTGGCGTTTGCCAGGGATAGCAAAGAGGAAACGCTGGCATGTTTGACCAGTATCAATTGAACGGCATCTTCGACGAGATGTTCGAAGCATCAAGTACTCCTCGTGCTCATTATGAGTCTGTTTTCGGTCAACTGGCAGAGTTGAGCAACTCGGCGTTCCAGCGTCGCAGACGTATGGCGGACCTCTCGTTCCGCAACCAGGGCATCACATTCACGGTATACAACGACGACACGGGCGTCGAACGCATCTTCCCATTCGACCTGGTACCGAGAATCGTGCCTGCGTCTGAGTGGCAAGTCATAGAGCGTGGATTGGAGCAGCGCATCACTGCATTGAACATGTTCTGCCACGACGTCTATCACGAACAGCGCATTTTGCGAGAAGGAATTGTTCCGCCTGAGCTAATTTACTCAGCGCAGATGTTCAGACGCGAAATGCTTCACGTAAACGTTCCAAATGACGTTTACATTCATGTCTGCGGAACCGACTTAATCCGCGACAAAGATGGAAATTATCTGGTACTCGAAGATAACGGACGCACTCCTAGTGGTGTCAGTTATGTTTTGGAAAATCGCGCCATCATGAAGCGCGTCTTCCCAGCGTTGTTCGCCAGCTATCGAGTCAGACCGGTCGAAGACTATCCATACAATCTTTTGCAGTGCCTGAAAGAACTTGCTCAATTCAGAGTAGACGACCCGACAATCGTTGTTCTCACACCTGGAATCTACAACTCTGCGTACTACGAGCACAGCTTCCTGGCACGACAAATGGGTGTACAGCTCGTCGAAGGAAAAGATTTGATTGTGGACAATCACTTTGTCTACATGAGAACAACCGCTGGATTGCGTCGTGTAGACGTGATCTACCGACGACTTGATGATGACTTTTTAGATCCGCTCTGCTTCCGTGGCGACAGCATTCTTGGTGTTCCAGGATTGATGACCGTTTATAGATGCGGAAACGTAGCGTTGGCAAACGCAGTCGGAACGGGCGTCAGCGATGACAAAGCTGTCTACCCTTACGTTCCGGCGATGATCAAGTTCTACCTTTCACAAGAACCAATCTTGAACAACGTAGAAACATACAACTGTCAGGATAAAAGTGACTTGAGCTACGTGCTCGAAAATCTCGACAAGCTTGTAGTGAAGAACACCAATGGTAGTGGCGGCTACGGAATGTTGATGGGACACAAATCAACTAAAGATGAACGCGACGATTTCGCAGCGAAAATCAAAACTGATCCACGAAACTTCATTGCGCAACCAATCGTTGAACTCAGTCAACATCCAAGTCTTGTCGGCGATCACTTTGAAGGACGACGAATCGACTTGCGTCCATATATTCTTTACGGGCAAAAGCCGATGGTCATGCAAGGCGGACTAACGCGGGTCGCACTCGAAGAAGGAAGTTTAGTCGTTAACAGCTCACAAGGTGGTGGCAGTAAAGACACCTGGGTCGTGGAGGATGCGCGCTGACTATGACTACACAACCAGATACCGACTTCAACGAAACCGAACTCGAACCAGAACTCGAGCCGACAAACAAAATCGCGGCAATTCCTCGAGGATCGTCACGACGCATCGCGGCGCGAATCGTTCACAGCTCGCTTGTACAACCAGCGGCAAGTCGCGGCAGACCGATGTTGTCTCGCGTTGCGGAATCGATGTATTGGATGAGCCGTTATGTTGAACGTGCAGAGCATATTGCGCGAATCGTTCTAGTCAATTCGCACATGCTCATTGACCTTGGTGAGCTCGAACAAGACATGCAAGAGAAGCAGTGGCTTGGCGTATTGCGCATCTTGCGATTGGATCAGCGAGCTGAAGTGCAAGAGACAATCGCAGCCGGTAAGCCGCTTATCGGTCAACATGTATCTGGATTTATGACCAGCGAAAGTAATCGCAGTCTGATTTCAGCGTTGACCAAGGCAAGAGAAAACGCGCGCAGTATTCGCGAAAACATCTCGTTAGAGATGTGGGAGACATTGAACACGCTCTATTGGTCACTGCTCGGAGACGACGTTAAACAGCGCTTCGACGAATCACCAGAAGAAGTTTTCCACTCGGTTATTATGGGCTCGCTGCTCTTCCAGGGAGTGTCGGATCAAACGTTGCCGCATTCGCAAAGTTGGCAATTTATCCAACTAGCAAAATATCTCGAACGTGCTGACATGATTTGTAGAATCGTTGATACCAATTTTGATATTTTGCAATCGTCAGGTGATTTCTGCGAAACGCCACTGAGAAATATTCAGTGGATGGGCGTTCTGCGAAGCTGCTGTTCGATTGAAGCTTACCAGCGCAAATATATTGGGGATCTCGATCCGCTCAACCTGGCTGCATTCTTATTACTCGATGCGGAATCGCCGCGTAACGTGCGGTACTCAATCAGAGCAGCGAAGGAAGCAATCGCCGGTATCGCTGGTTCAGTTCACACAACTGATACCGATGCTTGCGAACGTATTCTTGGACGCCTAGCCGCACGCCTTGAATATGCCGAAATTAGCGAATTAGCCGGCGACAGACTGAAACCGTTCATAAGCAAACTACAAGCCAGCATTTCCGAGGCATCAAACGCCATCGAAAACGCATACTTCCTCCACTAACAAAAAATGCTGCTATCAATCACACACACCACAGATTTGAACTACGCTGATTACATCAACGAATCAGTAATGGAATTGCGCATGGCACCGCTGCAAGAGCAGTATCAACATCGCCTTTCTTTCGGGCTGGATATCGGACCTGCCACTGCCGTAAAGAGCTACTTCGACTGGCTCGGCAACACCATTCACGCGTTTTCGATTAACGCGATGCACAGTCAAATTCAAATCATCGCAAACAGTATCGTGCAGACTGATGCTCGCAACACTCGATTGGAAGCTCTTCCCGATATCTGGATTCGTGATGCGAACTTCGACTTCACCTTCTGCGACTTCTTGTTGTTCGGCGGAAAAATTGTTGACTGCCCGCAACTTCGCGAGTTGGCGGAACAGGCAATTCCGAAAAATACAGGTCGAGGACCAATCAAACTTGGCGCAGTTGTTATGTCGCTCCTGCGATTGATTGACGAAAAATTCGTTTATCAAAAAAGCGTGACCGATGCATCCAGCTCTATAACTGAAATTCTTGCGCACGGTCGCGGCGTTTGTCAGGACTTCACTCATTTGATGATCGGCATGGCTAGAGTGTTGAACATTCCAGCGCGGTATGTCAGCGGATACCTGCATCCAGACCGTCAAAGATTGCGCGGATACACTCAAACTCACGCGTGGGTCGAAATCTATTTCCCCTCAATGGGATGGGTTGGAGTCGATCCAACGAATAATTGCGTGGTCGGCGAGAACTTCGTCAAAGTTGCAATTGGCAGAAATTATCAGGACGTTCCGCCAAACAAAGGCGTCTATAAAGGTAAGAGCGCAGAGGAAATCCAAGTTACGGTGCATTCTGAAGAGCTGCTTTCCATCCCACTGGAACTCGCAGCAGAACGAACCGGAGCATTGAATTTGCCTTGCTATGCTGGCACCAGACTCGATACCAAAGAGCAACAAGCCGAGCAAGAGCAACAAGAGCAGCAAGAACAACAGCAACAGCAGCAACAACAGCGCTTTTACTTCCGCACTTACGATGACAGCAGAATTCGTATGGTTGACTTGAACAATTCGATCTTTAAGCAAAAATTCTAACGAAGATATCGATGCAAGGGCATGAGCAGATTTCGGATCTGTCGCCAGCCGGTACTCAAAAATAATCATACTGGTACGATGCGACTTGCGGATGTCAGCTTAGTTAAACGCGCAGCAAGTAAGGAGCCAACGAAGCCAATTCCTGACTGTGGAGGCACGACGAACAATCGTGTCACCGGTTAAGTCAGTGCGATGAGTGCGGATGATGTTAGCGAGATCATCGGACTCAATAGCGTCGATAGAAAAGCCGCGCGACTCCAGCAGTAAGATCGAATCCCGCATGACGGGGCGCGTTAGCATTTTGCGCAAAAGCAACAGTACCCGACCGAGTCTCGATTTTTCTCTGGCAAGCGCAATTCCGTCCTCAGTGATGGCGCGCTTTGCACCAACATATCCCAGATAGCGTGCGGCATCGCCGTAGTAGTATGCCTGGCGTTCAACAACGCCTAATGTCTCGGTTATGTCTTGAAGTTCCGACACGCCCTGTTCGATCAGACAGATGACGTCAATCACTTTATTCAGGTCATTCGCCTGCGGTAATGGGGCATCCAAGGGTTCTGGCTCAACCGGAATTGAGCGGATCAATCGCTCCAATTCGACACTAACGACAGAAGGCTCATTGATTACAAAGTAACTCTGCTGCACCAAGGACAGTGCACCGAATTGATCGCCAACTTCGAACTGACTTAACTGATACTGCCCATTCGAATATGAAAGTAAGATTGGCAATATTTTCTTCTGAGAAACTGAAGAAAGGAAAAGGTAAGGATATTGCAGTTGGCGAACGTTGAAATCAGCACGGAATCCGGTTTTTGCTTCTATCAGGGGAATCCCAAGCGAACCTTCGTAAGCGGAGTCAATTTCAATTTGAGCATTTTTTATCCGCACGGTGTGAGCAATATCTGGCAGTACAAGATCAAACTCACCCGAACTCATTCGTCCTCTCGTGGTCAACTGCAATTCGCCAACAGCGCAAAAATCCGTCAGTAAGCCAGACAAATATGCCACATCGATCGCTTGAAATTCTGTGTAAGTCGAGGTCTTTGGAATGGAATCAAAACTTTCCAGCTCCACGCGGGAGATATGCTGTTCAGGTGGAACGCTTTGAACTTGCGAAGGCATCGAGTAGTAACTGAGATTCTTCACATCGCGAAAGACGATATACGTGCCGCGCTCCGAAGGAAGAATGTTGAGCGAGTGCTCTTCAAAAACTTTCGGACGATCGGATAGGCTATCCAACTTAGCCATCAAGCGTGGTTCGCGTTGACCGATCGTTTTCAATGATTTCGCGTTGATATAGGAATAGCCCTGCGTCTCGATTTCCGCGAGCAATGGTGTGTCGCCACAGATTCTTCGCCAGGCGGCGTCGTTAAGGCTGGTATCAGGAACGGTAGCTTGAGTCATGACAGCAATAGCGTACACGAAGAGGCAAATTCTTTTCCTGAATTTGCCCCTTTATTTCGCGTTTTAGAAGTCGCTTCGCAAAACTCCGTCATTCAGCCGAAGATGTAAGAAGCCCGCACGGTTTAGCGCCGCGCTCCAGCGAACTTTCCGGCCGAGTAGTCTCTCATTGCCTGAGCGATTTCCTCTTGCGTATTCATGACGAATGGACCGTATCCGACCACCGGCTCATCAATAGGTTCGCCATTCATAACGACAAATCTACTTGCCTCTGTCGCTTCAACAAGAATCTCGGTACCTTCATTTTCGAAAAGAACGAGAGTTGGTGCTTCAACAGACCTGCCACCATTAACGGTGACTTTGCCTTCCATCACGAAAATTGAAGTCGTATAGTTTTCAGGCACTGTGAACGTTGTCGAACCGCTCCCCAATTGGAAGTCCCAAAGATTGATTGGAGTGTTCGTTTCAGCAGGACCGGTGGTTCCGTCGAGCGCACCAGCAACTATTCGGACGGTCGCATCGCCAACTTTGATGACAGGAATGGTGCTACTTTCCAATGTTTGATACTTCGGCGCTTTCATCTTCAAGGCCGCGGGTAGATTGACCCAGAGTTGCAACATTTGCAAAGTGCCACCAGTTTCTCGGAAAGACTTAGCGTGCAACTCTTCATGTAAAACGCCTGAACCGGCGGTCATCCATTGCACATCGCCAGGTCCAATTTCGCCATGATTACCGGCGGTATCACGATGCTGCAATCGTCCTTGAAACGCAAACGTCACCGTTTCAAAACCTCTATGTGGATGCATTCCAACACCCAAAATCTCTTCAGTTGGTTTGAACTGCGAGGGCATTCCATAGTCGAGCATCAAAAATGGACTTAACTCACGTTTGCCTAGATCTGTATATGAGAAGACATTGCGAACAGGGAGTCCATCGCCGACCATATGAGGCGCCCGAGCCTTTTGAACCAAAGCAATATTCTTTTTCATAGCCCCTCCTCTTAAGGTTGCTGAACTAACTATACCACATTCCTCGACATCAAGTATCTTGAATTCAAGACAAATAACTTAACAACCGTTGAACTCAGCACGTGACACGTATGCTTACTCTACTCGAGGAAACACTCGCAGCATTCGGCAGGTTTCAATCATCTGTAGATAAGCGCCTGGCGAAATCAAACGATGCCTCACCAGAACGAGTCTACTCCATATAAAACACTTTTCCCTTCGGCACGAATGGTAAGTGAGACCATTTTGGAATTAAATACGCATGCTCGTTGCGAACGCGCAGATAGTCATCGCACCTTCCGTCAGTAATTATCAGTATCGGACCGTTTTTGGGAAAATCGTGAGCATACTCAATCAAATCGATCCCCGGTTGCAGTATGGTGCCACCACGACCGCGCACTTCAACACGACCCGCGATTTCATCTGGTGCCATGTAGCCACGGTCGTACGCATACGCATCGCAGAAAATCACTCGAGCAAAAGGCACGTCGCGAGAAGCGCTGTAACTGGCAATCGCACCCAAGCTTTGTGCGAGCAATCTGCGATCCATAGAACCTGACGTATCGAGCACGACACCAAATGTTCTCGATGTGTCCTCCTCCGGTTTGACGTAATGAGGTCTGGCGATATCTGGAGTACTGGCTTGCCTGCGACTGGGTCGCGCATAAGTGCGCCGCTTTTCCAGGGGAGGAAAATGGTGATCGAACCATCGCGCAAGTTCGACATCCCAGTTGATGGGCGGCTGCGAGAGAGCCTGAATTTCCTCTACCAGTCCGGCAGGAATGGTGCCACGCTGGATGCGTAGGTGAGACTCCAATCCTCCCGCCAAAGCATTTCGGTAAAAGGCATCGAGTGTAGTGCCTTCGCCAGAGCACCACCATTCTGGAATTGGACCTTCGAGCATGTCACCGTGCCCATGTCCATTATTTCCTCTCAACGTTTGCAGCTTTCTTGCACGGCGCAAATCAACGCGTATGCGATCGTAGATTTCTTCCGCCGACATTCCGCGCAAAGAAAGGTCATGCAGCAAAGCTCGCTGCGGCATATTCCCAATTCCCATCTGGATCAACCAATCATTGATCACGTAGTCACAAGCAACATTCCAGAGTTCCGGGTCACGTCCTCGACGGCGTTTCTGGTGCTCAAGACCGACATGCAGAAACTCATGCGCCATCGTGAACTTACATTCTTCTTCGCTCATGCCTGCGGCAGGATTGATGTAAATTTCGCGTTGACTTGCATTGATTGCGGCGATAGATACGTTCATGCGGTTGCAAATTGCTGCATCTTCAATCAAATCAAAACCAGCAGCTAGAGCGCCGAGAAGAGGATAGTTGCCGATGAACCAGAGACGAGCCCGCTGAGCGGGAGTATTTTTAGCTGTGTCCTGATAGGAACCAACGTATTCCTCCATGCCGGCAGCGACATTTACGGCACTTTTTGCAGCCTCTGCTAAAGAGCGAGCGAAAACCTTTTGCCACTCGAGCTTTCTCGACCCCCACTTTATCGTTGGACCATTTGCCACCATGTCGCTGCTATCACCAGCGGTG
>DATNPZ010000002.1:0-144637 GCA_036702965.1 Drouetiella sp.
GAAGAAATCGGTCGTGTAGAAGGACCACGTGACTTGAACTTGTTCCAAGTTGAGCCAACGGTCATCGACGAAAGACACTACACATCAGGAAGATCGGAAAGACACCAGAAGACATCTCCAACGTTGCCTGAAGGTTCACCAATTCCAGATAACATGTAAGGTCAAAGACCAAGCAATTAAAGAGAGCAGCTCGAGAGGGCTGCTCTTTTGTTTTATGACTCTGTCGGATTTAGTTGTCCGTCAAATCAATTGACTATCGGATCCGCACCCGCGCTCAAAGGCTTGTCGGGCAACAGCCAGCCAATGCTCAACACATAGCGCGTGCCGACTTCGACTTTGGATACGCTGTGCTCGCACAGGTCCGAGCGAAAGAACTTGATCCGACTGCTTGCGAATATTGGCGTTGCACAGTTGAATTCACCGCCAACCTCAGCCGGTATGAGCACGATGTTCAAGCGAAAGTGCCTCCCGCTTTCCACCGGGTCCCTGTGCGGCTTTATCTCGGAGCCAGTGGGGAACCGCAGCAGATACAGATCGAATGGCAGCGGCCACATCGACTGCATGAGCAGCATTTTGTCGTAACCGGACTGCTGACGACCACGTTGCCAGCGCCATGCGGTTTGGAAGAACTGACGCAGTTTCTTGAAGAATCCCATTTGGCAAACCTCCAGATGCTGATGTCCTCATTATTCCACGGCAGTCAGAATGTATTCGGATGCGAGCGCCAGCCGGGTAGAAGTCGCCAGCGTGATTCCATCCCATTATCATGGGTCAAATTGCTGTTTACTGCGTGAACCCACTCAGGCGTGCCAATCTGCGTGATACCGAATGTAGTGGCACGCAAATTTGTCGGTTTAGCGCTTGCGCGTTGGTTGTTTCTTTGCGCGGGAAGCGTAATCTTCGAGAAAAACATTCGCTTCATCCGGAAAATCTTTGATGAAGATGTCGAGCACTCTTGTAACTGCGTTCTGCAAAAACTCTTCGCGCGTTTCAGCCGGAGCATAGCAATTCGCTAAGCCTGCCTTGTCGACAATGCGCAACATGCCCTTCTCGGCGAGTCTAACCATAGTAGTCATGACTGTGGTGTAAGCAATTTGACGCTCATGCCGAAGGACATCGTAGATTTCGCGTACTGTCACTGTTGGTGCCGCTTTTTTCCAAACCAGCTCCATAATCTCGCACTCGAGGTCGCCAAGAAATTTACGAAGCCCAGCTTGGTTGAAGCGGAACGAGGCGTTGTCGTCGTGTAGTCTCATTCACTGCTCACTGGATAGAAAGTCGATAGCTCATCCTAACATAGAGGGTTTACTTAATCGACAGACAAAAATTTACCCCGTTGATGGAAACGCAGTCTACACAAGGGTTTTAGTTGTCTCCTATTGACTGTAGCAAATGGTAATAATTTCGGCGACAATGATATAAATGATGATGCGTGCGCTCGAAGAGCCTGTTTACATGCGGATGCGGCAAGGAATTGTGAATGAATAAGAAGCCAGTTGTATTTTTGGATCGTGATGGAACTCTCAATGTTGAAGTTGGTTACATTCGCAACCTTGAAGACTTGAATTTGATAGAGGGCGCCGCCGAAGCAATCAAGAAATTGAACAAAGCCGGTGTAGCAGCCATTCTCGTGACGAATCAGACGGGAGCTGCCCGTGGTTATTATGCGGAATCGCACATTCACGATTTGAACGCACGGCTTGTCAAACTTTTAGAGAATGGTGGTGCGCACTTGGATGCGGTTTATTACTGTCCGCATTTAGAGGAAGGAACCGTTGCACCGTACAACGTTGCATGTCAGTGTCGTAAGCCCGAAGCTGGAATGGTGCATCAAGCGTATTCTGAGCACCCCGAGCTGGATTCGAGCCGGTCATTTGTAGTCGGTGACAAAGCAACAGATGTTGAATTGGCTCAGAATTGTGGCGCCAAGGGCGTTCTCGTTACAACTGGCTACGGTACTGCAGTCCAGAAAGGGCAATATCAACATCCAGTCGAACCTGATTTCGAAGCACCATCAATAGTGGAAGCTGTTGATTGGATTCTCAAGCAAGTGTAGAGAACGCAACTTAGCTTGCGTATCTAACGCCGCTGTTTAAGCGCTTATTCCAGAGCGTAAAAGATAACTTACTTCTGACAGTAATGAAGGCATGTCGAAAGGTTTCGGCAAGTAGAGATCGGCTCCGGACTCTAGTGCTAATGATTGATCCGGATGTGAGGTCGCCATGACGATCCAGATGTTGCACAACTCTTGATCTTCTTTTAGAACGCGGCACAATTCCCAGCCATCCATCTGTCTGTCGGGCAGGTGAGACTCAAGTAAAACCAGGTCTGGATGCCGTTCTCGTGCAATTTCCAACGCGTCATCTGCTGAGCTCGTAACTTCGACTGCATAGCCTTCAAGTAAGAATGTTTCTTGCAACAAACAAGCCATCGCTCCATCTGGTTCGACAACGAGAATGCTAGGCAGTTTATCCGAGTCTGGATGGTGCTGACTGCGGCGAACATTTGGCGATAGTTCAACTGGCGATTGCGAGTCGCTGAGCCAGGCTGAGCCTGATTTTCGTTTCGCTGCGTAGCGATAGTCCCGACTTGTGGTCAGTACATCGACGTAACTTTGGAACCGACGCTTGGTACTAGATACGATACCAATAGCGATCGAGATCAACGGTACACGACGACGAATACCGCCGCGTCCAGTCGAGATCAGATAGCCTCTTTCGATGTCTCCGCGAGGATAGAAGCGGCGGCTTATTTCATCGAACTGGTCACATACTTTTTGTGCTTTTCGTTCCAGATGATCTCCGTGGCTGACCATCAAAAAGTCGTCAGCCTCGATGTGCCCGACAAAATCATTGTCGTCTGCGACGTGCGAAAGAATGGCTCCCAGAGCCTTAATAAGCTGGTCGCCTGCGAGGTCGCCGTATGTTTCGTTGTAAACGCGGATTTTGTTCAAGTCGCACGACATAGCTGTCCACGGGCGATCAGAAACCAAACTTTGCTCGAGCATACGTCTGATCAAATTTGGTCCAGGCAACTGTGTCAGCGGATTGAGAAACTCTTCTTGTCGTCTGCGCAAGTGAGCAAGAACGCGAATTGCCAATTCGTTTTTGTCGATTGGGTCTCCAAGCACGTCGTCAGCACCATATCTGAAGGCGCTGATACGCTCATTCACGTCAGTCGATGCGTGCAGGAGAACCAGTACTGGTCTCGGGTGTACTAGTGTCGCGCGGATTTGTTGGCAGTACAAGCGCCCATCGCCTTCTGGCATGTTAGCGGCAAGAATGATCAGATCTGGATGAAGAAAGGAGAGCAGTTCATTCGCTTCTTCGAACGATGTGACAGCACTGACACGAGCCCCAGTTTTCTCTAAAACCGAGGCATAATCAGCAGCTTGACGAGGTTGATGAATGACGAGAATTTGAGGCGTGGGTAACATCATACGTCACGTCCTCTAGCAGCTTGCTCTTCGAGTGTAGCTGCCGGTAACTGCACAGTGAAAACGGTGCCTTCGTTCGAGCTGGCGACTTTGATGTTGCCGCCAAGCGCTAGAACCAGAGAACGCGTGATGTATAGCCCGAGACCAGTACCCTCTGTCTGTCGCACGAGTGGATTGTCCAGGCGACTGAATTTGGTAAAAATCTGTCCCAAATGTTCTTGTGGAATTCCTACACCCTGATCGGAAACGCTGAATTCAATCATCTCTGAATTGTCGCGAGCCGTCACTGTCACGGTTGTTTTTGGTGGCGAGTACTTGATTGCGTTATCGATCAAGTTCGTCAAAATTTGTTCGAGTCTATCTGCATCTGCCCAAACTGGTGGCAGACCATTTGGCACACGAATGATGATGCGATGCTCTTTGGCCTTGTCTGAGAGATTGCGATGAACGCGTGCAATTGCTCCATTCAAATCGATTGCGCGAATTGTCAGTTGCATTCGCTTCGATTCCAATCTTGAAACAGCCAGCAAGTCTTCAACCAGACGAGTGAGACGGTCTGCTTGATCTTTGATGATGCCGACATATCTTCGCTGCTGGCTCAAGTCCAACCGATCGCCGGCGCGAAGGATGGTGTCAGCGAATCCTTTGATACTAGTCAACGGGGTGCGCAGCTCGTGGCTGACTGTGCTTACAAACTCGGTCTGAGCCTGTTGCACTGTGTTCGCCTGCACTACGTAAATGATTGTCAGCGAACTGCCACTTTCAGCAACGCCAGATTTGATAGGAATAGTGGCGACCGGCAGTGGCAAATTTCCATTTTTGCAAACGATTACTTTGGTGTGTGGAGCGAACTTATCGACTTCCACTTTCGGGCCACCAACGGCGGTATCACTTGGTGGATGGTGTCCGTCATGTCTATCTGGCGCGTCTTCGATCAACGAGTCGAGCTTACGACCAACTATGTCTGCCTCAATGCGTCCAAGCAGTTTTATGAAGGCTGGATTGCAAGCAGTGATAACGCCTTTTGCGTCGCTAACGACCATGCCGTCTGCGGAGTGCTCGACGAGGCAACTGTATATGTCTTCCGACTTCATGCCTAAAGCTTGCAATGGTTCTCTTATGGGCGATGGGAAACGGCGGAGAATCCTCTCCTAAACCTAAGTTAGCATCGGTTTTGAGCTGATTTGACCATCGACAACCTATCCTTAAGATTCTGATCCAAAAACCGGAAATAGGATTAAATTTGCGGCTGCTCAGTCATTCGTAGAAGTTGTTTCATGCGCTCGAAATTTGTCAGATAGAGAAAACCGAGCAGCGCCTCGAAAGCGGTGGCGTGGCGATAGCTATTCTGATCGACTTTTCTAAAGCCGGTAGCTTTCATGTTCCTTGCGCGCCTGACGATGTCCGACTCTTCTTCGGTCAGATGAGGCACGAGAATCTGCAGCAGCTCTGCTTGCTGCGTGGCTTTCACACGGGCGCGTTTGTGCATCTGGTTTGCAGAATGTGCCCTGGTAACCTCACGCTCTCGCTCGAAGAGGTGGAAGACAGCGTCACCTAGATGAGCAAGCGAACGCAATGGAACATCTTTCACTGAAGACGTTTCTACTGTCTGACCCGAGAGCCAGAGCGCTTCTTGGGCTATTTGTTGTCCTTCGATTTTTCTTTCGACTTATCGTGGGGTTTCGGTTGTCTGCCTGGGCGAACCTTCTCGCCGTGCTTCTTGTCGGTCAGTTTGTTCTGCGCCAATTCTTGCAAAACTTGCATCGCAAACGACGGCAAAGCTGCGCTCATGCGCTTGAAGCGCCAGGGCTCAGCCATTAGTCTGTATAACCATTCACAATGTATCTTGCGGAATGCTGCAGGCGCACGTTTGACATTTCCTGCCCAGACATCGAAACTGCCGCCCACACCGACCATCACCGTGGTTGGTAGAGCGTGATTCCAGCGATCTATAAAGTATTCTTGTTTCGGAACACCTAGCGCCACAAGCAACAAATCTGGCTTGGATTCAGCGATTTCATCGACCAACTTGTCTTCGTCGTCGAGCGAGAAATATCCATTGTGGGTGTAAACGATGTTCAGACCTGGATGCAGGGTCGGCAGAATGGTTTTGATTTTTTCAAGCACTTCGGTTTTGCCGCCGACAAGCGCTACACGGGCACCTTTTCGTGTTGCCAATCCCAAAGCTGCATTGGCTAATTCGATGCCCGGCAAACGATTTGCCTCATGTCCAGCCAGTCTTAAAGCCCATACGACTCCCGAGCCATCTGGAACAATCAAGTGAGCATGTCGGATAATTCTGTCGAGAGCCTGATCTTGCTGAGAGGCAACCACCATCTCAGCGTTCAGCGTCACAACATGAAGACCACGTTTCTGGTTCCACGCCTCTTCGATTATCTCCAGCGCAAGTGGCTCGTCGACAGTATCGACGGGATAACCAAGGACTTTTTGACGTTGTTTATATGTGGCTGACAATGTGGACATTATAAGCGGTGCCGTAAGGAATGTGAACTTCCAACCGGGCCGCTGACAACGAATCCAGAAGATCACTTTGCATGTTCTAGAATTCTAGCTAACGTTTCGAAGTTCTGGCAAGCCATCGTTTTGGCACGTTCCGCCTCTTGCCTCGCTTTATCAGCAAGTTCTGTGCGCGTGGCAACTGCGTTTTGCACCGTAGGCAGCCACTTTTCAGTATCTTCGCTGTTCTGGCTGAGAATTAAGATTGGCTGCTGAAACTGATTCAGGACATGTTTCACTTTAGGGTCGTAAGCGATACCGATCGACGGCACGCCGCTCTTCAGGCTCATAATCAGCGCGTGCAGTCTCATCGCAACGAGCATATCCAATTGGGCTAACACTGCTATCCACTGACTCGGGCGCTGCATCTCGTCGGTTTTTAGAAACTCCGCAGTGCGATTTTTTGCTTTCCAGGCTTCAGCAAACTTCGATAACGGCTCCATATCCTGGTCGCTTTGCAGCGGCAACAGAAGTAATTTGGCATCAGTCGGCAGGCTTTGCTCCAGCACATCAAGGAGCCTCTCACGGTGCGTGTCGCCGAAATTGTGTGAGGTTCGCAATGACAGACCGACTGTTAATCCCGGTCGTTCTCGCAGTGCTTGGATTTGTTTATCTGCTTCAAGTGGGATGCTTGTTTGCTCGAGACACCACACAGGGTCTGCCGTAAGCTTGCTTTGAACTTTCCAGATCGATAGCAAATCCTTCGAATCTTTATCGCGCACGAGAATTTCATCGGCTCTAGCAAAGGCGGTCTTTGCCATCTTGGTCGCGATCATCCCGCGGAGAGGACCTACGCCTTGCGCATATACAGCGACTTTGCAACCATGCTTTTTTGCAACGATCATCTGCGTGCCATAAAAGATCGCTGATTTGAAACCGGTTGCGTCTTGAAAAAGCCCGCCGCCACCGCTGATGAACAGCTTTGTCCGCGGAAGCAGTTGAATGAATTCGGAAAGCTTCCATCTGTTTATTGCTTGAACCCCGAACACCTTGCTCGTTTGTTCGGGATTGTTTGAAAGGATGACGATCTGCTCTGGTTCGACCAGCTTTTTAAGCTCGTTGGTAATTTCTTCGAGAATAGCTTCATCACCCAGGTTGGCGAAGCCGTAGTATCCTGAAACGAGGACGAGATTTCTTGTCATTGCGTCTGGCACGTCGCTGATCTCAAGGGAATAAATGTTTGAACGTCCTAACCGTAGCAAAATCAGCTTTCTGTTCGCAATCGGATATGTGTCATAGGTACAGAAAACGTCATGCAATCTAGCCCGACAAGCCTGTCAGAAAAATTTGTCACACCGATCAATGGTGCGTCTGTGGTGGCAAGTTCGAATGGCAACGAGAACCTGAGATGGAAGCATATCTCTGTCTCGAGCGTGGATGGGTTGATTTCGATTATTGATGAGTGCGCTTCATCCGGTATCAATTTGCTTTGCGGAGAGCCACAAGCGTTGCCCGTGGAGAGTGATCTTGCATCACAATATGTGTTTGTGGATCTGAAACCGATGAACAAAATATTGCGGCACGAGGCGCAAGATTTGGTGGTATCAGTGCAAACTGGAATCACTATCGGAGCGTTGAATCAGTACCTTCAAGGTTTTGGGCAATGGTTTCCCGTCGCCGCATCTTCTGATGCCATACTGCTCGACTTGATCAATTGCGGCTATGCTGGATTGCTTGAACATGGTTTCGGAACCATTCGCGATAATGTTTTGGGACTGGAAGTTGTCACCGGTGGTGGTGCTGCAATAAAGACGGGCGGCATTGTTGTGAAGAACGTGACTGGATATGACACAACCAAGCTGTTCGTTGGCTCTCGTGCAACTCTGGGAATTCCTCATGTTGCTCACCTGCGCCTTTATGCCAGTCCCGAACGAAGTGCGACTTTACTGTTTCAAGCGAATCAGCCAGATGAATTGATTACCCTGGCAAATGATTTGATCAAGGCAGATCTTTCGCTAGTTTCTTGTGAACTGCTGGATTTAGGAATGCTGAAAAAATCCACGCGGCTCAATGAGAATCTGAGCAAATTAGCTACGACCTGGCAAGCATGCGGGCTGTTAGTGCGAGTCTCGGGACACGAGGAATTGTTGAAGGAGCTAGTGCCGCAAATCTGTCACTTCAAAAATAAGGACTCATCTGAGCTGGAACTAAATTCCGAAGACGCCGATCGATTGCTGGAGCTGTGCTCGCATCTTCTGTTTCCACGAATTGAAATGTCTGTCTCCGTATCCCAGGCGCGTTCGATTCTTTCCAAATGGTGGAAGCAAAAAGATAAAGCCGCATTCCAATTCCGCCCATCGACTGGACGTTTTCAAATAATTTCACTCGATGCTACGACTCATTCGGACATGGCTAAGTCTTTGCGAGAATTTACGGATGCACCGAATACGGTGGCGCTTTTGTCTGGACCAATAGAATATAGAGTGGATACCGTTGGCACGGATCTAAAGAAGCTGACGCAAATTAAAGCTTCTCTAAAAGACAAATTCGATCCAGCTCGCTGCTTAAATCCACTGGCAGTCCTTTAGTGATAAAGCTATCCTGAACATACGATGTCATCTGATACTTCCAGCCTAATAGATACAAGCACCGGTCTCATCGACAAGCAATTGTTGGACTCGTGTATCCATTGCGGGTTGTGTTTGCCGGCCTGTCCCACCTATCTAGCAACGGGGCGAGAGATGGAATCGCCCCGCGGAAGAATATATCTTCTGGCTCAATGGAATGAAGGAAAACTGCCCCTGGAGGGGCGTCTAGCAGAGCACATCGACTCCTGTCTGGGGTGTTTAGGATGCCAGACTGCATGCCCTTCTGGTGTCAAATACGAGCACATTCTGGATCAAGCTCGGCCGCATTTGTCTAAACGAAAACCTGGTTACCAGCGATTTGCGATGCGTTTTGGCTTCAAACATTTGCTGCCGAATTATCCGCGTTTGCATCTCTTTGCTCGATTACTTTTGATCTGGCAGAACTTGAATGGTGCTAACTTCCTGCGCTCTCTCGCCGGAGTTTCAGTCGACCAAAATTTGATTAACGCCAGAGAGCCGTCAAACCCGCTTCAGAAGCTATTCTTTCGTGCGTGGCAGGCTGAAGCTTTGCTTCCGGAAATTCCGTCATTCAAGCCTTTGCCGCAAAAATCCTGGCGCTCAGGCGAGAAACGCAATCTCGTGCAACTGTTTGCTGGGTGCGTTATGGATGTTTTTTACAATTCGGTCAATCATGCCTCCATCGATCTGTTGAAAGCGCAGGGCAGCGTAGTGGAAGTGCCTGAGCAGACTTGTTGTGGTGCTCTCGCCGCGCACGCAGGTGAGACTGACATCATGCTCGACCTCGCAAAGCAAAACATTCGTTTCCTTGAAAAAACAGAGGGACCGATCGTCGTCACTTCGGCGGGATGCGGCGCAATGATGAAACAGTACGGAGAGTTTCTCCACTCAGACAAAGAGTATGCGGAGCGAGCTGCTGCATTTTCATCGAGAATCGTTGACATCACTGAAGAGTTAGCAAAGCACGAATTCGAGCGCAAAGATTCCGCGACGCGCGTCTCCAAAACTAAAATCGCCTATCATGCGGCTTGTCATTTAGCGCATGCTCAGGGCGTGCGAGAAGCTCCGCAGAAACTATTGATGGATCTCGCTGTTGATGCCAACGCCGGCGCTTCAGGCGAGAATAAAATCGAACTCATTCCGTTGCGCGAGTCGGAGCACTGCTGCGGAAGTGCTGGTATATACAATTTGCTGCACACGGATATGAGTATGGATGTGCTCGAGCGAAAAATGGACTTCATTGCAGAGACAGGCGCAGATACGCTTGTTACGACAAATCCCGGCTGTATGTTGCAAATTAAGGCAGGGGTCAAAAACCGCAATTTGGATGTGAAAGTTAAGCATCTATGCGAATTGCTGCGCGATGCTTACTGCGCTGACGACGTATAAAGTTGCCAATTGCTATTGATTGCTTAAGGTCGCTTTATAACTTGAAATGAGCGCTGTAAGCGCCTTCCCAAGGCATTATAATTACCGACAGAAGGAAGGTTGCTGAGAAAGCGCCACGACGTTTCGATTGCAGATACGCAATCAAACTCGCAGCTACACAAGGAGACGAAAGTGTCGACAGAGGCAGTGGTAAAACGTAAGCCGGAATTGTTCGAGCGAGATCTGCCTGAGGAGCGCCTCAACCATTATCTGAGCAAGTCTGTAATTGCCGTCGATACCGAAACTCGCGGCTTGATCGTTCCAAGAGATCGCTTGTGTCTGGTGCAACTTTGCGACGACGAAGGGCTTGTTACCTTCGTTCGCTTTCAACATTTAAGCGACCTTCCAAGACAGAATTCAAATTTGAAGAAGCTGATGGAAGCGCCGAATGTAACTAAGCTCTTTCACTTCGCTCGTTTCGACGTCGCTGTGATGAAGCATTATTTGAACGCCACTGTGAATCCGATCTGGTGTACTAAGATTGCCTCCAAGCTTGTGCGCACTTACACCGATCGCCACAGTCTGAAGGATTTGACGAGAGAGCTTTTGCATCTGGAAATGGATAAGTCTGATCAATCGAGCGATTGGGCTAAAGCTGATTTGACTGATTCTCAACTCGAATATGCAGCTAACGATGTGCGCAATTTGCACGCGTTGCAAACGAAACTGCGATATCTTCTCGACCGCGAAGACCGCCTGCACCTGGCAGAAAGACTATTCCTCGCCCTTCCTATCGTTTGCGATATGGACCTTGGCGGTTGGCACAATATTTTCGAACACTAATGGCTTATACCGAATTGAATTTGTAAGGGGGCCGAAGAGCAAATGGAAAAGTTGATGATTCAAGAGAAAGCCAAAAGCGATCGCGCAGCCGATCAGCATGCGCACCGATCAGTCGTGCCGGCTGGGTTTGCTGCCAGACACATCGGACCAAGCGAGCGAGAAATTGCCGAGATGTTATCCGTTGTAGGCGGTACGTCGCTCGATGAATTTATCAGTTCTGTCGTTCCCGAATCAATCCGCACGAAAGGCGCGCTCGGGCTGCCCGAAGCGATGAATGAGTATCAGTATCTCAACCATACAAGAAAGCTGTCGAGAAAGAACAAAATTTTCCGCAGTTTCATCGGCATGGGCTACTACAACACCCTGACACCACCTGTGATTCTACGCAATCTTTTCGAAAATCCCGGTTGGTACACGCAGTACACGCCGTATCAAGCTGAGATGGCACAGGGGCGTCTGGAATCGCTTTTAAATTTCCAGACGATGGTTTGCGATTTGACCGGTATGGAAATTGCCAACGCGTCGTTGTTGGACGAAGCGACCGCCTCTGCTGAGGCGATGACGATGCTGTTTCATTCAAGAGAAGACGACGAAAAACACAAGACCAAGTTTTTTGTCTCGAACAAACTTTTTCCGCAAAATATCGATGTTCTGACAACGCGTTCTGCACCTCTAGGCATTGAGATGCATGTTGCTGATCTACATGATTTCGATTTCGCGAATGGCTACTTCGGCGCCATCCTTCAATATCCAGACGGTGACGGGACTGCCGAAGACTACACGCAGTGGATTGAAAAAGCGCACAAAGCCGGCATGAAGGTAGTGCTTGTCTCGGATCTTCTCGCTTTGACGCTGCTCAAATCGCCCGGCGAAATGGGTGCGCAAGTTTGCGTCGGGTCCGCTCAACGTTTCGGTGTTCCGCTCGGTTACGGTGGACCACACGCGGCCTTCTTCGCGACAAAAGAAAGTTACAAGCGCGTCATGCCAGGACGCATCATCGGCGTCTCAATTGACTCGCATGGCAATCAAGCATACCGGATGGCGTTGCAAACGCGTGAACAGCACATTCGCCGCGAGAATGCGACCTCTAACATCTGCACTGCACAAGCGCTATTGGCAAACATCGCTGCGATGTATGCGGTCTATCACGGACCTTCGGGATTGAAGGGGATTGCAGCAAAGGTGCATAAACAAGCCGTTTGCCTCAGCGAACAGTTGGAGGAGCTCGGTTTTAAACAAAGCAATAAATCGTTCTTCGACACCTTGCACATTTTACCGGCGAAAAAGGATGCTCAATTTCAAAGCAAGTTGAAATCGGCATCAGAAGCCAAGGAAATCAACTTCCGTTACTTCGCTGATGGAAGCGTCGGTGTGTCTCTGGATGAAACTACGGCACCAAAAGATGTAGACGATATCGTCTCAGCGTTTGCTGAAGTTGTCGGAAAGAGCGCTCCCAAGCCGGAACATAAGCATGGTGCAGAACAGATTGCGCCGTCGTTGAAACGCACTTCGCCTTATCTCACTCATCCAGTCTTTAATTCGCACCACTCGGAAACGAAGATGATGCGTTATTTGAAATCGCTGGAAAACAAAGACCTGGCGCTCAATACATCGATGATTTCGCTGGGCTCCTGCACAATGAAACTGAATGCGGCGAGCGAAATGATCCCCGTTAGCTTCGCTGGTTTTTCTTATCTGCATCCTTTCGTTCCCTCTGAACAAGCGCATGGTTATCACCAAGTTATTCTCGAGCTCGAAAACATGCTGTGCAAAATCACAGGTTTTGCAGCTTGCTCGTTGCAGCCGAACTCTGGTGCTCAGGGCGAGTATGCGGGCTTGATGGTGATCATGGCCTATCACAAAGACCGCGGCGACAAACATCGTACTGTCGCTCTGATTCCGGCCTCTGCGCACGGCACCAACCCTGCCAGTGCTGTGTTCGCTGGTATGAAAGTAGTTGTAGTGAAAAGCGATGCGAATGGAAACATCGATGTCGACGATTTGAAGAGCAAGGCTGAGCAACACAAAAATGAGCTGGCTTGCTTGATGGTCACGTATCCGTCCACTCATGGAATTTACGAGGAAAGCATCAAAGAAGTGTGCGACACCGTGCACAAGCATGGTGGGCTCGTGTACATGGACGGAGCCAACATGAACGCGCAAGTAGGCTTGACCAACCCAGCTTTGATCGGAGCTGACGTCAATCACATCAATTTGCACAAGACATTTGCCATCCCGCACGGCGGAGGTGGACCTGGCATGGGGCCGATCTGCGTCAATGAGAAGTTGGCACCATATCTGCCATCACACCCTGTTGTTAAATGCGGTGGCGAGAAAGCTATCCATGCCGTTTCTGCGGCTCCCTGGGGTAGTGCCAGCATCCTCCTTATCTCGTACGGTTATCTGATGCTTCTCGGCGAAGAAGGTTCTACCTTATCCACCAAGATCGCTATTCTCAATGCCAACTACATGAAAGCGCGCTTGGAAGAACACTTCACGATTTTGTATCAAGGCAGAAACGGTCGTTGCGCCCACGAAATGATTGTCGACATGCGCGAGTTCAAGAAAGACGGCATTGAAGTGGAAGACATCGCGAAGCGCTTGATGGATTATGGTTTCCACGCTCCGACGGTTTCATTCCCAGTGGCTGGAACACTGATGATCGAGCCTACTGAGTCTGAAGATAAAGCCGAACTCGATCGCTTCTGCGACGCGTTGATAAACATTCGCCGCGAAATCCAGGAGATCCGTGACGGCAAGGCGGATAAGACAGACAACGTCTTGAAAAACGCACCACACCCCACCCACGAAGTTGTGGGCGATAATTGGAAGCACTCCTACTCTCGTGAGAAAGCAGCATATCCTTTGCCCTGGCTTAAAGAGCACAAGTTCTGGGTTCCAATCGGCAGAATCAACAACACCCACGGTGATCGCAATTTGATCTGCAGTTGTCCACCACTTGAAGCCTACGCTGAAAACTAGGACGTTCGCTCACGCCGCACCACATATGACACCAGCAGTACTCTAACAGCGCCACTCGCGCTTTTAGAATACGTTGCGATATTCGATTTGGAACTTTACGTAGGTCAGTTTTTCTTTCAGTCTGGCAATTTCGCGCTTGGTGCCTTTGATGGGTGAAAGGCCAGCCAGTGCGACTGCGTTGATGAAGAGGAGTGGCGTCATGGCCATCATCAGTTTGCTCATCTCATCGCCGATAAATCCGTTGTAGCAGCGCATCGCCACATAGAAACCAAACAGATTGGCGCAGAGGAAAATTCCACAGTGCATATAAAGGAACATGCGTTCTCGAGCAAGAAGAACAATCAGTTTGGCTAGCTCTTCTTTGAGCTCCTTTGGCACGTCTGTCTTCGGTTTGACGAAGCTTGGCGCCTTCTGCGGAGCGCGGTGCAACAATTGAGTCTTCGGTCCGCTGGCATGCTCTGCCGACTGTAGCATTGGACCCGGTGTTCTGTGCGCCGCAAATGACTGCGCGAAACTTTTATTCTCTACTGCTGCTAAATGTGCCCCGTGGCGCTTGTTGTGCGGTGTGCCGCATTCGCCACAAAATCTAGCCGTTATCTCGAGCGCTGTCGAGCAATGTACACAAGTGTCTACAGAATGTCCGCTGTGATTAGCTGATAAGCTGAGCGCCATATTTCTCTGCGTTACCTATCCTTAGGGAGACGTCTGGATTCCCGAGATCTCTCAAGTGCCTAGCGAGCCCATCTGAAGTTGGCTCAAGACCTATGATATGCCTGTTTACCAAAAACTCCAGTCGAATTAATCGTTTCGCGCCGCCCTCAGTGGTGATTCCACCATAGGGTGCTGCCGGACTTCCGTGTTAAAACGCAACTCGAATTATTACATCAGTATGAAGAGTGATCAAGGATCTGCAATGCTTCGCAACGAAATCTCTGATTAGTATTCGATCACTTAGACCGTTTCTACACCAGACTTGTCAGTTTCGCGGCCGCCTTGATCAAGCCGAAAGCCGCACCGGGATTGAATCTTCCATCAGTGAAGACTTCTTTCATGATGGCATTGCCGATGATGGCGTTATTCTTGAGTACAAGTCGTTGCGCGAAAGGCATCGCTGCATCGATAAAGTTGAAATCCGGATTGATAGACAGTGCAACACCTTCAAGTGTTAGCAGCGCACGCATGACGTACGTAAAGTCAGTCGGCAAGCGGAAAGGATAGCGATAGCAGACTTCCGAAAAGTCGAAAAGCATCTTTCTGAAACGCACTTTGCTCATGCCTTCCGCAAATCGAGTGTCGACTATGGGTGACAGGTCGGCGAATAAACCTTCGCGATCGACGTCTTCATTCAAGAAACCCATGCCTACGAAGTCATCAATGAGACTGCGGTAGTCGCGCTGAATCACGTGTACGAGCGCATTGACTAAATGTTGCTTCAATTCCGGAGTCAATCTTCCGACCATACCAAAATCGAAGATGCCAATACGGCCATCCGGCATCAAACGCATGTTGCCCGGATGCGGATCCGCATGGAAGAAGCCATCTTCGAGCAGTTGGCGCAAGTAGAAATCTGCACCGATACGAGTCACTTCATCTGGAGTCATGCCGGCTTTCTCGATCGCTTCGACGTCGTTGATGCGAACACCTGCGATATATTCGATAGTGAGAACGCGACGACCAGTCAATTTCCACACGATGCGTGGAATGCAGATGTGATCGAAATTGCGGAAGTTGTGACGGAAACGATCTGCGTTTCTGCCTTCGCGAATGTAATCGATTTCCTCGAAAGTGGTGCGAGCGAATTCTTCTACAACACCCGGCCAGTCTGTGTGTCGGCAAAGATTCGGATAGTTCATCACTTCATCGGCGACAGCGGCGAGCACTTGCACGTCTGACGCGATAATGGCTGGTAGTCCTGGTCTTTGTACTTTGACGACTACGTCTCGACCATCTTTCAAGATCGCTCGATATGCTTGAGACAAGCTTGCCGCGGCAATCGGCGTGGAATCAAAGTTCGCGTACAGTTCTTCTGGTTTGCCACCGAGTTCGCGTTCGATGATCTCTTTTGCCAGAGCTGTCGGGAATGTTTCTACATTCTCCTGCAGTACAGCCAACTCCAACATCGCTGGCAGCGGCACGAGATCGGCTCGCGTGGAAAGTGTTTGACCGATTTTGATGAAGGTCGGTCCCAACGCATTCAAGTCTTTGCAGAGGCGGCGCCCCAAATTGCGCAGCTCTTCATACTCTGCGCTTGTGAGCGCATCTGCTTCTTTATCGTCGACAGATGTTTTCATCCTGTCGAACTCTTGCAAGTGGTGGCGCGAGAATCCTCGTACCGCGTAGATGATCATCCAGACGATCGGGAAAACTCTGAGTGCAGCTTTCCATCCCTGAATCTTTTGAATGCGCCAGAAGACTCTCCACCACGACACGATGATTTTGCTCACCGTAACGTCGCTGAACGCGGTTTTGAATGGATTGAAATCAGTGCTTACCATCTATGATCGTGACGCCCTTGTTCTACGAATTACGCTCTTGACCTCTAAAGTGTAAGCGTACCGTAGCTGTTGTCAGAAGCCAGGAACATAAATTTTAGCTTCTATGGAGAGCTTAGCTGAAACCCACATGCTGTAAGCCATGTGGCGTCGTGATCTCAATAGAATGTAGAGAAACTTTATGCGACGAAATTGTTCGCAATTTTAAGTTACTAACGCTGCTTCAACGCTGCGTGTTGCATGGCGATAATTTCTTTCACGCCTTTTTCTGCAAGGTTCATCAGGTCAGGCACTTTGTTGTTGTCGAATGGTTTGGATTCGGCTGTAATCTGCAACTCCAGCACTTTTCCAGATTCGGTAAGGACGATGTTGCTGTCCATCTCTGCCTGTGAATCCTCATGGTAATTGGGATCCAGCAGTAGTTGATTGTTTACCTGGCAAATACTGACCGCTGCCATGTGCTCTTCGATTGGCAGTTCATCCCAAACGCCTTGCTTGCGCAGCTTCAAAAGCGCATCGTACAGAGCGAGGAAACCCGCACTGATAGCCGTAACTCGTGTGCCGCCATCAGCTTGCAGAACGTCGCAATCCAACGTGATTGTCCGCTCTCCGAGGGCTCGACGGTCGACGATAGCGCGCATACAACGTCCGATCAGGCGCTGAATCTCGCTTGTGCGCCCAGATGGTTGTCCTCTGGTCACTTCGCGAGTCGACCGAACCAGCGTTGAACCCGGCAAAAGCGAATATTCAGCGGTAATCCAGCCCTCGCCCTTGCCGATTAGGAAGGCAGGCACGCGCTCTTCGATTTTTGCTGTGCAAAAAAGTTTGGTATCGCCAAACTCGGCAAGCACCGAGCCATCAGCATTCTTAGTGAAGTGCCGTGTGAACTTTATCGGTCTGAGTTGGTCCCACTGCCGATTATCCCGCCGACGAAACATTCCCACTCACTTTCTAAATCACGATTCCTGCAACAAATATAACCGCTCAACATCCCTAAAGTATATCGGCAGTTTTATTGTGCTGCAGGAAACTGTTGTCCGAATCTCAGACGAGCTATTTTGGCAGTGCCTTTGAGCGTGAAAAGTTTGTTTGGCACCACTTTCAAATCGGTGAAGCTGAAGTGAATATCATCCGACTTACCACCCCAACCCGCCAGACCATTCACCTTCTTTACGAGCATCTCGGATAGGGAAGGCGAAATTTCGCTGCCGTTTGCGTTCAAGTGCGTGTCGCTGAGGGCGATCCAACCATTCTCGAGCCCCAACTGAGCTGTCAGTTCCAGAGGTAGCGCCATGCCGCCACCTGGTCCCATAGCTACGTTTGCTTCTGTTGTAAGTGACACACGATTGTTTTTCTGTAGCACCACATTCGCACCATTGAGAGTGATACCAAAGCTGGAGGCATTACCACCAAGCAAACTGGCCAGCGCACCGATTTTCTTGCCGGCGGTGACCGAGAGCTTTTCAAGCGTTTGTGGATTACTCAAATAAGCGTTCAAGCTCTGTTGTGAGATGGTCGCTGAAACTTCCGCATCGATAGGCGTTTTGAACTGAATCACCTTATCGTTCTTCATCTGGTTAGGGTCGAAGGCCATGTCTCCGAGGGAATTTATTACCAACTGATCGAAAACGAACATCGGAAAGTGTCCGCCGTTGACGTTTATCGTCAATCCTTTCAGCGTGCCGGTTTTCATGTCGAGGTTGTTCGCGATGATGTGCATTTTGTCGATCGACGAGCCTTGCAGATGCACGTCATCTATCGCCAGGTCGAGTTTTCCAAACGATCCGTCTGCTATGTCGAGAAACGAAAGTGGATTTGGCATCGGTGGCGTAGCTTGTGGTGGCAACACCATCTGTTGCTGGTTCGGAATCACTTGAGTCTGCTCGACGCCACCTGGCACCACGTTGCTGGGCATCTGGGCGCGAGCCGCTGTATTTGCACCCGAGGCAAACATTGCTGTGAGCAAGCACAAACCAAGTGCTTTGCTCGAATTTGAATTATTCCGACGTACCGCTTTCATCACGTGCATTCCGTTATTTCCAATTATTCTCGGACCCAAAACCCTAACCGCATATTCTTCAAATTATAGTGGAATGTGCAAAGCCACTCCTTGGAAACCAAAGAGTGGCTTAGAAATCTGACTTTTCAGACTACCGCAGCAACAGAACTAAGGAGTAGTTGTAGTGCTGGTGGTTGTGGTTGCGCCGCCAGCTGGAGCTGCGCCTGGAGCACCAGTGGTGGTGGTAGTTGTTGTCGAAGTTGATGTTGCATCAGGCGTTGAAGTGCCTGTTGTGGTTGATGTTGTTGATGTTTCTGAAGAACCACCACAAGCTGCCAATGAAGCTACGAGTGCGAAGCTTGCCGCTGCAAGGGCGATAGTTTGGAATTTAGAAGTCATAAAGCGTGATCGTCTCCTTCTTTGCCTAAGACATTTCCTGTTAATCGAAAGGCAAACTAGTAACTTTTTGCCAACTCTGGAACGGCCGCAATTATACATTTAAATGAACCCGAGTCAAACCGCTTGGCTTGCTTCGCTGAAGCTAAGTAACGGTTACAACGGGCATCCTTGCGCCTTTTCGATATAGACATGATCGCTTACAGATAGACGAGTTTTTGATGCACCAAATGCCGACAAAGCGCGCGCTGCTTGAGGTGGTGTGCATTGTAAAGAGACGCGCAACACATCAATGCTGCGCGTCTCGTAAAAATCGTTGACGTATTATTCGCTGTTTATCTTTTAAACAAAGAAATGCCGGTCATCTGACGCGGTTTTTCCATTTGCATCAACTGCAAAATTGTAGGAGCCACGTCGGCTAACCCGCCGTCACTTAATTTGGTGCCGCTTTTCAAGCCCAAATGATCCGTGGGCTGGAAGTCTGCCACCACCAACGGTACCGGATTAGTGGTGTGCGCAGTGTGCGGTTCGCCCGTTCTCAAATCGATCATCTGTTCGCAATTTCCGTGGTCAGCGGTAATTACGAGCGAACCACGTGCTTCGCTTGTCGCTTGCAGCAGCATTCCGAAAGCTTCATCGACTGATTCAACGGCTTGTACAGCGGCGTCGAGCATGCCTGTGTGACCGACCATATCAGGATTGGCGAAGTTCAATACGATAAATGGATACTTGCCCGACGTGATTGATTGACATGCAATCTCGCAAACTTGCGGCGTTTGCATTTGCGGTGCCAGATCGTAAGTAGCGATCTTCAAAGATGGAACCAGTTGTCGCTCTTCCCCTTCGCAAGGCTCTTCTCTGCCACCATTGAGGAAATAAGTGACATGCGCATATTTTTCAGTTTCAGCTAAGTGGAACTGCTCCTGGTGATGACATGAAAACCACTCAGGTAGTGTGTTATCGATGTCTTGTGATGGGAGCTGTGACGGATTGAATGCAACTGGCAAATTCAGCGACGAGTCGTATTCGGTCATGCATCCATAAAATACCTTGGGCGATATCGGTCTATTGAAAGGCTCGAAAATTTCCTGAGTCAGAGCACGGCTAATTTGTCTAACTCGGTCTGGTCTGAAGTTGAAGCAGATGACTGCATCTCCAGCTTGGATGGCGCGACCGTGCACCAGGCGCGGCAAGCAAAATTCATCGCTTATGCCGTTTGCATATGACTCTTCGACTGCCTGCACAGCCGACTCGGCCGGCAACGCATCACCAAGAACGAGTGCGCGCCAGTATTTTTCGATACGCTCCCATCGGCTGTCTCGGTCCATTGCGTAGTATCTACCGCAGACCACACCGATTTTGCCGATGCCAACCAGCTTCTCCTGCAATTCCCGCATGAAGCGCATCGCTGAGCGCGGCGGCGTGTCACGTCCATCTAGAATCGGATGAACAATAAGCTCGTTCACGCCTGCGCGCTTAGCCAGCTCGATCAAGGCATCGAGATGGTCAGGGCTGGAGTGAACGCAGCCATCACTAACCAATCCAATTATGTGTAGGGCTTTGCCCGGTGCTTTGGCGAACTCTGCCGCTTGTGAGAGAACGGGATTCTTAAAGAATGTGCCATCTGCAACAGTGTTGCTGATCAAAGTCAGCTTTTGAATAACAACGCGTCCGGCGCCTATGGTCAAATGTCCGACTTCCGAGTTGCCCATCAAACCTGGCGGCAGACCGACGTGTACACCTGAAGCTTGCAAGAGGCTATTTGGAAATTTCTCCAACATATTGTTGTAGTGCGGGGTGCGGGAGGCGAGAATCGAGTTGCCTTTGCGCTCTGTGCTATGTCCCCAACCGTCCAAAATCAACAATGTAACTGGTGGCACAATCAGTCTCCTGGATAACGTCGTCTGGCGATTGTAGCCCCTTTAAATCCTTAAATTAGCTCACGTCAAGAAGTGTTGTTTTATAGAAAAATCCTTTCCATTTTTTTCACCCACCATCAGTTACTATTAGCGCCGTGTCGTTTTGGACTGTATATGCCGAACAAGCAGCCCAAAGAGCTTTCAAAAAAATCTAAGCGTCCGCAGGAGCCTGTGGTCATCGAGCAGGCTAAACAAGCCCGTGTCGAGATGCCGGCTGCGGAAAATCTAGGCGATAAATCTAGCCCTCGCAAGTCCGATACTGTGCGGGACGCAAATTGGATTGCTGAGGCATCGCATGAAATGCGTCTGCCGATCGCCAATTTGAAACTTCTGATTGAGACCCTTCTAGATGGTGGTGCTCTCGAAGACGAGGCAACTGCTCGCCGCATGTTGTCGCGGGCTAGTACCGAGATAGATCGCCTGCAACATCTGGTTGTCGATTTGCTTTCGGTCGAGCAAAATGCGTCTCGGCGTGAAGTTGCCAAAGCCTGGGTGCCGCTGCAAACGCGTGCTGACTATGCGATCGAGACGACGAAAAAACAGGCAAGCGAAAAGAATATACGCGTTGAATCGCATATCGATAGTGGATTCTATATCTACGCCAATCAAGAGCAGTTGGATCAGGTAGTTCTAAATCTTGTTGAAAACGCGATCAAGTTCACAGCCGAGGGCGGCTCGGTGACCGTCAAATCGGGGACTGCGCCAGGAATTTTTTCGGTCGAAGACACTGGCATCGGCATGCCGGCTCAGGAAATCCCCAAAATCTTCCAGCGTTTCTACCGCATCGACCGTGCTGCATCGCGTGGTAGTACCGGACTTGGATTATCAATAGTGAAGCACATTGCTGATTTGCACGGTGCTAAGATATCTGTGATATCGGAAGAGGGGCGCGGCTCCGTCTTTCAATTAGAATTTCCAGCGCCGCAAAACGCTGGTGCACGTCGTCGAGATTGAAGCATGAGTACAGTTGCGCAAAAAGTTATGCTTGTCGACGATGACGCTACGATCATCGAGACATTAGAATTCAATCTCAAACGGCATGGATTCTCTGTTACGGCATGCAATCGTGGAGCCGATGCGTTGGCTAAATTCGATCAATTGTCACCATCCCTGGTGATACTTGATTGGATGTTGCCGGACATGATCGGTCCAGAAATTTGTAAGTTGATTCGATCGCGATCCTCCGATGTTCCTATTTTGATGCTGACTGGAAGGTCCAGTCCGGCTGATGTTGCGACAGGTTTAAGTGCCGGCGCTGATGACTATCTAGCCAAACCATTCAGTGCAATCGAATTGCTCGCTCGGGTTCAAGCACTGCTTCGCCGTGCCGGAAAAAGCAGTGGTAAGAGTTCTCGCATTCAAATTGGCGAACTTCTTCTGGACGATGAAGCAAAGACTGTAATCTGGCATGGAAAGGCGGTTGATCTTTCTCCGAAAGAATTCAGTTTGCTCAGAACATTGATGCAAAATGCAGGCAAAACACTTTCGACTGAGAGTTTGCTTAATCAAGTCTGGGGCGCGGATTTTGCTGGTGATGTGAAAACAGTCGCCGTGCATGTCCGTTGGCTGAGACAGAAATTGGAAGCCGATCCCAAGAATCCCGAACTTCTGGAAACCGTGCATAGATCAGGATATAGATTGAATACACCTGGCGAAAGACAAAGCCGGGAAAGTAACTAAGGAGTGTTGAATTGAAAGCCGAAGCAATTATGCTTTTCAAAGAAGATGTTCTGACGATGGGCCGATTGGTTGATCGAACCGTCGAAGAAATGCTTCGCATGCTCAGAAAAGATCCCGCTGCCGACATGAGTATCATCGAGGAGCAAGAAGTTGCTATCAATCGCATGCACACTGAGATTGAGGAGAAGTGTCTCGATCTTTTGCTTGAGCGTGATGCCTTGCCAGAAAAAGACATTCGTACATTATTCGTCAGCGCATCGATCGCATCGAAATTCGAACGCATGGCCGACCACGCCAATCGCGTAGCAAAAATTGGTTCGTGGGCGCGCGAAGATAACCTCGAAATTCCGCCTGAGCTGCCCGAAATGGCCGCTGTGGTGCACAAGATGGTTCAAGAAGTACTACTTTGCTACATCACGAATTCCTCAGATAAAGCACGAGAAATTTTGCAGCGCGATGCTGAAGTAAATTACTTCGATGACGTGCTCTCCAAAAAACTGCTCTCAGATCTCGGCTCTCAAGACGCTGCCAGAGCGCAGATGCGCGCGCAGTTCCTGTTCGGTGGACGCTTCCTCGAGCGCATGGGCGATCTCGCAGCATCCATTGCAAAGCGTAGTTACTTTATTGCGACAGGCGAGCGAATCAAGCCGAAAGCAAGCGGCATCGCTTAGAGGTAAATGTGCCCGTAACTATCATCGCTGGTGATGAAGAGTTCGAATTGTCGAGGCGCGTGCAAGAGTTGCGCGAGCAGCTCGTCGATCCCAATTGGGCTTCGGTGAATTTTTTGCGTCTGGACAATCCACCGCTGCAAGAAATCATCGATGCATCAGGCACTCTCCCTTTTGGTCCTGGAAACAAAGTCGTCTTGATCGATCGGTGTGAGTTGTTCACGAAAAAGCGCTCCAAAGGGGGCGATGACACAGCCAAAGCTGATACGGATGCGAAAGGCAAAGACAAAATGCTGGACGATCTGGAGAAGACGCTCGCTACGGTGGCTCCCAACACTTATGTGATTTTCGCTTGTCCGTTCAATCTCGATCAAACTTTGAAGACGACTAAAGCTGTTCAGAAGCACGCAGAAATCGAGCGGTTCGAAAAGCAGAAGTTCTACGTCGGCAGCCCGAACGCTGTTTTGAATACCTGGTGTCGAAAAGAAGCGAAGCGCCATAATGCCACCATTGAAGATCAGGCAGTTACTTATTTGTTAGATGGTACCGAAGCGAATTTGCGACAGATCTCCGCTGAAATCGAGAAAGCAGCGATTCACACCCTTCCTGGCAATCACATTACCTATCAGACTGTCGTTCAGCTCAGCCCCTATCACTCTCATGTTTTCGCACTGGCGGATTTCTGGCTTGCCGGCAAAGGACGCGATGCACTCGCCAGTGCCGAGGAGCTTCTCACACGCCAGAGCGCCATGCCGATCATCGCGACAATGCAGACGATGATTTCAAAATGGATTTTGATGAAAAGCCTGTGCGAGAAGTTCAATCATGACCTTCCCACCCCTCCCGGAGTGGTTCGCCGAGAATTGCCGATGAACGAATTAGTTCGCAGAGTGGCAGGCGAAATGAAGCAAAAGGAGTTTATGATAGAAAAAGATCTCAAGAGAATTTCCAAGATCCCTCTCGAGCGATTGATTGAAAAGCGATTGGATTTGACTCGCTTAGAAGACTCAATCAAAACCGGAATGATCCCTGAGAGTCATGCGCTGCAAGTGTTCCTGGCGGGCTAAAAGAAGGAACTCGAAAAGTCGAGGAAAACAATATGTCGGAAACTCAGTTTGTTCTAGATGAAATGACGGCACGCGATACGTGGCGGATTTTCAGAATTATGGCGGAGCTGGTTGAGGGATTTGATGAACTTTCGAAGATTGGACCGGCTGTTTCTATGTTCGGTTCAGCGCGCAGCACGCCCGACTCGGAGGAGTACAAACTCGCAGAAGTGATCGCTCGCAAGTGCGCAGAGCGTGGTTTCGCTGTCATCACAGGCGGTGGACCAGGCATCATGGAGGCGGGTAACAAAGGTGCTCTAGCTGCCGGCGGAACTTCAATAGGGCTGAACATCCAGTTGCCGCGCGAGCAACAAGGTAACCGTCATCAGACCGTCTCAGTCGACTTCAAATACTTCTTTGTCCGCAAACTGATGTTTGTCAAATATGCAATGGCATTCATCATCATGCCGGGCGGCTTTGGTTCACTGGACGAATTGTTTGAAGCGCTGACTTTGATTCAGACCCGACGCATCAAACATTTTCCACTCTTTCTCGTTGACTCGAAGTTCTGGAATCCGCTTTTGGATTGGCTTCGCACCGATGTTATCCGCCGCGGCTTTTTGACTGAAGCGGAGCTGGATTTGATTACTGTCGTCGATGATCCAGACGAACTGGTCGAGCAGATCGCGTGGTGCGATCAGGAGAAGTGCTATCTCTCTGATAACGGCATTCTTAGCTATCCAAAACGGAATGGAACTGTGGGAGCCGGTGTTGTGATCGAAGAGGCGCAGCCTGGAAACACTGCGGTAGCGAAGGTCGTGATTGAACCGGGCGACAAGTCGAACGGTGATGGTGGCACGGTAATTATCGAGACGACTCAAAATAACAGCAGGGAAGAGCTGCTCTAACACTATCGCCTCTCGCGAGAGCCGGTGGCTTATGTTCAAAATTGGCTGCACTGATTGCGCAAGATTTTTGAATCTCTTGGCAGCGCGCGCTTTGAGAGCGCTTTTCAACTGCGCTCGAAAACCTGATTGCAGGCTCATCCTAATTAAGGAATGTGGTAAAGATTTCGGGATCTTTAGTGCGCCTATTTATAATCTTTTGACGTGAAATGTAGGAGGAAAGTCCTTGAAGATTGCTGTGTGTGTAAAAGCCGTGCCTGACACGGAAGCAAAAATCGTTGTCGGCGCCGACAAAACAAACATCGACCTCGCTGGTGTTCGTTTCATCACTAGCCCTTACGATGAATTTGCCGTAGAAGAAGCGCTTAGAATCAAAGAAAAGCAGGGTGGCGAAACTGTCGTAATCTCTATGGGCGGTGACGAGTGCACCGACGTAATTCGCGATTCACTGGCTCGCGGAATCGATTCAGCAATCCATTTGAAAGACGACGACTTCAAAAACTTGGACCCTCTGAGCACTGGCAAAGTGCTCGCTGCTGCCATCAAAGATGGTGGCTACGATGTCGTTCTCTGCGGACAACAAGGCGTAGGCGGAGACAACAACCAGGTTCCTTCCATTCTCGCTGAACTGCTCGACTTGCCTCAAACAACTGTTTTGATGAAGCTCGAAATCGACGGTGGCAAATTCAAAGCTGAGCGCGAAGTCGAAGGCGCACACGATATCGTTGAAGGCTCGCTGCCTGCTGTATTCAGCGCGCAGAAGGGTTTGAACGAGCCACGTTATTCATCCATCAAAGGCGTGATGGCTGCTCGTAAGAAAGAAATTGTCGTCAAAGATGCCACCGCTCTCGGTGTCAAAGGCAAAGTCGGTGGCGATGCGCGCAAAGTCAAATTGAAAGAGATGATGACTCCGCCAGCACGTCCATCAGGCAAAGTCATCGAAGGCGATGCCACCACTCAAGCCAAAACACTCGTTCAACTCTTGCGCAGCGAAGCTCGCGTAATCTAAGCGCTATCTAGGAGAAAGAAATGTCACAAGGTATTTTAGTTTTCATCGAACAGCGCAACGGTCAGATTCGCAAGCCAAGTCTTGAAGCGTTGTCTGAAGCTGTTCGCCAGGCTGGCGGTGAGCCAGTAACTGCGGTCATAGTCGGCGAAGGCGCAAAGAGCGCCGCTGCCGAAGTCGGTAAATACAAACCAGGCAAAATCTTCGTTGTAGAAGGCGCAGATTTCGCTACTTATTCAACCGAAGCCTATGCTGCAGCGTTGACGGAAGCTGTTAAGAAGGCAGATCCAAAATATGTTTTTGCTTCAGTCACTGCTCTCGCCAAAGATTTGATTCCACGCGTTTCTGCAAGATTGGATGCGCCCCTCGTTTCCGACGTGAGCGAATTGAGAAAAGGCGGAGCTGGTATCGAAGCTGTTAAGCCTATGTACTCCGGTAAAACACTTGGAGTGTTTGAGTTCAATTCACCACTCGCTTTCGTCACTCTGCGCCCAAATGTGTTCCCAACATCAGATGCTGATGCCGGTCATCAGGCTGCTGTCGAAGAGCTAGCAGTCAAGCCAGAAAAGGTCCGTGCTAAAGTTGTTGAAACTCACGCTGCTGAAGGTCAAAAGGTTGAACTCAGCGAAGCTGCAATCGTCGTATCTGGTGGCAGAGGCATCAAAGGACCAGAAAACTGGCCAGTGCTTCAAGGTCTCTGCGATGCGCTCGGTGCTGCACTCGGTGCAAGCCGCGCGGTTGTAGACGCTGGTTGGATCGATCATGGACATCAGGTCGGACAAACTGGAAAGACTGTCAGTCCGCAACTCTACATCGCTGTTGGTATTTCGGGCGCAATTCAGCACCTTGCTGGCATGTCGTCTTCGAAAGTGATTGTTGCAATCAACAAAGACCCCGAAGCTCCAATTTTCAAATACGCCAACTATGGTGTCGTCGGTGATGTGATGGAAGTTGTGCCAAAGATCACTGAAGAAGTTCGTAAGTTGCACGAAAACAACTAGGTCTTCGAACCAACAATAAAAAATGCCCGCCGATTTTAGTTTCGGCGGGCATTTTCGTATTGGGTTATTTGAGGGGAGAGAAAACTTACTAGAACTATTGAGTATCTTTGGTGCTGCGCTGTCGATCAACGAGGATGGCGTTCTTCATGCTCGAACAAGTGCGCAACCTCGCATGCCACTACATTTGGTGACCCTGAGCTGGTTGCTACTCTGTTCAATACCACTCTCTGTCCAGGGATATAAAATCCCAGGTATTGCGCCGACGCTAGTGGCGCACGGTCCTTGCGATTTTGCTCTTGCACCGCTTCTTCGTTTATAGAATTTCTGTTCATGCCGTACCTCGTTGTGCAAAAGTCCATTAGACGGTCAATAGAAGACCGCCACAGAGAAAGTGGTAAGTTCGATTCCCAAATTTAAGCTATGAGAAGGATTCTCAATTAGCGCCTAAGACGAAGTTACACCATCCAGTTCAATTTCGTCAAGTTGGATATCCGTTGTATCTACAAACCCTTCGCTGGTCAGCGGATAGGGGTGATTAGCCCATTCTCACCTCATTCTCAATAAGACAATGATTCTCAATAAGCTGAATGTACTGCTGAGTACGGATTTGGCGCAGACTGCAAATCAACCACGCCTTAGACGGAAGTACGGATTTGGTAATGAGCTGTCTGTAGATTCATGCTCAACAAACTTCTCAAACACTTTTACTTTACGGATTCTTCTGAGGTTGGTCTTTTGGACTCACTGCCGTTTTCGTCCGACAAAATATCTCATGCGCCTGACTCAGACCTTCAAGCGGGCTCCAGCAAGTTCAAAGATATTCTGGCTGAACTTTCCCCCGCTCAGGCTCTGAACGTTGGTCCAGGTGTTCGACCGCATGAAGAACCATCAATCGAAAAGTCACTCGCATCTGCGAGCAGTAGTACAATCTCCGCCGTCAAAAATACTTTTGAGATTGCAGGAAAGGCTTTCCTCTATAACGGAGTGCAGGGTCCCGTAACAAGTCTTGCTCAATGGGTCGAGAAGTCGGGCTGGGATTCAAGTGCCGTCTCTCAGACAAAGTTCATGGACGCACCCACATCTGAAACTCCCTGGACAATCAATTGGGCGGTTCAGAGCATCGCGGGTGGTATCGGATGTCTTGCGCCGTATTTGGTCGCCAGCACGATTGTTGATAAAGGCGTTGCGGTAGCTACCAAGTCTGATTTAATCGCATCAACTATTTCGAAAAAGGCAGTCGAGAAATTCGCTACAGATTACAATCCCGCATATTTTGCCGTCAAAGGCGCAGTCTATGATGGATTGTTCCATCCAGTTGATAGCGAACATTTTTGGCGCGATAGGCTTGGTAATACCGCTGCTGGTGCAGTGAATTTTGGAATAATGAAAGGTGTTTCGAACAAACTAATGCCTTTTGAATACGGAACTTTCCCCGCGAATGGCTATAATCCGAAGCTCGGAGTCAACACGTACGAATCTTTTGCAGCGCAGTCGATCGGTGGCGCCGCTGCTGGCGTGGCAGATTACGCACTTCGATCAACTGCAACGGGCCATAAAATGTCACTTTCTGAGGCAATCGAAAACGCTTCGGAAAATGCTGCATTTGCCAGCACCATGTATGCCGGGAAGCGCTTCGCGACAAAAGTTATGAGAGTCGAAGCAACTCGCATGGTTACTGATGAAAACAAACCGTTCATAAAGCGCCCTCCCATCGAAGATCCAACTTCGAAGATGCTGAAAATAAAGCCCGGCGAGAACGAAGTGCGAGTAGACGATAGGGTCTACAAATCTGTTCTTTCTGATGGGAAATTCGCCGTTCTGCGAGACGAAACTGGTTTGAAATCTAAGCCGGTAGAATCTGCCGACCAAGTCTTCAAATCGATGACTGACGTAAACAAGGCTGTGGGGCACTTGCGGGAAGTGCAAACTAAGGACATCAAAGAAATACTGCGCGGCATGTCCAAGGAAGATTTGGACAAGCTATTTCCTCAAACGTTCGATGAGCCGCCGAAACTTATGATTGGCGCCGAAGGACGTGTGTACACTGTTGGTCGTGTCCGGAACGTAATTGTCGTGCGAGAAGTTCCGAATATGATCGGTGCAACTTTGGATCGAATGCAGTCGCCCTGGACTCCGGTGCCAGATAATCAAAACGAGAAGAAGACTGTGCCTTCGAAGGGTTTGATGGTTGATGCCGTGGCTCGTTAACCTATAGCTCGAAAATGCTGTAGCTCGAAAATGCTTTAGCTCGATAAAGCGTAGCTCGTTAAAGCTGTAGCTCGTTACGCCAATGGCGTTTGGGTAGGCGACCGTCTTTATTTCTTAGTCGCTGCCGGTGATGCAAATTTTGACTTGACATAATTTTCAAGCATGCCAATAAATTCCGGCACGATATTTGCGCCACTAAGGGTGGTGACATGCTGTCCGTCCACGTAGACTGGTGCTTTGGGATCTTCGCCAGTGCCAGGCAGCGAAATACCAATGTTTGCGTGTTTTGATTCACCGGGTCCATTAACGATGCAACCCATTACAGCAACTTTCAATTCTTCTGCACCTGGATATTCTTTCTGCCAGACCGGGCGTTGTTCAAGCAAATAAGTCTGAATATCTTCTGCCATTTCTTGGAAGAGCGTGCTTGTTGTTCGTCCACAACCTGGGCAGGCTGTCACTTGTGCAGTAAATGAACGAAGCCCGATGGACTGAAGAATCTGCTGACAAATTTCGACTTCTTCTGTACGGCTGGCACCAGGTTTTGGCGTCAGGCTGACTCGAATCGTATCGCCGATTCCGTCCATCAGCAAAACTGACAAAGCGGCTGCTGATGCAACAGTCCCTTTCATGCCCATTCCAGCTTCGGTCAGACCGAGGTGAAGTGCATGATTCGAGCGCTTAGACAAACGACGATAAACTTCAATCATATCTGGCACTTCAGATACTTTCGCGCTGAGAATAATTTTTTCGCGGGCAAGACCGTAGCGTTCTGCCATTGCGGCTGACTGAATTGCGCTCTCCACAATCGCTTCGATCAAAATCTCGTGCGAATCTTTGGGTTCGGATTGCTTTGCATTGTCATCCATCATTTTGGCGAGCAAATCTTGGTCGAGCGAACCCCAGTTAACGCCGATTCTTACAGGCTTGTCCCATTTGAGCGCCGCGTCGATCATTTGCTTGAAGAATTCATCATGTCGCTCTCCGCGACCGACGTTGCCAGGATTGATTCGATACTTAGCAAGCAAGCGCGCGCAGTCAGGATATTCGGTCAGAAGCAAATGTCCGTTGTAATGAAAATCGCCAACGATTGGGACGTTCAGCCCGATTTTTTCTAGCTCGCTCACAATCCGCGGCAACGCTTTGGCGGCTTCGCGTGTGTTGACTGTAATTCTGACTATTTCTGAGCCAGCCAGAGCCAGGTCTCGAATCTGATTCGCTGTCGCTTCGTGGTCTTCAGTCGGGGTGTTAGTCATCGATTGAACGAGAACTGGCGCCCGTCCACCGATAACGGCGTTTCCAACTCTGACCGGTACTGATTCGCGTCTTTTGACCATTGCTAAGCTCCTTTCGCACTAGTGATTTTAAATGAAACGGCTGTTGCAATTTCGCTTTGTAATGAAGGTTTCGCGTGAATCTGACTGGCTCTTAACGAATCGCCGCCAAATCCTGGGCTCATCTGTGCCAGAGGTGGGGCAAATGTTCGCGCAGACTGTAGACATCGTTCATATCTGATGGACTCAAAATTAAGTGGTCGACAACGGCAATGCCCATGAGCTTCCCTGCCCCCAGCAACTGCTTTGTCGTCTCGATGTCTTCTTTACTGGGTTCGATAGACGAACCTGAAGGGTGATTGTGACAAACGATGATGGCGTAACTATTAGCCATCAATGCGGCTTTGAACACTTCTCTTGGATGCACCAGGCTCGATGACAATGTTCCGTGCGATACCTCGTGGATGCCTATAACTTCGTTACGAGCATTCAAATGTACGCTGACAAAGTGTTCTTCTGACGCATGCTGCAAAGGTTTTAGCAGCCGAGCCGCGTCCATAGGAGTCTGAATCGCAAAAGGCACTCGCGATTTTGTATTCTCATTGACTAAACACAGCCGAATTTTTGGAACGTCGTAGTTGAGCTTATCTAAAAGGCTGCCTTTTCGCGCCATAAACTAGTCCTCGTTGAAGGGGCGTGAGTCTACGTTTCAGCATCGAGCATTTCAACTCACATAGACATATACGTAAGTCCTTCCAAAAAAGTTCAAACGCTTTCGAATCGGGAATATCCTTTTGCGGACACACGCAAACTCTAGTTCGGGAGCATCAGAGCTGAACGTAGAAGCCGGAGCGAATATGCGCCCCAGCTCTTAGCTTTAGACCTTTTGCAATTTCCAAACACCGGTTTTGAAACGCCATACCGCAATCAATCCGATCAAGATCGCTGTGGATGACATCGCAAACCATGTACCGCTTGGACCCCATGCGAGTTGCACGGTCAAGTAATACGCAAGTGGCAACCTGATGCAAGTAAGCACGAAGCAACTTGCCCACATCGGCCAATTTGTATAACCTGCGCCCTGCATCGCGCCGAACAGCGTGATCCACGCCGCTACGAAAGGCTCACATATTCCAATGATTTTCAGATACGATGTCGTGTCGCGCACAACATTCGGGTCTGTGGTCATTTTTGATGCAATTTGCTCCGCGAAGAAGTACATCAGAATCCCGCAAAGAAGGTTGAACGCGCAGCCAATCGTTGCGACTTGCCAGCCTGCTTTTTCGGCTCTCTCAGGTTGTTTGGCGCCAAGGTTTTGGCCAACGATAGTTCCTATCGCCATGCTCAAAGCATGTATCGGCAAACCTGCCACCATTTCTTCCAATCTGAGACCAACAGCCCAAGCCGCCTGACACGACGTTGGATCTTTTGTCTGAGCAAAGATCAAGAAGAGAACAAAGTTTCCTCCGACCCATGCAACGTCCTGAATACAGGCAGGAATGCCAATCTTCAAGAGACGCATGATCCACTCTTTGTCGAATCCTGTTTGCATGAGCAATTTTGGATTCAAGCAATCACCAATTTCTGATTTGCTCAAAATGAACAACGCGATGGAAGTTCCGATTGCGCCTGCAATGTCCCAGGCGATTCCGAAACCTTTGATGCCGAGATGCAGTGGATTCAAACACAACACGAAGTCGAGCGTGATCGTCATCGTTACCATCAGAATCCAAATTGCCATCGGCGTTCTGGCATTGCCTTTCGCCCGGAAAATTGAATTTGTGATCCACAACAACGTGAATGGAATTTGAGACCAGATGTCCCATTGCATGTAGTCCCAACCGAGTTGTTCGACTCGTGGAGACGCACCAAGCAGATGGAAAAATGGTCGTGCGAGAACGAAACCGAGTGACGCTGAAACGACTCCGAAAATCAATCCGAATACGAGTGATTGCCTCGCTGCTTCAGTCGCCTTTGCGATGTCGCCTGCGCCCCAGTAACGGCTCACAATAGCGGTCGCACCGGCTGACAGAGCGACTGCCAACATGATCATGAAAAACCAGATCTGCCCGCCAACTCCGATAGCAGCTTGTATTTCGCTGCCTAACCGACCTGCGACCCACATATCAGTGAAACTCGCGCATGCGATCGCCAACATCTGCACGAGCGAAGGCCAGGACATATGCCAGATGGCAGCCCACGTTGAGCCAGTCGTGATAACGCTGTCGTTATCGCTCTGCGCAGCAAAATCTTCAAGCTCTTGGACGGCAACCATAAAAAAGCCCGCACGAAATATTGAATCTCTACCATAGCTAAAGAGATGACAATAGGAAAGGGTTTAATACGAAAAATTGTCATTAAAGCATCTGATGATAGGATCTATATGCTTGAAAGATAAGCGTGCGCATGTTCTCGGCTGGTTGCACAGATTTAGACATTTGAAAATCGATAACAAAATCAATTTGGCACCGAATAATCTTGCGCAACTAACCGCGGACGAAGTTCTGTCTGTCGTTCAGAAACTGCTGTTTTTCGACGAGCCGTCTAGTCGCTGCGCACGACTGAAGAAAGTAGTCGCGAAGCAGCTTAAAGCTTCTGCAGTCAAGGAATCTGAGCTGAACGCTTTGTCGCAACAGCAACAAGATGTTCTGTTTGATGCTGTATTTGGTGCACGACCAAATCAACCGGTAGATAGATTACTTAGCGTTTTGATCGGGCTGGAAGACATCACGCGGTTCGACGAGATAGCTTTCGACAGTTGGGCGCACGAAGCTGGTAATTCCAAGTCGCAACTATCCGACGTTGCCGATGCCACTGATAGCTCCTTTTGGAACGCTCTGAAGCGTTGGCTAGAAGCCGCAAATCTATCGAACTCTCAAATCGAGTGGCTCATTCATTGCGCAATCGCGACTCCTGCGTGGCATGTGTTGAACGATGAAACGAACTCGTTGAGTGCCTTTCTTCAAACAGCACATCGTCAGTTGATGTCTAGTTACTCTGAAAGAGAAACTTTTGAAGAGCGTGATTTTTCTCTAGCCCATGCCAAGTTCACCAAGTTGTTGCATGAGTTTCGTGCGCTTTTACCTACCGAGTTTCTGCCTCAAGCAGTCGTAATCGTCGAAGGTCCAACCGAGGAACTGTTGCTACCGAAGTTTGCACAAACTCTTGGTACCGATCTGAAAAGCTTTGCGGTCATGATTGTCTCCGCCGGTGGTGCAAAGCAAGTTGCGCGACACTATTTGTTGTTGCGCGATATCGCGGCAGTGCCTATCGTGTGCTTGTTGGACAAAGATGCAGAAGAGCAAGCGACAATTATCTCTGACTCGATTCGAGACTGCGATAAACTCTTTGTCCTGCAATCCGGCGAAATCGAAGACACATTCGAAGCCTCCGCCTTTGCACGTTATTTAAATCTGTATCTTGAAACGATGCCTGGCTCGCTACAGTCTGTATCCGCAAAGGACTTTCCGACAGGCGTGGCGCGAAAGTCTTTGTTGGCCAAACTTTGGAAGAGTCGAAAGCTTGGTGATTTTGACAAGATTGATTTCGCCGAGACTATCGCAAAGAATATTCGAACAGCCTCTGATGTTCCTGCGGAGTTTCATGCTGTCCTGAAGTTCCTCGTTGAGGTCGCCGCTGAACATGTCTGAGCCCGGAAAAGAAAAGTCAAAAGCCGCAAAAATTGCGGCAATCGCTTCGACAATTTTGTGGGTTGTCGGTTTTGGACTTGCCTTTGTTATCCCCGCAGCATCTCCGTTTGGCTGGGTGCCTGACGCGATGTTACTAGTCGGTTTCTTTCCGCTACTTTATGCCTGGAAACCCGGTTGGCCGTGGGTTGTTTTCGGAGTGCTGAACACATTCGTCGGTTTTGTCCTGCTGGTGGCTGCATTTATGCCTGACACTAATTTCACGCCTGAGATGATTTTGGTTCGCAAACATCTAGCCGAACAGCATTCACCCTATACCTGGATGGTGATTGGAATTCTGTCCACTATATTTGGTGCAGTCCGCATGGGCATTCACTTGTACCAATTTATCCAGCGTCAGGTCAAAAAGCGCAATGTTTCAGCACCAGATGTCTCAGACCGAAACTAACCATCCATCGTGGGGACTCTTTAGCTTAGTTCGATTGAATTTCTGCGGAGGTAATGCACGCGAAGCTGGCTTTGAAATCCTCCACCGACATAGTCAGATAGCGACCTGTTTTAGGCGGCTCCGCGCCAGGATATACTCGATCGACCAGGTTGTCGAATTTACTTGGAACGTAACGATTGTTCGGGTCTTCAATCAGTTGCGGGTTTGGATTCTGTTTGTTATCCAACTTGTTTTCGCCCCACGGGTTGGCAACAGTCACCGTACCTTTCTGCGCATCATATCCAACGATTTCATAGATGTGACGGTCTGCAACACTTACTAAATTACCCAGTTCATCTTTCACCGGATTTGGTGTCACAGTCGTGCAGGTGATCATCATATTCTTGTCGTTTGCTTGCTGTAATTTTGCGTTGAATTGTTCATCTGTCGCGTTGTTCAGCATCAGTACCGATGGGTCGTCTGATGTGAGCAGCGCCATTCCTCTGCGACTGTAATTTCCGCCATCATAGGTACTTAAACCAGTCAATTTTCGGTGCGCTTTCTCAAGAATGCTTGTCCACAGACCACCGTTATCACCAGAGAACGCCGAAACCTCGTAATCGTTTGGCGCTGATACTTTTACTGGATTGTCTGGTGCTCCAGGAAACGTTACTGTGTATGTATGCTTTCCGTCAGCACCGCGACCATTGTCGGTGATCATATCCTTGATCGCATCGGGATTCTTTCGCGCAAGGGATTCGACTGCAGATAAGAAATAACAATCGCCAATGACACCCTGCGTCACCTTGTCACCGTTAACTGACTGCTTCCATGCGTCGGCACTCTTATCGTCGGCGGTCAGGAAAAGTTTAGGCAGCACGTTTTTATCCGCGGCAATTTGTGGATTGATAACTCCGTCGTCATCGATCAAGCGTTCTGTTTTTCCAGTGACGCGATCAAATACCATAGTTTTGCCGTCATTATTAGCGCCAACGATTTCCAAAAACGGCAACTTATGATCCGCAATCGAACCATCGGGATTGATGGCTTGATTGATTTTTAACAAGTCATCTTTAAAGCGTTTCGAGTCGATTCCGCCGTCTGCATTCTGCAGGTTGATCATCGTCTGGTCCACGATAATCATGTTTCGCATCGTCTCGCCTGGCTTAGAACAAGCGTCGCGAATTTCTTTGATGGTGGCGTTTACTAAGTGATTTCTAAAAACAGTTTCTTTGTCTGGTGTTGCTGCTGATTTCTGGCTGGTATTGTCGGTAGTATCAAGCATAGCCATAGTAAATAATCCTCATCCGAGTGGGGTGGGTCTCGCGAATGAGCTAAATATATTTAGACTTGCTTGCAGTGTAATTGCAGAGTTCTTGCAATTTTCTTGCAGGGAATTTGACCAGGATTTTCTCGACGTTTATTCGCCGTAGCCTTTTCCTTGACCAGATGTCGCGACCTGGTACTGGTGTCTTCTCAACGCAATTTGTGAGGGACTGTAGAATCCCTGATCTGCTCCGCTGCTAGATGCCGCTTCCTGGGCCGCTCGTGCTGCGGCTGCTCTAGCTTCTTGAATGCTGCGGTGATTTCCAGCGGCTAATTTGTTGCCGCCGCGCGCCGACCGTTGATACCAGGAATCGGCTGAATCTGTGTCACCTTCGTAGTAGAGAACGACTCCTAAGTTGTTCTGTGCCTCCGGAAAGTTTGGTTGCTTTGCCAGTGCCCGTCTATAAGCATGCTCGGCAGCCTCTGCTAATCCCAAATCCTTAAATGCGTTGCCAAAGACATACCAGTCGTAGGCGGTGCAATTGTTACCGCTGTACCAGGCACCGTCCATGATGGCTTTGGTCGCAAAATCCCATTGCTCTCGTTTGCAATATGCTGCGCTCAAATTGTTGTATGGTCTTGGTTCTTTGGGCGTGAGCTGAGTCGCTTTGAGAAATCCCGCTACCGCTGCATCGTAGTTGCCCAATTTGTATGCGGATTGCCCGACTCCAAACCAGCCAATCGAAGAATTTGGATCTTTAGCAATCCAAGCGCGTGAATAATCCAACATCTCATTCCAGTTGCCGGAGCGATTCAGTGACTGCAAGCCTTGTAAGCTAAACGGTCCGCGGCTGTGCGGAGGCGATGAGAAATTCATTGCACCTTCTGGATTTGTATTTTTCGGAGGACGCATCGACTGTGGTGGCGTCAGAAAGTTGCTTTTCGGATCGTAACCGCCTGAGACCGCTGGTGCATTTTGAGGTTGTCCAAACCCCTGTCTCTGCTGTTGTCCTTGCTGTGGCGAGCCCGGAGCTGGACCCAATATCATGTCGCTTCCGGTGCCGATGAATGAGCCAATGGATTTCAATGCACTACGCATCTTGTGGTGGCTACCGGTTGCCGTCGGATTCTGTTGCGATTCCGATTGAACAGACTGTGACTGCGCTGACTGCAATTGCGATTGAACAGACTGCGACTGCGATTGAACAGACTGCGACTGCGATCGAACAGATTGCGACTGCGATTGATTAGGCACTGTTCGACCCACACCGTTTACTGAATTCGATGCACCGTTTGTGATGGTCGCACTGCCTGCTGATGAATTCGAGAGATTAGACGGAGATCCGTTGTTGAGAGAATCCGCATTTTGATTGTTTGAACTTTTGCCAGACTTTTTAGCTCTCTTTGTTTTTCCAGTGGGAAGTGATGCAGTAGAGGAACTTGCGCCACTCGAACTACTGCCAGTCGCAGCGGAACTAGCATCATCCTCTTCACCATAGGCTTTATGAACGTGTCCAAGATTTACTGGCTCGCCCCACTTTCGGTCCTGAGCCACGGCTGCGGGAGCTACAGTTGATAGGGCAATCATCGCAGTCAAGGCAAGTCCAGAGACCGAGTACAGTGCCGCGATAGACAGCTTCCATTTGTTCCCCGATGTGGTTGCATTTCGCATAAATGACCTCAGGACAAGTCCAGTAAAACTAGTTACCAACTATTTTACAGCCACTTGGATTCAGCAATCTTTGGATCGCTCTAGAACTGGCTTGGGACAATGATTTCGCCGTTTTTTCGCTGCGCAAAGAAAGACTGTGTCACTTTGATCAGACCGACCAAGGACCAATTAGAACGGAAGCAAATCTTTAGCTAATTGTTCTGCAAAGGATTTGTGGTCTACAGATAAACCAGGCAATCCACCGCATTTGCAGTACATTCGGAGATAGTCTACAAAGTGCATGTCCTTGTGATCGTCGCTGAAAACGAGTGCATCAGCGTCCGGGTTTGGAACGATGAAACGGTTCGGACTTCCACCTGAGACATCAGCTTTGTGATAACTATCCGGCGCGAAACTCGCTAAAAGTGGATCGCAATCCTCGTACCAATCAACTTCCCATTCATCGAAATCAGACCATATCGTTGCAAGCAGATCGAAATATAGTGGATCGGGATAGGAGCATTTCACTTTAGTAGATGGTTTCATTCTTCCCATGAAACGAACGCTGCCTACTTGCTCGCAGAACGCTCGTATAGAGATAGGCAGTGTGCCGATTTTCTGTTCGATTTTATCCAGCTCTGTTTTCACGTTTGCATCCGGTGGCTCAAACGATGCTTCGTCGTTATACAAAAATTTGATCTTGTTCAACCGCTTGTGCAAAGTTTCAACGTTTGTGCGAACGCGTTTCATCGTTTCTTCGGCAACCAGTTTTGCTTCACTGTAAATCGGCTCAGAGCGTATGTCTTCGCCGAGCGCGATCATGTCTTGCCATACGGCTTCGTGCTCTCCTGCGTTATACCGTTTGAGAAAATCGGAACGTTGATTCTGACGTGTAGACGCAGACCTCTCGCTCAATTTTTCGTCGCAATAGGCTGATCCTATACTTGGTTTCTTGTAGTCATCATCATCGTCGTCGTCCCAATCTTCATCGTCATCATCCCACTCTTCATCATTGTCATCGTCCAGTTCCAATGAAGGTGTAGGCTGCATTGAGGCGCCAGTTTTTTTCGCCGTCGGCGGATTCAGTTTGTCTTTGTAGCCGCGAGTCCAGTACTCCCACTCGTTTGAGATTTTACGGAGAAACTGCAAAGTTTCGAGCGGATAATCCAGAGTCGGTCGCATACCTCTTTCGCGTTTAAAAGCAGAATCGCGAATCATGTCGATGCACAGAGAAAACGATTCTGATGAAATCGGCAGATCGTACATTGCCTTTGCGACATCCAAACTTCGCTGAGAAGGATTTTCGGAGTGCATTTTTGCGGCGAGGTCAATCACTTCCTCCCACCACATATGCTGACGAAGTTCCTCTCCACGCCATTCTTCTTTGACATACAACGTGTTGCATGTCTGATTGGTGCAAATGTAGCTGACGACGCCACGGCTTCGTAATGGGGAGCCACAAACGGTGCAATTGCCTGACATTGACAGTCCTCCGACATTCGGCTGCGGGCGCGTAAGACTGATTTGCGGAAGCTTTGAGAATCATCCGCGCGTTATTTCTGAACGAAAGCCTATTCGGTTTTGGCGACTGCTTTGCTGTTTGCTACTTGGGTGGAATTATCTTCCGGCAAAAGCACGCGTGCTAAAAATCTATCTTCGGTCTCCAGCATCCGTGGTTTCGTGCCAGTCAAGCTCGATAAATGCTTCAGCCCTTGAGCCTTCTGATCTGGATATTCCGCTTTTTTCGCGATGTACAACCATTGCTTGACGCACAAATTTTTCAATTGCGGATCTTGTGTATTCTGTCGACCCAGCTTCTTCTCCAAAGCCTCTGCGTAGAGAATTCTGCCGTCCATATCGGAAGGAGACATCTCGACCGACTTACTCAGTACCAATACCGCTCGATCGATATTGTTGAAGCGCATTGACTGCTCGCCTTCCATTCTCAGAGCACTGGAAGTGGAAGTTGCAATATCCAGTATTTGATCTGAGCTGACGAGTGATTGTTCGCTGTGCGTAATCGGAGTCGTGTCTTGCGAGAAATCAATGTCTCTTGCAAACGCTGACTGCGACAGTGTTGTGAGTGCCGTCGCACCTAAAATCAGGAAGCTCTTGATCTTAAGTAAGTTGCGGGACATATGTTTTTCCTTTCTATCCATTATTTGACACCGCTCGTAACTGCCGATGGCTGAATGTGTAAATCAGCAATCGCTTTCGCTACATCGCTAGAACCGTAGATTGCGTTGCCGGCGACCAATACGTCGGCTCCTGCGTCTACAACAATTTTGCCTGTGGTCGGATTGATGCCACCATCTACAGAGATACGCACGTCGGGATGACCCGCGTTGTTCAACATCGACCGCACTGTTTTGATCTTCGGCACGACCGCTTCAATAAACTTTTGCCCACCGAAACCCGGATTGACAGACATGATCAGCACAAGGTCGACATCATCGAGTACGTAGCGGATAGTCTCAGGTGACGTGCCTGGATTGAGTGAAACACCAGCTTTTTTTCCGAGCTTGCGGATGTGTGAGAGTGTGCGTTGCAAGTGAATGCATGCCTCTTCGTGCACGGTAATGTAGTCAGCGCCTGCCTCAGCGAAGTCTTCAAGATACCGGTCAGGCTCAACGATCATCAGATGACAATCTAGTGGCAATTTAGTTTGCTTGCGAATGGCGCGCACCACTGGCGGTCCTATTGTCAGATTCGGAACGAACTGACCATCCATCACATCGACGTGAATCCAGTCGGCGCCTCCGTCTTCGACGCGCTTTATTTCTTCGCCGAGCTTAGCGAAGTCTGCAGACAAGATTGATGGTGCGACCAGGACGGACATGAATTTGGATTCCACTGAAAAAAGTACGTTCGACCCGTATTGTAGCGGGTCTGCCATATCATGACTACCTCTCAACATCCGGTCAAGTGGAACTAAATTGGTTTCGTCTAATCGAGATGAACTTATTTTTAAACGAATGAACAACAGTGATTCCACCTCGTTCTATGTGGATCTCAAATAAACTGTTGGAAAAGCAATGAATGCGCAATGTAACGCGCGAGGAATGGTTATGTCTGATTTAGCGTTGACCGAAGAGCAGTTGGAATTTCAAAAACTGGCTCGTGAGTTTGCAGAAAACGAAATTGCACCGAAAGCACACGAATGCGATCAAAAATCAAAGCTTCCGCTTGATGTTTTGAAGCAAGCGTGGGAGCTAGGTCTGAGCACGGCGATGGTGCCTGATGATTTCGGTGGTCTAGGCTTGCCACTGCTAGAGGGTTGCGTCATCGCTGAAGAACTGGCTGCCGGATGCAGTGGCATCTACGGCGCCATCGAAGCCAATACTTTCGCTCAGTTGATTCTGCTCGAATTGGCATCAGAAGAGCAGAAGAAAAAATATCTGCAACCGATGACTGAAGCGCCAATCCTGGTTGGAATCGATGCGGCTTTGCTTTCTGGTAAAGGCTCGAAAGTGGAAGGTTTCCGCGTTAAAAACGACCACAGCATTTCTGGTGTTGTCACTGTCGCTGACGCAGAAAACATGGAGTGGTTTTTGTTAGGTGTTGATGGTGGCAATCGAATGCACTTCTACATCGTGCCGAAGGATGCCAAAGGCGTTTCGGTCGGAGAATCTATTGGCTCAATGGGACGTAAAGCCTTGAATCTCACTACGATTCAATTGAACAACGTTCAGGTGGCAGTATCTGAGACGATGGAAGCTTCATCTACACAATGGTCTGAGATTTGCGACAAGACCAACTGCTTGCTCGGTGCTGCCGCTGTTGGTATCGCCCGCAGTGCGATGCAAAATGCGATTCAATATTCCAAAGAAAGAAAAACTTTCGGAGTGCCTATTTCGCAACATCAATCAATTGGATTCATGTTGTCAGACATGGCGAAAGACATCGAGGCAGCCCGTCTTCTTGTCTACAGAGCCTGTACCACTGTCGGTGTGCGCGAGCCAGGAGTAGTATCGAATTCGGTGGCGCGCACCTTTGCACAAGACATGGCAATGCGTGTGGCTACCGATGCAGTTCAGGTCTATGGTGGATATGGATACTCGAAAGAATATCCGGTCGAGAAATTGATGCGCGACGCGAAGGCATATCAGGTATTTCAAGGTAGCAGTGCGGAACAGAAAATTGAAATCGGACGCCAGTTGGTAAGCGCGTATTGCCCGATGACTTGAAAAAGGGACAGTTGCTCATCGTCAAAGCACCTCCCTATTACGAGAAAGAATATTTCTACGAGATCACTGCGGCAGGCGATCGACAAATTCGCGCTTCGCTCTACCACTCACCGAAGGTGAAAAAAGTTTGGACTATCGAGGAGTACGAAGTGCTCGTCGAGAATGGCATAGTTCGATTGGCAAAAGACCACGAACGCCCCGCCAAGGTCAACGAGACTCAAAGCGAAGCCAGCGAATTCGAGAGTTGAGTCGACGAACCAGATATCGAAGATTGCGCTGTTAGTGTTTGTGCCGTCTGCCGTGTTTCTTGGTGTTCTTCTTCGCGGCTGCCGCGGCGGCTTTTGCTTTTGCCTCGGCGGCTTTTTTATCAGCAGCTTCTTTTTCTTCGTCGGTCGGAGCGTCTGGATCTTCTAGCTCTTCTGTTTGTTGACCGGTCAGAACGCGTTCAACCGGCCCGCTGTTCTTACCGAGTATCGGCGCAAGAACGGTGTGAACTTTTGTCGGAAACCATGTTTGAAGAGTAAAACGTATCGCGCAGAAGAACAACGAAAGTCCGATGAACAGATAGACTGCATGCTCTGACATGCTTTTCACGTGTTTACGGAAGCGAGTCGGTTTGCGCGAACTGTCGAAATTTTTCGACGAAATACTATCATCGAGTCGACGCGTCAGATCCTGCTGCTTGATTCCACTCTTCAAGCCACCGCCCATCTTCGTCATTTCGTTTGCCGAAGTGTGCCTTCCGCACACAACACAAAATTTGAGTCCGAAATTAAGAGTGGCGCCGCAGTAGGGGCAAGAAGCTGGCATCTGTTATTCGATCTATCCCCGACTTCAAATTCTCAAATCGTCAACGTTAGGTCCACTATAGCACTTGTAGTGCGGAGTTACGGCTTGCGCAACCTAGAAGAAAAAAGCAGTTGATACTTCTATTTTAGTAAAAATGTCGACGCTAAAAGTCGACGTTGGTTGCACCGGAATCAGTGGCACAGTAGCGATTAAACATCTCCGAAATCGATGCTTTATCGTGAGACAGCGTCTGCTGTTTGCCATTTAGTTGAACGATGCGATCCTTCAACTCTTGAATCTGCTGCTGAATCACGTTTACTTCTTCGGTGATTTCGGTTTCAGTCAGAGTAAGCGCTTCGGCTAGCGTTCCAAAAGCTTTTTCGAGCTCGCTTTCAGCCATTCGAGTTTCCTTTCTCCGGAACGTGGACTAAGTAATCAAGATCTTGCGACGAAATCGCGCAAAGACCGACAGCAATATATTACCCAGAATCGATCGCTCATACGTCACTTGATTTCAAGTTGAGTGCGCTAAATTCCGGCGCCGTGGAGAAAAACATCGACTGGATCGGTGGAACTGGCTGGCGTCGGGGTCGCTTCTTCTTCGTTTACAGGGGCAAGCGGTGTCGATGGTTGCAAAGATTCTATGCATGCCGTCACTGAATGCAGTTGCTTTTCCAGCTTTTGGATTCGCTCCTTCAATGCTTTTATCGCTTCTGCTTCGATGTCTGGCACCTGATCTTTTACTTTGATGCCGTCGCGGTAAACAACTCTACCTGGCACGCCGACGACCACTGAGTTGTGTGGAACGTCTTTGAGCAAAATCGAGCCTGAAGCGATGCGTGTGTTGTCGCCGACCATGATGTCGCCTTGAATCTCAGCTCCGCTGCCCACGACCACTCCCGTTCCGAGTGTAGGATGTCGCTTCGTGCCGCGGGTGGCGGACCCCATGCGCGCAGCGGAACCGGCTCCGAGTGTGACGCCCTGGTAGATAGTGCAGTCGTCACCGATGATGGTGGTCTCGCCTATGACGACTCCCATTCCGTGGTCGATGAAAACTCGTCTGCCCAGAGTTGCTCCAGGATGAATTTCGATTCCGGTCACGACTCGGCTTACCTGAGAGATGAAGCGCGCGAGTGTATAAAATTCGTGCTCCCAGAGCATGTGCGAAAACTGATGGATCGTCACGGCGTGAAATCCGGGATAGCACAAAGCTACTTCCAGTCTTGATCTCGCAGCCGGATCTTGATTGAAAATCGCCTCGATGTCTTCTTTTACTCGCCTGAACATTTTTCCAAAGTCTCCAAATTCAGATTAGTATTGCCTCTTGACAATCTCGGTTGGGTTTAAAAGCTACCCCAAAACGGGAATCTATGTAGATAAGACAGGACTTCTTGGATTAATCATCACCCCAAACCGGGCGTCCGATTCGATCTACTGCGTAGTTTCCCCATACTTGCAGAGTTTTTAACGATTATTCTGGGTTAAAAGTTATCACTTGGTGTCCAAAGTGTCAGGCATTACGGATAGAGATGTGATGTCAGGAGCCCAAAAATAATTTCTGGCAACCCAGTTTTAGCCTCCAAAAGGTAATCAGAGTTAAGGTCTTGGCAATCTCGGTATGACAAGTAGCTGGAACAACTTCTCAATCGGCAAAGTGGACCCTAAAGAGTCCACGACGGAGCATACTGAGCAACATCCAGCCACGACCACTCCACAGTCCACACTTAATCTTGCAAATCTCACGAAACCAGAAGTTGCGCCTACGCTTGCTCCTGCTGAACCAAAGCCCGCTCCTGGAAGCGGAAACGCTCTAGACTTCGGCGTTGGCGTTGCTCACGGTATCGGCACGCAAGCCATCGGTACTCTCAGTGCCCTTTATCAAAACAACGACCAGTCTCAGATTCAGGAAGCTTTGCGCCGCGGCGGTAGCGGTCAGGGCGCAGCCGGCATGGGCGTTGGCGACGTCGCGAAGCGTCTCTACGACGGAGTCAGCAACACAGTCTCTCTCGTCTGGAATAACCCGAGCGCTGTCACTGCTATTCCTGGACAAATAGCTCAGAATTTCTCGCAGGGTGATTGGAAGACCCGAGGCGACATCATCGGTCAAGCGTCATTCCTCGTCGGTTCACTCTACGTTGGCGGTGCTGGTGTTTCGAAGGCAGGCTCGGTCGCCCGTGACGTGCGCGAAGCGTCTTCTGTCGCTAAAGGCATGTCCACGCTCACTGAAGCTGGAACCACGATGCGTTCCCTCGAGACGACCGTTGCAGGTTTAGCTAATGAATCATCTGCTATGTCTCGCGTTTCAACTGTCATCGGTGACGGCGCCGGACTTGCAAGAACCGGTTCCGCAATTCTAGGTGACACTAGAGCCGTGACTGCAGAAGCGTCTGGACTGCTTCGCACAGGCAGTTTCGCAGATCGCGTTTTACCGGCTACCGAAGGTGCGACCAAGTTCCTGGTCAAGAGTGAAACTGCAAGCAGTGTTGGAGTGAGCGAACTTTCGCTGCCTAACCGTCTGCTCGGACTGCAAACGACCGAAAGCAATGCGGGCGTGTTCAGCAAGTTCATGAGCCGTTTCAAACCGACAACGGAAGTTGAAAGTCTGGCTGGAAAGGTTCAACCGCTTCAGAAATTCACAAGAACCGGCGAAAGTGCAGCGAGTGAAGTCGGCACTCTCACAACTGGCGCGCAAAAAGTAGAAGGTCTGGCAGGAACGACTTCGCGTGTAGGAGCGTTGACCGGCGATGCAACTCGGGTCGACAACTTAGTCAACGGTGCATCGCGCGTAGAAGGGCTCGCTCCGAAGGTCGATAACCTCATTAATGGCGTATCTCATGTCGAAGGTGTCGCGCCTAAAGTAGATGGACTACTTACAGGTACATCGCGCGTAGAAGGATTGGCTCCTAAAGTAGAAGGGCTCGTCACTGGAACTCCACATGTTGAAGGTCTGGCTTCTCGTCTCGAATCCGTAGTTGGTCGCACCGAAGGAGTGGTTCCTAAACTCGAAGGCGCAGTTGAAGGCGTTGTTCCAAAACTCGAGGGTGCTGTTCAGAAGGTTGAAGGTGTTGGGCCACGAGTTGAAACTGTCCTTGGTCGCACCGAAGGTGTGGTCGAACGCACCGAGGGTGTCGCTGGTCAGGTAGCCAGAGAAACCCCAGTTGCTGTCAGCGAAGCAGAACGACTAGCTAACCTATCTAAACAAGTTGACACTGCTCCTGGTGCGGCGTTAACTGCTGGACGCGAGTTGCCTGGTATTGCTCGAGCCGGTGAGAATGTTGTTCGCAATGCCACTGAAAATGCTGCAACCGCTGAAAGAATTACTACTCAAGTTCGCACAGCTACTTCTGAAATCGCAGAACACACATCGACTTTGACAGCGCAAACGTCAGAGTTGGCCACTAGATTTGGTGGCAATCCTGCTGTCAGAGAATTGGAAGCAGCGACGAAGCAAATGACTCAAGCCACTTCTGCTGCAGACAAGAGCCAGGCTCTCGTCGCAATTGAAAAAGCAACTGCTAAAGTCGCAGCCGACTTGCCTGCCGAAGCGACAGCTGGACTGCGTTCAACAGTGGAAGCGTTGAAATCGCCAGTACAGGTCGTTGCTCGTAGCGAAGCCGTTGAAGTTGCTGTTACTCAAATCGCCGAACGCTCTACAACTTTGAGCAAGCAAGTCGAGTCGCTGACCGCGACATCCACTACGCCTGCGATGCAAGAATTGAGCACCGCAACCAGACAGCTCAGCGAAGCTAAGACTGTCGCTCAAAAAGCAGAAGCATTTACAGCCGTCGAACGCGCAACCGCTAAAGTAGCAACTGAAGTCCCTGCCGAAACTGCAGCAGCCTTGCGCAATACGGTTGAATCACTGAGAACGCCTGTGCAAGCCGCGACTCGCGCAGAAGCTTTTGAGTCTGCCGCAGTTCAAGTTGCTGACCATTCAGCATCATTGACTTCTCAAACTACTCAGTTGACCACCAAATTTGGTGCCAATCCTGCTGTTCAAGAATTGAGCACTGCAACCAGACAGTTCAACGAAGCCGCTACTTATGCGGAAAAAGCACAAGCCCTCTCCGCAGTAGAAAGAGCTTCGGTAAAAGTCGCCAACGAAGTGCCTGAAGCTGGTGCTGCACTCAAGCAGACTGTCGATTCGCTCAAAGCTCCTGTTGAAACTGCTGTACGCGCTGAACGTGCGGAAATGGTTGCAACACAGATCGCTGAACGGTCGAACAAACTTGCTGCTGATACTGCCAATCTCACAGCCAAACTCGGTGAAAATCCAGCCGTTCGTGAACTCAGTGCCGCAACGAAAGAATTCACAGAAGCCTCTGGTGCAGTAGAAAAAGCACAAGCTTTTGCAAGAGTGGAGAAGGCTGCAGATGCAGTAAAGACACTCTCGCCAGAAGGAGCACAAGTTGCTCGCACCGTCGAATCTCTCGGCGCTCCAGTCGAAACTGCTGCTCGCGCCCAACGCTTAGAACGAGCCGTGACTGCGGTTGATGAAAGTGCAACCACTCTGTCATCCCAAACCAAGGCCCTGGTGCAGGAACTCAAGGCTGCTGACGGCACTGTTCCAGCGTCAGTTCGCGAGTTGGATTCTGCCGCTTCGCGCTTCGGTTCCGCCGCGACGAATGCCGAACGAGCACAGGCTCTCGAAGCGGTACAGAAATCCGCCGCTCGCGTTTCCGAAGAATTCCCTGGCAAAGCCACTCAAGTTAGCGAAACTTTGAAGACCATCGCACCGCGCATTGAAAATGCAGAGCGGATCGCTCAAGTTGAAAATGTCGCTGCACGCGTGGCATCGCGTGTTGATGATGTCGCACATGACGCCTCTGCGCTCAAAGGAACCGCACCGAAAGCAGAAGCTGCGCTCTCGGAAATTGAGAACAGTGCAAACGCATTCTCTAAATCAACAAACGCTGCCGAACGCGCTGAACATCTATCCTCGATGAATAAGAGCTTCAGCGCAGTGCAAGCTGAAGTCGGCGAAGCTAAAGCTGCCGGTTTGAAGACAAGCATTGCTCGCCTGGAAAATGAAGCAGGCACGATGGATCGTGTTGCAGCCGTCGACAAATCAGTCAACGCCGTTTCCACTCAATCGCAAACATTAGCTCGACAAGCTGCTGAACTCGAAGCTGGCACAACGAACGTTGCTGCTAAATCTGCTTTGCAAAATATTCAACGTGCTGCGGATGAAGTTGGCTCTGGAAACGTTCTGAATCGCTCTGAACAGCTCGCTCTTCGCGCCAAAGACATATCAACGGTCGAGACTCAACTTGGCACCGCTGCTGGTGCTCAGATGCGCACCGCAATTGCTGATTTGGATCGTGCAACTGCCGCTGCTCGTCACCAGGCTCTTGATCTCGTCGAATACCAGGGCTCGAAGATCGCTCAGCAAATGGGCTATCTACAAGATGGAGCACTCGGCACTCGCACTCAGGCTGCCCGTCTCGAACAGCTCTCGCACGATCTCACTGTGATGAAATCTGTGGTGCCTGGCGATTCACCAATCACACCAATTCTCGGACGTCTCGAACAACAAATGCATGGCGTTGATGCTGTTTCCAACATCCTCGCTCATCCTGAAGTTGCAAGAGCTCCTTACAAAGAATTGCTCAAGTTGGCTCAGAGTACTGATGCGGCGACAGCGACTGCTGCTGCTGACCGTCTCATCCTACGCGGCGGCAAACTAGGTGAGTTTGGTGATGGACCTGTCGCAGGGCTACTTTCTGAGCGCGCTCAATTCTGGAATTCACAAAAACAACTGGTTCAGTTGGAAGATGTCTATAAAGCCAAATTGTTCGAATCTGGCAGATTGTTCGGTGTTCCGACAAGCGATCCGTTGTTTAGAAAAACTCTTGCTGATCTCGCCTGGACAACTGGTGGACTGCTTCTCCTCGAAGGTACGGCTCGCTACAACTTGACTCAGTTGACTGCCATGGCGCGTGACAATGTGCTTTCAGCGCAACAAGCAGCCGAATCGAAAGAGCAAACTAAGAAAGAGCAACAACAGGCTCAGAAATCCGAACAGCAAGCTGTCGCTGCTACAGCAGCCGCAGTAGCGGCAGAAGCTCGAGCCAATGCCGAAGCGTTCTCCGGTAAAACTGGCTCAGATAGCACTGGTGTTTCCAACCAGGCAACGTTCAAAAACGATTCGACCACCGCTGCAGTATCACCTGCGGTGCAAGTTTACGGCACACCGAAAGTGACGACGAACACAGAAGCAGTGCTGCTCAATCTTCAAAAGAAGAAAGAGTGGGAAGCTCAGTACGGCGGAAGCGTCTTCCATCAAGTTCGTGGTCCAGGCGCTCCATCAGTGGTGCAAGACGATGTCAGACCGACAGCCGCGATTACACCTCGAGCCCGTGGAATGTCTGTAACTCCAGAGGCTGACCTGACGAAAATCGCCTCGACACGTTTCCCTCTACCGCGCGTTCTGGACATCTCGAATCAATCAAGCTTGTTGAACAGCGGCACAAATCAATTCTCATCGAAGATTGGTCGACCTGGATCGATGGCTGGAAACGGCGGACCAGCTCGCACCTGGACAACTGTCGACTGGAGCCAGGTAGGTGGATCTCACCGCACCACAGCATCAGAAGGTGGCAAAGCCAATAAAGACTTGACCAAGCTGGAAAAAGACGAAGAAGTCGGAATTGACGGAGCAGGTGGTGGTTCTGGTGGAACTGCCAATCCAAATACCAACACCGTTGTAGCACAGACAGCCAATGATCCGTCCGCAACTGACCCGAACACTGTGGTTGCATCAGCAGATCCAAGCACAGTCGTTGCAAGCAACGCACAAACTCAATCGCAAGACGATCAGAATCTCGCGAAGATTTAGTCGCGGTCTGATCTCTATGCTACGTAGCGCTTCATCGCGAGCACAGTGTTGTGTCCGCCGAATCCCAATGCTTCTGTAATGGCATAATCAACTTTAGCGTCACGACATACGTTTGGAACGTAATCCAAATCGCATTTCGGATCTGGCGTGTTCAAGTTGATTGTTGGGTGCAACTGCTGGTGGTGCAGTGACAAAGCCGTTGCTGCCGCTCCGATCGCACCGGCTCCGCCGAGCAAATGTCCGACCATAGATTTTGTGCTCGATATCGCAAGCTTGTAGGCATGGTCGCCAAATACGGATTTGATTGCCATCGTTTCGCGTTCGTCGTTGAGCGGTGTCGATGTTCCATGAGCGTTGATGTAATCGATGTCTGTCGGGTCGATTTGCGCGTCGCGTAGTGCCTCGCGAATCGCTCTCGCTGCACCAGCTCCTGTCTCTTGTGGAGCGACGATGTGCGATGCATCGCATGTTGCTCCACCACCCACGATTTCGGCGTAGATTGGAGCATTGCGACGCAGGGCGTGTTCCAATTCTTCGAGGATGAGAATCACAGATCCTTCACCTAGAACGAACCCGTCACGATCGCCTGAGAATGGGCGACTAGCTGTTTGTGGGGAATCGTTGCGGCGGGACAGTGCCATCATGTTGTTGAAAGAAGCAATCGTCAGACTGCTCAAACAAGCTTCGCTGCCACCAGAGATCATTACGTCTGCGCGGTTATGGCGAATGTATTCGAACGCATCAAACAATGAATCCAAGCCGCTTGCACAAGCCGTTGCATCGCTCTTCGCTCGACCTTGTGCACCATGCTCGATGGCAACCTGTCCAGACGGAGCGTTTGGCATCAGTTTGATGATTGAACGCAGACCCAGCTTCTTTGGTCCGCCTTGCATAAGTTTGATGTTGTCTTCAGTTGTTGTAATGATTCCGCCAACACCTGTTCCGATGAATGTGCCAACTCTTTCGGCGTTCGTGTTGCGGATGTCGAGGCGCGAATCTTCCATCGCGAGCTTTGCTGCTGCCATGCTGAACAAAGTGACACGGTCCATCTCTTTAAGCATGGAACCAACTTTTCGCGCATCAGAGTAGAAGTCGGTGATGTTGAAGCCTTTGACTTCAGCGGCAATCTTCACTGCCAGACCCAGCGATTCTGGATCGAAAGTACTGATGTAACCTACGCCGCTATCGCCACGGAGCAACGCCTTCCACAAATCTTCTTTGCCACTGCCGATCGGTGTAACTGCTCCAATACCTGTGACGACAACTCTTCGGTTAGCCATTTTTATCTCGCATGGGCGCGTGGTAATACAAATTCCAGGAAAGCCGCCCGACTCTCCCTGTGGAGCAAACGCAAGGCCCCACGAGCGGAAGACATTCTAACAAGAATTTACTATCAGTAATAAGAAAAACACCAACACATAATATTTATGCGACGCGATGATATTCGCGAAACGCTTACAGGTTGACGTTTCGCGTGGATTTCAAGCGCTGCTCGCTTTAACTGAACTGTAACAAGCTAAACCGATCGATACTCGTAAGATATATGTCAAGGATGATTTTGGATGCTTAGTTACTGCGAGACACTGTCAGTATGGGACTTTTCTGAGCAAACGCTAACCGACTTACAGGCTAGAACTCGTCTTCAGAGCCACCATTCATGGTGCCTTGCCATGAGTCTTCTTCCCAGGTCGTCTCGTCATCAGTGCAGCCAAAATTCAAGTCGAGGTCGGCTTCTTCTGCAGCGATAGCTGTCTCGTTCGCAAGAAGAAGCGACTCGATTGATTTGTTGTTCATCAGATGTGAACCGAGTAATTTCGCAGAATTTTCAAAGCTTCCGTCACCTGATTTTCTCAGCATTTCTTCGATGCGCTTTTGCCTATTCTTGCGAATGTTCATGGTGAAGGCGCGTCCCAATTCCTCACGAACTTCGCGATAATTTGGTTCGTAACGACCGACATGCTCCCAGAAGTTTTTATTGTGGTTTGCTTCTTTCACATGTGCTAGTTCATGCAGCACCAGATAACGTCTGCCGCGCTCCGGAACGTTTTCGATAGCAAACCGTGAGAATGTTATTACTCTGCTTCTCAAATTTATTTGAGCCAGGCGAGTATATTTTGCAGATCCAACTCTGACCCCACCTATGGTGACATTGAAGGTGGCGTCGTTTATACGTTTGACATAGCCGTCCATAAAGGCACGGTACATCTCGAGAAGGGCTCGGTCGCCAACAGCACCATATTCATCGTTTTCCAAACCGACCGATTTGATGCTTTTTTTCGACATATTCCGAATAAAGTGACTCCGCTTTGCTATCAGATAGAATAGGCTTTTCATGATGGTTGCGCAAGGTTTTTAAGAGAACGAAATTGGATAAAGACTCGGATACTATCAATGTCAAGAATTTGACTCTCATCACCGGTGGTGCCCGCTCTGGGAAGTCTAAATTTGCCGAAACCCTTGCAGATAAAGCCTCGGGGTCGGTCATGTATATCGCGACGATGGAAGAGCGGAAAGATGATGCGGAGGCAGTCGAGCGAATCAAGCGTCATAAAGAGCGCCGCCCCGCACTCTGGAAAACCCTTGAAGTTCCTTTTCATGTTCATGATGCAGTCGTCTCGTTGCCGCCCGACACAAAAATTTGTTTGATCGACTGTTTATCTCTTTATGTGTCAAATATTTTGCTCGAGCTGGACTCGAAATTAACGAACGAAATCGACATCGAAACGCAGGTTAATGGTGCTGCGCAAGAATTGCTGAAAGCGATGGTGCAGCGTTCCGAAATCGAATTTATCGTGGTGACAAATGAGGTGGGCTGGGGAGTCGTTCCCGAGCACAAGCTCGCCCGAACGTACCGAGATTTACTTGGAGTTGTGAATCAACAATTTGCCGCCGCCGCTGGTGCCGTCTATCTAAGCTGTGTCGGACTGCAAATTCAGTTGAAACCGCAAAAGCCCAATCAACTTAACGCCACGGGCCGCTTGTGAAAATGGTCGTGACTAGTGGATCTTTGATGGAAGTAGGCTTTCCAGCCGCCGCTTCTTCCCCCATGATCTTCTTATCCGATTCGTTTGCAGCTAAATATGTGACGCGGAATTTTGACCACTTCAAGGCGAAGTGCGCGATCGCCTGTTTGTCTTTTTCGGTTGGAGCTTCGTCGTATTTTCGAGCGACCACAGACGCGAAGACTGCTCTGTTGTCAACGGCGTCGACTGACTTGCCGGGATGTGATTGTTCATACAGAAAGCAGGCCATGTCGCCGTAAGCGTCGACACCTTCTTCTGTCAAAGGTGGATTCCCTTGCACCGCAATCCGCTCCGGCCCGAGAACTTCTGAGATCACAGTTCCTTCTTCGTCAGATGTTTTCTTTGATTTTGAAACGAAACGAAGAAGCGCGCGAAACATCGTGGAGAATGCGATCTTTTGATCTTCACTTGATTTGACTCTCTCTTGCACTTCCGGCCAGAATTGCGTTATGAGCGAGTAGTCCGCGCCCCGATCTGACGCGAGTATATGCGTCATATTTTCTCTAAATCGGGACTTTTGATCTGCAGTCAATTGTTCTTTCGAAACGATATCGAAAACTTCGATCCAATCTTCTGCCGCGGTGCTAGCGTGACCGGCTCTGGCTGCGGGTCTGGCTGTGTTTGTTTTGCCTTTTGTACTAACTGCTGATTTCACCGCTGCCGATTTTGCGACCGGCTTTGCCGGCACCTTCTGTGGTGCCCCAAGTGGCGGCGCCATAGTCGCAGTTGCTTCTACCGGTAGGCTCTCTTGTGTAGCAGCCTGGGGAGACGGAGTGCGCGAAAATAAATTTCCAGCTTTCGGCGGAGCTGCCTTCGATTGTGGTGCATCTGCCTTCGCTTGCGATGCCGCCGCTGATGCTGATTTCCCCGCAGGTTGAGCCGCCTTCGGCATCAAAGACTTTGCAGGCGCCGCTTTCAGTTCCTCTAGCTTTTTCACATCGTCATATCCCCAATCAGCAGCCAGTGCGGCTGTTGGACACAACATGCTGATTACGATTGTGTTGGCTAAAAGTTTGTGAATTGTCATGTTTTATGGCATCGCTTTATGCAACCAGGTTGCAATGTCAGAGTTGAGTTCCTGGTGAGTTACGAGCATTTGATATCCATGCCCACCCGATTCGAGAATTTTCAGGCTACTCCCTGGGTCCATCTTACTCAATTTTGTCACTGAATCAGTCGAGTAACTGTCGTTCTTTGCTGCGAGAAGCAAAACAGGAATTCGCTTCAGGCTCGGCATCACTGTTGCAGGCTGAAGATCATGGAAATTCAAACCGGGAGAGAGTGCGATCACTGCCTTCACGTTCATATCGCGCCCAGCGTCGATGAGTGCTGCGTTAGCGCCGATTGAGGCACCGATGATGGCCAGCTTCTTTCCATCGAAGTTTGGAATCATCTTCGCTGCATCTTTAGTGACCTGGTTAAGATCTGAGGGTAACATCGCCCAGTTTTGATTTTTGAAGTCATGAAAGGAAATCAAAAATCCGCTCTGCATGGTCGATCTGCCGTGCCCACGCATATCCAGATTGACAACGATGAAGCCTGCGTTGATAAGTGGTTTGACTAGTGACTCCATAGTTTCGCGGTCTTCACCGAGCTGGTGAACCAAAATCACAGCCGGGTGTCTCGACGCACCTACGGGGGAGTAAACGTCTGCAACCAGTCGAACTTTGTCGCTCGTCACGAACACCTGATTCTTGGGTCCGGCATCAAGGGCTTCTGCTTTGCCAACTGCCGCAATCGACAGCGTCGCGGCGAGAACTGCCGAGATGCCAATTGTCAGTGCTGTTCTGGATTTGCGGAAGTTCATGATTTCCTTTCTTGCGTTTGAGAACCTTCAGGCTCAGCCACATTCTACCCGGCGGTGCTTAATGCTGCTCAACCATTAGACGTATACGCGTGAAATCTTGGCAAGTCTATGGTAATATCTGCGAAGAAGCCCATGATGTCTAGGTTCTTGGGCGGGACAAAGGGAGTTTTGAAATGGCCAAATTGCAACTGAGATACTTTCCTGATGAGGTTCTCAAACAGCAGGCCAAGAAGGTTTCGACGTTCGATGCGTCGACTCGCAAGCTGGCGCAAGACATGCTGGACACGATGTATGACAATGACGGTGTCGGGTTGGCTGCTCCTCAAGTGGGCATCTCCAAGCGCATCATGGTGATTGACGTGGCTGGCGAAGACGAAAAGCGCAAACCGATTGTTTTCATCAATCCTGTAATTGTTCACAAAGAAGGTGAACTAGTTGGATTGGAAGGTTGTTTGAGTTTCCCTGGCGTTTACTTCGAAGTCAAACGCGCAAACAAAATTACGGTTAGATACCAGAATGTGCAGGGGCGCGATCAAAAAATGGAAGCGGAAGGCAACTTGCTTTGCCGCGCCATTCAGCATGAAATCGACCATCTCGATGGACAGTTGTTCATCAACAAAGCTGTGAATAATCTCGTCCGCGATCTGGAGATGACCAAGCATGGTTTCGCCGATGGTGACGTTGATAAATTGCAGCACGAAATCGATGCCACCAAGGGTCATACCATTTCATTGAAGTCCAAAGAGCAGCAACCAGTAGTCGGTTAGTCTCGTGAGCGGCGAAAAACGCAAAGCTTTCATTCCAATTCCATTCAATGGTTTTGACACCATGTCTGGTTTTGCTCACCTCAAACTTGCCGCACATCGCGCTTTGTTCAAGCAAGACCCGCAGAGGTTTGCAGTTGCATTAGCGAGCGCGCAGTTACCAAACGGGCTTGTTGCTGAAGTTATAGCGGATAGGTCGTGTCACATCTGCGGCTATTCGCTTATCAGACTGACTGCACCAAACGGCTGGATGCTCGAAACTTGTTCTGCTCATCAAATCGAGCATGCCATTAAAAACGGCGCTCTCGCCAAATTTTTGAGCCAGATTGGCACACAACAAACGTATAATCAAAGTGAAGAGAGAGCCAAAGTACTGAATCTTCAAAACCCAACAAACTGAGATGTCATCAAAATCAACCAGGCAATTGGAAAGCAAAGCATCCTCCGGCAAAGACGAAGGATTGAAGATCCTGATCACGTCTTTCGGCTACAAGCAAGGACCGCCTCCGCTAGCCAACATCGTTTTCGACGTCCGATTTCTGAAGAATCCATATTGGGTAGAAGAATTGCGTCCACTGACAGGGCGTGATGTTCCGGTGCAGCAATATGTGCTCGAACAAGAGCTAGCACAAGATTTTCTCGTCACTCTGAAAGATTTACTGGCGAAGATCTTGCCGAAGATGGCAGAGATGAAAGTCGAGCAGTTCGTAATTGCTTTCGGGTGCACTGGTGGTCAACATCGTTCCACTACGCTCGTGGAGAAACTTGCTGACGAACTTGCCTCTGCTTATCCCGATTACAAAATCATCAAACAGCACAGAGAATTGGATAAGTTATCTGACGATCAAGACGGCGATTGTGGCGATACCAAGTATGGTGCAAAGCCGGAATGAGTAAAAACAGTATCGACCGACGAATAAAGGCTCTGCTTCTACCTGGTTTGAAGCGATGGATCGTATTCATCGGACTTGGTATTTGCGTCATTATATTTGGTGTCGCTCTGCTTTCGGGATACCACCCGATTCTCAACATGAGTAACTTTGTTGAGGATGTGTTCAAGTATGTAACTGCAGTTCTTCCATATAGAATTTCTGGTGTCATAGCAATCGTTGCGGGAGTGCTATTCCTCTTCTGGGCGATTTCGAAGATGACGCAATCGGTGCTCGGAGCTTACCTTCCAGAAGATCGCGAGTCGATCCCCGATGTTCTGTACCGCAGACGGCACCTGGCTAGCGGTCCACGAGTTGTCGTGATCGGTGGTGGCACCGGGTTGGCCAATCTCTTAAAAGGATTGAAGGGATTTACGAACAACATCACGGCGATTGTCACAGTCGGTGATGACGGCGGTAGTTCAGGACGGTTGCGAAACGAGCTTGGTGTGCTGCCTCCAGGTGATATTCGAAACTGCATTACGGCGTTAGCCGATGAAGAAAAGTTGGTAACAGAACTGTTCCGATATCGCTTTGAAGCTGGTGATGGATTGGAAGGTCACAGCTTTGGCAACTTGTTTTTGACTGCGTTGTGCTCCATCACGAAAGGCGACATGTTGGAAGCCGTGCGAGTAGCGAGCCGCGTTTTGAACAGTTGCGGACAGGTACTGCCTTCGACTTTGAGCAGCATGGTGCTTGTCGCGGATTTAGAAGACGGAACTAGCGTGCGCGGTGAATCTAGAATTCCAGCCGCGAATCAGAAAATCGTTCGCGTGCGTTGCGAGCCAGAAAGTCCTGAAGCGACACCTGAGGCTATTGAAGCAATCATCAACGCTGAATTAATCGTGCTTGGACCTGGCAGTCTCTACACATCGGTGATTCCAAACTTCTTGATCAAGGGTATTCCAGAGGCAGTGCGCGATTCGCAAGCCCGGAAAATCTATGTCTGCAATGTGATGACACAGCAGGGCGAAACTACTGGATACTCCGTCGGTGATCACGTCGAAGCTTTGCTGAAGCACGCAAATGCGCAGCCAAAATCTGGTTACCGTTACATCAATGCGGTGCTGGTCAACGACGAGTTGCCGATTGCACCTTCAAGCAACGAGCATTACGGCGCTTGCGCCCCGGTCCGCTATGACCCTGAGCGGCTACGTGCACTGAATGTGATACCAGTGCGCCGCGCTTTGATGAGCCCGACATTGACTGGTCATCATGACCCTAACAAACTAGCTCGCGTGATCATGCTCTGGTTCTTGAAGCGCAATAAAAGACGTCGTCCGACGCAAGAAAAAAAAACAATCAAGGTTGAAACTCGAACTGAATCGCCGGCTGCGCCTGGTGTCACCACGAAGACCGCGCCTGCACCGAGTGTTGTTTCAACCAAAACAAGTGAACAACAGTCCACACCACTGAAACGATAGATCTTCAATTCGGGCGCTATCAGAGCGCTCACTACTCTTAATCAAAAAGACAATTACTTCGGAGGAAAAATGACAGCCACAGCAGAAGAAACACGTGAGAACATCGGACGTGCAATCGGGCGCATCGCCAGCGGTGTCTACATCGTCACCGTCAAGCACGAAGGAACTCCAGATGGAATGCTCACAACGTGGATTGCGCAGGCTGGTTTCGAGCCACCGATGTTGTCTCTAGCTGTGAAGAAAGAACGACCCATCCTCGAGTGTTTGCAAAAGGGAAATTCTTTCGTCGTCAACGTTCTTTCCAAGAAAAACATGGACATCTTCAAAAATTTCGCGAAGCCACACACCGATGGATGGGCTCGCTATGAAGGTCTAAACGCTGATATGGAAAAAGCGCCAGCTCCAGTTTTCCCGGATTGTATCGCTTACATGTCGTGCAAAGTTCACAGTATCGTTGATGCCGGCGATCACCACATTGTGCTTGGAGAAATTGTGGAAGGTGCTGGTCTAAACGTCGAAGACGAAGCTATGATCCACCTTCGCAAGAACGGATTCCAGTACTAATCTTCGCTACCTACAACAAAATCAGTTGGACAGCTCTGTCCGCGCACCTTCCAATCCTTTCAATAGTCAGCCAATAGTAAGCGAGGCTAGCCAGCTTTTCTCACATTGTCGGGATTATAGTTGCGCAGTTGTTCCAGCGCTTCTTCGTAACCCTGTCGTATCAGGCGTCTTGACCGCTCTGGATCGATTTCGAGCAAATTGGTATTCATTGCATGTCGCGGTTGGAAAACGTGGAAATTCACGTTTTTTCTACCCGCTGATTCGGGTGACCCTGCCGCTATCAATCTGTTGAACAGTTCGGCGGATTGAATTTCGCGCCGTGCAGAAGCATCCAGCACGATATCGAGACAACGAACCAGAACTTCGAACATATTTGTTGGACAAACATTGATTTTCTCTGGATGCAAAAGCACCATAAAAATTTCGTCTGCACCCATGTGAATGGCTGCTTCCATTGGAGTGTTGCGCACCAATCCACCATCGATCCAGAGCCCGCTGCCGTGGATGTGTCGCGGCGGAAACGCCATCGGCAGCGCAGATGTCGCCATCAGTAAATCGACTAACTCGTTTGCGGAGTTGATATCATCGATGGTGACAAGTTTAGTTTCGAGACTGCATAAATCAGTCGTACAAAGTCCAATTTTTGTGGCGCTTTGCTTTAGTTTGTGCAAATCGATTTCGCGACGCATGATCCCTTCGAGCGGCGAAGTATCGAGCAGTCCGAGGTTATGGCCAAGCACCATTCTGCCGATCAATCCTGCCGATGGCAGGTGGAAAACGTCGCGCGCACGAATCGAGCACCACAATTCTTCTAATCTTTTGATGCTGCCTTGCGCAATAAGTGTGCCGTTGATGCCACCAATGCTCGTTCCATAAATGAGGTCGAATTCGATGCCCTTCTCCATTAAGGCTTTCGCTACACCGACTTGAAAAGCTCCTCTGCCGCCTCCACCAGGAAGGACAAGTGCTCGTTTAGGACGATCGAGTCCATTATTCTTGCCGTTGTTTGCTGCTGGGTCGGTCATGGTTACCTTGAATTTGGTTATCGAAATTCCAAATTTCGCTAGAAGCTCATCTGTTTTGAACGCTTAATGACCAGTCTAGCGCAAGTTTTGACCCTAATCCGTCTCATAAATCTGGCGCTAGATAAAACTGAAGTCGATGGTGCATCTATCACGGCCAAACCTCAGTCCCGACTGCTCCAATCGAGCTTAATAAGAAAACCGCCCCCTCAATGAGGGAGCGGTTCAATTTCATGCTTTCGCGAATCGCTTACGCTTTCGAGAATCCGTTTGCGCTTTCGAGAATCGCTCACGCGTTCAGGAATCGCTCACGCTGTCGATAATCGTTTGCGCTTTGGAGAATCGCTCACGCTGTCGATAATCGTTTGCGCTTTCGAGAATCGCTCACGCGTTCAGGAATCGCTTACGCCTTAGCTGGAGTCTTGCGAGCTTCAGCCACTTTCTTAGCCACTTCATTTGGTGTCATTGCAACTTTGACACCGGCGGCTTCGAAAGCTGCGACCTTGGATGCGGCTGTACCTTTGCCACCAGATACGATGGCGCCAGCGTGACCCATTCTCTTTCCTGGAGGTGCAGTCTGACCAGCAATGTAAGCGATCACAGGCTTCTTGATGTTCTTCTTGATGAATTCAGCAGCTTCTTCTTCTGCGTTTCCACCAATTTCACCAATCAACACAATCACTTCTGTCTGCGCGTCGTTTTCGAACATCGTCAGAACTTCAGGATATTCCAAACCTTTGACCGGGTCGCCACCGACGCCGACGCAGGTTGATTGACCCTGTCCGCCATCGGTCAAAGCAAGACCGATTTCGTAAGTCAATGTGCCTGATTTGCTGACCATTCCGATTGGTCCAGATTTGAAGATCGAACCAGGAAGAATGCCGATCAACGATTCGCCTGGAGTGATAATTCCAGGGCAGTTTGGTCCGATCAACTTGGCGCCTTTTGCTTTCACAGCGGCAACCAACTTAGCGGTGTCGTTTGGTGGCATACCTTCAGTGATCAAAACAATCAAGCTGATACCAGCAGCGAGTGCTTCAAAACCAGCATCCAGAGCCAAATATGGTGGAACGAAGATGCATGAGCAAGTTGCGCCGGTTTTTTCAACGGCTTCTGCAACTGTGTCGAACACAGGCACGCCGTGAATGTCGCTGCCGCCGCGACCAGGTGTAACACCACCAACAATCTTGGTGCCGTAATCGATCATTCTTTTCGTGTGAGCGGAACCCATTTTGCCGGTTGCGCCTTGTACGATGACTTTCGTGTCTTTATTTACCAGAATCACAATGTTTCTCCTTACTTACGCTTTGGCGCCGACTGGTTGTTTTGCTTTTGATTTGGCGACAGCTTCTTTCACAGCGTCTTCCAAATCTGGATACAGTTTCAATCCTGATTTAGCGAGCATTTGCTCTGCTTTCTCTTGATTGTTGCCGCGCAGTCTGACGACCATTGTGCGCTCAGGATGCTTTTCCATGAACTGAACGAGTGCGCCTGCAACTTCGTCGCAAGCAGTGATTCCGCCGAGAATGTTCAGCAAGATCACTTGTACTTTTGGATTGTCGTTGACGATTTCGAGGGCTGTCAGAGTCTTCTTTTGGTCGCCGCCGCCGCCTACATCGAGGAAGTTGCCAGGCTCGCCGCCGAATGCTTTCACCATGTCCATCGTAGCCATCGTCAATCCTGCACCGTTGCAGAGAATACCGATGTTGCCTTCCAATTCGACAAGGTTCAGGTCAGCCATTTTTGCGCGCTGTTCGAGCGGGCTCAAATCGCTGAGGTGCTTTTCTTGCCAGCCTTGGAAATATTTCTGACGGTTGACTGAGTCGTCGTTGACTGTGATTTTGCCGTCGAGAGCGATGACATCTTCACCTGCAGTGATAACTAAAGGATTGATTTCCGCGAGGTCGAGGTCTTTCGATTCGAAGAGTCTGTAGAGCTTGTTTGCTACGTCTGCAACTTTGGTGAGCAAGCCGCCTGAAAGACCGAGTTTCTTTGCCAGGTCGCGACCAACGAAGTCGTGATATGGATGTGGAATCGGCATCATGATGACGTTGTGGGAAGATTCGATTTCCACGCCGCCTTCTGCGCTGGCGATGAACACTGGGCAACCGGCTGAACGGTCCAGCAACACAGCCATATAAAGTTCGCGAGCGATGCTCAATCTTGGCTCAACAAGAAGCGATTCTGTCTTGGAGCCACCGATGGTCATTGCCAACAAATCTTTGGCGATCGCTTCGGCTTCGTTCAAGTCTTTAGGGAATTTGATACCGCCGGCTTTGCCGCGTCCGCCCGAAAGAACCTGGCACTTGAGTGTCAAAGGCCATCCGAGATGAACTTTGCGCAACTCCTCCGGTTTAGTGATGCGAACCGAAGGTGGAACCGAAATTCCGTGGTCTTGGAAAATTCGTTTTGCTTCGTACTCATATAGGTTCAATGTCCAGTCCTCCCGACGTGTGCAATCTGCACGTCCATGAAAAAGGTTTGAGGCTACCCGCAGGTGGTCTATGCAGCGAGCTGCTCGACTCATGCCCCGCCTGACCGCGCATACCGCGCCGCCACGCACTCAATAACTGTAGTTGAACATGCGGCGCCACCCGACTAATTTTTGGAAGCTTTAATTTAGTTGCAAAACTCGCTGTCAGCTTTCGTCACACAGCGTCTGTCTCGACCACTATTGACCATATACTTTGCAAACCCTCCTCCGGTTCATCTTGGCTTCTCTTTGCAAGAGGTTCCGAGGAATGACTACTGAAGCGCTTTGCGCTGGGATCAATTAAGAGGCAGACACAATGAGAATAGGAATACTCACGGGAGGCGGAGATTGCCCGGGGTTGAACGCGGTGATAAGAGCCGTTGTGCGTCATGGAATGAAAGAGCACAACTGTGAAGTCGTCGGTTTTCTCGAAGGATGGCGCGGTCCCATGCAAAACATGGTCATGCCGCTCACACTAAAGTCGACAGGTGGACTGATACAGCGCGGTGGAACGATCTTGCGCACGTCACGTATTGATCCTTTCGATCTCGACCGTGGACCAGAGCTGGTTTTGGAAGCTCTTAAAAAGAATAATTTGAATGGATTGATCGTCGTTGGTGGGCAGGAAACTTGTCAGGTCGCCGACAGAATGTATCGTGAATACAAGGTTCCGCTTGTCTGTATTCCAAAAACGATCGATAACGATCTCGGTGCAACCGATTACACATTTGGTTTCGATACTGCTGTAAATGTAGTGTCTGAGGCGCTGGACAGATTGCACACAACCGCTGAGTCACACAATCGAGTACTTGTTTGCGAAGTGATGGGACGTCATGCTGGTTGGATCGCTTGCTACGGCGGTATCGCTGGTGGTGCCGACTTTATTCTCATTCCTGAAAAAACTTACGCCCTTCGCGAAATTACAGAAGCAATCAAGAATCGCCATGCACGCGGTAAAGACCACTCGATCATCGTTGTTGCTGAAGGCGCTACGCTAGAAGGTGACCCGCCTGTGCCAAGCGTCGACGATCAGCGTTCAACAGGAATTGGCGACAGAATTGCCAAACTGATCGAGCAAGAGACCGGTTTCGAAACTCGCACCATGGTGCTCGGACACATTCAGCGCGGTGGCTCGCCAACTGCCTATGACCGCGTTCTAGCGACCCGCTTCGGCGTTAAGTCAGTCGAGTTGGTTATTGAAGGCAAATTTGGAAAGATGGTTGCCTTGCAAAATAACAAAATTGTCGATGTGCCGCTGGAAGATGCAGTCAGCTCCATGAAGACTCTGGACATGGAACTCTACAAAGTCGCTTCAGTTTTCTTCGGATAATTACAGGGAGTTTTCGCAGCGATGGCGAAACATTCCGAGTCGGATTTGTACTTCATGCAGAAGTGTCTCGATCTGGCTCAGGAAGCCGAGGGGCGAACAGCGCCGAACCCAATGGTCGGTGCGCTTGTTGTCGATAAAGATAACAATGTGGTCGGAGCGGGATTTCATAAAAAAAGCGGCACTGCTCACGCAGAAGTAATTGCGCTCGCTCAAGCAGGCAAACGTGCGGTCGGAAGTACGCTCTACGTCTCACTCGAACCGTGCTGTCATCACGGTAAAACTCCGCCATGCAGTGACCTCGTCACCACTAGTGGTGTCAAACGCCTGGTGGCGGCGATGGTTGACCCCAATCCAAAAGTCGCTGGCAAAGGCATCAAGCAAATTAAGGATGCCGGAATAGCCGTAACGGTAGGCGTTTTGGAGGAGCAAGCCGAATGGCAGAATCGCGGTTTTCTCAAGCGTGTGCGGAGCGGCCGACCCTGGGTGACGCTCAAAATGGCTGCGACCCTGGATGGGCGAATTGCCGACAGACACGGAACGAGCCGCTGGGTGACCGGTCCTGATTCGCGATTGCGAGTGCACGAATTGCGCAACCGCTATGACGCTGTTTTGATTGGCGGCAATACTCTCAAAGCTGACGACCCCGAATTGACCGTGCGCGAAATAGCCAACTCCAGAAACCCGCAAAGAATCGCTCTGGATGCTCGACTCGAAGTTTCTCCAACTTCTCGATTCTGCACGACCGACAGCAATTCACGAACAATTATCGTCGCCGATGCTAAAGCAATCGAAAAAAATTCAATTGAGTATCCGTCGCATATCCAACTGCTTTCCGCACCATTAGTGGATGGACACATTAACTTAACTTCGACTTTAGAAGGTCTGGCCCAAATGGGCATCAATACGATTCTCTGCGAAGGTGGCGGCAAGTTAGCCGGAAGCCTGATGTCTGCCGGGTTGATCGACGAAGTGTTCTGGGTGGTGGCACCAAAAATAATTGGCGATGCGCAGGCGAAGTCGGCTCTGCATGTCAGCCGTGAGGTTGAACTAGCTCAGGCGTGGAATCTAAATAGAGTGTCTGTTGAGCAAGTTGGCACTGACATCTGGATTCATGGAACTCTCTAGCTCTGCCTTGCTTCGAGAATTTAATAGAGCCGTTTCAGCAGATGCGCGAGCCTATCGATGTCGTCTCTGATACTACGTTTCGAGTTATTAAAACGCGCTGGTCAAGAGGATCATTAGCCTCCATTTTTTATAGAATTAGCTAATTCTCATGGCCATTCCCGCCTGACAAGAGTAGTCTAAGGGAAATTGCCAAGTCCCAAACAGCAGTGGGTAACTCTATGCCGGTTCAAAGTAACGTTCGTAATTTAGATCTGACAATCCAAACTGACAAAAACGGTCAGCATGTAATTGTATTTCCGAATCGCTATGAGAGTCTTGTCGCGCCTGAATCTTCTGCCGACAAGATGGAGTGGATTCGCTCCTCATACGACAGTTTCATTGAGCATGTTCGCGAGCGCAATGTGTTTAGAAGACACGCTCCCTACAACTAATTAGTTTCAACTTACAGCGCCCATATAGTATGCTGACATGTGGTGAGGGCATGTGCGCCCTCTGTTCCGCATGCCTGGAGCGTCGTCAATGAGCGCCACTAATACCGTTTTGTCGCCCGAAAAAGCGACCGCGAGAAAATCCGTTTACGTCGAAACCTTCGGCTGTCAGATGAACAAGTCTGATTCCGAACATATGCTCGGCTTGTTGGATGACATCGGGTACGGTCAAGTTCAGGACATCGAACAAGCTGATTTGATGATCTTGAATACGTGCGCAATTCGCGAGAACGCTGAAGACAAAATGTACAGCTACCTCGGTCGTTGGCGCCAGCACAAAGAGCGTCGCCCTGGTGCCATGATCGCAGTTGGTGGATGCGTCGCTCAAGACGAAGGCAATAAGATGCAAAAGCGTCTGCCTTATGTCGATATTGTTTTTGGCACACACAACCTGCATCGGCTGCCAGATCTGGTGCTGCAAGCCCAATCGACGCAAGAAAAAGTGTGTGAAGTGTTTCAGGAATTACCGGAAGATTTGCCGGAACTTCCAGTCATTCGCCAGAGCGACATAAGCGCCTGGGTATCTATCATTTACGGTTGCGACTACAACTGCACTTATTGCATCGTTCCGTATGTACGTGGTCGTGAGAAGAGCCGCGAAGCTGATGTGATCTGCAAAGAGATTGAAGAACTCTCTCTTGGTGGCTACAAAGAAGTGACTTTGCTCGGGCAGAATGTCACCGCATATGGTCACGATCTGAATCCCAAAATTCACCTCGGTCATTTGATTGAGCGCATCGGCAAAATGGATTCCATCAAGAGAATTCGCTTTCTCACTGGTCATCCGCGAGACTTGAACGTCGAAATTATCGATGCAGTTGCGAATGTTGATACCGCATGCGAGTACTTCCACATTCCAATTCAAGCCGGTGATAATCGCACGCTGCGCCGCATGGCTAGAGGTTATACCGTAGACTTCTATCGCAAAATGGTCGACGAAATTCGCAGCCGCATTCCACATGCAGCGATCACAAGCGACATGATTGTCGGGTTTCCTGGTGAAACAGAAGAAGAGTTCATGAACAGTGTAAACCTGGTCGAAGAGCTGCAATTCGACGCAGTCAACACAGCGGCTTACTCTCCTCGCCCACATACACCTGCTGCAAATTGGGAAGCTCAATTGCCGCAGGAAGAAAAATTCGAGCGTCTTCGTTTCTTGAATTCGGTGGTATCACACGTTTCGCACGGCATCAACAAAGGCTATGTCGGCAAACCTACTGAAGTGCTGGTCGAAGGTCGTAGTGACCGTCATCCCGAGCGATTGATGGGTCGAACCAGGACAAACAAGATCGTTAATTTCGAAGGACCAGAGTCACTAATCGGCCAACTGGTCGACGTCAACATCATTATGGCAAACCCGTGGGCGCTGCGCGGCGAGCTGGTCAACAAACCCTAACCCTGGGGACGCATGCCGTTGAAGTACTCTCGGATGTCTTCGCGCGAGATGCCGTCTGTTTCTGGATTGTGCTCTTCGATGAACGCTTTTTTGATGTCGTCTAATCGAAATAGCATGAAACGAATGAATGATTTTGCACGCAAGCTAGTCGAGCTGGCGTTCAAGAAATGATTGAGCTCTTCTCTCGAGACGAAGCCGTCGCTATCTCTGTCCATGACTTCAAACGCGCGATAAGCGAAATCTTGGATTTCTTGAAATGCGTTTGCAATCGCAACGCCGTTGATCGGGTAAGGCTTGTGCCAATCCAAATCGATCTCTTCGTCGGTCGAAGATGGCTCTCTATCCAATGGACACCTCGTCTGCGTTGGGCAGACAGTAAAAATCGAGGAGCAGCTCGTTAAACCATCATAGACTAAGGTCGGATGAAACGGACAATCTGAAACCTTAGAATCGCTCGCCAATGTGTACTAGTTTTGCAAATGCTCGTAAGTGGCGCCAAACTGGCACTAAGGGATTTTATACTGGCGCGGTAGAATCGCAAACGCAAACGCAAACGCAAACGCAAACGCAAACGAAAACGAAAACGCAACCGATGATCGACATTCGAATTCAAAACGCAGCCTATTTTCTTCGTCGAGGAGAGCTTGTAGCTTTTCCCACCGAAACTGTTTATGGATTGGGTGCAGACGCGTCAAACGCATCCGCCATTGCAAAGCTGTATGCCGCTAAAGGGCGTCCCTCGAATCATCCTGTAATCGTGCACATCGCTGATGTTTCGATGCTCGATAAATGGGCGTCGTCTGTTCCTGAAAAAGCGAAATTGTTAGCTGAAAAATTTTGGCCGGGACCGCTGACAATGATTTTGCCAAAAGCCGATCACGTTCGAGACGACATCACTGGTGGTCAGAAAACAGTTGGTTTGCGAATCCCCGCGCATCCACTCGCTCTGGATTTGTTGAAGGCTTTTGGCGGCGGCGTGATCGCACCATCTGCGAATAAGTTTGGCCGACTCAGCCCAACGCGTGCCGAAGATGTGCAATCAGAATTCAAAGGAGAGGTCGCTGTTGTTCTCGATGGCGGCGCTTGTACTGTCGGGATCGAGTCAACCATTATTGATATGTCGAGTGAAGTCCCGACGATTCTTCGCCCTGGAATGATAGATCAAGCCTCGATAGAAGCTGTGATCGGACCAGTCAGAACGCGCGGTGAACAAACGTCAGAAACCGCAGTAACACGCGTTCCTGGCGATTTGCCGAGTCACTACGCACCAGTGACACCACTTCGATTGATTACCGATATCGAACTTTCGCAATTGATTTTCGATGACTTACAATCCGTCGCCGTTTTATCTTTTAATGCCCCACAGCACCAAAAACTGGCTTGGATTGTCGCAGAACGCGATCCCCATACTTATGCGCGTGATCTTTATCACAATCTTCGTTTGCTAGATAAAGAGAATGCCCGTGAAATTTTAGTCGAACATCCACCAAAAGATTCTGAGTGGAACGGCATCTGGGACAGACTGCAGCGAGCCGCTAAGTAGTCCTCGGGTGGCGGTTTCCGGCTACGGCTGGCACTTTACGTGGACTTCTTTAGGATAAGCATCCGTGTAACGTCCATTCTCATAGTGCGCTGGTGTGCCAACCAGTTGACCGTTTTCATAACGCGCATTCAACAAAACATTGTAGTGATTAGGGCGACCTGGAACCGCTGGAATGGCGAGATTGCCGAGCGGACCTTCGTGATATTGACCAGCGTTTACGTGCACTTTTATGTAACCAGATTGATGTCTGCCACCATTTGCGTCACCGGCAGGAGGGAAGTGCAACTCTCCGGTGTATCCGCCTGCGCCGTCGGCTGTGATGTGCCCTTGCTGCGGACGGCGATGTTGTTCATGGTTAGGAACTTTGTCGTAGTCGCTCGCGTAATGACCGCTGCTAGTCGAGTCATTGTGAACGTTGATGCTGGCATGTGCTTCGTGCACTTGTCTGACGCCCTCGCGATTGGTGTTCGCCTGTTCATAGCCGTAAAGCTTGACGTCGTGCAATTGATAGCTGTTCGTTGAACCAGTGCCGTAAGGATTATCGTAAGTCAGAACTTCTTGCTGTCCGTTGTTGCGCTGAGAGTAGCCAGTGCGCTGCATCTCGTTGCATCGTTGCATGTCGCCGCCCTGAGCATAGATGTTGTGAAAGGCTTGACCGCCGTTGTTGTAATCACTTCTTTGCTCGATGTGCCCGACCAACTTGTCGCTCATTTGAACTTTCCTCTGCAACCAACATCGTGATAATAGAGAGAAGTTTTGGCTAACTTTTGGCACGGACTGCCGCAAACATTAAATGTACGGTCAGCTTTCCATCATTCTAAAAGGACGCTGCTCTGGCCCCGGCGTCTGCATTTTTGGATCTAACTCCATAGCTCGATTCAAGTCCGCCATTGCACCCTGATGATCGTTGAGTCTCGACTTGAGCAGGCTGCGATTGAAGTAGCTTTTGGGATTGGTGTTTTTGATTTCAATTGCTTTGTTGTAATCGGCTAAAGCACTCTGGTCGTCCCCAATTTCTTCGTATGCGACGGCGCGATTGAAGTACGCCGGCTCAAAGAGAGGTCGCATTTTGATCGTCTTCGAGTATTCTGCTATTGCCTTTTCCCTTCTCCCCAGTTTGCTATCCACGTTTGCGAGTAGGAAAAAATCGTCGGCGCTGCGCGCAGGAAGTTTGGTGAATTGCTCCAGTTCGTTTTTTGCGGAAGCCTGATCCCATGTCAGTTTCAATTTGTTGTAGCGTCCGTTCAAATCCTTTGGATCGATCTCTATAGCTTTCTGGAAATCGCTTAATGCGCCAGGTTTATCGCCGAGTTTTGTTTTCGTCGTGCCCCTGTTCGAATAAACGATCGCGTCTTTCAACCCCAGGGCAATTGACGTGTTGTAGTCTTTGAGCGCTTCACGGTAGTTGTTTTGTGCAAGTTGCACGTCACCCTTGGTGCACCAGAGAATGGCATCCTTAGTGTTGAATCTAATCGCTGCGGAAACATCAGAAAGCGCTTCGTTGAGTTTTCCCAAATTCAATTTCAACAAAGCCCGGTCGTTCAAGGCTATTGTGTCGTGAGGGTCTTGCTTGAGCGCTTTCTCGAATTCGGCTAAGGCGCCTGCAACATCGCCGCGTTTTTCGCAAACTAGCGCCGTCTCAACGTGATCTACATCAGATTGAGTATCGCTTGCGACGGCTCCAGTTTGCAGTGTCACCACGAGTAGTGCCACTAACGATATTGATTGCTTCATTGTTCTGTTGCACAAAAAATGGGAGAGGGTTCGACAATTGCATCGATATTATCATCGAAGCGAATTTCAAACCCAACTCCGGCTCATTTCTTCTTCAACAACGGGCTTGGTTCATCACCAACGACGTATGGGTAAGGACCTCCGTATCCACGTTCCCACTGGTACTTCAAATCTGACCACTTGATCTTGCCGTAGTGACCCCAGGTCTCCACCTGCACAGACGGACCGTCTTTGCCTTCTTCGATTCCCGTGACGACGACCCAATGAGCATTTGTCTTGCCCGTCATGTACATGATCGCTACTGGTTTCCCGTCTTTCAAATGCTGCTTTAAAACATCCAGAGGCTCGCCTTTTTCGATAGAGCAAGCGGTGAAATTCTTTCCAGTCAGCTTTGAACAATCCTCGGCAAATTTACCTGACCTCATGCCGATTCCCCAGCTTCGGTTCTCGTAAATATCGATATCTTTGGGGTTCTTTTCTTCGCCGTACCAGCGAATCAGATTCGATACGCCTGTGATGCCGCATTTTCCATCGCGCCATGATGCTGGAGGGTGCTCCCAGGCTGCTGGTGCGTCTTTGGGCTTTTCCATATCAGTAACAGGGACACCAGTTTTTCTTTTGTCGTTTCCGCCTACTGGTAATGCCCACGTGCTGCTGAAAATGTCGTCGTAAAGTTTTTGGGTGGTCGTATCTTCGGGGTGCTGATTCGAGTTTCCATCTAAAACATATAATCGGTCTCCGTATGCATGGTTGTACATATGCACCGCCCGTTGAAAAACGTACGGATAGCTATTCTCGTCATCCGTACCTGAGTGTTATGGCTCCCACGTGTTCTCTTATTTCTATAAAGGTAGTTGGAGAATGTTCCAAAATTGTGTCCAATTTTGTGGGAAAGGCATTGAGACTGGCTGCGATGGAACTTCTGGTATTGCCCTACAATCTAGTCGTGGTGGTAGTTGCAAGGTCAAAAGTCGTTGAAAAGCTATTCCAAGAAAAAAGTTCCTCCTGACCAGTCGCGAAAATTTCTCGAACCGGGACCTGTTGTTTTGGTTTCGTCCGAGTGGAAAAGTAAACGCACCATCATGACGATGGGATGGCACGCGATGATGGGCTATGAAGCGATTGGATGCTACGTCTGGGATGCCAATTTCAGTCATGAATTGATCAAGAAGAGCAAAGTGTGTTGTATCAACCTCCCTGAAAAGCACCTATTGGAGACGGCCATAAATATCGGCTGCACCGCTGGTAGTGACATCGATAAATTCGAGGAATTTGGATTGACTGCTGAACCTGCCTCGAAGGTCGATGCACCGATGATAAAAGAGTGCTACGCCAATTTCGAGTGCGAGTTGATAGATACTCGATTAGTCAATGCGTTCAATTTTTTCGTCTTCCAAATCGTCGCAGCACGCGCTGCAACGTCGCCGAAGTATCCCAAAACTTTCCATTATCGAGGAGATGGAGAGTTCATGGTCTCAGGAGAAAACATCGATCGAGCAAAATTTTTTACGCCCGAAATGCTGGATTCGTAGTTGATTGCCCACGACATTATCCCCGTCAGAAAGCCGGATTTGCTTGGTACGCACATGTTCATAGTACTAGTAAAAATTTCGAAAAAGCAGAATTTCGATTATCCAGAAACTTTCTGCAGAGGCGATATAGAAACGATTCTGAGTGGAATATTGTTCGCAGACTAATGTACTACAATGAAAATATCTGAGTTTTCCTCACTATCAGATGCGTCGAGGGCGGTTTTACCATGTCGAAAATTTGCAAGCGCTGTAAGTCCGCCTACTCACCAAAAGAGACTGTGTGTCGGTATGACGGAACGCAGCTCGAAGATGCGACGATCGGCGTGACTATGGAAGTGACATTAGATATGAAGCGAGACAAAACGCGTGCCGCGGTCAATGCTGCTTCGCCGCCATGTAAATCTGCTGACTTGGACTAGATAGTCGCTATCCACTCAGCGATACCCAAATAATTTCCAGAAGAGGCACTTTTTAGACACTTTTGCCAGGCATACTCGGACCATGAAGAGCCGAAATGCCTTAACGAAGGGGTGTTGGGCATTTCGAGTTCTTCAAGTACCTCTCGAAAGTCTCACGCACGCCGAGTTTGCAGCACCCCAGACTTTTTGCAATAAAGTTCAAAAAAGCTGCCTCGGTACAAAAATGGAAACATCTTAGTAACATGTGCCTGAGATTATAATCGAGTCATTTACCAGTGGTGCCAGCCACACTGAGGTTCGAAGTATGAAACTCACGAATTGCCGGGGTTTGCTCGGTATGCTTTTTGTCGTCGGTGCGTTCATCTCGTTTGCTCCATCTGCTCACGCTCAAGCTCAGAACTTTGACGGAACTGGTGGCGCTTACGGCGATTTCGACCTTCAGGCTCAAGCTGCTCCATACACACCAGTCGGCGCGCAGAACTCAGGCGCTAACACTGGCGTATACGGAAACGTGACAGCTCCGACAGCAGGCAACTACTACGGTAACAGTTCATTGTCGGCGCCGTTAGGTGCAGTACCTGGTCTGGGACGACCAAACTTGCCGATGGCTGGCTTCATGCCGTTGGACAAAACCTTCCGTGGCAGCTTGCCACCGACAAGACTCGATAGCTTCGTAGCGAACTCCGGCAATCCTTTCATGATTTACGGTGACGAAGGTGAAGATGGACCTCCACCACTCTACGGCTTCTCCTATGGCAATACGATTCAATCTGGAATCCAGGGCTCATTGACCACAGGTCACAGTGGAGCTCCAAGCATGGACTAAAGACCCAACGAGTTTAAGTTGAGAAGACTTAAAAACTCTTTCTCAGGGGCAGTGGGCGAGGTGCAGGGTGTGCACTTCGTCTACTTTTTTGTAGGGGAAAAAATCGCACCGGATGCGGTGATGTCGAATGACGGTTTGCCTTAGAATTGTCTGGTTTGTTTCAGTCGACAGTCTTTGTTGACGGGCAAGTTCGAACATCAAAACTCGGCAAGACAAAATGAAAACGCAAGCGCTTCTCGTCATTCTCTCTTCGCTCCTCTGTCTCAGCTCCCCTTCTCTCGGCAAAGAGTCGCATCCCGACGACCGGTTCGAGCAAGACGTGCAAGCTTACGAAGCGAAGGACAAAGAGAATCCTCCGCCACCCGGAAAAACTCTATTTATTGGAAGTTCAACTTTTGCTCGTTGGGCGTCGCTCGAAAAAGATTTGAGCGACCTGAATCCTTTGAATAGAGGATTTGGTGGTTCGACGATTCCAGAAATCATCCATTATGAAAAACGACTGGTGGCACAATACAAACCCTCCAGGATAGTTTTCTACGCAGGCACAAACGACCTTGCCGAGGGACATTCGAGTCAGGAAGTCTGCGATGATTTCTTCAAATTCGTCGCCGAGACGCACAAAGATTTGCCTGACGCCGAGGTCTATTTCATTTCCATCAGCGTCGCTCCCTCCCGATTGGAGCTCGAGAAAGAGTTCGACGCTGCCAATGACTGTATCGTCACTCGAATCAAGGACGACAAACACCTGCACTTCATCGACATGCGGCCGATAATGCGAGACGACAAGGGTCAACTCAAAGCCGAATTCTTCGGACCGGATAATCTACATATGACGCCAGCCGGATACGCAGCCTGGTCAACCGTTCTGGAACAGTCTCTCAAATAGTCCGCAAAATTGAAGCTTTCGCGCGGATAGTCTAGTGTTTCGATGGTGTCTGAATTGTGCCTACCTTGGGTACTATGGTGTTGCGAAAACCAAAATGGAGTAGCCCGCTCATGTTTGACCGCCTGAAAAGCATAATGAACGCCATGTTTAACAAAGGCATGAGCAACCTGGAAACGCCGGAAGTGCTTGCGGAGCAGGCTCAAAGTGAGTTGGAAGGCAGCTTGAAGCAGGTGCGTGAAGCGATGACGACGTCGCTTGCAAGCGAAAAAATGCTGGAGAAGCAGTTAGCCAAAGCGCAAGAAGAAGTCACAACGTGGGAAAAACGTGCGACGGTTGCGGTCAGTCAGGACCGCGATGATATCGCCAAAGAAGCTTTGATGAAAAAGCAGGAGTCAGCCGCGAATCTACAAAGTTTGCAGACGCAACTTGCTGAACAGAAGAAGAGTACGGCTGCGTTCAAAGAGCGCTATCAGGAAGTCGAAGCCAAGTTTCGCGACTTCACTGCGAAGAAGAACGACATGATAGCCCGCGCCAAGGCAAGCGACGCTTCTGTCAAAGCACATGACCTGATCTCGAAACCAGGTGGGTCGAGCATGGAAAGATGGGAGCAGAAAATCACCGAGAAGGAAGCGAAAGCTGAAGCCATTCGTGAGCTGAATAGCGGAACGAGCGGCTTGATCGAAGATAAGTTCAAGAAGCTCGACAAGCACATCGAGATGGAAGATGAACTTGCTGCGTTGAAGAATCGAATGGCTGCCGACGGCAAAATGAAACTCATCGTCGACTCGGAAAAGGGCAAAACAGTCGTGGACGATAACGTTCCAATGACTGTAGAAGTAATCGATCCAAACGAAAGTAAGTGATCTGCAAGATATTATTCGATGAAGTTGGTATGTAAGAGATGGGATTGCATGGCGTGATCACCTAAAGTTGGTTCATGAACAGACCATCGTCGAAAAAAGTCGTAAAACTGCCAATCTTGCCTGATGGATCGAACCCGAGCGAGGGCGATATCAGGCGCTTGCTTGGCATGGCGCAGCAGCAGCGCGGCAACACTTTTCAGTTGCCGTGGGTTCACACCGCCACTGGCGCGTTGTATACGCTGTCGTGTACAGATGCGGGTGCACCGGAGTGGACATTGACCACGGGTTTGGCCGCAATGTCTCAGACTGTCTGGACTCATGTGACTGGAGATTTGGAACTCATCAATAACCTGGTATGGATGGAATCCAGCGGCGGCAATGCTCCCCAAACCGCTGCTCGGGCAGGATTTTCGGACCTCAGCGCTCTGGTCAAATCTGATTTGCAGAAGAACGCTGAAAAAAGTGCCGTACCAATTGCTCCCCAGCCGTCTGCTCCTCCGACACCGAATGCGGTGCCAGACAAAGTCAAAGCTTCCGCCGCATCCAGTCTTCAAGGCAACTTGAAAGAGATGCAGGTTTCTGGCGTGCTCCAGTCAATCAGCATGACTAAGATGACCGGAGAATTGCTGGTAACTGCGGAAAACAATCACACAATCAATGTATTTTTCGAAGACGGATTACCTGTTGCGGCAAACTCGATGGAGTCGCAAGGCGATAACGCAGTAATGGAATTGCTCACATGGGAAGAAGGGCAGTTCAAGTTCTTACCGATGGAACGCACTGGGGACCGCAACATCAATCGACGCCTCGAAGGCATATTGATGGAAGGTGCTGCACTCGTCGATCAAGCGCAGTATCTGACTAAACGCGGACTGAAATTGAGTTCGTACATGCGTCGGAAAAATCCCAATATCAGCGAGGCGGAATTCGAGCTGTTCCTGCGTGAAGCTGCACCACTCGATATGGGCTTCCAGAAACAGTTGTATCAACTCGTAGATAACCGACGAACTTTCGCCGAGATCCTGCGCTTGCGACCAATGGTGAAAGCGCAATGGGTGCCGGTTTTCTACAACCTGGTGTCGTGCAATTTAGTCGAGATGTCAGACAAGCCTTCGCTTGCCGTAAAACAATCATCGCTCGAACAACTGGGAGTCGACCACGCTGCGGTGCTCGCCGCGAAAGCATCATTGTTGCGACCAGAGTCGGGCATGATGGCGTTTCCAATGTTTCTAAGTTTCCTCGAACAAGAGTTTGCTCGTTTCGAATTCACTCGCGTTCCCTTCACTCTAGTTATTTTTGATGTAATGGTGAAAAAAGAGAGGGGACCAGAACCTATCGCAGGCGCCGCTGTGAAGAGTTTAACAACGATCGTCGATGCGATAAAACGAGAGATTGATTGTCTCGGTCACATTCGTACTTTCGAATTCGGCGTTCTCCTGCCCAACACTGACGTGCAAAGTGCATCATACTTTGCCAGCCGATTAGTTGAAGATGTTCGAGCCAGCACCATAGGTGGTGCCGAGAAAGTCGGCGACGTATCCATCGCAGTTGGTGTTGCCGGTCTACCTCAAGATGGGCAAAATCCTGCCTTGCTTCTTTCAGCGGCTATGGAAGCGAAAAAGAACTCAAGGGAAAAGGGCGTCCCGATAGTTTTGTTTCAATCTTTATACAAAGCCTGATTGCCGACCGGCAGTGGCATCGAGCCGCCAGATTGGTTTTCGCGCCTGATACGGCGGGAACCTTTTTGCACCAAAGTACAACACTAGATCCGTAGCTTTCGGTAACAGTGAGGCAGGGTCATGAACAGATTGAAGTCAGCGTCCATTTTGGTTGTCGCGGCATATTTACTAGGTCCGTCCATGTCGTGGGCACAGAACCAGCCACCAATTCCAATGAGCCCAGTACAGCAGACTCAGATCCCAGCCACCCAAGTCGGAGCCGACCAGGTCGGGCAGGTGCAGGGCGGCGAAGTTCACATGGCGAAGGTTACGGACTCTCAATCTCCCGCGACGATGGTGAAGGCCGAAATGCGAACTGCAGAGATTGAATCGGTTCGCTCTGACATCGCTGACCTGTCGAAATTCGAACATGACCACGAGCAGTTGCCGAAGTGCATCTACAAACGTGATTACGTTGATAAACGCAAGGTCATTCCAGTTATCGCCGGACATCCACAACCAGATTATGGTGTTGGGCACCATATGTAGTGCCGTCCAATTTGGAAGTCATCCAGTCGGAATCCTTCTAACCTGAATCCATGTAATTGGAATCCTCCATTCGGAGCCTTCTACTCGGAATCCATATATTCGGAATCTATCTTGATTGTTGAGTCACACTCTCGGAGCGTGACTCTCAGTCGTATTAGAAACGATTGTTTTACTTCTGGGTGGTTGGTGCGCCCGGCTGTAGGGGCGGGTTTTCGGCGGGTGGATTGACGTCTTTCAATATGGAATTGAAAGTATTCTGCATCATATATCCACCTATGCCCATCGCGATCATGCCGAGAATCGCAAAGAAGATCATAAGTTTGACGACGCGGGCAACCCAGACGCTGCCTTTATTCTCTTGCATTGCGCCTCCGCATTGTTAGCGTGTCTTAGTGACTGAGAATTCGAGACTGACCGGAGTCGTTCCGACCGGTGTGAACTGACCGAGCAAAACTTTTGCGAGAGCTTGCATCGCCAGGTCCGATGGATCGTAGCAAGCGATCGAGTTTTCCCATGATTCCAATCCTACGCAATCGAACGGAACTTCGCTTGCCACTTGGATCTTTTCGCGCACTTCTGGGGCGAGAATCGAACCCAGATGCACTTGTCCTTGATTGGTCAACGCACGATAAGTCAAATAGATGCAGTTGCGTTCGGTGCATTGCGATTTGATCATCTGCGCTTCTTCCGGCGATGGGTCGATGCTGTAACGCAGCTCGGAAAATTCCAGAGAGCTAAATCTATCCTTTGCGAGTTTGTTCAGGTGTTCGACAATTTTCATCGGATAGCGTGCATGATTTGGCACGAGCACAACCCAGTTTCCTGAATTGATCGGTGGTATCTCGCCGCGCACTAACGTTATCGCAGCACACGAAGCAAGCAAACACGTTTCGAATTGATGGTCCAGCAACGATTGAAACTCGGGCAATTCGTCTTTCGAAATCACTTCAGGGCGCGTCGAAAACAGCTTGTCGACGCGTTGTACAGCATCATCGATGCGCTCTCTCGATAGTCTTCCGCTCTTAACAGCTTCGACGATGTGCTTGTGAACGTCGAGCGTTTCGTTTATATCGCCGCATGTAAGCAACAAGTCGCAACCGGCATCCAGAGCCATTACGCACGCTTCAGCCAGACCCCAGCCAGCGGTGATTGCTTTCATGACCATGTCGTCAGTCATGATCAGCCCATCATAACCGAGATACTCACGCAGGATTCCGTGAGTGACTCTCTTCGACAGCGTGGAAGGCAAAGGCTCGGGATCGATGGCGCTGAGCCACAAGTGTCCGACGAGAATGGACGGCATTTTATCCAGCAATTGTCTAAATGGAAGCAAGTCCAGATTCCAAAGTGCTTTGCTGTCGATAGGATTGACCGCCAGATCCGTATGCGAATCTTCGAGCGTCGCGCCGTGCCCGGGGAAATGCTTTCCGACTGGAACCAATCCGCCGTCCTTAATTGCATCGATCACTTCAGCACCTACAACACCCACTCGATGAGGATTGTCAGAGTAAGCGCGTGTTCCGATGATTGGATTGAGTGGATTGCTGAGCACATCCAGCACGGGTGAGAGCAAACAGTTGAAGCCGAGTTTCTTCAATTGACTGGCATTGATTTCTGAAGCGCGATGAATCATTCCTTCTCTGCCGCAAGCCGCCAGTGCCATCGGCGACGGTATCGGAGTGAGAATGTGTTCGAAGCGCTGAACCGCGCCGCCTTCCTGGTCTGCAGTTAGAACTGGCGGGTGGAATGAATGTTTGACGATATCGGTACAGAGCGTGTGCAACTGCTGCAAATCCTGTCCGTTCTCTTTGAACAGAACCGCACCGCCTATAGTGCCTTCTTCAAGCGCCTGCTTCGAAACCGAGTCGAGAATCAGACCCGGAATTCTAGCGACGAGAAGGCGACCTACGCTTTGGCTCAGCTTCTCATCATCGTTCACGCTATTACTTCAACCCCAGTAGTCTGTGCACATCAACCGGTCGTTGGCGTCCTTTGACATTGAACTGACCGACATATTCAAACTTGAAATGCTCTTTCGCTAATTCATAAGTGACGTTTTCAACGACGATATCTCCAGGGCGATCGTCGCCAATCAGCTTCTCGAGCCGGAAAACTAGATTTGCAGTGTCTCCTAGCAATGCTGGGTTAGCAGTTTGACCGAGCGCACCAGCGGCGACTGGTCCAGTAGCTAGTGCCATATCCAGTACCATTGGATGGTCTTTGAACGGCCAATGTTTGGGATCTTTCGCCAGGTCGTTCGAGATGACTTTGAGTTGCAGAGCCGTTTTACAAGCCTGAAACGCTTGCAGGCTGGCACCAGCTTTAGAGTCATCGCCATGCCAATAAGCCATAATCGCGTCGCCGACGATCTTTTCTAACTGTCCGTAATTGCGATTGATCTCTTCACGCAAAGTCTCGAAGAAGTTCTGCGCTGCTTGCATTACGACGCCCGGCTTGTCTGCATACTTTTCAGACAAGCTGGTAAATCCTTTGATGTCACCGACGAGAATGGTGGCATTGATCAAGTGGATGCGGAACTGTGTTTTGTCCTGCTGACTGCGGTCTTCTTCCTCTTCCTCATAAATTCCACCGCTTGGTGGGCTAACGAGCAAATCATACTGAGCGATTTGAACCACATCACCATTGCGCAGCGTGTATTCCTTCCCCGGCGTCAATCGAGCGCCGTTGAGTGAAGTTCCGTTCGTACTGCCGGAGTCGATGACTGTCCAGCCATTAGTCTTGCAGCGAATTTCGGCGTGTTGACCCGAAACTTCTGGGAACGGCAAAACCAACTTGCGTTTGCCGGTAGGCGCCGGTTTGCGCCCGATTTCGAGGATTTCGCCCTCTTGCACTTCCACCGAATAGCTTTCAGGCGAGTTCGGATTTACTGTGATAAGTCCGGTACTCATTGTTTACTCTCGCTGAAAATACGTGAATTGATGCCGCTCATGAAAACCAACAGAATTTGGACTCTAATATTATAGCTACAGAGACGATCTAACGATGTCACAAGGTAACATCGCTAGATCGTTAGTTTGCTAGATTGTTTGAAGCGCTCTAGCTGGCGCTAGCGGTCTTTACCAGCGCTTTCTTCAGCTCTTCGACGCGGTCCAGTTTTTCCCATGGCAAGTCGAGGTCTGGGCGACCGAAATGTCCATAGGCTGCGACGTTACGATAGAATTTGCCGCCGCGCTGTTTTGGCAGTTCATTCAACTTAAATGTGTTGATGATCGCCGCTGGGCGCAGGTCGAAAACGCGATTGATAGCGTCAGTGATTTCGTCGTCGGCTACTTTGCCTGTTCCGAAAGTCGTGACATGAACTGAGACTGGTTTGGCAACGCCGATTGCGTAAGCAACTTGTACTTCGGCTCTATCTGCCAATCCGGCGCCAACGATGTTCTTCGCTACGTAGCGGGCTGCGTAGGCGGCTGAACGGTCTACTTTCGTTGGATCTTTGCCTGAGAATGCGCCGCCGCCGTGACGTGAATATCCACCGTATGTATCGACGATGATTTTGCGTCCGGTCAAACCTGCGTCACCGTGCGGTCCGCCTACGACGAAGCGACCCGATGGGTTGATCAGATAGCGGGTCTTCTCATCAGTTGAGATGCCCAACTCTTTGATTACAGGCTGGATTACGTATGCTTTTAGGTCAGAAGCGATGCGAGCTTGCACTTCAGCATTGTCTTCAACGCCGTCAATGACTGGGTCATGTTGGGTTGAGATAACGATGGCATCGATGCGAACTGGCTTGTCGTTTTCGTATTCGACCGTGACTTGAGTCTTTCCGTCTGGTCTCAAATATTTGAGTGTGCCGTTCTTGCGCACTTCGGTCAAACGAAGAGCCAGCTTGTGGGCTGCCGAGATAGGCATCGGCATCAATTCTTTTGTTTCGTTGCAGGCGAATCCGAACATCATGCCCTGGTCGCCAGCGCCAATGTCGGCTGCTTTGTCATCGCTGCGTGTTTCGAGCGCATTCGTCACGCCGTGTGCGATGTCTGGTGACTGTTTGTTGATCGCGGTAAGGACTGCGCACGAGTTGGCATCGAAGCCACCGCCGCCTTCGCCGACGTATCCGATCTCTTTGATGACGCCACGAACTAAATCTTGAAAGTCGACATTTGCAGTCGAACTGATTTCGCCACTAACAAGCACAAGACCGGTTGAAACCGAGCATTCTGCAGCGACTCGACCCTTAGGGTCCTGAGCCAAGATGGTGTCGAGGATGGCATCAGAAATTTGGTCGCAGACTTTGTCCGGATGACCCTCTGTTACTGATTCCGACGTAAAAAGATATCTCTTAGCCAATGTCTCTCTCCTTTTAAAACTGGTGGCACTCCGTCGAAGGAGGCTTTAAATTTCGAAGCAAACCTTGAGCCAATCAGTGTTGATTCAACGTTTACACATCCAGACGCATATCTAATCGGGCATCTGGAGGCTTGCACAATCGCCCATGCTATCAATCATTATAGTCGTCATGAATTAAACATCTTGAACAAATGGCGCCAGACTGCGTTTTTAAGCGACATGACTCGTCACATTCGCTGTTTTGAACTTCGGTCGATGAAGATGGCAGCTCATTTAATTGAAATCCAGATGCGCGCTCGGTGTTAGGATATTAGTCGACCAGCATCGCTGCCTAGATTTCCCGGATAACCGCAGCGATTACCTACGAGATTGTCGAGATCGGAGAATCTCAGGAACGGCAGCCCGCCCCGGGCGTCATATATAGGGGATGTCGTGCGCCGCGACGAGTCGAGCAGCTAGCTGCACAGACTGTCCTCGAATAAGTCAGAAGGATTTCAAGATGGCAACAGCATACAGCCAAAAGAGTGACAGAGACCTGGTCTTAGCGTGTCAGAGACGCGAGCCTGCAGCCTTTGAAGAACTCGTGAAGCGGCACCAGCGCACTGTATATGCACTGTTATACCAATTGGCACCTGATTGGAATGACACGTCAGATCTGGCGCAAGAAGTGTTCATCCGTGTCTGGAGATCCATTAATAACCTGCGAAATCCATCATCGTTCCGGTCGTGGTTAACGCAGATTGTGACCAATCTTTTTTATGATGAACTGCGGAAACGTCCGCGTCGGTTGCCAACAGTTTCTATGGACGAACCGATGGATGACGACTCAGACCATGATGTGACGCGGGATATCGCCGATACACATATGCAACCTGACGAGAAAATTCTCAGTCACGAGATGTCAGATGTCATTAGAAAAGCCATGCTCAGATTGCCGGAACAGTTTAGGACCTCCATCGTCTTAAGAGAAGTGGAAGGACTTAGCTACGAAGAAATTGCAGTGTTAACTAAAACAGAAATGGGCACGGTGAAGAGCCGTATAGCCCGCGCACGAACAAAGCTGCAAGAGCTGCTTAAGCCTTACCTTGAAAACAGTACGTCTTCGACGAGCGAGGTTTCTGGGTAATTTATGGACAATTCTTGTACTCGATACAGAACAGAACTCTCGGCATTTATAGACAATGAACTCGAGAAAGAACAGCACAGTGAAGTGCAGATTCACATCAGTAACTGTGAACAGTGCACAAGCGAGCTGGAGACTCTGAGATCCTTGACCGGTTTTCTGAGCAGCAATTTGACTGTTCAAGAAGACATCGTTCCAAATATTTGGAGCGCTATGCAAGACTCGATGCCTTCAATGTGTGAATTGATGCGCGCCGAACTCTCTGCTTATTTAGATGGCGAACTTACTGCTGCCGCTCAAGAAGGCGTCAACAAACATCTAAAAGAATGTGCCGACTGCACTAACGAATTCAAACTACTGAACAGCACAAACCGTTTGCTGGTGAAGGGTCTGGAACTTCCAGCCAACATCAAAGTCGATTTGTGGTCCGCAGTCAAAGCGCAACTGAATGAAGATTGTGCTTTGATCAATACGGAACTATCGTCATACCTCGATCAAGAAGTCGAGACATTGCGCCACCGCAATATCACTGCTCACTTGATCGATTGTCCGGATTGCCGCCTTCGATTCAACGGCTTATCATCAGTCGGTGACTTGATTCGCGATGCATATCAACCGGAATTGCCAGAGAACTTCGATCTCTGGCCTGAGATCAAAGCGAAACTACAGGTGGTGCCTTTTACGGGCAAGCAACAAGCAGAGCAGAAGAAAAAATTCGGCGGACAACGCGTGTATTTGACTGCTGCGGCTGCTGTTATGATTGCGGTTATCGGTTCGTTAGCTTTCTGGTTCGGAACTCCGCAGCCAGTTACTGCTGACACAGTAAGCTCGGAAGGATATTTGATTGAATCTGCACTTAAGGAGCCCACGGATGTTGCCGAGGCTGCGGTTTATGACCAAAAGTAAGGGCAAGCGAAACAGAAAGCGCATGACTTTGTTGTCGCTTTCGTTTGGTATCACATGCAGTGCGGCGATGGCTGAAGACCATTGCAGTATTGATTGGACCAAACTACGTTTGTCTCCGACTCAACAGACTCAGATCTCCACTCTGGAGACTGACTGGAACAAGCAATATGCAGAAATCAAACCTGCGATTGTGACTGAACAACAGCACTTGTCTAAGTTGCTTGCAGACCATAATGCCGACCCAGTTGAAATTATGTCTGTACAGCAAAACGTAGCGCGCAAGAAAGAGTCGCTCAATCAATTGGCGATGGCGAACTATTTGAAGAAGCGCGCTGTGTTGAACGAGAGCCAGCAGTACAACTTGGAAGTGATGATGAAGAACGCAGTAGTAATGCGCCAGCGTCAAAACAACCCGGGTTCGCAGACTGAAGTCATGCCTGATCAAACTCAAAACTTGATTCAGCGTGTGCGAAACATCTGGCCGACGGCTGGTCCGTAAGGGCAGGAACAATATTTAGAATTGGATCGAGTGCTGCGTTTAGTGGCACTCGTTTTTTTTTCACAACAATCGGTCGCCGTTTACCGCAAAATTGTTCACCACCGCAATTACACCTTCTCGTCATAGAAACTGTCCTTTGACGTTCTCGATTTCCACCATCCAGGGGACCTCGTTCACGACACCTAGCCACCAGAGGCAAACAAAAATCGGAAAGCAAACCGCCGATGCACAAATTCCGATCAACATTGAGAATTTCCATGATTATGCAAAGTGCCTTCTAGGGCATTATATAAAAGTGTGGGTGCGCATTTAGGAATTATACGAGCGAAAACAGCTAGTTGTAGCTTGTTTCTGACTCAGTAATTGAATACCGATGCTTCAAAGAAAGTATATTGTGTCGATGATTGTAGGTTGCTGCTTGGCTGTATTTTGTTTGTTCTCAATTTGGCTTTTGCTGTCGGGCGTGTTCTGCTTCTCTGCTTGACGTGGTACAAGAAAATGGTGCAGGTCAGACGCACTACATGGCTTCGGCTTGTTATCCTGAAGACTAGCTAGCGCTGCTTTTTGTGTGATTCTAATGCGCTTAAAACTGCAATTCGAAGTGCTGCTATTTCGGGTCAATCACAAATTGTCCGTCGCTGTAATTTGCTGACATGACCCTGTCCGTGATTTGTTGCAGCGGTTCGCGGATTTTGGGATCGTCTTTGATTTCCAGTGCGCGTCGATATTCGGCGATTGCACCTACATCGTCGTGCTTTGCCGCTAGCGAATCGGCCAGATTTTTGCGCAGCTCATAGGAATCGCGACCTTTGATCAGCGATTTGATTGACGTGGCGATATTCGCTTCAGACGCGGTGTCATCCGTTCGTAGCAGCAGCGCTCGGTGGAAATCCAGTAGCGCGTTATTTTTGTCAGAGCGCTCCTTTATGCCTCGATTGTTGAAGACCATGCCGAGATTGTTCCTGGCTAGTTTGTATCCAGGATCGATGTTCAACGCTTGCGAAAACTTCTGTATCGCCAACTCGTAATTCATATTGTTTAGAGCATTAGCACCCTGATTGTTCAGTGCCGCTTGCGGAATGCCAAGCCTCTGAGCGCCTTTAGGCGAGTCTTTTCCAAGTTCTTCTATCTCTTTGTTCGCTTCCGCGATTTGCAATTCGTCATCACGTAATTGTTCTTCGTACCGCTTCGCTTGGGCTCCGCGTGATTTGGAAATTGCCAGCAGCAATTGTTGGCGGGCACGCGCAAAATCGCCGTCGTTTTCATATGCCTCTGCCAGTCCAGCGTGATTCTCAGCGCTTTTAGATTGTGCCAGTTTTGCTTGCCACTGCTTGATTGCTTTGTCTTCTTTGTCGGTTGAATTGAGCACGTTGTAGCTGAAGACAAAATTAAGTGATATTGAATCTGGTGCCTCGGCTGGAAGTGGTGGAAGCTTTGAATCGCGTAGTGCTTTCAGGGCTGCTTGAGTGTATGGATTGCCGGAAGACTGAACTGCGGCGGCATTAGAGACTTTGCCGTTACGCGCTACATCGAACTGCAGTGTCGTGCTTTGCGATTTTTCGCTTTTGGGCGGCTGCCAGTGAGATTTGATTTCCTGTTGAATGCTGTACAGATATGGAGCAAGGTCACCTGTAGCTCGAGGCGACTTTGCTGCTACGAGTTGTTTGGGGCGCACAGTGCATGAGACGTGAAGAACTGCTTCAATAGCTCCTTTTGGCGATGTCGCCTCCTTTTCCTCGATAGCGCGAATCTGTTTGTATTTTTCAAGATAAGGAAGTGCTTCCTCTTTTCTGCCTAAATGCCAAAGTGCATTTGCCAAATTTAAATAGGCAATTTCGCGTTGCGGTTCAGAAGAGATAACGGCTTGCAAGACGCGCAAAGCCTCAGCGTCCTGATTGTTTTTGATTAAATAAAGCCCGTAATCATTCAACGCCGAGATGTAAACGTTTTTCGGCATATGCAAAGCTGGCAAGTTCCATCCAAATATCCAATACTCAGGAGTTCGGTCAGGTGTGTTTGCATAGTGGTCTACTTTGTCAGCAACATAAGCCGTGAAATCGAACGTTAACTCCAGTCTGTCGGCGGCTTTAGCCACTTCGCCTTTGCGATATAACGCTTTTGCTTCCGAGTGAACTCGCTGCATCAAATCATTTAGAGACTTCGCTATTTGTTCTTTGTTTGTAATTCCGTCGAGAATGTCGTAATCGTACAGTTTTCGCAGGGTTGCTTTGTCGCCGCTGAGAACGGCTTCCACAGCTTGATTGAAGTACTTTTGTGCGGCGTCACCTGATGCATTTCCCGCAGCGGGCATCGCAGGCGGTGCTGAACAAACTGCGTTTGCCGCGAGAAAAGCTAATGCATTTGCCAGGATCTTCTTATTCATTTTGACCTTATTGATACCGCAGACAGTGCCTGGCTCGAATTCCAGCGCGCCTAAAAAGTATAACGAACTTCACCAAATGATGAATATACAGCAGTTTGTCGTATGATTTTAGCTTGCAGTAACACTTTGTCTTGCCAACCTCTGTGGTCGGCACAGGTGCGAGTCTAGAGGGAATCGAGATGATAGAAGCCAAACTCCAACAGATTGTCGAAAGCGCAATCGACGGCGCGGTCAAGGACGGTAAGCTTGGAAGCCTCACCGAGCGCACAGAGCCGGTGGTCATCGAACGTCCTCGCCTCGCCGAGCATGGCGATTTTGCTTGCGGAGTAGCTATGAAGCTCGCGAAGCAAGCTAAAACCGCTCCGATCAAGATTGCTGAATCAATTACTGACTACATGAAGTCGAATCCAGATGTTGCGTCGGGCATCGAGAAGTTTGCTGTCGCTGCACCCGGGTTTATTAACTTCCAGCTTGGAAAAGACTGGTTGGCGAAAGCGCTGCAAGAAATTCACGAGCGCGGCGACAAATACGGACACAGTGATGTCGGCGGCAACAAAAGATTGTTGCTCGAATACGTTTCTGCCAATCCGACAGGTGAATTGCACATCGGTCACGGTCGCAACGCGGTGTTCGGAAGTTGTCTCGCAAATCTCTTCAAATTTGCAGGTTTTGATGTCGTTCAGGAGTTCTATTTGAACGATACCGGCGCGCAGATCAATCAGCTTGGTGCACAAGCCTGGGCGATTTATCAGCGCAAGCACGGCAAAGATGTAGCCTATCCAGAAGGTGGCTATCCTGAAGAATCCATCGCTCATTTTATCGATATGGTCATCGCGGAACACAAAGACAAATTCATGTCTATGTCGAGTGAAGATGGCTTGAAGGCGTTGGCGCATGAAACCAAATCTGTAATTTTGGAAGACCAGAAGCAGCTTCTGGAGCAGCTCGGCGTGCACTTCGATCACTGGTTCTCCGAAGCGACGTTGCACAATGGTGCTGTTGCTGGAGTTTTGGAAATCTTTGCGCAGAACAATCACACATTCGAAAAAGATGGTGCCCTTTTCCTCAAAGCCACAAGTCTTGGCGATGAGCGCGACCGTGTTCTGGTGAAAAGCGACGGCAGCACCACTTATCTAGCCGCAGACGCTGCATATCATTTAGATAAGTATTCGCGTGACTTCGATGGTTTTGTCACCATATGGGGTGCGGACCATCATGGGCAAGTTCCTGGTCTTAGAGCGGCTGTACAAGCGCTCGGCAAAGACCCCGAACTGATGGAAATCATCCTTACGCAGATTGTGAATTTGCAACGTGATGGGCAACAAGTGCGTATGTCGAAAAGACGCGGCACCGTCGTTACGCTGAGCGAAGTCATGGAAGAAGTCGGCAAAGATGCGGTTAGATATTATCTGGCTGAATCCAATCCGCAGAATCCAATTGCCTTCGATTTAGAGTTGGCTAAAAAAACAAGCCGTGAAAATCCAGCGTTCTACATCCAGTACGCGCACGCTAGATGCTGCGCGATTCTTCGTCGTGCGCTCGAACCATATGTGAATACTGAGAAGGGCACGACCGAACCTCCCGTGCTCACAGAGCAGCAATGGGCTGATTTCCAGAGCGAATTCAAAAGCTCGCCGGACGTTTTCCTCGCCGCATTCGATTCCGACCCGGCAATTTTTGCTGACCAGAAAGCGCTCGTTATGGCGCTTCAGACATTCCCTCAAGAAGTACGCGAAGCTGCCGTCAATCGCCAGCCTGGGCGCCTTGCGCGCTACGCGTATGACGTGTCGAACGCTCTGCAAAAGTTCTACGAAGTGTCGCGCGTCATCACCGACGATCCTGCTGTAACAAAAGCCAGACTTGGTCTGATAATGGCTACCAGACAAGTTTTAGCGAATGTTTTGGGCATAATAGGCGTGTCAGCACCCGAGAGGATGTAGACCGTACGCAAAAAAAATTACTGGCGCTTGCTCAAAGGGCATGCCAGATTCGCGTGCGAAGCGTATGCTAGAAGAAGAAGTTTAGTTCCGCGGTCGGCAGAATACTGCCGCGTTGATCGGCTAACTTTGTCCCAGCGCCATAAGGATTTTTCTATGTCGTCGAAGGAAGAAAAGTTTTCCCTTGAGCTGAGCCAGGAGGAAGGAATTCTTCTTTTGACCAGCGCCAGGTTGTTGGATAAGTTGGTCGCTGGAGTCACGATTCACGCCCAGGAAAGGGATGAGCTAATCGCCGACATAATCGAGAAATTGTCTCTTGCCGTGACGCCTGCGCTGGCAACGATGTCGGACGAGCTAGCTGATGCGATTGTTGATTCGGTGCTTGGCTGCGATGAAGAGCAAGCTGACGATGACTTCTTCTGTCCTCACGACATGGCTGAACGCGACTACGTCGAAGCGACGACTGATGGTGGCGGCGCGTTTAACTATCCTATGTATGCGATCGATTCCACGCTGCCGATGATTGAGCGCGCTCTGATGACGCACATGGCAGTATCCGTTGAATACTATAGTTTGGCTCGGGAATCGATAGATGCGCTCACTCTCGACCCGCTCAGCATAATTCGGGAAGAAGGAATTTGGCGATTAATCGCTTACTGTCATGAGCAAGATGACGTCATGGTATTTCGCGTCGACAGAATGAAAGACGTGCACGAGACAGCGCAGCACTTCGAAGCGCCGAAGAATTACTCACTACGCAAGCACGACGCATTCGTCGCTTACTGTTGATCTATCTACAGTAAAGCTCTTAATCCAACCTGCACGCAGTTAGTAAACTGTTTGCGGCGGCAGCGGCTTTGAAAGTTTGTTCTGCATAATTCCCCTCGAACAGTAGGAGGATTTATGTTGTTAACTGATTGCGAAAAGGCCGAGGTCATTGAATCTGCCAAACAGACGATGAAGGTCGCAGTGTTCGTTCTTGTGTTTGTGTTTTTTCAACAGAGTTATGCACGTGCTCGTGAGAGCGCAATAGAGCAACCCGTTGGACTGGTGGGATTTGCAGAGATGTTTTTTCGACATCCTGAGGGTCTCGTAGGATTGCACTTCGATTATCCAGTTCAGCGATTTTCGGGAGATCATCTCGGTGAATAACTTCTACAAACACAGACGGCGCCATCTCGCGATGCCGCCGTCTGTGGTGCGTTAGAAGGAGTAACTGGGTTACAGTCCTCTAAAACTTTTGAATTGTCCGAAGGGCAGTTCGGTTGTAGGCACCGCAGTTGCGATGCAGTCTTCTATATAATATCTGCCACTCGGTCCTGACTTCTAAACTCATCCGCAAATTAAATGGGGATGGATTTGTTGTTTTCCTGTTTCGTTTTGGTACTAAGTGTGGTGCCGTTGGATTGCTTGAAGTCTCAGTATTGCTGGGATTTAGGATAAGCTGCAGATGTTTTTCGTCGAGTCGGCTAGGCTCAAAAAGTGTAAAATAGCAACAATTAAATCCGCGAGATCAGCCTTTAGATGAAATCACCGCTTTTACTCATTGCGTTTGCACTCTTGATCGCATCCATTAACCCACCTTGTGCGCGAGCTGATAGTAATTCACTGACCTTCGACCAGTTCCAAAAAATGTTGGACTCTCAGAAGAGCGATATTAAGATAGTCAATTTGACCAATGGGCAGCCAGTCTTGGACGTGAAGTTGGTGAACGAGGTTGTGGATAAAACGGTTGATATTCCGGCCGACAAACGCGCTGGCTTGATTCAACAGATTATTGCGGCGGGTGTTCCGTTGCGGGTCCACGATAGTTTGTTGAAGTGGACTCAGTACAAAGTGAATCTCTCTAACGGTGACGAAGGGATTGATTTTGCACAACTTGCAAATCTGATGGCAGAAGGCAAGACAAGCACGATTTCACACGTTGACGATTTTGAGAACACAAACTTGTTAGATGTGACTTTGCAGAATGCTAAACCTGACGAAGTTGTAGTTCCAGCAGAATTGAAAAAAGACATGGTCGCTGAACTTGCACGCAAGGGAGTAACGGTAGAGCGCAAACCCGCTAAACAAGATTTCTCTCTTATATTGCCCGCATTTATAGCTGCTATTGCGGCTCTCGGTGCATTTTATATGTTCGTGCCAATGAAGCTTGGCGCTGAAATCAATGGAGCGCCTACCTTGAGATTTACCAAATCAGATGAATCTACGAGCGCCACTACAGATAGTGCAGATTCTTAAACTTCGATGAAGCGCCGCTGTTCATCAGGTGTTGGCAGCTTGCATGTTTCGCTTTTGCCAAAAATCTTATAGCGATGTTCAGCAACCACGCCATAAAAATAGTCGCGAATAGATTTTGGAATTACTTTGAACAGCGCAACTATTTTCCAAATTCCGCCCAGTTGATCCAGCACGAAAGCTGCTCCATCAGATCTCGCGAGAACGCGCTGAGTCGGCAATCCGAAGTCTGGAACGACATAGAAAGAATTCATGTCATCTGGATCGATGTTGTATTGACCGAGAATCTTGTGCGCAAAATCGCTCTGCAAAGATGCAAACTGAAATTTGCCTTCGGGATCTTTGGGCAGCACAAAATTGACCAGACGATTACAGAGTCCGCAGACTCCGTCGTAAAAGAAAATATGTGCGCCAATTTTCGGTTCAGTTAAAACAGCCATCTCACCTGCCGTCACTGCAGGTCGTCTGAATTTGACGACCGCAGCTCCATCCAGCTAAGAGAAAAGGTAACATAATGTGGCTCGAGTTGGGAAAGCTGAGGTGGTTTTGAAAGTTCTAGTCAGTCCATGCGCGTATAAGGGAACTCTCTCTGCCTGGGAGCTTTGCGTAGCAATCGCCGAGGGAATTCGAGACGCACTTCCTGACGCCGAAATAATCCCAGCGCCTATTGCAGATGGTGGCGACGGCACGCTCGATGCACTTTACGGCGCTATTTACGGCAGACTGGGCGAGACAGCTCAGAATCTGGAATCACGCAAACCCGGCGAGGATGGTTTTGCTTTTGTTGACGTGCGGGGACCAATAGATAATCCGGTGCACGCTAAATGGCTCAGGCTCGGCGATTCCGCGGTCGTTGAGTTGGCGAGTGCCAGCGGTCTTGCCCTGATGCCGGGTCAACAGTTGAGTGCGCTCGACGCGCATACGTTTGGATTGGGTCAAGTGATTCTCGACGCATTATCTTCTAATCCAAAAAATTTGTACATTTGCGTCGGTGGAAGTGCCTCTACAGATGGTGGCGCAGGAATGTTAGCGGCTCTTGGTGCGAAGTTCCTGGACAAGGATGGTAACGCTGTAGGTCTAGGTGGTGGAAGGCTCTGCGCGGTCGAAAGTTGCGATCTGTCTGCACTTGAAACACTACTGCAACAAAGTAAGTTGGATTCGATCAAAGTGGCTGTTGATGTCGTCAATCCGCTTAATGGAGACAACGGCGCTGCTGCAATATTTGGTCCACAGAAAGGTGCAAGCGCCGAAGATGTGCGAACACTTGACGGCTGCCTGTCCCACTACGCCGGTGTTTTGGAGCAGGCAACACAGCGGAATTGCAGGCATTTACCTGGGTCTGGTGCGGCTGGTGGTACTGCATTTGGTGCTGCAACGGCGATGCGGGCTGAGCTGATTTCTGGATTTTCATGGCTCGCATTCATCATGAACTTAGAGGCAAAAGTTCAAGATTGCGATCTGGTGATTACCGCTGAGGGCAGCCTGGATAGCCAGTCTATAAGTGGTAAAGCAATTGGAGAGCTGAGTAAGTTGTGCGCAAAGCATAATAAACCGTTATGGGCGGTTCCCGCTGTGGCGCAGATGGATTTAGATTGGCAAGCGCTAGGCGTTCACCGCGTCGAACCCACTGCCGTCAATGGCAAGCCCGCAAATGCGCTCTCTGTGCGGAACACGGTGCGCAGTTTGTGCTGTTAGGACTTCTTACGCAGGAAGCTGCTCAAATCTGCACCGAGCTTGGAGGAAACAATGTCATTGTTCTTCGCCATAGCGTGCAATTCAGCCGGAGTTGGTTGTGGTCCCAATTCTGCTGCAGCCGCCGCACCAGGTCCGCCAGCGTGTGCTGGTGGCGCCGCTGGTGCCATCGCAGCTTGTTCAGGGAGCAGTGGCATCTCAGTTCCTTGAGCCGCAGGAGCTGCCGCAGCCTGCATTTCAGAAGGAGAATAAGTTTGAATTGGAGCTTGAGCAACCGTGCCATCCGCAGCGATCGGTGAACCACCTTCCATGCGAAGGTCAGATCCCATTGCTGGAGTTGGAGCTGTCGGAGCCGCAGCTTGTGGAACACTCGCGAGTTGCTGGCTTGCAGCCGCAGTCGGAGCTTGAGCCAATGTACCGGCTGTTTCACCGCTTGCGCCAGGCATGTGCAATTCCATTCCGGGTCTGATTAAGCTTGGGTTCGCTCCGATTACATCCTTATTCAGGTTGTAGATCTCGCCCCATTTGCTGCCATCGCCAGAAATTCCCTTTTCAATATTCCAGAGATTGTCGCCGGCTTTGACAATGTAGCTTCCGTGCTCAGCGCCAGCCGAAGCAATATTGCTTGGGTCGCCAGGCAATTGGATGTTAGTGCCTGGTTGAATCAATGCTGGATTCGAACCGAGAACATCGGCATTCATCTTATAAAGTTCGGACCACTTCATACCGCTTCCGAGATGATCCTTGGCAATGTTCCAGAGGTTGTCTCCGGCGCGGATTGTGTAAGTCGTTGTGGCTGGTGCGTCAGTGGTTGCGGCATCACCAGCGGCTGGAGGCTGGGTCGCGTCGGTCGCTTGAGCGATCTGAGTGCCGTCGGTTACTTGCGATCCGTCGGCTGCAGCTTGAGGTTCGGCGCTCGCGCCTGGAGCTTCTGCTGCTGTACCAGGCTTGTTGACGTGGGCGATGCTGTCGTGTCCGGCGCCAACATGGTGGTGAACGCCGTTAGTCTGATGACCGATGTGATCCATCACGGACTTGTGAGCAACATGTTCAGGTTTCGCATGACTCAAAGAATCACCGGCAGAATTGCCAGTGTGAGTTGGGGCAGTGTGCGAAGAGGACGATACGTGTGTTGGTGAAGCGGCACCACTAGCGTGAGAAGCAGCGCTGGTCATGTGTGATTTTGCGGCATGCGACATGCCGTCGAGGCTCAAAGCCTGCGCCTTCATGCCGCCGAGATTGTGCGAATCGGCAGATGGAGTCTGTTGTTGCAGGTAGTTAGCGTCGTACCCACCTGCGGCGTGAGCGTCAGGCTGGTAGCCGGATGCGCCTCGGTCCATCGCGAGCAAATTCTTTCCGCCGATGTTGTCGCCGACAGCGCCTGAAGGTCCGACACTGCTGGTGGTGCCTGCATCGCCGACTTGATTGATGTTGGAACCGCTGACGGTTTGAGACATATCCATAGATGCAGTTTCAGCTTGCAATCCGCTGCCGCTGACGTTCATCGAATTTGCAACAGCGCTCGAAACTGGAGCGTTTGGTGCTGAAGCTACTGAAGTTGTCGGATTAGCCAGTGGTGAATGCGAAGTCAGTGCAACAGGACGGTCGCCGAACAAGCGGTTCGCACCTGCCAAATGAGTAGCGCTACCAGCTTCTCTCATTGCTGGTCCAGAGAGTGCTTCGCCTTTCGCCATTCCATCAGCTTGTCCACCCATTCGACCCATCTCGAATTGTGGCTTGTTCAGATCGAGTCCGCCGGATACTTTGAGTGAATCGCGGAAAGCGATGCTGTCTTTGAGAATGTCGTGAGTGTTGAATCCTTGCGCAGTGTTCTTCGCAACGTTCAAGAAATCAGCGCCACCGCCACCATTCAAGTTTGTCAGTCCGTGCAAGAATGGCGCATCGCCCGGCAGAAGCGAGAGGCTGAAGCCCATGTGTTCGCCGGTGGGAAGCGAAGTGAGTGCGTTGTGGAAGTTCGAAAGAATTGACGGATCGAAAGCTGAAGTCAGAACATCAGCGTGTCCCAGAAGGAAGTTGCCCAGTGCTTCGAACATCGAGCTGAACAAACCGATTTGACCAGGCATGCGCATGATCATTTGGATAAGTGGCGAAATCGGCTGCGAAGCGGCTTGGACTGCGGACATGATGCCTTGCTCTGCGCCAGGAACGGCTGCAGCAGCGTGAGATTCGATGCCTGGTGTGAAGACCGTGGCGCGATGCAGGTCAATCCCAGTTGTTGCAGCAGCCTCGCCGCCAGATGGGGCGATGTTGCCGGCGTTCATTTCAGGATTGAAAGCGAATCTCGACATGCGTTTCCTTGGGGTGGTTCCAGTTGCTGAAATCAATGTACAGAAGGTATAGAGCCAAGTCAAAGCATTAGTGGGAGGATTCCCATACCCCAAGCGCTTTTTTGCGTATTTCGCGCATAAGAATTTTGGTGGAAGTCGTCAAAAGTTTTTCCAAATTAATTTTGCTATTAGTTGATAAGGAAATCAGAAACGCTGAAAAGCTGATGGTTATTGTCTTTTGACTAAAATGCGGAGATTGACGCTATATCTCGCAGTTTGATGACCGTATATATCGGCTCGGGCAGCTTTCTCACGCATCAAAATTGGGCACTTTGTATAATTCAGGTTGGCGCAAAAAGCAGCGCCGTACCTAACTTTGGGAGTAGCCAATGACAATTTCGATCAGGCACCGTGTCTCGCTAGCTTGTCTGGCAATCGCCTTCGGAGTGCCATTGGCGCCGCAAGCCTTCGGTGAAGCGGCAAAGGCTACTGCCGCAGCAAAACCGGCTGCAAAAACTGCCACAAGCTCTACAACCAGCAAGTCGGCTGCCTCAAAAACGGGTGCTGCGACTTCGGCTAAAGCATCTGCCGCCGCAAAACCAACTTCTGCCGCGGCTTCAACTCCTGCTACTGCGGCTGCAGCTCCTCCAGAAAATGCTGAAGAAGCCGCCGCGACCATCAACGCTGCTGCTGCACGCAATGCAGCTTTGAACGAAGCAGTCAAAAATTACAAAGCAAGACCCGATACAGCCACCTGGGATGTCGCATGGCGCATCGTTCACGACATCCTCATCCAACCTGCAACAGTCAAAGCCAGCGCCGCCTCCATCACTGGCGCGTATCACGGTTTGTCTGATCTCGGAGTTTCGGTAATCGATGGCGAAGGCGCCAGGGTGTGGGCTTTTCCGCGGGTTCCAGAAGCTCAAAGTGTGATCTTGCAGTGGAACGCGACCACGTCAACCACAGTGCAGAAGCCAGTTGGACGCCGACACAAAATGGTCAGCCAGGTCACTGTCGTTTCTTCTCCGCGCGCTCAGGTCTTGAATGTCGCACCGGGAGTGCTTCTTAACGATGCGCACTTGATGACCGGCGCACACAATTTGATGTTGAGCGGAAACGTGAAATCCTCCGGTGCTGTCTGGCTGCAAGCATTCAAGCTCGTGGAGAATCAATGGACCGAAACCAATGACGTTTTCGCAGGCGTACCGCCATTCTTGACACAGAACCTCGTCGGAAAAGCTTCGTTCTCCGGTAACGACCTTGTTTTGACCATCGGTGGAGGTAAGACTCCCGCCGGAAAGACCCAGCCACAGTCGTCTGGATACAAAATCGTTTTGAAGTTTGCTGATGGACATTATTCATTCCAGACTCACAGCGGTGAAGACGCGCCGACATTGACCGCATTGCAATTCGTTCAAGCCGTCCAGCAAGGGCACACCGATTTAGCCAAAGCCTTGCTCGCAGACCCGCGACTGATCAGCATTCCAAAGTACATCGGTCTCGGGAAGAAGGCAGGGCAGCCGTTTAAGCTGATATCGATGGCAAACCCTGGTCCAGGAATGTTCCGATATCGGTTGATGACTTTCGACAAGAACGACCTGATTATGGACGTCATCAACTACAAGAAAGCGTGGACTGTTAAAGCCCTGTTTATCGCTCCACCAGACCCAGTCGCCCAGAAACTCGTTGGCAGTTTGCCGACCGTTTCGACTGAAAAACCGGCGCCTGAAAAACCGCCCGAAGAGTCCAATAAATAGTTACCTAAAATCTACAAATTCGCCGTCGAAATACCTGACGCTGTCAGGGAATCTGGCACGATGCTGGGAATATAAAATTTGACGTGAGACAACTCAGGCAAACACTTTGACGTCCTATCAGTCCGACCTGCCGCAAGCCAAGACTGTTCCTAAGGGAGAAGACTCTCTTGAGGAAAAAAATTACTTCGCCTCGACGCTGTCTTTTCTCACGTATTCTTATCGCGAAACTTTGTTCGCAGAGCTGGAACGCCTGGTCGAGAGTGGCAAGTCCTTTGACGGCTTGATCATCGACCTGATGCAGACCGGCTTTTCGTTGCCACTGGAAGCGCTTGTCAAATTCAGCCTGTATGCCAAGCGCCTGCTCAAACCGCAAGGTGTCCTGCTCTTCGTCAAAGCAGATGGCGCCATCACGCTCACGAAAGATGACCCCGGAGGCGGTCTCACTTTCAACGCCTACGATAGCCCGTTTGGAATTTTCGCCAGACATCCGATGCTTGCCGATTATGTCTGCGCGACCGTCGCAGGGTTGGACCGACGCCGCCTGAGAGGAGGTGGCAGCACACTCGCGAACCACATTTTGTTCACGTCAACGCCGGTGTTAACCGACGAAGGTAAGCGAGTGAAAGAGACCTTTGCTTTGCCCGCGCCACAGAGCTGGGTGATTCAAGTTATCGATGATTATTCATCGGTGGAATCAATGACGCGCTTGCTCGAAAGTCGGCATCATTTGCCAGCCGACGAGACACTGCGTATTTTGCAAGAGCTTGAATCTGCGCATTTGATTTTCCCGATCTTCTCGCGCATTCAGTTCCTCGCAAATTGCTATCACAATCGCAAGGCGTTTCGTTTGGGACGTTACATGGTGGCAGCCGGAATTCTCACAGAGAGCCAATTGCAAGAGCTGTTGGAACGACAGTCAGAGCAAGGTTTGGGGCGCGGACAGAAAACATTCCTGGGATTGCTCGCGATTCGTGCAGGCTATCTCAACACGCGCGAACTCGAAGTCTTGCTTGATGACCAGTATCTCTACGGCGGTTATCACAAAAAAGCACAAGACGATCCTAACTCTCGCAACATAGAAACCATGCGGGATTCGATGATTGGTAGCCTTGGTGCTATTGATACGGCAGGATTGTTGCAATCTTTCACGACTGCGAAAAAGACTGGATTGCTTACTGTCGAAAATCGCGACAAAGCGCTCATTGTCTCGTTCAACAACGGCAAACCAACACATGCACGAATGAATCGTTTGCGCGGTTACGATGCGATTGTAGAATTTTTAGTCACGTGGACAGAAGGTATCTTCGTTTTCAGAGATAAGAGTGTCTCTCAAGAACTGGACGACACTTGTCTTTTGAAGAATCCACTCGATAAATTGCTGTTGGATGCCGCATTGTATCAAGACCAGGTCAATCAAATTCTAGGCACCTTACCTGGTGGCAGAAATACTATTCTCGAAAGAGTATGGAATTTCGAAACTCTCTGGTACAAAATCGAATCACGACCACTCAAATACCTCGATGAAACGCCACTTTCTGATTCAGATAGAAAGGGCATCGTCGAGTTGGTCAACTTGATTGATGGCTTGTCAACGCTCGATGAAGTGATCAAATCGTATGATAAGTGGCCTGCTCATCAGATAGTAAAATCAGTCCATTTGCTGCTTGATAATCGTCTTGTAAATGTTCAGCAGGCGAGCTTGTTCAGACCGCTTTCAATATTCCAGCGCATCGTCGCTGAATTGCAAAAAACGATCGGGCGCGACGAAAACAAACAACTTTTGCAAGCTAGTTTGCATTACGTCCACGGTGACTCGGCTGCATCAAGTCGATTCAACATCGACAACGAAGGACGTGTCAGTGTCAATCTCAGCCAGGTGAAAAGTTCGGGCGCACCGGTATCAGCGGTGATACTAGAGTTGCGGCGCTGGATGGAAGCTTATCTTGCTTACTGTCGTCGCCAGATTGAGCCAGCTATGGTCGATAACGTAGTTGCAAAAGTAGTTAACGGCAACACGAACTAACTGCATTTTCGGACGTGATCCGATTTTAAGTCAGAACGCGGGCAACTGCGGGATAATAAGCGGTACTTCAGAACCAACTTGCTTGGGCGAATATCGTGGCTCTCGCGATGTTGACTACCTACGTGGAATCAATTCATGAAATACAAATTTGAAACAGCAGCACTTTCCAAGATCAAAAGCGACATCGTCGTAGTCGGAGTTTTTCAAGGGGAAGACCTTGGAAATGTCATCGGCAGTATCGACTCATCGCTAGCAAACGGTTCGGGTAACTTCGCCGCAAGCATCGCAGAAGCCGCATCACATGAGGCGTTCACCGGGAAATCTTCGCAAGTTGTCAGTCTGCCGACCTACGATAATCTGGCGTGCAAGAAATTGATGCTGGTCGGATTAGGGACGCCGAAAGATTACAAGCCAGCGGTTAGCAGAAAAATTGCCGCGAACATGGCTCGACGTTTCTCCAACTCACAAATGACGAGCATTTGTTTTGTCGGGCGATTTGCGCAAGACGACGAGTCTGATGATTCGTCCAAGAAGCGCAAGAAATCATCTGACAAAGAGAGCAAAGCTGCTGAGAAAGCAGCCGAAAAGAATGCTGAGAAGAGCGGTGCAGTGGACAAAGAAACGGACCTGTCCAATCATCTTCGTGCAACTGTTGAAGGATGGAATCTGGGTCGCTACAGTTTCGAGAAATACAAATCTCAGAAAGACGATAAGAAACCGAAAGCAGAAATGAGCGTTTCTTTCGCCAACGTTCGCGAGTCGAAAGCGGCATCCAAAGCCTGTTCGGTTGGCGATACTATCGCTAATGCAACTAATCTGGCACGCGCATTGATTGCTGAACCGGCATCGTATATGACACCATCCAGATTAGCTGAAGAAGCGAAACGTATCGCAAAAGAATACGACATGTCGTGCAAGATTCTCGACGTGCCTCAGCTCGAAAAGCTCGGTATGGGCAGCTTCTTGGGCGTAGCTAAAGGTGCGGATGAACCTTGCAAATTCATCGTTATGAAATACGATGCAGATAAAGCGAAGAAAACTGTTGCCATCATCGGTAAAGGAATCACGTTTGATTCTGGTGGCTTGTCACTCAAACCAGCAGCCAGCATGGAACACATGAAATACGATATGGCTGGTGCTGCCGCCATTCTGGGTGCGATGCAGGTGATTGGCGAACTGAAACCGGGTGTGTCTGTTCTGGGACTGATCGCAGCGACTGAGAACATGCCTGGCGGAAACGCACTGCATCCGGGTGATGTGCTCACCGCCATGAACGGCAAGACTATTGAAGTGAACAACACTGATGCTGAGGGTCGTCTCGTGCTCGCTGATGCAATGACTTATGCAAGCCGTCAGAACGTCGATGAGATGATTGATCTCGCGACACTCACAGGGGCTGTTGTAACTGCTCTAGGACGCGTTGCAGCGGGTATCATGGGCTCGAATCAAGAACTGATCGACAACTTGATTGCAGCCGGCTCAGAGGCTGGAGAAAAGCTCTGGCAACTTCCGCTCTATGATGAATACAAAGATGCGTTGAAGAGCGACATTGCTGACTTGAAAAATGCCGGTGCAAGAGGCGAAGCCGCATCTTGTGCTGCTGCGATGTTCTTGAAAGAATTCGCCGACGGCAAATCGTGGGCTCACCTCGATATCGCTGGACCAGGTTGGCTGGATAAAGACAGAGACGAGTGTAACAAGGGTGGTACTGCATTCGGTGTTAGAACCTTGTGTCAGTACATTCTCAACTACGCCTAATCTATGGTTCTGTCTTCGTTCTAGGAATTCAAGTTTCGTTCGAGAAGTTCAAGTTTCGTTCGAGAAGTTCTAATTCACTCGACTCGACGGATGGTCCTGCTCCCCGAGCACTAGTTGGTTCTGATTAGTTATGCTCTGCGCGCTGTCTTAAGATGCGCTGCATTACCTTTGTGCTCGATTCGACTGCCGTATCATCGGTCAGTGTGACTAACAAACCCTCGCCGAAATCGGCGATGGTCATGTGCCCACGGTTGGTTTTGGCGACGATCTGATGGAGCTGTTGGTGATCCATCTTCTTGATCCCTGCGATCGTAGATGTGAACACTCCCAGCGCTGTCAGCCCGAGAAACTCAGCGTCGTATCGACTGGGAAGTTTAGAAGCGAGCAGAACGCCGTCGTGTCCGACGATGAGCGAACCTATGACGGATTTGACCGCGTTCACTTCTTCAAGAATCTTCTCAAGTTCTTTTTGCTGTTCCGGCGTCAGGTCAGGACCGGATGGCACTACTGTGCGACCAGTTGCGTGATGCTGCGCATCAATGGAATCAGGGTGTCTGTATCTTTGCCATCACTGACGGTGACAAGCAAGCCGCCACCGAAATCAGCAATAACAACATAACCTTTCGGTGTGCGTGAAACGATCTGGTGAACGCGATCTTGACCCATTTTCTTGATCACCATTTCGGTGCTCATGTACAAGCCCAACGCCCATACACCGATCGATTCAGCGTCAATGTCGGAAGGCATTGTGTTCGCGATCAACAGTCCATCATGTCCAACGATTACCGAACCAACAACAGTTTCCTGTGTCCCGATGTGATGCAACAGGGTCTGTAATTCTTGTGCAGCTTCCATTGTGAGGATGCGCATTTTGGTTTCGTTGAAATCTGAACCAGTCAGTTTGCCGATTTTTTCAAGGTCTTTCTGGTCGAGCAGGAACTTACCGATTGAGGCAATTCTTCCAGAACCGCTGTCAGCCGAAGTATCCATGCGCGGATCGAGTCTACCGACACCAGCGATTTTCGGAGGCGGAACTTGCGCAACTTCAGCATACTTGTTCACTTCTTTGACGGCTTCGTTGACGTTGAATTGCGCCGGAGCCGCTGCTGCCGCTGTCGGTTGAGAAGGAACATTGTCAGCAAAGATCTTGTCGATCATGCTGTCGTCGATTGAGAACAGTCCGCCGCTGGCACCTGGAGCTGCTGCTGCTTGTGCAGGCAACGGAGCAGGTGGTTGAGCGCCCCACGATGGTTGTGGAGGCTGACCGCCGATTGCAGATGGTTGCGCCGGTGGTGCTGTCATCTGTGCGAAGGGATTTTGCATCGCCGCGGCTGCCGGAGCTGGTGCCTGTGCTTGCTGTCCAAGCTGAGGCGCTGGTCGGCTGAACGGATTCGCCGGCGGAGTTGGTGGTTGCTGCGGTGCAGGAGCTGGCTGCTGGAACGCAGGTGCATTCGTTGTCGACGAAGTCGCAGGTGTTGCAGACTCGTTGATACCGAGATTTCTGCTGAACAATTCGTCCATAGCTGAATCGTCCAAATTGAACAATCCATTTTTAGGTGAAGGAGCGGCAGGCACCGGTGCTGGTGGTGGCACTTCTGCCACTGGCTGTGGTGCTGGCATTGGAGGAGCGCCGAACTGATTGGTGCGTCTGTCCATTCCTGGTTGGGCCGGAGCTTCAGGGGCTGGTCCACGAGGAGTGATTGCCGATATTTTCGGTGCGCCGGAATCACCACCCATCGGTTGTGGTGCTGCAAACGGCGATGGTGCTGCACCCATCTGTCCGCCTGGTGCTACACCACTGAAAGTCGGAGCTGCTGGTGCAGCGGCTGCATTTTCACCAGGGTTCCAACGTGGTGTGGAGAAGGCTGCTTGAGGGGCAGGTGCCTGCGCTGCTGGGGCACTGGCAGCTGCTGCACCGGTTGCGCCATTATCGTTGACGCCGAGATTTTCACTGAACAATCTATCTATAGCGCTGTCGTCCAAATTCTGGAACAGCCCGCCGCCTTGTTGACCACCCGCTTGACCGACTGCTGCCGGTTGCGCTGCTGCTGGCGCTGGAGCTGGCACTGGAACTGCTGGAGTATCGCCCCATCCACTACTGCTGTTGCCTGGAGTTCCCCATGAACCGGCGACGCTAGGTGCAGGAGCCGGAGCATCCCACGCGTTGCCACCAGGTGAGGTGGCTGGCTTGTCACCCCAGCCGCTCGAAGTTGGTGAATCCCAACCACCCGCAGCCGGAGCTGCTGGAGCTGGTGCGTTGTCCCATGCGCCAGGTGCGTTCTGCGGTGCAGCAAACGGCGAAGGTGCGGCGGCCGCTGCTGGTGCTGGTTGTCCCCAGGCATTTCCTTGAGCTGGATTGGCTGCTGGAGCTGCTTCTGGTGCTTGTCCCCACGGAGAATTAGATTGTGGTTGAGGCTGCTGCTGGCGTTCTTGAATCGGAACGTCCCACGGGCTCTGTGGCTTGGTTTCCGCTGCCGGAGCCTGCATCGGTTGCGATCCAAAAGATGGATTGGCCGAAGGCATGTCCCATCCGCCAGTCGACTTCACTTCAGGAGTAGAAGTTGGTGCGTTGCCCCAAGCATCACTGACGCTACCAGCGCCTTCGTTCTGCGTGTTCGTCAGTTGATCTGGTGCTTCGTAGACTGGGAAATTCCAGCCGCTCTTCGTAGGAGCTGGCGAGTCAGGCAGACCTGCTGGTTCTGTCGGACGAGTCGGTTGCACTGGCACCGCTGCTGGTGCTGGCTGTCCAAAGCTTGGTTGCGCAAAAGGATTTGCCGGAGGAGTAGCTGCTTGAGCAGGAGCCGTTTGAGGCACTTGTGGATGACCTGTTCCGCTTTGCTTCATGCGTTCTTGTATAGGAACGTCCCAGCGGCTCTGGTCGTCTTGCGGTTGCGGAGCAAAAGATTGTTGATTCGGCGCGCCGGTTGGTCCCGGAGTGATACGACTTCCGCCGGCACCACCACTGAGTGTCTCGCCAGCGGGAGCGAATGCTCTCCATGTGCCGGTCTCGACTTGCTCAGCTTCGAGTGACCATGCTTGTTGTCTGCCTTTACCAAGCGCAGCGGCTTGCGAACTTGTCTGTGCCGGTTCCGGCATCGCAGGTGCTTGCTGTTGTGGTGCTTGTTGTTGCTGTTGCGGCTGTGAAGCTCCCCAATCGTTGTCGCCCCAGGCGCTCTGAGCGTCTGCTTGGGGAGATGCAGGCTGGCTGTCCCAGTTATTGCTCTGCGCTTGACCTGGCGTTCCCCAGTTGTTCTGATTCGGAGCTGCACCCCAGCTATCGCCAGCTGGTTGAGAGGTTGGCTGTCCCCAGTCGCCTGTCGGTGCGCCACCGCCCATGCCACCAGGTTGCATGCCCATGTTCGCAGGCTGTCCGCCCATCCCAGGAGCTTGTGCACCACCCATGCCACCAGCTTGTGCACCCATCGCAGGCATCGATTGCCCGTTCGGTTGACCCCATTGATCTCCACCGGCCGCAGCACCTTGTGAGTTCGGTGCGCCCCATGCATCTTGAGACGGAGCTGTTCCCCAATTATCGTTCGAGCCGCCCCAGGGATCAGCGGCATTACCTGGCACCGGCTGTGGTGCTTGCCCGGGCATTTGTCCGCCGAAGGCTGGTTGACCGCCGCTCTGACCTTGATTTTGTGCCGGAGCGCCAAAGTTCTGTTGACCAGGTTGTGCACCAGGGGCGCCACCAGGTACTTGTTGTTGCTGTTGCATTGACGGTAAACCAAGCTCACCGAGCTTGATCATGCCTGTTTCCATCACGCCAGGATTGAACTGCGGTTGAGGCTTCGGTTGCGGTTGAGCAGAAGCGTTCGGGATAGGATTTGGTGTTCCCCCCCAGTTGTTCGCATTGTTGTTGTTTGCAGCGGCAGGTTCGTCCCAAGCTCCACCTTGAGGCGGTGGACCCCAATCAGAGTCGGCATCGGAACCGGTGCCGCGAGGAGCCTGATTATCATTCCAACCACCCCACGAGTCGCCGGATGGTTTTGCAATATTAGGATTAGACATTCCCTGCTGATTCGGCGCAGCGAATGGGTCCATGCCTCCGGCTTGACCCTGTGCGCCCATCTGCTGTTGCCCACCTGCTGACGGGTCGAAGCCCCAGTCATCTGCAGATGGTGCCTGAGCAGGAGCCGCGCCCTGACCGCCGCCCCAGTTGTTCGAGCTGTCGATCGGAGTAGGCTTGCCCCATGTTCCGAGTACTGTCTGACCGTTGTCGGCACCTTGTTTTGGTGCTACCGGTGGTGATGCGAGATTGGCCGGTGGACGATTCATGCCACCAGCGGGAGATGGACCCCAGCCATCATCCATGCCAGGTTGTGGACCTGGAGGTGGTGCCATTTCTTCTTCTGGCCCAGAATCAGGTTTGGTCTCAGATACTTTTCGACGAATCGACTCAGCTAAAGTAAGTGGTTGTTCGTCCGTAAGTGACGTTCCAGCTGGAGCTGCAAAACCTAGTTTCTCACCGAGTGAACGTGTAGTTGATTGCGCTTCACGCCCCTCACGTTCGAGACTGGCACCAGGATTTTTCGCCAGTGCCCGTAAACGATTTGATGTACCGCTATGATCTTCTTCGCGCTGTTTCTTGCCTGGTTCTTTGTGGTTAGCGAAGCCGCTGTCACGGTCATTATCAGCGCCTGCAGCCGCTGGTGCCGCAGAGCGATGCGGGAACTTGCTGCCACCACCGCGAGTGGCACCACCACCACCACGTTCGACTGACGTCGGCAGCTCTTTCTCTTTCTTGGCAAATAACTTTGTGATGAAGTCGAATGGCGAACCCTTCGGCTGCGGTAATCCTTCCATAATTTGTCTCGCTAACGCCTCAGGGGGATTCGGTTGCATCTCTTCCGGCAACGGAACTTCTTCCGCAGCCATAATTACTTGCTGAAGTTGGTGGTGGAACTTAGCGCAAGATTCGCACGATTCGAGATGAGCCGTGACCATGCGCTCTTCTTGAGGAGCGATGTCCACGTCAAATCTTTGTTGAATGTTGAATCTAAAACGGCTGCAGTTCATGTTTTTTGTATTACCGAGCGACTTTGGGTTAACCTCGACCTAAGCACTTAACGATCTGAACTCGCGCTCGGAATAACCAAGCCATGACGTTTTCAGGAGTCTGATTAAGTACAGCGCCAATCTGGTCGTAATTGAGTTGGAAGTTGTGGCGCAGCAAGAAAACTTTCTGTTGTTCTTCAGGGAGCGAATTCAAACAGCGTTTTACTCGTTGCACTCCGAGGATGATCGTAGTTTCCCAATCCATCTGCGCTGAACCATCGGCGCTTGGGTCAGTGCGTGGGTTGGAATTGTTTGGCGAACTGTATTGAGAGTGGTAATCGGCGCAGGCATCAACGATGAACTGCGAAAGCCAATCCCAAATAGCCATCGTCACTTGCTTGGGATTGAGCTGCTTGAGCGCGCTAAAAGCGTTTTGGAATGCCATGATCGTCAGTTCTGTGGCGTGATTCGCATCGCCAGTTGCCATGTACGCAATCGCGTAAAAGCGATCTTGATACATCCAGACAAAATCATTTCGTTTTGAAGTATCACCCTTTTTGAGGTCGACAAGAACAGTCGATGCCGACTGCTGATAATTGTTTCGGGTGGGGAGGATAGCCATTGGTTACGAACGAGTCCTTTCGATGCACATCGAAACGAAGAAAACACCCCTTATATATGTTTCTACCCACGGATCATTGGTTGTGCGCGGCACAACCAAAAAATTTCCAGAACTAAATCCCTTCCGCAACTCGTTCGCTTTCTAGTATGAGCCGGGCAGCAAAACTGCACGACCTTGTAACAAGTCACAAACCGCCAAGACGCCTATCTTTCAGTTTACATGATTGGGGACTAATCAGTGAGCAGATCGGGCTTTGAATGTATTTTTCGCCTCCATATTTTTTGCGCGGCCAAACGAATTTGACCGTAACATAGATGTACCACGATCCATCGATCGCTAAAGGCATCATCAATAATAATAACTATGCCCAATCCAGCCACTTACAAGCTCACAGTCACCACCACAAATCCTTCCAGTCACACGTTGAACGAAGTCGTCGGGAACCCCAGAGTGACCAGCCCGATTGACCTTCAAGCCGCGGTCGGAAACATCAAGCTCGAAGTCGAGGGCGATTGTCCGCGGCTGGTCGAAGCAGTCGTTCGCTATGTCTTCACCGAGTTCTTCGCGCTTGCGCATCGAACCGGGCTTTACAACAGGCAGAAGCATCTGTGGGAATCAATTGCGCGCGTCAATGACATCGTCGTGAACCGTGTCAAAGAGGGCTTCTTGATGAAAACAGACTTCCCGTATCTGGATGTTGTTTTCCAGGACGCGAAAGGAAGACCCGTGATTCTGGCTTGCGTAGCCGAACCTGATGCAATGCATGGTTCGGAAAAAGATGTCGACAAGAACCTCGAATGGGCGCTGAAGTCGCTTAAACAGCGGGCTGAGAAGATGAAAAGCAAGGGCGGAACTCTCGCAGGTGTCTTTTGCGTTTACCCTGAACCGTTTCCTGAAATTGTTTTAAGGCAGGTCGAAAAGTTAGTCGGGGCAGAAGATCCCGTTGGCAAATTCGAGTCGATTATGCCGGAGCCGCTTTTGATACCAATCGATTTATTGGAAGTCGATATGGTCAAGCTTGCCAAGGATGATCACAGTAATTCTGTTCGACTTATCCATCCAGACTTAGCCGTCAAGGGTCGCGCCAAAGCTGATTAATCAGCTTTGCAGAGAATGAAAGTTGGCACCCTGAACCAGAGCTGAATTATTGGTGCGCTCGATTAAGAGCGAAATATTTGAAGCTCTTGGACTAGAGTGGAATATTTCCGTGTTTGCGAGCAGGTCGCTCGATGCGCTTGTTTTGCTGTACTTGCAGAGCTGCGAGTAAGACTTTGCGAGTCTCGCTTGGCAAGATTACATCGTCGATGTAGCCCAGTTCTGCCGAGACGTATGGATTCGCGAATTGATCTTTGTACTCTTCCACAAGCTGTTTTGATTTATCGGAACCATTGTTCTCGATTTCTTTCCTATATAGGAGATTGACTGCGCCTTGTGCACCCATAACTGCAATTTCGGCAGTTGGCCAGGCGAAGTTGAAATCACCTCCGACGTTCTTCGAGCCCATGACGTCAAAGGCTCCGCCGTACGCTTTTCGGGTAATCACTGTCAGCTTCGGTACGGTTGCTTCGCAGTATGCATAAAGCAATTTGGCACCGTGTCTGATGATTCCACTGTGCTCTTGCTTGGTTCCCGGGAGGTAACCAGGAACGTCTACAAATGTAATCACCGGAATGTTGAAAGCATCGCAGAAACGTACAAAGCGAGCGCCTTTCACTGAAGCATCGATATCCAGCGTGCCCGCCAGCGAGCGTGGCTGATTGGCTACGACGCCAACCGAGTGTCCGCCCAATCTTGCGAAACCAGTGATGATGTTTGTTGCATAGAATGGAGAAATTTCAAAGAATTCGCTATTGTCGAAGATGCGCACAATCACTTGATGCATATCGTATGGTTTCGACGAATCAGACGGCACGAGTTTGTCTAACTCCGCTGAATTTTCTGGTTCTTGTGCATCATCCGTGGTGGCTGGTGCAGATTCCAAATTATTGCTTGGAATGTAAGAAAGCAATTTTCTTGTCAGCCAAAACGAATCTTCTTCATCTTGAGCAAGCAGATGTGCGACACCGCTTTTCTCGTTGTGAACCCGCGCTCCACCTAAGTCTTCGAAGCTTACTTCTTCACCGGTAACTGTGCGCACGATCTCCGGTCCAGTGATGAACATGTAACTTTTGTCTTGCACCATGATTGTGAAATCTGTAACTGCGGGACTGTAAACTGCACCACCCGCGCAGGCACCATAAATCACAGAAATCTGTGGAATTACTCCAGAGCAGTTGACGTTGCGATAGAAGATGTCTGCGTATCCTGCAAGTGAAGCAACTCCTTCTTGAATGCGGGCTCCGCCGCTTTCATTCAGCCCGATCACTGGGCATCCAGCTTGCTTGGCCAGGTCCATGACTTTGCAAACTTTCTTCGCGAAAACTTCGCCCAGCGCGCCACCAAGGAAGGTGGCATCATGTGCGAAGATATAAACCGGTCTTCCATCAATCGTTGCTTGACCGGTAACGACTCCGTCGCCAACAACTTTCTTTTTATCCATGCCGAAGTTGCTGCAGTTATGAATGGCGTAACGGTCTAACTCCAAGAAGGAATCAGGGTCTACGAGAGCTTCGATACGTTCGCGCGCCATCATCACACCGCGATCGGCACGCTTCTTTTTCACACCTGGATCCACGGCAGCACTTTGATTTCTTTTCTCAATCAACTGACTGTTTGGATCTAGTTTGGTTTGCTCCATTTTTTTACTTTCCTTAGAAGAAGAGTGGTGTGGTCGAAGATCTAGAGTGCGAGCGTGCTAAGACAAGTGTGAACGATAGTGAGATAAATGCTCATCGTGCAAACATCGAGAATGCTGGTGATGAATGGACCGCTTGCATGAGCTGGTTCCACGCCAAGTTTCTCGAACAGAAACGGCATGGCGCTGCCGATTAGAACTCCGACTGTCATAGTGACAAATAGCGAGAGTCCCACGACAAGTCCAAGATGATGTTGACTGTGGTGGAATATAGAGCCGACCAGACCAGTCGAAATGCCGCATGATGCGCCAAGCAGCATGCCGACCTTGAGTTCGTGCGTCATGTTTCTGGTGAATGTTTTCCAATTGATTACATCCAAACCAGAACCACGCAAGATGATGCAGGTACTTTGTGTCGCGACGCTTCCTGTAACCCCGGAAAGCAAGGGCATGAAGGATGCGGCTGCGATTGTCTGGCGGATCACATCATCGAAATGTGTGATAACAGTCGCAGATCCCGATTCGATCAACAGTGTCACAAGAAGCCACGGAAGCCGCGCTTGTACGGCTTTTCCAACACTCGAATAGAGCACGTCGCCCTGTTCCGATTCAGGAACGTTGATACCAGATGACTGGTAAATGTCTTCGGTTGCTTCTTCTTCGAGTACATCGATAACGTCGTCGGCGGTAATGATCCCGCGCAATCTGCCGCGATCGTCGACGACGGGCAAGGTCAACAAGTCATATCGACTTAGTTTTTCTGCCGCGTCTTCCTGGTCAGTGGATGTGCTGACTTTGCGCACGTTTGTCTCCATCACGCTTTCGACCAGTCCTTCTGGTTCTGCGGTGAACAACTCTTTCAAAGTAACGCGACCGACGAGAAATTCTCCTTCGTCCACAACGTAAACGTCGTAGATTTCTTCTTCCAACAACTCATACTTTTCGCGCAGGTAGGCAAGAGCTTGTTCGACGGTCATCTTCGCGTCCAACGCGAGATAGTCTGTCGACATGATTCCGCCTGCGGAGTCGTCTTTGAACTTCATCAACTCCTGAATGTCTTCAGCAGCCTCGATGTCGGTCATCTGCAAAATGATTGCCTTTGCGCGCTCTCCAGGCAATTCTGCAAGCAAGTCCACAGCGTCGTCAGGCGACATCTTCGAGATAATCGGAACGACGCCGATTTCACCGAGGTCGTGCAGCAGCTCGCGCTGATCGTCAGGTTCGAGTTCCGAAAGGACCGCTGAAGCATTGTCGAGGTCAAGCAATCGGAAACAAGAGAGCCGGTGCTTAGCATCCATCTCCGACAACCACTCGGCAAGGTCTGCCGGATGTTGCTCGTTGAGCAGCATTCGCAGTTGTTGACGCTGTCCGTTGTCGACCAGCTTCGTCAACTCGTCAGGTGCGAGTGTCTGCGTTTCGGACACGGGAAATCCTCGAACAAAGTCTCCGTAGCTGTGCGCAGCAGCTACACGTCACCTGTAATGATAACGCCTATATCTAAAGATAGGAGAACAAAGCTCTAATATTGCATAAAGCTTGATTGTTCGGCTCCAGTTTTGCCAGCGATAGCTGTCTATCGACAACGGAGTTCGCGTTTAACGGCATGGAATCTGTTAGAGCAAAACATCTGAGAAATTAGCATGCGTCGGACTATTTTCGGGTCAGCTACCCATATCACTTGAATTAGTTTGATACCAAATCCAGTATCAACTTATTCGCCAACACCGGCTCCCGAAGGCATTCCGGCGTTGCCGCCAGATAGACCAGCACCTGGGATGTTGCTTGGGTCATACTTCAAAGTACGCTTGGTCTCGAAGTATTGCTCTGACTGCATAGGTGGCTTGATTTTGTTAGTCTTCGCTTCCGTGAAGCGGTCTTTCTGCAGTTGATACTCAGCGGTTGGAATGGTCTTGCCGTTAGCAGGATTTGCTGCCAGTGCAGCGTTTCCGAACACACAACCGATCAGAATTCCGAGAATAAAAACTCTTTTCATGATTTTCCTTCCTCTGCTCCGCGAGGGAGATGGCGGACATTGTACGAAAAAAGTTCCACTAGCTGGCGATTTTTGCATTTTAAAGCCTAGTTCATGTGTTTCAAGGCAAAATCGTCAGCGTATCTTTCCAGCTTCAGCTCGATAGGGTCGCGTCCATTTGTCGGAGTTTGCGCGTTTCTGAAGCGTTGAACTTCGGCGCGAGTTTCAGTCAGCATGTCCCGAAACAAACATGCCACCAAATACGAACCATATCGACTGGGGTGATGATTGTCGGTGTCGTAAAGATTGATCGATGGCTCAGCGCGATTTACTTCCATGAACAAGTCTCCGGCTGGCACTACGAGCGCGTCTATCTCGCGTCCGAAGTCAGTGTAAGCGGTGCTGAGCTGATACTGATTTTCTGGTTTCGCTTTATCCGCCCACGTCATGTAGAGAACTGGACGAGCACGCGCTGCCTTGATGTGTCGTCCGAGAAAAACGCAGCTATCATGCATGCTTTGTCGACGTTCCGGATAGAGCGCCATTTCGCTTTGCTCTTGCAAAACAACATAATTCCACCCGTCTTTGCTATCGATCAGACCCATCGTGTCTTTCTCGTTTGAGAATTGCGCCAACGTGTGCCCACCGACTGCTCGCAAAACGCCAGTCACCTGAATGTTCGGTGTTCTCTGCTTAACGAGTTCCGCAAAAATGTTTGGCATGTCGTTCACGTAAGTGAAGCTATTTCCGATGAATAGCACTCGCAACGAGTTGCCGCTCGCATGCGCTCTGTGTGCGCATCCTTGCATAACGAACATAACAATTACCAGGGCAACAATTCCCAGGCTATAATTCTTCGCCTGGATAATTCCACCGCGTTTGGTAATTTGCTTCATTCGTGCACCTTCATGAGATCAACGTTGACTCAATAATTTAGCAGGACCGTGTCATGGCGAAACAAGCGGAACAGACAAATCACAACGAATCCTTACGCGACTGGGATGCGAGCTATCAAAAAGGAAAACAGGCTCTGCCTTGGGACACGGGTGTTGTGGCTCCAGAATTGGTAGCGTACCTCGAATCTCGGGACATGCCAAAAAGTGTGCTCGAGGTGGGATGCGGAACCGGCTCAAACGCAATATGGATGGCTGAACGCGGTGCGTTGGTTGTAGCCACCGAAATCGCACCAACCGCCATTGAACTTGCAAAGAAAAAGTTAGCCGACACGAAAAAACTGCAACTCGAATTTCGGGTTGCAGATATTACGAAGGAAAAGCCGGTTCCCGATTCATCAGTCGACTTTGTTTTTGACCGTGGCGTTTTTCACGTTATGCCAGATGATTTATCGCGTGCGGCTTTTATCGAGCGCGTCGCGGCAGCTCTGCACATCGGTGGATTCTGGCTTTGTATTGCTGGATCGATGGATGAGGAGCGGCCGGAAGGTGTTGGTGGACCGCCGCAGTTGACTGCACGGAATTTAGTTGATGCAGCCGAAAAGCACTTCGAAGTTTTTCATCTAAAGCGCATTATTTCCGCGGGTCCTTACGACTCGCAGATAGTGATGTGGGAAGCGCTATATCGCAAGCGTGCTTAGAACAAAGAAGAAATCAGATTCGACTAGGCTTGAAAATATTTTCTTGTCTCGTAGCCAGCGAACAGAGCTGTTCCCAAAACGAGTCCAGCTGCCGCGCCCTCGGCTCCAAATCTGGCTGCAGTTGCCAGATATTTTGTTTCTGTTCTCAGCAAATCTGCTGCCATACGCGAGCCGCCAAGCATTCCGATACCCGCGGCGATCGGATATTTATACACTTGGAACATGCCTTCTGCTACAGTGCCAAATCCCGCACCCAGTACGGCTCCCGTCGCAACTGGACCGCCTATAATCGCCACTCCGGCTTTCAGATCGCTGAATCTATCTGAAACAACAGGATTTGAGGGCAATGTTTTATTTGCACTTAGTGAGTCTCTTGAGAGATCCACTCCAAAATCTGGTGCTTTCTGATGTTCGGGCTTACCACTCGCTTGATCGTTAGCTTGATGCAATTTTGCAGAATCAAATGTAGCCATTAGATATGGTGCTCCATTTAGGCGGCTGTTCGCCGGGTTATCTTTAAGGCGATAACATTACACCGTTTAAATGTTGCCAAGACATTACCAAACGCAAGAACCTGAGTTCTGGTGGATGCTTGCGAAGCTCGGATTCTGGCTTCGACCAACCCGAACAGTATTCGCTAGGGAGTTCACTCGCTCACGAAGTGAATTCCCTACATCATCAATAATGGACTTATCTCTGGGAGAAGAACGAAGGGCTCGCAGCAACTCGGCAGTGAAGATTCCTGAGTGAAGTTTCGTTGATTCCCAAGACAGTTCACCGCTGCTGCAAGAACTTAGCATGTAGAGTGATTGTCCCTGGCGAAGTTTGTCCAAATCGTCCATAAAAGTAACTTCGGCTTGAGCGGAAAAATCAGTATCTGCAATCACAATGATTTTGTGCGCTTCAAGTTTTGATATTAGATAAGCAGTGAACGTCCCCATCGGAACCGAGGTTTCGGAAAGATGCGATGGCTCTGTATCGGACATTGCGAAAAAGGGTTTGCGATAGGGTTGTTTGTCTGTAGATGACTCCGTCACACCTCTCGTCCGCAAGTAAATTAAGACCGTATCCGAAGGTGCAGCCTTTCTGCCGACAGACTCTATCGCAAGTCTAAATTCAGCAATAGTGCACTGCTCGTTGGTCAAAAGGGACACATGATCTTGTTTAAAACCCTTTTTCGATTTCAATAATTCGCTAAATGCTCGCGCATCCTTGCTTGCGTAGTTAAGTTGCCAGTCGGGATCTGTAAACTTGTCAATGCCAATGATAAGAGCCCATTCTTCTTTCGGGACCGTGGCGGAAGTGTTATTTGTGCCAGCGTTTTCGGTTGCATATGAAATTCCTGCGAACACTGGAATGTTCGATTGAAGACACAGTGTCACTGCCAGTAGTGCACTACAAACAGTGGAATGAAATTTACTCTGCGGATTTATTTTTTGCACCACTTACACTCTTCTGAACAACAATTGGATACCAGTTTTCTCGGGCACTTCCATCAATTCGTGCATTGACCAGTCTGAGATATCGGGGAGCATGTAAGCGTGCATGGGGTTTTTCGTACCAGGAAGGAATTAGTACATTAGTCGTGATAGCTGGCGACTCAGTTGGATTCGGACCAATTACACCATTTAAAAAACACCAGGACGTTAGTTTGTCGTTCGTGAACTCGAAGCGTACGTGCAAATTCATTTGTGGAACGCATCCACCGCCACCAAAAGAGGTCACGTAAGACTTGATATCGCCTTTGTAATTCGCCCAAAGAACGCCATCACCGAATGATGGATTGCCCATTAGACCAACAAGTTGAGCAAACTGATCCGAACTCATTCCAATCAAGTCGTATTCGCGTAATAGACGTTCAAACATCACTGATCGAGCAATCGGCCATCCCTTTTTCCAACAAGTTGAATTGAAATACCCATCATCTTTATCAACAACCTTTCGCATTCGACGATCTGAAATTTGTTCAAACAACCATGAATCACTTTCTTTCTCTACCAACGTTTGTTGTGCGATTTTATCCTTGAATTTAGATGTGTAATCTCCGGCCCAGCGCCGTTCTTTGGGGCTGAAAGCGAGTAGCTTGTCTGTAGTTACCTTAAGCTCACCTGTCTTTGTATCGAGAATCTCATTGGGTTTTGATGCGAAAAATTCGTTCTGAATGTAAATTGCACCATTGTCCAGGATGCATGGCACACCTTGCTGTGGTGGCAGTAATACGGTTCCGTCAGGATGACAGATTCCTATTTCGCCGCTCTTGATGTTTTGAAATTCAAGCAGCGAATGCCGAGGTATTTGTTGCACTGCAATATTCTGATTCTCGTCAAGATTTTTTCCTAATGAGCAAATCTTGTACAGGATTGCTTCGTTGGGAATTTTGTAAGGGAGTTTGCGTCCAGACTCTGTGAAGATCAACATTCTCGGCATCTTTGAGTAGTTTGTTGCCTCAGCGATATAAAGTCCGTTTCCCATGTAGGTTACGTTGTTGAACCGTGGCGCCAAGATCTGGTGCCCCTGAAGATCTGTCAACCCTACCAGGAATCCTCGACTTGGCTGATGCGGAGGAAACTTTTGAGCTTGCACTGATTTCTCTGTGCCAGCCGCTGGTTTGTTAGCCAGTTGTTCGTTGAAAGTTCGCATCGTATTTGGTGTCGGTTTGGATTCACCCTCGCGCACTCGTGCTTTAGTTAATTCATTCGATGGGATGCATTCCTCCTCAAATTGCGCACGGGACTTCTGCGTGCAGTCGGTAGCCGCAAGCACTAATTCGGGGAAAAATGCGACAGAGATTAGCTCGACGATCGGGATGAATACAATGGCGTAAAAAAGTTTCATGCTATCTAGTCTGAACCAGATAGCATGAAAAAGCTAATCAATAAACGTTGGATTTAGTCTTCTAAATAACCAACAAGCTTGCTTGACCAAGCGGGTTGTCGAAGTTTTCTGAAGGCTTTGTGTTCAATCTGGCGGACGCGTTCGCGAGTGATGTTGAAGAGTCTGCCGACTTCTTCCAACGTTCTTTGACGACCGTCTTCGAGACCGTAACGCAGATGCATGATGTCGCGCTCGCGTGGTGTGAGCTGGCTCAACATGCGGTTTAAGTCTTCGCGCATCAACTCTTCTTCAGTTGTTGAATCTGGGCGAGCTGATTCGTTATCTTCGATCAAGTCTCCGAGGTAGGTCTCTTCGTCTCTGTTCAACGGCATTTCCATTGATACAGGTTCACGATCTGCCTGGATAATTTCTTGAATCTTGTTGACTGGTAGTTCCATCGCACCAGACAACTCGACTTCGTTTGGCTTGCGGCCAAGCTCTTGCGAGAGTCTTGCGCTGGTCTTCTTCAACTTATTAATTGATTCGACCATGTGAACAGGCACGCGAATTGTGCGTGACTTATCCGCAAGTCCGCGGCTGATCGCTTGGCGAATCCACCACGTTGCATAAGTCGAGAATTTGAAACCCTTGGTGTGGTCGAACTTTTCGGCAGCTCGAATCAGTCCCAGGTTTCCTTCTTGAATCAAATCTTGGAAGGGCAGTCCGCGATTTACATATTTTTTTGCAATAGAAATGACTAGTCTGAGGTTCGCTTGAATCAGTTTCTTCTTCGCATCAAGGTCTCCCTTGGCGATTCTTCGAGCCAATTCAATCTCTTCGTCTGGCTTGATCATTTTTACGCGACCAATCTCGCGCAAATACAACCGCACAGAATCCTCTGTGAAACCTTCGCTCGGCGCCGCGACTTCCTGCTCCGGCTCCTCTGCGTCGAGTGTACTCGCCTCTTCTTCAAAAGCGGCTTCTGCCCACTCGTCTGTCAGCTCTTCTTTTACCTTTGAAGCCAAAATCCTGAACCCCGATAGTAATAGCGAAAGTAATCTACACCGTATTTACCCAGTTCACCAACTTCTCTGTCAGTCAAGATGTAGATTAAGTTTTGTAAAATTCGCTATTTCTGATGTAGATTAGGACGTGGTGATGGGTGGCGAGACTATGATGAGAGCAGTAGTGTGCGAAGAAGGCGACCCACACATTTATCCGACGCTCGTCAGAAATATACGGCAGTGAAGTTTACGGTTAGAAACGCATGTTAGAAGGCAATTTCAAAGACGTAAGCTTGCCGGGCTTATTGCAGTTCTTGTCGAGCGAAGTGAACAAGAGCTACCGCGTCAGAGTAACTGCGAACAATCACAACGGCGAAATTTTTGTTTGTCGCGGGTTTGTCACCGCCGCTGCTTACGGATTGTTGGAAGGCGAAGATGCTCTTTGCGAATTTCTTTCCTGGAAAGATGGTTCGTTTGGCGTTGAACTTCTAAATCCGCAAATCGAGATCAAGCGCAATTTGCACATGCAGGTGCAACCTACTTCGGTGTTTGCCGAGCACAGCTCATTTTTGAATGAGCAAAATGTTGGACTCAACTCTGTTTTGATTCTTTCAAAAAACTTTGGGTCGCCCGAGTGGCAAGAAACAATCAAGCAACAGCCGCTTTATCGCGATGACTTCATGGTGCTCGGATGGTTCGGACCGGGTCGAACAATGCGGCAGGCTTCGCGTGAATTCAATTTTGATCTCGTCAAAGCTACCGAGATTCTTTTCCGTCTGGTCGCAACTAAGTCAATTCTCGTGATGAGGGCAGGATCTACGGATGCAACCGAGCCTGGTGCTGCACCTGGCGAGGGAGCGAGTCCGGCGACCGTTCAACGATATCTCACGACGGGCGGACAAGAAGCTGCTGCTGCGAGAGTCGCGCATGAGGCGGCGAAGGCGCTTGCTTTGGAAGCGAGCAACGCTGTCGCGCAAGACGCATTCATTAGTACATCCTTCAAAACGGATGCTCCTAGAAATAATTTGCAGCCTCCTGTGCAAAGCGATCGTGCTGATATGACACAAGTTCGCGCTTCGATGGAAGCCAGGTTGAGAGCGAAGAGCGGAAGAAATACATATTCTGGACCAGGTTTGAGTCCAGAGCAGGTGCACGATTTGACGGCGCACACCTCACAAAATACTCCTGTCTTCAATCCGACCCAATCCAGCCCGGGTATGCCGACGCCTCCGGCAGCGGTGACACTTCCACCTATGCCGCTGCGGGATTTGCTTGCTTCTCAAACAGACAATAAGCAGGCTTTAGAGCAAGCTATCATCGCACTGAATGAGTATTCCGATTATGGTCGAACCGGTTCGCAATCTTCCGGTTCATCGTCGGCTGCTGCACAGACAGCGGCACCAAATTCGGTGCCAAAACCTGTAGCACCAACTTCGGGGCCAGGTTCGGTACCAAATTCGGGACCAGGTTCGAGACCAGGTTCCGGACCAGGTTCGGGACTAGGTTCGGCACCCACTTCTGGAGCAAGTTCGGCACCAAGTTCGGGAGCAGGTTTGGCACCAAATTCGCCACCAATTCAAAAGCAGCTCAATGCTGCGCCACCAGATACGATACCGCCGACAAGTTTGTCGCAGTTAGTTGGGCAACCCGCTCAGCCTTCGCAAGTCGTTTTGCCGGCAAAAGAGAGCGCCGGCGCGCCGAACCCGAGCGGTGACATCGCTGGTCTTGGAACTGACAACGCATTCGCGAAGCTTGTGAAAGACGAAGCTGAAGCTGCTAAAGAAGAGGCGAGTCGACTGAAGACGGCGAGTCTGCCGCTCGTCAGTATGGATATTGAGCGCTTGTTGCAGGCTACCTTCAAGCAAACTCAGTTCGGTAAATTGGCGCTAACAAATCCATCTTTAGATCATCTGCGTCGACAAACATTGTTGGACGTGGACTCCGGCAAGACTTTGCATCAGGTGCTCAGTGACGGAAATCGCCCACCCACAGCGGTTCTTTCCTCATACCGGTATTGCCTTGATAGAGGTTTCATTGAATCGGGCGACCCGGTTGTCTCTCTGACTGCGGATTTGCTTCTTGGTCGCGTTGAACTGGACCAGTATTTGTTGCAACGCCGCCGCATCACTGGTGACGAGTTGCGAGAGCTAAACGCCCAAGCGAAGCGGCAAGGCGAATCTCTAAAGAATTTGTTTTTGCGAAATGGTTACGTAACCGCTGAAGATGTCGAAACATTGGCGCGCGAGCAGAAACGTTTTGCTTTCAAATAGTGGTATATTCAACCTCCAATCTTGATTGACATGATGTAAGGAGGTCCCGTGACCAATAAGTACAACGCTCGCATAAAGAAAAAACGCCGTCTTGCTAAAGAAGACCGCAAAAAGCAACGCGTTAAAGAAGAAATTGCCAAGCACGCGAAGAACCGTCAAGGCTAAGCGTTGACTTCCGCCGTATCGACGAAGCGAATAATGTCTGGAATGCGCCCGACAGGGCGTTTGCATTTGGGACATTATTTCGGTGCTTTAATAAACTGGGTTGATTTTCAGAGCAAGTACGAGTCGTACTTCTCTATCGTTGATTGGCATGCGCTGACGACGAAGGCAAATACGCACGAAGTCAAAGCCAACATCTGGGAAATCGCACTGGACTGGCTCGCTGTCGGGATTGACCCTGAGCAGTCAACCATTTATGTGCAATCTGGAATTCCCGAAATCGCCGAATTGCACTTGCTATTTTCCATGATGACACCTCATGGTTGGGTCGAACGCGAACCTACCTTGAAAGATATGGTGCGCATGCTCGCTTCGAATGAAGCGGAAGCTATGGAAAAGGCTACATATGGGCTTTTCGGTTATCCGATTTTGATGACTTCGGACATTCTCACGTTCAAAGGCGAGTTGGTTCCGGTCGGAAAAGATCAGGAGTCGCATCTCGAGTTTGCGCGCAACATCGCCCGTAAGTTCAACAACACATATAACGTCAGCTATTTCCCTGAACCTAAACCCGAATTCACAGCCACGCCGCTGCTGAAGGGCGTTGATGGATTAAAGATGGGTAAGTCGTACAACAACGACATCAAAATTGCTGATACCGCTGCTGATACCGAAAAAAAGGTCAAGCAGATGGTGACTGACCGAACAAGAATTGCCAAATCCGATCCTGGACACGTTGATATCTGCGAAGTGCCATGGCCGTTCTATAAAGTATTCGCCGACAAAGACATGCTTGCGACGGTCAAGACCGAATGCGAAAACGCCGAGATTGGTTGCGTTGCATGTAAAACGCGATTAGCCGGAATCATCAACGAAAAATTCGAACCATTCAGAGAACGTCGTGAGAAATTCGCCAAAGATCCCGACCATGTTTTCAAATTGCTAGAGCACGGCAACATCAAAGCGCGCAAAGTTGCGAAGCAAACCTTGCATGATGTTCGCGAAATCATGGGTCTGGTCAACTGGGAATCGATCAAGTAACCCCAGCACGGTAACACCGTATGAGATTTCAGCTTAGCTCGGAAGAGTGGAAGACGAATCCAGGAATCATCGAGCAGCGACGAAAACTCTTCGCCTTTCAGACGTGGGTTATAGCGATTTACAGCGCGTTCATCTCGCTACCTATAACCTTTCCCTGGATTGCGTTTTTCCTTGGACTGATTGTTGCCGTTGTTCAATGGCAGCACTTACTGTGGACTCAAAAGATCAAGCGGCATCTGCCACCACTTACGGTGCCAATTCTGGCGCTGGTTGCTGTTTATTTTGTCTCGGGTTTTGTCAGCGGTTATTCGCCTGCTCATGACTTTAAGGCTGGCTGGAAAGAGGCGAATGCGTCGCTCGGCATCCTGCGCTCGTTTTGGGTCTACTTCTGGGCTTACTATGTTTTCTTCTATCAGCCAGAAGCTGAAGCGAAGGTTGTTCCTTCCGCTCTGCTCTTCGGTGCTGCCGCGGGACTCACTGCTGCTGTCGAACAACTCGGAAACATTCACTTCGGCTACCAGTATCTCCAGGGAACCGGCTTTCTAAGCGGACCGATGGCGTTCTCTGGCGTCATGCAATTACTCAGCTTGTTGGGATTGGGGGTGTGGGCAACCGGTACTTATAAATGGTGCCCCGGTCCATTCAAGCAGCAGCGCGTGTTCATTGCTATCGCTGTCGCGAACATTTTAGGATTGTTCTTTGCCGCAGAACGCAGTGGCTGGCTTGGTTTCATAGCAGGCGCTTTTGTCGTAACTGTTTTAGTTTCGAGAAAGTTGGTCGCCCGAGTAGCAGCAATCGGAGCTATCGCTGCAATTATTGGCTGGTTTTGCGTCCCAATGGTGCAGGCTCGATTACTGCCATTGTTAGATTGGCAGCACGAGCCGAGTTCGCAGCAACGCCTGGCGATCTGGGACCATGCCTGGAAGCAATACACACACTCAACTTCCAGAGAGATCGTCGGAGTTGGTCCGAAAAAATTCGATCCATACAAACCAGCGGGCGAACTGCCCGGTAAGCAAGAACTAGAGCATGCGCACAGCAATTACTTGCAATCCCTCACAACAACGGGTGCAGTTGGCTTGCTCGTGTACCTCTGGCTCTCAATTGCGAGCATTGTGCTTGCATGGAAAAATTTCTTTCGTGCTCGAAACACTCCAGAACAATCGCAAATTCATCTGGGAATCAGTCTTGGGATTCTCGGAGGACTGGTATCTCTGATGGTGGCAGGACTGTTCGAGTACAATTTCGGTACAGGAAACGTTCGCATGGCCCAGTGGTTTTTGCTGGGTCTACTGAGTAGCGGTAACAGTTTCGATAGCATTCCATTTTTAGATCGCCAAACCGATGATGATTCGAAATCTGCGCCCAAGTCAAAGAAAGGTTCTACTCGCAAACAAGCACCGCCGACCCCGAAAGCATTGAAGAAACAAGCAAGGCGTCGAAGAAAATCGAAATAACTGGCATGCTTCCAGTGTGAGTGACAGTGTAGGTTTTGGTCTGTACTTATGATAAATTGGTTTTAGAGTATAATCATAATCTGTAGCGAACTTTTGTTTCACTCGGAGATCAAACCATGCGGCGTTCTGTTGAAGCAACTGCGGAAACGAGAAAATCAATAATCAGCACCGCTGCGAGAGAATTTCGCAAAAATGGCGAGAAGCTTGGATTAGCCGACATCATGGGGGCTGCCGGGCTTACAAATGGAGCCTTTTACAGGCACTTTGCCTCAAAAGAAGAACTCTTCGCCGAATCTGTAGCGCACGCGTTGGATTCATTGGGCGACAAGATGGAGCAATCTATCGCTGCAAAACCAGATAGCCCGCTTGCGACAGTCATTGGGGTCTATCTCTCTTGCGCGCATCGAGATAACGTCAGCGGTGGCTGCCCCCTTGCGGCGCTGGGTAGCGAGATCGCGCGGGCTCCAAAAAAAGTTCGAGGAACACTCATGCACAGCTACAAAAGAGTAGTCGGCATCGTTGCAGCCTGTTTGTCCACCGGATCTGAAGAAGAGCGAAGAGCAACCGCTGAATATATCCTAGCTTCTATGGCTGGGCTGTTAACGATGTCTCGTGTTGTGTGCGACAAGGACGAATCTTCCAGGATATTGGAAGATGGCGTTCGCAGACTAATTCAATCGAATATTTAATCGCTTCAGTGCACATCGAATTTGTTCTGCATTCATGATTTGCTCCGCACACAAGTTTAGAGTTCGAACGTAAGTTATGTGGCATCTGATCACTTTGATCAGTATGCCTTTTTATTAATTGGATTAAGTTTGTAATGACTTTCCACTTTTAGAGTATGACTGTAATCAAAAGGTGTAAGATTATAGTTGTAATCTAATCGAGAAAGGGGGCGTTATGTCGAATATCTTAGTCACAGGAGCAACTGGTAAAACCGGTAGTTACACAATCCCACTGTTGCTCGAAAAAGGGCATCACGTTCGCGCACTTGTGCGCCAAATTGATGCACGAAGCAAAGAGCTAGAGAAGCTCGGTGTCGAGATCGCCGTGGGTGATTATTTGGATTTTGATTCTGTTGTCTCCGCACTTCGCGGCATTAACAGAGCGTATTTTTGCTATCCGATTCGCGTCGGCATCATTCAAGCTACTGGATATTTCGCTCAGGCAGCCAGAGAAAACGGCGTTGAGGCGATCGTAAATATGTCACAGATTTCTTCACGCCGGGAAGCGAAAAGTAACGCTGCGAGGGATCACTTCATCGCTGAACAAGTTTTTGACTGGTCTGGAGTGCCGACCACGCATCTTAAGCCGACGTTCTTCGCTGAATGGCTGCTCAATCAATCATCTAACATTGCCAGCGGTAAGTTGATCCTTCCATATAAAGGTAAGCATGCTCCTATCGCCGCAGAAGACCAGGCTCACGTTATCGCCAATATCCTCGATAAACCTGAAGGGCATGGTGGCAAAGTTTATCCGCTCTACGGACCAGAAAATTTGACGATGAATGAAGTTGCGGAAGAACTCACGGAGGCGCTTGGACACTCAGTTTCATATCAGTACGTTCCATTCGATGCGTTTTATAATGGACTACGCGATCGCATGTCGGACAAAGGCGAGCATAACCAAACGAATCTTTATGGTGCGTTGGAGAATTCGCCGCAGGGTCGAGTTGCGTTTGATTTCCTCGGACAGCATTTGAGAGAAGTTTCCGAAGACCATGATAATGGTGTTTTCGCAGGCACGAACGATGTCGTGCAAAAGATTGGTGGCATTCCGGGCACCACTGTTAAGGCATACGCACTCAAACACAAAGACCAATTCAAGTCGTCTGCTCTCTCTTCTCAAAAGTGAGATCGCGAAGAAAGCGCGTGGCTTGCTCCAAGAAAAGTGAACCACGCTCCCTGCGCGAATTCGATATCCATTAACCCCGCACAGGGAGCTCGTTCTTAGTGCGGGGTGATGGAGGAAATTATTTCTCCAACTTCGTTTGCTGACTTCGGTCGTTCTGCTGGCGATTTGTGCAACATCTTCGCGATGCACTCTTCCAAATGTTTTGGAAATTTCAACGATGGTGCTTTTTCACTCAGTGTTGGAGCCTTTTCGTAGGCGTGTTGCGTGAAGATATCCATTGCGTTCTTGCCTGTGAAGACGCGTTCTCCCGTGAGCGCTTCGAACATGACACAGCCAAGCGAATACAAATCCGTGCGCTCGTCTAGCACTTGCCCTGTGCACTGCTCCGGTGACATATATGGTGCCGTGCCTGATACCGTGCCTTCGGGCGTTTTTGAATCAGTTAGTTCTTTGTCCAGGGCTGTAGATTTTGCCAGACCAAAATCCACCAGTTTTGCAACGAGCGCACCATTTTTGTTCTTCACCAGAATGTTGCTCGGTTTGATGTCGCAATGAATTATATTCTGCGAATGAGCAGCGCTGAGCGCTTTGCAGACCTGAGCAAAGATTGCACAGAACTCTACTGGTTGCAGATGATGTTGCTTTGCAAGGATGTCTCGAAGATTCTCGCCTTCGAAGAGTTCCATTACAAGGAAAGGTTCTTGTTGCGACGAAATTCCGAAGTCATAGAGCCTGATGATGTTTTCGTGATCCAAACAAGCAATCGCCATCGCTTCCTTTCTGAAGCTTTGCAGCACGATCGGATCTTTCAACAAATTTTTGTGCATCAGTTTTAGTGCGACGGGGCGAGCAATGAATACCTGCTCCGCTGCATAAACTTTTCCTGCACCGCCGAGTCCAAGTTCCTTATCTATGCGGTATTTATTCTCAAAGACTTGTCCAATGTGTGGAGACTTTGTTACCGGAGCAATTGCATCTTGCACCGCTTCTCCCAGAACCTGACGAATCGGTTGCGGTTTGCTGTACGAGCGAACCAATCCGCGAATTGCTGCTCCAACTGCGTCTTCACTCGTGCCGAGCGTGTCTGCGATTTGTTCGTTGTTCATTCCGTCGCGAATGAATTTCAAAATTTGCAACTCAACTGGTGACAACGTTGCATCCGACTTGCTCAGTGCCTGGAAGTCGCGCACGATGCGCTCGGCGACCGCGGGGTCGATCGAGATGTTGCCGCACATGACAGTGTCTATTGCGTGAGCGATCTGCTCGACAGAACGGTTCTTCAGCAAATAGCCTTCGGCGCCAACGCCCAGAGCCGCAGAAACAACTTCTGAAGTTCCGAAGGAAGTGAACATAATGATGCGTGTGTTCGGCAAGTGGTGCTTGATGCGAGACGATGCTTCAATTCCGTCCATGCCTGGTATGACAACGTCCATGATGATTACGTCGGGACGTGTGAGCAAGACGGACGCAACTGCATCCACTCCGTTCGTCGCTTCGCCGATTATCTCGTACTTGCCTAAATCACCGAGCGCCATCTTGATGCCAGCCAGAGTTAGCGGCTGATCTTCAACGAGGAAGACCTTCGGTTTCGTTTCAGTTGGAAGACTAGCCATGTAGAGGGAGGCTTGGTACGCCGTATCTGGTGTGAAGGACGAGTTTGAATTCATTTTACTAAGGTTATCGGTTAGTAATGGTGAAGACTGTGTTTGTTCGGGCGAAGTTTCCGATTATCTTTGTCTGATGAGCCGGGAAATGAGCGCGATTTGACTTGAATCCAGGCAGGATGCTAAGTGCTGAATAATTTTGTTTGTTGTTAATTTTGCTTGTGCGGTCGCAAGCTGAATCTCAACTGGAGCGGTGATGTAGAGCTTTGAGTGGCGAGAGCCCGATCAAACTTCGGTCTTTATCCAACCTTTTGATTGGAATCTCCAGGCAGTCAGCAGTCCCATCACCACGCAGGATGTGGACATCGCGTACCATACGCCGTCGGGACCCCAGCCTTGATTGACTGCGAGCAAATACGAAAGCGGTATTCTCATCACCCAGTGGCAGAACAGCGTAATCCACATCGGAGTGCGTGTGTCGCCCGCGCCTTGCAGTCCACCGCTCAGCACCATCCCTAGTGCCAGGAATGGCTCAGAAAATGCATTGATTCGCAGGTAGTGGCTTGTATATTGCCGAGTGTAGGGGTCCTGGCTCATTTCATTTGCGAGAATGTTCGAGAGCAAGAACATTCCCAGACCCATGCCCACGTTCAATGCCACGCCAATCCAGGTGACATGCCAACCCGCTTTTACTGCGCGATCTACTTGTTTTGCTCCGAGATTCTGTCCAACGATTGAAGATACGGCCATACTCAGCGCCATGAGAGGCATGAACACAAGCCCTTCGAGCCGCATGCCAATCGTCCACGATGCCAGCGCTTCTGTTGCATGTGGACCTCGACCGAGAATGAAAAACAGAACGAACACGCTCATCGCCCAGGCCAGACGCTGCAATCCAGAGGGCACGCCAATTTTGACGACGCGCTTGATCGTTTCGAAATCCGCCGGGAATATGTTTCCGAGAGCCGCCTTAAGTCTGCATGTAGACAGGAAACCGATAGCGAGCAAGCTGCCCAAACAACTCGCCAGTACACCGGACAAAGCGATGCCACGTACTCCGAGACCGGCAATCGGCCAACCTTTTATCACAGTTAGATAATCGCCGAGGATATTGAATGCCGTCATCGTGCCAACTATAATCAGCGGAGTTTTTGAGTCTCCAATGGCTCTGAATGCGGCGTTGATAATTGCCGTAATGCTGAAAGGAATCAGATAGAAACTGTAAACAAGCAAGTATGCCGTGCTCTGTGCCACCACATGCGGTTCGTTGCTGAATCGACTGACGCCAAATTTCGCGAACACGATTGATAAAATCGTCAGCAGAATTCCCATGAACACCGAGAGCGTGATCGATTGGGCTGTAGTGCGAATGGTTTCGGGATGGTCCCCGGCTCCAAAAGCACGAGACACCAACGCTGTCGTACCGACCCCGGTCGCCATAATGAAGACCATGTAGAGAAAGAGGACTTGCTCTGATATCCCAACCGCAGCCTGTTGCGCAGGACCAAGAGTACCCGCGACTTTGACGTCGGTCAGACCCACGAGTGAGCTGCAAACTGTAGTCAGCGTCAGTGGCCACGACATGACCCAGATCGCCTTCCACAGGCTGCCCTGGGTGAGGATGCCGTCTTTATTCTTCGTTGATTGCGCCGCGCCGACTTGCGACTGAGACATTATGCTGACCAGATTTCCTCTAGTTAGTTTAAACCGTAGTGGAACCGGTCATGTATCGAAACTCCTGAAAAATAGGACATCTTGCCCACTTTCCAATAAGTCTCTGCTATAAATTTACGGTTCAGTTCGGGTGGGGAGCAGAAAATGCCAAATTTGAGAAGCAGCGTTTACGGTTGGAAATCTGTCTGGATGGACCTCGCTGACGAAGCGAAAGGCGAATTCACTGAAAATAACGGCGTCGCCAGAGTGCGAATTCCGATGGCACCGTGGACCGTTACATTCGAATGTTCTCACTCGAAGGGCAAAGACCATTCGAGAATTCTGCTCGCATACGACGCGAAATCAGATTTCGTTTTTGATATCTACAACCGTAGTTGGCTGGCAGACGCGCAAAAAACTCTCGGTATGCAAGACATCGTCGTCGGTTACGACGAGTTCGACCGCGATTACATCATCAAAGGCAGCGATATCAATAAAGTCAAGCAGCTTTTCTCTTTCGAAAACATCCGCGAGATGATTCAGCTTCAGAAGGCTGTACGTCTGGGTGTTCGCAAAGATGCTGCAGCGAAAGCGTTTGGCAAAGTGCCGAGCGGCGTGCACGTTCTCGTGTTCGAAGAAGAAGAAGCGATTAACAGCTTTGACCGCCTGGTCTCTCTGCTCGAACTCTTCCGCGCAGTGATGACGCAGTTGACTGAATTGAAAGTGGCTGGGGTTTCTGAGCCAGAGTTCGACTTTTAGAACGCCGATTCAATAGATCAAATCTGTAACCGGGAGCGAATTTCGTTGCCCGGTTATTTATTTCACTAAAATACGGGACGCGAGCCGCAGCAGGTGTCGCCTTCCTGCATGCCCTTGATCCAGTCATTCAATTGATTGGTGCGCTCTTTGGTCAGCGCGATCATCTTTTCGTATTTGCTTGATTCCGAGCCACCACTCATGGCGCTCAATTCGCAATCTGAATTGCGGAAAGCAATCCATTCGACTTCGGCATCGACTAATTCCTTGGTGAATTGCGCGCCCGTCTCGCCGGATTTTGCGGGGCTCTTGCGCACCTTCACGTACACATCATTCAACTTTTTGTCAGCGGCAGCGTAATCTGCTTTCAGCGCAGTCAAATCTTTTTTCGGTGCAGCCTTCGACCAATCGTTCAGTTCTTTGATTCTTTTCTGCCACAATCCCGCCTCGATTTGACATTCGCACAGTGGATTAACTGTGCCGTAAAGCCTGTAAACATCGGCACCTTTGGGCACAGGGAAGATCGTCTTCAAATGCCCTTGCACGAAGTTCGCGTACAACTCTTGCACTTCATCCATTTTGTTTTTGAAGTTTTTGACGCTGCTATATTTCGTTGCTACCGCGCGTGCAGCTTTGGTGGCATCTCTTTTTGTCGCTTCGAGTTCTTTCGACGCCTTCTCATTCATCTCCACTTGAGATTGAGCGAAAGCCTGTCCGCAGAAGGATAGCGATACCAGCGCACTGACGACGACAGATTTGAAGTTCACAACAGCTCCTGACTTCGAAGAAAACAGGAACGAGTTTACTACAGCCCAGCTCAGGCGTGAACCTGTGCGCTGATATGTTCATCTCTTTGTCGATTTTCTACGCGATTGACGCTTTGACTTTGGCACCGAAGTGATCGGTCAAGCGCTTCAGTGTCGGTGAAATATCGTCTTCTGCGATTACAGCGTCGATGAGGAAGAGTCCGTCGCTCTTTTCCGCAGACTTCAGAGCCTTTTGGAAATCGGCTCGGGTAGTCGCTTGTACGCCGTTGCCACCAACTGCTTTGGCGAGAGCACTATAATCCCAGCGAGGCAAGTCGTAGTAGTCGCGTTTCTGATCGATGTGTCGTAGCATCGCGTAACTGGCGTTGTTGAAGACGATTACGATTGGGTTCAGACCCATTTTGACGGCGGTGCTGATTTCCAATCCAGTCATCTGGAATCCGCCGTCGCCAACGAGGATGATCGAGCGACGCTTTGGATTGGCAATCTGAGCGCCGATTCCGGCTGGAACGCCGAAGCCCATGCTCGAGTAATATCCAGGCGCGATGAAGATATCTGTCTTCAAGCTCATTCCAGCGTAGAGGCAATCTCCAACGTCAGATACGACTGAGTAGTGCTCACCCATCAATCCATTCAAATCTTCGATCATCCCAGCCACAGTCAGCTCTTTAGTGCCGGCAGGTGGATAAATGTCTTCGACTGGAATCGATGGAATCGTGTAGCGCATTGTCGGTTTGACTTTGCTGGTGGCATGAGCGAGCAGCTCGTTCACGAGTGAACGCAGGTCAACGCCGCGGTATGTGTGGTACCCGACAGTTACTTCGCGGGCTGTGGATTGAATCAGATTCTCGGTTTCAAGCTTCGCTGTGTAGCCTGCTGTCTCCATCTCTGTCAAAACTGTTCCGAGCGAAACGATGCAATCAGATGATTCAACATACTCGCGAACTTTTGGATTTCCGAACTGTCCAAAGTAATTGCCGATGAAATTTGGATGTGTTTCAGGGAACGAAGCTTTGCCCAAGATCGATGTGACGACTGGGATGTTGAGCGCTTCTGCGAGTTGAATAACCTTGTCTTTCAGATGGAAGCGACGAATTTCAACGCCGACGAACATGACTGGCTTCTGAGCATTTTTCAAGCGCTCGATAATGTCGGCAATTGCTTCGTGCACCGCTGGCGATGGCGAGTCTAACGAGGCGGGCGCTTTCTCTGTCACACCGATTTCGTAGTTGACCATGTCGCGCGGAATCTCGATGTATCCCGGTCTTGAATGTTTGATCGTGGTATCGAAAACGCGGTCAATTTCTTCTTGCGCCGTCATTGGATTGGCCAGGAGCGTTTGTGATTCGGTGACTTCCGCAAATACGTTGTATTGCGTATCGAAACTTTTGACGCAGTGGTGCAGTTGCGGCTTCTGTGACCGGTAGCGGGTTTCAGGGCTGCCGCTGAGAACGATCACTGGTGACTCTTCAGCGTAAGCGAGTCCAACTGGATTGATCATGTTCAATCCGCCGGCACCGTAAGTGACCATTGCGATGCCCAGACCCTTCAGTCTCGCATAAGCATCCGCGGCGTATCCCACCGACGGTTCGTGCGTCATTACGACTGTCTTCAGCCCCAATTTGGATTGAGCTGCATACAAAGGAAGAATAAAGTCACCCGGAATACCAAAGGTGCAGTCGACACCGCTGTCTTTGATTTTTTTGAAAAGGTATTCCGCCAGTTTTGTCTTATCCATCTTTACCACCGAAAAAGCTGATGCAATAGCCGGTCGCACCGGCATCAGCGAGGAATTGTATCGCAATAATGGCGGCTGTGGCTGATCTCGCATTGCTTTTCAACACGCGCTTGTTGCAAATACAGTGTATATGCCGGTGTCAAAAGTGATTTTTTGCAAAGGAAAGAGGGGATAATACGCGCAGGAGATATCAGGCGCATGTCAAACCGTAGAAAATTCGGCAACAAGAATAAGTCAAAAGCGGCGCGCCAAGCGGATCCAACTCCTGTTATCGCAGAAGATTCACTTCCGTCGAATTCGTTAGAGCAGGCAGGGACTGGCGTTAAGCCCATTACTAAGGACGAAATCGAAAAATCGCATGAGTTTCGCGCTCGCACGGTCTATGACAGAGCGCGTTGGAAGAACGGTATGCGCGTCTTTGGCGTCGTTCTCATGGTTTTGCTGAATATATCGCTTGTCGGAAGCGACGTGGAGCGGGCGCAAAAGATGGCGCATTTTTCGCTTTTGCCAGAGGTGATAACCTTCGGATGCCTCCTTCTGATGGATGTAACCGTGCTTATGCCGCTTATCTTCGAGGTCGATACTATCGAGCTCTATCAGGATTCGCTCGTGCTGAGGCTTTTGTTTTGGAAAGCAAAATTGAAGTGGGAAGACATCCAGTATTTCAAACTGCCGCCGATGCTCAAGTTTGCTGTGGTTCGGTCCCAGAAGTGTTTTTATTTGATTAACAGGCGCGACATCCGCAACTTCTCTCAACTCGCTGAATCCATCAAGAAACACGAGCTCGAATTCAAGCCGAAATTAAAAGCCTGAACCTTATATACTGATGGGCGCGGCTCTGTCCGTAAGCTGTTTTGGCTTGATTAGCCCATCTTCTTGTAGGTTTTGAAAATGGCGGTTATGGCAACAAAGAAAATTCGTGTGTTGATCGGTAAACCCGGTCTGGATGGGCATGACCGCGGCGCGAAAGTCGTAGCGAGAGCGCTTCGTGACGCCGGGATGGAAGTGGTCTACACAGGGCTGCACCGTTCACCTGAAGAAATCGTCGAAACTGCGATTCAAGAAGACGTCGATGCGATTGGCTTGAGCGTTCTGTCAGGCGCGCACATGACACTCTTTCCCAAGGTTGTCGAACTTTTGAAAGCTCAGGGAATCGACGACATCGTCGTTTTTGGCGGCGGCGTTATTCCAGATGAGGACCGCGAGATTCTCTTGAACAAGGGTATTGCTGAAATTTTTGTGCCAGGTGGCGGCACTCAGCGAACAATCGCTTTCCTCAAAGAAAGATTTGGCGAGAAAAATTAGTTATATTAAATCGTCACGTATCTGTCAGAAAATCGTTTGGACTGGGTATACATAACTACGAGTAACATGCTCTGTAAAATCTGACACTGACACATTAAAATTGTGCGATTGTCTCTTGAAAAGTATGTTATATTTGTGACACTCAGCAAGTTCTACTCACAGGGACTTAACTAGATGGCAAAACCGTTCAATCCAGAAGACTCAAGCCCGCTCGATAAGCAACCAGAACCGGTTCAATTCGGCAATGCGATGAAAGAAATCCTTGGTTTGTTTCATCACGCTTATATCGTGCAGCCGCTTCAAGACCTTTGCTCACGCAATGAAGGCGTGGCAATGTCTGTCAATTCATTCAACCTAAAGGCGGATGATTTGAGCGATGCGGCTTACGCTGACCTCTAAATCTGGTCAACACTCTTCAATTTTGCCTAGGGTTCGTAAGAGCCCTATTTGTGCTTTTTAAATAAATTTAGACTTAGACTGAATTCACTGATACAATGGATTAAGAAAGTCCACGACTTTTTTTACTAAACGAAGCAGAGGCTTAAATGTCCTCAAGACCACCACAGTACAGGAAAGGCGACGTCGTCTTAGTATCGTTTCCTTACACCACAGACGAAGGACAAACGCAAACCAAGCGCCGTCCTGCTGTGATAATTTCGAACGACTACAATAATTCGCGCCTGGACGATGTGCTGCTTGTGCCTCTAACCAGCAACACGACGAGAGCGGGGCGCGAGCCGACGCAGGTCGTTGTGGCTATGAATACTCCGGAAGGTAAAGAGGCCGGCTTGCGGTTGGATAGTGTTATCGACTGCACCGTGATTGCGACTATTCCGAAAACTTTGTTGGTCAGCAAGATTGGCGCGTTTCCGAATGAAACTATGGAGCGCGTCGACCAGTGTTTGATGATTGCGATGGCGATAGGGCGCCCGATTCAGCCTTTGGCGGCGCCTGAACCGCGGGCGCCGCTGGCCTTTGGCACCGATCCGAACGCTCAGAGCGAAAGTGCGTAAGCTTTTCGTCTTCGTTCAGGTTGGTTGCCGTGTTGAATTTATTCGAGACTAGTCGGCTGCAATTGTAGATTCAAGATCGATCAAATTCGGATGCTGCCGCGATTATTGATTCGAGATCGAACAAATTCGGACGCTGCCGCGATTATTGATTCGAGATCGATCAAATTTCGGATGGTGCCGTAATTTAAGTTGATTCGACACTCGTCGAATTCGGATGGCTTTCGGATTCAACAGTGGCTGCCGCTGCTGCGTCGGCATCAATGTTGGATTGGATCAACTCTTCCAGTTCCATATCGGATTCGTCCACGGGTTCGGCTGTTAATGGATCTCGCATCGGCAGAGGTGCTGGATGTTCTGGTGTCGTCGAATTTTCAGTTGTAGTTTGACTGGCGACAACTTTCGGTTTGCTTCGACTCTTGTAGATCACGTACACCACCGGTGACATCATCAAAGCAGTCATAAATAAGAGATCGTCGAAGTACAGTCCCGCTGCGTGCTTCACCAAGATACGCATGGAACCTACGATTGTGCTCAGGAAGCCCGCAAGGAAATAAGCGAGTAAATTGTCGCGTGCGAGTTTGGAGATCGCAATGTAGATTATTCCGAAGGTAATCAGATAGTTACCGACATCAACGACATAGTCTTGCATGTAGCGATCCTGACTCGGAAACACGAAACTCACTACCAGTGCAAGAAGCAGATAGTTCCGAGGTCTTCGCAAGAACTTCAAGTAAATCCCAATTGCAATTGCGGCTGCGAAAACAAGCGACACTCCGCGCGTCACAGCATCAAGAACGGTGCTGACGGATGGATTGAACACATTCACCAATCCGCAAATCGCGTCCAGTGGAGCTATCGAAATCGTTGGAGAAGTCTGACTGCGCCACATTCCCATGATGATCCACACCACTCTTTGACCGAGTCCAACAGAGAAAGCAATCATGGTGGCATCAAGCCAGATATTCAAACACGTCGTTTTCTCTTCTGGATTTGTCGGAAGGAAAGTCGTTTTTATGATCGAAGCAACGGTCGTACTCGGAAGCAGCAATCGCAGCGCCCCTAGTCCAAAGGCAGCGATCGCTGCGTACATAGCGGTCGTCGAGGTTGCCGCTGCGAATGCACTAACACCTTCGCCGACAAAAAACGAAATTAGCGGCGTTTGCGTTTTGTAGTCTGTGAAGAAATCCGGCAGTCCGTTGATCGTCTGCACGATGTTGAACGCGCCAATAATCAAACCAATGATGATTGCTGGCTTCCACATGATGGCTTGAGACCGCAACACGCCTTTCGCCCACCAAATCAAGGCGAAACCAAAAATTGTGTAGAGCATCATGACCACTGCGCCTGCAATTTGCTCGCGCATGTGCTGTTTTGAGCGTTCGAACTTCCATTTATCCGGAATGACCCAATTGTGGTCGTAGCCACTAACCTGGTCCCCGACGCACTCCGAAGTGATTTTATAATCAGCGTCTCCGACTTTGTATTTCGGAACTTTGAACTGCACCACGTAATCGGTGCGTTCGTCGCGTTTTTCTTCCGTTGCATCATTGAATGTGTACGGCAGAATTTCCTTATGCTCTTTCGTCAGGAATGCTTCGACCTTCGCTTGAGCGGCTTCCTGAGTCAGATTCGCGCCTGGCGCTTCGTCAGGTTTGGTCAATCCCATCGAGAGCATCTTGCCTCGAGAATCTAGCAACACGAGGTATTCTTCTTGCACCAGATGTTTGAAGAAGCGCACTCTCCAGATTAAAGGACGCTCTGGAATTTCGCTGAGTTCGAAAAGCCTCGAACGGTCTTTCTCGAAGATATACTGCATTTCGTCGTCATCAAGCCCTTTGACAAGACTTGCCGAATCTGAGTAACCATCCAGATGAATGTCATGTTCTTCGAGATATTGTTTGGCTTTGGCTGTGGCTACATCTCGTGGCACCGTCACTAGTGCGCTTTGTCCGACGGCTGGCACATAGTAGAACAGTTGGATTGCTACGAATGCTGCTCCAACTAGTGCGAGAGTCAGCCTGACTGAGGGACTGAGCGGTCTGTAATTGAAGCTTCGCGGCGCCAATTCTTCTGCGACGGCGAGCGCCGGCGGCAATTCGTGGGGCAGAAGTGCTTTGTTGCTTATGTCATCGGTTGATTTGAATTCGCCTTTGCGGATGCGCAGATAGATTGCGGCGCCTGCCAGAACCACGAACGGCACGAGTCCTGCAAAGGCGCTCAATCTCACGCTTGGAACGGATGATGCAAACAGCGGTTCTAAACCGAGGAATGTGTCGATCACATTGTGCGAAAAGACGCACGGCAGAATTCCGAAGTAGCGGAAGATTGTTCCGTAGAAAAATCCGACGACAGTCAGCTCGACACCGCGTGCGTAAGGGGGTTCTTGTGGGTAGTTGCTGTGCATGAATGCCCAGGCTGCAGCTTGGAGCAAGTTTGCGACCCAGAAGTTTTTTACCAAGCGCTGGAAGCCGATCAAACCGATGATTCGGTAGGTGAACTCTTCGGTCAATGATGCAATGAAACCAACGTGTAGCGCAGAAAAGAACGGGAAATTCGAACTCAAAGATTCGGCGTTCTGCACTTCGAGCGGGCACCACAAGCCGAGTGGACGCCCTGCCAGGTAGAAGAGAACGATCCATCCCAGGTGTGTACCGAACGCGGATGTTCCGCTCGCTAGTCCATTCAATGTGCTCTGCGCGCGTAATCCCGCCTGTGTGAATATCTTCTCGATTGCCATCTGATGCGGGAAGAATCGCCTGTACAGCGCTTCTGCCGATGCTGTCAACGTGAATATCTGCAAGAAAGTTTGTAGTGCAGACATCAAAGTGCTAATAACCAGCGAGAGTTTGAAGCCCTCAATCGGCATACTGGTATCGTAACTGTGCATCTGGCTGGGTAAACTGTTGAGCGATTCAAGCGAGCCGAGAACCGCATAAACAGTGGCGACCACGAGGGCAAAGCGCCAGCGGATCAGTCCACTTGCAAATGCCCAGATGAAAATGAAGAATGAAGCTGTGTTGAATGCCACGTAAAAGATGCTGGCGGCATCGGCAAGTGCATCGTTATATGAACGCAGTTTGCTGAATTTTCGCGTCCACACATCCGGGACGTGGAGATAATGATTGTAAGAAGTGACTTGGTCTCCGCTTATGTACACATGCGTGCGAAGCTTGGCTCCGTGCCAGTTTTGCTTCGTGTCTTCCCAAGTGAAATTGTGATCTGTTCGGTGTGGTTGAACCATCGAGGCTTGCTCGATCAGTTTGTATCCTTCAATGGAACTTTGCGCATCTTCTTTCAAAAACTTTTCGGCTAGTTTCTGCGCGTCAGCATGTGAGATAGTTGGTAATTCGCTATCGTTTTCTATGCCGTGATCGAAAGCTGCGAGAGCCCCGTCATCGGGACGAATCCAGACGCTGAATTCTTCTTGTTTCAGTGGTTTGCAAAAACGTGTAGTCCAATACCAGATCGGTATTGTGTGCTTCATTAATGAATTGGCTTCATCTGAACCCAGTTCGTATTCTAAAAAAGTCTTGCCGTCATCGTCGTAGGAAAATGTCGTTGATTCAATTGGTTTATTTTCGTGATAGCCAAGCTTTTTCGCCCACTGCTCGGCGTTCTCCATAATCTGCGCTTTTGAGAGTTTGATCTCGATGCTGGCAGATGGAAATACTTGCGGTGATTTTTCTAAATAGAACGAAAAGCCGATGATTCCGACAATCGCCAGGCACCATAGGTAGTGGCGTGTCTTCACTCTGAACTCCCCTGTCCGTAACCGACTACGAATGCCACAGCAAACTCTCTCTCATGACTGAGTGAGACTTCAAAATGTGTCAATCCGAGCTTCTTTGCTAGCTCTGCAGCGCGACCGTGTAACAGAATTCCTGGTTCGCCTGACGGTTTGCGCGTCACTTCGACTTCTTTCCAATAAATGCCGTGCCAGCCCGTTCCGAGCACTTTCGAGACTGCTTCTTTCGCTGCAAAACGTGCGGCGAAGCTATGCTCCATGTTGTGCTTGTGGCTGAATACATAACGCCGTTCTGCTTCGGTGAGAATGCGCCGCGCGAAGCGTTCTCCATACTTTGCGTATGTTTTTTCAATGCGGATAACAGAACAGATATCCGTTCCAACTTTCAACTGAACGGGAAGGGCTTCCATGTCACACCTTTGCTGCGCAACAAACTCAGCTATGCCAAAACGTCCAACTGGTACTATTCTACGGCATTTACTCTGGTATTTTCGGTGCAGCTAAATCCAGAGTGTTTTCTGCTTTACTGTTGCTGCTGGTCCAGCTAAATCCAGAGTGTTTTCTTCTGGTCCAGCTGAAATCCAGAATGGTTTCTGCTGCTGGTCCAGCTGAAATCCAGAATGGTTTATGCTGCTGGTTCAGCCAAATCCAGAATAGTCTCTGTATTATCGCTGCTGGTTCAGCCAAATCCAGTACTGTATCTGCTTCGTTGCTTATCCGAAGTTTTGGTCTACGCCGCGTGTGCCATATAGAAATACTAACTCCGGCGCGGGGAGAGCTTCGTGAATTTGCGTCACAGTTTTGTTCAAAGTTGGATGTACGAAGTTTGGTGCAATCTCGAGGAGCGGCACCAGTGCATAAGCGCGCTCAGCAATATATTGATGCGGAACGTTCAAATGCGGTGTTTCCAAAACTTCATCACCGTAAAACAGGATGTCGAGGTCGATGATGCGCACGCGCAATCCCTCTTCCTGAGCGCGGCGGCTGGATACATACTCTTTGCTGTGCATTTCGGCGAGACGCTTTTCAATGTCTTTGCAAACGTCGAGCAGCTCTTCCGCGCTCAGTGTCGTGTCAATTGCAGCAACAGCGTTGACGAACCAGTCTTTGTATTCGCGATTGACTGGTTCAGTTTCATAGAGACTGGAACAGTCGATAATTTTGATGCGCGGGATGTCTTTGAGCAGTTGCATAGCCTGTTGCACGAAACCGACGCGGTCTCCGACGTTTGAACCGAGTCCGATAAAAGCTCGACTCTGACGAGGATTACCTTTGATTTTGCGTGGTTCTGTCACGGGACCTCTATGCAAAATAGCGCATGAAAACGCGCTCTTGAATGTGTAAGCGGGCTAATTATATCCGAGTTATCTGCTAAGGTTCGCTTCTTGACTTGCTCAAAGCGCTTGGCTGGATGTTGCAGGCATCGGCGCGCGGATTGCATCCATGATTTCTTCGGTGTTCGCTAGTGACTTGAACAAGTAGTCTGGCTTTTGCTCTGCCAGATCCTGCCAAGATGTTTTGCCTGTGTTGACTGCGATTGATTTGGCACCATAGCCTTTCGCGCGACGAACATCGTTAGTCGCATCGCCGATGATGACGATTTCTTGTGGCGTAAACGCTGTTCCAAACAGCTCCTGTGCGCGCTTGGCGGCGACCGCGGGTAGTTCCAGTCGGTCTGCAGAATCGGAGCCGTATGCGCCGAACGTGAAGTGTTTGTTCAAATCGAAGTGTGCCAGTTTCATGCGCGCACCACGTTCTACGTTTCCTGTGAGCAAGCCGATGTACATCGCTGGTTCGTTGGCGATTGCCTCGAGAAGCTGATTTACGCCCTCATGCATGATGTAATACTTGGAGGCGCTTATTTCTTCCTCTAAAGTTTCGAGATACATCTCGATCAATTTTGTCACTGCTGCGGGGATTTCCTGCGCTGGCATTTCGTGCGACGTCAATATTTCTGTCAAGATTTGGGGATCTGTTTTCCCAGACATGACGATATTCGTGTGTTTGGGATCGACCTGTAACTCCTCTTTCAGAACACGAGATAGAGCGCGTCTTCCAGCGCCATCTGATGAGATCATCGTCTCGTCGATATCAAACAAAATCAGTCTTTTCATCATGCGCTCCAGGGAATCAGCGCAAATTCTAACACTCTCAGACAAACCTTCTCGAAAAGATTCGGCTTGAGTGATGGATTTCTCGCTGCTACGCGAATTATTGATCCCGTTCGCGAGTGACGGGACTGATTACTGGCAGTGCAGCTTCTTGTGGTGTCACAGATGGTGCTTGCAGATTAGCAGTGTTACCTGGTGATTGTTCCAGCTCGAACAATCGCACCTGGTCTCTGCCACTGTTCTTTGCGACGTAGAGCGCTTTGTCGGCGTTCTCGATTAGTTCGCCCATTTCTGTTGCATGTTTTGGTGCGGATGCTGCGCCGATGGATGCGGTGATTTTTCCGAGTCCCGGCACTGGTGTGTTGCGGATCTGGCTGCACAAGCGGTCCGCGATCAGCGCAGCTTCCAGCAGCGATGTTTCCGGAAGGATAATCGCAAACTCTTCGCCACCGTATCGTGCCGCTGTGTCGCCTGAGCGCAGCAGAGTCTTGAGGATTGCAGCAATTTGTCGGATTGCCATGTCGCCAACTGGGTGACCAAACTTGTCGTTGATCATTTTCAGCTTATCGAGGTCGATCATCAGCAACGAGCAAGACGTATTTTTTCTCTTCGCCAAGCGCAGCTCTTCGCAGAGACGATTCTTGAAGTAGATGTGATTGTACAGACCAGTGAGTCCGTCTGTAATTGCTTGATGTTTGACTTGAGCAAACAGGTGCGCGTGGGTGATCGCGATTGCAACTTGGTCAGCGATTGCAGCGACGAGCTGAATCTCGCTTGTATCCCAGGTTCTGGCGTTGCTGCACTGATGAACCATGAGCAAACCAACAAGACGATTTTCATGCAACAGTGGTGCTGCGATCATCGATTGCGAGCTGACTACGTTGAGGAAATCTTTAAACGGCAATGTGCGGCTGTCTTCGAAAACATTGTTGATTACCGCGATTGGTGCTTCGCGCAGCGTTGTACCTGGTGGTTTAGGCGCACCCCATTCGTCTTCAGGCGAGCCGGTTTCCATAATCTCGTCGAGATTGATTCCGAGCAATGTGTTGTTGCCTGGCAGAATGCGATTCAATCCGATATTTGGATGGAAATCAATCTGATCCGAATACATGTTCAGACCTTTTATGTCTGTCATGTCTTCTAAGTGGAATTCGTGCGTTACGACAAGTGGACCTTCCGTGCGCGGCTGCGCAATCAGGATGCGGTCGGCGCCGAGCGCTTTTCCAAGTTCTTGCGTAACTGTATTGAGGATGGTGTCGAGGTCGAGCGAACTTCTCACCGACCGAACAATGTGATTGATCAACAGTTCTTGTTCTGCGAGAGTCTTCGTTCTGTTGTACAAGCGCGCGTGTTCCATCGCCAAAGTTACGTGGCGAGTTACTGCTTCGACGAGCTCCAATTCGTAGTCAGACCAGACGCGCAGTGCGTCGCACTGGTGAACCAGAATCAATCCCAGTGGACCATTCTTAGTGGTGATAGGACAAGCAATCAATGATTTGATTGAGCGCCAATCGTTCGGCGAATCTTTTGAATTTTCGAACAGCGGAGTTGGTCCGTTGTCGTCCAAAACGTCGAGCGACAGGATTGAACCTTGCTCGATGATCATCTGCATGACACTATCCTTGGTGATGCGGATGGATTTGTTCTGCAGCGCAGCGCCGCCGAATTTTTCATCCCACCAGACATAGTTGAATACGAGTTCGTCGTCAGAGATGTCGGCTGTGTCTTTTGTGTCGAGCAGAGCCAGGCAGCATCGGCTTGCCGAGAGAGCTTGACCGAGTTCGCGCACAGTGGTGTTCAAGATTTCGTTGATATCCAAAGATTGGCGAATGGATTCGGACAGCTTTTCGATCATCGCCTTCTGATCTTGTCCAATCTCGAGTCTCGTCGCCATCTGGTTGAATGCGCGAGCGAGCAATCCCAACTCGTCTTTGGCTGGAACGTGGACGCGCTTCGTCAGGTCGCCGCGACCGATGGCCAGTGCTTCTCGGACCAGAACGTGGATGACACTCGTGAAGTGAGTCGTGACCAGGTAAGCCAGCCCGACTGAAATTCCAATCGCGCAACCGGCTAGGCAAGTCATGATGAAGAGCCAGTCGTGTGCGGCACCATATATGGCATCAGTCGGAACTCCGACTACTACCAACCAACCTGTTTCAGGCACGCGATCGAACGCATACGCCCGAGCGGTTGGATCTGCGATGCCCACTGCTTCGAAGTTTCCGCGCGTTTTCTTCGACGCTGCCGTGACGCTCTTCGCGTGCGAAAAGTCTTTTCCTTCCCAATATTCGTTCTGCAGTGTTCTTGCTACAACGTGTTTGGTGTCGTCGACAACGGCGACGATGCAACCGTTATTCTCACCCAATCCCAGAAACAGGTTGAGAACAGCACGTGGATCGACGCAAGCGACCAGGACACCCTGGGTTTCTCCGCGTTCGATTACTGGCGCAGCCAGAAGCAATGCTGGCTTTCCGCTCACAGGAGCGTGTTCATAGCCAGAAACCATCGCGGTTTTTGTTTTTACAACTTTGTTGAAGAATGCGCTCGAACCTAAGTGATCAGGTCCGTTTTTCGGAATCGCGGTCGTGCTGAGAATTGCATCGCCTTGTGGTGTGAACAGCGAAATCTCAGTCCAGAACGGCTGCGCTTGCAGGGCAGTGGCGAAAACTTTGCGCGTCGATTGTAAATTCATCTCTTGAATCGAGTGAATTGAAGCAATTGCTCGAACTGTGCTCAATTGCGCTCTCGTCCATTGACCTAGTGTGCGCACAGAAATTGCAGCTTGGAATGTCGTTGCGCGCTGCGCTTCCTGCTTCAGCGTGCGGTATTCCTTCCACAGCGAAAAACTGCCAATTGCGAGCAACGGCGCTGCGACTCCAAGGCAGAGGAGAAGCATCCTGGTTCGAATATTGAAGCGAGTCGGAAAATCTACATGCACAGATTTTGTCCTATAGTCCAGCAATACCTGAGTTCGTGTTCTTGATAACCGGACGCCAACTGAATTATAGATGTTGGATTTTCAGGTGGAAGCGGATTTACACGTACGTAAAGATAATTTCGACGTCTAGGGTGGGAATTCACGCATTAAAATCTGTTAGTCGACGAAGCGTAGCGCTTGCCGAGTCTGCGATCTTCCAGCGAAACGAGTTCTGTGTAAGCCTTTTCGACGTCTAGCGGCACTTTGTTTTCCAGGTCGAGCGTCAAGCCCATGTGCATCGCGTAGAGAATTTCTTCGCCGGCGTGCTCCTTTTTGCCCTGGGCCAGAAATACGTCGACTTTCACCATTCTCGCGACGAGGCAGGCATCGTCGAATTCCAGCGCGCGTTCGGAAAGATTGAGCGCTCCGATAACGTCGCCTTCGGCAAACGCTGCGCACGCTGCTGCTGCAAGCAAACTGGCTTTGAGATCGCCGTCCACTCCAGGGTGGTCAGAGGTGTATATAAAGGATTGTCGAGCCGCTTTGTAATCGCGGCGGCGGTAGAGGATGAGTGACTCGAGAAACAAGGCGTAGAGCGATTGTCCGAAGTTATCGCGCAGACGTTTGAGTTGTTTCTTCGCTTGTCGGCGCAATCCGGCTTTGTCATAGAGCAGCCCTACTTTGCAGACCAATCGGGCACTGTCGGGATATGTGTGCATGTTCGAGAGCGCTTCGCGCAATTCTTCGTTGGCATTGGGACGAGAGAGTTCCGAGAACCACGGACGTACTTTGGAGTAGCGCATGAACAAGACGAATATAGTGGCAAGAACAACGTGCACCGCCACTAGTGGCAACTGTTGATTCTCTGCACCCTGCGCAAAAGCGATTTGCCAGCGCAGACTGCCAAGTCCGGCAATAGACAAAAGCGGATCGACAATCAAGTTGAGTGCAAGCAAAAAGACTGATGTGTAGCCGATTACTGTTGCAACGAATGGATGCGGCTTGAAGAACAAAGCAGGAAGCAGACAGAGCGCAAGCACGCTGGTGGCAACAGAGCCGGAAAACAAAACAGGAATGACATACTGCGTCGCTAGTTCGGCTGGGACGATGTGATACCAGAGCAATCCGTAGTTGAAGGATTTAACGAAACCGCCCAACATATCGCACAGAGTTGAAGTTGTGCGCATATCAACGAGCAAGGTCAGCGGATAAATGAGGAAGATGACCACGCGCCACGCGAAAGCGCGGTCTTCGTCATTCAAGTCCTCTTTGAGCAGGCGCTCCCGCTCGCTGAATAGCCTCCAGATAGTGTTCAAGCCCACGAGCGCCGTGACACCGGTCACGCTCCACAGGTAGACATCGTTCATGTTCATATAAATAGATTGGCGCCAGAGAGGGTTTATTCGACTTGTCATTATAGGTGGCGCTACACATGACAAGCGTGAGAAAGAATTATTATGGAGGGCTGGAAAGCCTTCTTGCTTTATCGATTTCGTCGTGAACCAGCCCAGGGAGCTTTGAATCGAGCCAGTTGCAATCGGTCAATGCTTCCAATTCTTCCAGTGCGGTCGTGTGAAGTCCGACTTTATTAAGTGTCCGTGCCCGATAAAACCTCGGATCACATAGCTGAGGTGAGAGTTTTGCCGCTTCCGTGTAAACGTCGAGCGGGCGTTTCAGCATCTCGCGGGGGATTGGACCGCCTCTGGTTTTTCTTGCGATTTCGCTCTCTTCGACGATTCCGATAGACATCAAGGCTCGCGTTTGAAGCAGAGCGTTAGCTGCAGGATTTTTCGATAATTCCTCGAGCGATGCTAGACCTGCTGCAGTTTTTTTCTGTCCGATTTTTATCCACGCTTCCAGGTACAACGGGTCGACGAACTGAGGGTTCTTTGTTCGTGCTGCGTCGACTGCATGTTGGGCGAATGAATTCAAATCGACTTCGAAAAATAGCCAGGCCAGGTCTAGGTACAGGTCTTCGGAGGGCTTCGCCTTTATCTCTTCCAGTTTCACCCGCAGGCGTTCAGCCCATTCTGGATTTGTTTTTTCGCAGAACCAGAGTTTTGGTGCTTTGGCATAGACTGCGTAAAGGAAGGCCGCAATGACGATACCGTGGACGGTGGCTATCCACGGTATCCACGATTGGGCTTGTGTTGTGTAGATTTGGATCCAGTCGCCGTACATGCCGGTGAGAGACAACATCGGATAACCGATCGCCGTTTGAAAGAGCGTGCTCATGCCCAGATAAACTAGCAGACGCACCACAGGTGGTGAGGTTAAATTGACCGCTGCAATCAGCGATATGATGCCGCAGATTAGCTCAACCACGCTTCCAGCAAGGGTGATGATCAAGTCTTGCTCCGGGGTGAAGAAGCCTGATGGCACGACTTTTCCCCAGAAAAATCCGTAATCGAATTCGGCGATTTTTCCGTTGAAGAGCAAAGTTGCGGCCGCGTGACCGCACTCATGTAGCAACACAAACACGGGCATCAGCACCCATAGGGTGAGTCGCAGCAATAGATCGCGGTCTTCTTTCGAGACGTAGTTATCCCAGAGTGTTTGTCGCTCGCGCCAGGCTTTGACCAGTGTCATTAACGCGAGAGGAACGCAAATTATTGTCTGAATATCTAGGGAGTGATTGCTGAACGGGTTTGTAAGCGGGTCCACGGGCTTATCGACCGAATATCTTCAGCAGCAAAATTGAGAGGAAGTAGAGTCCGATTAGTGCAGCCATGACCATCAGCATTGACATGGCTGTTGGATCTGGAGTGACGACTGCCGCGATCACTGTGATGCCCGCGACAGCATACTTCCAAATGGCTATCAGCATGCGGGAGTTGACTATGCCCGTGAAAGAGAGTGCGAAGATAACGATAGGCAATTGGAAACACAATCCCAAATACAGCATGATTGAACTGACAAGTGAGATGTAGAAATCCAGGCGCTGATTGATGGGGCTGACTCCCACGCCAAACGAGCCGAAGAAGTGCAGCATGGGCGGCAATAGCAAGAAATAGGCAAACGCTGCACCAGCGATAAAGAGCAGCGGACTGCCCACCACTATTGGTGCCATGATGGTGCGTTCTTTGCGAGTCAGTCCGGGCGATATGAATCGCGCAACTTCGAAAAGAATAAAAGGGGACGCCGCGATGAGCGCCGCATAGAAAGCGACTTTGATGTAGACAAGCACAGGCTCTTCGAGCGACAGTGCCTGGAATGTTATGTTGCCTGCGGGCTTTTCCAGAAAGACCAAAATATCTTTCGTGACGAAGAGCATTCCGATCAATGAAACAGCGATATATCCAACACTGCGGATGATGCGCCAGCGAAGTTCGTCGAGATGTTCGACGACGGTCATCAAGCCTTCTTGCGGATCCTGAGCCGAACCAGCTTCGTCGATGCCCTGATATTTAGGTGGCTGCGACGAAACTTCCGTTTGCTGTGCAGGAAATTCCGTCTGCTGTGCAGCAACTTCCGCTTGCTCCGAAAATCCAGAAGTCTGAGGCTGCTCCGAAAGCGTAGGTAAACGATCTGATCTTTCCGAATTTTGCAGCTGCGCCGAATGACTTGGTGTCTGCTCCGGGCTTTCCGAATTTTGCAGCTGCGCCGAATAAGTAGGTGTATGCTCCGGGCTTTCCGGATTTTGCGGCTGCGCAGAATGGTTCGGTGCATGGTCCGGGCTTTCCGAGTTTTGCAGCTGCGCCGAATGATTTGGTGTCTGCTCCGAGCTTTCCGAATTTTGCGGCTGCTCTTGAGGAGTATTCACTACGCCGTTTTCCAATTTCCCTAGCTCACTTGCAGTCATGGCGATATTTTACCGCTTGCCGAGGCCCGTTGTCGTGCGCATTCAAAGAGGACTACGCCAGAACTGACGGCAACGTTTAATGATTCCGTGTCAGCCGTCATGGGTATTGCGACCAGCTCATCAGCCAAATCTGCGGCTTGCCCGGTCAACCCGTTACCTTCGTTACCAAAAACGAATGCTAGACCCTGATGCATATCGACTTCCCATAATGGTTTCGTCGCTTTGGCATCCAGTGCCACCATGTGCACGTTTTCATTCTTCAGTTTGTCAGCCAAATCGTCCATTCTCATGCCGACTATTACAGGCAGTTTAAATAGTGCTCCCATTGCAGAGCGGACTACTTTAGGATTGAATGCATCGACACTACCTGCGGTGGCAACCAGGCCCGTTGCACCGAACGCTAAAGCCGCTCTGATCATCGTGCCCAGATTTCCCGGGTCCTGCACCGATTCAGCGACAGCAAGCAGTGTGGATGCGCCTTTCAGGCAATCAGAAAAGTCGCTCGTTTTGATTTTCCCCACGCTTATGATGCCGCATGGAGTTGTTGTCGTCATCAAATCTTTGAACAGTTTGTCTTCGACGACAGTAATTTCAGTCAATTGCGGATACTCGGATGCTTCGAATCCGCTGTTCAAATAGGAAGCGCTGACGATCACGTCTTTGATCGCAATTCCTTTTGATTGCGCCTCAAAAAGAAGTTTGGGCCCTTCCAAGAGGAAGAGCCCATGCTCTTCTCGACCAGACCGTTGCTGCAAACTCCGTACTTTCTTCAGTAGAGAATTCGAGGCGCTGTTGATCGAGTTGATCTTCATCGCTACCTGATTAGTTAAAAGAACTACTTCTTAGCACCAGCGAGCGCTGCTTCGCGGGCTCTATATTCTTCTTTCTTCTTAGCGGCAGCAGCTTGTTTTTCTGCGTGCAGCTTCTTGTCGTTTTCGATCTTTTCAGCCAAAGTCTTGTCAACCAACTTCTTCGCGTTTCCGGCGATTGCGGCGAAAGCTTCTTTGTCGTGAATGGCGATGTGAGCCAATGTTTTGCGGTTGAGTGTTACGCCCAACTTGTTATTAGCCCAGATGAATGCGCTGTAGCTGAGACCATGTGAACGGCAAGCAGCGTTGATTCTGGTAATCCAGAGACTGCGGTAATCGCGTTTCTTTTTGCGGCGGTCAGCGAATGCATTGCGCCATGCGCGCATTACTGCTTGGTTTGCTGCGATGAAGAGTCTTGACTTCGAACCGCGGAAACCCTTTGCGTACTTGATGATTTTTTTGTGGCGTTTTTGTAGAACGTTGCCACGTTTGACTCTCGACATTACATCTCCTTCTTCTGATGAAACGAGTCGTGTGATTTAAGTCCGGTTTGCATTCTTTTGGAATGTTTCGAAGCGTCGTCGGAGAGGAGTTTCCTTAGACAGCTTCAAAAGCCGGGTGCCGCGAAGCCGTCGCGGCGCCTGCGCTTAGCGAAGGTATTTCGGGTAAGGGAAGAGTTCTCTTACATTGTCGTCTTGGGTCTTGTCGAGTGGTGCCCAGCCGCGCAGATTGCGCTTGACGCCTGGTGACATCCATTCGTTGATGTGGCGCTTGCCAGCTTGCTTACGCAAAATCTTACCGGTACCGGTGATTTTGAAGCGGCGGGCTGCTGCCTTGTTGGTCTTCATTTTAGGCATGACAGTGCTCCAGTGGCTAATCATGAGGTTTGCCGGCTATCGTTGGAACGACAGCGGCGCTCGTAAGTCCCCAGCCGGTTAGGCGGAGACGAGCTGACATGATAGCATCCACGCCATGCAATTCCGGCGTTCTCGCTATGTTTCCTCAATGTTTTGTCGCATCTTCCCCCTCTTGAAAGCGCCGATTCAGGAGCAACTTTTGAGTGGCTGTTAGCAGATTCTAATTTTGGATGGCTGCTTGAGAGTTCAACCTCTAAATTTGCGAACCGTCGACGACGCATCAAACTCTTATCGCGTGTCGCTAATTGTTGATTGAGTTGATTGAGGAACGACAACTGACAACGGCTTAAACATTGTCCAAGCCGAATTTGCAGTAGACGGAAGCATCCTGACTAAACCGTGCTGGAAAGCTCAAGATAATCGGTGACACATAACTGTCGGAGAACTCTTTCGCGCCTCCAACTATCATGCAGCAACGTTGAACAAAGCTGTCTCGTTCGGCTTGTGAGCGTCCAACGAAGCACCAATAGGCAGCTACGTATCGTTGAATGTATCGACGACTTACTCCTCTAAAAACGATTCTAAGCAAATCCACAGCGTGAGTGACTCTATCCATCGTGTTTGGGTCAAAGGCTGCTACTGCATCCCCCATGATTGGTGTTCGTTTGAAGTATCCG
>DATNPZ010000003.1:0-413485 GCA_036702965.1 Drouetiella sp.
AATTTACGCTGGTGTCATTTAATTTGGGTTCGGTGTCAATCAATTTGAGTTCGGCACCACTTTTAGTGGCGGTTAATTCGAGCCAGAAACAGCGGATGATGTCGCGCCGAACGATTTATGATGTCACGCCGCTACAGATAGTTGGCACCTTCGGTGACTGCATCGACGGTGTTGTAGCTGCAGTTGGAGACGAAATCGGGCTCGATTCCGTTATTGACCGTCTGGGCCGCATCACCGAACCAGACACCAGTCGGCGACATAAAGCGCATGCAGGAGATTTTCACCGTGACCTTGTCGAGCACGGGGTAATCGACCTGACCGATGCCCTTGCCGTAGGACTTCGTTCCCATCGACACGATGCTGCCGTCCTTGACGCTGGCCGTGAGGGCAGCAGCAAAGTATTCGGCGGCACTAGCCGTAGCGCCGTTGATCAGGACGACCATCGGTTTGCCAGCAATCAGGGCTTGCATGCGTTCGAAGAGTTCTTGTCGCGGCTGCTTGCCGTCCTCTTCGATGTGCGCGATGCTGTGCTCTGGGCGCATGTGCATGGCCCGCCTGAGCGCGCCGGTCGAATATTGCCACTGGATGTAACCGGTGAAGGCGTCGTTGATGAACAGACCGAGAGCAGCAGTCGCCTCGCAGAGCATACCGCCGCCGTTATCTCGCACGTCGATCACGAAAGCATCGCAGTCGGAAATCTCACGCAGATGCGCTTCGATCTTTTCGGCTGTGTCGGTGTGAGCGAAATCGTCGATGCCGAGATAGCCGATGTTCTCACGCAGCCTGTGGCTGTAGATGAAAACGTCGTCGGCCTCACGTTTGGTCGCTTTTACTTCGACTTCTTCGGTGTCCATCAAACGGGTGTAGGAGTCGTTGAGCAAGGCCAAGATGCGACGCGCGTGTCCGAGAGCCGAAGCCTCGTCGACGATGCGCCGGTCATAGCGGTGCTTGAGCGAGGGCCAGTCGAGTTGGACAAGGCGCTCACGATTGTAGAAGTTGTCCTGCACCAACTGCCAGATGGCGTGATACAGCTTACGTCCGTCGTCGGCATTGCTCGAAGCAGTGCTGACGACATTGTCACCAGAGGTGAGTGTCATGACAAAGCTCCTTGTTACAGGGGGTCAGGGACATACAGTCGTATATCCCTGGACGGCGCACAGCGCAGTTCAGAGGGATTGGGAAGTTTACGAGTTCGGTCTTTGAGGTGTTTTACCGGCTTTGAATTTCGAAGTTGATTAGATGCTTTATTTCTAGCGCAGAATGATTTGGCAACCAAGTGTTATGGGCTTCTGCGGGGTGTCGCAACTCATTTTAAGTGCATTAAAGGGAACTTATAATCTAGCGCAGGCTCGCCAAGACCAAATTAAGAGACTAGACAAGCTTTCACAGGGGCAAATTCCTTCGTTGCTGTTGCCGTAAGTACTCGGCGAAACCCATTCCCGGTTTCGGATTGGTAGCGATAAAAGAACTTTTTAGGTAAATAATTTCAAAAGCAAAAGTGGCTAAAATCGAGCCGCGTTGTGAAGTTCCGTTGACGGCGCGAGATACTGCGCCGTCAGTTCTGCTTTGCTCGTCGGTGACACCTTTATCTTGAGTCAACCGAAGATCGAGTGATACACCTGACGCACTTCTTCGATGAACCGATCAGGGTTCGAGTGCTTCACCTGATGCGCCCAGGATGCGCCTCTTGCAACGTCGCAGAGACGAATGCGCCTGTAGTTCATGCGGTCTGCGGCGAATTCTTCCGGCGACATTCCGTAGCCTTGCAGAAACTCTCGGAAATCTGCATCCGTGAGCTTCTCGGACAGACCGGCGAGATCGTAGTAGGGTGCTACTCCCCCTTTGACTTGCGTCCAGTCGATGACGACCACCGTGCCATCCGGTTTCACGATCACGTTACCCGTGCTCACATCGCCGTGACAAAGCATAGGCGGATACTTCCAGTCGTTCATCGGAGCAAGGAAATCGATTACTCGATTTTGTTCTTCGTTTGTCAGCGCACCCATTTGAACGAGGTCGCTGTTTCCGAAGATGAACTTGTGCTGAACCTCGCAGGTCTCGGACCAGGTCTCTTTGAACGTTATTTCGTCTCCCCAATCGAGGAAGAAACCAAATCCGCCGACTTCGATCGAGTTGATAAGCTTCGTTTGCCGACCAAAGTCATTCAGCGCCTTACGCCGATTGCGTTTCACGTCGGAAAAATTCTTGCCGGAAACGTACTCCATGACCATGTAGCCGGTGTTTCCGATTTCTCCAACGCCGAACACTTTCGGTGCGATGACACCAAATTTGGAGGCACGTTCAATAGCCCAAGCCTCTTTCTTGAACGTGACCAAACAGTCTTCATTCAGGCGTGCAACAAATTTTCCGTGCTTCGCACTCACCAGGTAGACGCGGTTAACGACGCCGTCTGAGAAGCGCTTGACCGACCGCAGCGCGCCGAAGTTGTGAGCCTGGGACACCTGATTGATGATGGGAAGATCTGAATTTGATTGCGTCATTTGCGACTCCAGTGTATCCGCCCCTCGCGAATTTCATAAGGAGTTCGTTAGCGCAGCGAACCGCGCTGACGACTTTTGCAGGCTCGAAAGCGAATTTAAGACCCTCCGTCTTAAATGCGCGCGCCAGTTCCCCGAGACCTGTTGTACAGCTCTTCCTGTTCCGCCTTGTTTTTGAGCGCCGCAGACTTCGCCGCAGCTAGTTCAATCTCGATGACCGCGAAGATGCGAGTAATCTGCTGGTCATTCGTTGCCAAAAGCAAGTCGCGAAGGCGCTCTTCAACGATCTGCAAATGGTGGTTGGCGATGGGGTTTGAGCTCGGCCATGTCGATGACCTGATGATTTCCCGCACTTCCAGAATTCCTTTGCTGAACTCCGTGTGGCGGTCGATAACCATCTGATTTCCGATACCTGATGTTTTGGGAGCCATAGCTTTTTCCAATTCAACTTTGAAGGGTGGACCTTCAATGACGGTTCCTTACCTTGCCTCGTGAGTCGTAGACCTAGATGGCGTGAAAGTTGGGGGAATGCTGCGGTGTTTTCACGGCCGTCTCTGAATCACTGAGTGATCGCGGAGAGTTTCAGATTTATCCACCTGCTTTCGCTTTTGGTGTGTCTGCTGTGCCGTGCCAGAATTTGGTTTATAGCTCTGAGTCTAGGTTGGTGCGCGCGCCCGAGCAACGGCAGCGGTTGTCCTGACACGAAAATTTTCCGTTACAAGGGTCTTGTCATCTACGCGAGGTCCAAGTGGCTTGCACGGAACGATGGAAATTGGTTCTTACTTCAGCAGCTTCATTTGCATGCTTATAGCGTGATCTTTCGACAATACATGTTTATACGTTGGATTGCGTGTTCAACTGTCTTTAATACGTTGATCCAAAACCGCAACAGGTTGAGTCAACGCGAATTGAACAAGCTCCGCTCGTTCGGGCTTAGCTTGCAGCAGAAGGTCACCAAGGTAGATGAGGGCATCGGGAGCAGTCGTGCCCAATTCCAATTGCATACAAAGGTTTATAGCGACCTGTGTGCAGATGTCTGGAATCGGTTCACGGAAGTCGTATTTCTGTTCGATCTCTTTAGATGTTGGAGCCGGTTGCACTTTGTCGGCGACCATGTGGCAGCTCAGAATGAATTCTTTGAACCATTCAGGAATAGTGTTGAACGCAGCTTGCTCAAATAGCGTGAGCCAGATGCTTACTGTGAGCAATTCCTTGACGGTGGCGCTGTAAGTCTCCATCGTCACCTTGGACTCGACCTGGACGCCGGCGGACTGGACCGCTTCGTCGCAGTGGTCCATATATGTCTTCAAAAGTTTGCTGCTCAGAATTCCAATTCCGGCGGTCAAGAACAAAACTCGCGCCCGCAAGTCAGTTTCATCTGTCGGCTTATGATCTTCGAGTACCTGGAAATTCCCGCTTGTTGAAGCTTTTGAGGTATCCATCACTTCCCTCGATCCGTACCGAACGATCTTATCAGTGCTCAGTGAAGGATAGAAGTGCATCATTAAATCCGAGAATTTACAGCTTTGACCCTAACTTGTCACAACCCATTGCATATACTCTCGACAACTCCCAAGCCCAGTTCTGAGGAGTTACGGAATTCGCGACCGAAGGGTCAGCCTCGCACAAGTTTTCATCTTGACTACGTAATTTCCCCAATGACAAGTGGTTAATCTTCCCCGATGATGACCGAGCCTGCATCCAAAAAAACATACGAATCAAAGCCCGCACGGGCCCTGTTTACTACAGTTGGCCGGGGGCATAAAGCTCTTAACTGAGCTTGGAAAGCCACTCGGGTAACTTCCACACAATTTCGTACGGGTCCATTCCGGACTGACCGATACGAAAGATCCCATGGAGGGGACGAAACATGCCAGCAGCAGATGACGCGACCAAAACAGTCAAGACTGTTGAAGCACTGGATCACAAAGCCGGTGATCAAGGCGGAGGGAAAGCTGCCTACGCTGAGTTGAAGAAGGAATACGATCAGTATGCCAAAACTCACAACGCTGATGACACGCAGAAATATTGGGAAGGTGTTTCCAACCAATTGAAGAAAGACAATGTTCTTCCAGACATCGCCGTCGCCTGGGGCGCTGCGAACACTGACATGGTTGACGGCAAGAAAGCTGAAGATATCAAAGCTCCATACAAATATGACTTTGGTGGCGCAACTGCACAATACAACTTCGATAAGACATTCGCGAACCAGTTGTCGACTCAAGTCGGCGACCTCGACACAGGTGGTGGCTGGTTCTTCGGCGCCAACCGTAATGGCAAGTTGGAAACAGGTGAGTTGAACGACTACCTCGACAAGCAATCACAAACCAACCAGGACGCCGCCGACAAGCAAGATGCTCGTAATGACATGGCTCCTTTGTTCAAGGGACAACCGCCTTTAATCAGCGTTTTGGATGGCGCCAAAGATGGTGGCTCCAATGATGGTTACGTCAGCCGCGGCGACATGAAGCGCTTCATGGAAGACTACGATCGCTTCACCAATGGTGGCAAGATGAAGGCTCCAGATGGCAGCCCTTACACAGCAGAAAATGCTAAGTACGTGCAAGAACTTCTCGATGGAAAGCACGCTAGCATTCCAGACAGCGGCGACGGATTCAACGTTCAGCAATTGGCTGACGCTGGTGGTTTCGACAACAGCAAAGGCATCAGCAATCCAAGCGATTATGGTGATGTTGTTAAGGGCTTCAATGCTCTTCAACCTGCTGACACACAACAAGCTGATAAGACTGCCAAAACTGGCGGCGACCAGAAGACAGAAGCTCCGAAGGCTGGCACCACTACCGACGCTAACGGATCGCAAATCACAACCGATGACAAAGGCAATGTCACCGACGTTAAGTACAAAGACGGCAAATCGCGCCACTTCGACTACGGTGCTGATGGCAAGCTGAGTGGCTTGACCCAGGAAGGACACCAATACGTCACCAAAGACGGTGGCAAGAGCTTCGAGTCTACCTACCAGCCAAAAGCCGGTGAAACACCAGACAGAACTCTCTACAACGTCCAGGTCGACAAAGATGGCACCTTCCACGCAACTGTCAAAGACCACGACAAGATGGTCAATGTGAAAGTTGGAACTGACGACAAACCAGTTTTAGATGCTAAGACTGCACAGTCAACAGATGGTCAATCGCAATCGCAATCGACAGATCAAACAGCTACAACTTCGGCTGATGCTCAAAAGCAAATCGTCGACGACGGAACTGCCAAGGCTGGCGAAGGCTACATCAAAGTAGCGGCTCGCTTGCTCGGCAAGCCTGGTGCAAATGACACTGACCCAGATGTTCGCGCTCTCTATCAAGAACTCGAAGCTCTGAATCAGAACAAGAAACTCCATGTTGGTGAGCAGGTAGTCACTCCTGAAATGATTGCGAAGATCCAAAATCCAGCATTCAAAGCTCGCATGCAAGGATTGGATAAGTCCAAGCAAACCGCTCAGACTCAAACTGACGGCGGAGATGACGACACTCAAAGCGACACAGGCTTGATTTCCACATAAGCCGAACGCCTGTACTGAAAATACTTAGAGGGGGAGCAGCGATGCTCCCCTTTCTTCTGTCTTTGAGTTGTCAGCGATCACGACAATGTGGTGCGCCACGTCTTTAGTCGATCGTGACCATCATTTCGCGTGGACCACGCAAGCCGAACGGTGCCTGGAAGTTGACTGTTTGAGCGCATTTCAAGTTCGGTACTCTCGAGTACAACGCTTTCAACGCAATCGCTGTTTCGATCTCAGCTAAGTTAGCGCCGACGCATCTGTGTATGCCTTCGCCGAAGGCGAGATTCGCCTCGCTTTGTCGCGTAATGTCGAACGTGTCTGGATTTTTGAACTTTTCAGGATCGCGATTTGCACCACCTAGAAGCAGCCAAACCATGTCACCTTTTTTGATGGTGGTACCGCTTATGGTGATATCTTTTCCAGCCAGTCGAGGCGCTGTTTGAGCTGGGCTCTCGTAACGCAGCACTTCTTTCACAAGTGAATCTGCAAGCTGCATATCCTGCGTGAACAACGCTGTCTGCTCTGGGAATTTGCTCAAGCAATAAACACTGTTGCACATCAAATTCACCGTCGTCTCGAAACCGGCGATCAACAGCAAAATGCTTGTGGCTACGAGTTCTTCTGTCTGCAACTTAGATCCGCCTTCTTCTGCTTGGACCAGGATAGAAAGCAAGTCGTTTGTCGGATTCGTGCGACGTGCTTCGATGTGCGGTTTCAGATACGCAGCAAATTGCTTCAACGCCGAACCTGCTTTCATCATCTTTTTCACATCACGACCGCCACCGATCAAACCCACCACGCTCTGAGACCAAGTGCGTAGCGCAGGTGTATCGTTGAGCGGGATTCCCAGTATCAGTCCGATTACGCCGACTGCAAGAGGTTGAGCGAAGGTTTGAATCAGGTCGACGGATGTTCGATTGTCGCGAACTGATGCTGCAACCGTGTCCGCGAGAGTGTTTGCAATCCTCTCGATTTCTGGTCGAAGGGCTTGCAATGTTGACGGTGTAAAAGCTTTGCCAACTAGCGTGCGGACACGGGTATGGTCTGGCTGATTTAAGTTCAGAAGCCAATTCGAGACGATCTTGCGAAGGAAATTCAGCGATGGAATCAATGTCGCAATGAAAGGTGTCGGCGAATGTTTCCACCGATGGATCTGCTTCTCGAACGCCGTGTCTCGCAGGACACTCTGCACATCGGAGTACCGACTGACGATCCAGTACTTTTGCGCTTCGCACCACCAGATTGGTGCCTCGGAACGTAATTGTGCGAGGGCTGGATATGGATCGTTTAGAAAAGCTTGATCTGTTTGGACAAGCGGATTGATTAGTTTGTTTGCAACTACCAAAGAAAAAGAGCCCCCACTTGTAAGTAAGAGCTCTCAATTCTACAGCGTTACTGCTTACTGCTCGTCTGGTTTCGCTGCTTTGTTATTAGCACTGTTACCGGCGTTGTTTCCACCACCAGGCAACGCCCAGCGTCCGAAATTATCCAAGTCGATAACCGGTGCTTTGCCAACCAACTTGCGGTCGCTCAATGCATCGATTTCCTTTTGGATGTCTTGCTTCGAACGTTCTGGCTCCAGAATCGCAGCGATATCGGAGAAGTAGAGCGTCTCTTTTTCAACGAGAGCGTGAGCCAGTTGATCGAGTTGCTTGCGTTTTGCTTTGATCAAATTGAGAACGTTGTCGTAGCAGCCATCAACAAGCTGTTTGATTTCCGATTCAATTTCGCGATTGGTTTGATCCGACACAACGCGTTCGAATCGTCCGTGCATAGACTGATACTCGTAAGCTGCACCGGTATTGAATTTGAAGGAACCCATTCCCCAATCTCTGATCATCGATCGAGCGATGTGTCCAACGTTGTTCAAATCGGAAGATACACCCGAAGTCGTTGTATCCATGTAGATGCTTTCGGCAGCCATTCCGCCCAGGCTCACTTCGATGTCAACGACGTATTCGTGCTTGTTCTGTTGAACGTAGTCTTCTTTCTCGACAGGCCACATGTAACCGAGGGCGCCACCACGCGGAACTACGGTGACAACTTGGATACGGTCGCGGCGGTTGCGGTAGTAGCAGACCATCGTGTGTCCGGCCTCGTGATACGCTGTCGCCATCAGCTCTTCAATCAAGATGTGGCGACTGTACTGCATGCCGAACTTGACTCGTTGAACGGCGTGGAACAGATCTTCTTGCGAGATTTGCATGTTGCCGTCACGAATTGCGATCAATCCAGCTTCGTTGACGATGTTCGCTAACTCAGCTCCAGCACTGAATACCGTCATTCTTGCGATATCTAATGCGTTTACAGTGCCGTCAATTTTCGTCTTCTTCAGATAGCTCTGAATGATGGCTTCTCTACCTTCGAGATTCGGCAGCGGAACGTCGATTCTGCGATCGAATCTGCCTGGTCTCAAGAGTGCGGAGTCAAGCAGGCTTGCGTGGTTGGTTGCTCCTATCGTCAACACTTTGTGTTTGCCGAAGCCATCCATTTCAACGAGCAATTGATTCAATGTCTTGTTGTGGTCCTGGACGGCACCACCACCGCGCTCCTCAGCACGTTTGGCACCGATCGCATCGATTTCGTCGATGAACACGATACATGGCTTGCCACCACGTCGTGCTTGCTCGTAGACGGCGCGAACTCTGACTGCTGTTTCGCCTGCCCACTTAGATTGGAAGTCGCTTCCAGAAAGCGAGTAGAACGGCACACCAGCTTCATTGGCAATTGCCTTTGCGAGCATGGTTTTCCCGGTACCAGGTCGTCCAACCAGCAAGACACCTTTCGGTGCTTTCAAACCGGACTCCAGAACTCTATCTGCATGTTTGAGCAGCGCGACGACTTCTGCAGCTTCCGCCTTGGCTTCGTCCATGCCCTTCAGATCAGATAAGCGAACATCGATGTCTGGCACTCTGGCCATGTTCATGCCGTGTGTATTCAGCTTGTGACCAGAGGTCACGGAGACGCGGTCTACTGCTTCTTCAAGCTCGGACTCTTCGACGTGCTTCTTGCCTTTGCGCACAGCGAGAATAGCGGCTTCATTCACTGCCGCAGCAATGTCTGCACCAGAGAAGTTCACCGTCTGTTTCGCGAGTTTCTCCAAATCAGGTTCTGAAGCCAGTTTGATGGTCTTCAAATAATTCGAGAAAATGATTTTGCGTGCTGGTGCATCTGGCAATCCGACGTAGACCTTGCGGTCGAAACGTCCGCTGCGCATGAATGCGGAGTCGAGAATCGGTTCGTTGTTCGTTGCACCGATTGTGATTACGTTGCTGCGCGAGAAGCCATCGAGTTCTACGAGGAGCTGATTGAGAGCGCTCGAGCGTTGCCCCTCCGATGTCTTGCTTGCGCCGATAGAATCGATTTCATCAATGAACACTATAGATGCAGGGCTCTTGCGAGCTTGTTGGTAGAGAGCGCGGATTTTACCGGCACCAGAGTCGGTGCCATCAAAACTTCCCAGATACGACGCTGAAAGACCAAAGAATGGCACACCGGCTTCGTTTGCGATTGCCTTTGCCAGCATGGTTTTTCCTACACCAGGAGGTCCAACCATCAAGATGCCTTTCGGAAGTTTTGCACCAATCGATCGCAGTTCGTCTCCGTGTTGGAGGAAATCCACGATCTCAGCCAAATCTTGCTTCACGTCATCGATGCCGACGACATGATCTAGACGAATGGAAGGATCTGCGTTTTGAATTTCCAATCCAGAACCGACCAGCGTGCGTTCGAGACCAACGGCAACTCTGTCGAGTGCTTGCATGACGGTCGCAGTCGTGACTCGACCAGGACCACCCGGTCTCATCGAAATGAGTGCTGCTTCGTTTACTACGTTCGCAATTTCTGCCGGCGAGTAATTCGAAGTCAGCATCATGATCTCGTCCATCGCGATTTCAGGATCGTGCAGGACTTTGTCCAAGTAATACTTGAAGATCTGCTTACGTTCAGAAGGGAACGGCGATTGGAAGTAAATGCGGCGGTCCATGCGCCCTGCGCGCATCAAAGCTGGATCGAGGATGCCATCGTTATTGGTGGCACCGATAATTAACAAATCCGAACCGTGGAAGCCGTCCATTTCGGTCAGCAACGTGTTCAAAGTCATGTTCATATCGGCTTGGCCGCCGAAACCACGGTCACCTTGCCGTCTTGCTGCCATCGAGTCAATTTCGTCGATAAACAAGATTGCTTTGCCGTGCTTTTTCAAACGAGCGAAAAGTGTTTTCAGTTTGAGAACACCAAGACCCATGATCAAACCGCTGAGATTCGATCCTTCCAACACGTAGAATGGGATGCCTACTTCGTTTGCGATGGCTCTGGCGTACAGGGTTTTACCTACACCTGGTGGTCCGATGAATAACATACCTTTTGGTACTTCAGCGCCGGATGCGACATAACGATCTGGATGAGCGAGCATGTCGATCACTTCGCGAATCTCTTGTTTCGCTTGCTCGTTGCCGATTACGGTCTCGAGTGTTTGCGGTGCCTTGGGGCTGATCGCCGGCTTCAAGAAGAGGAATGGAAATGCCGAGCGCCAGAATCCTTTCGGTGCCTTCGCGTCAGCGCGAGGTGGCAACGGGAACAGGATTTTGATCATTATGTAGAACTGCATAATGATCATCAGCGCGCCGAACACGATCGCACCAAACGCAGTCACCACCGAATATTTCAGCAGTGCCGGGAATGACGTGAACGGGTTCCAGAAAGTCGATGTGCCGAGCAGGAGCAACGTCCAGAGGATCAGAAGCGTCCAGCGTGCCCATTTTTTCATCATTTGTGGTTATCCTCTTCTTCTCTTCTTCTAAAAATTGCTGCCGTTTTGCGAGGAACTTTGCTCGCGGTTCGATGAGTCATCAATGCCGGTCAGCTGTGTTGAGTTGGCGGTGGCATCGGTGAAATTAGCTTCTGGAATTTGAACATCTGAACGTTTGGTGCCACCAGTTGCGTCAACCGTGCCGCTTACTCCGACCGGCATCGAGACAGGCATACTCGGGCTGTTCAGGAAACAGCTGATGGCTAATACGACAAAAAATACGACGATGTAATCTTTCATACTTGTGTTATTCACTGAAACGGGGAAATAGCGGCGAACTGCTGATACATATTTTATCTTCGATCGGATGCGTCGGTCCAATTGCTTAACACGGAGCCCCTCTCAGGGTTTACCCCAGCGACTAAATAGCTGACTGGTTCGACCAGTCGAGATTTCAGTAGTCTTAAGTGATCTTCATACTTGCAGTCTACTAAATGAAAGTGGCGAAAGTCTGAAGTCGCCAAGGATTTAGCACGCTCTTAACGTGCCGCGATTCATCCAACTGACTCTACCCGCGGTGGCGAATTCGACTCTAGCCTGACGGGGTCGCGCCGGTCGAAGGTGGCGTTGGGTCTGGCTTTATGTTGCTGCGTCCGAGAAATTCTCGCAAATCTTTGTCGGTCATCATGCCGGCCATCGCCTGTCCCTTATTGCCGTTCTTGAACACAATCAGCCAGGGCATTTCTCCGACTTCGTACTTCTGATAGAGGCTGGCATTGGTCATAACGTCGATTTTGACGACTTTGAGCGTGTTTTGATAAGCGTTGGCGATTTCAGCAATTACGGGCGCCATCTTATTGCAGGTAGGGTCGCTGTCAGCGTAGAAGACGGCGAGCACTGGCTTTTGCGACCCCAGCACCTCGTCTTTGAAGTTATCTTCCGTTCCCGTCACGAGCAGCGGATTTTCTGTCAGCGCCTTTTGTGTCGCAGCGCCTGTTTGCATGTCTGCTGCCGCGTCGCGAAGCGGGTCTTCATCTTTTGGCATGCCGTTCATCAGTGCTCCGACGCACAACACGGCGAAGAAGACGACAAACATTTCTTTCAGTGGCATGGAAAAATTCTCGAAAAAACAGCCCACCTATATATTGGCACAGGTGAGCTGCTCAAATGTTCAAATCAGGTCGCGAATTTACTTCGCAACTTGCTGGTCTTATCCGGCTTACTTGCCGCGTTCTGGAACCAATACGGAGTCGATTACGTGGATGACGCCGTTGCTGGCTTTAACGTCAGGCTGAGTGACGAGAGCGCCGTCAACAATGACTTTGCCGTCTTTGGCATTGATCATCAATGATTCGCCTTCCAGTGTGGTCAAAGAGCGAAGTCCCTGAAGCTTTTCAGCAGAGTAGTCGCCTTTGACTACGTGATACTTGAGGATCTTGCCGAGCTTTTCTTTGTCGCCGCTCAATTTATCGAGTGAGCGTGAGTGAGCGAAAGCCTGGTCGTTCGGTGCGAACACTGTGAATGGTCCTGGTCCTTTGAGAACTCCGACCAATCCAGCAGCTTCCAACTGGCTCAAAAGTTCTTTGAAGGTGCCGGCTTTTGCTGCAACTGCAACGATGTTGCCGCCCTTTACGCAAGCCTTTTCACAAGCTTTTGAGCAAGCTTTTTTGTGGTGGTGATGGTGTTTTACTGCGGCGTCGCTTGCTTGAGCCATTGCGAAGGTTGCAAATGAGACGGCTACAGCCAACGAACTGAGTACTCCGAATCGCATAATTTCTCCTCTTGAGAGTGCCTAGTTTAGTAATCGCCGTGAGGAATTCCGGATTTTAGCCTGGCTCATCAGCTACTCCTACGAAACGTAGAGCAGCAATTATAGAAGACGATGAGTTTCCACCGGCCAAACTATTGCGCAAAGAGTTTGTTAGATATGCGCTTTGCAAGGCGTTGTCAGCATGCCAAAAGATCGGCACCATCTTATGTATGCCGATTGACTTGTTGGTATCCACGGAACAACCGTGGTCACGAATTATCCTGGGCGCCGTTTATCGACGGGTCCGTGCTTTTAGACGTGTTTGTTGATTGCAGTAGCAAGAGTCGTCTTCGGCACAGCGCCAACGACCTGCTCGACAACCTGTCCACTCTTAAACAGGTAGAGGCTCGGAATACCGCGAATTGTGTAGGCTTGCGCAGTCTTTGGATTCTCGTCAGTATTCAGTTTTACGACTTTGAGTCGTCCTTCGTACTCTTTCGAGAGATCTTCGACAACAGGAGCGACCGCTTTGCACGGTCCACACCAGGGAGCCCAGAAGTCGACCAGTACTGGCACTTCTGCCTTGAGGACTTCTTGTTCGAAGGTGGTATCGGTTACGTTCACAACAGCAGACATTTTGGAATGGACCTCCAGATTGGATGGTTCTCAATGAAAGGAACCAATTCCGCAATTAAGCGGCTTCAGTAGTTTGGCACAGAAACTTGTATTTGTCTTTCGCTCATGCCACCACAATCATTATGACCATACACGAATCATACTCACGTAATGCCAAAAATTACGTGGCTATGGTCAAATAGCCATATCTGCGTCGAGATTTCGGAATGGGATTTTTCAAAAACATTTATCAATGGCTGTTTCGAAGTCTCGCCAACCAACTTTTGGTGACGTATATATCGCTGGTAACCATTGCGTTACTTGCAGTCAGTATCTGGGCCTTGTTTATGATCAAGTCGGAATCTATCAACGACTTGCGCAACTCATTGGAAGTAGAAGCGGTCAATCTTTCTCTTGAAATTGACAACGACCTTGCGTTAGATTCCGAGCAGTCAAGAAATCGAATCAAGATGGCCGTTGATCGCCACGCAAACAAGCTTGGTGTCTCGATTACCGTCGTAAACGATGATGGACACGTGCTTGCCGATTCGGGTACTGGACCTGGAAATACGCCAAGTGGTGAAAACATTTCAAACCAGTCTGAAATCAATGATGCGCTTGCTGGTGTGATCGGAATATATGAACGTAAATCGAATCAGACGAATAGCAATTGGTTTTTCATCGCATATCCCGTTCGAGCGGCTGGACATACAACCGGCGTAATCCGAGTCGGTGTGCCGCTTACAGATATCGAGCGACGACTCAACAATGACTTGTATGTCTTCCTGAAAATTATCTTGGCAACAGGAATCCTCACTTTGTTGATCAGTTTGTGGATGGCAAAGCGTGTCAACCGCCCAGTCAAGGAAATGAGCGCGATGGCGAAATCCATTGCGTTATCGGGCGATATGTCTGAGTTTGTGCCAGTTGGAAGGCGCGACGAAATCGGTGAGTTGGGATTGTCGTTCAACCAAATGATTGGCAGATTACGTGAGCAAGAACGATTGCGGCAGGAATTTATTGCGAACGCCAGCCATGAATTGAAGACACCAACGATGGCAATTGGTTCTGTTGTGGAGGCTCTTCAAGCCGGTGCTGGAGAAGACCCTGTGCTGCGTCCGCAGTTTCTGACTTCGCTCGAGCGCCTGGTCGATAGACAAACAAGTTTGCTGCGCGATTTGCTCGACATCAGCCGTTTGGATGGTGGATTGGAAGAAGATTGGCATGAAGACGTGAATGTCATGCAAATCATCAACGATGCCGTCGAACAACTGCGACCGCAAGCGAGCAAGAAAGAGGTGGATTTGGTAAACGCGCATGGATTGAGCGAAGGCACACTGGTTCGAGGAAACGCGCTGCAACTTCAGCGCGCGATAGTCAACATTGTCACCAACGCTGTTAACTACACTCCGGCAAATGGAACCGTAAGTGTGAGTGCGCGTCTTGTTGATTCAGACCGGGTCGCCATCAAGGTTCACGACAATGGAGTGGGTATCGACTCAGCAGATTTACCCCACATCTTCGAGCGGTTTTATCGTGCAGATAAGGCCAGGACAAGAGCAAGTGGTGGCACTGGGTTGGGGCTTGCAATTACTCGCGAGATCGTTGCCCGACATCATGGAACTATAGAAGTAGAGTCGATCTTCGGCAAAGGGTCGACATTCACGATATTCCTTCCAGCAGCAAAAGCTTAGGCTGATTGAACATGGAGTTGATTTAGCGGTGTCGAGTGAAAGTGCGAAATTGTCCTTGCCTCCCTGGATGGATCGATTGATTTCCAAACTTCCGTGGGTGAAGAAAAAGCCTGAGCCTGTGCCGGAAGAAGAGGATGACTCATGCTGCGAAGGTGTCGTGCATATTGCGTACAGAGGCATCAGTGACGACCGCCTGTATCTTGCGGAGAATCGTCGCTGGAACGATGTGCGCTTTTTTAGACCTAATGGATTGAGAGTATTCTGTGCCGGATGTCGGCGCCGTCTGTACTGATCGAGCGTCTGTATGAGCCGTGAGTTTTTCTTCGCAGGTCTGGATGACGCAACGGACGAAATCGGATCTGAGCGCCTCTGCCGATTAGTTCCGCTCCACGCGCCGCAAAGTCGATCGCAAATACATGTTTGTGTAGCTGGGCACCATTGGCGGTGCTGATTAAAGTTGATCCAAATCCGGATATTTCGTCAACGCCTTTAGCCTGGTTCTATTCAAATCGTCTAGCAACTGGTTCGGCGTAACGTTCAGCGTGCTGAGAAACGAGATCTTCAAAATCGGCTCAGAGCGCAGGTTTTCACTAACATTTTTGCCAGTGATATTGGCGCTGAGAAACAATGTGCGTCCACCGCGATTTTTCAGTGCTTTGAATTCGTCCAAGCTATCCCACTTCGCATCGTAAGTAATTTTCGTATTCATGCGGTAATTAACGCCGTTTGCATCAACTGTAATGCAAGGCGTATTCGTAATTTGATTATTGAGTAGATAGAACAGCCCCGCACATGCCATAAGAATGAAGAGAATGCCTCCCAACAGTCCGTGCATGTAAGTCGCATGCAGTGAGGATAGTGTCATCCATGCACCTATTGCGAATAAAGCAACCAGAAATCCCAGGTTTTTGAAATCGATGCTTTTCGAGCCGTAAAAAATCACACCGGTTTCTTCATTCGTCATGTTCTTCAGTTCAGTCTGATTCAAGCTCTTCTTGCCACCTGCTTGGTTCGCCGCTTAACGCGAACGAGTCGCTAATCATTCAAGCCTTTGCCCTGGAGAATCAGCGGCGTGCACTTTTCAATGCGACTTGTTCTTGTTTGAGATTGTTTTGCACCAGTGAAATGCATCAAATAGTGTCGCTGGCGACCGGGTGTGAGTGCGTAAAATGCAGTTTCTAGCTTCTTCGACTTCTTGAATTGGCTAGCTAACTCTTCCGGAATCTCGATTTGCGGAGCTTTGACTGGCTCCGGTTTGATGCCGGACTCTTCGATGCTCACGGCTTCTTTGATGTAGTCTTTCAGAACTTTCTTCAATTTTGCGATTTCCTGGACATTTCGAAACGAAATTTTGCGTCCAGCTTGAGTGTTTTCGCCCGGTTTGATGAGCAACTTTTCGGCGTCCTTCATCAATGCACCTTTGAAAAACAAAATCGCGCATTCGTTCTTAAATCCCTGAAGTACGACCACGTTCGCATCGTTGGCGGTGTAACACGGCTTGTACCATTTGAAGTCTTCCACCAGTCCGCAGTCCAGCGCTATCTCTCGCAGCAAAGCCGTTTCTTCACGCCATGTCTTCAACTTCTTGATGTACTCGTCCACTTTGGGATTAGTTTGTAGGCTCTTTTTCATTTGCAATTTCTCCAGCAGGCGAAGTCATCCTGGCAACGAGAGATTACCAGTTTCGAATTCCTTTGTTGTTGAGCCACCTGTTTCTGTTGCGAAATCTAGCGAAAATGCCGGAATCGTTTTGATTTTGGTTGACTGCGGGTGCATTCCGGTTTTGATTGAATCCAGATGCATTCTGGTTTTGATTAAATGCGGATGCATTCTGGTTTTGATTAAATGCGGATGCGTTTTGAACGGCTCGTTCTCTTTGATTGAGAAAACGCGGATGCTGAGCCCGTGCCATGACGCCCTGAAACTCATTGGTCATATCGGTGCATTCTTTATCGCTAGGACTGCCCGGATACATTTTGATGGCGTAGCTGTAAAAATCTGCGGACCACTTTAAGTAATCCGTGATAATTGCGCGCGATTGTTCGAGATCACCGCTAGCGAGTGCTGTTTTTCGAGTCACTTCAGCGCATGTAGCGGCCGAATGTGCCAGCCCGCGCCAAATTTTCCAGGGGTCTTTCAACTTGTTGATTTCGTTCTTCGCCGGCGTGTCGCCTTTGCTGGAGTAAATCCTAAGGGCTTGCTGCATGTAAGCAGGCACATGATTTTCATCGTTTTCTTTGGTCAAGCAATGCATTATTGCTTGCAGCGTTGGAATTAAGTGAACATCGTTTGGACCCAACATTGCCGTTTGCGTGTCAAGCACAGTTTGGTAGCAGGCTCTAGCTGTATCGAAGTCTCCTTGCTCAACCGCAGCCTTCCCCGCTAAACCTTTTTCGTGCACTATCCTCGCAAGGGCACGATGACGTTTTTGTTCTTCAGTTTCCACTTTGGGTAAAGCTGGCGCAGCTGGAGGCACTATATGCGATACCGGAACGGTATTGCTGGCAACGCTTGTGCTCTGCTTTTTCTGTTTGGACGACTTTGAATTTTCCGCTTTGGAGGCTGATTCGTTGTCTTGAGATTTTGCCGATTTCGAGTTTTCCTCGGACCCCTTCGAATTCGTCGACGCAGATTTTTCGCTTGTCTTCGCAGTCTGTATTGCTGCTGTCGTTGGCGGGGACGCCTGCTTCTCAGGATGCTTTTGCGTAAGGAAAAATGCGCCTGCTCCCAAGCCGCCTACCAGCAAAGCCGCTGTGGTCGCTATTGGCACCCAATTTGACTTTCGTTCGGGCACAACTTCTTGTGCGCGCAATCGGGTTTGTTCTAATGGTCTGGCATTGCCACTGCCACTGTATACGGTGCTCGTCATTTCGTCAGCTGTGCGTCGATGCACTTTCCGTTCAGACATTGCCTCCATCATGCCACCAGGGGTGACATGCGGTTTGTTGTATTCTGTTATCGCCTTTGTCAGCTCTTGAGACAGTTCTGCCATCGATTGCTGGCGATTAGCGGGGTCTTTCTCAACGGATTTCAGAATTACCTTTTCGATCGACGCAGGCAAATTCAATTCTGGACACATTTGAGCGAACGGTGGCGGTGGCTCGACCATGTGTTTGTAAATGGTGTCCATCGTGCTCTCGCCCTCGAACGGGTAGCGCCCCGTGAGTGCTGCATACATGACACACCCTAACGAATAGATGTCGCTGCGCTGGTCTAAATCTTTGCCGCGGCATTGCTCAGGGCTCATAAACAGCGGTGTTCCAACAACCATGCCGGTTGCCGTCAAGCTCTGATCCGCTCCCGGCAATATTGCTTTGGCTAAGCCGAAATCCACGATCTTCACAACGCGAGTTGCGTCTTCCGTATCGATTAGCATCAAGTTGCTCGGCTTGATGTCTCGGTGGACCATGCCCTTCTTATGCGCTGCTTGCAGCCCGGAACAAACTTGTTGAAAAATGTGCAAAAACTCGTCCAAATTCAGGCGCCCGGCTTCGAGGACCTTGGTCAGACTTTCTCCGCGCAGGTATTCCATGACCAGGTATGGATAACCTTCGGCGCTCAAACCGAAGTCGGTGACATTGATGATGTTCTGATTGCTGAGCGAACTAGCAGCCTGGGCTTCCTGCTGAAACCGTCGGTATTCGCTTTCGTCGGTCACGTGCGCTGATAGCAGCATCTTTATGGCGACCAGCTTGCCCAGTCCCAAATGGCGAGCTTCGTAAACGACGCCGACAGCTCCACGCCCGAGTACCTCGACAATCTCGAAACGGTTTTCGAAGATATAGCCTGCAGGTAGAAAGTTTAGTTGTGATGCGTTCGACATCAGTTCTTGTAGCAGCAAGTGCCGCCGGTCGGTTGGTCTTCACTCTCTATGCCACCTTGTGAAGAGTTTTGTCCCGCAGGTTAACGACTTCACGAACTTCTAAGCTAACTGATTGATGTGGGAACTGCGTGAAGTTTGGATTGGGGCGAGCTCCGTTTTCTCGTTTTATTGGAACGAGTTCGCAACTTTTGAAGTATCTGTGAGTCGGTACTCTGAGATGGAGGATTTGATAATGAGCAGACAAATGAATGAAAACGAGCAGCAAGAAATGATGCCGAACATGCCAGACGAAGCAGGTGATATCGGGGATGAGCAGTGCCCGGCTGGCGTTAAGAAAACAGACAAAGTCGGCTGGGATTACGCTGCAAGCAAGCGTATCGAGCAAAAACTGCCCGAGAAGATCAAAGATTTTCTCAACGGACTCTGAGCAAACTCTGAACAAGTATCCGCGACATGCAGTTCGAGTCAGAAATTCGCTGCTGTTCCTAACTGCTAACTATTTAGAGCGAGCTTGGATATCTTCAGCGGCTGCGATCAATGGCTCCAGTTCTGGATGACGCAGGATGTAACCGTGGTTTCCAATTGCGCCTGAAAACACGTCGCGCATGCGCTCGTTGTGCGTCATCATATCGCGATACTTCTCGCACGCTTCGTAGTGCGAATGTTTGTACGGAATGTGGTCCTTGCGACCGACATACATGACGTAATAAGGTCTCGGTCCCATTGGTTTCGAGACACCGTTCACGACGAGATCTGCCCATGTTCTGTAGCAGTCGAAGTCATAAATGTAGTTGAACATATTCAACGTCAATCCGCCTGGTGGGCGCATGTTTACTTCCAGGGGAATTGCTGTTCCATCTTCTTTCAAGAAATATTCGAAGTGGAAGAAACGAGAGCGAACGTCGAAAGCTTTGAGTGTACGCAATCCTGCGTCTTCAACCCCAGGCTCGATATCTCGTACCGTGTAATAGTAGATGTCCGTGTTTTCGTTTACAGCGTCCATGACGCCTTTGGAGTAGCGCAGTGAAGATGTGAAAATCACTTTGTTATTCTGGTCGACGAGCCCATCGAATGTGACGATCTGACCGCTGACGAATTCTTCTACAATGTATTCGCAGTCAAGCTTTTCGCGCAGGTAAGGCGCAATGTCAGCTTCTTCCTTCAAATAAAACGTTTTTGCGGCACCGACACCAATATCCGGTTTAGCGACGACTGGAAAACCAACTTCTTTGATAAACGCACGCAATTCCGCTTCTGTTTTGCAAACGCGACCACGAGCAGCTTTCAAGCCGGCATCGAGAAAGACGCGCTTCATTTCCGACTTGCGCTTCATCTTCATGATGTCTTTTGTGGTGATTCCAGGAATGTTGAAATCGGTGCGTAGTGCGGCTTCCGTCTCCAACCAGTATTCATTGTGTGAATCGAGATGATCGATTTTTCCGTATCGATGCGTGAAGTGTCCGAGCGCACGCACCAATTCATCGTAATTGTGCATGTCTGAAACGCGGTAATACTCCGTCAACGAGCTTTTCACTTCATGACTGAGATCATCGTATGGCTCGTCTGCGAGCCCAAGAACTCTTGCTCCGGCGTTACGTAGTTGTGTCGAAAATGCAGCAAAGTTTGGTGGAAAATTTGGTGAGAGAAAAACTGAATTCATATTCTTGACGCGTTTTCTGTGCAGTGAGAATTACCGTGACAGGATCTGTCCGGCGCTAACAGTATATCGATTATTTAACTAATTGATCTTTTCTGTGCTTCTTGAAATCGGCGAGGTGTCAGGGTTCCTGTACACTTACACAAACGTATATTTACCTGGCGACGAAGAAGGAATCCAAGCGGATGAACCGAGAATATCATAAGTGGCATAGTTCACATCTCAACAGGGACATGGAATTGCTCGTTTTCGGGCACCACGGCGCCCGCGTTATCGTTTTTCCGACTTCTGAAGGAAGATTTTTCGACTGGGAAAATCGACACATGAACGAAGCCATCCGCGAGCATATCGAACGCGGTTGGTTGCAGTTGTTCTGCGTTGATAGCGTAGATACCGAGAGCTGGTTCAACCATCACGTTTCGCCAACAGATCGTGCTCGCCGCCATCTTCAGTATCAGGACTACATCATTTATGAAGTGTTGCCATTCACCAAACAAAAGAATGACAACCAGTTCGTGATTGCGACTGGATGCAGCTTCGGTGCATATCACTCGATGAGCATCGCGCTTCGCTTCCCGTGGCACTTCAATCGTGCATTGGGCATGAGTGGTGTCTATGACGTGCGTGAATGGACCAACGGCGAGATGAATGACGTGATCGCGCAGGGCAGCCCGTGCGAATTCTTGAAACAGTTGCACAATCACGATCACATCGAACAGATCAAAAAGTGCGAATTGATTATTCCGATCGGCAAAGAAGACCCGTTGTTTGGAAATAATCGCTGGTTCTCGGATCTGCTCTGGGAGAAAGGCATCTGGCATGCTTTCCGTGAGTGGAATGGTTTTGCGCATGACTGGCCGCAGTGGTACGAAATGATTCAGATCTACATCGGCGGAGCCGACTAGTTATTTGAAATAGCTATCAACAAAACGAGGGAAGGATTGCTCCTTCCCTCGTTTTTGGCTCGGCGGGCCCAAACTTGTTTAATAGTTTTCGTACTGGTCTGGTGGCAGTGGATTCGAGTGTCTTCTGCGACCGTATCTCGGGTCCATGTCGTCGGGCTGTTGAATCGTCAGCGCTGGCAGCGAGTTGTACATTCTTTGAGATTGCGATTCATAATTTCTTCCGCTGTGTGTCGGTCTCTCAATTACTGTAGTCGTGCCTTCCTGATTCGGGTGAGATTTCTCGTATGCAGCCATTCTGCGGGCGCTCTCACGAGCCACTTCCTCAGGAGTTCGCAACATCAAGGATGTTCCTGGCTGAAGCGCTTCACCGTGCGCAAGATTGTTGATGATACGGATTTTCTCCTCTTCGCGGCGGATCAGTCCTGGTGTCATGTGCACCACGCCAGCTTTATGCAAGGCTAATTGAGCCATGTCGTTGAGCGTTTCGCTGCCCGTGACCGTGTGGTGTGCGTCTTTGAGAACTCCCGCTCGGATTTTCTCTTCCAGTCGCACCTGATCTATTTTTTGCTGTGCGTCCTTAATCTGATTGTCTTGCCGTGTCTCGTGGTCGATGTGAGCTTCGGCAGGCGAATTCGGGCGATCGTGTGGTGTTACCGGCGGTGCGTCTGGGCGAGCGTTAGGTGCGGCGCCATTTTTAGTTTCGTTATAGTCTCCGGCGATTCCGTAAGCATCAGGACGGCTGTTGTTTGCCCAGCGTGTGAGGCGATCCATGTTGATGCCATCGTGATTTTTGCCCCAGAAATTACGTTCGGCATGTGTGGCTTTGATTTCGTCTTGATTGACGATCAAGCTGTGAACGAGATTGCTTTCGACACCGTGCCCTCTGTCTCGCAGACTGTCTTCAGCGCGAACTAAGTCTTGCGTGTCGATGTGCTTTTTGCGATTCTGCAAAGTTTGCAGCGTTTCGTCCGAAGATTGTTGCACCATATTTAGTTCCACTTTGGGCAGAAGCTGGCGGTCCTGCAATTCGCAGTTCATCGAATTCATGAAATCCCGCTGATATTGAGGATTGGCGCTTCGGAGCTGATTGTCAATGTTCCAGCATTTTTGCGAGAATTCTTGTCCCTGGGCGTTAGCCAAGTCGATTGCAGCGCGCTTGCCGTCTAGTTGGGCGTTCGAACAGTCGTTAATTCCAGCCATTGATTTGTCGCTCCGTTTGGTAAGTGCCGAGTGCCTTGTTCAGCCCTGCGTGCAGGGGCTTGTTCAACCTTGTGAGAGGATAATAACTTTGGCTTCTTGCAGCCTAATTGCGGATTTCTTGCAAATTTCTTGCACGGCAAAAGCGACGACTGCGGCGCGGTTTGGCAATTCGTTCTATACTGACCTGCGTACAGAAAAGAGACCCGCTGGAGGCAAAATGCGCCGTTCTTTCGTTGTTGCTATGACACTGTTTGCTGCGACCAATTGCTATTCGTTAGCTTCCTTCGCCGATACCGGAGTGAATGTGATACAAGGCAAGGATGCCGCGAATCCAACAACGACTCAGTCTGATTCATCCGCAGCGGCAACCAACGCAGCTGCCGGCGCCAGCGCTGCTACAACAACTGGCACAGTCCCATCGTCAGCACACGCGAAACTCCCAGCCTGGTCGGTGGATCTTCCACCGGGCACTTCAGACCCTGTAAAAACTTGTCAGGCTTACCTTTCCACTCTTCCTAAACCGCAAAAGAAGGGGCACCATCCGATCAAATTCGTGGCTAAAGCACTTGCTTCAGAATTAGGCACCGACGGTAGTGACATGTTGAAAGACAGTGTCTTCGTTTTCTCAGCCAAAGATTTCGACCCGTACAACAAAAAGCCACCTACCAACAAGCCTTACACACTGCTCGAGTTCGAGATGATCGATGGCTCTAAGGCTTCATTGATCAAATATCCCGATAACAGCGGAAAAATCGTCGGTGGATTCGCTGACGGTACCATCATTGCGCCAGTCTCCAATAACACATACATCATGGCTTATCCGAACGGCGCTCGCGGCAAGCTTGTAAAAGTGTCTGGCAACGAGTACGACATTTACCGCCCGGACAAAACGGTTACTCGCATCACGAAATCTTCTGCTGATGAGTATGAGATGCAGAACAGCAAGCTCGGATACATAGGCACTGCTCGAACAGATAACATGGGCATGCAGTTCGAGATGAACAGCAAGGATTTTTAGCCTTAGCGCGGCAACGCAATTTGCTTTGGTTTTTGGACGTTAATCTCGTCACGGTTTTGTTGTATCTAGAGGCTGCACTCTGGTAGCCTCATGGCATCACCCGTTTTCCTCAACCGAAGTCCCAAAACACCCCTTTCGACTTCAATACAGCTCGGCGAATTCTTGAGACTTTGTCTTCCGATTTCGTTCGACCAACTCTAACTAGTTCACTCCAGCGAATTGCGGTGCGACAATTGTTCACTGCTATGCGTTTGAGTCGAACGAAGGATTTGCCATGAAAATAGCCAAAGCAACCCGTCTCTACGAAGAGTGGGTACAACGCTTTATTACCATCGTTCCGGCGGATCTTGATGCGAAGCACAAGCTCATGGCGGACGATGAGTTTGCTTTCTTGCGCGCGACGTTTTACCGTTGGGCGCAGCTTTTCCCGGAACTCTGCCCCGATGCTGCGAAGGCGCCTATCGTCAACTCCATCGGCGACTTGCATGTCGAGCAGTACAGCACCTGGCGTGACATCGAAGCACGCTTGATCATGGGCATCGCCGATTTCGACGAAGCCTACGAGCTCCCGTACACCTTCGACCTCGTTCGTCTTGCTACGAGCGCCTGCAAGGCAATAGACCAGGGCGATTTGAGCATCACGAAGACTCGCGCTTGCGACTCGATTCTGCAGGGCTATCTCGCTGCCATCGCCTGTGGTGGCAAGCCGATTGTTTTGGAGGAAGAGAACCAGGAGCTGCGTGACATGGCAATAGCCAGACTCGCTGTTCCGACTCACTTCTGGCACAAGCTCGACACGCAAACCCGTGCGGTGCGCAGTCTGCCCGATGCCGCGAAAGCTGCAATCGATTCGATGCTGCCCATTCCGAAGCCGAAGTACAAGACTTTCGCTCGTCGCGCTGGCGTCGGTAGTCTCGGTCGTCAGCGCTTCGTCGCCATCGGCTCATTCAACGGCGCCCGAATCGCTCGCGAGGTCAAGGCGATCGTGCCGTCGGCGTGCTGCTGGGCGTACGATGCGAAGAAGTCCGTTTCGATGCTCCAGGAAATTCTGGATGCTTCGGTGCGGTCGTTCGACCCGTACCTCAAGACGCGTGGGAAGTGGGTTGTGCGTCGGCTGTCTCCATCGTGTTCGCGCATGGAGCTGAGCGCACTGCCGAAGATGCGTGACGAGGCGGCGCTGCTTTACGCGATGGGTTTCGAGGCTGCGAACGTGCACCTCGGCACCAAAGGCGCAGCCGCTGCCATCACGAAGGACAACGCCAGGCGTCCTGCGGGGTGGTTGCGCAAAGCCGTCGATATGATGAGCGACGCTGTTCATCAGGATTGGAAGGACTGGCGGCACGCGCAGAATCTCACCGTGTAACCTGAAAATGCGGATGTGTCTCACTTTCGAGGCACATCCGTTTTTTTCTTTTGGAGATCAATTTACTATACACATTAGTGATAGTAAGCGACCTTTCGACCTTTTGACCTCTCTAGGTGTTGCTGGCGGGTGTGCGAAGTGCGCTAGGCGCCTCCTTAACGCTAACTGCCGTAGTGTCCTTGCGTCTCTAATTCCTGCTCACTTTTCAAGCGCTGTAAAGCATTGTCAATTAAGTAGCTTTAGCCTCTTCGCAACCCTCTTGTCTCGCAATGGATTGCGGGTTTGTCAAGCAGTGTTGCGGGCGCCTATACGCTAGCTCGTGGAGCCCCAGCGCCCCTGCCGCCATGCTGTAGGCTCGTGGCATAGACCGTCCGCATGTAGTTTCAATCCTGGAACAATCCTCGTACCCATAGCATGAGCACTGAACCGTCCTCAAAAGACTGCGCAAGCGGTGGACATCAGCATGACTGTGGGCAGGCGCGTGGTCGGTCGGGTTGAGTCAGTCGCACTCGAATGTACAGCATTCGTTTTCTCGCGTGCTGGCGCAAATAGCATCAACCGGCGTAAGGCATCCCGCCTTCGCTAACAAAGGCTATTTGCAATGCATACTTCCTTGCTCACATCGTTTGGAAGTTGGTGGCAGATGACGTCGTTGTGGCGATGGTCGGGTCCTGCGCGAAAGCAATGGAAACCAACCAATGACCACGACTGAAAAGACCAACACTGCTGCCTCGAAAATTGTCGGCAAGCGTACGCGCTTGGCGAAGAAGCCGTTCACCGTTTACCTCGCTGGTGACCTGTGGACGCACAAAGACCTGATCGGCAACGCGCTTCTCGGCGACTTCATCAAGAAGGTGTCGAAGGGGCGCTACGAATGCGTGCTGCCGCAGGACCTCGAAGAGCCGATCAATCGTTCTGTCGATATTCGGAACTACGACCTGAAGCACGTGATGACCTGCGACATGGCGATCTTCAACTTCGACGGCGCCAATCTCGATGCCGGTACGGTGGTCGAGTTCATCTACGCGAAGATGCTGGATATTCCCTGCGTCATCCTGCGCACCGACTTCCGCGCTGCGGGAGAAGGCGGCGAGGACCAGGACCCGTGGAATCTCATGGCGACGCGTTGGCCTCGGACGCAGGTTCTGAAACTGCACGGCATGGCCGAATATCAGGGCTGCAAGACGCCTGGCGACGTCGCGAAGACGATTCGCACCTGGTATCGGAAGATGGCTGTGCAGATCATCGAGCAGCTCGACAATGCACGCGCGGAGAAGCCGCTGCTGCAGAATCCGGCGCAGATCAAGGCGATCTACGACTGGGCGCTTCGCTGTCCTGGCGCAGGGTACGACACCCTGTTCGGGGATAACGAAGTGCACGGGCTGCTTGCCGCGAAAACGGCAAAGGGCTTGACCGTCTGATCGGCGTGTCGAGCTGACAAAATCGAGGGCGCTCCGATTCGCGTTGGAGCGCCCTCCGCGATTATTTTCGATTTTGCGCAACAACTGGCGGCAGCCAGCAACCGCGGAGAAGAGAGATGACAGAATCTGACCAATTCACGACACCTCCCGATAATCCCAGGCGAATACATCTCGGCTCGTACGCCAACACATTTGCGATGACCGGCATTCGGGACTTTCAATTCGGTCCGTCCTACGGCTGCTACATCGACACGACCATGACGGACTGTGTCACACCTATTTCGGATGTACCGGCTGCGAAGAGCATGCGTGCAGTCTGGCATGCCGTGAACAAGTTCATGCGGTCTGGCGAAGAGCTGGCTGACTTGACCGAGTTCGCCTGCAACACCATCGCGGTCGTGGACACGTACAAGCGTCATGACGATGTCGTTAGCGATGACGACATGCGGGTGATATCGAGCATGGCTCGCACGACGGAAGAATTGAGCGCACTCGAGAACGCTCACAGCGACATCAAACGTATCGTCAGCGACATGCAGATAGTGCTCGAGAATTTCAATGGTGTGTTGAAGGGGGAGTGCAAGGTCAACTTGCAGGACCGTCTAGAGCGCATCTTGAAAGAAACCATAGCGCTCAAGGCCGAGACGGCTGGCACCATCGATGCGCGTTCTAGCCTTCCGAACACACCTTACGCTCTGCGGCGGGTTGTGATGTCGGAGTTGCTCCTGCGGTTCGATACCGTGATCGAGCAGCTTTCGCCTCTGAACACGAAGGAGGTTTTGCTCGAGCTCCCGAGTGATATTGCGGAGCGCATCAAGAAGGACGTGACGACCTTTCAGGCCGGTCGTTCAAGGCTGCGGAAGTGGCGCGATAACCCGAGTCAGAAATTTGGCTCGCGGTTCAAGGAGTTCACCGAAGTAGTCGACGCCACCATATGCGATGTCGGGCAGCTCAAAAACGAGATGTTCGACCTCGGAAAAGCGATAGGAGCCCGCTTCTACAACCGAGGTGGGTTCATCAACTGACTGGAGCTGTTTCGATGGAACGAGTAAGCATTTCGAACTATGTGTTGTCCATCTCGTACGCGCAGTTCTGTAGCGCGGTCGACGAGTTCGAGAAGCTCGTTGCAGACGCATTCGGCTGCGAATGCGAGCTGACCGTGAAGGCGATGCAGGCGGTGAAAGATTCACCGACCCACTTGCCTGATCGAGAAACGATGCGCTACATCGCCGACATGAATGCTCGTAACGTTTTCGCCACTGCGTCCAAGGCTTCGGCTCTCAGCGCCGAAGCCTTCGCCAGAGCGAAGTACGTCGAGGTGCTCATTCGCCCTCGCGTCGCCGAAGAAGGTCCGCGATATGCATTCGCGCACCTCGAGTGCAAAGGGACGCGTCGTCGTATGATCACTTACTACGTACAACCCGTCGGCAAGAAGGTGGTGAAGGCTTTGCGCCGCAATCACCTCGGCAAGCTGATCGGTGACGGTTACAAGCACAACACCGATTAGCCACTACTGGCGATACCGTCAGTTTTCTTTTCGGAGGCATGATTCGCTTCGTGCCTTCGATGGATTCCAATACGCGAGTGAGTGGGGGCGCAGTTGCGAACCCCACTCTCGTTCTTTTGCGAAATTTTTTGTTTGCCAACAATTTCTGAAAAGGTTTTTTTTAAGTAATTTTGCGAATGAGAAAATTGTATTGGCAGTGATTTTGGATCTCAGCATCCTTAAGTCCGTGAGCTTTATGAGTTATCTCAATCAAACTTCCAGACTAAGGATCGAATCGATACCCGACGCCGTGAACTGTTTTGATGATTGAATTTTTTGTGCCTTTATCATCTAGCTTGGTACGAATCCTGCTTATGCATGTAATCACTGCATTACTCGTAGCGTCTGATTCTGACGCCCACAAGCGATCGAGAATGGCATCGGGTGTGAAGACTCGATTTGGATTCGACATGAGAAATTCCAGCAATCCAAACTCTTTTGGTAGCAGCTTCACTTCGCCACTACCTTTGGTGACCTTAAAGCTTGTGCCGTCCAGTTTAACGTCATTCCAGACATAAACTTTCTCGGTCATCGTCCGCGATCTGCGTAGCAGTGCGTTGACTCGCACCGATAATTCCTTCATATGGAAAGGCTTTGTCAGGTAGTCATCAGCGCCGACGTTGAAGCCTTCTTCCTTATTCTCGATCTTGTCTCGACCAGTTAACATTAGAACCGGCGTCTGGCCGCCCCGAGCACGAAAATCTGAACAAATCTGGATTCCGTCTTTGCCAGGCATGTTCAAATCCAGAACAATGACATCGTAGGAATAGGTCAAGACACGGTAGAGTCCGTCGTCGCCATCACTGGCGATTTCGACTTGATGGTGGTCGAACGTCAACCAATCGTGCACCATCTTAGTTAAAGTTTGGTCGTCGTCGACTAAAAGAATCTTTGCCACAGTCTCTGGTTTAGTAAAATGGTCAGTCCCGCAAGCCAAATCATTTTTACCACAAAGGCTGCTCGGAATACTGTCACAGGCGCAAGGGTATTATGTCGAAGAACAAACTGAAAAAAGACAAGGCTGTTAATGTTGTAGAACGTGTCTACGACGACGAAGGCGTGATTTATCTCGACAAAGGTGACTTCCTTCGAGATCGTAATGATGCTGAGTTTTTCTTGCCTCCTCCTGAAGGCGGAGAGCGCATGCGCCGGGACATGTTCGCGATTATCAACAATGTTTTGAAAACTGAGCAGGTTCCAGCAGCAAACGAAGCTTACGACCGCTTGAAGAGCGCAGGTGCCGGTGAGCTTGAAGTTCGTGCGCTGCTGGCGAACATCTGGATGACGATGACCTACGAAGCCGTTAAAACAGGCAACAAATGGACCGAAGAGAAGCTGAACCAGACACTTACCGAATTGAAGAGATTCAGTGAGATGGATAAGAGCGAGCTTGATGCCGGTCTGTTCGGTCTTGATGACGATGAGGACGGTTCAGACATCGATGTTGATGGTCTGGACGCTGCTATGGATGCGATGGTTTACGACGATGCGGGCAACATTTACGTCGATGGCGCCGGTCGGTTACGCGATAAAAACGACCCCAACTTCAAGGTAGCAAAAGCCAAAGACTCAGAAGACGAGATGATTCGCCTTACGCTATTCAGCATCGTCAATGATTGCTTGCGCGATGACAAAATGCCTCTCGCTCGCGAAACGTATGACCGTTTGCGTGGTGAGGGCGCAGGTGATCTCGAGGCGCGCGCTCTGATGACTACTGTCTGGATGAGTCAAGTGCAGCATCTTTTCGCCAGTGAAGGTGGAGATGCCAGCAATGTCTTGGCTGAGGGATTGTCGCGCCTGAAAGTTAAGCGCTAATTCTGATACCGTCCGTGGTAGCACGAATTATTCAGGCTTTTTCTTCTTCTTGACGCCTTGCCAAATCGCGAATCCCACGATCAATGTGATGATAAGAATTGGCACACAGAATCCCAAAATTTTACCGACAATCAGTCCTTGTTCGTATGGAGTGGGGGCGCCGCTGGCAGTTTTCGGATCCACCAGCCCACCGTAGGTTTCGTCGCCGTCAGTGTGCGCTACGTGCACCTTAAGCGAGCCGAAGAATTTCTTCGTCGCGGGATCGTCGGGGCTGGCGTTGGTCATCAAGGCATAGCCGAGTGGAACGTTATCGGTTGGGTGCAGCGCTAGATAGGAGAATTCACGTCCTGGTTGCGTTGCGTCGACTAGAACGCCCTCCCAGCCGGAACCGCTCGTTTTTTGACTGGATTTGATGGTGCCACTGTTCTCGCCGACGCTTTCCTGGATTCCCTTAGTAAATCCATCGAACGCTCGTGGGTCACTCGGGACTGTCGTCGCTGTGACGACAAAGTTGCGCCCGTTGTTCGTGGCTTTATATGTGCGAACAGCAATTCCTTGCATTTGGGCTTTTTTCACATCGACTGGACCGGGCACGTCGACCTCGAAATCTTTTGTCGGTGCCGCGTATGTAGCCCAGTCTGCGTCTGCAGCATAGGCAGCATGTGCCGAGAACGCGACGGTAAGGGGCAAGAGAAGTTTGATCGCTGATCGCATGATGTTGTTCACCTGGATTGCTACTGACAGGGATTCCGAACCGGGATCTATCGCCACTATATACGGTGCAGCGCGGTACTGGCTGGAAAATCGTAACATGTTCGGACCAACTCATCTGAAGATTTAAATACCTCTTGAAAATTATCCTGAGTTGGTAATAACTTGGTAATGCCGCATGAGTAATTTATAAGCACGGTCCGAAACGCACTGCTGATGCCGAAGCGCTCGCAGCTTGATCGAAAAATATGGAAAAGGGGCAGAGGGCTGAATCATTGATTCGGTCTTCTTCTTTTCTAGGGACTTTTAAATTTAGCGCCTGCTCCGACTCTTACAAAGCAAGTCACGCACCACATCTGGTGCGGGACGCTTACAGTGTAGAGTCCATTTGCTTGGCCTAGCTAGCGCACCCCACAGTTGTGCGCCTGAGTGACATCGTCTGATAGCCGAATTAAATGAAAATGATTATCGTTTTTATTGCTGTGAGCTATGTCGGTAGCGATTGCGATACCCCAAAAATACCGTGCCGACTACTTGTTTTTGCTTTACAGTTAATCCTTTTACGTCTTTTGATCGTCTTGTCTTCGTTTCTTCTATTGGCGTAGGTTCAGGTATCTACAACTGGATTCACGTTTAGGCGAACACCCCTTACTAAAAAATCTCAACTAACCACGCTGTACAGAGAGAGGTAAGTATGAAAACGACACTCGACCTTCGTGAGCGTCCTCTTCCTGCCGCTGTTTCTGCTGTCGACACCGACGAATATCAAAAGGTCGTGATTGATACAGAGGCGGTCGAACATGATGAGGAGCTTGTTGACCTGGCGACCTTCGGCATCAAGACGGCTAGTTTCTACGGAGACAAGACTGGCTTGAATGCCCCGGTCAATCGACCGTTCAGAAGCGGTCTTACTAACGTGTATGCTCGAACGAGCGTTGCCAAAATGCTCGTTGAAGTGAACAAATTGCTTGCCGAATATGGCGTCGCCGTAGTCGTGATCGACGGCTATCGTCCTATTTCGGTGCAGACGGAGCTTTGGTTCTGGATGGTCGAACAGGCACAGAAGCAGCTTCCTAACGGCACCGAGGCGGACTGGCATGCGTTCGCACTGCGATATGCCTCCAATCCAGGCAATTTCAAATCTTCGGATTCCAGCACATGGCCGACTCACGCGACCGGTGGCGCAGTGGATCTTTCGCTTGAAGAAATCGGCACGGGAAAGCCACTGTTCATGGGAAGCATCTATCTTGATTCGACAGAGTTGAGTTCCACTCGGCACTTCGAATCCGCGAGCGACTGTGGCAGTGCCAGTCACGTAGAGGCTAAGTGGAATCGGCGTCTTCTTTACTGGGCGATGAGTTCGGTTGGATTCGTCAATTATCCGTTCGAGTGGTGGCACTTCGACTATCTGACTCAGGCTTCGGTCATGAACAGGGGCTTTCCTGAAGGTGCCGTTGCTCATTATGGGTTGGCACTCGAGGGTGAATCCCCTGAAGCTTGAGGTAAGACGCTTATTCCAGGCGGATCGAGGGAGTAATTTCCCTCGATTTGTCTTGGGTCTTATTTTGCTTAAAATAGTTATTTTCAGCAAAGCATTGGAAAGAGAAAAGGGTTTGGATGGGAAGCTTTGATTAGCAGATTGGAGATGCGCAAATTTGCGTTGCGCATCTCGTTGTCGAGTCGATGGTTGTATCGGCTTAGCCAGGAGGGTTCGTGCGAACCCTCCTCCTTTCCGACGCCGCCGATTACTTGCCGACCGGCTCCGTCACTGGCGAACCAGCGGGGACCGCGGCCGGACCAGCGCCGTCGCCGTTCATGATCACGGTCAGCGGGCGATTGCTGTCGGCGATCTTCATCATCGCGGTCGCACGCTCCTGAGTGGAGATCGCGTTGAGGATGTGGGCGATGTCGGACGGGGACAGATTCGGCATCTTGTCGTCCGGCTTCAGACCCATCACCGCCTTGATCAGGTTCGCGAGACCCTGACCTTCGTTGCTGCGACGCTTCGCGACTTCCAGCGCCTGGTCGGTGAGCGTCTTCTGCATGTTCAGGTTCTCGACTTCGGCAGAGCGATTCGCCGTAGCCTGCTGAACCTTGTCGTCAGGCACAGCCTTGCGGATCTGCACCGGATAGAACGTGAACACGAGCTTCGCCTCGTCGGGCGTGAAGCCGGCGACGATGAGCTGCTCCTTGACGATCGTCTGCCAGTTGTCGTCGATGGACTTGGCCGACTTGCCGTCGGTGTCCTTCACGACTTCCGTCCACTTGTGCTCGGAGACGCCCTTGCGAAGCGCGCTGTTCGCCGAGTTCGGCATCATGACGTCGGCGTAGTTCGGAATGCGGGCGAGCAGCCGGCCTGCGAACGTGGGGTTGACCGAGTACGGCATGATGACGCCGACCGTGAGGAAGTTGTCGTCGGCGGTGCCGGTCTTCACTTCGCCCGGAGTGCCGTTGTCGCCCGGATCGATTTCACGACGGGTGATGTTGACGTCGTCGAGGCTCACCCACGGTGCGACGAACTGCAGACCCGAATCGGACACGTAGCCCGGTTGGATCTTGCCGAAGACACGTTCGATCTTGATCGTGCCGGTCGGGGCGTAGGTCACCGAGCAGAAACCGGTGAGGACGACGGCGAGGAGAACGCCGGCGCCGAGAGCTGGCAGCTTGAACGAAGTGGGGGTGAACACCACCGCGCCGACTGTGGCGAGTGTGATCAGTGTCAGTACACCGATGTAAAACATCTGTTGCTCCGATCTTTCGGTTGGCTCATACACTCTCGTTTCAACCAACTTCGCCGCCACAAATGCACACGCACCTGATACGCATAACTGTTGCCGGTGTTCGTCAATCACTGGGAGGTGACTGCAGAAGACTCGAATGGCAAGATGCGGGTGCTTTGTGTAACGGTGTGGGTTTAAGTTGAAAGGATGAATGTATGATGACAACCTATCCAAGCAATTCCGCGCAGTTCAAGTTCACGTCAGTTGGGCTCGATAATTCGTCTTTCTTTACGTGCGCGTAGTTTGTACGAAGGGCGGTTGGGTGACCTTCTTCTCGATCTGCGAACTTGGCGCGAGCGACGGCACTTTTTCTATTGCGGCTTCGTAATGTTGTCGCGCAACTGTCGTTACATCCTGATGGGAAAGCCGGACATGCTGAAAAGGGTTATTTTAGGAAATATTGTTTCACGAAAAATTCAGCCAGAAATTCGCTGCCTTCAGCCGTTTCGGGTTCGAGAAAATAACTTCCTCAAACCCGTTCTTGTATTGGAACTTTCGATTGGCTTTGATAGCGGGATTTGAGAGAGTCCCTCAAATCCCTGCGCGTGACAGTGAACTCGGTGTTGCTCAGTCCGTAACTGAGGGACCGGCATCGTTCTCGTCTTCAAGTACAGGAGTTCGCTCCCGGACTAGATTCGCCTTGCGCTCGTAAAGCGCGGCAAGAGCGTTGTTTAGCTGCACCCGAGTAGCTCGGTCTGACGGTTTGCGAAGTCCATCATATCGAGCGAATGTACGGCGATTTTCTTCGATTTGTGTATCTATGTCGTGAGCCTCGGAATCCAACTGCGACAGCTTGATGAGTGCTGAAACGCGTGCCTGGATCAGGGCATCGAAGCCGCCCTGCACTTTGTCGACATTGACCTTCGTGTAGAGAATGGGCTGACCATTCGAAGGAAAGGTCATCACCGACGGCAAATACTTGATCCGTTCGGGCGGAATTGGAGCATCGGTGAAGAGTGCAATGTCCGCGATGGTGAATTTGACGTTGGGATAGCGTTTCGCAAGTGCGCTGTACTGCGCTTCGGTATCCGCGCAGGTCTTGCAGTCGGGGCTCGTGACGAGCACGATGACGGGACTGGAGCTGCCCATCACTTCCGAGTGAAACGTTGTCGCAGTGAGCTTGATTGCTTCGCTCCCATGCACCGTTGTGGTAATCCCATTTTCCTGCGCACGTGCTGTCACAGCGCCCGTGGAGACGCCGACGGCGAGGCAAATCAGAGCTGCCATTGTGTACTTCATGACCAGTTCCTAAAGTTCAAGATGGTATGTGGATGGGTCGTCCAATTGGCTCTGTTCGTGCTCGACGCGCTTTCTATCCGACTGAAGCACCTACCAGCCAACAAAGTTGGTGGCGTGGCGTTCGTTATCAGTTCAGTCGATAGAACGTGGGTCGGGTTTATCACGCAAGAGAGAAATTGGAACGATACTTGCATGGTTGCAAAGTGGTTGTCGTGAAAGACAGCAAAATCATGCAAACGTGCGAAAATTCGTGTGCTGGAATCCAAAATCGCTTTGCTTGGATTTCGATGGATCGGGTCGAATAATTCCAATTGGTTTGGGAAAGTGAGAGTATGAGTTTTCCAGTCAACATCGTTCTAGCCGTTGAATCAAACGAGCCCCTGTTCAAGCAGCTCGCGCGTCAGTTGCGTGAAGCTATAACAACCGGAAAACTGCCGCCTGGAAAACCTTTACCACCGACACGACGACTCGCCGACGAATTGGGTGTCTCGCGTTTTACTGTTATCGAGAGCTACCGTCTACTTGCGTCACAGGGATTGATCGAAGCCGGGCGTGGTTCTGGCTCTCGTGTTGCTCAGAATCTCGCGACAATTCCGACGGACCGCGAACATGACGCTGTTGCCGATGCGCAGCCTGCCTCTAATGTTTCAAGCTACGCTAAGCGCATCGCTTCGATCGGCCCGCTACATGAGGATAATCCGTACATCACTTCAGAGTTGAACTACGGCGGAATAGCAGCAGACTTGCTTCCGATTAAGACCTGGAGACAAATGATGTCGACGTACAGTCGGTCGTTGGATTCAGGAATTTTTGATCCATGGCACGATCCGTTAGGATTTGGTCCACTTCGGGATGCCCTTGCTGACTATGTTTCAAGAACTCGCGGCGTGTCGGCATCGCCTTCTCAGGTCGCCGTTTTCTCTGGATACCAACCTGCCATGGAATGCATCGCGCGCGTTTTGGTTGATGCTGGAGAAGTAGTCGCTGCCGAGAATCCTGGATACATAGGTGCGAGCAAAACGTTCGAATATCAAGGCGCGAAAATATTGCCAATCGAAGCGGATTCGAGTGGCATGCAAGTGCATCAGCTTGGTGCGTTGGAAACACCTCCGCGCGTGATTCTGACCACTCCTTCGTTGCAAGAACCTACCGGCGTAACGATGTCGAATGAGCGTCGCAATTGGTTGTTGGATTATGCGCACAAGAATTCGTTGTTTATCATCGAGGACGACTACGATAGCGAATATCGTTATGGCGCAAAGCCCGTTCCTTCACTGCATTCGATGGATAAAAACGGGCTGGTGATTTTTGTCGGCAATTTCCGCAAAATGCTTTACCCGTTAATTCGACTGGCGTTCATTGTGGTGCCACCAAATTTGGTGCGATACGTCGAGCTGGCGAAATCCAGCGTTGAACGGGATCTTCCTATCGTTGAACAGTGCGCGCTGAACGAGTTCATCGCGAGCGGTAATTTAGAGAAGCATGTTCAAAAAACTCGCGGGATTTTGAACGAGCGCAGACAAACTCTGGTGCATGAACTCACTGTGCAATTCGGCAAAGGTGTGACACTGACTCGTGAGAACAGTGGAACGCACATCATGGTAGATTTCCACACCGACATGCCGGACGATCAGATTCTGGATCTAGCAAAAGATTGTCACGCCAACCTTGTTTCATTCTCTGAATATTATCTGGATAATCGCGAAACCAACGGGCAGTTCCTCTGGTCCTACTTATCCGGTTCCACCGAGGAAATTAAGAAGAGTGTGATTGCGCTCGCTCAAGCAATGCGAGGCGGCGTCTAAAGCATAAAGCCTTCAACGCACCCCTACGTTGAAGACTTCATGGTTAGTGCATAAACCCGCCGACGACCCCATTTGTCGAAAGAATTATGCGCAGTCTGGAATGAAATTAAGAGCCCGGAGGATGGAGAAAAACAACTCCTGATGGATACGCGCGAGTGTTCCACGCCGAGAGTGGGTCGTGCGACCAGCGCCCGCTGTGCGAATGGTTGTCCCAAGTGCCGTCTGGACCGACGATCCCAGTGTGCGCTTGTCCGCTTTTGCCGCTGCCTTTCGGTTTGCGGTAGCCACAAACAACATCGCCCGGCTGTGGAGTGTTTGACACTGTCCATCCGTGTGCGACGAGTTGATCTTGCAATGCAGACACGCCAACCGAATTGGCGTAACTAAATCCAGCTTCGTTGAGAACCGCCGATACTGAAGCCGCACAGCCAAGATCGCCGCCATTCAAGTATTTTTGCCACATCGCTTGACCGACACTGTGACCCGCTGCAGCCACGATTTTTCCCTGTGCATCAGAAACATCAATGTCGCCTAGACTTTGCTGTCTGGTCTCAGCGAGTTTGAACATGTTTGTTCCAGCGCGAGTATAGTCTACGTATTGCGAGTTCTGTAAATCAGCTTCAGTTGGAGTTCTTCCGAGCAAGAATGCAAGCGAAATCTTGCCGGCGGTTTGAGCACTTAATTTGGATGGGTCTTCACCTGCCAATTTTGCTTCGTGTGCAATTCCTTTTTCTGCAATGACTTCCTGGAGTTCCTTTGGCATGAATTTTGCTAGATCGCTGCGCGAAATCGGCTGGCCATCGCCTTTTAAGTTGGTCAGAAAATTCTCGAATTGCGCTTGCTTTGTTGGATTCGCCATCGCCTGTGCAAACGTTTCCAGCGCTTTTGCAGATTTTTCCACAGGGTCATTAGCATCAAGATGGGCTTTGTCAGCGTCTTGCGTCATTTTCTCGGCATAGCTTTTGATAGCGTTCTGCAAAGCGCCTGGATGGGATTGCATCCATGCACGCAACTGACTCATGTCTGGTGGGTCGCCTATCGGTGCGCCCATCAGCTCTGCCAGACCCATCAGCGTCATACCTTGATTGAGTCCGTAGCGACCAACTCGGTAAGAGTGGTCCGAATTCTGTTTGATGGTGTCGTAGGGATGTGAGCGCTCTGGTCCGAAGAGGGCTGCTGCCGCGTCTTTTGCTGCGGCAATTGAATTCGCTTCTTTCGGTGCTTGCGGTACTGCACGCGGTGGAATCATCTGGTCGATTCCGGCAGGTGTGCTATCCCCTGGTTGCCGTCCAGGTGCAGATTCGCGGGGAATCGTTGTATGCCCGCCGCTTCCATGCACTCGATTCATTCGGTCAGACGTTTGTTTCACATCTGCCGGTATTGCTGGCGGTGCGAATTTGGATGTGTCAGGCGCGAGCTTATCTCCAAATTTCTGTTCAACTTTATCACTGACGAGATTTTGTGCGTCGTCGATCGGAACCTGCTTTACCTTGCCCTGAGCGGTTTGCACATCCTTCAACTCGTTCGCGAACTGATTCGCTATCCGTGCACCTTGATACGCTACCAGTTCATCAACAGCCTTTTGTTGTACTTTGTCTGGAGCTGCGGTTTGTTTGTCGTCGCGAGCTACTTGTATGACGACGTTTGCATCATGCGGTGGACCTTCGGGGTTGTGGATAACGGAGATCGACCCGTCTTTTTTCACGATGTAGTTCGGTTTCGCAGCGCTCGCATCGTTAGTTTTGTTCTCGTAAACGACGCTGATCTTGGGTGCCTTGCCGGCTTCGACTGGCTTATGGTCAGCACTCGTCGAATTATCTGGAGCCAGTCCGAACTTTCCTTCCTTGATGTTTTGTGCAACGGATTTCGTCGTGTCAAATTGCGGTTTGTCTTGTGCCGGTTTTTTCACATCGCTGTGAGGTGCGAAATCGTAGCCTTTGATATGGGCGGAAGGGCTGTGAAAATCAATGTGACGTGGGAGCGGGTGGTGACCATCCGTATTCAGTGGTGAAAAGATAAGCGTGTCGGGCAGCGGTTTTTTAGCAATCAAACTATTGTGTTCTGAATGCGCTTTGTGCACCGGCGTCTCTGAATGAAGTAACTTGTGCGCTTCTGCATGCAACTTTGCATGACCGTCATGCGCTTTCGCTGCGTTCTCGTGTTGCTTGGAATGTGCATCGTGAAGCGGTTTATGCGCGGCTTCGTGAGAGGGATAAGTCATTCACTAAAATCTCTTCGGGGCAATTTCAAATTACTTCGAAAAGATTGCAAATTTCTTGCAAAACTAACAAACGCGACTATTGAAATTCGGAAATTATTTCCAAGCGATGGTTTCGCGCTCCGCAATTTGCGACAATGGCGAAGCCAAATCTTCCGTCAGGGCGAAAGCTTGAAACTTACCATTCTTCAAAAGGGACTGCTAATTGTTCTGCTTTCTGTCGTGCTGCAGATTATCTGCGTGGGTTCGCTCTATTTTTTCAATCTTGAATTAGATAAGGAATTGATTCGACAACGCCACTCCGCGCAAATTGTTCACACTGCCGAGGCGCTTGTCGGCGACATCTTTTTCACTAGCAGCGCGACGCGCATGGGTCGAAGTTTCAATGCTGGTGAAGCAGTTCGTGCGATTCAGAAGGTTTATCCCGCCACTAAAGAGCGCTTGAATCTTCTGCGCAAATTGGTGGCAGACAACCCGGAAGAATTGAAAATCATCAATCAGGTCGAGCCGCCGCTAACCGACATGGGCGACACGATCTTCCGCGCGCGCGATCTTGCGCGTGCCGGTGAATTTGAGGAAGCTCGGCGTTTGCTAGTAAAGGTTGCTGACGATTCGAAAATTTACTCTCCGCGCCTGGCTGACGGTGTTTTCACATTGTTGAATAAGGAGAAGAAGATCGAGGAGGCAAGCCCGCTTATCCAGGAAGATTTCAGAAAGAAAATTCAAATCGCGCTTGTGATTACTCTAGGGCTGAATATTGCAATTGCGATTTTTCTTACGGTCATGTTTAACAAAGGACTTGCACAGAGACTTAGAAAGCTTTCGGATAACGTAATTCGATTGGCTTCTAATCAGCCTCTTGGAGAGCGACTGAAAGGGACTGATGAATTGGCCGCACTCGACAGCGCGTTTCGAGACATGGCTAGTGCACTGAGTGATGCACGAGAAAATGAGCGAGCACTGGTCGAAAATGCGCGAGAAGTGATTTGTTCGCTTAGTGCGGATCTGCGCTTCAGCTCAGTAAACCAGGCGATAGAATCACTGATTGGTTACGAGCGCGAGCAATTACTTGGTACTCGATTCGTTTCTATTGTTGATCCAATTGATATTGAAGAAACCCTGGAGTATTTCGAGCGAGCGAAGACTTCGGATTCAGATAAGATGCTCGAAAACCGCACGTTGTGCAAAGATGGCACGACCCGCAATTTCGAATGGTCAGTGCGTTGGTCGGCGGAAAAACAATCCTACTTTTGTGTAGCTCACGACATAACGGAAGCGAAACGAATTGAACAAATGAAGCAAGAATTCGTCGCGATGGTTAGTCACGATCTTCGTTCTCCATTGGCTTCTATTCAGGCTTTCCACGAGTGTCTGGACCGTGGGATTTATGGGGATTTGAATGGAGATGGTGCGAAAACTTTGCACAGTGTGGATGAGAGCATCAACAGGTTGCTCAATCTGATAGGCGATTTACTTGATGTCGAAAAGCTTGAAAGTGGCGCACTATCACTGCATCTTGAATCGGTTTTGCTTGATGACGTTTTTCAGCAATCCAAATTTTCTGTGGAGGAATTGGCTCGAAAGAAAGAAATCAAGCTTACATGTTCGGGCGGCGGAGTGACCGTAACAGCTGACAGTGAGCGCCTCGTTCAAGTGCTCGTCAATCTTTTGTCGAACGCGATCAAGTTCTCTTCAGAGAAGACAGACGTTGAGATGCTGGCTGAGAAGCAGGATGGGCAGGTCTTGATTCAGGTTGTGGATCACGGAAGGGGCATACCAGCCGAGCAAGTCGCAACTGTCTTCGACCGTTTCAAACAAGTCGAACCAGGTGATAGCAAGAATCGGCAAGGCAGTGGTTTAGGATTGGCGATATGCAAAGCTATTGTCGAACAACATCACGGCGAAATTGGAGTTCGCAGTAAAGTCGATGAAGGAAGCACATTTTGGTTCACGTTGCCGTGTGTCTAGCGACTACAAGCTTCGCTAAACGAGGGAACCGGGCGTTCTTGAGAATCATGCCGAGCGCTTGAAATTATGCCGAGCGCTGGAAATTATGCCGAGTTTAGGAAATTATGCCGGGCGCTGAAATTATGCCGAGCGTAGGAAATTATGCCGAGCGCTGAAATTATGCTGAGCGTTGGAAGTTATGCTGAGCGTTGGAAGTTATGCTGAGCGTTTCTGCCATCCGAAGAGAGCGAGCACACCGTTGAATTTGCTGGGCGACAATGGCAATTTTTCAACGCTACGTTCAGAAAGCTGCAAAATCAGGTTATTGATGCTGGCGTGGTCGGCGCTGAACGTGGGATTAACGAGCCTGGATTCTAGCTCGCGCAACAGATGCCCTGCTCGTCTGAGCTGCCTTCGGCGCACGAAAACCTGAGCTAAATCTGCTACTTCCGAGTGTGACCAGTTAGTAAAATCGATTGACATTGTTGCTCCTCCGCTCCGTCTAAGTGTAAGAGGGGCGGAAGTTCAAAACATCCAGCGGTCGAGGCATACCTATCGTATTTAATGAGGTGAATTTACTCAGTCGACGAGGTCAGATCCTCGAGCTGCTCGACGTTTATCGGCTCTGTCAGTTCATACAGCAATGGATAACTGCGGGCCTGCTGCAAATTTCCAGCACACAGATCGGAGAACACTTCAGCCGGAAGGTGAAATATTCTGTCGCCCGCTTCAACCAGAATCGTTTCAGCAAATGGCATCAGGATCGGAACTTCGTCGCACTTGATCAAGACCTCGTCATGATATCGACCCTCATCGGTGCCGAAGACCTCGTAGGGTGCAACACGTATTGGTGCCGTAAGTTGTTCGAATGTGCCCCGGAATTTTTCAAAAAAATCGTTGTAGACGAGCAGGTTCGAGTACAAGCGAAAGTTGTTGAAGTCGTCGTAAAGGCAATGTTCGTCGGTTAATTCGCAGTGATACCAGTTCAAGTCCTGGTCCAAACTGAGCATCTCTGGTCGAATGTAATCGTGTCGGGATTTACACTCCTCGAATAGCTCCAGTGCCCGTTGCAGCCCAAAAATGCAGTCACTTCCGGTAACGAGCACGACGCCTTTAGCTGGCGTGAAAACAAGCTGTTGACCAAGTACTTTCAGATCGGATATGAGGTTCGGAAATACCAGTATTGATGAGCCATACGAGTCATCGCTCTCATAAATGTAGATGCAATCTGCGGGATTATTTTCATTCTCTTCTACGCGCCACAATGTGGATGGACGCGCAAGCATATTGTCCATAGCCGCGTCCAGAGCCTCATCCCAACTTACCCCAAGCGCTTCGAAGCGCGAGTTGGTCACCAGCGACATCGAGTGCTCTTGGTCGATGCACAAGAGCAGTGCCAGGTGGTCTCCGATTGTGCTTTGTGCGAAACCAGGCTCCTCGCCTTCGTCTTCGATTGGATAGTATCTTCGCTCACGGATAACCGGACGAAGTTTGTGCTTGCAGTCCTCGAACGATTCGTCATCGAATGTCTCTGTGGTTGAAGTCCAGAAATTTACGATGCGGTCGATCTCCTGCTTTTGCTCTTCCGCTGTTTTCGCATTTTTGTAGGACTTATAGAAGTTGCCTAGATACAGTGAGTTGAGTACTTTGCCCGTGCCGTCTTTCTTTCTCACTGCAAACGCATCTGGGTCGAGGTGTAGCGTCGTTCTATCGGCTCCGTTCTCGCAGAGCGCTCCTGCAACGAGAACGCTGAAGTCAGACGTGGAGATAGGCGCAGTCATAAATGCCTCCGATTACGAGGTTAGCGGCGTTTTTGCGTTTCTTGGGACTCTTGCATTATGGTACAAGTCAAAACTGGCTGAGTCGAATAATATCTTCAGTTGAAGTGGTGTAATCACCCCTGTCGTAATTCCGTGTCATGCTCAGGAACGGTTTTTGGTTTTGTGATAGCCTTGGTAAATTGGTGTTTGATCGGTGAACTGACTGGTCTTGACGGCTTTCAAACGAATCGCAATTATGTTGTCGCTCGCGACCGGGCTAACTAGCGCGCAGGCTTTTGCCGCTGGAAATGATTCCTGGCAGGCTTTGAAAAAATCTGGTGAGGTTGCGGATGTCGGCGGCGACGATAACAAAGCGATCGGGCTTTACGCACAGGCTCTGAAACTAATTCCAGCGCAAGATGTAAGTTCGACGCTTGATGTCGAAGCTCGCATGGCTACCGATTACGTTCATCAATACAAATTCAATATCGCTGCGCCTCTCACCAAGCACATTCAGACTGAGTTACCTAAACTCAAGGCGACTGGAAAGTACGACCCCGAGGTTTTGGTGAGTGTCAAATTTCTGAGTGAGGCGTACAGGAGCAGCTTTGACGGGCGCTTGGAGATGGACAAACGGCGTGCAAATTTCGATAAATACGAGTCAACTTCGCTAGATCTCGGTGATTTAGTTGCACCGAACAAGCAGGAGATCGAGCACCGCCGCTACGACAGAGCGCGTAATTATATTTATTTTCGTGAGCCTGAGAATGCTGAGAAGGTCCTGACCAAATTGCTCGCGTCTATGACGCCCCAATCTCAGACCTATCCTCGTGTGCAGTGTGCATTGGCAGTTGTGCAGGAAAAATTGAAAAGACCTCAAATGCTTCAAAAAGTGCAAGTGGAGCTGACGAAAAAATATGGTGAAGTTGGAGCCCTGGCCAAAATTGCCGCAGCCCAGCTCTGGGCTGCTAATTACGACGCCCTCGACCAGACCGGCGAAAAGGCGCTTGCAATTGCTTCAACGAAAAAGCCACCACCGGTGGAGGCAGAGATTGAGGTGTTGCTTTCGCTGTTGGCTGGAGACGACGACCGTGCTCTCTACGCAAAAGGCGAAGCAAATGCTCGCAAACTTTGCGACATCGTCGCAAGTTCAAAAGGTAAAAATAGCGACGATTTTTTCGCAGTTCGAAAGCGGTTGATTTCTTACCTCACCAAAACAGGCAAACTGGCGGAGGCGAAGGCGTTGCGTTCCAAGCAACCAAATAACTTCGACTGGTTGATCGAAGACGAGAAGAAAAATCCACTCAGTCCTTAGCAGGGCGTTTAATTTCGTATCGGAAAGCTTGTCCGTATCGGAACGCTTATTGTTGATTCGGGCGTGAGTAGAGCCAAAATTGATTGAGAAAAATGGAGCACTGCGGCCCATTCAGCAGCTTATGCTGGATTAAGTGCTGCTCGAAAGATCGATATTGAGCAGCGCCAAAAGCGGCTTCTTGCTCATTTTCGGTTGCTTCGCTGACGCCATCTTCTAAGCCGCGGCTAGCCAAAAAAGAAGTCAGGTTCTGCAACTCCTCGGGCGCGGAATTTAGCCAACGCTCGTACTCCTGAAAAATATTATCCATAAGCTTGTTGATGGAGCTGGCTGCATCAATAAATTCTGCGCCGGATTCTTCAATTGTGGATTCAATCGCTGGGAACTCGGTTTTTAACGCCTGGTAAAGCGCCCTGCCTTCAAGGCTGACGTTGATTGCAGTGGCGATGAAGAACTCGTAATGCACCTGCTTTTCTCGATGCAAATCAGCGTCGTAAGCAAGCAAGTATTCCATGTGAAAACGATGGTCTTTTATAGATTCGAAATCGAGAATGACGTAAAGGTTTGGAGCGATTTTCTTCGAGAATCGCTGAGAGCTGTGATTTGAGCTGTCGAAACTGTCTTTCGACACGAAGGTCCAGCCCGGGAGATGCTCTCCAACGGCGGACTGGACCACTGTGCTGAAATTGTCGATCGGCAATTTGCGAAGTCGTTTAGCTGTTCAGTTCTGCGACCAATGCTCGGCGCAGCGAGCCACCACATTTGGTGATTAACTGCTCGGCCTGGGCGCGTCCCAGTTTGCGCTTGACCATGAGAATCGCTGTCTTAGCGCGGTCGTGTGAAGCCACGAGAGCGCCTTCAGCGAGATGTCGTGGAACGTCGCCGAGAATCGAAATAATCGAAACAGCGCGCTCTCTCAATTTTTCATTGGTTGGGCGCAAGTCAATCATCAAGTTTTCGTAGACTTTTCCGAGACGAACCATCGTGCAAGTGGTGATCAGATTGAGCACCATCTTCTGTGCAGTTCCAGCCTTCATGCGGGTTGAGCCGGTCAATGCTTCCGGTCCTACAACCGCAGCGATCACCACGTCTGCGTCTTCGATCAATGAACTTTCGAAGTTGTTGACGATGGCAACTGTTCCGGCACCAAGCTCTCTTGCCTTTTGCAAAGCACCTTTGACGTAAGGTGTTCTGCCACTGGCAGTGATACCAATTACAACGTCGCGTGCACTGACTTGTGCGCTGACGCAATCCTGAATTCCCATTTCTTTGGAGTCTTCAGCATCTTCAAACGAGCGGAACATCGCATCCTTACCGCCTGCGATGTAGGCTTGAACAACTGAAGCTTCCACACCAAATGTTGGTGGGCATTCAGTTGCATCCAGAACACCCAAGCGACCACTCGTTCCTGCTCCGAAGTAAATCAACCGTCCACCGTCTTTCAATTTTTCGGTGATGATGTCGACAGCCTTCGCGATTTCAGGAACTACAGCTTGAACACCTTTTGCGATCTCAAAATCTTCGGCTTGAATTCTCTCTACTAGTTCGTTGGTGTCGAGGACATCCAAATCCATTGTTTTGGTATTTCGTTCCTCGGTAACCAATCTGTTGAATTCTTGTGTAAAGCCCATGTCGTGCCCCCTTGATCCCCTTTGCCGCCTAAATGTTATTACCCAGAAAAACTTGCTCTAATTGATCTCTACCGTATCTATGTGAACATCTTGCAAACTAGTGCACCGCTGCGGGTGTTTGTTGAATCTTGTGCGACACTGTCGATCGCTTCAAGAACTTGCCGTCACCGGCTTTTCCAACATACTTTTCGTTTTCGATTACGACCTTGCCACGCGATAGAACAGTCTCGGGCACGCCCTGCACGGTAGTGCCTTCATATGGATTGTAATCCACATTCATGTGATGTGTCTGCGCGCTTATAGTCATCTTTTTATTTGGGTTGAAAATTACGATGTCCGCATCCGAGCCGACAGCGATGGTTCCCTTACGGGGAAAGAGTCCGAAGATTTTTGCTGGCGCAGTCGAAGTGACCTCAACAAATCTATTCAAACTTATCCGCCCAGGCACAACGCCGCCGTTGTAGACGAGGCTCATGCGCGTCTCGACGCCCGGAGCACCGTTTGGAATTTTGCTGAAATCATCTTTGCCGAGTTCTTTCTGTTCCTTCATGCAGAACGGGCAGTGGTCAGTTGAGATGACTTGCAGGTCGTTCATGCGAATGCCTTTCCACAATTCATCCTGGTGCCATTTATCGCGTAACGCAGGTGTCATCACGTATTTGGCGCCTTCGAATCCCTCGCGCTCATAATAGCTGTAGTCAAGGAAAAGGTATTGAGGGCAAGTTTCGGCGAACACTGGAATGCCTTCGTCGCGCGCTTCTTTCACTTTTTTCAGCGCATCGTGGCAGCTCAAGTGCACGATGTAGACCGGTGATTCAGCCATCTCTGCAATCGCGATGGCGCGGTTTACGCCTTCGCCCTCCGCTTTGGTTGGTCTGGTCAGGGCATGATACTTTGGTGCGGTGTGCCCCTTGGCGAGCGCGTTTCGGACGATTTCGTCAATGACGACTCCATTCTCTGCGTGCATGCAAACCAAGCCGCCGTGCTCACCGGCGAAGTTCATGCCGCGGAAAATAGTGGCATCGTCGACAAGCAAAACGCCTGGATAAGCCATGAACATTTTGAAGCTAGTGACGCCTTCATCGTTGATTAAGCGCTTGACTTCCTTTAGCCGTTCGACAGGCAAGTCCGTCACAATCATGTGAAAAGCGTAATCAATCGCTGTTTTTCCTGCTGCCTTTTCGTGCCAGGTATCCAGCGCTTCGATTATCGACTTGCCTTTGTTCTGGATCGCGAAGTCGATGATAGTTGTCGTCCCGCCATGAGCAGCCGCCAGGGTGCCCGTTCTGAAGTCGTCAGCCGAGGTGGTGCCTCCGAATGGCATGTCCATGTGAGTGTGAGCGTCGATGCCACCGGGAATGACAAGTCGGTCTTTCGCATCGATGACTTTGTCAGCTTCCATGTCGAGCTGTTTTCCGATCACAGTGATGATTTCATCTTCAATCAAGATGTCACCGTGGTAGTCATCTACTGCCGTAACGATGCGTCCGTTCTTGATCAGGGTTTTCATAAACCTGCTCCTCGACATGCGGTGATGATAGCGATGGACATATTACTGGAAAACACATATTTGGGTCTATGAAATTAACCTGTCAGGCGGAAGGCGGGGCGGTCGAGCATGTTATAAAACTGGGAGTTGATAATCGCGCCGAACCGCCAAAGTGCAGTGCTGGTGCGGTGCTGTTTTGAGTGGAGGCTGTCTTGAATCTGCCTGATGACTTTATTGCGGAAGTTCGCAGTCGCGCGAATATTCTCGAGGTCGTTTCCGAGCACGTGACGATGCAGCGGAAGGGCGCGAACCATTTTGGTCGTTGTCCTTTTCACGAAGAAAAATCCGGTTCCTTTTCGGTGAACGCAGACAAAGGCTATTTCAAGTGCTTTGGTTGTGGTGAAAAAGGCAACGTCTTCACTTTCTTGATGAAAATCAAAGGTCTGAACTTCCCAGAATCAGTCAAGGAGCTGGCTCAGAAGTATGGAATTCAGATTCCTGAAAACACCGAACAGCGTGAGGAGTACGACAAAAAAGCGCATATCCTCATGCTCTACCAGCAGGCAAGTCAGTATTTCATCAACTTGATGAAGGACCCGACTCATGGCGTCGTTGCGCGGGATTATTTGGAAAAGCGTGGAATTCCAGAAGAGATAATCGAGCAATTTAAAATCGGTTACGCCGGTCCAACATGGGACGGTTTGCTGAATTACCTCACGTCTACAACGAAAGTTGCGCCGGCAACTCTTGAAGAAGCTGGCTTGGTGAGACGCAAGGCTGACTCGAATCACTTCTACGATCTATTCCGCAATCGTCTGATGATTCCAATCTGCGACAAGCAAGGTCGTGTCATCGCATTTGGTGGCAGAACGTTAGGCAATGATGATGCCAAATATGTGAATTCTCCGGAATCACCAATCTACACAAAAGGCAATCACCTCTATGCTTTCAATGTCGCGAGAGATTCGATTAGAGCAAGGGATTCGGTCATTGTAGTCGAAGGCTATTTCGATGCAATCACTCCGCATCAATTCGGATTCACCAACACCGTTGCTACTTTGGGAACAGCTCTAACCGAGCAGCAAGCGAGAGCGCTAGTTCAATTCACTGACTCGAAGCGGGTGTATCTAGCCTTTGACGCGGATTCTGCGGGCATGAAAGCAGTCGAGCGCGGTGCCGAAACACTGCAACAAATCGGTGAGTATGCAGGAGTTGAATTGCGCGTCATTCGCATTCCCGGCGCGAAAGATCCTGATGAATGCTTGCGCTCAGAAGGTGGACCTGAAGCATTTGCTGCCGCTATCGCGAATGCACCGCTTTTGATCGATTACCAGTTGGAGCAAGCAATCGAGCAACTCAATGTGAGCACACCTCAAGGAAAAATCGAGGCAGCTAACGCTGTTGTGCCAATTCTCGCGCCAATTGCAAATAGCGTTAAACGCACGGAATATATTCGAATTTGGGCTATGAGAGTTGGCGTGCTCGAAGAGAATCTGCAGTCTGATGTCAACGCATACAGAACTCACAACAGAATCGGCATGAATGCTCAGAACCAGCGAGCACCGCGTCCAAGAGCAAGTCAGAAGAGTTCAATAAAATCGGGACATACCGAAGCTGAACAACAATTGTTGGCTCTCTTCTTCACATCGAAAGACGATCATGAGCGCACAACGATTGCATTGCACAATGAGTATTTTTTGACTCCAGTGCATCAATTTATCAAAGAGACTGTTGAAGGCGTGGGGAAAAATTTCCAGACTGTTGATGAACTTCAACATCGACTGATGGATAAGTTTGCGCCGGAGCCAGAAGTTTCAGCGGCGTTTGTTGAAGTTCTGGAGCGCGTTGACGAGCTGAGGAAGCAAAACTCTCCAATCGGAACATTGCTGCTGCACTTCAAAGAGCGACTCTTGCGTGAGCGAATCTTCCGACTGCTGACCACGCTGAAAACTCTGCTGTCGTCTGCTGAAGATGAGAGTGATTTGGATGCGTTGCAGAGTAGAATTATCTACTTGAAGCAGCTCGAAAACGCTATGCGTGGAATCGAGACTCTTGAAGATCTGGATGAGCTGAAGCGAAAAATCGAAGCGGACATGGAAGCCTAAACGGCACCAACAACACGGGGACCAGTGCGTGGCGAATAGCACCGATAAAGAAGATACGTTCATCAATAAGTTGGACAAAATGGAAGAGGCGGGGCAAGCCCGCGAACGCACCGGGTTGGAAGAATTGCTTGTCGACGGTGACGATGACGACGTGCCGATGGCACGCAACCGTAGCGAGCGCAACGACTCTTCGGATTCGGATGATGATGACCCGGTCTATCTCGGCGAAGAAGAAAAAGTAGAAGAGAATTCTGAGCGCTTTACCGAACAAGCTTCCCGCGGATTGTCTTCTGATGACCCTGTACGCATGTATCTTCGAGAAATCGGACGCATTCCGTTGTTGACCGCGGCGCAAGAAATTGAATTGGCTCGCGCAATGGAAGCTGGTGGCGCAGATGGTGCCATCGCAAAACGCAAACTCGTACAAGCAAACTTGCGTTTGGTTGTATCTATCGCCAAAAAGTACGTGGGACGTGGCATGCAGTTCCTGGATTTGATTCAAGAAGGCAATCTCGGTCTCATCCGCGCTTCAGAAAAATTCGACTACGAGCGGGGCTACAAGTTCAGCACGTATGCGACCTGGTGGATTCGACAAGCGATCACGCGCGCCATTGCTGACCAGGCGAGAACTATCCGTATTCCAGTGCACATGGTTGAAACCATCAATAAGTTGAAAAAGATCACTCGTCAGCTTGCGCAAGAAAAAGGTCGTAAACCAACCGAAGAAGAAATTGCTGCGGTAATGGAAATCACGGTCAGCAAACTGCGCGACATCGTGAAAGTGGCTCAGGAACCAGTTTCTCTTGAAACTCCAGTGGGCAAAGAGGAAGACAGCAAGCTAGGCGATTTCATCGAAGACAACAACAGTCACACGCCTGCAACCTCCGTTACGCAAGAACTTTTGCGCGAAGACATCATCGAAGTCATGGAAGGTTTGTCATCGCGAGAACGTGATGTGATTCGTCTGAGATTCGGGTTGGATGATGGTCGCCAACGCACTCTAGAAGAAGTAGGACAGCTATTCGGCGTGACCCGCGAGCGCATCAGACAAATCGAAGCAAAAGCACTTCGTAAGCTGCGTCATCCAAACCGCAGTCGCCGACTGCGCGAATACATGGATTAGGAGCAGCTCGAACGTATCAAGTATTGGGTGGCTGCAGGTCACAAACGCGAAGATATTTAGGCTACTGGATAGCTTCTACGACGTACTTGTGAGCTATGCCATCGCGGAAAAATATTTTTAAATGTAGCCAGGTATTGCCTTTTGTACCTGATTTCACTGGTTCATCCGTCAGTCCATATTCGACGTAAGAGCGATCGGGCGCGGTAATAGGACCCGCGCCAAATTGCTTGCAGACTGCATCGAACGACATGCCAACGAGCTTGGGCTGGGCATCAAGGAAAGTTTTCCAGCGCTCTTGATCGTTTGTTCCGGTCACATAAAGCAGTCGTCCCAAGATTTTCTCTGGCATCCGCGCGCCTTTCAAGCCTTGCGCTTCTATTGATGAAGAGCCCGTCGTGGTCATCAAAACGACGATACCGGCAATTGCAAATTTTGCTCTGGTCATATTTCGCGCCTTCAAAGTTCGATAAAACTAGCTTAGCAACTTCGCGCTAAAACGAACTGACTCTAATCGTCCGGTTGCCAGCGACAATTCATGCCAACGACTCACTGGACAATCTACCCGTTGGCACGTCGCACAGCGTTTTCTCTGAACTCTAAAGGGTACTCATCGGACTTGTTTTTCTTGGTCATGGTGCGCTCCTTGGTTATTTTACCTAAGAAGCGGATCCCTGCCTAAACCACTGTCTACTTTTTGGGGGGACCCTCATGCTGCTGTTGTAACTTTATAACTATATGACTTAATAGAATCGCGTTTTTTGGTTTTTGGGGAGTGTCCCTTTCATATTTGAAATCCATAAAATGACCGATTTTGGAGTGTTTGTGAGAAGGTTCGAGACGAGAGATGATTGTTCTCTCGTCCCATTTTCAATTTCACGGCACCGGAGAGTCTTGTTAGCTCAGAACAACAAGAGTGCTCATGAAGACAAAGACGACGAGTGCAATCCCGCCGAGTATTGCGCCAGCCCGCGTCCTTCTGAGTGCGAAAGAGAGAGCCGAGCAGCCGACCAATAGCGGCACTGCGGCAATCAGCATCACCATTAATGCCAGTCCGTATCCGTCCGCATCATTCTTGGCTCTCGTTTGATAGAGATACGCGAGCAGAACAGTCGTAGCCACCATAAAGATGGTCCGCAGTATCTTGGACCAGGCACTTTTGCAGCGAGGTCCTTCGTTTGTGTAAGTCATCGTGAAGCCTTTCCTGTTGACCAACCGAATTGATTCTCGATTTATCCAAAGTTTGACTAGCCCTCCTGACCTTCCTGGTCAGGATTGGTTTCTGAGAAAGTATCTGGGTCTTTCTTTAACGCCGCTGCTTCTATTGCGTAAAACCTGGACTATAACGGCTCAATCCTGGCTTAAGTTGCTTGCGAAACCAATGATGGACTGAGTTAAAAGTGGCAATCGCACCCAAATCCAACTAGCGGGGTGTTGTCAATAGTCAAATCCAAATCAAATGTCTAGAGAGATGCGCTAGGGCAGCGCCTGCCAGTCTGAGTCCCTCCCAAGGTAATTTCCAAGTGGCTGTGCTAATGTCTGGGGCGAGGCAGGGGACTTTGACGATTCGATTCAGCCAGTCCTTCAAGGGTTTCAGGAGTAGGGCGCTCGTCGCTTTGCTTTTATTCGCCTGTGCAGATTTGTCGTTTCGCGCGTATGCCGATTCGGGGCGCTTCGACCGGTTCGAAGCAGCAAATCATCGATGGACCTGGTGGCAAACGAAAGTCTATCGAGAGCTGCCTTACACGCCCGATGTGGTCATGTTCGGGTCCTCACTGCTTACTCGCATCGTCAACGAAGGTGAATCGACTTACCTCAATCGCACGGTGAATGTCACTAAGCACAATCGTTCCCGTCATTTGGAAGACGCGATTCAGGCAAACACTGGTGTTCCAATCAAAACCTATGCGTTCAACTTGCCTGGAATGCATGCTTCAGATGCCGCAGTCTTGGTGAATGCGCTACTGCGAGACAAAACGCCTTCCACGATCATTTACACAATAGCGCCGCGCGACTTTCTGGATAACCTGCTCGACGCGCCGTATGCGACAGAACCTTTCGAGTTAATGAGCCACATCAGCGATGTTGGAGAATTGGCTCCCAATGCGCGTATTACCAAAGAAGAAAAATTCAGTTTCTTTCTTCAAGACTTTTACGATCGATTGACGGCGCTGGGAAATTGCAAAACGGAGCTTGCGACGATCTTCCAAAGAAAATGGCGCGAGACCTCGTTGCCTGTGCTCGAAGCGCACGTTCCAACTGTCGAACATCCCCTGACACCGGGAGTCGTCGGTATTAGAACAAGTGCATTCGATTATCCCGACCACCTCAATTTGCCTCCTGAGGATGTGAACAAGATCGAGCACATCAACAATTTCCAGTGTTATCAATTTTGCTATCAGCCCTTTCGACCGAAAATCTATAACGCGCAACTTTATTATTTGGACTACATCCTCAAGTTCGCCCATGAGCGAGGCGTCAACGTAATCCTCGTGAATATGCCGCTTCGCAAGGATAACTTGAATGCGATGATGCCAAACTTTTGGGAGATGTACAAAGCGGATATCAAAAAACACGCGGCACAGTACAACGCGCAATTTGTGGATCTATTCGATACCAACGAGTTTGCGGACAAGGATTTTTGCGACACAGTACATCTGACTGGGCGGGGTTCAATCAAGCTGGTGGATAAGATGGCGAATGCTGTTTCAACTTCGGTTGCTTCGCAAACTTTAGCTCATAGCGCTGGTAGAAGTTCGCAGGTTGCGGGACGCTCTCAGGCTCACTAAAAGTACTCTATAGTCGACGTCGTTAATGCGCCGAGCGCGTTAGCAGGCAGGACCAAATCGCGATTTAATGAAAATAGATCGGAATTAAGTGTCGGACTTCACAAAACCCCCCTCAAATGTTTTGTAGAAACGATACAGATGGTCCGTCACAGCTCTACGCGAAGGTGTTGCCGTGAAGCAGATGCGCAGACTAGTTTTGACGAGCGTTGCGCTTACGGCGCTGCTATCTACTAGTTTGAGTTCGCTTGCAGTTCGCGCTGCCGCCGACGGAGACGATCAATCTTCCACTCAAGATGCTTCCGCTGCAAGTGCATCCGGAGGCCAGATGCTGCACGGCGGAGTCGGCGCCTTTGGTGTTTTGTCCGACGAGATTCAGCAGAAGATGGGATTGCTCGTAGGTCAGAATTCCGCTAACCAGATTGCCGTGATGGATATCCTGCCTGGCACGGCGGCGTTCGATTGTGGCATCCACAAGGGTGACCGAATCCTCGATGCGCATTTGCAGGGCAACGCGCTCAATGTCACGATTTCACGGAACGGAAATGTTTTTCGCGCTCATCTGAAGGAGATTGCTCCGAAGCTGCTTTCGGAAACTCCGCAACGCGACAACACTCCAACCAAGCCTTTTGCGCTGGGTGTTCAGCAGATTGGCTATGCGGATAACACATTGGTTCCAGAGAAAGCCGTTGTCGATAAGTCCAAACCGTTGAGCGCGGCGGTAAATCAGTTTGCTCTGCGTGCGGATCAAAATTATCGCAGGCTTGCCAACTACAATCTCGAATTGATTGTGGACCGCTCGATGTCGATGCGCACGAAGGATTGTCCAGACGGGCTCTCGCGTTGGGCATGGTGCGGACTTCAAGCTTCGTCGTTAGCTAACACGTTGGCTCCATACTCGCAGGCTGGTTTGACCATCGTTCCGTTTGCCACCGAATATGATGTCTTTGAACACGCCTCTGCGCAAAACATCGACTACATGTTCAATAACGTTCAAAACCAGTTCGGAACTCGATTGTATGAACCGCTGGCCGAGCGACTCGATAACTATTTCGCACATCGCCAAACCAATACCAAACCTCTGGTGATAGTCATTGTTACCGATGGAGTGCCATTCCCTCGCTTCGAACCACCGTTGGTTCGCAACGAGTTGATAAGCTCCAGTCGCCGCATGAACAATCCCGGAGAAGTCACAGTTATTTTTTGTCAGATCGGTGCTCGCGAAAAACGGGGCGAAGAATATTTGCTCGACCTGGATCAAAACCTCGTTGCCGATGGTGCCAAGTATCATTACGTCCACACCGTTTCTTTCGATGAATTGAGCGAAGCGGGGTTGGGACCATCAGTTGCCGCTTCGATCAACCAGTATGCGCCGCAATTCAAAGCACCAGATCCGGTGCAAGTTCAACACAAATCTCTGCCTGCGAAAAACGCTAAACCCGCTTCCGCAGCTTTATCTCGCACGAGGCATGCATGATGTCTAAACGGATTGCTTTTAAAGCTTTGCTCGCGGGATTTGTTATGTTCGGCAATGCTTCGATGTCTCTTGCAGATAGCATGCCTGCTCCATCTTTCAGACTTCCACCCGCGCCGACCAGTTGGCAAACAACGACTCCTCGGCTGAAGGAGCCGCAAGCTATGTTGCCTCCGCCAGACACTTCGTTCAGAGTGAACAGAGCATCAGGCGGTATTTCTGTGCAGCAACAATTGCCGCAGCAACGCCCGAATCCTTTGCTAAATTTGAATCCCACCGACGCGCTCAGTCAACCAGACCAGTACACATCTTCGCCGCAGGTTGATTCAAGCGGTATCAGGCATTTTGCCAATGGTCGGCATTTTGATTTGTCGAACAGCTCCATCCAGGATGCAGTCGCCCAGACGAATGCCTCGACTTTAGGACGCAGTAATAAACAGCAGTTGGATGTTGCTCAACAGAAAGCTCGTGATGAGCGCAGACAAGCACGTCTGCAAGCGCGGGCCATGCGTCAGAACGGTGGATTCCCAGGTGGTGGATTCCCCGGTGGTGGATTCCCCGGTGGTGGTCTTCCGGGCGGCGGTTTCCCAGGCGGCGGGTCGCAGAACGGCGGCTATCAGAACGGCGGCGCGCCAGCTGGCTATCCAAGCAGCGGTTTCCAAAATGGTGGAGCGGGCGGAAGTTTTAACAACGGTTATCCGAACGGCGGCTATCAGAATAACGGCTATCAAAACAGCAGCTATCAGAATAATTCGTACCAAAACGGTTATCGAAATGGCGGCGGATACGGTTACAACAACCCTAACGGCTACCAACAAAACCAAGGTTTCATGCGCCCATACGGTCGTTTCCAGAGACGGAATAATTCTTTCAATGACATGGATCGTTATCAACGCCGGGCAATGCGCCGCGGAGCGCAACCCACGCCCGAACTCTTGATTCAGAATTACAACTTCTAGAGTTTATTCGTCTTCGTCGTCTGGAATCCAGTCGAGCACTTCAGGCGGACGACGAATCTCCTCAATCATTTCGTACAGCTTGGATGCGTCTTGCGCAGGCACTGCACCTGGTGGCACCGATGCGACTTGAACTGTCACAGCGCGCGAACCCAATTCCAAATGAACCTTCGTGCCAATCTTCACTTCGGTTGACGACTTCGCCGGTTTTTCATCCACAAAAACTCGCCCTTGATCGCAAGCCATTTGAGCCACGGTGCGACGTTTTATGAGACGCGAAACTTTCAGCCATTTGTCTAAACGCACTGCGGGTGCCCTCTAGTTGTCGGTCGAACTCGAAGCTTGAGGCGTTGGCGCTTCGATTGCTGAATGATTTCCTGTTTGCGAAAAACGTTTCAACTTTTTCAAAAATCCAGGGTCGATCAAACAAACTCCGTCTTTGCAGTTACTGGCAGCAACTTCATTCAATGTTTGTTCTTCGTGCTGCGATAATTGCGGCGCCATCGGATCTAGCGCGCGTTCTACTGCTGGAGAGAGTGGGCGCTTGGTAATTTCCAATACCTGACGAGCGATACCTGGGTCGAGCCAAACAGCCCCGACTTTGACACTGCGAATGGCCATCTCCAAGTTGATGGAGAAATCGCCTTTAAGTACATAACCGTCTGCACCTGCGTCCAGCGAATCAAATATGTCACTAGGACTGTCACTGGCAGTCAGCATTAGAACGCGAAGATTTGGCAGCGATTCTTTTAAGTGTTTCGTCAGTTGGATTCCGTTTAGACCCGGCAATCCAATGTCAACAAGCGCTACAGCCGGGCTGGCAGCCTTGATTTTTTCTTTGGCTACCGCTCCATCCCCGGCTTCACCGACGCAAGAAAAATCTGGCACTTTCTTCAGAAAAGACCTGAGTTGAAAGCGGATTACTTCGTTGTCTTCAACGAAAAATACGTCAATTGTGCTCGTTTGACTCATCGCTAGGCAATCTGCGGGGACATATCAATCCTAGTACGGCTTTGCCTAGATCGACGCAGATTTAATCACTTCATTTTGAAATGTGTTCGAAAGTCTACACCTAGTAAAAGTGGAGGGCGCCTCGAGGGCGCCCCGCCTGGTTGCATCTGCCCAACTTTCAGATGCCCAAAAGGCCACGCAGACTGCTTAAGCTTCCGCCATTTAGGTTGCCATTTGAAGCGTAGTTGCCTAAGTTGCCGAGCCCGCTGCCACTGAGAACGCTACCAAGCCTGCTCAGATTGCTTGCACTAGTAGCGTTGTTGATAAAGCTGTTTGGGTTGCCGTTGTACATTCCGTTTGTTAGATATGGATTCAAATTTGCGTTTTGATAAGCGCCAGCGTTTGGATAACCGTAGGGAAGATTTGCACTTCCGTTCATGTATGGATTCATATTTGGATTCGGCATTGCACCGTTCGCGTAAGGGTTGCCGTAAGGAACGTTGTTGTATCCGTTCGCATAGGGATTAGCGAATGGATTGATCGCTGGATTGTTCAGTGCACTGTTGTAGCCGCTCGAGTACGCAATCGACATTGGATCGATGCCTTGTGCTTGTAGCGCACGTTCCAATTGTCTTCGTGGGCTGTTGCACTGATGATGATTGCTCATCGCACCGGCTGCAAGATTGTTGATGTTTACGTTCCCTGTGTACGGAACTGGGTTGCCATAAACATCGAGTTGGCCTTGCGCGAAATTGTTAGCGAGCGGGTCATAACCATTGGAAAATTGATTGACGCCACCACTCAAGTAACTCGGTGTGCTGACCGTGCTAAATGGTGTCAGAGAGCCAGCTTGAGCTGGTCCGAGTTGAACGAGATTGTTGTAATTGTCATAGTTTTTGCTGAATGCGCTGCTAGGCACAAGCAAAACCAGCAGCGCTGCCGCTGGCAGAATAGCCGTAAATTTCATTGTTATTACTGCCTCGAAAAAGTCGGTCAGTGCTCTCTGGCAAACTCGCCTGTCTCTGTTGACGACGAGTTTGAATGAATGATTCCGAAATGCGAAAAAATTTTTTCGATTGTCTGTATCATGTGCGCAGATTTCGAGGAGACAAATTTTGGCACCTAAATATGAATGGACGATGTTGAGCGCTCTTGGTGGGCAAATGTTGGAAGTGCGCGAGGGCTACGCAAAGGCGCTTTTGCCCTTAACAGAGGCGGTGATGCAACCGACGCGTGTCTACCATGCAGGTGCCATCGTCACGCTGGCAGACGAAGCTGCGAGCGCCGCTATTCATGGTGGTCCAATGCATGAAGCGCATAACGAGCCTGACAAGCGCTTTCCGTACTCTGTTCAATTGAGTGTGAATCTTTTGACTAACGATCCAATTGGACCGTTGATGGCTGAAGCGAAGGTAATACGCAAAGGACGAATGACGGTGGTCGAAACTACTGTTTACACACATGACCATCAGGTGGCAGCTTTGATGCGAAGTACGCACATGATGGTTGACCTGAAAAAAGCTGGACCGCACCAGAGATTGTAGAAAGGATTTTGATAATGCTCAGCGCTGAGTAGCTGAACACGTCTATTTTTCGGTATTGTATAAACGTGCATTGCTTAAGCGGACAACAGAATGCCTGGTAAAGATATCGAGAAGGATTTGCGGCAAGTGGCTGAGTCACTTGTACTTGCCGATATGACTTTTCGGAAAGGCAAAATTGTTGAAGCAGAGCCGATGTACGAGCGAGCCCTGGCTATGTTGTTTCGCTCGTATGCAGAAGCTCATCCAGATGTGGATGCTTGCATGTTGCGTTTGAGTGATATTTACTTTTCGCGCGAAAAGTATGCGCAAGCGTTAAGCACATATAGCCGTTTATATGGTTTGCGCTGCCGCACCCGTGGACTTCATCACGAAGACACGCAAGCAATCGCTTTTAAGGTCGCGAAAGCGCAAGAGAAATTGGAGCAGTTTGAAGAAGCCGGAAGTACTTATCAGACTGCGATCGGTGAAGGTTTGCAATGGCCGGGACCGGCGCATCCACTAATTGGCAGCATGATGGAAAGCTACGCTTTGCTCTTGCGTCGCAATTTGAACGATCCACAGCGAGCGGCGGATATCGAGAAAAAGGCTAAAGAATATCGCAGCAGAACCAAGGCTGCATCGCCTCTTCTTAAAGCTCGATTACCCGAATCCCTTTTAGCTGCATATCCCGATCCAGAAGATGTGCCGGCTAGTCAGGCACCGAATACGGTGCCGTCTCGGGATGAAATGTCGTTCCCGAATACAATGTCGTCTCCGAATCCGATGTCGTCTCCGAATCCGATGTCTTCTCCGAATACGATGTCTTCTCCGAATCCGATGTCTTCTCCGAATACGATGTCTTCTCCGAATACGATGTCTTCTCCGAATACGATGTCTTCTCCGAATACGCCTGGGCGCTTCGAGCAGCCAGTTGTCGCAGATTCAGTAGCCTCTCGGAATGCACAGGTTTTTTCGGATTCTGCCTTGGGACCAAGCGCTAATTTGCCATCAAATGCGGTGTCTGATTTTTCGTTGTCTGAATCGCCGCCAGCGAAGATGTCGCATCAGTCCCCGATGGCTGGTGATGGAGGTTCTTCTGCCGAAGTAGCTTCAACTCCAGTGGAACCGCTAAAGCTTGCGCATCCTGCGGACCCAAAGACTACGCAACATCGATTCATCGGAAGTGCACTACAGAAATTTGCGCAACAACATGAAGACATCGCCCATGTCGGTATCGGCAATAGCGACTCTGCAAGCCCATCGGGGCAATCTGCCGAAGTGCGCAAATTCCTGCAAGCATCAGCGCCAAGTGAAGAACCACAGAGAGCGCCAGCCCCGTATTTCGATGACGACTCGCCGAAGACGCAGTTGACAGGTCGCCCACTTTCAAGCACTGATGGTGGACAAGTTCTCGGCAAACCTTACATGGTGCAATCGAGCTATGACTCTGAGTATTCATCAGCTGAAGACGAAGAGTCCTACGATGATGCGGATGATCGCGCTCCGATGAATGACGAAGAATACTATGACGATGAATTCGAAGAAGGGCGACCGCGCTCTCGTAGCTTTTTAATGGTCGCGTTTGTTGTCCTAATTGTCCTCGTGGTGCCAATCTTTATCGGTTGGACGATGATAGGCAATCAGGCAAAACAACAAGGTAATCAACCGTCGCAACACACAACCTTTGGTGGCACCACATTGCCGTTAGACGCCACCCAAAATGCGGGGCAGTCCCGAACGGGCTCGAACTCTTCCACCGATTCTCGTGCGCAACCGCAATAAGTGCAGCAACTTTTAGTCTATAAATTCAGACTGTCGCCTGCTTGAAACTTGCTTTCTTGCTCGATTTAACTAAACGTCCTCTCACTAATGATGTTGACAAGTCGGGCGCGGCAACTCTTTGGGATTTAGCGAACACCGCTGTCCGTGGGCGATTCGAGCACTTCGCAATCTCCGCTCTTGAATTCCGAAAAATACACTCATTAATCTGCAATTGACCTGGCCATGCACTTCGCAGGATAATTTGCAGCCACGGGTGTGTTCGATGAGTGGCACTCAGGATGGCACACCGGTTAGACTCTATTATGGACATTCTGATTTTGAGACCGGTTCTCAGACATCGGCTGCCCGCAGAGCAAGAAAGCGTGCAGCATGCGTAATTTGGTAGTGGCAACTCGAGAACTGTTTTGAAACAATTATTGTGGGTGGTTATTGTCGGACTCGTGTGCGCGATCGCGTACTTGTTTTTCGCACCCAATCCTTTCATCAAGCCGGATAAGCAGATTGCATTTCCGAGCATGCCCAAGATAACTGTGCCGGGCGTGCCACCGATAGCTACAATTACTCAGCCTGAAACTGTACTGTTCATGGGCGTTGACGTGGTTTATGACGGTTCCGGTAGACGTCTACATGCAGACAAAATTACTTTGACCGGTCGCTCAGACACGATGATGCTTGTGTTTTTAAACCCAGCAAACAACAAGGTCTCGGTGCTTCATATACCGCGCGATACTGAAGCTGTGATCGGAAAATATGGCGTACAAAAAATCAATTCTGCCAATGCAATCGGCGGTCCTGAATACGCGAAGACCGCTGTTACTCAGCTTCTTGGCGTAAACATCGACCACTATGTTGTGATGAACATTCAAGCGCTTACTCAATTAGTAAACGAGTTAGGCGGAGTGACAGTGGAAGTGCCGAAGAAAATGGCATACATGGACTGGACTGCGAAGTTGAAGATCGACCTGGAGCCCGGCGTTCACACTTTGACCGGAAATCAATCGATGGGCTTCGTGCGTTTTCGTCATGACGATCTTGGTGACATCGGACGTGTGCAACGTCAACAAATTTTCCTGCACGCTGTAAGTCGCAAGATGCTTGATCCCCGCTCATGGGTTCACGTTCCTGCGTTGCTGGGAATCGCGCAGAAGAACATCGACACTGATATGTCTCAAATGCAGTTGATTGAAGCTTTGAATTTTGCGCATGGTGTTCCAAAAGAAAATATTCGATTCGTCATGTTGCCTGGTGAGTTCTCCCCAAATGGAGACTGGGTCACAGGTTACGAAGCGAAAAATGTAGCGGCTCGATTGGCTAATCCGGACATCGAAGTTCCTGTTAGCAGAAAGAATTTGACTGTTTGCGTTCAAAACGCTACCAGTGATCCTCAATTTGGTTGGAAAGTAGCTCAGGCACTGCGTAAGCTCGGCTACGTCTGCACACTGGGTAAAGACGAAAAGGCTCCGATTTACACAAAGACCCGAATCATCGCCCAGAACGGTTCAACTGCTGACGCAAAAATGCTGCAGTCGGATTTGGGCGATGTCGGTCAGATCATGAACGCCTCAATCGGTAACCTGACCACGTCTTTGACAATAATTGCCCAGGACGACATCCTTGTCGATAAAGTTCACTTGTCGAGTGAAGACGCACCATATCTGGCACCACCACCAAGACCAGTGCCGATGTTCACAGTCGCGAAAGTTCACAACAAGCACATGAAGCGAAACGCTATGAACACTACCGATCTCGAGTCGACTGATATGTCACCGATGCCGGTAGATTCACCATCGACACTGGAGTCGATACCCCATGAAGTGCCACCACCGCAGGTGCAGGTCGAGACTGGTTCGACACCGAAAACCGGTGACGCTGTCGAAGCCCGCCCGAACTACACCGAGCCTGTGCCAGCAGTCAGACAAGCACCTCCGCCTGCGCAGACTGCTCCTCCAGTCTCTGTGCCACCTGTTGCGCCTCCTCCCAGCACTCCAACAACCGAAGAAAAACCGGATTCGGAATAACGCAATCCGCCTTCTGTAGTCTTTCGAATGTGCCTAGATCAGAGCATTTTAATGCACTTGGGTCTGGTTTTTGACAGCGAAAAACTCGGCAAGTGTTTATGCTTTAGAAGGGTGCAGTTCACACTTTAACGGCGCTAGATGCTAAATTCGTTCCTAAAACTCGTGCTCATAGCAGTGGTGATACCGCAGATGGCGCCGCCTTGTTTCGCCGGAACTGGTGGGATTTTTCCTGCAAACAATCCTCGTCGCAAGATTCAAATGTTCGGCCCAATCGAGTCACCAACTTCTCTTCAACAGGCTCCGACACCGAAGACGCGGCAAACTTTGCCGAGCCTCCCATCCACAGCCGGCTCAGTCTCCGATGATACTAAACCGCAGTCGACGACGTTACCGTTGCACGGAGTTTCTGATCAGAGTTCTAATGCGTCTGCAGCAGGCTCTGCGCAAGATAGTGGCGGTGATGTAGCCTCATTTTTTCAGTTGAATCCCAGAACGTCGACGCGAGATTTGGACGCATCAGCCTCAAAATCCGACTTGAAACTGGACGCACAGTTGGAGGCGTCGACAACAGCTTCATCGCCAAAATCAGCAGCGGGAGCTCCGTTTCGGTTTGTCTGGCACGTGCTGGATAACGCTGGTGTTCCGATGTTTGTCGGAAAACATGATTCTGATCTGGACCCGACTTTGCGTCGAGGTTATACGGGCACAAATCCGATTGCTCCAAGCGCGCCTCTGAACGCCAGTGAGCAAGCCGCTTCGACGACGCGCACACCGCATAAAATACCAGAGAGTGAACTGGAAGGCACCAAAAATATGGTGGATGATAATGACCAGATGCCGTAACCCCTGGTGGTACCCGGCTTTCTGTGTGTTTGTTCCATGCTCTGTTTTTTTGTCCTCAACAATTGCCTCCGCAGTGACGGCTGAAGTTTCGCCTAAGGCGCCGCTGCGGACGATCTCGCTCAGGGCTTCATTTGATCAAGCGTTGCAACACAACCGAGAAGTGATCGCTGCTAAGTACAATGTCGACATTGCAAAATCTGGAGTCACCATAGCTGGTGCTGTACCGAATCCACATTTTAATTTGCAGTATGGTTGGGGTCCCGCGTTTCAAGTTATCATCGCTGGAAACCCGCAACAGTTTGGATTCCAGCATCAGTTCAGAACTGCCGGAACGCGCACGAAACTGATAAACCAGGCGCGTGCCAATTTGCGTTTGTCTGAGTTGCAAGTCGCAGCTTTAGTCTTCGATGTTCACAATCGAGTTCGTCGCGCTTACGCAGAACTGGCTGCAGCCGAGGCTTACGCCGATCTGGTGGAATCAGAAACCAACGTCGCGCAGGAATTGCTTGATGTGACTAACAAGCGTTTTGCTGACAAGAAAGTTTCGCAATCAGATGTGTTCCAGGCTCGACTGGGCGTGGTGCAATTCGAAGCGCAGCGAATGCAGGCGCAGGCGCGCTTGCAGACTGCCTCTGCGGCACTTTCGCTGCTGACCGGTGAAGTCCCGAGCGCGATCGAAGTTATCGATGTTGATGATAACGGGCTCTTCAAACTTTCTGCGCAACGAACAGATCTGGTGCCTTCTCCTGAGAAAAAGTTGCCGACGCTGGAGGAACTTTTTCCGGTCGCGCTTTCAGAACGTCCAGATCTGAAAGTGGCTGTACAGCAAAAGTTTGCTGACCGCAGAGCACTTTCCGTGGCCCGCTCTCAGCGTATACCGGATCTGTTCGTGGAGATGGGTTATCAGTTCACGACATTCAGAAAGCACCAACCGTACGGGTTGTTTCCCGGCATTACTCCCAATTCGCCGGGCTGTTACATCAATGCGTCTCTCGAAGTGCCGGTTTTCTATCAACACCAGGGTGAAACGACGCAAGCCCGGGAAGTTTTTTTGCAGGATTACGATCAAATTCGGCAGTTGCAATTTCAGGTTGCAACTGATGTCGTGACGTCTTACGAGTCAGTTGCGGTTGCAAGAGCGAACATCTCGAAGTACCAGCGGGATTTGTTGCCGATGGCGGCAAAGGTGTCCCAAATCGCTCGGCGTGATTATGATCGAGGGAAGTCGGACCTCGCCACTGCGATTTTGGCAAAGCAGCAATATCAGCAGATTTTGACGTCATATTTCGACGCTGTCGTTGCATACCAGACTGCGTGGGCCGATCTGGAAAAGGCTATGGGTGTTCCGCTGCAGCTTTAGTCTCCCGCATTTGGATGCGAGCTGGGCGCATGCTTCGCTGGCAGCGTTATTAACGCTCGCGTCAACGTTTCGGATTATTTACGCTCAGATTTCGGCGAGGCTAGTATGAGCGACGCGAGTCTGATTTTTAGCAAAGTTCGTGCTGCCGTCATTAAGCCTGGTCTGGTTCGTTTGCACCGTTGGTCTGGTTCACGGCTGTAAGCCGCCAATGACGGCGGGTTTCGACGTTTCTGCCGAGCCTGGTAGCGAAGCTCACGTGATCGTAACCATGGCTTAAAGGTTGCGATCCGCGCGACGTGTTTTTTAGTCTCTTGATATCTAATCCTGATTATTTCTAAAGCCACTACAAGTAACGAGCTAATTATCTTGCCACCACAACCGTGCTGAATTCTCCAACTTTGCGTTGGCGAGTTTGGCATTCCCTCGTGGAATTCTGATGGAGAGACCAATGGCCGACAAACAGAAGCTTCATCCCGCCGAAGCTGATTCACCGCACCTCGAAATCGAACTAAAGGTCGCGCTGCTAAACAAGGCTGAGGAGAAAGAGGTGAAGAAGCGTTTGAAGGGCTTGAAGTTCAAGCGCGAACGCAGCTCACTCATCATCGATTTCATTCAGCCCAACGCCGTCGATACCAAGCGTATTCGGCTTGAAACCTCGCTTCACCCCGTCGCCGGGTCCAACGTCACCTGCGTTCTCGGAAACAAGTCACATCCGATCGCTGGCGCTCTGTCGGACTTCGTACGGCGCGAAAGCGAGAACACGGTCAACGCGGAAGACGCGCTTCGTGCCCTGGCCGGGGCTATGCTCTCCAACGATGGCGAGCCTGTCCCGTACTACACCAAGCGTCGCCATTACTTCCGCGGCAACGTTGGTGGCTACGAGATGTGCGTTTCTCTGGACAAGCCGCGTGGGCTGCTCCGGAGATTCTCGAAGCGTTATCTCGAGGTGGAGGTTCAACTTCCCGAATCGAGCAACAAAGCCGCATCAGCCGCGGCGGTCAAGGCTGTGAATGAGTTCGTCGAGAAGCTGACCGGGCGCAAGCCACAGCCCGAACCCAGCTATCGGCGAATGGTGCGTGAAACCTGGGACTCGCGCTGACTGTTCGCGAATCTCATGCTCATCGCGGAGGATGAAAGGCAGCAAGCGTGATCTTGCGCCCTGCGGTCATCTGACCGGCTCAATTAGTGCCCCCGGCTGCTTGTTCGCTGCCGGGATTGGTATCTTATTTGGTTCCTCGCTATTCCAAGCCCTGTCTCCTTTCAGATACGGCTGGAATGCAGTGTCCCTCGTGGACTCGCCAAAATTGAAAAGGCACAAAATGACAACATCACGTAGTGAAAAGACGGCTGCGATGCGTACCCTGATTGACGAGGCCAAAGCTCTCTCCGCGGGACGAGACGGTCTTGGTGTCAGTCAATGGCGCAGTGCTTTCGAGCTCGCGCTGGAGATTTACGGTCCGACTAGCACCACCACTTTGTTCTGCGAGAACAATCTTGCTGCAGCGTTGCTGGATTTGGAGGTCTATCCGGAAGCCGTGCGGCACTATCAGGGGGTCGTCGCCTGTCATGAGTGGGCATCGTCGAAGAGCGACAACGGTGACACTCTCATCTCGATCTACCAGAATCTGGCGCGTGCTTATTCTGGCTGCGAAAACTTCGAGCAAGCCCTTGCCACGTGGATGAAAGCGACTAAGTTGTCGCGTAGATTGCACGGCGACGCCCACAAGCAGACGCAATTCTGTGAGCGTAAAGTGGCACGAGCGCTGGTTCTTCTGCACCGCTACAAAGAGGCTTTGCCGATTTTGCGGCGTCAGTACCAGGCTGCTGAGCGTGAGAGACCGAACTCTCGGGGCACTGCGTACTCCGCGCGAGACCTCGGCTACTGCCTCAACAGTCTCGAACGATACGCAGATGCTCTGCACTACTTGAAGGCGGCGCACCATATTCTCTCGGAGCGCTGCCAGGGCAACAGTGATGAGCTGGGTCAAATCGTCGGTTCGCTTCATTGGACCAAGCTGAGAGTCCAAGACCGGGCTGAGAAAGCGGAGCGGGAAAGAATCGAACGTCTCGAGCTGATTCGGTCCACCCGCATTCCCGCCGATGCGCTGGAGATGCTCAATCTCTGCGGACTGTCGCATTTGCAGTTCATGCAGGTTCTGCGGCGTATCAGGGAAACCTATTCCGCTGCCGAGAATCCGAATCATCTGCGTGTGACGCGCAAAGCCTCTGAGTCGAGGCGGCGTTCGTTTCAAACTGCTCGTCTTCTTCGGTACAACGAGGTCAAGGCAGCGGGGATTGGCGTCGGTATCGACGAAGAGTTCATCGCCGCCGATGGCGACCTGCGCGCGGTGATCATGCTCGGCTACCACGTCGAGTAATCGTCTCCGCCGCTCGAAAAATCGCTGTCATCACTCTTGGTGGCAGCGGCAACAAATGGGTTTTTAGTATGGAGTTCTAACCCATGGACGACCAAAACTACTTGATTGCCTTAGTCGGTGTACTCCTGGTTTTTGTGCTGGGATGCTCCGTACTTTTCAACATGACGAAGAGTCAGAAAACTGCCATCATTGGTGGTGCTCTGCTCTCCGTCGTGGCTGGTCTACTTCTCAAAATCAACGGTTGGCTCTAGCCACACAACGAAAAGGGAGTGGCTTGTGGTCATCTCGTTTGATAACAGTGGTCTGAGGCGAGTGCGAGTACTCGGCAACAGATCGAGGGCGACCGGTTGGTGCGCTCTGTACTACCTCAACGACTTTCGTCCCACCAAAGAGCAAATGGAGAAACACAATGTGTTGGGCAAGGGTAAGAAGGCCCGTCGGCGAGACCGCGGTTAATTCGCGCTTCACCGACGAGGAGAAGCGCAATTATGCCGCTGCCTGCAAGTTGCTGAAAGAGAAAGTGATCGCGACCGCCATCATGATCGGTCAGGGCAACCTGGAAGGCATGGAGCGCAGCGTCGCGGAGATTCGCCTGCGCATGGTTCTCGAGCAGTCGAGTGTCCCCGGCTTTGTGTCTCCGTCTGACCGATACCACGCGCTGCGCTGGTTCAACTGGGCTGTGGAGTTGATCAATGAAACCCGTCGGGTTCTCGGTCAGCCGATTCTGCTGATTCAGTCTGGATTCAAGACGCCGCTCGTCAGCGGCTCTATCGGCGGTTGGTAGGATCTGGATTCAAGACGCCGCTCGTCAGCGACTCTTTCAGCGGTTGGTAGGAGTGACTTTATGATTGTATGGACATGAGAGGTTCGCAGTTTTTTGACTGCGGACCTCGAGTCTGAAAAAAATTTGCCAGTTGCCGCACCGTATGCGGTGCTCACAACTAGAGGGCGATTTTTCTTGTGTTTGTAATACTATATCAAGTAATAAAAACTGCTAATGAGCGACTTTGGGTGAGATAGCAGCCATGAAGAACGAGCGGTGACCTAGTAATATTTTGAAGTCGTCCTGAGATCATCTGCTCCGTTTCTGCTTACTCAACCATTAATACCAACGAGATATGGAAACAGCAAATTCTAAACGGTTGAAATCATCGAGTATGCGGATTCGTGTGTGTTCTCTTCGATTCGCTCTTGTATATGCTCTGTCGATATCGTTTGTCTGTGTTGCTGCGTTAGGCGCAGAGAATCCTGAAGTTACTGGAAACCAGAGTGCTTCCAGCTCGTCCACTGGTGCCACCGAATACGGTGTGCGTAGACAGTTCACTTTGCAGCAGTGTTTCGATCGCGCAGATACGAGTAACAAAGAAATTCTCATTGCATCAGCAAAAATGTCGGCGGCACAGGCAGCGATTATCATCGCTAAAGCGATTCCAAACCCTGTCTACAACATGACTTATGGTTGGGGACCATCTTGGGATTACATTGTCGCTGGTAATAATCAACAGGTTGGATTAAGCGAAGAAATTCAAGTCGCCGGTCGGCGTACAAAGAAAACTGAAGTTGCAAACGCAAGTTATTTGCAAACAGCGTTGCAGCTCGAGGCAGTTCGCTTTGATGTCCACAATCGTGTCAGGCGTGCTTATGCAGCACTTGCAGCATCTACCTCCTACTATAAGTTGCTACGCACGCAACGACAGATTTCTTCGACGTTGATCAAAGTCTCTGGCGAAAAATCTGATCAGGGTAATCCGGAAGTTCCGAGTGAATTACGAGGTCGATTGATCGACCTGCAGTTCGAAACGCAGCTTAACAGCGCGAAAGCGAAGTTGTATCAAGATTCCTCGAATCTATTGAGTTTGCTCGGCGATACACCATTGCATGAAGAAGTTGTTGGAATTGAAGAAATCGATGTCTTTAGTCTTCACGCTGAGAGAAATAAGATAGTGCCCGCTCCCAATCGTGGATTGCCGTCTTTGCAGCAGCTTTTGCCCGCTGCCTGGAACCAGAGGCAGGATCTACGAGCTGCGATTCAACAGGCATATGCAAACAAAAAAGCAGTCACTCTAGCAAAAACGCAGAGGATTCCAGACCCTACTATCGGTGCCAATTTTTTGTTCAGCTCATACAACCGACAACAGCCCCAGGACTTTGATCCCACCGGTTCTAACATTCTGGGAGACCCGGGGAATAATGTGCCTGCGCAACCAGCCTTTCTTCTAACACTCTCGGAAGAGACACCGCTCTATTATCAATATCAAGGGCAGGTTGAACAAGCGAAAGCCACATGGATACATCAGTTAAAGCAAAATGATGCACAGCGAGCACAAATTGCAAGCGATATTGTCGTTGCGTATGAAGCACTGATTGTTGCAGAACAAAATATCGAAAAATTTCAAAACAATCTGCTTCCAGAATCGCTAAAAGTGGCTCAACTGAGCCAAGCCGGTTACGAAGCCGGAACTTCGAATCTGGCGGTGGCAGTGCTAGCCCAACACCAATATTCACAACTGCGTTCGGCGTATTTTAATTCCGTTGTTGCGTACCAGAACGCGTGGTCTGACCTGGAGAAGGCTGTTGGGGTGCCACTTAAGCTGTGAGTCCTATTTGCGCAAAACAAAAGTTTCAGAATACCTCGGCTGCCATTCCTCGCAGTGTCTCATTTCTGATACTCTCCCTGGTGGCAAACCTGTTTGCTTCTGCGCCCGCACAGTGCCAGGTCAGTACCGAGACACCCGGGATAGAAACCCTGAATCAGCGGAAGCACGCCACTCCTGCACAGTCCCAGTCAAATCGGAGCGATCTGATTGTCAGTCCTCAGCCGTCACGCGTCTACAATTTGGCTACGTGTTTTTCAATTGCGGATCAAAACAATCTCGACTTGTTCGTTGCAAAGCATAATTTGTCCATCGCCAAAGCTGGTATCAAAATCGCAGGAGCGATCCCGAACCCTCAATTACAGGTTCAGACAGGCTTTGGAGACTCGTTTGAATATGCGTTTACGGGGCAGACGCAGCAAGCTTTTTTAACTGAGCAGATACAGACTGCGGGAAAAAGGTCCAAGAAAATTTCCGTAGCGCGTTCGAATTACACCCTCTCAGAACTTCAACTTGATGCGTTGCGTTTTGACATTCATAATCGCGTGCGGAGGGCCTACGCAGAATTAGCCGCATCCGAGGCTAACTCTGAGCTCATAGAAAGGCAACGCGATTTGGCTGTAAAAATGCTTGACCTGGCGAAGCAGAAAGCTAAGTCAGAAAATGACTCCGATGTTTTGCAGTCAATTCTCAATGTCGACCAATTCGAGCCGCAGCGAAATCAAGCGCAGGGACGCCTTCAGCAAGCTTCTGCAAACCTCTCGCTTGCCCTTGGCGTTAAGCCCGAGCATGTGGAAATCTTCGACGTCGACGATAACGGTTTATTTGGTGATTCGACGAAGAGCAGCCGATTAGTTCCGGCACCACAAAGAAATCTACCTTCGGTGGAGAATCTCATTAGTACCGCATTCGGTGCGCGTTTGGATCTGAAAATGGCAGAGGAGCGAACCGAGATGAATCGTCGTTCCCTGAAGTTGACCAGGGCTGAACGCATTCCGGACCTGACACTCGGTTCTGGATTTACCTTTTCGACTTTCGCAAAAAACCAACCTGCAGGTCTGGGCAGCGCTTCGAACTACCTTGGCGAAGGAGCGTTCGTAACAATCTCGACTGAAGCGCCCGTTTTTTACCAGCACCAGGGCGAAATAAAGCAGGCTATATCGGCAGTCAGGCAATCCGATTTACAGGTTGATTTGCTCAAATCGCAAATCGCGTCCGGCATCATCTCCGATTACAACGCTCTCAAAGGTGCCCAGGCTAACCTTGCGGTTCTTCGCGAACAGCTTCTTCCGGTGGCAAAAAGGATCGCTTCCGTGAGCCTGGATGGTTACGTCAAGGGTGACGTGGACCTGTCGACCGCAATGGTCGAACAGCAGGTTTATCAGCAAACAATGTCGTCTTATTTCGATACCGTAGTGGCTTATCAGACCGCCTGGGCTGATCTGGAGCGTGATGTGGGCGTTCCGCTTCAGAATTAAAGAGCAAATTTGTCATACCTTAAACCAGTTCTGTTGACCGTATCACCAGAGGATCGGATAATGTGCTGCGTTGCAAATAGGAACGAAAAATGCGTCGGATCAAGCGTTTATTCGAGATCTCTTTATCAGTTGCTGTCATCGCTTGTGGACAGGCTTCATTTGCGAGTCAATTGGCGTTCACCACCAATGGTGCCAATATCACTGCTTTCGAAGGTGATGTGGATGCAAAAAGCGTAGGCACGGTAGCTTTACCAAAAGGCACAGTCTCGATCTCTGGGAATGCAATCACAGTCAACGCCGTTCCAGATTGGTTGTTTGATAAACATGCAGTTCTCTCTGGTGTTGTGATTAATTCTAAGTTGGAGCAACAAGGAACTTCCAGCGTAATCACGGGAATTGCCTTTTTCACGAAAGGCGAATGGTTACCGAATCTCGGTCGCAATCAAGCCTCCGAAGTTTTCACGTTGTCCAATGGCTCAGCTGCAGCGGGTCATGTGCTCGGCACCAGCGCTACTGCAGTAGACATCATGCAGGCTGACGGAACTCGTCGCACAATCAACTTTGCCGATATAACGGCAGTTTCATCTCAACATGCTTTCGACTTCCGCATCCCAGCGAGTTCAGTAAAGATAGAACCGTCTGATGGCTCCTACACCGCGGAAGTAACCAACGCCAGCTTCGGAACATCCATGCTGCGGGGAGGACTGCTCGCCAGTCACAAGCCACAAGTGCCTAAATCGACTTTGCCTGGCACCGAGGGTGGTGTCTCCAATAAGTACATCGCTGCAATGATTGCGACGGATATTTTGGTAAACACAGTTGCTCCGGCAGTTGCGATTCCGATTACCTTCACTCGCTCGACTTTGCATGCGCGCCAGCTTGAATTTATCAACTCCAACAACAGCGTTGGGCAGAAGCCATTCACACCAATCTTCTACGACGGCACTGCTCACTTCTATCCAACAAAGTAATTTCGCTGACGGCGCTACATCTAAATCTCAGATTAGTCGAGTGGCGTGCCTCAGGCTAGATCGAATTTTAGACTTGTTCGGTGTATGCAGGCTAAATCGAATTTGGGACTGGTTCGGTGTGTGCAGGCTAAATCGAACCGGTATTAGTCGAGTGGTGTGCCGCAGGCTTGTTCCAGATCCGTGTATGCGGACTGGTACTGTGCGACTGCGTCAAGGTATTGGCTGCGGATTTGAATGTTGGCTTGCTGGGCGAGAAGTGTTGAGTTGATGTCTGACTGACCCACTTCATAACTGCGGCGAGACAAGCGCGCCACTTCATTTGAATCCGCCAATACGTGCTCCTGATACACACGAATTCTTTCTCGTGCAACAAGCAGATTGTTGTACGCATTCACAACGTCATTTTGAATAATGTTGCGCTGCGAGCCAATTTCGTAAGTCAGTTGCTTTCCAATCGCTTTGTACTTCGCTAAGTCACCTTGATTCATATTGGTGATTGGCGTTTCGATATTCAACGTAAAAAAGTTTGCTTTCAATTTGGGACCAGCAGGTGGGTTACCCGAAACTGACTGACCATAGGTGACTTGCGGATTTGGCATGATGTTTGCAATCGCACCTTTCATGTTGGCGCTGTTCACCTTCTGTTGCTGCGCTAAACTTCTCAGCTCCAGGCGATTTTCCATTGCCAGATTCATGTAGAAAGTTAGTGGTTGCACCGCTTTGCTAAAGTCAGGCAGAATGCCAGGTTTGACTGCTTTGAGTTGGAATGCGGATGGCTTCGAAACAGTAAAGTCTGGTAGGCGTGGCACCGTAATTGGTGCTTCCGCATTGCGACCCATGATCACATTCAAGCTCTGACCGCTACGAATCAATCGCTGATTGCCCACGCCGAGGTCGATTTGCGCCTGTGATGTAGCCAATCGAGCTCGCAGCACGTCTAACTCAGGTACGTCGCCTGCCTGAAATCGCTTTGTCGAAACGTTCAGCAATCGATTCGTCAATTCAAACAAATCATTCAACGTCTTGGCCGTTTCCTGCGCCACGACTGCATCTGTGAAAGCGTGGCGAGCAGATGCGCGCAGTGCCCACAATGTCGTCAACAAATCCGTTTTATTCTGGTCGTAGAAGCGTTTGGCTGAAAGTACACGGAAAGCCAGTTTCCACGGCGGGTCACCTGTTGCGGTGTTACCGACACGTCTGACGTTTTCTGCGACAAGTCCTCTATCCATAAAGAAAGAAGGGTTGGGTGCCATCGCAGCTTGAACAATTCCAGCTTTTGCGATTGGCAATTGCGCACGAATTGCGGCTGCGCGTGGACCTTTTGTCAGAGTTTCGTCCAGCGCTTGCTGCAGCGAGACGCCCTCATTTGCTGGTGGTGGCGGTGTTGTGCCAGTGGAATACTGAACGGTGCCTTGCACCGTTCCGCCTGTGGTCGACGAATTTGGTGTAATCGTTGTGGTCGCCGCACCATCCGCCGGAGTGAGCAGATGCTGCACATCCTGTGCAGAGGTTGAAGCAGGTCCGCGCAACGAAGGAACGTTAGATGTTGGCGCTGTTACTGAACTTGGGCTGGTAGTGCTACTTGGCGACGTAGAAACTCCACCACTCTGACTGCTGCTCGGTGCAACCGACGACGGCGCAATCGGCATACCAGCCGCGATCGTGTACGAGTCCTTGCCATCCTGCAAGAACTGCTGTCCGGGCTTGCTCAGCGCGGATGGAGCGGCGGAGATTGTGAGAATGCCGGTGAGGGCTAGTAAGCGTCGATTCATGAGCGAATTCAGTATAGCCGAGGCTTTGAAACGACTCCCAGGTCGCCCTTTAATGTATCTGGTGAAGGTTAAACGAAAGAAAGCGCGCCTGGACGGGCTCTGCGAGCCGCCCCATTCTACAGTACGGCACTTTTTACGATGTGACTAATTCGTGAAGTTGGCGTCTGTATCGGGCTGCGGCAGAAGCAAACTCATTAATTTGATAACATCTAGGGAATGAAATTCTCAGAGTTCGACGATTGTCGTCCAACCACCCGACTTAGTGTCTGAAAATGCTCATTCGGGTATAGATACGGGGTCTGGAAGCCAATGGTTTCGGCTCCAGCAGAATCAGATATAGTTCTCTTGGTGAACACGGAGATACGGCCAGGGCGCAGCCAGTGGCGATATGAACGACAAGGAAAGCCGTAGTTTTTTGCGGGGGCAAATGGATTTTACCCCTCAGCGGATGATGCGATACATCCGCTCACGCGCGCGCCTTGCAACCGACGAAGACGTCGAAGACATTTTGCAAAACGCCCTTGTTCTCGTCACTAAACATTTCGATCCCAGCCATCCAGACGCAAAGCTCGCACCCTACTGTCTGGGTGCCTGCAACAAAGCAATCGCACAAAATCTGGAGCGATATCACAAGGTTCAGCTCAAGAAGCGCGACGAGAAGCGCCCACAGGAAGATAACGTCGAGATCGGAGTGGCTGCGGGAGATTCTACATATGATGGCGAATCGATGACCCGCAAGCAGTACGGTCTGGGCAAAACTTTCAGCGAAGACGCAAGCAGTTCCAATCAATGGCGCACAACATCGCTAGACTCCATGTTCGATGCAGAAGATGGGCGCACTGCCGATGACGTTTTCGGCATGGAATATACATTGACTGGAAGTGGCGAAGGAAATGATCCTGCTGCCAAGGCCATGATTAATGATCTAATAGATCAGATTTTGGCGGAGCTACCCGAGCAAATCCACCGCACCTGCTTCATTTTGAAGTATGTGGAAGGTTACAAAAGAGAAGATCTCATTTCATGTCTAAAAATGGACCCCAAGAGTATAGATACGGTCGACAAGAAAATAGTTCGAACGTTGAAAGCGTTCAAAGAGAAATTAGACAAAGACGAAGCGCGTATCTAGGAGATGGCGATGAACACCCTGAATGAAAAGTTGGACAAGGTTCTCTCAATCGGTGACGAGCGCGAATGCGCTGAATCTTTCGAGAAGTTCTGTGCCGAGAACTTCAATGATTTGCCGTTGCCCGGCGAAAACAGCAAGTTTGATGGAGCGATGTGGAATGCTTCTCAGTTCCACGCCCTTTCCAAAACTGACGAAGCGATCATCAAGCGTGTCACAGACAAATTGCTAGGTGAGCAGGTCGATGTAGCGAAAGTTGCAGTGATGAAATTGAAAGATATGGTTGGCAGCACTAAAGAAGCTGCGATCAACACGTGGCAAGACATGTTGGCTGCAATGGCATGGCAGCAAATGGTTCCAGCCGGAGCACTTCGTGGAGTGGGTGCGCAGTTGGTTGGAATGGGCACTTTCCAGAAGACTGTTGATGATGCGAACTTTCAGATCAATCTCGGATGGCATGTAGACACAGATCAATTGCGTATTCTTCTTCAAGCGAAAGATGGCGAAGAAAATGCTCTCTCAAATGTTGAAATGCGAATTACTGAAGCAGACCGTGGCGTTGTGTTCTCTCGAAAGACAAACGAAGACGGTTCTGTAGTTGCTCCAAGTGTGAAAGTTGGACCAGGACAATATCAAATTCAAGTGTTCTGGTCAGATAAAGTTATCGAGACACCGTTCTTCCGAATCTAATTCGGTTGGCGTGTATTTCTGACACCAGGCGATTCTTGGGTGAGTCGTGATGGTTTCGATTCTTGAACACCATGCGATTCTTGAATAAGTCTTGATGGTTCGATTCTTGAACACCGCACCAGGTGTTGATTTTATGAAAACTGGCCAGTGCTTCAGGTGCTGTCACCAGTTTGATTTTAAGATCCGTGCTTAGTTTCTAAGTTCGATTCAAAACTACTTTCTATGTCAAATTTCGAGCGTCGCCAATCGGCAGTTGACGGCAATCGAATAAGACGCCCCCGAGCACGAAGTGCGCGAGGGCGTTCTTTTATTGATTAAAGGTGGGCACCATCTGCGGTGCTCCCCGCGTGTGGTTCGACCGTCGATGATTTAGAGATTAGCGATAGTCGCGATTGATCTGATTCTGAACGCGGTTCTCTTCTCTGTTCAACTGATTTTGCTGACCCTGAGTGATGAACCCGCCATTGGCGCGAGCATCGGCTTGCTCTTGATTGCGAATCGCCTGGTCTTCATGTTCGAGGTGGCGATAGTTGCCGCTTAAATTGCCGCGATCTGCGTTGATTTCTTGATTGAGTCCGTTGTCTCGTCCAAGAACTTCAGCTCGTCGTGGATGGTTGGTGGCAAAGTTTCCGCCGCCAAAGCCAGCTCCGGGAATTCCGGGTGATACAACCGGCACTCCACCGATTCCTGGCGCTCCGCCGATGCCGCCCATTCCTGGCACTCCGCCGATACCGCCGACTCCACCTGGATAACCAGGATGATTGGGATAGCCGCCACCTGGATAGCCGCCACCAGGGTAGCCACCTGCGCCATTACGCATTTGTTGGTATGGGTTGTAGTCTTGACGGATCTGTCTATTAAGCCCGTTTTCCTCGTGATTGAGTTGTCTTTGCTCGCCCTTGGTCAAGAAGCCACCATTGGCGCGTGCTTCGGCTTGCTCTTGAGCACGAATGCCCTGGTCTTCAGCACGAAGCTGTCCGTAGTGTCCGCTCAGGTTGCCGCGGTCATTGTTAATGCGATTCATCTCTCGATTGTCGCGTCCCAGAACTTGAGCTCGGCGAGGATGTTCTTGTGCCCATCCACCGCCCCGCGCGAACGATGGCGCGGCGCTACCAAAAATCGTCAAAGCAACGAGTGAACCTGTGAAAATCAGTCGTCGCTGCGACTTTGTTTGCGTATGCATGCTAATACCTCAGCAAGATGCGATCGTAGTCAATCGCTTAAACCAATAAGGGATCTCGGGGTCTTAATAGCTACAACGTAATTTGACTCCAAAAAGTTCAATTCCTTGTGTTAACTCTAGGTAAGAGCTGAGTGGATTGCTCGTGAATCGCAGTGCCTGCTCGAAAAATTCGTTTTTTAGCTGAACAATTAGGATGAAGCAATCTTGAGATCGGCTGTCGAATCGAGCCTCCACAAATTGATTTATAAAATCACTGTCGAACCAATTGACTACCTCTTACTGATCAGTAAGATATCTAACAGCAATGCTTGCCTGAGAGCACAGAGGAAACCCAATTGGAACGGACGTTTACGGACCGGCAACCAGCGTCCGCGCCCAGTTTTTCTGAAAAACTGCAGGCGGAGTATCAGCTATTTACCGGCAATCATTTCATGGAAGGTTATAAGAATAACCTTCAGAAGATGAGCGATGAGTCAGTCAAAACTGCGCTGGAGGCAGGTTTTGGTATTGGGCTCGGTGTTGGGTTGACGCTGCTGGAAAAGAATCCAGCCCCAGCCGCGGCTCTTGCTGTCAAAGGATTGAACACGGTTTTCGTTGGAGCGTTCGGCTACGACATGTCGATGCGACTAGGGGCGCCTGCAGTCGCTGTTTGGAACGACCCCCGAACTCTCAAAGAGAATCAGCAGAAACTAGGTAATAACCTTGGCGAGTTTGCTACTAACTTGGCGCTATCAGTGGCTGGTGGATTCGCTACAGAAGGTATCGCGGAGAAAGTTGCTCAGACTCGAGTCGGCTCGTTCATCCAGGGCTATTCCGAGTTGAAGGTGAAAGTAAGCGACCTCGACCCGGCGATGCAGGACATTTTCAAAAAGAAGTACGAGCAGTCGAGTTCTTCGGAAGCTGCGCCAGTTGCTGCGAACGGCCAAAAGGTCGATGCTCTCATCGGCGGTCAAAGTGCCGACCTGGGCAACGCCGCCGCTAAGAAGTCGATGGATGATTGGATGCAGAGCACCGTAACTTTGAAGCAGTTCAAAGACGGCACGCGCGTCGGTGTGACGGCAGACACTTTGACTGTCGCAAATCCTGACGGTCTGACTTACGCATTCGATCGCGCCAAACCAAAATTCCTCGGACTTGATTCGGGAATGAAATTGACGCAGGTGAAAGATCCAATCAAACCTAATTCTCCTTTGGATATGTTGATCAAGAGCGGACGTTTATCTGAAGTCGCTGACACTTATGCGACATCACATACGGTGGCTAATGGTTTGGACTCGCGTACATTCGAATCCAGTGCAGGTCGAGTCAACATCAAGACTGACGGCACCAAAAACATTCGTGAAGTCTCATCGAAGGAAGACGCGATTTCGCAACTTGCGAATGGACGCTGGCAATACGGCTTCAAAGCTCCCGATGCGGCAGAGAACGCCGCGGAAAAGACTTACGACCTCTCAAAATTAGCGCGCTCTCCTTTCAGTTTGAACAGCTATATCAGCTCGACCTTCTATCAAACTGTCGTGAAGGAATACGTTAATCCTCGCGTGCTCGACATGGGATCGGACAAAGTCAGCCACATGCTGCTTCTCGACCACCTGGGTCACGAATCGGGCACAAAAGAACTGACGAAAAAGCCTGAATAAATTCGGCTAATTTTAGCTATCTAAACATTGGCTGGAAGGCGATGGAGATTGGGTTACACTGTCTCCCTCATCACTTCCACAAGCGCTAAACCATGACCACCTCAACCAAACCCGTAAACAGCAAATCAAACCCGAAAATCCTGCGCATACTGCGCTTGAGAGTCACAGACAAGCCAGGTTTTCTTGGGAAAGTGGCGACATTGCTGGGTGAGCTGTTGGCGAACATTGGCGAAATCTCCATTCACGGTCAGGGACCGGACTTCATCATCCGCGACATCCAATTGATGTTGGATGACGAAGCGCACCTGATCCGCGTGCAAGAGGCTGTCTCCAAACTCGAGGGAGTGGAAGTCGAATGTGTGATCGACCCAGTGCAGCATGTGCATGAGGGTGGAAAAATCGAAATGCGCAGTCGCGTTGAAGTTAATTCGCTCGCCGACCTGCGTCAGATTTACACTCCCGGTGTCGCGCAAATCTGCAAGCTAATCGCTAAAGATAAAAGCTACAGCAAGGACTACACCAGCATCTCTAACACAGTTGCCGTCGTCACAAACGGCACGGCGATTTTGGGACTGGGAAATATCGGTCCCGTTGCAGGCATGCCCGTGATGGAAGGGAAATCTGTTCTGTTCTCTCAACTCGTGGGAATAAGCGCCGTTCCGATCCTGATCGAATCCAGCGATTCGGATTACATTGTGCAGAGCATCAAAGCGATCGCTCCAACGTTCGGCGCGATTCATCTTGAAGATATCGCCGCTCCCGAGTGTTTCGAGATCGAAGAGAAGCTGCAAAATGAGCTTTCTATCCCGGTTCTGCATGATGACCAACATGCCACTGCTGTTGTTGTACTCGGTGCGCTTCTAACTATTACGCAAAGAATGGGAATCGATTTGGCTTCGTGCAGCATCGGAATCATCGGGCTTGGAGCCGCTGGAGCAGGTATTGCACAACTTCTGGATGGATTTGGCGCTCACAAGATTTACGGAACAGACTTGCGACAACCGGCGATGGATCGTTTGAAGTCGCGCGGCGGTATACCAGTCGATCTGACTACGCTGATGCGAGATTCGGATGTAGTGGTCGCAACGACCGGCGTGCCAAACTTGATCAAGCCTGAGATGGTGAAAGAAGGTCAAGTAATTCTGGCGTTGTCCAATCCAGATCCTGAAATCGATCCTGACCTTGCCATCGCCTGTGGTGCTCGCTTTGCCGCTGACGGAAGAACTATAAACAATGCGCTTTCATTTCCAGGTCTCTTCAAAGGCGCTCTAATGGCTGGCTCGAAGCGCTTTACCGACGCTATGAAAATTGCTGCGGCTCAGGCAATCGCTGGTCAAACCAAGATGGACAATCTGGTGCCAAGCATTTTGGATCGCGAAGTGCACAAGGTGGTTGCTGACGCTGTCGCTCTAGCGGCCCGCACTAACGATTAGCCCTTAACTGCGTCGCGGACTGACTTAAGTCGCTCTAGCGGCTCGCACATACGATTAGCACATAACTGCGTGGCGGACTGACTTAAGCAAAAAGTTCGCACATCCGATGGATTGTGCGAACTCGATAATGCTGGAAAGCGAGCTGTTTAGCCTTTCTTCAATTCCCAGAAGTCTTCGCCGAGAATGTCCCAGGGCAAGCGGTGCTCGTCTGGATTTGCTGCATCGAAGCACTGATTGACGAAGTAAATCATGTTAGCCGGTGCAATACCAACGTTCGCCAAACCGTGTGCTACGCCACGCGGGATGTAGAGCGCTTGGGCGCGACCAGCGCCGAGTACGAAGCGCATCTGCTTGTTATATGTCGGTGAATCTTTTCTTGCATCGAACAAGCCGATGAGCAAACGGTCTTGCGGAAGAATGAACCAGACGTCTTCCTGGTTGTAATGCAAGTGGAAAGCTTTGATCACGCCTGGAAGCATCTGTGAGTAAGTGCTCTGGCGAACTTTGAATTCAGGCAAAATTTGCAAGTTGCCGTTGTCGTCGAGACGAACGATTTCGGCGAGACAGCCGCCATCATCAACGAACATATTCAAGTTAATGAGTTGGACACCTTCGATTGTGGTTTTCTTCGAATAGTCCTGCACTGAAAGTTCACTGCGGAAATCGCCACCAATGGCGTCTTTAGTCAACGGTTGAATCATGAAAAATAAAAGCCTTTTCAGAAGTAGAGCTGTCTAAGCATATGACAAGACGTAAGGATACCAGCCAAGACTAGCTTCAGTCCAGACCTTGTGCCGTTTTGCGAAGGTGTAGTTACTCTAACGCTTTCAAGCGGAGGAACTGACTCGCCTATTTTTTTACTGCTTCCTTGTGCGATGAGCCCAGTTTCAAGTAGGTTTGCAGCGAATCTTGCCACGATGGAAGTTCGCGCCCGATTGTACTGATCAAAGTTGTTTTATCCATTACTGAATACTTTGGACGAGTAGCAGGGCGCGGCATCTCATTTGTAGCGATTGGAACGATCTCGTTGTCGCGGTCTTTCAAAATCTCTTTGGCAAATTCGTACCAGCTCGTGATGCCGTCATCGGTTCCGTGATAGACGCCCCAACGACCTGTGCCGATCAGGTCAGCTACGATTTCAGACAAGCTCAAAGTGCATGTTGGAGTTCCAACCTGATCTGAAACAACACGAAGTTGTTTGCGGTCTTTCGCCATTGAAGAGATGGTATCGACAAAGTTTTTTCCGTTTGGTCCATACAGCCAACTAGTGCGGATGATGTAAAAGCGCTGCAAATGACGTTGCACAGCTTTCTCACCAGCGAGTTTGCTCTTGCCGTAAATCGAGAGTGGACGTGTCGCATCCCAGGTTGTGTAAGGTTGCTTCTGCTCTCCATCGAACACATAGTCTGAGCTGAAGTACATCATTGGCTTGTTGAAGATGTTGCAAGCCACGGCGAGATTTTCTGTGCCGTATCCATTGATGTGATACGCGAGATTTGGCTCAGATTCTGCCTGGTCTACTTTCGTGTAGGCACCGCAGTGAATGATCAAATCTGGTTTTTTTTCTTCGATAACTTCGAGACACTGATTGTAGTTAGTAACATCGAGCTTCTCTTTCGGAACGCTGATCACATCGTGACCGCGCGATTCCAAACATGCAGACAAAGCTTGACCGAGCATGCCACCAGCTCCGGTGACTAGAAGTTTCATCGTTCCCATTTTTAGATCCGCGGTATCACCGCGCCTCCGCATTCGAGTACTGCACAGACACCCGTCATAATAGCAAGTTCAACGAGCCTTCTACTAGCCCGGCGCAGGCTCAATTTGAAAGTAAAAAGCCCGCGCTTTTGGCACGGGCTTTTGCGATAGATTGAAGACCAGCCTATACGACAGCAGTCGGAACTGGTGTTGGAACAACGACCGGTTGGAAGTCTGTCGTCGTGACAGCATTGAGCCAAGCGGTGTTCTGTTTGTACCACTCGATTGTCTGGTAGATGCCTGTTTCAAAGGTGTGCTTAGGAGTCCAACCCAATTCGTTTTGAATCTTGGTTGAATCGATTGCGTATCTGCGATCGTGTCCAAGTCTGTCTTCGACATACTTGATCAACTCAGGACCTTTTCCGCACTCTTTCAGAATCAGTTGAGTGATTTGCATATTGGTGCGCTCGTTGTTGCCACCAATGTTGTAAACCTCTCCAGGAACGCCTTTGTGCCAAGCCAGATCGATGGCAGCGCAGTGGTCTTCAACATGCAACCAATCGCGCACGTTGAGCCCGTCTCCATAAACCGGCACTTGCTTGTTGGTGAAGCAGTTGGTGATGAAGAGTGGAATCAATTTCTCTGGATGCTGATAAGGACCATAGTTGTTCGAGCAACGTGTGATCACAGCAGGGAAGTTGAATGTGTGGAAGTATGCACGCACGATCAGATCTGATGATGCTTTGCTGGCTGAATATGGGCTGTTTGGTTGGAGTGGAGTTTCTTCGGTGAAGAGTCCGGTTGGTCCAAGCGATCCATATACTTCGTCTGTTGAAACTTGTACGTACTTGATGCGGAATCCGCCGGTTGGCAATTTGCCGAACTTGTAGGCAGCTTCAAGGAGAACTTGGGTGCCCATGACGTTTGTGTTGACGAAAACTGCTGGGTCGGAGATTGAGCGGTCTACGTGGCTTTCTGCAGCAAGGTTGATGATGCCGTCGATTTGACCGAAACGCTTTCCGGAAACGATGTCGTTAACTACGGTTGCGTCTTCGATTCTTCCTTGTACGAATTTGTAGCGAGGATTGTTTGCGACGTCCGATAAATTTTCCGGGTGTCCCGCATAGGTGACAGCGTCTAAATTGATGATGGTGTAATCAGGATGATTATTCAACAAGTAGCGCACCAGGTTGCTTCCGATGAAGCCCAGCCCGCCGGTGATGAGTAATTGCATTTAGTTCTCCTTGCAGTACCCGAAGCTTGACAACCGCATACCTCTCCGGGTCGTCAGGAGTGATTGTCCAGTGACAACCCCTTGATGATCAACGTGAGAGAAATAATGTGGACGATATCTGTAGTGAATCTTGTTTAAGGAAGTTGTCAGGACTGATTCTGTGACGTCTATACAACTTCGACTTTGCTGTCGTCACCGATCATTAATCTAAACGCAATCGGTTTGCTTGCACTGCGTGTCAATTCGACGTTGACACCAATCAAACTATCCTCTATGCGTCCGTTGAAATCGACGATCTTGCAGTGTTCGCGCAAGATGCAATGCTCGATTTCAGCGTGTGAAACGCGAGCGCCATCGCCGATCGAAGTGAAAGGTCCGACGTAGCTGTCTTCGATAATGCAGTCGTCACCGATCATTGCAGGACCGCGCACGATGCAATTCTTCAGCGTGCTGCCTTTGCCCACGTGAACGCGTCCCGAAATACGTGAGCCACTATCAGCGGTGCCGAGCATGGAGACATCGGTCATTTCGTCGAGCACGACACGATTTGCTTCGAGCATGTCGTCTTTCTTTCCGGTGTCCAGCCACCAGCTTTTTAGAATGTGGCTGTCGACGTGGTGTCCGGTGTTGATCAACTGCTGAATCGCATCTGTGATTTCCAATTCACCACGTTTCGACGGTTTGATTTGATCGATTGCAGTGTGGATATTTTTGTTGAACAGATAGACTCCAACTAGAGCCAGATTGGATTTTGGTTTTTGTGGCTTTTCTTCCAGGCACAAGATTTTTCCATCTTTATCGAGTTCAGCCACACCGAAAGAACTTGGATTTGCTACTTCTTTCAAGAGGATGAAAGAGTCTGCTTTGCCTTCCTGGAAGCGTTTTACGAGCGGCCCAACGCCATCCTTAATCAAGTTATCGCCAAGGTACATAACGAATGGATCGTCGCCCAAAAACTTGCGAGCGGTCTTAACAGCGTGAGCCAAACCTAGCGGCTCGTCTTGCAGAACGTATTCGATTTTGATGTTCCAGCGGCTGCCGTCACCGACTGATTCGCGCACATCATTGCCGGTTTCTGGGCTGATGATAATGGCGATTTCGTTGATTCCTGCAGAAATCAACGCTTCGATTCCATAGAAAAGAATCGGTTTGTTGGCAACAGGAAGCAGTTGTTTTGCAGCCGTGTGAGTAATCGGCCGCATACGTGTGCCTTTGCCGCCGCTGAGAATGAGTCCCTTCATGGTTATGTCCTATCTTTGTCGTCGTCGAAGTTAGAACGCGCCACGCTTGCTGACGACAGCACCAAACGTGGAGAAAATAATTTGCCAATCGAGCCAATAGTTCCAGTGGTCGCAGTACCACTTGTCAGCTTCGACCTTGACGTCGTCGGGTAATTCGTCGCGACCATTCACCTGCGCCCATCCTGTGATTCCAGGCGGAAACTTGAGAACGCCGGACTCTTCCCGCATCGTCGTTAGCGCGGTCTGATTATACAAAGCTGGGCGTGGTCCAACTAAACTCATTTCGCCCTTGAGCACGTTCACTAGTTGTGGAAGCTCATCTAGACTGGTTTTGCGCAAGATTGCGCCGACCTTAGTAATCGGACTCGGCATCTTCAACATCTGGTCTGTTGGCACATCGGGAGTGCCGAAATACATCGTGCGAAACTTATAAATTTCAAACAATTCGCCGTTCAGCCCAACGCGCTTCTGTTTGAAGATGATTGGACCTTTGGAATCGCTTTTGATGGCTATTGCGACAGCGGCGAGAACCGGCGACAGACCAATCAGGGCGATGGTTGAAATCGCGACATCAGTGATTCGTTTTAATGCTTTTTCCACGAGCGGCTCCGTCAACGCGTTGATTGTACGACCTACGCAGTCTCAAGCGTGTTTGCTTTATCTCATTCTTGTCAAAGGTTTGCACAACCTCTCGTGCGTCCGTAATGGCGCTGGCGGACGGGATTTATCGTTATGCTACACTGGCAAAACATGGCTCAGTGAGTAGTTATTCGCCCAGGCGCGCTCACATTTTGTGGCATCGCAGCGAAGTTCTTTGAAAAGGTAATTGTGTGAGCAAAGTCCATGAAGGGAAGAGCTTTGCCTTACTTCGCACGGTTGTCGATACGACGATCGCGGCGATTCTAGTTGTAATCGTCTTTCAGATGATGCTCTTTATCACGGACCGAATTTCTCACGGGCGCCAGTATGGTGCAAACGAGAAGGGCTTTGAGCATGTGGATTTCATCAACTTCTACATGGCCGGCAAAATCGCTGCGTCAAGCGAGAGAAAGCGCATCTACGATGCAGAGTTGGAGCAGCAAGTCTACAACGAGATCATCGCGCCAGCTAAGACATATGAGCATTGCTTCTATCACTATCCGCCTTATGTGTTTCTGATTGCCGAACCATTTACCCTTTTGAATTTGGATCATGCCTTCGAGGCTTTCGATTTTGGCACTGCTGCTGCGGGTCTTGCTGGTTTGCTTTTATTGATGCGCGGCAACAAAGATCTTGGAATGTATGACTACGTGCTGATATTAGTTGCGGCACTGGGAATTTTTCCAAGCCTGGATAATTTGCGCGATGGGCAATTTGCGTGGGCGTTCGCGGCACTTTTCGCTTTCTATTTCTGGGCTTTCGTGAAAAAGCGGGATGCGTTAGCCGGACTTTGCCTGGGGATGATGGCGATCAAGCCGCACTACCTCTTGTTCCTCATGGTTGGAGCATTGATTGGTCGGCGCTACAAGTTGATTGTGGTTGCACTATCGGTGGTGCTGGCGTTGTGCCTGTCTTCGGCAATCAGTTTTGGACCGGACTCTGTTCTTTCATATCCTGCTCTTCTTCGTAAGATGGAAAGTTCGGACAGTTCAGTTCTGTTGGTGCCGGAGCGAATGATCTGTTTGCGTGGTCCCCTCAGTCTGTTCATCAGTCGAGAAGCGTGTTTAGCCATTGGAATCGTTACGTTTCTGTTTGGGCTCCTGCTCGTCGCGTACTACTGGTTCCTGGCTCAAGTTCGGAAGTCGATTCCACTGGAATGGGCTATGGCGCTTACGATTATGGTTCTGTTGATTGCGAGTCCTCATACTCTTGTTTACGATGCAACTGTAATTGTTGTTGCTGCTGCCCTAACATTGAAAAGTGCGCGACTGACCAGGATGTTCGAATCTGGTCCAGCCAGCTTCAAGATATGGAATTTTCTTCTTCTCATGTATCCAATCTTGAGCTGGGTGATTATGATCTTCGTTCCTAAAATAGTGGCAGCTTTGCTAGATCCGCGCTTTCAGTCTGTGTTTGCTGTAAACGGCTCGTCGTTTGGGCTGACGAGTTTCCCCTGCTACCTGCTTCTGCACATTGCACTCCTCGTCTCAGGCTCTATTTATGTGTTGTCGGGAGCGGCAAAAGTCGATTTACAATCCCCTCTATCTAACAAGGCGCAAGCTAACTGATGCTATAAATGCAAGTTGGATTGTGAGCGGATTAGTTTGACCGATCCCATTACGCAATAACCGGAAACACCAGTTCAAAATGAAATTATCGATCGTCACGGTGAGTTGGAATACACGCGAATTACTGCGTGAGTGCCTTGCTTCGGTTAAGGCTGAACTGGATAATCCAGCCAACCGCCTGCAAAATGATGTTGAGGTTTTTCTTGTCGATAATGACTCGAAAGATGGCTCTGCTGATATGGTTGCGAAGGATTTCCCCTGGGTCAAATTGTTTGCCAACAAAGATAATTTGGGATTTGCCAAAGCGAACAATCAAGCCATTAAAGAGTGCGCTGGCGACCTGATCCTCTTGCTCAATCCCGACACAGTAGTACAGCCCGGTGCTCTGCGAATCCTGGTTGATTTTTTGGATGAGCATCCGAAAGCAGGTGTTGTTGCCCCTCAACTTTTAAATACGGACGGTTCTATTCAACGTTCGTGCCGAGCTTTTCCGACATTCAATGGGATGTTGTTCGAGTTGCTTGGATTGAGCAAAATATTTCCTGAGCAACCACGATTTCGTGAGTACAAAATGCTCGACTGGAATCATGACGACGAGCGCGAAGTGGATCAGCCTGAGGGCGCTTGTTTGATGATCAAGCGAGCTGTAATCGACCAGGTCGGTATTTTAGATGAAGGCTTCTGGATGCTGTTTGAAGAAGTGGATTGGTGTTATCGCATCAAGCAACAGGGATGGCAGATCTGGTTCACGCCTCGGGCGAAGGTGATTCATCACTACGGTCAGTCGATCAAGCAAGTGAAGGCGAAAATGATTCTGTCTTCGCACCGCGGATTGTATCGATTCTGGAAAAAGCATTACCGCAAAGGCAGATGGTATATGGATGCGCCTGCATACTGCGGTCTCATGGGCTTGGCGTACGTACGCATCGCGAGCTTTCACTTGAAGGGTGGAAAACAAGTCGCTCCAAAGTCAACGTAATCTGGAGCTGATACCGGATTTAGTGCTTCGGTTTATTCAAAATTTCGGCGTTCACTTTAGTTTCAATCTCTTGTGCCGAGACTTCAGGGCACCCGAGTTGCTTTCGTAATGCGTTCGTTTTGTCGATTGCTTGATCGGCGCTGTGACCGAAAGTTGCTTCGAACTTGTGCTCTTTATCGTCAGCGAGATCAGCGAATCCCGTCGTCAGAGATGTCGTCGTGAAGTGTCCGTTGATGTGACGACCATCCTCGCACTTTACGTGGATGTAGCCACGTTGACCGGCGCCGTTTCCTTTGAAAGGCAAATGTGTTACCTGAGCGACGCCGTGGCATTTGCATCCGTTTGCACTGTTGAAATCGACTGATGCTCTTCCGAGCAAAGGATTGTCCTGGATCAGTCCGTAGAAAAATTCGCAATCAGAAGCATTTTGCGCCGAGAAATAGTAGCGCAACTTCCAAAATGATGGACCATGCTTAAACCAGAACCAGTGCTTCTTCACCCGTTCTGCTGCCGACCCATCCAAATCGGATTCGTCGTAGATGTTCACTTTTGTATTGCCAGCAGTGCCCTGTGTTACATCCGCTTTGGTATTACCGGCAGTGTCCTGTGTTACATCCGCTTTGGTACTACCGGCTTGGGTTGCATCCGCTTTTTCTTTCGGCGTTTGCGTGTCCGTGTTTGAGTTTTCGCCTGGCGTTTCTGGACTTGCTGCAGCGGAAAAGCCAGTAAGAAGGCAGACGGAAGCTGCACTCACAAGATTGTGGAAGATGGACGACGTTATTCTCACAAGTTTGTCACGGTTGAAAGCATATGATGCCAGCGTACTCCTTTACTAAACCAGCGACGGACCGGTTTCTGCAAGGCTTAAAAAGCCTCGCGGACACTCCTAAAAATCTCACACTTAATGTCGAATTACAGTGTGACGGGTATATAGCCAGAAGATGACTGAAGCATCCTCTGGGTGCGGGAAAGGTCGATTTTATGCCTAGTGCAGAAGTTACTAACGATTCAGCAGCCCAAGCGAAGAAAAATGAGAAAGACCGTCACGACCAGAAACCTGGCGACGGTGCTGTAAAAACCGCTGACCGCAGTGCGGACTCAAAAGGCGATGAAGCGTCTGCCCGCCTTTCGAGTGAATCATTTACTTCGCAAAAAGAGGGCTCGTCGACCAAGTCAGACAACAAAGCTTTATGGCGTCAGTATTCTAAAAATCTGTCGGAAGCGGGACTTCTGCCGGAAGTCAGCCTTCTGCAGCCGGGGGCACCTAATCGCGAAGTTCTCAAAGGCGGCGTTCGTGTAGACGAAGCCAGAGACAATACTACTCCTGCGCAAGACAAACCAGCGACTCGGACTTTAGACGACAAAACCTTAGAGGCTGCCGCAAAGCAACTGCACGACTCTCTCAACAAGAAGAGCGGGGTGTGGATATTCGAGCACAATAACCCCGATAAAGATGCAGTTTTTCGCACTCTGGAACCACTGGGTCAGGCTGACAGAGCTCGCCTGGAACAGATTTACAACGAGAAGTATGCACACGGTCAAGACGGAACACTGCGCTCTGACTTGAGTCAACGCCTCGGTGGTAACGATAGTCTCGATTTCAGAAAAGCCGAATCAGACCTTAATCGTGTCGATGGAAGAACAAACGATGCCGGTGCTCTGATGGTTGCCATCACCGACGCGAAGAACGACCAGACGAAAGGCAACGCCGAAATCCGCGCAGTGCTCGAAACATTGAACTCGAAGCAACTCGCCCAACTCGACGAAGATTTTAAAAAGAGCTACGGCATGAGCTATACAGAAGCTCTTAGCCACGCCAACTTGACGGACGCTACAAAAGATAGTCTTCCTATCCTTGAGAAAGGCGTTGACCACAAAACTAAAGAGGATGTGGTAAACCTGGCGAACATTGCTGTTCAGCGCGGCGATCGTATGTTGTTCGGCGAAGCGCTCAGAGGCGATACTGACGCTGCCAAACAGGCTCGACAGGAGCTGATGAAGGACGAGCAGTTCAAAAACAAGCTTGCAGACGCTTTTCCAAACGATGCTTACGCTCAAGGTTATGTCGACAAGTCAGCTCCTTTCGAGCAGAAAGTCGACCGTGTTGCACTGGATTATTTGCAGGAAGGCCGTATCTCACTGGCGACTATCGCTGATGAAAACACTGGCAAGTGGATATTCAACAACGAAGAGAACGTTTCGCTCGCTGCGAAAAATGCCTCTGATTCTGAACGTGCTCAATACACACATGGGCGCGACCTGGCTTCACGAGATCCGGCTTCTTTGAACACTCAGGAAAAAGCCGACCTCGATTACTACAACAAGATCCATAAAGCATTCACAGACGGCGGTAACGCACGGCAAGTTGGTATCTGGGAAGACCAACTCATGCACGGCAAGGACACGCTCATTACCGGTCTTGCTCAAACTCATAATGATGGATGGGGTCCGTTCCACTTCAACAAGGGAACGAACATGAACGACGCTCTGACTCGCGTTGAGAACATGAGCGCCGAAGATTTCAAAAACCTCCAGGATCCTAAATACTACGCGCAATTCCAGTCATCCCTTCGTCAATACTCAGATGATGGCGAATACAACCGCATCATGAAAATGGTTGACGGAAAGCTCGCAACTGGTGATTACGAAAAATCGAAATCGGTTCACCGCTCCCTTACAGAAGATATTTCGGATAACACCGGCAGCAAGTTCCTGGGGATGGGCACGTCGTACAACGGCAAGAACATTGTCGAAAATCTCGAGCACATGAGTCCTGAAGATGTTCAGAAGTATCGCACTGATGCTGCTTTCAAGAGCCAGATCGATAATGTCGTCAACAATATGGACGCTGACGAAAAGGCTCTTGCTCACAGATTGCTTGATGGTGTGAGCAAAACAGGTGAAGTGCCGCAAGCCGACAAAGATCCTGAAGTCAAATATCTGCACGACAAAATAAATGGTGCTGATTCAGCCACACTGTTGAATGATGCGAAAGCCATGCTGTCCGCAGATGCTGGATTGCGCGAGAAATTTGCCGGCGACCCAAGCAAGCTGAGTGAAGACGAGGCGACTCTCAGAAACAATATCCAAGCCACAATCAGCAACATGTATTTCAGTGCTCATCCTCAGCCAGCCGATGGCGGCTATGGCGTTGACGACATGGATGCGATCAACAAAGTCAATGCAATCACAGAGCAGCTTCTTAAGTCAGGTGAATTGAGTGTTCAAAGCAAAGTTGATTTAGCATTTCCGAAGGAACAGATAATAGCTGATGCCGCCAAAGCAACGGACGCTGAGCGCGCTCAAATAAGAGCTCAACTGAGTCCCCAAGAACAACAGATTCTTGATGCAGTTGCAAAAAATCCGAACCACGAATTTACTACCGCCGACAAAATGAGATTATTTGCCCTCGGTGAAGGCGGAGACGCTGCCGAGTTTAAAGCCGAGTTGCAAAAGCTTCGGGCAAATGGAGACTTCAGCTCAGTTCAAGCCTTGAAAGATGAATACGCCAAGAAATATGGCGGAGATCTCGACAATGATTTCTTGAACAAAGTTTCTGACAGCGAGAAACGTAGTTTCACTGGCTTGTTGACTCCATCAACCAGCGATGGACGCCAGACGTTCTACGACAACATGAGCAAATTGCTCGGTGAAGATGGTAGCGTCGGTGATGGCACTGGATTGACGATGCAACGCGCCGTCGACCAAAATGCCAACATGCTTGAAGAGTACCAACGTATCTACAAGACGTTGCCTCTGGACCAGCAACAAGCGCTGGATAAGTACTTCAACGACTCCCTCGAACAGTACAAAGGCTCGAAAGAGAAGCTGGCTGAAATTGCTTCTACTGCCTTGATCACTGCAGCATCGCTCGTCGCCATCGCCGCTACCGGTGGTGCAGCAACTCCGTTGGTTCTGGCTGCTGCTTTCGCTGCAGGTGGTATCACGAAGAACCTCGTTTCTATGGGCATCGAAGGAAAAGATTTCCAATACACCGCTGAGAATATCGCCAAGAACTTCTTGAGTGGTGGCGTCACCGCCGCAGCTAACTTCGTCGGCGGAGAAGCACTTGGATTTGGCAAGTCGATTGCAAGCGTAAGCGAAACAGTAGCTGCACAGTCGCTTGCGAGAGTCGGTGCAGGTGTTGTCCGAGAAGGTGCGGAAGGCATCCTTGCCAAGTCGCTGCCTGAGATGCTCGCCAGAGGAGCAGGAAAACTTACCGAAGAAGATCTCGGCGCACTGGTCAACAGCGTTGCCGCGAAGGGTGCCACTCAAGCTGAACGCGACATCCTCAGAAGTTCCATCGAAGCGGCAGCCAATCAGCAGGCTGGGACTCTGGAACGACTCGCTACAAGCAGCGGCGTTAATCGTGTAATTCGTGGAGCTGTTGAAAGCGGTATCACAGGTGGTGTTGTCAATTCTGGTACTACCGCCATCGATCAGGTTCTGAACGGACAGCCAATCAATTTGAAAGAAGTTGTTGCGTCTGGTCTGACAGGGTTCGCGATGGGCAGCGTGATTCACCTCGGATTTAGCGGTGTGAAAGGCGCTTATGATGCTTTCTCAGTTGCCAGAACTCCTGGTATCAAGGGTGGTGAACCGAATCTCTACGCCGCACCTGAAGCCGGAAAGGTCGAATACGTTCAACGCGGTAACGAAGTCTACAAAGTAGACGGAAGCAAAGGCGAGCACCTGAAACTGCAAGACGGCGATGTGCCGCTGCGTCAAGCTCCTCCAGAAGGTAAGTTTGCCAAACTTCCTCAAGACGATTTCGTTCATGAGTTGAGCAGCGCTCCTGAAGACGTCGAACGCGCTTCCAGCCGCGTCAAAGTTGAAGGCGCTCAACTCGAAGCTAATCGCCCTTACATCATTGGACGCGGTAGCGCGAATAACTCCGATATTCACATCAACAATTCAGAAGTTAGTGGACGCCACGCTTCGATCCGCGTTGATGAAGCTGGAAACCGTTACATCACCGACCTCAAGAGCACGAACGGTACTTACGTTAACGGTCAGAGAATCAAACCTTTCGAAGAAGTGCGTTTGAAACCAACCGACACAGTTAGCTTGGGACCGCATCAGTTGCGCCTGACAGAGCAAGCTCCAGAAATCAAAATGCAACTCGGTTCCTCCAATGTTTCTCTGAAGCCTGGCGAAGAGATTCCGATTGGACGTGGCAAGAACGGCGTGAGCAACAGTTGGGTCAGCTCAGACCACGGTGCACTCGGTCGCGATCAGTCCGGCTACTACATCGTCGATCACTCACGCAACGGAACATTCATAACTAGAGATGGACAGGAAATTCGCATTCCTCCCAATCAGAAGTTCTACTTGCGTCCAGATGATCAAATTTCTCTCGGTGGTTCTGCTTCGAAGGGCTACGCAGAGCGCGTGAAGCTGAGCGAAGAAGCGCCTGCTGAAACGCCGAAACCTCGAAACGATGCGCCGCAACAGCCAGTTGGACGCGATCAAGCTCGCGATGTTAACCGAGAAGTTCAAATCCAACCTGTTCAAGGTGGATTGTCACCAAAGGCTCTCGAGCAATCGAACAACTACGGTCAATATCACGAAATCAAAGAGCGTATCGAGGATGGCTGGAGCGCTGCTGGCAGAGGCGTGCGCTTCAATGCTGATGGCACATCAAACGTTTACTCTCGCCCAGTGATGGTTGTGGACCGCGCGCATGACCCAGTTTTGAGAGCGGCTCTCGATGAAGCTAAAGCAAAATTCGGGCATTTACCACCAAGAGAAAGAGCGGCTGCGCTGACCAAGTGGGCTAACGAAAAGCTCAAACCGGGCAACATGAGCGAAAGTCAGCTCGATCACTGGTATGACAAATTCAATAACGACAATGCCGGTAAGAGAATTTACTTCGGTGAATTCCTCAAAGAAGGTAAGGGCGTATGCAGTCAGCAAGCCATTTTGTTGAAACTCGCTGCAGATGAATTCCCTGATATGCATGCCACTCTGATTCGCGGCAACTTCGGTCGCGGCGCTGTTGGTGGAAGTGCAGATTCACTCAACCATGCATGGACCGAGTTTGATTTCGGTGATGGACCACGCGTTCATGACCCACGTCATAACTTCTCCGACGGTGCCTATGATGGAAGAGCACAGAATCACACTCCAGGTCGTGATGTGAATGCGCGTCAGGGACGACCAAATCCGCTTCTTTCTGGTGACAAGGTTGCGTACCAAGGCAGCAACAGTTGGTCGATTCAGCGCATCGAAGGTGCCAACGCAGTTATTCAAGCATACGCTGAAAAGGCTTTGACTCCTGAAGCTGTTGCATCACTCAATCCAAACAAACCGCTTGTTGTCGGACAGGAATACAAAGTGCGTCGCTCGGATGGCAGCATCGACGACGGTTGGAAACTGTTGGGACGAGACGGCAATGGTAGGCCAGTATTCGGCAAAGCGAATTCAGTGACAAGAACTGTCCCATTGAGTCAACTAACTAGAAGGACCTAGGTTCAGCGTGGAAAATATAGATACCGATTTGACGATTGGAAGCACGTTCCAATTCAACTGGGTTGGATTGGAAGTCGGCCAGCATTACGTCGAGCGCGTTCTGGGCGAAGGCTCATTCTCGTGGGTGTATGAGGGGCGGCACAAGGATACGGGCGATCTGGTCGCATTCAAGGTGGCTAAGCCCGATGCGATGGTTGGCAAGATCAACTCAATGTCAACGCTCGTCTTTCCTACTCGTGCGCTAATGGCGATTACTGGTGCGTTTGGAGATGCTCCGGTTGACACCGCGAGTTTGTTGCAGCAACAGTATAAGACACTAAATGCGGTGCCCCACGCTAATCTATTGCGCACTGCCGCCCTGACTGACAACGGCGTCTCTACTTATTATAAGTGTGAGTTTGTTGCCGGTGAAAATCTGCGCGGCATCATCAACAGCGGTAGTGCAGGAATTCCGCATCTGCGTGCGATTGCAAATGCTATGGCAAGCCTTACTGCTACGAAGCAGTTTGTTCACTGTGACCTCAAGCCTGAAAATATTCTATTTGGAAGCAATGGGTTGAAGCTCATAGATCCAGGCTTTATCGGAAATCTCACTGCGGATGCACCGAGAATATATGTCACCACCCCTGGTTACTATCCGTTTCTAACAGCGAATGATCTGTTTGCATTCGGCGTGATTTGTTGGGAAGTGCTGGTTGGGCAACATCCGCTCGACTGCACGTTTTCATCTGATATGCTAACGGATGAAATCAAGGTGGCACCGCATATGGTAGAACAAGTCAGGCAATTAGAAATGGGATACAACTATTTTGTTTCACCGTTGCTTAATCTCAAGCGACCAAGTGTCTTGAATCCTAATGTGCCTGTAGAGATGGACGAATTCCTCTCAAAAACTCTCGGCGTTAAATTCGATGAAAACGGCTGTCTGGCAATCGCCACGCCTTTTTCGGGGTTCGCCGAACTAGCCCAGGCGCTAGCAAGCTTTAACTGAAGACGATGATAATTTCTCAACTTGGTGGCATCGAGACAATTTCTTTTCCTGATCACTGGTGTGAGCGCACCATTCAGGATTCGGTTTTGCGACAAGGTGTGAGAGCATTTCATCCACAGGAAAATCCTCAAGTGCGGGTGTGCAGCGTCATGGCGCAAGTCGAACTTTCTCGACCAGCACAGGATGCGTTGCAAAAAATTCTGTACGAAGCATTTCACACACTGACTAATGCAGAAGTCGATTCGCTCAGTGAAATATTGCAGGCAATGTCAAATCCAGATGCGTTTTCACTGGAAAGCAGCGCCACCGGTTACCTTTGCGATAAACGCGCTTTGAATGTCAGTGGACAATGGAAAGGCACGATGGAGCAAGATCTCAGCTTCTTTGTGGATCTGCATGGTGACGGCAAATGGACTCAGCACATTTACTATGTTGGTGCTCCGGGCGACTTCGAAGATTACAAGACTGAAGCTAACGAGATCTTGCAATCGATAGTTTGGACCCGCGCTGTCAGCACAAAGTAAGTGTCTTAGCTTTCTGTATCGTCCGCTAGCACTTTCGGCACGGGCGGTCTTGTATTCTTGTTTTTGATCATTCGCTCGACTCTCTGTAGGTCTTCGGTCCTGCGGGCGATGTGATTTTCGGCGACCAGTCCGTCCGTTCGGAGATCATTTGCTTTCCAAATTTCCAGTGCCTGTGTCAGGTCTGCTTGCGCACCGTTCAAGTCACCGACTGCCTGTTTCGCGTGTGCTGTGCGGTCTAGAACATACGCAGAGCGCGGTGTCGATTCACCCCTGGCGTTCAGGATGGTTGTCGCCTTCTCGTAATTTTGCAGCGCTTCTGCGGGCTTACGAGCGGTAATGAGTGCATCTCCGAGGTCCATCAAAACAAATCCATGTTGCGCACTGTTTTCACCATACTGGCGAAGCACTTCCGGCAACTTCGCTTCAACTTGGTAAGGCTTAGGTCCCCCATAGTTGTCGCGACCAACTTCAGGTGTTACGTAAAAGTCTTTGCTAAACATTGTCGAACCTGTCCTTCCATCTGTGTGTGGCGACCCGCTGCTATTCATGCGCAGATCTTCCGGTTGAATTTTTGTTGACAGTGATGTTGATTCGTCTCTGAGGGAAAGTCCCAGTCTTCCGTTGAAGGATGAGGCAGAGACTGGCTTTGCTTGCGGCGTCGCCTCGGCGCGTGCGCTGACGATGCCTCCGAGAATTCCAAATTTCAGACCCGTGCCCAACACATCTTGATGCTCTCTACCCGCTAGGTTGTTCAACTCAGCGTTGGCTATACCGGCACCGAAACCAGCCATTGAGCCCGTTCCTGCCCCAATAATTCTTTGAGTTACTTCCGACGAAGCGCCGCTGAACATCGGACGGAAGGAATTATGCAGAGCGGCACCAGCCGCGAATGTGCCGAAGTTGATACCAGCATCGGTGAGTTTGTTCGAGAGGAAACTTCCATTATCTTGTGTTGGTGTGAACAACGCTCCATAAGTTGCGCCTGTCATGCCGGCTTCAAACACGCCAATCTTAGGTGCCGCGAGCGCTGCGGTTTCTGTCATTAATCCAGTGCGGGCGCCTCCGAATTTGACGAGCTGATTCGATACCATCAACCACGGTGCCATTCCAATAGCGCCGCCAACACTCTGCGCCACCCATGCAGCCGAACCCGTCGCTGCCTCTTTTGGTGCCGCAAACATATTTGATTCAGGCAAGGATATATGAACCGTCTTCGCCGCGATTTGTCGCACTGCATCGTAAGGCTGCTGTATGCCCGCATAAAGCGCAGACTCGGCGCATTCTTCGATTGCGCTTTTGTTTGATGCAGTTTCAGTGTTTTCGCCTCTGAACATTTCTTTCTCTCTTTAGGTACTATGTACTTTGCCAAACGATTGTTGAAAATGATGCTTTGATTGCCGCCAGATTCTTTCGGAAATCTGCTCTGGGAGCCTGATAATGCAGTTCGAGAATTCTGCCGTTGGTCGGCATGAAAAGAGCGTAAGCCTCTTCGTTGTCTGACCACGAGCCTTCGACAGACAGAACATTCTTGCCAGAGATTGCTTCCGTGCGAATCATTAGCGGTCTGAAAACCGTGGGGCGACCCATGTTTCCCATTACTTCGATTACGTTTTCGATTTTGGTTCTGGTCAAAATCTGCGCACGTTCCGAAAGCAGGGAGTGTAATCGATCGAGCACTGCCGAACTTGCTGGAAATCCGCTTTGATACAGAAATATTTTCGCAGACGGGAAGTTCGCGTTTTTGAAAATGCGTTCGATTGATCCCGGTCTGTCTCCAGTTCCGCTCATCGTCTCGTGCCAACCGGCTGGCAGAGCCAGTGTCTCGATGGGATGTTCTCTCATTACCGAAATTTGTTGTTGCGTCATTTACTTGGCACCTCCCTGAGGGGCTTCGTAGAGTAGATTTTGCTCTTCAGTCTCTCTTGTTCTCTGGTTGTACTGCTCATAACCAGCCCAGGCAGGGTTTAGAGTGCCACGAGAGGGATCGCTTGGCGTTCCGAATCTTTGGAACAGATTTGGAGCGCGTGGCGCGGGAGCTGGAACAGGAGGTGCAGCAGGTGGCACCGTCGATGATGGCATCGTCGATGGCTGCACTCTCGGCGGACGCACTGCTGGTGCCTGAGTTGGGTCAAAAGTCTTCGGTGGGCGATACTCCATCGCTCTATACAAGTCTTCCACCGGAACTTCCCTTCCGGGTCCGATGTGGTCTGCAGATTGGTCGTACTGGTTTGTGAACTCGACGTACCATTTACCATTTTTCTGGAATACGTTTTGCGCGCTGATGACGTGATATCCACCGTAACCGTCTACTCTGTCCCCAGGTCCACTGTGGAACAGAGGGTCGCGAGTATCGACGAAGACAGTGGCTGGGAAATCACCATTAACCTGCATGTCGTGTAGTTTTTGCGCAAGATCGTCTGCGCTCACCACGTTGATCGCATCTTTGTCCGAATCTCTTCCGAGCATGTGCGGCGGTTCATCATAACCAAGTATTTCGTGTCCGACGTACAGCATGTCGCTGCCACTCAGTTCGGGTGAAGCTGTCGGCTCCCAGTGCCAGATTACCTGGTTCGTACCGGTCAGAGGGTCGTCAGTTTTCCACGTTTGCTGCTTCAAATATCTGGATGGTGGATTTGTCGAGTAATCGTTAATAACCTCGCCTGTTGGTTTTGTGCCTGGTAAGTCTGCGAATTCATATCTCAAATCACCTGGATGGAATGTGTCTCCGTTACGCAGCTCGTCTACAGTGCTCGCTCGTTTAATTCCCTTACTAGGGTCTTCAGTGGTTTGCCAGTGGGTTTCAACGGCGGTTGATTGGAATAGCTGGTCGAAATAGTCTCGTCCGCTGTAAATCTTAGGGTCGAAGTTGTTATCGCCGCCATTTATCCGGAACGGAGTCATGACATTGTTCATCGTGTGCATGTCGATGATGTCACCATCGGCGGTGATGTATTTCCCGGTGGTGGCAACATCTGTCACCATCTGAATTACAGCAGATGGATGGCGTTGCATCATTCGTACTTCGAGTTCAGCAGCTACGTTACAGGTGCCGAAGTAGCCCTGACCAATCGTGTGCCAGTTGACCGTTTTGTACATGAATTGCTCTGCCAGGCGCATTCGTTCCGCTTCAGGCAGCACCGATCCCTCGGACGACATGAGCTTGTCTAGTTGGTAGTAAGTGTTAGCGACTTCTTCGTCTGAATGACTGTGATTCGCCTCAAAGTCGTGCATCCACGATTTGAATTGTGCTTCGCGGGCGGGGTCGCCTGCAAACGCTTTCTGAATCATGCTTTCGATACGCGTGTGCTCGGTACCCCAATCTTTTCCTTCGATGGTTTCGCGTCCAACTTTGTCGATTTTTGCGACCAGACCGTCTGGACGTTCTCTGGTGCCGGTCCAGTCATCTGGTCCCATTTTGGGGTCGAACTTCAGTTTGACGACTGAACCATCCGGATCTACGCGCACATCGCGATAGTACGCCTTGTGTCGCCCGCGCGCGTCAGTTTCTTCAAAGAACTGTGGCTGGGTCGCGTCTCGCTGGAATGTGCTTTCGACTTTGCCATTTTTCGTAACCGTAATCTTGGTGACGTCGCCATTTGCATCTCGCGCGATGTCGTAATGCTGGCGGTTGGCATTGTCGATTGCAATGACATCGCCTTTGGCATCATATCTGGTGCGAGAGTTCGACTCGTCATGCACATAGGTTCCGTCAGGCTGGGGAACCAGATCGCCTTTGTGTATTCTGTTTTGCAAGACCTCAGCTTTAGTCGGCGCCTCTGGCGGTGGAACGCGGTCAGACGTTGCTGGCGGCTTGTTCTTATAGTCGTAGCGAATCTCTCCATCTCTGAAGTACTCGATGGATTTGACCGGCTCATTCGGATTCATCGGAGTTCGAATCTTATCGCTCGGATTCTCAATCGTCAGAAGTTCGTTGTAGCGGTTGAGGGTGACTGAGTCCGCAAAGGGATCACCGTTTTTGTCGACCCACTTGCCGCTGCTATCTTTGCTGTACTCTTGACCGTTGATGGTGAGTTTGGAGAGGTCCGAGCCAGTTGGCGAGCCGTATTCGAACTTACGCACATTCTTGTTGACGTCGGTAAATTCCAACGGTCTGTTTTGGTGGTCGTAAGTTAAGCTGACGCCGTCAGTGTAATCCCTGCGATACGAGCCGTCTGCAAAACGTGTGATGCTGGTCAGTGCGTCCGAAAGATCTGCTTTGCTGTTTCGTGAAGAGCCAACTTCAGTACCGTTCGCTGAACCTTTGACTGTGATAGAACCGTCGGCGGGATTGTAAGTTATATCCGTGCCCACCGGTTTCCCAGTTGCTGAATCGACGTAGACGCCGTTCTGGCGCTCGTAAGAGTAATCGACTGTTCCGTTCGGTTTGTAGCCGACAACCTTGTCCAGCACCGAAGCATGAGTAACTGGATCTTCCACGTAATCCATAGTTCGGCGAGCTTTTGTTTTCGCGTCCGAAACCTCGGTCACTTCGCCCTTTGGGTTGTATAGCGTCGTTGTGTCGCCGACTACTAATTGTCTCGAGCCGTCTGGATTTTCGTGGAAAGCTTGTTTTTCGTAGATTGTGTCGCCTGGTTTCAGTTTGACCAGCGAGTCTTTTCCTACAACTGGTTCGAGCGAACCATCTGCGCGTCGCACCACAGTGCCTTCGCCTGCAACGATATTACCGGCGGGGTCTTTGCCCAGAGCGATTTTGACATATTGTCCAGACGAAGCGATGCGGAACAATCCGTGGAACATCGTGACACCAGCTACGGTGCTCACGGCTGCGCCTTTCATTCTCTCCAACAATGTATTTGGATCTTCGAATCCAAGTGCAGTTGCCGCAAGCTCTTTGCCCTGTGCGCCAATCTCGGCAGCCAGTAAGCCTTTGACGTAAAGTTCGCCTTCGTGCAATGCGATGTTTTTAAAGCCGGTCAGTGTTTCCTGCTTGATCTGTTTTGCAATTGCTTGTTCCACTGCCGCTTTGTCCACCCCGGTGGCAGCGACTTTCTCGGCCAGGGCGGCGTTCTCCTTGTCTCCCATTACGGCGCCGTGGCGGGTCAAGTTCGCCAGCTCGTTCTTGATAATGTCCTCAGCACCATCTTTGAATAGGGCTTTTGTAGAGCCTTCTGCTAGCTTGATAGCAGCTTTTTCTGCAATCTCCGTACCGACTTTCAAGCTCATTCCCAAGCCCAGTTCTCCTGGTCCTATGAATCCGAGCATAGCTGACGTGCCGCCCTCGAATCCTTGTCGGAGAATGTTGCCTGCGGATGAATCGAAATCCGTTCCCTGAATCGAAGCCATCATCGCTGTGCGGTAGAGCGCTCCACCAGCGCCGATCGCACCGAGAAGAGCGAGGCTGGTGCCGCCAGTGAAACAGGCACCGCCGATGGCGGCTACGGTGATGGTGGCATCGACGAATGCTTCGCTGAATTGACCTTTCGAGTCGATGTATGCCTTCTGTGCCTGCATATAATTCGAGACGGCATCATCGAACTGTTTGCGCTGATCCGGCGTCAGTCTGTTTAGTTCTGCGGAATGATCGGCGACAAACTTGTTCAAGTTGTCCTGAGTGCTGTCAGCCGAAAGGCGCGTGGAATCCCAGTTGTCCCGTAAGAATTTGTCCCAGGAACTGGTGTGCGCATCATTGTTCATTTGAGAGTCGAGCGCGACTTGTTGCACACCTACATCAGTTGGTGAGAGCAGTTCGCGGAAGCGCCATTGCTGGTCTCCGGGCACTTTCGAAATTACATCATTTGTGATCAGAGAGTGGTACTTGGTGAAATATTCGTTCGCCAGCCCTTGTCTCTGTTCTGGTGTCATTGCCGCTAATTTTTGCTGCAACGCTTCTGAATTTCCGCCGTCTAGTGAATAGAGTCTGAATTGATCTGCACTAGTCAAAAAGCCGTAATTGCCTTGCATGTCTTTCTGATTCAAAGCAGTTTGCAACACTTGCTTTCTTGCTGGATCGGTGCCGAGCACTGAATCTTGGAAGGCTTTGGTGGCAGCGTCGGGATTTTGGTCGATCAATTTGGTACGTTCTGCTTCGGATGCGTGCAGAATCAAGTCAGTTTGTGCTTGTTTGTCGTTGGTCAAGCGGAGTTGTTGATCGAGAGGCAAATGCCCATCTTTGAAGATTGAATTTTCGAATTTGTCGTACTCACCTGGTACTCTGTTGCCGTCGCCGTAGTACTGATCTCCCAGTCCCGCCTTATCGACCGCAGCGTGGGTGGCATCGTGATACCACTGACTGATCTGCTTGTCTTCAGGTGTTTGAGGATTGTTTATCCTGTCTTTGAGAGTCGGATCAGCTTTAAATGCCGCTTCGATGTCGCGGAAGACAGCAGTCGGTTCAGCATTTTTCAAGCCATCGATTAATACTTTGTCGCTCGGCTTGATATCACCAGTGGTGCCGGCAAGATGTTGTGCGAGAACACGCTCTTGATCCGATTGGAGTAATCCGTTGATTTGATCTCGATAACCGTTAGTGTTGGAGAGGTACGCTTTTCTCTCTGCATCAGTCATTCCTGAAAGCGCATCGACTCTGTTGCCGGTGTTGTCTTTATCGTCGGTCAATCTTTCACTGAGCGAACGATTGCCAACTTTTTGAGCTGTAGCAAAATCCTTCTGTGCGAGCTTCTCGCTCAACATGCTCATCACTTGATCCTTGTGGGAATCGCTAAAGTGATCGAGCGCCGTGCCAATCTTCTGAACTTCGTCTGGATGTGATCTCAGATAAGTCCAGTCAGCTTCGCTCATGTTCTCAACGGCTGACAGCTCTTTGTTCTTGTCGGTGCTTGAGCCGATGCCGAACCAACCGCCATCGTTGTGCGAGTCGAGAATATTGTTGATTACTTGTTCATTATTACGTAGTTGACCTTTCCATTTGTCGACTTCGCGCTCGTTTCCGGCACCGCCGAGCGCCTTGTTCACGCTGTTGTAGAAGTCCAGAGCGCGTTTGTCTTCGGGGTTGGTTGCGTCTTGATGTTTCAGTGCAAGCTCTTCGCCGCGTTTGAAATCAGTTCGGTCTTTCTCTGTTGCGTTGCTGACCGCGCGTGTGATGTCGTCTTTGTTAGTGTGATACCAGTGCGTGTCTCCATCGACGATTGTGGCGAGACTGACTGCGCCGCGCTGCAAGAAATCTTTGGCAATCTGCGTGTCTTTGCATTCGAAAGCCGTGTCGATTTTATTCATTCCATCAGCGGCGATGAATTTGTCTCGCGCTGATTGTGGTGCATCGCGAAATGCTTCATCGAAAATGTCAGGTCGACCTTTCTCGATTGCCATGTTCGCGAGTTTGAGAGTATCTTCGTCGGTGCGCTGGTCTTTACCTTTGAGGTAAATGTCGATCGCTTTTTTGGATTCGTCAGAAAGATTTGGATTCGACTGCAGATCATCCCTCAGTTCGCGTCCGTAATCCTGCTTGTACTTCGCCTCGACCGCTTTGAGCTGGTCTGCGGTTAACGTATTCAGTGAGTCACGAATTTCCTTCTCTGCGCGCACACGATTATCGTCGGTCCAGTCTGGGTCTGGTCGACCCATCTCGGCCAATTTCGCCATGGCTTGATGGATTTGCCCGGTGTTGTCGGCAACGCCGTCTTGCCGCTTCATCAAGGCTTCGGCTCGAGCTGCATCTGGTCCGCTCAACTTTGCCTTCAAGTCTGTCAGCAAATCGTGCCCTGGGTTCTGCTTTGCGTACTCTTCTGAAACTAACTGGCGTTGCACTGCCGACATCGGTTCGAGGATGTTCATGACCTTGTCTGTCTGCGGTGTGCTGAACATCCAGAGTGTCGAGTGGTCAGCAGCTTCCTTCAGTTGCTCTACTGTCTGACCAATCGAAGCTCTATCGAACGAAGTCTGGGTATTGTGTGTCGAGTTGACGAACTCGTTGTTGCCGTACTTGAAAGCGAAGCTGCCGTCGTTTTGTACGCGCACTTCACTGATGCCACTATCTTTCTTATTGGCGTCAAGCCACTTGCCGTCTTGAAGAGTAAAGACACTGCCATTCGTCGTTGTCAGCTTGTTTGGATTTCCCTGCGCATCGTAATCGAATTGAGTTTTCTTTCCATCGGGATATGTAATGTCTTTGACGCGATTGTTCGAGTCGACATGCAACACGGATCCGTCAGGATTAATGCGCGAATTTTGTCCGTCGCTGCCTGTGTAATTGACTTTCCCATCTGGCTGCTTGAAGCTGTAACCGCCGTCTGGTGCTACTTTTACGTCGCTTCTGAGCGTGTCCTTTCCGTCTGGTCCAAGCCATTTGCCTTCTTTTAGTTCATAACGTTTTCCATCCGTATCGGTCAGCGACGTGAGCTTTCCGTTTTCGTAGTTGAACTCGCGGCTCTTGCCGTCGGCGTACTTGACGTTCGTGACATGAAAATCAGCATCATAAGTTACGACCGATTTGTCTTTTGGATTCAGAGCCGTCGTTTTTCCGTCATGCGATTCTGTGATAGCACGGCGATCTTTCGAGACCGTGAAGGAAAGGTCGCCGTCTTTCGAGACGACGGGATTCTCGAATGGAGCGGGTTTTCCGCTACCATCGACCCATTTGCCGTGGACTTTCTGGTAGTCGCGACCGTTGGGCTCGGTGATGTGCTGCAGGGCGCCGGACTTGTCGTAGCCGAAGCTACGCTTTTCTCCGTTGGGGAGCGTCACTTCGGTAACGTTGCCCTTGGCGTTGACCTGGACATTTTTGTCTTTTGCCGCCTCAGCTTCTGGCGAGGCGTAGAAAGTGATCGACCCCTCCTTCGAGATGTTCGCTTTGGAGACTTCTTTGGTTTCTGGATTGGAACGCTTCGCCAGCGCCTCTCTCTGCGCTGTCAGGTCATGAGAATCTGTCGACAAACGGGAAGTAGTCTGGTCGTCGGGCTTTTTTGCCTCCCGGACCTGATCTTTGGGCTTTGTAGCTGTCGAATCTGTCGGCGCCATCTATCCCTGACTCTCTCGTATGACCTATGTACCCCCGTGGGGGCAGGGGGCCACGCGCCCGAACGTTAAACCCGCAAGCGAGTCTATACATGCTCCAGTAGTTTTGGAAATGTTGGATTAAAGTTTCAGACAATCGCTAGTAATAGAAAAGATTTTTGCCTTCGAGCGTTGGCAAGTTTAATGGCTCGACTTCCAGGTGTAGCTTTCTCAAAGTCGTGTCTGTGCAGGTTTTGTCGCAGCCATAGCCGGCAATTTGTTGCCACGGTCCTGGAAACAGAGCCACGCTTATCGCCGTGACATGACCATCGCCCTGGTTAATGGGAGCTACGTCTTCAATCTTAAAACTGCTCCACTGGTCGGTCGTTTTTAAATATGAGGGCAACCTGCCCAGAAAGCACTCGCGCTTTCTATCCGTTATCGTCTCTACAACGATGCCGACTTGTCCTGTTTTGCGTGAACTTCTGAGCTCTCCCGAGAGTTTGATCCGAAAGTTCGTGGCATGCGGATATTTGGGGAGGTCGATAATTGTGGCAGTTGTTCTTGCTGCTTTGATAATACTTTTGCCGATCTTTATATCACCATCTGCGGTGCGAAGATTCTCGTCGAAGGCTTTGGCTTCTATATCTTTTTCGAACTTCTCTTCCGTTTGAGTGTCTGTCGTTTTAGTCTCTTTCGTGCCCGTTTTAGGGAGCGTGAGCATAAGCATTATGCGCGGATTCGATCGAGTAGTGTTCGAGGTTCGGGTGGGCTGCTCTGGGGATTTATCGCCTTCCCTTTTGCCGGATAATTGGAATGAACTTTCTTTCAGTCCTGAGAGAATCGGGCTTTCGTTGCGCATCTCCAGAGATGTTTTGGAGTTGATCAGGCGATTGACGCAAAGAAAATCTGGTGAAAGATAATTACGACTTGCAGATTTGTCACCAAATATAGTGCAGCCAGTTTCCGGTGCCTGGAGTTGGATTGATACCTTGCCGCTCTGCAGCAGATCCACTGAAATCGGCAGAGCGCGCCAGATGCGGAAGTCAGTGACTGGTTTGTTCAGTCCGTAAGCGACTTCTTTCATCAGGTTTAATGCTAAGTATCTCTGTGAATCAAAATAGTTTAAAGGAAGAAGTTGTTCGGTGATTTTGGTGCCATTTATTGAAATATTCGACTGTTCGATTCTCTGGTCGCCATCCACTAAGATCCAGGCATGGTCCGCTTTTTCCAGGTTTGAAGGAGCGACTGAAATAACTGCTTCGAGCGATTGTTTTGGTTGCAGTTCAGATGTCTCTTCAGTCAAATATTGATTCGAGCTGGATTCGCCGTACAAAATCAAGGCAGTTGCTGAAAGCGCTGCAAATCCGGCTAGAATAACGTTTCTGGTGTTTGTTGGACGATTGAATAGTTGCAGTAATCCCAGGGCGAAAAAGACAGGTGCAAATGCGAATTGAGGGAAGGCGTATCTGCATACTGGTTCGAACATTAGATACACGCACTGCCCCAGAGCCGCAGTTGCACACAAGAGAGCCAGTCTGCTTTTGCGAAGAGGTGAGAGCAGCCATGCTGCAAAACCGAACAAACCTGCAAACAACAAGATCTGATGCAAAAACTCCTGGACACGCGCATCCATCAGCAATGCTTTTGCTCGGTAGTCATTCCACGGAGTTGAATATAAGTGTCCGAGTTTGTCGAAGAGGGTTTTGCAGCACTGTGATGGATGACTTAACCAGATTCCCTCGATGGTCGGAAGCGGCTCTGTGCCGGTATTTAACACACGTTCGAATCCAGATGGGGGATTCGTCTGCCAACCTCTCGTTTCCGGGTCCCAGCCGATCAGTGCATTGTGTACTGGCATCCTTTGTACGGTGATCGAGGCTTTGCCGGTGGTTTGTTTCGTGTAGAGCAACCATGGACTCAGAGCCAATCCCGTGCCCAGTAACAAAGAGAGCACGACGGATGTTTTTTGCCTGGATAAAACGGTTGTAGCCAACCATGTCAGCACTACGGACGGTATCATGCCTGGCTTTAGTAGAATCAGTAACCCCGATATGATGCCTCCGGCTAACCCATATTGATTGAGCGAGAAGAGCTGCAAGACTCGCTCAAGGAGCGAAGAGTTGTTAGAGCCCTCGGCTCTTTTCTCACCCATAGCACCGCGTAGCAGTAACGGAAGAGAAAGTAAAAGTACGACGGCAATGTCTTCGGTCATGAGGCGACCAGAAGCTATAAGTGCTGATGGATAGAAGATCCAGAGTGCCGCACAGATGAAAGCTATGAGCTTTTGTCGCGTCAATTGAAAGCTCAATTTGCAAATCAACGTCGACGCAATTGCTTGCAGAATTGTCTGTAGCCAAACTAACTTTGTCCAATCTTCGCTGGCTGGTACATGCCCGAAACATGCATAGAATGAGCCAAAGAGAGCAGGTAGCACCGGTCCGTCGAGCATGACGAACTCACGAAAAGCACTCTCGGCTTGCGCAACTTTATCCGCATGCATGGTGCCTAAGGCTAAGATCAAGGCGCATGCGCGCTGGCAGGACTCGAAATAGTGGCGACCATCGAAGAGAAGCGCAACTTTTGTGCCACCCTCAAAAACATGGTGCAAGGTCGTGACAACAAGTGCGAGAACAAAAACTGCGGCATAACCGCGCCAGTCCAAAGTTTCCTTGCGTCCGCTGTTCGGCGCCGAAGAGACTACGTTGCTGGACTGTGAACTGGGTTCGAGCATCCGGGCATTGTAACTTAGTCCGCCATCAAAACTGTTGGTGCCCAACCGAACTTCTGTAACGTTTCAGAAAACGATGTTTGATTTTCATTCGCATAAACAACAGCGATCACGGCTTGCTCGGGTGAAATAATCCCCGAATCAAGCGCACTTTTGCAATCTTTGAACGCCGACACTGTTACTGCGTCCAGGGCTCCAACCTGTTGCAGCGTTTGCACGAGAGGTATCTTGTTTGATTCAGCCAGCGGTTTTGCGGCTTCTAAATCATCGTCTGAAACCAATCCCGTCATGCTGATCAGCTCGTTCAAGTCGATCAGATTGGAGCTTACGTTGTCTCCGAGATTGGAGAAGATTTCGTTCATCTCGGCATGCGTTTGGACGTGCCTGATTCGTTTGAAAACTACCGCGGCCTCATCCTCGAACAGCGTGCCCTTTTTGACCATGTCTAGCAAGCGCAGAGATGCTTCTATCGTCAAAGAACTACCATATCCACACTCCAGCAAAACTTGCGCAATCGGTTTGTCATCGACTAGCTCGAGTTCCTGTGCTGAAAGCAGTTGACCTTCCGTCATGAAACCAGCGAGAACGAACAGCTCGCCTACACCGAACTGCATTTTTAGTGTCTGGACGTTTTGCTCTTCCAGTGCTTGTTTCAAGCTCACGTTTTGCAAACGTGCATAGCGTAAAGCCTGAATGACGATATCTTTGCTGATCAGTCCATCCCGAATCAGTCGCTGAGCCAAAAGTGTGGAATGCAAATTCTTATTCGAAACCGCACCCATTCCCAGTAGCACCAGCCCTAGTGGCAGCCCTGTATTGAGACTTTGTCGAAGTGCGTTTTCTAAATTTCGCGGACTGACAACACCAGCCAGTTTCATCAGTTCGCCGAGCTTGCTGGTTAGTTTGCCTTGCGCTTTTTCTATTCCCGGTGCGAGTTTGCGCAAGGCTGTGTTGAAGTCCATCGACTGCAACCCGACCAGCTCCATGACCTTTACCGCTGAATCCAGTGAAATCTGACCGTTCTCTATCATGTCTTGCAGTTGAAGTGCTGCCTGCACCCCCGCTGTATTCAAATGTCCGTGCATTCCGAGTGTTCGGTCGAGCGAAAGATTCATTTTCAACGATAGTGCAATCGCGTCTTCCAACTGATCCACGTTGACGATGCCCGCACGAATCAGCAGGTCACCAATTCGTGATGCGAGTTCGTGTGGATTCTCATCCGACATAGACTAGCTGCTCTTCTTGCTGCGAGAGAGAACGATCGGGAATTGTCCCGACTTTGCTCTCTTCTTCGCTGATTTCGCTGCCATCACGAGACTTTCCAGATCGTCGCCGTCTGCCGGCAAACAAGAAACTCCAAATGCCAATTCCAACGAATTGCGGTCTACGCCTTTGATTAGAGGTGTTGCCGTCAGCGATTCGAGAATGCGATTGGCCACGAATGCGGCTGAGGAGCCTGTTGTGTTCGGCAGAAGCAATCCGTAATCGACCGTCTCGAAGTGCCCGAGAACATCGAGAGGGCGTTTGACGAGATCAATTCTCATGGCTGCAATAGTGGCTGCTTCCGACGTCAGAACATCTGCTGCTGATGTGCCCTCGCGGCGGTGCCTGATTTCAAAAACAATAAGTGAAAGCGGGAAGTTGTACGCTTCGAAACGATGCATTTCGTATTCGAGGAAATACATCAAAGCTGGATAAGTGTAAACGCCAGTCTCAGGGCGGATAAACGATTCGTGAATGGCTTGAACTTGACCACGAGCGTCGCCCAGAAAATCCAACGCGGAGCCTTTAATTGCATCCGGTTGTTTGATCTCAATCAAACCGCAAGAGAGGAAATTGAAAAGCAGCGCTGTCCACTTCCCGCTATCCATCGGCTTATCGCGCAGGAGATCCGTAAACGTGCGCTTGTGACGCAGATATTGATAGATGTCTTTTTGAAAATCAAAATCGAGTGGCGCACCTTTCGTGAGCATCAACTTCAATTCCGTATCGCTCAGATTTTTGTGCAGGCGGATCAAATAGGACTCGTAGCCAAGCCCGGCACGCTTCAAATGGCGCTTTTGGTCGAGCAGAAGAACACCATCAGCGATTATTTTAGTTAAGCCTTCGTCAACCGAACGCATCTCGGTGCGTGCGTTGTTCGTGAAAGCGTAGGTGCCTTTCTCCCAGGTGACAAGCTCTTTGATCGCTTCGTCGCCGTATTCGGTTGGAGTGCTGGCATGCCTCGGTTTGCCCATCTCGAAGAATACTTCGCCGACAGCTTCTTCGCCGATAATCTCTAACTTTCCGGTAGCTTGATTCGACGAAAGACTTTGAAGAAGGGCAGGAACAGCCATGTCTGCGAGGCTGCCTTCAATTGTGTCGGCTTTCTTCTCTGGTGCCGCATAGACGCCGTCACCTGGATGTTTCACTGGTATCGATGGATAATCGCTCGGTTTAGTCGGAAGACCTGCACTGCCCATCGGCTTTTCAGTAGGTTTTCCACCGTCACCCATAGGTTTACTCGTTGGAAAGCCGCCGCCGTCGCCGACCGGTTTGCCTACGAAAATGCCACTGTCTTCACCAACCGGTTTGCTTGGGAATTGAGACTCGCCCATAGGTTTGGGCGGAAAGGAAGATGATTCTGGACCAAGGGCATTAGGCGATGGGAAATCAGGATCTTCTCGGTCTAGATAAGGATTGCGCATCGCTGGCTGTGTCGGCGCAGGTGCGGGCGGTTCGCTCGAAGCACCGCCTTGTTGCGCGAAGAAGCCCGGCTTGTAACCACCATCGGTTCCGCCCTGTTGCGGCATGCGTGTTTGAGATTGATATGGGTTTTGTGGCGTGCCCATTTGCGAGTTGCCGCCACTCAAAGACTGGAATGGATCGGCTGGTTTAGGTTCTGACGCTGGACGCACAGCGAGAAACGGGTCTTTCGGTTTCTCTGGTTCTGCTGGAGCTGACTCCTGTTGCGCTGCTGCTTTCGGTTTCTTCAGCATGCAGACGACATCGTTGACCAGCTCGAAATCAGAAGTCTCAAACTTCCAAACTAACCGTCCTTCAGTGCCGTCGTCTTCCCACAAAGTCCAGGTCGGACTGGGAGCGCCGGCTTCGAATCTTGTGCTCATGCTGTAAGCCTTGGTCGAATCAGGTTCTGCCCAGATCAATTCGACCTCGCGACCAGTCTCGAGTGCCTGGTCATGCATGCCTTGTAGTTCCGCCATAGTCGGCGCCAATGAAGCTTTCGGTAACCTGATCTTTGACGGGTCCGGAGCTGGCTTCTTTTGACTGAACATCCGTTTTTGCCTGATGGTAAGGGATACTTAGGCGGACTGTATGGGTGATTCACCATACATAATACAGATCTGAAACCGATTTCAGGGTTACTCTAACATTCCCATTTTGCGTTCGCCAGTCTCACTACAGCATCTAGAGGGCTGAAAGGCTGGATACCGGCGCAGTTTTACTTTTCAGTGTCTGCTGTCAGGGGGCGTGGCTGATTCAATATCGGCAGGTCCGAATCGACCGTGGCAAGGGCGGGCACGAGATTGTCGACAAATTTTTTGCCACCGAAGCCATTTAGATGAACAGTGTCGCGGTAATCCACCGGGCTGTACTTGTCGAACTGACAAAGATTGAGAAGCGGAACACCGTTGTCGCGGCAACTCGCCGCCAGGTCGGTCTTGTATTGCTGATAAACGTGCGGTTTTAGAATTTCCACGTTCCGCTTTGTTATCGGCATCTCGATTACAACGAGCTTGATTTTATTATCGGCGCATAGTTTGGCGATGCGGTCCAGGAATCTGAACTGAGTTTGGTAGAGCCCGTGATCTGGATTGCGATAGCGATCCCTGTAATCACGTGTATTGTCGATCAGCGGAGAGTTGTCGTGGATTGTTTGCAGCGCTAAAAACGTTCCAGGCTCGATGTTGAACGGGCGGTAGAGCGCACGCAGCTTCGCCGCAAACGGACCGGCAGCGCCTTCGTGATCCGGCAAGTCGCACAGCCCGTTGTGCGTAAATAGGTGTCGGGCAAATCTCTCGAATCTGATTCTGCAATCGATAGAGACTTTGTAGAGATTGAGATTTTGCCGCAACAACCACTCTAATTTTCCAAACGGAGTTGAGAAAAAGTCGAGTCCATAGTTATTGATGTCAACGCTGCGACTCAGATATTTGAATGCCTCCGTGTCAGACGGGCTCTGCATCGTGCCATCGAGGAAATCTCGCGGTGCAACGCCGTAGATAAGAATCTGGGGCTTTACACCTTCATCGATTGCCGCTTTGAGAGTCAGATAAGCGTCTGAAGGCATCTGTCCCGGAGCCGAGAGATTCAATGTGCTGAAGCTGCTGTTGAAGCGCTGTTGCAACACGCTGTCTAGATAGGTCGCGCCTCTGTATGTGGATAAGTCCAGCGAGTGCTGAACGTAGTTGGCATCGCATTCGGCTATGGCTGCCACCATCAGCGATGACCCGAGTAGCACCACATTCGATGGCGCAGTCGAGTTGCGAATATCGTGAGTAGTCCACCAGCTCCAGCCGCGATACGGCGTTAATTTTGGATTTGGCTTGCCGTACTCGCTTTGAGCAGTGATTGTGTTGATTGCACCGAATGCAAGAAGTGAAATAACAAAAGCTGAAATCGTTTTCCGTTTGCTCAGCCCTGAGCGGTTTGATCGTTGAAGCGCGCGCTCCTGTTCGCTGAGGCGTTGAGTCGCTGCAGCGGAATCTGCCTGCGTTTGGCTGACCACGGTTTGATTCAGTTTTGGGACGCCTCTTGATAGCTGTGCCTGCATAGACTAATAGGTGAAATGATCCCGTGATCAATATGTTGCAAAATTTTTATGCACATTCGAGGATGAGTTTGCATGTTTCTGATAGATTCGAGCCCGATGACGCCTGTAAATGACGACTTGAACGTAACGACAGATTCACTCGAGATCAGCCCAGAGAAGCCATCTTCGCTGAAGGACTTTTTTTCGCGTTGGCATGCACTGATTGCATTCGCCACGATTGTCGCTCTCGAAATCGCTTGTTTCGGTCCGATATTCAGCAAAGTCGGGTTTTATCTGGATGATTGGATCACTCTGAATTTGATTCAGTGGGGACCAAAGTCGCTGTTCTCAGCCTTTCATCAATATCTTTTAAGCGATCCACGAGTAATCGTTCGCCCCGTCGAGGCGTTCTTTTATGTCGTGGAATTTTTTGCTTTTGGACTCAAACCACTTGGATATCATCTTGTAAATGCGGCACTGGAGGTGCTTTCTGCCTTCTTTTTGTATATCGCATTGTTTGACCTGACTCGCAAGCCCGCACTATCATTGGTGGCAGGTTTGATTCTGGTGGCGTATCCCAACCATGATGTTACGCACTACTGGGCGACGTGTAGCTCGGAAAACGTCAGCCTGGCGTTGTCGATGGCGAGCATTGCGCTCTCTACGAAAGCTGCGCTCAAGTCGCAGCTTAAGTATTTTCACTGGTCTGTTGTCTGCTTCATTCTGTCGATTTTTTGCTACGAAACATTCCTGCCCCTGGTATCGCTCAACGCCTTTTTCGCTTTTGGCGTGCTCTGTCACAAGACTTCGGTTGCAGATGCGTTGAAGCGGACTCTGTTGTTCTGCGTGCCGTTTGCGGTATGCGTTGTCTGTTTGCTTTTTTATTCTCGAATCATTGCACCGATGTTGGGTCCAGCCCAGGTCCACGCGGTGCATCTGGATTTGAAAAACATTTTCAACGTCATCGCCGAAGGAGTGCGAATCAACTGCCCTCCATATGCAATCGAGTACTTCAACAATCGGGGTATTGAAGCGTATGAGAACACTTCGGCAAAAACTTTGTGGACGACCTTTTCTGTCATCGCTGCTATCGTAGTTGGTGCTGTCGGCTCACTTACAAAAGGTGGCAACGAAGGTCGTCAGCCGATGTTACTCTTGCCTGTTGGACTGATAACTGTCATCGCTTCGTATACGATTTTTGGTTTGAATCCGGAATATTTTCCGACGTTCAGAACCATCGTCAACAGAATCAATGAAGGAGCCGCAGTAGGCATCGCCATCGCCACGGCTGGATTACTGGCGATCATTCTACATTTTGCGCGTCGAATCACCCGTCGTGAATTCAAAACCGCAATCATCTCACTGGTTCTTTTGCCGATGCTGGCGCTCAGTTTCATGGCAGACCGGGGTTATTCGCGCCCGTGGATTTTGAGTTGGTACACGCAAAAGGTCATTCAGGACTCGCTCAAGGAACACAAATCAGAGTTTAAAGCGGGCGACTCTATCATCCTCGCGAACTGCCCTCGCTATGTGATGTGGGCGCCGTTGTTCGATGGTGTCTGGGATTTTCAGCCGATGTTGCAATTGACGCTTAAGAGTCGTGATATCAAAGGTGGTGTCGTCTCCGAGCGCATGGAGATACAAAACAACCAGTTGAAAGACATCTCGCGTGGCGTGGTTTGCAACACTTACAACTTCGGACATTTGTTCATCATCATTCCACCCAAAGGCGAAATAATTCCGATCCACAGCGCGGATGAATTCATCTCGACCGTCGAAAAACGCGGGTTTGGCTTCGGTTTGGATCGTAGCGTGATCAAAAAATGGAGAGGGCAAATCCAGGACTCCAAGTAAATTCTCGCTAATTATCCCGCCCCATTGTTAAGCACCAATTATCTGGATTCCAAGTTCTGAAACGCCCGTTCTGTCGCTCTTCTGCCTCGATGAGCAACAATTTCGGAAGCCGGTTCTTGAAATGCCCTTAGCCCTATGGTTCACTGGGCACGGTCCGGCTTTTCGCCGACGAACAGCGGTTACACGAGATTTCTCCGACTCATGAGCGACTACCTCGATTCCCTAGAGAACGAAAGCATTTTCATCATCAGGGAAGCATATAGCCGAACAAAGAATCTGGGCTTGCTCTGGTCAATGGGCAAAGATTCGACGGTGCTGTTGCACCTGGTTCGCAAAGCATTTCTCGGCAATGTGCCGATTCCACTGGTTCACGTCGATACCAGCTACAAAATTCCAGAGATGATCACATGGCGCGACTCCTATGTCAAAGAGCATGGATTGCGGTTGATCGTCGGTCAAAACAAACAAGCACTAGCTGACGGCATGAACCCGAACATGGGAAGACTGACGTGCTGTGGAGCACTCAAGACGCAGGCTTTGCTCGACACGATCAAAGAACACAAACTCGGTGCGCTCCTGGTTGGTATCCGTCGGGACGAAGAGGGTTCACGCGGGAAAGAGCGAGTGGTTTCTCCTCGTCCTGAAAGTGGCACCTGGACTTATAAAGAACAGCCTGCCGAAATTTGGCACTACTACAATTTGCACGTTCCAGAGCAGATCCATTTGCGTGTCCACCCACTTTTGCAGTGGACTGAAATGGATGTCTGGGAATATATTCGCCGCGAAAACCTTGATATCATGCCGCTTTACTTTTCCAAGGACGGCAAACGTTATCGCAGTTTGGGATGCTCGCCTTGCACCGGAACGATCGATTCCACTGCAAGCAACCTTGATGAGATCATCGAAGAATTGAAAAATACAAAAACCGGAGAACGGGCTGGCAGAGCGCAAGACAAAGTTGATACTTATGCGATGCAAAAACTGAGAAGCGGAGGATACATGTAATGAGCATGGAATCCACCGATTTGCAGTTGCACAAAGTTGTCGTCGTAGGTCACGTCGATCACGGTAAATCGACGCTGCTCGGCAGAATTTTGCTCGAATGTGGCCGCGTGCCAGAAGATAGAATCGCGCACGTCGAGAAGATTTGCTCTGATAAGAGTTTGCAGTTCGAACCTGCGTTTCTCTTTGATGCGTTGCAAGAAGAGCAAGAGCAGGGCATCAGTATTGATACCACTCGAGTCAATTTCGAGTTCGATGGACAGAAGTTCATTTTGATCGATGCTCCTGGGCATCTGGAGTTTTTGAAGAACATGACTTCAGGCGCTTCCGAAGCTGACCTGGGCATTCTGGTTGTGGACGGCAATCAAGGCGTGCGTTCGCAAACCGAACGACATCTGAAAATTTTGAGCATGCTCGGCATCAAGCGCGTCATTGTCGCTTTGAACAAAGTCGATCAAATCAAATACAGTCAAAGCGTTTTCGAAGAAGTCTGCACAAAGACTAGAGAGATAATTCAACAACAAGAAATTCACTGCGAACAGATCGTTCCAATCAGCGCTCTGGCTGGCGAGAATATTACAAAGACAACTCCAAAGCTCGATTGGTACGTAGGTAAACCGTTGCTCGGGACTCTGCTCGATGTCGTGCAGAAGCTGAATTTGCAGAAGAAAGCAGAGCAGCCGTTCCGTATGGTGCTGCAAGATGTTTATCGTTTCGAAGGCGAGCGTCTTTTTGCTGGCCGCGTGGTATCAGGGACTATTCAAGTTGGTGCTGAAGTGTTCTTCTCACCTTCAGGCAAAATGTCGCGTATCGAAGCGATTGAAAAGTATCAGGAAACCGGCATCGAGTCAGCTTCTGCCGGCGAATCAATTGCTCTTCGTTTGACTGAACAGATTTTCGTTGAGCGTGGAGAAGTAATTTCTCTGCTCGATAACGCTCCCGAAATTGACACTGAATTTAGAGGCAGACTGGCGTGGCTCTCTTCCACTACCTACAATGCCGAGACCGAATACCTGCTCAAGATGGGCACTGCAGAAGTTCCATGCCGCGTCGAATTGGTCGACCCGGGCACGCAGGAAGTAGCCGTTCATGCTGAAAATCTCGGCAACGGTGGATTCTCTGACGTTATCATCAAAACTTCCAAACCGGTTGCCTTCGATAGAGCTGCTACCGGTGCGATTATCGAGAAATATGTTGTCTGCACCACATATGAAACCGTTGCTGCAGGTGTAGTCGACAACCGTCCTGTGCGCGTGGAACGAAGCCTGAAACTCAATCCAAACCTCCGTCACGAAGCAGGCTATGTTGAACGTGCTCGATATGAAGCGCTCAACAATCATCGTGGAGCAGTATTGTGGATGACCGGATTGTCTGGCGCAGGTAAGAGCAGCCTGGCGAAAGAGTTAGAGAAAGCGTTGTTTGCGCAAAATTGTCGCGTTTCGGTTCTCGATGGTGACAATCTACGCTTCGGCTTGTGTGCTGACCTTGGATTCAGTCCAGAAGACCGGTCCGAAAACATTCGCCGAATCGCTCATTCCGCCAAGCTTTTCCTCGACACTGGCTTCATCGTGATTACTGCCTGTATCTCGCCTTACGCCAAGGACCGTGAAGTGGCGCGCGAGATCATCGGTGCGGAAGACTTCAACGAACTGTTCGTCTTCTGCCCGTTAGAAGAATGTCAACGACGCGATCCAAAAGGTCTCTACAGCAAGGCAGCGGCTGGTCAAGTCCGCGCTGTCACTGGATTTGATTCACCGTATCAAGCGCCACAACGTCCTGCGCTTCGCCTCGACTCTAGCAAGTTGAGCGTAGACGACGAAGTGCAAGCAGTGATCAAATTCCTTAGAGAGAAGGGCGTTCTTCCTTCGGAGAATGCTTTGACGACAGAGTTTTCGGAAATTGTTCAAACGTCGGGACCTCGCACACTACAGGCTATCAATGACTAAAAATACTGCTCACATCGCAATTGTTGGTGGTGGATTCAGCGGCACACTCGCGACAGTACATCTCGTGAAGCTGCTAACTGAGACGAAGAGCGCAGCCAAAATATATTTGATCGAAAAGACAAATAAGTTGGCAAAAGGAATTGCATACGACACGCATTGCGATCTCCATCTCCTCAACGTCATTGCTCAAGAAATGAGCGCTTTCCCGGCAGAAAAAGACCACTTCATCAACTGGCTTAGTAAACGATTTTCCGCAGTTTCTCCATCCGCATTTATCTCACGCAAAATTTACGGTGAGTACATCACTGAAATTCTAGAGACTGCTATTGCCACCAAAGGCGAGGGCGTTGAGATCGAATTCGTTTCTGATGAAGCGGTCGAATTGAGCGCAGACGAGAAACAGTTGATTCTGGCATCTGGTCGCGCCATAGACGTGGATCGTGTAGTTCTTGCGACTGGCAACTTCGAACCGACAGCGTTCGCTGCAAACAGCGGTGCCACCACCAGTGATGTCTACGTAAACAATCCGTGGAGTCACGACGCTCTCAACAATCTTTCTCCAAACGACAACATCTTGCTCATAGGCACTGGGCTTACGAGCGTAGACGTGGCTGTGCAATTGTACGGTGCTGGACACAAAGGCATTATTACTGCGATCTCTCGCCACGGCTTGTTGCCCAACCGTCACCGAGTCTTCAATAGGATCGACGGTCAAGTTCCTGCCGAAGCGTTGCCATCGGTGTTGCCGACGAAACTGCGCGAGCTGTTCAGCCTGGTTCGCGAAAAATGCGACAAAGCAGTTTGTGTCGACAGCGACTGGCGCCATGTCATCAACGAGGTTCGCCCGCAAGTTCAATCAGTCTGGAAGAATTTCGACATTACAGACAAGAAGCGCTTCTTGAGACATCTGCGTGCTCACTGGGAAGTTGTGCGTCATCGCATCGCGCCTGATGTTGCAAACATCATCGATGAGTTACGCGAAGATTACAGACTGCGCATCGTTGCCGGTCGATTGCAAACCATCACAGTGGATGGAAATGCGGCCCAAGTCACCATGCGCCTGAGAAAATCTGGTCGTGTTCAGACCGCGAGCTACAGAAGAATCATCAACTGTACAGGTCCGGATCTGAAAATCACTTCGACATCCGACCCTCTAATCAAGAATCTGTTGAATAGCCAAGCAGTTGCTGCTGATGACCTTGGTCTCGGCATCCAGCTTGACGAGCACGGTTACGCAATCAAGCCGAACCAGATGCGCTCGGAGACCATTCTGGCGATTGGTAATTTGCGAAAGGGACAGCTCTGGGAGACCACTGCCGTTCCTGAGCTGCGTGGACAAGCTGCAGACGTCGCACATCAGATCGTTGACTCACTTTTTCTTGGCGTTGTAACTCGTAACGCGGTCGAAAGAGGCATCACAAGCGTCTAATCAGGGTGATATACTTTCGAGGTTGCAATTAGTGCAGCCCCCAGAAAGCCCCGATTCCGACGAATGGCTCTAGTAAAAGCTCTCGCTGAGAAATCAATCGAGCGCATCGGTACGTATCAAAATATTCCTGATATCGTGCTGGTTTCTGCGCAACACGATCGCGGCATGTATTTGTTCCACGATGGTGTCATCGATCGCGTCAACCGCGGCTCGATTACCGGACTTTGGGTTGAAAACGGAAAATTGTTTTTCGCCTACGTTGCCCACGATCACGCTCGCATCGGGCAATTAGATCAATCAGGCGAGATCAAATATCGCGTCAACACCGAAGTGGGCGACATTCACGACATTCGATATTTCAACGGTAAGTTTTACGCGGTTTCCACAGTATCAAACGAGATCTGTGTGATGTCAGAAGACGGGCGACTGACTGAACGCATTCGGTTCCCCGGCGCAGGTGATGCCTGGCATCTAAATTGTCTGGACAACTGGAACGGCAAGCTCGTCGTTTCGGCGTTTGGTGAGTTCGATTGGCACAGGCAGTGGAAAGGCAATTACAAGGGCTCTGGAATTGTTGCCGATGTCGAGAGTCGGGAGATTCTCTGGAAGGGTCTGTCACAGCCGCACTCGCCCAAAATTCTGCCGGATGGAACGAAGTGTGTTTGCGATTCGTATGCGAAGAAGTTGTTGGTTGACCGCAACGGTGAAGTGAAAGAAGTCGAGTTTCCTGGAAAGTATCCGCGCGGTTTGTCTTTTGGGGAACAGAATCTGTACGTTGGACTGAGTCAGTCGCGCCGCGTTGATATGCTGAAAGCAGAGGAAGCGAAGGCGGGAATGGCTGTGGTCGACCGTCAGACATTGGAAGTGAAGCAGTTCATTCCATTGCCGGTAGTTGAAATTTACGACGTACTTGTTTTACCAGGGTAGTGATAAGCGCATGAGAGTGGCAATCATCAGTGCAAGCTTTCCTCCAGACTTCGGTTGGGACGGCGGCTCTTCGCGCATCTATGAATTCGCTATGGGATTGAAAGCCGCCGGTCATGAAGTTGAGGTTTTCGCACTTGCTGCTGAGATCGAGTCTGAAACTATCCAGGATGGAATGCGCGTGCATCGCGTTCTCGTCGATCAGAAATTGGTGCAACTAAATGTGGTGCCGAAAACAACTCCAAATGCGCTGACGATTTGGAGCAGCCGTTCAGCTCTCTGGAAAGCGTTTCTCAAAGCCCAGTCTGAGCGTCCATTTGATGTTCTCGATATTCCGAATATCCTCTGGGATGGTCTGCTGCCCTCTGTAGCCGGGCTTTTGCCGGTCGTCGTGCGATTGCAACCGCATCAATCTGTTTACGATAAAGAAAGTATCGGCGCGAAATCTGCTTTTGCTTTTGACAGCGAATTGGTAAACGAACTATCTGACCTCACGATAGGCGTTGCAGAGAAAGTGTATTCGCCGACCAAAGAGCTTGCTGCTTCTCTTCTAGGCTCTGATGCCAGTAATGTTGCCGTAATTGCGGACCCGCTGGACCTGGATAAATTCACCGTATATGGTGCAATGGCGATGCAGAAAGATTCTGATCGCAAAGTGATTCTGGTTGGAAAAGTTCGTGACGCAGCAGTGCATAAGTTTATGTGCGATGTGATCAAAGGTACTGCTGATAAGAATCACGAGTTGCCATTTCTGATTCTTGCTGAAGACATTACGAGCGATGACGATGAACATCACGCACAAGAAACAGTCAAAAACATCATCGGTGAACACAATCCTGTTGTCGTGACGCGCGCTTATCATCAGCTTTTGCCCGAACTGCTTCGCTCTGGACAAGTAATTGTTGTTGCACCTGGCTCTGAGCGCACGCCTTATTCCTGGCTTGAACCGCTCGCCTGTCAGCGGGCAATGGTCGCAAGCTCAGATGCAGGATGCGAACATTATCTGCGTGCAAACGAAGATGCGATTCTCGTTAAACCTTATGATGTAGCCGGCACCATCGAGGCGATTATCAATCTCGCCAAAGAGCGATCTGACAGGCAAAAATTGGCAATCGCCGGTTGTCGGACAGTGCACGCAAATCACTGCCGTCAACATTCGGTCGAGGCTCTGGAAGCTCTCTACAAATCAGCGATTGATAGTTACAAGTCGCCCGAGCGCGCATCAAAACGTGTTTTAGCTCTGCACGATTTCATCGGTAAAACAGAAAAGCTCGTCGCCTCATACGACAAGATGCTCTACGATTTACTGTTCGTTGAATCTCCAGAATTCCGCTTCAAACATTGGGTCTCGAAGCTGGCTGAATCCAAATCTCCAGCCGCTCCCATCGCGACTAAGTTCAAGAAGATTTTTGGTGGCAAGCATTCTAACGGCAAACAGTAAGTTGATGTCGTCTATCGGCGCTGCTCACGGTTTGAGTTTACTCAGTAATGACTGTTCCATTTCAGGATCGAGTCCGGCTGCGCGTTTTTTGACTGGTCTTTCTTTGTTCCAGGTTGCGGTTGTTTTGATTGTCTCGGCTAAGGGCGAGATCTTAAGTCCATCTGCATAAGCCTTGTCGCAGTTGATCTCCATCAAATGCTCGTACTCTTTCAAGTTTTCAGGCAGCCAGAACGGAAGATCCACGAATGGTTGAATTTTTTCGTCGAGCAGAAATTGATCGCTTACCCAGGTGATTTCAGCGTCACTGCCGGTGGTGCGGATGCACTCCGCCAGAAAGTCTCCGAAACTGAGTCGGGATCTGGGTCCGGTGGCATTGTAGACTCCATGAGCCTTTCGTTCCACCAGCTCAATGATCCATCGAGTCAGATCGCGCACGTCAATGAACTGCACCGCGCGGCTGGGCTGGCCTGGAGCGATTACCTTTCCACCCTTTTCGATCCGCTCGACCCAGTAGGTAAAGCGATCTGTGGGATCGTAAGACCCACAAATTATGCCAGGGCGAACTATCAAAGCTTTCTCGCCCAACTTAGCCAGCAGCATTTTTTCGCAGTCCGATTTTTTCTGCCCATAGGCTCGACCGTGCTCGGCAGAGGCTGTGTCGCCGGAGTATTGGATTGGGTCGTTTTCGCTCAACCCCGCTTTCAGGAAGTCACAGTAGACAGAAATAGTGGAGATGAAAACGTATGAGTCGACTTTGTCTTTGAGTATGTCGACAGAGTGCGCGACCGTGGGCTCGTCATAGCCGCACGTATCGATTACGGCATCGAATTTTTTGCCGGACAATGAATCCAAATCTTTCGTTCTGTCATCGATCAGCTTTTCGACATCAAGTTGTTCGGGCAGATTGTGGCTGCCGCGGTTTAGTGTCGTGACTTTGTGTCCAGCGGCTAGTGCTTGCAGCACGAGATGCCGTCCCAAAAAGACAGTGCCGCCGATGATCAATATATGCATAACGTCCCTCGGGCGGAGCGACTACACAGATTTGTCTTGCAACGCTTTTTCGAGTCGATTCGATGACGAAGTCGATTGCTCGGTGCTTCTTGCAAAGCCCAAACCCAGGCGTTCTCCAACTACATAAGTTGGGCGTCCACGCACTTCATCCAATACTTTTGCAAGATAGATGGCGACGAAGCCGGTGCAAAGAATTTGGATTCCAGCGATGGCAACAATCGATGCGATCACAAACGCACTATCGAGCTGTAGCAATGAGCTTGTGTGTGTGACGGCCCAAACGAGCATCAGCAACAACCCAACACCAAACATGATGCCACCAATTGGAGGCACTACATATAGTGGCGCTACGCTGAAAGCCAACAAGCCGTCCAATGCCAGGTTTATAAGCTTCTTCAGGGTGTAGGCTGTTTCTCCGACTTCACGAGCATCGCGGTCAATGGCGATACCGATTTGTCTGAAGCCCAACCACGGAATCAATCCACGCAGGAAACGCGAGCGTTCAGGCAGATTGCGCAGTTCGTTGCATACTTTTCGGTCCATCAAGCGGAAGTCGCCGGTATCCCAGGGGATGTGAACGGACGAGACCGAACCGAGAATTCGATAGAAAATGTAAGCAGGTAGACGTTTTCCAAGCTTGTCTTTTCTTGACGAACGTTGAGCGTAAACGACATCGTAACCGTCGCGCCAGCGTTTCACCATCTCAGGAATCAGTTCTGGCGGATCTTGCAAATCTGAGTCAAGGTTAATCACCGCCTGACCTTCGGCGTGATCGATACCGGCTGTAATCGCAGCTTGTTGTCCGAAGTTTCGCGACAACTCGATAAGTTTTACGTAATCATGCTGTCCGGCAAGGTCTCTCAACGCCTTACTCGTCGGTGCGCGGCTGCCGTCATTGACGAAGACGACCTCGTAAGTAAGCCCATCACCTGTAATTACGGTGCGCAGGCGGTCTAGCAGCAACGAGAGATTACGTGGGTCCTCGTTGTAGACAGCCACGATGATGGACAGATCCAGGTACATTCTTTTCGGATTTCCCGTAAGTCTTAACAACGCCAAATTGTCCGCCAATAGATTGGAAAGGTCAACTTGGCAATTCTAATGTTACGCCGGAATGGGTATTTGCGTTGGATATGCGTTAAGTCATCTTTACGCGATAACGCAACCACTGCGTGCCGTGTTTGAGTGTCCGCTGTTCCAGCAGTCTCAGTGCAAACGCAGATTTTTTCGGGGCGCTATCACGCAGATCATACAAGCCACTAATTTCAGCGCCACCGCCATCGACTATCGGCACGATCAGTTGGCTGATCTCATCTATTAGTCCGTCTCGAAGCATTGCTCCGTTGATCAATCCTCCACCTTCTAATAGAAGTTTTTTCAGTTTGAACTCCTTGTGCAACTTCTCCAACATTTTTGCGAAGTCGATCTCTTCTTTGCCGCAGACTAAATAGGAAATTCCGAGTTCTCGCAAATGAGCGCGGTAATCGTCGCTTACCTGTTCTGTAATGATCACGACTAGATGGTCGCCACCGATTTCGTTGTCATCGAAACGGATTTTTCCGTTTGCATCCAATCCGATTGCAAGAGTTTCGGCATCGGCTTTAACGACGTAATCGCCTTTCGACACAGCTTTTGCGGCCGCCGCGAGGGACTTCGACCCTTTGAAAAATTCGTTCAGCGTTTTTGTTCCAACAATCCACGCACCAATTTCGTACTCGGCGGCTGTGGATTCGTACAAGCCACTGATGGCGTCTGAAACTGAAAAATGTCTCCAGCGACGACTGAGGATTTTTCCGTCAATCGTTGCAACCATGTGACAGACAACGTATGGACGATTTTGCATGACAAAGTCTCCTCGAAACTGAGTATCCACAACTGGGCACCGATTTTGGTGGCACCATATTTGCAGTCAACGATTTGCTCTAAGCGAGTTGAAGTGTTTTAAGCCAATCCCAGGTGCGACGCAGACCTTCATCCAGGTCTACTTTCGGCTCCCAGCCAAGATCAGAGATGGCACGACTGATGTCGAGAACATTTGACGGCACGTCTTCAACTCTGCCGGGCGTGTAACGTACTTCGATTTTTTTATCGACCACACCACGCATCGCTTCAACAATTTGATTCAGGGAATAACCGCGCCCTGCACCGATGTTGAACAGTCTTGATTGACCATCTTTGGGCTGATATTCGGCGGATTTGACGAGCGCTTCCACTGCGTCACCGATATAAATGTAATCACGAACGACCTCACCATCTCCCCAGATAGTGATTGGATTTCCGCGTTTGGCATTTCCAAGGAAAACCGTTACGGCTCCCTGTTTCGCGTCAGGATTTTGTTGCTCGCCATAAGGGTTCGAGAGGCGCGCAACGACGTAATCCAGGCCGTGAAGGCGATGGAAAAGATGGAGATATTTTTCGATTGCGAGTTTGGTGATCCCATAAGAACAGATTGGGTCGGTCGCGTCTTCTTCTTTTATCGGGGTATTTTGAGGGATACCGTATACGGTGCCACCAGAAGAGATGAAAATCACTTTTCGCACAGCGGCCGTGCTGCATTGTTGCAACATCTGGACTGTATCGACGACGTTCGAGCGAATGTCGTAAATCGGATCTTCGTTGCTTGTGTGCGGCAGACTCGTGTATGCGAGATGGAAAACGAAGTCGATGCCTTGCACCACTTCGCCAACTTCGCCGTGATTACCTAAATCGCCGACAACATATTCTACTGCTGGATTTGGTTCGCGGAATCTGCTTGGATATCGATCGAAGACTCTGACTGAGTGCCCTTTTCTGAGCAGCGCATCCACGAGGTTTGTGCCGATAAAGCCGTTGCCGCCAATTACTAATGATTTCATAGGCTCGTAATGATACCACCGACTGCAGGCTGTGTTGCCGTTTTCGCCCCGGATGTGTTGCCGGAGTTCAAGACCTTATCATAAATGCCTGTGATGTCGTCGACCATTGCCTCGATCGTCCGCTCAGGTGGAATATTGCCCACGAAGCGCTTCAGCAGTTCTCTATCGTCGGCGAGGCGCTTGAGCTGTTTGTGCAAAGATTCAAAATCATTTAGTTCGAATAACAGACCATTCGTTTCATGCTTGACCAACTCGGACATTCCGCCTAAATCTGTTGCTACGACCGGCGTTTTGGTGGCGAGCGCAGATTGGATTACGAGTGGCGTGTTCTCGTACCAGCGCGACGGCACGACCAGAACATCGATTCCCTCAAACACTTCTCCAAGTTTTGAATTCGGGAATGTTCCGCACAACTCGATGTTGCGCGGGTTTTGATTGATCAGCGCTTGAATCGTTTTGCCGTATTCAGGAAATTGGTCGATGTTGCCATAAATTTTGAGCACTGCGGACGTTTTTGCGTCGAACTTCTGGAAGGCTTTGACCAGCAAGTCCAGACCTTTGTGTTCGAAAATCGTGCCGATAAAGCCGATGCGCAGCTCATTCGAAGGTGTCTTAGTTTGATGCTTGAGCAGATCCGATTGATCCAATCCAAATGGCACATGGTGCATTATTTCAGCATTCATGCCGTTTTCAACGAATATGTCGTGCATCAACTTCGTTGGCACCATGATCGCTTTGTTTTTATTCACCGCTTCGATTAGTACTTGCGGGCGTTCTACAGTGGCTTTGACTGCCGCGGGCATCTTTGCTGCGGAGTATCCGAGCTGTAATGTTTTTGCGCAAGCGGTCTGCAATACCGACGGAAGCTTATCTACAGTCTGTGCGAGTGCAGGGATTTTTTTGCCGAAAGCTTCTAAAAGCTGCTCTGCTGGTGGAATCAGTTCGGGCGTGTAGCAGGTCAAACAATTGCGAGCACCCGGACCTGGCCCGCGACACATGGCGCCGTCAGGTCGTTTCAATTGAACGATCGGGCAGACAAACCAGAAATCAGTGAGGGATGAGACTATCGGAATTCCCGCCTCTACGCTCGCGTCGATGATAGAGCTGGTGAGATTTTGAGCGTGAAATATATGTACGAGATCGGGTTTGAAATCTTTCAAAACCTGACTGAAGTGCTCTTTAATGGCGTCGTGATAAAACTCGTGACGGAACGTGTAACCCTTGAGGCGCAGCCCTTCTTCGACCGAGTGCACTTTTACGCCGTCGTGAACATAATCACGAGTTTCATTTTCGCTTGGGTGCCGAGCATCCAGATCTGGTGGATTCGCCGTCACGACAAGAACTTCGTACCCACGCGCGAGTAGTCCCTGCGCAACCTTGAGCGTCAAGACTTCAGTCCCCGCCTTGTGTTCGGGGAAAAATTTATGGACGGTAAGTAAAACTCTTCTCATTGAAACGCGCGCGTGTGCGGACAACACATAATACACTGTGAACCCTGAGAACTGGGCAGCGTGCGGCAGATCGATGGTGAAGCGCTAGTTCACATTGTTCTCATTCCGGATGAAAGCGACTCCCTGGTTGAACTGAGCTGCTAAAAACCCTCTGCTGGCGGCGTTACTGAGATCCTTCTCAAATTGATAACAAGAGGCGGTTGTAAAATGGGCGCCATGAGAATTTGTATGATTTCCCGCGAATATCCACCTGATACCGGTTGGGGTGGCATCGCCACTTTCGCAAAACATTTGGCCCACGGACTACGTGACCTCGGTCACGACATCGAAGTTGTCGCGCTTGCCGAGGGACCAGCGAAGACCGTTGATGTCGAAGGCATCCGCGTTCATCGTGTGGAACCGTATCAAGTCGAAGGCGACCTCGGCGCTGTTGCGATGTGCATGCCTTACAGCCGATACGTTCTTCGAACGACTCACGCTCTCTGGGAAAAATTTCTCGAGCTTCACAATGAAAAGCCGTTTGATGTAGTTGATACACCCGAACTGCTGGCAGAGGGGTTGATTCCAGCGATCACAAAAGCTGCGCCGCTGCTCATTCGTTTGTACACACCGCACTCGAAATTTATCGCAGAAAAACTTCACAGCGTTACTCCATCATTTGATCATCAGTTTGTTGCAATGATGGAACGAGTAGCCATGCGCGCCGCAGATGTTATTACGTCTCCGAGTGACGACCTCGCTGACTTCGTTTCGAATGATCTAGTGTATCCGCGCGAGAACATTCAGATCGTGCGCAACCCAATCGATCCCGATGTTTTCACTCCTGACGGTCCGAAAGAATTGGCTTCGGATGGGCGAAAGACAGTTTTGTTTGTCGGACGGTTGGAAGAGCGGAAAGGGATTCGTTATCTCGTTGATGCCATTCCGCAGATTACTCAAAAGTATAAAGAAGTTCGTTTCGTGATCATCGGTGATGACACTGTGAATGCTGAGAGCAAGCAGACTTCGGTGTTGGCTCAATTGAAAGACGCCCTCGCGAAAAGTGGATGCACCGACAGCGTTCAATTCATCAACAGAGTGCCGCTCAATTCTCTGCCGAGCTATTACCGCTCCGCTGATATCTGTGTCGTGCCCTCGGTCTATGACAATTCTCCATACACTTGTTTGGAGGCTATGTCATGTGGGCGCACTGTCATCGGCACCTCTGCTGGTGGCACTCGTGAATACATTGTCGATGGTGAATCTGGAATTATTATCCCTCCTCGCGACACGGATGCTCTGGCAAAAGCCATTCTTGATGTCTTGCTCGACGATAAAGAACAAGAGCGGTTATCGCAAAATGCGAGAACAAGAGTGTTGGAAAAATTCCAACGCAAAGAAATTGCTCGCCAGACCGTTGAATTATATGAGCTAGCGATTTCGCGTTTCCGTCCTGAATCCAAGCTATATCGCAAAGAGACGAATCAGTGCCTGGCCGATGCAGATGCCGTGATGTACTCATTTGACAAGATGCTTTACGACTTGCTCTATCAAGAATCCATTGCCTTTAGATTCAAACATTGGGGCAGATTATTGCGCCGCCGTCCGCGCTTGATGGGCGCGAAAGTTCTCGCAACTCTTATGCGCAAGTTTATGCCGTTCATGCCGAACAAAGAGCAGCAAGCATCGCGATTGAGAAAACTCGAAGAAGAAATTCGAGATAAGCAGAAGGCTGCCCCCAAGCCGAAATCCGCTCCGCAAAGAGAGCTGGTGGCGGCGGGCCAGTCGAGCAAAGATAAATAGGTCGAGGTCAGCGGTTGAGTGTGCAGAAAATGACGCCTGCTGACACCGAGCCAGGGATCGAGCAGTTACGTGCTGAGCCGACAGCACCGAAGTTCAAGCATCTGAAATATTCGTTGGGGTTGGCAGGCATTTTTGCTGGCGCTCTGGCGATTCGACTCTGGTTCAATTTCTCAGCCGAGCATGCAAATTGCGCGGGATGTTGTGACGCATCCGAATATGTCAGGAATGCAGCCGCGCTGAAAAGCATGCTCAACATGCCGAGCGAATTTTGGCAAAAGTTTTTCCAGACTGCGTTTAATACAGCCTCTGCTGCCGATGTCGATTCAGTGCGAAGCGTCATGGCAAGCATGAAAGAGGTGTATCAAGCTGGTCCGATTTTTCCGCTGTTCCTCAATTTTTCTTTTGCCATTGCTGGAACATTGTTTCCCGACAATCTGCTTGGCGCACCAATTTTGGTGCAGTCGATTTTGTCTGCTATCGCTTGCTGTTTGATTGCCGATTTCACAAGCAAAGCTTGGAAAAACTCCGTCGGGTTCACCGCTGGAATAATCGCGGCTGTATATCCCGGTTTCATCGTCAACTCCGGTCGTCTTTACACAGAATCTTTTGCAACTTTTCTTGTTTGTCTGACACTCGCGATAGTCATACGCGGATTTTTTACCGTTCAGAACGCGATTCCACGCGGTTTTGCCGCGGGCTTCCTTGCTGCTTGTCTGCAACTGACTCGTTCGATTCTGGTATTACTCTCGGTGATATTGATTCCGCTTACTTTCGTCCAACAGAAACAGGGGCACTGGAAAAAGGCTCTGATAGCGCTTTTTGCTGGGTTCGCATGTGTTGTTTTGCCGTGGGTATGTTTTCAACACGCCGCGTTCAACAAAGGTGGAATCGTAGTAGATCGTGTTGGTAACTACAATCTTTTCATCGGATCGAATACTCAGACACAGGGCTGGTTAACCTTCCCGTACCCGGATGGACATGGGATCGAAAAGAAATCTTTGCCGAATTTGCTCGTCCAAAGTTTTGAGACTAGCCCGATTCGCTTTATCCGATTGATGTTGGATAAGCCAGCGCGCTTGTTTCAAACGAGCTGGAATGATTTTCGAACACCTATTGGTTCGTTCGATAATGCGGCGCAGACGTTACTTCATCAGGGTGTGTTGTTGTTCGCATTGTTCGGTGTAACGCTTGCATTCTTCACTGGTGTTGGGAAAGAATCGCCATCGCGTCCACAGATGTATGCAAGATTTTTGCTTGGCGGATTCGCTGCGATTCATTTGATTTATGCATTGTTCATAACGGTGCCGCGATATGCGCTCACTGCGATGCCTTGTGTGATTTCTTTCACAGCCGCTGGAGTGATTACATTGGCATCACTGGTGGTGGCTAAAGGCACCCGCAGGCTTGGAATTGCTCTTCTTGCGATCGGTGGATTGTTCTGGCTCGGACAGTACAACAACTTAGTTCAACCTCTCATGCAGCTCAGTTTCATTCACGATGCAACGCTTGCGCTGGATCTTCAAATAGCAGCCAAATGCACGTTGCTACTTTTCTTTGTTCTCCTTGTGTGGACAACTTACTCCGAGACCAGTGGTTATCGCCGAATGGCTCGCATCGTTACAACTGCATGTGCGATTCTCGCGATTCCGCTGCTTGTACTGCCGGGAAGGGCTGCTGGACGTTGGTTCGAGTGGCAAAAGCCAATCACTAACGAGGGGATTTCGCAATCACTGGTGGTGCCAAAGAACATCGGCAATCGGCAAGCCTATTTGATGATTGATGCAGATGGCTTGAAGACTCTCGCAAACGCTGATGTCGTTGTGAACGGCACAAAGCTTGATGGTCCGATTATTCCAGGCATGGCGTTGGCTCAAGACTACGCCACGTTGCAGCATGTGGATAACGGTAAGGTCTCGTGGGAAGGCGAAAGCATTTTCAATTACATGACTCGCCCGGCTGATTTGAGTAATCTTGATCTCCGTCAATGGTTCTTGTTGCCGGTCCCGAAAGAAGTCACCAAGGGTAGTAATGGCAAAGCTTTGCAAGTGGTCGTAAAGCACCGTGACGGCACTCGGAACGGTGGTGTCATATTTGGTTCATTCGCACATGGCAAAAAAGTAGTTGTCCCGAGTATCACCACGTACTCGTGGGAAAAAGCATTCTACGGCGTCGAAAATGCTGCTGGTCTGTCTGACCCGCGCCTCGATGACTCGCTTGATTTGAGCACCTCAATTCCAAAGGGAACCAGCACTAGCAAGTCAGTTTCCGCTGTTGGGACTAAATCCGCATCTGCCGGTTCTGGTGGTATCAAATCCGGAGCTGTTAAATCGGGAGCTACTAGATCCGGCGCTGCGAAATCGGGAGCTAGTAAATCCGGCGCTGCGAAATCCGGCGCTGCGAAGTCCGGCGCTAGTAAATCCGGCGCTGTTAAATCTGAAGCTGCTAAGCCTGGCGCTGCTAAGCCTGGCGCTGCTAAGCCCGGCACTGCTCTGTCCGCCTCCGTGAGGAAAACCACTTCACCCGTACTCTCAGCGACCGCTAAGTCCGTCGCAGCAAAGAAGACTACGTCGCCGTCCTCCTCAGCGACCACTAAGTCCGTTGATACCAAAGCAATTCTTGGGAAACCGAAGTCCGAAAAATCAGCAACGCACAGAGCGACCAACACTCCGGGAGCGGTTGAACCAGCAACACCAAGTTCGACACAATCTGAAGTTGCCGCAAATCCATCACGGGCCGAAAATGAGACTGCAATTCCAAACATCCGTCTCTTAATAGCTCCAGTCGGCGGAGACGGTGATGTGGAAGTTTTGAAATCAATCACTCCAGCCGTTGCTGCCCTGACTCCAAAGCACCTGTTCCAGCCGTTTGCAATCTTCTCAATGCCGGCATTCAACGCCGACGACATTTGGATTGTTCGCACCACTGGCGATATCAAATCCGACAATCAAACAGCCCGACCCTCAATCGACGTGACAGCCAACTGCGTCCAAGCTGGACTCTCGTATCAATCGCCCTGGACGCCAATGTTCCTTCAAACCAATGCCGACTGGCAGCACTTCGAAATCTCCACACCGGTCGCCCCTGGCCGGTTGCCTGGTGGCATCGCCCAACTCGTTGGCAATTTCAATTTCGATGTCCCTCAATGGAAGGCTGTCCGAGCCACTCCCGACGATCGCGTGCAACTGCGCAACATCAAAATTGAAATAGTTCGCTTGCCTGGAAATCCTCTAGCGAAGGGGTATTCAGTGCAATGATCGATACCACGAACGTAAACAACGAGAAGGACTTTTCCGAAGTCGGCTCTAAACAAAGCACCCGTTCGGCGCGACTGTTCGCGCTCCTGTCGAATCCATACGTCCACGCTGCAATTCTTGTCCTGGTGGTCGCACTGTGTTTCGGTCGCACGCTGACCAGCTATTTCCTCGCCGATGACTTCGGCGAAATCAGCTATGTCTCACGAATTTTCAACGGCGAGCCGCAGTTGTTCTTCTTGAACTTCACGGGCAATTACATGCAGATCCCTGGCATGAACGTTTACCGACCGTGGTTGCTCGTTTCCTTGGTGTTGGATTTCCTTGTTTACCGAGCCAATGCCGTCGGATATTACTTCACCAATCTCGCGTTTTTTACCGGCGATGTCCTTTTGACTTACGCAGTCGCCCGTCAATTGACCAGCACGTGGACCAAAACGAGGAGTGCGCTGGCTGCGTTCTTCGGCGCGCTATTGTTCGCTGCAAATCCGCTTCGCTGCGAAAGCGTTTCTTGGGTTGTTGGTCGAGTTGATATCGTTTGCTGTTTCTTCTACCTCGTCAGTTTTTTGCTGTTTCTAAAAAGCCGCCCGTCTGTAGCTCCAACCCCCGGCCGCCGCAAACTTCTGATTGGACTGGGTGTTCTGTCGTTCTTTTTAGCGATGGGCACCAAAGAAATGGCTATCGGATTGCCGGCGTTGCTTTTGGTCACGGAATTTTTCAATATCGGCGCGTCAGAAGCTGACTCTCGAACCGTTATGCAGCGCGCGAAAGATTCGTTGTGGTTCAGCGCGCCTCTCTGGGTTTCGACGGCGCTCTATTTCGTCATCCGATTTCTTTGTTTGGGCACACTGGGCGGCGGATATGTGGCTGGTTTCGGCGCGAGCCAGATGTCTTTCATGATTCAACGCTGGTTGGATTTGGATACGCTCGGACGCCTTTTCTATCCACTGTGCAACTCGCTGTTTGCAAAGCCAAATCTGTTCAGCGAATTACTCTCTGCTTGCTACATCGGGCTTGCGGGCATCGGTCTAATTCGGCTGTTCGAGAAGAAGATTTCGCTGCACTGGGCGCTGTTTCTTGCAGCTTGGATGGTCACCGCGGCTGTGCCAATTTTCCAACTGTGGGGGCTTGGATTTGACCTCGAAGGTGCGCGCTTCTACTACTTCCTCTCCATTCCGATTTGTCTCACCGCTCCGCTCTTGCTTTTCCGCCCCTCGTCGAATTTGCGGACTTCGGCAGAATTGAAGTTGCTGGTTGCAACTGCTGTCGCATTGACGGCTTTAGCGGCAGTGATGGGGCGTGTTGCTATGTTGACTGATTTGGAGTGGGTCCATGCCGGCAAAGAAAATCGGCAAGTTGCTCAACAGGCGCAGAAGTTGGCTGAATCGCATCCAACCGGATCGCTGGCTGTGTTGGGAATTCCGAAAGAGCGCAACGGTGCTCACCAGATTCTCAACGGAATCACATTCGACACAATGTTGTCGCCGCCGTTTACCAACAAGTCATACGCAGAGCGATTCCAAACATTCGACCCAATCATGTTCGGTCCAGCACAGTTCGTTAACGCTGTTCGTTTCAAAAATGTTCTGAAGCGGACTGGTGGAGAATTCTTCGTTTGGAATCAGGATGATGCGAACTTCCGGCGACACCGGATCGATGTGAACGTTGCTCACGACAAAGTTGTTTCGCTGCCAATCTCTGGGCAGGGTCAGGGATGGTTGCCTCATGCCCATTCGCGCGCTGTGTACTCGGTCGGAGATGATTTCGTTCAGATGACCAATGTTCAAGAAGGCGATTCTTTGCGGTTGGACAAATTGGATATCGCGCCAGCGTCCGCCGATTTTCTAGAGTTTCAGTACAAAGCAACTGGCGTTCCTGCCAACGCTCAATTCAAAGTTTTTGTTAGCGGGGCCGGATCTGAGTCGGAATCGCAGTCGGTTAGCGCGATGTCGGATAGTCCGGAATTTAGAACAGTTCGCGTTCGACTCTCGAAATACTGGCGCTATTTTTGTCTGGAGAAAATAGCAGCGATTGTTGTTCAACCGTATCCGTGTGCTTCAGTCACGATGCGGGACTTCAAGCTAGTGCCAGCCGAACTCGTTGCTCCCGAAATTCGTCTCGCGACGACTGACCTGGACACAACAGGAGTCGCTCATGTTGAACCGAATGCTGTCGAGCTGACGATTTCGCCAGCGTCCATAACTGGCGCGAAATCCTGCAAAATTGAAGTTGGAAAGACAAACTTCTTCTTCGATAATTTTGAAAACGCCACGGATGCGAATCCGGTTGAACGCTCAATCCCAGCCAGGCTGGATCAGCTCAAGGTCGCGATTCCAGCAGATTGCTTCAAGCAACCCGGATTTTATGAGCTTCGCGCTCGATACGAGAACGAAAGCGGCAAGGATGTCGGAGAGTTCTCGAACGTCCTCACCGTTCGCATAGGCAAAGCTCAGGCCGACCAACGATAGCGGTTGATCGCAGTTCGCACGAACCTCTCCAAAAACGTCATGCTCCGCCAGTGCTGGCGCAGTTTCGCGTGAGCTTCAGCGAGCTGTTAGTGGGAAAGAGTTTGTTCATAGTTGTAAAGACATAAAAGTTTGCTGGATTCCCGTGTCCTCACACCTCAGGATAGAGACACTATCTTCTCGTTAATCTTGCCGTACGAGTAACCGCTTCAAACACACACTACTGTGGTCATCGCAGCTTTTCAGTTGTCTCTTTAGGGGATCTGGATCGGTGCGTTTTTCGATTGCAGGGCGGCACTTTTAAGCGAGAAGTTCGCGCTAGGTTCAACACGTTCGCAAATGACTGTGCAGAATCGAGAATCATCAAAACAGAAAAGCTTTGAACAGGAAAAAACGCGCATGCCCCAATCTGTACCAACTGCTGCTGTCGTCGGTCGCAATGTGTTTTTCGCGCTGACCGGAGCAACTGTCTCGTTGATGATTTATGCGTACTGGCACTGGAACCTCACCACCTATCTCTCGATTTGTGCAACGTTTCTTGCGTCGATGTACTTCCTGTTGGTCTGGCGCTCAAGTCTGCCCGGACTCAGCGAAGCAGCACGTAGAGCCCGTCTCGAGCGCGAAAACTCCGTAGAGTCAGCTCAGAAGGCAGTCAAATGTGGGCGACGCGGATTTTTTCTGTTCGCGTCAATCGCACTCGGAGTCGGTCTTTGCGTGCAAATAACCCTGTACATCTACCTCGTGATCTGCTTGCTGATTGCCCTGTCTCTCTATTGTCTTCTGGTGTGGCGTTCCAGCATCGAACGGGCAAATCAGGCAACTGTGTTCGAGTAATGCGTTAGTCACTGTCAACATCAACATCGTCATCAAACCAGATGGAGGTTTTCATGTCTTTTCGTCCCACCCTCGCCTCTTCGTCCACTGTGAACCGCACTGCTCCGAAGGCGGTGCTCTATCTCGCCACCGAGAACGGTGCGCCCGTCGAGACCCCCAACATGCGCGACGCGAAAGACGCCGCTCCCCAGGGGCGTCTGGACCGCATGCTCGCGGTGCATCTCGCGAACACCGGGCGGGCGCCGGAAAACATGTTCTTCGACGACGGCTTCTGGGCCGACCGTCACGGTAGTTGACCGGACTTCGTTGTGGACAACTGGCAGAACCCCGGTCGGGGTTTTGCCAGTCGGCTGCTTCAATCGGAAAGGAAGGCTCTATGACTGAACAAAAGACCGAAGAACTTTCGCCGAATCGCGATTACGGGGTCCGCGCTTGCGTTGCGGGCTTCCTCGCGATCTTCGCCATCCATGCGGCCGGTTGCGCCTGCATGGCGTCGCTCGTTTATCACTTCCCTCCCAGCGTGCATCCGCCGGTGTGGATTTGGGGTGTTGCCCTGTTCCTGCCGCCGCTGCTCGTCGCTCTGCTGGGTTGGGCTCTGCGCGTGTCCGACATCGTCGCCTCAATCGCGCTCGGTGTCGCGCTGAGCGGACTCGCCTTCATGTTCGATTTCTTCGATCCGCCCTGGGTCATGCTCGCAGCATGCTTCCTCGGTGGCTGGGCGTACATCGACACGTTCCACAACATCGCCCGGCAGTTCAACTACGGCACCGCCGAGGGGTAGTCAAAACTTTGGCCGCAGCGAGAAAGTCGTGCTTCCTCGCGCTTGTGTGCTTTCTTTCTGAGCGGCTTGCAGAGCCGTTTCAGTTGACCCGTATGCGCAATCAAGCGCACGGATACATTAGGAGAATTAATATGCATACTCAATGCGTTATCCGCGAAGTGCGTGGCACCAACGAGTTCGTTCTGGTTTCGGACGTCCTTCGCCGCATGGGCAAGCTCGTTCCGAACGAGAAGGTCTACGTCGGACGCTTCAACGCGCATTCCCAGGTCTGCGGACCGTACGGCTCCGACAGCCGCGCCGTCTGCATTCCCGTCGACGGCGTCGAGTTCGGGCATGCGTCCGACGACGGCAAGTCGGTGATCATCCCGGTTTCCGAAGACGATGGCACCGAGGACCGTCCGCTGCTGCTCAACTGAACTCTGCTTCGGCGGGGCTCGACGGGCAAACTTCCAACAGGAGTTTTTTCGTGACCGAGAAACAAAGACACCGGCGCCATCGCGCTCATGATGAGCAGGGGCGTGAAATGTTCGAGCGACACAGTTGCGTGCCGCTTTCCTCCATTCGTGAGGACAAGCGCGCCGCAAATGGTAAGGATGCTCGCAAGGCGCGTATCGCCCGCAACCGCGCCGCAAAGAAGCGGTAGTCGCTCAAAGCGCTGAACTGAAGAGGGAGATCGACTGAAACTCAGTCGATCTCCCCTTCACGCATTGTATTTTCAGCATCTGTTTTTTTTGAAATATTACTATAAACCTTAGTACAAAAGTGAAAAAGGGAAGTTGCTGGAAACGGAGGTATCCTGCAACTACGCCTCGGGGATAAGCGTTATCTCCCGAGGCGCCCATTTTTACGAAGTGTCGTTCAGCTTAGCTGCGGAACGTCGGCCAGAAGGTCTGGCTCAGGCGCACGTAGCCAGTGGCGAAAGCGGTGCCCCAGACTGCGAGCGTGTTGACGAACGCGAACGGAAGCGCCGCGAACCAACCGCTCTCGATGCCGAGGCTGGGGAACAGCCAGGCGGTGAGCGCGATCGAAGCGGCACCGGAGACCGTGCCGATCAAAGTCGGCAAAGCGAATCCCGGCTGTTCGACCTTCAGTGGTGCGCAGACGGCGTAGCCGATGACGCAGTAGATGAACCACGCGAAACCGGTGACGGCGAGAGCCCCGAGCAGCAGAGAGCCGGCCGAGAGCAGCGGGAAGGTGCCGAGCGAGAAGAACCCGCACGCGAACATGAGGACTGCGGTGACGGCGTAGATGAGCGAAACGCCGATGATTGGACGCTGCATGAATATTTCCTTTTTTGCCTCACAGTGTTGACGGTTGTCGAACAGCCGCGATTAGGCGAACTGGTCGATACGTGAAATTGCATTCCCGAGCCTTTTCCATACCAGATGGAAAAGACTGAATGGCGGTGATGTAGCGCCTGCGCACAACATCACCGCCTCAGCCGTTACTTCACTTCGGCCAGGTCAACGATGGTCGCGAGGACCATTTTGATGACCTCAGCCATGTATTCGAAGTTCATGTACTTCGACCGCTCGTCGCTCGAGTGATAGCGAGGATTGAAGCCGTCGTCCGTGAACTCCTCGCTGACGAGCACGCCCATGTAGCCGTGGTCGAGGAAGCCAGCGTGGTCGCTGCGGTCTTCCACGGCGTGGTTGTGCGTGTCGACAGGATTCAGGTTGAGCGCATAGCGCGCAACGTTGCGCACCATCATCACGACCAGCTTGTGCGAGCCGTTCTTGTCCGCATCGTCGTGAATGTCGACGCGGTTGCCCGGCTTGGCGCAGTAGCCGATCATGTCGGTTTCGAGCATCGCGATCAGGTCGGTTTTCGCCGCCGCCACGATGTCCGAGTAGGCGTAGCTCGCCCACAGACCCTGTTCCTCGCCGCTGAAGTGGACGAGCTCCACCGTGTGCGTGAGGTCCAGCGGCGCGAGGATGCGAGCGTACTCCATCAGACCGATGGTGCCCGAACCGTCGTCATCGGCGCCAGGCGCGACGGGCTCGTCACGGTACTGCTCACCGGCGGTGCTGTCGATGTGCGCGCCGACGATCAGTTTCCGCTTCGAGCTGCCCTGCTTGGTGGCGACGAGGTAGTAGAAGGTTTTGCCGCCCTTCTTGTAGGAGAGGCGTTTCGTCGGCAGCCCGATGGAGGCGTAGAACTCCTCCAACCACTGCATCACAGTCAGGTAGCCCTGCCCGTGAGTGCTGCGGCTTTTGACGCGAACCTTCTTGCCGCCGACGGTGAGGTCGGTTTCGCCCGAAATCATCTCGATTTTCGTGCGCAGGTCGGCGGGATTGATGGTCTTGAACGCCGCGACCATGCGAGGGTCGGGCGCCGGCAGGTTGGAGATGTCGATCGGCGGAGTCGGCGCGAAGCGGGTCTTGCGGACCTCTTCCTCGTCGAACTTGCAGCCGCCGACTTCACGTTTGCCGGGGTGAACAGAGGCGAACTTGGTGTCGCGACGCGAGAATCTGCGCGCAGCGAAACCAGCGATTGCGAGAGCGGAAACCGAGCAGAGCAAGCCGACCGGTCCCATCGCGGTGTTGAAGAGCGAAGTAAGCATAGTTGTGTTCTCCTATGAGGTAACGCAAACGGCGCTACCTGGTTGGGTTACAGAACTTCTGAGCCGACAAACCCCACATCTCCAATTACAGGGAGCGATGAACAGTAAGTCTCATCGTGGCGCTTTATGCGGGTTTAGAAGTTGATGAAGGGTTCTCGAATGAAGAGGGTGATTTAAGAAAGTACTTTTGCAGCCTACGTTTTCGGGCTTTCTGATTGCAATGACGGATCGATATGCGTTGGATGGATGTCAGCGTGGAGCAAGGTTCCGGTATTAGTGCAAGCAGCGCGAACCCCGGTCTTGGTGCGGATTTTCGTGTACCTATTTGGGGTAGCGAAACGGCTCAGTGTGCGCGTTTTGAGTGAGCGAGGTGTAATGTTGTGTGATTAAACGTCGGAATCTCCCAACCAGCTTTATTCTCGGGGTGCGAACGAAATTAGCGCTATCCTCATGTTTTAACTCTTCATTCCTATCGCAGCCAGCGCGCGCTCTAATCCTTTGTCTCACAAGCCATAGCGACATCTCGCCATCTCCGTAACTTAACGGAGAAGCGTTCCAATTACCGGTCATAAAAATGGGCTGTTTAATTTGACGGAACTTCTCTCGACAAGTCCCGTCGAACACTGCGTAGCACGCTGATGGAATCTAACCAGAGATCGTCTGGACCAATTTTAGAAAAACCAATTCCGCGTGCTGAACCTTTGATGATGATGAATGAAGAGATATAAGGCGTTCAGCTTGCTGAGCGCCTTTTCTTCGTCACTTGGACTTCATTAAGCGGAACCACCTACTACGTGGGTGCGTCAAATCCGCAGAAAGAAAGGAGGCAAACATGGCTAGTAATTCTTCTACGCCGACGATGCCGGAGGCGAACATCACGAGACCGGACGAACCGGTCTCTTCGAGCAATCGTGGTATCAATATCGCGCTCGTGTTGACGGTTGTACTGTCGCTCGCGTGTACTATCTGGGCCGCACTTGCAGTTCCTCGCTGGAATTTCGACGGCGATATGACACGTCCAGAAAACGTGCGGCAAAACTCCAACTTGCCTGACCCGGACAGTCTCGCACCTGGTGCAACTGGAGCCGTCATGCCCAACAAGGGCAACGAGCACGACAACCAGGGCTCCAACAAGAGTTTTTTGAACGGTCAGGAAGTTCAGGGTGACACCATCACGCGCGGCCCTGGTTCACTACCAGCGCAGCCAGAAAAGTCGAGCAAGCTCAGTGGTTCCGACATGATGGGTGAAGATTTGAAGACCGTTCCAAACAACGCGAATCAAAATCAATAATCGATAAAATCAGACACCCCGCGATTCAATTTTGGAACGCGGGGTGTCGTATAAATGTTGAAGTCTTTGAGTTACATTTCGTGAAAAGCTGCTGACAATTGTCGATTGCGCGCAACGCTATTCCTGCTTGCTTTTGCGGGTTGCCAAGCTTGAAACCCGCTGCAATTCAGGCTTTCAAAATTTGGTACTTTCCGAAAAAAGCAGGGAATAACTTTGCATATTCACCATATTTGGTGTTGAGCGGTGCCTTGCTATAGTGTTAGAGTTGCACTTGCTTAAGTTTTTCTGAGTTTGAATCACTTACCCGAAGGAGAGATCAGTAATGCCGGAACCGTTTAACGATCCATTGGTTATGTCCTGCGTACTGGCTATGCCCGTTGTAATCATCGGTATTGCCGTGTACTGGAAGAAGATCAAGGTAAAGAAAGCTGAGTCCTCAACTAAAGAAGGCTAATTCGTCAATTTGACGTAGCTTCAGTTACTGACTCAATTTGATAAGAATCCAATGACGACCTCGGTCTGTCAGCTTGCGTGCATGCACGTTTTAAGCTGGTCGGCGTGAGGTCGTTGTATTTTATTTGTCTACTATCGTCTACAATGGTTCACCATGCGCGCATTGATGCCATCGGTTATCCAAAATGCGGAGTTTGATTGAAAGGCTCTGAACCTAAGGATAAGTTCGCGACTGCTCGTCAATCATTTGCGAGAATTTTGCCACCAGATCTCGCGGATGGAACAGCACAACAACTGCGCAGATGATGACCCAAATCAAAACGGTGCACTGAATCGGACGGTCCTTCAGCAACACTTCTTCTGGCGTGCCGGTTTCGGTTCCACGTTGCGAAATTTGTTGGTAGCGCATCAGTCCATAAATGACAACTGGAATCGTAAGCATCATGTACTGACCGTGCGGCGAGTTGAACGTGTAAAAGGCGTAGGACGTCAAAAGACTGGGCACGACCACGCTTTCGAATCTTGCGATCAACGGCAAGCTGTAATCCGTAAGCGCTTTTCTGTGTGACGATGAGTCATGAGTGAGCACGATGATTTCCTGGCGGCGCTTCTCCATTGCTAAAAACAGTGCACCGAGTGTGGTGCACAAAAGAAACCAGCTCGACGGCATGACGTTGATTGCGATGGCTCCGGCGATCGCTCTGAAGACGAAACCGGAGGAAATGCAAAGGATGTCGATGATGGCAACGTGTTTGAGCCAAATTGAGTATCCAACGTTCAGCAAGACGTATCCGAGAAAGATGAAGGTCAAGCTGTGCCGCAACGTATAAGCAAGAAAGAAGCCACCGAGCAGCGAGATTGCTCCGACTACGAATGCGAATTGAATGTTGAGCTGGCCCGACGCGATTGGACGGTTACGTTTGACTGGGTGCAAGCGGTCCGCTTTCACGTCCATGATGTCGTTGAGCACGTAGATACCGCTCGATACCATGCAGAATGCCACGAAGCAAAGTAGCGCGGCTGTCAGGGCATGTGAATCGAGAAATTTGCCGGAGAAAAGAAGCGGTGCGAAGCAGATGAAATTCTTCGGCCATTGCTTCCAACGCAGTTGCTTCAGCCAGAGTTTGACGAATCCGCTAGACGACGGCGCTGCAACTTTTTCAGGCTCAGCATTATCAGTCGTGTTCGTAGGGGCGCTATCCATCGTTCCTCCAACCCTAATGTATCATTTTGCCCGGCTGCCTTAAGTTGTATCCGCACACCCTTGTATCCAGGCGCGGTTACATTACACTGGAGAGCGGGAATATCGCTAAAATCGATAGTCAGCAGTTCCCTGTCAGACTGTTTTCCGGCTACCCTCCGTTTCCTCGAAAGCTGTTATGTCGAGTACTAGCAAGCGTCCGCGCACGAAAACGATTCCGGTGGTCGACGACCGCAGTGTTTCTGTGCCGCCGGCACATCACGCTCTGAAATCGATGCTCTCGGATAAGGAAGCCGAGGCTCGTATGCGGGTGCTAACCGATGAGAATCGGTTCAAAGCGAATTTTGTCGTGCCTGAAGATATGGCAGCGTCTATGAAGGCGATGCGCAAAGACCTCTCGCAGGTTCCAGTATTAGGTGCAGATGGAAAGGTCACTGACGTCTACTCGAAATTTGAAGCGGACCCTAAGCTTGCACCAGGCGACAAAGAGCTAATTTGGAAATGCCTTGCAATGGTTCGCGAGTCACTGTTGCGTTTGGAGAATGTGGATCCACGGCTGAATGCAGCCCCTGTTCGTGGTGGTTACCAGTGGAACATGAATTGGAAACACATTCGCGCAGAAATCGACCAGGTCTTGGAAGCGGCGCGATTGCTGAATTTGAATTCAATCGAGACTCGGGATGCGGTGATTGCGTCGATTTTTTCTGATTCGATCAAGACGACTGGTAATTTCATTATCCACAACATCCACGGTGCGCAAGGCGCAGCGCAAGCCGTTTCTTGTTTTCTAGATCCGCGCGACCCTGAGAATCTCGCCAGCATCGAACGCATGGTTAGAGCTGTGCGCGAGCATCAAATCGCACCGCCTGAATTTATGGCTCGTGTTGTTTCAATTATTCTGAGCAAGAAATTGCAAGGTAAGGGCGAAAACAAGTCTGACACCGTATGTGATACCGGTCAACATGGGCTGATTGATTCGATCTATAAGAAAATTGCAGATCCATTTAACAAAGAATATTTGAATGAAGAATTGACGCGCATCAATTTCACCGATGAAGAGCGCGCGTTGCTCAAGCTAATCAGCATTGACGAATGGTATGTTCCTCATCCCGACAATCCCGAGTCGAAGATCGCGCACGCTGTAATTGCTGGCGATCACTCGATTAACTACAATCATCCAGAAGGTTTCGCTAAGATCGCATTGATCCGGGGACCCGATACACAGGCGATTTTCGAAGATCCAACTGTTCTGCACTCGCTCGATTCCGCAGTTCTCAGTTTTGCGGATTCGTTCAGAGTAATTCGTCCTGAGGTTCATTCCTTAGCATTATCCGGTTTGCGAAGAACGAAAACTGCGGTAGAACGCGTAACAGCTATCATGCGCGAGTTGTTCTCGGGCATCATAGTTGGACCGAAAGAAGAGCAAACAACTGGAATCAACAAGATTGCGCAAGCAATCGACAAAGCGCATGAGCGCGATCCCCAACTGTTCATCATCGAGAATAAGCGGATTTCTGGTGCTGGTCGTAATCATACAGATAAAGTAGTCGCTCATATCGGAGCGTTACTGCAAGGTTGGTTCGACGAGCACGGCAACATACCATTCAATCCGAAGAGCGCGACCGAGCCTGGTGCGCTGAAACTTCCGTACTGGAACACGCCTCTCAAATATCCGGACCGGGATGAAGATGGTCGCGTCGATCTCAGCACGCTAACTGAATTGGAACGCAAACAATTTGCATTCGCAGAACTAATCCGCGAAATTGCAGTAGAGCTGCTGCGCGCGGAGCAGTGGATTTTCTAGTTATCTCAAATCTGTTTGTTTTTTATTCGACTGCTGACGGCGAACAGCATTGTGACTAGTCCGCATGCTCGTCGGAAATAGTTAACGCCGGAAACAAGTTCCAGCCAGGACCAATAGAGGATGGAGCCGAAGCTCACCATCCGAGCCGCGTCCTTAAGCGCACCTTGTGGTGCTGTGAAGCGGATTAAGCTTGCACAGCACCATACAAGAAGAGGCGCATTCGGAGCTTGTCCAATGACGATGTTGCCATCGCTGTCGCGAAATATTTTGCTGAGCGGACATGTTTTTTCGTCGTTGGACATTTTCATCTACTCCTGCAAGCTAAGCCTTGACTGACTTAACTGCGTCTACGATGTGCTTCGCTGAGATTCCGGCGGCATCCATCAGTTCATCTGGAGCACCAGAACCAGGCATTGCGGTAACTGCGAGTTTGATTACTCGCGGTGCACCACTGCCACCACCATTGGTGTTAGCACCTTGCCATGTCTTTGCGCATGAGAAGACTTCGAGAACAGCGTCGCCGAGACCGCCTTCAGCCCAGTGATCTTCTACGACGATCAAAGTTCCTGTTTCGCTAGCAGCAGCTTTGATTGTTTTTGCATCAACTGGTTTGACTGAATACAAGTCGATTACTCGAACGTTGATTCCTTCTTTTTGCAATTGCTCATAAGCCTTCACGCACTCATGAAGAGTGATTCCAGCGCCGATCAAAGTTGCTTTGTCTTCTTTCGAACTCTTCAGAACTTTGCTTCCGCCAACTTCGAATTTTTCACCGGATTTGTAGAGAATCGGTGTCTTTTCGCGAGTTGTACGCATGTACGAGATGCCCTTGTAGTCAGCCATGAGCTCGAGCAACGCAGCAGTTGATGTGCCGTCTGAAGGATAGAGCACGATGCTTTCGAATACTGAGCGCATCATCGAGAGATCTTCCAGAGCCATCTGCGAAGGTCCATCCTGACCGATTGAAACGCCAGCGTGTGAGCCAGCCAGACAGAGTCTTGCGCGGCTGATTGCAGCCATGCGGATGAAGTCGAACGAGCGGCTCAAGAATGCTGCGAATGTAGAAGCAAATGGGACTTTGTCCCGCGTTTGCAAACCAACTGCTGCACCGACCATCAATTGTTCAGCGATGAACATTTCGAAGAAGCGGTCCATGTAAGCTTTTCCGAATTTTTCCGAATAGGTCGAATTGCCAACTTCAGCGTCGAGGGCAACGATGTTTTCCTGACATGCGCCGAGTGCTTTCAACGCATCGCCGTAAGCTTCGCGCGTGGCGATCGGTTTGTCGTACTTTGGTGCTTCATAAGTGCCGCGCTTGTCACTAGGCAACTTGCCTGAGATTGGCTCTGGCTTTTGTACTTTGATGACAGAGTTCTGAATTCCACCGAGCACTTCGATAGCTTGTGTAGCTTGTTCTGCGCTGAGTGGCTTGCCGTGCCATCCATCTTTGTTCGCGATTTCTGGGAATCCGTGTCCCTTCTCTGTCTTGGCAACGATGAATGTTGGTTGACCTGTGCATGCAATAGACTTGCCGAGTGCTTCGTCGATCTGGTCGTAATCGTGTCCGTTGATTTCGATTACGTTCCAGCCGAATGCGCGGGCGCGCTCTGCGTATGTGCGGGAATCCCAGCCGAGTTCGGTTTCGCCGCGTTGACCGAGACGGTTCATGTCGAGAATCGCTGTCATGTTGTCGAGCTTGTAATACGAAGCCGACATGAGCGCTTCCCAGACCGACCCTTCAGCCATTTCGCTGTCGCCGAGCAAAGTCCAGACGCGATATTTCTGTTTATCCAAATACTTGCCGTTCAACGCCATTCCGACGCCTACTGGAAGTCCCTGACCGAGTGAACCTGTTGCTACATCAACCCAGGGAATGATCTTCGGAACTGGGTGACCTTCCAAACGGCTGCCAAACTTGCGCAGTGTCAACATCTCTTCATCGCTGACAACACCGGCTGCTTTGTACATGGCGTAGAGAAGCGGTGCAGCGTGACCTTTCGAGAAAATCAAACGATCGTTGTTTGCATACTCTGGTTTCTCAAAATCGAACTTCAGATATTTGACCATCAGCACTGCCATTAAGTCTGCAGCCGACATGCAAGAAGTGGGATGCCCAGAACCCGCTGCTGTCGTGGCGCGAATACTGTCAACGCGCAACTGCGCACCGAGTTGCTGAATTGTTTGGGTCTTCGCGAATTGCACTTCTACCATTGCCTGTTCCTTTTTTCTTAAGGGATTGCCGCCAAGAGAACCATTGCAGGTTTGGCTCATCACAAGGAATTGAGCCGCGCTGACCAGGATCAAAACGATTGCCTAATATGCTAACCTCTTGCTCATTTATTTGCTACCTGCTGACAAAAGTGAGGGACGGATTGATGTCAAAGGACACAACCGCTGTGATGGATCCGGAAACCTTGTCGTATAGGCTTCCGCGCAATGTGGTTCCCGAGAAATACGAGATCACGATTGAGCCTGATCTCGTCAATTTCAGATTCGACGGAGAGGAATTAATTCACGTCACTGTCGCTGAGCCAGTGCGGGAAGTCGTTCTCAATGCGCTCGAATTGGAAGTGCATTCCGCTTTTGCAGTTAACAATCAAGAAAAAAGACTGCAGGCACAAGTTCGATTAGATGAAGAGAACGAGCGCGTGATCCTCACTTTTGCCGAGCCGCTTGAAGCCGGTTCGTGGAAGCTGAGCATGAAGTTCAAAGGAATTTTGAACGACAAGCTTCACGGTTTCTACCGCAGCACCTACAAAGATGCTGATGGGCAGACGAAAGTAATCGCTACTACACAGTTCGAGGCGACCGACGCTCGTCGCGCGTTTCCATGCTGGGATGAGCCAGACTTCAAAGCTGTTTATCGCGTAACACTGATCGTCGAAAGACATTTGACTGCGATTTCGAACGCTAAGATTCGTGCTGAAAAGCTCTTGCCGAGCGGAAAGAAAGTAGTTCGTTTCAACGACACGATGAAAATGTCGACGTACCTTGTTGCTTTCATCGTCGGTGAATTCGAAGCGACTGAAATTGTAGATGCTGATGGAACGCCAATCCGCATCTGGGCGCGCCCCGGTAAATTGAACCTGGCAAAGTTTGCCGAAGGCATTGCCGTGCATTCGCTGACATTCTTCAATCAGTATTATGGATTGAAATACCCGGGCGACAAGCTGGAATTGATTGCGATACCAGACTTCGCGTTTGGTGCGATGGAAAATCTAGGCGCCGTCACCTTCCGCGAAACAGCTTTACTCGTTGACGAGAAAACTGCCTCCCACGCTGAGTTGGAGCGGGTTGCTGATGTCGTTGCGCACGAGATCGCACATATGTGGTTTGGTGACCTCGCGACTATGAGCTGGTGGAACGGCATTTGGCTGAACGAAGCATTCGCTACTTTTATGGAGATGCTCGCCGTTGATTCGTGGAAGCCGAGTTGGAAACGATGGGAATCTTTCGGTGTAGCGCGTGCTTCAGCGATGGATACAGACAGCTTGCGCGCGACTCGGACGATTGAATTTCCGGTCAAGCGTCCTGAAGAAGCGCAAGGCATGTTCGATGTTCTCACGTATCAGAAAGGTGCATCCGTTTTGCGAATGCTCGAACAATATCTCGGGTCGGAACCGTTCCGCCGCGGTATCAGTTTGTATTTGAGCAAGCACAAATACGCGAACACTGAGACTACAGATTTGTGGGATGCGATTGAAGAGTCAACCAAAGAGCCAGTTCGTCAAATGATGGACACCTGGATCTATCAGGAAGGACACCCGCTGATTACAGTTGAATCTCTCAATGACGGCAAAACACTGCGTTTATCACAACAGCGTTTCATGTACCTCGGTGAAAACGCACCAGGGAAAGACACGATTTTCCATGTGCCGATCATGTTAAAAGCTCGCACTGCCGAAGGCATGGTCGAAAAGAAAGTGATTTTGACCGGTGAGTCGATCACGGTAGATCTTCCTGCAAAATTGGAATGGGTTGTCGTAAACGAAGGCGGGCACGGCTTCTATCGTGTTCGCTACAACGAAGAGTTGCTTAAGGCGAACACTCCGAACATCAATCAGTTTGCTCCTATCGAGCGCTTTAACCTGGTCAATGACACATGGGCTGCTGTTCTCGCTGGTTTGACTCCGCTCACCCAGTACGTTGAATTGCTGAAGCGATTGTTTGAAGAGCGTGACAAAAACGTCTGGACAGTGATTTTGAATTCGCTGCTCTATTTGGACCGCATTACTTCAGATTGCAAGACGGCAAAAACGTTCGAGCCGCTACAGCAGTTGACTTGCAAGCTGTTCGATAAAGCCTACAAACGGTTCGGATGGGAGAACAAAGAGCATGAAGACGAACTGACTAAACAGCTTCGCGGAATGATCATTCTCGCTCTCGGAACACTCGGAGAAGACGCTGCGGTCAAAGAAAAAGCTGCAATCATGTACGAGAAATACACGAAAGATCGCTCCGCTGTATCCTCAGACATTGCACCAGCACTTGTAACCATCCTCGCGCATGGCGGCGGTGAAGAGCGCTACAGCAATTTCGTCGCTGACTACAAAGCCGCAACGACGCCTCAAGACGAAGACCGCTTCATGTATGCGCTCTCCGTATTCCGGAACGAAAAGTTGTTGAAGCAAACGCTCGAGAAAACGTTGACCGGCGAAGTAAGAACTCAGAATGCACCATATCTGGTGCGACAGGTGATGCTCAATCCATTTGGGCGAACTGTCAGTTGGGAATTCCTCAACGAGAATTGGCCAAAAATCAAAGAGACGTTCCCTGAAGTCTCCATCACACGCATGTTTGAAGGTGTGACGGGATTGGTCGAGAAAGATTACTTCGACAAGGTTTCAACATTCCTCAAAGCAAACCCTGTGAAGCAAGGACAGAAAACTGTCTCGCAACACGTGGAAAAATTGCAGGTGGCAATCGCATTCAAAGAACGCGAAAAGGCTGCTTTGCAGAAACTCAGCTAATCCGTTCAGGCGGCTCTGGCTGTGCAATCGAGTGCTGAGGCAATCGTGCCGCGTGATTGGATTGATTCGCGGTGCTACATACAAAAAACGAAATGGAGCGTCGAATGATCGGCGCTCCTTCCGTTTATCCTCGAAATCTGTCTAACTGTCTATTTACCAGCGGTGGCGTGGGTCATAGCGTGGTGGTTCATGTCTATCGTTGCGCAGAACGCGATCGAGTATTGCACCACCAATGATACCGATGCCGAGTGCTGCTCCTGGACTTAATCCGCCTTGTTGACCTTCGTAAACTGGCGGAGGCTGCGGTACTGGCTGCTCATAAGGCTGGTTGCATGGAGGTTGGCGATCGTAGACACTGTTTCCATAGCAATTGTTGAAATTCAATACGCCAGCCATGACCGCTGTGTTTCTATAACCGTCTTCTACCAAAACCTGATTACCGCGCACTTCGATGTGGTTAGGACTGTTGTGTTGTGCGGCTTCCTGGTTTGCCATGCGAATCACATTCAGCGCTTCGTTCGGATTGATTTCTAGCTCTCTGTGCAAGTTGTTTGCAGCACCTCGAATATCGCCGTGGGTCATCTCTTCAGCGATGTGGTGAGCGCGCTCGAATTGGTTGGGCATGGGGCAGCTCCTCGTTTGACTGAGTGATTATTGTTCGATGTTCGTGACAGCTCCGTGACATCTGGACACGTAAATCTCCCAAGCGTGTCAAAACTTTTGGGGCTCAACGCGGGCTAGATTAAATCGCCTGGTTTTCAAGAGAATGTTCGATTTTGGTAATACCTCTTATGTATAAAAAATGCAGGCGACGGAATTTACTACTATGTACAACTTAGATAAAACCAGCCGCAATCTGGCGGCGGACTCAGAGCACCTTGATGGCGCTGAGTTGACCAGAGAACTGCAACCGGACGAGATAATCGCCGGGATGTTCAAGGTCGTTCGAAAACTCGGCGCTGGCGGTATGAGCAGCGTCTATCACTGTGTGGACTTGTTCGTCGAACGATCGGTCGCGGTCAAAGTTTTGTTTGCTAACCAGGTTACCAATCCCAAAGCGCTGAACCGGTTCAGACGCGAAGCGAAAGCAATCGCGAAGCTAGACCATCCAAATATCGTGCGTTTGCACTCATTCAACTTTGAACTTTCATCACCGTACATCGTGATGGAGCACGTTGAAGGCGTAACGTTATAGGATCTGATCGTGAAACTCGGTGCGCTATCGGTCGATCAAACCATCTCGCTGGCGGAGCAACTTTGTAGCGCGTTGCAGTATGCCCATGAAAATGGTGTCGTGCATAGGGATCTGAAGCCGAGCAATATCATCATCGAGCGATATTCTTCTGCTGCTGTGCGAGCAAAGATTTTGGACTTCGGAATCGCCAAGATGGCAGATGATACTGCCTCTGGTGCGACCGCGACCGGCGAGCTGTTTGGCACACCTGCATACATGAGCCCGGAACAGGCATTGGGAAAAGCTGTTGACCAGCGTTCCGACCAATACTCCCTTGGATGTGTCTTGTTCGAATGTTTGACCGGCACTCCACCATTCGTCGGAAGCGGGCAACTGAGCGTGTTGATGCAACATGTTCAATCTGAAATTCCAGCGCTGGCTGAATCCAATTTTTCTGGAAGATACTTTCCTCCGCAGTTGCAGTCTGTGTTGGATAAGATGCTCGCTAAGTTCCCAGACGACCGCTACGATTCGATGACCTCTGTCTTCGAACACCTCTGCGAGGAGACAGATGAAGACTATGTCGTTGCGTTCAACGAGTTGATTGACACGGCAAAGAAAGATCCCAAAAGTTCGAGAAGCAGGCTGGATGCGTTGAATCCACGCAATTCTCGGAACAGACTGGATGCTGTAAATAGCCCGCGCAGTTCTCGGAACAAGTTGGACGCGGTAAACAGTCCACGCAATTCCCGAAACAAGTTGGATGCAATTGATAATCCGCGCAACTCGAAGAATGCAATATCGGCGCTCTCTTCCGACACGATGCAACTCAATTCGCGAACTTTGCAATCAGCACTGCATCAGGCTCCGCTAAATCGTCATGCTCAACCGAATCTTCGCATCACGACTCCGAACCAAACGGTCGTTTCGAATGGCAAGGCGCACAAATTCTGGACTCGTTTCGCAGTCGGCAGTGCCGCCTTGTTGTTGGTCGGTGCGTCGGTCGCAGCTTGCTACTTCGCAATGAATCTGCAAGCTCCGCTCCCAGTACCCAAGGCTCCTCAAGACTATGCGATGAGCGAGCATTTGCTCGGTGGAATCGATGTTTCGAAAGCTTTTGGAAATAACATCGACAATCTTTTGAGACAGGATAGACAAAGAAAAGTTCTTAACATCGAGGATCCATCGCTCACCGACGCCAATCTCCGTTCGTTGTGGGGTGCTCGTTCTATCAATCAGTTGAGTCTGAGCTATTGCGAAAAGGTCACTGATGCCGGCCTGCCGTTTATGTATCACCTTCCGCTGACCCTGCTCAATCTCTGTGGTACTGGCGTAACTGATCGCGGCATCGAAGAAATATCGCGCAAATTGCCGCATTTGCAATACCTCGGGCTGCATCAGTCCAACGTGTCTGATGCAGCGGTTCAATACCTACCGCGCTTGAAAGTATTGAATACGGTAGATTTGCGATTCACAGAGGTGGTGCACTGCGGTGATTCGCTTTCGAAAATTTCGAATCTCGGCAGCTTGTTGTTAAACGGAACGAAGTTTGATTTCCGTAATTTTTATGCGCCTTCGCTGGTCCGCCTGACCTTGTCGCGCGTTCCAATCAACGACTACGCGATAGATGTAATTGTTCGTCATAGAAAACTCAAGTTCCTTGATTTGGGTCACACATCCCTTAACGATGCACAGCTCCACAAGCTGACTGCGCTGAAAAATCTGAAGGAGTTGATGATTCCAGATTGTGCTGATGTCACCGCATCTGGTATCGAAAAATTCAAGCGCGCTAACTCTAAATGCAAAGTCATAAATGTGGACAATAGCGGAAGCACGCGCCAGGCAATGTTGGAAAACTGGACAACCGAGTAGATGTAACTATTTCGGTTATTTTTCTCGCGGAATTGCTGATTGCTTGAGCCAATCCGTCATGCTTGATGCATCGATTCAAGGCGAGAGGAAAACCATGACCGCTTCATCACCAGCTTTCAATAAAGTCGAGCATCTGAACGTCCGGTTCGCGCGCGCTCAAGCTGTTATCAAAGAAGCGGGAGCGCTTGCAAATGGATACTTCAAAAAATTGAAATCGCTGACTGTAAAGAGCAAAGGCTCTCACGATCTGGTCAGCGAAGCTGATTTGAACACCGAGTTGTTGATTAAGGATTCACTGACAAAGTCGTTTCCCGATGATGCGTTTTTCGGTGAAGAAACTGGTGCCAGCGCGCTCGACGGTGCGCGTGGAGTCTGGGTCGTGGACCCGATAGATGGAACGCAGCCGTTCCTCAGTGGGATCCCAAACTGGTGCATTTCGATAGCTTATGTATTCGACAACGCTGTCGAATTCGGCTTGATTTACAATCCCCCTGTAGACGAGCTTTTCGTCGGCGGTAAGCAATTTCCTGCCACCGTAAATGGTGCTCCAATTGCGCCCATCGATGCAACTGATTTTTCTTCTGGGCTAGTAAGTGTTGGCTTCTCGCCACGGTCTCCACGTGAGTTTTTGTTCGGGTCACTGACAAAACTAATGGACAACAAAGGTATGTTTTTCCGCAACGGCTCTGGAGCGCTCAGCCTCGTGTATGTTGGGGCAGGGCGGTTACTGGGTCATGTGGAGCCGCACATGTGGTCTTGGGATTGCCTTGCTGCGATTGCCATCAACGAGGCTGCCGGTGCAAAGGTCAATGATTTCCTTACCGGGGACGCTCTGCTCAAAGGCAATAGGGTTGTGGCTGGTCCCGCTGGCGTGTACGACCAACTAGAGACTTTGCTGGACTACTAGTTCGCAATTCATTTGCCGCTGCCAACGAATTGCCAAAACTAATCGCTATCTTTTACTCACTGGGAGACGTGAGGGAGATAGAGATGACTGACATTCTCAATTTTTCGACAAAACAAGACGGCTTTGAAGCTGCTTGCACATCGGGTGTTTGCGAAATCAAATACTCCGATTCCTGGAATCCATCAGCATTTCGCAAGAACAATGCAAACCAACCTGGAACCATCGAGCAGTGTGACACCAGCGTCGTGGATACGTTGGTACATGCATAAAGAATCTTCAAACCAATCTTCGAACCACTTACCAAAAGAGGTACAGACTAATATGAACAGCAACGAAAATAGCTCAGTCAAGCATGTGCTCCACGAAGGTAGCATCTACATCGTTGATTACAGTTCAGATGTTCCGGTCTGGTCGTTGGCAATGCCGCTTTCAGTTTGGGCTTCGCGCCAGAAAGCTGCTGTCGCCGAGCAATTTCCTAATTTCGAAAGCTAATTCTCTTTCGACTCACTTGCGAGATCGGTCAAACCCGGTTGTTTTGAGTGGATGATGTAACCCAGTTCGTGCAAAGCGTCGTCGAAGCTGCAGCGACTGCCCTGACAATGTCTCAATGCGTTGGTTGCTTGATCCATGTTCAAGAACCCCTCGCGTAGCAAGAACTGACAACGCAATGATGCATGCAGCATTTGCTCATCGATCATGCCCGTAACGAGAAGCATCTTGCCGACGAGTGCCGAATTGCGCGAACTCAATTCGATTGCTTTTTTGATGTCGTCGTCGGTGACGATTCCCGACGCTTTCAAAATTTCTCCTAAACGAATCGTCTCGTTGGCATCGAATTTGAGCAGCCCCAGTTCCGCTACAGCCTGCGCAATCGAGACCTGACGTGTGGCAACTTGCCTGACAGCTTCAGCCGCTTGTAGCGCGTTCAGGGTGCCGTTCGTTACCATGCGCTGCAATTTCAGTGCGGCGCTCAGAACGTCCTTATTTATGTATCCCGAATCGACAAGAACCTGTCCAATAGGCTGTTCTCGCGTCAAACCCATCTCCAGCGCATTCATCAAATCGCTGTCGTGCACCAGACCCGAAAGAACGAGCAATTCACCGAGTTTCACTGACTGCCGCACCGGCGGGCGGTAGAACCCGTGATCCATTAACGAGACTTCGATTGTCACATGGCGCTTCTTCGCCGATTTCAGCCCCTGAATTGCCTGGTCTCGCGAAATCTTTCCGTCACGAACAAGCACTTGCGCCGTCAGTGAAGCTGACAATAATTCATCGTTCAACGCTTGGATCAGAACCAGCACTCTTCCCAGCGGCAACCCTGTTTCCTGGCTCGTTTTCAGCGCCTCGTTCAACTGTTCTTCGTCGATAAGTTCCGCAGCCAGAGCCAACTCTCCCAGCTTGGCGGTCAACTGAGTCGCTTCCGGCACCCACCCCAACTGTCGCAGCGCCTGCTCGAAAGGAGTGTCGTCTTGCGAAACCTTGTGCAAAGCTTCGATCGCCAGATCCATATCAATAATTTTGTCTTTCAAAAATGACTGCGCTTGAACCGCCGCTTGCAGCTCCTGGTCCGTCAAATAGCCAGACATAATCAGCACGCGCCCGATCGGAAGCCCCGTTTCGCCTGCGATTTGGATTGATTCAGTCAACTCGTGAGAGCGCAGCAAACCGACTCGAGTGAGCAACTCGCCAAGTCTAATAGGCTTGTTGTCGGATTCCATCGATTGCACCTGTCGCTACAATTTGATTGTACGACTAACACTACCACCCGACGCGTGCCTTCGCAGCGGATGGTCTTCAAGGTGCAGTTGAGGCGAGTGTCGCCTGAAAATTTACCCCCAGGGGAATTCGAATCCCCGTTACCTCCGTGAAAGGGAGGTGTCCTAGGCCTCTAGACGATGGGGGCACAGTCTAGACGCGTGACAGCGCCGGAGAAAGAGAATAACAAAACGCTCTAAACAGTGTCAACTGATTGCGCTGCAATACTTATTACTGGCAACTCGTAGTAGTATTGACGTTTTTCATCGCATATTCCCCTCGAACAAAGCCCATTGCGCCTATGAACACGCAGCTCGATTCAAAACCGCCCGAAACGCACTCTTATAGATACCGAACTTTCAATGAATATTTGAAGGAATATTTCGGAACTCGGGTGTATCGCGTTCCAATCGATGCCGGCTTTACCTGCCCGAATCGCGACGGTGTTCGAGCCTTCGGTGGCTGCACGTTTTGTGACGAGAAGGGCTCAGGAGCACCGACTATCGACCAGGCGCTCAATGTTCGAGAGCAGCTTGTCGTGGGAATGGAGCGCATTGTCGGGCGCTACAAGGCGAAAAAATTTCTTGGCTATTTTCAAGCGTTTACAAATACTTACGCGCCAGTCGAGACGTTGCGCAGTCTATATGACGTTTGCTTCGAGTTCGAAGATGTTGTTGGTCTTTGTATCGGCACTCGACCTGATTGTTTGCCTGACAACGTGCTTGATCTGTTGGAAGAATACGATCGCAAAACTTTCGTCTGGTTGGAAGTTGGTTTGCAAACAATCCACGATCGCACGCTTGACCTGATCAATCGTGGACATTCATCGGCAGAATTTTTCGATGCGCTGGAGAGAGCTAAGAAGCGCAATTTAAAAGTAGCCACTCATTTGATTTTTGGTTTGCCGGGTGAAACCGAAGCTGAGATGTTCGAGACTGTGAAAGCAATTGCGAATTCTTCGGTTGATGCCGTAAAGATTCATCAGTTGTGCGTCTACAAAGGCACTCCGATGGAGCGCGACCTGCAAAACGGGTTGATTGAATTTTTGCCGGAAGAAAAATACGTGCAAATGGTTTGCGATGCGCTGGAGATGTTGCCACCACATCAGGTGATAATGCGTTTGAGCGCTGAAGGCTCGAGAAAGGATGTAGTCGGTCCTGAATGGTGTTTCGACAAGCGCCACACGAAAGATATGATCGATGCGGAAATGGCTCGTCGCGGCACTTACCAGGGTAGTCGCTACGTTCCGGCCTAAGGCATAAGTCAGTCGCTCGACCGACAAGCTCTAATGAGTGCAGAGCAGCGCAGCACCGATGATGCCGGCGTAGTCTCCGAGTTCTGCTTTGACGATCTCTAATTTCTTTGATGGAATCTTCAAGCAGCGGCGACGCACTTCTTTGTCTACGACCTTGAGATAAAGATCTACTGCTTCGACTAATCCTCCACCAAAAATTACTCTCTGTGGATTGTAGAAGTTGACTACGCTCGCCAGCCCAATTCCCATAAATTGAGCGCAATCGGTAACGGCTCGTATTACTAATTCGTCACCCTGAGCAATGGCTTGAGAGATGGCTTTCGAGCGCAGAATACCTTTCTGCATGTCGACTTTGTCTCGTATTACCGAATCAAGTCCGCGCTGTAAATCTACGAGAATATTTTTGGCAACCGCTGTTCGAGACGCGTATGCTTCGAGGCACCCAAACGCTCCGCAACCGCATTGTTTGCCGTCTGGAAACAAGATGGTGTGACCTACTTCGCCCGCTGTTCCTGTTGCGCCGCGGATTAGTTTGCCGTTGCGCACGATACCAGATCCGATACCAGTACCGACGAAGATGCAGACGAAGTCATCGCAATTTCTTCCGGCTCCGAATGCTAATTCTCCAAGCGTCGCAACCTCTACGTCGTTGCCTAATTTGCTCGGAATGCCGTAGTGCTTTGAAAGTGGCTCTGTGAGCGGTAAATCATTTGCTCCAATGTTTACGGCGGCTAACAAAATGCCCTTCTGTCGGTTCACCATTCCTGCTGCGCCGACGCCAATTCCAATCACGCGTTTGGGATCGACGTTCGCTTCTGCCAACGATTCGTCGATAACAGAGATAATTCTCTTGACCACATCAGTTTCTTCGTGAACCTGACGCGTTTTTTTCTTGGCTGCGCTGACCAATCTGCCGGTGTCGAGGTTAACTACACCTGCTGAAATTTTGGTACCGCCGAAATCGACTCCGACTGCGAATTTGTCTGGCATTTGCTTCCATTTGGATGGTTAGTAAGACCTCGCAATTCTATTACAGAACGCAAGGAAAAACGACATATCGGAATGTCAATTTGTGCTTGTTATTCGAGGACGGTCTGCGCAGCTAATTTGCTCGACTTAAAACAATCCAAATATATGGTGTTTCTTCGGCACTTTGATCGGTTCTTGTTGCTCTGCTGGAGCATTGTCCAACTCGACCGGCGGCTCGGCAGGCGTCATTGAGGCATCGGCTTGAACCGCTGGAATTTGCACAGGAAATTCGCCTGAATTTGCCTTTTCAGAACTTCCGTCGGCATCGTCTATCGGTGCACCAGATTGCAAGTGCATGCGATTGAGATTGTTTTGCAGCGCAGCCCGCATATCGATTACAGCAATCGAGCTGGCGACGTGTCTTTGATGAGAGTGTGCGTTGCGTGTAACTGTGTTGCCGTGCACAACCATCGTCGTCGAACCGCCGCCATCCAAGTTCATTGCATCAACGGCTCCGAGCTTGTAGAGGAATTTGGCTACATCCCACAACGTGTGCGGTCCTTCTATTGTCGCCAGCAAAAGGTGATTGTTCGCCGTGACACCAGCCGCGGTGCGTGCATGAATTTGCGCTCCGGTCCATCCTTTGCGGAATTTCTCGGCTTGAAGGTCGAGATAGAGCTTGCCGTCTTTGATCAACATCGGTCCGCCGCTCACGGCTTGAACTACATCGTGCCAATCTTGCGGACCGGTGTGCCATGCGAGTTCGACTTTGTCCCCGACATTCAACTTGGAGATGTCGCCAGACTTGGAGTCACTCAAAACATAGCCACCGTAGGGGATGCCCATGTTGTTCATGCCTTTGTCTTGCACTTCGCCCTGTGCGTTGATCGCAACGAGCGTGCCGTCGTAAGGCATCGTCACGAAGCTGCCCCATCTGCGCGTGTAGACAACGAGATGTGAGCCGTGTTGGCGTGGTTGGTTGATTGTATTGCAGAAGAGTGAGGGAACATCTGCGTTGTTAGTAGTCAATGTTCCAGCAAGGCTGACTCTGTCAATCTTTACTTTGCCACTATCTGTGATGCCCATCGAGACACGATTGTTCAGTGGTCCAGCGATCCACTCACCATTGATAATCAAGGTGCCAAGCGGAGTTCCGTTACTCTTGAAGTAATTGCTGTTGATTGCTGCGATGGCGTTAATATCGCGCGCATGTGCTGCGACATCTTTCAATTGATTGAATTGATCGCCAGCCAATGTCGGTTGCACTTTTACTGGCGCAACGTTCATGTCTACATCAATTAAGTGGATAGACAGCGGTCCCCGGAAGAATTTGTGAACGACGCCCGGAGCGAGCGTTTCAGCCGACATACTGTCAGTAAATTTTTGTGGTTGAAGCGGTTTGGCGGCAGGTTTAGCGGCTGCTTTTTTCTTTGCAGCATCTTTTTTCGCCTTGGCAGTTGCTTTCGCTGATGCTTTATGCGGAGCAGCTTTGGCTGCACGACTTGTTGCCGGAGTGAAACTGCGTGAGGGAGATTTCGCGGGAGCGCGTCGGGCTGCCGGAACTCGCGGAGTCACAGCTCGAAACACATGCGGTGCCATCATTCCCAAGGACTCGGCTCTTGATACGAACGTTGCACTGATAATTGCAGACAAGGTCAACATTCCGGCAAACTTACGAAGCGGCCGAACGAACTCTTTTTGAACGTCTTGTGACATCAAAATCCCTTATTAAGTTAAAGAGCAATCCCTCTTTCTTTATACCCAAAGAGATACCCAATAAACAGTATTGACAAAAGTAGACAAACTGTTCAATCGGCATATACGCGCGGTTTTCAGGTGGTACAATGCTCCCCTTTTTTCGCTGAAAAGCCGCCCCACGCTCGCTATGCTCTGCAGTGAAACGGGCATGGATAGCCGTTCTTCGCGAAGATGAATCGGGCGTGAAGTGTGTGTGAAGTGGAAAACGCTGGTCTGAAGCGGCTCGACAGGACCGATTTACTTGGTTTCGACAGCCAAGAATTTATCTCGATATGCTTTGACGGTCTCTTCTCTAATTGATTCATCGAGTAATGGGAATCCCATCTCGATTCTCTGTTCGAGGAAGCCACGTGCAATCTTTTCCGAAAGTTTGCTGATCTTGATGATGTTAGCCATGCGTTCGTCGCGACCGAGAACGCCGCGAGCGTCAAGCAAGTTGAAGTAGTGTGAGCACTTCAAGATCTGCTCGTAGCCAGGCATGATCAGCTTTTTCTCGATCAGTCTTTTGGCTTCTTCTTGATGCATGTCAAAAAGCTGCTTCAAAAACTCGGGATTGCTTTCCTCGAAGTTGTACTTAGATTGTTCGACTTCGTTGTGATGATAGAGTTCGCCATATTTGACAGTCTGGTTCCATTTCAGGTCATAGACGTTGTCGACGTTTTGCAGATACATCGACAGTCTTTCCAATCCATAGGTGATTTCTGCTGCTACGGGTTTGACTTCCAATCCACCAGCCTGTTGAAAATACGTGAACTGAGTGACCTCCAAACCGTCCAGCCAGACTTCCCAGCCGACTCCCCATGCACCGAGCGTCGGTGATGCCCAGTTGTCTTCGACGAAGCGAATGTCGTGTTTGAGTGGATTGATCCCGAGTGCGCGCAAGCTATCGAGATAAACGTCTTGCACGTCGTCGGGCGACGGTTTCAAAATGACTTGATATTGAAAGTAGTGTTGCAAGCGGTTTGGGTTTTCGCCATATCGACCGTCGGTTGGTCGGCGACAGGCATCGGCGCAAGCCATGTTCCACGGTTCTGGACCGAGAACTCGCAAGAACGTGCCGGGACTCATAGTCGATGCGCCTTTTTCCAGGTCGAATGTTTGCATGACCACGCATCCGCGCTCACCCCAGAACTCATTCAACTTTTGAATGACCTGCTGAAAAGACAATTGCTCGACCACATCAACCTCCGCTCGCGCGTTCTGCGCAAAATCGAAATGCAAAATCGTTTGGAATCCAATCGGGAAGCTAGTTTAACATGCATGCTGCGCTTTGCACCGCGTCTTCCTGTTGGCAGCCGCCTGTTCAACCAAGCGGACCTTGACCGTGTACTATTCACATGTGGTGTGTCTAAAAAGTAAAATTGCCGGGCATAAACCTCGTGTCGCCCTCTCTGACGCACCTTGGGTGAGTCTGATAATTGGGTTTTTAAGGAGTAACAGTGACGCAAGCAGATACCAGAGCCGACGCGGCGGATTTGGATGATGATCTCGAAAAGGAAAACGCGAGACCTGCTGCGGCTCAAGGACAAATCTCGGCGGCTCAGTTGGCAGACCTGAGTGGCAAAGCTCAAGCTCTACTCGACAACATAAACGGTGTTTTGGTTGGACAGCAACAAGCTGTAAAACTAGCGGTTATCGCCTTCCTCTCCGGTGGTCACGTGCTCATTGAAGACGTACCGGGAGTAGGAAAAACTTTGATGGCGAAAACTCTCGCCAACTCCGTACATGCAACTTTCAAACGCGTTCAGTGTACGCCAGACTTGCTGCCTTCAGACGTTTGCGGCGTCAGCATCTTCGAGCAGAAGGAAGGTACATTCAAGTTTATTCCGGGTCCGATTTTCACGAACATCTTGCTCGCAGACGAAATCAACCGCGCCACACCGCGAACCCAGTCGAGTTTGCTGGAAGCGATGGAAGAAAACCAGGTCACCACAGATGGTTCCACTCGCAAATTGCCGGAACTGTTTTTCGTAATTGCGACTGAGAACCCGATTGAATACCACGGCACGTTCCCTCTGCCAGAAGCGCAGCTTGACCGATTCATGCTTTCGTTGTCTCTCGGTTATCCTAAATTCGAGCAAGAAGTCGAAATTCTCGACATGACGTTGAACGAGCGTGCATTCAATGTTGACGCCGTTCTTACCGAAGAAGAAGTGATAACAGCGCGCAATGCTGTGCGTAATATTTTTGTCGAACCATCTATTAAGAGATACATCGTCAACATCGTCGCTGCTACGAGAAAGAGTCCGCAAATCGTGCTGGGAGTCAGCCCGCGCGGAAGCCAGTTGTTGATGCGTGCTGCTCAAGCGGTTGCTTTTATTGAAGGACGCAATTTTGTCAAACCCGAAGACGTAAAGGCTCTCAGCCCATTTGTGCTCGGGCATAGAATCATTCCAAAGGTAAGAGATAATCGGGTAAGTCATGCGGACCTTATTGAGAGAGTTCTGGAGCAGGTACCAGTTCCGGTCTAGATTTGTTGCCGCTCCCGAGGGCGAAGAGTGGGGGCTGAAGGCCCTTCGCATAGCATTTCGTGACAGCTCGAGCACCACTGTGGCGCTTTATCTCGAGCTGCGCATTTTGATTGCAGCTTCGCTCGTGCCGTTGCTTTATCTGTTCGCAGGCGAAACGACGAATCAGTGGTTCTACCTGATTGCAGCGGGTGTCATCTCCGCACTGATACTCGGAATTTTCATGCCGTTGATTCAGGTGCTTGATGTGAGAGCGCTGTGTTCTCTGCCGGAAAATTCTATGGCCGGTGATAGCGTCGTGCTTAAAATCACCCTTGAACGCCGGGTTCACGGTGCGTTGTTCTCGATGTTCTTTCCTGTTAAATGGCTGCTTGTTCGAGCGAATTTGGTAGCGAACAACGGTAAGAACAGTGTACTAAAGCCGATGCTTGCTGAGCACGTAGGGGTTGAGTCTCTTGTGTTTGCAGCAACATCACCACTTCGCCGTGGTGTTTACAAGCTTCACGGCATCGAGATCTACTCCTGTTTTCCGTTGGGACTAGCCTGGTGGTCGCGGACTTTCGAGTTGCAGAGTGAAAACGAAGAAGAGCGTCCGACGATTATCGTTTATCCTAAATCGGTGCAGGTAGAAGGTAATTTCCTCTACAAAATCCGCTCTGCCACTGATTCGCCGATGGGGTTGGTGGTTAATCGCAAATCGACTAACGTGGTGTCATCTTCGGTGCGCGGTCTGCGCGAATTTGCGCACGGCGACAGTCCGAGACTCGTTCACTGGGCCTCGTCTGCTCGGTCAGGTCGGCTGCTGGTGCGGGAGTTCGAAGTTGAAGGTCTGCCCGGATTCGACATCCTTCTAAACTTGCGTGCTAATTGGGTCAATCGCGAACAGTTCGAGCTGGCAGTTTCAGTTGTTCAGTCACTGATGAATTTGGGCTATAAGTTGGGCGGTGCGCCTGATTTGTTGATCGTTCCGGCGCTGGACGCTGACGCCAAGCATCTGCCTTACTTCATGAAAGACATGCCGTCTTTGCCAGCGGGATTGGCTCGCGCCGGGCATCTTCTCGCTCGCGTTGAACCGTTGAAATCATCCAAGACTTCGTTGACGCAACCGACTAACCTTGGAGATGCACAACACCAGGCGCTTCTCACTATTCGACCGACAACCTCGGACACAGCCGATACTAATCAAATTATTGAAACCATTGACCTCGCTGTTATTCCTCGCACATGGGAAGCCGCACTGGCGCAAGAAGCGCAGAGCAGCAACGAAGCTCACATGCCGGTTCACGAAGGCGGTATCGTTAACCGCCGCGGCACCGGTAAATCCACCGGTCGTGTTATAACGGTGATTGAGCAGTTAGAGGAAGTTGTGCGCCTATGAAGATGCCCACTCTTCCCTCGATGCCGCAGAAGCCGAAAGAACCTAAAGCCGTCATTCCGAAAAAGGCAAAAGAGAAAAAGCCGGCGAAGGTCGAAGCACCAGAAGAGTCAGTTGGACTGCGCGTCGTCTCTTGTGCGATCGCTGTTCTATGTATAAGTACTGCCTGTCTCTACGTGGGCAGCACTTCGATGCTTGTGTTTTTGTACCTCTGGGGCGCTCTGACAGGCAGTTACGTTAGTTTTGTATTTCGTCATCAGAAGACCTTCTGGCTTGGTTTTATTACTTCCGTCGGACTTTTACTTGTTCTGGGCAACTTCTGCGAAGAAGTGATGACGCAGTTCAACCTCGGCAAAATCAACGCTCTGGTGCCTTTTATTCACGTCTTGACGGGGCTGCTCTCGTTGCACACGTTCGATTTGCGTGCCAAGTCCGACATCAACGTTTCTGCGTTGATTGGATTAGGACTTTTCGCATGTACTGCCGTTCTTGCTCGCGACATGAATTTTGCCTGGATCACACTGACCTACATTACTCTCGTTGCCGGTCTGCTCTATTACGAAGCAGTGGCTCGCACACAAGAAGCGGGTGCAGTCGGAACTTCATCTGAACGTGAAGAGATCAATCTCTTTAAGGAAACAGCAGTCAAAAAGCGCGTCTCGGTAGGAAACGCCGCGATGACTTTGATACTCCTTCCGATCATCAGTATTTTTGTTTTCCTGTGCTTACCGCGCGTAGACTCATTGTTCGACTTGATGGTCGCAAATGTTCGCAAGGCACAGCACGGCGAGAAGCTAAATTTCAACTGGGTCAAGTCAGAGAGCGGCTGGAGTATGCTGACTGCTTCCCAGGTGCCGACGGATGGGAAGGGACCAGGTGCTGGTTCGAACGGCGAGAATGATGCCACCAATCCCGGTGAATCAGAAAGTGGACACGGTCCAGGCGCTGGTGGATCTGGTCCCGGGAATACACCCGGTGTCGGACCTGGCGGGAAAGAACTGAAACCCGGTGCTGGTCCCGGCGGTACTGGCAGTAACCCGGACGCATTGAATCTTGCTGGTGGCTCTGGCGATGGCAAAGGAAAAAGCGGTAAAGGTACAGGCACCAAGGGCAGTGGCGCTGGCGGTGTGACTAATGGAAAGAAAGGCGAGAAGGGAAAGGATGGTAAATCCGGTTCTGATGCCGGTAAACCAGGTAAAGGCAAAGACGAAAAGAAAGAGACTGCCGAAAAACCACCAGAGCCTCCACCTTTGCCTCCCGGTGATCGCGAGAAAACTGCGGAGCAAGAAGATCAATCCCTGGTATTCCGCAATAAAGAATCTGCAGAACATGACGAAGAGCTGATTATGCGCGTTATGAGCAGCCGACCAACATACTACCGTCGTGTTTGTTTCGACAAATATGATGGGCATACCTGGACGATTAGCAGCCTTGGAAAAATCTCGAAGTGTTCCAAACGCAATTCTGTTTTTCAGGAATTGGCTGGAGTTCCATCTCTCTACGTCGAGCCGGGAGTCCACTCTTCATCGCTCACTCAAGAGATTACAGTCGAGGCGAACATCGGGCACATTATTCCTGCCGCACCACTGCCACAGCAATTGAGCTACCCGAAAGATCCCGTGATGGTGGATCAATTCGGCGTAATGCGCAGCAAAGATCCGGTCAAAGGGGGCATGAACTACCGCGTCGTATCTTCGGTTCCAGAGTACGACGTCGATGAGATGCGTAAGTCAACCTTCCAAACTAAGAACGATCCGAGCGTTCTCCAAAACTACTTACAGCTACCGGCTGATTTGAATCCTCAAGTAACCAAACTTGCCAAATCTGTTGCCGGAACTGATGGAAACTGGTTCGCGAAAGCTGAACGCATTTGCAATTTCTTGAGACGCAACTATAAGTATTCCGATGATCTAAGTGACAAGAGCAAAGAAGAGATTTCATATCACTTCCTTTGCCGAACCAAGCAAGGCGCCTGCGGTCCGTTTTCAACGGCATTTGTCGTGATGTGCCGCTCGGTCGGAATTCCCGCGCGATGTATCGGTGGATTCAGCCCTGGCGACTTCAATGCGGCAACGGGCATCCATGAAATCAAAAACAAGCACGGTCACGCATGGGCTGAAGTTTACGTTCCTGGTTACGAGTGGGTCTCTTTCGATGCGACGCCGACTGGCTTGCTGCCTAAGCCAACGCCTGAAGACAGTTCGATGTTAGGTTCAATCAAGAAAACTTTGGATCAATTGCACGACCAGTTCGTGCACAACAATCCAGCACCACCGCCGCTACCACCAGAAGAAGTTGAAGGCACTAAAGCTGGCGACAACCAGCAGACCTCGACCAACCAAACAAGCACTCAAGATGGTTCTTCAGCCCAGAATGTGACCGGCTCGAAGAGCAGCACGAAGAACGGTAAGGAGACAAAAGAGAGTTCCCCGGACGGAAAGAAAGCGACTGATAATTCTAAGTCGTCAAAATCTGGCGAGAATAAATCCGAAAACTCTAAGTCCACCACTCCGCCGAAGAAAGAGGAGCCAAAAGCGCCGCCTTTCAACTTCAATTGGCGTGACTGGCATGAAGATGTTTTGTTGATGATTGTCATTCCTGCCGTAATCGTTCTTTTCCAGGCAATTTACGTTGCCGTTCAGCAAGCTCGGAAAGCCCGTCGTGCAAAGGTTCTGGAGAAGCCGAAACCTTCCACCATGTTGTATTTGAAAGTAGTCGACGACCTGGCAAGAGTTAAAATTCATCGCTTGCCAACAGATACTCCGGCTGATTTGATGGCGCGTTTTGCCGACCATACGATGTACGAGGACGGGCTGAAAGTGAAATTCCACCCCGAGCTTGAGCCTCTCTGCAAGCAGTTTATGGACCTGTACATTGCCGATCGCTTCGGTTGTGATGATGCTTCTGAGATGCGAGCCAACCAGATGCGCAACCTCAGCGACCAAATTCACACGCTTGTTCGAACGAAGCAACATGACAATTGAGTTTTTGTGGGCATAAAGCTAGTAATATGGCAAGCTCCGCGATAGCATGAAAGTAGGTCGGGCAGCATGCTGCATTGACTGTCCACGGGTGAGTCGTTACTTGCATTGAACCTTTCGGGTCAAGATGAGTAAGATTGTCCAATTAGCCGCGGTGAAGGCACTTCGCGTGTAACCACAAGAGAGAAAGCATATGGTTCAACAGGTCAAAACCGGTACGCAGCAACAGCAGGAATTCGTTCCTCCGTATCCAGTGACGATTCAAGACACTGGTCTCAAGGAAGGTTTCCTTGAAGAATTGATTCTCAAGGATATTTATCTCGTTAACTTCGCACTGGGTAGAGAAATTGCGGCACGTACGCAGTTGCCTTTCAAAATTGTCGAAGAAATTCTCGAAATTTTGAAGAAGCAGTTGCTTGTCGAAGTTCGTAGTTCCGGTGGTTTAGCTGACTATGAATACACGCCAACTGAAAAGGGACGTGACCGAGCCAGAACTTATTTCGACCACAACGCTTACGTAGGCGCTTGCCCTGTGCCTTGGAGCCGCTACATCGACTCTTTGAAGTACCAAACCATCCGCCGTGAGTCTGTAACTCCTCGTGACCTCGAAGTTGCGTTCTCCGACATTATGGTTAACCGACGCACAATCAACTCGGTTGGTCCAGCGATCAACTCGGGAAGAGGGATGTTCTTGTTCGGTGAAGCCGGCAACGGAAAAACTTCCATTGCAGAACGTATTGTTCGAAGCTTCAAGGGACACATTTTCATTCCATACGCCGTTGAAATCGACGGTCAGATTGTTCGAATCTATGACTCTCACAACCACGAGCAAGTCTCAGCCGCGAACTATCCTCGCGACTATGACCACCGATGGGTGCGAATTCAGCGACCATGCGTGGTGGTCGGTGGTGAGTTGACCATCGACATGTTGGAACTACAATTCGACTATGGTACCAAGTTGTATGAAGCGCCGATTCAGCTAAAGTCAAACTGCGGCTTGCTGCTAATCGACGACTTTGGCAGACAACGTATCGACCACAAATCGCTTTTGAACAGATGGATTGTTCCGTTGGAAAAACGTGTTGACTATCTGACGTTGCACACCGGTAAAAAGCTGGAAGTGCCGTTCGAACAGTTGATTGTGTTCTCCACGAACTTGAACCCGTCAGACCTGGTAGACGAAGCGTTCTTGAGACGTATTCCGTACAAGATCAACATCACCAATCCGACTGAAGACGAGTTCAAATGGATCTTCCTGCAATACTGTCAACGAACGGGTGTGCCTTATAACGAGGAAGCAGTCAATTACTTGATTGAATCGCAGTATCGAAGCGGTCGCCGCAACATGCGTTGTTGCCATCCGCGCGACGTTGTCGACCAGGTAATCAACCTCTGTGCTTTCTTGCAGACAGACCCGAGGTTGTCTCGTGAATACATTGACCATGCCTGCGCGGTTTACTTCGCGGCGATGGGTAAATAGATTCACTGTTCTAATTCAATTGCAATTGGGAGTGTCGAAGTTTCGGCACTCCTTTTTGATCTGGCTATTCGAGCTGAGGTGGTGGGATTTCTGACAGTGTATCGATTTTGTAGTTGAAGGTGTAGAGCAAATCGAGCGATTCTGCAGGGAAATCTTGCGGCAGTGGCTTGAACGGAGCCGATGCTGTGACAGCGTGCATGGCTGATTCGTCTGTCTCTGGAGAACCTGAACTGTGAAGCAGTTTCATCGAGACGAGGCGTCCATTCTTGCGAAGACGGAACATGATTTGAGCACTACTGGTAGTATCGTCGGTGCCCGGAATCCATGCTTTCTTGATGCGTCGGTGCACTTCGCGCAAGTAAGAATTCAACGTCGTCTGGGCACCATTTCCACCGGCAGAATGCCCGCCGTTCTGCGCTATCTCGCCGGCTTTCTCTTGCGCTTCAGTCACTTCGAACATCTGCGCACCAGCGACTTCCTCCAGTACTGGTTGCGAACGCTCGGGCTTGCGAGGCACGATGCGCATTTCTTTTAGGCCGGGAGACGCTGGTTGTGAAGGCGGTGGAGTAGGTTGGCGCACAATCATCGCCGGTTCTTGCATTGGCTCAGTTTGTGGCGCTTGTGGATTGAGTGTTGCTTGTTTGCTTCTGGTACTGGGGGTGGTGCTTCTGGTTGGCGGGGTTTTGACTGTCTGTGGAGGTGGCGGCACAGTCTGTTTAGCGGCGGCGACCTGAGGCTTCGAGTTCGCATCCGCGGGCGCTGTTTCGTTTTTTTGCACCGGAGCGACCGGAGGTACGACGGCGCTTTGTCTTGCTTGAACTTCTGCTTCTTTAGGTTTAGCCTGCGAAGGCTCTGTGCTCGGCAGGATGTCGTGATTGTCCTGGTAGTCTTTCGCTGAAACTAGCTCGATATCTATGACTTGCCTGCGCAGCTCGATATGTTCGGGTACAGGCATTCCATGCGTCAAAATCCAGCCGCCGATTGCAGCCGAGAACATTGCAAGCGTTGCAGCTAATGTGCCAGATAGACTGCCCCAGCGCTTCTCGCCAATCTTGAAAATTGACAGTGGTGCTGGTTTCAGCCTGAGGTAGAACCAGATGCCGGTGGCTGCCGCCGAAATGCAGAAGGATGTGATCCAGGGAAGTGTGTCGTGCGCATGCTTGCTTGACGAGAGTACTCCAACCCAACCGAGGCTGAGTGCTAAGAGGGCAGCGCTGGCGAGGAATGGTTTGCCTGGTTTGAATTGTTCCTGGCGGTAGAATTGCGCACGCAAAGCGGCACCAGATGTGGTGCCTGGAAATTGATTTTCTTTTTCTGCAACCGGTGCGCAGTCGACCATTCTAGATCTCGTTAAAGCCGCGAAAGCAGCCTAGTTATAGTATCACGGCATACTGACAGCCCTGGGTGAGCCGCGATTCATCTCCGCTGTTGATTTAGACGGAAAGCTTGTATTTGCGCCGCTTCCAACTCGCTGTTGCGGATTGAAAGTTCGTGGCGTCTATTACAGCTTTTTCAGGAATAGCGTTTGACTTGAGAGCAAATCCGATTGTCATTCTCTGGAATCTGAAGATTTAAGGGATTGGCGTTGAACTTTTCTCGTGTCTTCTACGTAGTTATAAACACAATAGTGAGAAGTTTATGTCTTCGTTGGTTTTGTCCAATGCGAGATTGACGGTGCTCGTCGCTGCGCTGGCTGCGGTCGGTTCGGTTTTGGACACTGCCAACGCATCCTTATTAATCGTGGTGTCATTGACGGTGGCAATATTTGCACTCTTGCTGTGCATTTGCCGTGCGTCTAAGCAGTTCGGGCTGAGGTCACTTGGTGTGATTTTCTTGTTGTCCTCTTTGCCTGCAGCGTTTTTCTTCTATGCGCATAGCAGGCATATTCGACCGCCAGATAGCGATCTGAGTACTTTTCGGGGCAAGTTCGTAGTCTATTTGGCGTTCGCGAGGGCTGGCGATTTGAGAAACTCCAATCACGACATAACGCTTGAGCCTGTGCGGTTAGAGTTCCCTTCGTCAAAAATATTGACTGGCAAGACTCGTCTGTCACTTCGTCACGCTGGGATACCCCCGGTCGGGGAAGCATCTTGTGAAGAATCCGATGATAGCCAAGTTGTAATTCGTGTACGCGGTTACGTGGCTGCGCCGAGAACTGACGTTAAGCCCTGGGAATTCGATAAGGCAAAATGGCTCGCTAAAGATGGTGTTTTCAGCATCTGCTATCCGTCGAAAGATAGGGCTGGAAAGCCGCCCGCGCTCTCGATCGTGACCGAAACCGAAAACACATGTCTATTGGCCACGCAGTCGCAAAACGTGGGGACCGAGACAGCGTTCCTCACGTGGTATGAGTCGCGAATGCAAAGCGCTCGTCAACAAATTGTGCTGACCCACAGACGATTCTTGCCCTCGAAATTAGCAGATTTGTTTTCATCGATGGTTCTCGGAAACCGCGCGATTGCGCTTCCTTCGGAGATTACTTACAAATTTAGAGATGTTGGTTTGTCGCACATTCTCGCTGCGTCTGGTTTTAATTTGACGATTGTCATTGCCATGACGTTTGCCATTTGTCGCTTTGTAGTACCGTGGGCGGTACCGGCTAATATTCTCTGCTTTATCTCGATGCTTTCTTTTGTATCGCTTGCAGGACCCTCTCCGTCAGTGCTACGAGCAGCGCTCATGTGTTCGATTATGCTTGCTGCGCGTGCAGCAAAAAGACGGTTGAGCGTTTCATCGACTCTCGCTGGTGCATTTTTGCTCACAGTAATTTTCGACCCTGTCTGCACCAGTGATCTTGGACTGCAACTCTCTTATGCAGCAACAGTCGGTATTGTAATCGGCACAACTGCGCTCAGTGAGAGCCTTTACATCGGTCTCAGCAAGTGGAAGAAATTGCTCGCAGATTCGTTAGCCGTGGTTCTGGTCGCTCAGTTTAGTGTTCTGCCCATTCAACTTTTCTTCTTTTGGAAGACTGGCACATTGTTCGTTCCGGCAAATCTGCTGATCACACCTCTTGTAACTCCTGTGACGATGATTGGTTTCGCCTCATCGGCACTAGCATTGCTCGCGCCTCTTCAAGCTCAATGGCAAACTATCATTCTGCCCATCAGTTATGGTTTGCCAATAATGCATTTGGCGCTTGTGCAATCTCCAATCGACCTGATTATCTCTATATGCGATGCGGTGGCATTTATTCCACTCGCTGCAATGATGCTGATGGTAAATGCATTCAGTTCGGTGGAAGCTGCCAAAATTGCGCTTGGTCCGCCATCTCCTGCGGCTTTCGTCGTCTACTATATGGCTCTGATTTTCTGGTTGACGGCACTTCGTTTGCAGCGTTTGAAAAATATCGCTCTCTGCTGCTTCATTATATCGATTGGATTTCTAGTTTGGCGTCCGGCTCCGCCACTACTGTCGGTGGCTAATATTCATGGACAGATTGTTTTGATTGATGACTGGAAGCGCGCTGTGATACTCAATCCATCACAAAGAGAAGACAAAATGGTGGAGCGCTTTGTTTCGTTTCATGGAGCGCACATCGCAGCAGATTCTTTTTCGTCCGGAAGATTATCCACGCATCTCGAATATGCGGTTGGTCGTGACGTATTGGTGGTTTATCGAGACGTGCATGAGACGGAAAAGCGCATACGTACAGGATTTGATAACCTCTCGTTCTCAGCTTGTGATGCATCAATCGTGCTTTCAAAAGCAGAGCAGACCCACAGTCGCAACATCGTACTGGTCGTAAGTAAGTCTGACTCGATGACTGACCTGCTCTCGTCCTCGGAATTTGCTAAGTCCAGAGATCCTCATCTGGTAGAGCTTTCGGGATGGCGAAATCAAGAATTAGTGCTTTATTCAAAGAAATGACACGCAATGCTACCAAACGCCCGGAAGCCAGCGATATTTCGTTTGCTGCGTGTATTCAACGTAACCTGGCAGATTTTCACGCAGCATTTTTTCTTCCAGTAAAGTGCGATAAGCCATCCAACCGACTAACCCAAATGCCGGAAGAATTGAAAGCCACGAGCCTAGCGCCAGAGAAACAGACAAGAATCCCATCGTCGCAAACGCATAACCGGGATGGCGAACGAATTTATACGGACCATCTGTGATGATGGTGTGACCCCTATCCTCTTGCATGCGGATCGCTGACGAGAAGTATTTGTTGACGTACATCGACCAGTAGAGCCCTATCCATCCCAGCGCTTGTAGGCAGAGGGCGACGAGCTGCACCGCATATGGTACTGAATCCGAAATATGCCATTTGCTTGTATCCAGCACCGCAATGATTAGCTGTGCCAAACAGAGTACTGTCAAGACAGGCACTCCAAGCGCATCTTCATCCCTGCCTTTCGGCTTCATTCGTTCGGCAATCAAATCAGCCGGAAGTATCAATGATCCGACAATTGCGATCACTGTTTGACTGGCGATGACAGCCCAGAGCCACGGCATGTTTTGCCTGCCGGAGAGCCAATACAACGCGTATCCGAGCGCCGCGTAGAATAGAATTCCAGCGACTACACAGATTATGTTGAGCAGCATTTACTTAGCGCTTGTTCCAGGAACCAATTGGATTTTGGCTACCAGGATTGTTGACCTGATCGTCCACATTCAATGGGTTGTAGATTGGATTCGATTTCTGATCCTGAACTGCTTGTGGCAACTTCGCTTTCAGCTTATCTGCAACTGCATCGAGTTGAGCGTTGTCTGGATTGTTTGGATCAAATTTCTTAGCCAGCGCGATTGCATCAAGCGCACCGTCGTATCCGCGTGGTTGCCCATTGTTGTAGGTCTGCTGACGTCCAGCGGCAGTGCCGTACAGAATGTCCTGAGCGCCCATCGCATCTGGACCGCTTGCTTTGAGGTTTGCCGAAGCAAGGTAAATCAAAGCTTCGTCACGGAACAACTTGGCGAGGAACTGAGTATTCTTGGAACCGCGATTCAGAGCCAGTTGATTGTCGATATCCATCTTCATCAACAGCATATCTTTCTGGTTGCCACGGTTGAATTCAGTCAGGTCATCAACGGCGCCTTGAATGTCATGCTTACCGTAAATGCGATTCTGCAAAGTATCGTTGACGCGCTTGCCGACATCATCTAGAGCCTTCAATTCGTCCTGCGAGACTTGCTTGCCCTTCTCGTCTTTGCCCATCTCATTTTGAGTCTGTTGTTTGGCTCGGTCGAGATTTACCTGAGCGATGAGCAAGGCGCGAGTGGCTTGTCCACCGAGATCCAGGTCTTTTCCAGGAAGAATGAAATCAGTGTGCGAGTTCGGCAAGAGAGTTCCCTTGTCCAATCTGCTCTCTGCAAATGCGTCGGAAAGAATGACGGCGCCTCTGTATGCGCTGAGCATTCCGTCGTACTGACGGTTCGGACGCAACCAATCTGATGTGTAGAGTCTCAGAGCGTAGTCGTCTTTCTTGCCCAAATCTTTGAAGCTGTCGATCGCTGAATTCATCGAACTTGCGGTTCGATCCTTCATGTCGTCCTTCATGCGATTGAAGCCTTCGTCTTTGATCTCGCCTTTCGACGGACCTTCCAACCAGTTCGCGGCGCGACCAGCGAGCCAGGCGCCACCAACCATGAGGGCGCGCGTTTTGCCATCGGCGACTGGTGCCATCAGGGCACCGGCCATCAAGATCGAATCGATACCGTTTGGACGCAAGAATTGAGAGTAGCTATCGTGAGTATCTGCAGGCAGTAATTTGTCTAGTACTTTGCCGCCAGCGATTGCACCAACTGTGAGCAGACCCTTCGTGACTAGCCCTTTCGGACCCCAGCCTCCGGCAGAGAATGCCATTGGGACCAACAACGCATTTGTGTTCCACGATTTGCTCGAAGCAAGTAAAGGCTCGGTTATGCTGCCGTTGTTGAGCCCATCTCCGGGATCGTTTTTGTTGATCAGGCGTTCGAGGTAATTGTCAGCCACGATGCTCAAACCAACAAGTCCAGCGCCTTTGAGGAAGGTGCCACCGACGTTTTCTGGAATGAATCGCTGACCACTCTGCAATTCGCCTAGTTTAGCCACAGATGCTTTCGCTGCTGCCTGGCGATCGCCGAGCAGTTTCATCTCTTCTGCTGTGAAGAGACCTGTGTCTTTGGTCGTCTGCAACCTGAGATTATCGAGCTGATTTTGCCCGTTAGTCTTCCAGTCAGGGCTCTTAAGCCAGTTCGCGCGCTGTTCGAGACGTTGCAGTTCGCCCAGTTGTGTTGGGGTCGCTTCGCCTGTGATGCTGTCTGTGAGCGTCTTGATGTTCTTTGTATTCTGCTCGAGCATCGTATCGACTTTTTTGTCGAGCTCGCCCCACTTGGTTGTTTGCAGATCCAAATCGTTGCGTTTGAAGTGGTCGACATCGAATTTTCGTTGATACCAACGTGCTCCTTTGCCCAGAATTCCATCAGGATTTGGCAACACGCTGTCGCGATAAGCCGCGCCTTTGTCAGCCCAGTTGTTTATGTTGCTGCGCCACGACTCAGGTATTACTTTGCTGGCTGCGCCTGTCTCGGAAAGTAGAGGACCGGCAGCTTCGCGCGCTGCAGTTCTGCTGTCTTTCGAGACGAGAATGCTGTCTGCGGTCTTATTCAAGATCCACGGAATCGGGCCACTAAATGCGACACCACTCAAACCGCCGATGACCATCTGACCGGGGAATCCAATTTGCCATTGCATTCCTTTGTCGATGTCTGATCTGTGAGGATCGTAGAGATTGTCGCCGTTGGCTGCGCCTGGTTGTCCAGGGCGTCCAGGTTGACCAGGCTGATTGGTTCTTCCGTCAGCCGTTTGCGCTGGTCCCGGTGAATTCCAGTTGTATTGAACGTTTGGCTGCCACTTTGGTCCGCTCGGAGCATCACCGTTGCGGTTAGGATCTTGCTGCTGCTGATCGGTTCCGCCAGCTCCTGGAGCTACTTGATTGTAGCCGGGGCGCCACTGCTGCCCGCCTTGTGGTTGCTGTTGTTGTGGTTGTTGATTGTCTCCACCAGTGAATCCTGGTGCTACCTGACCGTATCCTGCGCGCCACGGCTGCGAGGATTGCGGTTGTTGTTGCTGCTGCTGCTGTTGAACTTCGCCGTATGCAGGTGCTACTTGCCCATATCCTGCGCGCCACGGTTGATCCGTGCGTTGATAGACTTCGTTCGAAAGAGGCGAGGCATCAGCGACCTTGTCGGTCTTTGATTTTGGGTCATTGGGATTGTCGAGCCCGCCAGCCATATGAGGAAACCTCCAAACAAAAGAAACTATGGGGATAGGAGAATGGGCCTGCTCTTATCCGATCATAATATTAGACATAGATCAGAGCTGCGGAAACCGTGTTTTTACGTATGACATAGGATATTTGTTTTCGCCATACATAAATTATTGTGCCCACCCAACGAATCATCGCCGTCATCCACCGATTCAACCCGCCATCCAACGATTCAACGCCGTCATCCAACGATTCAGAGTGGTCACTCGACGATTCAGAGCCGTCATTCGACGATTCATCGTCGACGGATGCATCGCTGTCACTCGATGATAAGCGCCGTTTGTGAGATTGCCGTGATCTACAAGTGCGCTCGCAAAAGAAAAGCCGTCTCACTGGGAAACGGCTTTTAAATTCGATGTTGAGGGCGTCTCTAGCCAACCTGTGCGGCTGGATTCAAGTAATAGCGGCTATGCGCTGCAGCCGGTTGCCCGTTGTATTTGGCGTTCGGCTTTTCGTTATAAGGAATAGCGCATTCAGCAGTGCGCGTGAAAACCATTTGAGCGATCGACATGCCAGCATGCAATCTTACAGGGCGATTGCCGACGTTGACGATTTCGAGTGTGATTTGAGCTGGCGGGTGGCTGAAACCTGCATCGATGAAACCAGCGGTTACGTGAACCATGATGCCCAGGCGAGCAAGGCTGGATTTACCGGTCAACTGACCAACGATGTTTTTTGGCAGGCAAATTCTTTCGAGTGTGGCTCCTAGCACGAAGTGCCCCGGTTGAATGACGATGCTTTCGTCAACAACATGTACGAGCCCTTCGAGAATGCTTTCAGAGATGTACGGATCAATGACTTTGTCAGCCCATTCGCCCTTTTCGTGCCAGGAGAATCTGTCTGCCAACCGCACATCATATGAGTTTGGCTGAATCAGTTTGTCATCGTATGGTTCGAGGATAAGCGTACCCTGAGCGATTTCTTGGCGGATTTCATGATCTACAAGAATAGACATTTTTCAGACCTCATATAATGCAGCGAGCCTATCAGATATACGATAGATGCTCGCGGAATGACAGCTCATGCTGCTCTTAGCACTTAGTATAACCGCAGGATACGCACATCGAACATGATTCGTATTTTGTTGAAACACCGCTACTGGAGCTGCATTCGGGACATGGATTGTTGTATATATAATCGACTTTCGGTTGAAACTCCCTGCGAGCTAGCTCTACAAGGTTGTCGCCGGCTCGTTTCGAGCGCCGTTTGGGTTTATGGAAATTTTGATCATGCGCAATCTGGGGACTAATCGCAGTCCCCGAGCGCGAAGCAGACTGTGCTTTTTTTATTGGCGTCACCACTACGTTTTTAAGCGGGTCTGATTTACCAATATTCAACACTTGCGATGAACGCGAGGCATCGCGGTAAACGGTTATGCCTTTGAGACCCTGTTGCCACGCTGCCAAATAAGCATTGCGCACATCTTCGAGCGTCGCTTCTTTCGGGAAGTTGATCGTTTTGGAAACTGCATTATCTACGTGCTTTTGGAACGCAACCTGCATGCGAACGTGCCATTCGTACGATATGTCGTGCGAGCAGACCCAGACACGTTTCACATCGTCTGGAATTTCTTCGAGGTGCGCGAGCGTGCCTTCGTGCGCTATGCGTGCCATGAGCTCTTCGCTGTAGAATCCACGCTCGCGCGCAACTTCCTCAAACAATGGATTGATGTCTACGAGCTCGGTTCCACCCATCACGCGGCGAATGAAAGAAATTGCAAATAACGGTTCGATACCAGAGCTGGTGCCTGCAATGATTGAGATAGTTCCAGTCGGAGCGATTGTCGTTACCGTTGCATTGCGCATCGGCATGTTTTTATCGCTCCACGAACTGAAGCTCCAATTCGGAAATGCTCCGCGCTCTGCTGCTAATGCTTGCGACGCCTCGTGCGCTTCTTTCTGAATGAAGCTCATAAGTTTTTCGGCTTTAGCAACCGCTTCTTCTGTGTTGTATGGAATGCCCATGCGTATCAACGACTCAGCCCAACCCATGATGCCGAGCCCAATGCGACGATTGTTCAGAGTCGCATGAGAGATGAACGGTAGCGGATAGTGGTTAACGTCGACCACATCATCGAGAAAGCGGACGCCAGTTTTGACTGCATCGGCTAAGCGTTCCCAGTCAAAATCATTCGCACGAACGAATTTTGCTACGTTGATTGAGCCTAGATTGCATGCGTCTCCAGGACCGAGCGGTTGTTCACCGCAAGGGTTGGTGGCTTCGATATCTTCTGTGCCAGGAATTAAATTTCCGTTTTCATCGAACGCGTTTCTAATCGGGTCTGAATGGTTGATGCGATCAATGAAGATCAGCCCGGGTTCGCCTGTAGCGTGCGCGTTATCGACTAATTTCTCGAAGATTTCGCGAGCTCTGATTTTCTTCACTGGCTCTTTCGAGCGAGGGTGAATCAAGTCGTACTCTGTGTCTGCTTCGACTGCATTCATAAAAGCGTCTGTCGCAGCGACTGAAATATTGAAATTGTTCAAGCGAGATGTATCGCGCTTGCAGGCGATAAACCCTTCTATGTCGGGATGATCGACACGCAACATTCCCATGTTGGCACCGCGCCTGGTACCACCTTGCCGAATCGCCTCGGTAGCGGCATCGTACACTGCCATGAAACTTACGGGACCGGATGCAACGCCAACGGAACTCGCGACTCGGTCGTTCGCTGGACGCAACTGACTGAATGAAAAGCCTGTGCCGCCGCCAGTCTTGTGAATCAGAGCGGCATTTTTACAGGTTTCGAAAATTCCCTCGAGAGAATCTGGTACAGGTAAAACAAAACAAGCAGACAACTGACCATTGGGTTTGCCTGCGTTCATCAGGGTCGGCGAGTTAGGCATGAACTCTTGATTGAGCATCGCCTGGTAGAACTTTTCAGTGGTTTCGTCTGCGCAACTGCTCGCGCGCTTCTGTTCGGCCTGCGCGACTGCTGTGGCAACACGCTTGAACAACTGCTCCGGTCCTTCGATGACCGTGCCTTGTTCATCACGCATGAAGTAGCGTTTCTCTAATACCTTCAAGGCATTCTGTGAAAACATGGCTGGATTCCCCACGAGTTGTCGCCTGATCAATCCGCTTGATTAGTATAACACGAGTATACTACAAATGTATGGTACTAGATATAGCGGTGCTCGAAATAATAGACGCAACATATAGTATTTTGCCTTAGTTCTGGCTCGTTTGTTGCGATTTCAAGAAGCTCCGGTTCAAAAACCCGGCTCAGCTGTCAATAGCTGCGGCTCTGGCAATCGGCGCATGTAACGAATTCCGTTGAGCTTAACCGCCGTAATATTTGGTTGGATGCTGTTCTTCATCGCGATTCCTTATTTAAGGATGCGATTGAAAACAAAACGTCGCACTCGGTAAGCGCGACGTTTGCTAATTTCAGTTTGCCAGCTCTCTTAAATCGAGAGGTTCAAGTTCGAGCTGTGACCAGGGAACAGTTTGGCTGTCGGATTGATGTAAGTGCAAGCGAAATTGACTCCGGTTGCGGCTTCGGCTGCTCCGGTGGCAATCAACTTCAACTTGGCTGGATGGGCTGCGATGTCGCCTGCGGCGTAGATGCCAGGCAAATTCGTTTCCATCTTTTCATTGACGGTGATTGCGTTCACTTCCATCTTCAAACCCCAGCTCTTCAAGAAGTCGAGGTTGATGACGAATCCTACAGTGATGACGACTGCATCGAGTTCGAGTGTTTCTTCTTTACCGGTGCGGTTGTCGAAGATCACAGCGCCAGTCACATGGTCAGTTCCGTGCAATTCTTTCAATTCATAGAAAGTCTTGACGTCGACTTTGTTGCGCTTCATCTCTTCAACAGAGGTTTGTACAGCTCTGAACTGATCGCGACGGTGGATCAAAGTGACAGACTTAGAAATCTGTGAGAACTCGTTAGCCCAGTCTACAGCGGAGTCTCCACCACCGATGATGAGCACGTTCTTGTCACGGAAACGTTCTTTATTTTTGACAGCGTAGAAAATGCTGTCGTTTTCCCATTCCTGGTTGTACGGGATGTCGAGCTTCTTTGGTACGCAGGCACCGGCGCCCAGAGCCAATAGGACAGACTTGGTGTGATGCTCGCCATCTTTGTCGGTGATGATCTGCCAGTTCTCGTCTTCCAATTTTTGGATCGACGTTACTTTCTCACCGAGAACAATTGCTGGCTTGAAAAGCTGCGACTGCACTGCCAGGTTCTTCGCCAGGTCTTTGGCCAAAATCTTTGGATGTCCAGCGACGTCGTAAACGTATTTCTCTGGGTAGAGAGCTGTGAGTTGTCCACCCAACTCGGGCAAAACATCGATGACCTTAGTCTTCAGACCGCGGAGCCCAGCATAGAACGCCCCGAACAAACCTGTTGGACCACCGCCAATGATGGTAATGTCATACACATCCATGAGTAAGTAGAGTCTCCCACGACGAGCCAGTTAATCGACCGTATTGTAATACACCGCAGTCTGTAATTGCTTCAGTTTTCATCAATAATGAAGGTCGTGAAAGAGCCATGCGCCAAGCATTGCTTAGCTGTGATCTCCCATAAACTAGGGCTGATAGCTTATCCGTCGGATCTTGTCAGTGATTGCGTCTTGTAAAGCTCAAGAGAAATTTTCGCCTTTGAAATATCGAGATTTTGGAAAAACTGGACTGAAAGTGTCGGAAGTAGGATTCGGCGCGTGGGCGATTGGCGGCAACGAACATGGCAACAGCTACGGTCCGACCGACGATAAAGTGTCAGTTGATGCGATTCACAGGGCGATCGACCTGGGATGCAATTTCTTCGACACTGCTGACGTTTATGGCTGGGGACATAGTGAAGAGCTGCTCGGCAAGGCGATCAAAGGCAAACGCGATCACTTGATAATCGCGACCAAAGTTGGTTCGGATTTTTATCAAGGCGCTGGATTCCAGACTTTCACTCCTGACTACGTGCGGTATGCATTCGAGAAAAGTTTGGCTCGGTTGAAGACTGACTATATTGACGTCTATCAGCTTCACAACCCGCCTTTGCGCATATTGAAGCGTCCCGAGACTTTCGAAGTTCTGCAGGAATTAAAAAAGGAAGGGAAAATTCGAGCCTGGGGCGTGTCGATTTTCGATCCCATTGAAGGGCTGACTGCTTTGAAGACGGCTCAGCCTGATAGCATTCAAGTTTCTTTCAATCTATTCAATATAAAGCCGGCCGAGGAATTATTTCCCCGCGCGAACGAAGTGGGGTGCGCAATCGTTGTGCGTGAGGCGTTGGCGAATGGCTTCTTGACTGGGAAGTACGAGCCGAACTCAACATTCGAGCACGGTGATATTCGGCACAATTGGCCTAAGGATTATATTCTTGCGCGCATTCTCGCCACGCAACGGCTCAAGTTCCTGGTACGCGGAAACCGCTCTATGCCTCAATCTGCATTGCGTTTCGTGTTGCAGAATCAACAAGTAGCTGTTGCTCTTGCCGGTGCGAAATCACCAGAGCAGGTTGAAGAAAACTTGAAAGCTTCAGAAGCGATTCCGCTTGCATCAGAGGAACTGCGCGAGATCCATGCGTTGCAGAAAAAGGGATTTCAGAAGTAGTTCGCCTACTTATTAATGATCATTTTCAATCGCTGAGCGCCCGGCGTCATTGGCATCGGGGTTGCGACCATGTGTGCGGCGCCGTTTGCAGCGGCTTGCGTCGGCGTTCCGACTGCAGATGAAGGTAAACCAAATGGAGTGGCTTGATTGTAGTAGGACGCCATCTGTTGCGTTCCTGAGTTCATGGATGCCTGTTGTGGAGCCATGCTGCCAGGCATCTGAACATTTGTTATCGCAGGAGCTGGTGTCACAGATGGTGCCGCCCAACTTGGTGTTTCCATAACTTGCGCTTTGGCTGGGTCAAAGGCAGCCGACTTGATTGCGGCTTTAGCTGCGGGGTCTACAAACTCAGCCGGCATCGGCGCGTAGTATGACTGACCTGCTGATGTTCGAATCGGCGTTGCGTCTCGTGTGTTATCGATGATGCGACGGTCGGCTGCCGCCGTTTCGTATTTCGCTGCGCCCCGTCCCAACACCTGATTGGCGAATGGCTCGTGATGCCGAATCCAATAAATGCAGAATAGCCAGAAGATGCAGAGCGCGTAGAATATCGCGAACCATACATTAATAGAGATGCTTACGCCTTCGAATGCATGTTCGAGTTTGATGCCTTGAAGGGCGCTCGACCAGATGGGCGTCTGTGAGGGCGCCTGCCCGCCGCCCTCACCGCCGTGATGACCGATGCCATGCCCGCCATGATGGGCGTCGTGGTCTAACCCGAGGAGGTGAGAGAGAAAGCTGTGATGTCCGGAATGGTCGTTGTAACCGAGAAGGTTGCTGAGGAAATTGCCATCGCCGCCTTGATGACCAATGCCATGCCCGCCGTGACCGTGGTCGTGATTGCCGCCGTCCATGAAGCCGCCGCCATCGCCGCCGTGACCATGCATAGCATGACCGCCGTGGTCGTGACCGCCTCCATCCATGAAAACGCCGCTCATTAGGTCTCTGTGCCGCTCCGGGGTGCTACGCGCCTGGTGACGCTAGCATGTATTTTAGGCATCCTGGGCCGGGTGGCAATGGTGATTCCCACACGGTTCAACATTTGGGACATAGATTTTTGCTCATTCGCCGTGCCGCGATGAACTATGGAGCCCTTTTGAGAGGGCTCATTCGATCAGATGCTTGCCTTCTTCCGGATGAGCCAGATAGTTGACTTGGAAATAACAGCCGCAAAATGCTTCCACGCTCAGGGGGCGACTCAGCATTTCTAACTGTGAGAAGGATGCTGTGATGTCTTGTTCTCTGTGTGGAACGACTTGTCCTGTTCTTTGTGTGGGACGACTTGTCCTGTTCTTTGTGTGGGACGACTTGTCTTGTTCTTTGTGTGGGACGACTCTGTTATAGAGTGGCGTTATCTCGCATGTTATCAGTTGAATTTAGGGTGCCACTACTGATGGTGCACTGAAAATTGTACAAATGAAACGGGAGACCGATAATCGATCTCCCGAACAAATTCAAATATGGTGCTGACGAACTAGCGAGTTTCGATGCCTTCGAGAACTGCAATTCGTTGTCTCATTGATTCAACGATGCGTGGTAATTCAAATACTGCTGGCAGTCTCTCTTCGATTGAGCTGATGTGACGTGTCAATTCGATTGACTTGTCCATCAACTTGATCAGGATCTGCTGGGTTGCAATCAATTGACGTTGGTTCTCAATCAACTGAGTTGCGATTCTCGCGTGCTCGACTCTTTGATCTACGCTGAGGGCGATCAGTTCAGAGAAGCGCTCGAGAAGCTTTTCAACTTGCGCTTGCACGTAAGGATCTGCTGTCACACCAGCGGTAGTGGCATTGCCGGATGCTTCTTGCTCGCCGTCGAAGATTTGATCGAAACCCTCGAGACCGATATTAGACTCCAAATTCTCAATGGGTTTGCGTTTAGCTTCAGCCATTTAATCAAAATCCTCCGCGCGGGTGCAGCAAATTTACATCTGCACCGAGGGTCGTGTGCAGGTCGACACTTACAATATATCTCTAAGGAACCGCCGCCGTCTATGGTGGCGTCCATAGAATTATAACTAAAGGCGATAATAGTGCAAGAGAAAACGAAAAATTTCTGTAGAGAGTTTTGTTTTTATCGGAATCATATGTGGTGCGCGAGCGATCCCTTCTTTATCGTTGCTCTGACTGGATTCCAGCCTAAGTTATAAGGCACTTCCTCGATTGTTTGCACATCATATATGGTTATATCCCCTTGATACCCGTTGGCGATCTGTCCAACTTTATCACCAGCTCCAATCGCGTATGCAGAATTGACGGTAAGTGCGGTCAGTGCCTCTTCTGGAGTCATTCGCAGGTGTAAACATGCTAATCCCCAGATCAGTGGCAAAGAAAATATGTGGCACGAACCTGGATTGAAATCTGATCCGAGTGCCACTGCAACGCCTTGCTCGATCATTTTTCTCGCTGGTGCATGCTCGGCCAGGTTCAGATAAAACGAAGTACCCGGCAGCAATACAGCGATCGTTGAAGACTTCGCTAGTTTGGCTATCTCTTCGTCGCTGACGTTCAGTAAGTGATCTGCGCTGAGACTTTTGTGTTCCACCGCCAGTGATGTCGCACCAAGGTTGACGAACTCGTCTGCGTGCACTTTAGTTGGCAGTCCTAATGACTCAGCAGCGGTGAATATCTGACGTGTATCCTCTAGTGTGAAATATCCGCGATCGCAGAACACATCGATGATCGGGGCGTCCGCGCCGAATTGTTTGGATAGCTCTGAGGCGCGCGTAAGCATACCGTCGATGATCTCTTGAACATACTTATTTCGATCTTCTCCAGGTGGCACCGCATGTGCTGGCATGAAAGTTGCCACCAATTCGACTGGTTGTTCTTTTTGTAATTTGTAGATCGCCTCCAACATTGCCAGTTCTGAGCGAGCGTCAAGACCGTAACCAGTTTTGACTTCACAGGTTGTAGTGCCTGCTTGAAGCATTCGTTGTAATCGTTTTAAACCGGTCTCAGCTAGATCATCGGCGGTGGCATTCCTGGTGGCACGCATACTGGCGACGATGCCACCACCAGCCTCTGCGATCTCGGTGTAGGTTTTTCCCTGACAGCGCATGATGAATTCGTTTGCGCGGTTGCCACCAAATATGAGGTGCGTGTGTGGGTCGACCAACCCTGGCGTCACTAACTTACCTTCAGCGTCGATCAGTTGCACGCCGTTAGTGGATCCATGTTCTTTCAAAATTTCTTCGCTCGAACCAACCGCTGCGATTTTTTCTCCAGCGATTGCGATGGCTGCGTTCTTCAGTCGCGAAACTTTCGCCATGTCGCTACCATGAACAGCTCCAGACGGTGATGATGGCGGAATAGCTAACTCGCCAATCGAGTGTATGACCATCGTCACGTTCGCTTGCTCACCGGTGGATGCTGTCTTTGCGCCAGCGGCGCTTGAATTCTGCGGCATGAACCATTCCCTCACTTATGCACTACATATAGTATGCGATGCGCGCGTTTTGTTCTTTGGACTGGGATGGGTTGCCAAGTAATAACTCGGTAATACTGTTTTGGCAGTATGGTGTTGCCCCCACAGATTCCTGGAGTCCTGATATGTCAGAAAAAGACGTATGTAGAGGTCAAACCTCTTACGACAAATTGTCGATTGATACAAACAACCATCTTCGCGAGCATAGAAAAGATGTAGTGACGCAGGACGGTCGAACCGGCACGGTGGAAGAAATCTACGGACTCAAGCCAGAGTTTGGTACCAAGGAGTTTCCTAACAGTCTGTTGGGCTCGAGACTTGCCACCAAAGAGCACGAGAAAAGTCTCAATCCAGAACAGAAAACTATGTTGACTGAGATGCGCAAGTATCCCAACAGTGAACTGCTCGGCGTCTACTCAGGAATGGCAAAGCTTAAGCGTCTCTCTGACGACCAGAAAGCAGATTTCTCCAAAGCACTAGTTGAAGCTGGTTGTTCTAAAGGAAAGATTGGCGCCGATGGCTCAATCGAATTCGAAAAGAAGAAATAACGCCGCCTCAGACAAGAGAGTGATTCAGTCAACGAATAGCCAACAAACAAGGAATCAAGGAATCTAATGGTGATTTTTCTGCAAACGGTAATGCACTCGCGTTTAAGCGACGCCTTGTTACTCTTATCCAAGCGCCCAACGGATGCCCTGCGCGTGTTCGTCAAATAAGATGTACTCAGCGCGAACGGCTAATGTCTAAAATCCACATCCGTTATAAGAGCGGGATTTTTCGCGTTGCTCATTTAAAACCAGTCTATCTTCCAATCTCGAGGAAACTCGGGATGCTCCGCCCCGAGCGGGAAGGCTGGATGGGTTGAGATTTTGTCTCGACACTTGCTGCTTCAGCGGAAGTGTCGGTCTCATTCCATTCAATTGTTTGCTCAGCCAAACCGATGCAGACCAGCCAAAACGCTCGGCTCTGTTTCGAAAAGAATCTGGCGAAATCAAATTTCCTTCCCTTCTTCGCTTTTCTTGATCGTTGTTGCTAACGATACACCATTTCTTCTATCGCACCATCTGTGGTGCTCGTTGTATGTCTTCTGGATATCCCGAGTGTTTATGCACTGAGGCGGAATGCTGTTTCGACATCAACTGGCTTTTCGCTGACTGGCTCTGAAACCAGATTGCTGCAATAGTGGCACTCGCCTGAACCGTGAGCGCAAACTTTGGTTTCTGGTTTCTCGTCTTTCATTTCATCGAGAGTTTTGACGAGTTCGGCCCAGTGCAAGCGATACATAGAATCGTCTACGTGAATGCTGACCGGTTGGAAATCTTGTGTGCCAACGCGATAAGAAGTGAGCGTGAGCTTCTCGAATGGCCAGCGTGTTTTCAATTTTTCTGCCAGATAATACTTAACGAGCACCGTGGGTGATGGCCAAGCTGGATCGAATGGCTTGAGCGGTTGCAACTGAAAATCAACGATTTCTAGACGCTTCTCGTCTTCATGCCAGAGCACCATGTCTAGTGTGTCTTCAACATAAACACGGACTGTTGCAATGCGAGCCCGTACTTTCAGAGCGACAGCAGCGACTTGTGCTTTGCGTGGTTTGTATGGTTTTGCTGCGTACTTAATCAGTGATTTGTATGCGAACAGGAAAGCTCTCGTTGCCTTTTCCTTCTCGGTGAGTTGATCTTCGATCTTATCTACTGGCCAGTTCTGACCCATGTAGCGTTGAACTGAATTGACTGAATCGAGCTTGCCGCGGTTGATTTCAGCCAGTGCTCTGAGAATGAATTTCTTGCAGATGACGCTTGCTCGAACAGGCGCTCCACCGTTGGTAAATCTGATTGAAGCCAACTCATAAGCTTTCTTGCAGGAGCGGAAAGTCTCAATCATTGCCGGTGTAAACAGAGTTCTGTGCATAGCGTACCCCCTTCGAAGCGATACCTTACGTTTGTATGTCATATTAAGATATGCCATACCGGATATACCGTCAAGTGAAAATTTCGTTTCACGATCTAGAAGACATCTCCGTACACATATAGTTCCCCGTGCACAAACGCTGAAACTGGCTTGACAGCGCAGTTTCAGAGATATCAAGATCGATCCAAAACTCTACCCGATCGGATCTGATTGATATGTTTAATCGATCCGTTTTGGATATGCTTGTATGGTATTGATGGTTTATCAGCCGCTAGATTAAACGTGCGCGGCCGACATACCTATATATTGAGGCGGAAAATCCGCGGTAGAAAAATCATTCCCAGTATTGAACTTTTTCTGCACCACTTACGTATATATAAATGTGGTTGTTGAAACTGCAACACGCCTAATGTCCAGGGCGATGGAAATCCAGTCGCGATGCGCGATAATTGAAGCGTGCGCAAAGCACCAGGTACATATCGATTCGGATTGGTGACAATCGAAGGGATATTATTTTGCACAGTCCGAAGACAATGAGCCCTCTGCATCCCGTTCTCACTGTGTCGCAATTGACGGCGCAGATACGTGAGGTGTTGGAGGAAGTTTTTGAAAACGTCACCGTCGTTGGTGAGGTTAGCAATGCCAAGCTCTACAACTCAGGGCACTGGTACTTCTCGCTCAAAGATAAAGATGCGACGCTACCTTGTGTCTGCTTCAAAATCAACAACAGCGGGTTGCGGTTCAAGCTCGAAGATGGCATGCAAGTTGTTTTGCGTGGGAAGTTGAATGTATATCCACCGCGTGGTGCCTATCAATTAGTAGCTTCTTCAATTGAACCCGTTGGTATTGGTGAGTGGCAGCTTGCGTTCGAGCAACTGAAAGAGAAGCTGAATAAAGAAGGATTGCTCGATCCAGCGCGCAAGCGTCCAATTCCAATTTTGCCGAAGCGAGTTGGTGTGGTCACAAGTACGGCAGGAGCTGCGCTTCGAGATATCCTCAGTGCGCTTGCGCGCCGCAACAAGCTTGTTAATGTGGTGATTGCTCCAGCGAAAGTTCAAGGCGAAGGCAGTGCTGAAGACGTAGTTTATGCTTTGAAAATGCTTCAACGTATTCCCGATATCGACGTTATTCTCGTAGCGCGTGGTGGTGGATCGATCGAAGACCTCTGGTCCTTCAACACCGAAATGGTAGCGCGGGCAGTGGCAGCATGCTCTGTGCCAGTTATCTCTGGGGTCGGTCACGAGACTGATATCACTATTTGCGATTTGGTCGCAGACTTGCGGGCTCCCACGCCGACTGCGGCAGCAGAGTTAGTCGCGCGCGGAAGTGCCGAATTGCAAGAGCGCTATCAAGCTTTAGAGAAGCGTCTGGTATTTAGAATGGAAGACAAAATTGCGCGTGCCAGGCACACGTTGCACAAAGTAGATCCGATGAATGGACTGCTGCGTTATCACGAGCGCCTGAAGCGCAATCGACTGAAAGTTCTCAGCTATCGAGATCGCATGACACATAGAATGGCTCATGCCCTCAATAGTGCACAATATAAATGGCGGCAGAATCACGAAAAGTTAGCGGTGCTCGGACCGCAAAATGTTCTTTCGAGAGGATTCTCGATTTTGCGGAAAGTTGATGGACAAATTGTCCGCACATACAGTGATGTCCAAGCCGGAGACATTATCGAAGGCATCTTGGCACAAGGAAAACTCAGGTTGCGCGTTGAAGAAGTGAACGAGGAACGATAAAAATGTCACAGTCTATCTCTTTGGATTTTGAAACCACGCTTGGAGAGCTTGAAAAAGTTGTCTCTGAGTTGGACGGTGAAGTGAAATTAGAGCGTGCTCTCGAATTATTCGACCGGGGAATGAAGTTGAGCATCGATTGCGAAACTTTCCTCAAAGGTGCGGAGCAAAAAATCGAAATACTGAAGCGTACTGCTGCCGGTATGACGACCGAACCATTCGAAGCTCGTTTGCTTGAGAGCGAAAAGAATCAATGATGTCCTCTCAGAAGCTATCCATTGTTGAGCGGTAGCAGTTTATGTGCGCCCTTAGCGACCCAACGTTTTACCTATCTCTGGTATTGCTCTTTGTCGTGTTCTTTGTAGCAGTACCGCTAGGCATTCTGTGTGCTGTGCTCTACATCTTCGAGCGCCCACCGTTCGGTCTCACTTCGACATCGAGGGTCGGTTTAGTTGTGGCATCAGCTATGTTTATCTGCGGAATATACACCGCGATAAAAATGCATTAGGCATAGCAAAATGCCACGCTTTTGCAAACGTGGCATTGAGAAATTTTCAAGCGTCACCAGATGTGGTATCGCTCTTTTAAACGGCGGCTGGCTCTTCTTCTGATTCAGCAGCTTCGCTTTCAGCAGCTTCAGCAGCAGCAGCAGCTTTCTCTTTCTTGGCGTTAGGGTCGGTGCCTTCTTTCATAACGTCAACTGTGCACTCCGCTTGAACGTCGGAGGCGAGTTTGACGATTACGCGGTAAACTCCGCAAGCGTTGATTTCTTCTGTCGGACGAACTACGCGCTTGTCGATTTCAACGCCAACCAATTTTTCCAATTCAGCAGCGATTTCTTTGTTTGTGATTTTGCCGTATAGCTTTCCGCCTTCGCCAGCTTTCACGAACATGTTGATCGTTTCGAGTGCTTTGATCTTCTCAGCCAAATCAACTGTAGCCTGGTGAGCAACAGCAGCTTTCTTCTTCAATGTTTCGAGGTCTTCTTCTCTTTTCTTGAGCGTGCCCGCTGTTGCAACGACAGCGAGTTTGCGAGGCTGCAAGTAATTGCGGAAGTATCCATCTGATGCTTCGACAATATCGCCTGCCTTGCCAAGCTTAAGAACGTTCTGTTGCAAAATAATCTTCATGACCATCCCCTGAGCCGACAGCTTACGAATCAATCTATAAATACGATAAGCCGAAGCTATATCTACAAGAAACAAACTTTAGCATGTCCATGGCTTATGCGACGGGCTTGAAGCACCGAACTGTTACCGTTTTAACGAAATATTCCGCTTCTGCGAGGGGCGCTAAAGCTTCTCTCTAAACATTCCGCGAACGCCGGAAGGGTCCGCCATGAAGCCGAAACGTCGATAGAAGCCGTCTGTGCCTGGGTCGGCGTAGAGTGTGACGAGCGGGATGTCATAAGAATCAAGTTCTTTCAGGAGCTCATGCATGACCATCAAGCCAATTCCTCGGCGCTGATGGCTTGGTCGAACGACCACATCCCAGACGGTGGCGTTGAAAACTTTGTCTCCGGTGGCACGAGCGAAGCCGACCATGACCTTTTCGTCCCACGCAGAAACCACAGCGACACTGTTTTGCAAAGCGCGAGTAATCAAGAGTGGCTCTCGACGGCTCCATCCGACCGATGCACAAATGTCCTGCACGTCTTCGGGCGGCACGTCTTTGGCGTGGCTGAACGTCAAATTGGGCGGGAGCGGCTCTTTCGAATTCTCGTATCTTCTCCAAATGCCCGACAGAACCATTATTGCCGCAGCCTCTCTAAAACCGTAACGGACTCAACGTGAAACGTGTGTGGGAACAGATCTACAGGCTGGACCTGCTTTGCTTTATACCCTACAAAGTGCTCTTTATCGCCGTCTCCGGTCGATTTGGTCAATCCTTGTTCAAGCAATTTGAGGTCACGAGCCAGTGTCGCAGGATTACAACTGACATATATGATGCGCTCAGGTTCCGTCCACAACAATGATTCGAGCGCTTCAGGGCTCATTCCCTTGCGCGGCGGGTCAACTACAATGACATCGACGGTCTCGCCTTTGTTTCGCATGTCGAGCAACACATCTTCGACGCGGCCCTGGATGAATTCGACGTTGTTGATATCGTTCAATTTCGCGTTCAGCTCGCCGTCTGCCGCGGCTGCAGGATGGTCTTCAATTGCCAGTACATGCGTTGCAATGGCTGATAACCAGAGCGAAATCGCGCCAACTCCTGCATACGCGTCTATCACCTTCAAGTCTGAGCGGTTCATTTCAGCGATGCCCATGTAAGCTTGCTCCAGAAGTCGCACTGCCTGGCGCGTATTGACCTGAAAGAAGCTGCTGGAAGATAAGTCGAACTTCAGCCCTTTGCGCAAACGCTCTGGGAAGTCGCTATGTTCAGTACGCAGCACTTCTCGAATTTTATTTTCGCCATGAATAGGGAACGTCAAATCGCCAAGAATTTTGTTACCCCGCGCATTATTGAGATTGATGGAAATACCCACCAAATCAGGAACTGCGTCGGTCAATGCTTCGCTCACTTGCATAATACTGTCACAGCATTTGAGGTTTTCAAAATCCTTAGCCGAAGACGCCGATGCATTCAAAACCAGCGTCAGCAGCAGTTTTTCGTGTTCAAAGCTGTAGCGAATGTTGATGTGGCGCAACAAACCTCGATGCGAGCGTTCATCGTAGGCGCTGATTCCATGCTCTTCACAGATATCTTTAGTCAACTGAAGAACATGATCCATTTTTTCCGGCTCTACCGGGCAATGTTTGATGTTGACCAATTCATGCGAGTCTTGCTTGTAATACCCAGCCAGAATTCGGTCGCTGTTTTGTGGATGTTTGACAGGAAATTGAGCCTTGTTGCGGTAGTGCAAATCCTCGCCGCTCTCGGCGCCGATGATTGGTCGAACAATGCTTGGGTCTAATTTGCCGATATGCTTCAGCGCCTGCCTCACGACATCTTCTTTCGCCGTTAGTTGGTATTCGTATTTGAGATGCTGCCACTGACAGCCCCCGCACACTTTGAAAACCGGGCACGGCGGGTCGGTTCTATGCTCGGACGGCTTGATGATTTTTGTCACTTTCGCTTTGGCAAAATCTTTTCGAACATCGAACAATTCGATTTCGACAAGATCTCCCGGCGCGACTCGATTGACGAAGACCGGCGGTCCGAGACTCTTCACAACACCTTCACCGCCCGGTGCCAGTGACTCGACTGTGACTTGATGTCGCTGCCCTTTGAAGAGCGAATGTGTTCTGCTTGGTTTTGACATTTGATTTGAAACCTGGCGCAAACTGTCGCGCCGCTGAGCATGCGCAATCGCTCAGAAGCATGAAAATATTTTAGCGCGGACCGAATCAGGAATAACTAATTGGATAGCTGCCAGCAGATCACATAAGATGGATCTATGCCAATTCAGCTTATACACGTATCAGATATACACTTCGGCTCCGGCGAGTCGCACGGTCGCGTCAATCCACAAACTGGATTGAATGTGCGTTTCGAAGATTTCGTCAAAGCGCTATCGAAAACAGTCGACTATGCGATTGAGAAAAAAATCGACGTGTTCCTTTTTTCAGGTGACGCTTACAGAAATGCGTCGCCTGAACCTGTCTATCAAAAGATGTTCGCGGCTCAATTGAAGCGGCTGTCAGATGCCGCAATTCAGACTGTGCTCGTGGTTGGGAATCATGATCAGATTCTGAGGTCCACAGCCAGTCACTCTATGTCTGTTTTTCAGAGTCTCGAGGTGCCTGGAGTTATCACAATCGATAAACCGGTTTGTATGACTATTGATACTACTGGTGGTGCACTGCAGTTGATTGGATTGCCGCACATAACTCGCCACCAAATGATGACGTTGGAGAAGTATGCAAATCTCCCGGCCGCGACTTTGGATCGCCTTCTTGTAGAAAAAATCACCGATTTGCTGCGCGGTTACTACGAGAGTCTGGACCCGACTATCCCCACCGTCGTAACCGCGCATATGAGCTTGGATCGCGCTCTGGCTGGCATCGAGCAGGAATTGCTTGTCGGATATACGTTGACTTTTCCAGTCGAGATGTACGTTGATCCGCGTGTCGATTACGTTGCTCTCGGTCACATTCATCGTCATCAGGTCATTCGTGAGTCCAATCCCACCATCACTTACGCGGGCAGTTTGGAACGTGTGGACTTCGGCGAAGAGAAAGAAGACAAAGGATTTATACACGCAACTATTGAGCGAAAGCATGTCGAATGGAAATTCCATTCGATTGACCCACGTCCTTTTGTGACTGTAGAAGCGGATTTAACGAATTCGGAGAATCCAACAGCGAAACTGAAAGAGAAGATTGAGAAAGCTGTTTCGCCAGGGTGCGTTCTGCGAGTTCGCTACAAAATCAATCAAGAACAGCTCGATCAAATCGACGAGAATGTTCTACAAGCTGTTGCGAAGCCAGCGCTGACATTCAAAATGTATCCGGAAATTGTGGTGAGCACGAACAGAGCGCGCTTGCCGCAACTAACCGAATCTGCAGTCAGCTCGCCCATTGGTGCTCTCGAAACGTATCTGGACGAATTCGCTCCAGACCGTAAAGAACAGCTTGTGGATCGCGCGCGACAACTGATGGAAGAAATCGACTCGGACCTTCACTGCTCGCACAACTGATGGAACAAGTCGATTCAGATCTTACTGTTTGCACAACTGATAGAACAAGTTGATTCGGATCTTACTGTTCGCACAATTGATGGAGAATTGATTCAGACCTTCGCTGCTCGCACAATTAGCTAGCGATATTTTGCAATCAACTGAGCGAATTGGTCCACTGAAGTTGGCGCACCAGCTCGTTGAAAGAGCACCTGACCGCTGCCGGACAAGAACACTATGGTTGGATAATTTCTCACCGAATATTGTGAAACGAGCGATGCGTTACCTGAATCGGCAACATCAAGCTGCTGCATGTCGACGTTAGGAAAGCGACTTCTGGTCTGCTCGAATATCGGCGCAAACGTAATGCAGGTAGGGCACGTAGCACTGGTGAATTCTAATACTTTAGACAGCTTTCCGCCTGGATTCGAGGAAGCGGCTGATACCGCTGCTGGTGCCGAAGGCGTTGACGAATACGCGACAGTTGAACCAGAGCTAGACCCGGAAGTAGAGGAGCGATAATTTCCCAGGTTACGTAAACCCGCAGCACCAAGCTGTTTCACTCTCCCATCTGGGCAGTTAGTCGCCACCCATTCGAAGTCTTTCTTCGCCAGCGAAATTTGATTGGTTCCTTGGTAGCTCAATCCACGATAGTACCGAACCATCGCATTGTTTGGATATGCTGCGACGAGTTTCTCGAAATCAGAGAGCGCGGCTGAGTAGTGGTGAGCCTGATAGTTCAAAACGGCTCGCTTGTATGCGTCTTCGGCGTTGGCGGAACCCGCGAGCCCCAAGATTAATCCCAAAGCAATCAGTGCAGATGTCTTTTTCACTACTTCCTCTTTCGCATCATGCGGTCGAAGATTCTGTCAATTTCGGCGTCATCGATAGTGGTGGTCCAGCCGGCGGTCACAAACTTGGGCTGCAACTGCTGAGCTGTCCGGTCTTTCCACTGCGGGATCTCGCTCTTACAATAACGGCAGAATGTGGCTTGAGTCCAGATCATTTCTGAGCAACTCGGACATTTCTTAAAATGGTTGGATGAAATGCCTCTGTCGCAAAAGCGGCAGAGAATCGCCTCTCGCTGTACTTGCTCGGCGCAGTGCGGACAAGTTTTAAATTCATCAGTCATCTTGGGCACCATATTTGATGGCATTGGTGCGTCGTTTTTGCCAGTCTTCGAAATCTCGCTCGGATTGGCATTGTTCGGGCAGCTTATTTGGTTCGATCGGTTTGTAGACAGGCGTGTATGGTGGTGTCTGAAACCCGAATGAACTCAAGCTCGATGGAACGATTCCAGTGACCGGAGGATGCTTTTCTGGTATTGGAATTTCGGGCTGATCTTTCAAGCAGAATCTACATTTTTTCGCTTCGAGGCGAATTGGCTCGAAGCATGCGGTGCAAGCCTTGGACTCGGCTACAGCACGGTTGCAGAAACGGCAAATGACGGCGTTAGCGCGAATCAGCTCCGCGCAAAAGGTACACTTCTTCTCCGACTGAAAAGTCATGGCGCACCCCGTCTATCTCTAAGCCCATTCTACCTGAAAACCCTTGAAGACCTAAAATCTTTCTCCGGTTTGACAACATGTCTACGTGTTACCATACAGCCGTCTTGGGCGCTCTCAACAACCGCGTGTCGCCACTCTGGCGCTGGCTAACCGAATGCTGTTTACCACCCTCCAATATCTGATTTTCCTGCCTTGCGTCGTGGCTCTGTTTTGGCTTTTGCCGCACAGGCTGCGCCTGCCTATGCTTCTTGTGGCCAGCTACATCTTTTACATGAGCTGGATTCCGCAGTTCATTCTGCTGATCGTGCCGATGACATTCTTGAACTGGGTCTGGGGCGCTTACATGAGCCGCCACACGGACAAGAAGAAGCTTTTGCTCGGCATCGGCATCTCTCTCAACCTGCTTACACTGGCAATCTTCAAGTACGCCAACTTCGCTGTCGGAACAGCGGCTGGTACAGTCAACCTCTTTACACACCATAACCCTGGCTGGGTGTGCAATATCATCCTTCCGCTGGGCATTTCGTTCTTCACATTTGAGTTTATTCACTATCTGTTCGAAATTTACCGTGGCAACAAGCCCGTAAATTCGTTTGTGCTCTTCGCTCTCTTCGCGGCGTTTTTCCCAACGCAGATTGCTGGACCGGTGAAGCGCTATCCAGATTTCGTCGCCCAGATGCTCGAAGAGAAGAAGCTTACTCTCTCGGATTTCGATGAAGGCGTGCCTTTGATTATTACGGGCATGGCGAAGAAGTTGTTGCTCGCAAACAATCTTTCCACTTTCGTGCAAATGGGCTTTGCTGATCCAAGTGTCTACGGATCACTCGAACTCTGGCTTTTTGCCTATGCCTTCGCATTCCAGATCTACTTCGATTTCTCTGCCTACACAGACATCGGTCGTGGTTCTGCAATGCTGTTTGGATACCACATTCCGATCAACTTCAATTTGCCGTTCATTGCCGATAACATGGCTGATTTTTGGAAGCGCTGGCACATCTCGCTTTCAACCTGGTTGCGGGATTATCTCTTCATTCCGATTGGTGGCTCCCGTGGTACTAAGTGGCAGACGAATTGGAATCTGTTCGTGACGATGGCACTTGGTGGATTGTGGCACGGTGCTGCTTGGAACTTCGTTGTATGGGGCATCTTTCACGGAGTTTGTTTGATCGTTCATCGTGAGTTCGTGGTGTTGAAAGAAAAGCTTCCTCAGCTCAAAGCGGTCTGGGATTCGAAAGTGTTCAATCTGCTGTCAGTCTTCCTCACGTTCAACGCAGTAGTTGTTGGTTGCGTGTTCTTCGGAATGAATGACATTGGCATGGCACTCAATTACGTCAAGAAGATGGTGCTGTTGCGTCCGCTCTTCACCGCTATGGAAGGACATCACTTCCTCGTGCTGAAGCAAGAGATGCCGTTGGTTGTGCCAGTCGTTATTGCGATGACTTTGACACTATTGATCGCCAACTATCCGCTCGGCAAATTGATCGAGAAAAGAAAATTCGACGGTGTTCCAGTGCCAGTGAAATCCCTCTACTGGAGCGCACTGGTGGTACTGATGGTGACCTTCATGTCGAACGCTGCGCAACCGTTCATCTACTTCCAATTCTAGGGTCTAAATGGCAACCGAGACGACAACAACTAAATCGACGAAGAAGGGATGGCGCAGAATTGCGAGCAGTCCATTCATTCTCATCGTGTTGATGCTCGTATCTGTGGATGCTATCGCGACCGGTCTTGTCCCGTCCGTTTCACCTGAATGGTATCTACAGCAATTTCCTAACGCAGACCGTCATTGCGACAAAGTAATTAAGTGGTTATCGTCGAATCAAGCGGAACCATCCGTGGTGCTAATGGGTTCGTCGTTGATGCGAACGGCCGCCGAAGTTACGGACATGTCGATTAACAAAGAGCTGAAGGAAGCTCGATTCGCGAACGATTATGCGAAGGCTACCTATTTCGAAAATCAACTGAAGAAAGATTCGGGTGCCGATGTCACGGTCTTGAATCTTGCTTTACGCGGATGCATGGCATCAGATTACGCGCTCATTTTTCAGCGCGCGGTCGAATTGAAGAAACATCCAAACCTTGTTGTTGTCGCCACTGCGCCTGCAGAATGGATGTCTAACGATCAGCCGTCGGTTGATAACACTTACGTGCATCAATCTTTGTTGAAGTACAAATTTCCACAAGGAAAACCGTTTTACGAAGTTGCCGCTCAAACTTGTGAGCGTGCATTAGCGCCGCATGATTTAAATGCAGTTGAGCAGTTTTTCGGTTACTTGCGTATGGCTGGTGCCGCTTACTTGAGTGACGTTTCCGGTCATCCAACAGACCTTTTCCGTGCCAACGCCTACAAAGGTCAGAAGATGCAAATGCTTCCGACTGCGTATGCATCACGTCCCAAAATGGACATTGATGATGCTGTGTCTGATCAACCGAAACAACACAACCCGCTCGCTGATTTGTCTCACTACAAGATGCGATATTATCCGCCGAACGTGAAATTGTTCGACCAGCACGAAGCAAATTTCGGGGAAATGATTCGCCTGGCTCACGAAAGCGGCGTTCCTCTCGTCGTCATCAATATGCCAATCACTGGACCGAATCGCGATCTCGTCGATCCAACTTTGCTGCATCGTTATTACAGCTTCCTCAAATCTACAACCGAAAAATACAACGTCACATATCTCGATATGGACGACCACGGAATGTTCAGTCTGACCGACTTCGAAGATTGCAGCCACTTAAACAGCCGCGGTGCAAAAAAGTTTTTCGCTGCGCTTTCGCAAAATTTGTTGAAGCAAACAAATCTTTCATCAATCGCGGCAGCGAAAACTTCCAAACAGCTCTAATCAGCAAAAGCCATTAGTCATCTGGCTTTCTGCTGCAAAATTTTGTGCAGTGTTCGTGCAAAAAATATGCGCTTATATAGATTTCATCCAGAGCGTGTCACAAGCGCCCATTACGCATCGTCAACCGGCTAAACTGAGCTAACTGTTCCCGCGTGATCAGTGCTCAGGAACGTATATCCTTCGGAGAATAAAGAATGTTCGATCGGACCCTTTTCAAGACAAACGCGCTTGCTGTAAGTGTTGCCATTTTATCCATCGTTAGCCTCGCGTCGTGTTCGACAAAAAATACAAGCAACACGGCGAACGTCACGCCACAAGGCACCGTGAGTTTGGATACTGTCAAAGTCGGTATGCCCGAACAGACTTTTAAAGACGCCACAATCACATTCATCGTCGACTCTAAACCAGCCGCTTCTGGTCAAGGCAAAACTCAGTATCTGAGCCGCACCTACGACAAGAAGGGCGGTCAGTACGTCGCTCAAGTCAAAGGCGGAAAGTGTTTCGCGTTGCAAGCTCTCTACAAAACAACTCCATTGACTAAAGAAGAAGCTCTGGAAATGCTCAAGAACTTGCTCCCAGGCGATGCTCCTCCTCAGTCCAAGCTTGACGATTCTCAGCTCAAAGCCGGCAAGGGCGAAATTGTTGAATACGGCACCACTTACACTGGTTTGTTGCAATACGCCGATAAAACAAATACCAAAGTCGAAGCGATCACCGCTTTCGACCTCGCACCAGACGCTGTACGCGAAGGCCTGAACTGGAACGGCAAAGCACCTAAGGGTGGCGATGCTGCGAAGGGCGCAGATAAGGGCGGCAAATCAGCAAAGAAAGCTGAGAAGAGCGCTCCTGCTGCAGAAAAGACTGAAGCACCGGCTGCCGAAACTTCAACTTCGACATCAACTGAAACCACCACTTCGACCACTACAACTCCTTAATCAAGTCGAACATTAGCAGGCTTGTAATGAGTAAAAGCGGGGAAGGTGCTACCATCTTGGAATCCAAATGACTCAGGATGATTCAGGCACCAAGGTTTCGGGTTTCTCAGACATGACTGCTGCAGTTACAGAACGACCAAAACAGGACGAGGCGAAGTTGCGTACACCGGGAATCCGGATTGCGACGGTCGCAGCTGGTGATGAAGCCCCTACAAGTTTGTGGGGCAATCGCAAGTTGATTGCACTGATGGTGCATAGAGATTTCATTGGGCGCTACAAGGGGTCACTCTTGGGCGCCTTTTGGCCTCTGATCAATCCGATCGGTCACCTGGTTCTCTATACGTTTTTGTTCTGTATCGTTTTGAAAGTCAAATTTGGCGGTGTTGATAGCACCGCTAATTTCGCTTTGTACTTGATGGCTGGATTGCTGCCCTGGAGTTGCCTGGCAGAATCGCTCGCTCGCTCGACGACTACGATTTTGGAATCACCAAATCTCGTCAAGCGCGTGGTGTTTCCTCTGCAGATACTACCGGTGGTGCTCGTCGTTTCTTCTTTGATGAGCGAATTGGTTGCGTTTTCGATTCTGTTCGTAGCAACTACATTCACGCTGCACAAAGTGAACGCCACCATTCTCTTCTTGCCGTTGATTCTCACATCGCAGATTTTGTTCACCGGCGGTTTGAGCTGCTTCCTTGCCAGTCTCGGTGTCTACATTCGAGACATTCGTCACTTGATGGCCCTTGCTCTTTCAGCCTGGATGTATGCAACACCAATCGTGTATCCAGCTTCAGCGTTGCCTGAAAATCTCCGCTTCTTGATTTACATCAACCCGATGGCTGGCATTGTCACCGATTACAGACGTGTTCTGTTGGAAGGAAATTCTCCTGATTGGCCGGTATTCGCAAGTTACACAGTGGTCGCTGTAATCGCATGGGTACTTGGTTACGGATTCTTCCAGAAAACCAAAAAATCTTTCGCGGACATCATGTAAATGACATACGAATACAAAATTGAATTAGATAACGTCTCGAAGCGGCATAACATTTATGACCGTCCAATCGACCGTTTGAAAGAAGTCGTCTTCCGCAACACACGTTCGTATCATCGCGAATACTGGGCGTTGCGCGATATGAGCGTCAAATTCCAGAACTGCACCACTGCTGTTTTGGGACCAAATGGTGCCGGTAAATCAACGATACTGCAGTTGGTGGCAGGCGTTATGCAGCCAACTTACGGAACTGTCACTGTTCGCGGACGCGTTACTGCGATCCTTGAGCTGGGAGCTGGATTCCAGCCTGAATACAGTGGTCGAGAAAATGTTTTGATGAATGGAATGATGCTCGGAATTTCCAAAGAAGAAATGCTCGAGCGTATGGACAGCATTGCTGATTTCGCTGAAATCGGCGAGTTCTTCGATCAGCCGTTGAAGACATATTCCAGCGGAATGGGCGTCCGCCTCGCCTTCGCAACTGCGATCAGCGTCGATCCCGAAGTATTACTTGTAGACGAAGCGCTCGCGGTAGGCGACGAACGATTCATCAACAAGTGCCACCAAAAAGTTTGGGAGCTTCAAGAAAAAGGCACTACGATCATCGTCGTCACGCACAACATGCGCATCGTAGATAGATTCTGTCAGCGAGCCGTTCTCGTTAACGAAGGCAGACTAATCGCAGATGGTACTGTGGAAGAAATCAAACCGTTATACGAAGAGTTGATGTCGCAAACCGACTACAAGCAAAAGAGCTTCAGCACTCCGGTAGGAACTGCTCTCATCGGTTAGAGCGCTTTTGATTTTCTGCAACGTGCAAACTAGCTTGTACTCTGCCACTTTGGCACGGGCATACGATTTTCCCTTTTTGCTTTTTCGATTTCGCCTTTAGGATCTTGACGAAATAACTCTTTCGCTTTCATTCGTCTAGGGTCACCAAAGAAGAAGTCCAGCACATCCGCTATCGCTTCCTCTGGTGTTTTCCAGTCGTTGGTGAAATCTGCTGGACCCATTGCGCCGGCGCAATCCCACCCATTCACTTCCCAGATGTTGTCTGTATGGATAAGTTTGAGCATAGGCGCATTCGTTTCAGGGCAGGGTATTTGTCCCCGTAGATCGCCGTCTTCATCGACTACGCAGGTGTAGCCGCCTGAGTGACCAGGGATATGATTGCCAGCAACATGCTCGGGTTTAACGACCCACACTCCATTTTGAAAAGCAGGAATTGGATGCGATGTGAATAGTTCTCTTTTTTGTAGCTGTTCTAAAACTTGTGGTTCAATCATGTCTAAACCTTATGGTTGCGCTGTCTTGTAAACGAATTGCCTTGAAGCGTGCTTTGGGAATTCATCGTTTGTTATTCGTATGCTGTGTCTCAGTCAGCTTTCGTAGGTTCTTCCGTTTTCCTTTTTCGTTGATAACTCTCTTTCGCGCGCACTCTATCAGGATTGCCAAAAAAGAAATCAAAAATGTCATCTAAAGCTTGTTCTGGAGTTCCCCACTCGTTGACGAAATCTGCGGATCCCATGTCTCCAGCGCAATCCCAACCGTCTACGAGCCATTTATCTTTATCGTGAATCAACTTGAGCATCGGTGCGTCAGAGTTTGGACAGGGCGGAACATCAATAAAAAAATTAAGACCAGAGCGAGTCCCTTGAATGCAGTTACCTGGGACTGATTCTGGTTTTACGACCCAAACTCCCCCACCCAGCGTGGGTATCGGGTGTGAAACAAACAGATTTCGTGCGCGCAGTCTGCTCAAAATTGATTCGTCAATCAAGCTATTTTCCTCCTATCTAAGTCTTCTATCTTCGTTGGTGCGTTCGGCCTTGCATCTCAGGGCGAATGCGTAATCCCCCCAATGACAACGATGGGTGCCCCGGCCATACTGGGGCTATGGAACTGGATACGCGGCACCAGAACAAAGATGGCAATGTAGTCTCGGACTTCGGTCGAGGGCTGTACGATTCTGCCGTTCAGCAACCAGTCGATGGTGTGCGCCAGCTTTTCGGTGCGCACGTGGAACCGAAAAATGACAAAGATTCGTCGATTGCGTACAAGGTTGGCGAGACCGCTGGTTTTGTCGTTGATTTCACCATTTTGTCCAAGGTTACCGGCGCTGCACGGACGCGGATCTTTGGAGATCCGGAAAAAGAATTGTTTGCATTTCGAGAAGTGAATGCGAATAAGGAAAAGCTGGCTCCCATTCTTAATTCTAGCATAAATATGGGGGTCTCCGGTGGCATATATGGTGGCATCTTTACGCCCAGTTCGAACGACAAAAACTTGTTGCAGGGACGGCTCGAAAATGGTCTGGTGAGTGGCGTTTCCTTTGCTGCAATGGGTGGCGTTAGTCAGGCTATCGAACCTTTGGGGATGTTCGGAAAATCTCAATTGGTAAACCGCGTTGGCAACAATGCCATTGCTGGTGGTATCGGTGGTGCCATATCGAGCATTGGAAGCGTTTACTTCGCTGAACACAGAATGGCAACGTTAGGTGAGATTGGCTCCGGCACGGCGGAGAATGCCTTGTTCGGAGCGGGATTCGGAGCTTTAGGTCACGGAATCGACAAAGTGACTGAACATCCTAAAGTTCGGGACAAGTACTACACCACAAAATGGGAACTGGAAAGAGCCGGAACTGAAGCGAAGCGCAAATATTACGGCATGCTGGATTCGCTGGATATGCGCCATCCAGTTTGGAAGCTGGGCGATATTTTGACCGGCTCGAAATCGCTGCTTGCGACTGAAAGACCTCAACTCACCTCCGTAAACAATCCTGCCGTTGCGATGGAGCGCGAGCTGCCGAAATATTACGATCGCGCCGACAAGATGGAAGAGCAAGCTGAGGAAGCTTCAAAAGACCGCAGCAATCGCGATGCTCGATATAACAGCATGATGGCTGCACGAGAGATGCGCACCCAATTTGGCGAGCAACTGATGAAGTGGTGGCACGGCACCGAAACCGAACCAGGATTCAAGCAATATTCCGATAGCGAATTAGCAACCCCTGAGGTTCCCGTAGAGCGCGTCGCCGCGATGAGGGATGCACTTACTGCCCAGGGTCGGGAAAATCCGATTGGAGAGCGCCTGGCCAACCTTGCAGGACGAGACAACGAATACCACAACGATGTTTTAGACGGAATCGAGATCGCCAAAGGGCGTTTCTTTGGATATGATGAGCGCGCACTGGAAAAGAAGATGGCAATGCCATCCGAACATTTCGTGAAAGACCGCGACGGTTTGTCACCAATGTCCTGGATGCCATTCGAGTCTACGGGCGACCTCGCCAATCTGTTTCATGGCACCGTATCTGGTTCATTGCCGGGCGTTTTCGCAGAGCGAGGAATGTTACCATCCGCAGAAATGCGAGTGCGCGGACTTTCGCACCTGGGCGAAGCTCATAACGATCAATTCGGGCGTCGTGCGATCTCGCTAACACGCGATTTCAACGAAGGTTGGGCATACCATCGGCACAGTCCTTTCGAGTTGGATACCTATCCAGTTGTATTTGGAATTTCGGTTGATGTGGCAGGGAAGATGAAGACTGCTGGATTCTTGGAACCCGGAGAGCAGCTCGTCGACCGGCTCAGACTCGGTTCGAATCTTGGTCAGAGACTGGGGCTGCAAAAACCGGAAATCACTCACATTTACGTTCCTGATTCAAAAATTCCTGAAGTTCAAAATATGCTGAAAGCGTATCGAATTCAGGATGTTTCCGTCGTTGGTGTCAATGCTCTCGAAGCTCCTAATTGGAAATCAGTTCCTAAATTTAGCGATGAAGTGGAAGCCAACGAATGGCTGCGTAGTGCCAATTAAGTGTAGCTTGACTGGACAATGTCATGACACGCAGTGTATGCTGGACGAAGATTGAGGTGCAGTCATCGTGTTAAATGACAAAAGCAACAAAACAGAGAAATTCGACATTCGGTTAAGTCCGAATGAGGATGCTGTTATTAAGCAGGCTGCCGCCATACAGCGAACCAGTCCAACGAACTTCATAAGGCAGCAAGCGCTTGTTGCGGCGGAAGCGGTGATTCATGACCAAAATCGTTTGGTCGTGACTGACGATCAATGGGCGGCTATACAACAGGCGCTTAGTCGCCCAGCGAAGTTATTGCCGAATCTCCGAAGAAAGCTTGCGCAGTCTGATGAATGGGATAAGTGAATGGTCTCGAGACCCGAGGCGCTTTCGAAGGACCACAATTTAGATTTCTTCGATTGCGGAAAAGCACCACTCACAGATTGGTTGAAAAAGTTCGCGTGGCAGAACCAAGTCGCTCAGCATGCGAAAACAATGGTTATAGCCGAGAGCAATAAGGTTGTTATTGGTTACTACTCGTATAATGTTATCTCCGTTGAGCATGAAGATGCGACACCGCCCCGCGTTAAGAAAGGACTGGCGCATCATCCGATCCCAATTTTTCTTATTGCTCGTTTCGCTATAAGCACCAACTATCAGGGGCAGGGTCTCGGAAGTCGCTTGATGCGTACGGCACTTCTTGGAGCGGTTTCCATAACGGAAACAGTTCCTATCAGGGCTGTTGTTGTGGATGCGATTGATGCGGATGCTAAAGGCTTCTATTCTAGTTTTGATTTTGAGCCATATCCTGCTGATAGTCTCAGGATGTGGCTTCTAATGAAGGATCTCATTGCCAGCATAAAACGTGCATAGAGCAATGTTGTCGACTGACTGAAGAATGGACGAGCATAGAACTATGTTGTCGATTGACAAAAGGATGGCTGCGCAGTGCCAACTAAGTTAGCACTGCGACATGTGTGATCTCCTCAGAGCGAGCCTGAGAAGGCGCTGATAGATTTTGCTCTACTTCGCGACCTCCCTCAGTTCCCACTTGATAGTGTCTCCACATTTTTGCCAATATTCCGCCTTGTTCCAGCAATTCGTAGAAGTTGCCGGATTCGACGACTTTGCCGTTTTCCATTACGTATACGTGATCGAAAAGATCCAACAAATGCAACTTGTGTATCGATGACACCAAGCATTTTTCTTTGAATTCTCGCAGAACATTTGTGTAGATCAAACGCTCGTTGTACGTATCGACGCTGCTTGTCGGCTCGTCGAAGAGAACGATTTGCGATCCCTGCGCGAAGAACAAACCGCGGGCAAGCGCCAGTCGTTGCTTTTCGCCACCACTGAGATTGACGCCTTTTTCCGCGATGTCCGTCTCGATGCCTTTAGGCAATCTTGCTAGGACAGGCGAGAATCGTGCCAATTCAACGGCTTCGGTGAGCGCATTTGCGGGCGCGTCCAAGCCGAAAGTGACGTTGCGTTCGATTGTGTCGTTGAACAACTGCGGATCTTGTGGCAGAAGCGTTGTCGCATCAGCCATGTGTTTCAATCCGAACGGCATGATTTTGTCGTCGCAGATTACATCACAGTGGTCCGGATTTCTCAGTCCGCGCAACAGAGAAAGCAATGTGCTCTTCCCACAGCCGCTTTCACCCACCAGTGCAATGCTCCGACCCTGGCTCAATTCGATGGTGACGTTGGAAAGATGTTTCTTCCCATGCTCAGCATCTTCGTAAGCGAAGTTCAGATTTTGCACGCGTACTGTTTGCCAACCGCGCGGCAAGGAGTGTTCCTGCTCATCGCGCGCATATCCCATTGCGTCGCGCACGATTGTGTTCGCGCTTTCAACGTTTGTCGCTTGTCTGACCGCGCGTCCATACACCATTGCGAATTCGCCGTAGGATTGACCAATTCGGCGCAGGTATTCGAACAGCGCAAGGAATGTGCCGCCCATCAGCTCGTGTCCGCTAGACAGCGTTGCCCAGGCGTAATAGCCGAGAACGATTACTGTCATGGATGCGATCAAGACAGTATTCAAAAACCATTTGAATTCGTTGATCGTCACGGTTTTTGTGTACAGCGAGATTTGCGAAAGCATTCGACGCGCAACTTCAGCGGTCGTGCGGTTCTCCAGTCTGAGCATAATTACGCTTTCAATATTGGTTACATAATCATGCACTGCCGCTGCGACATGGTTTTCGCAAGTATTCAACGTCTCCCACATATCCGCGAGAAAAGAGCTGAACCAGATTTCGAGCAGCACTGCCACCACCGTGATGGTTAATGCAGCGAAACCTGCGGCGGGAAGAAAGCAGCACAGCATCACGTGTGCTCCGATCAAATTGACGACCATGTAGTGGACCACGAAACTGTCTTCGAAGTAGGCTCCGAGCGAGTTTGCGGCGCGATTGATTTTGTCGATACTCTCGCCCGAGTGGTGTTGTCGATGCCATGCCAGCGGCAAAGACGTAATCATGCGGAAGAGCGTAGTGCGGTAGTTCAATTTGATCTGGAAGCCGAGATACATGTCCAGATAACGTCCAGGTCCGTGAAAGACCCAGAAAGTAATCTGCAGCACGAAATAGATCGCAAGCGTTTTGCAAATCTCATGCACTAGTGCATCCATCGTCCTGGTGTGTTGTTGCACTGTGTTCAACAGTTGCGCCATCACATATGGTTCCGCGAGTTGCGCTGCTTGCGCACTGGCGAATATGACGACGCAGGCTGGGAACATCCAGCGGTGCGGGCCGGCGTACTGCCAGCCGCTTTTTATAAGAAATCCGATTGGATTTCTTTTCGTGAACGAGTCCATTTGAGGTTGTCTCCGATAGACAGACCTGAAATCAGTTTTGGCGAGCTTGCCGCGAAACACGCATGGCAAGCTGACAACGACGTTGTGGTGCCGAACTGAACTCGAGATCTATCGAGCTAGTTAAAAGCACAAAAAAGTGAAGGCAGTTTTCGCAAAAAGTTGCTGAATATGTTGTGCAGCGAAACAACAACCATGACTAAACACGGCGGGCGCAAACCAGCGTCCCGACTGTATTTTGACGGCTTTGACGACAGCCTTTTAGTGGATAATTTTCCAGGTCATGTGTTATCTCCTGCGAAAGATTTTTTGGAACTCGAATCATTTTGCGAGTTCAAATCAATCATGCGATTTTAAAACACTATTACAGCGCAGATTTATTGTCAACAGATTTGTTCATCATGTATCAACAAAAATTTTTGACGCGGTCACCACGCGCCAAATTTGGACTTCGCAATTTTGTTTTGAACTATTGCGCAAATCGAGTCAATGGTCCTTTCTTGCGAACGAACCACTCGGCTAGCTTCAGAATACCTTCGTCCAAATTTTGATTTGGTCGTAATCCAGTGAGTTCCGCGATTTTCTTGCAATCCGTATGGCAGTGGCGCACATCACCTGGAATGAATTTTTTGTCGACGTTAGGGCTAACCGCAGATTTGTTTTTCAAAGTGAAAGCCATTGCTTCGGATATGCTGCGTGCGAAATTAAACAAAGCTGTGGATTTACCAGACCCGACGTTGAACACGTTGAGCCCGGATATTTGTTTGTCCAACACCGCAAGATTGGCTGCCACTACGTCTTCGACGAACATGAAGTCGCGCGATTGCAATCCATCCTCATGAATTACCGGTGCTTCTCCGCTCAGCGCTAACTCGAGAAAACGGGTGAATGGATTGTGCCAGGACTGTCCGGCACCAATTACGGTGCTATAACGAAACACTGATAAGTTGATATCGAGCAGTTTGCACGTACCAATCAACAATTCTTCCTGAGCTTTCTTCGTCACTGAATAGGTCGATTCACCCAACTTTTCGGATGTTTCATCCGTATCAGCCGGAGCGACCATGCCACCACATTCGGGGCACAACGGGTCCCAGGTTAGATCGAGTTTGAGTTCTTCTTGCCGATAACGAATTGGCGGTCTAACGACACCATGTTTCAAACAACTGTAGGCGCCTTCACCGTAAACGCTGATGGATGAACCAAGAATGATCTCTTTCACGTGGTGCTTTCGTGCGCGCAGAACATCCACCAGATTCGCTGTCGCGCCGAGGTTGTTCTCAACGAAATCTTTGGCGTTCTCGACTGCACCAGCGGCGCCGACGCTTGCCGCCTTGTAAAAAATTACATCAGCCTGGTTGACCAATTCTTCAAGGAGCTGGCGATCGTCTAATTCACCGGCGACAACTTCGATTTTGTCTTCGACGCTTTTATCGATGGCTTCTGGCACCGAGAATCTGGAATTGCGTGAAAGCACTTTGATTGTGTGTCCGCGCTGCGCCAGGGCACCGCTCAAGTGCGATCCGATTAATCCCGTGCCGCCCGTGATCAAAATTGATTTCGCTGCCACGACTACCTCAAATGCGCTTTTCGCCTGGATTCGACTAATCTCAGCGCGCCGCTGAAGAGAACTCAGTCATCTCCAAAAGCGCTTCCTGCCAAGATTTGGTCATCATATCATCTTGAAAAAAGACGAGCCTGCTGAGCAAGCTCGTCCAAATTCATGATTCAGGGTTGGCTCAATTAGCGAGCTGACAGAACTTTCTGGTTGAGGAAGTTCTTGTAGTCGAACACATCGAGATATTGATGTGTGAGCTTTTTGATTTCGTCCTTTTCTTCTTGCGACAACTCGTTAGCTGTTGCGAGATTGGCATCAGGATTGGCTTTGCGGATAGTGCCCCATGGGTACACTTCAGTCAATTCTTTGCCGTTCCAGCTTGGCTTCTTGAGTGATTCGGCTCTTTCCAAACCGAGTTTTTCGCAAAGGTCGCCGAGAGTCTTGAATGAATCAGCCATAACATCTTCAGCGCGAACGATGTGGAAGCGATCTGGGAACTGCTCTTTGTAGAGGAGAGCGTAATACTGGTTCATTGTCCATCCGAGCATGTAGTGCTTCAGTGACAATGGCACAGGGCGCTTCTTGGTGTCTGCGTAAGCTGACCAAGGATTGCGAACGACGTGGAGAACGTGAGCTTCTGGCATGTCGTTGAGAATCTTGTCGCCATCAACGCCGATGATCGGGCTGTAGCCAACATAAACTTCTTCGCGACCAGTGCGGTTGTAGTCTTTCCAAGCTTCGAAAGTTGCTTTGAAGAATGCAGCAACGTTGTTAGCGCGTGAACGACCAGTTTCTTTGATGTGCTTGACGTAGAAGTCGCGGCGAACATCATCATTGAAATCCATAGGCTCGTGGCGGAATTTGCTGACGTGAGGGGTGCGAGCGCGCACTTTGCCTTCTTCGTCGATGATCGCTTTGTAGTCTTGCTCTGGTGTCGCATCTAGTGCGAATTCAGGCCAGCGATATTTGATTGGGAACATCGAAGCAATGTGGTCCTGAACCAGCTTGGTTCCAGGTTGCGATTCGAATGGATAAACGAACATCTGCGGATGACCATCGAGGAAACGATGGGTTGTGTTGCCGCCATTTTCGTACATGGCACCAATCATTAGTAACCGAAACCCTTTACCACTCATGAACTATCTCCTTATTTCAATCCTTTTGAACTTGTGTGGAAAACGTATAAAACATTGTTTTGCAGTCACGACCGGGGTCGTCAACTTCAACTGGGAATCCAGCGCTTTGTGTTCTCGGAAGCCAATCTATCGCGAAGATTTGATTGCCGAACGGCCAGACAATACTTCCCAAAATCTCACCAGATCTTATATCAACAGCGTGAACCGCACATATACTGGCATTAACATCCAGTCCCGGAGCGTATTGCGCGAATTTTGGAATGACGCGCGAAGTGCCGACAAACGCCACTTCTTCGCAGAAAGCCAGTCCGCGAGTCCATCCTGGCAAGCGCGTTACAACTTGATACTTATCATCTTCTATGAGACAAAGTTCACCATATCCACTGTTGTCCACAAAGACGCGGCTTCTGCCGGTCGATTGATCGATTCGAGCGGAATGTGGACGGGTTAAACCGGTTGCTATTACTTCTCTGGTCGCTCCCGAGAAGATCACGCCGCGCTTATCTACAGGGTATTTGGGGTCGCCTGGGCGGAGATCTGACAGTTCAGTGGATGATGCCGAGAAGAATGATGTTTCGAGCGAGTCACCGGCTGCAATCGAATTGAGCTGAATGTGGTTTTGTCCGAAGCGCGGTCCCGCCTCGGTTTCGATGCACTTTGGCCACCAGACACGCGAGTAGGAGGAGTCATCGTTTATGCGGATGATTGAATTGTGTCCGACAGCGTTAGCATGCAGTTGCCCTCCAATCATCGCCAGGTCGTGCATGTAGAGGCTGCCGGGCATGAATCTCGAACGGATTGGAACGAGCGGTCTGTCTTCCGGCGCCGACACGTTCACGTCCAAACGGTCAACACAACCCGATATCGGCATGAAGTCGAAAATCTGATTGGGATTTCTTGTGCTGGCAATATGCACTACACCGCGTTCGCGATCGACCGTAATGCCAGATGGATGGGGCATCGGCATGAACGTCGCGTGTGGTTTGGCATCGTCGTGACTAAGCGCGAGCAACAAATGCTCGTACTCGCGTCCAACGAGAAGGGTGATATCTAGCCGTTTGAGTACGCCCCAAAAATCACCGGTGACTTGAGATTTAAGAAGAATGGGATCGATGCTCGCAGCATCCTGCCAGTGACTGAGAATTTGGTCGTTGCCGCGCCACGCCTCGCTATGGCGTGCCCACAGTTCTTCCATTTCTTCCGCTTTGGGAAGATCTATAGACTCGCTTGCTGACGCATGCTTCGCCAAAGCTCGTACGCTCCCCAATACATTTTGAATGCAGAATTGTAGTTTGTCGTGGACTTACCGCTATGTCGTTTGGTCGACAGGACCGGCACTTCCAGCATCGGGTAATCTTCCCGACGGCAAATTGCGTTGAACTCTGCGTCAATCAAATCGTCGTCGCGAGTCAAACTCAAAAGCTTAGTAAATTTGCGCGGAAAAATTTTCGGCGTGCCGTTGATATCCCAAGTCGGGAGATCGAAGAATGCGCGACACTCTAGATTGTAGATGAGTGAGCCCAACCGGCGTTTCCAGTTCTCACGAATCTTCCGGTTCGCTTTGATCACGACTTCGGGATAAGCGACTGCGTAGAGTAGAGAGAGGGTCAAAATTTCGGCACTGGTTCGAGCCGAATTTGTGTAGCAAAGAATGTCGCCAGTGGCTGCTTGTAGCCCTAATTTGACCGAGAGCCCCCAGCCACCACTTTTGGTATCAACGTGCTTGACGTTTTTATATTCGCGTGTCATCGCGTCGCAAATTTCAGGCGACTTATCGCGACAGTTGTTCGTGACGAGAACTAGTTCGTGCTCACCGGGAATTTTCTTGAGAGCTTCTTGGTACGAGGTAACGATGTCTTGAATGTGATCGGCTTGATTGTAGACAGGCAGGACAATCGAGATGGACTGGGCGGTCACGCAGGCACCCCGCAAAGTGTCTTGGCTTTCGCCGCAATCAATTCTGGTGAGAGACCAAATTTGTTGTAGAGATAGCTTTGTCCACCAGTCTTTCCGTCTGGTGATTCTTCAATTGCACAACGCGAGATTTTGCAGTTGATACCAGATTGTGCCACCACTTCACTGACAAGCGATGCCAGACCGCCTGACGCGTAATGAGCTTCGACTGTGATCGCGGTCTTGAATTGAGAGAGTTCACGTTTCAAATCTTCCACTGGCGGAGGATTGATGCTGGCAACAACTACGACGCGAGCTTCGATTCCTTCTTTTGCAAGAAGTTCTGCTGCTTTGGTTGTCTCGAACGTGATGCCGCCCATCGAGAGAAGCAGTACATCTTTGCCTTCGCGAATGACCTGGACTTTACCCAATTCAAATTGCCCATTCAGACCTGGAACGACGATGCGGTCGTCCTTGCCTAATCTGTAGTACACAGGACCAGGAAGGTCGTATGTTTTTTCGAGAGCGGTTTTAGTTTGACCAGCATCTGCCGGAGCGACGACGGTGATACCTGGCTGGCATCGCATCACGCCGACATCTTCCAAGCCATAGTGTGTCGCGCCGTTGTGTCCATACTCGACACCACCGCCGACACCAGCGATACGCACTGGTAACTGATGCAGTATCGGACCGTTACGGATGAATTCGTAAGGTCTGAGCGAGGCGAACGTGACGATTGAATAGACGACAGGAATAAATCCAGCTTCTGCCAATCCAGTCGCGATGCCGACCATGTTCTGTTCTGCAACGCCAACGTTGATGAATCTGTCTGGAAATCTTTCGGCGAATGGCTCGAGTGCCATGTAACCAAGGTCACCTGTGAGCAAATAGATTCGATCATCTTTTGCTGCGAGTTCAGTCAGTGTTTTGGCAAATGCGCCTCTCATGATTGGCTCTCCAGTTCAGACATTGCTTGTTTGTACTCAGCATCATTCAGTGGACTATAGTGCCACTTTATTTGGTGCTCCATATAGGAGACACCTTTGCCGAAAGTCGTGTGTGCGATAAGCACGTGCGGCTTGTCGCCGACACCCGAGTTGTTCTCGATGATGTCAGCCATCGCTTGTTCATCGTGACCATCTACGTTGTGTACATCCCAACCGAAAGCCTTCCAGCGCTCATCCATAGGTGACAGATTGAGAACGTCTTTGGTGTATCCGAAAGCTTGCTGCCCGTTTAGGTCAAGAATCGCGAACAAATTATTCAACTTGTGCTGTGCAGCAAACATTATTGCTTCCCAGACTGAACCTTCATTACATTCAGCATCACTAAGTAGAACGAAGACACGTCGATCAGACTTCTGTCGTTTCGCTGCGAGTGCAGCGCCTGTGCCAAATGAAAGACCTTGTCCGAGGGAACCTGTTGCGAAGTCGACACCAGGCAATGCATGCTCAGGATGAACGCCGAGGTCGCTACCATCGCCGCAGTAAGTGTTCAATTGCTCTTCGGTGATCCAACCGCGTTCGAAAAACGCTGCATAGAGAGCAAGTGCTGCGTGACCTTTGGAGAGAACGAACCGGTCGCGTTTAGGATCTCGCGGTGATTTAGCGTTGATCGCCTTTCCGTATAGACAGGCTACGATGTCGGCGACCGACAGCGCTGAGCCGATATGACCGACTCCTGCTCGTTTGGATTGTTCGATGATTGCCTTACGCAACTGCAATCCGGTCAATGTTGGATTGGCTGGTGCTCTATATTTGGTTGATTTTGTGGTGGTGATGTTCTGCATTTGCAAGTTATTTATCACGTGATTCGTTTCCGTCTGAACGGCTAACAAAATGGGTTCTGCCCGAATGGACCCGACAAGTCTAACCTATTGAAGGTGCGCAGGCAGACTACATTTGATAGGTTTAGCATTGCTGACCATTAAAAGATCTCAAGCACTGAGTGGAAGATGATTTTTACGTAATTCATGTGGGTGCACATATGGACATGAATTCTGCGCTCATCAACGATCCGACTGTGTTGTGCAGTTATTGCGCCTACACTAATTTTGATTAATGCAGATTAGATCCGACGTGCAGATTCCACCTGACCAGCGATGCAGAAGCCTTTGTCGGACACAATGGCTTACATGATAAACAGCTCACGGGCATAGGGTTGCGTGCTCCACACCCGGGTCAGTATTATTCTTGGGAACTGACCAAACGCTCCGTGAGCTAATGCGCACCGCCGAATCTACAGATCTTCTAGTCAAAGACCCCGCTCCAGCACAAGACCCTTCGAATGTGGCTGCTGAAGCGCCGTTCGACAATTTTGATTTTGCCTCGCTAGACAAAAAAGAGTCGGTTTTCGGCTACACATGCCGCTCGGTATTAGAGCTGAAGAACATCAAGTTTGCGCTTGCAAGCTTCGTAGTTAATAACCTTCGCCGCCGCTATCGCCGGTCCGTTCTAGGATTCGCGTGGAGTCTTCTCAATCCGCTGTTGACGATGGCAGTCATGACAGCGGTTTTCTCACTTCTCTGGCACTCAGATCCCAAGAAATTCGGCGTTTACGTGTTTACTGGGCTTCTACCATGGACCTATATAACTGATTCGATCACCATGGGCAGTCAGTCGCTTGTGCAATCGGAAGCGTTTCTGAAAAAGGTCTACATCCCCAAATCTTTCTTTCCGCTCGTTGCCGTGTCCACTGAAACTGCCAACTTTGCGTTCAGTCTGGCAAGTTTGATGGCAATGGCGTTGATCGTCGGCGTGCAGATGAATTGGACTGTGCTGCTAGTTCCAGCCGCCATCGCACTACTTTTCCTCTTCAATTTCTCGGTCACTTTAATACTTGCAGTCGCGACAGTATATTTCCGGGACCTCACTCACATCATCAAAGTTGGCTTGAGCACGGTCTTTTATCTTGTGCCGATTGTTTATAGCCTGGATATGGTGCCTGAAAAATATCGCGCGCTTTTCTTGCTCAATCCCGTTTTTTACTTCATCGACTTGTTCCGCTCTTTGATTTACCTGGGCGTTATGCCTGAACCCGTGCGCTGGGCCATTCCCTGTGCCATCACCGCGGTAGCATTCTGCATCGCATTTTTGACCTTAATGAAGACCGAGAAAGACCTGATTTACCGCTTGTAGAGATAAAGAACAACGCATCGCATGACGCAACAGATCACTATTCAGAACGCATCGCTCAAGTTTCGAATTTATCGAAACCGCGCTCCGAACTTGAAAGAAGCTGTTATCGGCGCGCTTACAGGTAAGCGTGACAAAGATGCTGTGACTGAATTTGATGCACTGAAGAAAATCAATTTGACGATCAAAGCCGGAGACCGGCTTGGTGTAGTTGGTTTGAATGGTGCGGGAAAATCGACGATGCTCAAAATGATCGTCGGTATTTATCCTCCACACCAGGGCCGTGTAGTGGTTCAAGGCAAGATCACGCCTCTGATTGAATTAGGTACTGGTTTTGACTTCGAACTGAGTGGACGTGAAAACATCTACTTGAATGGCGCTCTTCTTGGTCGTTCGTATTCGCAAATGCGACAGTTGGAGAGCAAAATCATCGAATTTTCTGAACTGGAAGAATTTATAGATTTGCCAATCAAATATTACTCTTCTGGTATGCATGGACGCCTTGCTTTCTCGATCGGCGCAATCGTCGAGCCTGAAATTCTGCTTGTAGACGAAATCTTCGCTACAGGCGACGCTCACTTTGTACAGAAAGCGACCGATAGGATGAAGCATCTGTTCGATACTTCCGGTATCACGCTGCTCGTTTCGCACAACTTGCAACAGATTTCGGATTTGTGCAATCGCGTTGTAATCCTGCATAAGGGCGAGATAGTTGGCGATGGACCGCCTGCTGAGATGATCAACTATTACGTGCACGATGTGGCTCAATTGATTAAGCCTGCCGCACCACCTGCGGTGCAGCCTGCTCAGCCCCAGCTTCTAACAAAATAAGTCCGAGATTTCGATGGCAAATACAACCTTCCCTAAAGTAGTAGCGATAGTTCCCTCGATGATTGCATCGTGTCAAATCGGCGTGCTGAAGCCGTTGATGGCATTGGCTGCGAAAGGGAAAATACGTTTCGATTACTGTCTTGAAGGCAAGGCTAATTTAGGGCTGATCGACTCTGCTGATCTCGTAGTATTTTGTCGCAACACTGAGCCTGCCTACACTCACTTGTTGAATCAAGCTGTTGCTACGCACAAGCCGATTATCTTCGATCTGGATGATAATTTCTGGGATGTGCCTTTTGAATCTGATCCGGAATTGGCTCGCTATCACCGTTTGCCGTTGCGCATTCAGCAGTTGGAAAAATACATTGCACACGCAAATTTGATTCGCGTTTACAGCCCCGTGATGAAAGAGATCGTTGAGAAGCTCAATCCCAAAGTGCGCTTACTGAAGGCTGGATTCGATTTTGGGATGCTGCGAAAGCCCGCATTCAAGGGCAATTCTGACAAACTGCAGATTGTTTATGCGACCAGCAGAATCGTTGATAACCAGTATTTGCTTTTCTCTGATTCGCTCAAGAAAGTATTAGATGCATACTCGGACAAAGTCGAATTAACCATCTGGGGCTGTCAGTCGAGTGAGCTCGTCGGATATCGCGGTGTCAAATTCATGCCTTTGATTTCTGACTATGAGCGCTTCTTGCGAGAGTTCTCATCCTTCGGGTTTGATATCGGATTGGCTCCGTTGGAAGATACGCACTTCCACCGATCGAAGACCAATACAAAATTTCGCGATTACGGTGCAAGCAAAATCGCTGGTGTTTATTCAAACACTCCTGTCTATTCAAGCTGCGTCAAAGACGGCGTGAACGGCGTGTTGGTCAACAATGACGTGGATTCATGGTTTGATGGAATCTCGCGTCTCGTCAACAATGCGGACCTGCGCAAATCTATTCAGAAAAATGCTTACGATCAGGTCAAGGAAGAGTATTGCCAGGAAGTTGTAGAACAGGAATGGATGCGGGAGATCGATGAACTTCTCGCCAAGAGTACGGTCTACTCCCTGACAGCGACGTCACCGCTTAGATCTTCTGAAGTGTTGATCAGAGCTGACTTCAATGGACTCAAGGGCGTGCGTTTTCCGGCATCTTCACCTGGAGATCGTGAGCCTGTAGGCAAAGTATTGTTGGAGGTTCGTACTGTCACTGGTGTTCTTCTTCGCGAAGCCTCCACTACCAGGATGCTTAAGGAAGAGGCTGATGACAAGCTCGTCTTCTCATTTGCTCCAATTGCTAATAGCAAAAAGGAAGAGTTCTTACTGAAGTTTACGAGTGTGCCCGAAGAGCAAGCCAGTCTCGACGCGCCATTCTGGCTGCCGAATTCGGGCTATATCCAAATGCTGTACGTGAACCGAGCGTGATAGAGTAACCATGAATCCAAGCCCTCTATTGGTGAATACGAACTTTATGGTGGCACAACCACCAACTGATGAGCAGAATCAATCAGCTTTTGCGCCAGTACAGCAAGAGCCGCAGTCAGTCATTGATTTGCAGAATAGAGTCTTCGAGTTGGAGCAAGAGCTCGAACTCGTTCGCATGAAAGGTAAGCTGCTCTCGCAGGAAACGGATCTCTTCAGGCAACGGCGAATCGTTTATTGGTCCGACCGCTTTCGCAACACTTTCGATGCCTGGAACTTGATGAATCCAGGGTTTCTGCAACTCAAAGATGATACTGCGATTTTCAACAGTTCCCTCAACGGCTTTCGTTTGCAAGCCAGTTTGAGTCTTCTGCGAGTAGCATTTTTGACTTATACGATTGATTTGAAAAAGCCGAATCTCAATTCGATTTTGCTTGCACCGATCGTCGATGTTCCGCTCACCTCGGGCGAATTGTGCATTCGCATCTTCGAAGCGCCGGACACTTTTGTCACTTCAGCGATTGCGTCAGTTGCAGATATTCGCGATGACAAGCCGTTGCAATTTGATTTTGAGCCGATTAAGAATTCAGACAAGCCGCTGATTATTCGCGTTCATGTTCAAGGCGTCGACGCGCCGGTGCGCATTTTTGAAATGAGGAAGTACGGTTTAGGAGGCTTCGGCCGCCAGTACAACAAGCTTTTCGCAGGCTTTCAATTTCAGGACGAATGAGCACTCGCTTGAGTCGATTGCTTGTCTAGATCTTTCTGTCGAATTGAACGTTGTTATCGATGCGCGTCTTGATATAGCGAAGCGGTCTTGTGATTCGCCAGGACGTACTCTCGACCAGTGAGTCGTAAGCCCGCCCTTTAGCGGCTAGTTGCGCTGCTCGACGCATCGAAAAGAATGCAACTTCTTTGAACCCACTGAGGTTTTTCACTGTCAATTCATGTGATGTCACCAGTCTGTCGATCAGCTCTCCTGCTCGTTCCAAGAACCCGATGAAGAATTCTTCCTGCGTCATGCCGATACGATTTATGTGTTCTTCGTACTCTTTTCCCAATCTGAAAAAGTCCAGAACCCAGGTCATGTCCTCTAATTTCTTGAACGTGGTGCTTTCGGGATGTTGTCTGAAAGTGACCAGCTCTTCTGGAATGTGATAGAGGTCGCCCTTTTGAAGAATGCGAAACCAGAACTCTAAATCTCCCAGCGAATAGTAGCTCTCGCTGAACCCAAGTCCAACTCTCTTGGAGTCGAAAAGCACCGCGACTGGTTCACCGACTAAATTTCTATAGCTTCGAAGTGAGTCTTCGATTACAGTCCGACCTTTGATCAATCCCGGTGGCAGAACGGTTTCGACGACTTCGCTGAAACGAGTTGGCGAGTCGTTGAGAATACTTTTGCTGCAACAGACCATCGCTACTTTGTTGCTCGTGTATGCGGAAACCATCAGTTCGAGAGCGTTTCGACTGAGCAAATCGTCTTGAGCGAACGGTTTGATCAAGTCGCCTTTACATTGGCTCATGCACTCGTTGTAATTCGCAAACAAACCCAAGCGGCTATCGTTGCGCCAGTAGTGGATTCTGTCGTCACGGCGCATATATTCTTGAACGATGTCGGCAGTTAGATCTGTTGAGCCGTCATCAGATACTAAAATTTCGAAATCTGCGTAAGTCTGATCCAGAGCGCTTTGTATAGCATCAGCGATATATTTTTCCCCGTTGTAAGTGGGCATACAAATCGAAACTAACATCTAACGCCTCGGTGAAAACTATATAAGAGCGGCGACTCTTGGACCTCGTGGTATTATCGCAGACGTTTGAGTCCTTTCAGGAGCCGATATGACGCGCGTTTTAATCACTGGCATAACAGGCATGGTTGGTTCGCACCTTGCCGAATTCCTGCTGAAGGACCAAAAAGACGCGGAAATCTTTGGTGTCAAACGTTGGCGCAGTTCACTCGCCAATATCAAGCAGATCCAAGATCAGATCAATTTGATTGATTGTGATCTTTTGGATGCTTCCGGCACGCTCAGCATGGTTGAAGCCGTCAAGCCCGATTATGTCTTCCATCTCGCTGCACAGAGCTATGTGCCTGATTCCTGGAAGAATCCGAATCTATCTTTGATCGGCAATACGCAGATGCAATTGAATCTGTTCGAAGCGATTCGGCATGCCAAGCTGGATCCACGTGTCCAGGTGGCATTGAGTTCGGAAGAGTACGGTCGTGTATATCCCGACGAAGTGCCTATCAACGAAGACAATCACCTGCGACCATTGAGTCCATACGCAGTCAGCAAAGTAGCTCAAGACATGCTCGCTTATCAGTATCACGAAAGCTACGGTTTGAAGGTCGTGCGCACGCGTGCTTTCAATCATGAGGGCCCGCGCCGAGGCGAAGTGTTCGTAACCAGCAACTTTGCCAAGCAAATCGCTGAAATCGAATTGGGTCTGAAGCTTCCTGTAATCCATGTAGGTAACTTAAACGCGCAACGTGACTGGCTCGACGTACGCGACGTGGTTCGCGCGTACTGGATGGCTGTGAACAAGTGCAAACCAGGCGAAATCTACGTCATCGCCAGCGGTAAGGCGAGAACGATTCGCGAGATGCTTGACTACCTGCTTTCACAAACCAAGACGAAGATCGAAGTCAAAATCGATCCCGCCCGCTTGCGTCCAAGTGATGTCGAAATATTGCGCGGCGACCCGACCAAGTTCAAACAGGCAACTGGCTGGCAAGAAGAGTTCACATTCGAGCAAATGATGACCGATTTGCTCAATTATTGGCGCGAGCGTTTGAAGAGCAAAGAGCCTGACCACGTGAGCATTTAAGAATTAAATAGTTTAAGGTCAGAATTCGGCAGAAGTCGCTCTAAGCTCAACATATTCCTAAAAACAGGCTTGTCAAGCCTGTTTTTGTACTTTAAAGCATTGCAATTTCAAGAGCTGTCAACTCTGTCATACTCCGAATTTCTTAGATCCCCAAGAGGAGATCTTCGAACGAATTTCATGGAGGAATGCAAGTGAACCGTGCAGTGATTCTGGCAGGCGGAAAAGGTGAGCGACTACGTCCATACACAGAAGACCGTCCAAAGTGCATGATTCCAGTTCTGGGCAACCCGCTGCTTAGCTTCCAGCTTCGCCTTCTCGCTTCCTATGGATTCAACCGCATTACCATTTGCTGCGGTTACCTCAATGAAGTGTTGCAAGAGCACTTCGGTGATGGCACCAAATATGGCGTCAAGATCAATTACCTTGTAGAAGAAACTCCACTCGGTCGTGGTGGCGCTTTGAGAGCCGCGCTCGAAAGCCTCCCGCCATCCAATGACCCGATTTTGGCGATGAATGGTGATTCGCTCACGAATTTGAACATCGCTGACCTGATTGCTTTCCACAAACAGCATCGTCCGACCGCGACAATCGTTTCGGTTCCATTGCGCAGTCCCTACGGCATCCTGGAAGTCGAAGGCGACTCTCAGGTGACAGGATTCACCGAGAAGCCTGAACTCCCGTTCTGGATTAACGCAGGCATCTATATGCTCGATCCGACAATCATTCCTCAGTTGCCGAAGTTGGGCGACCATGAAGAGTTGACCTTCCCGCAATTGGCGAAGAAAAACGAATTGCGCGTCTTCAAGACGAGAGCATTCTGGAGAACAATCGACACAGTGAAGGATTTGACTGAAACAAGAAATGAATTCGAACAGTTGCTGTTCGGCGCATTTCTCCAATCAGTTCCAGTTGTTTAGGCTATGAGCAAGTACGAAAAAGTAATAGTTACTGGCGGTGCCGGCTTTCTCGGGCAGAATGTAGTCAACGAATTAAAGCAGCGCGGTTACAACAATATTGTTGTGCCGCGTAGTCGTGAATATGATTTGACCGAGCAAGAGCAAGTGCGTAAGCTCATTGCCGATGTCAAACCGAATCTGGTGATTCACCTTGCTGCCGTCGTCGGTGGTATCGGAGCGAATCGCGAAAATCCTGGTAAGTATTTTTACGACAATTTGATGATGGGCGTAATGCTTATCGAAGAGTCGCGTCGCGCGGGCGTCGACAAAGTTGTTTCTGTCGGCACGATTTGCTCGTATCCGAAATTTACTCCAGTTCCCTTCAAGGAAGAAGATCTTTGGATCGGCTACCCTGAGGAAACCAACGCACCTTATGGGCTGGCGAAGAAGATGCTTCTGGTGCAGTCTCAGGCTTATCGCGATCAGTACAACTTCAACGGTGTTTATTTGATGCCTGTGAATTTGTACGGACCAGGCGATAACTTCGACCATGCAAGCTCGCATGTGATTCCTGCTTTGATTCGTAAGTGTCTCGAAGCAAAAGCGGCTGGTGCTGCGGAAGTTGTGTTGTGGGGTGATGGCTCTCCGACAAGAGAATTTTTGTACGTCACTGATGCGGCTCGTGGAATTGTTACAGCAGCGGAAAACTACAATGGCAGTGAACCAGTAAATCTTGGCTCGGGCTGGGAAGTTACGATCAAAGATCTGGCAACCGAGATCGCTAAATTGACTGGATTCAATGGCAAGGTCGTTTGGGATGAAACTAAACCGAACGGTCAGCCTCGACGTCGTTTAGACACTGAGCGCGCCGAGAAATTATTCGGTTTCAAGGCTGAAATGCCGCTTTCGGAAGGTCTGGAAAAAACGATCGCCTGGTACCTGGCTAACTCACCGCAGTTGGTGGCATCTGCGAAATAGACCATGCGCGAGTTGTTCTACAAGCTGTATTTCATGCTCACTGGACCGCTCTATCGGCGGTTGCATCGAGAGATGAGCCTCGAGTTGCAGGAGATAGTGCGTGCCAATATCGAACACAGCGAGAATTTCTCACGCAAGATATTGGATGAACTCTTACGATTGAGTTTCATCATCGACGGTGGTGAATCTGCTTTGCCCGGAGTGGATAACACGAAGCTGCTCTCGGATGCGAAGATCGCTGATGTAATCAAGGATGTTGATAGCAGCCTTGGCATGATCGAAGTGTGTCACAAGCACGATTTGCCACTAAGTTCAGTTTGCGCCCTGCGCTCGCGATTTAGTGGTATGAACGAAACAGGCATTAACCGTTCACGATGGCTAGAAGAAGAATTTGCGAATTTGACTAGCAAGGTCGAAACATTGAAGCTCGAAAACGAGCGCCTGCTTGCAGCCAGCGAAAGCAAATGACGAGCAGTAATGCAGCCGCGATCGTGCCTGCAACCAACAAGTTTAGTACTGCTACGCCGAAAGTAAGCATCGTAACTCCCTCCTACAATCAGGGGCATTTTATCGAGCGCACTATACTGAGTGTGTTGCGCCAGGATTACCCAAACCTTCAATACATCGTGCTGGACTCACTCTCAAAAGATAAGACGCACGACATTCTCGGGCGCTATCGGGAACGAATTAGCATCGTCGTAGAAGAAAAAGACAAAGGACAAGCCGATGCGATCAATACTGGATTTCGGAAAGCCGACGGCGAAATTCTTGCATACTTGAACTCGGATGATGTTTACGCTTCACCAGATACGGTGTCAAAGGCTGTCCAATTTCTTGTTCAAAATCAATCCACCGATTTGGTTTACGGAAAGCGTTACTACATCGACGTGAATGGCTACTACTATTTGTCCTACCCGTACCGACCTTTCAACCACGAACAAGTGATCAAGGCTTGCTACATCCCTCAAGAGTGTTGTTTCTGGACGAAGGATATTTATGAGCGTTCTGGGTCGAGGGTGAACGAGTCATACCATTTTGCTATGGACTACGAGCTATGGTTGCGTTTCCTAAAAAATGGAGCGCAGTTTGCCTCTGTCGATGACGTTTGGGGATATTTCCGCTGGTATCCGGGGCAGAAAAGCACAGAGGAGTGGGAAAAGCACGGGCTTCCTGAAATTGCAAAATTACAGACCGAATATTTTGGTTCACATACTCCTGCTGATGTCATGTCGGATATATTTATGGAGCACTATTCAACAGTGAGCAAGATGTCTGATGTGAAACGCTTTTCCTTGTACAACCGCGTTTGGCATGAAGAAGTCAAGCTCAAGCAGAGCCTTTTCAGGTTCGCGCCGATCGACCACTGGGTTTTTCAAAGACCTAACAGCAAGGATGTGAACGCCGATGAGTACAGGGTTCGTAGAGAGAATCAAGGGCGTTAAAGACCGCGTTCTCTTTTATCTGGAAGAAATCAAAAAGGATGGCGAACATCTCGCCAAGATCCAGGAGGACAATCATCAAGACGTGCGCAGCGCGCTTTCTATCCTGAACGCGCAGATGCACGACCTTGCTGCAGAATCAAAGCGTATTGAACAACAGCACCATGACGATTTGCGTAAAATTATTCGTCCTGCTTTCGACGAATTTTCTTACCCTCCCGACTTGGAAGACTATCGCAGGCACAATCCTGAGATATCGCTGTTGCAATACTTGCGGGCCTATCTGCCTTCACCCAACGTTGTGGATATAGGAGCAAACATCGGTCTTGTCAGCGAACTACTTTTGTCCGCTGGATACAGGGTGTTTGCTTTCGAGCCGATGCCGCAAGCGTATCACGACCTCTGCCAAAGATTTGATGGTGTAAGTTCCGGCTTCAAAGCATTTCAAATCGCTGTTGGACCGAAAGATTGCTCGGCTGACTTTTATTCTGTGGAATTGGAGAATTCGGATCTTGCCAAATCGTTAGATAAAGATTTGTCGGTTTACAGCACTACCGTGCAACACGCTGTGCCCGCCGGTCTCAAGTATAGCGATCCTATCGAAGTGAAAATGAGGTCGATGCGCAGCTTACATGCAAGTGGCGAAATTCCGGCTGATGTAGCAATAGTCAAAATTGATACCGAGGGTGGTGACCTTGAGGTTATACGTGGGATGAATAATCCCAAATATCCTGTCATTATGTCCGAATTTTGGGATGCCGAACACTACTTCTCCAACGGGCAGTTCGGGCTGCTAAACGAAACTGTTGCGCAGTTACGAGGTCGTGGTTACGGCTGGCACATAGTGATTTATCGAAAGCTTGGGGAAAATTCCGGCGAGCCGAGATTCTATTGCAACATCGATCAATCGGTTAAACAATCGTGGGGAAATGTTCTGTTTTTTCGTGACTATGAACTGTTTCGTGAAGCATTGAAGTGGTGTAATGCCATGATTCGTCCAAACAATCCCTACGGCGCATAGTGAATCACACAGCGCGAAACCTCACGTATGCTCTGGCAGGCATAGCAGTTACAGCATTGCCGTGCTTGCCTCTGCTCGATTTACACAAGGTTTTCAACGCCGACTGGCCCAATCAGATTTGGCTTATTAATTGGGTTGCATCGTATTTCGCAGAGCATCACCAGTTTCCAGCTTCTATTAACAGTGATCGATTGGTTGGCATGGTCTATCCGATCTTCTATGGGCATCTTTTTTTTCCGCTCATCGGTGCTTTGAGCGTAGCCTGGAATGCAGAAATAACCGTCCGTTTAGCTGCATTTGCTATCTACAACGCACAATTCTTTCTACTAACACGTCTGGGAAACTTAATTAGACTGAGTCGCCTATCGAGTTTTTTCTTAGCGACTATAGTCACATGGTCGATCTATCCCATGACGAACTTGTATAACCGAGGCGCACTGCCGGAGTTCTTTGCGACCATGCTCTTGAGTTGTGCTTCGTGTGTTTGGTTGTTTGTGTTGGAAGCGCATGAACAACGCAAGCAATTTATTCTGGCAAACTTGTTTGTTTTTCTATTTACGTTGTCTGCGGGCAGTCACCCTATTACAGCACTATACGGAGCTTGTTTTCTTTCTGGGTTGATGGTCGTGTCGATAATGATACGCAAGCCTAATCTCCGCAATCTTTTGGTGTCGCTGCTGGTGCCTGGTTTGCTTACGATAACAGTTCTGGCACCGTGGGTAATGGCTACGACCAGGTACTCGCGACAGTTCGTCCTGGCAGTAACTTTCAAACATGTGGCCTATTACTCGCGCAGCCTAGATTCTTTGTATGAGCGATTGATGCCTTTTCCACTCGAAACGAAATCCTACAAGCACAAATTGCAAGACGATCATGCAGTGGGTAAGCATCTGGACATGCAAATCAACATGCCCCTGTTTTTACTGCTGCTGGTTTGCTTGTTTACTGTGGTGAGAAGTAAAAATCTGCGAGACAGAAAATCGCTAATCGCTGTGATTATTTGCACAGTATTTGCATTTCTGCTGATCTGGCTTTCGCTGCAAAAGGGTAGTTTAGATAAGCTTGGACATAACTTCAGAACCATCCAATTTGCTTATCGCCTAATCACTTACGTGAATTTATCGACCTTGTTTGGAATTGTATTCTGTTTTTGGAGACAGCCTTTTGGTGCACGCATTGTCTCTGACAAGAGACTGATGCTTTCTTTGTTGCTGGTCTCCTTTGTTGGTCTTGCCTTTAAGTTGGTCCATGTTCAAGAAGCGGCTGAGACCGCAAAATTCGAGCTTGCGCGCACACGCACATTTACTATGTCACTGAACAAAATGCCGGATACTTTCTACGGTTGGGATGCTTACTCCGTTATCAATGCATTCCCAGATCTAACACCTGTTCAGTTGCAGATGATTCATAACTGCCCCTTTACTCCCTCGACTAATAAGTTTGGAGAGGTTGATGCAGTCACCACTCCGGTCGGATACATCCAGACAAATATTGAACAATTTCCCTGGAATTACATTGTCGAAGATGCCTCCTCGTTGCCGTTGCCGCGGCTTGAAAACGAGCACCTGATCGCACTGAATATGCCACAGAACACAGTTGTTCGATTCCAAATAATTCCAGCTTCGATTTACGTAACGGCTCGGCTTATTGCTTACTCGGTTTTTGCGCTTTGGCTAATGCTCACGCTGATAAGCTGCACAATTGGAACTCGACGTCTTGTGACAACGATGGATGAAGATTAGTCGAAAGCCCCTGATTGTGGCATCTTGAGCCGTTGATCTCTATGTCAATTGTTGGCGAAACTGAACATCTTTTTTGAATTTATCTAGCTCTTCGGCGGATAATTCCAAGTCCTCTTGCAAATACACGTCCTCCGTTTTTAACAGTCTGTACACAGACATGTACTGAAACGGATTTGGACCCGGTCCTCCATGATTGCTAAGCGCTCGATGTCGCATTATCCGTCTAAAGTTTTGAGCTTCGCCTTTCTCTGCGAGTAGCTCTTTCAGCGCCTCGACCTCTTGCGTCAACCGAGTAATCATGTCAACCAGTAACCTGAATTGCACTTCTCTCGTCGAGTCATCAGTTGCGGGTGTTTCCAAAGCGATGCAGCGGCTGCGAAGCAGTTTGAATTCTGAATCCTTCATCGGTGCTCCTTTTAATTCTTTCGTACATTTTGTGTCAATGCTTTCGGCAACGAGAGCTTCAACATCCATTGAACTATAATGAACATAATCTTGTCCCTAGATTGCGGTCGACATGAAGGCAGTCGTTATTTCAGCAGCATTTCCGCCTCTAAAGACCGGAGGGGCCGATTTTGTACATCGAATGTGCTCTGAACTAATCAAGCATAACGTCGATATCGAAGTTATCGGACCCGATACGGGGCGCAGCTTTGATCCTGCATTGAAGTTACATGCGATAGAAGGAAAATGGAATTGGCGCGCGGCTCAGCGCTGCATCACTCTATGTCGCCAATTGAGTCCTGACGTGGTTGATATCGTGTTCACTGGTTGGATGTATCACGATCATCCCATGATCACTTTCTTGCCAACAATGATCAAGAAAACATGCGAGGGTGTGCGTGTCGTTACTCACATCGAATCGTTAGGTGGTATCCATCGCGAAAAAAGCAATGTCGTTCGTGCCTCCGGTCGATACATAGCAAGCTGGATTGTAGGTCGACAACATTTGAATTACGAGTACGGCACATTGCTGCGCGATAGTGATGCTGTCGTTACCTTAAGCGACCGCGATCGACTGGAGTTGATTCGTCGTGACAACGATCTGGAAGCGAAGTGCGTCACGATACCGCCACCACCCATAATGCCAGTATTGCCGACTTTGCCTGCGACAGAAAGGATCCGTGGTCGTGCTCAGCTCGGCGTCACTGATGAAGACGCTTTACTCAGTTTCTACGGATATATCTATCCGGGTAAAGGAATTGAAATTCTGTTTGAAGCACTTCAATCCGCTATCAACCGTGGCCGTAAGTTGAAATTGCTGATGGTTGGTGATGAGCCTGACGCTTATGTTTTAGAGCGCGAACGCGTGCCTAATTACATGGTTGATTTGAAAAAAATGACTCGAAGATTGGGCATAGAAAATCATGTTATGTGGTCAAACTACGAGCCTTACGGAAGCACTGAGCCGTCTCGGAAGCTGCATCTTTCAGACATTTGTGTTTTTCCATTCACTTCCGGACTTAACTTGCATAACAGTTCTTTCTGGTTTGCGGCAGCACATGGATTGCCGATCATTGCCACCAGGAGCGCCACCACTGAAAGCGACTTCGTGAATCGAGAAAATGTGCTTTTCGCTCAAGCGCAGAGTTCAGAAGATTTAGCTCAAAAGATCAACGATTTGTGCGTCGATGCAGCACTTCGAAAAACGCTAGGTGCGAACGTTCTCGAGCTTTGTGTGAGAAAAGCTTCATGGGACACTTTTTCAAACCAGTTGTTGAACGTATTTAACAATGTTTGTGAGCGGTAATTTTTGGCTTGCCATGAGCGTCTAGCCTGAGCGCTCAGCCAATGTTAGCTACATGTCATGGGTGCTAGGCGCAGCAGTGCGACAATGAAGCACAAATCCGCTAGTGAGTGACTTTTGAGCACAAGCCCACTTTTGCAGCGTCCGACACAAGGCGAAGCGAGTCAATCTAAGCCTGGCTTTGGATTGAGCATTCGTCGATTTCCGGTGAGCATTTTCGTAACGGCACTGAGCTGTTACGTGCTTTTTTGGGTTGTTGTTTTCACAGCGGCTGTCACACTTCCGGGACTAGATGACCCAATGTGTTTGGGATTGCTGAGAGACAAGCATCGAATTTTGGAAGCGCCAAGAACTCCGAAGATTGTTTTCATAGGCGGTTCGAACCTGCTTTTTGGTCTTGACGGTGGGATGGTAGAACGAGAACTTCATCGCCCGGTAGCAATCATGGGCTTGTGCCTGATGTTACCGATTCAGTATCTTTTTGAAGAGGTCAAAGACAGTGTAAATCCTGGGGATTTGATTGTTCTCGCGCCTGAGTACGCCAATCTTTCTTCAGAGTATTCAGCGCCTGCTGCGGTCAACAACGTCCTCGACATTTACCCTCAAGCGTTCTGGTGGATCGTTCGAAGTGGATGCGTTTCGCTTGACCAGATGCCGACCTTCATAGGTCACCTTCGCGCACTCGGTTTGCAAAAGTTGGACTATGCGAGCCGTCATTTGGCTCAGATCGCGCAGCATCGCTGCCGTTGGACTCACGGCAAAATGTATCCCGGGCTGGAAGTTATCAATCCGGAGAACATGGACAGATACGGCGGTCTGACGTGGCACCTGCGCCAAAAAAATGATGGCAATCCTTCTACTTACACGTTTCGCACTGCCAATCACATCGGAGACGCTGAAGCGAAGTCGATCAATAGTTTTGATGCATTTTGCAAATCGCGTGGTGCCAAATTTGTGATCATCCCAGTTCCAACTTACGAAGGTCATTACAAGAAGGAGCGGCCGAAGGTCGAGAATTTGCTCAAAGAATCCGCTGAAAAACTCACTGCAAAGTGGGTTGCTGAGCCTGCCCGCTACGTCTTTCCGAAGCGAATGATCTTCAATGAACAGTACCACCTGAACAAAACTGGTCGCCCAGTTCGTACTCAAATGGTTATTGATGATTTGCGTCCAGTCCTGAAGCAAATCGACGATAACATGACACATTTGAGGCAGTGAACTTCATGCAGTCCGCAACTGATCTTTCTACTAATCGCTCTGATACCGGATCTCAATCTGCTGCATCACATCGTGATGCTGGGAATATATTGCGGTTACAAAAAAATGCACCGAAATTTCCGGTCGCTGCTCTGCTTTATCTCAGCGCCTGGTTTGTTGTGCTTTGGGCTGGAATCGCTTTGCCCAGCCTCGAAGACATTTCTTGTTTTGGGGTTCTAGCAGTTAAGCACCGCATTCTGGATGCGGCACCATCGCCAAAGATCATTATCGCCAGCGGTTCCAACAGCTTTTTTGGCATAGACGGCTCCATGATGGAGCAGGCTTTTCATCGAAAAGTGGTGAACATGGGACTGTGTGTTATTTTTCCACTTTCTTACCTGCTCGAAGAGATAAAGGACAGTATCAAACCTGGTGACGTAGTCGTCATGCCACTCGAGTTTTCGTTCTACTCGACTGAATATTTGCGCCCTTTGATAATGTCAGATATTTTGGACGGCTATGGTTCGGCTGCGCAGTGGATCGTGCGGACAGATTGCTGCACGTGGGACGACAGGTTGAAGATCTTGCTCCATCTGAGAGCAAATGGTGTGCGGAAGTTAGATTATGCGTTGAAGCATCTGCGACAGATTGTGCAGCACCGCTGCAAATGGTCGTTGGGTAAACCAAATCCTGGTTTGGATGTAATCAATTCAAAAAATTTAGATGCTTCCGGTGGCTTGACCTGGCATTTAAATCGCCCATGGAATCGAGACGGCGTTGAGCGAAAGATAGGCATGCAAGTCCCCAAAGGTCTTGACGAATACACCATCAATGAACTTAACAACTTCAATGCATTCTGTAAGCAGCGCGGTGCCACTGTGTATTTGATGCCACCATCCGCTTACGATGCGATGTATCAGCGTGATAAAACACCAATCGACAAAATAATCGCTCAGTGCAAGCAAAGGGTGACTATTCCGTTTCTTTCAAATCCTGGAAGGTATGCGTTTCCTGACACTATGATCTTTGGAGGACACTTTCATCTCACTGGAGAAGGAAGAAAGTTGAGAACTCAAATGATGATTGAAGATCTGCACGGACCGTTAAGTGCAAAACCTTGAACAATGAGCGTTATCAGAAAATTGCGAGTTGGGAAGTGAAATGAGCACTTTCACTAAAAAACTAGAAGAACATTCGGAATTTTCTGGCACCGTCCCTGGTGCGATAGATTGCACAGCAGATTCGGATGCGCAAACAATACCTAAAATTCAACGGCGTCTGGTGACAGCAGTGCATCTGCTTGCCATTGCATTTTTCGCGCTGTTTCTAATCTGGGGGTTGAACGGAAATACCCCACTCAATGGCGATGATGTTGGTGTTATTCGTCGCACGATGCTCTCTCGACACAACATGCACTACGACTACTTGGATTGGACCATGAATCGTCTCCATGTGGTTGGCTTTCTTCATCAAGAACTGCTGATGTTTGGCGGTTCAATGGAGAAGGCAAATTTAGGCTGGTTAGCAGTATATGCAGCATCTGCTTTTGCGTGTTATGGCTTTCTCCGAAAATTGACAAACCCTCTAGTTGCTCTTTCAGGAGCTGTTTTTTATCTCTGTTACTCAAGCAAATTCGAACCATTTACGTGGTGGTCTGCTGGCGCTTACCCGTTCATGTGGCTGACCTTCTTCGGATTGCTCACTCTGCTTGAAAGCAAAATTCGTTTTTCTACCAAGGCGGTTCTCATCACCCTGATTACTGCCGGGTCGATGTATCTGTATGAAGTGTTTACGGCAATCATTCCTGTGATTTCGCTATTGCTGCTGTGGCGTCGTCGAAAGGAGATTGGTGAACTAAAGTTTTTCGATTACCTGATGTCCGCTCTACCAACGTTGCTGCTGTTGGTTCATCTTGGAATTTTAGCCTCCTGCCCAAAGCCAATCTACAAATTTGAGCCGAGCACCGCCACGAGATTTTCAATGCCGGTTAGAGTGCTCACCGGCTTCACATCATCCGTTGATGCTACCGTTGGAATTAAGCATAAGAGAGATGTTCGTCAAGCAGTTACTATCTACAAAGAATATTTTCAAAACGAGGGGCCATCAAAGCTGTTGCTAGTGGCTGCAGTGGCACTCTGCTTGATTGGGATGTTGGTCGCTTTTCCCCTCAGTTTGTCAAATTATTACGCACCAATCTTGGTGTCAGTTGCGGAATGGTCGGTCTTAGCGACCGCTACTTTCTTGTCAGCATTTATAGGTTTCGTGTCTAATTTGTGCACGACTCCGTCACGGTTAACTGGATTACCTTCGATAGGGTACATGTTGTTTTTCTGCTTGGGATTGCAATTAGCGATCGCAGGTTTTCACACTAAGCAAAGGTGGAAGAGGTCTGTTGCAGTCGTAGCCATTTGTTTGTTGTCCGGAACAATGCTTTCGATATCTGTGCGAGAGATATGTGCTTTTCGTTCGATTCTCATTCAAGCAGAGGAAGTCGCGGCGTTCGACCGAGCGATTGCAGAGAAAATACATGCATTACATCCAACAATTTCCAAAGGCGATGAAATCTACGTTCGAATTGCATATCCAGCGCAATGGTCTGTCGGCCGCTGGCGCAACTTAAGTACTTATTTCACTAACGGTCACGCGTCTGACCTGCTCGCATATTTGTATGGCGTACCCATTGGTGATATCAAATACAGTACCAGTCCATATCGAAGACCTGGTGAAAAGGAGTCGATGCAATTTGTTGTTAACTCATGGGCAAAGACTGGCACTGACAAAGTGATACCGTTTTTCGTCGATCAACAAGGAATTGTTTTGCCAATAAAAGATGTTGTATTGCATTCACCTGACGGTGCCAGCAAGAAGCTCGATTTTGCCCGGCAGTTTGACTCGTCTACCGTCTTCGCTCCCACTCAGAACATACCAGTGGAAGCCCTACCTCCAATCAGCGGTCCGTAACGGCTTATGGAAGTTTCAACTCCGATTGCTGAAGTCGATAGTGCGAGTCTGTCTGATGGTGCTTCGATTTGGCAGGAAGATAAATCTGCTCGACTGAACCAGCGCGAAAAGGTTAGCGCTGAACGGATAAAGCCTTTAGACGGACTCCGCGCCGTCGCCTTTATGAGTGTGTTCGCCTGTCATCTGGGTTTGATCCAGAATTCAACTGCTTCGCTCGTAAGGTGCTACAACGAGTTTTGTCGATGGGGCTTCCTGGGCGTTGACCTCTTCTTTGTGATGAGCGGCTATATCATCACCAGGCTCCTTCTGAGTGAGAAGGTCAGCAAAGGACGGATCGACCTCAAGCTCTTTTACTATCGTAGAATTCTGCGTATCTGGCCTGTCTTCTATTTAGCTTTGAGTGTCTCGGCTCTGGGAATCTGGCTACTCGCAAAACGCAATTTTGATTGCGAACTTTATGTATCTCTCTTGCGAGAAGTCTACGGTCCACTCAGTTGTTTCTGGTATTCCGTGCCCGTTTCAATGGAAAAGGCGATAGCGCTTTTACAAGAGCAGACGAGATACCCGATTTTCTATTCGATACGCCATCTATGGTCTTTGTGCGTAGAAGAGCAGTTTTACGTGTTCTGGCCGTGGTGCCTGGTCTTAGCTAGAAGCAAGAGGCAGTTACTATTTTTCGTTTTAACCACGGTGTTGATTACGGAAATATGTCGCTACTCTGGTTTCCCAAATACTCCTGGATTTTTCTATTACAGTACATTGTCTCGCGTGACACCACTGGCGGTAGGTGCACTGTTGGCAATGGGAGAATCGGCGGACTGGAAAGCAATAAAATTTTTGCAAAAATATAGCGGGTTTTGTCTTTCGCTGGCGATTGGTGTGATTATCGCAATTCTCAGTGGACCCGCTCACGGTGTATCTTTGAAATTCGTTAGTATGTTCCCGTGGTACCCAACTTTTGCTGCATGTCTGGGAGTGGTTGTGTTTACCTGCTTGCACAATAAGTACGCCAAGCGAATCTTGTCAGCAAACTTTATGCAAACTATTGGTCGCTATAGTTACTGTCTTTATGTGTTCCACTTTCCAATTCTGTACGCTACGCTTCCTAGAAACTGGACTGGGGTAACGAATCCAGTGTTACGCTACTTATTGTGGGCAGCAATCTCATTTGCGCTGACCTTTCTGGTTGCGCGCCTGTCCTGGAAATTAATTGAGGAGCCTGTTGCGCGATTGCGCTTTCGGTATCGCCCTTAGTGCCTCTGGCGCAAAATCGCTTGTCCTAATTTACTCAGTTCATGAGTGTGCTTACGCAATGAATTAGCAACTGTCGCTTTTCTGTAGATGAAGCGAGAGGTTGATTTGAGCGGAGCTGCAGATAGAAGAGGTCATTCGCGATCGGCTCACCGTCAACTAGTTTGATTGAGAAAATTCCTTGTGCTGGTTTCAGTTCGCTTATGGAGTTGTGCGTTTTGAGTTGAACGTCCGCGGATTTTTGATCTGTGATTAGTTGCAACACCTTCCCGCTCTGCTCTTTGCTGTAGATGATGTAACCGTTTTGAAGAATCCAGTTATCAAATGTTTTGCAGACATAAGGCGGAGTTTCGTTTTTAGCGTCGGCTTTGTAAAAAGCCCTGTCGACATGCAGCCTCGCACCATCGAATCCCTCCAGCGTGCACTGCTCCGCTTCTGATTTGTGCGGTATACGAATGCTTACTGAAAAACCGTTGTCCTTATATGCAGGTAAAATTACTTGCTCGTTTTTGTTTTCAAACTTGGCTACGAAAACTTGTGCCCCTGGTTGCTTACTTTCAAGAACTAGAATTGGCTTGTCGCCGGTATTTTCGCAAAAGATTGGTGCGGAATTCTTAAGCCACCCGTCACTCGATGTTGCCAGCGCTACAGGCGCGGCATCGGTTACTCGTAAGATTCGCCAACCAATTGTTTGTCTGTGATGCCCGATATAAGTAAGTTTTCTCTCCACGTGAGCGATATCGTCAAACGAAAATTGAGGGAAGTTCATGGTTTTCAATTTCCATGGGTGGGCGAACATTCCCGAACCTCGATATAGTATCGTATCTGGTGTCGCCTCCCCGTATGGGATAACCAGTAACGAACCCTTCCCAAATGGGCGTTTAACCCACTCTTGAAATGGTGTAGCTCCATTGAGAATCTGGTAGCCCGTCCAGCCGACATAATTTTGCGCGCACAAGTTTCGATAAGTTAGACCTTTCCCCCTGAATAGTGCCAGTCTGAACACATCAGGTGGATCCCCAGGCTCGTGTACATTCGAGCAAATCGGGGATAAGTAGTTCAGCATCGTGAATTGCTGTCCATCGATTTTCTCAGTCTTGGTTTCGTAATATCGATTTGTAAGTCGACTTCGCACGTGCGTCTCGATCTGCTCCGGAACTTCGGTCTCACCGACACTGTAGGTCGGCAGTGCTGCAATCGTGGGCGTCCTATCAACCTTTGAAATTTCGGCCAGCTTGTCTGAAAGTTCCGAAGTCATGCTGTCGAAAGAGAACTGGAATTGAGCCTGCAAAAATCGTGAGGGAATCTGGCCGATCAATAGAATTGCGAACAGTGACAAAAACAATGTTCTAAACAATTTGCCTTTCTGTCCGAATGCTGTGGGAATCTTGACCAGCACGTATCCGAACGCGGGTAGTAACAGGAAATATATGGGAAGCCAGATGTATACAAGCGTTCCGGCGAAGGTGTCAAAACTAATGAGCGCAGCGGTTGCCGCCAAGCTTGAGAAGAGCAAAGCCACGAAAGCGCACCATTCTTGCGAATTCTTATCGATTACTTTGCTAAATGAAAGAGCTAATGCACCACCGAGAGTGCCAATCAGTGAAACAAAGAACTCAGGAACAACCAGCGCATACTGAATTGTTTTTGTCAGTAATTTAGCAAGGTCGAATGTGACTACAACATATTTGTCGTTTATCACCGGAAAAATGGCGTATTTCAGAATGACGTAGGGCATGGTGACAGCAACGAAAATGAGTCCGAAGCGAAAACAAATTTCGCGGCGTTGTCGATCTGCCCACAACAGGTTGGCAACAAGAAATGTACCGCTGAGAACGCTGAGAATTATTCCTGTTTCCTTGCTCAGGTATGAGCCCGTGGCGAGCACTCCAGCTAAAAGAGCGATGGGTAAAATCATCCATTTTTTGCAATTTCCAATGATGATGTGAAATAGGATCACTGCAGAAAACAGAAATGGGAAATAATTTTCTTGCTTATCTAGTGTGTAAATAACTTCAAACAGTGAGGGCGACGCTAATGCCAGGGACGTCGTCATGCAGCTCAACTTGGGATTGTTAGTCAACTTGAAAGTTGTGAAGTACGTAAGCGCTAAAGCTGTGGATATAAGTAAGCAATTCGTCGCAAAAAAGCCCGTAGGATTTTCTGGAAAAAGTCGCCAGAGTACGGTGACCCAGTAGAAAATACCCATCCGCATTTGTGCCGCCAAAATGTAAGCGACAGTTGTTGGGTCATCCATCAGTCTGCGAGAAGACTGCAAAATTAGGGAGGGGTCATCAAAGGTGCCCCAGTGTGCGTGAAGCAGAACAGGTAAATACAGCACCACCGCAGCCAGCACCAGCGCAGCGATGCAAAAAATGTGTCCACGCGCTAGCTGGACGCTTTTCGGCTTAACTTCCGTGGTTTGGGCGTTAGTACTCAGGTGAAATTCTCGAGTTCGACGAGACTTTGCAATATAACAAGGTTCAAACATCGTGCTCAAGTGTTGTGTCTTAAACTCCGATGCCTTCTCGAACTTTATAAAGCGAGCTTAAGGAAACGTTTTCTCACGAATTAAGGGGATGCAATGTGTTTGCATGATCTCGCGGCTATTATTAGGTCTTTGTAACCGGCTCGGACCCCGTCTAGTGGCTAAACAACGTATCGACGTATCAATCGTTATTCCTTCCTTTAACGAGGAGTCTCGTTTGCCTGAGACTCTGATGAAAACGGCTACTTATCTTGCCATGCAAAATTACTCGAGCGAGATTTTGGTCGTCACCGATGGAAGCACTGACCGAACCGAACAAGTAGTCGAGCAAGCCGCAGACCGCTACAGAGGCATCAAATTGCTCTCGCTGCCGCAGAATCGTGGCAAAGGGTTCGCGGTCAAATATGGAATGATTAATGCTCTAGGTGCTCATCGGCTGTTCATGGATGCCGATTACGCTGTTCCGATAAATTATTTGGGCAAGTTTTTAGAAGAAATTATGAGTGGCGGAGACGTGGTCATAGGAACTCGTGCCCACCCTGACGCTGTTGTGACATCGCCGCAGGCTTTCCCACGCAGGCAATTGGCAATAGGTTTTGGCTATCTGCAACGAGCTGTGTTGCGCATGCCTTACATGGACACTCAGTGTGGTTTTAAGCTGTTTACAGCAGATGCCGTAAAATTGTTGTTTCCGCATGTGACTTATGAGTGTGCTTACTTCGATGCTGAGCTGCTCTACATCGCTACAAAGATGAAATTGCATGTGAAAGAAGTAGGTGTGACGTGGACCCACGATCAACAAACCCGGTTGCCAATCGACTTTAATCGGACTGTGGATCTGGTTCAGAAAATGATTGCGATTCCATCGCTTCACGCCGATAAACAGCAGGTCTTCAAAACACGCATTCGCGCTCTAGAGGAAGTTCATTGAAACTGAAAGGTTCGTACGAGTGGCCTAAAAAATTGCCGGATCTGACGGATGAGCAGATCAAGATCAAAGACGATTTTATGCGTTATTGGCATGAACAGCTAGCTTCGACGAAATCTTACGAACCTCTGGAAAATTTCAACCACGGATACACTGTGCGAAATTCTCCGCCGGGATTTGTTCGCACGCTTGAAATTGGTGCAGGGCTCGGTGAGCATCTTGTTTACGAAAAACTGGATGCAGAGCAACGTCGCAATTACATTCCGGTCGAATTACGCACCAACATGGTCGAAAAAATTCGTGAGCGTTTCCCCGATATCAACGCGCAGCAGGGCGATGTACAAGGACGCCTGGATTTCGAAGATGGCTACTTTGACCGCATTATCGCCGTACATGTTCTCGAGCATCTGCCGGATTTGCCAGCAACCGTGAAAGAGATGTACCGCTTGTGCAATAAAGAGCAGGGCATTTTCAGCGTGGTTATTCCTTGCGAAGGTGGCATGGCTTACAACCTGGCGCGTTATATCTCGACGGAGCAGATGTTTAGAAAGCGCTATGGTCAGCCGTATAAGTGGTTCATCGATAGTGAACACATAAGTATCCCGGACGAGATAATCAAAGAAGTATCTCGTTACTTCGAATGTGATCACAAAGAATTCTTCCCATTTATGGTTCCGATCACCGACATCAATCTCGTAATTGGACTGACATTTAAGCCACGTAAAGGACCGGTTCCGGTCGCCGTCTAATCTCTGACTCCTGAAACGGCGTCAGGCTCGATATTTCCGAAATCTGCAGGATTAGGCAATGAATCCACAGTTTTCGATATATTCAAATGATTCGGCTGGAGTTTTAATAAAGCATATCGAATCGGAATTTTTCGGCGCGCTTTTAGCAGGGCACCACAGGCGGTGCTTGCAAGTCTCAAGGAGATCGACAACATGACCAATGCGGTTGCAACAAAAACAGTTAAAGCATTTGCTGCACAGGACCCGAAAGCGACTTTGCAGGAAACGAAAATCCCACGTCGTGAGCTTTTGGCAGATGATGTGCAGTTGGAAATTCTCTTCTGCGGCGTTTGCCACTCTGACTTGCATCAAGCTCGCAATGAGTGGAAATCCAGCACTTATCCAATCGTTCCTGGTCACGAGATCGTTGGTAAAGTGACTGCCGTAGGGTCTTCAGTCAAGAACTTCAAGGTCGGTGACCTTGCCGCAATTGGCACGATGGTTGATTCTTGCGGTGAATGTGCGAGCTGCAAAAACGACCTGGAAGTGTATTGCGAGAAAGGCAATACTCAGACTTACAACGGCGTCGATAAGCATTTGAATTGCAGCACTTACGGTGGCTATTCTGAAAGTATCGTGTCACGCGAAAAATTCGTTTTGCGCATGCCCGAAGGACTCGATCCCGCTGCTGCTGCTCCATTGTTGTGTGCTGGCATTACGACCTACTCGCCGCTTATACACTGGGGCGCTGGTCCTGGAAAGAAAGTTGGTGTTGTAGGTCTTGGTGGACTCGGACACCTTGGGGTCAAATTCGCAAAAGCGCTTGGTGCTCATGTGGTGCTATTCACGACATCTCCATCGAAAGTCGAGGATGCTAAAAAACTTGGCGCCGATGAAGTCGTGATCTCTAAGAACAGTGAAGACATGGAAAAGCGCGCGCAATCGCTCGATCTAATTATTGATTGCGTCTCCGCTGAACATGATCTGAATGCTTACCTGAACACGCTCAAAGTTGATGGCACATTGGTCATGGTTGGCGCTCCTGAAGTGCCACTTGCTGTCAATGTATTCAGCTTGCTGCCGATGCGTAGAAGTTTTGCTGGTTCCGCCACTGGTGGCATCAAAGAAACTCAGGAGATGCTGGATTTTTGCGCGAAACACAACATCGTTTCTGAAATCGAGATGATTGAAATGTCTCAGGTCAACGATGCATACGAGCGCTTGCTCAAGCAAGACGTGAAGTATCGCTTCGTGATCGACATGAAATCTCTCAAGGGCTAAGTTAGTCGTTGATTGCGCGATAACATCAATTTCGCTTGCGAGTGTTGATGGCGATTTGAGCCAAGCGAGCAGAAAGCAGGTCGATGGAGACTTGTTAGCAAACGTACACAAAAAAGGTCGATTGTTTTCGCAATCGACCTTTTTATTGCAGTATCGCTCGAAGTCAATGCTACGGTTGTGGTGGTTGGCTCGGAAGCATCGTGTTTGTTTTGTTTCCGAATTGCACCGGGTTTCCTTGAGTGTGGATAAACAGTTCGGCGTCGCCTGGGCTGCCCGTGTAGGTGTTGTTCGTTATCCTGAAATCCGGCTTCGCAACGCCGGGTTGATAATTAACGTAAATCATCGCGTCGTATTTTGCATTCGGCTTTTTGAAGCAGTTTCGCAAATCGTTGTTGTTGAAAATCATCGTAACTGTGCTTTTCTCATCGACAATTCCTGGAGCATTCATCTGCCGAATCTTGTTTCCAGCTACATGATTGTTGACGTTGAACGGAGTGTAGATGCCATAGTTGCCGTTGGAAAGCTGGTTGCCTTTCACGGTCAGGTCGTTGTTGTTCAACCCATAAACCATGTACTCGGGTGGTCGGTTCGACGATCCCGATATGACGTTGTCCTGGATCAACGCAGTCTTTGCGCATCCGCTGCAATAAATACCGTACGTTAAACCAGGGTCGGGGTTGCTTATGTTTTCTATTTTGTTATTTGTCAAAGTAGCGGAATTCAAAGCCGACGAAACGTGCAGTCCAGCTTTGGCTGGCTTTTGGATGTTGTTGCCGGAGATCATCGTGTCTTGCGATACTGACTCGAAAACTCCATAGTCGACATCGCTCAGGTTGTTGCCTGTGAAGGTGAAGTTCTTCCACGATGCCGCGCTCACTCCGTAAGAAACGTTTTTGAAGGTATTTCCGTTAATTACTTCTGTGCCGCTCAGATCGCCGTTTGAATTGATTGCGAGCAACCCGTTGGTGAAGGTGTTGCCGACTATCGTCACTGAGCCGCCGCCAGCGTTTTGCGGAGTGATGAAGTAAGCAGTTCTTTGCGTGCCCGTAAATGTGTTGTTCGTGAAAGTCAAATTGTTATTTTGATCCGCCACTTGTACGGCTAATTTGTCTGTCAGGAATTGATTTTGACTGAAACTTCCGTTTCCACTTTTAGTGACATAGACATCCTGAAACCAATCACCTGTAAACACATCGTTTGAGAAATCATAGTCAGAAGCGTTGTTCACTTGCACTGCTACTATGCTTGTACTGCCGTTCTTAACTAGCTTTAGATTGCGAATTGCTGGTGAAGTTCCTTCTAGATCAATGTATGAAGTGGAACCAAATGTTATCGATGAAAAATTGTTGACACCTTCCATGATTACGCTGACCGGCTTCAAAACTGGATTCGCCGAGCCGATAAAGTAAGTGCCTGCTGGAAAATAAACTATGCTCCCCGGGCGCTGGTTTGCCAAATTGATTGCTTGAGCTATGGCTCTGGAATCATCAGTGACACCATTGCCGGTAGCACCATATTTTCTCACGTCGTACAGATTCGCTGCGTGTGCGGCAGGCAAGCTAAAGTTTGTAGCAAGAATTAGAGTCAACGCCAGTATGTTTGGCGAAATAGATCTAAGTTGTGAACTACCGAACGGCGGTTTAGCTGCCATCTGCAACTCCTGATGATGAGACGAGATAGCCATCAACCTTAGTTGATGAGTTTGGTTCCGTCAAATCAAATTTCGCGCATACGGCTACTTCTGTGGACTGTAGACGACAAATGTTCTGTCGCGTATGTCACCTGAGGACATAACGAATCGAAGAGTCCCGGGACTATCGATTGAGTCATCGTGTGTTCGGAAAAATCTGAACTGTCCTAGCTGGTCGCACACTTGCTGCTCGATTTGCGGTTCTGCGAATACAACTGTGAGGCTGCACTTCGCCAAACTAACGTCCAGCAGCAGTCGGACAATTGCATTTGCCAGAGCTGCGGTGTTCGTTGTTGGCGCGTTCTCACTCGCCGGTCGAATCACGATTGCGCCTTGCCATCCCTTGCTCAAGCTTAGCTTGGAGAAGCTTCGGCTACCGATAGGCGTTGCTACGTGATAGAGCAGATCTTCATAGTGCGTGAGCTCATTTTTTTTAGGTTGAAGTCTTGGCGCGACACGATAACTCACCTCAACCTTCGTGACTGGGTAGAGCGAGCACGTCGGATATTTGAGGAAGTTTGCAAGTTCCTTTTCAGTCAAATAGACGACCCAGTCGTATCGACTATCGAGCCACTTGTCGCTTGTGAAATTCAGCGTTGGCTCTGCTTGTGCGGCGTTGGCGCAACAAATTGGCGCGAGAGCAACAACTGCGCAGATTATACTCTTCAACAGCATCGGTCGCTTCATGTTACCGTCGGTGACTGAGGATTCTATTTGTTATTTTGGATTTCATTGAGACGTTTTTCAAGCGCAGCGATTCGTCGGTCTGCATCCGCGAGAGCTCTGCGTGTGCGAGATTCCATCAGTTCGACTTTTGTTTGCGTTTTGGAATTGTCTACGAACAGTTTTCTGAAGAGTGCACTGTAAATGCCATTTAGATAGCCGCTCTTCTCCACAAGTTTCATCATCGTTTTGCGAATTCGAGACTTTGTTTGACTGCTGTCAGCGGGATCTTCTCCGCTTTCGATCATCCTCAGTCGTTGCTCTGTGAGCGGATCAACGTGGCACACTTTTTCTTTGCTGCTTTCTGCGGACAATCCATTAGATGCGCTGTCGATGGCTGGTCGGTTGAATGCACCGATTGCAGAAAGTCGCGTTTGCATGGTTTGTGCAACTGCATCTTTGGAAAAATATTCTGTTGCCGACTTGAATGCAGTTTCGACAAATGCTGCGCGCTCAATTTCGTTGGCGTAGAGCCGACGCAGTTGCGATGCGGCGTGCTCAGGGTCAGCGTCTGCCCACGTATCAGCAATTTTGTAGGGACCAACTTGCGTTTGGTTCGCGATTAGTTTGTATGAAACGAGATACGAATTGGCAATGGAGTTGAAGTCCATGTTGCCTGACCAGCCAGTAACGACGACTGGTTTTTTATTCAGCATTGCTTCGGCAATCGGCAATCCAAGACCTTCTGCTCGATGCAATGAAATGTATGCATCACAGGAGTTGCTCAATATTTGATTGTCGTCTGCGGAAAGATAGCGGTCGATAATCGCGACTTTCGAGCCCTCGGATTTTTGCTGCAACTGTTTCAGCAGTTCGGGATTCTTGTCTCCGTTTATGCACTTTAAAACCAGTCGCACTGGCTGATCCGATGTGAATGCTTGTTTAAACGCTTCGACACATGCGAGTGGATTTTTACGTTCAAAACTACTGAGAAAATCGAATACGCATAACAGCAAAAATTCGTTTTCAGGTAGATCGAATTTTGCACGATCTCGCACGGTTGTGCGTGGCTCTACAACGGGTTGAACCGCTACCACCGGTACTGGAGACACGTTTGCAATAGCCCGTTGAATGTAAGAACTGCCAACCCAAATTTCGTCAAAGTAATTAAAGTGTTCCCACCACTCTTCTGGAAAATCGGGTGTTTCCCACCACCAGACGGCGATGTTGTATTTGTCTTTGAAATACTCCGTTCCGAAGTGTTGGATGAAGGCCGGCATCTGATCTGCATTGACGCAGACTAAATTGATCGCGTGCGGATTGTTTGATGCGAACGTGGAAAAAGTCTTGTCTTCCTTTCGACTTTGCACACCCACTTCGAAGTTGTTCAGGGCGACGTTGTAGCCCAAATGCTGGAGCGCTTTCACATAACCACGAGTCGCCTCTGCAACGCCAGATTCTGACGTCAGATAGCCTGCGACATTGATGCCGCGTTCGACTTTGATCTGGTTTGCTGGTTGAATGGCGCTCGTCATAACTGCACAAGCTTACTCAACAAGCGCCAGATACTCAAGCGAATGGTGGCGAAACGTAATTTTCTCGTCTGAGCGCAGACAGGTCGTAATTGTCCATTCTTCGGGATAGACCATTTAGTGATGTTTTCTTCCGAAGAAAAATCTGTAAGCAGAAAGGGCGAACAGCGTGAATGCGCACAACCAGAGCCCGAGATAAAAAGAGAATGGCTCGTACCTGAACACTACCTCGTGTGGGCCCTCTTTGACCGGAACTGCACGGAAAAGGTAATCCGCGCGCAAAATTTCCTGGGGCATTCCGTCGACGTAGACGTTCCAACCTGGGTAGAACTGGTCGTTCAGCATCAACATGCCGTCATGTTTAGCGTTGACCTGAATGGTCACCGCTAATGGTGAATTCGATGTAATCGTTTGCGCATCGCATCGGGGCGTGTTTTCTAACGGCAACGGGAAGATGGCTTTGTCCGCTTGGTCAACGACGGTGCCGTCGAGCACGATGCTTTTTGATACATCAAAGCTGCTCGACTTAAGTAACTTCAGCATCTCAACATCGTCTTTCGCAGTCTTGTAATCGTAGAAAAGTGCCGCGCGCGGTAGTGCATCCCTCGTCTGATAGATTTGAATTTCATCGTTGTAGACAAGTTTGGGTGTCGTATTCTCAGGTGATGCTTGCGCTCGGCTGTTATCCGCCTTGTCCGAGAAACGAACATCGGCCCAACCGCCCCAGTCTGAATTCGAGTTTCCAGCCGGACCTTGATCGACTGTGAATTGCAGCGAGACCTCGCTTCCTGCAAACTTGCTCAGATCTACGCTCTCGAAAAACCACTTTTTATCGGTGTAAACCGTTATTGCTTCAATGAAATGTTCGAATACAGTTATCGGGTGCCCGTCTTTAGCGACCTGCACGCGGAAGCCCATTCCATCGCCGATTTGTCCATCGGAACGAGGCGACATGGCAATGAAAAAGTTCAGTTTGCTTTCAGTTTGCGGCACGATTACTTTTACTGAAATCGTGTCACGAGCGGGATCACCGGTAGGATGTTGATAAAGCACATAGCGAGTTGTTCTGTCGATGTTGAAAGCATCAAGTCTGAAAAAATCTCTATTTTTTGATTGCGGGTTTTTCAGAAGCTCGTTCATCAAATCCGTCGGTGGTGGCAAAAAATGATTCTGCGTGCTAAGTAGGTATTTGACCGAACTCAAGTACCAGAGCCGACTCAATCGATCCTTCGACACTTTGGAATAGAGTGGGTCGGCGATGGATTCCATTCCGTGAAAACGATTAGAGATGTTGTCGTCTGCGAGTATCTCGAGCTCATCTTCCGTTGTGAAATTGCGCACGAAGTTTATGTAGCGGCTCGGTAAAATGGCATCGAGATTGCGAATGTCTCGAAGTTGAAATGCACTCGACCAATTGGGGAAGAGCACGCCATCGAAGCCTAGTACTCGTTCTTGATGTTTTAACTGGTTCTGCAAATATGTGACGTACGGAGCGCCTTTGTAAGGATCTGCGGACTTCTCAGCTAATTGATGAAGCCAGTAAAACTGAGGGAGCACGAAAACAGATGACAGTTCGGCGCACAGTAATACGATTAATAAGCGGCACAATTTGGCACGCGAGTTGACTTTTGTAAGAGCGTAAAAGCTTGCAACAGCGCCCGTTACTATTAAACCGAGCGCAAGTAACAGCACTTTGTCGTAGAGCGCATGCACTGCGTGCTCTCCCCAGATGAAGTGCTTGTCGTACAGAGCCAGCGTCGTCAATATCGCTGCTGCTGCACCGAAACCGCCTGCTAAGTGTAATTTCGATAATTTGCCGTTAGCAAGCGAGTCAAAACCTATGGCTGCGAGGACCGCCATCGCAAATCCCATAAGTGGTTCGCTATATTTCCAAAAGACGACGAGCTTGAATAGCGGAAGCGCTGAAACCCAATTTAGAAGCGGAAAACCGAATACTTTGCCAAGGCAGAACAACATCGTCATGACGAAGAATGCGACGATTGGTATCAGTTCTGGTGCTGCGATGAATTTGGAATGGATGAATTTGGAGCTGCTCGCAGCGGCGTCATCTGCGTCTTTTTTCTGTTGTTTTGAAACAACCGAAAGATGACGCTCATGGCGTGATTTCGGCGGTTCCTCGGTGGATTCATCTTGCTCCTTCTTCCTTTGCCAGCGCCAACTAGAGAACACGTGCAGCACTGCCAGTAGTGCAAAAGTAAATACGAACACACCCCAGTATCCGTTGAATCCAACATAGCTGCTCTCTGGCTTTACCTTGGCTGCGCCAAGCGGTCCATAAATGATTGGGGTGAGGTAATTGAGAAAGTGCATAGGGAAGTTCGAGTGAATCACCGCTCCAGGACCATTTACGCCACCCGCACCGATGCCTCCGATATGGGTGTTCGAAGATGACAGCACATACTCGATGAATGGAAAGACTTGTGGCGCAGCCAGCGCGATTCCGCAGATAGAAGCGACAATATATGCAAGCATTTTTTGATAGCTTTGCTTGAAGGTGTTCTGTTTGTTCGCCACGCGTAGTAAGAAGTAAAAGCCTGCTTGCGAGAGAATCAGAAATGAAACTTCCGGCATTCCGCCAAGCAAGACTAACGCTGTGGATATCGCTACGCCAAGTGTGCGTGCGAATGTCGCCGAGCCTGCAAGAAGTTCCAGGGTGCAAAAAAGAGCCGGCATATACATTGAACTGCTAATCTCAGGCATGTTCAAGAAGATCATGAAATAGCCAGTTAGCATGAATGCGATAGCACCAAATATGGCACCATAGCTGCCGACAAATCTGCGCAAATATATATTCGTCAGAATCCCCGCAACCAGGAGTCTGAGCAACACGAAGATGTCGACCGAGGATGGGCTCGGCTTTAGACATGCGATCAAAACCAGCGGGTTGAAAGGTTGCGATTGCATGTTTGCGAGCAGCGGCGCGCCGAAGCCGTTGAATGGATTCCACAAAGGAGCCACTGGTTTCTTGAAATAATCAAAATGCAAAAGAGCATACGCAGGTTCTGAAAACCAGGCAGGAGCGCCATCATCGTTTGATCTGCGTAGTTGCGTGAATTGTTTGTTGTGCTCGTAAGCACCATACGGCATGATGCTCGGAGCGTCGCCAGCGCTGTTTATCAGCGTCTTATTGCCCCAGATCACCGGGAAGAAAAGCAAGTTCAGAAGCAGAAGGAGAATCACTGTCGGAATCAAGATTTCGTTCCGAACAAGCTTCTGCGGCGCCGCTGTCACGCTGTATGATCTCCTCTAAATTTGGCGCGCCGGTGACTCATGCTCAAAACCTTGTTTCTCGACCGAGACGGAATCATAAATGAAATCGTGATGCGTGAAGGGATTGTATCCTCCCCGCGATATCTGGCGGAATTTAGCATCCGGCAAGATTTTCTGGATTTTTATAAACATATCGAACGCATGCCATTGCGAATATTCGTAGTCTCAAATCAGCCCGACGTGAGCCGCGGCTTTATCTGTGATGGTGATTTGGAAGAAATTGTCGATGCCATGAATGCGCGATTTAAGTTCACAGAAATTCTTCATTGCATCCACGATGATCGGCATCTCTGCGATTGCCGAAAGCCAAAACCTGGAATGATTTCGAGCATTTTGAGCAAGTATGATTTGCGCCGGGATGAAGCGATTATCATAGGCGATAGTTATAAGGATATTTTAGCCGGCAAGGCTGCGGGCATCCAAACTGTATACTTACAACAGCCATATAACGCGAAAGGCTCATCGGAACCCGATTACGTTGTAAACATGCTTACAGAGGCGTTAGCACTTCCTCCATTTTTGGAATTGTCAGGGGCAGTGCAATGACTTCGACAAAACAGCGGTGAGAAAAATGACGACCTCCACAGCGATCGACTACCAGGTATTCATGACTGATGGCAGTGCCAGAGTCTCTGTCAAAGGCGACCAAGCCAGCGCTGAAACAGCGTGTCAGTTCTTGGAAAAGGGAGGAGTAATTTATTTCCCCGAATCGCCATTCAAATTTAGTGAGAGCGACAAATCGTTTTTGCTGTCGCAAAAGCAGAAAGACGCAGACTATCACAAGAACATCGCTTACCGTCCGAAAGAAGACCGCGTGACCGGTTTTGAAGCTGATTCCAAAGAAGACGCTGAGCAGTTGCGACGTATTATGGCTGATTTCCACGGTCAGTCGATTCGTTTTCTCGAGAGTTTTCTCGCACCATATGCGAGGCATTGGAAAATTGATTTCGCCAGTTTCAGACCGATAGAAGAGAAAGGACGCAAGATGCGCCTTCGCGCTCGAAACGACCTTCTTCACGTCGATTCATTTCCGACGCGCCCCATATTCGGTGACAGAATTCTGCGCACATTCATCAACATCAATCCAACAGACGTTCGTGTCTGGAATACTTCGGACACCTTCGAGAAGTTGCTCGACACATTCCAGAACGATGTAAGAGTGCCTGGAGATCTGAACAAAGTCACTCCTGATGCTCCTTCACCGCTTGCAGCGATGAAGAAGATGTTGGGATTGAAAGCGAACGGAACATCTCCTTACGATTCATGGATGCTCGATTTCCATAATTTCTTGAAAGAGAACAATAATTTTCAAGCGACTTGTCGCAAGGATAATTGGCAGTTCCCACCAAACTCGTCCTGGATTGTATTCACCGATATGGTCAGCCATTCAGTGCTGTCAGGACGCTTCGCGCTCGAACAAACAATCATTGTCGACAAACAAGATCTTGTATTGCCCGAGAAGGCACCAATCAACATTTTGAAGCGCGCATACAACCGAGTGTAATGGCAAAATTTCGTGTCCGAAATCTGCTTGGACGCTTCACTTTTACTGATGGATTGCGGCTTGATGCACTAGAGGCATTTTGCACGAACGGCATTCACTTTTTCGATAGCTCGTACTCGACACAGCGACTTTATTCACCGCGGGCGAAAGAACTTCTCGATTCCGGACAATCCGCCTTGTTTGCGGTTCCTCACGGGCGCATGATCGGGCTGTTGCGGTTTCAAGACATCCGCTCGCGCGTGACTATCTTGATTAGCCCCAGTCGCGATGGTGAGATTATCGCTCGAACGATTACGAACCTCGGTTTGACTGCTTCTCGTGGATCGCAAAAACAAGGCGCAGTCAAAGGCGGCTTGCAGATGGTGAAGGCTGCTGAAGCCGGACAACATCTCGTTGTTATGGTGGATGGACCGCGTGGACCTGCATATAAAGTCAATCCCGGCATAGTAAAGATGGCTGAGATTACTGGTTTGCCAATTATTCCGTTCACCAGTTCATCGCGAAACGCCATGACTATGTGGGGTTGGGATAGCTTTATGGCGACACATTGGGGCAGCCCGATTTTACATGTGTTCGGCGACCCGATTATCGTTCGCGACGGAGCAGGTGATGAAGAGCGCGAGACGCTGCGTGTTCAGTTGGAATCTCAGCTCGAATACATGCGCACGACATCGGATGAATTCTGGCGCATGGGTTGCTAACCAGCTTGTAGTTCTTTTCCCAGCAAGCCGCTACGCTACATCAGTCCCGCTCTCTTCAAGCGCTCGATGAATATTGGGCGAGCGTATTCGTAGAGTTGGATGTCGAGTTGGTTAGTTTCAGTGATCAAATCCGATGTTTCTTTTGGAATGTCTGTCGTCTTGTTTTTCTTTTCCGCTCGATTAATTTCAGGGCTGGTCTTATGTTTCCAATGATTGACCAGAGCCGTTGCAGCGACGCTTTCGTCAAAATATTCCTGTAGCCCGAATACATCGAATTTTTCGACGATATTCTGTTTTGCTTCTTCCAGCATCTCTTTAGTGCAACCGCCGATGGGGACATTCGAGCAGTCTGTCGTGCATAGAAATCGCACGTGCAAATTATCAATTTCCATTGTTGGTTTGGATTCGAAGAACTGGTGCATAGGCACGTTTTCAGTCATTACCCATTCGTGCAAGTAATGAGTTTTGCTTGAACGAATGTAGTGGTAGTAAGAGATCAAACGCTCGATTGGTTCGCGCAGGATTGTAGTGTGAGATGCTTGTGCGGGCAAATTCAAACCCACGAAAAAACTGTACGGCAGATGCCCAACAATGGCAGCATAGCGAGAAGTTGGTTGCTGCGCGAATTCAGTCAGGCGGTCACGATTGTCCAACTCGTAAAAGTCCAGAATAGAGTTGCTTGGCACATTGTCTTTGATGAATTGGTGGAAAGACATTCCTGCAGTTTTTGGAATGTGATTGAAAATCACGATGCGTTTGAACTTTCGATTCTCTTCGATCGTTCGTCTGACTTTTCCTTTGATTCGCTGCAAAGTGTGCCGCAAAGCGCTTTCCTCTTACTTGGACAATTTTTGCAGGCGCTCGCGGTCCTTTGCCGCGAGATCGAAGCTGCCGAGATTTTCGTAGCAATTAGCTCGACGATCGAGGGCTTCGAGATAATCGGGTTTCAATTCCATGACTTTGGAAAAGTCTTGCGAGCCTTTTAAATACAATCCTAGCGTTTCGTAGGCGATGCCGCGAATCCAGTAAGCGTCCCAGGATTCAGGCTGTTTCGCGATCAGAGTGCTCAAGTCATCGATGCAGTCGTGATATCTTTCCAGGTGAAAAAACGCTTGCGCACGTAAGTGATATGCCTGCAAAACTTCTTTGCCGATACGCAAGGAATGTTCGAAACTATCGATTGCTTTCTCATAGCGTCCAAGCGATAGATAGCATGTGCCTTTGCCTAAATATGCAAGCTGTGAATTGGGATCGAGATTCAGAGCTTCGTCGTACTTCGCAATCGCACTTTCATGATCGCCGGCGGAAATAAGTGACAATGCTTCATCGCATAATTGACTTGTTCCCTCGACTGTCGATGCTGCACTCGCAACACTTTCTGCAAGACGCGAGGAATACACGTCACTGTCTCTCAGTCGCGCAATCAAGTCGTTCATCAACGCATGCCATTCTTCGGACGAGTCTGTGTCGTCCCAGACTTCTTTCAGTTCAGAGTTTTTCGAGACACGTTCCATGACTTTCAATGCAAGGTCGATAATCTCAGCACCAGCGCTGAACTTTCGCTCTTTTACCCATTGTGCCGCCTCTTCAGGCAGGTCCCTGGCTGGACAACCCGCACCGGCTGCAACGATCTCTGCCGCTGCGACCGCGCATTCGCTCTCGGTTGTCTGCAAGTAATCGTTCGGACCAAGCTTGCCCGCCGACATCAGGGCGCGGAAAACCTTGTCTGCACCTTTAGACTGGAGCAGTTCAAGTAACCAATCGCTAGCGCCGTCGTTTCCGAAGCTAGATACGTCCCAGGAGCCCAATTTACAACCTCTCTGGTGATGGATGCGGTCCGATTAGTATACTAATTTTTGCCGTTTTCTTGGACTCTTCGTAAAGCTCGAACGCCTTCTTAATTGCTGGTTGTGGTTTCGTGCCTTTGGCGATCAAGCTCTCGTACTCTTTTACTACGAAGTTCACCTGGTCCACTGTTTCAGCCTGGTAAATCTTACCGATTGCCAGGCTCGCGTTGTTGATGGCATCAGAGAGTGCACCATCTTCGGTGCTCGCGCGTCCGACAAATACTTGATCGATTGTGCTCTCGGCTGCTTTCTGTGCGACCTTTTCGCCTTTCTTGTAGACTTCGGAGCAAATCGTAAGCAGCGCCTGCTGATGCTCGATTTCGTTCATGTCGAATTTCACAGGCTGAGTAATGGTGATCGGCAACGACAGTTCTAACCTGACTTTTTGCACTTTGATCTGAGTGACGAAGACTCCGTTCTCTCTTGTTGTTCCAAGAATTTTGTACAACACTGAAGGATAGCAGTGGAACTTCCAATCGACGCTTACGTTCTTGGCATTTTTTGCTTTGTTGAAGTCTTTCTTTTGCAGAAAGACCGGTTTGGCTGTGATTGCAACCGCCGGTTCTGGCACCTGTTTTTCAGTGCTTGCAGGCTTTTCGGCAGTTTTGGATGCGCAGCTCGCAAGAATTGTGCTGACTGCAACCAATAAAATAGACTTGATTAGTTGTGGTTTCAATTTGATTTTCTATTTAGCAGGTACTGTTCTGTTTCCAACAAACTCGATGGTGTGCCGATCTCGTAAAAACGCTTGTGGACTTCGTAGCCTGCCATGCGTTTCTCCTGGATGCGACGGATGAAAACATCAGACAGATCAAACGGTTCGTTATGCGGGAAATCTGCGAAACAACTTTTGCGTAAAATCGACAGCCCGTAATCGATGTGGTGCATTTCGGCAGTCTGATTGACTTTATCATAAACTTGAATGACGCCATTTTCGAAGAGAATATTGCTGCGGTCCCAACTATTTTTATTGTGCAGCACAGTCATCAGCGCATCTTTTCCACTTTGCTTGAAAGTCTCGTAGATTGGCATATACTCGATGTCTAAGAAAGTATCGCCGTATAAAATTGCGAAAACTTCTGGCACCATATCCAGTGCTGCCTTCACTGCTCCGCCTGTACCTAATCTGTTCGGTCCATCGTATGCATACTTGATTGACATGTTATAGCGAGCACCGTCGCCTGCGAATTCTTCAATTTGGCGTCCCAGGTGCGCCACACTCAGAACTACTTCCCTTATTCCCTGCTCTGCGAGGAGCTTTAGAACAAAATCGATAAACGGTACCCCACCGATCGACATCATTGCTTTGGGAGTTTGTTTCGAAACGTCACCGAGTCTGGTGGCAATTCCTCCAGCTAAAATTAAAACTGGTGGGAATTTAGACGACAATCTTGGTGCCCTCGAACTCGAAGCGGAAGCGCACTTCGGTCAATCCAGCCGCTCTCATCGCGTGTCTGAGTTTGACCTTTTCCTCTGTATAAAACATCAGGAAGCCACCACCGCCGGCACCGATCAGTTTGCCACCGAGAGCACCATTTTTGAGTGCCAGGTTGTACCAATCATCAATATCTTTGTTGCTCATCGAGCCGGAGCGCTTCTTCTTAAATTCCCAGTGCTCGTTCATGAGCGCGCCGAAAGTGTTTAACTGTCCCGATTCAAGCGCATCTTTAATGCGATAACCAAGATCTTTGACGAAATGGAGGTTATCGACCATGCTCGAATCAGAGCCTTTTGTCTTTTGATCTTGCTCTTTCAAGATTGAACCGGCTGAGCGAGAGTAGCCGGTGAAAAATAACAGCAAATTGTCTTCGAGATTGAAGAGTACTTCAGAGCTGATATTCAGCGGCCAGGCTTTGACGCTGCCGTCTTTCTCGAACTCGAAACAGTTGATACCACCGTAAGAAGCAATGTATTGATCCTGTTTGCCCGTCGGCTCTTTCAGCAATTCGATTTCGATTTTGCACGCTTGTTCGGCTAGCTCCTGCGGATGAATCAGGTTCTTTTTATAGTGGTGCAGAACTTTTAAAAGTGCAGTGGTGAAGCTGCCTGACGACCCCAATCCCGTGCCTGCTGGAATGTCAGCCATGCTGGTCAATTCCAAATTCAAGTTTTTGATACCGAGCAGTTTTGTTGCTTCGCGGATGATCGGGTGTTGAATTTCGGCGATGTCATCAACGCGTTCCATCTGCGAATACTTGATGATCATCTCGTTGATGAATGTCTGGTGAAGCGTGATGTAGACGAATTTGTCGATCGCACCAGCAATCAAAAATCCGCCGTGCTTCTCGTAGTAGGAAGGAAGGTCGGTACCACCACCGCCGATGGAAATTCTCAGAGGGCTCCTGGCAATGATCATCGCGCACCACCTGCAACAGCTTCTACCGTTCGCTGATAGATTGTCGAGACGATTTTCAACGCCTCACGCGCGTCCCGCGCATTTGGGTCTGGCTCTCGGTCTTGTTCGATATCTTTGAGGAACTCCTTGAATTCGAGACTCCAGGAAAGATCTTCGCCTGGATATTGCCATATCGTCGTTTCGGGTGGACCCATTTGCGGACTCATTTTGTAGAAGGCGAGCTGCTCAGTGCCGTAACTGCCGCCCAGCCCGTCGATCTGCAACTTTCCGTGCTGCCCGTAAATTTCCATGTTGAACATATTTTTCCACTCGGTCCAGCTTACGTGCAGCCAAGCCATCTGATCACGTTTAGTGCGCAGCATCATGAAGCCGTTGTCTTCGACCGGCATGTTCCAAAAGTAAGTTTTGACGTAGCCGTCAACGTGCACGAAATCGCCAAGCATCCAGCGAGACAGGTCGATCAGATGCATGCCCTGGTCCAGAAGCTCGCCACCACCGCCGATGGCAGGGTCTGCGCGCCACTCTTTTTCGTATCCGACGCGTCCACCATGTCCATAACGACCGCGAATGAACATGAGTTGTCCCAGTTCGCCAGACTCGATAATTTTCTTCGCTCGTCTCATAGCGGGATGAAAGCGATGGTTGAAGCCCGTGCGAACTTTCAAATTTTTCTCGCGCGCCAGCTCGATGACTGCATCCAATTCTTCATAATGACGCGCTGCTGGTTTGTCGACGAGAACATGTTTGCCTGCGTTCAGCGCTGCCAGTGTGACTCGAGCGAGGTTGTCCGGCGTCGTAGCGACGATGACTATGTCTACGTTATCGCTGGCAACGGCGGCTTCCCATGATTGCATCGGTATGGCACCGGGGTAGAGCTTGGCTAGCGCTTCAGCTTTGTCCATCACCACGTCGGCTACGACCGCGAGATTCTCACCATTGAGATTCTTCGCTCGTTTGTGTCCGATTAATCCACAGCCAACAATTGCTACGTTCATTTCTATCCCCAATTCTCTCCGCGGTCCGCAGGTACGATTCGTCTGAGTGTGTAAATGTCTGAAGATTTGAGCTTATCGACGTGACCAGCCATGTCGCTCCACGGGTCCCACACGGCGCTGAGCAGCTTCCCAGTGATTCCGTCACTTTCATCTGACCCCAGGTAAACGCACAGCGATGCTGCTTTATCCAACGGGGTTCCGCCCTCTTCCTTTTGTTTCAATGAGCGCTCGTAAAAGTCTTTGCCGACTTTGCTTGGACCTGCTTCGAGAATTTCATCGAGAAGTCGAGTGTTCAGTGCACCAGGGGCGATGGCATTGACGTCGATTCCACACCCCAGTGTTTCATGCGCAAGTGTCTCGGTCAGTCTGACCAGAGCAGCTTTGGATGCGGCGTAGGCGCTGAGTCTAGGCAGCGGTGCGGTGGCACCTCCGCCAGAGATGTTGATGATCTTGCCTGCTTGATTCGCTTTGAAATGCGGCAGAAGCGCTCGGCAAAGAAGTATCGGTCCGTACAGATTGACTTCGATGCATTGCACCCATTCGTCCCAATCAACGTCTTCGATACAGCCTTTGGGACCATAGACTCCGGCATTGTTTACGAGAATGTCGACGCGTTGATTCTTTTGCAAAGCGAAATCGACCAATAGCTCGACTTCATCGACTCTGGCAACATCCGTCACCTGCCAGTCGAAATTCTGACCCGTCTCGCAATCACTACGTAGATCCTCGTAAGTTTCTTTCAACAGACTCTCATTGCGGGCGCAAATAACAACGTTCGCACCTGCTTTCAAATATGCTTGCGCACATTCTTTGCCCAGACCCTGGTTCGCACCAGTGATGATTGCAGTTTTCCCGGTCAACGGTTTCATGGCTGCCCCACTGAGATGTAATTGATTTTCTTTTCGTCTCGAAAATTGTTCTTCAGAAAAGCATTTGCATCAAGCACTATTGGATCTTGCACAAGGCTGAGAAGTTGTTCCGCTGATATCTCTTTGAATTCGGGCCACTCGGTTGCAACGACAACAGCTCGCGCACCATCTAAAGCTTCGCGGACTGTGGCTTTCAGGTTGATTTTGCCCTTGAGCTCTTCAGGCAGTTCTTTGATTGCTGGATCGTGCGCCTGGACAATTGCACCTTGTTCGACTAACCACTCACACAACTCGATTGAACTCGAGCGGCGCAATGTGTCGGTGCCAGGTTTGTAAGTTAACCCTAAGACTGCAATCACTTGACCCTTGACCGTTATGAGCTTCTGGCTCAAACGTCTTGCCGGCCATTTTTTATGGCTTTCGTTACTTGGACGCACCGCCCCTAGTATCGGATTTTTTAAGTTGTGCGCGATCGACAGTTGATTTAAAAATTCGATATCCCTTGCCAGCGTACCGCCAGCGAAAGCTGCACCAGGACCGAGATAAGCTTTGCTTCCGATCCGCTCTTCGGTCTTCAATCCTTGTTCTACTTCTTTGGCATCAGCGCCAACAGCTTCGCAGACGGAAGCAACCTCGTTGATGAATGAGACCGAGAGCGCGAAAAATGCATTCAATGCATGTTTGGTCATTTCAGCAGATTCGATGCTCATCCAGACAATTTTCTCAGTGAATTTGCTGAAAAGATCGATTACTTTCAATCGCGCGCGTTCGTCTGAAATGCCAACCACTACTCGATCTGGATTGGTGAAAACTGAGATCGCTTTGCCCAGTCGCAGATTTTCAGGGCTATATGCAAATAGCAAATTCTTATCCGCAAGTTTCTCGTTTGCGAATTGCATCAACTCTCGCGTGAAACCCACAGGTACTTGCGAAGAGATCATGACGAGCGTATCCGGCTTGAGGTGCGGCAAGAGTAGCTGCATTTTTTCTTTGATGAAGTCAACGTCTGCGCGATCGTTTTCATCCACTGGTGTGTCGTATGCCACCCAAACAAGGTCCGCATCGGCCGCGGATGCGAAGTCAGAACTGAAACGCAGTAAACCCGCTTGTACTGAGGCTTTGCAAAGCTCTTCCAAACCAGGTTCGGCGATTGGCGGTTTGCCCAGGACAAGGTCCGCGATGACACTGCGGTTTTCGTCGATGCCGACAACTTCGTGAGCAGCTTTGCCCAGGCATGCGGCGATGACGCAGCCCAAATGCCACAATCCGACGACTGCTACTTTCATACTGTTTTGGCAACCTCAGATTTGGATGGTAGTAAAGCGGTTGCAAGTGCCATTCCCTGGCTTAAGGAATGTCTCGAATTCGCTAGAGAAGTTATCACATTTCGCCGTCCGTGATGCGCGTGGCGTTCCGTCTACGTTGGCTGTATAGGTCACGGCGGTGGACATTCGGGCTGTGTTAAGTGCAGCCAATGCTCGCAACATCCGTAAACGCCCTCAACCCCGGCATTAAGTTGCTTTTACGGATGCCCCAAGCGTCCCGCGTTGTCGTAGGATCTTGGCATCGTCGATGAGCGGGTCAGCTTTGTCTGTGTCACAGTTGGTCAATCAACAAGTCAAATCCGGCAGTGAGCAAACGCCGGAGTCATCTTCGTTCGATTCGATGTCGACCCTGGCGTTGCCGGCGGTTGTACTGGGTTTCGCGGCGTTAGTACCTATTTGGTTCTCGTTCGACCATAGAATTCCCACGATCGACGAGTCTGGTCATATCCTGAACGCCTTCACTTACGCGGATTTGTTTCGCCATCCACGCTTGTTGAGAGTCGAGTGGTGGCATCAAATTCTCTCGGTCAATTCTTTCTATCCGCCGTTTGCCCACATGACCAACGGCATGGCGAAAGCCATTTTTGGTGGTTCTCGCTCAGTTGACATTGCAGTTCTTACTTTCTGGAATGCTGTTTTATCGCTCAGTGTTTTTGGCATATCACTACGTTTGACGAAGTCCAAATTGAGCGCTTTGATGAGCGCCATCATGGTCAATTTGTATCCAGAACTGGCGTTGCTAAATCGCTCATTCTGGCTTGATTTTCCGCTTATTTCGATGATTGCGTTGGGCTTGTTTTCTTTATTCAATTTTCGAGCAAAACCTAATTGGATTCGCGCGTTAGTTGCGGGAATCGTGCTCGGTTTTGCGTGCATGACCAAACAGATTGCTGCTGCCTATCTCGCTCTTCCTGCGTTATTTGTCTTTGCCGAGCCGATTGCCGGAAGAACAAAGTATCTTGCAGATAGCGTAAAGGTGTTATTCGCTGGCGTTGTATCGATTGCTATTGGCGCGCCCTGGTTCATTTTGAATGCCGAAAAGGCGAAGCTGATGGCAGACGACTGTGCCGTTCACATCTCGCAGCCTCAGACTTTTGCTGGGAATTTGGATTTCTACTCTTCGGCTCTTCCGGTTTTGATGTCACCACTTTTGGTGGCATTCATGGTTGGAGCAATCGTGTTTTCGTGGCAAACCGTTTCGCGACAGCTTCTACCTGTGGTTTTGTCGGCAGTAGGCGGAGTTCTTGCAGTCAGCACTTTATCTTGGATCACGCCGAAAATGCAGTACATTGCACCTGCGCTGATCACCTGCGCAGTTGTATCGGGTACATGCCTGGCTGGAATGTTCGAGCACAAAAGCAAGCTCATTCGAGTACTAGGCGGTGTATTTCTGGTAGCTGCGGTGGCGCAGATTCTGTCGCTGGAGTTAGCACCGTATCCAGTATCGCAACCAGAACAGCTCGCCGACTACGCGAAAGTACTAAACAATCGTATCGCCGAACCTCGATTGGGAATGACTCTGGTGAACCCCAGCCCTGCTGAGGATTGGGGGCAGTACTGGGCACTGAAGCAGGTCGAGCAGGCAGACAAGAAAGCTCCGGTCTGGATCAACATTCTTTCAAACTCACCAGACTTGAATGTTCACACGTTCGAGTTATTGGTTCACGACTTGAACATGGCTGCTAAACCCACCACGTCACGTATATACACCATCGGTGGTGACACTGCTACATTCAGCCCGACACAAGCGCTGTACTATCAGTGGTATCTGATTCAGAGCGAAAATCACTATCAGGGATTTGCCAACGCATCGGCTGAAAAGGCTTTCGAGCAATTGAAGAATTTCGTCAAAACCGACTCTCGCTTCAAACTAGTGGGCACTCACGGCTTGCCGGATGGTTCGACGTTGTCGCTCTATCGACAGAAATAGTCGCAATCAAAACAGATTCCATGGCTCGGTCGGTTGTCACTAAGTTGTCACATCGAATCACTATAACTAAACGCAGAGAACGCCAAGCCTCTTTTCGAAACTGACGGAGCAAACTTTTGTTGCTTACGTTTCGATGACCCAGTTTCTTTACGAGGAGCTATTACTATGGGCTTACAACCATTCGATTTAAAGACTTTCAACGACAAGCAAGAATCATCCTCTCTCAAATCCATCACTGACTCTGACGCCTGGCAAGAAGCACGCAAGGGCATTACAGACGCAGAGCACAGCAAATTTTTCAAAGATCACGATAAATCTTTGAAGGATCTTGTTGGTGGCATCCTTCCACCTGTAGACCTGATTGGATTCGACAAAGAAGCACCAGACCACTCTACTGGGGTAACAAAAGTCTGGCACGAGCTTGAGCACTTGTTCGGCAAGCATCGTGAAACTTTTGGTGACCAGGTGCGCGAAAAAGTCGTTGATGACATGAAGAACAGCAAAAATCCTGCAGAACAAGCTAAGTACAAAAAATACGAGAATGAAGAGAAAGCCCTGCATGATTACGACGAGAAGTGCAAAGCATGGGGTCTGCAGATGACTATCAATCCGGGACCGTATCCGGAGCGACCACAAACTCCTGAGCACGACGAAGTGGCAGACCGCGCTCGCAAACAAGAACAGAAAATTATCGATGGTGTTCGCTCCCACATGACTCCAGCAGAGCGTAAGCAGGTCGATTCTGAGCAGAGAGACGTCGATGAGCGAGTTCGTGACGCGAAGAAAATCCACCGCATTGACGGAACCGGTGACGGGTTCGAACCAGAGCCACAACCGAGCGAAGCAATGACTCGCTATATCCGCCACATCCAGGAAGCAACAGATTTGTATACGGGCCGCTAAAACCGTGAATGATACTTCGACAACCTGCTTGCACGTTACTTGCAGGTTGGCGACGTGTCTTGACTTTAAAATTGCAGGGCTTGAAAACACCGCAACGCACCAATTTCGGGTATGTTCTGTATAAGAGCAGTTTTGAGTTTGGCGCATGTCTTCCGATGAATCTCAACGCGAACTTCGCGATATAGCCCTGTCGCTGGAAGTCGCTGCTCAAGCCTTCAAAGCGCAGAATTATAGCGTCGCCGAGCCGATTTATCGTCGCGCTGTCAATGTTTTGGAACGTATTCTCGGTCCGAATGACCCAGATACAGTTGTTTGTCTTCAAACTCTCGGTGACCTCTATTACAAACAGGGGCGCTATCAAGAAGCGCTGCCGCATTACAAACGGCTGCTCACGATTGGCGAGCAGATGCTAGGAAGCGCGCATCCGAGTGTCAATGAAATGGTTATGCGGCTTGCTTCGACTTATCAGAATCTCGGCATGCAAAACGAAGCCGATTTTCTCTACAAGCGAGCCACTCGCGCTTCCAGCACGCTCCCGTCGGTCGACATGTCACCGAGACAAACAAATTCTTTGAACGCGATGGATGTGCCTGCTGCGAATGCTCGCGACGCACAGTCGCCACGGCAAACTGGCTCTCCGAACGCGATGAATCCACCGCCGCCAGGACAAACTGGTTCCCCGAATCCGATGGGACCATCTCCCAGGCAAACCGGCTCCCCGAACGCGATGGGACCATCTCCGAGACGAACTGGCTCCCCAAATGCGATGGGACCGTCGCCGAGACGAACCGGATCTCCTGATGCGATGAATCCACCGTCTGGCAGTCCCCGACGCACGAATAACAACATGCCTGGATCGCGAGATCGTGAGCCAAATCCCTTCGATGAAGGTACTAAACCCAGAGCAAATGCAGTAGCGAGCAGAAATGCATCGCGGTATCAAACAGAAGCTCCGGTCGCGCCGAAAGCAAAAGACGTTAAGAGAACCGACGCCGCGACTGAAGATGCGAAACAAGCATTCTTGATTGCGGTGCGCCGTTCTAGCGGAATGATCATTTCGTTTGTGGTTCTCGGTGTGATGATTTTCTGCGGTTACATGATGTTCAACACCTGGAACTCTGAAGCCGCAAAAAATGGTGCCGAAATAAAAGTTCGGGACGTTTCTTACAAAACTGCCGATGGACAAATCGACCTGGTCGTCTCGCCAAAGGGCGAACCTACCTACAAAATAAATGCTGTCGCATTGCCTTGCACCATCACAAAAATGGGGCCGGATTTACTCGATTTCAAAGATTCGATCTTGAGCTCTTTATTGAATAAGGAAATTTGGTTCGAAGAGACACCATCAGGTTTGCGTCGGGAAGACGGCACCGTGCTGTATTCGAAAAATGGTCCAGAAATGCGCGTCGTCCGTCAAATCGATGCTGCCGAAAGATTGGCGAATCAATGGTATCTCGGTTCTGGAAAGTATCCCAAACAAAACGGTGATATCGTCCTTGGTGACATGGCGATCAATCCTGTGACGAAACAACCAGAGCAACCATCGGTCGATCATCTGGATGCGCCCAATATGGATGTCGAGGAATTCGTCGATGTGCCTCACAGTGATTTGCCTCTGGCAACTGTTTTAACTTCAGCAAGTAGCGCCGCATGGTTGAAGGAGGCGGCAGGCCATCCTGGTGCTGTGCATTGTTTGAATGCAACACACACACTGCCTAACAGCGAAGTAAAAGAGTTTTTTATACATGGATTCGATCGTGATGGAAAATTGATTGCGGGATCGAAACCGAACGAGATCTATTTGACCGCACTGACAAACGGTAAGAAAGTGCTGCGCGAAAGCGTTCAAATACCAAGATACAATCGCCCTCCGAAAATTTGCATCGTCAAGCTGCCGGATAATACTCCGCTCTGGTTCCTACACTATCTCGCTCCGATCGTTTTCCTTGGTATTGCGTTGCTGCTGTTTATGATCAGCAAAGCCGGACAGTCAGCTTCGACGAGGGACAATTCGGGCTCGACAAGTTTTCGCCTGGGTATCGTTTTCCTTATCCTGGCTGCGCTTTGGGTCGGCAGTTACTTCATCTAATTGCAATTCGCTTCGCAAAAGTTGAAAACGTATTGTCATTCTCGACTCGTGTGCTACGATTTCACTCTCTGGTCGAGCGAAAACGAAAATGTGTTATCTCGAAACAATCCGTACAAGCTTAGAAGGTTGGTGGCGCTGGTCGCAACAGCCAGGTAAGCTTATGCCGGGTTGGTAGTCTTTTTCGAACACCAAACCGAATTCATTGACCGCGAGCTTACCTGTGAGGTGCTGGCGGTCATTTTGTTTTTGGAGAAAGGATATGCAACAACCGACTATGAATAAACCCGACGAAATTTTGAATCAAGGTGAGGTCAAAACTGCCGTTATCACTGTCGCTTCAGACTTTGGAACTCCGGTCTCAGTTTTCCACAATCTGAGCCAGTTGTCTAAGGACGGATTTCTCTTCGAAAGTACGGAAGGCGATGGGCGATTGGCTCGTTTTTCTCTTGTCGGAATCGACCCGATTAGAACGATTTCGCTAAAAGACGGAAGTGCCGAAATCCAAGAACACAGCGGCGCAAGCAGGGTCGTAACTACGCGCAATCCCATTGAGTTATTGGAACAAGAGATCGAGTCGTTTGTTTCAACAACCTTTGGTGGCACAGAAAAGCTGAAAGAGTTCTTGAAGAATTCTGTTATTCAGAAACTCGAATTGCCTTTCATCGGTGGATTGGTTGGATACATGGGCTATGGCGTTGTCAGCGCTCTGGACAATATTCCGAGACAGGAAAAAGCACCCTTTGATGTACCTGATGGACGCTATGGGCTGTACGATTCGGTAGTGATTTTCGATCAGCAATATCGCAAAGTGAGTTTTGTCTCGCATCGCGGAGAAGCGCATGCCCGCCAGTTATTAGAGCAAGCGTTATCGCCGATGAAATTGCCGCCGCAAGAAATTCCGTCACGTCCTTTGAACGAGAGCGAAATTTTCGAAAACGTTTCGGGTCCGTTCTCAGAAAAACAATTCACTGATGCAGTGGTTGCCACCAAAGAGTACATAGCCGAAGGGCAGGCGTTCCAAATCGTTCTGTCACAGCGCTTCTCGGCTCCTTGCAAAATTCCGGCGATCAATATTTATCGTGCCCTGCAAGCAACGAATCCGTCTCCATATGCCTACTTCCTGAAGTGTCCGGATTTTGTTTATCTGGGGTCTTCTCCTGAAACATTCGTGCGCTCGCAAAATGGCAATGTGCTTTTGCGTGCTATTGCCGGAACACGCCCGAGGGGCGCAGACGAAGCTGCTGATGAGAAGCTCGCTCGCGAATTGAAAGCTGATGAGAAAGAGATGGCAGAGCACCGTATGCTCGTTGACCTGGGTCGAAACGATCTTGGTCGTGTATGCGAACCGGGCAGTGTGAAAATCGGCGAAATCGCCTGTTTGACCAAATACACGCATGTGATGCACCTTTTCACCGAAGTAATGGGCACGCTTGCGAAAGGTAAATCTTGTTTCGATGCATTCCGCAGTTGTTTCCCTGCTGGTACTGTATCCGGTGCACCTAAAATCCGCGCAATGCAACTGCTCTCTAAACTCGAGCCCGAGCAACGAGGCATATATTCAGGGGCAGTAGGTTACTTCGACTTTCTTGGAAATATGGATGGCGCAATCGCAATCCGCTCTGCTCTTGTCAAAGACGGTCAGGTGCACGTAAATGCCGGTGCTGGAATCGTCTATGACTCTGACCCGCTCAGTGAGTTCAAAGAGACGTGCAACAAGGCGAAAAGTTTGCTGCAAGCCGTTAAATACGCGGAGGTAAGCAGCAAATGAAACTTGTAATCGTCGACAACTACGACTCATTTACATTCAATCTCTATCAAATGTTGCAGCCTCTCGTTTCGGAACCGATTCAGGTTTTCCGAAACGATGAAATCAGTTTGGATGATTTGCAAAAACTGCAAGCGGACCGAATTGTCATGTCGCCCGGACCCGGTCACCCTGGTAATGATTCAGACTTCGGTGTTTGCAAAGACGTGATTCTTAATCGCAAGGCGTTAAAAAATGCCGCTATTCTCGGTGTCTGCCTGGGGCACCAGGGCATTGTTCACCACCTCGGCGGTAAGGTTGTGCGGGCGCCGCAAATAATCCACGGAAAAACGAGCAAGGTTCAGGTCAAGGCTGATACACCGTTGTTTGATGGGCTTGGGCAAGAGTTTGAAGCAATGAGATATCACTCTCTGGTGGCGGACGCGGCTACTGTGCCGACTGAGATAACGATTACAGCGCAGGAAAATGGGCAGGGATTAATCATGGCTCTGCAACACAAAACTGACCGATTGTATGGAGTTCAATTCCATCCTGAATCGATTGGTACGCCGGAAGGGCATAAAATGCTGAGGAATTTCGTCGAAAAATGTTGAGCGAAGAGACGATCAGCAACCTGGTTGACTGTGTGTTGCCGGAGGATAAGATTCGGCAGCTACTGCTCGATTTAAGTAGCGATCGCATCGACTTGCGAATTTTGACCGCATTCATAAACGCTGTAAAGGCCAAATCTGAATTCAAGTTCGATGGCACCATCAACGCAATGGATTGCAGTGGCACCGGTGGTAGTAAACTCGCGCACTTCAATACTTCGACCACCGTTGCATTTGTCCTGGCTGCGGCGGACGTGAAGGTGGCGAAGTTCGGGAATCGCTCGGCTAGTAGCTTGAGTGGAAGTTTTGATCTGCTCGAAGCGCTTGGAATACCAGCATCGATTCCATTTGAGCATGTGTTTGAATTGCTTGATAGCGTGGGTTTGGTGTTTCTTTACGCTCCTTACTATTATCCAAGCCTGGCTAAATTAGCGGCAATTCGCCGCTCCTTACCGGGACCGAGCATATTCAATTCGATCGGTCCTTTGTTGCATCCACTCAATCCCAAATTTCGATTGATGGGCACGAGCGATGCTGTGGTTCAACACCTTGTTACTGCTTACCTGAGCACAGACAAACACACAGAGAAGGCGATCGTCGTGCGGTCAGAGCGCGGGTTGGATGAATTCGATCCCTGCGCGACGAGCAATTATTTTGAGGTCGAACCAGGCGAAATGTCTGCGTTGCGTGCATTCGAAAATACATGCACGGTTGATCTACCACCCGAGACTTTGACTGCTGAACTCAATTACGAAATTTTTCATCAAGTGCTAGTGGGCAGTGCCGAGCCCTACTTTCAAAATATTGTGTGCACCAATGCCGGTGCAGGGCTTAAGGTTGCTGGAAAAGTAAAAAGTATCGAAGAAGGCGTAGAATTGGCGCGTGAACTGCTGCTAACAGGTGCCGTCGCCGAAAAATACGAGCAGTGCAGGAGGGCTTATGCCTGGTTTGTTAATGCTTGAGAATGGAGGGCAAATGTATGCCAACCAAGCTTGACGAGATTGTCGAAAACAAAAAACTCGAAGTCGCTGCGCGCATTCAATCACGTTCGCTGGATTCTTTTCGGGACAAGGTTGTTAACGCTAATCACGAATTTGCAGCCGCCTTACGTCAACCCGGGGTGAACTTGATTTGCGAAGTTAAACCAAAATCGCCCTCTGCCGGTGTTCTTCGCGGAGCAGTGAATGTGGACGATATTTTGAAATCGTACAACAAACATGCTCGTGCCGTTTCGGTGCTCACAGACGAAAAGTATTTTGGTGGTAGTCTTGAGCTGCTTGCCGAAATCAGCGAGAAGAGCCAGTTGCCGACACTGTGCAAAGATTTTGTGATTGATGTTTATCAGTGCTATGAAGCACGTGAATGCGGTGCAAAAGCTGTGCTTCTGATCGTGAAGATTTTGAATGATGAACAGCTACAAACTCTTTACGCTTGCATTCAAAACCTCGGCATGGACGCAATCGTCGAAGTACAAACAGAAGACGAAATGCAGCGCGCTCTGAGTATCAAGCCTTCGATCATCATGATCAACAATCGTAATTTGAGTACGTTTGAGATGGACCTGGGCACAACCGAGCGACTAGCAGCTAGGGTGCCTTCTGATACGATTTTGATTTCTGCAAGTGGAATTTTGGAAAAGTCCGACATGGAGAGATTGCTGCCAGTCTGCTCGAATTTTCTCATCGGCTCAGCCCTGATGAAAAGCGACAACATGGAAGAGCTGATGGCAGAACTCGCCAACATGTCTGTTCCTGCGAGGTCTAAATAGTGAGTACAGGCGTTAAAATCTGCGGTATCACTAATGCGCAGGATGCTCGCGATGCCATCGCTGCTGGTGCTGAGTTTCTCGGATTCATCTTTGTTCAAAGTAGTGATCGTGCGGTAGATGAATCTGGTGCAAAGGCGATTTTGCCAGAAGTGCGTGGAAAGGCAAAGATCGTTGGCGTGTTCAGAAATAGTGCGATCGAGGAAGTGAATCGTCTTGCTAGCCTGCTGAATTTCGATTTCGTACAACTGCACGGCAATGAATCGCCTGAATATTGTAGTGAAGTCAACGCTCCTGTAATCAAAGTAATAGAGATAACCGCGGACGCTGACCTCGATTCATTGCGCGCCAATTTAGGCCGGTACAGTAAAGCCAGCTATATTCTTTTCGACAAACCAAAAGGTTTGGATTTCGACCAGTGGCTCGACTTTGCCGTCGAGAAGGTTGCAGCAATTCCCTCAATCGGCGAGTATTTTTTCGCTGGTGGTTTGAATCATACGAATGTAAAAGGCGTATTGGCAAGAATTTCGCCCACTTTCGTAGACGTCGCCTCGGGCGTCGAAAAAGCACCGGGCGTCAAAGATGTGACTAAAATGAATGCGTTTTGCAACGCCGTCAAAAACAAAAAAGTAGTTCCTGAAGAGGCAATGTCCTGATGAAAACGCTTGGATATTTCGGTACTTACGGTGGAGTCTATGTTCCTGAAACATTGATGCCGGCGCTCGAAGAGCTCGAAGCTTCGTTCCTTGTAGCCAAGGACGACAAAGGCTTCATGGGTGAACTCGGCAATCTGTTTCGTGATTACGCCGGACGCCCGACGCCTATGTATTACTCGAAAAATCTCTCTCGAAATTGGGGCGCGGAGATATTTCTCAAACGCGAAGACCTTTTGCATGGTGGTGCGCACAAGACTAACAATGCGCTGGGTCAAGCATTACTCGCAAAGATGATGGGCAAGACTCGCATCATCGCCGAAACGGGAGCCGGGCAGCACGGAGTCGCCTGCGCGATGGCTGGTGCACTGCTGGATATGGAAACTGAGATTTATATGGGCGAAGTTGACATCGCTCGTCAGCAGCCGAATGTTCAGCGCATGAAGTTGATGGGCGCGACCGTTCATCCGGTCACCACCGGTAGCAGAACTCTCAAGGATGCAATCAACGAAGCGCTGCGAGATTGGATCACAAATCTCGGAAACACTCACTATCTGCTTGGAACGGCAGCCGGACCGCATCCGTTTCCAACCCTGGTGAAGTTTTTTCAAAGCATAATCGGTCGCGAGTCGCGGCAACAATTCTTCGAGCGATATCAGGCATTGCCTGACTATGTGATCGCCTGTGTCGGTGGCGGCTCGAACGCAATCGGCATGTTCTCCGGCTTTCTCGATGATCCCACAGTGAATTTGATTGGTGTTGAACCTGCCGGTCACGGTTTGGCTAGCACCAAGCACGGTGCTGTCTTGAGCAAAGGCAAACCAGGTTGTTTGCACGGAATGAAGAGCATGGTTCTGCAAGATGATGATGGTCAGATCATCGAAGCGCACAGCGTCGCCGCCGGTCTGGACTATCCCTCTGTTGGTCCTGAACATGCTTACTTGCAGGAGATTAACAGAGCGACTTACGTATCGGTTGACGACAAAGAAGCACTCGCTGCATTTAAAGAATTGTCCTGCAAAGAAGGTATCATTCCGGCGTTAGAGAGCGCCCATGCGCTTGCATATGCCAAAAAATTGTGCCTTGAGCTGAAACCAGGAAAACGAGTATTAATCAATCTTTCTGGGCGTGGAGACAAAGATCTGGCGGAGGTTCTCAGACATGAGTAATCGTTATCAAACTCGCTTCGAGCAGTTGCAAAAGAAAAACGAAAAAGCGTTCATGCCTTTCACCGTGTTGGGCTATCCAGATCGAGCGCAGTCATTGAGCATAATCAAAACTATGATCGAGTCTGGCGCATCCGCACTGGAACTTGGTTTTCCGTTTAGCGATCCCGTCGCCGATGGTCCCGTAATCGCAAAGGCTGCCTTCGAGACGCTAGAGTCTGGATTTAAAACGGCTGACTGTTTTTCACTGATCAAAGATGTCCGTAAGCTTGATGGCGACATTCCCATCGGCATTCTCGTCTATTACAACGTCGTGCTGGCCGTGGGCGTCGAGCGCTTTTTCCAGCAAGCGAAAGACGCTGGAATTGATGGCGTTCTGATCGCAGACCTTCCCGTCGAGACGGCAGATGAAGTTCTGCCGTTTGCAAAGGCTAGCGGCGTGGATCTGATTTTTATCGTATCGCCTGTGACAACAGAAGAACGCCTCGAAAAGATTGCCACCAATGCTGGTGGCTTCATATATCTTGTATCTCGCCTCGGAGTTACCGGGACAGACAAATCTGCAAACGACCTTTCGTCGCTTGGAGCATTAATCAAGAGCATGAAGGAGCTGAGCAAGCTTCCAATTTGTGCCGGTTTCGGGGTGTCCAGCAAGCAGACGGCAGCCGCACTTCTAGAAGTCGGCGTTGATGGTGTAATTGTCGGCTCAAAAATAATCGAGATTATCGAGCGCAACCCTTCAAATAGAGAGTCTGCTCTCGCTGAACTCTTTGCTGAGCTGAAAAGTGCGTGCACTGACACTCTCGTCAAAGCAGACGTGAGTTAAATAGATTCAAAACAGTGGAACAAAACATCGAGTAGCTCCCGTCTCAAACGGGTGGCAATAGCACGATGGTGAATTGCAGATGTCTGAACAATCGACCTCAATTAAAGAGCTTATCTGGCTGGCTTCGTATTACGAACGCTTCGACATGCCTGAAAACGCCCAACTGATCTTGGAAGCCCTGGAGCAAACGAAAGACAGCGCGGATGAATGGGCTCCGATCAGATATATCGAAGCCGCATTGGCGAAGTCCGATGACGCACGTTTATCTGCGTAACTCTTCTTCAGTTCAGTTATAAGTTTTCAGCCGTAGAAATTTCGTCGTCCTGAAACTAGGCCGCTTTTTTCTGCATCATTTTGAATGCTTCGTAAAGCGCTCCCAGCCCTACAAGTCCGTACACAACGCGTGTCATAGTGCTGCCATCGCCGAGCACTGTTGTGACGAGATTGTAGTTAAATGCACCGATAAGACCCCAGTTGATTCCACCGATCAGTAGTAGAACAATCGCAACTAGCTCCAAATTTTTCATGTCGCATCACCTTGAAACATCAGATCCGTTTAGCCCTCAGATCCCTTCTGGGAGCTGATCTGCATGCTTACGTACCAGTCTAGTACTTACAGTGATAGGAAGTCAAGAGGTTCTTGTCTCTGAAACCGTGAACACCGCCAGCTTATAGCTCATCCGGCTCGGCGCAAGGCGCTGTAGATTGGCTGCTAGAGCCAGTTTCCCCGTCCGCACCGCATGTGCTACCACCCGAGAAAATGTTTTTGCTTCAAGCCCTGCTGGAAGCCTATTTCGAGCTTACGTTGGTTTTTTCCATCGCCGCTGCTCCCTTCGGCACGGTCAAGCGAGGTGCCTTATACTCGTAGAACAGCCTCCCGAGCTTAGGTCCACACAATGCGCAGGAATTACCGGATATATATTTCGGTTTTCGGTGCTTGGAGAATAATCGATTGCATCCCCTGCAGGTGGCTTGCCACGGACCAGGAGGCATAACCGCTGTTGCGCTCTTCCGCTTCGGCGTGCATCCGAGTTGCTCAGCCATCTCTTGCCAGACCGCGTTGTGACCCTGTTCTGAACCCACGATCGCGTGTGCAATTTCATGCAGCAACGTATCACGCACCACTTCCGGGCGATTGTTTTCGATAAAGTGAACAGACAGCTCAATCCGCTTGTACTGAGAGAAACAGAGTCCGAGAGTTCGCTTTCTGTTATTAGTCTCGTAGGTCCAGTTATCGAGTCCGTGCTCCTGCAAAAGTTGGTAAGCCAGCTTCTCTGCGTCTTTTACGAGCATTTATGGTCTCCGTCACCGCCAACAAATTCACCAAATAGGTCTGGCAATTCTACAAATTTTTTCGAGCTGAGTATGTCTTGGAACCCGCCAGAATGACGAACCTTAATGCAACCGCTTTAAACTTTTCCCAGATAACAAGTGCAAGATAGCCGTTGGACATTAGTCGGTAGTGCCAGTGGTCATGCCTGTTCAGGAACTGTCAGTTGATGATTGGCGGATAAATGGATGGAAAGGAGGCTCAAAATAATTCAAAAAAATGTTGGAACCTTTCTTGGAACCCTCCCGTCTCCAGCATGGAACCAAAAGGAGTGGACTATGTCTAATCATTCAGACGACCAGGGTACGCACCACAGCAGTGCTGACCTTCTGGACGGCTTCACTGCTCGCACTGCTGAGCATGACGCACCGGTCGAGACACCACGGACTGGACTGGTACTGTTCAGCTTCGGGCGCCGAGGTGGCTTTGCTAAGCCAGGCGACGATAAGCGCAGTGCCAATGTCGTTGCTTAACGCCGACGACTGAAGCCAAATCTGAAATATAAGCTAGAGCGTACTAACGAAATCTCTTCTGACTCAGAGCTTCGTTTCGGGCACAGGGCTAACAATTAGGATTGAATTTTGCGGCTGAGCCTGTTGAAAACGGGCGCTCAGCCGTTCTCAGTGCTATCATCCATACCTCAGAGGCATAGCGAGGTCTGGATGTGAAGGTTCGCTCGTTCTGGAAACCCGTTCTCTGCACTTTTTCGCTGGCTGCATCGCTTGGTTTGAGCTCGCAGCAACCAATTGGCGCGGCACAAGACGCGCCGTCCGAACCTGTGAAGTGGCAGAGCTGGACCCCTGATATTTTTCAGCGTGCCAAAGCTCAGCACAAATTCGTTCTGCTCGATCTCGAGGCTATTTGGTGTCACTGGTGCCATGTGATGGACGAGAAGACGTACAGTCGCTCTGATGTTCGTGCATTGCTCAACAAAAATTTCATTGCCGTGAAAGTGGATCAAGATTCGAGACCTGATTTATCCAACAGATATGGAGATTACGGTTGGCCTGCAACAGTATTCTTCAATCCTTCCGGCAAAGAGTTGGAGATTCACCAGGGGTTCATTCCACCAAAAGAGATGATTGCGACTCTGAATAGTGTTGTTGCCCATCCTAATTTGCAGAAGACTAAGATCGAGAGACCATCATCTTTCTCGACAAAGGGGGCGTTGAGCCCTGCGCTTAAAAAGGAATTGGAGAAGGCGCACGCAGATGGCTATGACACTAAGGATGGTGCATGGGGTTTTCAGCAGAAGTTTTTGGATTGGGACAGCGTTGAATATGCAATAGCAAAGGCGATCGAGGGAGACAAAACAGAGGAGCTTCGCGCCAGAGAGACTTTGAATCAGCAACAAAAGCTGATCGATCCTGTTTGGGGTGGTGTCTATCAGTACTCTGCTCAAGGCGATTGGGACCACCCGCACTTTGAAAAAATTATGCAGATGCAGGCTGAGGATATTCGTGTCTACACGCTTGGATACTTGCTCTGGAAAGATCCCGCTTACTTGAAAGCTGCACAAAACATTCATCGATATCTCGAAGGATTTTTGATGAGCCCCGAAGGCGCTTTCTATACGAGTCAGGATGCTGACCTCGTGAAAGGTAAGCACAGCGGCGAATATTTTGCGCTTGATGATGCTGGGCGCCGAAAGGAAGGCATTCCGTCCATAGACAAACATGTATATGCTCGTGAAAATGGTTGGGCGATATCCGCTTTATGCGACTTGTACATGGCTACCAACGAGAAGAAGTATCTGGAGCAGGCGATAAAAGCTGCTGATTGGATTGTGGCGCACAGGGGCACCAGTGATGGTGGCTATCGGCATGATGAAAAAGACGCTGCTGGTCCGTATCTCGGCGATGCGGCATCGATGGGGCGTGCTTCTTTGATGCTCTATACGGCGACAGGCGACAGAGCCTGGCTAAAGCGAGCGGAACAGACCTCGGATTTCATTTCGAAGCATTTTGCTTATTCCCCTAAACCTGGTATCAAAGCTGGATATGCCACCGCTGCTAGTGCTAGTGGCGTAGAATCAGTTCCGCTGATCGATGAGAACGTAATGGTGGCACGATTCGGCAATCTGCTCTATCAGTACACCGGTAGAGCTGGAGATAAGGAGCTGTACACGCAGGGGATGAAATATCTTGCTGCACCTGCAGTCGCCCGTACTCGACACGTGCTGGTAGCAGGTTTCCTGCTTGCGAATTTGGAAGGCAGTACTGACCCTGCGCATTTGGTTACTGTTGGTGCGAAGACTGATGCAACTGCAGCCGAACTGCATTCAGCATGTCTTGCTTATCCATCCGATTATAAACGTATAGAATGGATTGACCGCAGTGAGGGACCACCACCTCGAACTGACGTTGAATATCCGAAATTGGCTAAACCAGCCACTTTCGTTTGTGCAGGAGAAACCTGCTCGGCGCCCCTGTACGACGTAGCTTCCGTGGAAAAACGGATCAAATCATTGACGGCAAAGAAATGAAAAAGCGCTTTATTCTCGTTCCTCTGGTTCTCCTCTTCGCGCACGGAAGTGCATCGCTAGCGGCTTTCGACAATCAGCACAAACTGTGGACGCACGAGCTGAAAAAGTATGTAGACGGCGATTTGATTCATTACGCCGAATGGCAGAAGAAGCCGGCAATGTTGGATAAGTATCTGAAGGAGCTAGCCGACATTACTCCTGAAGAATTCGACGACATGACGCACGACCAGCGCAAAGCGTTGTGGATGAATGCATACAACGCCTTTACCGTGAAGCTTGTATTGGACCATTACCCCATTCACGGCACCAGTCCCTATTATCCGGCAGACAGTTTCCGACAGGTACCCGATGCCTGGGAAAAATATGAGGTAACTGTCGCAGGCAAGAAATACACTCTGGAGCAGATCGAACACGATATCCTTCGAGCCTTCCGCTATCCCGAAGTTCACTTCGCTGTAGTGCCTGCGGCGAAAGGTTGCGCGGCTCCACGCAAGAAAGCATTCGTTTCGCAAACTTGGGAAACGGACATGGCTTCTTGCAAGGAAAAATTCTTGAGTGACAAAAATAACATCAACATCGATCCGAAGAAAAAGACAATCACCGTATCTCAAATCTTCAAGTGGTTCCCGCTCGATTTCGCCAAGGCATCAGGCATTTCGGCTCGCAAGCCGCCTCCGACTGATGATCAGATTGTGCTTGCCTACCTCGCAAAAAATCTTCCTGACAGCATTAAGGATGACCTGCCGACCGGAGATCAACTGACTGACTATGCAGTCGTCTATAAGCCAAATGATTGGTCACTAAACGATGCGGATGCTTCGAAAACAGCAACAGTCGCAGTTAAGAAGCCAGACGCAGGCAAGAATAAGTAGAAAATATACTTCGCAATCGAAAACTTTGGGCAAGCGGGAATCACATGACTTAATCGATAAGCGGAGTCCGATTCTTTTGGGCTTGGCGAAGAACGAATTTTACGAGTATATCGAAAACGTAAATTCGTCGATTATTCCTTTGTGGAATGAAGTAAGTGATGTGATGCCCGCGGTTTCATCTGGAAACGGTGACGCTGCGATTGGGCGCAAATTATTGCTGCTCGGCAAAATTTGTTACTACTCAAACGTTGAAGTCGAACAAGCGACCTATTACTTTCATGGAAGCGTGTTGTGTTTCAAAAGAGAATCTGGGAATGAGCAGGAACTGTTTGAGGCTCTGACTTGGTACGCTTCTGCGAAAAATCAATCTGAGAAGGATGGTGTCGAAAATACTCTTGTAAGTAAATATCTCACCGGTGTTTTCCGAGAAAAGATGCAGCCTCATCTGCGCGGTCCACTTCTTTCGGTATTAGTTGATATGGCGCTCGACTATGCGACTGAGCAGCCGCCCATTGACTCCGGCGTGATTGAAAAAATACTTGCTCTTCCACTATCTCGCTGGAGCTTAGCGAAAGTGGAACGCTTTCTGAGCGAAGAAAACAACGAGAGGCATTACTCGGATGAACTAAAAACCGCTCTGGGTGAATCAAAAGCTCGTATAAACCAAGAAGTGCACATGCCTGAATCAGAGCGGATTTCTCTCGAAGAAGGTGTACATGGATTATCTGTGAAAGACCCATATCGTTGGTTGGAAGTTTCTGATGCAAAACGTAATGAGTGGATAGAAAAGCAAAATGAATTCGCGCAGACAATCCTGGTATCGACTGCGGTGCCATGCGAATGGAGTGCACTGAGTAAGAAAGTAGATGCGTCTGAAGCCCTTCAGTCGTGTCCAAAGCGTTTCGGCGAACGCATTTTCTACCGTTCTCCAAAGAAGCATCTTTTTTCAGTTAAGAAATGGGGGCAGTTTCCAACGCAAGTCATACGCAGCGATGGTGAGGAGATACACTGGCACGCCAATTCAGCTGGAACAAAGCTTCTTTTCACCACCAACGAAAAAGAGACGGAACTATCGAAGTTTCGCTTGCGTGATCTCAATACGAATCAAGATAGTTCGTCTTTCGAAGCCTCGTGCGCCATCTTTACTCCCTCTGACGACATTATCTATAGAAGGCACGTTGCTGGACAGCTAACGATTCATCTGAAGAAAAAGCGATCAAAGAAGGATGTTGTTGTCGCGCGGTATGTTCATTCGGGATCAACTAGCTGGCGAATTTTCGATACTGCGCTGTGCTTGAGTTTGGGTGTTGTAACTGCAAACACCAATCAAAACACACGAATTTTGTACGCTGACTTGCGCGCTGCCGAGCTCAACTTCGTGGAAGTTCGAGCCGGTGATTCGGAAGACATATTTGTTGGAGCTGATTCTTCCAAGCTTTATTTCGTAACAGACCGTGATGCTCCGCGCCGCAAATTGATTTCGCTCGACCGAGACACCTTGAAAGAACGCGTTGAGTTAGCCGAAAACGAGGACACGCTGATCTGGGCCAAACAGCACACAAATGGTTTTCTCGCTGAGTACTATCAAGAAGCTAGAACAACCCTCATTTGGACAGAGCCAGCTTTGCACAGGGAGCTTCGCCTACCGAGCCGGTTCGCGACGATTTCCGATTATGGAACATTGGATGAAAGGACGACTACGCTGCGAATTGAAGGTATTGATTTCCCCAGGACCATTTACAGATTTTCAGAGAACTCATTTGCGCTAAAGCCAATGATACCGTCGGCGATGCGTGACTCGATATTCGAGGTGATGCAATTGCCTTTGAAAAGTATCGATGGCACACGAATATCTATTTTCGTTGGCTTATTAAAGGGTCTAAAGTGGGACCGGCGCCGTCCGCTGTTGCTGACGGGCTATGGCGGTTATGGAGTTCCAGCAACTCCGCAGCATGACCAGATCGCAGATGCGTGGATGCTGCAAGGGGGCGTATTTGCTAGCGCCGTTATTCGCGGTGGTAATGAATTTGGAACAGATTGGCATTACGACGCATGTAGGGAGAAGATGCAAAACTCGTTTGATGATTTTGCTGCCTGCATGCGCCACCTCGTCGATGAGGGCTTTACTACGCCTTCGCAGCTTGCTATTTATGGTGGAAGCAAGGGAGGGCTGCTTGTCGGGGCGACCATAACGCAAAACCCTGACCTGTGCGGTGCAGCATGTATCTCGTCACCATTGAGTGATATGCTTCGCTGGCATCTCTTCGGACTCAGCGACTACAAAATAGCCTACAGCAGTGCAGAACTCGGAACGGCATCAACTCTTGCGCTGACTGAAGCTTTACTGAAATACTCGCCATATCACAATGTACGTGCGCAGAATTATCCTCCAACTTTCATTCAAGTTGGCACCAGCGACCCTGTAACTCCGCCTGCTCACGCCTACAAACTGGCTGCTGCTCTGCAACACGGGCAAACGGGTGATGCTCCGATAATTCTCAAAGCTTATGAGGCGGACGGACACGACAGCACGTATGCGATGAGAGAGGATAGTTTGCGCTTTCTTGCAACGGCTGTTGGATTGGTTTAACGAATTATTTTCCAGCTTTTTGTAATGGATGCGGATTGGCTGCCAATCCTGCAGCGATGAAGTTTGCGGCGATGGCTTGTCTCAAACTTATGCCGATACGTGGTGCTGGATCTGGAAGCGAATTCTTGAATGCCAAATCGGTGTTGTTATCGAAGTGTCCGACCAGATGCAGCACTCTGCCTTTTTCGTATCTGAAAGTGCACGCCAGAATTCCGATCGTGTTGGGAGTAAAGCCTTCGCGCCCTGTCAAAGCGAAGGTGCGATTTGGATCTTGATACGCCAGGCGCTTGCTGTGCACCAGAACTGTGACAGCATCTGGGCGGTTGATTTTCACCATCTGACATTTATCATCGAGCTTCCAGTATGCACGTGATACCGTATTCAGTAGCAAGTCCGAGTCGTCGCTTGCAGTAACACTGCGATTGATCGCTGCATCAACACATTCTGAAATTGAATTTGCACTATTCCATGAGACAAAGCCAGGAATGGCGCGAGCCAGGCAGTTATCCAGCGACCAGTCTGTTGTAATCAGATATCCGCCGTTTGCAACGAAGTTTCGGATTACTTCCAGCGACGCAGACGGAATCTCTCCGGCGCAATCGACAATCATTACGTTCGTATTCGTCAACGGCGTCTTCGCAAGCGCGCTGGGAGCGATTCTCGTGAAATTGAAGCCAAAGTTGTGCAAAGCATGTCCAGCATCGTCCCACTGTCCTTTGACTTCGATGACCGAATCTTTTGCCATCGTTGTCAGATCTGGATGCGTTTGACTGAGCCAACCACTGTACATCTTCGGGTCAACGGCAGCCGATTGAGGCACGCCAGCGGCCGGCGGCTGTTCGTTCCAGACATTCTGGTCAACCGTCGCAGGCGCTCGACGTGTTTCTGAGTCCTCCACGCCGCCCTCGAGCGCATGTGGCGCCGCTGGACGTTGACCGTTGGTCACTCCCAGCGTTGGAATATTCGAAGGCATCTCGGTCTGTCGATCTGATGAGCCCATTCCTGCGTTCGCAGAATTATTCGATTGCGTATCTTGCGAGTTGGTCGAGTTATTCACCGCAGAATCTGGTTGCTGGTCTTGTTGAAATGTTTGTTGCGGTGGAGGAGTGACTGGACGACGGCGAGGCTGAAGCTGAAACACCGATTGTGGACCATCAACCCAATCCGAAGCGGGGGCGGCTGTCTGTGCGGCGGACAACAACAATATCAAGCAAAGAAATAGTTTTGGCGACCGCAGAGCCCGATCCTCATCTCTAACCAAATAGATTTTAAAACAGTTGGCTAGAGATTCGCATGAATCCAAACAAGAATTGCGAAACATCCGAAGATGTTCCGCATTCAGCTACCCGATTGTGCACCTCGTGTGCACCACATCTGGTGGCTCTATTCTTGTTTTCGAGACTGCCTACTCTTCACAAGCATCTAGATAGATTTGATAAATCTCTTCGATGCGTTCATTGAGTCGTTTGACAATCTCTTCGTTTCCGGGTTGCCCTTCAAGATACTCAACTAGTTTCAACAGAGCCATTCCGGCTTCCCCGCTCTGTAGACCGTAGTTTTTCTCAGCTTCTCGCAGCGTGTGCTGCAACTCTTGCAATGCATCTGTCATAGTCTGCACGGCAACAACGTTCGCATTCGAATCATTTCGCAATTGCTAACTCTCCGAGTACAGTATTTGATTTATATGGTTGCCACTTTTATTCTAGCAAGGGACCATATAAATTTGCGTCACCCTTAGTGGTTAACTGAGGGGTGATTGCATCCACTCTGAAGGCGCTAGTTTGGTGTTCGAGCCTTGTCCCTCAAATCAGTTGGACTGATTTAAGAGTCTTTCGTGTGCCACCGTATTTGATGGCGTTCGGATTGTCGAAATGCCCGTAACTAAAGAATCTCAGGTTTTTAACGCCACAGAGCGCTTTGAAAATACAGGAAGTTTTCGCAGGCTACGAATGGGCGATTACTATGTCATTTGCGCTTTGAAAATTTTCGCAGGCTAGGAATAAAGTCGATGCGATGTCATTGCGAACGAAGTTATGGACAACGTCGCAAATTTGACTCCATTAAATAGGAACAGTCAGTGCCGATCCAGTTAGTTCAAGCGTGCTTCCGGTCTGCTCAATCCCGAACTGCTTGTCAACACGTCAATTGCAGCAGCCGAGCGCTTAAAGGCGAGTTGGAAATATATTGGTAACACTTTTACCGGAGAATTCAAAGTGGAAACATATGTCCTCAGAATTTTCCACTTTCTACCTGGCATAGGTCGAAGGAGTACTATGCGCGACCAGATTTTAAACCTCATGCTTACGTTGACAGCCGTTGTGGCTGCCGCCGCTCCGGCGCAGGCACAGCAAGCAGCAGCACCAACTTACCAACCCGCTCAGAATCTTCCACCGCAGTCACAGTGGCGCCCGGGTGTACGCTACACGACGGGTTCGTATGTAGTCACGCCGGCAGGTTTCGAGAAAACGCTTGTCGGAGGCGACAAAAACCTCGGTCATTGGAACTGGTCTCCGGTCATTGGCTACAGCCAGGGATCGCTGAGAACAAGCAGACAAGCCGTTCACGTTACTACACCAGAGCCTCAGCACAAATCCGTTTATGTCAAACCAATTCATGTGCCGCTACCAGTGGTGAATCATCCCGCTCCAGCTCCGCTCGTCGCAAAAGCAGACCCACTACCGATGCAGCCTGTGAGTTCGAGTAGCAATCGCCGTTCCAATACGGACACTCATATCGTACTTAGCTACAACAAAGATTATCGCGTTGCCGCAGGAGACAACTTTCGCTCCTCAGGTGATGTACACGGAATTCTGGCTCACCAAAGTGTAGGAGCGAAGTTCGCGCAAAACGCTCAATACTAGCTGTTCTCAAGGAGTCTAATGACATTCGAATCGCCCAATTCGAGCAGACATACAGAAATCCACAGATACGCTGAAGGTTCTCCGGAAGGGGACCTTTCGCGCCATGTTCAATCGCATTTCCATTCGAACCACCACCATCACCATCACGGGCATCATGGTCACAGACATCATGAATCGGGTGGTACGGAACAAGACGGTGCAGCCACGCCTGGCGAAGCCGCAGATAATGGTGGAAAGAAGTTTGGTGGCGCTCTAGAGCAGTTGTCGCAAAATCGTGCGGGTCAAATTCTAGACAAATCTTCTTCGCCTGAAGATAAGCTCACCGCCTTGCGTGAGATGTCGAAAGCTGGAAAAAATAACTTTGAAGTGCGCGGTGCTGACGGCGAGAGCTATAAGATGCGCATTGAGCGCGAGCAGAGTGGCTCGCACGAGATGGTTCACCTGTGGATGACTGGACCCGACGGCAAAGAGCGCGTAGCGATGCGCGGTATCGCTGACGAAAACGGGAAATTCAAACAGGAACAAGACAAATCTGGAAATCCTGTAGACTGGTACGGTTCCGGTGGACAGGCTCTGCAGAAGCTTTACGGAGACGGTACATCATCTGGCGGTGCTCCCGCGCGCGAAGAAGATGGCAGCCAGGGCGACTCTGGCGGTCGGTCTGATAGTGGCTCTGATAGAAACTCGGGCGGAAAACGCGCATGGAAAGGGAATCCACGCGAACGGGAAACCGACCAGCAGGATGCACCATCGCCGCTCGATCGCATTCCGAATCCATTCAAACAGAATGACCGTCCGCCGGTACCGAGAGCGGGTGACAATCCATCATGGTTGCCGCAAGATTTGCTGGACGCGCAGGGATCGCAAGCTGGACGCCAGGCGCTCGACAAAGCGGCCGCAGACGCAAGACAGCAGACTCATCATTTAATCGGCACAGATAGCGGTGTCTACCTGCGCTCCGGAATGACCGTAGACGCCGACGGTTCACCGAGAGCTCGCCAGATCGACCCCGATGGACAAGCGAACACGAGCATGCGCTATGCCAACAACAAATCCCTTAATGCGGAAGTAGTGCCGTATATGGTGCTACCAGCCGGCAAATACCAGCAGCATGGAATCAAGCTCGGTGACATGGTTCTGGTACGAAATACCGATACAGGAAAGATGGCAGTTGCCGTTTTCGGAGACGTCGGTCCAGGTCGCAAATCAGGCGAAGGTTCGATGGCACTAGCTGCTGAAATCGGCTTGAATCCAAGTCCAACACGCGGTGGCACTACGAGACCGACCATCGAGTATCTTGTCTTGCCAAACACGCACGGCACTAAACCTCAGAACCAAGACGAATTAATGTCTCGTATTCAAGAGCAACGCAATCGCTTTGGCATCGCCTGAAGTCGCTAATTGCCCACAGTGCACCACTCGCGCCGGCAAATCTAATTACTAACAAAATTAAGCGGAACCTATCCGGCTTAAGGATCATCCTATTCCATAAAGGTAGAATGAGATGTCTTGTATATGCGACATCTCGAGGGGAATTCCGTTGAGTTTCCTTGATGTCTGCGCACAAATTTTTGGCGAGGTAAAACACCATGGCGAGCACTACTAAGCACGCTCCACCTAAACTCTATAAATCCAGAATTGATTTACCTGAATCAACCCGTAAAGAAGTCAGCGATCAGTTGAACGAAACCTTGGCAGCCACTCTTGATGTCTGGTCTCAAGTCAAGCAAGCTCACTGGAATGTCAAAGGCAAAGACTTCTATCAGTTGCACTTGCTTTTCGACCAGATCGCAGGCGAACTCTACGAATTCGTTGATATGGTTGCAGAAAGAATCACAGCAATTGGTAGCACCGCCCACGGCACTATCAAGATGGCTGCTGCAGCAACACCATTGACTGACTATCCACTCGATGCAATCGACGGCAAAGAGCACTTGACCGCAGTAGCTGACCGCTTAGCTGCGTATGGCAAGCACGTTCGCGCCGGCATCGCCAAGACAGAAGATCTCGATGCTGACACAGCCGATCTCTACACTGAGATTTCGCGCACAACAGACTTGCGCTTGTGGTTCATCGAAGCCCACTTGCAAGGCGAAGCCTAATTGCTGAGCGGCTGATTGAGCCGTTCTTGCAAAACAAGAAAACCAAGCTATGCGGAAGCAGAACAGCTAAGCAAGCTTGTGAATAGAATGCGATTGTGCCGGAGGCGTCTCATTGACACTCCGGCGCAATGATGCAAGGGCTTGCAAATTAGGCCAGATGACCTCTTTCATCTCTTCCACTTCATAGCTTCCGATTTCGCGTCGGTCATAACGCGCACAAATATCTTCCCAAAGTTCAAACAATTTTTTGGGATCGCACAAGTCTCGTGCGCGCTGTTGGAACTCCAGTAAGTCAAACGATTCGATGACGCAACCCTCCCATAGGTGCCTACTAGAAGGATGTATACAAACTCTATTTATGTCAAGTTAGAGTTTTGTTTGAGTAACCATATGTGGTGCCGCAATGGTTATCCGGAATAGTGCGCACCGTATATAGTGTTTGCTGTTCTGCTTGTTTTTTGTAATTGAAGCACCACCGCAAAAAGCAGCGCCACCGCCTGCGGAGTCACCAGAGCAGATGTTGCATTCGATGATTTAAGTGATAATGCACCGATAGTGATTAGCATCACCCGATCCAGGCGCCTGCTCTAACAGCAAAATAACCCTAGAACCCCAGCGGGCTCAGTGTTACCTGAGCCCGCCCCTTCGTAGAAAGAATTTGTCTTCCACTGCCTATTCAATTTTCAGTGGGTCGGACTATGCTGAGCAGCTTGCTGCACAAGCTGTCCTCGGACTCAGTCTTCGAGCGCGTAACCTTCGCGTTCGGAGCGTATGGTCAACAGGGTGCGCAGGTGATTGAGAGTGTTCGAGATGAACTTGTTGTAGGATTCGACCATGTCAGCTTCTCTGTTCTGTGGCTTAGCAATGCACTGAAGCTCTTTCAAGCTGATGCGTTGGAAATCACTTTGAGAAGTATTCTTGCTCATTAATCCGACCCTCTGCAATCCGTTCCCGTCTTCCATGATTGAAAGAATACGGATCGTTTGTGGCAAAGTTGTGGAAAAATCGCTTGGAAACAAAATTTAGCTGGAAAGCCCATCCAGCTTGTATCCCACGCCATGAACGGTGGAAAGCATGGAGGGTTTGCCCTCTTCGTCGATTTTCTTGCGCAATCTCTTTATATAAGTGCGGATTGTTTCGGGCGAAGACTCTGAGTCTGAGGACCAGACCCGGTCCAGTAAGGCTTCGGCGCTAAATACCTGATTGGGATGGCGCATTAGAAACTCAAGCAGCGCAAATTCTTTAGGCAGCAGCGAAATGTCTTTGCCGCTGCGGGTGACCTTGAAAGTGGTTGGTTCGAGTGACAGCTCTCCGACCTGAAGCACCGACCCCGTCATAGCGACAGGGCGACGCAGCAGTGCGCGAATTCTCGCCGACAGCTCTTTCATCTCGAAGGGTTTGGTCAGGTAATCGTCGGCGCCTGCATCAAGCCCGGCTTCCTTTTCGTCGACATGCTTCTTGGCTGTGAGCAGCAAAATCGGCGTCGTGCCACCGCTTTCACGGAACGCCTTGCAAACTTCGAGTCCACTCACGCCGGGCAGCATCCAGTCCAGAATGACCACGTCGTACTTATAGAACTTAAGCCGGTCCAGAGCATCTTCGCCATTTTCGACGACTTCGACTACGTGGTTCTCGTTTTTGAGCCACTCCCCAATGATGATGGAAAAGTCTGGTTCGTCTTCGACGACTAATATCTTCGGCATATAAGTGATTCCGGTTCTGGATTTCCAATCTTACCAATACTGATAACGGAAGGTAAGCTCTTCTCAAGTTGCCAGACGCTTCAAATCTCCGTTTCAAAGGGTTTGGGCTTGCCGTCGTATCCCAGTTTGCCTGCCAGGTTTTTGGCTGAGCGCATCACTGCATCTGAGTTTATGTATCGGAATTCTGCAAAACGCCCGCAGCGATGCAGTCCGATTGAATCCAGGTATTCGTTGACGATGCGCAAATTGTCACTGCGTGCGAGGTCGTATACGACGTAGGCTTGCTTGACTCTCTGCACTTCGCTTGTTACGACTGAGTTTCGGTCGATGAATCCCTCGCCGGCAAGACCTGAGATTACTGCCTCGACCAGCTCAGAATCTGATTTTGACCAGGTCAGATCGCCTTCCATGCAGGTGATTTCTGCCACCACCGGTGAGGCGCCTGCCTCGTTGCGTTGGTCGAAGAAATTGTAGAAACAAACGCGGTGGAAAGGCAGATGTTCTTGCGGGAAATAAATCCCGAAGTTGTCTGAATTATTGGGCTCGACCACGCCCAGCATGACCACGATTAACGCGTTGTGACGCAGTGCGCGTGCGGCTGTGCCGACGCTCGCCGGTGCCCCATCGAGCACGTTAATCAGATAAGGCAGAGGAATCGTCGAGACAACTTCGTCGTAAACGCGGTCGCCTGAATGCCCTGACACAACCCATTTGTCTGGGCGTCGGCGTATGCGCTGTACATTAAATCCGCGGGTGACCGTGCCTTTCAGCCCCTGTTCGAGCGCATCAGGAAGAGCCTGGAATCCTCCGCTTTGCGGATAATAGAAATTAAGTTGATCCAGATTGCCTTCTGTCGGAATGCCGATAGCCGATTTTAAAACGTCCTCGGCAGGCGGCTTAGGAATGCGTTCCACCCAGTCGCATGCCATCGAACGTGGTGCCAACTTCCAGATCTTCCGGTTGTACGGAATCAAGTAGCGCTCAGTGATTCCACGACCGAACTGGTTATACATCCAGTCTTCGAAATTGCGCATCTGGCGCTGAGGAGTGTTCAAAAAGCCCCACAGACAGTCGAACAGATCTTCTTTGTCCAGAACACCCAGATCGTTTTCGAAGGGATATTTGACCAGCCTGTTTTTGTACCAGACCGAGTTTTTGCGGCGGTGCGCTCCAATATTTCCTTGCAGCAATTTCAGGTCGAGGTTGAGAATTTCTTTGTCGCCAGAGAAGACAACATGCCCACCCATGTCATACGTCAGTCCATCTTTTTGGAAGCTTCGACACAAACCACCGCAGTGCAGCGACTTTTCCAGAATTTCGCAATCTTCGCCGATGAAGTGAGCGAGGCTCAAACCGGCGATGCCGCCGCCAATTATGCCAATTGATTTTGTTTCGGTGGTCATTTAGGGTCGCCAGGCGGGGTTTTAGGGTTCGGGATGGGAGATTCCCCATTGTTCGTGGAAAGAATTAAACGTAACCTTATCGCACGATCAGGATATTTAGATCAGGCGATAGGCGATTCAGCAACAAGGTCATCCCCATGGTTGAAGCTAACGGGCTTCGCGAACAAGACAAACAGCCACCGGCTGAGCATAAGAGCACCTCTGACATCCTCAGCGATGCAGTGCACTCTGCTTTGTATTCCGCAGTTCAGGAGCCGGTAACCGGTCTCACGCAAATTTACGACGCGTTCAAGGGGAATGGCTCTAACGTTGCCTCGAAAGTTCAATTTATGGAAGCGCCCAAGGCGGCGCAATTCGGAACAGCCGACTGGCACGCGCAGCAGATTGGCAGCGCTGTCGGCATGCTCGCACCGTTCATGCTCATGCACAAGGGTGTCAAAGGCACTCTGGGTGCGGCCGGTTTCGGTGTCGAGAGAGCTGGAATGACCGGCATCACGGCTGCGGAAGATATGTCTCTTCTTGCAAAACGTACTTCTTTTGGAATGAACATGGCTGAGGCTGGTATCACCGGCTTTGGCTACGACGCTTTCTTGCGTCCGAGTGATTCCAACCACACTGGCGATTTGAGTCAATTCCTCGCCGACAGAGGCACTCAGGGAACGATTGGCGCCGCGACATTCATGACCATGACCGGAGCTGGTTTAGGTTTGAACCGTCTGGCTGGGTCGTCGATGCTGGAAAAATCGGCGCTTGTACCGATTCTCAAAAATCCTATTACCTCCGGCGTACTCTCGGGCGTTCCGGCGGCTTTCGTTTCGACAGAGTCGCATTCGCTTGTTAAGACGGGTGAGCTAGCTTCGTCAACAGAGCTAGCGCAGTCTGTTTATCAAATGTCCTTGATTGGCGGTGGATTTGGCGCAGTGCACGCTCTTGCTGGTCCTGGCGAAGCTGGCGCACCTAGCAAAATTGAGCAATTCAAAGACAAAGTTAAATCGAATCTGAATCCAGAAGTTAGACCTCGCGAAGGTCTAGCCCTGCTGAGCGGCGATGATACGGTCGGACCGAAAGACGAGCCGGGCGGTAAGAAACCTTTCGATGGCGATCCTGACACTGAGAAGGGATTGGAAGATATAACCTCCAAGTGGAAAGGTCGCGCGGATGCACCTAGCTCGGAAACACCAGTAGATAAGCCTGCTGAGAAAACCGATACGCCTCCTGTTGTGGACGCGCCAGTTGATAAGCCTGTTAGCACTCTCGACATGCTTAATGGCAGCAGAACTGAAGCATCTGGAATCATCAATCCGGCTTTGCGTGATGCCACTACAGATAGTGCAGCCAAGGTTGAGAATACCGAAGCGGCAGACACAACCGCTCCGAAACGCAAAGTAGAAATTCCTGAAGTTGCGGTCGAGCGAGCTGAAGACTTGAAGACCGGTGTAGTCGCTCTGCACAATGTGCTCAAATCTCAGGAAGCAGCTAAGTCGGCTGCCGACGGTGCTTTTCTTGCAGAGGCTAAAGCTCAAGAACCGCTGGCGACTGACGATGTCGTGCAACTCGCTACGCAAGCTCGCGAACGTGCGACACAATTGAAGCAAGAGGCAGAACAGAAGCGTCAAGCATTCACTGATTTCGTCAATGAGAAAGGCGACGGTCTGCGCACACATCTTGAAGATGTGGCTAAGCAATTGAAGTATCCTGAGCGCGCTCGTGAAATTGTTACCCGTGATTTCACTGTCAAAGAAGGCAAGCAACTGCTTTCTGCTGCCACTGCCGATGGTGCTACGCCTGAATCGCGAGCTGCTTTCGAACAGTTCGTGCGTGAAAAGGGTGGCGATAAGATTCGTCCAGAGCTGGAGAAGCTCGCGGCAGAAGAGAAGAATGCTGACGTTGCAAAAGCTTTGCTCGAAAAGGCATTTGCTCCGCGTGCAGTTTCGATAACAGTTGAAGACGTCGGACAGCAAGCGGCGATGAACGTCGGTGCTCAAATTCTCACTAGAGAAGGCGGTCCAGACCAGGCAGCGCTGAACAAGTTCGCCAAAGACTACGGTCCGGCGATGGAAAAACATATGCGCTCCGCCGCAGACCAACTTGGTTTTGGCGTTGATGCGAAGCTGCAAATTGCCGAAGCCTATCATGGACCAGAGTTGCGACAAGGCGTTGATTTGCTGAAGGCAAATCCGCTTGATCCCGTAGCATTGAAAGAATTTACCGAGGGCGCTGGTAAGGCTCTCGAACAGCCGATGGCGCAGGCTGCGCTTGATCTGGGATTGACTCCTGAAGCGCAATTGAAAGTTCGCGAGGCTTATCGCGGACAGGAAGAGTGGGTTCGTGTCGGCGACTCTGAAGAGTATGTGCCGGTCGATCCTGCGCGTGCTAAAGATTTCCGCACTGGTATAGCTTTGATGGAACAGACGCATGCAAATAATGCGCCTGGTTATTACATCGACATTATGCGCAACTGGATCAAGAGCCCTGATAATGCCGATCTTGTCAAACCGATGCGCGATTATGCCGAGTTGAGCAACGATCCTCACATTCAAGCTTTCATGCGCGAAATGGAATTCCCTACCGAAAACATGACAGTCACCGGCAAGCCAAGCGTGATCCAGGTTTCGGAAGAACTCGGAAGCGGAACACCGGAAGCTTTCGAACGGCGCAATCGCTTCAACGATTTCCTTGAATTGACCGATGCTCTGAAAAACGCTCCTGATGCGGAGCTTGCGAACAATCGCCAGCAACTGTTCAACTGGCTCAATCGCAACGATGATGTTTACGACGCTGCCGTCGCATTCGCAAAGCAATCGGCTGACAGCAGAGTAGTGTCGGCGCTCGATTCGTATTTCGGTACGAATAACATGAAAGAGTTTATCGAAGCGAAGGCTAAGCACGATAAAGTCTCAGACGAAATCACACCCGACCTGATTCAACGTCTGCAGAAGCCAGGCGCAGAGCTGTTCTGGGAGTTGGCACCTGAAGCTGTCGACCCGCCGAGAATGTGGGGTGGCAACAAGAACATTTCCGAGAGCCGTCAAGCCAAGACTGTCACTACCGACGGTGAAGGCAATGTCATTGCTGAATTCAACGCTGCACGACATCCGCAAGGAGTGGCGAAAGTAACCGATGCTCCAGATGGTACTCGAACAGTCGAATACGGTGATGGCGCGAAGTTCATTCAACTGCCGCAAGGTTATGACATGGACGTCAAACCAGACGGTAGTTGGATGGCTAAGTTCTCGAACGGCAATTACATCATCGAAAATGCTGAAGGTCCGATTTCGAAGATCGTTTACGAAAACGGTGCTGAGACGACGCTTTACCGCAATGGTGAAGTTAGACGCACCAGTGTCGATGATCAAACCGCATCCAAATGGTTGGATGGCACCAAACTCGGTGCTGAGGACGCTCGTCCTGAAGAACAGGGCGATGCCGCCGCCGATCCAGCGAAGCCTGCTAAAGATGGCGTTCTGACTCGAGATCAAGTCAGTGCTTTGACTGAGAAATTGAGCAGCAGCGACTACAGCGAAGCGAGCACCGCCGCAATCCTGTTGAAGAATGGCTTCGGCAAGATGACCGATACACAGTTCGTCCAATGGTTGAATTTCGCTCTCGGCTCGCATCCTGACGCATTCTCGCGTACTCCGCGTCAGTTGCCGAACTGGCCTGACTTGCACATGCGAGCAGATGGACAAGTTTTCCTCGAAGACAACGTGCAAGAATTGCTGCGCGGCGGCAAAACTCCAGCCGAACAGCAGTCTCAAGAGGGGCGGGACCGCGCTTATGAAGGACGCACTCTCGTGCGCAATTTCCTCGATGCGCCTGAAGATCGACCAAGCACTTTGCAGTACCCAGCCTGGCTGGTCAAGGCGAACAACCTGCCGCCTGAATCGCTGCCTCGAACCGTCCTCCGCGATATTCGCGCACGTTTCAGTGCTGACAAATTGCCGCCAGATGTCGCGCAGTATCTCGAAGCGAATCCAGAGAAGCCTTCGAAAGGTCGTGATGGAAAAGTTCGTGGACCGTTCCAATTGTCGAACGACGATCTTCCAACTCGCATGAAAGCATTGTCTGACACGTTGCAATACGCACCGAAAGACATTCAACAAAAACTCTTGCAGCTTGGTAGCGAAGATGCTCGCGCTTTGCGCGACGTGCTATCTGCTGTCACACCTCCGAGAGGTCCACGTGATCGCGCTCAACCAGCCGAGTTCGAAGAGTTGCTTGACTTGACCGTACCGCAAGCCGAAGACATTTACACTGTGCGCTTGATGATTCAAGCGATCAAAGATGCGGCATCGCAACGCGAAGAGAAAGACCGCGCTCCGCTGGAAGAGTTTGCAGTCAAGGCTGCAAGCCGACTCTTGCCTGAAGACGAAGCTGGACAAAAACGTGTGATGGAGCTTGTTAGCGGAATTGCAAGCGGTAAGATTCGCGCACCTTGGGTGCCTGACGCTGAACGTGAGAATCAACCTCCGCCAGAAAAACCAGGCTCCGGCAAACACAAAGGAACAATCACTCGGGAAGATGGATTGCGTCCTGGCGAACAGTATCCAACTGATGAGCAACTCGCTCAGATGGATGGCGAAGAGCCAACAGCTTTCGATGACACTCAGTTGACTGGAACCAGAAACGATGAGCCTTTGGACAACTGGCAGCAATATCGTGACGATCCCGAAGCCGATTTGACCAACCCGTTGCTTGACGGTGGTCATGATATCCACGGCATAATCGGTGATGGCATCGACGATGTCAGTGAGCACGGCGACGGTCTGTAACTCTGCTTGACGATGGAAAAGCTTGAGGATGGAGTACAAACCCCATCTATGGGCTAACATATATGCAGATTTTCCGGCATAGGATTTGATGTATGTCTCTTGAAGTGATCAAACAAGCGATTGCGGACAAAAAAATGAAGTGTCCACAATGCAAAAAGCCAATTCAGAAGCAGGAGAAGTACGCCGAGACAATCGATGCTGTTCGCCTTGGCTTTACCGATAGCGAAATCGATTCGCGTGCGTCACGCGTCACGTTGACTTGCGGAAACGAAGGCTGCAACTGGAAAGAGCGCACTGAGTTCTGGGAATCGTACATCGAAGATTAGTGCCGTCGATATGCGTCGATGCCGCGATCCCGTCAGTAGGTCATCGCGCAAAGCTTCAGTACATCGTCTTGAAATCGATCGTAAGCTGCACATAGTCCTCTTCTTCGCGTTCACAATCTAAATTCGAAAGTGCGAGTCCAAGCAGCCGCACATGTCTGTGTTCGATCTCTGTTGATTCGAGTAGTTGCACTGCGATGGTCATGATCTCCTCGATCGAGTTCACTGATTCAGTCATAGTGCGGCTTCTCGTTACTTGCTGGTAGTCGCCGTATTTGACTTTCAAGGTTACTGTTCGACCGCTTGTTTCACTACGCTCGATTCGTTCTTTCAACGTCTCTGCGATTTCTTCCAACGCAGATATGATTGAATTCCTGTCTACGAGGTCTTCTGCAAAACTCTCCTCTGCTCCGAGCGATTTGCGTATGCGGTTCGGAACAACAGGGCGATCGTCGTTACCACGCACGATGTGATAGTAGAAGCTTCCGATTTTTCCGAAGCGTTTGACCAGATCGATCTCGGTCCACTTCTTCAAATCCGCACCGGTAAAGACTCCTGCGTTACGCATTTTTTCTGCTGTGACAGCGCCGATGCCGTAGAATTTTTCGATCGCCAGGCTCTCGACAAATGATTCAGCTTGCTCTGGTCGTATCAGACACAGCCCATCAGGCTTGTTTATGGCTGATGCTGTCTTCGCGAGAAACTTGTTGATCGACACGCCGGCAGATGCGGTCAGTCTCGTTTCTTCAAGAATATTCTTCTTGATCTCTCTTGCGATGATCGTTGCAGATGGTTGCCCTATCTTGTTTTCGGTCACATCAAGGTAAGCTTCGTCGAGCGACAGCGGCTCAACTAAATCTGTATATCTATGGAAGATTTCGCGAATCGTATTGGAGATTTCTTTGTAGACATCAAACCGTGGACGAACAAAGATCACTTGGGGGCACTTCTGAATCGCTGTTCGAGACGGCATCGCCGAATGGATTCCATACTGGCGCGCTTCGTAACTGGCGGCACAAACAACGCCACGCTTATCTGGCGAGCCTCCGACAACTACAGGCTTGCCTCGGTACCTGGGTTCATCTCGTTGCTCTACAGACGCGTAGAACGCATCCATATCGACGTGAATTATTTTCCGAATGGGTTGAGATTGAGGTTGAGATAGCGGCTGAGCGGTCACATCCAACTCCAGACCAGGGTTAGCTCAACTTGGCAAGTTTTTCCGCGAAGGAGTCGTATGAAAATTGATCGAAGAGGACAAGTCTGATGTCACCAAGAGTAGTATCAGTTTGGCAAAATTCGTGGACGATGTCCAGTGCTATTTCTGAGGCTTCATCCAGTGGATATCCATATGCTCCCGTGCCAATTGAGGGGATAGCGATGCTTTTCAACTCATACTGATTTGCAAGCTCCAGGCTGCTTTTGTAGGCGCTCGCTAGAACTTTGGCTTCATCTGCACGTCCGTCTCTGTATTTCGGTCCGACAGTGTGAATTACATACTGACACTTCAGCTTGCCACCACCTGTGATGACTGCATTCCCTGGTTTGCATCCACCTTGCATACGCCGGATTTGTTCACATTCTTGTAAAATGCTCGGTCCGCCGGCTCTGTGAATAGCGCCATCTACGCCACCACCACCCAGTAGCGATGAATTTGCTGCATTGACGATGCCGTCAACTTCTTGTCGCGTGATATCACCGCGCACAAGCGAAACTTTCGTTTTATTGAACTGCTTTGCTAACTCCGCCATCAGGCTTGAATTACTTTGCCAAACTTGTCGTAGAGGAAGACCTTGATGCCATCTGGTGAAGTCACTTCCTTGACGCAAGGAATCATCGCTCTGCGGCTTCCGCTGTCATCATATGAGTAGCGAGTGACTGTGCTCTTTCCGTCGGTTACGCTTTCTTCGAACTGCTTGCGAGCATATGCATCGGTCACAGTTGCGTTAATGCTTTCGCCATCGCTGCTCAGTGTGCAGGTGCTGAAATCTTTTGCCGTGTAGGTGTGTTTGAAAACACTTCCCTGATCAGTGTGCTTGATCGATAGATCGTAGTTCGCGTCGTTGAACTTCGCAGCGTCGTCGCCTTGCAGGCTCGAGAATTCAGCAAACGATAGAGCTGGAGTGCGCTTGATGAACGATGATGAATCGGCTGTGCGTACAAACGAGTCTGGTTTGAGAGTGTTTTTCGCTTCTATGTCCAGCGCCGGAACGTGGAGAGTACCCTGGTCACCTTCTTTGACGACCGTTGTGCCAGCATCTGCCACTTTCATTTCTGGCGTTGATGCTGCACCTGATCTGGTGTCTGCCGCTTCTAAGATTGTGATGTTGAGCGCTTCTGCGTGGTCTACATTTGCTGACTTCGCGTCGGTAGTTCGAGCATCAACAGGCGCTGATTCGACTGTTCTCGCTTCGACGGTCTTAGCATCTGGGGATACGAGTGCCACTGTCTCTGGTGCGTTCTCTTGACCAGCCGGTGCGTCGGCTGATGCGCCCAGATCCAGCATCTCAGGCTGTCTGTGCCTTGCCTTGAGAATTCCCGCGAGATTGACTTGCGAATCTGTCTTTGTAGTGAAGTCTAAAGTTAATGGTGGCGCAGCGACTTTGTACGCGAGACCCTGGTCGCGACCGCCGTAAGAAATTGGTGGCTGCCCGCCGTCTGTATATGTGTCGAAACGAGCCTGACTCAAGCCGTTGACTACGTCAGTATTGTGATGGCCGGCGTCGAACGCGGCTCTTGATCTCATTACACTATCGAACGGATTAACGCTCATTGGTTTCCAATCGTTACTAGGTCAACTAACAACTGCATTTTGCATGCGAAATTCCTTCAATGCAACCGTATTTTGCGCAGGAATTTACTTCTTCCTGAAAAAAAATCGGGCATGGAAAAGTTCATGCGTATCTAATTTTAATTACAGCTCATCGATTGTCAAGCAAAAATTTTAGGGCTGGCCCATGATTTCGCGTGCTAGCACTACTCGTTGCTGGGAGAATTTTGCTTTGTCTCGAGCCTTGCGGGCAGCAATTAATACTTTGTCCAATTCCTGACAGTCTTCAGGAACGGTTGCTACACCGAATGCGAGTGCAAGACTGCGCGAGTCCATATCTGATGAAAGTGGCGCTTCGCGCAAAACGTCAGCGATTCTGTTAGCCAGAGCGCTTGCAGCAGTGGAGTTGGTGTTAGGCAAGAGCATCGCGTAGTCGAACGTTTCGTAGTGCCCAAGCATATCTACTTGTCTCTTCACCAGAGATATTCTTTGCATCGCGCGACGAACAGCCAACATCTGCAAAGCTTCGACAAGCCCGTCAGGTCCGCCTTTGCGCTGCCCGATGCTGAAGACCAGTAGCGAGAATGGAAGGTTGAAGTATTCGTAGCGGAGATATTCTTGATCCAATAAGTAGATGAAAGCGGGATAGCTCAAAATGCCTGTCTCAGGTCGGAGCAGTGTTTTGAGCACACCTTGCACCGCAGTCTCATCGACACCAAGTGCTTTCAATGTCGCCAATCTATTTTGTTGCGGCGCCTGATCTGTAATTTGTACAAGTCCGCAGCTAACCAGGTTGAACAGAATCGGAACCCAATCAACTTTGCTCATTGGACGATTGCGCAATAGATCGAACAGCGTGTTGCGGTTATCGATCAATTCATAGAAATCGAGTTGTGGTTCCAAGCCAATCGGAGCGCCTTTTGCAACGCGAGCGGCAAATTCTTCTTCCGAAATCATGGCGTTCTTTTTGACGAGACATGATTCTAATTTCAATCCAGCATTTTCCAAATACTTGTTCTGGTCGAGCAAGGCAACGCCTTCCATCAACATCGAATCGAGACGCTTGTTGATCGTGCGTTCTGCTGTTCGTTCATCTGGCCAGAAGCGAAACTCGCCGTTCGCCCATGTGATCAGCTCGATCAAGGCGTTGTCGCCTTTCAAATTTTTCAAAACACCATGTACCGGAATTCCATCAAAGAAATAGATTTCCGAATTTTCGCTGCGGCTGCGAACGTCCAGTCTGCCCGTCATCTTCGCCAGGTTGATTGACTGCAAGAGGTTCGGCACCTGCAAGTTTTTCAAGTCACCTTCAAGAGTCGCTTTCGCGCCCGGTCTTGGTGGGTCGAATGTAATTCCCGATCCAGATTGTTGCGCGGCTGGGCGAGTCATTTCGCCAGTTTGACCGCTCATTGTAGATTCGCCGGCCTTACCCATCAAAGCGCTTGATGGAATCACGTCTTCAAGTTGATCGCCGCCAGAACTGGTCATGATCAAGTTCGCAATCAAGCTCAAGTCGCGGCTTGCGTAACTCCATAAAACTGACTGCCCAGCATTGTTCACCTGCGATAGAGTCCAGGCGGGATCTTCTTCGCGACTTTCGTATTTGACTGCAAGAATGTATTCCTGCTTTTTATCCGACGCTGAATAAGGCAGTTCGACCATGCGCCCCATGATCTTGTTTGCTTCCTGCATGAGGAACTGAATGTCGCCGTAGCTCGGCATCGCCGATTGCTTTGGGAGTCGAACGTTTCTTGGTGACTGGGATGATTTGCCAGCGTTGAACATATTTGCCGTTTATTCCGGTCTGGTCGTGTATGCCTAAAATTAACTCGGGCTAATACTCTTTTCCACGGCAAAGCATTTCTCTACCGCCCGTTGAGAGAACCATAGCAAATAAAAACGGGGGCTTTTGGCCCCCGCTTCTATTTCTTTGTCGGATGGATCCGGTGGTCCGAGGATAGTCCTATGCAGCGAAGCTGCACGACTGAACCGAAGACAGTTATGGATACAAGCCGCGCAATTTCTTTGCTTCCGCCAATTTGGAAACGCCGATTCTGAGCGCTGCCATTCTGGGTCGCAATCCTGATTTCGTACTGAGTTCGAAAACTTGATCGCAGGCACGTCCCATGATTTCTTCGAGACGTCCGTTGACTTCGTCTTCGGTCCAGAACAAGTGCATCAAACCTTGCACCCATTCGAAGTAGCTGACGGTTACGCCACCAGCATTCGCGAGAATGTCTGGAATAACCGGAATGCCCTTCGTGTGCAAGTAAGCATCGCCTTCTGGCGTGGTCGGTCCGTTTGCGCCTTCGACGACCATTTTGCAGCGCAGTCTTTCGACGTTAGCTGCTGTGATCTGATTACCGAGAGCGGCTGGGATGAGCACGTCGCATTCAAGTTCCAACAAATCCTGGTTGCTGATTTGTTTGCTGCCGGTGAAGCCTTCCACTTTGCCCATTTCAGTGACGTATGCGAGCAACCGCGGAACGTCGATGCCGTCCGGGTTGTAGATGCCGCCGTGAACATCGGAGATGCCGACGACTTTCCAACCAGACTGGTGCAACAGTTTGGCTGTGATCGAACCGACGTTACCGAAACCTTGAACAACGCATGTAGGCACTTTAGCCTTGATGCCGAAGTGCTCGACTGCGCGGCGTGCGCAGAAAGCGACACCGCGACCGGTGGCTTCGTGGCGACCAAGCGATCCGCCGATTGAAACTGGTTTCCCAGTAACAACTGATGGAACTGTGTGACCGACGTTGATGGAGTATGTGTCCATAATCCAAGCCATGGTCTGTTCGTTCGTGTACATGTCCGGAGCAGGAATGTCTTTGTCTGGTCCGAGCAAGTTGATGATTTCTGACGTGTAGCGGCGGGTCAGGCGTTCGAGTTCGCCTGTGGACAACTTCCACGGCTCAACGCGGATGCCACCTTTCGCGCCACCATATGGGAGACCCATGAGTGCGCATTTCCAGGTCATGAGCATTGCGAGGCATGAAACTTCGCCCAGGTTCACTTCAGGATGGTAGCGCAGACCGCCTTTTGCCGGTCCGAGCGTCGTGTCGTGGTGAACTCTGTATCCCGTGAATGATTTGACTGAACCGTCGTCCATACGAACCGGAACAGTCACGATCAGTGCTCTTTTGGGATAGCGCAATCTTTCGTGGAGTTCTGGGTCGAGCCCCATCTCCAGAGCGATTTCGTCTAATTGACGCTGCGCCATCAAGAAGTGCTCTGTTTCGCACTCCATGGTCGGTCTCTCAACCGACTTTACAGCCACCATCGATCCTCCTTTAGGCCACGTGGGCCGGAACAAATCTTTACCGTGCATGTAATGGTATCAGTGCATTCCTCTGTATATCCTCAGCAGATACAGGGCTTTAGCGCTAAATTTTTTCTTACTGTAAACTTTGTCGGGCTGAGGCGGCGTTTCGCCTGATGGGGCTTACTTCTTCGACTTTTTCGGGCGCTCTGCATTAAGCAGATCCTCTAGACGCAAAAGCAGCTCAAACTGGTCTGGATGGATGATTTTCTTCGCTTCGTCGAAATCGACAAACTCGGCGCGATCGACTTCCCACGAAGTGCAGCTCGGCGCGGCGTCTTCGGGCGATGGTCCGACAAAACAGTGCACGCGCTTACGGCTCTTCGTGTACTCGACGTAGCCAAGCGCTTCGAGGTCACCAGCTACGACACCAGTCTCTTCCAGCGTTTCTCGACGCGCAGCGGCTTCAAGCTCTTCGCCTTCGTCAGGAAGTCCTTTGGGGATGCTCCACGGCGATTTCTTGTTGTAATTTCCCGAAGCGTGCACGAGCAGCACTTCGAGATTCTTCTTTTTGAAACGATAGAGCAGCGTGCCTGCAGTTTGTTTCATCGCGTTCCCGCCGAGTTCACGGTCTCTATCCTAACGTGACTATGAATTTTATTCCCCTGTTCCTGAGCAATGGCGATGAAATTTTTGCGCTTGAGTGTCGTCGATTGCCAATGCATTACACTTACCGATAGATATATCGACCGGCGGGTAAGAATTTAGTCTGAAACCGCTGTCGGTTCAGTAATCGGAAGAGATAGGAAGGTTGGGGTAGCTAGATCTAAAGCTCTAATGAAAATCAAACCGGATTCCTTTCTCAACATATTTTTGATCTTTGTGCCGATGCCAATTCTTGGTGAGCACTTTCACGCGCCAGCGACGTTCATTTTCATCACCGCTTGCCTCGCGATTATTCCGCTTGCTGGACTTATGGGAAAGGCTACGGAATTCATTAGCGATCGTGTTGGAACGGGGCTGGGCGGGCTGCTCAATGCCACTTTCGGAAACGCTTGCGAATTGATTATTGCATTCGCGGGTTTGCGCAGTGGCTTGGTAGATGTTGTGAAAGCGTCGATCACTGGATCGATCATCGGTAACATTTTGCTGGTGCTTGGTGCGAGCATGTTCGCTGGTGGTTTGAAGTATTCGAATCAAACTTTCAATCGCACTGCTGCGACGACGTCGGCAACGCTTCTCGCCCTTGGTGCAATCAGTCTCGTTGTGCCTGCTGTGTTTCACTTCGCTGCGCACATCGATCCCGGGGACGAGATTCACCTCGCTGTTGGAATTTCCGTCATTCAAATTACGACTTACATTCTCAGTCTCGTTTTTAGTTTGAAAACTCACTCGCAGTTGTATACACCGCTCGCTGGAATCGAAGGCGAGGAAGCTGTTGGCGTTGCTGATTGGAGCGTCAAAAAATCCATAATTATTCTCGCTGTATCAACTGTTCTCGTCGCTGTGATCAGTGAACACCTGGTGCATGCTGTTGAAGAAGCAGCGAAAACTCTGGGAATCACGCGGCTTTTCGTCGGTATCGTTCTTGTGTCGATTGTCGGTAATGCTGCTGAACACAGCACCGCGATTTTGATGGCATTGAAGAATAAGATGGATTTGGCGATCAATATCGCACTCGGTTCAGGCGCTCAAATAGCGCTTTTCGTTGCTCCTGTGATTGTGTTTTTGAGCTGTGCAATCGGTCGCCCGATGGATCTTCGGTTCACAGAATTTGAAGTTATGTCTGTTGTCATTTCTGTCATCATTCTCTCGTTCGTGGCAACTGATGGGGAATGTAACTGGTTGGAAGGCGTGCAGTTGTTGGCGGTGTATTCCATTCTCGCCGTCGCATTTTTCTTTGCGTAGGGAGTTGCGCAGATGCCGGAGTTACCAGAAGTAGAAACGGTCTGTCGTGGATTGCAGCTCACGCTGCCGGGTTCAGTCGTTGCTGAAGTTGAAGTTTTGCGCGACGATTCGATTGAGTATCCATCGGTCGATGAATTTATTTTGCAACTGGCGGGACATAAATTCGGCAAAGTGCATCGCCGCGGAAAATATATCCTGATCGATCTGGACCGCGGAGCTGGCTTCGTCTGCCATTTACGCATGTCTGGTCGTCTTGTTCTGATGGACGAGCGAGTGCCACCAGGAAGATTTTTGCGTGTGCGGATCAAACTTTTGGATGGGCGCGAGTTGCGATTCGAAGACATGCGTGTGTTTGGTCGTCTCTGGTACGTACCGGCTGGCAAAACTTTTGTGGATATTGTTCCGACACTTGGAGAATTGGGTGTCGAGCCGCTCGATGAAATGTCGGGTGAGATTTTGCAAGACTTGTTCGTTGGCAAAAAACAAGCGATCAAAACAGCCTTGTTGGATCAGAGATTGATCGCTGGCATAGGAAATATCTACGCTGACGAATCACTCTATCAATCCGGTATTCATCCACAAAGGGCAGCAGGCACAGTCAAAAAGCCTGAGTTGGATAAGCTTGCTGGCGAAATTCAAAAGGTTTTGAAAAAAGCAATCAAGAATCGCGGTTCCACATTGAACGATTACGTGGATAGTGAGGGTGTGAACGGCAACTACCAAAACAAAGCCGGCGTGTACGGGCGAGAGGGGCTTGCTTGCCGTGTCTGCAAAAGTCCTATTGAGCGCATGAAAATTGGTGGGCGTTCATCGCATTTCTGCCAGCGATGCCAGCCATTGAAAATTTCGCGCGGAAGAAAATAAACGTCGCTCTCTCAATCGGTAATGTTTAGGTAACAACTTGAGGCTATTTATATAGTGGGAAATCCTGCTCGACATAGTCCTTTTCACACCAGCGCACGTTCGAACTGCGCTTCGGAGTTAAGTTGCGGACTGAAGAGATACAGCCAAAATCGGATTTAGACGCCCGACATTCAGATGGCGCCACGCTAACGTTGACCAACTTTGCTCCTCCTGACGGTTCGATTCCTTCTTACCGAAGCACTGCGTCGCTCGATTCAGACAATCTAGTATCGCGGCGAATACTGCCGCCACTGAACGTAAATCATGAATTCGGTTTTGGGCAAAGTTCGAATAATCGTCCAGATGCATTGCGTCCACAATTTTTTGTCTCTCCAGACGGAGACGATCGAAATTCAGGTTCTGCGGAGCATCCCTGGCGCACGATTCAAAAGGGCGCGAAGAGCGCAGTGCCAGGCAGCGTTGTAAACGTTCAACCCGGTGAATATCACGGTCAAGTAAATGTTCAGGTTAGTGGCAACGCTCAGGACGGCTACATAACATTCCGTTCGACTGTGCCGGGAAAAGCGGTTCTCGATCTGGGATCTGAATCGCGTTCGAGTGATGACAAATCTGGATTCAACATTACTGGCAAAAATTTTGTCGAAGTCTCTGGCTTTGAAATCAAAAATCTGAAAGCTACCAGCGCTGACACAACTCCAACAGGAGTGTTGGTTGATCGCAGCAGTCACATTCGATTAAATGGTCTGGATATTCATCACATCGAAAATAACATCAATAGGAACAGCAACGCGCACGGCATATCTATCAAAGGCTCCGGCCAGACAGAGGATTCTGCTTCGCGCGATATTGTCGTCGAAAACAATCGATTGCATGACCTCAAACTCGGTGCCAGCGAAGCATTAGTTGTGAATGGAAACGTGGACAATTTTTCTATCAACAAAAATGTGATGTATAGATTGAACAACATTGCAATCGACGTCGCGGGCTTTGAGGGCGTATCTAGAGGCGCACTAGACCAGCCTCGCAACGGAACTGTTTCGAGTAATTTTGTGTCGGATGTGGACTCGAGAGGAAATCCGGCTTATGGACGTGATAGATCCGCTGGTGGCATTTACGTCGATGGTGGCACCAGAATAAACATCTTTGGTAACCACGTTCAGCGCGCCAACATTGGTATAGAGTTGGCTAGCGAGCATGGCGGTAAAGACACTTCACTGGTGCACGTAACCGGAAACACCCTCGTGAACAACACAATGGCAGGTATCATTCTTGGTGGTGCTTCACGCACCAATGGCGGTTCCTTCAATAATGTCGTTGAGAGAAACTACTTGCGCAACAACGATACCGATGGCACCGGCTCTGGCGAAATTGGCTTCCAGAATAATGTGCGCGTCGTTGTCGTCAAACGAAACTCGATCGTCTCGGAACGTGGAAAATTTTTCTCGGGTTCGACTTCTAATAACTCTGTTTCCGAAAATACGCTTCGCACTAGTTCGTAGTTGGAGCTTGTGCTTTTTGATAGAGTTAAGCGAACTGGTTAAGGATTTCCATTCGCTGCATGATGCTTGATTCAATTTCTGCTCTTCGCGCGCACGCGATCAACAATACTTTGTTCGGATTCAAAAGTCTGCGTGGTGCAATGGACCAATTGGGGTTCGTTCAAGCTGATCCGATTCGCTCGCCTGCGCCCGCTCAGGATCTGATTCTTCGCCATCGCGTCAATAATTATCGCGTTGGTAATCTCGATCAAAAATTTGAATCGCTTGGACTCGAAGAGGATTTCTTCTACGCGTATGGATTTATGCCGGAGAAAACCTGGCATTTGCTTCACCCTCGTGACAGAGGTCCCATGACCGACTTACAGAGTCAGGTGTTTGATTACGTCCAGAAGAACGGCGCACTGCATCCACGTGATTTGGAATTGCATTTCGGCAGCGAACGTGAGGTTAATGCCTGGGGCGGATATTCAAAAGCGACTACTCGCGCCCTCGAGAATTTGCATCGGCGCGGACTTCTGCGAGTTACGCGGCGTGAGCGTGGCATTCGAATCTATGAGTGTGCAAAGCAGAAACGAGATGAAACATCAGATGAACATAGAGCGAACGAGCTTGTTTTATTGATAGTGTCAATTTTTGAACCGATTCCACTGAAGCAGTTATTTAAATTGCCGTTTTCAAAGCCGGAATCAATTAAGACCCAAGACGTCGTGAATAAGCTGCTGAAGCAGGGTGCGCTGATCTGCCATTCTGTAGAAGGCGTCGATTACATTACTCGTTCGCTAAATACGAAACCCAGGGAGGCACCGAATATGGTGCGAATTCTCGCTCCGTTCGATCCGTTAGTGTGGGACCGTCCAAGATTTTCGCTGCTCTGGGATTGGGATTACCGCTTCGAGGCTTACACTCCAGTCGCAAAGCGCATTCGCGGCTACTACGCGATGCCAATCCTCTGGCGAGACGACGTGGTTGGCTGGGCAAACGTTAGTGTCCAAAACGATAAATTAGAGGTTGAAGTAGGCTACGAGAAGAAATTCAACCGTTCAGCCGAATACAAACTCGAATTGAAGAATGAAATTTCTCGCCTCGAACACTTCTTGAAACTGCTGGACTGAGTTGAAGCTACAGGACTGAGTTGAGCCTGTAGGACTGAGTTGAGCCTGTAAGACTGAGTTGAATCTGCGGGATTGAGTTTAAAGCTAGAGGACTTTGGTTCAGTAGATTTTGTAATCGGTGGTTTGGGGATCGTCAATGACATCCAATCCCTCTATCCGTTTGACGTAGTTTGCAACGCGCGTGCTCACGGGCAGCGAGAGAAGTTCGTAGACTAATTTTGCGATGTAAATGCAGAGCATTGTATAGAGCAAATCCATTGTCGGAACTGTTCCAAGAAAAGCCAGCGGGAAGAAAATAACGGTATCCACCAACTCGCCCAGCGCTGTCGAAGCCATGAAACGCATCGCTTGATGGATGCCTCTGCGCCCCTTCTGCGCAAACTTCATTTTTGAGATGACGACGCTGTTCACCCATTCGCCGCAGATGTAACACACCAAACATGAAGCCACTACTCGTGGTGCTTGCCCCATGATGGTGGAGTACGCAGCTTGCTGGTGCCAGAATGGTGCAGCGGGAATGACATCTACCAGCCAGTATGAAAACGCTGCGAGCGCTTGGACCGCCATCCCCGTCCAGATGATGCGTCTGGATCTTTCGTAGCCGTAAACTTCGCTGAATATGTCGTTGAACACAAATGTGAGCGGCCAGATTAGCGTTGCACCGCTAAAGTAGAATGGACCAAGAGCAATAAATTTTGATGCCGCTGCAATGCTGATGACGATCACCGCAACGTAGCCACCGACAATCAGAGTGTACGCGGATGAATTTCCCGCACTAGGAACCCTATCGCCGATGGATTTTTGTTGGATTTCGATCGATGGGAATCTGTCGGAAATCACTTCGCGTCTGATTTCCGAATCCGCAGTTTTATCGTCTTGCTGAATGTCCGCTGATGTTTCGTTGAGTTGAAGCACAAACATCTCTCCAGAGCTTGGGGGAAGTTCTGATGCCTTTTTATATGAGTTCAGGGGTGAACTGACTCATCATAAATGCGCCTCTAGAGTAAGTCTATGGTGAAGCTCCCACAGGTGCCTCATTCAAGGATTTTGGTTCAGTTATATCTGAGCTTCGGTTGAGCTGGTATTGACTTGGTAGCGTTGTACGTATCATAATACGTATACTTCCCGATGCAGGCTTAGGGGCGACTTTATGAGTTACCAAGGAAAAATAACTACGACCGGATCATCGGAGGCTATTAGATTCGAAAAGGAATTGTTTAAGAACAATCCAGAATTTAAGAAGCACGCAAAAGTGCGTGCTGACATTATCGCTCCGGGAAAAATGTTAGTGTCAGTTTTGGATGAGTTTGAAGCTTCTGAGGAAGAAGACCCAGTCGTTGGAGCATTTTTAGCGTTTGTAGAAAACGATATCAAACGCAATCCGAGTTCGGTTTCGGCTTTAGATTCAGATTCGATCGCGCGCGCAGTAAAACTAACTGAAGGCGTCGTCTTTTCTGACGAGGACTTTCAGTAATATCGATGGAAGCTAATGGTTGGCAGTTGTACCAGCATTCGCTGTTCAAATCCGAACTGAATAAATTGATCGTCGCATCTGAGAAAATCAAAGCGAAGGAGCCTGATTCATACGGCGAGCATCCGACGGTCAAACTCCTCGCAAAAATTCTGAAGTTAATAACCGAAGAAATACCAGGTGATCCCGGTCATGAATGCTGGAATCTAGGGAACACGCTTGGTAAGGAATATAGACATTGGAAGCGCGCAAAATTTGGACGGTATCGCCTTTTTTTTCGATATCGTAAAGACAAAAAAGTGATCGTTTACGTTTGGGTAAACGATACAAACACACAGCGTAAGGACGGTGACAGAAACGATCCTTATGCAATCTTTGCACGAGGACTTGAGCGTGACAATCCGCCCAATTCACTCGAAGCACTACTCAAGGAGTCGGATAACCTGGAGCTGTGATCCGATCAAGCTCGCCACTGTGCATGGTGCAAATAAAAAGTGCACCCTTTCGAGTGCACTCCCTGAGCTTGTTACTTGCGCAATTTAACGACTGCGCAATTTCGCCATCAGCCTAAGCAGTTCCATGTACAACCAGACCATCGTCAGCATGATCCCGAATGCACCGTACCACTCCATGTACTTAGGAGCGCCTTGCTCACAGCTTTCTTCGATGAAGTTGAAGTCGATAAACAAGTTCAATCCAGCGATTAACGAAGTGAAGATACTTACTCCAATGCTCAGCCAACCGGAATCATTCATCAGTGGCATGTGCATTCCGAAAAGCGACATAACCAGCGCAGCAATGTAATAGAGTGCGATCCCACCTGTCGCTAACATCACTGCTTGCAAAAAGTTCGCAGACGGTCTGACGATTTTCGTCGAGTATGCGAACAGGAAAGCACCAAGCACAGCAAAGCTTGTTCCGATTGCCATGATAGCCACACCTGGATAGCGATACTCGAAAATCGCAGATATGGCTCCCAGCGCTAACCCTTCAAAAATCGCATACAACGGCGATAAGATAGGCGCAAGGTGCTTGTTGTAGATTGTCGCAAATGCGGTGATCAATCCTCCGAGCAAGCCGACGAGCATGTACGGAGTCAGCGCCGAAACCGACGCATTGGTCGAGAAGAACATGTGCCACGGAACCGCAGCGCTCACAACCAACAACGCACCAAGAAGACCAGCCTTGAGAGCTGTGCCGTTGAGCGTCATCGTGCCACCACCGACGTTGGTTCCCTCACGTTGCCATGCTTCTTTTCTAAAAGCTGGATTACTGGATTTGATCATTTGTTCGCTCCTGGCTTTTCGCCCCATAACGAATAGCTCTATCTATATTTGTTTTACCCTTTTCGCGCAGTGCGCACGCGGGGGCATTTATCCCGGAAAGCTAATGGTTGCGTTCGTTTCGGGAAGATTTGGGCCGAATTTGTCTTTATGATCAATTCGGAATGATAGAAATTAGTTACTTCGACGGTTTGACCGAGTGCGAATTTGAATCAAGCAATTTCCACTGAGTCAGAAAGGCATATGAAGGTTTCGGTTTGCCATCATTGTCCGACACAGCGAGGGAAGTGAACCACCCGAACTGCTGGTTAACCAGCTTGAAGACAGCCGATGCAATCGGTCTTGGATCATTCAAGCTGACGAAATTTATTGCTTCGATCGTCTTATTTTGTTTGGAAGCGAAGTCTGCGCAGGTCTTGAGTTTCTGGAAATAATCCAATTGTTTTTGAGGGCTGGATTGAAATTTGTATTTTTGAAAAAGCCCAACGTCTATTTCGAAGCTTTCGCTGACCCAACTGGTTTCCGCGATAAACAGTGGGCGTTTAGATGCGCTCGCAATTTGAGCGAGAAAATCTTCGGGGATTTTTGTTGGCTCTTGATACGACATTGGATAAGTCGAGACCGAGAGTATGTCTGAATATGCGTCAAAATCATTGACGCATTCTCGGAAGTAAGCAATGTCTCCCGCATCAATACCGTTCTTATTGTCGTGGTCCATGTACGTAACACTTACGCCGATCTTGGTATTGGGACTATATTTTCGAACTCTTTCAATTGCTTGCGGCAGAAGGTTTTTGAACGCCGCATATTCGCTCGGAGTTCGGTCTTTGTACATGTTTGCTTCGACAAGCAGAATGAAATAATCAGGTTTGGTTCTAGCCGCGGTCTCTTCGACCAGATTCAAATATTTTTCTTGGATTTTTGCGTCGCTGAATTTAGCGATTTTCTTTTCTGCTGTTATCAAATTGGCGCGAGGTGGGTCGTAGGAAAGTAGGTCCAGTGCCACATAAACCTTGAGTCCGTTCTTTCGCGCCAGAGCCACTTCATCGTATCCAACAGCGTGATTGTTTTGCCATTCATCCCAATTGCGTTGAATGTAAGCAATGTCAGCGGCTTGTTTTATACGCTCATAGGATTTGATGACGGGTTCGGTACGTTCGGTTGCTTGCAGTTCCAGTCCAAGTAGCGGTCGCGTCGGCGAGGTAGCTGCAATTGTCTGCTCTTTTGCAAGATCCGCGGAGTCGCTGGCTTGAGCAAGTGTTAGTAAAAGTGCAAGGGTCAATCCGAAATATGCTGGCACCAAATACAGTGCCCGGTACCCGGACAAGCGAATTGCTAATCGATTATTTTGAAACAGTGCTCGCATTAGTAGTATTATCGCTCTGCTTTCGCGCGAGTATTTGTTGCCAAAGCCAGCAAGCTGCCGCTGTGACACAAATAGCGAGAATTGAGCAGAAGAAATGCAGCACGGTAGCGTAAGCCAGTGCCTGGCTGTGATCGATGCCGCAGGTAAATTGCATCGCCTGGCTAACCAGGTAGTGAAAGCTGCCAACGTTTCCTGGCGTTGGAATCAGCACTCCGAACGAGCCAATCGTGAAAACAACGAGACATTGCATCGCCGAGACTTTCGATTCGAGCTCGAAAGCGAAGACCATGCAGTAAAAATTCACCCAGTACATGCACCAGATCAACACAGTCAAAATCGCGATTGCCGGATATGACTTCGGGTCTGTCAGCGACTTTGTGCCGATTCCAAACTGTGTGGCGAGATTTTCTAAAAGGCTCGCTAGTTTTGGTGACAGTTTTGATTTGATAGCAGGAAGATTGGCGATCCATGAGATTAGCTTTGAAGCCAACGGCAGAACCAACAAGCCACCAATGCTGCAAATGGTGATCGCAATTCCGCCTGGAATCAGCATCGGCGCGCTGCTCAGAATTTCTTTGGGCAACTGAGTCAGTGTCATCCCAAGTAGCGAGCCCAGAATTGCAATGTCTAAAAGCCGGTCGATAAACATCGTAGGCAGCACACCCATCCACGGCAATTTTTCGCTTTTGCTGATCGAAATCAGCCTCACGACTTCGCCTCCACGCGGAATGACGATGTTGACGGCGTATCCGAACATGACTGCACAGAATGAATTGAATAAGCTGATTTTTTTATCGGTCAGTGGCTTGAGAAGGAAAATCCAGCGCCATGCGCGCAGCACGTGACTGATAACTGCGGTTGCAAATACCCAAAACAGCCAAAGTGGTTTGGCATTTTTTGCGATATTCCAAATTTCACCAAAGTTCGCGCCTCTGAATGACAACCAGAGGAATAAACCAGCAAACGCAAGCGCCAGCAACTGTTTCCAAATATTTGAGCCGCTCGATGGCGGGGCTTTTTGCTCTTCGACGCCGTTCATAATTCAGTCCATGTTACCCCGCAGATCGATTTCGACTACTAAATCGAACACATGTTGGGAACAATTAGAAAGGAATCGCGATATGAGTTTCCCGTTTCAGGGAATGGCAAGAAATTGAGAGGCACTCTTCGCCGATCTTGCTTGGCAACTATTACTAATGCTCTAAACCTGGTATAAATCGGTTCTCTAGGCTAAATAACATGGAATCTATTGGTTTGACTCAGATGGAATTGGAAAAAACGAGAGTGCTTTTAATCGAGGAGAATCCTCGAGAGGCGAGTTCGCTGAAAGAAGCGCTTCGAGAGGCTGCTGATGCCAATTTCTCGATGGAATTCACCGACCGGCTGAGCAACGGGTTGACCCGTCTCGGAGAGGGTGGCGTCGATTTGGTTTTACTATCTCTCTCGAACGAGAACGGATTAGACGCATTCTTACGCGTCAAGGAACGAGCAGGGCAGGTGCCAGTGCTCGTTTTGAGTAATTCGGGTGAAGAGAAGGTTGCCGTTGAAGCTGTGCGCAACGGTGCTCACGATTATTTGATGAAGAACGCTATTGACCACCGCGCGCTGGTGCAGTCGATGCGACACGCTGTCGAGTTGAAAAAGACTGAAGAAGCGCTGAAAGAAGCGACGTTCAGGTTGGAAGCTGCCACCAGTCGTTTAGAGACGTTAGCCAACATCGACGGTCTGACTGAAGTATTGAATCGCGTTGGACTCGAACGTGCTTTGCAGAGTGAGTTCAGCAGAGCGCAGCGCCAGGGTTGGAATGTCGTTGCCGTGATGTTGGATTGCGACGACTTCGACCGCATCAACGCGTCGCTCGGACACGCTGTTGGTGATGTGGTGTTGAAAGAAATTTCTGGGCGCCTGCGCGACACCGTTCGACCTACTGACCACATTGCCCGTATTGGCGGCGACGAGTTCTTGCTTTTGTTGCCAGACACACGTTTAGCCGAAGGAATGTTGGTAGCTGAAAAGATTCGTTTGTCGGTAGCTGAAAGCCCATTGCGCCTCGCTTCAGAGACGATTCGCGTGACAGCGAGTCTTGGCGTGCTGGCACTGCCGTATGAATTCTGCTCGATTGAAGAAGTTCTGTCTCTGGCTCGGCTGGCTGTTCGCGAAAGTAAGTTGCTCGGAAAAAATCGTGTCTCTTCGGGCGAAAAGCATAAGACAAATGTCGAGAATGCAGATAAGGAAGCGCTCGCAGAGCTGACAGAAAAGTTGCGTAAAGGAGATTGCTTCCGCGCAGTTTCGATGCCGCTTTATAGATTGAAAGACGAATCAGTCTTCGGTCACGAAATTCTCAGCCGCGGTCCTGCTGGCGCCTTCGAAATGCCAGACGATCTCTTCCGAGTTAGCTGCGAATACAACCTGCTAACTATTGTTGACTTGCGCTGTCTCAAGACTTGCTTGAACGGAAGTATGGATCCGAAGTTCGACCAGAACACTAGATTCCATGTCAACTTATTTCCGTCAACGATTATTGACACGCCGATCGATCGCTTGCTGACGCTCTTTCCGGCGAATCGTAAACCTGGCAACTTCTGCATAGAAATCAGCGAACAACAATTCATCGGTGATCCTGCTTATTTGCGTGATCATGTACAAGCTTTGAAGGAAAACGGAATTTTAGTTGCAATCGACGACGTCGGATTTGGACGTTCATCGCTTGAAAGTTTGATTATCCTGGAACCAGATATCGTCAAGATTGACCGTAAGTATGTGTCTGGTATCGCGAACGATCCCGCTAAAGCCCGTTTGTTGAAGCGACTGGTGAAGGTTGTCAACGCACTTGGTGCCGAACTTATCGCGGAAGGTATCGAAAATCGCGCCGAGTTGGATCTCTTGATCGAAATTGGAATTGAATTTGGTCAGGGTTGGTATTGGGGCAAGCCCTCGTAGGCGCGAGTAGCGACTACAATAGCGGCATGACCCGTCGCGTTGCCAAAGAATCTAAGCTGAAAAGCAAAAGATCGATTGACGAATCGGTAAAACGTTTGGCGTCCGAGCGCGTCGAAAGAGCGTTGGCGCACGCGAAAGCAATTGTTGCACGCCGGTGCAAGAAGCCTGGTGCGTGCGATTGCAAGCGAGATATTCATTCGATTTTCGGTGAATCAGTTGCCACTCAAGTCGAGCGCGACGCATCGTTGGATGTGAATTCTCTCGCTGATACCTACGAATCGCTCCTGCTCTATCGAATTGAGCCGACTCTGAACGACGGGCGCTGCGGACTTTCTGCGCAGCCTAAGTTCAAGAAGCAACGTGGCAAGTTTTATACGCCACCGGCTTTATCTAATTGGACGGTTGAACAGATTCTGCAGAAACTTGTTTACTCAACGCAGGCGGGTGAATTGCGCACTCCTTCAGAAATTCTGTCGCTCAAGATTATTGACCCTGCAATGGGATGCGGCGGGTTTCTGGTAAGCGCGCTGCACTACTTGTCTCAGCGATTAGAAGAATCTGGGTTGAAGTACGGAGCGGTTTCTACTGTCGATGGTGCACCAAATATAGTGGCTTGTCGTTACGAAGTCGCGATGAATTGTTTGCACGGAGTTGACCTGGATGCGGGGGCGGTTCGTATTGCGAAAGAGTCGATAATTCGAAGCTGTGAACCCGTCGACTTTCAGTTGCAACCGGAGTATAGAACTCGATTGTTGGCGGTTCTGGATGATAATTTGCGATGCGGCGACTCACTGATTGGTGTGTTGCCCGGGAATGGCGCGTTACCCGGGAATGGTGTGGTACCCGAGAATGGTGTGTTGCCCGGGGATGGTGCAGTACCCGGGAATGATGCGTTACCCGGGAATGACAAACAAGACGCGATTCAGCGTGCGCAATGCGACGAAATCTGTATGCGGTATTTTGGCTCACTTGATTCTCTTACTTCCGATTCAAGAAATTTTTTCCATTTTCAATTTGAATTTCCGCATGTATTCTCCGGACCAAATCCTGGTTTCGACGCCGTAATCGGTAATCCACCGTGGGAGATTCAGAAACCAAATTCTCGCGAATTTTTTCAGCAAAAGGACAGTAGTCACTACAATTTGAGCAAGCAAGATGCGCTGAGAAAGCAAGAGCAATTGCGCGAGCAAATTGATATCGATGAAGAGTGGCGCAGTTACGAACGGCACTTGAAGCAGTTCAGCCGTTGGGTTTCGGACAGCGGCATGTATTCATTGCAGGGCGGCTCTGATATCAATGCCTACAAGTTATTTGCTGAACTTGCTTTTCGGATTTGCAAAAAAGATGGCTTTGTTTCTCTGATCGTTCCGTCAAGTTTGTACTGCGACAAAGGCGCAGTGAAACTGCGCGAGGCGTTGGTGAAATCCTTCGAGTGGACGTATTTGTATGGGTTTCACAATGCCGAAGGAATTTTCGACATTCATCGTTCGTTCAAGTTTTGCGTTTTTGGCGTGAAAAAATCGAAGCCCGAACTCTCAAACGATGCGAATTTTTTGACGGCTATTTTTGATCTGAAAAATCTGGAAAGCACCGCAACTCCCGTCGAATTGTCTTTAAAGGCGATAGAAGAACTCAGTCCCAGATGGCTCGCGATACCAGAAGTAGAAAGCCAACGTGATGTAAGTTTGCTGCGCAAAATTGCTTCGAGTTCGACTTCGTTGAAAGATTTCTTCGAGCAATTCGATGTTTGTTACAAGCGCGAATTTGATATGACGAACGACTCTCAGATGTTCTTGCAGCGCGATCAAGCTGAGGCGCTAGGCTATGAGTCCGATGGAATGGGCCGCTGGCATCTACCGCAGCAGTCCGATGGAATGGGGCGTTGGCATCCACCCGAGCAGTCCGATGAAGTGGCGCGTTGGCATCCACCTGAGCAGTCCGATGAAACGGGGCGGTCTAATCCACGGAATCAGTCCGATGTTCGTGATGTTGCGCTTTCAGACCTTGCTTGTAATACTTCCAGTTTTGCTTTTGCACTATATGAAGGTCGTATGATTGGACAGTTCGATGTTGCTCAAAAAGGTTGGGTCAGCGGGAAAGGGCGTCAGGCATTATGGTTGCCAGTTCCGGATCATCGGATTATGCCACAGTATCTCGTGTCATCCGAAAACTTTGATGGCGATGCATCCGCGCTGAAAATCGGTTTCCTGGGTGTAGGTTCTGCCACCAATACTCGGTCGATGATTGCGGCTTGCCTGGGAAATTATCCTTGTGGCAATTCGGTGCCAACGCTGACAACACCCGATAAGAAGGCATTGATGGTGCTTCTCGCGAGTTTGAATAGCTTTGTTTTTGATTGGGTTCTGCGTCTTAAACTTGTCGGAAACAACTTGAACTATTTTATTTTGCAGGATTGTTATTTACCTCGGTTTGAACGTGTGACACCGCATGTGGTGAAGATTGCTGCAATGCTAAGCCAAAACAATAAACACTTCGCGTCTGGCTTGAGCGAGTTGGCCGGCTTTGCAACAGTCGATTGTCTGGAGCTTACCGGGGATGAACGTACAAGGTTGCGATGTGTCTTGGACGCCCTCATAGCCGATGCTTATGGGCTCAGTTTCGAAGATCTCAGTTACATCCTTCGGGGTTGTGACGAGGTCAAACCGGGTGGGCATTTATCAACAAAAGGGTTCTGGCGCGTTGACAAAGAACTGGAGCCCCAGGAGCGTCAAACTGTGCGGACTTTGCGCGCTTACGATGAACTGCTGAGCGTCGGTATCGAAAAATTCGTTTCTGACAATCTGCTATTCTGTCTCGAGCCTCGAAACCGGTGACCACGATGAATAGTTTCTGGCTCGTACTACGAAAAGAATTGACCTGCTGCGCACGCGATCCCGACGTGCTAATTTACGCGTTTCTTTTGCCGATCGTTCTGTATCCTCTTTGTGCGGTCTTCGTTAACGAAGCATCGCTGTGGTACTCGAGCATGCAAGAGAAGAACAAACCGACGGTAATTGTGAGCGGTCAGTCACCTCTAGCTGCATCGGTTGCGCAAGGATTGAGACGGCGAAAACACTTCAGCGTTTACGATGAAAATGGTGCGGACTCCGCACTTGAAACAGATAATCAAAGCGTCAAGAGCGAGTCTTCAGATGATGATGACAAGGAAATCAAGTCGAATGGTGGCGAAAAAAATAGTTCGAATGCGAAGGACGCTTTGAACACTTTCAAAAAAACGAAACCTATCGACGATAAGCTCGCCACCGAATTTCAAAAACAAGAGGTTGCCAGATTTCCACTCACGCCAGAGCAATTACAGACTTTCAAGAATGATGCAAATGCGGTAGTAACTGTGGACTCGGTCACTTCCAAGATTGATATCAAAGCTCACGAAACTGCGAGTCATTTCGGCACCATCGCCGATCAGTTGGAATCTGATATCCGCGCATCGCGGTTTCGCTCGCTACGAAGAGAACTACACGCCAAAGCTCTTCCTACCGACCTTCTGCTTGTCTACACGGTGCAGCGACAGGGGTTAAAGAAGGTTCGCACCACAGGTGCAACCGACAACAATATCAAGCAACTTTTCGACAAGCTTTTAGCTTTGTTAGTTGTCTTTATGATCTTGATGATGACTGTTATCGGCGGTCCTGCAAGCGTTTGCATGATGGCAGAGGAGCACGAAAAGAAAACTTATCAGACGACTCTGTTGCTTCCAATCAATCGAATGGTGATTATCTTTTCCAAATTCTTGACGGTCGCGTCCATCTGCATTGTTGGTGCGACTTTCAACTTGTTCTGTCTGACCATTTTCGCCATGTCTTTGCTCACCAGCGCTTTTGGACAGAACACAAATCTGTTCAAGCTCTTTAGCGAGTTGACTCACATAACCTTCTACAAAGGGATGTTTTACACCGCATCTGGTGTCGGTGTTTTTCATCGGATCAAGCCATACATACAAATTCCGACGTTCCCTGAAGTCATGCTCTTGCTGGTTTTTGTTTTGACGACTGGTGCGTTGCTGGCTGCAATATACTTGTGCGTGGCTGGTTACGCGAAAACGGTCAAGTCTGCGCAGATGTTGGTCAGTCTGCCGATGATCTTTCTAATGAGTTTGCCCACTCTGGCTTTGATTCCTGGAATTCAGTTCACTGTGCAAACGTCGTTGGTTCCAATAGCTAATCTTCTGATTATGCGGAAGTTTGAGAACCCGCCACTGTTGCCATCTTTGATTGCACTTCTGGAACCAATCGTTTTGATCGTTCTGATACTGAATATAGTGCGTATTGTTTTTGAAAGTCACGCAAATGGCAAACGTAGCAAGAATGCTAAACCGATAGGAGTTCCGCAATGACCGTTCAAGTCAGTCATCTGACTAAGCACTTTTACGACCCCAAGCGTGGTGATTTTGCCGCGGTAAACGACATGAGCTTTACTTGCGAGAAGGGCGAGATACTCGGGCTGTTGGGACCGAACGGCGCCGGCAAAACGACAACGCTGCGAATGATCGGAACTATTTTGACCCCAGATTCCGGCAAAATTACAGTTGAAGGATTTGACTCGCAAACCGCTCCTGAAGATGTTCGACGCTGCCTCGGGTTTCTCTCTGCGGAAACAGGTTTATACGAGCGCTTGACGCCAAGAGAGATTCTTACTTACTTTGCGCAACTCAGTCGCTATCCTGCTGAAAAGGTTTCGGGTCGAGTCGATGAAGTAATCAAAATGTTGACGATTGATTCGTTCGCAGACACCCGCTGCGAAAAGTTATCGACCGGCATGAAGCAGAAAGTTTCCATTGCGCGGGCTGTCGTACATGATCCGCCAGTCATCATTCTCGATGAACCGACAAGCGGACTGGACGTTCTAGCGATCCAATCCATGCACCAGTTCATTCAGTTGTGTAAGACCAATCAAAAATGCGTGCTGCTGTCGACGCACATCATGAGCGAAGCAGAGAAGCTTTGCGACCGTATCGCTATTGTCTACAAGGGCACCATCTTTGCGCTAGGTACCCTCGAAGAGCTGCGAACGAAGACAAATCAGCACTATCTGGAAGACATTTTCCTTGCAATCGTTCAGGACGCGGTCAGTGAATTCGTCTGAAGTAACTACTGTATTTAGAAAAGAACTCAAAGAAACAGTTCGTGACTGGCGTACTCTTTGCGTTGGCATTCTCGTACCGCTCATCCTCTATCCGCTTAGCTTGATTGTGGTTTCTAAAATCATGGTTGAGCGGCGTGAACGCAATGAAGCGAAAGTCGTAAAGATTGCGGTCACCGGTGATGGTGCCTCCTGGTTTACCAACCAATTTACAAAAGATCCGCAGCTCGATGTGATTGGTTTGAATGGGCTAACACCGGTCAATGCTCTGAAGCAAGGCAAGGTCGATGTCGTTGTAAACGTACCTGCGGATATGACTGGAACTTTCGATGCTTCAGCGGAAACACCTGAAATCACGGTGCAAGTCGATGAACTCAAAGACAGCAGCAATGCGTTCAATCGAGTTACCAAAAAGTTGACTGATCTCCGTTTGCAGTTGTCGTCCAGGCGGCTCGAAACCGCGGGTATTAGCAGCCCCTGGTTGAAGCCACTAGAATTCACGAGCGAAAATGTCGAAACCAATCTGCAGCGTTCAGGAGCTTGGCTAAGCTTAACGTTGCCGGTTACGATCGTCTTGCTTGTTTTGACCGGTACGCTTTTCCCGGCTCTGGACCTGATAACAGGTGAACGCGAGCGCGGCACACTTCCGATTTTGCTCGTGTCGTCAGCTCAACGAGCAAGTATTGTATACGGCAAACTGCTTGTAGTTTATGCAATCGGCGTGTTCACCGTCACTCTGCTGATGGTAAGTTTGGCGTCGTTGCTCGGTCTTGGCTTGCACAAAGTCGATGATGGCGCTGGCGCATTCACCTTTACTCTTTCGTCGCTCAAGTTGTTTGCACTGATTCCGTTGGCACTACCGCTGGTGCTAATGTTTGGCGCGGCCGCGGTCTGGATTTCTGCCTACTCCAGAAATTTTCAGCAGGGTCAAGGTTACAGCGTTCCATATTTGCTCGGTGCGATGTTCCTGGCTATGGTATCGATTTTCCCAGTCAATCACCTTCCCGCCGCAATTTACGTTGTGCCGATTTCTAATGTGTGTGTGTGTATGACCGACATTTTGCGCGGTCGCGTTATCTGGTGGGCAATCGCAACGACGTTTGTAAGTTCGGCGCTCTACGGTCTGTATGTAAGCCGCATCGCGATTGACCTGATGAGCAAAGAAGAAATCTTATTCAAGATACAAGAATCTCCGCTGCGTCGGAAAGATTTCGACCGCGTTGTTGCCGTCCTGTATGCGTGCACTTTTATCGCGATGTTTTACATCGGTCAGATTGCGCAGATGCTGGATAAAGTCTATGGGATGATCGCGACGCAGTTGGTGGTGATTGCTCTTCCATCGATCGCAACCGTAATGTGGCTACGCTTGCCGATGAAAGAAACTTTCAGTTTCAGAAAGCCCAAATTGGCGGCGTTGATTGGTGCACCGCTGATGGCACCAGGTTCGGTTCTGCTGACCGCATTAATCGCGAATGTGCAGAGCAGCTTTCTGCCGATGTCAGAGTCTTACGCGAGAATGTTGACCGATTACATGCTGCCGAAGGGTCAACCGATGTGGCTGATTCTAGTTGCAATGGCTGTGATGCCGGGACTGTGCGAAGAAATCATGTTCCGCGGTGCGATTTATGGACTGCTGCGGAGAAGAATCTCCGCAATCAAATGCTGTTTCATTGTTGGAATATTGTTTGGACTTTTCCATCTGAGTGGCTACAGACTTCTGCCGACCGCAACGCTCGGTATTGTGCTCACGTTCATGGTTTACCGTTCCTCATCCATTTTTCCGGGTATGCTTTTCCACGCGTCACATAACGCGCTGGCGATTCTCGCCACGTCCGTTCCTGAATCGCAGTGGATGTCCACGCCCGTGATAGTCGGAGCGGTGTTAAGTACGATCGTTGGTGCCGTATTGGAATTTAAATTCGGCAAAGTCACGCATTTGCGCAAGGCATCATCAACGTCAACAACAGACTTAGAGCATAAAGCACCATGAACTCGGAAGAGTACGCAGCAATTCAACAGCTTCACGCGCTGTATTTAGAATTGCGAAAAGTTGCCGAAGCTAACAAGCTATCCCGCGAGCAAGCCTCAGATTATGCTTGTCATCGATATTTTAAAGAAAAAAAGGACGCCTGTCGGCGTCCGGTTTTTTGTTTGTTTTGCACTTCGATTCAGCTATAAGGAGTTTAAATCGTCTGCGCGGCGTTCATTTGTTTCATCGGGCACATCTGCCTCATGTAATTAGAATATCGCGATGCAATTCATCTGTAATCCAGCGTTTGAGGGATAACCCGAAAGATCTCTTTCGATGTTGCAGACGCCCGCGGAGTGCGCTTGCTGCGGGTTTTCTGCTGAGTTCGGCTAATCCCAGCGACTGGCTTTAATCTTTAAAGTAAGCGGGCATCGCTAGAAAGTGTCATGCGCGCGGGATTCTGCCGGCTCAGTTCAAGAAAAATTCGTTGCCACGAGTTCGCCACAGATACGCCACGTCTTCGCCCAACTTGCCGCAGTACATTGTTTTCATCGAAAGGGCGTTGCCGATTTTACTAAGTGGAGAGAATCAAATGAACAGAGATAGCGTGGAGAGAGTAGTTACTAACGAACTTAACGGTCGCGAACTCCACATTCCTACAGAGCGCTTGCAACAAGAAGCGCAACAGGCTCTGCGTGGACGTAGCGCTCACGAAACGAATCAAAACTATCGTATGTACAATGAAATGGCTGCTCGTGCACACTTGCCACAGTTGGAACTTGTGGATGAGCGCGGTTCTGCTCCACAACGTCGTCCTGAACATCGCCCTGAACGTCATCACCAGCCACATCAACCACATCACCCAAGCCGTCCAGCACAAGAGTTGCCGGTTCCCCCAATTCCACCGGGCGCACCAGGCTCTGAAGCTCCAATCACTCCACCAGACAACCGTGAACCATTGCCACCGACTGTGACACCACGCACAAACCTCGAGCCAACAGTGAACGAGCCAGGTGCCGTGCCTTACCGTAACAACACTGGATTGCTGATGTCCGAAGGTTCACTCGCTCCGCAATTCAACACACAGGGCGACTATCAGTTCAATCCGCTCAATCCTCCTGGTTTGGATGACCGCAGCATCGCTGGACAGGGACCATCACAACGCTTCCAGGGCAACGGTGAAGTAACTAGCCGATACACTGGAATGGCGAACACGCTCAGCTCGCAGTACACATTCAACTCATCACGCACCACTGATGCCGGCGGACACATCCTCGCTGAACACGTCGACTACAACGGTTCTGGACCAATGTATTTCAACGGACCAAATGGAACATCACAGCGTTTGGAAAATGTTCGCTCAGTCGATACTCGCTACAACCCAGGCAATAACACCTACAGCACCGAGTATCAAACTCAAGACGGAACCCGTTATACATCAACATCTGACGGCAATGGACACGTTACTTCGTTCGAAAGACAACGCCGCTAACTGTTTGCCGGAATGGATCAAACATTCGCATTCTCGAATCGATTTAAGCGAAATGGATTCAAATCGACTTTCGGCGATTCATCGCGGACCAAGTCTGCAACAGCTTCTCCAATCGCTGATGAATGTTTGAATCCATGTCCGGAGCAAGGTGAGCAGAGTAAGATTCGTTTGGAAGATGGGAGCCAATCGATCACAAAGCCACCATCCGGAGTGACAGTGTAGATGCAGACTGCGGAACGAACACATCGTGAACTGGCATTCGGGAAATAAGGTCGCACCTTCTCTTCAAACGTTTTCTGAGTTTCCTCCGCGGACACAGTTCGTTCGCAAGACTCGGGAGTGGTTGGTTCATCATAAACTTCCGTTGCAACTTTGAATCCGCCCGCCGGTCCGTCGATTGCTGGAAACCCGTAAATGCCGTTGTCGTGACCTTTGAGCTGCCAAATGAAAATCGGAAACTTGCCGAGCGCGAAGTCATCGTGATGTTGAGAGATGTCGAACCAATAGAGCACCTGGCGAAAAGGTTTGAACAGTGATTGCAGATTTTGTGAAAACTGCGAAAGCCAGGGACCGACTGACAGTACTAATTTGTCAGCAGTGTATAAAGCTTTTTCAGTTTTGACCGTGACACCATTTGCCGTCTCCGTAAACTGCAGCATTTTTTCGTTGAGATGAATTTCCGCGCCATTCTGTTTTGCTAAATCAAGCTGACTCTGTACAGTCAATTCTGGTCGCAAGAACGCCGCTTCATGCTCGAAGTAGCCAACTTCGTCATCACGCACATTGAATTGAGGAAATCTTTTTCGTATCTCAGTAGCGTCAAGCATATCGTGTGCAATTTTGTATTTCTTTGCGGCTGAAACCGTGTTCGCTAGAAACTGCTCAGCGTGGTTTATCGAGGCTGGATCTGTCGCATTCGAAATGATCAATCCGCCCGTAATCTCAAGTATCTTCTGACCAGTTTGCTTTTCCACCTCGCGAAACAGCTCATACGAACGAAGAGCCAGCGGCGAGTAATGTTCGCCCTCACCAATCGCTTGACGGGTGATTCGCGTGTCGCCGTGCGTCGAACCGAAAGTGTGTGGCGGCGCCAAGCTATCCAAGCCGAGAACCTTTCCTTTGCGTTTCGATAGTTGCAGTACCGTTGCACTTCCCATCGCGCCAAGCCCGACTACGATGGTTTGAAAATGAGAAGTCATTTGCTCTCCTGAATATAGTTTCCGGGATCACAGGACAAGAACGATACCACGCCTTTGGCGTTAGTGCTCTAACTTCGCAATCGAAGAAAGCACCGACCAGAGAACATAAGCAGCGCGGCTTGCCGCTTCTTTGACCGCTGGAAAAATTTGGTCCTTCGCCAGAGTTCCCAGATGCTCATTATTCGAAATTGACCGCACAGTTAGCAGTGGAACATCGTGCTTCGCTGCAATTTGCGCGACGTATGCACTCTCCATATCCTCGCTATCGACGCCAAATTCTTTAACTATGAACTCAATCTCGTCGAGATCTTTTGTCCATCCATCTTGCGATCCAAGTCTTCCGGCAACCGCAATTGGTGCGCGACGTGGTGTTTCATCAGGCCATCCACCCGATTTCCACTCCGGAAATTTTGTGGCTAGTTCGGCGGATTTTTCCATCGCCAGTGAAATCAAATCCGCGGCACCATCTAGTTTTTCGACATGCACTCCTTCACCGTTTTTCGAATAGCGAATATTTTTATTCGACAGCAAAAGCGTTTTTCTCGCCTCTAAAATTGGTCTTGAACACAGAATTGTGTAAGAATCTCCCACCACAATATCGCCTGGCATGAGCTCTTTATTCATCGCACCTGCGGAGCCTCCGTGCAGCAAAACTTCTTGCTTCTCGACGAGAATGCGCTCCGTCGCCGCTGCTACGTTGGCTGGTCCGATGTACGAAACGATTGCGCTTACCATGCATCCATTCAACTGACCCGAATATGTTTCCCAGGGGTGCTTCGAGGTCTGTTTCAACTCGGGCATCAACTCGAGAAATGGCTGTAGTTCGAGATTTGTTGGGAAGACTAATCCAATTTTTGCGGCTTTCATCATGCGGTTATTTTATCCGATCACAAAACCTAGTTAGCCACGTCTTCGTCACGGCAATGATTCATATTCACCTAATTGCACCCCGGAGAAAATAAGTGTCAGCATTCAGTGAGGCAAATGCTTGGTCTCAGCGCGGTGAGCAGTTGAGTTTTGCTCCGGTGACTAATCCGCAGCCTCTTATTGCCGAAGTTCTCAATATGCACCGTCTCGGTTTGACACCCTCAAGCGGCGAGGGTGCTCGTGAAGCACCAAAACAAATCGAAACATCTGCCACCAATCCAAGTGCAGCAAAAATTATGGTTGGTATGCATGTTGAAATTACAAACGGAAGTGTTTCAGCAAAGAGCGTCCGTCTAACCGATAACTACGTCAACTCGAATCCAATTAATTATACAGATTCTGGCGCTTGGGACGCCCTGCACAAAGGGTCGCTGTTAGCTGCAGTCGGCGTCGAGAAGTTTTTAAAAGCTCGGGATCTTGGTCAGTTATCCAAAGATATTTCGGATGGATTCGGAGTAAGTGTGAAACGAAACATTGGGATCAACGAGAAGGGGCAGTTGACTCTCAAAGTTGAATTCGGAAATAAGGACGGAACCGCGTCGCAGGAAGTCACTATGGTTCTACCTTCCAGTTGGTCGATGCCCGTCTTTCTTGCTACGGATAAATACAACTTCGGTCTCCACCAGGAGTTTCCAATCAAATCAACTTCACCGGCGTTTGACTTGGTCGGAGGCATCTCAAAAAATCCTGCGTCACAGAATCCTCTCTCTAGTTTCGAGTTGCAGCAATTGCGCGTCGAATTGTCTGAGAAGGCTCGAGCGTTTAGCGAATGGGCTAAATCAGAAGCTCCGCATTGGGTCGCTACTGGGTTCGATAAAGATGCAATCGCAAAGATGGTTAAAACAACTTTTGGCGATAAAAGCTCCTGCACTTTCGGATTGAATGCAGAACATAAACCGAGCATAAATGTAGTGCGTGATGATGGACCTTACGAGTTCGAGTTAGATGTAAACTTCAAAGCCGATGCCGAGAAGCACCAGAGTAAGCCGCCTTTACTTCTTCCCCTGATTGGAAATGGTCCAGGTAATAGTGCCGGGGATGGCTCTGGCGGAACAAAATCGCCCCCCGGTAGTGGTGGCAGTGATGGTTCGGGTGGAACAAAATCGCCCCCCGGTGGTGGCAGTGATGGTTCGGTTGGAACGAAATCGCTCGCTGGTAATGGTGGCAGCGACGGTGGCATGCTTCAAATTGCCACGGAGAAGGTGGAAAATTTCTATAGCTCTCACAAGACTGCTGTCACGATGGCTGGTGGCGCTGCTGCAGTGGTAGGAGCCTTTGCCCTGAGATCCAGGTTGACATCAATCGCAGCCGATGCGTTCGGTTTTTTAAAGAAGAAAGAACTAGTAATTGCGGCTTTTGACGCTGGTGATACGGCTGTAGCAACTGAAGCGAATGCTTCGAAAGCTGCGGGAGCAGTGAAGCCCGGTGCTCCAATGCAAAATCAAGCTTCGCTCGAAGGGATGGGCTCTAGTAAGAGTGAGACGGGATTTGAATTTGTAGGATCAGCCCTTTCTGCGGAAGAAAAAGCCGCTTCAATCCGCGAACTAACTAAAACGATTGACGCTCTTTTTCCCAAATCCTCAGCCAGCTTTGATGTGCGCCGTGCTGCTACGGCGTATGTTGCGCACATGCGCGGACTTGAAGACATCTCGCTCTCGATTCCAGAGACGGCTCAGATTCTTGAAGCCCACAAACCCGGTACAATTGCGATGCTCAACAAGATCTTCAAATTGTTTGATTAGCTGGCGGATTTTTTCTTGCGTTGCTTGGCTGCGATTTTGGGTGCCAATGCGGATGGCGCTTTGTCTGTGTTTACCAGCAGTTTTTCGAGGTCGTTTTTGTTATCGAGGATGTCAGCCCAGACGTCGCCTTTCTTTTTTAAGCGTTCAGGAACTGTGCGGATATTGAAATCTTGTGGATAGATGTGGCGTAATTCGTCCCATTCGAGCGGAGTTGAGACAGTGGCTTCTGGTGCGACTCTTGGTGAGTAAATCGAGCCTAGCGTTTTGCTTCGGGCGTTCATGTTGTGATCCAAAAAAACTTTTCCGGTTCGCTTTACGATTGCCCAATCCATCGTGACGTCTTCTGGATGCTCTTTCAGAACTTGCTTGCCGATGATCTCAGATAGAGCGCGCACGGTAGCGTAGTCGATGTTTCGAACGATTGGAACGTAGATGTGCAATCCGGTTCGGCCGGATGTTTTGATGTACGATTTGATTTTTAGATTGTCCAGCAGTTCTTTCAACCAGAATGCCAAATCGCATGCCTGGCGGAAACCCTTCTCGTGCAACTCAGGCTCTTCGCCCTTTTTTTCTTTGCCGCTGTAGCTGTATGGATCAAGATCGAAATTCAAATAGTCTGGATAATTCAACAACGATTCGATCAAATTCTCTACATTCCCGGTGTAGTTTCTTGAGCGCAGGGAGCCCTCTGGCTCTGGATTGTTTCGAGTGTGCGACGTGTGCAATTCCAGGTCTGCTACTTGGGCTAGCCACATCAGCGTGGACAAGTTGTTGCACATGAGGAAGTCCTGGTCGATTCCAGCATGCTCAGTAAATTGTTTGACTGTCTCTACATATGGTGGCAGCTTATCCCAATGTTTTTGATAGAAACGACCTTGCTCAATTCCATTCGGGAAACGCACCATTGTGATTTGTCGGTCTTTTAGATGCGGAAGAATGTACGGTGCAACTTGCGCGAGATAGATAGCGTAATCTCGTTTGGTCACTTGCTCTGTCGTTTCAGTTTTCGGCCAGAAAACTTTATTCAAGTTTGAGAACGAAATTTTGTTGCCGTCGACTTCCAAATCCAGCTTCTCTTTTGTGTTATCTAGCTGTTGAAGAATATCTTCTGTCATGGCATCGTCCTCTTTCTGTTTCGCTGTTCTTGTTGTGCGTTTCCGTGGTTCGTGCGCTAAGTCTTTTACTGAAGTTATTTGTGGGGATTTTCTATCGAGAGATTTGGAACTTGTCTTGCTTGATTTCGACACTGGCTCTGACTTTGACTCAGTTGCTTTTGTTCTTTTTGTCTTCGTTTCCGTAATGGGCTTCACCAATGCTGACTTCACCACAGGTGTTGATTTGACTTCTTCCGCCGAAATGTCCTCGCGCAGTCGCAGGTAGACCGGTGCTCGTAGAATTCGATCTTGCGTCCATTCCGCAAATTTGATTTCTGCAATCAACTTAGGTTTTACCCAGGTCGGATTGAGCTTACCCGGCGGCTTCTTTGGAAACGGGCACTTGCTGATAATCAGCGGCTTCATGAGTTCCATCAGCATTTTCAATTTCTTGTCATCAAATCCGGTACCAACTCCACCGCAGTAAACCAGTTCTCCGTCTTTGTTATGCGTGCCGAGGAGCAATGATCCAAATGTGTGGTTGCGACCACCAGTTCCTTCAGTGAAACCGCAAATCATGAATTCAGCGCTCATCGTCGATTTGACTTTCAGCCAACTCTTTGAACGTTTCCCAACTTCGTACAAACTGTTTATGCTTTTTCCAACTACACCTTCGAGTTCATTAGCGACGCAGGCTTCATAGGCTGATTCGCCATCTTCGTGAAATTGTTCGATGATCCGAATGTTGTGTGACGGCTTAAGGTAATGTTCAAGCGCCTCGCGGCGAATCGAAAGTGGTTCGCCTTCAAGACTCTTGCCTTCACAATAAATCATGTCGAAGACGTAGTAGAGAATCGGCGCGCGAGCCCCAGCTTTCTGCTGCAGATGCTGGAATGAAGGTCTGCCTTTTTCGTTGAGCGCAACTATTTCGCCATCCAATACACAATTTCCCTGGTACTTTTCTAGACTTGCAACCAGTTGCGGATACTGAGTCGTCAGGTCAATATCATTACGTGATTTGAGTGTCACCTCACCGTTCTGGATGTAAGCAATTGCTCTAATGCCATCCATTTTCGGTTCGAAAACCCAACCTTTTCGGCTGAATGGTGCGTCGGCCAAGCTTGCTGTCATCGGCTTTATGGTTGTAGGAAATCGTTTTGTTTTCCCGAATTCAGGCTTATGCGCGGACGATTTCTTTCCAGATTTTCCGGAACGAATATCTTCTAAAGTTCGACCTGTGATCACTGACTGTTCGTCATCAGTTGGGTCTTTCTCAGTGCTCGTGAATTGATCTTTGTGTTTGATCAGAAGCCATTCTTTCTGCGCTTTCTGGATTTTCACCAATGTCCAGGATCCGCGCAACTTGGTGCCTTCCAGGAAGATTGAGATCTTTCCTTTTTTCAATCCGGCGCGCATACGTTTTTGCGCATCTTCTCGATCATCCCAAGAATAGATTCCATCTTCGTCTGGAGAGTAGGTTCCGTTGTCCCAGACGACTACTTCTCCACCGCCATATTCGCCCTTCGGAATCACACCTTCAAAGCTGGCGTAATCCATCGGATGATCTTCTGTCATGACTGCAAGACGCTTTTCTTTCGGATCTAACGAAGGACCTTTTGGCACTGCCCACGATACCAGCACGCCGTCAATCTCAAGGCGGAAGTCATAATGCAGTCGTCGAGCATCGTGTTTTTGAATGACAAAAGTTAGAGCGCCTTTGCCTGTTTTTCCCGCCTGTCCGCTTGGTTCGGAAGTCTTTTTAAAATCTCGTTTGCGATTGTATTCTTTCAGCATGTGATCTTTCCGCTCGTTTAATCGTGGACGGGAAAAGTAATTGCCGGTTCCTTATTGTGCTTTCCCTAATGGGATTTGCTAATCGTGCTTTCTTCTCTGTGCTTTCCCCGACGTGATTTGCTCATTGTGCTTTCTTCTCTGGTTCTTTCCCCGACGTGATTTGCTCATTGTCTTTCTGCACTATGCTTTCTTGTTGTACACGGGCTTTTTGTATCCGTGTATCTGATCGTACGTGCACTTCTCAGGCGCTTTGTCCGGTCTCCAGCGAATGAACCTGCAGCCGTGTCTGAAACGACCGTTCGTGAAATGGTCGTAAGTTATTTCTGCAACGAGACCAGGTTTTAATGGCTCCCACTCGGTGCTTCTTTCAGTACTCCAGCGGCTTGGAGCACCACCCGGCGCATCTCCTGTGAAACCCGGTTTTTCGATTAACGGCTCGAGCATTTTTACTAATTCAATGCGCTCTGCCGCAGTAAAAGATGAACTGAATCCGACGTGATTAAGCAATCCTCGTTCGTCATAAAGTCCCAACAGCAATGAACCCAGCGATTTGTCCGATGCGCTGCCATATCGAAATCCACCAACCACGCAATCAACAGTTCGTATTTTTTTGACCTTGTTCATCCCTTTGCGGTTGCCTGACTGATAAGGCAAGTCGACCCGCTTCGCGACGATTCCGTCCAATCTGTTCCCCATTTTACTTAGCCAGTCATCAGTCACTTCTGGGTCGGTTGTGGCTGGCGAGAGAATCACTTTCTGATTGCCGGACAAATACTTATGCGCAAATTCTTCCAGGCGCGCACGGCGCGAACTGAGTGGCTCTAACACCAGCGAGTCGCCCTTAGTATCCGCGAGCATGTCGAAAACTATCATCACTGCCGGAGTTTCTTTCGAGAGCTTATTGATGCGACTTTCTGCCGGATGAATGCGTTGTAGAAGTTCGTCGAATGAAAATTCGTCACCAGATGGAATGACAAGTTCAGAATCGATGATGAATTTATCTGCCCCGAGATTTTGCAGTGCCTCGACTATTTCTGGAAAATACCTTCCCAAATCTTTTTGGCTTTTCGATTGCAATTGAATCGTTTCGCCTTCGCGAAACGCGATACACCTGAACCCATCCCACTTCGGCTCATACTGCCAACCTGCGCCGCGCGGAATTTCGTTGGTCAACTTTGCTTCCATCGGCTCGTAATTCTTGTCTAAAGGCAGCATGCAATTCTCCCGGGACATCGTGGTTCACCTGTGACGTAAGTCGAGGTGTACTGGTGCCATATGCCGTGAAAGCATCGCACAATCAGATGTCCGACTCGTGTCCCATCACGCCGGCATCATCGCATAATCTGATGTTCGACTCGTGTCCCATCACGCCGGAATCATCGCATAATCGGATCTCCGACTCATGTCCCCATCACGCCGGAATCATTGCACAAAAAAACGGCGGGTAATCGCAACCGCCGTTTCAGTGCTGTTTGATTGAGGGTCTTGAGTCGGGCAGCTGCCTGCGCCAACTCTTGGGGTCTAGCTCAGCTCGCTGCGGACATGACGTGCTCAGCGTCATTGTTCGTCACCGGGAAGTTTTTTTTAGCGTAGAAGCAAGTATTACAAAGAACTGGTTTGTGACCGTTTGGCAAGAAAGGCACCCGTGTCGGACGTTCGCACACACTGCAAGGAACTTCTGCAGTCTGTTGAACTACACTTCCTGGACGTTGACTTCTGGATAGAAGCCTACAATTGGGACACCGCTTTGGCTCGTTCGTTAATCCCTTCTCTTTGAAAAAATCTTGTTCCGCACCTGAGAACACAAACGTGTTGCGGCAATCGCGACATGTCAGATTCTTATCGACCGTATTAGATTTTTCCATCTTCATTACACCTTGGACTGGGCTGGGTTACTTAATCTTGATAGAATCGGCTGCGCACTTAAACTCGCTTCCGCGAGTGATTCGGAGCTGATTCCGATGGTCACTATCTTAAGCAGCCTTTGTGCGCATTTTGTGTAGTTGATCCACAAATGGCAGAGGCCGCAAGGATTCAGGCTTTCAAGCGCTAGTCGAATCGGTAAAAAGTAGACAGACGTGCTTTAATGTAGTCAGTGGGCATCTGAAATGCTTCAAACCCTGCACCAGTGGGGATCCTTTAAGAAGCGTAATGTGATTTTAGGAACTTGTACTGATCAGTTCCGTCGTTCGGACTACCATTACTATGTACAGTGTCGGGAAGGGGCAACCAGGATGGTCACGTTTTTCGCGTCGTCTTCAGATCGCATGGGTCTCCAGCTACCGCGAGAGGTGCGATTTATCAGAAGTGCGGCGCCATCTTCAGTAGCGATTGCGATTACTTGTCTCATTTCTTGTGCGATTCCCGCTTCGGCACAATCTACTTCAGTAGACAATGCTTCATCCGCAATGACTCGGTCGCAGCCTGATAGTCAGACGGCGACACCAGTTCAGCGTGCTCCTCGTCGTGTCCCTCGTCCGAAACCAGCACCAGTAGCTGCTCCTACAGCATCTGCTGCAACAGATGCTGGCACCGATGCTACTTCGGATGCTAAGGGCAGTGCTGCCGCTGCTTCTAAGAGCGGCACCACCGGTGACGCCGAAGCTTCTGCTGATTCGAGTGACGCTGCAAAAGATGATGATGCGCAAGCTGAAACGAAAGCAGCTATTCGCAAGAATCTTATTCAAGCCGGCGATTTAATGCTGGAAGGAAAGTATTCAGAAGCCGCCGATGTTTATCGAACAGTTTTGAATTTAAATTCCAAAGACACGAACGCTATTGCTGGTTTGGGAATGGCTCTGGGACGCCAGTTCAAACTGGATGCTGCCGACGAACAGTTCGAAAAACTTTTGAAAATCGATCCAAACAACGCAGTTGCGCACTGCGGGAAAGCGATGGTGCTTTTGAATCGCTTGCAATCATCGAACAATAGCGTGATTAAGAGCCGCAATCAGATTCTGAAAGAAGCCGGAAAGGAATGTAACCTAGCGTTGGATGCTGATTCTCGTGTCGTCGAAGCGCACTATCTGTTGGGACGTGTTTTTAAGGAAGAAAATCGTCTTGACTTAGCATCGCAAGCATTCTCTGGAGCAATCAAATTAGACCCACACTACTCGAATGCTTATGCACAGCTTGGATTGGTGCGGGTTTTGCAGAACAAACTGCCGGAAGCGACTGAGGCGTTCAAAAAGGCCATTTCGATCAATTCCGGTAATTCAACTGCGCACTTCGGTATGGCACAAGTCGCGTTCAAGCAAAATAAGTTTGAAGCCGCAGTTGCGGAATTGAATATTTCTCTTTATCAAAATCCCAACTCAGCACCAGTGCATCAGTTGCTCGGAAAGGTCTATGAAGCTCAAGGAAACAGCGTCGCTGCCGTAAAAGAGTACAAAGAAGCGATTCGCATCAAGCCTGAAACTGTAGCCGCTTATCTCAGTGTTGCTACGGTGGCGGAAGCCCGTGGCGATATGGAAATGGCAATTGCAGAATTGCATGCTGGGCTGGAAGTCATGCCAAACGAGCCAGAGTTGCTGCTGCGTCTTGCAAACGATTCACTGCGCATCGATAAGTTCGACGTGGCGATCAAGGATTTCGAGAGCGCTGCGGCAGCGCAACCTAGTTCCGCCGTTCCACTCGAAGGTCTGACTCGTGCACTCTATATGAAAGCGCAGAAAGAGGCATCAGGAGCCTATTTCGGTTCGAGCGATTATGCTCAAGCGAGAGTGCTCGTGGCGAAAGCAATGAAGTTAAATCCAACCGATGTACTGCTTCGTTTGGTCGACGCCAAGTTGCAAGCACTGTCTGGAAAACCTTTGAATATCGCCAACATTCCCTTGCCACAGACAGATGCAGACCGACCTGCATACGCCGAAACGTTGATGGCACAAGGGAAATGGACCGAGGCTGCCGATCAAATGTCTCGTGCTGTTAATTCAACAACAGATCCGCAACAGCTTTTCGCGATAGCTGACCTGGCGTTGATGATTCATGATTTGCCATCGGCTGAACTCGCGTACAAGCGAGCCGCGAGTTTTGTTGGGCAGGCAGAACGGGCGAATCACGGCATGGACCAGATTTTTAAAATGCGCGAAGCTGCCAGACAGAACTTGAATATGGCTAATGATTTGGCTCGCAACCACCAACTCGAAAGCGCTATCGATAAATATCGCCTCGCTGCTTATCAAGACCCCCGAGTGGGTGACACGCACCTGTTTCTCGCTCAGACAATCGAGAAATTATCGGATCTGCCTGTCAAATCGTTGAAGGAAGCAATCGCTCAATACCGCGCCTATTTGGAACTCACGGCAGGCGTGCCGCCATCAGTGCAGGAAAAGTTACAAAAACGAATTGCCAAGCTCGAAACTAAGGTTGCGAGGAGCGAAGAAGATAACGCTCCGGCTCCTGAAAAAACCGGGCTGTTGCATCGTCTGTCGCCGCTTTAGTCTGTTGCATCGGGTCTAAACATGCGCCTCTCTCGCTCATTTGAGTGACAAGATTTGCATATTTAATGTAGTATACTAGTCTGTGGCGCTGCGACGCACGCTGCACGGTATCGAATGTGGTGTGTGCAGGCGTTTCTGCCGAAAGCTGTTCGAAAGCTTTCCAACAAGATCTTTGGAAACCGTGCCGTAATTTATACAGCTTTATAGGTTTTTGTTATCGAATTTATCCCCACGCTTAGACTCGCATTGTCGAATGCTTCGTCATAATAAAAGTGGGGATATTTTTAGCGCTACTGAATAATTACTGATGCATCAACGGACGCGAAGAGCATGCAGGAAAACGACGATATTGAACTGTCTAACGCCGAAAGAGCGAGACAACTGAAAGCTGGGTTTCTCGGTGGTGAGAACAAGCAATCGCAGCAAAGCCCAAATGACAGGCGGGCTACAATTCTTGCGAACGTATCGACCGAGCTGCGCACCCCGTTGACGTTAATTCTGGCGCCGCTTGAATCGCTGCTCATGGGCAATCACGGTTCGCTCACTCCAGATCAGAGCACGCTGTTGCGCACCATCCACAACAACTCAGTTCGTCTCTTGCAGATGGTATCGGGATTGTTGGACTTCTCACACGCGCAGTCGGGTGCGATTCAAGTCAGTCGCCAACCTGTCGATGTGGCTGTTCTCACTGGCGCTGTTGTGTCTGATTTTCAGTCGATCATCGCATCACGCAACATCACGCTTACTTACGACCCCCAGTCTGCCAATCTTTTAGTCAGTATCGATCGGTATTTGTACGAACGCATAGTATCCAATCTGATATCAAATGCGGTGAAGTTTACTATGGCTGGCGGGCAGGTAAAAGTTTCGCTCAAGCATGAAAATGAACGACTGGTTCTGTCTGTACTCGACACGGGAGTGGGCATTCCTGACGAAACGCTGAAATCTCTCTTTCAAGAATTCAAGCAACTCAACGAAGTTTCGTCGCGTCACGTTGAGGGCGTTGGTTTGGGTTTGTCTCTCGTTAAAGAGTATGCGGACTTGTTGGAAGGCACAGTTTCTGTGCGCAGCGGAACAGGTCAGGGAAGCCTGTTTACTGTCGATGTTTACGCTCCGAAAGTAGAGTTACCGGCGGCACTTTTGCCGCGCGTCGATACGACTGCGATGCAGGCGATGACAATCGCTCCGTATCAGCAGAAGGCGGAAGCGAGTCGTCAACTACCGCGCGTTTTAATTGCAGAAAACAACGCAGAACTAGCCAGCTACATTCAGGGCTTGTTGAGTGACATGTGTATGACGCGACTCGCCGGTGACGGCGAACATGCGTTGCGCCTGGTGAATGAGTGGCACCCAGACTTGATTTTGGCTGCTGTCATGTTGCCGAAGCGCGATGGATTATCTATGTGTCGTGAAGTGAAATCACGCGCAGAAACAGCGGTTATTCCCGTGGTGCTGCTAACACCACTGACGCAACGCGAAGCGATGTTGCAGGGGTGGGAAGCAGGCGCTGACGAGTATTTGTTCAAGCCGTTTCATCCCGCTGAACTTGTCACTCGCGTTCGCTCTCTCTTGCGCAACGTGCAACAACGTAAGCGAGCACAAGAACAAATCGAGCGATTGAATGAAGCGTTGGAAAAACGCGTCATAGAATTAGCGAATGCAAACAGAGAATTGAAATCCCTTGCATCCAAGCTGGAACAAGCCCGCGACCAGGCTCTCGAAGCATCTCGCTTCAAATCTGTATTCCTCGCGAATATGAGTCACGAAATTAGAACTCCGATTAACGGAGTGATCAGCATGAGCGACATGTTGATGCGCACGCGATTGAATGACGAGCAAGTAGAGATTGCAAACATCATTCAAGACTCCGCAAAAGCCTTGCTGGACATCATTAACGACATTCTGGACTTCTCGAAAATTGAAGCCGGAAAGTTGGAATTGGAAATTGTTGATTTCGAACTTTTGCACGTTGTTGAAGACACCGCTGAATTGATAGCGGATCAGGCACGTACTAAAAAACTCTCTTTGATGACTTACGTTTCGCCCGACGTTCCAACTTCACTACGTGGCGATCCTGGGCGTTTGAGGCAGATTCTTTTAAATTTGCTGAGCAACGCAATCAAGTTCACCGAATCTGGTGAGGTAGTTGTTGAAGCAACCGTCGACGCGATGGATGACAAACGTTGCCGTGTGAAATTTTCTGTGCGTGACACGGGAATCGGTATGCCGCAAGAAGCTGTTTACAGGCTGTTTCAGCCGTTCACGCAAGCAGACGGTTCAATCACTCGTCGCTATGGTGGCACCGGGTTAGGCTTGTCGATTGCCAAACTGTTAGTCGAGTTGCTTGGTGGCAGAATCGGCGTGCGAAGCACTGAGGGAAAAGGTTCGACATTCTGGTTCTCAGTGCCGTTGGAACGGTCACATGTCGAGCCGGAGCAGCCTATCGACTTGCAGAAATTCGATCTGGCGAACACGCGTTTGCTTCTCGTCGAAACACTTGAAGGAACGGCAAAAGTCATACAAGATTACACATCGAATTGGGGCATGGCTTGCGAAACAGTAGGCAACTTAAGCGATGCGCTCAAAGTGATTCGTTTGAACGCCGAGCAAGGCACACCGTTTGATCTGGCGATCGTCGAAGTTGTAAACCCGAACACAATGGGACTGGAATTTGCACGCGAAGTGCAAACAGATCCACTTCTCAGTAAAACAAAATTGATTTTGTGTACTGCCGAAGATAAAGGACGACTCGGGGAAGGGGCTTTGCAAGCCGGTTTCTCTGCATATTTGATGAAGCCGCTGAAGCAGTCTCGTTTATTCGACTGCATTGCACTCGTTCTCGACGCATCGATCGAAAAAGAAAAAGCAACTCTTACAAGTTATAAGCCTCCGCGTTTGAATACCACCGCCGAAATGACAGTCTTCCAAAAGACCGGCATGGTGCTGGTTGCCGAAGATAATCCGGTGAACCAGAAAGTAGCTTTGATGCTTCTCAAAGAGTTGGGATTCTCGGCGCACGTCGTGGGCAGCGGATTGGAAGCCGTCGAAGTTCTCAACCACACGCCGTATTCGCTCATCCTGATGGACTGCCAGATGCCTGAAATGGACGGATTCGAAGCCACCGGAGCCATACGTCGCGCTGAAGCTCTGACCGGACGACACATTCCAATCATCGCCATGACTGCGCACGCGATGCAAGGAGACCGCGAGAAGTGTATTGCTGCCGGTATGGATGACTACGTCAGCAAGCCGGTGACTGCGGCTAAGTTGAAGGAGGTACTTTTGCGCTGGTTCAAGACTGATACCAATGCCTGGCGCGGCGCCTCCATGCCGGCGAGCGGCAAAACTGAGGGCACCAATAGTGGTGCTAAGCCTGCTGAGACAAACTTGATCAATTTCGAATCATTGAAAGACACATGCGGAGAAGATGGCGCAATCGAGCTGATCGGCGTATTTACATCTTCCACCGATACTCTTCTCAACCGTATCTATGATGCGATCGAAATCAAAGATTCAACTAAATTAAAGGCGGCTGCTCACGAGTTGAAAGGCTCATGCGGATCGATGGGAGCGACTGATATGGCTGCTCTCAGCAAGGAGCTGGAGCAGATCGCGTTGGCTCAGAACTGGGATGTTGCGCCAACTCTGTATATGCAACTAGTCAGCATATACGAAGCGGTGCAAGTGTATTGTAAAGAGCTTGTGGACGCTTATACCCGCTCTTCATGAGCATTTTCTTCGGGAACGTTTTCTAAAGCTCATCGTCAGCCGGATCATCTGATTCTTTTGCATAGTGCAAAAGGACGACACTGGTACAGCGATCGGCTGAGGTGAAGATGATGTTTAAGAGACATGCGAAAGGCGCAGGTGCCGCATTGTCACTGGTTTGTGCAATGCAGATGTGCACTGTGCAGCAAGCAGATGCTTACTACGCGGCAAGCGCTTCAAAGACTCGTGTCCATGCAAGGCAGACGGCAACAACTGTTAAGCCGAAGAGTTATTGGCAAAGACATCCTAAAGTTAAAGCTGCTGCAATCGGCGGCGGTGTGGGAGCTGCCGGCGGTTTGCTGGTAGGTGGTTTGACCGGTCATGGTGCCGTACGTGGTGCTGCGATCGGAGCAGGCACCGGGGCCGGTGTTGGTTTGATTCGTTCCAGTCAAACTTTGAAGCGACATCCAATTGCGCGTGATGCAGCCACCGGAACGGCTGCTGGTCTCGGGCTCGGCTGGGCTGCTGGACGTGGAGGCTCTCGTGCTTTCACCGGTGCCGCTATCGGTGGTGCCGTCGGTCTCGGTGTAGGTCTGTACAAAAACTTGCGCTAAACGACAAGCGTCGAACAACCCCCGATTATCCTCATGGCTTCTTCCCTGCAAGCCCCATACTCTATAATCTGGGAATTGTAGAGGCGGCTCGGTGTAGCCGCGGTGGAGCATCAGATGGATTCCAGGCAGTCAGAAGAGCATGCGGCTAATTTAGCTGAACTTTCCTGCTTTTCGGCTTTAGCAGCCTGGCGTGCGCCGTGGGAAAAAGCTCAGTCGACTCTTGCCATGCTCGAACGCAGCATGACCGCACCCGAAATTACCAAATCGGTGAATGACGGAGCTTCGGCTCTGGTTGGTCAACCAGCCACTTTCTATCCAGATGGTGGGTGGCTCGGAGATTTGCTCGGTCGCACACGTTACAACTTCCTTTCAGCATCCCTTCTATCTTCGATACTACTGAATATCGGGCACGGGCTGACTGAGCGTGGTCGCTCTCATGAGAACAACGAAGCTGAGATGTTCTACCGTGAAGTGATAAGCGCGCTAACGTCATACATTCCACCCGGATTGTCTGCTTTTGAGAGAGATTTGTACTCAGAGCAGAGTCGTTTAGTCATCGATGCGTTCAAGATGAATCTGGCCGAGCATCTCGTCATGACCGGCCGAACGCTCGACACTGACACGCTCCTTCCTCAGGTTGCAACTCCTACTCCACCACCGATTTTCGGATTTGCCAATCTGATCCAACGAGTGACTGGAGAGACCATCGCCAATCCAAGTCCTTACACTCAGATATTGAAAATGATGAATACCAAGCCGACAGAATCAGAACAAGATAACGACAACAATCCTAAGTTTCTCATCCGTTCTGCAAATGATGATTTCCTTTATCACCGCACTCGCACTGCCACTCTGGCAAAGTTCGAAAAGGCGCTGAAGTTGTTAGGTTTGCCGAAATCCGCCGATGGAGTTAGCGTTGCGCAGTTTTCTGCCGCCGCACGAAGATTTATGGATACACCGTATTCGGTGCCGATTCTTGGCGGGTTGTTTTTCTCTGCCGACAAAATCCTTTCCATGCGTGACTTTGAGATGGCTCGTACTTTCTTGCTTTTAGAAGAACAGTTGCGTGCATTGGATGAAGAACCACAATTTGGATTCTCAAAATATCTGATTGATTTTATGCATTCCCACACGCTAGGAAAAGCGCTGATGCAGTCGGGAAAAAGTCGAGAGGCGCTGGCGCAGATTCAAGATTGGGCTAAATCTGCCGAATCCTATGAATTGCCTCAAGACATCAGTGGTCGAACTCTAGGTTCGCTCGTTGTTACTAGAATTTTGGCGAACTACGCTCTGCTTTTGGATTTGACGCAGCAGCAGGCTGAGGCAAAACAATGGTGGCAGAAAGTTATCGCTCGCTCGGAGTGTTTGCTGGTCATTTGTGAGCTTTGTGCCGACCGAATGGATATCGGCGACAAAGCCGGTGTTGAGCGCATGTTGGAGACTCTCACCCAGCATGATTTCTCTAACGATAAGACCAGCGATTTGATCTTTTACTGGTGGACACTGCAATCAGTCAAGAGCGATAAGACTGAAAGCGTTTATCGCTTTGTCGCGAAGCAGCCTGATTTCATCAAAGCTCTCGCAGAGTTCACGAATCTCGAGATGCTCAGTCAGCGTCACGATTGGGAAGCTGGAGAGAAGCTCGTGCGCTTGATTGAAAAAGAGATTAAAGCGAGTACAGAAGTAGATCAGTGGAGTGATTTCCAGCAAGAACTGATCGGCGCTTATCTGCGCCAGGCTCTGGAATATCAACAGCTAGATTTAAGTGACAAGGCTGAAAAATGCTACGAAAAGGGTTTCGATCTGATGGAAGCTCTGAAGGCAAAAACGAACGGCATAAACTCCGGCGTCTCAATTAAACTGGCTTATCTGCAAACCGAATTTATTAATCAGTACGCCACTTTCCTGGAAAATTGCAACAGACGTGAGGAAGCCATCCTAATTCGAAGTCAGCAACCTGTTTAAGTTCGGGTTGGTTGCGTATCGTAGTGGGCATATAAAAACGGACTACATTTTTGCGGCTCATGATTAAAGCTCAGAACCCACCGATCAAACTAGGCGAATTCCTTGTTGCTACAGGATTTTTATCGCCTACGCAAGTGAATGAAACGATGGCGATGGCAAATCAGACTGGATTGCCACTTGGTCGCGCTCTCGTGTTAAACAATGTGCTGACGCAGAAAGATCTCGACGCTGCGCTGCGATTGCAGACGATTTATCGAGGCAGTAAAATTCCACTGGCAGTTGCGGTCAATGCATTTAAACATTGCGTCCAGGAGCAACTAACGCCCGAACAGGGGCTTGCGAAAGCCGGATTCGCTCGGCAAATTATCAGCTACAGCAAGCTCGGCACGCTTCTGGTCGATGCGAAGTTGATCACCAAGAAACAGTTAGATGACGCGCAGGCGACGAGCTATGAAACTGGCATGCAGCTTGGCAAAATGCTGACGTTATCTGGTGCGATCAGTGATGAAATGCTTTCGACCGCGCTCGAACTCCAGCGCCGCATGCGAGAGCAATCCATAACGAAAGACGCTGCTCTAAAAGAAATGGAGCGGCTTTTCGGAACCCCTAAAGCTAGCGCCAGTTCAGCACCATCTGCGGTGTCAGCGGCGCAGCTCGAACTGCCGAAACCGACTGAACGCACAGTTAAGCTTGGCGAGCTACTGCTCATGTCTGGTGTGATAACCGAAATCGACGTGATGGATGCGTTCGAGCACAGTCTTGAATCAAATAAACCGATGGCTACGATTCTAGTCGAGTACGGTGTCGTTCCAGAAAATTTAGTTGGTATCGCCGGTGAACTGCAAGAAGCAATCAGCGAAGGCGATATGACCATCGAAGCGGCGTGCGAAAGTTTGAGTTTCATCGCACGTACCGGTGAAATGCCAGAAGGCAGCAATGAAATTGCTCAACAACCGGTCGACAACTCAATCAAACTCGGTGATATCTTGCTGATGTCTAGTTACTTGCAAGAGCAGGATATCGAGTTCGCTGCAAGACTTGTGAAATCGTATCCCTCTTTGATCGGAAAGCTGCTCGTCGTGGCTGGCTCCATCGACGAACCGACTATGCGAGCGGCGTTACGTTGCTTGAATATGTTGAAGCAGAACACGCTGAACAAAGAGAACGCAATCAAGGTGTTCAAGCACTCTGGACAACGGAGAATTTCTTTCGATGACGCACTCGACGAGTTAGGTTTCAATGACAAAAAATAATCGTCAACTAAGCAAAAATGCTCGCCCGTTACCGCCAACCAAACCGAAAAATGCTGATGTTCGAGAACGAGAATTTCTCACGCCGGCTGAGGTCAAAGCCCTCAAGAAGGCGGCGCTGAATGCCACTCGGCACGGCTTTAGAGATTGGCTTTTGATCACGATGATTTATCGTCACGCATTTCGTGTGAGCGAGTTGACTGGCCTGAGTTGGAGTCAGATTGATTTCCGCAAAAAGACGCTGGAAGTAAAACGCATCAAGAATGGCGACGGTTCTGTTCATTACCTCGAGCAGGATGAGATTGACGCGTTAAAGAGACTGCAAGAAGAATATCCTGAAAATGAGTTTGTCTTTTGCTCCCAGCGCCAGGGGCCGCTGACACCACGAACGGTGCATTATATTATTGCCAAAGCAGGTGAATTGGCGGGGCTAGAGTTGTCTGTCCATCCGCACATGCTGCGACATTCGAAAGGATTTCAGCTTGCTAAACGCGGCGAGGACACTCGCACTATCCAGGCATATCTGGGGCACAAAAACATTCAGCATACCGCGAAATACACACAAGTCGATCCCAAGAAATTTAAAGGGCTTGGTAAAGACTAGTCCCAGATCTCGGCAAGGATTAGTCTCGCAGCTCGGCAGGATTAGTCTCGCAGCTCGGAGGATTAGTCTCGCGGCTCGGAGGATTAGTCCCGCAGCTCGGAGGATTAGTCCCGCAGCTCGGCAAGAATCAGCATGTGTTGTCGATGCTGCATGTGTTGTCGATGCTGCATGTGTTATCGATGCTGCCAAATCCAGGTTGAATGCCATAAGAGCAAGCCTTACGACTTGCCCCTATTTCCCATAAACTTGATAATTCGTGCTAGCAGCTTCGGCGCTATATTTCTTTGAGCATCTCTGCTTCTTGCTTATTGATTGTGCTTGTTCGTCCGTGGCGTTGAACTGCTTCCACACCTTCAATCATCAGATTCGGTACTTCTTTCTGTGCGTTCGCATTCGGTTGACGCATCTGATCCACAGCTTGATTGCAACTTCTATCGGAGAGGTGCAACGCCTGGCTGATTTTTTCCCAGGTCGAGGGTTCTGGACAGGACTTTTCAGCTTGATGCTCGATGCGATCGCCCATTAGTAAACACCTCGAAAGAATCTGGATTAGGCTGCGTTGTGTGCTTCCCGATGAGTAAATATTCGCACAGGCTCGTGACACGGTCGTGACTGGAAAAATCAATTCTCGCTTCTATAATTGTGTTAGTTGGTGAGACTGAGAACGTTCGTATATACAAAGATCCCGGACTTCCATTTTTTCTTCGCAGGTGCACCGTGCAACAACTGAAACCAAGACCGCTGAAATACGAAACCATTCGCGATATCGATTCATTCATCGCGAAGGTGCGTGTGGGTTCGCTCAAGAACTGTGTCGTGCAGGGGCTGGATGTCGACGTGCTGTGCGTCGACTGGGGGCAAGTCGATACCGAAAATACAATGTTTCTCGGGTGCAAGTTGGGCAGTTTGGAAGAGCACACAACATTGTTGAAGAAGGGCGCGCAGTTCTTTGCACCATTTGTCGGTCTGCCATACAACCCCTACAGAACCAGTCTCTACACACCCGAAGAGCTTATGGGCGGTTACGATCCTGTTGAAGACAACAGTCTGGACATCCGTATCAATCGTCACTTCGATAAGCACGGTGGGCACGATGCTGACATCATGGAAGCGCTTTCTCAGCGCATTCACGATTATTCAATCGATATTGCTATCAAAGAGTTGTTGGGTCAAGACGATGAAACCGGAATGACCAAACTCAAAGCCGTCGGAATCATGGGCGGTCATTTGGCGACTCGTGATGAACCGTATTATCGGAAGACGGTGGAGTTGGCTCGTATGCTCACTCAAGCCGGTTTCTTTGTTGTCAGCGGTGGCGGTCCAGGCATTATGGAAGCAGCAAATCTCGGTGCTTATCTTGCCACCGCCGGTGATGACGCTGTCGATCGCGCGATAGAGATTTTGAGTCAGTGTCCGAAGTATGCTTTCGATGACGGCAAGATGAATCCTGGTTATGTCGGTAAAGCGCGTGAGGTGTTGCAGCAGTTCCCCAACGGTGCGCAGAGTCTTGCGATTCCGACCTGGTTCTATGGACACGAACCGGTCAACTTGTTCGCCTCGCACATCGGAAAATATTTCTCGAACAGCATTCGCGAAGATGGATTGCTTGCGATCTCTATCTTCGGTGTTGTCTATGCTCCAGGTAGTGCAGCCACAACCGAAGAAGTCTTTATGGATGCGGCGCAAAATCACTACGCAACATTCAACTACTACAGCCCGATGGTTTTCATGGGTGAAACGCATTATTTGCAATCACAAGTTTACTCATGTCTGGCTCAGCAGGCGGTCGGGCATCCTTATGCGCAGATGATTACGATCTCTGATAAGCCTGAGAAGCTGGTCGATTTCATCAAAAAACATCCGCCGCTTCGCAACGATTTGCCGCCAACGTAGCACGATCGGATACACTATATGGCTTGAGAACTGACTGAAGAGGTGTGTCATGGCGTCTGTCACCAAAATTTTGGCGTTTGCTGGTAGTGGAAGAAAAGATTCGTTCAACAAGAAATTAGTCAAAGTCGCAGCGGAAGGTGCACGCGAAGCCGGTGCCGAAGTCACTGTGATCGACCTCGCCGATTATCCGATGCCAATTTATGATGGTGACCTCGAATCTTCAGAGGGACTTCCCGAAAACGCAAAGAAGTTGAAACAGATTTTTCTTGAGCATCAGGGCTTGCTCGTTGCTTCACCTGAGTACAACAGTTCAATCAGCCCGCTCTTGAAGAATGCGATTGACTGGGTTTCTCGTCCAGAACCGGGACAACCGCCTCTCGTATGCTACGACATGAAGGTCGTTGGATTGATGGCAGCGTCACCAGGGTTGTTGGGTGGATTGCGCGGGCTTGTTACGGTGCGCTCGATCTTCGGCAGCATCAAGTGCACGGTGATACCAGAACAAGTGGCAGTCTCGAAAGCAGGCGATGCCTTCAATGCTGACGGTACCTTGAAAGACGAAAAGCAATCCGCATCTGTAAAGAACATCGGTGCTCGTGTTGCGGAGTTCGCTTCCAAACTGCACGGCACGGAACTCAAGCAAGTCGCACGCGCTTAGCTGGTCCCTCTCTGGATTCAGGACGTGATGTTCAAACGTTCATCCATCAACTCGCAGTTGTTTTGGATAATTTTGATGGCACGCTCGCACGACGGATGCGACCATCCTTCACGCTGCATCTCATCATAAGTCTGCTGCACTTCTGCTCCGAGGCTAGTGTAGATTCGTTTGGCCTGCCGTTTAAAGGACGTGTACGAGTAATTTATATCCTCGCAAAGCAGCTTCCACTGATGCGCACAAACTTCTTCTGGTTTGTAGCTGTCCCCTATTTGCATTGACATGCTTTTTGAGAACTCTGGAAAAGCTTTTGTGCATAGAACGTCGTACATTGGTGCCAATCGAATGCCTTGCTTGTGATGCAGCAAGGAAAAGTTTTTCGCGTGTGCATCCATGTTGCCCGATAAGTAGTTGAATGCAACAGCGTTTAGTAACGCTATGCGTTCCTTTGCTGGAGTAGCAGTTTGAGCTAAAAGATTGAAGCAGTCCTCGAGTTTTGGGCCACCATCACTTTGATATTTTCTCGTAGACGATACTATCAATGCCTGGCAGAAATCTTCTTGATGAATACGTTCAAGATGGTTAGTTATCGGTGCGCGCCGCCTGTCGTATCGCTCCACAAGCAAATACACCTGATCTTCAGCTTTTTCGAGTGTAACTGAGGCAACGTTGAAACCAAGCTTTTGAGCCGTTTTCATACAAAGGTATTCACAGAAAATTGCTCCCGGAGCTTGTCTGAGGTCTGGCTTGAGAATGTGAGTTGTGGGTCCGCTTGAGGGAATGCCGAGACCCTTCTCGACTCTGGAAACCGCAGCTTTATCTTGGAACCCCGCAAGTGATAGGCGAATGCCATTGACGTCGATAAAAAGGGGTCTCTGCGGGAGTTCTCGGATGTGCTGAGCCAGCTCTGACTCCGGCAAGACGCGCACTTCTTCAACGGCTTCGGTGGGAGCGCTCAATCCTGTTTCAATTATGCTCAAAGCGCCAGCGCATTCAGCACCAATTGCGCTAAGTAGGCTGAAGGTGTTATGTGCGCTGATATTGAAGCGCCTTCCTAATGCGCGTTTCGCTTCATCGCTCTCTGGTAAAAGCCCACCGAAAAAGGCTTCGCAATGCAAATTTCCGAAGCTGATTTTTTTTATCGGCATCGAAACAGAGATTGCGCGCCGAGCGTCTTGAGAGTATGTGAACACCATTTCGTCGCTAGACGTAAGCGACAACCTGCCAGCAAGCTCGGAATTTAGGAACACATCGAGTGATTTAATCATCGAAGTTTATCCGTGTGCGGACTTCCAACTCAATTCCAAGCATGGCTAGCACTTGCAATGCCTTACCAATCTGGCAGGTTGATTTGCCTCGTTCCAGATCTCCGATGAAACGTTCTCCTAGTCCCGAAGCTCCTGCTAAATCTCTCTGCGTAAGACCAAGACCCTTGCGGCTATCCTTGATGAAATCAGCAAGCTCTTCCGGTGAAGTGATTCTCCTTTCCAATTCTGCTCCTCTTACTGCTTGGGTAAGATTACCTCGATTCTGGTTCTAAAAGCGAACGCTATTTCTTCCCGTTCGGTAATTTTTATATGTATAGTATTCCCGAGCGGTATGAAAATAACTATCAAGCTTCCTGCTCGGTAAGAATATCACTTTCATTATTCGAATTACGAATTGATCTTCCCGTTCGGTAAGATCAATTCTATTGTGGACTGAATTTGAATTTTTCTTCCCGTTCGGTAAGATGGGCTTCGAAATTTAAAAGCCAAAGCTTATTCAACTCGATGGATTTCTGAGGCACCAAATACGGTAGCATCGCTCGCCGCATTCTGTTTGCATAGAAAAAGGCACCGTCATGAACGGTGCCTTTGCGAATTGTTCTGAGATTGTCGCGATTAGGCTGAGAGAAGCGAACTGAGCTTATTCGTTCCTGTGCCTTCTTCCTTCTCTGCTGATTCAGTGCCTGGTTCGAGGTTGAACCCTTGCAACCAACCACTGCTTGCGAGAATTGTCGAGCGCACTGTTTCTGGGCTGCCATCATGCAACGCGATTTCTTTGTATACGGAAAGAAGTTGCAATGTCGTCATCAAGCAAACATTTTTCTTCGATGCGTATTCAGCAAGTTCGCTGTTGAAATCACCGGCGCCGAGTGGTGAAGGTGCATTGTCTCCGCCTTTGCAGACAATCAAGATGCCTTTCGGTTCAACACCCTGTTCGCACCAGTAACGTGTCTGTGAAATCGAAAGTTGACCGAGGTGTGTACGATCGGCTTGTGTTTCGGTCCAGACGATACGTGCGATCGATACGTTTTTGTCTTCGTTGATATCGAGGCGCAATTCGTGTTTGTCTTCTTCGGAGATTTTGACGCGCCATCCGAGCATCGTCAGCACTTTTCCGCAAGCTTCAACCAGTTCTTCACCCTGCGCTGTGAGCAGAGTATTTCTCAAACCTTTGGTCAGAGCAACGCGACCTTCGACTTCTTTGATTTTTTGCTGAGCAAGCCGAACTTGCTCGTTCAGCTCGGTTAGTTCCTTGCTGAGTGAATTGAGTTCGGAAGAGAAGTACTTTTTGCACCACTCTGGTACCGCGCTCGACCCCGCTTCTTTAACTATGCTCATTCCTTTTGCTCCGTTGCTGGACTGTGATTCGCCGTTTGATCCAAACGCTTCTACGCGTTGTGGGCTCTTAGATTCTTCGACCTTCTCCTGGAAATTTAGCTTGAGAGATGGTGCAGGTTCTTCGACTTTCTTTTCGGTGTTGCCTGATACTTCGCCAATGATTTCCGCAAACTTATCGAGGGTTGTAGGTGTAGTTGCTTCAGGTGTAGTTGCTTCCTGGTCCTTCGCTGATTCGTCATGCTTATGCTCGACTTCTGCCGACACAGCTTCAGGCTCGCAAGATGAAGTGGCAGGCTCAATCGATGCGGCTGGCGAATGCGATGCATCGCTAGATGCCGGAGATTCCGGTTCGTTCGACGAAGCTGCTGATGCAGATGCTGCAAGCAGTTCTTCTACAGCATTTGCTTCAACTACCGACTTCGATTCTTTGATAAAGCTTGGTAGTTCAACAGACTTAGCGGGCTCTCGTTTCTGTTCAGACTTCGGTGCTTCCTCTGCAGCTTTCGAAACCACTTCAGGTTTAGCATCGATCTCTTTGTCGTGAGACTTCGAGACAGGCTCTTCATGCGTGTCATGAATCGGCAGCACGTCATCAACGTAAGCGTCGATCGGTTCTGAATCGAGAAGTGATTCTTCCATTAATGATTCAAGTGTCGTGTTTTCGAGATCAGTCAGATGATCTTCTGGTGGCGCAAACTCTTCGTTTGCACGAGCTACGCTGATTTCGCTAGCCACGTTCTTGAGCGGGTCGAACAGGTCGTTGATGCCGTAAGTGTAGTCACCGAACTGTTTAACTTCCGAGAATTTGTCTCCAAAGTCAGTAAAGTTTTGCTTATCGGATGCCACCGCATCTGATGGCGTGCCTTCATCATGTTTCGCTGCTGGCGATTCGGCCGCCTTCGAGTCTCCAGACTTCGATTCGGTACCGGTTGATGCTGTAGCTTTTGAATCGACTTCTTCTGCATCTTTCTTTGATTGAGCAGCTTTCTCGATCGCATCGTTCAATTCTTTTTGCTGTAGTGGATCTAGCAACATTGCTACAGTGATTTCACCAGCATTTGGATTTTTCGGTGTTTCACCTTTCGGCGCGATGTGCACCTGAGCAGCCGCTGGAATGCCCATCTCGCGGGTGCCTTCAGTATTCGAAGGTTCAGGCAATTCGAATTCTAATTCTTGTGGCTCGATGCTATCTACATCAACCGGTGCAAATTTTTCTGCGCCAACTGATTGAACTGCCTGTTCGATCACGAACCAGAACAGCGAGACACCGACCTTGAGCACATCGCCGTCATGAATCGGCTCTGGTGCAGTGATTTGGTTTCCATTCAAAAACGTTCCATGACGGCTTTTTCCGTCTTGAACTAAATATTGACTGCCTTCTTTCGTGATAACGAAATGAAATCGAGAAATGGATTGGTCGCCAGAGATGACGATGTCGTTCAGATCGTCGCGTCCGACTTTGCACCGCGGTGTCGTGATCGGAATCTTGCGGTTGGATACAAGGTCAACCAGAAAGGCTGTAGCAGCTTGATTCCCCGCCTCGTCTTCACTCTTCAACTGCAGACCTTCGCCAGCCATGAGACCGCCCATGTCCAGGTCAGTAACAGTGCACTGTGTACAGACGACTCCGTCATAAGGCTTCTTACATACCGGACAAATGCTTTCCATGCTCATGCTCTGTCGTTTCTAAAGGCGGTTCTGACCGTCAAGCGGAGCCATTCGGCTCGTTGGTCGACCGCTATGCCAACCCACACTACCTAAAATGTTCCACGGGCTGTCGATTATAAACCCTCGACAGGGTCAATACTGGGGATTTTTCATTATCAGACTTAGACTGCTCGGTCGTTTTATGGTGCTTTGCAGCCCGATAGCTTTCCCTGCTCAGCGAGGCCGGATGGCGCGACTTGTCAGGATAGTGCATCGATTTTTTCGTCGATTTTTATCTTGATTCGAGCCCGCGTTATCGATCTATATTCACTTCGATATTTGGAAGAGTCGTCTTGACGTCCGCACTATTTTTTATTGCCGCGTTTATCCGAAAGGTCTTTTAAATAAATAAGCAGAGAATCAATCTGCTTTTGCGCCAGCGGACCTCCCGCCATCCCACCGAATCCCGGCATGGCGTTCGTCTTTTTACTTCCGTTTGTGAGCACGTCTTTCATGTGCGCGAAGTAAACGGAGTTATCGTAGGGACCGATAAGTGTTGGTCCGCTTTCGCCTTCGGCTTTCGGTCCGTGACACATCGCGCAATCAGCGTTATACAAATCTCTTCCGAAAACTCCGACACCTTTAGCTACGTGACACGACATACAACTTTCGTCGGTCAAAATTTTTGCTTTCTGCCCTTCGGTAAGTCCCGTGTGCTGGTTCTTCACGAACATCTTCAATCCCAACTGAACGACCGGGCGAGCCGGATCGTTTGATGATACATTCACAGTTTTTGTGATGCCGTTTTGTTTCATCGATGTATCGACGGTAACAAACAGGTTTGTTGTTTCGCCGGGTTCCAATGTCTTTTTTGCGAATTTGGGAATGGTGCAACCGCAAGAGGCGTAAGCTTCTTGAATTTTGAGGAGACCGGTGCCTTTATTGCTTACTTTGAATGTGTGATTGACTCTCGCGCCTTCATCAACGGTGCCGAAATCAAACACCTGTGAGTCAAATTGAATAATCGGTTTGTCATTTCCGTCAGCGGCTGCAGAATTTTTCGCGACTAGCGCAAGCGCAACCGTTAAGGAAACTGCGAGCAATGCCAGCAATGATGCGGATCTTCTCATATCGCTATTTTGTGAGGTGAATCGTTTCGACATCATCGATTGCAATGAATCCTTCTTGCACCATCTCTTCTACGATCGGTAAAAGTTGGGCGACTTTCTCTTGCGTCTCGATAAACAGAATGCAGTCCGGCATGCTGGATGCCAGGTCTACTATCGTGTTGGTGTGAATCTGTCCGTGCATGCCAAAACCGGCGCTGGCCTTAAATACCGTCGCGCCACCGCATCCTTCTTTCTTCAAACGATCCAAAAGTGCTGCCGACAGATTTTGGTGGTGATATCGATCCGAACCATCAACAAAAATCATCACTCGTTGCATCGACGCGGTGTTTTTCACGCTCACCTCTAAATCATTCGACCCAGTACATATCCAATAAAGCAAGCAAGGAAGCCAAATACCAGGTTGCTACTTAAATTTGCAATTGCAAGAGTAGCGTCGCCCTTCTGGTATAGGCTCAGTGTCTCCCATGCAAATGAGCTGAACGTTGTAAATCCACCACAGAATCCTGTCGTCAAGATCAAACGAGTAGTAGAATCGAGCGCGTTTGGTTTGTTGATGGCGAAGCTCATGACGAAGCCCAGCACGAAACTTCCGACGATGTTGACGAACAGAGTTCCCCAGGGAAACGTTGTTCCAAACCAATTCGACAGGTAAAAACCGCTCAGATAGCGCAACACAGAGCCGATTGATCCGCCGATAAAAACGGATGCGATGTTTAGCAAGAACTGGTTGTTCATTCGTGGAACCGGGTGCAGTGCACGCTAAGCATAGCACAGCCCCTTTGCAGTCCTGCTTAGCTTGTAAACTAGTGGTGAAAGTAGTTTTCTAGTGATGGTATCGAATACGGTGCGCAAAAATTTATCGACAAAAGTGACTTCACTTCATCGTCGGTGGTTTGAGCGAAATCATCGTACCACTGCCCGACGCCTTTGAAGGGAGTCGGTGTCTCTGCACAGAAAATGTCGTCAACATCTTTTCTGAGGTCCTTAACGACATCAATTTCCCCAACCGGAACAGCGATGTAAACGTGCTTCGGTTTTTTCGTTTTGACTGCGCGAATGGCAGCACGCATGCTCGCGCCAGTTGCCAGACCATCATCTACGAGAATCACGTTCATGCCGGTGATAGCGTGAGGCTGGCTGTTCGGGCGGTAGCTTCGTTCCCGTCGTTCCAGTTCGATTTGCTCCTGGCTCGCTATCTCATCAATAACTCTTTGCGAAACACCCAGCGACCGCACGATACCCGGATTGATGACGCGGATGCCGCCGCTTGCGATAGCTCCCATTGCGAGCTCTTCCTGCTCAGGTGCTCCAAGTTTGCGGACGATGAATACATCCATCGCCATGTGCAGTTTGCGCGCGATTTCGGCGGCAACCGGCACCCCACCGCGTGGCAGGGCAAGCAAGAGTGTATCCGCGCGGTTTGCGAACTCGGATAGTCGCGAAGCAAGAGCTTTTCCAGCGTCTGTTCGATTCTTGAAAATCATAACGCTTCTCCCGGTTTTTTCCTCAACCTTATAGATGCAGTTGCTTCCTCAAAGTTGCAAATTGGCTCCAGTCGTCGCAATGTTACGTTGATCAGCCTGCAGACGGCTGTTGCGCTTGTAGTCAACTTCAGAATCTCGAAATGGCGTCTGCGAGGGCTCCTATGACATCCGCTGATAACGGAAAAGCCCCGCCTGTGCCTGGCTTGGCAACAGCTTTGAATATATCCTTCGGACCAGCTAAACTAGTATTTCTGTCCGACGCATTACTACGTTAAACGGGTGGACCTGAAGATGACTGAAGCTGAAGGCACGGCTATTACTACCGAGCAGTTTTTGGATTTTCTGAAAACAAAGCCATGGTGTAAACAAGGAAATGATGTTCTTGTCGCGGTCGACAAGGCTACGCCCGAAATTATCGACATGTTCAAAGATCACGAGCTGAAAGTATTTCCAACAGCGATGACGATCAAAATGAACAAGTCGATGTTGAAAGAATTCAACGAAAAGTTTGCAGACGGAATGCCACTACCAGTGGTGCTGGTCTGGAAGCCAGACGGCGTTTACATCTGGTACCGTCGCCACAAGAGTGCAGATTTTCCATACGATGGTTGGACCAATCAGGAAGCCGCTGCTTACGAGCGTGAGCGTGTGTTTATTCCAGCTTCGGAGTTTCCGGCAGAATTTGCTGCACAGCAAGCTGATGCTTGCTCGAAGTCGAAGGAATGTCCGACGATTATTCCTCCACACTAATCCAACTCAGTCGCACTGACCCAAGTCGAACGCTTAAGCCATTCACACGCCTGAACCACTTCACGCGCACCACTTCACGCGCACTGAGCCAACTCGCACGCGCGAGCCAGTTCGGTTAGCTCTTGGACATCTGTAATGCATTGCGGAAATTTTGCGCGCATTCGAGTGCGGCTTCCGCTGTCGCTGCATGCGTGACAAAGTGTCCCATCTTTCTTCCGGCTCGCGCTTCGTGCTTGCCGTAGAGAACGATGTCGCAGACGCTCGGGTGGTCTTTCAGCGCGGACAAGTCGAGTTCGCTCTTATTGCCTTGAGCCAGCCACACATCTCCGAGCAAATTTCCCATACAGTAAGCTCCGTGTGCAACTGTGCGTGGCTGGGTCAGAGGTATGTCCAGTAGCACTCTAGCAAGAGCATCGAATTGGCTGAGTGTTGCTGCTGTGCGTGTCACGTGACCGGAGTTGTGCGGGCGTGGCGCGAATTCGTTGATGTAAATCTGCCAGCCATCACATTCGGTGCCACTTGCGTGTCGTGCTTTCGACTTTGTCAGGAAAAATTCAGTGGTAAGTAGCCCGTATGCGTTTAGTTTGCGTGCCGCATTCAGCGCTATCTCCTGCACTTTTGCCGCTATAGTTTCCGGCAATCTCGCAGGAAAAATTGTGAAGTCTAAGATGTGATTTTTGTGCATGTTTTCGAAAATGGGAAACGCAACTTCTTCACCTCGAGGCGATCGTGCAACTATGCAACTGACTTCCATCTCGATGGTTAGAGCTTCTTCCAGCTCTCCGCGGTAGTCGGTTCCAGCAGGCTCTAAAGTTTTGAGAATGTTCGAAAGCTCTGATTCATTCGCAAGAAAGAATTGTCCCTTACCGTCGTAGCCTCCGCGCGTGGATTTCAAAATACATGGAAATCCAAAAGCCGCTACCTGTGCGCCGAGTTGGTCCAATCCGACTACCGGTTCAAAATATGCGTGCGGCAAACCTGCTTCGCGTAAAAATGTTTTTTCGCGCACGCGGTCTTGCGTTGTGTACAACACTTGCACACTTGGATGCACCGGTGTGGTTTTCTCAAATTGATAAAGCTCTGTGCTATCAACGTTTTCGAACTCGTAAGTAACTGCGTCTGATTCGCTGAAGAATTTCGATAGAGCTGCGATGTCGGTCCATTTGTTTGTGAAACAATGACCTTCGCTGACTTGCTTACTTGCGGGCGCAAATGGATCTGGATCGTAGACCGAAACTGTTCCGCCGTGCCTGTAAACGCTTTCGGCAAGCAGCATTCCGAGCTGTCCACCGCCGAGCACTCCAATTCTTTTCATGCGGATAGCTGTCCTTTCAACAATGTATCGAACTGGCTAATGGCAAATTTGTTTCTAATTTGCCGAAGAGGTTCACGCGGGTTGCGCACCTTTCTGTCTCGCTTGCACCTTTGAGTTGCCAGCGAGAGCCGCGTCTGCACGGTTCTTTCGATAGACTTCTAACTTCGTGCTCAAGCTTTTATCCTCAACAGCCAGCAATTGAACAGCGAAAAGCGCAGCGTTCGTGGCGCCACTCGTGCCGATGGCGAAAGTCGCGGTGGGAATGCCTGCGGGCATTTGGACAATTGAGAGCAAGCTGTCCAATCCATTCAATGTTTTGGATTGAATAGGAACGCCGAGCACCGGCAAAGTTGTTAATGCAGAAACCATTCCCGGCAAATGAGCGGCACCACCGGCGGCGGCAATGATAACCTTCAATCCTCTTGAGATTGCAGTCGACGCGTACTCGTACATCACCTGCGGAGTGCGATGAGCGCTCGTAACCGAAATCTCGTATGGAACACCGAAGCTGCTCAAAATTTCTTCGGCGAATTGCAAAGTCTCGTAATCAGACTCGCTCCCCATGATGATCCCGACCACAGGCTTAGTCATATTATCTCCGTTGTTTCCCAGGGTATCTGTGTGTCACTTCCTGCTGCACGACAGGTCGTTTCAGTGCGATCTAGCGCATGAGAACGACCTGCCGTTCAGTGTCGTTAGTGCTTGAAGCAACGTTGCCCGGTGAAGAGCATCGTTATTCCTGCTGCTTCGCAAGCCGCGATCACATCTTTGTCTTTTACGCTTCCGCCCGGTTGCACGATAACGCTGATGCCGGCTTTAGCAGCGGCTTCAATGTTGTCGGTGGCAGGGAAGAAGGCATCGCTCGCCATGATAGCGCCTCTGGCTCTCTCACCGGCTTGCTTGAGTGCGATGTTGACGCTTGCGATTCGGCTTGTCTGTCCGATGCCGAATCCGAGTGAAACACCGTCCTTAACAACGAAGATGGCATTGCTTGTGAGATGCTTCACTACAGCCCACGAGAATGCTGCATCGACGATATGCTCATTCTGCAACGAGCCGCCGCTGACACACTGGAATTGAGCCAGTTGAACTGGTGGCTCGACATCCTTCTCGATGATCCATCCGAAATCTTGCAAGTCTCTCAAGTGCCACGAAGTCACTTCAGTTGGTATCAAGAGTGACGAACGCAGCTTCAGTACGCGAACGTTCTTCTTCGCCTTGAACACGTCCATTGCGGCTTTGTCGAAGTCTGGAGCGGCTACGATTTCGATGAAGTTTTCGGTTACTTTTTCGGCCAACTCTTTGGTGACTGTTTCTGTGAAACCGAAGATGCCACCAAAAGCTGCCATCGGATCAGTGTCGTAAGCTTTCTGATAGGCATCCATCAGGTCTTTGCCGACAGCCACACCGCAAGGGTTGTTGTGCTTGATGATGCAGCAAGCTGGTGAGCCGATATCTCGTAAGATTCTGACCAGGCAGTATGTGTCTGTGATGTTGTTGGATGAAAGCTCTTTACCTTGCAATTGCTCGAACGGAGGGAAAGCGTCTTTGCCTTCGCGAGTTCCTGAGAAACGACCGTCTGAGTACCAGACTGCCGCTTGATGCGGGTTTTCACCGTAACGAAGCTGTTGGAATTGTGCCAGTTTGATATCCAATGATTCCGGCAATTCTGGCTCGGTACCAGCAGTGGTGGCAGCGATGGAGTCGGATGGATTTTGACTGGCTGTAAAATATTCAGCGATATGAGTGTCATATTCCGAAGTGCGTTTGAATATTTGCATCGCCAGTTGACGACGGAAATTGAAGCTGAGATTGCCTTTCTCGGTCTCGAGCTCATGCAAGATGTCTTCGTACTGATTCGGCTCGCAAGCGACAGTGACACGAGTGTAGTTTTTCGCAGCGGCTCTCAACAAGCTAACGCCGCCGATGTCGATGTGTTCGATCATCTCTGATTCACTCAAGTCTTGCTTCAACTTCTCTTCGAATGGATAGAGGTTGACTATGACCATGTCGATTTCGCTGATGCCATGCTCCGTCAAACTTTCGCGGTCTTCTTTCGATGGACGAGAGAGAATTCCGGCAAATACCTTGGGATGAAGAGTCTTGACGCGTCCGTCTAAAATTTCAGGAAATTTAGTCAGCTCCTCGACTGCTTCGCACTTGAAGCCTTTTTCTTCCAGGAATTTTGACGTACTGCGCGTGCCGATTAGTCGAAGCTCGCCGTATTTCTGGACGCCTTTGAGAAAGTCTTCTAAGCCGGTCTTATCCCAGACGCTTACTAATATTGTTCGCATTACGCTCTCCTGAGTGAGTGGTCGTTAGTTCGCAATTTCGAAGCTAGCGCCGTTGTGAACGACACTAAGCTTGTCATTTTGATCGGTAACTTGTCCAACAAGCTGTGCTTGAAATTTGTGATTCGTAAAGGTTTTGATGACACTGTCTGCGTCCGTCTTCTTAACGATGACGACGAGCCCCATTCCCATGTTGAATGTTTTGAAGAGCTCCTCTTGCGCGACGTGCTTTCGCAATTCGCTGTAGATAGGTGGCTCAGGCAGCGGATTGTCGATTGTGAATCCTACGCCATCTTTCAATCTGAACAGATTGCGCCAGCCACCGCCTGTGATGTGGGCGATCCCTTTTATCTTTGGCGTACCTGCATTGAATAGCTCCACGACTGGTTTGACATAGATCAAGGTTGGAGCAAGAAGCATGTCCCATTTGTCTTTCGCGATGACTTTACGTGCCAGTGAAAATCCATTCGAATGAATGCCACTGGAGCCAACCCCGATCAAAACGTCACCTGGCGTTATGTCTGCACCTGTAATCAATTCGGTTTTGCTGACCATTCCCATCGCGAATCCAGCCAGATCAAAATGCTTTTCTGCGTATAGGTCTGGTAATTCAGCCGTTTCACCACCGACCAGAAGTATTCCGGCCTGGTCGCAACCTTCGGCGATGCCTGTGATGATTTCGTCAGCGTCACGATCGATCAACTTCGGCGTTGCGTAATAGTCCAAAAACGAGAGAGGTTTTGCACCGACACAAACCAGGTCATTGGCGCACATGGCAACAAGATCGATTCCAATTGTATCGAGCTTGTTCAACTCCGCTGCAATCAATAGTTTTGTGCCGACACCATCTGTGGTGAGTGCGACCGCTTGCGAATCCGAGATTGGAACGACTGACGCATAGCCACCTGCGCCAGCCCACAGCTTTTCGTGACCGGGGCGTTTAGCAACTTTTTTCAGGCGACCGACAAATGCTTCGGCTTTAAGTACGTCGACTCCAGCAGCAGCATAAGTGTTTTCCATCTCGATCTCCTTAGTTCAGCGACGCCGCCGCATTGGAAAAAATCGCCAATCCATGCGGTATTTCAGCGATTGCTTGCGAGCGGTCGAAGTGTTTGATTGCGATTTGCCTTTGCGTCCACGCCGGGTTTTGTGTCCAGCGCACGAATGCTTCGGGATGCGGCATCAACCCCAACACGTTGCCCGCTGGGTTGCTCAGTGCTGCGATCTTGTCGAAGCTGCCGTTGATTTCATCGACGTAACGTAACGGAGCTAGCCGTCTCACCGTTTGCTCGACTGACTCGATAGCTTCCGCTTCCAGCGGCTCCAGGGCGAGGCGTCCTTCACCGTGTCGAATCGGCAATTCGATTTCGCGCAATGAAGTGAAGAAGCGGTGATTCACATCTGGAAAGACTTGCAAGCGAACCCATTTGTTGACGAATCGCATCTGGGTGTTGCGAACTAAGCTGACGATGCGAGGGTCGTTCTCACCAGAAAAAGGTAGCAACCCTAGTTGAACGAGAACTTGGAAGCCGTTGCAAATGCCCATCACAAGATTTCCCTTGTCGATGTAGCTGTAGAGTGCATCGCGCAAGCGTTCTTTCAGCTTCAGTGCCAGAACTTTGCCGCTAGCGATTTCGTCACCGTATGAGAAGCCGCCGGGAATGACGAGCATTTGGGATTGTTCGAGTGTGCCGGGATTTGTGAGCAAATCCGACACGTGCACAGGGCTTGGCTCGAATCCTGACAGACTTAGAGCCCAGCTCGTTTCGGCATCGCAGTTGATACCGTCTCCGCATAAAACAATCGCAACGGGTTTTTGCACTTTCTCCTCGCTAATCGAACGGTAGTGATGTGCGCCAGGCGCGCTCGAGGTCGAGCAGTGCGGCATCGATGACCGTCAGCTCACCTTCCCAAATCGTCAGTTTTGGTTTTTCTGAAACGACTCCGATTTCTCGACAATCGAAATCTTTCCAGAAGAATTCCCAATCTTTTTTCATCGAAGGGTCGATTGTTACTACCAATCGCGCTGGACCTTCTGCAAACAACAACGTGTCGATGCGGCTCAAAACCTTTTCAGGGCTGAACGGAAATGGTGAAGCGTCGCTCTGTTTTTTGTCTGCTTCAATTACGCGTGTAAGGTCGACTTGTGCGCCCTTGCCACTACCGATGATGCACTCAGAAAGCGCAACAGCAAGTCCACCATCTGACAAATCGTGTGCCGAGTTGACCCAACCTTTATCCATCGCCTTGTGCAGGCGGCGATACATTTCGGCTGCCTTTTTCAAATCAATTTGTGGAATCAATGCAGACTGCCAACCGAGCATCTCTTCGTAATGGCTGCCTGCAAGTCCGGGCTTTCCAGCACGAAGTAAGTAGATCAGATCGTTTGGTTGTTTGAATTCCATTGAGACGCATTTGCTCACATCTGGCACGCGCGCCATTCCAGAAATCAGCAACGTCGGCGGAATCGACAAACGAACCACGCCATCATCGAAGTCGTTTTTCATACTGTCTTTGCCGGAGATGAGCGGTGCTTTGTACGCAAGCACTGCTTCAGCGAGACCCTGGCAAGCTCGAACCAGCAACGCCAGCATCGTCTTGCCATGCGAGTTTCGCTGGCTGTGCACTGGGTCTGGCCAGCAGAAGTTATCCAACAAAGTCACGGTGTCAGGGTCAGCGCCAACACACACCATATTTCGAATCGCTTCATCGACTGCGCAGACAGCCATCAAATGAGCATCGTGCGAACTGAGACGCGGACAGAGCCCGTTTGAGATCGCCAGTCCACTCTGGTCGCCATAGATTGGAGTGATCACAGCCGCATCGCAAGGAGCTTGTTGCTTCTCGCCCATGAGCGGTTTGATCACGCTCAGTCCTTGCACTTCATGGTCGTATTGGCGAATCACATGTTCACGACTCGATATGTTTGGATGCGCGAGCAATCGCAAAAGATATTTGCTCAGATCGCTTGGCACCGAACCTGATGTCATTGTGATTTGCGATGGTCGCCATTCCGCTTCCAGTTCCATCGGCGGAAGTCCATCGTGCAAGAATTGCAAATCCAGCAACGCTACAGGTTTTCCGCCACGGGTGACTTCGAAATATCCTTGATTGTGGAAGGTGCCTATCGCTGTTGCTTCGACGTGATGTTTTTCAGCTAACGCCTGCAGTTTGTCGAACGATGTCGTTGATAACGTCATACGTTCTTGCGATTCAGAAACAACCAGTTCCCAGTCAGCCAGCCCTGGATATTTGGTTGGTATGCGCTCCAATTCAATGGTGGCACCGTTAGTCGTCTGCGCCATTTCTCCGACCGACGACGACAATCCACCTGCGCCGTTGTCGGTAATGCCGGTGACCAAACCTGCATCGCGCGCTTCGATAATGAAGTCCAGAACTCGTTTCTGAGTGAATGGATCGCCTATCTGAACGGCAGACATCGGTGAACCTTCATGCAAAGATTCCGAGCTGAATGTGGCACCGTGGATGCCATCTTTGCCGACGCGACCACCGACCATGACGATCGTATCGCCAGGTTTCGTGTGCTTCTCATAACCACATTTGCCATGCACATCCAGAGGCAATATCCCACCCGTGCCGCAGAACACTAATGGCTTCGCACGATAACCGGGATGGAAGAATATCGCTCCATTCACTGTTGGAATTCCGCTCTTGTTTCCGCCATCTTCAACGCCTTTGCGCACGCCGTCCATGATCGCTTTGGCGGGAAGAAGTTTCGGTCGGTTCGGCAAGTCTGCCGACGGAAACGCGAAACAGAATACGTCAGTATTGAAGATTGGTTTGGCACCAAGACCGGTGCCCAGAATATCCCGATTCACTCCCAGGATGCCGGTGAGTGCACCACCGTATGGTTCGAGCGCCGACGGCGAATTATGCGTTTCGACCTTGAAACACACAGCAGTGTCGTTGTTCCATTTGACGACACCACTATTGTCTTTGAACACTGAGAGCAAATCTTTTCGAGTCGCCATCAACTCTTTTGTCGGACCCTGAATATAGGTCTTGTACAAGCTCTTAACGACCACAGTTTGTCTAGCACCAGCGCTGTAATCGATGTGCGAGATGGTGGCATTGAATATTTTGTGCTTGCAGTGTTCTGACCATGTCTGCGCGAGAATTTCCAATTCTACATCTGTTGGACTGGTTGGCAAACCGCGATTGGTTCTCAGCCCTTGAACCGGTTTCTGCCGGAAGTAATTGCGGATGGTGCGCATCTCGTTGAGCGTGAGCGCAAGCAACCTTTCCTTGCTGAGGAGTTCAAGACCTTTGTCATCCAACTCCAAGTTGATTGGCAGAGTTTGTGGTGGCTCGGGTAACTTGATGTTCGGATACATCAACAATTCGCCTGTGCAATCGGTCGCCAGGTCATGGACTTTGAATGAGTCTGCAAGCGGGTGGTAGATGGTGTAGCGGCTCGTTCGTTCGACTGATTCGGAGTCGCCATAGACTTTGTGCATCGTCAAAGTTTTGCGCAAATTCGCAGCGTCTTCTGCACTCATCAGCCGGTCCCGGAAAATAAATCCAGCACCAGACGAAACTAAAACACCGGAAAAGTTTTTCAGTTCCAGTGCTTCCTGCACCGTGTGCGCCAGGTTGTCCGTAACTCCAGGAAGGAACTGTCTTTCTGCCCACCAGCGGAACCCGCGTTTGTTCCAGCGCTCAACCCAATCTGCACGTTCTTCCGGTTTTGCAATCCACAATTCTTCCTGTAGAGGATCGCTGAGAATTTCACGCAAAGCGATTGCGAGGTTATCTAATTGATCCTTATACCGTTCTGGAATGCGCAACCAGTAAAGTGCGAAAGACGCATAGTCAGTCTTTGGAATGACCGAAACACACCACTGCATCGACGCTTCAGAGCGCTGTGCATTCGGTGCAGTTTGCGGACCTCTGTGCATCTGACTCATTTTTCGATCGACTCCCGGGTTAGATTCTTGACGTTAATACCGTTGTTCGAAATTTCTCTCAGCACCGCTGGATACAATGCGTGCTCAACGGCAAGACCGCGTGCCTTGAACGTTTCGAGCGTGTCGTCTTCAAGACGAGGAAATGATTGTTGCGCCAAAATCGCACCATGATCCACCTGTTCGTCTACCAGGTGCACAGTGATCCCAGATAACTTGACGCCGTAATTGAAAGCGTCTTCATAAGCACATTTGCCTGGAAACGCGGGCAGAATAGACGGGTGGATATTGATAACGCGGAAGAAACCGCGCGGATCTCGGAAGTGTGCAAGAAACTTCGATGTGAGAATTCGCATGTAGCCGGCAAGAACGATGTAGTCGAACGAAACTCCTTGCAGAATTTCGCGCACTTTGTTTTCGTGTTCGCTGCGTGTCATACCCGCTGATGCCAGAGATGCGGTTTTGATACCGTACTCTTTTGCAGTCTCTAAAGCCCTGGCGTTTGGATCATTCGAGAAAACAAGTTCGATTGACGCATCTAATTCGCCGCTCTTTATTGATTTGAGGATCGCTTCCATGTTCGAACCGCGACCGGAAACAAAGATTATTAGTTGGAGTGACATTGCTTGAACGCCCTCCGTGCTATGTCTTTGCGGAACTCCATGCCTTTGAAAGAAACTTGATTCAGCCCCTCGTAACACTTCTTGGCTGCGTCTTCCATAGTTGGTGCCAGCGCTACGACCGACAACACTCTGCCACCATCAGTGATGACACCACCATTCCCATGCTTGGTGCCGGCGTGGAAAAGATAAGGCTCCGTGGCATTGTTCGCCAGTTGTTCATCAAAGGTTATCGTTTCGCCTTTCGACGACGATGCTGGATATTTATCACCAACAGCGACCACGCAGCAACTGCTCTCTGGTACCCATTCGATTTCGACCTGGTCCAGCTCACCAGTTGCGCAAGCGAACAGAGCGACGAGCAAGTCGGACTTCATTCTTGGAAGTAGTGCCTGAGTCTCTGGATCGCCGAAACGAGCATTGAACTCGAGCACCTGTGGTCCCGCTTTTGAAACAATGATTCCCGCATAGAGCACACCCTTGAAGGACAACTTGTTCTCCGCCAGAGCCTTCTGCAACGGTCGAAAAATTTTGGCTTGGATTTCAGCTTTGTGTCGGTCGTACAAATCTACCGGCGAGTACGCTCCCATTCCGCCAGTATTCGGTCCTTTGTCATCGTCGAAACGGCGCTTGTGGTCCTGACAGGCAGGCATCTCTACCAGATGTTTGCCATCGCACAGCATCAAGAGAGAGAGCTCTTCACCGTCGATTTTTTCTTCGAGCAGAACAACACGACCTGCATCACCGAAAGTTTGATTCTCGAAAATTTCGGCTAAAGCTTGCAGCACTTCTTCCTGCGAGTCGCAAACGAAAACGCCTTTGCCTAGAGCCAATCCATCAACTTTCACGACTCTTGCCCAGTCGTGCTCTAGCGCTGATTTTTTTGCATCTTCATATGAGCGCGCAATGACATAACGCGGAGTAGGAATGGCGAGGTTATCCATCACTTGCTTTGCGTGCGCTTTGCTCCACTCCAACTTCGATTGGTCTTTCGTTGGACCGAAGACCACAAGGTTCGACTTCTCCAGTCTGTCAACAATGCCGTCAGCGAGCGGATTATCGGGACCGACAACCACGAGATCGATCTTGTTGTCGACTGCAAACTGCGCGAGCTTGTCGAATTCGTTGACTGCAATCGGAACGTTTTCGACTTTGCCTTCGAGCGCGGTACCACCGTTGCCTGGAGCGCAATAGACTTTGTCGCAGAGTTTGCTTTGAGCCAATTTCCAGCAAATCGCATGCTCTCTGCCACCACCACCGATGACGAGAACTTTCTGCAAATAAGACTGCGAACCAAGTAGTGCCATCTCTGTTATCCTCTCTTCGCCGCTGCCGCAGCGCTTTCAGCGGAGATAAACTTGGCTGGCATACTATGAATGAAGTCGTCGAGCGTTGGATGATTTTCGAATACTTCACTACCAATTACATGATTTGCTATGACCGGATAAAGTGAGTCTACAATCTTCTTGTCCGCGTCAGAGAATGGCTCAGGCTCCGCCCCTAAGTCTTCTGCACAAATTTTCTTCCAGCCTTTATTTGGCAAAATTAGAGCGCGCTTTTGTGCTTCTTTTATCGAAGACTCCCATTTGCCGCCGCGATAAATTTGACGAATCAACTCTTTCGATAAGTGGCAGCCTTTGTAGAGCAACCTGAGTTCGTCAGGACCGATGCTGTCTGCAAGCAACGGAATTCCATCAACAAGAATCATCTCCACTTTTCCGTCCCACAATTCTATTGAGCGCTCTGCAAACAGAGCGAAAAGCCCGAGAGCTGTGAGTGTTGCGAAGTCAATCATTCCCTCGAATGTGTTGCTGTCGAGGTCGGCCATAAGCGCTGCTTCTTGCAACGAAAGGAGCCGGTCTTTGGGTTCAAGCTTGGTATAAAGCTCGACGACGGGATGCTCGAAAAAGCTGTTCGTCTTAGGTTGTTTGCTCAAACCGAGCACACGCAAATAGTCTGGATTTTTCTCCAACCGTTCGAGCAATGAACTGCCCGAAGGCATGCCAAATCGAAAAACGATTTCGAGTGGAATCAGGCGCTTAGGCGCGCTTGTATCATTGTTGTAGAAGAAAACGGTATTGCCTGTGATATTACGCGATTCTGGTCGGAAGACCTCTGCTTTTACCACTTCCATCATGACCGGCTCGGACTTGTTCGCGGCTTGCGCGAGATCGCTCACTGACTGGCCATCTTGCTTCAGCCCGTAAAAGTGCGTTGGCGCTCCGTGTTTGCAGAGCAACTTGAACACATCTGAGTTCCATTGTTGCTGCATCCATTCCGCATCGAACTGCTTGAATGCGGCTGATTGAGGCAGTTTCGTCCAGAAATCCGGCTTGGAAAGACGCTCGAAAAAATATCCGCCCATCAATGCCAGTGCACGACCTTTATCTTTGATGGTGTTGGGCATCTTGCCCCAGTCGAAAACAGAGTAGTCGTCTGTGAATTCGAACCAGAGTCTGTCACTTTGTTTCGCTGAAGACCAAACCCGTTTCACCGAGCCTTCGTAGGCTAATTGGAGAGCCTCTGGTTTGGTTGCGCTCACGCTGTTCTCCTCAACAAGATGAATGCTTAGCGGGAACGCGATCGAGTTCGCGATCTCGCAATCGTCTGGATTCGAACTCTCGTCCCGAATCGATATCGGTTGGATACTTGTCTGTCAGGCAACCAGTGCAGAGATTTTGCTGTTGCAGAGCGGCTTTCAGCCCATCGACGGTTTGAAACACGATGCGGTCGCATCCAAGATCTGCCGCAACTTCCTGCTCGGTTTTCTCGTGCGCAACCAATTCTGCGGCACTAGGAAAATCGATTCCGTAATAGCATGCATTATTGATCGGCGGACAAGATGAAACGAGTGTGACTTCCTTCGCACCAGCTTGCTTAATCAATTTGACGATCTGCTTTGCGGTGTTGCCGCGCACAATCGAGTCGTCAACAACGATGCAGCGCTTGTCTTTGAACTCCGCTGCGATTGGATAGAGCTTGCGGCGAATCGCTTCTTTTCTGGATTGCTGCCCATCGAGAATAAATGTTCTGTTGATGTAGCGATTTTTGATCAGCAATTCACGAAACGGCAGTTGCATTCCTTCTGCCAGAGCAACCGCAGCAACGCGACTTGTTTCCGGCACAGGAACTACGATGTCGGCTTCTATGCCTAACGATTTGATTCTTTCTGCAAGAATCAAACCAAGTTTGAATCTCGCTTCGTAAACCGAAGTGTTTCCAAATTCCGACTCGACTCGTGCGAAGTAAACCCATTCAAACATGCATGGAGAGTACGAGTCGGCTTTGATCATCTTACGAGTGACCTGACCTTTGCTGTCGATGAAAATCGCTTCTCCAGCTTTTACTTCTTCGATATTTTCGTATTCCAGGAAGTTCAGCGCGATCGTTTCACTGGCGATTGCATAGACTTTATCGCCTTCTGCTGTCGTTTTGCTGCCGAAGACCAGAGGACGAATTCCATTTGGATCGCGGAATCCGAATATATCGCCGCCGCGAGTGAGACAAACGATCGAATAGCTGCCGACCAATTTTTCCATCGCAAAATTAATTGCATCGAAGACTGAGCCTGGCTCTAAAGGCTTATCTCCAAGATGATCCGTGAGCAATTTCAGAATCAATGCCGAGTCTGAATCAAGCGGAACCGGCACAACACTTTTTTTCAAAATCTCTTCGCGCAGCGAATAGAAGTTGACGATGTTACCGTTGTGTCCCAGACCCAGACCGGTTTCGTAATCTAGAAAAGGTTGCAAAAGATTTGGATCGTCACGACCGATGGTGGCATACCGCGCGTGTCCGATCGCCGCTGCACCAGTCAAATTTTTAAACGAGCGCTCAGAAAAAACGTTTTCAATCAGACCGCTTCCCTTCTGCAGATGGAAACCGCCTGTCTTTTTGCTATCAACCGTGAGAATTCCGGCTCCGTCTTGACCACGGTGTTGCAAATTCATTAGACCGGCAAACGTCTCTAGCGCTGAGTTACTGCTACCCGCGACGGCAATGAGTCCGCACATGACGCTTGATCACCCCAAAATGGATACGAAGCCAGCAAGTTTCAGACGCGGCTGAATTTCTGCTGGTCCTCCCCGGTCCTGACCTCAATAAGGGTACTAAGCTTGGGACTCTAATCCAAGCAAAATAACCAATTCTTACGAATAATCGCGCATCTTGTTGCATTCGAGGCGAGCAGGCTAGGGCGCTCGGCGCGACGATTTTGCAGCATAAAGTCTGCCAATCGGTTATAAAACTGTCAAAAGGCGCAAATAACACTTGGCATGACGTGTCGAATAACGCACAAGACGAAGAGCTGATAACCGAGGCTAACGGCGGAAACGCTCAGGCGCAGCTCCGGCTGGCATTCAACTTGATGAAGAATCGGAATGCTGAGGACATGTTGCAGGCAGCGCATTACTACGAATTGGCTGCACAGCAGGGACTTCCTGTGGCTCAGCACAACCTCGCGACTATGTATCTGAATGGGCAGGGTGTGGCGAAAGACCGTGCCAAAGCCATTCACTGGTTCGAAATTGCGGCGCAGCAAGGCGACGTTGACTCGCAATTCAATCTGGCGCTCATTTTCGACCAGGATTTTTCGCAAGAGTCGCAGAATAAGTCATTTGAGTGGTTTGAAACGGCGGCGAATAACGGTTCGGCTCGCGCTCAGTACGACCTGGCCGTGATTTACCATCAGGGCAAAAATAGACCGGTTGATTTAGATAAGGCAGCATTCTGGTATTCGCAGGCGGCAGCACAGGGCGTGCGTCGAGCTGAAGAAGCACTGGAATTGCTGGCTGAACGAACGTAATTGGAGTGGGTACATAGCAAAGGATTGGTTCATCAGTGAAATTCGAGATCGTGAAAAAACAACTTTTTGCCATCGTTGCACTATCGGTTCTTCTGCAAGTACCAGCAAGCGCTGATTGTGCTGACGGAATTCGTTTATACAATCAACGGCAATATGCCGCTGCTGACGCAGCCTTCAAGTCGTGCACCATTCGTGATGCTAACACTGCATACTACGCAGCTCTCACCGCGCAACAGTGTCGCGAAAATGAGCGGGCAAAACATCTTTATCAACAGATTGTCGGCATGAATCCAAACAGTCCTGCCGCCAAGTTAGCCTTAACAGCATTGAAAAATATGGAAGGTCCGCCAGAGCAAGCCAATCTTCCACGCGAAACCTGGGTGCCGTTCAATCGTGTCGGCAGTCACATTGCAGTAGATGCACAACTGAATCGCCAACCCGTCAAAATGGTGTTCGACACCGGGGCTGATATCACACTCTTCAGCGAAGGAATGCTCAAAGAAATTGGAATTTCTATTCCAGATCGTGCACCAGATGGATACGGTGGCGGTATCGGTAAGGCTGGAATGACCCCAATGTGGAAGGTTCTTGTCGATCTGAAGCTGGGAAGTATCGAACGCAAAAACTTTCGCGTCATGATGACTAAGGTACCGCAGGTAGTGGCGCTGCTTGGTCGGGATTTCTATCAAGGATTCGAATACAGTATTAACGATGCGAACAATACGCTCGGATTTAAGCGCATTGGATCGGGCTCTTCTACTTCCACCTCCTCAGCGAAAACGCCGAAGGCTGCGCCGGTTGGACCAGAAGGTTCGACCACAGTCGGACCGGATGGCAAATACGTTTACAACGTGCCTTACACCGGAACCGACACGCAGATTATCGTGGAAGCAAAAATCAACGGCACTCCATGCAAAATGATTTTCGATACAGGAGCCGGTTCCTGTTATTTCACCGCTGAACAAGCTGCGGCAGCTGGAATCCAGGTTGGAGCGGACGCTAAGCAGATTCCCATCCAGGGTGTAGGTGGTGGTTCGACTGCCTCCCTGACACGAATTTCTAGCTTCCGCCTTGGAACGATCGAAGAGAAAGATGTAGTCGCCGCTGTTGGTGGAAAATCAGTAGCAAAATATCCGCTGCTGGGACAAACTTTCATCCGCGACTATCAATACAGCATCGACTCCGCAAACAAAGTAATTCACTTCAGTCGCCACTAAGGCATTCATTTAGTTCATCTAAATACCAGTCCGCGCTTCTGTTGGACTTTGTATTGGTCACGTTCTAATCGTTTCCGTCTTCAGAAAAGTCTTCGTCTTCAATGTCATTGGGATGAGGTTCATTCGCATCATGGTGCATAATTCTCACTAAAATTTTTGCTTTTATCTGTGCTAATTTGGCTAGATATTCGGGTGAAATTTCGATCCAGTCATGTGCCCAAATGTCGAAATTTACCTGTATAGAGAGCCGAGCCCCCTCGCTCTGAAGCTTCCTTATGGCAGGTAGTTTTCCAAATAGGTCATCGAGAAGCCTTTGCAAACGATACAACGCCGGGCAATCTGTGGTGCGATCGAACCACTCGTAAGTCCAAATGCACTCAGGACTTTTAACGTGATATTTGTCGGACTTATAAACAGTTTGTTCCTTGCTTAAGGTGTTATCTGGAGTTAGTTCCAAAAGGTCTGTAATGTACGAAGGCGCACAGCTCGGATGGTGCACCATCAACCTGACCTCGCATGTGTTCTTCGAACTGAGCCGCTTATAGGAGTGTTCTTCACGCTGTCTTTGCTGAGTGCTTGATTCTTCCCGGTAGTAAGGTTCGTACATGGTCGACCTCGACACAAACGATTTGGGAATACTCGATGCGGCTATTCAGGTCCATGAAAACCGCACCGATTTCATCTTAGCTGCTTTGAAGACCCAATCCACCCAAAATCTCGCTTGAAGTGGGCATAAGATCACATGACTCCTATTTTCAGGTGATCATCCAATGCTCAATGTCAAAGAGTCAGCACTGCCTACAGATTGGGCGATTGGAGATGAACGCTATCGCTATCACCTGGACTCGGATACCTCTGGTCGGTGCAGTGGGTGGATTCAGGGTGATGCGAATTTTAATCGGGACGGCAAGCTGAGCAAGTTGTCTGTCGATGTTGCAGATTACCGCGGAAAGCGGCTCAAGCTCTCAGCCTTGTGTCGAGCTGAGAACGTTGGGAAGGCGGGGCTATCGGTGCGACTCGAGCGTAAAAGCGGCAAGTACATCGCGCACGATGACATGATGAATCGACCGCTATCCGGCAGCTTAGATTGGACGCTCTGCGAAGTTGTTCTGGATGTTCCAACTTACGTTGATAAGATTTCGTTCGGCGTTTACATGCGAGGCGGCGGACAAATTTGGTTCAAGGATTTACAGCTCGCAGTCACTACAGGTGAAGCTACCCCTACGAATGACTATGCGTTCGGATGTGTGGGACAGTGGGACATGGAGCCATTGAATCTCGATTTCTCGATAGATGAGTATCCAGAATTGCGAGAAGGGCGATGCTACATTTCGGAAGCGAGAAGATGGGTGATCAGTTCTTACGGTGAAAAGCTTTACGACTTTCAGCGGAGCACCGAAGAATTGTTCGACGGCAAGCCAAGCGGCTTGATAAAGCCTGTTGCTGAGGCGGATTACGGACTTTTGTATCAGCATATTGGTGCAGCCAAATATCGAGGAAAACGCATCAGATTCTCCGCTCACGCCAAAACTAAGTCGGTGACGAAAGGAGCGTGGTTGCGTATTTGTGTATTCAATGGTGATGGCACCGATTTAATCGTGGGATTCTCAAATGCGGGGCTGAAAGGCGACACTGATTGGACGAAGTTGGAAGTAGACTTCGATGTGCCCAAAGAAGCTTGGGTCATCGACATCGGCGCTGATCTAAGTGGCGACGGTGAATTATATCTGGGTGGTTTGCAGTTCGAAGTGCTTGGTCAGATGGTGCAAGACCACTGTGAACTCTTGCCGGATATTGGTTTGTACCAACAGTCTGAAACTTCAATGAAACTGGAGCGTGCCGAACTCGTGAGCGAGTTGCCTAATCGACCAGGGTTTGGCATTCGCTTGAACGGTGTTCGACCCGGACCTCAAATGAAATCGTCGACCGGCTATCGCCTTATTGACGTGCCAGTTCAGCGCGAACTGACTTTCAGTTGCGCGCTCCTTGGCTGTGCCAGCGGACAGAAGGTGAAAGTCGTTATATACGCTTACGACGCAGCCTGGAAAAGTTTAGAACGATCTGTTTCGCATGTCGCGCTGGTGATCGGGGAGTGGACGCGTTTTGAGACAAAATTTGTCGCGCCACCAGAAACGGTGCGCTTGAATATTTTTGTAATCAGCGTTTCACCGCAGCCCGTATATTTCACAGATCCGAGTTTGCTCGTTGGAAACGATTTTGCAAAACAGGAAAGTTATAACAAAGATTTCTCGAGACCCAAAAACCGGTTGGGAACTAAGATTGTCAAAGCCTCATACAAAGCGGGTGTTCGTGCCGAAACATCTGATGGTGAGGGCGTGGTGACGTTTCCGATTCCTGGTCCGTATAGAGACCAGATTCCGCTCACATTTGATTTGAAAACCAAACCAAAAGACGCGTTGCTAGGGTACGAAATCCAGCAACGAGATGACGGAATAAATTGGTTAGCGAAAGTGCGCGTCAAGCCGCTGCGAAAGGGCGCTGTAATTGAATGGGATTCATTGGTTCTGATAAGAGGTGGTGCGGAGAACAAGCTCCCGGCAATCTCTTTCACAAACCATTATTTCAAACAAGCGTTGCCACCTGATGCAGTGGCATGGTTAGAGAGCACGAAATGCGTGCAAAGCGACGATTTTGGCATAGCGCAGAAGGCGGTGCAATTGGCTAAGGATTCTTCTGACCTTGAATCTTTCGTTCGAGCAGTGATTGCGTTCACTTCCAAAAACAAGTATGTCGCAAAGAAGTTCAATTCGCTTGATGCCAAAACAGCTCTTACAGCAGGCGGTTCTTGCACGAGTCGAGCCAATCTCGCTGCCGCTCTTTTGCGTGCCCAGGGAGTTCCTGCTCGGACCGTTTCGCATTTGCCGACCTGGTACAACGGATATATGTTCGAGCATTGGCTCGTTGAATACTGGCATCCTGAGCAGGGTTGGGTGTGGGTCGAGCCGACGCTGGAAATTTTTCAACCACCTGCGAACGAACTAGTGGTCCTTGCCGTGTCTAGTGCAGATGATGAAAATAAGTGCGATGACCTCTTCCATCTTCGATACTTGATGCCTGGTGGGGCGTACCTTTCTGGCTGCGAACTTTCATCAGAACTTCACTGCTCGAATGTTCTAAAACGAACCAATGCGCCCAACAATGCAACAGAGCAATCGGAAATTTCGGGAGACGTGTCGGAGCAGGCAGTTCTCTTTGAGGCGGCGCTAAAGAATTTTCGTAACATCTGTGCGCAGACAAATTTTGACAGCAAAGCAGCCAAGCACACAAAGAGCATCCTTGAAGCGGCATACACAGGAAATTCCAAAGCGCTTGCAAGTTGCTTACGCCGGGAATAACAGTGCTTGGTGTCACGGAGCCCTAGTAAAACCACGCTGCGAGACTTTAAATGTCAACCGCAATCAGCGCCGTTGATCTGACGAAAGAGTTTGCTTCCGGACGCGTCAAAGCGCTCAATAAACTCACCTTGAGCATCGAACCGGGCGAAATTTTCGGAATTATTGGTCCCAATGGTGCCGGTAAGACAACCTTTATGAGTTGCCTTCTTGGTGCACTCTATCCCACCTCCGGCACGCTTCTGATTGATGGAAAAAATCCCGACGACATTGAGGTGCATCGCTGGCTAGGCTATCTGCCTGAGCGATTGGAGTTCACCAAGTGGATGACCGGAATGGAGTTGATGAAGTTTCACGCTGGACTGCTGAATCAGCCTGCCAAAACACCTGACACTAAAATCGAACAACTCCTGGAGCGTGTTCAACTAGACCGTCCTGCTTGGACTCGTAAAATCAAAAATTATTCTCGCGGAATGTTGCAGCGCGTTGGAATGGCTCAGGCTCTTCTCGGCGAGCCAAGATTGTTATTGCTCGATGAACCGTCGTCTGGTTTGGACCCGGTTGGTGTGAAGTTGTTTCAACAACTTCTTCGTGAGGAAAAAGCGAAAGGCACCACGATCGTAATCAACTCGCACCAGTTGGATCAGTTGGAGAAAATTTGCGATCGAGTCGCCTTTATCAAAAGCGGCATCGTGCAAACGCTCGAGGTAATGAAGGACACCGTTGCACGTGATGGATTGTTGGCTCTGAAGTGGTCGCTTGAAGCGAATGAAAAAGTGACAAGTGAATTAGTCGAGAAAGCTGTTGCAGACGCTGGAGCAACTGTGCAAACTTTTGAATTTCCAACTGCGCTCGTAAATATTTCAGGCGAAGAAATGTCAGCGAGAGTCATTAGTAATCTCGCTCTTGCTGGTGTAGCTCCTGCTCAAGCCTTTCCAAACGAAGGGCGATTGGAAAGCATTTTTCTGCAAAGCGCAACATCAGATTCGAGGGGTACGCCATGAATAAAACGATCATGCTTATGACTCTCAAGCAATTTCTCAACCGTCCGGTGCGGATCTTTGTGCTTGTTGCTTGCGCGGGATTGCCGTTGATGATGAGTTTTATGACCAGACAAGTGAGTCGCGCAGACTCGTTAAATGACACTGCCGCGCTCGAATTTACTAACATGTTCGTCTGGGTCATCGCTGCTGGTGTAATCGGGCAAGACGTCTCCGACGGAATTCTTCCGCTCGTTTTTTCCAGACCGGTGAAGCGATATGAGTATGTTATTTCAAAATGGATTACCGTTTCGCTAATTGCTTCAGTGTGCGCCATTATTATGGCAGCCGTAAACACCGCGCTCTATTTTGGATTCACACCACAATTTTTTGAGCACTTTAAAATCATCATCATCGGATCTCAGTCGTTCGTGATGGCGATGGGCTTGAGTGCAGTCATGGTCTTGCTGTCAGCGCTTCTTCCTGGTGCGGCAGATGTTGGTGTTGTAGCGCTTTTATCCACAATTGCTTACATCCTGATGATTATGCAATCGTCACTTCATGTTCCGGGGATGGGCGAAGTAAGCAAGAATATTTTCAATGTCTTCTATCCGAAATTTATGCTGGAAGATATCAACACTTTCCGTGATTTGTTTACTTACGAAGTAGGGCGCTACTTCGTCATAACCACTGGCTGCATCACTGGCGCCATTGCCATACTCAATCAAAAAGAGTTCAGCTATGGATCAGACTAAATACTACTCCACTCGAAAAATGCCGCTTGTTCTTCGTGCCTTTGCGGTGTTGACGTTAGTTTTCTTTGGTGCGTGCGTCTATACCGAAACCGTTATGCCTCGGAAACCGGGCGATTTGATACATTGGGTGGAGATACCGCAAGCGGCTGCGCTGTCGAAGAAGACGGGGAAGCCTGTGCTGTACGATTTCTCGGCTGAGTGGTGCGGTCCGTGCAAGACATTGACAAAAAAAGTTTTTGACGATCCTGAATGGGCGCGCTACATCAACAGTAACTTCGTTCCAGTATCTGTAATAGATCGCAAGATGGAGGATCGAGAAAATTCGTTGGAAGTCCAAAGATTGCAGACTAAGTACAAGAACGATGGGTTTCCTACACTGGTAATCGACAGGCTTGATGGCTCAGAACCGATGACATTGGCAGGTTTTGCAGGTGTTGAGAAAACGACTGCATATCTTCAAAAAAGCATGTTTAAAAATCACGAACAATACAGATATCTCACTGTTACTTGGTTAGATCTCAGTGATGCAGTGAAACTCTCCGCCGAATCGAAGAAGCCGCTGCTCATCCTATTTTGGAACGATAAGAATGAGTATTCGAGATACGAGTATTTTGCGAATAAACAGTTGTCCGAAATGATTCAAAAGAACTTCATCGCAGCCGAAATTCCTGTGCCAATTGAAGGGAAACTAAAGTCAAAAGAAGCAAGTGAATTGTTGGATAGGCTTGCGATAAAGCGCGCACCAGCACTCGTAATCGTTCCAGCAGACGGCTCGATGCCTCACTTTCAGCTCGGCTCCTCTCATGCCGAAGATAACCGAGACTTTCTTGCTAGATATATGCAGTTGAAAAAATGACTGCGTAAGAAGTTACTGTTTCAATGCAGCTTTCAAAATCTGCGACGACTGCTCGCTCTCGACTGCTTCGTCTGTCTTGCCTTGTCCACTCAGTGCCGCAGCAAGCTTGTGTTTAGCTTCCGCCACATCGTGATGTGCCGGTCCCAGAAGAACTTCCAGACCTGCACATAGTTCACGGTAAAGGTGCTCGGCTTCCGCAAACTTCTCCGCGAGCAGTAGCTCATCAGCACGTTGGGCCACGCTCTTGCTGTTATCGAGTTCTCCCTGTGGCGGCGCGCAATCCATGAATTGCGACGAATCTTGGTTTGTCATAACTCTTCCTCAAAGGCGGTTGGTTGGTTGACGCGCCCGCTTTGATATTTGTTGCTGACGTTAATGTAGAGTTTTCTTCAGAAAATCCTCGGCGACTTGCAAAGTGCTTGGTGTAAAAATGTCGTGGTCAGAATCTTTCACTACCTGAAAATTCGCAGGCACCTTGTGTTCATTCAACTCTTTGTAAAAGCTCTTACTCTGCTGGATTGGAACGACTGTATCCTTCTCTCCGTGCATGATCAGGAAAGGCGGATCGTGTTCGTCGATATACGTAATTGGATTCGCTGATACCGCAAGCTGTTTTTTTGTCGCAGGCATGCCACCAAACAATTTTGAAACTGGTCCTTCCGGATCGTCGAGTCTCATTTGGTTGTATCTGCCGCCCTGGGAGCCAATTGTGAGGAAATCTGTTGGTCCGCACCAGTCGACGACGGCTTGAACGTTGCTGCTTTGTTCGAGATTTCCCAACTTTCCTTCTAACCCTTTGACACCATTGCTGGTGCCGAGTAGGGCTGCCAAATGACCGCCTGCAGAATTCCCGAAAACACCGACCCGCTTGGGATCGATGCCGTATTTATCGGCGTTTGCTCGAAGAAAACGTACTGCGGCTTTAGTGTCGAATATTTGTGCAGGAAAAGTTGCTTGCTGACTGAGGCGATAATTTATGCTCGCTACCGCAAATCCGTCATCCATTAAAAGTGGCGCTGGCGTGTCATCTTTGGAGCCTACCTGCCACGCTCCACCGTGTATCCATAAAACTACAGGCATTGGTTTCCGCGCATTTTTCGGGATATATAAATCCATCTCGTGCGCGCTATCGTGCGTGTCGGGCACGTATCGAATTGTCTCCATCGTAAAGGCGTTAGCTGATTCTTTTGGTGCTGCTGAGTTGTCTACTTTTTCAGCGCATGACGAAAAAACCGCGCACGAAACTATCGCGAGCAGTAGCAAATTGTGGGATCTCATTGAACTTACCTAGGTAACCGGTTTAGTCAATGATATTGCAAATGCTGGATTTTTGCCTTACCTGAAAGGCTTCTGTATGAACTGTAGCTCGTGCTTAACGTCTTCCATCGTCTTGTGACGCTCATCTGGAAATTTCTTCATGATCTTCTTGAGGAAATCTTGCAAGAGACTTGGAAAAGCAACACCTGGACAGGCTTGAGCAAGTGTTAGTGGCTCAGCACTAACGTGATTACTCATCGTTTCGACAGGTGTTCTTCCAATGATCGGAAGCACTCCGGTTACAAGATTGAACGTCAGTACACCAAAAGCGTATATATCGGAACGAGCATCAAGATGACCGTTGAGAATCTGCTCAGGGCTCATGAATGCAGGTGTTCCAACAACCTGACCTTCCATGGTCAATTTTTCGTTTTTGCGCTCGTTGATTTTTTTCGCGATGCCGAAATCAACAATTTTAACTATGTCTTTCGAGACATTGGATTGTTGCAAGATGATGTTATCTGGCTTGATATCGCGATGCAGGATGCCTTTCGTATGTGCGTGAGACAGCGCATCAGCAATTTGCATGAGGATCGGAAAGGCTCGGTCCAGCGGTACTCTTCCCTGTCGTTGAATCAGGTCTTTGAGATTTTCGCCTTGCAGATAATCCATCACGAGGTAAGGATAGCTATTGTCCTGCAATCCGAAATCGAAAATCGTGACAATGTTGGGATGATTGAGTGAGCTTGCGGCCTGCGCCTCGCGCTGGAATCTCAGGAAGCTGTTCTCGTTGCCTTTCAAGTCTTCATACAAAATTTTGACCGCAACCGGACGCTCCAACACCTTGTGTCGAGCCCGATAGACGACGCCGAGTGCGCCGGCACCGATTTCATCTTCAATTATGTATCGGTCAGCAATCGTTGCCCCGATCAAAGAAGCCTGTGCCAAACTCACTTCGCCCCCCAAGACGAATTCCCTCAATTCCTTTCTACCAAGGAAAGACCTTAAATTAAACAGGAGCGAAGAAAAATCTTCACTCCTGACAGCTTCTAACTGTAGCTTTATCTGGCTAGGATGCGGATAAAGCGTTTAGTTTTCCCTGATGTTTCGCTGTTAAGCGACGACTTTATCCAACTGTTGCAGCGCTTTATTGATTTGAGCAACTTCGTCGTGGCTCAATTTAACATCTGCAGCTTTGGCATTCTCCCGAGCTTGTTCGGCGTCACGAGCGCCGACCAGAGCAACGGTGATTCCGGGTTGGTGAATTGTCCAACTCAGTACGACATTTCCGAGAGTGGTGTTGTGGCGCTCGGCAAGTGGCTTGAGCTCGTCGAGGAATTTGTTCACTTTTGAGATGAAGTCTGGCTGGAATTGCGGTTGCGCTGCTCTGTGATCACCAGGTGCAAACTTGTGATCTGGTTTGAATTTGCCAGTCAAAAGTCCACGCTGTAGCGGACTGTACACGATAGATGCAATGTCGTGCTCACGGCAGAACGGCAAAACATCTTTCTCGATGTCGCGCAGAACCATGCTGTAAGGAGGTTGGTTCGATGCCACCGGAACGATTGAATTGCATTTTTGGATTTCTTGGGCTGTGAAGTTGCTCACTCCGACCGCTCTAATCTTGCCGGCTTTGAGCAGTTCGGCGCAAGCTTCCATTGTTTCTTCCAACTCCGTCGAGTGGTCGCGCCAGTGGCATTGATAGAGGTCGATGTAATCTGTGTTCAATCTTTTCAAGCTGTCATCACATTCTTTGAGAATGCTTTTCTTTCTCGCGTTGCGGAATACTTGAACTTTTTTACCGTTTTCATCTAAGTCGAAGAAATGTTCACCTTCTGAAGAATCCCATCTCAAGCCGAACTTTGTGAGAATTTGTACTTTGTCTCGGTTTTTACCGACAGCTTTTGCTACAAGCTCTTCGCTTTTCCCATAACCATAAATCGGCGCTGTGTCGATCGTCGTAACGCCAACGTCGATGGATGCTTGAATTGACTCGATCGCCTTTTGCTCGTCAGTGCCACCCCACATGGTGCCACCAATTGCCCATGCACCATATGTGATGACTGAAGCATCGATCTTGGATGTTCCGAGCTTACGGTATTGCATAATTTTTCTCCGCTTTCGAAATGCCGATTTGCGAGCCGCTATAGTTGGGCTCTCAAAAAATGTTTGCGCGGAATTATACTATGCCGCTACATGCTCCTTCGCCAAGTTTAATGCGCTTAGATACAGATGTTTTCAAGCCGATTCTCGAAAATATCCATGTGTTTTCTTCGGCTTTCTGTCGAGCCCGCAAAAGTTCTGGAATTTTGGCACCAAATATAGTGTCGGAATTATGCTGCTAATTCCTCCTAATTCGGTCCCGTGAGGCGTCATCTAATCCTCAGCAAGGTTATTCGGGTGATATATAATTGGACGCCTGCAGTCGGAATTCGGTATTGAGCCAACTTGTAAAACGCTTTAAGACGGACCCGTCCAGCCTGATAGTCTTTCGGGCAGTCATATGTTTTGGCTTGGTGATCGCGATGCTCGGTTACAGTGCGCACATCGCCCTTGCCACCTGCGCCGGCATTACTTTGATGACGATTTTTGCCGCCCTGGCGTTTCGGCAGAACAGTCAAGCGATCGAATTTCACGATGACCGGATAGTGTTTCGTGATGGACGAATAGCCGTCTGGACGCTGCCCTATTCAACTTTGGGCGGGATAGAGCTGCAAACAACCAAACGAAATGCCACGAAATATTCGCCGGGACGCAGTGTTTTGTTGCGCTTCATGGATGTTGAAAACAAGCTCTGTGCCGAAGCAAACGTCAGTGTTTACGACAAAGATGCCATTAGAAATATGATTGAACTTGCCGCCAGTTATGGAAATAACTTGATTCTGAACAGCGAAGCTAGGATGATGACGGCAAATCTGGAAACCCTTGGGACCAACAGACTAACTAACAATAACGGAGTATGAGAATGGACGATTTTCCATCCAGACGCGATGAACCAGGGTCTGAGTTGATGAGCAGAACTAAAGTGCTCGACTTAAACACAAACCTGGCGGCAGCAGTCTCGTATACTCCGTTTCTGCTCGTGAATGTGATCTTCTCTGTTCTCTGGTTAGTTACGGAGCCAAAGAGTAATCACTACCTGCGTCGTCATGCTATTCAGAGCTTGATGATTTGTGGTGCGGTCGCCGCTGTGGGATTTTCGACTGCGATTCTGACGATGGTTCTAGGTTTCATTCCATTCGTCGGATTGCTTGCTGGAGCTTTGCTCAGTCTTGTTTCACTGTTAGCTGTCGGCGCATACTTTCTGCTGAACTTCTACATGATGTACTGCTCGTACAACAACAAGACTTTCCATATTCCGCTCATCAGCGACTACGCAGAACAATTCGAGCAGCGCTAGTTCAAGCATCGAGCAGCGTTAGTTCAGCAGCGCTAAACCGAGCATCGAGCCGCGTTACTTCAAGCAGCGTCAGTGCTAAGAGCATCACTTTCAGCAGCATCGGTTCGAGCAGTGTCAGTTCGAAAGGTGTCAGTTCGAGCAGTGTCAGTTCGAGCAGTGTCAGTTCGAGCGGTGTAGCCTCGCCAGTTCGAGCAGTGTAGCCTTGCCACTCCGCGTCACCTGTCCCACGTGCCGGGGCGGAGCCTGCACGCGTGCGTGGAGCACGTCTTTCAGACTCAATCACCCTTTAGTTGGATATCTTAAGTGTGACGGGGTTTTACACGTTGTTTGATTTGAGTTCAAAGGACCACCGGAAAAATACCTCCGGTTGGTGACGATTGGCAAATGCGATTTATCTATACTCGAAGAGTCGCGCAAAATACAGCCAAAGGAACTCCAGATGCAAACGAATCCCAAATCCGTCAAAGTTCTCCTCGTAGAGAACGACTGCGCAGACGCGAAATTTGTTTTGAAGCTGTTGAACGAAAGTCAAAATCAGATGGCATCAGTGTCCGCCACCTGGGTCGCAACTCTAACCGAAGCGCTGCGTGCGCTGGCAGACACCGCTTACGATGCGGTTTTGCTCAATCTCGGTCTCCCTGATAGCGATGGTCTCGAAACACTTATCAGCGTTCGCAAGTATTCTAAGTCACTTCCAATTGTAGTTGTGAGCGGAAGCGACGACAAACAGTTGGCACTACAGACAGTGCAACACGGAGCCCAAGATTTCCTCGTCAAGGGACGTCCGAGCGGTGAGTCAATCATCCGCGCCGTCATGTATGCAATTGAAAGATGTCGCGCAGACAATGCTGAAACTCAGTTGAAGATCGTCGAAGAACGTGAGCACTTCATTGCTATGTTGGCTCATAACCTCAGTATTCCAATAATTGGTGCTCAAAGAATTCTCTCCATTCTTACCGAGCTTGGTACACTTCCTGCAGATGTTTGCCATCTTCTGACTCAGATCAGCAGCAGCAATCAGACCCTTCTGCATACGATCAACAATGTTCTAGATTTGTACAAGTACGAAGCAAATCGCGAACAATTCGTGCAGACCGAAGTCAACTTCACTCGCCTTGTACAAGACTGTGTGCGTGAAGTGCAGACCGAAGCTGACTTGAAGAAGATTCGTTTCGTCAAATCATTTGCCTCAGACGATGTGCTCTGGGCTGACCCGCTCGCTATGCGTAAAGTGTTGCTCAACCTGTTGAACAACGCTGTGAAATTCACCCCGATCGGTGGTGAAGTCTCCATTTCACTTCGTCACTCAAGCGGCAATTCGATTATGCGAGTCAGCGATAACGGAGCCGGTGTCGAACCTGAACTTGTCGACATCTTGTTTGATCGCTCATTCCAACGTGGTGTTCGCTATCAAGCCGATGGATTCGGTCTTGGTCTCGACCTCTGCAAAAAGTTTGTCGAAGCGCAAAATGGTCAAATTGCGTGCTCGAGCAAACCAAGTCAAGGCACCACATTCGAGATCACTCTTCCGCAGATGCCGGTCGCTGACAAAATGCGTCCAAGCTTTTCTGTAGTTAGAACTTGTCCGAAAATTTACGTCAAAGTCTAGACGTACAGACCGTCTTCGAATAACCCGTACAACACAACCCTCAGTGTTATGGAGTTGCAGAACATGTCCGACGCCGGAATAATCAAAATCCTAATTGTTGAAGATCACCAGATCATTCGTATTGGCTTGAAACTTTTGCTCGAAAAGATGGAAAATTTTCAAGTCGTCGGTGAAGCAGAAGACGGCAACGCCGCCATCGCCAGGACTCTTGAATTAAGACCAGATGTCGTTTTGATGGATATTGGTTTGCCTGGCGTCGATGGTGTCGAAGCGAGTTTTCAAATCAAAGGTCAATGTCCGCAAACTCGCGTAATCATGCTCACTTCTCACGACGCTGACGACGATATTCTCGCAGCGATGGGTGCTGGTGCTGATGGTTACTGTCTCAAGGATATTCCTGCCGAGCAGCTCGCTGACGCGATTCGTGCTGTCATGCAAGACGGAACCTGGCTAGACCCGCGCATCGCCGAGCGTTTGTTGCAGACTCGCCAGGTTGCTGCAGCGAAGGCAAGTCCTGATTCGCCAGCGTTGACTGCTGAATGTTTGGACTTGCTTTGTTATGTTGAGCAGGGACTGTCGAATGAAGAAATCGCCGTTGAGATGGGCATGAGCATCGATGACCTGCGTAGCAAAATGCGTCAAGCTCTCGAAGTTCTATTCTTGTCCGATGACACCAACCAGAGTGGCAAACAGTTGCGTAAGCAGTTCGCGGCGAAACTCGGTGACGTCGCAATCGAATCCGAACAAGCCGCAGTACTCTCAATCGGCGACGTTTTTGCCGAGAAGTACTTGATCAAAGCGCAAATCGGACGTGGTGGCATGGGTCGTGTTTACAAAGCGCTGCACATGCACACAGACCGCGTAGTTGCGATTAAAGTCTTGCTTCCGCAATTCGCTTCTGATCGCCGTGTTGTTCGATTGTTCCAGGAAGAAGCGAAAGCCGCAGCCGCTCTCGTTCATCCTAACACCGTGCAAATCTATGACTTCGGAATTACCAAAGAAGGTCAGTCGTTCCTGGTCATGGACTACATCGAAGGCACTTCGTTCGAGTCGATTTTACGTCGCGATCGCTTTCTCGATCCGCACCGCTTCTACAGCATCTTCGATCAGGTGTGCGACGCTCTGATCGCCGCCCACAGTAAGGACATCATCCACTGTGACATCAAACCAAGCAACATCGTTTTGCTGCCAAACAAGAACGGTGCAGATGTAGTCAAATTGATCGACTTCGGCTTGGCGAAGATTCTGCCACCACCAGCTTCCGGTATTCAAATGCAGTTGACCGATAGCTTCGAAGTCTGCGGCAGCCCTGCATACATGAGCCCTGAGCAATGCCGCGGCGGCAAGATGGATGCACGTAGTGATTTGTATTCACTCGGTTGCATCATGTACGAAGCGCTGACTGGAAAACAGGCTGCCGCCGGCACACAAGCTATGGAATGTATCGCCAAGCATTTGCAGGAATTGCCACCTCGTTTCGACGAAGCTTGCCCAGAGCGTCGCTTGCCAAAGGCGCTTGAGCACATCGTTTTCGCGCTGTTGCAAAAAATTCCCGAAGCTCGTTTCCAGAGCGCACTTCAGGTTAAGCAAGCGCTCGCAGTCAGCTACCGCGAACAGATCGCGCTTGTGCGAGGCGCAAACGCAAATCGACTCGCTCCAGCTAAAGCAGCTAACGCCTGAGCTCTGACGACGCCTGAGTTTTCAAAGATCTCGAAAAGGAGTTTTGGATGCGGCTTGAGGAAACTTTTCATTCATCTCGGTGAAAATAGGTTTCAGGCGTTGACCCATTTCGCTGAACGAACTTGGCGTAACCTGTTGATTGCGGCGCAAGGCGTAATCGTAGATTGACTCGATGATATTGCGCGCGTAGCCTCGACCTTGATAGGCGGGATCGACAGAAATGTGGTCTACCCACAACTCGCCTGGAAGACTGCGACTTGATCGCACTCCGCCGATTCCGGCAATGCGATTGCCGAGCGACAAAGTCACATGCGCCTGTTCTCGCGCTTCATCGGGGTGCAGATAGTGTAACCGTCTCAATTCGGCGGGTCCTCTGGCATTTGCTAAAAGGTCCGCATTCACCTTCTGGTTTTCAATTCGAGCGAACAGTTCGTCAGGATGCAGAATATCGACAGTCACGCTTTTCTTGCTGAGACCCTGCTCCGCACTACCAACTATCCATCGACGCGGTACGTCGGTTACGACCTCACCGGGATTTTTTCGAACCATATCGCTGAAGGTTTTGATCACGCCTTTGGATTGCGTTTGAGCGCCTATCGCCATCACTTCATCAAGGAGCTTTTGCCCAGCAGCAGCTGCGCCCGGAACATTCTCGGCAATCTCCGCGACGGCTTTGCGTGCCAGGCTCGACTCCAAGCCCGCTTCAACTACAGTTGCAATTGCCTTAATCGGTGGCATTAAGTCCTACGCGAGAATCAGCGCCAAAGTTTCAGCTACAAGTTTCCATTAAAGTGCGCAGCACAGAAATGGGGAGCTTACGAACTTGGTTGTGATTACATCGCTTCCCAGCGACCGGAGCGCGAAAAGCGCCCGTTGGAAATTGCGACTGCCGATGCTCGCAGTGCTTCCGCTTCTGCAGCTCGATTGGTTTGGAACAGCAAAGTTGTGTAGTGCCCAAGCAACGTCAGAACCTGTGGGTGTTTCGAACCCAGTGCCTTGGTTTTAATCGCCAGTGCTTGCTTATACAAAGGTTCAGCTTGTACGAGTTTTCCAGCGGAGTGATAAATCATCGCCAGGTTGTGAGCAATAATTCCGGTGTCTAAGTGGTCTTCGCCCAGAGTCTTTGAGTACAAGGCGATCAACCGACGACAAATCGGTGCAGCCAATGTGTACTTCTGCTGCAGGTAATAAATTTCAGCAAGACTTTCGAGGGTCATCGCCAGCCGCCCATCGCTCGCGGCAAACGACTCTGCCTCTTCCAACGCCGCCAGAGCCATCGTTTCAGCTTCGCCGAAATCGCGATTCGACAATGCCTGTTCCGCCGACGCTGTCAGCACTTCCCATGGGACGCAAACAGTTTCGGATTCGGGCACTCGTGGTGTTTCGGCCTGTGTCTTCATAGAGCTGTTTTTCCCATAAACCCCGAAAACCAAACGGCTCAATGGTTCGATCCGAATTTTAACAGGAACATCGTTTTCGCACCGAATATGGTGGCTTGTCCGAGAGTCATCTTTTCCAACAAGGGGAGTATAATTGCCACATTCCTTCGAGGTGTTTTTCATGCAGAAGCTGGAGAAAATATTCGACAACAAGACTGTGAAGGTTCTGGCTGGCGACGTTGACGCAGGCGACTACGAATACAATATGAATGCTTTGTGGGGCGGCTTCGAAACGATTCAGCTTCAGGGCGAAATCAAATCGCTCACGCTGCAAACAGAAGAGGGTGCGAAACACATTGCGCAAACACTCGGATGGGGATTGGCTGGTTCGTTGGTGTTCGGACCGATGGGTCTATTGGCTGGACTGACTCTTGGTGGCAATCGCAAGATGATCTGCGCCATGTGCGAATTGAAAGATGGACGAAAGTTTCTCGCCACTATGGACTCTAAAATCTATCAGCAGATGCTCGCGCTATCGATGACGAAGTGAGTTAGTCGCGTCCCGTAATGTTCTGTTTACGTCGCAGGAAGCTTCGACGCGCCATATCCAGCGATGAAATGATGATTGTCAGCGTCGTGAAGACGACGATGGTGTTTGGAATGTAGCCGGCCGCGAGCGATTCCGACATCGAAAGAACTGCGGTAAAGACTGCGCTGATGCCCGAGAAGGCAGCAAGCAAGCAGATCGGCAGCAACATCACGTCAGCGATGCCGTATTGCATCGAGCGTCTGAACTTGAAATATATAAGTATGGAAATAATCGATACAGATGCGTAAGCCAGGAGGATGAGTGTTTCAGCTATCAGGTTGTTTCCTGCCGCTGCCATTGCACCGGGAATGCGCCCAAAGGCTGAGCCCAGCCCGGATGCGAACCCGCCACATTTGCGCATGATCACTTGCACTGCGCTTGGTGGTGCTTTGGGATTGAACGGATGCAGCTTGATCTCTTTGTCGTCGTATGCGTTTACACCAGCGATGAAGTTGTCTGCAAGCGGTTTCGGTGTGATCACTTGGATCGCAGATTGGATGCGCTGACCTGCGTCTCTACACGTTCCAGACATGGCAGATTGTTCGGTCAACCAGCTCAATCCCAAGCACACGACATAAATCAGCAGGTAAAGTTCGAAGCGAACTCCGGCTGTCGTTTTTCCTTTGAACTGCCGGATTGTCTGCTGTTGCGGCGACGATTGTTGCAGCGCCAGATCTGGATCTTCCAGTTGTGCCATCTCTTCCAGCGTTAAATGGCGTGCGGCATCACCAGGTTGAGGTTTCGGCTTCGGCTCCTGCGGCTTGAATCCTTCTTTCTCCAAACCTTTTGCGAAATTTGGATCTGCTTTGCGTGTTGTTTTTCCAGTGACCGGGCGCCAATCGTCTTGCTTTATCGAGTCGCGCAATTCAGCGATATCATTCTTTTTCGCTGGTGCATCCAGGTCTACTGGTTTGAAGTCATCCTTCGCATCCAGATTTTTCGGCATTGCCGCGAGGTCGCGAGCTGTTGCACCGATTGGCTTCGCGGTTTTATCTGGGCGCGGGATAGGAGTGACTGTCGGCAGCGGAATGTTTAGTGGTGCGACATCAACCAATGTTGATTGCATCTGCGCATCGGTCGGAGCCGCCGGCGCTTTCGGCATATCAACAGAAGTCGATTCGAACTGTTTTGCAGAGGGAACCGGCGGAACATCAACCGATGTCGATTCAAATTGTTTTGGCGACGGGAGTGGAGAAATTTCAGCCGATGTTTCAAGCTGCATCGGATTTGGAGTTTGTGCTGATTGATCTTCAGTCGGTGCCAGACCACGTTCGCGCAAACTGTTGACGAACATTGCCATTTTTGGCGACAGTCCGGTGCTGGAGTTAACAGCGGCGTCTGAACTGGACCCGGATGCCGCTGGTGCTGCGGGATTTGGTTGCGAAGGTGATGAGGGATTTGGTTGCGAAGGTGATGCGAAATTTGGTTGCGAAGGTGCTGCAGGATTTGGTTGCGCAGGTGCTGCGGTATTTGGCTGCGAAGGTGCTGTAGGAGTTGGCGGCGAAGGTGGTGTGGCGTTGGATGGAGACGGCTGTGTCGGAATCGCGGGATTGGCTGGTGAAGGCACTGCTGGTGCTGAGCTGTATGTTCGTGTCAGGGCCGAATCTAACGCTGCTAGAGGATCGTGCTTCGTCGTTGGCGGTTGCGTTTGTGGTGCATTCGGATGCACTGCATTCGCCGAATTTTGCGTCTGCGGTTGCAGTGATTGCGGTTGTGGCTGCGGCTGCGGTGATTGCTGCTGTGGCTGCGGTGGTTTCTGCTGCGAAGGCGAAGAATTTCCAGGAGCAGATGGTGTCGCCAGTGGTGCGCTTGCCGACGCGTCGAGAGGACTTTTTAGCGCATTCAAATCTCGTGATTTTGAACCACTGAAAGAGGTCGAAAATGCAGCCGCTGAAGCACCAAAATAGTCAACAGGCGCTTTCCATGCGGCATCTGTTGGATTTGGCGCGGACTGTTGGGCGTTCATCACCCCAGAGTCAGCCGATACGAAATTCGGTTCAGGTGCGCTTGCGGGTGAAAGCGCTGGCTGCGCTGGTGCTGCATTCGCGGGATTGGATGTGTTCGCTACAGGAGTCGATTCTACTTGTGATTGAAGCGATTTCGAGACTTCGGCGCTCGATTTACTGCGTTGCAGCTTTCCGAGTGATTCGAGATTTCCGAACGGATTCGGCATCGATTTTGGAGTCGCAGCGATATCGGGTGGCGCGGTCGGTGTTGTTGAATTGTCCATCGCCGCGATGTCGTAACTTGTGATCTGTGGCGGAGCTTGCCCAACTCCGGGCTCCGGTGCGGATGCAAGAGAAGGTGGAGTTGGAATATCCGGTGTAGCGAGTCCAATTGATGGCGATTCAGGATTACTAACTACTTCCTCTGTTTTTGGTTCGGCAGGTTTTGACTGCGCTGACTCCACAGCTTCGGGTTTAGATTCGACAGATTCCGTCGTTACTTCAGGCAGTTTTGGTTTTGCTTCAACGGGCTCGGGCCTTGCTTCAACGGATTCCGGCTTCGCTTCAACGGATTCCGGGTTCGCTTCAACGGATTCCGGGTTCGCTTCAACGGATTCCGGCTTCGCTTCAACGGATTCCGGCTTCGCTTCAACGGATTCTGGCTTCGCTTCAACGGATTCTGGCTTCGCTTCAACGGATTCTGGCTTCGACCCAACGTCTTCCGGCGTCGACTCCGATTTTGTTTCTTCTGACTGACTCGGCTCAGTAGCCGATACCGGTTTTAATTCGGATGATGTCGAGATCGCTTTCCATTCCGCATAAACAGAGTGGGCTTTCGACTCCTCCGAAGAAGCAAGCTCGGCTTTCGCTTCGGACTCAACTAATGATTCGGGCTTGGATGCTTCGACGATCGGGTCTGATGTCGCAACCTGTTCTGGTGACGCAATCTCCGGTGCTACATCGAGAGTTTGATGACCGTTATCTGACGAGGGTGCCTGCTCTGGTGGTGCTTCGCCAGAGTCACTAGAGTCGTCTGAACCTTCCTCGGCATCTTCCTCTTCGACTGCAGCGGCTATCGATTCCGCTGAGCTTGGCTGGGCGGCAATATCCGGCGCCGACCATTCTTTATTTATCGGTTCGGTCGCAGAAAGCTCGTGCGCGTCCGTCGAAAGCGGCGCCTGCACAGCAGGAATTTCATGCAAAGTCGGGTCAACTCCCGAACGTTTGCCCTTCTTTGCGGCTGCTTTGGTGGCTCTTTTCGACTGTTTCTTCTTGGACAAAAACGACGGCTCCGTCCGCTTCGTGGTCTAGATTTTAATTATGCCACCCAGTGACCGAAATCCTAACCTGCGTGCGTCTTATATCATTTGCCGACGTGCGTTAATTAAGAACGAATTCGCCCATGTGTAGTCCGGTCGATCGGGCAGCGTCGTCGTTTCGTAAGCCTGGTCAAAAATTTTGTGCAATTCTAGCCGCCACTTATTTGCGTCTTCCCACGGCATATCGCCGTTGCGAACTGCAAGAAGAGCGTCGCGATGTTCACCGACAACAACTGGAACGCGATGCTCTCGCAAGATAATCGTACCGGTGAGCAAAAGCCGCAGCAGATGCATGACATGCTTGTTTTTTAGTTCGCCGTGAGTGCGCAAATCCTGCTCTAATTTGCGAAACTGCGACAGTACGTAACCGTTGAACGTCTGATATACCAATTTTGAAAGAAACCGCTGGCGTTCGTTCAACAGCATTTGTGCGAGTGGCGTGGCTTTCTGAACCAGTGGTGTGTACAGGCACTCGAGAATGTTTGGATTCGCCTTGAGCGCAAGCGACATGAACTTTTCGAGCTCCCAAAAGCATTCATCCAAGTCGGATTTTTGAATTTGGTCCGGCACGCCAAATAAAGACCACTGCAAATCTGCGGACGGCAAATAGATGCCACGAACATCGACATCTGAGCTGTCGTTGGAAAGCCCGTAAGCGCGCGAGCCAACCACGCACCTATAAATGATGTATTGGAAGAGTTCACGCTCGTTGACTGCTTCCTCGGGAATGCTGAACTTGACCGTCTGGACTTCTTTTCGAATCGCTATTTCGTGGCGCTTGAGGTTTGTCTCTTGCCCATCGGGAAATTGGATCAAGTAGGAATTATTGTTGTCGGTCGGCGAATTTATAATCTTGCCGACCAGTCCGATCGGTCTTTCAGGAAAGCCTGTATTGGCAGCAAGCGGAACAAGAGTAACTACCTGCGTTCCCGCCGGTAGAATTAAGCTCGCTTTGGGGTTTTGAGTCATTGTCTGCACCGCATATGGTGCAGCGGATTATCATCGAACCAGCGCTTGCAACCACTCTTGTTTCCAGAAGGTCAAACATGCTCTACCCACGATTCTGTCGCTCGAAACAAATCCCCAAACGTGACTATCAGCGCTTGCGTTTCGGTTATCGCCGAGCATGAAATACGAATTTGGCGGAACAACAATTGGTGCCTTGCTCTCGCCATAAGGCTGGATGAATTTTCCGTTCATCGAAATGCCTTGAATGTCGCGAAGTTGATTCAAATCGTACTCAGGAACGGTAGCTTTTGGAATGTTTAGAGGCTTGTCGTTGACGAAAACACCGACGCCTTGTTGGATTCGGATGGTGTCGCCCGGCAGACCTATCACGCGCTTGATGAACGCGGGTGGATTTTCGGGAACGAACGGTATGTATTTTCCGAGCAGTCCATTGTCGGGTTTTCCCGTTTCGACTTCTGGTGGATAGAAGACCAGAATGTCCCCTCGCTGCACCGAACGTCCGAGTACTGTACTGGACAGCTTTTCCACCAGAACTCTATCTTGAATGTTCAACGTCGGTTCCATCGAACTGGACGGTATGTATCGTGCTTCAGCAATCGTGCCTTTTAGTAACGTCGTCATCAAAAGAATGGTCAGCGCGAATTTGATGAACTCTTTGAAGTTCTTATCGTTAGGCTTTGCGGTCTCAGCACTAGTGTCATTTGGATGCATAATTTGCCTCACCAACTACACCTAAATTATCTGCTCGTCTAATCAGTTGCTACAGGGTTTCTACTACAAATTTTTATATCCGTGGTTCATCAATTTAACGTGCAAATTGTGTGCAATATGAGTCGTTTTCGTATGCGTGGAGTCGTTGTGTAGACGGCAGCGTTGTGATCGATATTTGCCATTGGATATGGTGGCAAGAGTGTTCTGCTGAGAACACTCAAACATTACTCTCTAACTCATGATTAAAACCGAGTGAATGCCTAACAGGCTGAGCCCATCGACATAACTTGACATCACCTTAGGGCACGGCTAGACTTGAGTCCAATTAGTAGACTCCCGTTCCCCTACCGAGTCAAATCAGTTTCTTTGCTGGTCGGCATGCAAATGTCGAACACGATCGCGAGAAAAATCAGGTGGGAAGAGATTTTCAAAATACACCTGAGAAGGCTGGTCAGACCTCTGATAAAGGTGCTGCAGTTAGTCCAGCGCGCCCCGACTTAGTTCCCATCGATCAATCTGCCTCGAACGAACTCACGAATCGACAGCGTCTCGCTGGTATTAGCCAGGACCTGGTACATCAAGGTGTTCTAGGTAATGTCTCGATTTCAGATGATTACGGTGGTGCCTCAACCGAGGTGGCACTCAGCGCTAGGCATGATGATGCGCCTAGCGAAGTTGCCATCAGAGCTGCACATGATGGTGTAGCGAACAAAGTCGCACTCGAAAATTCACAGATGGGAGTTCTACAAACTTCGAGTTTGCACCAACAGGAGCAGGAATCCAAACTTCGTGAGTTGGGTCAGACCGACAATTTACTGACTGGTAAATTTCATGCAGAAGACAAGAACGGTCCGTTAGTTGTTTCTGACCGAGGCGGAACATCATCGATTTCGATTCCGCGCCCTGTTCGAGATGGAGAACAGCTCGCCGTCAGCCAACCCATCGATTACAAATTGAATGAAACTACTGATGCACAGCGGCAGTGGCAAATCGATCATCCAAACGGTCCCGAACTAGGGCACATTATGCATGTGCAATTCAAAGCGAAAGTTGCAGATGCTGATTCGAATAGTCACGATATGACAGTGCAACTCGTCGGCTCTCAAAAACCTTACGACCAGGCGCTCAGTGAGCGCGTCACGTTAAACAAGTCTGGTCCAAAAGATTCGGATGGATATCAAACTTTCGATTTCTACGGAGTTGCGCCTGGTACTGTTGGTAGTGGCGGGTTGAATTTGAAGTTTAACTTCAATCAGGTGCAAAATGGGGGCGCTGTTGATATAAGCAACGTGTCTGTTAAGGAAGTAAACAGCGCTCCTGGTCTAGATCCTGATGCCCTGGTTCACCAAAATCTCAATAGTCCTTTCAGGTCCAATTTCATGATTGGAGCTGGAGCTAACCAATTGACCCCAGACAACGTTGCTATTCCAAAAGAACTTAAACAAGAAGCTGCGCAAAAATTTCCGAATGACCAAGAAAAGCAAGCGAAAATGTTCAGAGACTACCAGACAGAGCATGCACTGGATCCGCAAGAACAAGAGAAGTATTTGCAACGAATGAAGCAGATGGGTGTGAATACAGTTACTTTGCCGATTTACTGGAACCAAATTGAAAAAGAGCCTGGCAAAGTTGATTACGCCAAGGTCGATGAGATGATCGATCTGTGCAAAAAATATGACATGAAAGTGAAACTGCATCCCATAGTCTGGGCAGATAGTTACCCAGCTTGGGCTGACAAAACTGGAGTTTCAGCGCAGCAAACAATCGATAAACACATTGACGATGTAATCCAGCATTTTGGAAATAAAGTTGATTATGTCGAAGTGAATGAACTGAATTCAACCGATCAACTACGTCACCAAACATTTGACCAATCCGGCAACCAATCCACGACGGCTGTTGATAATGGACTGACCCGGTGGGTCGCTCACGACGGTGCCGCATCAGTAATTAATCACGTCGATGAAACGATCCGCCGTGACCTGGAAAAATATGGTGCTCATGCAAAATTATTCGAGAACGAATACATCGTCGACCAAAAAACTCAAGACAGTGATCAGCTAGTCGCGCGCGATCCGAATCATCCTGATGCTTTGGGCGTGCAAATGCATCAATTCAACGGCAATTTTCCGGCATTGCGTATTGAGCAGATGTTGAACGAGCGGGCAGGAAGTAATTTGCCTGTCTACATCAGTGAGATAACGGCAAAAACAGAAGATAGCAGAAGCGTTGATGAGAGCAAGCTATCGCCTGAAGCGCAGACCGGTTTAGCTCGCGAGGTCGCATACAGGCAGTCGCACGACATCCCCGCCATGACTGAAGCTCAACGCAACGCGCAACTTCGACAGGCTGAGCAGCTTGTCGCCTTGTACAAACTTGCTGCTTCAAATAAGGATGTTAACGGCGTCTCGCTCTGGGATTTTACGGACAGAAATGCCTGGAATGGCAACACTGGTGGTGTTTTGGATTCCGGGCTGGACCCCAAGATTTCCTATTATGCATTGCAGGAATACATTGCTAGCCATTCTCGGCGGGCTGAATCGCCGTAAATCTTTTGTAACGACTGCATACTTTTGACTTGCATAATTATGCAGCACTTGTGCATAATTATGCGCATGCAAGTTCAAACCCGAGTCGAGCGCCAGAAGAAAATTCTATCCGTGATTGAAAAATCACCCATAGATACGCAGGCGGCGTTGCAGACTGCGCTGTCAAAGATGGGAATGCCTGTAAATCAGGCAACGCTATCGAGAGACATTCGCGAGCTTGGATTGATTAAAGTCGAAGAAGAAGGAGTGTATCGCTATGTCAGTCGTCAAACTTTGCCAAAACCCGCGCCAGCCCCGACGGCGCTTCCGACGATAGGCAAGTTTATTCAGGACGTCAGTTTCTCTGGAAACATGATCGTCGTTAAAACTGATAGCGGTGCGGCAAATTATGTCGCCGAAGCAATCGACAATCTGCACCTGCCTCAGATTTTGGGCAGTGTTGCAGGAGACAACACAGTATTTTTCGTAGCGAACGCAGAGTATAAAACCGCAGCGGTGGTGAAGATTCTGCGCAATTTGACTCAAGACTAAAGAGGATTTGAATATGAAGAAAATTCTGCTGGCATACAGCGGCGGACTGGATACATCGTGCATTTTGACCTGGTTAAAAGAGCAGTACAATGTTCCTATCGTGGCTTACTGCGCCAATGTTGGACAGACTGATGATCTCAGTGGCGTCGAAGAAAAGGCGCTGAAAACTGGAGCCGACAAATGTATTGTCGAAGATTTGCGAGCTGATTTTGTTGAGAATTACGTATTCCAATCCGTGAAAGCAAACGGTGTTTACGAAGGCACTTATTTGATGGGCACTAGCCTCGCGCGCCCTTGTATCGCAGAGGGAATGGTGACTGCGGCTCTCAAAGAAGGCTGCGATGCCATCGCCCACGGTGCTACTGGTAAAGGAAATGACCAGGTGCGTTTCGAGTTGGCTATCAAAGCGCTCGCACCACACATTCAGGTCATCGCGCCCTGGAGAACATGGTCGTTTAACGGTCGTAACGACTTGATCGATTATGCGCAGAAGCACGGAATTCCTGTTCCAGTGTCGAAGGAGAAGCCGTATTCGATGGACTCGAATGCGATGCACATAAGCTACGAAGGCGGCATCCTCGAAGATCCGGCAGCCGAACCGCCAGCAGATATTTTCCAGTGGACAACGAATCCAGAACAAGCACCAGACAAAGCTGAAGAAGTGACCATCGAATTCGAAAGTGGAGTTCCGGTTGCTGTCAATGGAAAAAAGCTTGGTCCAGTTGCCTTGCTCGATGAAGTCAACGCCATTGGCGCAAAGCATGGTGTGGGCCGTGTCGATCTCGTAGAAAATCGTTTCATCGGTATCAAGTCGCGCGGAGTATATGAAACTCCTGGCGCTACATTGCTGATGCAAGCGCACCAGGCTGTCGAATCATTGACACTCGACCGCGAAGTATCACACATGAAAGAAGGGCTCGCGCTCAAGTTCGCAGAGTTGACCTACAACGGTTTCTGGTTTGCACCAGAGCATGTGTTGCTGCGCAAATTCATTGAAGAATCGCAAGCAACAGTTACTGGTTGGGCGAAGCTGAAACTGTACAAAGGTCACTCGGGAGTGGTGGCGCGCGGTTCTAAGTCATCGTTGTACGACAACAAGATGTCCAGCTTCGAAGAGATGGGTGTCTTCAACCAAGCCGATTCAGGCGGCTTCATCAACATCAACGGACTCAGACTAACTGCGTGGAGCAAGAGCAATGAAAGTTTTAAGAAAAGCCTTCAAGCAACAACTTAGTGACGTAGTCACCGAGTTCGTTGCCTCTGCAAAAGCAGATCAGGCAATTGTTGAAGCCGACATCACAGGAAGTCTCGCGCACGTTGAGATGCTAAAAACGTCTGGGCTGGTCACACCAGCCCAGGCGCAAAACCTGCAGAATGGGCTCAATCAGCTAAAGTCGCAAGACGAAAAGGGCGAGTTTCCACTCGACCCGCAGTACGAAGATGTTCACATGAACGTTGAATCGAAACTTGCGGAATTGATTGGCAACGATGCCAAACTTTTGCACACTGCGCGCAGTCGGAACGATCAGGTCGCGCTCGACATGCGGATCTACATTGCCAACAAAACATCCGAAATTGAAAAATTGATTGCGGAGTTGCAATCTGCGCTCATTAACACTGCGCAGAAAAATATCGACGTCGTGATGCCCGGCTATACTCATTTGCAGCGCGCACAGCCACTCTTGTTCGCGCATATTATGCATTCATTTTTCGAGATGTTCGGGCGTGATAAGGGGCGTTTCACGGACTCTCTTCAACGAACGGCGATCTCGCCGCTCGGCGCCGGTGCGTTGGTTGGGTCTGGACTGCCGATTCAACCAGAAGTGACTGCTGCGGCACTGGAGCTGACGAAATTGTTTGGTAATTCAGTGGACGCTGTTTCAGACCGAGACTTCGTCGCTGAATTCTTGTTCGCAGCTTCGCTCACATCTGTTCATCTGTCGCAACTGGCGGAAACGTTCATCATCTGGTGCACTAAGGAATTTGGATTCATCCTGTTCCCAGACGATTTAACGACGACATCGAGTTTGATGCCGCAAAAGAAAAACCCAGATCCTATGGAACTGGTGCGCGGAAAAACTGGTGGCATCGTTGGTGAGTTGGTCAACGTGTTGATCACGCTCAAAGGACTCCCAGTGGGCTACAACCGTGACTTGCAGGAAACAAAACCGGGTGCGATTAAAGTAGCGGAAGAGTTGAGTGCGTGTTTGAAAGTCATGACGTTGGCTGTTAATGGCATCCAGGTGTTGGGCGAAAACACGAAAAATGCAGCATCAGATCCAGAATTATTTGCAACAGACCTCGTTGAATACCTTGTTAGGAAAGGAGTCGCATTCCGCGCTGCACACGACGCTTCAGCCTGTGTTGTGCAAGAGGCTCGCGACCAAAATATTCAACTCGACAAACTACCGCTAGCTGATTATAAAAAGCATGCGCAAGAGTTTGACGATTCCGTCTATAAAGTTTTCGATGTTGTGAATTCTATCAACTGTAAAACCTCTCATGGTGGCACTGCGACCGCTCGTGTCCACGCCGCTCTGAAGAATGCTCACGCTCAACTGCACAGCAATTGAGCTCCGTTTGTTACAGCAAATACCGCCACGGAGCCACGATCGAGGGCCGCGCAAGCACTCCAACACTATCCATGGATAAGGGTCTTGAAAGATTTCTCGAACTGGGCGTTGCCCCAGTTATTATCTTTGGATTGTGGTCCGTGCATCTGGCGAAATATTGTGTGGAACAGTTCGTCTGCTGTTTTTCTCTGCACTAGCGGATTGCTCTCGTAACCTGGACGAGTGAAGAAATTTACCGTGGGCAAATCTGCTTTGCGAGGGTCTAGCATACTGTCTGCTTGCCAGACATCTGGTCCTGGTTTCTGACCTGGTGCGGCTGGCTTCGGTTCCACTTTCCCTGCTAGATTTCCCAGCTCGGCAGCAGCTGCTGTGAAATCTTTCGCTGTTGGATTTCCGTAGTGTGAGTATTCCAATTTGTCCAACAGCTTCACCGCCAGTGGTGACAACGGTCCGTGCGAGTCGTCTGCGCGTCTCATCGACATAAGTCTGGCATCAACGGTATTCCAGTCTTTTTCATCCAGCGCATTGTTGGGATTTTTTCCGTTTGCATAATCTGAAATTTTTGTCTTCAATGCAGAATTAGCTTGCCCTTTGTCCAATCCCGCGCGAGCGAAAACTTCGTTCAGTGCTTTATCTTTATCGCTGGGATTCAGCTTGTCGTAAGCATCTGCTTCAGACTTGAGGGCATCAGCTTTTTGTTTCAGCGCTGCTTGCATCGGGGCGCTCGAGAAGTGTTCGACTAAGCGTCGAAGTTGTCTGGACTGCACGATTGGTCCAATATCGCCATCGAGATTCAATGCTTGCAGCGCACGCGACAACTCTTGCTTGGTGACATGGTGCCCGTCTTTTGCAACCAGTGCGGTGGGATCTTTCGATTTTGCGAAATCCTGATAGAGCAGCTCTTTTGGCTGTCCATCGACAAGATACTTTGCTTTGCTCGCAGCGTCTTTGTTAGCCATCTGCATTAGTTCGTTATGCAGAACATCATGCATTTCTTCGTACAACTTCGCCTTCGCTTCGAACTCTTTTGGACGTTGTGAATCCTTGCCGACTTCTCGCAGTCTCGCTGCAACTTCTTTCGATTCGCGATCCACGAAAGTCAGATTGGTATACATGATGATCTGGTTGTAACCAATAGCGGTGGAAATCGGATGTATGTTTCTGCGCTTTTCCTGATTACCGGGCTCGTCTTTTGTAAGGCTCAGAGGCACGCCTGAAAGCGTATCGTAGGTGGCTTTTCCTGCACCTTCGAAGGCATAGATGCCCATCACTACATTCTTCATGTCTTGAGGTGCGATGTTCAGAGATTTTCCGACGTTGATTGCTTCTCGGGCATAACTTTGTTTGAATTCGGCTTCGGATGCTTCGCGAACTTTGAAGTCTGGTTGGGTTTTGTCACCGGTAGCCATGCGATTTAGATTTTTCGATTGCGCCAACATATCGTTGACGGTCGAGAGAGTGCGTGGCTCGGCTGGCGTTTTGTGAGGATCTGGATTCTTCGGACCGTCATAAACCGGCGGAAATTCGCGCACTGGTTTGTCTTGCACTTTGGAGATGTCGACGCCTGCCCAGTAGTCATTCAACTGCTGTTTAAATTTGTCCTGAGCTCGTTTGTAATCATCAAGAGCCTGGTCTTCAGGAGAACGTTTTGCTGCGTCGTTGCCGCTGCTCTGTCTTGTCTCGCGCAATGTCTGGGCGTTCGCGGGATCGGATAGCAGCCTTCCGCCAAGACCTTCGCCTGACGAAGCGTCAGTCTCATTATGGTCCTTCGGGTGCGCATCCGTAGTGTCTAGCGTGTTCTTGCCCACCACTCGATTGATAGCTTCTGCCGCCTGAACAATGATTTTACGATGGAGGCATCGTTTGTCAAGAAAATACCCCCGCGAGTATTATTCACTCTCGCGAGCAATATCCTTCATGAGCTATCAAAAAATCTTGAGCATCAACTGTTTCGAAGCTTCGCTCTTGGTCGCCTCTTGCACCACGCGTTGTTGGTATTTCAGTTTCAAATTTTTGAAATGTAGCTGACCCAGCTCAGGTCCGCACTCTGTGCAGTAAAACCCGCGCACAGCCTTGGGTTTTCGAAAGCGATTGAAGGCTTTATGGCAAGTCGGACATTCGGCTCGCCAATCGCCTTCCGGCATCTCAGCTTGCTTTTCGCAAGATTTGGGTGTGCAGCCGATGCGTCTGCACATCTCTTTCCAGACTTCATCATGACCGTGTTGAACTCCGACAATCGCGTGAGCAATTTCGTGCAAGATCGTATCTATCACCATCTCGCGAGTGTTCATCGTCACATAATGCTCAGATAATTCGATGCGCTTGATATTCTCTCGGCAAACGCCGAGCTGTCTCTTGTTTTTGTTCAAGCGCACGTCCCAACCCGGCAGACCAAACTCCAGGAGCAAGTCGCGAGCGAGAGTGACGGCGTCGTATTTGTCCATTGGCACCCGATCAAGTCAAGACATTGTAGATCAGGATTTTCGTTAGCACCAGATATGGTGCTGTATATCGTTTGCATACCAGGGATGCTCCAAATCGCTAGATTCAGGCGTATATACAATCAGTAATTAGCAAGTTCTGATTTTTCAGCGCGAAACAGCCAATTCGTAGGATATTCAGAAAATTCGCAGCTTGACCTGTGATCGATTATCTTGATTTAAGTTCGCTTCAGAACGCCAAACAGGTATTCTAAATTCGGGACTGTCAAGAGCCTGTTGTATATATTTTTCGCCGTACTCAACCGCGTGGTGGTCATGAGAAGAAATAACTTGGTTCCGTTAAATACAAATCGCAGCAAAGCTTCTGATGCGCAAATCAATCCCAATGCGCTCGATGATTTGTTCGACAATGTCGATTACAGCGGAAGCAGCACCTTTGATCTCGCGCGCGAAATCATCGGCAACTACAAAGTACGCGTGCAAAATGTGCGCATGGACTTTCTTCAAGATATGACTCGCGAATCATTGAATTTCCTCGCCGGTCAAAAGATGAACGACCGCCGTAAAATGAGCATGGACGAGATGGTCGAGGCTTCCATGAAGTCTGTTGTTGATGAAGTTTTCACTGTTCTCGAACCGTACATCTCGGAATTCAATAAAGCAGTTGCACGCACACAGCTAACTGTTTCGACCACTAGCCCTGCAGTGGTGAAGGAAGTCCTGAGCTTTGATAGTTTGCGTAGACCCATCCAGACGGTTTCTTCATATCGTTGTCGCATTTCAACATGTCGCTTCAGCGTTGCTGTGCGTGGTCAACAAAACAAAGTGGAATTCTATTTATTGCCGGTTGAGCACGTACTGCTTCTGACAAACATCGAAGCGCACCATCGCCCGTTGATGACGTTCAGCGGTGAAGATAGCGGAATCGGTATGATTGACTGGCAAGTGGAAGGCAAACCGCTTACCGCAGATAGGCTCGAGCGCTACATCTTGCACATGTTCGATTACTTGATCGAGAAAACTCGTGATGAGCTTGCCGCTGAAAGCAATCAGTACTACATGGCTGGCGCGGTATAAGCTGAATCAACTTCAGGGAAAACCCCATCGCTAGGATTCCCGTCGTTTCATAAACTCTTGATGCTCAATCGATTTTTTGATTGAGCATTTTACTAATTACCAGCAATCAAGTGTCCGCATCATATTTGGTGCTGACCCTGTGCGCGCCTATGCAACTCACTCGTCTCACAGCGGGTGGGTCTGCCATCCCGGTTTGGAGAAACGCCATGATTGATATAAACCGCCTCAAGGGGATTGACGAGCAGCCGTCATCTTATTCGAATACGAGGTCAGCTCAAGCTGTTGAAGATCCGCCAATCGACAATTGGGCGGACGAACTGAATCACAAACCCGAGCTTCCTAAACCGTGGGACAGCTTCAAAGGTCGCGCAATCATCAGCGTCGGCGTTGGTTTGCCCGTGATGTTCTACTTGATGCTCGCAATTAGCTGTTCTCAGCGAATCAGTATGTTGTTGATCAAACATCCCGCGGAAACATTGATAGAGATTGCGCTCGCGCTGATGATTCCAGTTTTCAATTACCAGGTATGGAATGCAATTTGTAAGAAGGATTTGCGATACGCGATGCTGCGCGGTCTTCAAAACGGTCTAGCCATCGGTGGCTGTCTGAATTTTCTTGTGACGGCACTTGCCGTCATCTTCGCGGGGAAAGTGCAGTTCGCATTCAATAGCGAGATGTTTGCAATCAAAGAAGTATTCGCTGCCATCGCTGGCATCTACGCTTTGGTGCTCGCTGTCAGCATCTATCTGGGATATGAATTGCGTGGACTGCGTGAATTCAACAGCGCCAGAGTGCGAACAGTGATCTACTCTGCTTGCGGTGTTGTACTCGCGGTACTTGGATTTATCGGTGCGGAAGCAAAGTCAATGTACATGCGCGTCGCTGAACATAAGGCTTTTGCCGGTTCAACAGATAAAGAAAAGGTCGAAGGTTTGCAAATGCTTCGCGCACTAAATGCAGAACAAGACATGCGTTTGGAGTGCGCTGATTCCCGCACCGTCGGTTTGCCAGGGCTGTTCATTCCGATCAGCACGGCGACTGAACAACAGCTCTATTTCGCAGCTTTTGGCAAACCGTTTCGCGACGATCGCTCGGCGGATCTTTCTGGATTTTCAAATGAGTATCTCCGCCGGCACGTTGTCGGTGCAATGATTCCGGAACTGTCGTTAGTCCGCTCTGGCATGGACGGAACCGTCAATGCAGACACACTCTCGTCAACCGTCAATTGGACTTACGTCTTCAAAAACAATGAGTATGAAGATGTAGAAGCGCGTGCAGAATTGGCCTTGCCACCAGGAGCGGTGATATCCAATGTCACCGTCTGGCAAGACGGTCAACCTGTCAGCGCAGCCTTCGCTGCCAGTGGTAAAGCCGTTCTCGAAGGACGTTGGACTTCGGTCGGGCACGAAACACCGGCTGTCGTGTCTGACCTGGGACGCAATCGAACCTTGCTCCACTGCTATCCCGTTAAGGCTCAAGAAGAGCTGAAGGTGAGTCTGAGCATGGTCATGCCGTTGAAGTTGGACAAATTGTCTGAAGCGACGCTGGCGCTACCGAAATTCATCGACACAAACTTTGAGGTAAATGGAGAGCACCAAATACGGTTACGGTCTTCCCAGCAACTTTCGTTGGGTCTCAAGGGATTAAAAGAAACCGTCTCGGCTACAGGGCAGCGCATTTTGAGCGGAAGCCTGAAAAACGAAGAGTTATCGGGTTTAGGGCTCTCAGTAACTGCGATGCGTAAACCCATTCTTGGACCGATCGCTGTTGCAGATCCACTTTTGCCGACTCGTACAATTTTCGAAACGATCCAGCAATCTCCGGTTAAGTTACCTAATCATTTAATCGTAGTTCTGGATGGTTCGACTTCGGTCAAGAATGATCTCGATGCGATCAAAAGCGGCTTGAAGAGCTTGCCTGCGAACGTAACAAGTTCGCTGATTGTTGCATCTGATTTGTCCGGCAAAAAGAATGAACTTCAACCACTTCGTTCTGCGTTAGATTCGCTCAGTGCTGCTGATTTCGAAGGCGGGCAAGATAACTTGCAAGCTGTCGTCAAGGCTGCAAATACTGCGGGTGAAACTAAAAACGGTGCTGTGCTGTGGATTCACGGACCTCAACCGACGCTGAATCCAGAATATTATTTGACTGCTCCATTTACTGAAACGCCCTCGTTTTATGAGTTCGCACTCGATAATAGCGTTACCGACGGCAACGAATTCTTCAAGCACCATCGCGAGATCGGACCGTTCAACGCGGTTCCACGCAACGGCAAGATCGATCACGATTTGACGCGTTTCGTCTCGAAGTGGCAACCTGGTGGCATGGAGTACAAAGTCAAACTGACTGAGTCCTACGCTCCACTCTCAGGTGAGCAAGCAAGCGCTGCTCAGGGTCGCGAGTTAAAGGCTTTGCTCGCGAAAGAGCAGTCGCAATCACTGATCAGCTCGGGCGACTTGCGCGCTGCCAGTGAAATTGCTGTGCGCAACAAATTGGTCACTCCAGTGAGTGCTGCAGTTGTGATGCAATCAACTCCACCGAGCATGACAGCAGATGCATTCAGTACTCAGTCAAACGCCCCACAAGCACAAGTTCTTCAAGGCGCATCGAGCGGCACTATTGCACCTCAGTCACCACCAGAATTACAAGGTGCTACTAATGGCACCATCGGTTCGAACGGTGCTGATGCAGAGTTTGTCACCGGTGTGAACACTGCCGGAACAGTGAGAGTGAACAACCTTGCTAATCTCGAAGCTTTGTTGAATATCTTCTCCAATGCTTCTGAAGTCATACTGGTTCTTTACGGAATCGGAATACTTCTGACGCTCTTGATGAATAAACAGAATGCGGGAAGATGGTTCGGTTTGGCACACATGAGCACACCGGCGATTATCGCTCTCGGAGCAGTCGCAATCCTGATTGGACTCTCGATTCCAGGAGTTGTGAATTGGTTCGTAGCTTCTGGTCGAGACGCTAACTTGTTCTCATAGCTTACATCGTCGCGGAAAGAGGAAAGGCGCTCCAACGGGCGCCTTTCTTGTTCTATCCTGATTTTTCTCTATTCTTTCAGCGAGCATCGCGCGACACCAGTGCCGGTATCACCACTGCCGTAATATAGCGTCAATTCTTTTCCGTTCTGCACTAAACCTTCGACGAAAACGACGTTCGGTACTTGTCCTTCGATTTCCCATTTTTTCTCAGGCGCGAAAATCGGAGTGTCGCTGCGCTCGAGAACTTTGGTCGGATCGTTTTTGTCGAAAAGCACCCAGCCCGTTTTATAGACGAGTTTGTCGTCTGCTCCGTTATAAATCAAAAGAATGCCCTTGTCCGTAAGCAACGGTGCTGGTCCCGGTTCCACAACTTTAGAATCGAACATGCCGTCGCGTTTCGGTAATACAGGAGTTTTTGTGGCATCTTCCCAGCGCTTCAAATCTGTGGAAGCCGCTACTCCCATTTGGTCAGCACCACCTGCAGTGCCGAGATAGTACATCCAATATTTTCCATTTACTTTTGTGGTGAGGATGGCGCCAGACTTCGTCCACTTCTCATTCCACGTACCTTTATTCGCAGGCATGATGATGCCGATGCGCTTCCAATGTTTCAGGTCCGTGGAAGTTGCGAGACATAGCTGCGCGTCCGTTTTGTTATAGCCTGTGTACGTCAGGTAGTAGGTCGAACCAATTTTTACTATCCGTGGGTCTTCAATTCCGCCGTCCTTCTCGTAATCTGCTTCCGGAGTGAACACCGGTTCCTCGGCTGCAGTGAAATGAATTCCGTCTTTGCTTTCGGCATATCCAATCTGCGAAGTGCCCTTCTTATTCTGTCCCCGATAGAGAAGCACAGTCTTGTCGCCGACCTTCAGCGCGGTTGGGTTGTAAGCAGCTAAGTCGTCGAACTTTCCCGCCCTCGGCGTAAGAATCGGTTCGTCGGTCAAACGTTTGACCTCGGTAAATGGTGATTGAATGGCGGCTGCGCTCAAAGCGATTGTGACCAGCTTAAGGAAATACATATTTGTTCTTGCCCGTTTTGGATATCCACGAAGTTTAGCAGGCTTGGATTGATGATCCGCGAAAAGCTTGTGCCAACTGCGTTTCACATTTGGCATAAATTCAATTTTGTTCAGCCTTGTGAAACCGGCTACAGTTCAGCGCTGACAAGGTGTGGAAATTACGCTTTATCCGATGACTTTTTTGGGATAGTGTGTAGAATATCGCCTTAGTTCAGATATATGCCTTCGCGCGTGGTGACCATGATGATTCAAGAGCTCGTACTAGAAAAATCCAAGACCTTCACTGATGAAGGTTTTTCGTTTAAGAAGAGTGTTCTTGCGGGCTCGCAGCTCGATGCACTCGTCGATGCAATCGAGCACGCGAAGGTCGGGGCGACCATTCGCAAGCGTGGCGCGGGTGTGTTCGCGATGCGCCATCTATTGAAGGAAGTTCCTGCGGTTAAGGAATTAGCTGAATCACCGACTCTCATGAGCATGGTCAAGGAAGTTCTTGGACCTGGCGCTTTCCCTGTTCGTGCTGTTTTGCTGGACAACGATCCCGACGCCGCCTGGTACATGACGTGGCATCAAGATTTGCAGATCGGCGTAAAGAAGCGCGTTGATGCGCCAGGTTTCAGCACATGGTCAGTGAAGAATGGAATTTTGCATGTGCAGCCACCGGTTGAATATTTGTCGAAAATGGTGAGCGTGCGTTTGCACTTGGATGATTGTCTTGCCGATGATGGCGCGTTGGAAGTAATTCCAAGCTCGCACTACACAGGTGTTTTGTCTCAGCGCAGAATCGACGATTTGAGCGCTAAAGGTGTTTACAACGTTTGCGCCGCTCGCGCTGGTGATGCGCTTTTGATGCGTCCGCTGCTCGTGCATCGCTCCTCTCCGTCGAAAGACGAGGGACACCGTCGCATCGTGCACATCGAGTACACGTCTGTTTTACTGCCAGACGGTCTTGAATGGGCGATTGCGTAACCGCCAGGAATTCGACAAGTTGAAGTGAAACAGCCCCGCGATTGCAGGGCTGTTTAGTTAGTGTTGACGTGCCCGCCGCTATTCGACAGACTGTAGCTATTTTGACGGACTGTCGCTATTCGACAGGTTCTTCCTTCGGAAGTTTAATCGCTTTGTCTTCAGCGTTCTGCCGTGTATCTATTTCCGGTGCCCTCTTTTCGGTCGGTGCTCCATCGTCTTTTGCATTCTGCGGCACGGTCTCTTTTACGACGACCTCAGTGTCTTTCGGATCTGATGAACGGATTTCGAGAATAATCTCGCCGTCTTTTTCATCTAACACCACAGACCCGCCGTGCTGCAGCTTTCCAAACAACAGTTCTTCTGCCAACGGTTCACGAATTTTTTGTTGGATAACGCGCGCCATTGGTCTGGCGCCGTAGAGCTTATCGAATCCCTTGACGGCGAACCACTGCCTTGCAGCTTCCTTCAATTCCAGAGTGACGTTCTTCTCGACCAACTGCTGACGAACTTCGTCGGCAAATTTATCGACTACGCGCACGATTTCGCCGCGACCGAGTTGATGGAAAACAATCGAGCCATCCAATCTGTTTCTAAATTCAGGGCTGAACGTGCGCTCCAACGCTGTCTTTCCTTTACCCGAGGGATCGGCGACTTTCTGCGATGGTTTGAACAACTCTTGTTCCAGCGTTGGCGACAGCGCGAATCCAATGTCGTTTGCAGACATCTCACGCGCACCGGCGTTGGTAGTCATGATCAGAATGATGTTTCTGAAGTCCGCTTTCTTTCCGTTGTTGTCGGTAAGAGTAGCGTGGTCCATTACTTGCAGCAAAATGTTGAATAGGTCTGGATGTGCTTTCTCGATTTCATCCAGGACCAGCACCGCATGTGGTGTCTTGGCGACGGCATCCGTCAACAAACCACCCTGGTCGAATCCGACATATCCCGGAGGGGCACCAATCAATCTGGAGACAGTATGTTTCTCCATGTATTCACTCATATCGAAGCGCAAGAATGAGATGCCGAGCACCTTAGCGAGTTGTTTCGCCAGTTCGGTTTTACCTACGCCGGTCGGTCCAGAGAAGAGGAACGAGCCGATTGGTTTGCCAGGATTACTCAAACCTGAGCGCGAGAGCTTGATCGCACGCACCATTGTGTCGACCGCGTGGTCCTGCCCGTACAACACGGATTTGAGTTCTGACTCCATGTTCTGCAGCCGCTCTTTGTCAGAGCCAGAGACAGATTTTGGTGGAATCTTCGCCATGCGGGCTACGACTAGCTCAACGTCGTGCGTAGTCACTTCGCGAGACTGACGCTCTTCTTCCGGCATGAGTTTGACCGCAGCACCGACTTCGTCGATGACGTCGATGGCTTTGTCTGGCAGGAACTTGTCGTTGATGTGTTTCGCAGCGAGCTCTGCCGAGGCGATGATTGCATCATCTGTGTAAGTGACTCCGTGATGCTCTTCGTAATAGCCTTTCAAGCCTTGCAGAATCTTGATAGTTTCTTCGGTTGTCGGCTCGGCAACGTCAATTTTTTGGAAGCGACGAGCGAGCGCTTTGTCTTTTTCAAACGCAGATTTGTATTCTGGATACGTTGTGGACCCGATGCATCTCAACTCACCACTTGCGAGCGCTGGTTTGAGGATGTTGGAAGCATCCATCGAACCGCCTGAAACAGCCCCTGCTCCGACAATCGTGTGGATTTCGTCGATGAACAAAATTACGCCAGGACGCTTCTGCAACTCTTTAATCACAGCTTTCATGCGCTGTTCGAATTGACCACGAAACTTCGTGCCGGCGATCAACGCGCCCATGTCTAGCGAGTAAACCTCAGCACCCTTCAGCGCATTTGGAACTTCGTCGCGATAGATTTTTAGCGCCAATCCCTCTGCGATAGCTGTTTTGCCCACACCGGGATCGCCGACGTAGATCGGATTATTTTTCCGTCTACGGCACAACACCTGGATGGTTCGTTGAATTTCGAGGTCGCGACCAATAAGCGTATCGATTTTTTTGTCTTTTGCTCGTTCGATCAAATTGACTGTGAACTCTGCAATCGGATCTTTGAGCGAACGTCCATCATCATCTTCTCCGAACGCGGGCTGCCCGCTTTCTTCGTCGTAATCTCTGCCACCGACTTTCGAGATGCCGTGCGAGATGTAATTCAGCACATCCAGACGTGTAATCCCTTGCTTCTCTAAAAGATATACAGCATGCGACCGTCTCTCCTGAAACATTGCAGCGAGCACATTGCCACCATCGATGGTGTTCTGCGAAGCTGACTCGGCTTGCATCGCAGCGCGCGACAATACGCGTTCGAATGCAGCGCTCGGCTCTGGATTCTGTCTGAACGAGCTGCCCATTTTCTCCATACTATCTTTGAGAAATTGGTCGAGTTCTTTTTTCAGCTCTTCAATGTTGCCGCCGCAGTTTTTAATTACCTGACTCGATGTTTTTTCGGATAGCAGTGCGTACAGCAGATGCTCAAGCGTCAGAAATTCATGCCGACGAGCGATGGCTTCCTGCAAAGCCATGTTGAGCGTATCTTGTAATTCCTTCGTAATCATTTTTTTCTGTTTTTCTCTCGAATCTGACTGATATAGCGGTCCGAATATGTCTCTTCTACCCGCGGCTATTCTTCTTCAACTGTGCAAAGTAGAGGAAATCCTTGAGATTGCGCCATCGAAATGACTTTATTGCTTTTCGCTTCTGCTACTTCGTGCGTGTAAACGCCAGCTACGCCGATTCCTGAGTGGTGAACCGCCAACATTATTTTGAACGCGTCCGCAAAACTTTTATGAAATACGCTCTGTAGAATCGTTACGACGAATTCTTGTGAGGTGAAGTCGTCATTGTGCAGTAGAACCTTGTACATAGGCGGCTTTTCGACTTTTTGCTTATTCTCGGTAAGCACGCCTTCGTCTGTATCATGATCGGATTGTGACCAGTTGGGCAATTCACCATCTCCGCGGGTTTTCAGGACCGAATTCGGACCCTATGTTTTTGTCTATAACATATTATCCTGCGGATTAACGAGAAAAAATCCCCTGCCATCTTCACAAGTAATGTTTGGCAAAGCCAACTTACTTCGTGGTTTAGACCGGGGATTTTTTGCCTGGCGTAACCTATTTACGGACTAGATGCGCTCCATTGATGAACTGACTGTTTCGACTTGGCTATTTTTCGGCACTAACGCTAGATTGAATCTGGTGTGCGGTCGGCGAAATCAATAGTTCCATCATTTGATGCGAGTGCGCGAGTAGTTGGATGATAATCGCGTTGTTTCGGTGCGCGGGTCTCGGATGGTGTCTGTTCGGTGGCTTTGGAGCCGGGATTTGGATTCAGTTCTTGTTCAGCTTTGTTTGGGACCCATCCGCGACTGGTGAAATGAACTTGTTCGTAGTTGATGGTACCGTGTGTGGTATCAAGATCTATCTTCCAATGGTTTCCTTCTGGTGATTCATAAATGTCGCCTGAAAACCGCTTCATTTCGTAGGGCTGCTTCAATTCAGCACCAGTAAATGTCACCGTTTTTGGAGTTTTGTACTCGTCCCATTCCATCTGAGCGTGTTTGCCGTTCGGTTCTGTGATGCGAATCATGGTGCCTTTTCCAGTGTTTTCATCGATGTACTCGGCACGATTGCCATTGGCGAATTGGCGTGTTGTGAAGTCTATTCCAGCGCGTCTGGTAGTGATGGTGCCATCTTCACCGACTGTTGGTCTGTCGTACTGACCACCGCGTGTTTCCATCTGTCCTTTGTCGTTTTGCACTTTGTGATCGTAACGTCCATTTGGATTCTGTTCATAAGTTTCGGTAGGTCCGCTTTTCGGATTTTGGATTGTTGGTCCCTTGTCTCCGTTCACTTTGATGATGCGACCGTCTGGAGTTTTGTATTCGGTGTACTTGTTGTCGGCGCTAGTCAAAACTGTTGTGTCGCCGTGCTTTTCTGTTTTCAGTGATGCTGTTTGTGGTTCACCATTTTCTTTGTGACGCTCGAGAATATTCGCTCCCTTAGCGGTTTTCTTCATGTCGAACACTGCGTCGATTTTTCCGGTTTGTTCGTTAATGGTGTACGCGTGATGTGGTTGCTTGTCTCCCTTGTTATAGAGATCGTCGGTGAACACTACCTGCATTTTTCCGTCAATTTTGTAAACGCCAGAGACATGCATGTTTTTGTCGAGTTCTGCTGGAGCACCGTTGTGAGACTTGTGCATCTCTTTATCAAGCTTTTGGAAATTATAGTGAGCGAGACTTTTCGAAACAGTTGCATCATCGCCGGTCATCTTGTCGTGCAGTCCCATCAACTCTTTCTGGAATTGAGCGATAGCTTGTGGTGCGGTTTCTTTTCCGTGGTGATGAACAACTTCCTGGTTCAATTTAAAATCTGTCATGCTATTTACCTTGGCGGAGTGGCTTCATGCAAACAAGATAAGCAGCGGGTTGGCTAGTTTTGGTTCAGATTTCGGTCAAATTTGGGTCACGAGATTAATCGCATCCAGCGGCGAGGATTAGTCGCATCCAGCGGCGAGGATTAATCGCATCCAGTGGCGAAGATTAACCGCAGAATGGCTAATTCTTGTCGGTGAATCCCAGCGTTTTGTACAGTCTGATGGCGTTGTGATTTGTTTGCGTGACCACCAGATGCAGGACTGGGACGTTGGCGGCGTTTAGAGCTAGTAGGGATTTTTCTATCAAGCATCTGGCTAAACCTTGTTTCTGGTGAGTCGGTTTTGTCAGAGAGAACGCTAGCAGTGGTTGCAATTTTTCGTAGTCGGTAATCACGCAGACGCTTGCAAGTTCATTCGATTCGGTTTCGACTGTAAAGGATGCGTCGTACAACACCTTTCCATATTTGCCGCTTAACGTACCTTTCGCTTCCTCAATCGCTTCTTGTAAGCTTGCACCTTCGTCGTCAACTGTTCCTTGATAGGCTTCATACATCAAACTGCCAAGGCGCTCCCCATCGTCAGGCATGAGACGGCGGATACCTGTGTGTGCACAATTTTCGTGAGCGTGCACATTTGATGTCTGGCGAACCATGACCAAACGCTTTGGGGCTGGTGACTCTGCGCTCACTCTATCCTGCTTCGAGGATATAGCCGACGCCGTGCACGGTTTTGAGAATCTCGGCGTCGGGATCGATTTTCTTTCTCAGTCTTTTAATAGTGCTGCGTAGTGCCTCGGCGGTCGCTTCCGTGTCGCTCGGCCAGACTTTTGCAATCAATGCCTCTTGCGTGAAAACATGATTTGGATGTCTCACGAAGAACTCCAGCAGTTGAAATTCTTTTGGCAGCAAGTTGACTGTGACGCCATTTTTCGTAACGCGATGACGTGTCGTATCGATGCTGATACCAGATATGGTGAGCGTATTATTTGGTGTCGCTGCTTGAGCACCCCGACGCAGAAGTGCTCTGATGCGCGCTCCGAACTCTTGAATGTTGAATGGTTTGGTCAGGTAATCGTCGGCGCCGGTGTCCAACCCTTGCATCTTTTCAGCGATGGAGGTTTTTCCGGTGATCATCAAAATTGGAACAATACTTCCGCGACCTCGAACGAAATTTACAAGTTCGATTCCGCTTTTACCGGGTAAGTCCCAATCCAAAACGAGCAAGTCGTAGTCAGATATGCTCAGCTTTTCATCGGCGTCTTCACCGGTGAAAGAACTTTCCACCATGTGATGCTCGAAGGTTAGAAAACTGCGCAGGATATTGTGCAAGTCTTTATCGTCTTCGGCTAATAGGATCTTTGCCATTTAGTGTGATGCGCTCGATGAAGCTGCCTGAGCCAATTTCTCGCGGTGCATGTGCCTTTCTTTAGCGTTGCGAATCAGTTCGGCAAACAACTGTTTGTTTGCTTCGTAATCGCGCTCGGGGTGAAACTGCACGCCAACCACGAATCGATCGCCGGTCTTTTCGATCGCTTCGGGCAACCCATCTGTCGATTTCGCAACGACTCGAAAACCTGACGCAACATTCTCGATGCACTGGTGGTGCGAAGTTGGCACCGAAAGTGGTGCGGGATACAATTTGCCAAGTTTGCTATCTTTCTCGAATTGCACTTCGTGTCGATTGAAGCCTTTCTTCCATCCATCAGGGCTGGCGTGCATCACTTTCGCATTTGGTTGGTGCGAAGGAATGTCTTGAATGAGCGAACCGCCGGGCTCGATGTTCAGAATTTGGCAACCAGCACAGATTCCGAGAATAGGCATGTCTGACGTTTCCAACGCCGCTTTCGTTAAAGCGAAGTCGAAATCTGATCGCTCTTTCTCCATCAAACTGACGCTTGAATGCGGTTCTTTCCCGTACATCGATGGAGGGTAATCTGCGCCACCGATCATGACGACTCCATCCAGCGAGGGCAGCAGTTCTTTCAGATCATCTGCCGGCATCTGCGTCAGCAGCACTGGAATGCCGCCTGCTTTCTTGATCGCCTCGGGATAAAGCACAGAAATTTCGTTCACGCGGTGGTCGGTGCCATCGAGATCCAGGTTTATGCCGATCAGCGGTTTGTCGCCAATATGCGACGCCGTCTGTGCCGTTGCGGGATTGAACATTGACGCAATCGCTGCAATTGATAAAACTGTTGAACGGAAACCTTTGGACTGAGTCATTACAACCTCCCTGACTGCGTTATCAAGCTTACAGCATGGTGATATTTAACACTTTCTCAGCAGTTCTGCAAATGCTTATCGGCGTTGACAGAGCGGCGTTGACGGTGAATCAGGAAGGGTTTTGCTAAGTTTGAACACCTCTTATAAGGGCATTCTATTGATATGTCATCAGGTAGAGAAATGAAGATCCCAAAATCGATCGCAATTCTGGTTGTTCTTTCTGCGTTGTTCCTAAATATTGGAGTCGCCGCCGAGGCTAAGCTAATCAAGGCTGGCGCGTCCGTAAGTAAGTTCAAGAAAGGTCCGCCGCCTGACCGTAAAAAGGTCATGGCGACACCCTTGTTCAAAGAGGCGTACGGTTACTTCAGCAAGAAAAACTATGCGCGGGCGATGGATTGTTTCCAGACACTCGATGCTACGGGCTACTGCTGCGACACCGTTCACTATTACATCGCGCAGTGCTACCAAAATACTAATCAAACAGTCGCCGCTTCGATGCACTATAGCTGGGTGATGGAAAAGTCGAAGGACCCTACACTGCGTCGTTATGCTGATTATGCTAATCAATGTCTTGCCTACTACAGCGGACATCGCACCTATTCTGGGCAAGGAAACAACTTCGCTCGCAACAGCTCGGGCGGTTACCCGGCCGGCGGTGGCGGGGGCGGCGTCAGGTTTGGCTGAGGCGGCTAGCGCTTGTGACGGTAGGTTGCCGTCTATGAAATCAAAGATTGAAGAGAAGAACCGCGCTGGCTCTTCTCTTTTGCTTTCTGGACAAGTTTTGGACACGGTAAAAAGCAAAAAATGATGTCACCGAGCTTGGTGCCATCATGACTTTTGCTCGATTTGAAATCGATCGGAAGTTAGTCAGCGCCTTCGGCGTAAACTTCTTCTTCTTGATTCATGCGTTCTTCGTTCATTGGTATTGCTCCTCCGCAACCGTTCCAGAATAGTAAAGGAAAGCTGTATTTCTGTAAGGGGTACAAATTCCAATAAAACCCGAAAGCTCGACTATATCCGAGATATAGCGTTTTCAAGCTGCGTTACATGGTATCGAAATGTTGCTGAATGACACATTGCGCAAAAGTCTGCACCCGTGATTAGAACCGGGTTTAACGACGATTCCCGTGTTCGATATTTATGCGGCTGTGACTTTGCGGACGCTCTTCATCAACGGCACAATCGCCTCTGTGGCGGCGTTGTCGCTTACAGCAACCAGCAAGCCCTGACCGAAATCAGCGAGCAGCAAATAACCTCTTGCCGTCTTTGACACGAGTTGGCGAATTCGATTATGTCCGACCACGCGCACTAACTCGTGGCTGTTTATGTAAGTGAATAGCGCCCAGGCTGAAAATGCATCTTTGTCGGCTTCAGGAGGCAGCGTGCTGGTGATCACGATGCCGTCGTATCCAACAATCACACATCCTGCAACGCCTTCTTGTTTTTGTATTGGTGACAGACAATCATGCAAAGCTTGTGCTTCTTCGTCGGAGAGAATTCTCGCGTTGGCGATCTCTGGACTGTGAATGTTCAAAGCACCGATTGCTGCTTCGGAATGTTTGTCAAGCAAAAATTTGCCAATTGATTTGATTTGACCGCGTTGCTCCGTAGTGTCACTGGTGGTGCCAAGCCGAGCGTTCTTCGCGACTCGCAAATCTTCTTCGCGAATTTGCGGATACACACCAGATGTGGCACCCAGCGGGTCGTTCTCAATGGGTTCAATGGGCTCGCGCTCTGAGAAAATTTGACTGACGTGCGCAATTATCTCATCGACGGGAATTGCTCCTGGATTGAATTGCGGCGACGGTTTCATTTCCGCTTCGATTGGTTGTAGCGATGGTTTACTTGCAGGTTCGATTGATTGCTGGGATGGTTTATTCGCAGGTTCGATTGGTTGCAGTGATGGTTTATTTGGTTGTTCGATTGGTTGTTGCGATGGTTTATTTGTAGGTTCGATTGGCATGATTTGATGATTCGAACTGAAGTCGGGGACATTCTGGAAGTTGTAATCGACGGCAGCTTCGTAAGCGATTTCGAATGAATTCCAAATCAATTCCTGCTCTCGATTCTCTGATAAATGAAGTGGATCGGCGGATTTTTGATAATCCGCCGATCTCATGTCACTGGCAGACTGATTAGGATCTGCCGCTTGTGTTGTTGATTGAGGAGGGAGTAAATCTGAAGCGCCTTCATCGTTGGAAGTTCCGTCCCAGTTCCAATCCTGCGATATCGAGTTCGATACGGATTGCGGCGGTTCTTCCCACGCGTTATCTAATTCGTGTCTGGTTTGTTGAAGCTTGTTTTTTATCGCTTCAGCTAAACTCGTTTGTTGAACAACATCTTCAGGCACCGAATTTGGTGTCGATGCGAACTTGCTACGCATTGATGCGATTGCGTCAGCATCTTTATCAATTGTTTTACGGTCTTTTCGTTTTGAACGCAAAATCGCAAGTTCATCACTGTCTTCGTCCGCTGATTTGCGACTTTCTCGTTGACTCTTAGAATTGTTAGCGTCTGTGTTTTTTGCTTTCGTCTTATGTTTTGGTTCTGATGGTTTCTTTGGTAACAGATTCGAGAACGCACCGAGCCAGCCTTGTGACTTGGTCTTGCGCAATTTTGAGACGATTTCAATAAGTAAGAGTTCTTCGTCTTCTGGTTTCAAACTTTCGGGCGGCTCCATCTGTTCGCATTCATCGATTAACTTGCGAACGTTCTCGCACAACCGCGCAGCAGATTCATTGCCTGCTAAAAATCCTTGCAGTTCATAAGTCTCGCGCTCCGAGAGCTCTTCGTCGAACTGCCGTTGAAGCAGCAAAATATAACGAGCGTTCATTGAGCGCCCTCCCCTATGCGCGAGCAAAAGCGCACCGTGTTGCTCGATGCTCCATCTCTCGCTAACAAGCAGATGCTTGTGTTATGTCTTTCCGCCACTGGACCAGCCGCGCCAACGGCTGTAATCAAATTTTCTTGACCCGTCCTCTACCATCAAATCACGCCGAGATCGCGGATGTCAAGTGATGGTGGCATTGGAGAAGCTCTCCAGATGCCAGCCTTGGAATATGAACAAATTCCAAGGTTTATCGAGCCGTTCGCTTCGCTATTTCATTTTGAACTGCATTGAGTTCTTCTACCAGCTCGTGCGGTGCCTCTACGCCGTGTTCTCTGGCGGCTGCGAGCCCGTTTTGTAGTTGTCGTTTGCGGTCTTCCAATGCCGCATCGGAGTAACTAGCAATTACTTTTGCATTATCTGTCATGAGCATTAGTTACCTCTCGATGTGCGCTGACGCACTGATTGAAAGTTGTCTGAAGTTTGATCTGGATTCATCGATGCTTCTCTTCTTGCTGCGTCGCCTAGTGCGTTCTTCACTCTGATTGCAGTTTGGTATGCACGCGTAGCGTCTTTGTAATCAGCCTCAGTTATTGGCGTTCCGTAATAGGGGATCTTGTTCAGAGTATCCAAAATTCGTTGAGCCATTGCGTAATCCGCAGACTCTGCAGGTGAAGTCCCCTGGGCTGCATGTTCAGTATTGTAGATGCCGCTGCGCTTCAGTATCGCCTGTAATTCTTCAGGGCTCTTGCCATCGAGGGTGATACCAAACTCTTTGATCAGTGCCTGGTCAGCTCTCTGGCGGAATGTGCCGTTTTGTCTGTCGAACACTTGGGATGTTTTTGCATTGGTTTCGTCGAGAACCTGACGACCTGGCTGATCAAGGATGCGACGAACATCTGTACGGCTAGTATCGATGCTCTTAATCGAATCCCAAACTGTTGAATCATGGAAATTTGTACCAGGTCCACGCAATGCTGCAACGTATTTGTAGACTGATTCGCGTGCACCGTATTGTCCGTTGTCTCCGGCGAATACACCCTGGCTCACTTTCCACAAATCATCGAAGTATTTGACCTGTTCAGGAGTCATCGCGCTGCGCTCTGCCGCGGTTGGTTGATGAGGAACATACCAGTGACCGTCACCAGCGAGTCTGAGGAGGTTTTGCGTGTCTTTGTCCACGTCTAACTCCCAGCCCTTACCGTCAGCCGTCATTTTTACTTTTGGCACGTTTGCTCCGGCTGGCACCTCTGCTGGTGGCATGAGCAAATAACCAGTGTCTGCAATGGCGCTGATCACTTTCATTCCGTGTGCTTGTGGTGTGATTTGACCGGTCACTGATTCTGCGGCTGGGTCGCGCATTGGGCGCGTTTCACGTGCATATGCTGCAGCGAGTTTCTGCGGGAATTCAGGGTCAGCTTTGATCTCTTCTTGAACCCAGGGCGCCAACTTGCTGATGTCGCCGGACTCTGCAGCCTTTTGAATTCCGGCAACGGCAGGTCCGATTTTGAAGTTGTAGAGCATGCCCATGATCGTTTCGGCTGGAGCGACCTGGTGTGCGAGCATCGCATTTTTGACGAGGTCGAATTCACGTTGGTTCAGTCCAACTTCTGAGCGGATTCCGTCCATCGCAAGAACTGCTTCCAAATGGTGTGTGTGGAAGTTCGCCGGCAGATTCGCTTTATCTACAGTTCCGTCGGCGTTCAAGCGCATGTATTCCGCCGCTTGAGACTTGGTGCTGTCAGAACCGGCTGATGCGATCATCGCCAATTTCGTTGCTTCTGGTGACATTGCGGCGTCAGCAATAGCTTGGGCTTTCACTGGATCTGTTTCCCCGCTCTGCGCAACTGCATTGCTACGAACGATATCGCTATATTGTGCTACGCGTGCAAGCTCACCCATTGTGTGAACCCAGTTGGCTGCCTGGTCTGGAATAATGCTACCGTCTGCGGTGCGCAATGAAGTGAAGTGTTCGCGAGCCATGGCGATTGTTTTCATTACTGCATCTGGGTCAGCGATGGCACCTGTTCTCATCGAGTTTTCGATAACATCCCATGCGCTTTTGCCTGGCTCGATTTGGATGTCGGCTAACTCCTGGCGAGCCATATCTTTAGCTTGTGCCAGTTGCCCTGACGACATCAGCTTCGTCGCTTCCCATTCTTTCTCGACACGAGCACGATCGCTTTCTGCAACTGGGCGATTATCTACTTCAACTCCCGGTCTTTGCTCAGTCTCACGAGTCGCAGGCACTTCTCGTTCAACGGCTCGTTCGCCTGGTTTTGCGAGCAAGTCGGTCGCGGAAAGTTTCGTCTGCGCGACCAAATCTTCGGTTGACGGGGCGATTCTAAGCGTGTTCTCTGGACGGAAATTTACGTTGTTAGTGTCGTTCTGCACGTCAGGTTGGCTTGCAGGTTTTGAGTTTGCATCGAGGCGAGCGAGTGAGTATTCTGTCGAGAAACGATGTCCCACACCACCTGCTGCCGCAGTGCTCAATCCTTCGACCAGACCGTGAGTGGCGATTGAATAAGGGTCGAATTTACCGGCATAAAGTTGTGCTGCAGTCTCTCCGACCACACCTGATGTGAATCCGAATGCACCACCTGTAGTGACTGAGCGAACCATCGATGGGGCGAAAGTTGTACCTAATATTTTTTCTGCAGCAGGTGTGATGCGATTACTGAGAGCACCGCCGATCGGGAACGCTGCCATGCCGACGCCTGCACCGAACGTCGTGTTCAATGCGGTCTTCTCCAATCCGCCTGTAAAATCGAGTTGACCGGTTGTGGAATTAGTCCACGTGCTGCGAGTCAACGCACTATCGATGAATGCTGTGCTACCACCAATTGCGAGCCCGCGCTGCATCAAAGACATGCTTTGATTGCCACCGATTTTGTCCATGACCAGTTTGCTTGCGGCACCTTTGGCTCCGCCAAGCGCGAAATCTTCCAACTGAGTGCCGGTACTGTCGCCACGATGCACTTCGTCCAAACCATTCAAAGCTGCGGCGAGAAGCATTCCTCTGCCTGGACCCATGAACAACGGTACCGCTTTCACAAAACCTGCGACAACTTCCGAAGCCGTTGTTCCAGATGACTTTGCGTTCGAATCTGTCGATTTGCTTTTGCCCGGAAAAGCGTCAAATACAGTATCCAGTGCTTCGGTTAGCAGTCCATGCTCTGCACGCTGATGCTTTTGCTCGAAAGCATACTGTTGTTGTGGAAGCTCGGGTGCCTTGATTGCGTTGAATTCTGGTGGCATCTTTTTTCTCGTTGTGCGGTTCGAACGTATTAAATGAAAAACTTGTTTCAGAGTCGTTTAAGCGCGACGAATCACGGCACGATTTCTCGTGCGCCATTTGCGAAGAACAGGCGAAGGCTTTGATCGTCGGGTTCAGCAGTAGTTGTTAATTGCTGATGAACGTATTAAACGGCTCGGTTGTGAAATTCATATGGACTTCGATCCGTTTTTAGAATCTGTGTTTTTGGTTCCTGGACTTATTGAACTTAACCGCTGAAATTGACATGTGAGTGACACGATTGCTGTTTCTGAAAATACAGCGCAACACGTCAAAAACGCATCAAACAGTGCCGAACGTTAAGACTCGGCGATGTGTGATGTTGCTTCGGCTTGTTTGTTACGCCGCGGCGATGTGCGATGTTGCTTTGGCTTGTTTGTTACGCCGCGACGATTTGCACCGTTGCTTCGGCTTGTTTGTTACGCCGCGACGCTCAGGGTTTCCGATTCTTCGAACTGCATTTGCTTCTGAAAGGATTCGACGATTGCTGCTGCTTCGCGATTGCTTCCATGCTTCAAAAGAGTTTGAAGATGCACCCAGCTGTGCATTGCTTCGCGTTGAGCACAAATCTGTTGAAAGCCATTCTTCAAATCAGTTTGGGTATTCATCGATAGAAGCCTCGCGTTGAGTCTGGATGTATTTTGAATTTAAAAGGCAATCCTGGCATTTCGATGACATTCACATTAAATCGCTACAAAACCCAAAGGAGATCCACACAAAGATGTGGACCTCCTTCGGTGGAGCATACCTATAAATTGATTCGGCGAGCTGTTAATTATCGCTGGATACAGCCTGCGCCAGTTGCTGTTCGACGTGCATCTGTTTTTGAAAGGACTCGACTATTGCCGCTGCTTCGCGATTGCTGCCCTGAGTCAGCAAGTTTTTCAAATGCTTCCACTGGTGCATGTTGGCGCGCTCGTTCAGCAAGTTTTCAAAGCCGGACTGCTTGGTCAGGAGTGTAGTTTCAGTCATGCAGCCTCCTTGGGTGTCTAATTAGAGTACTGAAACGGTTGTGGCAATTTCCGGTCATTTCTGTCCGAACGAGATTAATTGCAGTCAAGCTGCTGTGTTGATTTCGGTCGGAATTGCGCGAGAATCGAGCTCTATTTGACGCTGAAATGATTCGACTATCGCCGCTGCTTCGCGATTTTTTCCAATCTGCGAAAGTCTGGAGAGAACGTGCCAGTGGTGCAATCCGTCTCTGCGCATTTGTAGAAACTCGAAGCCCGATGGGATCTTAGATGCGTCGTCACCAGTCATTGCTCGCTCCTCTTTCTCTTAACCGTACGGGTCAAATCTGAAAAATTTCTGAGAGGATTTCGCCATTTTCGCGCGGAACTTTGATGCGGAATTGTTCATCCCACAAATCAAATTGCATCCTCGTCCTACTAAATTAGAATGCTGATAGTCCGTTTTAGTTCCGAAGCCTGGAGTAATTGTGAAACTGTCTCGGACAACTCAACCGCTTACATTCAGGGTCTTTCGCGACGGCGCGCGTACCGGAGTCAGGACTTTAGGCGTGGCCACTTTCGGCATAGCGCTTTGGGTTGGTGGATCACAATCGACGTTTGCAGCGGAGACAGGAAAACCTCTGGTTTTGAAACCTGACGAAGAACTGAACGTTAATCTGTCTACGTCGCTGAATGGAAAGTGCAATGTTCGCGTAAATAAGGAATATTTGTTTGTCGACCTGCCGCAACATCAAATCGAGCTTGTTGCAAAAGCACCAGAGTGGAACGTCGAAGCGATATCGGAGCCGCGCAAACTTACCGGAAAATGTACGCTCGAAGAGTTCGTGAGGCGTGGTTCGCCTCTGAATTTTTTGAAGATTGGTTCAGTGCCTGAATGGCCGCTAATACCTCAGCCGAAGACGACTTTCAATGGTTGGGTTGCATCCGCTTACGCAATGCCTTTCAAGACGCAGAAGGGTGATGTCGTGCCACTTTCGCGAGGACGTGTGGGTAATGTCGTAGTGCTTGGCGCAGGTGTGATACCAATGCCAGCTTGCAGAATCATCTCGACGCTGATTCAAACTCCCAAGGTGGACGGCATTACGGTCAAACTCTTTTTGACGCAGATGGATGCTTCAACGACGAAGATGAATTCAGTGTTTTTGTTTTCTGGAATGAAACGAACCAATCCAAAAGAAGTTGACACGTTGAGCGCAGCTATTGCAAAACGCAAACCTCTGCCTTCGGTAAAGGGCTACAAAGTCTGCAAAGACCCACGCGACGTTTGGGTCAGCCACGCCGACACAGAAGGGTTCGAAGGGTTGATGCGATGAGCTTAGCCTCTACGGTCCCTTTCTCCCATGCGCGTAACTCCGTATGTAAAATGCGCGTGATTCTCGTTGCATTTAATCTAACGCGAAAATTCGGAAACAAAAAAGAAACATCTTCTCAGTAACTTTAGACAAACAGACATGCGTCGCCTGTCACTCTGAGGTTAGAAAAGTGAGTTGCGGTAATGGTTGGCAATCAGGCTTCGATTCTCTCGTAAAAAAGAGAGCAACCTTCCAGCACCATTGGATTCACCTGCAAGCATTGCGCAATCAAGCTGCAAACCGCGAAGCCGCTGAAATCGTCAAGTCATTTCAAGCGCAGATGGATTACGAGCAATATCAGGAACGCGTTGAATTGGTTGCGAGTTGAATCAGCGGCTTGCGTTGAGTCAGCAGTTCGTAGACTGAATTTATTTTGGTAGTTCGGCAAAATCAAGCAAGAGTTGTTCTCCTGCCGACAAGCCTGCTGCTGCCTTTTCACCTGCTGCCGCTGCGTCGAGCGTCGACGCCACCTTTGCACCATTTGCTTCTAACGATTCGGACAGGCTCGGTAGTCCCGAAACTTTGGCATTGATTGAAGCCGCATCAAAGTTGAGGTCTGGCATTGGTGGCTTCGTCGAGAAAGGACTTTCTGGAAGCGGCTCGCCACCACCTTCTACAGCGGATGATTTGTTCAAGAACCACGGGCGTCCAATGTTCGGGCGAATCTTGTCTGAGTACGATTTCAGTGCATCAGTGGCGTTGGAGAAAACGCCTCTCTTATTCAGATACCATGCTCCGACTCCGGCTGCTGCTGCAGAACCGAACAGAAGTGGAAATTCTGAACCGCCGGATTGCGGAGTAGAACTTGTTGGCGCATCCGATGATGGCGTGTCGGAGGTTGGCGCACCGGGTGATGGCGCATCTGGTGCTGGAGCTGGTTGAGGCGGTACATCGCCCCCTTGAGGGCTGGGATTTGTATCCCCGCCGGATGGAGGTGTCTGATCTGCTGGATTGAATGCGGGTTGTGAATTATCAGTTGGGACGCCACCAGGAGTGGTGCCAGAGTTGTCCGTTGGCTGTGTTGGTGCTCCACCGGAATTATCCGTTGGCTGTGTTGGCACACCACCTGAATTGTCCGTTGGTTGTGTTGGTGTTAGACCTGAATTGTCTGTTGGTTGTGTTGGTGCGAGTCCAGAATTGTCCGTTGGTTGAGTTGGTGTAAGCCCCGAATTATCAGTGGGTTGCGTTGGTGCAGGTGCAGAATTGTCTGTCGGCGCGAAGGCATTCGGATCTGAATAATTGGGTAGCCAGGGCTCTGGTCCACTGCTGATAGTTGACGTTGGATTTGCGTCGCCACTGAATGTGGTGCCGTTGTCTGCAGGTGCTCCGGTGTTGTTATCCGCGGTAGTTCCTGTGCCGTTATCTGTAGTAGTCCCTCCGCTGCCATCTGCCGCTGGCGCGCCAGTGTCTGTCAGCGAGCCATTCTGCGCCGCTGTCAAAGCTTGTTGCAAGTCCGCTTGAGGCAACGTCGAAAGAGCTTGAGAAACATCTGCGGCTGCAAGATTCGAAAGTTGTGTAAGCACATCTTGCATCTGAGCGTTTGGATTTTGTTGCAGAAAGGAAGCGATTTGCGTCTGATCGTTTTGCGGCAAAGCACTTAAAAACGTCGACATATCTTGCTGTGGAAGGTTCGCAACCGCTCCCAACATCAACTGCATTTGAGACGCAGTGTTGTCTGTCGGGGTTGTCGTGGACTGCGATGTCGTATTGTCTGTCGTACTCGTTCCAGGTGCCGAATCAATATTCGCGTCGGTCGGACTAAAATTTGTTGCGCTTGCTGTAGCTTGTGAGTCGCTCTGCGGCTGCGGTAACCCTGGGTAGCCTTCATTTAAAAGCTGCGGGTTCGTAAATTGTTGATTGGTAGCTAAAGGAAATGATTCTACGTTCTGGTCAAATCTAGGCATAAAAACGGAGCCCCCCGGAAAAGGTTGGTTGACGCAGTATCTCTGAAATGCTGGGGCTGAGCACTTCTTGATAGACACTATTTAGTTGGGGCTGGATACATTATGCATCACGGTCTAAAGTTGTCAACTGCAATTAATCTGGTATGTGGTTGAAACTGCGCAATCCAGGAAGTCGAAAAAGCATATTAAGGAAACGTTGGAGCATTGCACTTGTTTGTTGAGGGGTGGCACCATATCTGGTGTTAATTTGATATCGGTTCCATGGTCATTACGCATCTCAATCATTGTTCGGCTTTTTCTGGTGTCGCATTTGGTATCATGGTGTTTTATCCTGCACTCTAATCTTACGTCGTCTAAAATCGACATTGGTCTACTGAAAACTCTTTGATGATAAGGCTTTTAAGGTATTGAAGTTGACAAGCGGTTTGTTGAGAAAGTATTCTGTGGCTTCGAATTCTGGAGCTTCCTGGTTGCTTGCAATGAATTCAACACGTGTGACAACTCAGAGGAAAATACATGAACTTTAAGACCAACGCTGGAATACTTGCGACGTTGTTGTCGACGCTCGCTGCTGCTGCACCAGCTTTTGCCGATACCACATTGCAAAGCTTTATTTGCGACCAACGTGGCACCGTTAGTTTCAACCAAGCGACTAGCAAAGATAAGCACTTCGCTATTGGCGGCACACGTGTTGCTGCGCTCGTCGACGCTCAAGCGCAGGGACCAGTTGGCATTGTTTACGAGGTAGACCCGCCACAAAACGTGCAATTTTCTCAGTACTACTACAAAGAAGCAACCGGCTCCAACGCTCACGACGGGCTTTCTGTGCGCTATTGCTTTCAGAAGTCTGATGGCTCTAGCCAGCGTTCTGTCACCATTCCTGCTAGCACCACAAATCGTGGCGGCAACGTAGGCGATGGTTGGACCTCATTCATTACCGACAGCCGTCTGTTCCCCGATTACGTTCAGAACGGTCAAGGCTATTTGACTCGTGTTGCTTTTATCTTCAAAGATAAGAAAGGCAGCGGAAACAACATCACTATTGGACGTATTGATTTAAGTCCAGGCGCGATAAATGTTGGTCAGATCATCACAACTCCTGGTGATTGCAGTCTCAAGGACAGTTGCACCAAACAAGTCGTCGAGTAAACGACGAGCAAGCAAAAATTGAAGAAGAGGGCTCGCAATTGCGCTAGCCCTCTTTTGCGGTTAGTTCAAGGAGAATGACTCAATGAAGAAACTTGTTTTTGCAGCGACGATAACTTGTCTTTCCTATTTCGCTCAAAGTGTGGTTGCGCGAAATCCTGACAAACCTATCCCTGACGTAGGACACCGTTCTACTTCGATTCCAACGATACCGATTGTGACACCGGGTCAGACTCCACCGGGTGGCTCTAATCCGGGCTCGAGCAACAAGCTTTCAGTTGGTCTGTTTGATGCGAATTGCGATAATGTGGGAAAAGCGCAGATTCGCAACGAAACTGTCACAGTAAACGGACATCATCAAATGGTTGTGCGTGAGGAAGCGCAGAGCAACGTCAACAACGCTAATCAGCCTTCAGCTTTGTGTGCGATTCAGAATTTGGATCAGCTTCCCTACTTAAAGCCACTGAGCTTTCAGATAAACGGTGGGCAAATGTTCGTAGTTCAAGTGGAGTACGTGACCGCAGGCAATACAGTCGTGCAACAGTTCGCCACGCCATCCGGTTTGCTTGCAAAGTTCAATCCAAACTTGACGCTTATGGGAAGCAATACTTACTCCATTCCACTAGGCACTCGCTCAAATCAGATTCCTGCTAATTCCCAGATGCAGCAAATTCGTTTCGTGACCTTCGGAAATCCGAGTACGCTATGCACCAATTACACGACTGATATCTACAACGTTTCATTCAACGGAGCCAGTGTGCCTTTGTCTATGAGTTCACACCACTCTTGCGGTGATAACTGCCGCTGATCTGTGTCGTAATTACACGGAGTGACTTGCTGGCGCGCGTCCCTATAATGGGGGCGCGGCACTACCCACGGCACTTAACCCCCGATGACACTGGCTTCCAAAATTATTGAAGGCGGCGTAGAGGTTGCAAGCAAAGTTGTTGCTGGAGGCGCGGCGGAAGCCGGGGCTCCTGTCAGTGCGAAAGCGGTAGGTGAATTATTACTCGAAGAAGTTTCACTGGGCGCAAAGCCGGTGAGCGGCTCGCCCATTGCGTCCGCGTTTAAAATGACGCGTCCGCCTCACCTCGAGGCTCAGTACAACGAGTTGACTCAGAGTTTGGCGTTGGATGCAGCGGGACAGCAAAAGTTGGATGGAATGGTGCCGATGGTGCACGAAGCCATTCTGAACATCGTGAAAAAGGGACCGGAAAGCTCTGAGCTTGTTCGGAGTCAGATTGCAAATCTCACGGCGACTGATCTCGCGTCTGGTCCTACGCGTTTGGTAGCGCTGATGCGGCTTGAGCACACTGTTCCGCCGGAAACTTTTCAGGCTCTGAAGCAGTTAGAACCGTCTGGTAAAGGTGTTCTTGATTCAGTCGATAGTTTGGTCACTCGATCGCCTGAAGGACTTGGTCTGGTTAATCGTTTGATTGCAGAAGGCGCACCAGCTTCTGATTTTCAGTACGGGCGTCTTGCTGCACATTGGAAATTAGAATCATCGTTTGGCGCTGAATCCGATACGATGAAGAAACTGCTGGACCTTGAGAAAACGCAGGGATTGCAGCTCGATAAGGCTGTTGCAGTCGAACATCCTGAGCTGATCAAACGCATTGTCGCAAACGACGAAGCTGCCGCCGCTACTATCAACGAGATTGGAATCAACAATGGCCCATTCCGCCCTTTCGCAGCCGCAATGGGCGCCGATCACGTTGATGCGCTCGAACGTGCTAGTTCAATGTTTACGAAAAATGGATTGAATGTTCGTGGCTTGAACGAGTTCTTGGGCAGGCAGCCAGGTGCCGATCGCATCGCTCTTGTCGCTTCTGAAATCAATAAAGGCACGGCAGTCGAGCAATTGAATAATCCGACCTGGTTGCCATCCATGCGGTTGCTTCAGAAACACATTGCACCAGAGCTCGTTGATAAAGCCGTTAAGCTCGGTGAACAAGGCAAATTGGATACGTGGAACGTTGGTGCCTTTGTCGATTCGAATCCCGCTCAAAGAGCCAGCTTTGTTGAAGGCATGCTGGCAAGTGGAACGCCAGAAAAAATCAAAGATGTAGCCAAGCTTTCAATGTTCTCGCAGGAAACAGCAGAAGAAGTGGCAAGGCGAGCTGCAAGCGGAGAATTCAGAGTTCAGGACTTGTTGCATCATGCTCGAGACCTACAGTCGGGTCAAAACTTCGTAGCATTGACGGCTGAGCGCGTGCAAAAGGGATTGCCACTTAGCAAAGAAATTCTCGATTCACTTGCAGTTGAAGCTGCGCATACGCCACCGCTGGTGCCGAATTTTGTCACGCGTGGATCTGTTGCTACGGTAACGGAGGGCTTGGATCGCCCAATTTGGCCAGGTGAACTTAAATACGCCGACAAGTTGAATGCTGTCACTAATATCATGCTGAATCGATTTGCACCCGACCGACCACTGGTCATGCTCGCCCGAGACATGGACGCTTTCACACCAGTTTTGAGAGCACACGGAAGAGAGACTATCAATTTTCCATTCAGCCGTTTGCAGTTAGGTGATCCCGTCACAAAAGCGAGATGGATGGCTGAGGTGCCACCAAATGCGGTGGTGGTCGATTCCAAATTGCATGGCACCATTCTTGGTGAAATTCAGCGCTTCGATCCTTCGATCGAGCCTTACTTGTTGCAGAGCAGAAGTCGCTTCACGCAGTTGGTGCCCGATACTGGTGGAATGACATCAATCGCCGATTCAGTCGAATACTTTCCAAAACTCACCGGACGCAGTAGTGGTTTTCGTCCATCTGGCGCTGCGGTCTCTCGTTGGAAAAATGTGGACGACCATGACATTACAGCACCAAGCTTGATGGCGATTGAACTGCGCCAATCGATTCTGCAAGATTTGAAGCTGTCTGATTGGCATGTCTGGCGCTACAAAACCTTCACTGGCGTTCCACAATCAGAGCGGCTTGGCATAACTAGTCCTGGTCGAATCCAAACTTATCTCGACTCAGTTGCCAATCTACGGGCGAATAGCTGAGCCTGGTGTAGTCAGCGTTTGAATGTCGAGTCTGCAAGTCTCCATGTATGGCTAGTGTAGATTATGTCGTACATTAAAGCCGATGACTTAATGAGCTGCTTGAGGTAATCTAGATATCAGTCTGATTTTGCACCTGGACCTGCAAATACAGACGAATGGAGAAAAATGAGCAACACTGGCTCATGCGCTCCTTGCTGTTGTCAACCGGGGAACCGCGGCTAATGAATTGAAAATTGTGGTCCTGTTCGCACTATGTGCGGTGTTTTAACTATTAGCGCTCGCAAAAGATCCATCACGCGTAACTCTAAGAGCGCTATGCAGGTGCCAAGCACTTCAAGCATATGTGATTTACTATTGCCGCAATTGCGGCACTAAATGTAGTGGCATTATCATTCCGTTGGAGGTAACTCTTGAACAAAATTATTTCTCTTTCGATTGTTGCTTTGCTGGCTTGCGCAATTCATCCTTGTTTTGCACGAAACCCTGACAAGCCCCTGCCTTTACAAGGTGGGCATGGGTCATCCTCTGTTCCATCCTTACCCGTGGTGACTCCAGGTGGTCTCACCTCGCCACCCGGAAGTAGTCCGAAACTCACGCTTGGAGATTACGAAACCGATTGCCAGAGCAGTGGCCGGGTGAAGCTGGATATTCGTTCCGAAAACGTCAACAATCACAAACAATCCTTTATCCACACAGAAGCTGAGGGCTCGTCTGTTGAGTCGCCCAACATAGCAATTGCCTGGGTTTTAAATGGTGCCAGCAGCCAGGATCACAAATTCATAAACCTGGCTTTAGACACGCCGATCACTTTTCAGTTGTTGAATGGACAGTCGACAGTGGTCATCGTGACTTATGCACTTTCACACACTTCGCAGCCGGTGACCAAAATCTATGGACATCCTGCTAATGGCTCGCCGAACCAGTTCAAATTTGTGGCTACTGGTGCCAACACTTTTATGATTCCAGTTGGCAGCGACGCTTCTCAAGTTCCAAAAGGGGCGATTATCTATAACGTCACTTTTGAGACACCATCCGGACAAAATTGCACATTGAACACTTCGGATCTCAATAATGTGCGTCTGGGCAGCACCACTGTCGGTATCACATCAGGTTCCAAGTCTTGTGGCGAAGGCTGCAAATGATCAGACTGAATTCCAGTTGCTTTGGAGGAAATCTATTTTGGACAACAAGCGTTTTTTGGCTTACTGTTCAGCGTTCATATTCGCAGCTCAACCAGCTCTAGCTCGAAATCCAGACAAGCCAATACCTGATAATTCAGGACACGGCTCCATCACCATTCCATCATTGCCAGTTCTCACACCAGGTACGATCGGTTCGCCTCCAAGTGATTCGAACCCTAGCTTCAAAATTGGTACCTATGAAGTCCTGTGTGCAACGGGTGCGTCTGCTGGTGTAGAGCATGTGTACTTGCACACTCAATCGAGAGTCGTGAACGGGAAGCGACAGATGTTTGTTCATTCAGAAGTAAATGGCACTCCTCTTGTGCCTGGATTTCTTCCTTATCCGTCGTGGTGGGTGCGACAAGATGGTCAACCAGATGCGCCAAGTGGTCCAACCACGAATTTTAAATTGCTTCAGCCGATGACATTTCAAGTTATTGGTAGCAATAACTTCGCTGTCTTTTTGCTCACCAGTGGAGGTAACGCCATCTATCAGCCTTACGTGGTGCCTAACAGCTACATCTCTAAGCTGATGGGGTCACAAGCGAAGCAGCTTGTTGTGCTCGGAAATAATCACTATGCGCTCCCAACGAGCGCAGTTGGTCAGCAGGTTTTGCAGATCGTTTTCAGTAGTTACGCCAATGGAAACTCACCTTGTGAGGTCCTTAGCTATGACTTCAACGATTTGCAGATCAATGGAAAGGTTGTACCGATCACCATGAGTGCGGTTCATGAATGTGGACCTGGTTGCTCGCACTGAAGTGCGCTTAAATAGTGGCTCAATATGAGGTTGGCATGAATTCAAAAAAGAGATTGGTACTGCTATTAGTGGTCGCTGCTGTTAACAGCATATTGCAATCACCAGCCACATACGCAAGAAATCCATTGAAAGACCCGGGGAACGAGATTGGTTCGACTGATTACACTCTGGGCAACTACACCACTTCATGCAAAGAATCCGGCATGGTCATGCTGAACACGCAATCACAACTTGTTAACGGGCATAAACAGTTGTTTTTGACTACATCTGTGCAGGATTCGAGCAACGGAATCAACGTCGCCGAGGCGTTTGTTTTACGAGGTGGCAATGCTGTTTTGCACACAAGGCTCGACAATCCCATTACGTTTCAGCTCGTAAATGGGCAGACCGAGGTCGTTTCGATCGTTTACTCGTATCACGATGAGCCAGATCAAAGAATCAATTTTGTTACGCCAAACAGCCTGTTGAAAAGCCCAATCTATTCCTCACTTACAAGTATGGGAAACAATACTTACATGGTGCCGATGGGATTGAGCCACGGTGCCATTCCTAAAAGATCAGTGATCGTGGAAATGATTTTTGAGACTCAAGGTCAGGGAAACTGCTCTACGCAGACCGCGCAACTAAACAACATTGTGTTCAATGGCACAAATGTTGGTATCACGACTGGTTCTAAGCAATGTGGTGCTCCATGTAATTAGTAGTGTTCTAGACTACGTGAGGGCCAGATTAGGAGTAGGACCTCAGTGATCGTGGAGAGTGTTTTCGACTTATTCTAAATCTTTCAGGAGTTTGCGGGCTGTGCCGTGATTTCCTAGTTGGTAGATGCACACTCCAGCCGGTGAAAATGAGAATTTTTCGAAAGGCTGCGCCAAAAGCTTGTCGAGATACTCGCTTGTGCTGACTCCTACAGTCACATGTGGATTGAATTTTTCACCCGATGCTCGCTCCAAATAAGCGCTGACAAAATTCATCGTGAATTGTTCGATATCTGGTTCTTCTTTTGTGATTACGAAGGCTGACTTGTCGCCGGATGGTACCGAATATGGTGCTACGGCTTCAATCAATTCTTTCTGAAGTCTCGCTAAATCCGCAGTCGGTTTAACTGCAATGAAAGCCAGACTTGTTGTTCCACCCGGACTGTAATAATATTTGCTCGCTTCCAATTTCCATCTTAAGGGATTTTCCCTGTGCACAATATCGCCTGCGATATCGTAGACCTTCTGTAGGTCCGCCGTTTTAACGTATCGCTGCAGTAGGGTTATATGTGGATTGTGTGTTGAATCAAGGGCAAATCCTTGCGGATAGTCCTTGCGTAGTTCGGCATTTACCAGGCGGGCTTTTTCACACATGACGGCATCGGGTTTTATTGCTAAATCGATCGCTGCAACGAGATTTTCTTCAGCATTTGCTGGTTGAGAAATTGCGCTACACATCAAAGTGGCTCCAAGAAATATCGAGCGGATCTTGTGCGGAATCGACTTGCGGTCGAAAAAAACTGTGGGCATGGTTTAACTCGGCGACGTTGAATTCAAGCGAAAACGAAAGAGAAGCGGTCGCGATTGTAGCGCTCCAAAAGAAAAAGCCTCGAGCTATTAACTCGAGGCTTTTATAACTCCTGGCACTGGGCTATCTTTCCAGGCAGTCTCCCACCAAGTATTGTCGCTGCTGTCTGTCTTTACCTTCGTGTTCGGGATGGGAACGGGTGTGTTCCAGACGCTTTAGCACCAAGAACCGTTAGGGTATAAGGTCACCATATATGGTGTCAACCTTATTTTGGTTCTGGTTTGAAACTCGTTACAAGTTTCATTCCAGTACCCTGAAAACTGCACATTGAGGTTGGCGTATCAACGCTTTGCGTTGACCAATTTTTGAGTTGGCTAATTCCACTGAATAATAATGGACAAGCCCTCGGACTATTAGTAATGCTTGGCTGCGCGCTTGTCTTGCGAGGCGCTTCTACCTGCATCCTATCAACCCGGTGGTCTTCCGGGGTCCTTACTACCTTGGGTATGGGATTTCTCATCTTGGGGTGGGCTTCGTACTTATATGCTTTCAGCACTTATCCACTCCGAACACAGCTACCGAGCGTGTACCACTGGCGTGATAACTCGTATACTGGCGGTTCGTTCGTCCTGGTCCTCTCGTACTAGGGACGACTCCCCTCAAAAATCCTACGGGCATGCCGGATATGGACCGAACTGTCTCACGACGTTCTGAACCCAGCTCACGTACCGCTTTAATGGGCGAACAGCCCAACCCTTGGAACGTACTACCGCTCCAGGATGCGATGAGCCGACATCGAGGTGCCA
>DATNPZ010000011.1:0-217601 GCA_036702965.1 Drouetiella sp.
GGAATGGCACAGGCTAACAAGGAATTGTTTCCTGAACTAGAAACTATTTTTCTGATGTCGAAAGCCGAGTATTCTTTTATCAGTTCCTCAACGGTCAAAGAGATCGCCCGGCTCGGGGGAGACGTTTCAAGGTTTGTTCCATCCGCAGTGAACGAATATCTGAAACAGCATTTCAGCAGAGGCAGCAAATAGATGACCACGCAAACCGCACCGCCAGTACAACTTCCGCAGCAACAGCAGCAACAAGGGCAAGCGCCTGCGACATTCAAGCAGACGACCATCTATAAGCATCTCGATCTGCTCGAGCATCTCATTGATGATGCTGTTGGTATATACAAATTCAAAGCAATCAACGCTGATGAATTTCTTGATGTATTAGACAAAGCTCGCGCACGATTGCCAGAAGAATTGCGCGAAGCATCGGACATTCTGCAACAACGTGATGAAATCATTGCAGAATCGCAACGTCGTGCAGAGCAAGTAATCAACCAGGCTCGCAGACAAGCTGAAACAATGTTGCATGAATCTGAATTGCTCAAAGCAGTTCAAGGTGAAGTAGAAAGAATTAGAAAGCAAGTCGTGACAGAAGTGGAAGCGATGCGTCGCGAAGCACTCTCTGAAGCAGAACGCATCAGAATCGAAGCTGAAGAAGATGCAACACGCGTTCGCGAAGGCGCAGATCACTATGCAGAATCAGTGCTCACTCGCATTGATGCTGATTTGAATAACCTCGGCGCAAGATTGCAAGAATCGCAGTCAATCGTTCGCAACGGACAGCGCTTGCTCGGTAGCGTAAAAAGACATAGTGGCGCAACGGGACCAGCAGGCATACAGCTTGCAAGCCCATTGCTCACACCAAGATCAGAACAGCCCTAAAGTTGTGCAGCTTCGCTGCAAGGGGACCAGTCCGGGCTAGCATGAAATGAGTCTCTGACTGGCGTTAGGGATGGGGGCACGACTTTCGGGTCGTGCTTTTTCTTTGCGAAATTTCGATTGCATGCTCAGACACGTAGGCGAACAAATATAAATACATCGGATTGCAAATACTGCGGTTTGCACACTCCGAATTGCAATTACGCCGGATTGCCACTACTCCGAATTGCAATTACGCCGGATTGCAACTACATCGGACTGCAAACAAGCTGTATTACGCGCTCTTGCGTTTGCAAATCCGAGACGCAGCTACTGAAGTCTTTGAGTTTTCTGACTATCGGTGATGACGACGATGGTGGCGCGCGTGGTGCACAGGTCCACCAGTCGGACTTTCAAGTGGAACCACTTCCGCATCGGAACAAGTCAAAGAAGTGCTTGAAAAGCAGTGATAAGTCATCTTGGATAAAGCGCGAATCAAAAGATTGGCTCGGCGATCGTTATGCGGACGCTCAACCTGTATCGAAATGATATACCTTTGTCCTGTTGGCGTCGTCACGATACCACAGTCACCAACCATGGTGCCAATGTCACCAGTCTTGTGCAGAATCTTTGAACCCGGTGCAAGACCCGGAGGTAACAACGTGCGGATTTTCGTACGCTCCATCACTTGATACATCCACTTGCGACTTTCGGGGCTAATAATTTCCCCACGGTCAATTCTGGCAAGCAAATAAACCATGTCATACGGACTTGTTTTGTTGGTCCCTTCAAAATCGCCCAGCATGTTGTTGATGCGAGTCTTTTGCAATCCCCAACTTATGTAATCGCGATTACATTTCTCCCTGCCGCCCAACAAATCAATGATCATATTAGTCGCGGTATTGTCCGAGATGATGATCATCAATTCGGCGACATCTCGAAGCGGGATTTTGGTACCGACAGGTCGCCATTGCAACCAACCAGAACCGCCTGTGACCAGGTCTTGTCTGATTTCAACGAGCTGGTCGAGTGAAACTTCTTTGCGGTCTAAAGCAGCCAACAGCGAAACATACACCGGCACCTTGATCATGCTAGCTGCGGCATATTCATCATGTCCGTTGTAATCTACGAATTTGCCAGTCTTTGGGTCTGTCACGAAAACCCCGGCGCGCAAATTTTTCATGGTGGCAGCCACCTCGATCTTCTTGCGCAGTTCATCCAATGGATATGTTAGCGCTATAGGTGGTGGCACATTGACAGCGGCTGTAGGAACTTGTTGCTTCGCTGCCTGTCCGAATTTGAATGGAGCCATGCCCGTAAAGGCAACAACGCCAGCAACGGCGGCATACATCAAAAGGCGCTGACCTGGCGGCTTTCGCTGCTCACGTAATACCGCTTTCTTTATGACTTTATCAGCAAAAGCTTTTTCTTTTTTGGCATCACGTTCAAGCACGGCGTTTGACATATGGATGATTGACTCCACACCTGTTTTTGATAATGGCGCAGTTCACGAACTCAGCAAAGAAACAGGTGCCATCGCGAACGCTCCATATATTCTAAACAAAAATGCGCGATTTACGCCTTATGAGTAGAATTTTTTTCTCGCGGTACAAAAAGATATAGCAATAAACCTACAGTAGTAGCCAGACTTACAATGACTTTGATATTCGCACTTAAATCCGTGCGCGGCGAAACGAATCCTTCAATCATTCCTGCCACCAGTAGCAGAGGCACGCATCCACCGAACATGGCACCCGCATCGCGGGCTGCAAGCCGCAAGGCATCCAGTCTTTTATACTGACCGGGGAAAAGTAATGCTTTTCCCATAAGTAGTCCCGCGCCACCGCTGATAAAAATCGCGGTCATTTCGAGCACCCCATGTGGTGCAATGAACGCGAGTAGCCGTCCAGCCATTCCATATGTCTGGCATACACCGAATGTGGTGCCAAGCATCAACCCGTTGTTGCATAGCACGAAAGCAGTGCCGATACCATAGGTAATGCCTAGAATGAATCCAAGAATAGCCACTCGAATGTTATTCGTTGCGATCATGCTCGAAACAGTAGAGCTCTGGTGCTGAGCAGCATCCGTCCACATCTGTTTGTGCTCAATCATGTTCCACATCTCGTCAGAGACGATTGGATGACCTTTTTGAATCTCCAGTTGCGCGAAATGTACGTCGTCCAGAGTCATGAAATAACTGACTGTGCAAGGGATAGCGAAGATAATCACGGCCAGCACTATGTACAAAATCTGTTTACGTACGACACGAGGAAAATCGTAGATGAAGAAGCCCATGAGGTCAGCCCATCGGTTCTGCTTCGTTTGATAAACTTGATTGTGCGCTCGAACCAAAAGGTTATTGAGATAAACCTGCACGTCAGGGCTCAAATTCATCACGCGAGCCCGAGACAAATCGGCTGAAACGGAGCGATAAATACGTCCCAATTCTTGTAGTTGCGTTCGGTCAAGCCCAGGCAAGCCCTTCTTATCGACGATCTGAAGCAGCTCTTCCAACTTTGTCCAAACCGGCTTTCGCAACTTGAGCCATCGTTCGACGTTCATTCCGGGAATACAACTCTCATGCAGCAGCCCAATTACTCTATCTCTACCCCGGAAAATGTCGACCTACACTTGGAACTGGCGGGCATCGGCAATCGAGTGTTGGCTGCGCTGATCGACACAGGCATCACATACGGCGTGCTGCTCATCGTCGGAGCGATAGCGTGGGGTTCTATAACCTACCTGAACACGACTGACATTGGCGATGGAGAGCGAAGCATCGCTATCGGCGCGATCAGCATGGTTTGCATCTTCATCGCATTCATCGTCATGTTTGGCTATTTCATCTTTTTCGAAGGCACCTGGCACGGGCAGACTCCCGGAAAAAGGCTTGTTTCCATTCGAGTAATCGAAGCGAATGGGCAACCGGTAGGGTGGGGAGGAGTGGTTCTGCGCAATCTTATCCGCACACTGGATACGGGATTGGCTTTCATCGGTCTCATCCCGATGGTGATCGACAAAAACGAGAAACGATTCGGAGATTACGCCGCAGGCACGATTGTTGTACGGGAGAGAAAACCAGAACTCCTCACCCAAGAGTTAACGCTGAGCACCAAATACGACACCGATGGTATCGATGTGGGCAGGCTCAATCCACAAGAATACGCGCTTGTCGTGGGCTTCTTGAGACGCCGAGAAAAACTCAATAGTGCAAATCGAGTTCAAGTCGCCGAAGAATTATCAGCGTACTTAAAAGACAAACTTGGCGACACGTCAAACGAGCCTGCAGAAAATTTCGTAGAGCGCGTCTATTCCGCGTACCAGGCGCGCGCCGAAAGTTAGCGACTGGATGCGCAGCGACGAGGTACTGTGAATGAAAGGCGCCAAAAGAAAAACCCCGCAGTTAGCGGGGTTTTTAATTCTTCTTGCGTCGCTTAATTAGCGTTGTTCGATTGGCTTGTAAGTCAAATTCGAAGCGCCAGTGTATTCAGCACGCGGACGAATCAAGCGGTTGTTTTCGTATTGCTCGAGAACGTGCGCAGCCCATCCAGCCATGCGGCTTACAGCGAAGATTGGTGTGAACAAGTCGGTTGGAATTCCGAGCATGTAGTAGACCGATGCTGAGTAGAAGTCGACGTTGGCATTCAAATGTTTGTCATTCAATACCATCTCTTCGATTTTCTTCGACATTTGGAACCACTTCAATTCACCGGTGCGCTTGCCGAGTTCTTCGGACATTTTGCGCAAGTGAGAAGCTCTTGGATCCTCGGTCTTGTAGACGCGGTGACCGAAGCCCATAACTTTCTTGTGCTCGTCAAACATCTTACGAACGAAAGGCTCGACGTTTTCCATTTTGTCGATCTTGATCAACATCTTGATCACTTCTTGGTTAGCGCCACCATGCAACGGTCCTTTGAGGGTTCCGATTGCAGCGACGATAGCTGAGTGGATGTCGGTCAAAGTTCCTGCAGCGACGCGAGCAGCGAACGTTGAAGCGTTCAACTCGTGGTCGGCATGCAAGATGAGAGCGATGTCGAGAGACTTAACGCTAGTTTCGTCTGGCTCTTGTCCGCCCTTCAACATATAAAGGAAATTGGCAGCCACACTCAATTTGTTGTTTGGTGCAACTGGCTCTTTGCCGTTACGGATGTTGTCCCAGTAAGCAACGATTGTCGGCAATTGAGCCGTCAAGCGTGTTGCTTTGCGAATGTTCGCTTCGCGATCGTTAGCTTCATCATCCGGATCGTAGAAGGACAGCATGGATACTGCTGTTCTCAGCACTTCCATTGTGTTAGCTTCTTTCGGAAAAGCTTTCATCGCTTTGACTACTTCTGCCGGAATTGCTGCATTGTTGCGCAACGCGGTAGATAGCGTCTCTAATTCTTGCTTGTTCGGCATTCTGCCAAACCACAGCAAATAAACTGTCTCTTCGAACGTTGAGTGTTCGGCGAGATCGTGTATGTCATAACCCTGATAAATGAGACGACCTTCCTTGCCATTTACATCGCAAATGGAAGAAGTTGCCGCTACTATGTCCTCAAGCCCTGCCTTCAGCATAAGGTGCTCCCGATATTCAAAAGATCCATTGGAATATCAGGATTTATACACCAAATGACAACTAGAAACTTTTGTTCATAGCCTTTATTTCATGGATTGCATCGGAATTTTCATAGAACGACTTGGTTACGCATGAGCTTGAATCCGCGAAACGCCCACCAAATCAGCACTGAGCAATCGAAGCTCATCGCGATGATGAAATTGACGCGCTCCCTGAAAAAAATCGTCGAGGGACATCGGACGGATACCGGCGTTTCCAAGGATTCGAATCACTCCATAGCTGATTCGAGTCACTCCAGAGCTAACGAACAGAAGCAAATGATCCTCGTCATAGCCGCTGCGAGCCTGGCAATGCGCGGTTTAATGCCAGAAATCCTTAAGAAGACGGCGCTCGGTCAATTCATTCGAGACTGCAGCGAAGAGCGGCATAACGGGCTCATCGTGGACGCGACAAAATTTTGCAGCGATATCATCTCCGAGCTCCTCAGGGGATGTGAGTTGGACTCGCTTATAAAAGGAACGTCGCCCAAACTTATCAAGGTCATTTGGGAATTTGAAAAGACAGCGCAACTGAGCGATTCACTGGCGGCCGGTTGGTTCAAACAATGCATCATCAAGGAGACACCTAGATCCATCGGGCTCAATGATGGTCATATCATTCGGTCGAACTTGAATGATGTTCCGCAGCTTACACAGTGGTTTACGCCAAGTTGGATAGCTGACTTTCTAATTGAGCAAAGTATTGGGAGTAATGCGGAAACGAAATTTCTTGACCCCGCATGTGGTGCCGGGCATCTTTTAATTCCAGCTTTGAATCGACTTAACAAGCTCAGTTCAGACAATTCAATCAAAACAAGATTGGAAAATATTCTGGACAGCCAGCTCTATGCACTTGATATTGATGAAGAATTGGTGAGTCTGGCTAAATTTGCTGTCTATCTTGAAGCACGGGATTTGGCCGGAGTCTGCGAACTACCGGCACCCAAGATTTTCGCGCTCACGGATGCAAATGGTTTGGGAAGTTTAGAGTCAAAGTCACTACGCAACTTACCAACAACCTTCGACGCAGTAGCGATGAACCCGCCCTATCTTGGACATCGCACCATGCCGCAACCACTTCGCGATTATCTGCGTGCAAAGTATCCAAACAGCCAATACGATCTATTTGCAGCTTTTCTTGAGATGGGAATGCGTCTGACCAAACCGGGAGGAAAGCTATCGGCCATTTGCCAACAATCAGTTCTCACTATTCAGCGCTACAGCGCGCTTCGAAAGACTTTCATCAGCGAAGCCGACATCGAATCCGTGGTGCAATTAGGCTCAGGTGCGTTCGCAACCAAAGGTGGCGAAAAAACAAACAATGCAATCGTCACGCTGCAGAAGCACAGCCAATCTAGTGAAAAACAACCGGTCACATGCTGGCAGCTCCTTTCGAAAAAGGAAAAGTTGATTGCCGAGAACACAGGTATCATGAACGTCCCGCACAAAATCATCCCGCGTGCAGAGGCAGATGAACTGGCTTGTGCGCTACCAGATTCACCATTTTCATTTTGGGCGCCCAAAGATGTAATCAAGCTTTTTGCAAAACACCCAAGATTAGATGACACCAAAAACGGTATCACTTGCACAAATGGATTATTCACCTGCAACAACAAAAAATTCGTCTTACACTATTCAGAGGTTCCTGAAGCAATCAGTCATGAATACGTCAGCTACGACAAGGGTGGCGGTCACAAATGGTTCAGAACAAGCGAACTGATGTTGCACTGGAAAAACAATGGAGAAGAAATTCGGCAATACCGCGTAAAACGTGGGCAATCCGCAAAACTACCAGGGGAAGCTCATTATTTCAAAAGTGGAGTCACCTACTCATATATAGGAACTCGTGGATTCAAGGCACGCCTGCTATCGCCAAACGCCGTATTCGACATTGCAAGTTCAGCAATCTTCAGCGAAAAATATGACACCCTCTACATTCTCGGATTATTGAATTCATCACTGACAAGATGCGTTTTGGGCACGCTCAATCCGACAATCAATTTTCAGATCGGTGACATCCGTAGACTTCCCTTTGCACCCCCTACTACCGAAGTGCATGATGCGATTGTCGCTCTGGTACGCGAAGCCGTAGCGATTGCCAGCGAGGTCGAGAAATACGATCCATCCTCCCCAACCTTCCAACCAAAACCAATACAAAAGGAAGAGTACGAAAAGCGCCTCAAGCACTGGACAGCAACTGAACAAAGAATTCAAAGCCATTTGGACGAAATTATCTTTGACCACTATGAAATAGGTACTCAAAGCCGCAATCAGATTCTCGTCGACCCCTGGGTAACCAGAGGGGCTGCGGCTTTCGCCAAATTATGAGAAGCGCGGGCTACACCCGACCAAACTGAAACGATATCGCTTCAGTTTCCCTCTCCGATAGTGGGATTTAGGCGACATCAACGGCATCCTCCTTACAACCACCCAGAACTCAATCGATATCGCTTGAGTATTGGCGCCCGTTGGTCGGGGATCGGGCGATATCGTTGATTTCCCCGATTGGCGCGCCTCGGCGGCACTTAACATTCAGGCGTCACTAATCTTTCAGGTGGAACCGAATCGGACATCACCCGTCATCGATTTGGTCAGAGACGAGGTAATTTCATAATGGCAACTAAGCATCCATTTAGAGCGCTCCTGTCGGCGTTACTACTAGCAGGCTCTATTGGTGTCTCAGCTTCGCTTGCGGCGGAGCCGGCGCAGAATCTGGTCGCCAGCAAAGATTCCAAGGCAGAAGCTCAGCCTGCCGATAATACAAAAGAGCAGCAGCTTAAAAACGAAGATTTACAACAACCTTCAGATGAAGCGCCAATTAAAGGCTTCCATCCAATCAAGAAGGCATTGGCACCAGTGGTGCGCCTGGAAAAAAATAGTGTCGAATTGCAGAACCAGATCATGAAGTTGACTGGACCGATTTCCAACCTGCAACCTGCAATGTTAGGTTTGCACGGAAAGATGGATAACGTGAACTCGCGCATGGGATCGATGCAAACTCAGTTGACCGGCATGTCCAAACAGGTCGGTAACGTTGGAAACGGCATGGACCGTGTCGGTTCGAAGATGGATAACGTGCGAGATGACATCGCTGGTATGAGAAAACAGATCGGTCAGCTCGAAGTACCGATTCGTCAGTTGCAGAAACCATTGCACGAGCTGCAAGAGCCACTGTCGAATGTCGCCACACCGTTGAAAGAGCTACAGACAGAGATTGCCGAGTTGAAAGCATTGCTCGCGACCATTCTTTTCGCGATTGTCGTAGCAGCAATCGCGGTGGCTGTGGGTACTCCTATCGCGGCAGTGTTGATCTACAAGCATCGACACAAACTGTTTCCAGATATGAGGGACCGCGACTCTGTCCCAAAGGATAAGCGCACCTTGACTCACGTTTAAACACAATTTGAATGAAGAGCAAAAGGGCTGCATTCGATGAATGCGGCCCTTTCGGTTAACCTAGATTTGCTTACAGGTCGTCGCCGTTCAACGCATGCGACCACTCTTCATACACGAAAATCAACGCTGAAATCACAGTCTTTGGATCGCGTACTTCCAAGATAACCGGCTTATTGTGCTCGAATACGAAGTGTCCAATGAATTGCAAGATCCATCCGCCGACTTGCAATTGCAGAAAAGCTTTTCTGTTGAAAGGCAGAAGCATCCAACCCACCGCAATCATCGGAATGCCGATCATATGCGTGATTTTGCAACCCCTGGTGCGATGTTTTGATTTGTAGTAAGCAAGATGTTTTGCGACGCTATCACTCGTCGTTACTTTACTTGGCGCTGGTGCAACTGTATCCATAGTTCCATAATACCTAAAAATCAAAGACCGGCAAGCATCTGCTCGCCGGTCCCTGCAATGTTTCCGAATTACTTATGTGCAGCAAGAAGATTAGCGAGGTCATCAGCGTGCTCTTCTTCTTTCTCGAGAATGTCTTCGAGAAGGCGACGAGTCGTAGGATCTTTCTCACCTATGTACAAGATCATTTCTTTGTACGAGTCGATGGCTATGCGCTCAGCCACGAGATCTTCCTTGATCATGTCGACCAGGTCCTTCCCTTCGACATACTGCGCATGACTGCGTTTTGACAGCACGTCTGGATTCATGTCCGGTTCGCCATTCAGCTGAGTAATGCGCAAAGCGAGGCGGTCTGCGTGCTCTTGCTCTTCACCGGCATGCTCCAAAAACTCGTCTGCAACGGCTTCTGAGTGAATGCCACGTGCCATAAAAAAGTGTCTTTTATATCGCAATACGCAAACCAACTCAGTAGCTAAAGCTTCATTCAAGAGCTTCACCACTTTTGCGCGATCCGCTTTGTACGCATCTGTAATCGGTCCATCTTCCATGTGCTCACGCGCCCGACGACGAATTTCCGCTACGTCCGAGACGAAATCACCACTTGTCATGATTTGCTCCTTAATTAAACTGTGATGAACTGTATTTGCGCAGACTCGCGCAATCAGTCTTCGATGTTGATTATTGTACTACATTAACAAACGCGATTACGAACTTATTGTGCTTCGCCCAATACCGAATCTGCTGAACTGGTTTTGATTTCATCAGGCTCTTTGGCGTGAGATTGCATCCACGCCAGTGTCGCAGGGAAACCGCTCTTCTTGAGTTTAGGTTGTAGTCTATTAGTCAGCCTATCGAGTAAGTCTTTCTCACCAATAGAGAGGCTGATGATCTTGTCTGAATGTTCACTCAAACGCCAGGTCATCTCGTCTTTCTTCTTGCCGACGACCAGGTTTGTTTTGACTAGAACGTCTGAGCCCGAATTGGATTTTGACACATACTCGACTTTAGATTTCGAAAAAATACGATGCCATCGCGGGTAGTATCGTTGCTCCATCAATCCGCGCAACGCCGCAGCATAGTCATGCTTCTGCTTTACATTGAGCTTTGCCCACTCGCCTGCGCCCAGCGACCGTTGAGACATCGCATCATAGTCGATGTATTTCGCGGCACTGTTATAGTTCGTTGATCCGGCAAAGACGTTGACTATGTTCTGAACTGAATTGAAAGCTGGGTCAGCGGCAAATCCCGGCGCAATCGAGCTAAACGCAGTCACAAGCAGCAAACTGACAAATTTTCCACGTCCACCGAAAAATGACTGTCGCATCCAACTGCCCCTTATTGTGAAATCCAGCTCTGGCAAACCTACAAAGCAGCTTTACGTTGATAAAGCAGAACTGAAGAGAAAACCAGTCCGACCGCTCCCCACCCTAACAATACGCCCGCGTCCCTCAGATAGTCCGCAGGTATTCCCAACATCACGCCCTTGAATGCGTCAGCCGAGTAATACATTGGAAGAGCCAAAGCGCAGAATTGTTCCCATTTTGGCATCGCTTCAACAGGAATGATGATGCCGCTCATAAACATCAGCGCCACACCTGCAATGGATACAGTCATCGTGTAAATGCGGATTGTCCGCAGCAGACACGCAGCCGCCAAACCCAGGCAGGTAAACGAAAAAACTGAGATTAGCGTAGTTGCGACCAATCCAACGAAATTATTCCCGAGCGTAAAACCAGCAAAGGGAGATGTCGCACACAGCGCAATCCACAGCACGACAGATGCCTCTACCGTCACCGTCAAACTTTTCGCTACGATTGCGGCTTGAAGCCCGTTTGGTGCGAGGATTATCTGTCGGTAAGTCTTCTCCATCCACTCATAAATCCACGAGAACCCGAGGTTCATCGAAGCCAACACATAACACAGATAAGCAGCTAACCCAGGCGTCACGAAGTCACGCAAACTGATATTCAGCGGAAACAACGCTGACGTTTTCAAAGGAATGCTCAGCGTCTTGTTCTTTTGAGTTAGAACTTTGAGCAGCCCCATTGAAATCTGATTATCGACAAATGGATTGTGTCCATCCGTCAGAATCTGAACGGAATCTTCGAGCGGGTCCTGAGAGACGTTCGCCAGAGCCACGATTTTTCCAGTCGTTATATCCTGTTTCGCTTTCTCGAGATCATCGTACTCAGACACGACAAATTGATTCGTATCACTCAATCCCTTCTTCAAATCACTGATTCCGGCGGGATCATACACTCCGAATGGAATGGTCGTGGCACCAGATAAGGTATTACCGACAACCGCAATAATTAAAACTGCAAGTAATATGCTGGATATAAAGTAGAGTGGTCGCCTCGTCCACTGCAAAATGTCTTTGTTGATAATCGCCAGTATTTGCTTCACGGTTAATCGTCAAACTCCTGATCGTTATCTTGCTCATTCAGGCGCTCGGCATCAACATCTTCTTTGGTGGTGGCAACGGCGAGAAATACTTCTTCCAAATTCGGTTCACTCGTTGCAAAACGAGAGAATGGAATCTCTTCCTCTTCGAGCCAAGCAAGCACTTGATACAAACTGCGTACGAGCTTCCGATCCTGTGGTTGAGCGAAAGAGATCGTATTGCGAAGCGCGTCGCGTTTGACTTCGACTGGAAATTTCTCTTTCAATTTCGCGAGTTTTTGTGTCAACTCATCCTCTTGAATCTCTTTGTTCAAGCGGATTGCAATACTTCGAACACCCTGAATTTTGTGGCGAAGATCATCGATAGTCCCCTCTGCAACGAGTTTGCCTCGTCGGATTACTCCGATTCGATCCGCCAGCAACTCTGCTTCTTCGAGATAATGAGTGGTTAAAAGAACCGCTACGCCCTGGTTCTTAAGCGCCTTCAGCGATGTCCAGATCTGCCGACGAGAGGCGGGATCTAGACCAACCGTGGGTTCATCCATAAACAGAACTTTTGGCTCATGCAGCAAGGCACCAGCAATGGTGAGTTTTCTCTGCATACCACCTGAGAAACTACCAGCGATATCATTGGCACGATCTGACAATCCAGCATCTTCCAACAGCACCTCGATACGCTTCATCGCTTTCGCTTTTGGAATGTTATACAAATCCGCGATGAAACTCAGGTTCTCGAACGCAGTCAATTCGTTGTAGATGGCAACGTCTTGGGAAACTATCCCAAACGCCCCTTTAGTTTTCTCGGACTGTTTCACTCCGTTCAAACCACAAATGAAAAACTCGCCAGACGAGGGAGTCAACAGCGTGGTAAGCATGTTGATCGTCGTTGTCTTGCCCGCTCCGTTATCGCCGAGCAGCGCGTAAAGTTCACCCGGATAAACGCTCAAGTTGAGGTTATCGACGCGTGTGCGATCACCAAAGGTCTTAGTCAGATTGATTGTCTGCAGCGCAGGTTGCCGATTTTCGCTTGTGTTCAATTTTCAGTCCGCGGTCGCCATGTGTTCCCTGAAAGTCGTATGCGAAATCGTTAGTCGATTTTTGAAGCGAGAAAGTTTCAACAGTTAGCAGCGGATGGACGACTCGGAGCACCGCAAGCACGAAGCAAGCTGTCGATGTGCGCAACCTTGAACACTTTGTACACGCCCGGCGAGAGATTGCGAAATTCGACTTTGCTGCCCTGCGAATCAGAACGCAACATCAACTCTTCAAGCCACTCGAGCCCTTCGACGGAAATGAAAGTGCATCCCGAAAAATCGAGAACAAGATCAACTCCTGACGCAAGCGTTCTATCGATGTGGTCGATCGCACGTTCGAGATTTCCCGTTATCGGCATGGTTTCGGTGCGTCTTTCCACTGCTGAATCCGCGTTTTCACCGCTCATTTTTTCTTACTCCCTCAAATTTCTGCGAACTCACTGCTCGCGATCACGATGCTCTTTCTCTACGGTCTTTCACGCGGTGCATAAGCATCCATCATCAATTGCGCAACTTCTGGAATCAACGGAAGTGATGGATTGGTGCGCAAACTCAAATCTTCGAACGCCGATTTTACGAGATCGACCATTTTGCCCATGTACTGCTCTTCGGAAATTCCGAGTTCAGACACTGACAACGGCTGTCCCGAAAGTCGAGCGAGATCGTAGATGGCACGGCGCAACATCAAGCACATTTTTTCGCGACTCGGTGTCTCACCGTTTTTCGCGTCTTCGTCAACCAAGCCAAGGAACTGCGTTGCCCGAGCATATTTTTGATCAGCAACCCAGAGTGGATAAGAAGAAACCGGCATGAACTTACGCGGAATTTTCGAGTTGTACTCGAGCGTCGATAGCAGATACACACCGTTCGCTTTTCCGTGAGGAATATCGAACTCGGCTCCCAGACTGTGTGCCAGCGCATGATTAACGCCGACAGACGCATTTCCGATCGCCATTCCAGCCAGACAAGCAGCATTGTGTAGCTTGTGTCGCCACAATATGTTGCTCGGATTTTTCAAAGTCTCAGGCAACGCTTCGAAGATCAATCGAATGGCTTCAAGCGCCAGACCATCCGTATAGTCCGTCGCAAATGTCGAAGCCAGCGCCTCCAACGCATGAGTCAGAGCATCGAATGCCGTATCGACAGTAATTTCTTTCGGCAAACTCTTAGTCAAATTGGCGTCGATGATAGCTACTTGCGGAAGCAACACTTCATCGACCAGAGAGATTTTGCGTCCCGTGTTGCTATCAGTAAGCACCGCAAATGGTGTCACTTCAGATCCGGTTCCTGATGTAGTCGGAATCGCTACAAGCTGAGTTTTGGCAGACTGCGGGTAGACCGCCATTCTGTGTTTGAAGTCCAGGAATGATACTGACACCTCTTTCAAAGTCAGCTCTGGGCAATCGTAGAACAACCGAATTATTTTCGCGGCATCCAGAACAGACCCACCGCCCAACGCGATCACAGTATCAACAGGGCTCTGACGCATGACCGCGATTGCTTTTTCTACTGTCGAAAAGTCGGGCTCGACACCGATGTCGCTGAACACATCGACTTTGCAGTCTGCAGGAAGTCGTTCCAGGACCATCGACAAATGTCCTCTGCGAGCGGCTGATCGAGAGGTAAGAACGATTGCAGACTTGGTCTTCATCGTGCGCAAGTGGTCGATGCTACCGGGATTGATATAGATGTTCTTGGTAGTTTGGAAAGTAAGGGTGTAATTCTTACGACGCGGCACACGCTTGTAGTTCATCAAATTCTTGATGCCGACATTATCCGTAGTGATGTTGCCACCACCAGTTCCACATCCAAAACTCAAAGTCGTATTCAAATTGTTGTACACGCCACCAAGTCCACCGATGGAAGTTGGCGAGTTTACGATGATTCTGCCGGCATTGATAGCATCAGCAAATCTTTCGACGACAGATTCGTCCTCGGAGAAAATTCCCGCAGTGTGACCAGTTCCGCCAGCGTAGTTGATATCGAGAGCTCGATTGATTCCTTCATCTGTGGAATCTGAAATCACGTAACCCAAGACAGGCATCAATTTTTCGACAACCAACTTGTGTTTGCGCAAATCGCCTTCTAGCGGACACAGCAAAATCTTCGTGTTGGGATTAACGGTAATCCCGGCTTTTTCTGCAATCAAATCGGCTGGTTGACCGACGAGTCTGTAGTTCATTCCACCGGTGCGTTGATCGATGGCAACAGCAGCGACTTTTTCAACTTCTTCAAGCGTGCAGACATGGCAGTTCAGACGTCTAAATTCATCCAACAACTGCGGCGCAATCTCCGCATCGATTACGAGTGTTTGCTCAGATGGACACTCGGTGCCGTTGTCGAAAGTCTTGGAGATAATCACATCCATCGCAGTCGAAGCGTAGTTTGCCGACTTGTGAATGTAGACAGGTGTGTTGCCAGAACCTACACCGAGAGCTGGTTTGCCAGAACTTGCTGCAGCTCGCACCAACTGAGTGCCACCAGTTGCGAAAATCAGATCGACTTCCGGATGAACCATCATCAACTCTGTTTCACGACGCAAACGCGGTGACTTCTCGACCCACGTGATAAATCCCTTCGGTGCACCCGCCTCTAGAGCGGCTTCGTAGACGATTTTGGCGGCGAGATTACTGCAATCAGCTGCCATCAGGTGGGGACTGAAAATAATACTGTTTCTAGTTTTAGCCGCCGCCAAACTTTTGAAAATGACTGTAGAAGTGGGGTTCGTCACAGGCGTAATTGCAAGAATGACACCAACCGGCTCTGCAACTTCAACCATGTTGTCTTCAGGAAACTCTCGAATAATTCCGACAGTTTTCTTGTCCTGGATCTGGTGATAGTGAAACTCGGATGCGACGTAGTTTTTGAGCACTTTGTCTTCGATCATGCCCATGCGCGTCTCTTCGTGCGCAGCGATAGCCAGCGTGCGAACGTTCTCAATCGCCGCCACAGTCATGGCGCGAACGATTTTGTCCACCTGCTCCTGGCTGTACTGAGTCCAACAAGCGGCTGCAAGCCGAGCCTGACGCACAAGATGATTGGCGCGCTCCATCAGGGCATAGTCTTGGTCTTTTATCGTTTGTGTCATAGCTCAGTCCTTGTTTTGGATTCCGATGGGCGGCTTTTCAGGCACTCGGTCTACGGGGCTCTCAAAATGGCTTGAGACTGCATGCGCGCTGCACATCGACCGTTTCCAAGTGTATGTGAGAATCCCCTATTTGCGACGACCAATATACAAATATGGAATAAACCTAATATTCTTATATAGCGACAAAATATGCGGTTCGAGATTCTCGACCGGCTGGATAGGCGTTCCAGCGCTCTCTTATAGAGTATCAAGGAAATCTCCACTTAGGCGCCAGGGATTCTATGAACACGTAATTTACCCCTTGGAATGTAAATTAGCTGTGACTAAAATGACTCCGACATAGCTGTGTTTTCATGTTTTCGGACAACGACCCCCAGGGCAAAAAACTTTTCGTGGCTAAAGCACACATCTCAATCTCCGCAACAAAGCTTCAATTAGCGAACTCACTCTCGCTTTGCATCGGTCTGGCGTTCGTAGCGCAGCTAGCGCCACTACAGATGATGCCATCAGCCCAAGCTGCTGATTTTTCCAGAGCAAAACGCACTTTCGTTCCACCAACAAGCATCCCTCGACGATACGACTCAGAAGCGTCGAGTACTGATTCAGACTCATATTCGGACCCAGGTTACACCACTCCTTCTGTCGCCAAAAGCAGCGCCGGCGGGAAGTACAAGCTTGTACCGCCACCTCCGCCAGTCACGCCTTCACTTCTGCCTTCGAGCTTATTGAAAATGCCGGCGCAGAGTTCGTCACAATCGAAGGCAGCGTCAACTTCCACGTCATCGAACGGCATCAAGCCCTCACCACAGCGTTGGTCCGTTGCAGTGCAAAAGAATTTGAAACGCGCTGCCACTTCGCCGAAAGTTGCATCCTTTATCGACCAGGCCCAGACGCGCGCACAACAATTGATCAACGATGGAAAGTTGGATCAGGCGCAAGCGTTGTTGAAAACATACGTCAATCAGCTGCCGCGGGACCCTGCAATCAAAAACGAATTTGCAAAGGTGACCGTGCAACGAGCCCAGCAACTTCTGTCGGATCAAAATATCGACGCCGCGGCCAAAATGGCTCGCGAAGCGCTTGCTGTGCAACCAACTAATCAAGCCGCTCACAACGTTCTCGCGACGGCTTTGAATAAACAAGGACTCAGTGTCGGCAACGCTGCCGATCGCGTCAAAGCAGCAAAATCTCTCTATGCAAGAGGAAGAATCGTCGACGCGGAGATGGAATACAATTCCGCTGTCAAAATCAAACCTTCAGCCGATGCATACATCGGTTTAGGTGACATCGCCTACAAACAAGGTAACAAAGAAAAAGCGAAAGACAACTATCAAAAGGCACTCGAGTTAGAACCGCATTCAGGATCTGCATTGCGTCAGATGGGAATCATTCGACTCGGTCAAAATGACACTGTCGGAGCGAATTCTGACCTCAGTCGCGCACTTGTTGTTGATCCTAACGATTCAGTCGCATCAAAGCATCTGGTGGAATTGTGGCAGCAACAAGTGACACAGAATCCACAAAGTGCAAACAGCCATCTTGGTTTGGCGCGTGCACACCAACTCAGTGGTGACTTGAAATCGGCGCAAACCGAATACAGAAAAGTTGTCGAGATCGATCCAAACAACGTAAACCTTCCTGCCGCAAGACAAAGTTTCAAACTTGCTTTAGCGAGACAAGATGCGCATCACGCCATCGACGCCGCACATAATTTGGAAGCCGCAGGTGCATTGCAAGAAGCACATGCAAAGGTCTCCGAGGCGGTAAAACTTTGTCCCGGAGACAGTTCATTTAAACTCTATCAAGCACAGCTCGGTGAAAAACTCGGGTTGAATGCAAGTTCAGCTAGCTCTGGAAGTGGCGCTGCGGCAGCAGCCGCGGTAGGTGGAATGTCTGCCGCAGCGGCTGGTTTGCTGCCTGGACTGGCACCACCGGTAGCACCATCTTACAAGAATTCGGCGCCGCAAGCACAGATGGCGTCTGCACCAGAGCAACCGCCGGCGATGGCACTAGACGGCATCCCAAAACCAGCAGCGCTGGATTCAATGTCTCAAGTTAGCAGTATGTCAGGCTTTCTCACAAGCTTGCGCAATTACAGCGTGCAACAGAAACAACAGTCTCAGGATCTGGAAGACGCTCAGCACAGTGGATTGAAATCCATTGGTCAGGGAGGTCAAGTTCCCTCCAGCTTATTGAGCTCGTCGCCGGACCCTACCGCCGCTTCGACGAATTCTGCAATCGCTGGTGCGGATGCCAGCCTGGCTAGTGTCAACAAATTGTTGAAGAGCATCGGAGCACCGTCGTCATCGTCAGGATCTTCACATGCTGAACAGCTCGGTTCAACGGCGGCAGCAGCCGCTAGTGCTCTGGGCTCTGCAGTGCCCAAATCACAATCCGCCAGCTCATACACACCATCTAGCTACTCATCGCCAAGCTCGGTGACGAACTCATACGCAGCGCCGTCTACGAACAACTTCGCGAGATCATTAACGACAGAATCGTCATCATTCGATAACACAAGCGCTCCGATCTCGACCTCGTCATATAGCCCATCGTCCACTTATAAATCTTCCAAGCCAGTGGCTAAACCATCCACGACATCCGCGACTGCCTCTGCAAAAACAACTGCAGCGAAAACGGCAGCCGCGAAGAGTACTGCCGCCAAACCAAAGACAGCGACTCAGCCAAATCTCGCCGAGCAAAACAAACAACTTCAAGCTCAATTGCAAGCTGCGCAAGCTCAATTAAAAGCTCTCAAAACACAACCCAGCACAAGCGGACTTCAAGCCGAAACTCCCAAGACGGCAGAACCACTTTCTGCGACACCTTCTTCTTTTTCGCCGACCTCAAATTCAGCAGCATCGTCGTTCGCTAATCCAGCATCATCGACCTTCGCGAGTCCAACAGCCAGCACAGCTGTCTCAAGCTTTCCGTCCATAACTAGCACAGCGGGCCAAGCAGTATCCGCAGCAGCCCCTGAAATCGCCACCTACTCAGCGCTGCCGAGCCAAGCTTCAGCAGCAACCGCAGCCGCGCTATCCGTTGCGCCGAACGCTGCTAATGCTTCCGTTCAATCCATTCTTCAATCCCTCCCTCCGTCTCTGACAAGTTCTGAGGGATTTAAAAATGCTCTGGCGAATCTGCCGAATTCATCATCAGCGCTCCAGTCATACGCAGCGAACCTGCCGCCCGAAACTCAGTCAGCTTTGCAAGCCGCGCTAAAGCCACCAATCGCGACAGCCTCGCATGTCGGAACACCGGGCGCAGTCAGATTAGAGCTCGAAGGCGTGAAACCGTCGCCGATGGACATCAAGCTCAACGTCGTTCTCCACAACGATCAGAGAACTGCGCTCAACATCCCAGCCTCAGCTAAAGCCATAATCAACATGAAAGGCGAGCCGCAGCGCGTCGTCAAAGTTGCATTCGCGTCGAAGACAGTTCCTCCGAATGGCGAACTCCACGGTGTAATCAAGGTTCCAGGACACAATCTCAGTCCGACCGCAGATCTGTACATCCCAGATTTGCTGCCGGGACAGGGGATGGACCGCGACGTACACTTGACCGTTCCAATCTCATTCAAATAATAACCGGCCAACTGCTAAGTCCAGTCCAGCGGCGATGGAGAACACCACCGCACGGACGTTTTGTGCCGCGCGGCAGAAATTAGATGCAAGCAACAGAAAAACGTTCGATTTTCGATAACATTGGGGACATTGTTTTCAACGGTTGGCAAACGCCAACTAACTTTGGCACCCCTATCAGACTGCAGTTCAATGAGTCAGATCGAAACGAGACAAACAACATCGATTTCAGATGATTGGCAGACTGCGGAAATTGTTTGCCTTGGCACGGTCCGTCGAAAAGATGAGCACAGCGCCACTTTTAGAGTCTCCTCTATTTTGAAGGGAACGCAGACTGTTGGCGCAGTCATCGAAATTCCGAATCAAAAACAGCTTGCGGGAATCTTTCCAACAGATACGGATGAAAAAGAGTCCGCTGTATTTTTCGGTAGAGAAGAATCGGACGAATTGGTGGCGAAAGAAATCTACAGCGACCTGGACAAAATCGCTGCTATTGAATGTCTCGCCGGTATCCTCGCCGAACCAGAGCGCGAAAAGCTACAAGCGCTGAGAGACCTTGTTTTGAGCCCGAGCAGCCGCTGCAATGCCTCATTCAGACGTGATGCCCGCGCGCTTTTCCGCACTGAGTTGATGTCTGCAATTTCGCAGATGCGAGACCGCAATAATTTCGACATCATCATGGATTTGTATAAAACCGCAGATGCGAATACACGCCGAGAGCTGCTCGAGTGGATGGCTTGCACAGGTGATCGGCGCGCACTCCCATTCTTAATCGATGCAGTGGACTCGATGGATACGACGTTGCGTACAACTGCAATCACGCGGCTAACGTTCTATTTCCCCGGTGACACCGGAGTGCTGGCTTGTGTGCAAGAGGCTTATGAACAGGGTTTCGCGGACACGCGCAACGTGGCGTTCGACTACCTGAAACGACGTGGCAAAATAAAAGTCGCAAAAGCAGAATCGAAGCAATCGAATGCGCGTCAATCCTACAATCGCGCAGAGGAGATGTACGCGCGTGGAGAGTGCAAAAGCGCCGTTGCTTACTACTTGCAAGAGATTACGTCGGATACGGCGGATCATTATGTGCGCCGCTGGTCGGCACTAAAGGCGATACCATTCGCTTCAAGCGAAGAAAAGCTCAGAATAAAGAATTCGATTATGCCGATAGTGGCAGGAGATGCCGCGACAGGGAACTATCTCGAAGCATCTGATGCCGGAATGATTTTGCAAAAACTGGAAGATGATGAGTGCATCGACAGCTTGATTCACTTGCTCGATCGCAGGGACACAATTTTCTCGAGAGCCAATCGTGCTGCTGCTTTTGGAATCGCGCACTTGAGCACAGAGGCTCGAAAAAAGGCGACACTTCATCTTTTCACTATTATGAGAAATGAAAATTTTCCGGTCGATTTGCATCAGCGCCAACTTACTACTTTGTTGGATTTAGCCTGGATAGGGCGTTCCGAAGACTACTCCGAAGCACAGCGCCTCCTGCACGGAACCACCGCGGCACCTGTTCTCGTCAGCATCCAGCCTTTGTTTGCTGCTAATGATAAATCTCGGGACACGAGCTTCTTGATCGAAACACTGCAAAACAATCCAAACCTTCCGCTACTAGCGAAAGATTGGATCATTGCTCAATTAGGAGAGCTGCGCGCACAAGAAGCTGTAGGCGCGATTATCCAGAACCTGAAAAATCTACGCAATCAACACGATGTCTTTGCCAGCGAAGAGGCTCTGAAACAGATTGGGTCTCCGCAGACAAACGAACTGTTAGCAGAAGTCGCTCTCAGCGAAGAAGAGAGCAGCAAAAACGCAGTCGACATTCTCTGCGAATTGGAGGCAGAAAAGTGCCTGCCCATTTTGCGAAAAGTCGTGATCGCAAAATCGACGGCGACTCAACATGCACTATCGGCGATGGCAAAGTATGGAACAGAAGAGGATCTGAAAATCCTGCTACCGATGAGCGATTTCTGGACCGGTGAGCGAACCTGCCACTACTGGATCATGGAAGCCATCGCCACGATTCGCCAGCGTCTTGCCCTGGACGTGGCTACAGAACCCACTGCGCAGGCTTGTGATAAAGATACCTGATGGTAGCTTTGTCGGCCGGCGACAACACATTCGTGACTCGGCTGATGTTCATGATGTCCCACATCCCCTGACTGTGCGCTTTGATCCCCAGAGCATGACCAAACTCATGCGCAGTTGCGCCCTGCATTTTTTGAGGAGTGGAATCTACCGAAGTCGAAAGCTCGATGACGACTGGCTTCTGCCTGATTTTCATTTTCATCGCCTGGGCAATTGGATAAATCTGCGCCGATGTTATTCCACCAACTTGAATTCCGCCGGGTGAATCGCTTTCCTTGAAGCTATCAACGAAGAAGACCTGGATGTGAGCATTTCGGGGATCATCCGTAAACGCGAAACTGAACAGACCTTCTTTCTCGAATTCACGCCACTGCTCGATGCCGGCAGCAACTTGATCGTTTGTATCAGGAGTCCATCCAGGACACTGAGTCAGAGAAGAAAAACCTTCCGGGCTGTAGAGCATACTCGTAACTTGATCCACGCGCGTCGCTTGAATCTGCGAAAACGGGCACTCCGGCAATTTCAGACCAGGGCTGATCCAAATCAACAAGGGCATTTTTTTCGATTCCCAACGCACTCGCTCCCAGTTAACAGCCTGTTCTCCAGGGTTATAGGGACCGTTATCGCCCTGGTTGTTGCCAATGTTTTGCGGCGCCTGTGGACCTTGATCCACTCCATCCATTAAATGAACACCGGTCACTCGTGGCAACGGACTCACCATTTGCGTGCCGACACTGCTCGACGCACTGCCGCCACCAAAACCAGCCTTTGGCAACCTGCGCCCATACTGCGCTGTTGCATCCGTGTGACTGATAAGTGTTATCGATACAGCGATAGCGAACGCGGCGACCAGAAATCTTAGGGGTTTTGTTTGCATTACTAAAAAACTTTCCACCTCAGTCTATGATCTGGAAGATTGATTCGCATATCGCCATTCTATCCTTAGCGCGACAAAATGAGCGTCATAATATAGCCAGATGCAGAAAGAGAAGTCAGTAATTATCGACAAGTACGAGGCATTGAGCGAAGAGATCGCAGAGGTCGTAGCTGCGCAAATTCGTCATAAGCCCGATAGTTGTTTTGGACTGCCAACAGGCAATTCGCCACTTGGTTGCTACAAGATTCTAGGCGAATGGTCGAAGCAAAAGAAACTCGACTGGTCCCAGACAAATTGTTTTGCACTTGATGAGTACGTGGGCGCAGAAGAGCAAATTACCTTTCAGCATTTTTTGCAGACGAACATTTACCAATACACGAATGTCAAAGAAGAGAACAAATTCAATCCCAGTCAGTGCGACAACTATGACGAACTGATCGCGTCGAAAGGCGGGTTGGATTTGACTATTCTCGGGTTGGGCGGAAACGGTCACATCGCATTCAATGAACCTGGCACTCTCTTGAACAGTTGGACGCACAGCGTTTTGTTAGAAGAGTCGACGAGAAAAGCGAACAAGTCATACTTTGCAGCGAGCACTGTCGTGCCCTACAAAGCTGTGACAATGGGAATTCGCACGATTCTCGGCAGCAAGAAATTGATCCTGATCGCAAGCGGGGCTCACAAGAAAGAAATTCTGGAACGCGCGCTGCTCGGTTCGGTTGATCCCGAAATTCCCGCATCCTACTTGAGTTTGCACCCGCACGTAACTGTTTTGACGGATTTCGAATTTTAGTCGAGACGATGTTTAATCGCGTCTGACGGCTCAAAGGATTATTTCGAACGTCACCGGGTGTAGTGCGCAACGTTGCGCTTTTTTCTGCATGTACTCTTACAATTAAGTTCATCAACAACGGTGGATGATTGAGATTGAAACGACCAGCAACTTTTATCCTTCCAATCGCTCTAATAGTGGGTGCCTGCGCCACTTCATTCAATCCAAGAGCTTTTGCCCAGGTACCTAACGATCTCATTCCGCCTGATGTCACTTTGGGGAGCGGCGGCGGAACGGGAGCATCCGCAGCAGCGTCGGCTGCGGCGCCTGGAATGGCCGGAGCTGCCACCAGTACGGCTGCCGCACCAGGTCTGTCTGGAGCCGCCGCATCGTTGACTACGCCAGGCTTACCGGGAGCAGCAGCCAGACCCGCGAATTCAGGTGCGCCGCAGCCACCTCCAACTGGCTCAGGAGCGAACCCACCATCCACGCCTCGCGGTATGGGCACGCCGGGCGCAGCGATGTTTCATCCTGAAAAGATGCCTGATCCAAACAAGCCAGATCCAATAGCTGTAATCGAAACAGACAAAGGCACAATAACCATCCGCTTGTTTCGCAAATTGGCTCCGATCACCTGCGAGAACTTTATCGACCTGACGACTAAAGGCTTCTACAACGGTCTGACATTCCACCGCGTCGAACCTGGATTCTGCATCCAGGGCGGCTGCCCGAACGGCACTGGAACTGGATTGTACATCCCTCCAGGCACCGGTCAACCACGCTTCGTGCCGCTAGAAATCAACCCTCAACTCAAGCACAACGCGGCCGGGGTTGTTGCAATGGCACGCTTTGGACAGAGTCCCAACACTGCAAGTTGCCAGTTCTACATAACACTGGCGCCGAAACCAAATCTGGATAATCAATACGCCGTGTTTGGCGGCGTCATCAGCGGCATGGACGTCGTAAACAGCATCGCCAAAGGCGATCACATCAAATCCATCAGCGTGCAAGAAACACAGACGCAGTAAGCGCGTTTCGAAAAATATACTCGATTGAGAATCTATGTGTCAGAATCGAATAAGACACAGAGAGAGGGCGAACTGCATGAGTCCCTTAGAAGTCGAAAACACTTTCGAGCGTCGCTATCGATATTTCAAATATTTTGTTAGCTTCTTCTTCTTCAGTTTGCTGATGTTTTGCGCAATATCCGCGGATTGGCGAGGTTTGACAGTCTGCTCTCCATTCAGCCTTTTGCTCGTGCCAGGCTATTTGGAGATGCTCCCGGAAGGCGGGATAAAGCACGGCACCATTTGCGATTGCCGCGAATTTGATTCGAAGTGCGAGATTGGCTTTTGGCTAGAAGTCTCGCAAAAGCTTCTGCTTATCTTCCCGATGATTTTAACTTCGATCATCCTGTACTACTTTTTCTATGCGGAAAAAGACCTGTACGCAGCGATCGTACAAAGCGTGATTGCGTCAGCGCAATTCGTAGTCTGCATCGGTTCTTTGATTGGGTTCGTGATAATATCCCGTCGAATGGCGGAATAGCGACGAAGCAGCGCCACCATATTTAGTGGCTGTTCAATTCTTCTGAAATTGCTGGTGCGATGTGATTAACCAGCTTGTGACCACCGAGATGATTCAAATGCGCAGTGTCCCAGAAGTCATCTTCTGTGAACTCAGGTGAATCGCCGAGGTCGACGAACTTTACGTTCGGACGATTGGCAATCTCTCCGACTTTTGCTCTGAATGCTTTGTAGAAATCAGGTGGCAACAAGTCCCGATTCTTTTGAGACAGAGGCATGTTCACCAGAACGACTTTGATATGCCGTTCAGCGCACACAGTCAGAACTTTATTCAAGAAACCTTCTTGAATGCTCAAGTCTTTGTCACCAATTCCGTGATACCGCCGGCGGTACTCCTTAGTGGAATTACTCCACCGCTCTTCCGCTGATCCATTCAACATAAATCCAGCAGTATTCTTAGATGGATCCGCTGTAGCTGTCGTTTGCGGATTGTCTCGCGGGATACCGAATGTGTCGTAAAACTTGTCCACTACACGCTGCACTTCATGTTGCAAGCGCCAGCGTTTGCCATAGAAGAAACATGAATGGCTAGCAACGAAATCAGCTTTGTCGTTCCAACCAGGCAAAAATAGATCCGCATAACGCGGGAAGTTGTTCATTCCGACGAGACGCTTGAAAGTAAAAGTAGCCATCGGCGCCGGAAGATCCGAATCATGGAAATCTCGTGGGGCGATACCGAACATCAGGACATCCGGCTTTTTGTCGCCTTTCATAAAGTCGTTGACGTAAATGTAAGCGTCCGAAATCATCTCGCCAAAAATCGCGAGGCTGTACACACGCTGGTTCGGGGCTCCGTCTTTGGAGAGCGCATCCTGCAACGCAAGTGAGCCATGATAGTGAAAAATGTCCGGCTGATGCGGGTTCTTCTCAGCATCCATGGCCCAAAAGGGATGCATGATCAACGAAGAACCTAGTAGCATGACCGTTGGACGCTGCTTAAGTTCTGCCAGCCCGTTCACGGCAAGGTCAATCGACCCAGTGCCGCTCCACAAATCCCGAACCGAATCGTTAGCCGAGCCTTTGGCAGGCTTGTTATCGGGATTCGTCGCCATCAGGACGCCGTTAACCGCAAGGAAAAGCCCCACTGCCCAACAGGCAGCAGTCTGCAGTCCCTTCTTCTTACCGTAGGACTTTGGTTTTACTTCCAGCTCCGCCTGGGACGGACCTGAACGCTTGATTTCGACTGTACTCGGCAAACTCTGTCTCTGCTAAGGGTTACGCCGTGCAAATAGCACTTGACTATTTTAGTGGCTCGAGTTGTCTGAGCACGCTAAAGGCGCTTAATATGACAAGTTCAGGGCTTAAAAGATGTTCAGACAAGAACGACCGGACACGCAATTTAAGGCTGCTGAACAGAATCGATGACGATCCAACAGAATCGATGACGCGAATCCAACAGACTTGATGACGCGAATCCAATGGAATCGATGACGCGAATCCAACAGATGACGCAGTCTAAACGAATCCGAACCCGGTTGATCAAATGCTGTTCGGGTCTAGATATGGAGGCAACTCCGTATCCTGCTTCTTAGGCTGCGGAACGAGTCGCGGCATCTGTTTTCCAGAAAATGGCTGACCGAAAAACGGCTGCACGCCATCCAAAAATGGTGTCGCATCTGGTGGCACAGTGGGATCTTGAGACTTAGGCGCTCTAGGCATGTTCCGCAGAGAACGATTGAGCTGATTGATCATGGCGTTCATCTGTTGCGCCATTTCATCCACCTGACCGCCACGCAAGCCGCCTGGAAAGCCACTTCCACCATCCATACCAAAAGGAATCACAGACATTCCGCCGCCACTAAAAGGCGTCATCATGCCCAGATCTCCCATGCGCGGATTCGGCTGAATTCGGCTGATAGAGGGCGTATCGATGTTCACCATCTTCTTCAACCGGAAGACACGGTCGCCCAGACTCATTGAAGGCGAAGCAGAACCAAAGACTTTGGATTCTAGACGAGTCAATCTCTGCCCTGCAGGCTCTGAATCAAAAGTCTTCTTCAGAATCTTACGTTCCAAAGCTGACAGAGAGGCGTTATCGGCTCCGCCGCTCTGAGCGGATTTCGGACTAGCGGCGTGCTCGCTCGCGTACTGATTGACCCGGGCGATGCGCTCGCTCATACCACCGTCTTGTGTCGCTCCAAACAACAAGAGTTCAAGCCGCTGAATGCGCTTGTCGGGCGTATCTTTGTCATAAACATGACCGAAATACTTCTGCTCGAAAGCCGAGACATCTTGCATTGATACCTGCGAAACAGGCACAGCATCAGAATCTGCGAATGCAGGCATTACTTGCAATGTAAGCGCGCATACTGATAAGAACAAAGATTTCCTAGTAACGCCGAACATAAGTAAACTCCTGTCTGGCTTTCAAATTTCGAGCAGTTTGCTGCTTTACTTCTAGTTTTAGAATAACACCGTCGAGCGCATTCTAACCAGAAAAAGAAAAGCGCCTGCATTCGCAGGCGCCTTGCAAGTTTTCGAACCTTGGAGGTCTGGGTCGTTACTCTTCCGAAGCGTGGAATTCAGCATCCACAACTTCATCAGAACCGCCGTAACCGGCGCCGTATCCGCCGTCGTCACCACCGTGGGCTTGGCCACCGTAGTCACCGTAACCGGCTTCACCGCCCATTCCACCCATGCCGCCCATGTCATCACCGTTCGAGCCGCCGCCGTGTTGATGTGCTGCTTGTTGCAACAGTACCAACGCACCGCGGAGTTCGTTCATGATGCTCTTGATGGTTTCCTGATCGGCGCCGTCTTTGAGTTTCTGGCGCAAATCGTTGACCAACATTTCGGCTCTGGACTTCTCGCCTGCCGTGACCTTGTCGCCAAGTTCGCGAATGTGGCGTTCGACCGCATAGCAAATGCTGTCGGCTTCGTTGCGCACATCGGCTTCTTCTTTGCGGCGGCGGTCGTCGCTGGCGTGAGATTCTGATTCTCTGACCAAGCGCTCGATGTCTTCTTTCGACATGTTTGTGCTGGCAGTAATCGTAATCTTCTGCTCTTTACCTGTCGATTGATCGCGTGCGGTGACGTTCATAATCCCGTTTGCGTCGATATCGAAGGTAACTTCTACCTTAGGTTGCCCTCTGGAGGCAGGTGGAATTCCGTCGAGACGGAAGTTCCCTAGCAGTTTGTTATCTCGTGCCATCGGACGTTCACCCTGGAAGACGTAGATGTCTACCGCGGTCTGGTTGTCGTCAGCAGTCGAGAATACTTCTGATTTACGAGTTGGAATTGTGGTGTTGCGTTCGACCAACTTGGTCATGACGCCGCCCATCGTTTCGATACCCAGTGACAACGGAGTAACGTCGAGGAGTACAACGCCCTTAACTTCACCACCGAGTACACCGGCTTGAATCGCTGCGCCTACCGCAACCACTTCGTCTGGGTTAACGGATTGGTTAGGCTCTTTTCCACCAGTCAAGCTCTTAACGAGTTCTTGTACGGCTGGAATTCTTGTCGAACCACCTACGAGTACAACTTCATCAAGCGCTTCGTAGCTCAACTTCGAGTCACGCAACGATTGTTCCATCGGTGCGCGGCATCTTTCTACGAGGTGACGTGTGAGTTCGTTGAAACGAGCTCTGGTCAACTTCATTTCCAAGTGCTTCGGACCAGTGGCGTCAGCCGTGATGAACGGCAACGAGAGGTTGGTTTCGATGACTGATGAAAGTTCGATCTTCGCCTTTTCAGCAGCTTCTGTAAGACGCTGCAAAGCTTGACGGTCCTTGCGAAGGTCGATGCCTTCAAGGTTCATGAACTCGTCTGCAACCCAGGTCACGATGCAATGGTCGAAGTCGTCTCCGCCCAAGTGCGTGTCACCAGAAGTTGCCTTAACTTCGAAAACGCCGTCGCCTACTTCGAGAACGGATACGTCGAATGTACCGCCGCCGAGGTCGAATACGAGAATGGTTTCGTTTTCTTTCTTATCTAGACCATACGCAAGAGCGGCTGCTGTCGGCTCGTTGATGATACGCAGCACTTCCAGTCCAGCGATGGTGCCTGCGTTTTTCGTCGACTGACGTTGTGAGTCGTTGAAATAAGCTGGAACCGTGATAACTGCGCTGGTGACCTTTTCACCGAGATATTTCTCAGCGTCTTCTTTCAACTTGCGCAGAATCATCGCTGAAATTTCTTCAGGCGAATAATCCTTCCCTTGAATAGCGACTTTGCAACCGCCGTCGCCGCCTTCTTTTACCTTGTACGAAACGATTTTCTTTTCCGCTTCGACTTCACTGAAACGACGTCCAATGAAACGCTTGATCGAATAAACAGTGTTCTCAGGGTTCAACACTGCTTGGCGTCGTGCCAATTGTCCAACCAGTCGTTCACCGGATTTAGTAAATGCCACTACAGACGGCGTCGTTCGCCCGCCCTCAGCGTTGGAAACCACGGTCGGTTGTCCACCTTCCATGACGGCTACCACTGAGTTTGTGGTTCCTAAATCGATGCCTACTGACTTACCCATCTTTGAAACTCCCTATGCTCCTGTCAAAGCTTTAAAAGCTGGAGACCCAACGGAATTATACTTGGGCCCCGTTAATAAACGGTGATGACCCGAGACATTTTGCACGTCTATTTAAACGGCGGCCCGTACTGCTCCAATGATGACTGCGCGACCTAGTAAGATTAATAAACTTATACAAAGCTTTATACTTCCCGCAAAAGCTTGATTGGCTCCTTGTATTGGGGCTGAACGCTTAGTAAATGTGCTCTCGCACAACCATCTTATGCCCAACTAGATCAAGCTTTAGTCGGTCTTGCCATCGCCAACATTGCACCAAGATCCTGACAGCTTTCGGGAACGCTCGCGGTGCCGATTGTCAACACTAACGAACTGGCGTCAATCTCCGCACTGAGCGGTGTGCTGACGATAATGTCTGCTAAACGAGACGCAAAACTTCGCGCCGAAGTCCCATCGGTGAGCGGAAGTAACAATCCCAAACCAAATGTTTCGTAGTGCCCGAGCAAATCTGTTTTGCGCTTCAATTTATCGATGCGCTTTGACATCTCTTTTACAGCTTTCAAGGGCAAAGGCTCGATCGACTGTGGATTTTGTGCGGTGCGATAACCAGCCTCAATGATGATGATTGAGAATGGCTGACTGAAACGCTCGAAGCGCGTGAACTCTTTCTCTACAAAATATAGATAAGCTGGAAATGTATACAGCTCGGTGTCGGCGCGCAGCATGCTCTTCTCAAAGCTCCGCACCGTCTGCCAATCCACCGCAGGTACGGCGACGGTTGTCAGCTTCAGCGTCGGCTCAGGAAGATTGGAAATGAATTGCACCAGGTCGCTGCTCACAAGACCGTAGAGCACGGCGATCCAGTCTGTTTTTGGGAGCGGGCGACGACGCAAGATTTCAACAAGCGTGCTTTTACTATCAATAGATTGGTAGAAGCCCTTCAACAACCGCATGTCTGAGCACGCCGCCTTGGCGGTCATCTCATCGAATTTGGTCTCGGAGATGTTGTTATGTTTGCGCATCAAGAAAGATTCGAGAGCGAGCCCTTGTGCACTCAAATATTTCAGTTGATCCGTGAACGCTGCTCCTTCGATAAGCAAGACGTCAAGGCGCTTCTTAACTGATTCTACGCGCGTCTTCGGTTCGGGATAAAAGCGGAAGGCACCCGAATCCCAACTGACAAGCTCGATGATGGCGGCATCTCCTTCGACTCCGCGCATCGAGCAATGCAACGGAGCACCGTCGAAAAAATAAACATTTGCGACATCTGTACTCGAGGCGATTTCAAGACGACCAGTCATTTTTCCAATCGAAATTGACTGCAAAAGATTCGGCACGGAAAGATTTTCCAGTTCGCCCTCGAGCGTTGCGCGCTGCAGCCTAGCAAAGCCTCCGGTTGCAGATTGCCTATCTTGATTCGCACTCTGTGTCATGTCGTAACCGCCGGTGATCGATTGACTGATCTTCAAGCGCTCACTTTCAGTCAAAGGAGGCTGCTGCACTTCGTCTTTGTCTGGTTGCAAAATTTTTGGCTTCAAAGTGGACCCTGGAAATTGCGCTGCGATTACGTTGTGAATCACACCTGGGTCGGGTGTGACGTAACTCCACTCGAGAAACGACTCGCCGCCTTGACCTCGATACAGCATCCAGAGCCAATCTCCTTTTGCTTTATCGCGATTTAAAGTCAATACATATTCTTCCGGCGCCTCACCAAAAGGCAGTTCGACGGTGCGCCCAACATTAGTTTGCGCTTGATTTTGCAGGGCGTAGATTTGCTTCAAATCCGGGATGTTCGCCTGATTTGGCAATCGAATGTTATGGCGATTGTCCTGCCGTTGGTTTTGTATCATTCAACTTTCACTTAGCCAGTCCCTGCATCCGGTTGAACCGTCAGGAACTATACGCCGCTAGTGGGCCCCCATTTACGTTTTACCCAAAGAAGACGAATTTAGGCGGCGGCAGTAAGGAAATATACAGGCTTTTCCCAGTTGCTGATAAATTTCGCCGATCGAACTTATTGTGGCGCTTTGACAGCCGAAGAATCAGGCACTTCCTCGCGTTCGAGCAATTCTCCGATAGCGAGCGGGCAGATTGAAACTGCTGTCTTGGTGTCTTTGCCCAGCTTTACCAGGTCTGAAGATTGATAGCGGAATGGCACTTGTTCGACTAACGCTTGCCAGTGGAGGGGAACGACTCGCGTCGCACCAATTTGTTCGGCGATCTTCAAAGCTTCGGCCGGAGAAGCAACTCCATATTTACCGCCGATGGGCAGACAAGCCGTCTGAACAGGTGGCAGCGCCTTCAACGCATCCGGGATGGTCGGCGTATAAATGGTATCGCCGGCGTGATAGTAACCGTCGAAGTAATATCCGTTGACTGGTTTGCCAGGCGCAGAGGAACGCGCAAATAGTCTCAAAATCGTTTTGCCGAGACGATTCACAGGGTGCAAGGCTGGAATAGCCGTAATCGTCATTCCTCTGAAATCAATCGTTTCGCCGTGCGCAATCGAGATGAAAGCGTCCGCAGGTATCTTGCGTTTGTACTTACGCTGCATCCACTGCACGAGAGTTCGCGGTGCAAGAAATTTGCACTTCCACGCTTCATAAAGTTGCGGCGACATCAGCACACCATGGTCGAAATGACCGTGGGTCAACATGACAAGGTCCGCTTTCGGAAGAGTCGTCCAATCTACGGGATCTTTGAAGTATGGGTCGACATAGACGATCAAGCCTTTCGCTTGAAATTGAACGGCACTATGCCCTAGGTATGTCAGACTCAACTTCGGTTCTCCGCGCAGAGCAAGCGAAAGCCTGCTGTGACAGCGGGCATGGTAACACACAAATAACGGCGCTTAAGACATCACGAACCATTCAAAGGTAAAATCAAACATTTGTGCAGAGCCGCGATGCGCGTTGCTCAGCCCCGGTTAATTGAGATCACGTGTTCGAGACGGAGAAACAATGCTTATTACACAACGCATGCTGACATTGGCATCGGTATCACTGGCGCTCTCACTTTCTTTTGCAACAAGAGCGATGGCAGATGATGCAACCGCCTCGACACCCGCCGCAGATGAAGACGACGCAGCGCAAAAGACAGAGGTCAAAGAGAGCGACAGGCTGCACAAGAGCACCGCTGGGTCGTTCATGAAGTATCTCAATCCAATTCACGAAAAGTCTTACACAAACGATTCGCAAGACAGGCTGATTCAAAAACGCAGTTTCAAAGGCACAGAGTTAGCAGGCGCGAAAGCAACATCGAATAAAGAATTGGGATTGTTTGCGTCCGTCGATGCGACACAAATACAAGACGAGTCAGCACTGAAGACTCTGCTGGAATCCCCAGCAGTCAATGGCTTGAGCGTGATACTGCCCTGGTCTGCATGCGAGCCGACTGAAAGTGAATACGATTGGAAACAGATCGACAAGTTGCTGGAAATGGCCGGGCAACAGAAAAAGACAGTCCTGTTGCGCTTATCGACTTGTGGATTGACTGAGTCGGATACGCCCAAATGGGTATTCACCGCTGGTGCCAAATCCGTCACCTACAATAACGCGGATGGGAAGGCAGTCACTATGCCGGTCTTCTGGGACTCAACTTATCTAGCGAAATGGGCGAACTTTATCAATGCAGTTGGTGCTCGTTACGACAAGAATCCGAACCTGCACAGCGTTGGCATTACTGGTGGTGGCATCGAGGGTGGTACTCTCGTCATTCCAAACATCGCCAATAAGCTAGAGCACGACAAGCTCGAAAATTCGCTCAAGACTGAGTTTGGCATGAATCAGAGACAGCTCGTTCAACACTGGAAATACGTTGCAGATCTGTTTCCGCATGCGTTTCCGACTTGTCGATTGAACTTCGACATCGATCCACCGACCGCAAACCGAGCTGGCGAAACATCACTCGATGAACTTAGCGATTACCTGATTTACCGTTACGGACAGCGCGTTTACCTGACACGCCAGAACATCAGCGACGCACGACACGGATTCGATCAATATCGAGTCTTGCTCAAGTTCAAGCCGGACACTTTTACTGGCTACAAGCTGACTCCGGCAATTACAGCGGAATCGCTCGACAAACTCTCAAAATTTGCGCTGGACGATGGAATTAGTTTTGTCGAGGTGCCAGCTCAATTTTTCTTATCCAAAGACAGCGCGATGACCACTACGCTGGACCAACTTCGAGCCAAGTTGGGATATCAACTCGCGTATCAAAACATCACTCTGCCGGCAGATGTGAAATCTGGACAATCGATGAAAGCCTCTTTCACTTTTCTGAATCTCGGCAGTGCAACTGCAATGCGCCCACATCGTCAGTTCGATAAGGATGTCGCAGGCAGCTTCAAAATCCAACTGGAACTGCGCGATACAAGTGGCAAGCCGATCATGCGATCGCTACACACTCCAAATCCTCCAACTAATAAATGGATCGCGGGCAAACCAATCACCTGGGAAGAAGATTTGAAACTGCCCAAACTGACACCGGGACAATACTCCGTCTGGCTCTCATTGATTGATGTGGACACGAAGCGCAAACTGCAATTGCTCGATGCGGTTCAACCCGACCACATGGTCGCCGAAGACACGATTGCAGCCGGCAAAGTTCAAGTAATCGAATAACTTGCATACGCAGTCCGACCTAATAGCGGAAGAGCTCTTCTGTCGCTTGCAATCCGAATAACACGTTCCATCGCTTACAGCCTGCATAACAAAAGCGCCGTCTCCTCAGAAACGGCGCTTTCAATTTTTTATTCGTTGCGATTACGCTTTTGAAGTTGCTCTGCGCATTCTTCTATATCGTACTCGTTCACGGAGAACAGTCATTCTGCTCGCCACCATTGGTGGTGCCAGAGGAGCCGGTGCACCAACTGGTCTGAGCTTGGCTTGTCTTTCAAGTTCAGCCTTAGCGCGGGCGATGAGCACATCGTGGTCTGCAACAGTCATGCGGCTGATCAATCCGATCTTCTTCATGAACTGGAGCATCAACCAGGTAGCGTCGAATTCGTGTGGCAACATTCCGCTGCGAGCAGAACCTGGAGCAGCGTGATGGTTGTTGTGCCATCCTTCGCCCATCGCCAACAAACCAACCCACCAGACATTTACGCTGTCATCAGACAAAGCATAGTTTTTGTAACCAAGCTTCGGCATGTGGCAAACGACATTGAGCATCAAAGGAATCGAGAGAACTGCCATACCTGCGAGCAAGGAGCAGAGAGCAACCTGCCAACCGAACAAAGCCCACAACAAACCTCTGAACGCAAAGCAAGTTGCAAAACCGAGAGCGTGACCACGAGGGAGATTTCCACCTTGCTCGAGGAATACGTAGATTGGATCGGCAACGAGATCTTTGCACTGCTTGTACGGATCTAAGTGACTGAGATAAGTCTTCTCATTCAACCAACCGGTGAACGAGTACCAGAAACCGGAAGCGCGTGGTGAATGCGGGTCGAGCGCAGTGTCAACGTGTTTGTGGTGCGCGCGGTGGATAGTCGCCCACCAGATCGGCGAACCTTCGAAAGCTAGATAACCAGCCAGCACCCAGAAATATTCAACCGGTTTCGACGTCGTGAATGAGCGATGCGAAAGCAAGCGGTGGTACCCGATGGTGATGCCCATCGCGTGCCACGTGTAAAAAATCATGAAAAGTGCAACATAACCAATCACTATAGTTTTTTCCTTGACCTTTAGGCTGGTGCCTTCGACGACGCTTGACGACTCGACTTGTATTTGTCAGCCGGGCAGCAATCTGCAGCGACCTTCTAGCACACACCCATGGTAGCCCATAACTTGGGGTCTCACTCAGGCTATTTACTTAAGCAGATGGAGAATGCCAATAGGTCGTCATCCTCAAAATAAACTCTGCTCAATACTGCGCAACATTGAATTGCGCTGAGGATTTTGCTCCGTGCGAATGTGAAGTAATTCTCGGATTCAAATATATCTACACAACGATGCATGAGCATATCCCGCCAGATATATTTCAGTTCATCTTGACTCGTCGTGTGCGCGTGTCAGGGCAAGCAGATAGAATTGTCCGTCGGCAGACCAATTCGAGATACTTATGTCAACTCTGAGTCAGATACTTCGGTCGATCACTCTTTCTATTCTTTTTGGTGGCGCAGGAATGATTACATTCGCCGCCATCACTCTTGTCAGAGCAGCACGCGAAAAGGGGCTTCCCATCGCAGATGCAGCGATGAACAACGCTCCCATTTTTTTGAATTTCAGCACTATCGCTCTAGCCTGTGCTGTGATTTTGGTGATTGCGGAAATTTTGGACTTCGTCAAAAACAAGCAAGCGGCCTCTAAGTTAACCAAGGCAAGATGGGCTACAAGCTTGATTTCAGCAGCAGCAGCAATGACTTTCTCACTCGGTATCGTTCCACCGATGAAACAATTACTACCGGAAATCAGAAGCAACGAAGAAGCGCACACCAAGTTCGATGCATTTCATAAACATTCAGAGAAAGTCTTCGGTGTGATGATGTTGTTCGCCCTGGCGTCTATTCTTCTGCCCGCTTTCGATAAACCCAAAAGAATCAGTTAGCACAAAGCGTCACTGCTCCACGTTGCAAGTGCCGGGATTGATTATGTAGGTCTTCGTTCGCCTAAAGCACTGAAGGTGTTTTCAGCTTTGCGATGCGAGACACGATGTCGCGCCCTTCTGAACGCAAGCAAAGATCGTGGTAGTAAAAACCCATACCGATCGGCGCTACGCCGAGCAGAATGATGTTGATGAAACTGTCAGAGACAGCACTCATGATCTGCAAATACATCGGCTCTTCGTAATTCGTCGCAGTCAATGAGTGACTCTGAATTGCGTCCACCAACGAAACTGCTAAAAGCGGCAAATTGACCGCCGTTGCGACAGCGAACAACGTAACGCTAAGCAAAATCATGTAAGAACCACCTCGCCAGAGGTACGCATGCGTGAGCTTGAAAGTGCGTGAATAAATCTCACCCAATTTCACATCTTCGAAAGACAAGATCGTAAAAGCCATTGCAGAAATCAACAAAGACCAGCAGATGGTCACAGTCGCACTCAGTCCGACAAGCGAGAAGAAAATGAACGAGATAGGCTGCATTCCTTTGCCGTGTCCGTATAGAAAGACGTAGGCGACAGTCACACCAGCCCAGAGCAACATCATCACCACAGGAACGAACACGGCTGCGTTATAAAGCAGCATGGCAGCCCACTTGCGACGCTTCGCGTAAACTAGCGAAGTCTTCACATCCAGATCCGCGCCAAGAGCGGCGCGCGTTACCGCGATACTTCGCAAAGCAAGCTCCCACTGCGCAAACGTGAGCAGCGCAAAGCATACGAAGATAGCCCCGCCATGCAGCAACACCGGTGAGAGTTCAAGCGTTCGAGCATTGAGGAAGTGCAAACTACACCAGCGGATGCCAGCCACGCTGAAAGTAGCGAGCATTGTCGGCCAGAACAACATGGATACGAACGTACGTAGTCGTTCGCGAAATGTTCTGAAACTTATTCCGACCAAATCACCCAGGCTGAGAGGGATGTCGGGTGGCGCTTGCAACAAAGCTGTATACCAGATACTTTGCCAAGTATAATATCCTTCACTATCAACCAGAGGTAGTTTGGGCAGTAAGCTGCCAGACTTGACTGGACGTGCCAACGCCAAGTGCATGTTGGTTCCATACTTTCGTTTCTGCAGTCCGAGGAAAAATGACACGTCCCGCTCATAAGCGCACATATCTCGATCCGATTCATCAAGACATCGTGCTGGATCGTGACAAGCCCGCCGAGCAGCTAATCATGAACCTCGTTGATACGGAAGAGTTTCAACGTCTGCGTCGCGTGCACCAACTCGGGGTTTCTTACTTCACTTTTCAAGGCGCTGAAAATTCGCGCTTTACACATTCATTCGGCGTCATGCACGTTGCTTCACAGCTCGTGAATATGATTAGCGAGCGCGAAGACGGGATTGAAGAGTTGCGTCCGCTCATTCTTGCATCTGCTCTTTTGCATGACATCGGTCACGGACCATACAGTCATGTGACCGAAAAAATTCTGCACTACGACCACGAAGAATGGTCATGCAAAATTATCGCTGGAGATACTGGTGTTCGCCGCGTTCTCGAAGATTTCGAACCGGGATTTGCAGAAAAAATCGTCAAAGTACTGAAGAAGCAATACTATCCCAAGTACGTTTCGCACATTGTTTCCAGTCAGCTCGATGTGGATAGATTCGATTATTTATTGCGCGACAGTTACATGACTGGTACCGCATATGGTTTATTCGCATTGCAGAGAATTTTGCGCTCTCTGGAAATCGACAAAGATAACGATCGTATTTTGGTGGTAGGAGAGAAGGGGCAGACTGCGGTTGAGGACTACTTGTTCGCACGTTACAGCATGTATGCCCAGGTCTACTATCATCGAAAAAATCTCGCTGCACGAGCGCTGTTGAATCAACTGGTGAATCGCGCGCGTCATTTGATGAGAGATGGAGTCGGCATCAAGTTCATCGACGGGCCAACTAGAAAGTGGCTTTCGGGCGAAGAGCTGACAGTCGAAGAGTACACGACACTCGACGATGTGCAAATGACTTATCACATCAAACAATGGTCGAAAGACCCAGATGCGATTCTCGCGGATCTCGCATCCAGATTCCTGCACAGAAGATTGCCTAAAGCGACAAAAATTCCATTCCAGGATCGCGGTCAAATTCAAGCTTTGAAAGAAGAGTCAAGAAAAGTGGTGGCAGCGCTGGGATTCGATCCCGACTACTACGTAAATGTAGAATCGACTGGAATCCGCCCATACGATTACTATCGCCCGGATGCTGCGGTGCCACAGACTGAAATCGTGGTCCGCACCGACACTGGTGAAGTAAATGAACTGTCGAAGCTTTCTCCGACGATCGAAGCTCTAGTTAAAGGCAACTACGAATCCAACTGGCTTTGCTACCCGGCAGAAGCCAGCAACAAAATCAGTCTAATCAAAGAATTCACACCAGTACGATAAATCTCCGACGAATAACGGACTAAAGAGGCAAATCCTACATGTTCAACAATCTGACAGACCACCTGCAAGGCGCATTCAAAACGATGAGCGGCGACGCCAAGCTCTCCGCCGACAACATCGAAGAAGCGATTGGCGATGTTCGTAAAGCGCTGCTCGAAGCAGACGTCAGCTTGAAGGTGGTCAAACTCTTCATTTCACGCGTCAGACAGAAAGCGCTTGGAACCGAAGTTTTAGATGCGGTCAGCCCTGGTCAGCAATTCATCAAAGTTGTTTATGACGAGCTTGTCACCATCCTCGGTGGCGAAAACGTTCCGCTGGATATGAAAGGTGGTCCCGCGATCATCATGTTGCTCGGACTACAAGGTTCTGGAAAAACTACTGCCTGCGGCAAGCTTGCAGCCAAGTTGAAGAAAGAAGGACAGAATCCACTGCTCGTTGCCTGCGACGTACAACGTCCTGCTGCGATCAAACAATTGCAAACTCTGGGTACGCAAATCGGCGTTCCGGTCTTCACGATCGATGACAGCAAAGATGTGCAAGACATCGGCGAAAAGGCAGTCGAAGAGGCACAAGCGAAGGGCTACAACCCGGTAATTTTGGACACTGCAGGACGACTGCAAATCGACACAGATCTGATGGCAGAACTTCTGTTGCTTGATCGCTCCCTCAAACCAAACGAAAAAATTCTCGTCGTAGACTCGATGACAGGACAAGAAGCGGTCAACGTCGCTGAGACATTCAATACTCAGATGGACGTGACCGGATTGCTTCTGACCAAAGTCGATGGCGACGCCCGCGGTGGAGCAGCGCTCTCTGTGCGCGAAGCGGTTGGTAAACCGGTCAAATTCTTGAGCACCGGCGAAAAGATGGATCAGCTCGAAGCCTTCTACCCAGACCGCATGGCTAGCCGAATTCTCAGCATGGGCGACGTGCTCACCCTGGTCGAACGCGCTCAAGAACACATCGATGAGAAAGAAGCAGAACGCGCCGCGAAGCGCATGCTGAGCGAAGATTTCAATCTCGAGATGTTCGTGCAGATGCAAAAGATGATGAAGAAGATGGGACCGATGGGCGACATCATGAAGATGATGGGCATCGGCGGAGCGCTCGGGCTTTCTTCAGACGTGCAGGACAAAATTGCGACTGAAGGTGAAACTAAATTCCGTCAGTACGAAATTATTATCGATTCTATGACAGTTGCCGAGAGGAGAAATCCACAGCTTATTGATATGAGTCGTCGCAGACGTATCGCGAAGGGCGCGGGCATCAAAGACAGCGAAGTCGGCCAAATGTTAAACGAGTTTGAGCAGATGCGACAAATGATGAATCAGGTTAGAAAAATGTTCGGTGGCATGCCCGGAATGGGCGGAATGTTCGGCGGCGGCGGCTTCCCAGGGATGGGTGGATTTGGCGGCGGAGATGCGCCAGGCGGCATGCCGGGGCTCTTTGGCGGCGCTCCAACACAACAACCAGGGCGTCCAGCACTACCACCAGGAATGCAAATGCCTGGATTCAGACAAGCCCCGAAAGCGCCAAAAGGCGGCCCACCTTCCGGCTACTATCGCAAAAAGAAGAAACGGTAAGGCTGGGCACCTGCTAGAATAGCGAACGCATATAAGCGAAGCTGCTTGAATTGTCGAGCGGCCGAGTCGGGCAGCACCGCTGCGTAGACTTAATAGTGTGCCGAAACCCGCCGGGTGCAGGCAGTTCAGATAACAAGAGGTTCGAGGAATTAGACGTGGTAAAAATTAGGCTTAAAAGAATTGGAGCCAAAAAAGCACCGCATTATAGAATTGTAGCTGTGGATAGCCGTAACCGTAGAGACGGTAAGCCGATCGAAGAGCTAGGCTATTACAATCCCCAATCGAAAGATTTGAAGCTAAACAAAGAAGCGGTCGAAAAATGGATGAAAAACGGCGCCCAGCCAAGCGAGACGGTGGCAAGTTTAATCAAAAAGGCAGGGGCGGAAGGCCAGGCGGCTACCGGCGCTTCCAAAGCAGCGAGCTAAGCAACTCGACCGCTGCTGAAGACTTGGCGGAGTACATACTCAAGATTCTGGCGCGCGACGCGGATTCTTTGCAGTTTGATCGACAGACCCTTTATCCGGGTCGTTGTCGTGTGTCTGTTACGTGCGAACCTTCGATAACAGGCAGACTGATCGGCAAAGATGGCAAGACGATTTCCGCGTTGCGTTCGCTGATTCGAGCGGCTGCCAGTCGGCACGGAAAACGCGTCGACATCGAAGTCTCCTAAGTCGAATTGTGGGCAATAATCAGACCAGCAAGGACCTGAGATTGCTTCAGATTTTGCTGGACGAAAAACTTATTTCTCAGGCACAAGCTGACCTCGCTAAATCAGACAGCGAGATTAGCGGCATGACTATCGGCGAAGTACTTCTTGCGCGTCGATGGGTCAACGATCAAACTCTTGATCGAGTCGCACCCTGGCTGAAAGACTCCGACCCTGCACCATCGGTAGTGGCGGGCTCGAATGGCGATGATGCTGACGGTGATTATCAGCAAAACTACAAACGCTATCGACAGCTAATGCAAAAGATTTTGGACGAAAACTAAATCGAACTATGATTCACGGCTGTACTTGATCTTGTTTCGGACATATTCGCTATAAATCGAATTCAATTCCCAACCAAGTTTTCCATCCAGGTAACCCTGGCGCACAATGAAACGATAGAAAAATGTCCAGCCAGGGTGAAAGAGCTCGTTGAGCGGATGTCCTTTCCACTTAGCTTTGCCACTCTTTTTGTACTCAGCGCCGGAGAGTTTTGCATACTTCTCCATCGCGGCAGTAAATCCATTCACGTCGGGATAAGCGTAGTGCAGCAGATCGCTGTGCAGGTTACCCACGGCTCCAGCAACCTTTACTGCCTCGTGCACGATTCGATCGTTGAAGCGCCCCTTGCTCTTCTTGAACAAACGTAGTTGAGCATCCGGGTAAAAACCGCCGTGGCGTACAGCCGTATCACCGATGAATAGCACACGCGGAATCTTGTAACCATCACAGTTTTCGAGTGAGGGACTGTCCAGCGTATCTTGAATCTCTTTAGCCAATTCAGGCGTAACCACTTCATCGGCATCCAAACTGAGAATCCACTCGTTTGCAGCCAGTTCGATGGCAAAATTCTTTTGAGCAGCGTACCCAAGCCAATCCTGATGAATTACCCGCGCACCAGATTTGGTGGCTATGTCAATCGTCCCATCCGTCGAACCCGAATCAACGAGTATGATTTCAGACGCTAACGACTTGACGGCATCAAGCACGCGACCTATCGTGCGCGATTCGTCTTGCGCGACAATCACCACCGATAGTGCGGGCATATTACCTTCTCACAAAGCGAATCACGCTGTTCGCATTATCTATGGTGTACTGCCATTCACCGAAGAAGCTCTGCCCAAGCAGAGGATACGGCATTTGAGCGGCGCCTACACAGCTCACCATGAAATTAGATTTTTCAATCGGTCCCATTTTTATTCGCTGTACGGCAAAGTTTTGAGTTGGCGTATCGCCACCAATTCCAGATGTTACCGAAGTCTGTGCATCATCTGGAATATTGATATTTGCACGCTTTAGCTGATCTGCCGTAAACGCAACTGAGCTTGCACCTGTATCGAAAAACATAGGCATCTGTTTGCCGTTCACTTCGACATTCACTAGCAAGTTTCTACCAGAACGCGTAAATGGTACAGCATAGTTGTCTCTCGAACTGCTAGGCAGTGCAGACACTCGCGAAATACCAGCACTCTTTTTGATGAAGTGAATGCTCCCGGATTCGTCGTTCGATTTCTCGATCGTGAATTGATAATCTTTGAAGAACGTCTGCCCAAGCAGTGGCTTGTTGTTCATTTGATCTTGCACACTAATTTCGAAATTGCGTCGCTCAATGGGACCAACCTTAAGCGTTACAGGCATCTGCCATGTATCCACGCCGGCAGATGAACCGACACCGATCGAGACACCAGTCGCCTTTCCGCTTGGACCGGACAAAAAAGCATCTTTCAAATGATTCTTACCAAAAGAGCAACTTTCGGCTCCAGTGTCGAAAAGCATTTTCATCGGTCGGTTGTTAACCGATGCATCGACGGCAAGCAACCCGTTCTCACGAATGTATGGAATTCGCACATCATTTGGCAGGCTGGCGAAGTCGGGGCTCAATGCCTCGCTGGATGAAGCACTACTGATGGTGCTACGCGAGCCGGCAGAAGTTGCCTTCGCCGCACCACCCTTACTCGTAAGCTGACGATAGTATTCGGGGTCTAATCTTGAAAGCGCGTTGGCTGCAAGCTTTCCTGGTTGAGAATAAGAAAAATTAGAAACGAGTGAAGCATACAATTTGATTGCAGCTTTGTTGTTGTGCAACTGCTGCAAAGTCAAAGCTTGATAGTAAATATTCTCGATATCGTAAGGGTTGCCCTTCGCTGACGCCATAAAGTAGCTGTAAGCCTTTTTGTAATCTCGCTTGGCATAAGCCTGCACACCTGCTCGAAAGTAGCCGTCGTCGGCGAGAGCATGTTGACCACAAAATCCAAGTAGACCGGTCGCAAGAGTTACCGCAAAAAGTTTCACACGGAAGTCAGACGACAGCGTTTGTGTCATGAACAAACAACTCCAAAGTTGCGGGATAAGTGGGCAACTCCGATTATATAGCTTCGATTGGGCTGCCGCCTGTTATATGCCCAATTCTTTGACTAGCAAAAGCTTCTGCGCTTCCGATGTGCCTTCGGCGATTTCAAGCACTTTCGAATCGCGATAAGCACGCTCTGTCGGATTGTCTGCCATGATTCCAAGCGCACCCATAATCTGAACGGCTTCCGCACTGTGCACCCGTGCAACTTTAGCGGCATAGTACTTGCTCATTGCAGCGTCTTTTGCGAATTCTTCCGGTTTGCCGTCTTTACTCCAGGCGGCTCGGTACGTCAGCAGACGAGCAGCCGCAGTGTCCATAGACATATCGGCTAACTTCCATTGAATGCCCTGGAATTGAGAAATCTTCTGTCCGAATTGCTCGCGAGTGCGGGCGTGTTCAGCAGCAGTCGCCATAGCAGCTTCAACCACACCAAGTGATGTTGCAGCCGCAATTACTTTTGCGACATTCATCGCTGTTTGAAGCGCTTCTTGCGTTTTGCTTTCTGCAAAGAGAGAGTCTTTTCCGAGCGCATGCTTTTGGAATTTGACATCGTTTGTGACAGCGGCTTTCAAACCAAGTTTCGCTTTGTTCTCTCCAACAGCAATCGAATTTTCAGCAGAAGCATCAACCAATCTGATCGCTAAATTGCCGTTCTCTTCTTTTACAAGAACGGCATAGAGTCCGGCGATGGAACCATTTACGACCCAGGTCTTTTCACCGTCTAAAGTATTGTTTGCAACACTTGCAAGAACTGCTGCGTAATCTGTTCCAGCTTGCTGTTCATTGATAGCTAGCGCACCGATGCACTCACCACGAGCCAACAGAGGCAAGTAGCGGGATTTCTGAACGTCTGTGCCGAATGTATTCACAAGCTCGACTACTCCGTAGTGCGAAGCGAGTGTCAGACCGAGACCGGCATCGTAGAAACTTATTGCTTCAGCAAATAAAGCAAGATCGATAAACTTGCCACCGGCTCCGCCATATTCTTTGGCAACCGTGATTCCAAGATAGCCTTGCTGACCCAGTTTCTGCATGAGCTCTTTGAGATTCAAAGATTGATTTTCAAGCTTTTCCACAACGGGCATCACATGCTCTTTCGCAAATGCCACATATTGTTCTTTCAACGCTTCTTGTGTCGAGCTGAGAAAAGTATTCACAAAAGCCTCGCTTATGAACTGGGAACGACCGCTGATCTTAGCATCGAGGCACTGCTTGACCTCGATATGACAACAATTCTTTAGTTCCCTTTGCTATTTTCCGCTTCCCAGGCAGCTCTCGCCTCTTTGACCGCGTCTGACGCAATCTGCGATTTACGAGGATTGGCAGGAGGAACAGCAGGCACAACGTCCAACTTCGACAGTTCCGTGATGCATGCTTCGCTGACTCTTCCGCTCAACGTATCACCGTGCGCAAAATCTTCGACATAAAATCGCAATCGGCAGACGAGATGATCCGGTTTGACTGTAAGTAGAATGGCTTCTGGTGCCGGTTCTGACTGAACACCTTTAACGGTCAGAGCATTACGCTGCAAAACATCCAGAACGTCTTGAATTGGGGCGTCTGTCTTGACAGGAAACTCGATGATTTTTGCGTAAGATGGCGTCGGCAAACTGTAGTTCACGACCTGATAAGTAGTGAACATCGAGTTTGGAATGACAGCAAAATTGTTATCGAGAGTGCGAATCTGAGTCGTGCGCCAACCGATCTCTGAAACCTGTCCAACCGTGCTGTTTACCGCGTCTAAACGAAACATGATCCAATCACCCTGACGATATCTGCGCTCGAAACTCATCGTCAATCCGGCGAAGAGATTCTTCAAAGTGTCCTGCAACGCAAGACCGAGAACAGCGGTAACGACTGTCGATGTAGCGAGCAGTGGCAGTACGTTTACGCCAAGTGCCCACTCGAGAAAAATCAAACCAAAGACAATGTAGATGCCACCAATTACGAAGGCACGCAGCACCGATGGAACGTTTGCATCACGCTTCTTGGTCAAGTACCAGCCGAAGAACACAAGGTCGATGGCTTGAACAATAATGTACAGCGTAGCGAAGGGAATAACGAAAAGCGCGATTCCACTGGCGATACGCTCACCAACGCGAGGAAGTAGATGAAAGAAAGGAGCACACGCAAGCGCGATCAAAAGAATCTTTAGCGCTTTATCAATCCTTGCAAAATAAGTGTTTTGAATTACAAGGTCTTCAATCAGGTTGAAGCGGCGCCACAAAAATTCAACAACATGTCTCTTGTTGAGGTAGAGAAGGAGAACAATCAGCGACGACCAGAGCGAAATAGAGTACCGACTGTCTGTCGCGAGAAAGACAATGAAGGCTAATGTTTGCTCGAAGAGATGCTGTATGTTCATCAGAATTTGGCTGCCGAACGAACATAATAACCCGAGCTTAAGTTAATCAGACGAAATTGTGCGCCTACTCTGTTAAGCTGTGCACTGTCTTGCGGAGAAGTGCATGGCTGGGCTATTAGATTCGATTGCAAAGCGGTTAAAGCAAGTCGCCTTTTCTTTCCGAGAAAAGCCTGCGGCAAAAATCGACGATTACGTGCTTGAGCACTTTTTGCTTTATCACGGGCTCGTGGGCTCAACTCCAGACAATCAACGTTCTTACAAAGATGTTAGAGCCGACATTTTCGAGGCTCTGGACAATAACAGCAGTTTGCAACTCGGCATCGCTCTCAAAGTTCAACCGTTGTGGTGGGACGAAAAACTAAAAACGATTTTTGGCGAAGCAGCGCATAAAGAGCGCGCGCCAGAGTTATTGTTGCCAAAACTCGAAGATGAATCCTGGTCGAATCAATCAGATCCACTTGGACATCCAGACTGGATGGTGCGCGCAAATGCAGCTAACATGCTCGCTCACTACAAAGTTCATCAAGCAGACGAGCGCATGAGTCGTGCTTTGAATGATACCGTCGATAATGGCAGTGCAGCATTCTGCCACATCGCTTATGCGCTCGGACGACTTGGCACCGAGAAAGCGAAGGATACACTGCAAGCATTGATAAATGCGGATGAATACTGGTTCCGCGTCGATGTCGCCGGGGCACTTGCTGCATCACAGAGAGAAGACGTCTACGAACTTCTGGGTGAGTCGCTATTCTCGAATCATTCGTTGCAGGACTACACTGCAGTTGCGATCGCAAAATACAGAAAGCCCCTGGTTTTCTTGAACAGCAGCAGCGAAAGAGTGCAAGATGCAGGTTGTGTGCTTGTAATGGGCTTACTCCAGGCATCCAAACAAACTTTCAATAGTGAATTGATCAACGAATCGAATCTGCGCGACTTGCTGCCGACAATTACTGAACTCGCGAAGAAGAAAAGCAACGCGATGAGAATCAACGCAGCAATCCAGCTCTATGACTGGGTTACTGCACAGAGCCAGTTCGCTGGTGGTGGATTCACTACTCCATCGGAAGATCCGCGTCTAATTTTTTCAACTCCTGAAACGGAACAAATGCTTCAAACAGCACTCAAGCTCGAATCTAAGGAAGCATTGGACGAGAACGGCTGGGCGGCTTGCAATCAGAGGTACGCTATTCAACTGCTTGGAGAGCTTCAAATGCAATCGGCACTGCCGGATCTGCTCAAGCTTCTTGCGCAAAAACCAAAATCGATGGAGCAAATAATACAAGCACTAGAGGATCTGGGTGACACGGCGGCAACCAAAGACCTGGTTGCGCTTGCAAACCAGCTTGTTGACGTGAAAGAACGCGCAGAAAGAATTCTCAGCAAAAACCCAGTTGCTGAAGAAAAAGAACGCGACTCTAAAATATATTGGCAGATTTTAAAAGCGCTGGGCAATTTGCCAGCACCAAACTCGGTGGCATTGCTGACCACTGCCGTCAAAGACTTTGCACCGGATAAGCGCGAACAGGCGCTTTTATCGCTAATTTCGGTCTATGAACAAGACAATTCGCTGATGTCGAAAACGACTGTGTCGGAAATTCTAAAGAGCAGTCTGTCCGATCCCGCTAGCGGAATGCGTGTTGCAGCACTCGATGGTGTTGCTCGACTGAACACAATTGACTTGATCGAGCCGGTTCTCGATCTATTCGACGCACGAGAAACTTCCGTGGCAAAGCAAGCCAAGCAAACACTGACGATGCTCTCAATGCAAGGCAACGAAGGTAAAATCGAGAAAGAGTTGAAGGCGCGACTGGAAAAAGAAACGGACCAGTATAAGCGCAAGAAGATCTCCGAATTTATACACAACGGACCAAATCAATAACTGACAAAGTTTCGCGGCTAACGTCGAGCTTTAGTATGATGGGAAAGGGTGAGAAAAAAGCCAGCCCCGGCTTTCCCCTATCGAGGTCGCTATGGCAGACTCAGACAGCACTACACCGGAATCCGTCGAAGCAGAAAACAAAGAAACAGCGTCGATTCATTCGGCTGATAATGTTGGTCCGTCAGTGGCATCAGACCATATTGCGAGCGCAGCATCCGAGGCGAGCGCCTCCAACGCAGCCAGTGCCGGTCGTGTGACGCAGCAACATTACGTCTCGGGCATCCTCGATGATGTGCTGGAAGAGCCGAAAGCCAAAGCCGGCGGACCGACCTACAAACATCCGATGATTCTAGACCTGGTGCTAACTCTTGGTCTGCTCGTTGCAGTTGGCGGTTTTACAGTCGGCATGATGAACATGTACATCACGCATCAAGCAGAGCAAAGTATATTGCAGCGGAATTATCGGGCCGCAATCACTGTGCTCAGAGGCTCCCCTTTCACTACACTCTTCACGGCGCCAAACTCTGAGCCATCCGACCTTCTCAACCAGGCGCTCTATCTCGATGCTATGGAACGATTGGACGCGAATGGAGAAGATGCAACCGCTCTCAAAGACCTTGAAAGAATCCAACCAGGGTCGCGCTATTTCGCGATTTCTCAAGACATTTTGAAAGAGCATTTTAAGCCATCCGATAGACAGCTTGAAGGAAAGGCGGAGCATCAAGCTACGGCAGAAGAGTCAGTTGCGCCGAAGAAGCCGATTATGCCTCCCGAAGAAACCGACACTACGCCGTGAGCGCTTAAACGCGTTTAGAAGTTGTGATTAGTTGTGAACGTGCGATTCCTTCGCACTTCGCTAGTTATCGCACGCCGAGCGGGTTAGGGATGGAATTCTTCATTCTACCCATCTGCTCAATCACCACCGGCGACACCGCTTTTCGTTCGCGGTGAACGATGTCAGCACTACCAGAATTGCGGATAACTTCAGGCGTCATGCCTGTGTTACGCACTCCGAAAGCGTGGCGAACAGGACTGGTTGCTGGCGCCCTCAACTCGGTTGCAGGGTCGATGATCTGTGCCCAACAAGGCTGCACGGCGACGACAACAGTGATTACGATAGCTCTTGCTACGTTACTCGTTTTCATAAAAGATTCCTCCTATGAATTCCGTGTCTCTATTCTAGACCCGTGCAGGCGCAACAAGGCTCCCTTTCATTAATTCGTTAATGAAGTTGCTTTACGTTAACGACTGCTTGGCAGCGGTTTTCAAGGATGAGTTTACTGATGCCGGCAGATTTAATCCGCAGGCGGTAACTTGTGAATGCAGTCTGAGCCTGTGATTTAACGACTCAAACTGAAGCGATATCGGCCGATTATTCGACTACGAATTCTTTGTAGGCGTCAGCAGTCATCGCCGAGTCGATTTCGGATTTGTTATCGATTTTGACTTTGATCATCCAACCTGCGCCGTAGCAATCAGCGTTCACCAGCTCAGGTTCGGCGTTGAGCTTATCGTTGACAGCAACGACTTCTCCGCCACAAGGCATGAACAAATCGGAAACGGATTTTACAGATTCGATAACGCCGTATTTCTGTTCGTTCTTATACTTTGTCCCAACTTTTGGCAGTTCGACAAATGTGACGTCGCCAAGCTGGTCTGCAGCAAATGAAGTGATCCCGATGACTGCTGTATCACCTTCCAGGCGCACATATTCATGGCTTTTGACGTACTTCAATTCGGCGGGATAAGTGAGCATTGAGCCTCCTTCAGGCGGGTGGACGCTTTGAGCGCCGTTATCTTCGACAAGTTATATCAATGATCTCGGTGCTTGAGATCACATGTTGCCAATCTTTTTTGCCCTAACGTCCGCGTTTGTAAAACGGGCGTTGTACTACTGTGGCTGGCACCTTCGTATCGCGAATGGCAATGCTTAATTTCGTTCCGACCTTAGCATGCGCTGGCGGAACAAATGCAAATGCGATTGGGTAACCGACAAAAATTCCTTGAGATCCGCTGGTCACTTGACCAACCTTTTCATCACCGGCATAAACATCGTAACCCTGGCGAGGAAGCGCTTTCCCGTCGGCTCTGAGACAAACGCATTGTTTTGGCAGTCCATTTTTCTTCTGATTTTGAATGGCTTCGCGTCCGAGAAACTCGCCTTTGTCCGGCTTAACGCTCCAACCAAGACCAGCTTCGATAGGACTGGTTTCGTCATCCAGCTCGTGACCGTAGAGAGGTAGACCAGCTTCCAGACGCAGCGTGTCACGAGCGCCTAGACCACATGGCTCGATGTTGAACTTCTTGCCCCGTTCGAGCAAAAGATTCCACAAAGCTTCTGTTTTATTGGATTTAACGAAGATTTCGAAACCATCTTCGCCTGTATACCCCGTGCGTCCGAACCAGACTTCGATACCATCTGCGGTGCCTTCACCGTAAGTGAATGGCGGCATATCTTTCACATGCGCTCCGACGATTTCAGCAAACAATTCGACTGCATGCGGACCTTGTAGTGCGAGCAGTCCAATCTGCTCAGAAATATTTTCCAGCTTGAGATTGGCAAATTTCTTGGCGTGTTCGTTACACCAATTCCAATCCTTCTCGATGTTGGAAGCATTGACTACCAACAACCAATCATTCTTACGACGATAGACAATCAAATCATCTACTGTGCCACCATCAGGTCGAACGAATTGCGTGTACAGTGCCATGTCAGGCTGATTCAACTTATTGCAATCATTCGCCACTACATACTGAACGAACGCAGCAGCATCATCTCCAGTCACGAGAAACTCGCCCATGTGCGACACGTCGAATACTCCGACTTTCGTTCGCACAACTTGATGCTCTTGCACAATCGACTTGTACTGCACTGGCATATTCCAACCAGCGAAATCGACCATCCGGGCTCCGAGACTTCGGTGAGCCGCCGCGAGCGGCGTTTCTTTCAGAGTAGTCGTTGTGACCATTGGCGAATCCTCTTAATCCTGAGTAGAAAAGCCTAGCGCATCGATGCTTTGGATGATCCGCTGGGATTGGCTTTGGACCACTTTTTAACAAGAAAAACATATTCTGTTAAGGGCGGAACCGATACGAGCGTCAGTACGTCGAGAGGGAGGCTAAACAGGGTGGACCATGCCATCTGCGACTACTACCGGGCTGAAAAAGCCGAATTTCGATATTGAGCGCCCGTTCAAGGGGCATTCGGTAAACAAACGCCCGATTGTCATCCTATCGTCGGTGCTGGCGATGATCGTCGCCGCTGTGTTCTTTTTGTTTTGGCGCCAGGCAGCATCCGTAATCGATACGAGTGAGCAGCTCAGCAAAACAAAGGATGCGGTCAGTTGCCTTGACAATACCCTTTCAACTTTGCGCGACGCCGAGAGCAGCGAGCGCGGATTCGTAGTAACTGCGGACCCGGCATATCTCAAACCTTATTATTCCTCACGAGCATTGCTCAATCGCAACTTGCTGGAGCTGCGCGGTAAAGCGACTTCGCGAAATGAACACGACCAGTTGAACGCGCTGGAAAATCTTATGCGCGAAAAGGTCGCGGAGATGGATAAGACTGTGAGCGTCCGCACTCCCGAGAACTATCGCGACTCGTGGTTGATCATGGTGCGCGGTCACGGCAGAGAAGTGATGGATAAAATCACTGCAAAAATTTCCGCGATCAAATCAATAGAAGAAGCCCGCGCAAGTCAATCCGCGAATCATGTGCGCGATGCGAGCAGAATGCTGATGACGACGTTGCCGATTTTGCTCATCGTCGCAGGCTTCATGCTGAGCTTGCTTGTCTATTTCTGCTTCAAGTTTTTGAACGAGAAGAAATTGAGCGAATTGCGCTTGAGTCATTCATACAAAATGTTTGAAAGCTTCATGGATAACAGTCCGGGTTTTGCATTCATCAAAGACCGCGAAGGCAAATACTTGTACACCAATAAGAGCCTTGCTGGATGCTTCGCAAAAGATGATGAATTGTTCACTGGACGCCGTGATATAGACTGGCTTCCAGCGGACGTTGCCGAGCAAGTGGTCGCAACTGATCAAGAAGTGTTGTCGAGTCACCAGCCAAATCAGTCGATCCAGGTAATTCCGAACAGAAACAACGGCACCGAGGAAACTTGGCTAACCATCAAATTCCCTCTGACCGATCTGTCAAATTCCGAATTTGTCGGTGGCGTCGCGATCAACATAACGGACATGAAGGAAGCTGAGAAACAGATCGCGCAACTCAACGACGATCTGCACGCCCGCGTGAATGATTTAGAACTGATGACCTCTGAGTTGGAAATAGCTCGCGATGAAGCAATGAGCGCGTCGACTTTGAAGTCGCAGTTCATCGCGAACATGAGCCATGAAATACGAACTCCGATGAGTGGAGTTTTGGGAATGTCGGAACTGCTGCTCGAAAGTGAAGAATTGGTCGACGACGAGTCGCGCGAGCTTGTGGGGTACATTCACTCATCTGCAAAAAACCTACTTGCTGTAGTCAATGACCTTCTGGATTTTGCAAAGTTGGAAGCCGGAAAAGTTGTTCTCGATAACGAACCGTTCTCCGTTGACGAGTTGGTGAAGACCGCGATGGCAACTGTCTCTCCATCTGCGCAAAAGAAAGGATTGTCTCTAGATTATTCGATATCCGAAGACGTACCAAATTCAGTACGTGGTGACGCAAACCGTTTGAGACAAGTCTTGTTGAACCTGACGCACAATGCCGTCAAGTTCACGCCGGATGGCGAAATCAAAATTCGAATAAACACAGCAGCCAAAACCGACAAGAAGCTTATGCTCGCTTTTGAGATCAGCGATACCGGTATTGGTATCACTCCAGAAGCTCAACAAAAGTTGTTCGAGCCGTTCGTTCAAGCAGACGGCTCGACGACTCGTCGTTATGGTGGCACAGGATTGGGACTCTCTATCTGCAAATCTCTTGTCGAGCTTATGTCTGGTCGCATCGGCGTTAAATCCGCTCCTAATGACGGATCGCTCTTCTGGTTCACCATTCCGTTAGAGATTGTTTCTGCTAACGAAAAGGCGCGCGTTGAAGCCGCCTGAACTGCAGAAAAAGTTTTCTTAGAAGTCGGAACCAATTATCAAAACGCTCCGTCAAGGTAATCAAAGAACAGAGAAATCTTTCTCCCTAGTACGGCCAAGCAAAGCGATCGATTGCGATAAACTCTACTAGAGGTTCTTTCAAAGAAAATCAAAAGAGAAAACTAAAAACTTCTCCCCGGCGCCAGGCCAAGCATCATACCGCACAATCTGGAGCCGGTTTTCTTTTACCAATTTTCCGGATATTAGAAAGGGCACCGCTAGCGGTGCCCCTTTCTTTTTGGTCAATGTGTGCGGGAGGTAAATTAGTCTTTTGCTTCTTCGTCTTCAGTTCCTTCTGAATCTGAGTCGCTCGCTTCATCAGTGCTTGCCGACGGAGGCTCTTCAGCAGCCGAATCACTTGCGGCATCCTCTTCTTTAGTTTCACCGCCGTCAGAAGCTTTTGGGGCGTCCGCAGTATCCTCAGCTTTTGCTTCGTCTTCAGCAGCAGCCTCCTCTACTTTGGATTCTTCCTCTGCATCTGTGGCTTCTTCTGCTTTGGTTTCTTCTTCAGCATCTTTGGCTTCTTCTACTTTAGTTTCTTCTTCAGCATCTTTAGCTTCTTCTACTTTGGTTTCTTCTTCAGCATCCTTTGCTTCGTCTGTAGTTGGTTCAGGTTCAGCGTCCTTCGCTTCTTCTTTGTTTTCCGGTGCCTCGTCCTTGGCGGCTTCCTCGCATGGTTCGTCTGGCATTTCTTTCGCTTCCGGTGCGCTTTCTTCCTTCATTTCTTCAGTGCATTCGCCCTTGCACTCTTCTTCCATTTCTTCTTCGGTCAAGGCGCCGCCGACAACTTCGGCTGGAACTTCAACTCCATGCATTGCAGGTGCCGCTTCCTTTTCGGCAGGCTCGGCTTCACTGTCTTCGTCGCTATCAGCTTTGGGCTCATCATCCGAGCAAGAATTTTCATCGCAAGCATCATCGCCACAATCGGCTTCTTCACTCGCTTCTGAGTCGCTATCCGAGCTTGCTTCTGGCGCTGATTCAGAGTCGCCTTCGCTCGCTGCTTCTGGCGCTGCTTCTGCATCCCCATTAGATGCGGCTTCCTCACCTTCGCTGGCTGCTTCTGGTGCTGCTTCTGAGTCACCATCAGATGCGGCTTCGGGTGCCGCTTCTCCATCACCTTCAGATGCTGCTTCTGGTGCTGCTTCTCCGTCCCCTTCGGATGCTGCTTCGCCATCTCCTTCGGATGTTGCTTCCGGTGCGGCTCCTCCATCTCCTTCGGATGCAGCTTCTGGTGCTTCGTCTCCATCTCCTTCGGATGCTGCTTCCGGTGCTGCTTCTCCATCTCCTTCGGATGCGGCTTCTGGTGCTGCTTCTCCATCTCCTTCGGATGCAGCTTCTGGTGCTTCTTCTCCATCTCCTTCGGATGCAGCTTCCGGTGCGGCTTCTGCACTTTCATCACTGTTTTGTTCGGCTGCATCGTCGCCTGTTTCTTCCGCAGCCGTATTTGTTTCTTCCTTTACTTCCTCCGCAAGAGCCGCAGCCTCAGGGGCTTTGGTTCCTTGTCCAGCCGCTGCTGCCTTCGCTCCTTTTTTCTTCTTCGACATAAGAATGTCCTCCTGAATCCATCCTAAATTGATCCGCAGCAAAACCCGCGACATAGGCATAGCCACATGCTCGTGCACGCAGGAGCGACAGCGCACGTTGCCTTTGTCACCGATTCGTTGAAGACCTTATACTTCAATTCTATGAGATTTTTCGGTTGTCATGTACATGTTCTGGCAAAGATTTTTGGTTAAACTTTGCCGGAAATTTGCATTCAACTTACGCACCAAAAATGGTGGCGCGATAGATATCCCATGAACATACTATCCGTACTCGCAGATGAACCGAGCGTGAGTCTGGTCAAGCACCGCAAATATGCTTAACAAGCCAGTTTCGGAAGTATTTAGACTATAAATTGCGGTCGGATTTTTTGTCGTCTAAGAGTTTCGGAGCAGTGTTTCGAATTTCGCTTAGCTCGCGCGATACTTTTTCGACCATTTTGCAAGCGCTCATGATCGCATCGTGACTTTGATCCACCTTTTGATTTTCGAGCAACTCATCGATCAGCGGAAGAGTCTCTCCAATTTTCACAAGCTGATCGCAAACAATTCCGAAGTCTCTGGACCATCTGTCGGACGCTGGCTGCGTCGAATACTTGGTCTTCTGGTCAAGTTCATTCACCTGCGCCAAAAGCTCGCTTGTGAGGTGCCCGAGGCGCCTGCGGTACTGATGCATCTCCGCCAGCGCCCGTATCCGCCTGGCGTACTGTAGCAGCGCCACCCTACGATACGTGTAGCCCACTCCAATGAGCAGTGAAATGGTGGCAAACGACAGCCACCAAATCATTTCAATTATTTCCGGTGTTAATGGTGGCATTCGCCGAAAAGCTGCCCGACTGATAAGCGTCCCAAAAAATGATACCTGAAGATCTAATGTGAAATAGCTTTCTATTTCATGGCAACCTCGGAAGACTCAACCTGTCAGCGAGCGTCCGATTCTTGACATCAATTTTAGGTTGGGCTTCGCGAAAACCGTGGAGGCAACACAAATTTGCTGTGTTAGTATCTCAACAAGGTAATGGCAACTCGGTTGCCCAACGTCTATCCCCCATTCAACCAGCAAGGAAAGAGAATGAGCTTTCCAGAACAAGTGACTCTCAAAAGTGCGATCGCTAATTTGAAGGAAGTTGTGAACCGTTTGCATGGTGCCGACACAGAGCCGGTTCGTCTATTGGGGCAGATTGAAACATCTGCAGACGAAATCGAGATGAAAGCGTGCGCGCCATCGTTAGCAACAGTGTCCGACGAGCCAGTGGTTCCTATCGTGCCGCAAGGTTTGAACCAACAACTACCGACCCAATTTTTAGCGTAACTAAGATTCAGCTTTGCGCTGTTGATAGTTGGTGCTTAACTCTTTCAAGTTCTGAGCAAGATTTGCAGCCGCATCAGGTTTTCCAAGCCTCTGCATCGCATCGCGCATGGCTGAAAGTTTGTCGGAATCGAAAAGAATTTCTTTCAGCAGTTTCGAAAACGAGTCGGCGGTCAGATTCGATTGCATCAAGACTCTCGCTGCGCCTTTGTCAGCGATGAAATTAGCGTTGAACGTCTGATGGTCCTGCGCGGCAAAGGGATACGGAATGAAAATAGCTGGCGTGCCTGTAACAGCCAGCTCTGAAATAGTCATCGCGCCAGCACGGCAAACGGTCAGATCGCTTGCTGCGTATGCGGTCGACAAATCATCGAAGTATGGGCGCAAGTGATATCGAGGGTTTTCGACAATTGCCGGATCAAGTCGTTGTTTGTAATCAGCGAAGTTTTTTTCACCAACCTGATGAATGATTTGAATTACCGGCTCCAGAGCCAACAACTCTGGCAGCGCTTTCAGAACTGCTTCATTGATTGCCTGAGCGCCTTGAGAGCCGCCTGTAATCAGCAATGTAGTAGGTTCGGGACTTAAACCGAAAGTTGCGCGCGCAGCATCTTTTCCAACAGCTTGAACGAATTTCTTGCCAACGGGATTTCCATTCACTACAACTTTGCCGTCGACGGGATGGAACTGATCGGCAGCGCCCTCCATCCCAAGGGAAACAAGCTTCGCGTTCTTTCCGAAGACTCTGTTAACCAGCCCGGGATGCGCATCGGGTTCGTGCACAGCGTAAGGCACAGACGTAACCATCGCAGCAGCAAGTGGTGGCGCAGACGCATAGCCACCCGTTCCAAGAACAGCCGTCGGTTTGAATTTTTCCAAAATGCTTTTAGCTCGATTCATGGACGAAAGCATTTGAAACGGCCATGACGCCAGCTTGAAAGATAGCTTCCGCGGTAATCCAGCCACAGAAAGTCCGATGAATTCTATGTTTCGCTCGGCAGCCAACCGTTCTTCGAGATGACCTTGCGCTCCTATATATAGGATGGCCTCGACGTCAGGATCGTCCTTCAACTGTTCCGCAACCGACAAAGCAGGATAGACATGCCCGCCTGTGCCACCACCGGTCAGTACGATTCTATGCTTTGCCATATCGTCAAACCTGGCTTATGTAGCCAACTGTGGAGCTGGTTCTGGTTCATGCTCGCCAAACTCGTCATCTTCCGAAAGCTTTCCAGTGTCTCTCGAAACCGACAACAAAATGCCAACCATCGTCAGTGTGATTACCAACGATGTGCCACCATAGCTGATGAACGGAAGCGTGATACCTGTGACAGGAAGAAGACCAGTCGTCACCATCACGTTAACTACAGCTTGCAAGCAAATCGAGCTTGTAATGCCGATTGCGAGCAGCCGACCAAACAACGTACGGGCATCCATGGCGGTTTTGAAGCCATAGTAACCAAACAGCGCAAACAGCGAAAGCAGTGTTAGACAGCCGACCATGCCGAATTCTTCAGAGATGACGGCGAAGATAAAGTCAGCGTGTTGAACAGGAAGGTAATAAAGCTTTTGCAGCGAGCGACCAAAACCGACACCCAACAGTCCACCGGAGCCGATGGCGAGCTGAGCTTGGATGATGTTCCAGCCATCTTTCTGCGGCGAAAGATATGGATTCAGCCAGCTCTGAATTCGGGCCATCTGATAAGGAGTTTTTTGAACGTGGTGCCAGACATAAACACCACCGCCGGCAACGAACACGGTCACCAACCAGGCGTTGATACCAGACACGAACAACAGCGCAAAAACGCTGCCAATGATCATCGAGGCGCTGCCCAAGTCTGGTTGCTTCATGATGATGCCAGCCATTACTAGACTGACGGCGATTCTGATGAAGATCTGCTTGTGCCACCAGAAATACTTGGACAATCCCGATGCAAGCAAAATGATTGAAGCGACTTTGCACGCTTCAGACGGCTGAAACTGAATTGGACCGAGCTGCAACCAGCGGGACGAACCCATTGTAGTTACAGACAAACTTGGCACCAGGGTTAGTGCCAGCAAACAGAACGAAATCAGGGAAAAGGGCCACGCCCATTTCTTCAACTTGCGGTAGTCATAACGACTAACGCTAAACATCATGAACAAGCCGATCAAACAAGCGATTGCCTGACGGCGCAGAAAGACTGTCGAATCATGGAAGCTTTGCAAAGATTCAGGCGCACTGGCGCTGAACACTGCCATCAGACCGAATCCGCACAGCGTCAGCGTAATGCTCAAAATGGCGCGATTAGGCAGCCCTCTGAATTCTGGTTCAGTTGGCTCTGCAGGTGTCTCCCGGCGCGCACCAGTGGCGCGCCTGCTATTTTGGCGCCACCTTTTGGAGTCTTGCACGGACAATATCTTTGAAGACACGGCCTCTATCCTCGAAGTCCTTAAACATATCAAAGCTCGCACACGCTGGTGATAGAACCACCGGACCGAGATTCAGCTTTCCGCCCAGGTCGACAGCTTCTTCAAGCGTATCGACTGGATATATGTTTTCGACTCCACCCTCTTTCAACGCGTTTGCGAAGCGCTCCTTGGCTTCACCTATGAGAATAACAGCAGAGGCGTGACTTTTTACAGAATGAACAAAATCACCAAGTGCCGTTCCTTTGTCTTTTCCACCTGCAATGAGAACGACTTTATCGGAAGGGAAAGATTCGAGCGCTTTGATGGCGGAGTCAGTGTTTGTAGCCTTTGAATCGTTATAGTATTTAACACCATTTATGGTGGCTACAAATTCCAGTCGATGTTCGAGCCCCGCAAACTCTTTCAGGTAAAGTTCGATTTCTGAAGGATCGACGCCGACAATTGCACAGGCGCTGATTGCAGCTAGTGCGTTTTCTAAGTTGTGCTGTCCGAGAATTTGCAGTTCAGACTGGTGGCAAACGATCCTGGTGCGTCCACGGAATCTGTAGGCCAGATAGCCATCCTTCATGAAAGCGCCCTGGACAGACGAATCTAGTTCAGTTGTCGGACTGAATGGAAACACTTCAGAGCGCCCGGGAGTTGCAGCGACTGTAGCGTCGTCCATGTTCAAGACTGAGTATTGATCAGGTTTTTGATTGAGGAATAGCTTGCGCTTATCTTTTATATATTCATCAAGACTACCGTGCCAATCGAGATGATCTGGTGTCAAATTGAGCCAGATGCCGATGAATGGCGCGAACTTGCTTGTGTAATGCAACTGATAAGAGCTGACTTCGATCACGAGATAATCGGGTCTTCGTTCGAGTTGATCGAGCACTGGATAACCGATATTTCCGCACGCTGGTGCAACGCGTCCGCTTTTCTCGAGGATGTGGCTGATCAGCGCCGTAGTCGTAGATTTACCGTTAGTGCCAGTAATTGCGATTATCGGAGTGCGCGTTTCGCGAAAAGCCAGTTCTACGTCTGAAATTACTTCACGACCAAGCTCTTTCGCTTTCAAAAAAATCTCGTGATCTGGTTTGATTCCCGGGCTTGTGACAATGAATTCGCCGAACTGAGCAAATTCATCATTCGGTTTGCCGAACTCAACTCGCACACCGAGAGCCTTCAGACTCTTAGCCTTTTGCGCTTTGTCAGGAGTTTCTTCTGCTTCGGAAAGCCAGACATCGGCACCATTGGTAGCCAGGTATTTAGCAGTAGCGATGCCGCTCCTGCCGAGTCCCATAATGCCAACTTTGCGTTTTTTCCAATCAGTCACAGCGGTATTTTAGCAGCCCTGTAGAGCAATCGTGTTGGCAGATTGGCTCGAAATTTACCGCAACGCTACGGATGTCACCGTAGGGCTCTCAGTAGTTTGTGAATCCGCTCGCGGCAATGTGTACCAGAATGCGCTGCCGCCCAAAAGTTCAGAGTGTCGTACAGAAATTTTGCCACCAAGACCTTCTACGATCAGCTTGCAAATCGCCAGCCCCAAACCAGTTCCTAAAGCAGCCGTCGGGCGGTGCGCAATTTGTTCGAATGGTGCGAATATCTTTTCCACATATTCATCGGGTACGCCCGGACCCTGATCGTGGATGGAGACTTCAATCATGTCGACACTGTTTATCCTGGTTTGCACTTTGATAGTGCTCTGTTCCGGCGAATGTTTCAGCGCGTTGGAAAGCAGATTGACTGTCACTTGGATCAGCTTGCGCTCGTCGCCTGATACAACTTGATCTGCAGAAATGATTTCGACTTTCACTTTGCGTTCCTCTGCAAGCGCCTGCACGAGCCTGACAGACTCATCCAGGATGGTATTTATCGGCAGAGGAAGAATTTCAAAACTCATTCGTCCGGCTTCGAGTTTTTCGAAATCGAGCAAATCATTTACAAGTTCGATCAGGTGATCAACACTTCGTTCAGCGCTATTGAGTTCCTTTTCGATCACTTCATTGATCTCGCCTGTCGCACCGCTTTGCACGAGATTGATCGAACTGGATACAGACATCAACGGAGTACGCAGGTCGTGACTGATCATCGCGATGAAGTCCTGCTTCAACTGTTCAACATGTTTACGCTCAGTTATATCGTGGGCAACGCAGAAAAATGTTCTATCTCTCTGTGAATAGATTACGGACCACGAAGTGTCAATTGCGCCGGTGCGTCCTTGCATGCGCATCTCGAACTGTAGACTCTCTCGACCTTTGTAACTGGATGCGAGAATGTTTTTCAGTTCGTTGCGAACTTCCGCAGGCACAACTTCGAGAACTGAAGTGCCGATTAACTCATCGGGTTCAGAGCCCAGCATGGATTTGCAGAATGGATTGACGCTAAGAAAAATGCCCTGTCGGTCAATCGAAAAAACAAGATCGGCGGCGTAGTTAATCATATTGCGTTCGCTTGTCAGCGCTTCTTCAATTGATTCGTTTACCCGATGCAACTTTCGATCCAATTCAGATAGTTCATCAGAGCCGGTCATCGGTGCTTCCAACGGCTCACGCGTCGATATTCGAAGTGCATTTTTCGCCATGCGCTCAAGCGGTTTTCGGATTGTGACGGAACACAAGTAGGCAAGGCCCAGCGCTAAAAGAACGGTTAGCAGCACTGCTACCACCAACCAGTTTCTAATCAGAGCCCGAGCTTGATTGCGCGTTTCGGGATTATCAGGGTGTGTTTGAGTTTCGGTAACGGCAATATTTTTGATGAGATGAATCAACTTCCGTGCACCGTACATCGACTTGAATTCAAGAATATCGGCTTTATCGTGCACTTCAGGGTCGTGTGAAAATTCTGCCTCCCGTGCCGCTTTCACGTTAGAGATAAATTGCCTCAAGTAAATGTCCAGGGAATTTAAATTTGTTGCCTCCTCAGGCACTTCTCTCAGCCTTCCTTCGAGGGTGACGAGAGTTTTCGAGATTTTGCTGATACTTTGCTGCTCGATTTTCCTGGTCGCATCCGTATTCGGTCGATTATCACCAAAACCCGCCTGAATCATCACGTTGCCGATCTGAACGATTAGGTTGTTGCATTCATATGCAACATCTTTAGCATCGGCTTCGTGAGTCGCTATGACTTGTGCGCGCCATAGCAGAAATGCCAGGACGCTAACCGTAACGATCTGAAAGACCAGCGGAATGCAAACAACTAAAAATCCCTTCGTTCTTAGTTTCATGAACCTTCATCCTGCACTTTAAAATTTGGAATTTGAATGAAGAATTGGCTACCTTTGCCTTCCTCGCTACGCACGCCGATGCAGCCACCATGAGCCTCTGCGATAAGCTTGGAGATTGCCAGACCCAGCCCCGTTCCTTTGACGGTGGTCGCTGTTGTAGCTGTTTTTGATTGACTGAACTTTTCAAAAATCATCTGCTGATCTTCAAGTGGAATACCAGGTCCCTGATCCGTGACACTTATTTCCGTCATGTTATTTGGCAGCGGTTGAATCGCCACGGTGACGCTGGTACCACGTGGCGAAAATTTGATTGCGTTTGACAGCAAGTTAATAACGACTCGAATCAAACTTCGGTCATCGGCTAGCAACAGCGCGTCGTTATTTGGTCGAACGATTTTCACACCCATTGATTTGCCGAGATATTCAAGCGAGTCGCAAGAATCGGCACACACATCTAAAGCGCTAATAGCTTGCAAACTCATAACCACTTTGCCGGCTTCCAATTTTTCCAGGTCCAACAAATCCCGAATCAGGTCCATGAGACGAGCCAAACTTGCGTCTGCCTTGTTCAAGACCTGACCAGCGCGTTCGGGTAATTCGCCCTTTCCGCCCGAAGTTAGGATGGTCAAAATCGCTGATATGGACGACAGAGGAGTGCGCAAGTCATGGCTTGCGATTGAAATAAAGCGCTGTTTCATCCGCTCCGCTGCGCGCCGTTCGCTGACGTCGTGCGCGACGCAGTAGAACGACTGCGTTGCTTTGACGAAACTCACTTTCCAGAGAATATCTTTGATGCTACCGTCCTTGCAGATTAACCGAGCATCGCATTGAGTGTCGGCGCCGGACTGAATCAATGTATCGAATGCGGCGCGTAGTGCAGATTCGCTATCCTTCGCATGCAAGGACAAAAGCGACTGCCCCAGTAGATCATCCGACTCGAAGCCCCACGAAGGCAGTGAAGCAGCACCACAGGCGGTGATTCTAAAGCGCTTGTCGAGCGAACAGATGACGTCTGTAGCAACATCTAAAATCGCTAACTCTTTCTTTCGAGTTTCATTCAACACAGAGTTTGCTTCTTCCAGAGCGCTATCCAGCTCAGCAATCTCGTCATAATCCGTGTGTTCGACTTTGAATGGAGCGCGAATTGCGAGAAGTTGCGCATTTTCTTCGACCCGCTCTAACCGCTTCAACACGTTATCGAAAAAAATACGCGCTGCCAGAATTGACAGAACTATACTGAAAAATATTCCAAACCCCATAATCCCGAAAATAACAGAACGAATTCTTTCCAACTCAAACGGTTGTTGTACCATCAATTGATCTTCGCGTTCCATCACACGTTCGCCCGCATCTCGAATTTCAACCAAGACAGGCAAAACAGCACGACGCATGAATCGAAGCTGTTTTCCATAAGGCTTAGAGGGGTCTTCAAAGAGTCGCTTAGCCTCTTCTAAAATAGACGAGAGTTTGTCAAACATACGAGGCAGAGCGCTGATTACATCCGCCGTCTCTGTACGGGTTTTAGAGGAATCAACGAGAATTTCTCGACTCAGTTTAATAGATTCGATTGCGCTGTCCGTGTCTTGCACTGGGTCTCCCTCGCCGACCGAGAACGTGCTCAGGAGCTTGAAACAATTCATGAACAGACCAGTTAGTGAGCTGTTGAAGTTGAGCGAAATTTCTTTTGAACGCGCGTAACTATCAGCGCGTTCTTCTGCATAATTCAACGTCAACGCTAGCGACGCAACGAAAATAAATTCGAATGCTAGCGGCACGAGAACGAGAAGCAACAGCTTATGCCATAACGATAGTTTCAGGCGCAAAGCTGCGACCTCCGGGCGAATGAGCTTGCCAATTCTACCGCAACAGATGAGTTCTAAACATCGTCAAACAGCGATTTTGATCCTATCGGCATCGTCAGCCAAAATGCACTGCCGTTCAAAATTTCAGAAGAGCGCACGCCGATTTTGCCACCCTGCCCCTCTACAATCAACCGACATATCGCAAGACCCAAACCTGTTCCCAGTGCAGCGGTGGCGCGGCTGTTAATTTGCTCGAACGGTGCAAAAATAGACTGGCGATATTCCTCCGGCACACCTGGTCCCTGGTCGTGCACAGAAATCTCTACGAATTTGCCGACCGTCTTATTTTCAATACGAATCATTCCACCCTCAGGCGAATGCTTGAGCGCGTTGGAGCTAAGATTCACTAACACTTGAACCAATTTGCGATGATCACAGTAAGCAGACAAAGTTTGCTTCGGAGGAAAAATTCTTACGCGCATTTTGTCGCTGAGCGCTTTCACCAGTTGCTGCGTTTCTTCATAAACATCATGCAAAACAACCTTCGTTTGATCGAAATCCATTCGACCAGCCTCTAACTTTTCGAAATCCAGCAAATCGTTTACGAGATCGATCAAGTGTTCGGTATTCCGACTGGCGCTAATCAACTGGGTTTCGGTAGTCGGCAAAAGTGGTCCCATGGCACCACTTTGAACCAGGTCGAGCGAACTATTGACTGACATGAGTGGTGTGCGCAGATCGTGCGAAATCATTGCCAGAAAATCTTGCTTCAATCTCTCGATTGCTTTGCGCTCGGTGATGTCGTGGATGACGCAAAACAGCGTGCTATCGCGTTCAGACCAGATTGCAGACCAGGAAGTATCGACAAAAGTTTTGTCACGCGTTTGCATTCGTACTTCCACAGTTGTGGTGCCAGCACTTTGCGTACGCGAAGTGAGAAGTTGATCTACCTTGTCGCAATCAGTTGAGACCACAACATCGATAATCGAGCTACCGACAAGCCACTCCGGACTGTATCCAAGCAACTCATGCGAGTATGGATTAACGCTCTGGAATAGCCCGTTCTTGTCGATAGAGCAAACCAGGTCAGCGGCATTTGTGATCAAATTACGCTCGGTGGTCAAAGCTTCGTCGATTGAGGTATCAACTTGATGCAACAGACTGTCCAGAGCGGAAAGCTCGTCTCTCCCGCCGATTTCAGGCTCCAATTCTACTCGTCTGGAAATGTTCTCTGCATTTTTCACCATCAATTCGAGCGGTCGTCGAATTGTTATCGACGCAAAGTATGCAAGCGCAATGCTCAGCACTATGCTGGCGATGACAAAGCAGGTCAATGCAAAACGAATCTGGTCAGCTCGCTGTGCACGCGCCGTAACGTCATTAGAGTGACCTGATTCAACGAATGAAACGACACGCATGACTTGCTCCATGTATTCATCCGAAGCTTTGAAGAGTAGTCGCTCGGAGCGAAAGCGGCTGCCGTTCTCCTCGAATTCATGATTTTGCACGCGGATCAAAAATGGAATGTAATTACTGGAAATCGACTCGAGCTTTTTAAAATCCGCAGAGTTTTGCTCAGCCGGACTTAGTCTCGACTTGATGCTCTCCAGATCTTTGGATAGCATCTCCGCGTCCTGTTTCGAGAAAGTCTGATCACCTTCCAAACCATGACTTTGTTTGGCGAGAGTCATCGAATGCATGATCAACTGATGACAATCATCAACTACATCTTTGGCATTGGCTTCAAACACTTCCTGCTTGTGCGCCTGATACAACATTATGGACATGAGTGTGATGAGAAAAACCTGCATCACTACAGGAACAGCAACGATAAGCAAGCCTTTAGTGACTAGCTTCATTCTTCCCCTCCCATGTCGAAATTCGGGATAGTGAAGAAGAAACGGCTACCCTTGCCGACTTCGCTATCGACACCAATCGTGCCTTTATGACCTTCGACAATGAGCTTGGCGATCGCCAACCCCAGTCCGGTACCTTTCACTTTGGTAGTACTGGCGGTGCTCGATTGCTGAAACTTTTCAAAAATCTTTTCTCTGTCAGCTTCTGGAATCCCCGGACCCTCGTCCTTTACGCTGACTTCGATATTCGCGCCGAGATCCCTCACGCTGACCATTACAGTGCCACCGCGTGGTGAGAATTTTATTGCGTTCGAGATAAGGTTGATCAAAACACGAATCAATCGACGTTCATCACCACTGACGACCGCATCTCGATTGGGTCGAACTATCTTGACGTTCATAGACTTGGCTAAAAACTCGATCGAATCACAAGCGGCATTGCATGTATCAAGCAAACTCACTACGTTGAAGTCGAGCACGACTTTTCCGGCTTCGAGCTTTTCTAAGTCAAGCAAGTCACGGATCAAATCCGTCAATCGTTCAAGCGATTCTTCTGCTTTACGCAAGATATTTTGAGCTGCTTCAGGAACGGCTTGTGCGGTTGCTAGCAGCACTGAAAGCGTTGCGGAGATCGAGGATAATGGGGTGCCTAAGTCATGGCTGACGATTGCGATAAAACGTTGCTTCATTCGATCCGCAGCGCGCCGTTCACTGATGTCGTGCGACACACAGTAAAACGATTGATTTTCATCTGACCAATTTACTTTCCAGAGAAAATCTTTTGGCTGCCCCGCGCTGCTCAGCAAGATAGCCTCGAATTCAGACGCTTCACCAGTCTTGTAGATCTCTTCCAGTTGCGCTCTGAAGGTAGCTTCGCTCTCTTTCTGCTGCAAAGTCAGAACAGAATTACCAAGTAAATCATCCGGTGAATATCCCCAGGCATGCATCGAAGCGGCACTAACAGCGGTAATTCTCATTCTTTTATCAAGCGAGCAGATTACATCAGTGGCAACATCTAAAATCGCCAGCTCTTTTCGTCGTGAGTCTTCCAGAACTGTGCCAGCATTGTGCAGAGCCGAATCCAGAGTGGCGATCTCGTCTACCCCCATGGGAGCTTGCTTCAGCGGTGCTCTCATTGCGAGCAAGCGAGCGTTTTCTTCAACGACTCGTAAGCGCTTCAAAATGTCATTCACGAAAATCCAAGCGGCACCGACCGAAATCACGATACTAAATATGGTGCCCAGCACCAGAGCCAATGTGACCAGATTTTGAATTTGCTCCAACTCTTTTGGAGCTGTTGATTTCATTTTCTGTTCAGCACTGAGCAAATTTTTTGAAGCCCGCTCGAAGTCAAGCATCATTGGCACCGCAGTCCTGCGCATAACAGCCAACTGCTCCGCTGATGACTTCGTCGTGTTGAATATTTTGCGAAGTTCCTGCGCGACCTGAATCGCTGTTTCCATGATGTCGGAACAAGGGGCAATGACGTCTCGCAACTCGCTTCGCGTCTGTGCTATGTCCTGAGCCGCTTTATTAGACCTTCGCACATCCTCGATCGCTTCGTCGATTCCATAGAAACGAGATGCATCCTGAGATCCGCCGACTACGATCTTAGTCATCATCCGCATAACTTTATTCTGCGTTTTGTTGAAGAGCAGGGCAACTTCTTTAGATTGCTCGTATTTCTCGCTCTCCCGCTGCTCGTACTGCAACAGATTCCCAAGAATGAGAACGAAACCGACTTCGAAGGCAAGCGGAATCAAGACAAGCAGAAGCAATTTATGCCAAATTGACAATCTGATTCTCAAAGCCACCCCACGAAGCAAAGAAAAAGCGCCGGCTCTGCAACCGGCGCTCTTTAGTGTACTTTACTTACCTGACTTACCTTGCTTCTCTTTCATCTCCAGCTTGTAAGCTTTTTGCTCCAGAGCTGCGATTTTCTTGTTCAGTTTTTCCAATTCCTTCTCAGGCAGGCCGGGCGACAGCGTGATGTACGCTTTGTACTGAACGATCGCTTCACGCAGGTCTTTCGACGCTGGCGGGGTGAGCTTCTCGAGAGTCTGCCCGATGCCCAGTCTCGTCGCTGCGATTTTAGGATTGGCGTAGATTGAGTTGTGATACTTGTCGATTGCCGATGCGAGCTGCTTTCTGCGCGCGAGGTCATCAGCTAGAGTTTCGTCTTGCTTAGCTGCGTCCTGTGCTTTAGCGACCATGTTCAAACCGTTTTTAGCGCGCTCACCGCCGTTCGGCATAGCGGCTGCTTTTTTGTATGCTGCTTCGGCATTCGGCAAGTCTTTAATCATCAAACACAAGTCAGCAACAGCGAAAGTTTGCTTTGCATCCGTTGCGCTGCCCAACACCTGCTGGATTTGTGCATCAGCATCACTAAATTTGTTCTGAGCGAGTAGAGCTTCTGCGTAAGCAATACGCTCTCCATTGTTAGTCGGAGTGCCAAGCGATGCCAGATCAACTTTCTCACCGGCCATCGCACGCAATTTAGCTTGCGCCAGGCGCAACTCCATGTCGTTCGGATTCATTTGAACGGCCTGGTCGATCATCTTCTTCGCAGACTCGTACTCGTTCGATACGAAAAATGCACCAGTCGCTTCTTTGTTCGCCTTGAGGTAATAAGCGCGAGTCAAGCCTTTAGCGGCTGTTGCATTGTTTGGATCTTGATCGAGAACGGTGCGATATTCCTTGATCGCGTCATCGAGTTTTTCCAACTTCAAGCTATTGTCAGCAACGCGTGAATGCAACATCGCTGAATTAGGAGACATTTCCAAACCAGATCGCAAATCGGCAATCGCGTGTTCGAGGTCGCCGCGAGATTCGCGAATGTCAGCAATTCCCATGTATGCATCAGGATTTTCAGGCTTGATACGAATTGATTCCTGAAACTCTTTGATACCAGCTACGGTGTTACCTTGCTGTGTGTAGGTCTGACCCATCGACAAACGTGCTGGTGCAGAATTTGGATTTTGATACAGTGAAGTGTTCAGCTCTTTGATCGCACCATCCAGATCACCTTGTCTCAAGAGGGTCGTACCGAGACCGTAGTGAGCGGTGGAGTTGCCCGAGTTGAGCGCGATCGCTTGCTTGAACGCAGTCATAGCATCAGCGTAGTTGTTCTGTTGTAGTTTGACGACACCAAGACCAGCGAATGCTTCTGAATACTGTGGGTCGATTTGAGTTGCTTGTTTGAACTCCGCGACCGACTCATCCAAACGTCCCTGCTCTTTATAGATCATGCCGAGCGTGTAGTGCGCTTCAGGCATTCCAGGGTCGATTGCAAGACCTGCCTTACACTCGGATTCGGCGTTCTTCAACAAATTCTCTTTGTTCTTGATGATGGAATTGGAAGAAGACTGTAAGCGATTGAACATGACCATCGCTTTGCCGCTATGTGCCATCGCATTGTTCGGGTCCATCGCCAGAGCTTTGTCAAATTGATCAGACGCTGCATCGAGTTTGAATTGCTTGGCGTAAGCCATTCCCAAACCAACCAGTGCAGGCACGCTCTTCGCATTCTTTCCCACCACAGCGCGATAGAGATCGGCTGCATCAGCGTATTTGCCTTTGAGCATCAAATCATCTGCCATGACAACTTCACGGTCGATTTTGATTTTGAGTACTTTCTTCGCCGTTGCAGGTTGACCAGCGTGCACCAATGCGACGGTACTAGCTAGCACTAGGCCCATCTTTAGTAAGGAACTTCTCGACTGCATAAAATCTCCCACCATCTAAATGACATCCGACAACCGCAACAACACATATAGTTTTACCAGGTGGCCAGGATATCTCGCCGACTGAATATCCGCCAGCCCTTGACCAGTGACGATCACAAAGCTTACATACTTTGCAGCGTTTTCGCGCGGCAAACTAATCTACTTATATAGATGTATTTTGATCGGCGAACACGAAACGGTAGCGATTTTTTTCGTCACTCGATCTAAATCTAGCTGCTGAGCCGATTTCGCGGAATATAATTGACTAATCCCGGTTAGGAGAAGTTGAACGTGTCCGGTCACTCAAAATGGGCAACAATCAAGCGCGCGAAAGCTGTCACCGACGTCAAAAAAGGTGCTACTTACGCGCGCATGGGACGCGAGATCATCGTTTCAGCCAAGATGGGCGGAAGCGATCCTGCTGCGAACTTTCGATTGAGACAGGCGATTGACCGCGCTAAAGCGGCAGGCGTTCCAAACGATAACATCCAGCGTGCGATCGAAAAGGGCAGTGGCACAGGCTCTGGCGATGCATTCGAAGAACTGACATATGAAGGTTACGGTCCAGGCGGCGTTGCGGTTATGGTTCGATGCGCTACAGACAATCGAAATCGCACTGCCGGCGACATTCGCAGCTACTTCACCAAATATGGCGGCAACCTCGGTGAAACAGGTTGCGTGGGCTGGAACTTCAAAGAACGCGGCGAAATCCAGATTCTCAAAACAGACAAGTTGAATGAAGACGACTTGCTGGCAGCGGCTGTTGATGCGGGCGCAGAAGATCTGGAGACTGACGCGGACGAATACATATTAGTAGTATGCGAACCATTCAAATTGGAGCCGGTCAAAACAGCGCTTGAAAAGTCTGGCTACAATGTCGACACTGCTCACGTTTCAATGGCGCCAAATTCCACGGTCGAAGTGACCAGCGCAGATTCGGCAAAACAGCTTCTCAGGCTGCTCGACGTGCTCGAAAATCATGATGATGTGCAGAACGTTTATGCGAATTTCGACATGGACGAGAAGTGGTTGAAGGAATTGGTCAGCTAGAGCCGTTTTCCATGGAATCTCGAATTCGTTGTTGCATCCTATATAGAGATCAAAATTCGACTCAAAAATGAGAACCGTTGAAGAACGGCTCCAGAAGCCGATTTCATGCGGTGCTGTTTACCTCAATTGTTTGCTAAGAAAAGTTACCAATGTAAGAGTAGTGTTCAAACGCTATTTGACAGCTCCAAACGCCAGGCATATATACGTTTTACGTGTGAGTTGATCTATGCACGCACTAAAAAACGCATAGAGTTAGGAGCAGTTAAGAGATCTTTTTACACAGCGTTACGTTTGCTGCATGACATCCAACTCTTGCCAATTTTTTAAGTCGCCGCTCATCTCGCGAATTCCTGTGCTGGATTATTGATATATCGAAAAGATACTTCCCGCGCGGGTTTCGAAGAGGTGTCAACCCCTCGAAATTAAAAAAACGACTATAAAACTGCTGAGCATGACTGCTGCCGATAAATTCAATTTGTCAGGGGATCTTTGACTGTCAGCGAGCTCGTCTGGTAACCTTCGCCCTGCTTCGAAGACCGACGTGAAAGTTTGGTGTAAGGGAAGCAAATCCTGACTGGTACTGCCGTACTGGCGGTGCTCAGCGGATTCTCAATCCAGAGTAGCTAGGGTGAAATCTGTGAATACTGGACTAAAGGTAAGTCTATCCGTCGCCGTAATGGCCATTAGCTTGAATATCGGCTTTATACAGCCCGCAAATGCGACTCAAGCTTGCGACATACAACCCGAAATCGTTTCAAACGTCTGGGAAGAAAACAACGCCGAATACGCATCGGTTTCTCTCAACGGTAAAGACCTCCTTACTTATAAGGCTAGCGCCGACAACAACGCAGCCGAAGAACGAGCAGAAGACCTTGCAGACAAGATCAAAGACCTCGTTAATCAGGACAAGTTCGACGCGAACAAACTGGTTCCAGCCAAAGAAGGCGACGTTGCCGTTCTGAAGTTAGACGGAGTCGCGGTTTTGAAGTTTGACTCCACGACAACAGTCGACACAACTAAACAGAATGCTGGTTCAGCACTCGAACAATCTCTCAAAATGGTGAACACGATCCGTGTGGCGATGGGCGCTCCAGTCATCCCAATGTCATTTCTCAAGACCGGCGTGATCGCTCCAGCTCCATCAATTCTTCCGGAACCGATTCAAACAATCGCATCGACGACAGCCGCAGCTCTCTCGAAGCTAGATTTAGCCGCATTTGCCAAAGCCATTGGCGGCAAATTTAGCGGCAACGCCTCCTGGTATGGCGGCAAGTTCAACGGTCGCAAGACTTCTGACGGCAGCCGTTTCGATGAAGAAGCTTTGACTGCAGCTCACAGAAGCTTGCCATTCGGCACCAAACTTCTTGTCACCAATCGCAAGACCGGCGACACATGCGTAGTTCAAGTGAATGACCGTGGACCTTTCGTTGGCGACCGCGTCATCGACCTTTCCAAAGGTGCAGCGAAGAAGCTGAACATGATTGGCTCGGGCGTTGCAATGGTTGACTGTATCGTGCTCCGTCCAGATGGAACACCGCAGCTCTAGTCCAATCTCCCGCCGCGCAACATGGTGACACTCACCCCGATCAAGTGACGCGTGGCGAACGCGCGGCTAGTGTGACAATCCGTAAGTTCCGTGCCGCATAGCGGATATACGGAGCAACTGGTCTGTTAGAATTCAATCACTTTCGCTCATGGTACACACCTGAGCAAGCGCTTTTAGCGTCTTCGTATCCCCACTGCTTCCAAGGTAGAACCGTGTCGACCCCAGTTCGAGTGAGAATTGCGCCAAGTCCAACCGGCACATTGCATTTGGGCACCGCGCGCACTGCACTTTACAATTTCCTCTACGCACGCCGCCACGACGGCGCATTTGTGCTGCGCCTCGAAGACACTGATGAAGAGCGCTCGAAAGACGAATACACCGCAGATATCATTGCCGGCTTGAAGTGGTTGGGAATCAACTGGGATGAAGGTCCAGACATTGGTGGACCATACCCACCTTACAAGCAAACGCAAAAGATCGACCATTACGACAATATGGCAAACCAGCTAATTGCAAAAGGTTTGGCATATTTCGCCTATGAGACTCCAGAAGAATTGGATGCTCTGCGCGAAAAACAGAAAAACACCAATCAAGCCCATCGCTACGACAACAGCGGTCGCCATCTCAGCGAAGAAGATCTAAAGCGCTATGAAGCGGAAGGTCGCGCGCCGATGATTCGATTCAAAGTCGAAGAACCGCGGGTGGTGTCATGGCATGATGCAATCAAAGGTGAGATTTCCGTGGACACAGCCGACCTCGGCGGCGACATGGTTATCGTCAAATCGAACGGTGTGGCTATCTACAATTTCGCTGTCGTCGTTGATGATATCGACATGAAGATGACGCACGTTATTCGCGGCGAAGACCACATCCACAACACTGCCAAGCAGATTCTGCTTTACGAAGCACTCGGACACGAACACCCGATCTTCGGTCACACTGCGCTTATTCAGGACACTGAGCATCGCAAGCTCTCCAAGCGTATTCACGGCGAATCAGTCCATATCGACAACTATCGCATCCTCGGCTACATGCCTGAAGCGATGGTGAACTATCTCGCGCAGATGAGCTGGACACCACAAGTAGAAGGCGGAGAAGCGAAAGAGATCTTCACGCTGGAAGAAGCATCCAAATTATTCGAGTTGGAAAGAGTGAGCAAGAGTGCCGCTGTTTTCGATATTCAACGCCTGAACTGGTTCAACGGACATTACATCCGCAGCTTGCCTTTGGATCTGATCACAGAACGCTCGCTACCGTTCCTCGAATCACTCAATCTGTCCGAATATTCTCGCGAACAGTTGGAAGCGATAGTCGACACTGTTCGCTCTGGGCTGAGCTTGCTCAACGAAGTAACGGAAGCTGTGCGCTTCTACTTCGGCGACACGCTCGACGTTCCGGCTGAACTTCGCGACGAGCATTTGAAAACCGACAACGGCAAAAAAATTCTTTCAACGATGTTGAACGGACTGAAAGATATTCCCTGGGCTGACTCACAGGGATGCAAGAAAGCTGTCGACAAAGTCGGCAAAGAAATTGGAATCAAAGGCAAAGATCTCTATTGGCCGTTACGGGTTGCATTGTCGGGATCGACTCATGGACCTGACCTCGGTCGCATGATTTCGATACTGGGCGAAAAGCGTGTCAAAGCCAGATTGGAATCGGCTTTGAATTTGTGTGGGCAGTGTTAACGCCAGAATGTTGACACACACTCATCAGCCGGCGCTCAGCCGCTGACTCGCCAGGATAAAGATATGCCGCTTCAAGTATTTAATACACTCTCCGCGAAAAAAGAAGAATTCGTTCCACTCGAGGGGAAGACTGTGCGCATGTACGCTTGCGGACCTACAGTCTATGATTCGAGCCATCTGGGACATGCCCGCATGGCGATCGTCTGGGACATGATTCAACGCTATTTGAGATTTCTTGGGTACAAAGTCACCTTTGTTCGCAACATCACAGACGTAGACGACAAAATCATCAATCGCGCCAAGGAGCTCGGGACAAGCCCCGATCAGCTCTCCCGCAAATACACGTTCGAATTCTGGCGCGACATGTACGCACTGAATGTGATGGCACCAGATTTCGAACCAAAAGCAACCGAGTTCATTCAGCCAATGATTCAATTCATCAAAGAATTGATCGATTCGAATCATGCATACGCCGTAAACGGCGATGTCTACTTCGATGTGGCATCGTTCAAAGACTATGGCAAATTGAGCAAACAGAATATCGAGCAACTTCAAAGTGGTGCTCGCGAGCAGGTTCGCTCTCAAGAAGAGCTGGGCAGCATCAAGAAAAATCCAGTCGATTTTGCTTTATGGAAAAGCGCGAGTGAAACTGAACTTGGCTGGCCTAGCCCCTGGGGCTATGGTCGCCCGGGCTGGCATCTCGAGTGCTCGACGATGATTCGCACCGTGCTTGGTGAGACGATTGATATTCACGGTGGCGGCGAAGATTTAGTCTTCCCGCATCACGAAAATGAGATCGCACAATCCGAAGCGCTGCACAAAAAGAATCTCGCCAAATACTGGCTGCACAACAGCTTCGTACAAGTGAGCGCAGAAAAAATGTCTAAGTCGTTGGGTAATTACAAAACGATAGAGGACTTGTTGCAGAATTATTCAGCAGACACATTGCGTCTGTTGATTTTGCAAACGCACTATCGCAATCCAATCGATTTCACAGCAGATAGTCTGTCAGCAGCGAAAACTGCGGCGGGGCGTCTCGTTCGTGCGGCTGCCTTCTATCGCAGCCATAAGGACGCTAATGGAAATTCTGGCGAGCCATCGGCGGCTGTTAAAAAAGCGGTTGCTGACGCAGAGAAAGCATTTTCCGAAGCGATGGACAACGACTTCAATACGGCCGTTGCTCTAAGTGTCCTTTTCGGTCTCGCCGATAAAGTCTTCCAGACCAAAGTTGTAGCTGAACAGATCGCTTATGCAGGCACGCTGGAAAAGCTTGCTCAGGTACTCGGGTTCACTCTTGCCGACAACCGAACAGACCTCGAGCCGGAAGCGGCGAGAAAGGTCATGGACCTGGTTCTGGAGCTGCGCAAAAACGCGCGCGCCAATAAAGACTACGCAACATCGGATTTAATTCGTAATCAGTTGTCGCAGATAGGCATCAACGTAATGGATACTCCAAGTGGCGCTTCCTGGGAAAAATCCTGAGTCGAAACCGCGAATGAAGTCACCGCAGCGCCCGGTTTCGAGCGTTGCGGTACGCTTTTTTGGACAAAAGGTTCAACATTGGAAAAATTTGTCCAAAAGCATACGTAGAACTCCCACCCTTTGCCGTCAAATTTCGTGATCTCGCGATTTCATTTGCACTTGCAAAGTAGTACTGTTAAATAGTTACAGAAGACCCTGCTTCCAAATACCTTCCTTCCGACTTACACCTTCCGGTGAATGAGTCGCCCCTTCTTCCAAGGAGCTTTCAATGAGCGAGCGTGAAGTATCCCGAATTGCCAACGATTTGCGTCAAGGCAACGCGGAAGATGCAGCAGCAGTAATGAGATTCGAGCTGCAGCGTAGCCCACAAATGGCGCAGCAGGACGCGCGTGAAGCCAACAACATGGCTGGTCCAAACGCTAGATTGCACGTTGGTCATAAAGCCGACGGTGACATGGCGGTTGTCGACTACTCCGGACATGCTGTCGCGCACATCGGTCGTGCACAATCGATGGACTACAATCAGTACAACCGTGGTTATTTGAACGGTGGTGTCCAAGAGAATTACTACAACGGCGGAAACAGCCAGGTCGGTCGTATCGCCAATGACCTCGCACGCGGAGACGCGGGTGATGCAGCGAATGCGATGCGCAATGCAATGCGTTTCTCGCACGACGATCCACAGCGAATGATCAACGAAGTCAACCGACTCGCAGATCAGCAAGCGATGCGATATGGCTACAGGTCAGCAATGGAACACATCGGCACAAATCGCAACGGCGATATCGCCGTGGTCGACAACACCGGTCACGCTGTTGCACGCGTCGGAAACATCCGTGATTGCGATAACCGCTACATGAGCAACGCCGGTCAGGATTATTACGCCAACCGTAATCAATACAATCCGCAACAGAATTTCTATCCACAACAGAACTATTACCCGCAGCAAAATTATGCGAGTTCTTATGATGGAAACCAGAACTATTATCCGCAACAGAACTATTATCCACAGCAGAACTACTACCCGCAGCAGAACTACTACCCGCAGCAACAGCAGGCGTATTATCCACAGCAGAACTACTATCCACAACAAAACTATTACCCGCAGCAAAACTACTACAGCGGCGGTAATAACATAGGAACAGCTTTGCTAGGTGCTGCAGGAATTACAGCTCTGGCTATGACATTAGGTCATCGCAACAACTACGGATACGGTGGCTACCGCCATCGCTGGTAACCAATCGTACTGAAATTCTTGACCGGGATCGGCACGCGTTGCTGGTCCCGGTTTTGTTTGCAATAGACAAGGCGCATCAAATAAACGGCACGAGTTGATGGTCCCGGTTTGTTTGCATAGATAAGGCGCATCAAATAGCAGGCCCGAGTTGCTGGTCCCAGTTTGTTTGCATAGACATGGCGCATCGTTAGACGACACGAATCGCTGCTCCGAGTAGGATTTCGCGCTGGTCAAACCCAAACTTGGTTAAGCGACCGGAAAGCGTTTGAATACGGGAGCCGCCGTTTTGTCGTATATTACAGAGATTATGTCGCGTGGTTTCTGATCCAAACTGCCATGATCGAATCTTTTGTTGGCGTCTGCCTCGTTCTTTTAGTTCTATTCGATGTGTTCCAAACCATCATCGTGCCGCGTATCACGCCGCGCACTTTGAGAATTGGTCCATTCTTGATTGGAACTTTGATCTGGCCGCCCTATCGAAAACTGACCAGAATGAAAGCGCTGAAAAGATTCGAGCGAGACATGCTCGATCTTTTCGCTCCGATGATGTTCGTCACCATAACTCTGACGTGGCTTTTCGTGCTCACTCTCGGCTACTCACTAATTATTTGGAGTTTGCGTGATGCAGTCAGCCCAATCATCCACTCCTTCTCGGAAGCGTATTACTTCGCTGGTACATCCGTACTGACGTTGGGTTTCGGTGACGTGGTGGCGCTGGGGGTGCGTGCGCGATTTGTTGTCCTGACTGCAGCAACGAGCGGTCTGATGTTTATGGCGCTGGTTGTCTCATACTTGTTTTCACTGCAAACGCTTGTACAACAGCGTGAAACTGTGGTCAACACCGTCATCAGCCGCGCTGGCGCGCCAGCATCGGGACTGGTCTTAATGCTGCGCTACCGAGAATTGAACATTCTGCCAGCGCTCTACGCGAATTTTCTACAATGGGAACTGTGGCTGGCAGGCATTCTCGAAAGTCATCGCGCTTATCCGACATTGCTTTTCTTCCAATCCTCAAACACAACTGATTCCTGGCTGAGCGTGACGGGAGCCATGTTGGATGCGTCATCATTGATAGTATCAACCTTGCAAGACGTATCGCATGGCGAGGCAGAGCTGTTTTACTGGCTCGCATGCAGCACAGTACGCTCGCTCTGCACCTACTTCCAATTGACTGTGGTGCAAGAAGAGACACTGACTGAGGAGCAATTCAAGGAGGGGGTCGCGCTTCTGGCAGATGCTGGTTATTCGACAAAAGATGCAGGGTTGGCGTGGAAGCTTTTCAAAGTGCGCAGGAGCGGCTACCTGCCTTATTGCAGAGCGCTTTCGGAGCACTTCAGAATTCCGCGCCAAACGTGGCTGCACGAACTCGCGATTTCTCAGATTTCAGTGAAAGACAAAGTTGAAAATTCTGTCTTTCAACCGCAAGTCTAGCTCTGTAGGCTCTGTCGGCTCATTTGGATTGCTAATTCACAGAGTTCATCCGATGCAACAATGTCCCACTTTTTGCGGATGCATTTATGCGGACCAAACATTGGAACGATCTTTCACGCGCCAGATGAATCCATCCAGTAAGTAATGCGTGGATTGAGGCAAAGCCAAGAACGGCACCAGCAGCGCCAAGACAGCAGCATCACCAATCTGAGGCAATGATGCAAATGGCGCAAACAATCCTAAATGCTCACGCCAGACGAAACCATCCCAAAATCCTTCTTCAACGTAAGCAAGAAAGACCAGGAATGCAAAAAATATCGCCACGTTTGAGATAAGCAACTTCTTCCAATCCCGATTTTTCACCAACTTCTCGGCAGTCGAACCTTCTGGATTGCGGTGATAGAGCCAGATTAGCGCCATATACGGAACACCATGACTGACGACATTTGTTATCGTAAACGCCATATCCGAATTCATCGTGATGATTCCCGTCCACCAACTCAGCGCAGTGCCAATGATGATCAAGTTACGCGGAATATTGAAATATTTTGTCGAAGCGGCAAAAAACAATTCCTTCGAGAAATACAAACACGCGACTCCGACGTACAGCCATAACCCTGCTGTAGCAAGCATCTCTGGCGCGCTCTCGATAAAGTCCCCGGCAACAAACCAGACGAAGTTTCTGGGCATACTAGTGTGCCAAAACAACATCGGATAAATTGTAGCCATGTAAATCGCAGCGCAATCCAACCATTTAAAACGCTTCAGCGCTTCTGGATCTTTGCGCGAATACAACACAACGAATCCAAATTGTTGACGAATGAAGTGAAATACAGCCAGGTATGCAAGCGTTCGCCAGAAATAGAGCGCATTCAGCGAATACAGCAACGCCCCACCAACCCAGGCGATTGCCGGCATCGCGAGCAGAACACCACGATTTTTCTCCAGAGCTTTTGGATCGAAATATGTTCTGAACAAAGTTGCATAAACATGTGCAACGTCGATCAGCAACACAAAGCAAATCCAAACCCAAAGTGGAACGTTCGAACTAGCTTCCATTTGACCGCGAAACAGCAGCACTACTGTGGATGAGATGAAAGCCGGGCCGATTATCCAGAGGCAATCCCACCCCGGTGAAGAGAGCCAGGCTTGCTTTACCTTGCCACCAGATATGGCGGCAGAATTTCCTACTGCTGTAGATGTTGCTTCGTACATCAGCTCTTACCGTGCGCGGCGGACAAATCCTGTAAAACCAATTTCGCCGCTTCTACACCATGATACTGCGCTTCTTCGAAGTTCGACATCCCGCTCATATCGGAATGAGCGTAAAGGATGTTGCCGTGCCTGGCTCTCATCTGCTGACGAGTATCGCCCCAAACAAAGCCAACTGATGGTCGAATCATTCCGTGGCCCCATGGCCAGAGATCCATCGACAGAATCTCGCGTGCGATGGTCGGATGGACCTTCTCCAAATCCCGCACAATCAACTCGGACCAGTGCTCGGGCGTGGACGAATACAGTTCCTGCCTGGAAGTCTTCGGTTGATTGGCCGAAAGAGGATAGTAGTACGTGATGACGCTAGGCTTCGAACGTGTCGAAATATCCTGATGATTCGCCATAACGTACCCAAGAGAATCACTGTAATAGCTGACGTTGTCCCAGGCAGGCGCCAATCCCTTAGTATCAGGCAAGGAACGAATTGAAATGTTTGCCACCATCCAGGGTGCATAAGAAAGCTGTTTGGCGATATTCGAATTCTGGGACATATCTTTAATTACATGCGCGGCAACGAATCTAGGTGCGGCAAAGATGACGTATTCAGAAATGATGGAACGAAACTGTTTGGATTTCGAATCCCGCACGATAGTTACTAAGCCGTTCTCGCTGTCCTTAATCTGGGCGACCATTGAATCAGTTTGAATGTGCTTCGCTAGTGGGTTCTTTAAGCGCTCTACTAGATAACCGTTGCCCTGCGGCCAGGTAACAACCGCATTCGGTTCCGAGTTCGCGGAGACACCTCTACGCCCGGCAAAATAGTGGATGCCAGCCCAGGCAGAGACATTTTCAACTGTGGAACCATAATCATCTCGACAACAGTAGTTGACATACCAACGCAGCGGCTTGGATTTAAATCCGTTATCACTGAGCCACTGAGCCATTGTTATCTGGTCTAGTTTGCGAAATTGCGGGTCATTAGACGACAGATCCAACGGAATTGCAAATGCCACTTTGCCATCGCCACCCGTGGCATTGCGAAAATCGACCACCATTTTGAAGAAGCGCGCCATCTCAGCATTCTCGTCCGGCTGCAAGCCTCTCTTAGGAACAAGCCCCTCATGAAACGAACCATCTTTGAACAGCCTTTCTTGCGGCTCGTGGCAGAGCATCAGTTCATCGTATGAAGCCAATCCGTCAGCTTTAATACCGGTAATGATGCCCAACTCTTTGAACAGCTCGCGCACATATTCTGATTCTGGATTGGCAATCGGCACATAGTGCGCACCCCACGGATATGACCCGTAGTCATTCGAACCCGAGCTGGAATTGCCGCCAACATTACTTTCTAAGTCGAGCAAAACAAAGTCGTCAACATGGTTTCGCTTCAACCACCAGGCTGCAGAGAGCCCCGACATGCCACCACCGACGATGACGACTTTGGCGTGCGAACTGTCCGTGAGCTTCACATTCTCGCCGAGTCCTTTACTATCCCGAAGTAAGTGCCCTATTTCTTTCGAGGGACCAAGCATTCGACAGGGAAACTTTGGATTCGGATGCATCCACTCGAGATAAGCAACTCCGCCCAGAGCCGCCGCCCCGCATCCCGCAAGCCCTTTGAGGAAAGTCGCGCGACTAATGCGGCTCGACATATTCGCTCCACTCAGACTCGAACAAATGCACCAGAGATTGATTATTCAAGCGATTAACCACACTAACAGTCGGTTGCATATCCTTCGCGAAGCAAAGCATCTGAGCAACGGTCTGGTCCGACACATAACGAAGACCGGTTGGATAGTGACTTTGATCGGCAGGTTTGAAGGGTTCCATTGAGGCGATGACATATCCCCAGTCACCGAAAGATGGAACGTAAGCATGGTAGGGAGTTGTATAGAATCCAGCGGATTGAAGCGTCTTGTCGACACACCAGAAAGAATTCTTGGCATAGTACGGAGAGGTACTCTGGACTACAACGACGCCGTCTTTGCTCATCGCGCCCCTGAGCGCCTTGTAGAACGTGTCGCTATAAAGCTTTCCCAACGAGTAGTTACTCGGATCTGGGAAGTCCACAATTGCAACATCGAATTTATGCGGAGAGTGTCGCAGCCAGACAAAAGCGTCGCTGATGATTACATGAACTTTCTCATTGTTCAAAGACCCGCCATTCAAGCGTTTCAACAGCTCCTGGCTCTTGAACAAATCGATCATTTTCTTGTCCAAATCTACAAGCGTGATCGATTTGACTGACGGATATTTCAGCAATTCACGCACAGCCAATCCATCACCACCGCCCAAAACCAGGATGTCCTGTGGATTTTGCATACTTGCCATTGCAGGATGAACGAGCGCCTCATGATAGCGATATTCATCTCTTGAACTAAATTGCAAATTTCCGTTCAGAAACAACCTCAAATCCCTGTTGTTTCCGGTGATGACAATTCGCTGATAAGGAGTGCTAGTCGAGTAAATCACGGGGTCTGGATAAGCGGAAGCTTCAGCCATTCCGGTCAACTTATCCGCAAACGCAAAGCCGCACACCAGCAAAACCACAAGCACTGCTGCAGATGCTTTGAGCGTGTGCTTCAAGGGAAGCTGTTCCTTGAAAATATTCATCGTCCAGATCGCCACTGCGAGATTGAACAACCCGAATAAAAACGAAGTTCGAATCAGTCCCAGATAAGGCACAAGAAGCAGAGGAAAAGCCAGAGACGCGATCAGAGCGCCAACGTAATCGAACGTAAAAATCTGCGAAACCAATTCTTTAAAATCAAGCTTCTCTTGCAAAATCCGCATCAATAGCGGAATTTCCAGACCAATCAAGATCCCAATAATCGAAACCAGTCCGTAAAGCAGGATACGAAAGTTGTCTACGTGATCGAAAAGCAAGAACAGTATAGATGCGGAAGAACCACCAACCAAGCCAATTAACAGCTCAACCTGAATGAAGGTGAAAGCAACATTCTTCTCGATGTAGCGCGACAAGAATGACCCAATGCCCATCGAAAAAAGATAGACTCCAATCACGGTGGAGAATTGCGTGATCGAGTCTCCGAGCAAATAACTTGCGATTGTTCCGGCGATTAATTCATAGACCAACCCGCACGTCGAGATGACGAACGCGGTGATCAGCAAGGCATAGGTCAAACGTTGCTACCCGTGAATTGCTGCCGCGATGATGTTTCCGACAGCCATGGTCATAGCAGCCAGAACAATCGCCAGCGGTAGATTTTTTTCTACGACGATGTCTTTCCACATGTCGCCTGGCGTGAGCCAATCGAACACTTTCGTGACGAAACACAAGATTGCAATTCCGATTCCGGAATAAACAACCGCGGCGGCAATGTAATGAAGCGACAGTAACTGGTTCACGAATTTTCTCCTCTATTTACTTGTGATAATGACCGCCAGGACCTGTTGGACGCACTACCGTGCTGCCGACCAAAGGAATCCAAATACTCCACCCCGTCGCACCAGCCCAACAAAACAGCAGGCACAGAACCGTTGCATACACTATGTAAATCCGCGACAACATTTACTTAGCTACCTCAATCACTGGAACCGGAACTAACATATGGATTGAAGTCGCTATTGGCCCAGCGTGCCACTTCATCGCGCCTCATCAAGATCCACGCCCATATCGGGATCATCGAAGCAAAGAATGATGCTATGAACCAGTTCATCCACTCGGGCACTCCGCGCGTGACAGTAACGTTGTAGCTTTGCTGATTCGTGTTGTTTCTGAAATCGCCGCTCTCACCGTCGAAATTGATGTAGTAGTCGCCTCCCGGCACACCGTATATGGTGTGTCCAGATTGCGTGCTACCTTCGCTCCACGAGCCATCACTGTCGACACCGTGATAGTACTCACATGAGAACTCCAACGGATAGCTGTCTCCGGTATCGTTGTTAACCAGCTCGCCACCGAGCCAGAACCAACTGTTATCGCTCGGTGCGTTGACTTCAATGTGCACGTTTCCGGATTTCTTACTGTTGATTGTGAACTTCGGAATGGTGACATCGGTGAATTTCTGGTTCGGAATAAAGTTTCCTGTGAACTGCGAAACAACAACGTTTTCCGCTTGCCCTGAGAAATAGATTTGCGCACAGAACAAGAACACCAAAACGAGCAACCAGCAAGGCCAGATCGCTTTCCAATCAGCTAAAGCGAGCGACGGTTTGGTCGCGTACATTCTCGTTGATTTTGGCAGCTTGTCTTGCAAGTTGAAGGCAGCTTCGACTTCTTCTCGCGGAGTGTACTCACCGATGCTCCAGACTACTTCGCTGTTATCTTCTTCTGAGGACAACATCCGCGGGGGATTGATGTAATCGGTGGCGAACACTTCAGTGTTGATGCGTACTCGCCAGTAGAATTCACCGAGCACAAAATCAACGCGACTTTTGCCCCGGTTGTAGATTACAAAAGGCTGATTGCTCTCTTCGAGGAACGCTGCCTCACAGCTACGGAAGCCGACCGCGGTGTTCTTCACCTCGGGCTTTTCCTTGGTCATGGTGACGAAGTTCCAATGACCCTTATCTTCAGTTAAAAAGCGATAGCCGTAATATGGATTGAATAGTAAATACTCGTACCAGTAATACAAACTGGCAACGTCGGATCTGCACATGAAACCGATCACTTCCCACTTCTTGCCCTTCAGCGTTCCACGCGAACCGAGCGGAAGTAAGATCTTGTATTTTTCGGTCTTCTCAGCGTAGGTGCTGAGAATTTTGTAGCCCTCGTTGGTTACATCGATGACGGCGTGGCAACTTTCGCACACGCACGACAGTGATGCTCCAGGATATTTAACAGTTACCGAGGCACCGCAATTGGTGCACTCAAAATTACGCGCCAACGGTTTACGCGCCGGCGGTGGTGGCACGACAGACTCACCGTCTTGCGGTTGCCCATTTGCTGGAAGCTCAGGATCACCGGTATTACCAGCCATCTAAATGCCTCAAGTTTTTAAATTGGTAGTCGTCGAAATCAACGTACTTTCCAAGGAAGACACGCGTACTCTCTTTCGCATACTCAATCGTTGCCATTTCGTTTTGGAAGCCGGTCAAGTCTACGCTCGTTGATTCTCGCCCTTTTGCTGCGGCGAAAGGTAACTCGCCTTCGCTGTAAATGGCTTTCACCATGCGGAAGTCGTCGACTTCGAATATTCCTTTTGAGCCCATGTCGACAGTTTTACCGACGCGTATCGAATCAACGGTAGGAATTTTCCCTTCGAAAAACGGCATACAAAAAGCATAGAAACCCTGAGCCTCAGCCAACCAGCCGACTCGTCCATCGGATAGAAGCGCATACCACTCATTCCAAAAACCGTCAGAGTACGCGACACGCATGCGCCCGATGATTTCGAAACGCTCTTTCTCGTACATGCCGGTCGTGCCAAGCTGGAGTGGCGTCATGTCATCCTGCAGATCAGCCATTACACCGATCTTCTCCAGGTCGACATCATGCCGCACCAGACTGGCTTTGCAGTAACTGCACACTGCATAGACTGAGGCTTTCGATTTAAAATCGACGTTTGCCCCACATTGGGGACAACTCAATGTCAGCATATTGCTTGCTCGTTTTTACTCGATGCTCTTCAACAGTTCGGCTTTCTTTTTGTCGAACTCTTCTTGCGTAAGAACGCCCTTGGCCACGAGTCCGTGAAGCTTTTCAAGCTTGGCATAGACATCTTCGCCACCACCAGCTTGTTGCTGAGCACCAGGCATTGCTTGAGCGAACTGCTGCCCGATCACTGCACCTGCGCCTAATCCGATACCAGCGCCAGCGAAACCACCCGGGTTGTTAGCAGCATCATGAATGCTGTCAGCAGCTTGGAAGTTTGCATACTTCTTCAAGTCGCCAACGAGATTCATCTGTGATTGCTTGTCGAGATATTGCTGCAATTCTTCCGGCAAAGTTACGCTTTGCACCATGAAAGTATTCAGCTTCAAACCATATTGAAGGAACGGCAGATCGAGTTCCGATTTCAATTGTTCAGAGAACTTTTGCTGATTTCCAGCCATGTCGAGGAAAGCTGTATCAGCTTGTCCCAACTTGGTTGCGAGGTGCGTGATGATCATCGCGCGAAGCTGTCCGTCCAATTCACTGACAGTGTAATCAGAACGTGTTCCGCTCACTTTCTGATAGAAAGTGGTTGGTTCTTCGATTTGATATGAGAACGTTCCGAACGCTCTCAAACGGATGACGCCGAATTCTTTGTCGCGAATCGAAATTGGTTGTTGAGTGCCCCAGCGTTGATCGATTTGCTCACGTGTCGAGAAGAAATAAACTTCGGATTTGAACGGTGATTTGAAGCCTTTATCCCAGTTCAAAAGGGTCGTCAAAATCGGCAAATTTTGTGTCGAGAGTTGGTAGCGTCCTGGGCTGAAAACGTCGGCGACATTTCCTTCGTTCACAAACAGCGCCATCTGCGAATCTCTCACAGTCAACTGCGCGCCGGTTTGAATTTCTTTGTCTAGCGTAGGAAACCTGTGAGCAAGCACTCCATCAGAGTTTTCAGTCCACTCGATGACTTCGATGAATTGCTTTTTGAAAATGTCTAACATCGCGCACTCCCATCCAAATTGTAGGAACAGAACGAACCCGAAACTGAGACTACTATAGATGCTTGAACACCCCACCAAGTTGAAAAGTACAAATTAGTTTAGGATTTTGAGCATTTGGAAGAAATGAAAAGCATTTCCGAAAACAGTTGAAGATATCAGTATGCTGGTAAAGGTTCGCGAGGAGACGTCAGGTGCAAACCAGTTCCGAAATCAAGGACACGAATTTAAAGCAGTACAGCTTCGCTGGTCGTCATCTGCTGGCAAGTTACGAAGGTTGTGACGAGGAAGTTTTATGCAGCGCTTCGCAGTGTTTGGACGCTTTGAAAAAAGCCGCCAGGGCTAGTCATGTGACTGTTGTCGGCGAAAACGTGCAGCACTTTCCAAATGGTGCAGTCACCGCGATGCTGCTGCTCGCTGAAAGTCACGCCAGCATTCACACTTATCCCGAACACAAGTCATGCTTCGTGGATTTCTTCACCTGCGGCAAAGGCGATATTTCATCATTCGACGAAGTGTTGCGTGAATGCCTGAAACCAACGAAAGTCGATTTGAAAGTTATAGATAGAGGAAACCAGAGGCACCAATGACGGTATCAAAGGAAACTACGCAGTCGAATCAAGTAGATGAGATGGAAGTTGCACGTCGCGTCGGCGAAACGATGATGAGCAACGACAAAGCGGCACAAGCGCTTGGCATTAAGTTGCTGGAGATCCGACCGGGATACTCGAAAATGTCGATGGTCGTGCGAAAGGACATGCTGAACGGTTTGGATATCTGCCACGGCGGAATGACATTCGCGCTAGCCGATACAGCATTTGCTTATTCCTGCAATTCGCGTAATCGAAAAACCGTAGCGTTGCACTGCACAATCAATTACGCGGCGAGTTCTTTAGAAGGCGATGAATTGACCGCTGTGGCTGAAGAGAAATCCCTGGCTGGACGAACTGGAATTTATGACATCACCATCTCCAACCAGCAAGGCAAAAGTGTCGCGCACTTCCGTGGCACTTCTTACGGTACAAGCGGCACGGTCTACTAAACTGAAGGTACTGAAGTTTGTCCCGCTGAACTGACCGCAGAATAAGCGGCACGGGATTTTAGTTCTGAGCTAAAATATTTGCCTGAATGCCAGCAGCAAAATCCAACATCAAGAAAGTCGAGCAAGTCTGCAACAACTGCGGTTCGGACAAACGCACGCTGATTACAACTGGGCAAGAACACGAGTACGACAACACAACCGATGATGTCTTCAACGTGGTGCGTTGCAACGATTGCGGTCTTGCATATCTTAATCCCAGACCTGACGTGAGCGAGCTGGCAACCATCTATCCTCCGAACTACTACGCTTACGCAATCGAAGAAAACTACGACGATAGCCAGAAACAGAATCTCTATTACAAATATCGCTACAGCAAAATACTGGCCGGACTGGAGTACGTGCTGAGCTTTTGCAAAGGCGACAAGCTAAAGGTTCTGGACATCGGTTGCGCAGATGGACATATCCTGAACTGGTTTAGAAAAGTGCGCACACACGACGTTGAAACGTTTGGTGTCGACTTGAATGAAAAAGCCGTTCAAAAGGCACGCGAGCTGGGGCACACCGTCTATGCCGGGCGCTTTGAGGACGTCGAGATTCCGGAAGGCACATTCGACTTCATTTGGGCAAGCCACGTGATCGAACACGTAGCCGATCCCAAAGCTTTTACAGAGAAGGTGTTCAAGCTCCTCAAACCAGGTGGAATTTTCTGGTTCTGGACACCAAATATAGGGTCACTCGATGCGAAGCTTTTCAAACATCAACATTGGGGTGCTTATCACTTTCCCAGACACTGGGTGTTTTACGACGCGAAATCGGTAGCGAAGCTGGCAGAAATCACCGGATTCGAGTTGGTGAAAATCGAATATCAACCAAATGCAATCTTTTGGGTTTGGACTTTTCATTCGCTTTTGAAACGCAATCCACTGTTGGCAAATTTTGCCAATGCGCTTTTCCCACCTATCGATTGGGCGCGAACGACCTTGCCGAATCTCGCCCGTAACGCCTCATTTGCCGGTGTTGATGCGCTTTTAAAAATAACGACTGGACAAACATCCAACATGGGAGTTGCCTTCCATAAACCGGATCGACCGTCGCATGGCTAACGAACACTGGTTTGAATCATCCGCCGGACTCTACTACGTCCGCGACGACCTGGTTGTTTTTTACGATGACTGGGATCACTGGGCGAACGGTTTTTGCAGACTTCTGGAAATTTCAGATGCCACAGCGAAACAAGTTGTAGAGACGTATGCGAAGACGATCGCCGCACCTACGATAAGCTTAAGCGCCAAGATAGAAGCGCTGCGAAATTCGCTCAAAGAGACACTAGAGAGAGAATCGTTCGTCGGTCAGTCTCCGCAAATAATCTCGTATCTCGACAGGCAGAACATCGAAGCGTGTGGAATGGCGTTCGATGGTTGCTCGGCGGACACTATTTTCGCATCATCAATCAGCGGCAATCGCGAAAGACTGATCGTTGGAAATAAAGTTCTCGAATACGCGTGGCAAGTGGACGCAAAAACGTTCAAATCAGTTCAGGCGAACTCGATAAATTACGACGAGCTATACTTCGAAAGCCCGCCAGAAGCGCACTTGGGAATGCGGAACTACACATCAGACCAGGATTGGCGGCTGGAAAAAGCTCGGCGTCAGCTTCGCATCATCAAGCGAAATTGCCAGTCCTCTACTGCCTTCAACACTGCGCTCGACGTTGGTTGTGCCGCTGGTTACTTCCGAAAAGCATTGGCTGAACAAGGTCTTACGCACTACGGATTGGAACAATCGGATGACGCAATTCGTATATGCAAAGAGAAATTCGGCTTCAGCACAATTCAAGGCGAGATTATCGACCTGCCAACCCTATCTCCGCAGCTTATTGGGAAAGTGGATCTGATCACGCTTTGGGACGTGATCGAGCATCTCGACGATGGTCTGAACGCGCTGAATATCCTTAAACAGTTTCTCTCGAAGGATGGTGTCATTGTCATTCGCACACCGAATTTGGTATCGCTCGAATATGAAATCCTGGGTGATTATTATTACAGTTTCAAACTGGACCACATCAAATACTTTTCGCCTCTGTCCTTAAGCAAAGTTGCATCCCTAGCCAGCCTACGGAATTTGTATCTGGAATCGACTTCTCACATTTTCAAAGGCTTTTTGGGAATGGACGCGATGCATCAATGCAACGTCAGCAACACTGGTGCGGACATCATTGCCATTTACGCCCGGTAGACGCTCGTGCTATTCCGCCGGTTCTTTTGCGTATTCCTGAGCGTATTGCAAAAGCGCACGCGAGTAATCTGTGATGGAAGGATCGCCGGGTTTCTCGATCAAACAATGGATTAGCAGACCAATCGCCAGATTGTGCTTACCGTCTTCGTGCAGGGTCATTGCCTCGAATACTTTAAGCGCCAGAGTAGTTGGAAATGCTCTACTTCCTTCGAGCAAAACTTCCATGGATTTTTTGTACTCGCCCAATAATCGATAAGTACTGCCAAGACCGATATAACATCCAGCAAGATCCGGACCTTGCAAACCACCGAGCCTCAAAGCAGTTTCGTAATATGGCACAGCCTCTTTTTCGAGTCCAAGGTTGTCGTGAACAGCAGCGCAAGAATATTGCAATTTCGAAACGTTAGGATGTTGCTCGCACAAACGCACTAAAATTTTGCGCGCGCCTTCTAGATCGCCGCTGCGGCGCATGTTTTGCGCCTGTTCGAATTCCGCTTCCAATGCACACCTCAATGTTTGTTGACTGTGATTCCAACAGGATTAGTACGGTACTATATTGTATCCACCCACGGCACAACATTGAGCTTAGTAGACACAATCAAAAAAGAAGCGCGAGAAATCGCGGGCATCATCCTCTATCTCGGCTTCTGGCTGCCGATTTTAGCGACGATGAAATGTCTGATTTTGTTGGACTATGGCATCAACGAATTTAAAAACGCCTACATTACTGCTTTCATCAGCGCTCTACTTCTGGCGAAAGTGATTGTCATTGGGCAAAACTTGAAAATCACCAACAGAATGCGGCATAAGCCATTGTTCTGGTCGTGCCTGTACAAAGCTGCGTTCTTCACCGTCATCACTACAATCGGGCATCGAATCGAAGAGCACTTCACTCATCCAAAAGTCGATCCCAATCAAGTCTTTCCCCTGGCCGGAACAGTCTGCCATGCTATTGCGCTGTTCGGAATCTTCTTCGCGCTCTTTGCTTACCGAGATCTGGATGAACAGCTTGGAGCTGGTACTTTGAAAAAGATTTTCTTCAAGCCACGCGAAGCAGCGAATTCATAGCGAAATTCGTAGCACCACAACTGGTACTACGAATCCGACTTCCCCAAAACTTTTATTGAATTTAGTGCTTGTGGCGATCGTGCAAGATCTGATAGGTGGCGCCGCCGAAAACTCCGGCCACTGCTGGAAGCATAGCTGCAGTACCTGTGATACCCGCTGCTAACAGCGCTTCCGGAGCTGCAACCATACCAATCACGACGCCAGCGCCAACCGCAGCGGTACCGAGCGCAATCTTTTCGGCTGGGTCGTGATCACAGATTTCATCAATCTTTTTGCCGACTGAAGTCTTATCGAATTCCTTACCGAGGTGATCGGCTTGTTTGCCCATCTCCGATACACCATGCTTGATCATGTTCGCAGCGCCCTGCATTGCGGCTTCAGGGTCGAAACCTTTGATTGGATTGAACTCCAGAGTTTGAGGCTCATGACCTTTCTGCTGGTTGTGTCCGTTTGCAATCGAGTGTTCTTTTAGTAATTGGTGAGCATGATTTTGGAGGTGGCTGGATGTGTCGCTGGTCTTAGCCATGTGCTTGTGTGAATCTTCGAATCGTTGTTCAGCGCCTTGGTTAGACATTTAGCAGTCCCTCGTTTCAGTCAACGAAGTCATTATGCTTTTCAAATTTGGCAAGGTCTTGGCTGCGACTTGATAGGGAGATTAAATCGAATGGAAGTAACCAATCTTCCCCGGGATGCACCTTTTCCGGTCTCTACGTAAAGAGGTCCTAGACCTCGCCCGCGTCATTATTAGGTAACGAACTTGACGTAAGCAGGGCACGAAAGGCTTGAAACGTGCAGCCTTAAACGCAGGTGGAGAGCCAAAGAGAGGGTCAGACGGATTAGCACAAGCAAATCATCAAAAGTTTCGTAATTTGCCGAGCGGTGAAATAAGGCTGACACACCGTAAACAAAAAAGTTGAATGGGTTGGTGCCCGAATCCAAAAGTCGGTCACAAGGTGTCCACACTCCCATCGGAATAGAGATGAAATCCTCCTCTGACAAATGAGTCGTTTAATCGAAACAAGGTAAACCCAATGAGCCTCTTGGCTGTGAATCTACCAAGAAAGCTAATCGTAAGTGACGCCCATGGCTCAGTGGGCAAAGGAATTTGGAAAAAGCGAATGCCTCGCTGTAATGGCGTGGATAGGGCAATACCCGCGTTGAAAGACGGCTGAATTCCAATTGGTGCTCGACGAAATCTCCAAACAAAGGGACCGAACGTATGGTGAAAGATAGAGTCAATATAGACATCGGAACCATCGAACCGCTCACGGAATGGGACGCCATTGAATGGTCTCCCATAAAAGACCGCGTCAGGAACCTGCGAGAAAGAATATTTCGTGCATCTAAAAACGGTCAGCAGAATAAGGTTCGAAGCCTCATGAAGCTGATGCTGCGCAGCTACTCAAACCTGCTCCTGTCTGTGCGTAAAGTCACCCAAGAGAATAAAGGTAGAAAAACTCCCGGTATTGACCGACGGGTTGCTCTCACCTCAAAAGCGAGGGTGAAACTCGTTCAGCAAATGTTGGAAGCAAAAACTTGGCGCGTAGAGCCTGCTGTTAGGCTGTATATACCAAAACCGGGGGGCAAAAAACGTCCTCTCGGTATTCTAACAATTCAGAACCGTGTCGCACAAGCAGTTGTGAAAAATGCACTAGAACCAAGTTGGGAGGCTCGTTTCGAATCTCGCAGCTACGGTTTCAGACCAGGTAGAAGCGTCCACGACGCCATCATGCAATGCTTCCGCCGTCTCAATCGGCACTGCACTCATCGGTGGATTCTGGATTGCGATATCAAAAGTGCATTTGACATGATTAGTCATGATTTCATTATCCAAAAACTGGGCAATGTCCCAGCAATTGGCTTGATAAAACAATGGCTAAAAGCTGGCTACGTAGAAGAGGAAATCTTCAATGCCACCGAATATGGTGTACAACAAGGTGGAATAATTTCACCCGTCCTAGCGAATGTAGCGCTAGACGGTATGGAAGCACTCCTTGGCAAAAAATTCGGCTTCGTCCGATATGCCGATGATTTTGTTGTCACCGCGAAAAGCAAAGAAGACCTCCTCAAAATAAAACCAACCATTGAACAATGGCTTGCAATCAGAGGACTGGTATTGAACGAGGAGAAAACGAGGATCGTATCCATTAATGATGGTTTCGATTTCCTCAGCTTCAACATCAGACAATACAAGCAACAGAAGTGCATCATCAAACCACAAAAAGAGAAAGTACTTCTTCTTTCTCAAAAATGCTCGCGATTGGCTCAAAAAACAAAGAACTGCGACTGCCGTTGATGTAATAAATCACTTCAATCGCACTCTGCCCGGTTGGGCGCAACACTACCGATGTGTCAACAGCAAGAAAACTTTCGGATACGTTCATAGCCAGCTCTGGAAAATTATTTGGAGATGGTGCTTGCGCCGACACCCCAAGAAGAGCAAGACGTGGGTCAAGAACCGATATTTCAAATCAGTAGATGATAAGAAATGGACGTTCTACGCCAAGCAGCGTGATGTAGATGGCACAAGAGAAATCTATCTGTTTGATATAAGCAGAGTTGCCATCCAGCGCCACGCGCAGGTGAAAGGACTAAAACAGTCCAGATGATCCTGATCTACGCGATTATTGGAGTCGACGTAAAGATGGCGAACACCGAATTCTTGCTAGCCCTGGCGCACTCGAATACACCGTTCGTAAGATGCTGAGTGCTTGAGCCGGATGAAGGGTAACTTTCAAGTCCGGTTCTGAGGGGAACCAGGGGCGGTGACGCTTCCTGGTTTACCCGGCCATTCAAAAGCGAGTTTCTTAAATGGTCAGAAGTTCCCAACGAAGGTTTGCCGATTCGCGAATTCGTTCCCAAATTCGAATCAGCTAGCAAAACAGCTAATGCTTCTTCACCACGATGTTATCTTCTAAAACGCATGTGACATTGTCCAATGCCTTATTTTTCGCATTAAACGTGCCAAACACGTTACAGAGTTTGTTATTGAAGTAACCGAGACTTACCTTCTTTTTGACGGATGGTGGATGAACATTTGGAATCAGTTTCAGATTCACTTTGTTGTAATTCAGCCCAACTCCATTGATTTTGAGCAGTGAGTCAGCCATTTCTCGATTCAGATAAAGCGTGTCGTCTTCCATAACTGCATGCAGAATTCCGTCGAGGCTAATTCGCTTACCATCATACTTTTCAGGGTTAGACAACACTGCCACCATAGGCACTCGACTCCGGTCCCACTGCAATGGTACACCCTCAGCTGTTTCACTGGGTTCTTCTGCAGCGACAGCACATGCGCAGAAACATATGTATAGCGACACCAACAGTAGTGGCACTTTAAATTTCAACGACACCATCTCTCTCTCCGGGTACCACACCATCTTAGCAGTTACGCTGACACCTTGCCTTCGGGCAACTTGCCATTGTCCCAATCCATAAAGGTTGCGGCGCGGATGATGTGGCTGCGGTCGTATTCATCTGTGCCTGGCGGAAACATATGGTCAAAAATAACCGGCTTTCGAATCGGAATGAAGTTTCCAACTTCGTCGAATTTTCCAATCATTGTCGATCTTCCCCATTCTCCGTTTTTATCCCGTAACGTTGGATCTCCAAGCTTCCAAGTAAGTACTTCGCCATTTGGTCCAAGCAAGTACGCCTGCACTTTGGTGCCAAAAGCATTTTCGCTGTATTTAACAGCATCAACATCCGGCGGAGAGAAAAAGTACCATGGTCTTAGTTGAGCAGCGCTTTCTTTACCATCAGTGATCAGCGGATGCGAATGTATCAAAACGTCAGGCAATGAATCCCAGCCTAAATCGCTACGACATTCATTGTTAGCCGCACCGGAAGACGCGGGATTGTCAGCCTTAGCTTGATGAATTTGACTGTGTACAATTTCTCCGCTTCGATTGTGTCCCACCATGGCATTGTATTCAACACTCGATGACGCATGATCAGACATTTTGACCATGCGATACAGTTCTAACAACGCAGCATCCTTTTCGCTTTTGAAATGTGGCTGCGGTCGAAACCACTGTGCAATTTGTTGGTCTTGGGTGTTATCCGAGCCGAGTTCAAGGTTTCCGAATTCGACCGGAACTGAGTTCATCACAGGTAAAGAATGTTCGAGACTAGTCCAAGCATCTCTGGCGAGACTGACTGCTGCCGAACTGTCTCGAAAATTTCTTCCGGAAAAGTCCTCGTTCGACTCGAAATTCATTCGCTCGCCTCTGCGCACGTCACAATTGAGACTGTAGAAGAAAGTCTTGGCACGTTGTTGGCAAACAGGCATGCGTATTCGACTGCACCGCGAAAGTTTACACTTTTGGCAATCCGGGCTCTATTACGTCATATTCTGGGTTCAAAAAGCCTCGTCGCGAAAACTACTCCTCATTTCTGCAGAACCATGGACTGAGCTGAGTTAAGAATGCGCCTTTTCACTTGCAAACTTTATAAAATTAGTGTTGAGACACAAAACAACGTTAGAGTGATCAAAATGCTCGAAGCGACGGTATGCTATGCAAAACTTTTTTGCACTACAACGAGGTCCCTGTTTTGAACAAGCTAGTCATGTCCTCACTCGCTGCATTGATTGGGATTGCAAGCACCTTTGCTCCTGCATTTGCGGACGATTCAAAACCAGAACTGATTCAACTGATTCGACAAAACGATGGCGTTTTTGAATCAATGGCTTCGGATAAGTTGGTGTCATTCAACATGTCGCCGGAGTGGTGGCAATATTTTTTGAATAAGGACACGAATGCCTATCACAATGTTCGCTGTTTGGCTGATTCGCTGATGGTGTTTGGACAGAACATGGGTGGCGAGGATATTTCTCAACTCGACACAACTCATGATGGCACTAGTCCATTGATCGGAGATGCACTGAATAAGCTTGCACCGAATGCGCATCTCACAATCGTATTTTTGGAACCAGTCAAAGACGATAAATTCCGCAAACAAGTAATGGAAAATCTATCGCTTCTCGGTGCTCCAATCGGTGAGAAGTTTTGCTGTAATCCACGCGGAAAGAAATTGCATATAACCGTAACGCTGGATACAAAAGCAAGAGCACTGAGCTGCGCAGTCAGCAAAGATGGCAATGAGTATCACTTTGTAATTCCAGCATACACGTCGTACGGCACAACTACTGTTGAAGAGCAGTTCAAGAAAGGCACCTAATTCGACGCATCAGCAACGGAAACAGTGGTTGCATTAGCAGGTTGAGCGTTGGTTTCATGATGTTTGAATGAGGCGGTGGTCGCGGTGTGCGCGGACACCGCATGGCGCGCTGCGTGACCGATTTTTGCCGCATGGGCAATCGCTGCATGGTGTGAGCCGTGAGATGCGATTACGGTACGAGTAATGTGATGCGGATTCGACTTAGTTACCGGGGTTACATAGTTATCGCGCACCACTTGCGGTGCAGGCGGTGTAAAGCCCTTGAACGAAATCGGGATTGATTGGTGTAAAACAGTAACTGAAAAAATGCAATAAGTCAGAGCCAGTGCGCCTATCGCCCCACCAATCACATTGCCCATATAATCGTCGCCTTTGCAAAATCCGAATAAATGGAATTCGGAAAAGTTTTGCGACATAAACGGTTTCTCTTGCAAATTACGCACGCTGTTCAAGAACAAACAGACACATGCATAGTCGAGAACAATCAGAATAGGTAATGTCGAATTGACGCTGCCTACTGGATTTCTCATATAAAAATACCAGGCGACAAATCCTAAAATCAGTCCGAAAAACAACTGCAGGATCATCGTGTTTTTGAAATCGTCGGAATGACTATTCCAAACGTCTGTTTCTGCCTTAACCCCAATGCCAAACGTAACCAGTTTGAAGAATCCGGAAATGAAGTCCAACTTGATGGTCCTCAGACAGAGTCGATGAATCGATGTTATACGAATCGCTTGACAACAACTCAAGACTTAAGCACGCATTAATAATCGACTAGAATTAGCCACGACTCAAAGGAGAGAACTGTGTCGACAAAGCCACCGCTGCCGCCTTTTACCCGCGAAACCGCTATCCAAAAGGTACGGGCTGCCGAAGACGCCTGGAACAAACGCAACCCCGAGCAAGTATCACTCGCGTATTCGCCAGATTCGCGTTGGCGCAATCGCTCTGAATTCATCACAGGTCGCGCCGAAATAGTTCAGTTCCTGACGCGTAAATGGGCACGTGAATTAGATTACCGGTTAATCAAAGAACTCTGGTCATTCGAAGGCAATCGCATCGCGGTGCGCTTTGCATACGAATGGCACGATGACTCAGGCAATTGGTTTCGCTCATACGGCAACGAGAACTGGGAATTTAACGACGAAGGATTCATGACGGCTCGCCACGCGAGCATCAACGACTTGCCAATCAGCGAAGCCGAGCGCAAATTCCTCTGGACATTAGGCCCACGGCCAAGCAATCATAGCTCGCTCTCAGAGTTGATTGGCTAACTAGCCTTACCACCAGTTAGACATTGACTCATGATGTGGGTATATTGACTTCATCAATGAAATTTCATCGTTTTAGCCGGACCGCAAAATGACCGAGTATCGAACCACATCTGTGATAGTCGACGTGCAGCATGAAGACGGCTGGTACGTAGGTACTTGCCCGATGTTTCCTGGTGTGATCAGTCAAGGACGCACGGAAGCCGAACTCATGACAAACATGCGCGAAGCTATAGAACTCTGGTTCGAAACGCAAAACGAATTGGCGCAAGAACAAGCACGCAAGCAGGGACACACACCATGACGAACTCGCTCCTGGTACTCTTCGGAACATTATCCGCGCAGCTGGCTTAGATGTAGAGTCGTTTAAAGCGCTTTGTTGAAAACCAACCAGGCGCGCACCACATATGGTGGCAGTTCGAGCATTTGACTTCATGTTGATGAAGTCGAGCTTGACAGATTAGACTGCGGCATTTAAACTTAACCGTATCGTTAATTAACCAATCGGTAAATTACATGGAAGACCAACTGAGCGTTACGTTTGCGGCTCTCGCAGACCCCACGAGACGCGCAATGCTCGCCCGCTTATCCAAAGGCGAGGCCAGCGTCACCGACCTAGCTCGTCCTTTCTTACACGAGATGTCACTACCCGCAATCACGAAGCACATCAAAGTTTTAGAACGCGCAGGATTAGTGACGAAAACAAAAGACGCGCAGTTTCGCCCCTGCAGATTGAAGAAAGATGGACTCAAAGACGTGGCCGATTGGATGGAAGAGTACCGAGTCTACTGGGAGGACAGCTTCGACCGCCTCGAGGCTTACTTAGAAGAGCTGCAAACTGAATCAAAATCGCAGCAAGCTATTAAATCTACTGAAACAAAAAAACAAAAAAATAAGACCACAAAAAAAGGAAAGAAAAATGCCAGTGAAAAGTAAATCCAACGAATTGAAATTGACACGCGTATACAACGCGCCGCTCAAAGCAGTTTGGGAAGCATGGACTGACCCCGACAAAGCAGCAAAATGGTGGGGACCGCGCGGGCACCACATCACGACTGATAGCAAAGATGTGCGTACAGGCGGACATTGGAAATACACGATGTACGGTCCTAACGGCGAAGAGTGGCCGACAGTGACGAAGTATTTGGAAGTAATCGAGCATCAAAAATTAGTCTATGACCACGGTGGCAACGATGAACGTCCTCCACTTTTTCGAGTCACTGTCTTATTCTCCGAAGAGAATGGCAAAACAAGAATGGACATGACGATGGCGTTAGAGTCACCAGAAAGAGCAGAAGAAATCGCCAAACATATAAAAAATGTCGGTGGAAATTCCACATGGGATCGACTCGACGAATACTTGGAAAAGGATTTGCACGGCGAAGAAAAATTCTGTATCAATCGCTCATTCAACTGTTCCCAAGAAAAGATGTTCGAGCTCTGGACCAGTGCAGATCACATCGCGAAGTGGATGTCACCAACCGGCACGACTATGGAATTTATCCGAAGTGATATCAGAGCTGGTGGCACAAGCTTCTACTGCATGACTGTGCCTGACGTCATGAAAATGTACGGACGCATCCAGTATTTGGAAATCAACAAACCTAATCAAATTGTCTACCTGCAGAACTTCTGTGATGCAAACGAGAACGTGACACGTCACCCGATGTCACCAACCTGGCCAGAAACAATGAAAACAGTCATCGACTTCGCTTCGGAAGGTCCCGATCAATGTCGCGTGACGATCAATTGGACAACGCACGGAACAGTAACTCCTGAAGAAATGACTACATTCACGGAAGGACGTCCGGGCATGACCGTCGGTTGGACTGGCTCTCTCGACAAGTTGGAAAGCTACGTCGAAAGCCACTAATCGCTTAACTCGCACTACACGAGGGCTCTCGCTTATTTTAAGCGGGAGCCTTCAACAGCTCCCTGGCGCTAGCCCTCTATTACGCCACCAGAAGCTCGTTAAACCTGAAGATCTCAACAAATATGGTACGGCAAGTTCAGCCGAAATCAACTGCCGACGGAGCGATACGGATTCACCACTTTGACACCGCAAGTAGTGGCGATGACACTCGAATAAGCATGGAGTGGTCTTCGAAAGCAACGCTTCCATGCGTGACTGACGAACACAAGCTCTATTCCGATGAAAAGATCGGAGAGGGTGGGACTCGAACCCACGTGGCTTGCGCCCATCCGCTTTCGAGGCGGCGCCGTTATGACCGCTTCGGTACCTCTCCTCAATAGCTAGACATTCTAGCAAACGCGACGGAGTTAGGAATCATCGGCTTTTCAAAAGGTGACATTGCGTCGGGTCGTCAAGTATTCCAGCGCCAGACACCGATCGCGCCAAGGCGAATCTGGTTCGCAAACCCTGAACCGATATCGCTTGAGTTTTCGGTTCCCCGCGGGCTGCAAACGGAAAAACCGCCCCAGTTGATGCTTGAGGCGGTTTCTGTGAGTTTTTACCAGGAATTACTGTACGTGCCCTGGGCGCGATGCGATCTGTGGCGATTCGGCTTCGGAGCGCAACATTGTCATAACCTGAGGCATGTCTATGCGGCACTGGCGTCTGATCAACGGCTGCGGCATGAACAATCCGCCATTCACGTACGAAGAGTATGTGACGAGCGTGCTGTGTCCCCCTTCGATCGGCTCAATTTTCCAGAAGCCATCGACTTCTTTGAATGAACCGCTAATGCGATGCCATTCCAAAGCTTTCGGGGCATTCTCTTTCAGCTCGATGATGTACTCGTAAGTCCCAGGAACGCCACTTGGAGCAACTACGTGCTTGAGCACTTTGGTTTGCCCGTGGTCGGCGACAACATGGCACTTCTTAAGCTGAGGAAATACCTTTGGCGCGTTGGCATAATCCGTGAGGATGCCCCAAACCACTTCTGGTTTAGCCTTGATCTGCTCCTTAATGACGCAGAACGTTTTACCGTTCACGACTTCCTCGGTCACCTTTTGAGCGTTGCTATCAACTGTTTTTGCGAACGCAGGGACCGATAATGCGACCGGCTGAACCATCAGCGCAGCGCACAGAAGTCGGCTGAGAACCGCTGTTCTCGCCGCCTGGGGGATAAGTTTCAATGAATTCCGTCCTTTCTGACGAGAAAAGGTGCTGAAGTTGTTCTTCAACACGTGTGGTGTCGAATACAATACTGAAATCAGTTTAATTGTCAACCAAGTATCTCCATAAACAGCACATATAGAAGACCGCGAAAGCGCGTATATTTGCTGTAACCCTAGCCAAGCGGGGGTCTTACGAACCGGCGAAGATAATACCGCCTATTGACTTCCTGCTCCAGCGAAAATGTTCTAAGGGTTCAAAACAGCCCGTTTTTACACACTCCACACAACCCGAAAGCCAGGCCAGTACGCCGATGTCAAGACATGCACTTCTTGTTTACAATCCCAAAGCTGGCTCAGCAGCAGATGCAGATTTGTGGCTTGGACCCGTCATACATAAGTTGAATTCAAAGTACATCGTTACGGTACTACCGACGGTGCGCAACATGAAACCGTCCGATATCGTTGACGCAATCGGCAAGCCGCTCGACCTGGTCATAGCGGCGGGAGGAGACGGAACCGTCAGAGACGTGATGGGCGCAATTGCCGATTCGAAAAGCGATGTGCCTATCGGGATCATTCCGCTGGGAACGGGAAATCAGCTAGCTCGAAATCTGCTCATTTACGAGGAAAACATCCTTGCGGACCCGCTAGACGAAGCGGTCAGCATCATTATGAACGGCGTTACGACCAGGATGGACCTCGGAATTATGAATGGTCAATACTTCTGCATTTGCGCAGGTGCCGGACCACTCTCAGACGCTATTTTAATGCCGGACCACAGAGACAAAACCAACTGGAAAATGTTGGCATACGCAAGTTCAGTCATTCAAAATTTTGCGATGCCCCCTGTGATGTTTCAAATCAAGATAGATGACGACGAGAACGAAACAATTCAAGTCGCTGCATCTGGGCTATTCATCAGCAACATCGCAGATCTGGGGTTAGGCACTCTTTCTGAGACCGCACAACTCAATGATGGGCTTTTGGATTTATGCATTCTCAATCCAAGCGAATTTGGTGATTACTTGCACATGGGTTTCCGCTTCGCTGGCGGTTTTGTGGGAGGCGAGGCTCCGTACTACATCCGAAAAGTCAAAACGCTGGATATCGAAGTAATTCCATCCAGAGCAAAACTTTCTCGCTTCCAGCATATCGGGCACAGAATCCGCAGTTTCTTCTCTGGCAAGACTGAGAGCCGCCCTCCAGTGGTGCAGCAAGTCACAGCAATGATCGACGGCGATGCACACGAACAGACTCCGATGCGGATCACAGTAGTACCACATGCGGTGAACGTGTTAGTACCCGCGAAATTCGCAATGCAGTCTCTACGCACGACATCTGTAGGCACATCGGATACATCCGTTGGCACACCGATTACATCCGTTGGCACACCGAATACATCTGGTGGCACACCGGATGTTTCTGTTGGGACACGGGAAACATCCGTCAACCCACCGCAAACATCCGTGGTTAGCACTCCTCGGGAGTCAGAGCCCGACGTGGAGTCGAGGGGTATCAACAAGGATGACAAAGTTGCTGATGCTACCGAAACAGAATCCGACGGAAATAAGACAACGGCAGAAGAGAGCGAAGCCGGCTAACTGCGACGTTGCGCTAAAACGTGTTTAAAACGCTCATGCACAAAATTCAGTTCGTCCTGGCGTGATTTCAGTTCACCATCCAAACGCCGCTCCAGTAAAGCATCCAGCGCGCGTCCAATCTCTGGTCCCGTCGGCACCCCTAGTTCAACCAGATCAGCACCAGTCAACTCGATCGTGACCTTCTCCAAATCTTTCAAGTAGTGCTGAATCATGCGGCGTAGCGGTGCGCCTGGACGAGCAAGGCAAGCAGCAATCGCTAATGATTCTTCCGGTTTGCCTTTGAACAGATAATAGATTTGGCTGTTTTTCACACCTTGCTTATTAAGCGTGTCAACGATATCCGGCAACTGTCTTGGGATTGCCAAACCTTTTCGTATGATGGTTTTCTGATCGTTAGTGAGATGTAGTCTCTCCAAAACGACATCGACTCGCTCTTCCGACAATTCGGAAAGCAAGAGCGCGAGGTATATGACCCATGTTTGCTCAACTGGATATCGCTTCGTCAACTGTTCCGCGCGACGTATCAGAGTTCGAATGGATTTAGAGAATTCCAGCTCCGCATCCAGATATCTCAGTTTAGCGCCCAACTCAGCGAGCAAATCTAGTGCTTTTATGCGGCGGGGAGATTCCAAAATGGAGCGAAGTTCGTCGCGCATTCTGCTGCCGCCAAGATTGTCGAAAATGCCCATCGACACGGCGCGTTTGGCTAACTCCTTCGTCTTAGGCTCAATCGAGAATTCCAATCGGCTCGCAAATCTTACCGCGCGAATAATCCGCGTTGGATCTTCGATGAAACTAAATGCATGCAAAACACGAATCGTTTTGCGTTTGATATCATCCAATCCACCGAAGTGATCGACAAGCATTCCATAACGACCGGGGTTCAAGCAGATCGCAAGCGCATTGATGGTGAAGTCTCTCCGCAGCAAATCTTGCTCGAGTTGAGAAGCTTCGACTGTTGGAAGTGCTGCTGGAAATTCATAAAACTCAGTGCGCGCTGTCGAAAAATCAATGTCTCTTCTGGAATCGGCAAAGAACCAAAGTTTCGTAGTTTGGAATCGGTCATGTCGAGCAACGACTTCGAGACGGGCAGGGAATGCCGCCTCCATCGCATTTGCCAACTCGATTGCGGGTCCTTCAATGACAAAATCAAGGTCGTAATTCGGCACATTCAGAATCAAATCACGAACCGAACCACCGACAGCATACGCCACCATATTCAGTTGCGCTGCTACAACTCCGGTTTGCCAACACAACCATGAGGTCGGTTGATCCAAGGTACTCATCTGCTTCTGCAAATTGACCGAGCGCGGCTCCAAATGTACAGTCTGCCCCGAGGCAGCAAAATCGTTTTTGAGTAGTGTCGCCCATTCCGGTACGAGAAATGGTTTGGATTCGTTATCTCCATACAATGTTTTTAAAACATCTCCGCGAGAAACCAACCCAACCAGTTGCTTCTCTTGATCCAAAACTGGCAGTCGGCCTATGTCTTCGGTCACCATAATTTCCTGGATCTTGCTAAGCGGAGTACGCCTATCAATCGTGATCACGGGCTTACTCATGAAGCCACGAACCGGAGCGTGACCTAACTTATGATGCTTAGCCTGATCGATATCACGACGGCTTACAACCCCGACGACGTTATCCTCATCTGCCACCAACAACCCGTCTAAGCCATATCGCAGCATGATGCGGCTCGCTTCGTCCATCGATATCCCAGACCGAATAGTGCGGACAGGGGAAATCATAATTTCTTCAGCGGTAATTTCAGGCTTCACTTGCTGCCTGATCATTTTCTCGATGTCCTCGGCTATTTCCGCCGGTGTGCCTTCCTTCGCGACTGCAGACGCCGCACCGTGATGACCATCTCCGCCGTACTTGCGGATAATCGGACGAACATCCACAGTTTGTGAATCACTTCGTCCGACGATATGCACACGGTCCCGCATAAATACAACTGAGAAAGCTGCATCTGCAGATTCAATCTCAATCATCTTCCGCGTCAACTGCGCAATTCCATCGAAATATTTTTGCCGTTTCGCAGTGGCGACAACGATTCGAGCACCGCCTATGGTGATAGACCTTGCATCCTTAACAAGATCTTCCAGCAGCCCAACCTGATCGTCCGTCATTTTGGGACGAATGTATTCGTTCACGATAGCGAGGTCTGCTCCGTGTTTCAACAAGTAAGCCAGGCAAGCAGCATCTTTCTCCGTCGTGCCAGAATAAGTTAGACAACCTGTGTCTTCATAAATTCCGATCGACAGCAAAGTTGCTTCGAAAGCAGTCAAAGAAATTTTCTTCTTCATGATCTTGTCGACAACAATTGTCGTCGCGGCGCCGACGCGCTCAATGACAGAATCTTCCTGTGCAGTTGGTCCCAATCCGTTCGGGTCGAATTGATGATGATCGAAAACCACGTGCGGAACATTGTGTTCGGTGATTAACTTCTTCGCGATCTCGTCCAGTCGATCGATGTTCTGACAATCAACAACAAAGATTCGCTTCACTCGCTCTTGATCGACATACTTCATTTGTGTGACGGGCATCGAACTGCGATACATGGCAACGAAATTTCGCACATTACCGACGAGCGGATAGCCAAGGATAATCCGCGCGTTGGGATAGAGCTTCGACACACCAAATTGCGCGGCGAGCGAATCGAAGTCCATATTATTGTGCGTCAGGATGATTTCCACGGATTTTCCAACAGAGCAGCATTATCAGACCGCCCAGTGAGTTCGGCTTACCTATATCTTCCCGCAAACAAACCCAATCGACACTGTTAGGATTACTCTGCAGGCTTGGCAGAATTGTCGCTGCTCTCATGAGCCGTTCCAGGATTTTGCGCGAGAGATTATCCTGAACCTAATTCACCTGAACTTATTCGGATTGCAACGGAGCTGACGCGAAATTGAGTGACTCGAAACCCGTAGCAAAGAAATGCACCGCTCCATTGTGCGGAAAGACGGATGTGACAGAGTTTTCGACATGTCGACATTGCGGGCACAAATACGCAGAAAATCAACAGTGGACAGCGACTGACGACGGTTCGAAAGTAGGCGAATTTCTGCGCAGCCCTTTCAATGTATTGATTGGACTGGTGCTGCTCGGAACCGCCTATCACCTCGTGACCAAACACAGCCTCGATGACATTCTTGGCGATAGCGTGGCGGCCGTGATCAATTATGGACAGAAGAAAGAGAGTGCGGACATACGCAAGTACAGTGAAATATTGAACGCCGACCCGGCGAATCTAGTAGCACGCGAGAAGCGCGCTGACGCTTACGAAGAGCTGCTCAACGGCCGCGCCGCTGTTGCTGATTACACTTACGCGATCGACATTTCGCCCACCGCAAACTTGTACCGAAAACGAGCCACGGCGTGGGACGCACTGGGCGAATACCAAAAAGCGAAAGCCGATATGGCGGAAGCGAAGCGGTTGAACCAGTAATCTTGCAGCTCGCGAATTAGCCATTTCGTAAGGTTTTTGGCGTTTACAACAAGCAGTCTGAGGGTAATTCTTGGACTAGGAAACTCAGGTATTGAGAACGATAAAATAGGCGCTTCGCACAATGATCCCTCTTGGACTACTTGGTCAAGTTTACGCAGTATGCGCGGGGATTGGCTCAATCTTCGTAATCGCAAGCTTCGTGCTTGGTCACGTCGAGATGGAAGGACATGATGTCTCTGGTCACGACGATGGCGGTTCTGATTTCGGTGCAAGCGACGACGGTGGTGGCAACGACTTCGGCGCAGGAGATGATAGCGGTGGTGGCGACGATTTTGGCGCTGGCAATGACGGTGGCGGGCAGTACAGACTGTCTAACATCGCCAGCGGTTCGAGAGTCGTAGCAGCGCACCACGCAACATCTAGCCCGTTCGCGAACGGAGTGCTCAGCTTTCTCTTAACGCTACTCAGCCCGATGACGGTCTCGGTCTATCTTGCATTTTTTGGATTGACCGGTTTGCTTCTTGCACTGAATGCACCCTGGCTGGGCTACCTGACGCTGGTGCCATCAGTCATTGTCAGCATTGTTGTTTCAGCGGCTTTCAAATCAATGACACAGTGGATGATAAAGAACATGCACTCATCAACGCACCAGAAAGATTCTGATCTTCTCGGTCAAGTTGCTGATGTGAACATTCCAATTTCAATCGGGCGAACTGGTGAAGTCACCTACGTTTTGAATACAAAACTAATGACCGCATCAGCTAAACCAGCAAAGGAAGGACTGGAGTTCAAGAAGGGCTCGAAAGTCCTGATAGTAGGGTCGAAAGACCATGTGGTGTTCGTTGAGCCTTACGACACAGAAGACGAACTAGAGAAAAGATTCAATAATTGAACAGGTGATTTATGCCGGTAGCAATGCTCAATCAAGCTTACATAATATGCGCGGCTGTTGGTTCGATATTCCTCATCATTTGTGCCTTCATGGGCGCACACCACGGCGGTGCGAGGATGGGACACAGTGGTGCGGGCGGTCATGGTGGTCTCGGCCAAGCCGGACACACGGGGATAGGACACAGTGGGGCTAGTGGTCACGCCGCAATCGGTCATAACGCTGCGACTGGACACAGTGGAACGACTGGTCACTCGGCAGCCGGACACAGCGCAAGTGGCACTGCCCACAGTGGCACAGCCGGACATGGACAAGCAAACACGGGCACCAACAGCGGTGCCAACGAACTTGTTCAAAGCGCTCAATTTCAAGCACGCTCAGGTCCGTTTCATGCACCGACTAGAGAAGAAGAGACTGGTCCTTTCGAGAAGTTGCTTGCTTTTTTGAATCCGACAATCATCACCACTTTCCTCGCCTTCTTCGGCTTGACCGGTATGATTTGCATGATTGAGTTTCCGTTGCTCGGTTATGTGACATTGCTGCCCGCTTCAATTGGCGGCGCTATAGCAGTGAAAATAGTGACCAAATTGATGGATATGTTTCTCGCAAACAGTTTCTCGTCGTCGGCAGCGACCGAGCATGACCTGATCGGTCACATGGCTGAAGTTTCCGTTCCCATCTCTGGTGGAAAAACCGGCGAAATCACTTACATCGTCTCAAGCAAGCGCCTGACTGCACCAGCAAGAGCAAAAGACCCGACGATGGAATTCAAGCGTGGTACTAAAGTGATAGTCACCGACCACCTCGCGAATTACGCACTGGTCGACCTGTGGACGGACAGCTTTTTAGATCCTGCGTTCGACTATCAGACACTGACGCCTGAAGAAAAACTTGCAAAAATTCGCGCCGAACAAACGCAGTACGAACAGTAGTTGTAAAGCCGTTAGCACCGAACTGGAACAGCGAACGTCAGATGTTTTGCGCTGAAATTTTCAGCGTAATTTTGTCATTACGAGCGGCAGTCGACACTGGAATAATTGTTTAGGAAAAATGACGAAAGCCCCAAATAATAAGGAATTGATGACGCTGTCAAGAGGTTAACAATGGAACATATATGATGTTGTCAATTAGAGGAACGACAACTTTTCAAAGCGCAAAATTGAAAGCAAAAAATGCGATTTTTGGGAATGATAGGGAAATGAGATGAGTCTCGCTTTCCCACTGGAGGAACACAATATATGTTTGGTTTAGAGGTCGGGTCGCTGATTTTAATTGGCGTCGGAGTCACGATAGCATTCATTTTGGTCTATTTGATGGTCAATCTGTACCAAAAGTGCAGTCCAAACGAAGCGATGATCATTTCTGGGATGTACGCCGGTCGCGATGGTAGAAGCTACAAGATCATCGTCGGTGGTGGCGCAGTGATGCTACCGATGGTTCAACAAAAAAGCACGTTGAGTTTGGAAGTTATGACGATTGACGTCCACAGCCAAGCTCCAATGATCACCAAGAACGGTGTACCGATTTTTGTTGAAGGTGTTGCTCAAGTCAAAGTAAAAGGTGATGAAGTATCAATCGGAACGGCTGCGGAACAATTCCTCGGCAAGACCGAAGAAGAGATCAAGAACATTGCTCATGAATCACTCGTAGGTCACTTGCGTGCCATTCTCGGTACGATGGCTGTTGAAGAAATCGTGCAGAATAACGACCAGTTCGCACAAAGTGTTCAACAAGTGTCGCTCGCTGACCTTGCGAAAATGGGTCTGACAGTTGTTTCGTTCACGATCAAAGAAATCAAAGACACCGTAGGTTATTTGGAATCGTTAGGTCGTCAACAAACAGCAGAAGCGAAGCGTAATGCCGACATCGGTGTTGCCCACGCTGCAAAGGAAACTCAAATCCAACAAGCACTTGCACAGAGAGACGCACAGATCGCACAAGCGCAAGCAGCAGAAGAAGGCGCGAAAGCAAAACTCCTGGCTGACACACGCGTGGCGGAAGCTTCCAAAAACTTCCAGGTGAACCAGGCGCAGTATCAATCTGAAGTTGCTACCAAGAAAGCAGCATCAGACATGTCATACGACATCGTGAAAGCGCAAACGCAACAGAAACTGGTTGAAGAACAACAGAAGATCAGAATCGTTGAAGCGCAGAAGGAAGTCGAACTGCAACAAGTCGAAGTTCAGAAACGACAAGTGTCGTTGGAAAGCGAAGTGACCAAGCCGGCAGAAGCAGAGCAATCGAGAATTCGATTGATGGCACAAGCCGAACAGGAAAAGCGCAGAATGTTAGCCGAAGCCGATGCAGCATCGATGAAGTTGCAAGCACAAGGTCAAGCAGATGCGACAAGACTTAAAGCGTTGGCAGATTCCGAAGCAACAAAAGCATTGGGTCTTGCAAACGCAGAAGCGACAAGAGCACAAGGTCTTGCTGAAGCTACAGTTACAGCCGCTAAAGGTCAAGCTGAAGCCGAAGCGATGGCGAAGAAAGCGGAAGCGTACAAGTTGTACAACGACGCTGCTATGACCAGCATGATCATCGAGAAGTTGCCAGACATGATTGCTGCAGCCGCTTCACCACTCTCGAAGATCGGCAACATGACTGTTCTTTCATCAGGCGGTGAAGGTGGCGCGAGCAAAGTGACAAACGATGTTCTCAACGTCGCAACTCAAAGCATGATGATGATCAAGGGACTGACTGGAATCGACATCGCAGACGCTCTCAAACGCGACCGCAAGGTGATCGATGGTGGCAACGCCCGCAGTCAATCTGTGGACCCAACCAAGACAACATCCTTGAGCTAATTGGAAGCGGATAAGAGACTCATCGTAACTGGTGCGAGCGGGGTCGGCAAAACCACTCTAGTGGAGATGCTGGCCCCGCTCCTCTCTTTATCGGTCATTCCGGAGCTGGGACGCAAGCTATGTCATGACATGGGCCACGAACGCATCGGCGAAATTCCCGACCAGGAAGACTTCAAATGGAAAGTTCTGAACGCACAAATCGAAGCAGAGAATGAAAAGCATTCATTCATCTCGGACCGTTCGACAGTAGACTGCTGGGTGCTTTGGCAACGCTGGAACATTTGCTCGGCGATGACATATGACACCGAAGCTTACTACGACAAATCCCGCGCACAAGCGCAAAAGTATACGCACATCATTTACATCCCACCGATGTTTCCACCGGTCGAAGACGGTTTCCGCTGGACAGAACCTGATTACCAGAAACAGATCGACCGACTTGTACGCCTGACAATTTTTGATTGGCGGTTGTCAGAAATCACTTATGTGGTTCAATCTTTGGACAACAAGTCTAGATTGGAAGAAATCAGAAATTGGCTGGAATCGCCGCAAAAGTCGGACTCAAAGGCATAGGAATTCTCATAGCAACGACGTTTGCGACGTCATCGCATGTCGGCTTGTGCGCAGAGAATCGCACAGCGGCAATCAAGCTGGCTTCGTTTGCTCCCTCTAACACAGAGCTTCTCTACGCAATTGGTGCGCAAGACAAACTTGCCGCCGTCTGCTCGTACTGCGATTATCCCGAAGATGCCAAACAGAAGAAGATCGTCGGCAACTTTATTTCAGCCAATCTGGAACGATTAGCATCGGTCAAACCAACTAAAGTCGTTATGGTTAGCGGGCAAGAAGCATTAGCCGGACAGCTCGAGCACAATGGCTACAAGGTTGAAATACTGCACAACGATCACCTTTCCGACATCTCAAAAAACTTACGAGAATTATCGACACTAACCGGTAATACCGCGCGTGGTGCAGCGGCAGCAAGCAGTCTGGAAAAATGCCTGACCGACTTGAAATCCATTATCGATAAAACCAACTCTCATCCGGCAGTGTTTTACTGTATCTGGCCACAGCCACTATTGACGATCGGTCAGAAAAGCTACCTCTCGGAAACCATCACCGCCTGTGGTGGCGATAGCACTTCAAAAAATCTGGAAGCAGCGTATCCGCACTTTTCACTGGAAAAGCTCGTGCTGGCAAATCCAGACATAATTATCTTGCCCTACGAATGCAAAGACCGTGAATTCCTGAAGAAGCATCCCTGGTCTTCGTTGAAAGCAGTTAAAAGCAATCGCGTATTTTTCCTACCTGACCCATCTCATGACGGCTTGGCTAGACCAACTCTGCGCGTCACAAATGGACTGTACTGGCTTGCAAAGATAATTCACCCGGAGCTTGCCACTCAGCTCGATGCCTGGAACTCGCGGACATCCGCTTCTTTGAGTGACTACTCGGGCAAATTGCCTAGCAGTCCCGGCGCGTCGAGTAAACAGGCATTTGCACGATAATCTTCTAATAAAAGTCGACGCGCTCCAGCACAAGTCAAGCAGCTTTCCGCCGACCCGCCACTAGCGTGCATTTCGCGCACGCAGTGAGCTGATTCCATAGATTTAGATTCTTTACGCTGACCGAAAGTTCAGAAAAAGAGCTATCTACCGTGGATATAATTGGCGCACATACGTCGGGCAGCTAGCTGCACAGACGACCCCCGGGTAGCCTTCGCGATCGATAGTGGCTTAAAAGGTCGCACAAGGCACACTAAGCAAGTCGATTAAGTCATAGCGGTCGAAGCGGAAACCCTCTCAGAATGACGCACCTCGTAGTCTGCGGCCTCAATTATCACAATACTCCGATTGCAATTCGTGAGCGATTCACGATTCCGCAATCCTGCGTCAGTCACGCATTGATGGCTCTCAAGCATCTGCCGCACGTCAAAGAAGCGGCAATTTTATCGACTTGCAATCGCACAGAAGTTTATGCCGTAGTCTCGAACGTTCAAGCCGGCTGGCAAGAAATCGACTCGTTTTTCGCTTCAGCCCAGGCTGTAAGTGACCACGGAGCGCTAAAACCTAACTTCAGACTGCTGCGCGAAGACGTTGCGCTGCATCTCTTCCGCGTGTCGGCAGGGTTAGACAGCATGGTCCTCGGTGAAGGACAGATCATGGCGCAGGTGAAAGCAGCTTATCAAGCTGCACTAGACGCTAAAACAACAGGTCCGGTACTGGACCATCTTTTCAAAATTGCCCTCCAGTGCGGCAAACGCGTCCGCTCCGAAACGTCGATGGGCAGAAGAGCAGTTTCGGTTAGCTCAGCAGCACTCGAACTGGCCCGCAATTCGATAGGCGACCTGCGAGACAAACGCATCGCAGTCATCGGCGCCGGAAAAATGTCCCAGCTCTGCGTCAAGTTGCTCCTCTCAGAGACAGGAAATGGCACAGTCTTCCTTCTCAATCGCAGCAAAGAACGTGTCGCTCAGTTCTTACAAAACACACTGCCGAACATCCATCGACTCGAAACCGAATTCGACTTCGAAGACCGCCACAAACTAGCGGCTTCAGCAGACCTCGTAGTTGTTTCGACGAGTGCTCAGAAATTCTTGCTGGAAAGAGAATTACTTGCAGCCAATCGAGCCAAAGACCAGAAGCCGCTCTGCGTCATCGACATTTCAGTGCCTCGCAACGTCGAGCCGACCATCGGCACTCTGCCTGGCGTGCAACTTTTCTCGTCTGATGACCTAGCCGATGTCGTGACGAAAAATCTGGCAGAGCGTGAAGCGCTCGTATCAGATGCAGAAAAAATTGTATTCGAGACATTGGACGAGTTCCATTCATGGCAGCGCTCGCTACTTGTCGTTCCGACCATCGCGGGATTACGCGAGAAGATCGAGGCAATTCGCCAGGAGCAAATGGCTAAGACTCGTGGTGCAAATCTCGATGAAATCACCGACCCAGAGCAGATCGAAGAGATCAGCCGCGCCATCGTCAATCAAATCTTGCATCATCCAACAGTGCAATTGAAAGCCACGCGCGACTACGAAATCCTCAGACAGCAAGCAGAAGCGTTACGCACTCTGTTCAATCTCGATCCGCTCGGCGCCATCGCTCAACCTACGCGTTCACGCAGAACAACTATCACAGGAACAGATCCAGTCTGTACAGAAAAGTGACCAATAGCGTTTCCAGTTCAAGCAAGCAAAAATGCGTGCGAGTTGGAACGCGAGAGAGTCAACTAGCGCGGTTACAGACGGACATTGTCATTGCTGCATTGTCAGGAAAATTTCCAGAACTAAAGTTCGAAGTTGTGCCTATCACCACCGGCGGTGACAAAGTGTTGGACCGCCCGATTGCTGAACTTGGTGGTCGCGGAGTATTCGTGAAAGAGCTAGAAGAAGCTCTCTATGCCGATCGCGTTGACTTTGTAGTGCACAGCTTGAAGGATCTACCGACAGAATTACCAAAAGATCTTGTCCTGGCTTGTGTGTTAGATCGCGAAGATCCACGGGATGTTCTCGTCAGCAATAACGAACTCACAATCAGTCAACTTCCCGCCGGAACGCGCGTAGCGACCTCCTCGAGACGCAGAACAGCTCAAATCAAATCAATGCGAAGCGACCTGAACTTTTGCGACATCAGGGGAAATATTCCAACTAGATTACGCAAGCACAGCGAAGGGCAATGCGATGCTATGGTGCTTGCCGCTGCAGGACTGTTGCGATTGGGCATGGCAAGCAAGATCAGCGAGTATCTGGATATCTCGGTGTCGACGCCAGCCGTCGGACAGGGAGCACTCGCTGTCGAATGCCGTGAGAGCGACACTGCGATTCTGCAAATGTTGAAAGACATCGAAAACAAGTCGGTTCGTGCTGAAATTACCGCAGAACGCGCATTCTTGGATCTGCTCGGAGGCGGTTGTTCTGTACCGGTTGGAGCAATCGGTGAAACACTAAAAGATGGAAGACTGAAACTTACAGGTTGCGTTGCAGCATTGGATGGCTCAGAAGTCATCCGCCTCTCACTGGAATCCAGTCAGGATAAAGCTTACGAGCTAGGAAACCAACTTGCTGAGCGAGTGCAAGAAATGGGAGCAGACCGAATTTTGCGCGAACTCAAACAATCGGCACCATCGGCGATATCACCCCCGTAACGCGATTCACTCGCAATAGATCCCTCATGAACTCATTAGTCGGCATTCGCATTGTCGTAACACGCGCTGGACATCAAGCAAGTGCGTTGAGCGCAAAACTTTCCGAACTTGGTGCGACCGTAATCGAGTTGCCTACCATCGAAATTGCTCCGCCAGAAAATTGGAATAGTGTTGACGAAGCGATCACGAGAATAGACCAGTACGACTGGATTTTGCTGGCATCACAAAATGCGGTACAGCACTTCATGTCTCGTTGGAAGCAAAATACTTCTTCTCAAAACTACCGCGGAAATTTTGCCACGATCGGACCTTCGACGACCGCTGCGCTCAAACAATGGGGTATCGAACCCGCCTTCCAGCCAGGTGATTCATATGTCAGTGAATCATTTATCGAAGAATTTCCGGACTATCCAAATTTGATCGGGCACAAAATTCTCTGGCCACGTACCAACATCGGACGTGATGTGATCCTGGAAAAATTTGTCATGGCAGGCGCCGAGATAGATGTCGTGGAGGCATACAGAACAGTCATCCCAACGGATTTAGATTCAACCGTTGCCAGCCTGACAGAACTTTTGATGAAAAGGTCGATCGACATCATCACGGTCGCAAGTTCGCAATCAGTGCGCAACCTGGCCAAAATCTTGCGCAGCGCATTCTCTCTTCCTGACCGAGAAGAAGCCGCAGATGTCCGAAAAGTGTTGCGACAGACCGCCATAATTTCTATCGGTCCCCAGACCACTGCGACAGCAGTAGAGTGCCTAGGAAAGTGCGAAGGGCAAGCCGAGCAGTTCACAGTAGATGGACTCGTGGAAGCAGTACTGAATTACGTCAAAACCAACGCAGGCACTTGAAAATGATGCTTGGCAGCATTAAATCTCTGCCACACAAAGTCATGAAATGCCCTGAAAAGCCCGATAAAACGATATATTTAACACCTATGTGCTGGTCCTACTGACTCGAGTACAGTCATTCCGTGCGAGAGACAAAATGCTCTACGTGCGGGAGTTTCCATCGTTAATCAGGATTCCAAAATGAATGATTTGAAAACGCTCATCAAAGAACGCACCGCGCAAAGTTCTCAGAACTACCCGAACATGAGAATGCGCAGAATGAGAGCTACTCCTGCGACACGCAGCATGGTGAGAGAGACTTATCTTCATCTCGAAAAATTGATCTATCCGTTCTTTATCGTCGAAGGCAACAACAAGAAGTTAACGATCAGCTCGATGCCTGGAATTTATCAGCAAAGCATCGACGAAGTTTTGAATGAAGTTGATCTGGCAGCTAACGCCGGAATCACATCGATACTGTTGTTCGGCATTCCAGAAGTGAAAGATAGCGAAGCATCGGGAGCCTGGAAGAGAGACGGCATCGTTAATAAAGCAATTCGCGAAATCAAAAAACGCTTTCCTGAAATCGTCGTTGTAGCCGATACGTGTCTGTGCGAATACATGGACCACGGACACTGCGGCATCGTCGCAAACGGTCGTGTTCTAAACGATCCTTCGCTCTCGATTCTAGCGAGGTCTGCAGTTGCTCAAGCGGAAGCTGGAGCGGATGTCATTGCTCCATCAGACATGATGGATGGCCGAATCGCCGCAATTAGAAACGCGCTTGATGACGCTGGCTTCGAGCACACTCCGATCATGGCTTACAGTGCCAAGTTCGCTTCGTCACTTTACAGTCCATTCCGCGAAGCTGCAGAATCAGCGCCGCAGTTCGGCGACCGCATGTCTTATCAGATGGACCCAGCGAACAGCCGAGAAGCGCTCAGAGAGATTGAATTGGACATTCAAGAAGGCGCAGACATGGTGATGGTAAAACCTGCTTCGCTATATCTCGACATCATCGCAAAAGCTAGAGAGATTACCAAACTGCCAATTGCAGCATATAATGTCTCAGGAGAATACTCGATGGTCAAAGCAGCCGCAGCAAACGGCTGGATCGACGAAAGAAAAGTCGTACTCGAGACCTTAACCGGAATTGTTCGTGCAGGTGCTGATTTAGTCATCACCTATCACGCGAGAGACGTGGCCAAATGGCTCAAAGGTTGACACTGTCAGTAGCTCAAAGGACCTTAGGGGACACTAGTAATGAAAACTAGCACTACGTATCAGATCAGCTTTGCGAACGCGTTCTCAGATTTATATCTCGACAAAGAAAACGGCGAATTCGCGCTTGATTTTCGTCGTCAGGAAGTGACGATCTATCTGAACAACATTCAGTATCAGGCGCTTGTGTTGCTGATTCAGCAAAGCCTGGAGCTCGATGAATTTTTGGATTATTTGAATTGGCAGAAAGATCCAATGCAGTGCGATGAAAGTCAAACTTTCGAAGTTTGTGGACCAGAGCACATCGTATGCATGGCTTGCACTCCAACCATCGAGCGCGTCAAACTAACCTTCGACCTTGGTATGGCAATCGATCTCTCGTTTGCAGACTTCCAGGGCTTGGCCAGTTTGATCAAAGAAGCACAAGCAGATTTGGAATGGCGCAGAGAACTTCTACGCTGGAACATGTCGGATAACGGACCAGATTTCGCTACTGGCGCTCAAGACTAAGTCTGAGATCAAGCAAGATTCAATCTAGGTTTTAGAGCCAACCAGCACTGGTTGCTCGTTGATATCTGCCGAGTAATCAACGTGTTTGAAACCGCAGTCGTGCATCAACTTTTTCAGTTCGTCGACTGAAAAAACACAGCCATCTGTCGTATGCAGAAACATGTTCAATTCAAAAATAAGCGCAGCGCTAGGTCCAGTGCGCTTTTCGTTGCAGAGAAATTCAGCGACGACGACCACACCATCTGGTTTTAGTGATTTAAAACACTGCTTCAATAGCTTGATACTTTCGGCTTTTCCTTCGGAGTGAAGAATGTGACCGAGCACGATAATGTCGTACATCTCGTCCTTCCACTCGATGCTGCGCCAATCTCCAGAAAGAAAGTTGTACTGATTTTTCAGTCCACGCTTTGCCGTGATCTTTTTCGTCACTTCCAAGACTGACGGAAAATCTAGCGCATCGACTGTTGCCGATTGATTCGCTTCAGCGAATGGAATGCTCCACACCCCGCTACCCGCCGCAACATCGAGGATTCGAGCACTACCGTGATTGACGTCGGCCAGATCACGTGCCACCACCTGTGCTGTCGCGTAACTCATAGGAAAAATTCCCTCTGCAAGTGCGGGAAAGAATTCTTCTGCAGTTTGTTGAGTGTTCACTTCTTTGATCGGCTTCCCGCTGCGCACTGCGCTTCCCAGCTGCGACCAGCCCTTGTCTAGCTGCTCTGCATGCTTCAAGTACAATCCCATGAACAGATCGCTACTTTGCAAGAGATACACTCTCGAAATCTCAAGCAGGTCATATTTATTTTCTTTACGTTGAATGAAGTTCAATCCAACCAACGCGTTCAAGAGACATTCCGTGCCGCGTGCATCGATGTTCAATTCTTTGGCAATATCTTCAGCAGTTTTCGCCGCATGTTCCATCGCTTCGAAAACGTTCAATTCCATCGCCGCTTTCAGAATCTGATATGCGCGCGGAGCGCTTTGTACCATCATAATTTGATCGGGCGGAGCTGGTACCTTTCGCTGCACGACTGCCATAACATTCCTCGCAAAATGCCACTACATTCGGTGACGCCCGCTTTTGCGCTACGCGTCACCTTTCTCAATTCCTTTATGCCTGCCAGATGTGCGCTTAAATCATAAATTTTGAAGTTCTCTGATTTCATGGGCAACCGAGCATATGCGGACTAACCATGATGGTCTATAATCGATTTGATCGTTGGGTACGGCGGAGACCAACGAACCTGGTCAGGGGGGAAACCCAGCAGCCATAAGTTGTCAGCTTCGGGTGTGCCCAGCGGTCGCCCTTTTTTATTCATTTGGTCAACCCTCCGTTAGGACCACAGCGTAGATAGGACGCCAGCAAATGAAGACACCCTCACGCTCATCCAAATCACCTAAAGATCCCAAGCAAGAGCACAACAAAACCCTGCTCGGGCAAATTCTAGTTGAGTTGGGCTACATCACGATTTACCAGTTGGATGAGGCTCTCCACATCCAGCGCAGCGATACCGAGCATGGCAAAGAGCAGAAGCCACTGGGTCAAATCCTTCTGGAACTGGGCTATTGCGGACCAAACCAATTGATTCGCGCCATCCAGGTTCAAGTTGATTATCGCCGTGCGCAAGAATCTAAAAAGGATTCAGACGAAGAATAATCCGATCGAAGATTATGTTGAGGGCGCGGGGCTAGGCTCGGCGCCCTTTTCTTTACCTTGAAAACCCTATAGGATTCGCAACCGCATCAATTTAGTATCTAGGTGATTTGACGGGTACGTTAAACTTCTACTTGTTGATTGGCTGAAACGTAAAGACACTTGGGAATAGGCGCAAAGTTAACGTTCGCATTTTTCACTGTAATCCTCGTCGCGGTACTGGGGAATGCTGGCTATGGCTTATTTTTGGATTTTCAAGCCAGTCACGAAGCAGCAGCGAAGCGATTGGACGCTGCGCTACAGAAATTCCAGAAAGACTGCGACACGGTCAAAATCGCCAACCTTGGCATCGCAAAATCTATCAGCGGCGACAGCGCGGTTATTTCAGCGCTGACCGGAAAAGACCGCGGAGCGATGGCAGACGCCATCAAGAATGCCATCGACAAAACAGCGCTGGTGGGATTCGTCACTATCGTAGAATCGAACGGCAAAGTCTTCTACAGCTCCGACACGCCATCTAAGTTTGGTTACTCAGCTCGTGCTTCGAGCGCCGGGCTCGACTACGCTATGAGCCAGAAGACGGTCTACGCCGGTCCGACATGCTTCACGCCGACAAATGGACTGACTTTGAGCAGCATGTTGCCGCTTACAGGTGGTCCCGCAAAAGGCGCTGTGGTCATCGTCAGTCAACCGATGGACACTGAATTCCTCACCGGTCTCGTCACAAAGTTCGCGCTCGATGCGGACCATCTGACCGGCGTTGACATGTGCCTGGTGTCAGTGAAGGACAACAAGCTAACCGCGATTACGCCTAATTTGATGGGCGACAAAGCCGCAGACGTCAAATCCTTCATAGCAGATTTAGAGAAGCGCGGAGTCATCGCAGTTCCTAACTCCCCCTCGTTCGAACAGCATCTCGCCAACGTGCTTCATCTGCCTGCGGTGGGCTCGGAAAAATGCGGTCACTGGTGGCGTGTTCTCGACCTGCTCGATAGCCCAACACCAAATCGTTTCGACCCCAAAGCTATTACTGCGATGCTTTTGCTCACGACGCCGATACCCGATTTCGGCTCTCGCCTGGCTGTGGTATTGCTTCTCGCATCCACATGCGGAGCTGTCGCACTTTTATTCGCGCTGCTTTTCACAGCCGGCATCAGTCGTGGCGTGAACGATCCGCTCAATCTTTTGATCGACCGCACAAGTGAACTGGCAACGCAACAAAGTACACCGCCGCCGCTCGAAGGTCTCTCTGGAGATTGGCTTGAATTGGGCGAATTGATCGACACAGCACTATCTTCGATGCGCGGTTCGGTCCAGAGTTTGCGTACGCAGTTGAACAAACAAGCAGAAGAAGGTCAACTGAACTCGCAAGCGGTAGAAGAAAAAGCTGCGCAGCTCGAGAATCTAAATCGTCAGTTTTCGCATCAGGCGAAGCAGCTAACTGAAGTGTCCAAGCAGATTACAAATGCCAATCGACAATCAGTAATGCTTCAACATAAGCTGGATTGCGTACTGCAAGTATCGACAGAAGGATTTTTAGTGCTGGATCAATTCGGAAATATTCTTTCTGCAAATCCAGTGTTTTTGAATTGGGCTGGATGCTCGGAGGGCGAGATCGCTGGACGTTTGTGCTTCGACTTGATCAAACGACCCGGTGAAAATCCAAATGCAGATGGTGGCGGCAAAGCATTCGCCCGTCATGGTGGCGCCCCCGGTGAACTGATCAATCAGTTCTATCCCGAAGGTGTGATTTATCATCGCCAACAAAACAAAGCAGTGGAAGTGCTCGCGCACCTGCAGCCAGTTCTGAGCGAAGACAACAGCATTCAGGGATACATCATGGTTTTGCGCGATAAATCATTGCGCAGCGAAAATGCACATTTGCGTACTGAGATAGTCGCAATGCTTTCGGATTCCATTCGCAAACCGCTGGGCGTCGCAGAACAACGCTGGCAATATCTTTTGAGCAATGCCGCAAAGACAATGCATCCATCAGTCGGCCAGCCACTCGCTGAGTTGCATGCGCACTACGAACAGCTAATTGGCGTCGTCGATTCGTTGCTGATGATGTATGGTGGCTATGTGCCACCACAAGCACAAGTTGTTCGCGAGCAGATTATTGTTACGAGACTGGTATCCGAATGTCTGGAGCAAGTGGCACCGCTGGCACGAGACCGACAACTGGCGCTGGATTATAAGAGCGTGACGGGGCTGCCAAATATCGTCGGCAATCGCGAAGCTTTGAAAGACATTTTGATCCAGGTCCTGGAAAAAATGATCAGCGTAACATCGCCTGGTGGTCGCACTCGCGTCGAAAGTTCAGCGCGCGGAACCGACATGCGCATTGTCGTATCAAGCTCTGGACCGTCCCTACCAGAACACGAAATCGTCGATATGTTCGCAGGATTTATCGAAGGCAAGCACGCAGAAGCAAGCTACAGCAGCAGACTTTCTATGTACTTAGCGAGAAACAATCTGGAGCGCTTGGGCGGCAGAATCTGGGCTGAGTCAGAAGCTGGTCGCGGCACAGCAATCATTTTCACAGTACCGATGCAGTAAGCACAGCAAATTATTTGGATTGGCAGACTATACACATCGACTGATTACTTGGAATTGCTAAGCCATTTACATCCACTTATTAAGCGGATTTGCAGACTATCCACATCGAATGATTACTTGGATTGCCAGACCATTTACATCCACTAATTATGCGGATTAGCAGACTATCCGCACCGACTGATTATTCGGATTGCGCGACAGCTTCAGGCTTTTTCTCTTCCATATTCTCGGCGCGCTCTTCTAGAACTTTCGCCTCGTCGCCTCTATCCATGCGCCTCAAGCAGAGAGCATAGTTGCGCAGGATAGTAGACAGTTCGGGATTTTCTTTGCCTTGTAGACGCTCGCGCATCTCCAGAGAAGTTTTGTAGAGCGGCTCAGCAAGCCCGAATTTGCGCTTGGCTGAATGCATGACCGCCATGTTATGCAAACTGATTGCTACTTCTAAATGCTCTTCGCCATACATTTCTTTTTTCAATTCTAAACAGCGCTTGTACAGCTCATCAGCCATTTGGTACTTGCCCTGGGTTTGATAGAGCGCTGCTGTGTTGTTCAAGCTTTTCGCTAGGCGTGCTCGATGAGCAAATTTTTCTTCGTCTGAAAGATCCGCCATCGACTCGGGCAAGTTCGCCTTCTCAATAATGCGGAGAGCAGCTACGAATGCCAGTTCCGCTTCCGTATAACGGCGATTGGCGTATGCGTCGTTGCCCTCTTGAACAATGCGTTGCCATTCGGCAATATAAATTTGATGCTCTTCGTTGTTCATTTGAAACCTTCAGATGGGCGCGGGCGGCAATTAGACAGGGTTTAAAGAGTACACCGAAGTTGGTTGCGCGGTATAGACCTTGTCATGCTACCATATATATGTATGACCAAAATAACTGAGATTTCCGCCTCATCAATTTTGACGCCCCAAAAGGTTGGCTCGCTCGCGTCGTCTTATGACTTCTCGCTCAATCCCTACGCAGGGTGCGCTTTCAGCTGTTCTTATTGCTACGTGCCGAAATTTCCAAATGCTCGACACGAATTCAATGAGTGGGGCAAGTGGGTAGAAGTAAAGGTTAACGCGCCTGAATTGCTGCAGAAAGAGCGCACACGCATCTTTGGCAGCAGAATATTCTTCAGCTCGGCTACCGATCCTTACCAGTACCTGGAAATTAAGTACCGGCTGAGTCGGCGTTGCCTGGAACAGCTCCTTATTTATCAACCGCAGAAAGTGACGATGCACACGAGGTCGCACCTTATCCTGCAAGACCTGCCGCTGCTGAAGCAGTTTGGCAAGTCCCTGAGTGTTGGAGTCAGTCTTACGACAGACGACGAAGAGGTCCGTGCGCAGTTCGAGCCTCACGCGCCGAGCATTGGCCGACGCGTTCAGCTAATTCGCAAACTGCGTGAGGCTGGAGTCGAAGTATACGTCTCAATGTCACCTCTCTTGCCATGCGATCCAGATCGATTGATCTCGCTGGTGGCGCCATATGTGTCCAAAGTCTGGATAGATACGATGCGTTGGACTGAAGTTAACACTCATCCCGAGTTACTCGAGAAATACAAAGAGTTTTTCGAGCAAAGAAACTACGAAGCGACTGTAAATTACATCGCCTCACGCTTCCCGCGCCGCCTTACGTCCGATCCACCGTTGAGCCCGGTACAAATTGCACCCGTGGTTGAATTATTTGATGCCAAGGTTTTTCACCCCATCGAGTCAGCGCCGGTCGTCCTGGGCACGTTTGACCCCTCTCAAGACTACGTTGAAGTAGCTGAAACAAATGAGCAGTCAGTCGAGCAAGAATCTGAAAAACAACAGATAATATCTCTGGTCACAGAAGAAGAACCAGCTAGAGTCCCAGTTCGAGCCGCAGCATCGGCACCGCGCAAACCTGTCGGCAATAAACCACAAAAGAAGTTAGCAACATCATCGGCAACTCAACTAAAACTGCCATTCGCTTAGCGCAGCACCATATTCGGTGCTCGGCAAAATCCCTTGTCACTTCCGCTTGCGCTGTTGCATTAGCAGCTTCGCAAAGCGTGCCTGCAGAAAGTCTGAACTACCGGCTATTTCTTCCGGCTAAGCAAGATCAGAGCAAAGGCGTTCCTAGCGTCTACGCCCCCAAGCCTACCAACAAAGGTTACACGCAGACATCTCGGTACGTGCAACTGAAAGATGGCACGAAGCTTGCCGTCGAAATCTACTTGCCGGACACAGCAAAACCTGGTGACAAAATTCCTACGATCATGGAATTGACTCGCTACTGGCGCGTGATCGAACCGAAATTTCCTTATAACAAACTCTACTCAAAGCCGCTCAGTCCATATCGCTACGAGTTCATTACTCACGGATATGCGTGGGTAGTCGTGGATTCGCGGGGCGCAGGCTCATCATTCGGAGACCGCCCCTGGGAGCTGACTCCACTCGACCGTGCGGATGCGGCGGAGATGATTGACTGGGTCGTGAAACAAACCTGGTGCAACGGCAAGATTGGCTTGATTGGTCACTCTTTCTCAGGCAATCTGGCAGAATTGGCATTGATAAATGAAAATCCAGCGGTTAAAGCATGTGCTGTTTTATCCAGCCCATTCGACATCTACACCGACGTTATGCGCCCGGGTGGCATCCCAAACCAGCCATTCATTCAGGATTGGGGCAATCTATCGAAGAATTTCGATAATGATGAATTACCGAACAGACTGAAAAAATATCAAATGTTCGTGCATACGAGCAAGCCTGTAGACGCAGACAAAAACCGAGCGCTGATACGGGCTGCGCTTGAGCAACATAAAAACAACAACGATGTTGGCGCAGTCGATAAAGTAAATTTCCGCGATGACTCACTCTTGTCAGACAAGGACAAGTTGAAGAGAACAGCCACTTTTGATAAGTGTATCGAGATGGTGAAGGCTGAATATGGAAGCCTGGATAAAGCCGTCGCTAGAGGTCTGGATATCGCCAGCCCAAGCGGGTATTACAAAGAAGTAGACAAGTCGCAAGTGCCGCTGTACATGGGTGCAGGTTGGGAAGAAGGCACCAATGCTGATGGCGCGATCAAGAGATTTTTAAACTACACCGCCCCTGGTACCAAGCTAATTCTTGGACCGTGGGAGCACAATTACATGAACATCAGCCCTTACACTCATGGTGGACCGAGCAAGTTTCGCATCGACGCCGAGATGATGAAGTTCTTCGACCTTTACTTGAAAGGAATCAAAGAACCGATCGATCGAGACAAACCCGTAAATTACTACACCATGGGCGAAGAGAAGTGGCACGGAAGCAACACCTGGCCTCCGAAAACGGAAGAGAAAGACCTTTATCTAGGTTCCGGCAACGAACTGGTCTTCAATCGTCCTGCCACCGCCGGTAGAGACTTGTACAAAGTCGATGTGACGGCTGGCACCGGCCGAAGAACTCGGTGGGACTGCCTCTTAGGTCAAATCATCTGGACTCCCCATCCAAACAGGAAACAAGACGATAAAAAACTGATCGTGTATGAAACCGGTATCCTGGAAAAAGACATCAAGGTCACGGGGCATCCATCGGTTAAACTCTTCGTCAAACCGAACGCCCCTGATGCTGCGGTTTTCGTTTACCTGGAAGATGTCGCTCCTAACGGAGTAGTGCGTTATCTTACCGAAGGCGAATTGTTATGCGGAATGCGCATAAACCCCGATCGCGCACCTTTGTACAAGACAGTAAATCCCATGCCGTCTTTCCTCAAGGCTGATTACAAGCCTCTCGACCAGACTTCGTCAAACGAAGTAAATATCAGCATGCAACCGATTTCAACCCTTTTCAAAAAAGGGCACCGTATACGGTTAGCAATCGGTGGATTGGACAGCGACCACTTCAAGGCACCAAAGTTCACCAAACTCGCCAGTCAAATGGAAATTTGCACCGGCTCAGAATGCCCTTCTATGCTGTCGCTTCCAGTGGATCTGAATCCGAACTGACAAAACGATTCGCTCAATATTTGTGATTCGAATCTGCGCCGTCGATGATCAGATGCGGCAGAATCTTGGATGTTTTCGCAGTCGCTAAATCAGTAGCACCTTGAATCTTTCTGACGGTGTCACGGTGTTCGGCAGGCACATTGTCCATCAATATTTTGCCGCCCTTCTCTTTCGCGATCATCGCAGCGGCAGCGCCCGGCCCCATCAAAGCCTCTCCGGCGAGCGGTAGACCTTGTTGAATAACTCCATTGATATCGTGGCGCTTACCGGCTTCGATTACACCATTGACTCGATTGACATGTTCTCGTGCGACATCCTTACCGGCACCCACAACTTGCCCAGCGACGTGCTGCGTCCGCGGATCCTGAGCTATCTCCTGCCCTTTGTGCAGTGCTTGCCTTCCGGCATCTGCGACCTGTCCTGCAATCTTTTTAGTGGTCGGATCGTTGATGATTTCGTGCCCCTTCGCGATGGATTTTTGCACGATATCAGACGACGTAACACTCGACACACCATGTTTGATGTGCTCGAATGTGCTGCTGAACAAACTGCTCTCATGTGGTGCTTCAGGTTGTTTGGATTGTACTGGACTATCTCCGGGCATGAGAAACCTCGCAAATGACGTGTGGATGTAATGTTTAACGTAAATAACAATTCGGGATTTTCCCGTGACAGGCTCGTGACTGGCGCGTGACATTTCCATTTGAACGCAGAATTTATCCGGAATACATGCAGTAAACTGTTGCCCGACGCACATGACAGAAGGAAAAAATGCACCTGATTGCTGAACCAATATTGCCTGTAGCAGCCGCGCTCGGCGAGGGCGCAATCTGGAATTTCCGAGACAACGTACTGCACTGGGTGGACATAGACAATTTCCAGGTGCACACGTATGACCCCGCCACCGGCGAGGATCGATTCATCGAAGTCGGTCAACACGTTTCAACCGTTGTGCGCAAAGCTCCTGAACTTGGTGGCGGATTCGTGGTCGGGCTCGTGGATGAAATCGCACACGTCACAGACGACGGAAAATTGACCAAATTAGCCAAGCTCGCCCATAACAAGCGTAGTCGGTGCAACGACGGCAAGTGTGACCCCGCAGGAAGATTCTGGTGCGGCTCGTTCAACTTTGACGAAAAGCAATCTGTGTGCCAGTTGTGGATGATGGACCTGGAAGGCAAAGTCCATCAAAAACTCGACGGAGTCGGAGTTTCGAATGGTCTGGTTTGGACAAGCGATTCCAAAAATATGTACTACGTCGACTCATTGTCAGGACATCTGGCTCTGTTCGACTACGATATCGAATCTGGTGCCATCAAAAACAGACGTGTCGCGGTCGAAAACAGTTGGGGAGGCTACTTCGACGGCATGACCATCGACTCAGACGATAACGTGTACATTGCCGTCTGGGAAGGTGGCGTAGTACTGCGCATCAATCCACGTAGCGGCAAATTACTAGACCGCATCGAAATACCCGGCGCGATGAACATAACGTCATGCGCATTCGGCGGACCGAACCTGACGACCCTATTCATAACTTCATCTGGGAAAGAGACCGACCCGAAAGATCAACCTAATGCGGGACACCTCTTCAAAGTCGAAGTGCCGGGTGCTCAGGGCCGTCGAGCATTCGAATATAAAGGAGTGTAGGTGGCACCAAAAACGGTGCCATCCATCGGCTCACGAAATCGCTGAACCCAACGGAACGTCTTTATCGACCGACAGTAGGACTATGCTGCCGTCGTCTTGCGATGCGCCCAGCACGAGAACTTCCGAAAAGAAGTCTGCTATTTGCTTTCTGGGGAAATTCGTCACCGCCACAATCAATCTATTAACTAGTTCTTCCTGCGAATAGTGAACGGTGATCTGTGCTGAAGAGCACTTGATTCCGTACGTTCCGAAATCAATCCAAAGTTTGAACGCGGGTTTCCGCGCTTTTGGAAAATCTTCGACTTTGACAATTTTTCCAACACGCATTTGCACTTTTGCAAAATCGTTGTAGCTTATCGTTTCGCTGTTCTGGACAGTGTTTTCAGTCATTAAAAATAACCAGCCTGAGTTAAAACATAGACAAAATTTGTTATTCCACGACTCTGCGATAGTTTTATCGATTAGAAGTAAACGCAACAGGGAACATAATGTGCACAACACCAACACTGCCTGCCGCCCAAAAAGAATAAGTCTCTCTGGCTCGACATCGAGCCTCTCGTTGACGCGGGGGCATTTCACAATGAGAAAAAACGTGCATAAGCGCAGAAGAAGAAGGAATCGCAAGGGGCAAGGCATCAGCGAATACGGAGCCGTTATTGCTTTCGTAGCATTCCTGTGTGCGCTTACATTCTCGCTAGCTAAGGGCAGCCTTTCCGGCGCCGTGCAAGGGTCGTTCTCGTCCGTTGCAGGGCAGCTAAACAACATGTCCAGTGCCAGCAGCTCTGCATCCTAATTCGTTTTATGACTTCCCTCGTCTTTAAATTCGGCGCAGAAATTTAGTATATTCGAGCCTGTGGCAACGCAAGGTTCGATTTGGCTTCAACTTTTACTAGAACTGAAAACAAGAAACGCTGGCAATTTTGGATTGACCGTGGCGGCACCTTCACCGACATAATCGGGTTGAGTCCTGAAGGATTGCTGCGTACAGAAAAACTCCTGTCCGAAAATCCGCAACAGTACAGTGATGCGGCAACAGCCGGAATCCGAAAGATTTTGGCGCTTGGAGCTGGCGATTTGCCATCACCCGAGCAAATCGAGTGCGTGAAAATCGGCACGACAGTAGCCACAAATGCGCTGCTCGAGCGGAAAGTAGAACCGACCGTTTTAATCACGAACAAAGGCTTCGGCGATGCCCTCCGCATTGGCTATCAGAATCGACCGCACATCTTCGCGCGTCGAATCATCTTGCCAGAACAACTCTACACAAAGGTAATCGAAGTCGATTGCCGAGTCGATGCGCAAGGGCTTGTTTTGTCGGATCTCGACGAAGATGCGACCGAAAAGCTTTTGCAGTCAGCATTCGATGAAGGCTTTCGCGCCTGCGCAATTAATCTCATGCACGGCTATCGCCATCCTCAGCATGAAAGACTGCTGGAAGAAATTGCGTCAAAACTCGGTTTCAAGCAAATCTCCGTATCGCACAAAATCAGTCCTCTGGTCAAACTGGTTGGTCGAGGCGACACCACTGTGGCAGACGCTTGCTTATCTCCCGTGCTTCGAAAGTACACAACCCAGGTGCAAAAAGAACTGCCTGAAATCAGCCTGCTCTTCATGCAATCGAACGGCGGCCTCGCTGAAGCATCACACTTTTGGGGGAAAGACAGCCTTCTATCCGGACCTGCTGGTGGCGTAATTGGTGCTCAGTCAGTCGGCAAACTCGCGGGCTTCGAAAATGTAATTGGTTTCGACATGGGTGGAACTTCTACCGACGTTTCCCACATAGCAGGTGAACTCGAACGCACGAATGACGCCGTCGTCTCAGGAGTTCGCATCAAGTCGCCGATGCTCTCAATCAATACAGTCGCAGCGGGCGGAGGCTCCGTCTGTTACTTCGACGGTCAGAGAATGAGGGTCGGACCAGAGTCGGCTGGGGCAAATCCCGGACCGGCCTGCTACGGCAAAGACGGTCCGCTGACCATCACCGATTGCAATCTTCTGCTTGGTCGAATTCAACCAACGCACTTTCCACGGGTCTTCGGCAAATCTGGCGGCGATACGCTGGATAAAAGCAAAGCGCAGGCGCGCGTCGAAGTCATCGCGAAGCAGATCGAATCCGAAACCGGCTCGAAGTTGGCACCAGCTACAGTGGCACACGGATTTCTTTCCATCGCCATCACTAAAATGGCTAATGCCATAAAACAAATCTCGATTGAAAAAGGACACGACCTCACCAACTATGCACTAGTCGCTTTCGGCGGAGCAGGCGGGCAACACGCCTGTCAGATCGCTGACGCGCTTGGCATAAAGACAATCGTCATTCATCCCTTAGCAGGTTTGCTATCAGCATTTGGAATCGGCACTGCAAGCATCACGAGCGTTAAACAAACAACGCTCGAAATCCCGATGCTGGGCGGCAGCGAAATCCTCGGAAAGCATCTCGTAGACTTGCGCTTGCAAGCCGTAAACGAGCTTGAAAGTCAGGGGCTAACTGCTGCGCAAATAACGGATTCCGTTCACTTGCACTTAAAATACGCTGGTACAGACGCGACTATTCCAGTTGCGCTTCACAGCGAATCCCAGATGAAAGCAATGTTTGAGCGCCTTCATCAAGCTAGATTCGGATTCACATCGCCTGAAAAAACGATTCAAATCGAATCAATAAGCGTTTTAGCTAATGCGCGACCATTCAGCGCCGACAACTCCGCAATCGACGGGGATGTCGATGCAGACGGCAAAGCAGCGGAAGAGGCTCCATCGCAGATCTGCGAAGTTTTTCTCGATCAGGAATGGCAAAAAATACCGCTTCTCACATCCACAAACATCCACTCTAACAAGGAGCTACACGGTCCAGCGTTGATTGCCGACAAAATGAGCACGACCTTTCTGGACACGGGTTGGAGCGCTACAAAAGAGAAAAACGGGATACTAAAACTCCAACGCTCAACTTTTACAAGCAGTGCCAGACTCGAAGTAGACGACCTTGAGAAACCAGACCCGATCCGCCTGGAATTGTTCAACCATATTTTCATGTCCATCGCAGAGCAGATGGGAGTCGCGCTGCAGAACACCAGCCAATCTATCAACATAAAGGAGCGCCTGGATTTCTCTTGTGCGATTTTTGACGAGTGCGGTAATTTGGTTGCGAATGCGCCGCATATTCCAGTGCATCTGGGCTCTATGAGCGCATGCGTACAAAACATCATCGAACGTCGCCGCAACGACATGCGACCCGGTGATTCGTTCGTTTCAAACAACCCTTACGCAGGTGGCACTCATCTTCCGGATATCACGGTAATCTCTCCCGCATTTGTCGACGACGGAAACAGCGATAGCAAATCGAATGAGAAGCCAGCTTTCTACCTTGCCGCAAGAGGACATCACGCAGATATTGGTGGTATCACCCCTGGTTCCATGCCTGCAAACAGTAAGACGCTGGATGATGAAGGCATCGTGATAGACAACTGCTTACTCGTGCGCGAGGGGAAATTCTTTGAGACAGAAATAGCTGATCTCCTAAAGGGATCGCAGTTTCCAGCCAGAAACATCCCGCAGAACATCGCGGATTTGAAGGCACAGGTCGCAGCCAATATTCGAGGTGCAAATGCTTTACTGAAAGTTTGCAACGATAATGGACTCACCACAGTGCAGCGATACATGCGTTTTGTGCAAAACAATTCCACACACGCAGTACAAGCCGCGCTAAAAAAACTCTGCTCCGGAAAATTCGCGTGTGTGCTGGATAACGGTGCAACTATCAGCGTTTCATTCGAAATAGACAGTGATAAGAATGAAGCCACTCTGGACTTTTCAGGCACATCAGCACAACTCGATTCCAATCTAAACGCTCCTGATTCGATCACAAATGCGGCATCCATGTATGTCTTGAGAACTCTGATCGACGACGATATTCCACTCAATCAGGGCTTTTTGACGCCGTTGAAAATCAAAATCCCGAGCAACAGCCTCCTCAATCCAGCGTATCCTGCGGCAATCGTTGCCGGTAACGTTGAAACTTCACAGCAAATAACCGACACCATATACGGTGCATTGAACATCATGGCAGCTTCTCAGGGCACGATGAACAATTTCACTTTCGGCAACGAAAGCGTTCAATACTACGAAACCATCGCTGGTGGATCAGGCGCAGGACAAGACTTTGACGGTGCCAGCGCAGTGCAAACCAACATGACCAACTCGCGACTCACCGACCCAGAAGTGTTCGAGATGCGTTTTCCGGTAATACTAGAAGAATTTTCAATCCGCAAAGGCAGCGGCGGCAAAGGTCTGCACACTGGCGGTGACGGAGTGATCCGCAAGATCAAATTCCGAGAGCCCGTAATCGCATCCATTCTTTCGCAACGAAGAAAAATCGCCCCGCATGGATTGAACGGCGGATCTGCGGGACGCCCAGGTTCAAATTACGTGATTAAAAATGATGGCTCAAGCATCGAACTGGGCGCTACTGCTACAATCGAACTCGAATCAGGAGACACATTCGTCATCGAGACACCCGGTGGTGGCGGATACGGAATATCGAGCGAATAACTCGAATATTTCTGGGCATAATAATTATCCGACTGAGGTGAAGAGTATGGACGCTTGGGAAAAAACTTGCGATACATGGCGCCTGTTAGCTGCTGAGATCAACGGCAGCTTCACAGAGTCGACCGTGCCATTCTCAGAATTACATTCCGCCCAGGTCGAAAAACAGTACAAGAATTGGACGATATCGTTTCAAACTACGGGTCACACAACGACCGGAAACGTTTCATACGTCCCGCTTGAGAGTTTCACACTGAACGTGAAGCGAAAGAAATTCGATTGGACAGATATGTTGAGCAACGCCATCCCGCCGTTGTTCATGATGGGTTCAGAGGTGACCAGCACCGGGTTTGCAGAAGTAGAGTATTTGTACAATCTCACGAGCAACGATACATCGAAAGCTCGACAGATCATGAACAGTGCAAAACTTCGCGACGTGCTCGTAAATTCAGACGGCATGCAAGATTTCTTGATCTGCTCGATGCGAATGGGAGCGATACAAGCCGGAAGCATATTTATGTTCGACTTCAGCAAAGCATTCGATCGCTCGATGATGAAAGAACGCTTTGAAGTATTCCAGCAAACGCTCGATCAATTAAGCCGATTGCGACTGGCATCACTAGAATCCCCGCAAGTCGCCAACAAATTCGAAAAACCCGAAGACCTTTTCGATCGCTTCAACTTTTTCAAGAAAAAGTAGTTTCGGAAAACTAACCCAACTAGTTCGACGGTTTGCAATCAATTTCTTAGTTGTATTGCACAGGAAGCATCGCGAAATATCGACGGTATTTTATTGTCAACGCCACTTCGTGGTGGCACATATGGTGTAGAGAAATGTCAAAACAAACTGCAGACGCGAAAGCGCTGAAACTTGCGAAAGCACTAAAGAACGCACACAACTGGAAACAACTTGCTCAGTGGAATGACGACGGCTACTTTACGTTAGTCACCGAAGACACGCGCGACGTGCCGGTGCGCTTGTTTTTGACTCCTTCACTGTTGCAAGATCTGGAAGACATAATCTATCGACAGATCATTAACGCTACGCGCTTTCCTGGTGTTCGAATGGTCGTGATCACGCCTGACACTCACTATGGGTACGGCGTGCCAGTGGGTTGCGTACTCATCACCGATTACAGCGAAGGCGCTATCGCTATGGGTCCAGTCGGCTACGACATCGGATGCGGCATGATGAGTGCGAAGTCAGACGTTTCGATGGAGGAAGCGACTCCAGAAAAGCGTCTTGAATTCAATCGACTGGTCATGCAGGGAGTGTCGATGGGAGCTGGAGGACGCAGTCACAAACTTGGAAGAGTCACCAAAGATGAGTTCCAGCGCCTGATTCGCGGTGGTGCAGAATATTACGTCGACAAGTACGGCGCAACATTCGACCGCACTCAAGCCGAGCGTCACTGCATTCCCGTGGACGATAACTGGGATGTACCATTTGGCGGAGCCGGGCGCCCAGAGCGTGGCATGGACCAACTTGGCAGTCTCGGTGGAGGTAATCACTTCATCGAATTGCAACACGCAAAAGAAACTGGAACTTTGTTCGTGCAAGTGCACACAGGCAGCAGAGGATTCGGTCACGGACTCGCGACCAACTACTTCGAGATCGCGAAAAACGAGCGCCCTGATACAGTTACGGACATCGACCTCGGCTACTTTACGCCGGAAAGTAAACACTACAACTCGTACTTGAATGCCGTCGCCGCTGGTGGCAACTTCGCCATTTTGAATCGACTGGTAATCTTCGAACAAGTAGCAGAAGCTTTCAAAAAGGTCTTCAACGCTGACTTGCATTTGTTCTACGAAATTAGCCATAACCTTGTGCAAAAAGAATGGCATCCTGATTTCGGAGATGTCTGGGTGCACCGCAAAGGAGCGACACGCGCATTCCCAGCCGGCTACCCAGCTTTGCAAGGAACGCAGTGGGAGAAAACTGGACATCCAGTCTTAATTCCAGGCAGCAACAAAGATTGGAGCTACATCCTCAGACCACTTCCTGGCGCCGTGAAAAGCGGATTTTCCGTCAACCACGGCGCGGGACGCCGCTTGTCGCGAGGTGAAGCAAGCCGTCAACTCTCGCAAGAGGCGATGGACGAAGCTTATCGCAAAGCTGGAATCATCGTGAACACCGACGGGCACGTACCGTTAGACGAAGCTGCGCCGGCATACAAGTCATCGACTGAAGTCGTGAAAGCCGTTGTAAAAGCTGGTTTAGCGGAGATCGAATACACTCTGTGGCCATTAGCGTCGCTAAAAGGCACTGACGAACGCCCACGCAAAAACAAGGGTGGACACGGCAAACCACCGAAAACGAGCAAGCACTTCTAAACGGAGAACACTCTGTCGCCACCACGGGCGATGGCATATTCCAGCGCTTCCGACGCACGCGCGATCAGTTCGTCATATTCTTCCGCGTGCGTTGGATAGGCTGCGACACCTAAACTTGCGGTTACCGAGAAGCTTTGCCAGTTATGGGTAATCGCCTGATTGCCTATACGTTGACGAATTCTCTCTGCAAGCAAGGATGCGCCAGCGGCGTGAGTTTGCGGCAAAACAACGCAGAACTGATTATCCGAATACTTGGCTGGAATATCGAGTTCGCGCACGGCACCGCGCAAAACATTGGCGACAACTTTCATCACGGCGTCGCCAGTGAGCGGTCCGTACTGCTGCGTCACTGCTTCGAAATCGTCGATTGCCATCAGACAGAGCGCGACCGAATGCTTGTATCGCTGCGAGCGTCCGACTTCAGCCTTCAGCTCTTTGAGAAAAGTCTTATAGTTATACAGCTCCGTCAAGCCGTCAATCAGTGCCAGACGTTCAATGTCCTCGCCGCGAGCAGAGCTGATCGTAGCCATCTGTGCAGCCGGCGTGCTGGCTTTCTCAATGTCCCGTACACGGTTGAGCATCGCCTGGTCGCCAGCGTATCCGGCAGGAACGCCTCGGCGCTTCTTACTGTCGGCGAAAATGCGTTGCAAACGCGTTTCCTTTTCATTTGTAGGCGTTGGTTGGTCTGTCACCTCGGCTCCCCTTTCTTTGCGTGCCAGCGCGACGCGATAGGAACAGTTTAGCCGGTTACGGTCGTTATCGAAGCCTTGGCAAGTTACTTCTTTTTCTTTATCTGCAAACGTTTCACGGGCTTCGAGCCCTTCGCGTGGCGCTTGAGAATCTTCTTGTAGTCGCTTTTCTCGATTATTTCGCCGTAAATCACTTTATCCACGGACATGACCGGCCCCTGCTTACACAAACCAAAGCAAGAAGCCTTCTTCAGCTCGTAAAATTCTTCCAGTCCACGTTTTTGGATTGCTTTCTTTACGCCCCGCCAGAGCTCATCAGAGCCTCGTTTGGCGCAAGCTTTGCCCTTCATACAAATGAAGATGGATTTCTCGCAATCGCCCATTTTCTAACCAGTTGCCTCTAGTTGTAGTTCTATCAACACGCAGGGAGAAATTCGACTTTTACCGAACCAGCCTCACAAAACGAAAACTTTCATACTTCAGTGCTCGTGGCGATGATGCAAATCTGGCAAATGCGGATGGCTGTGAGACATAGGCTCATGCTCGTGCCAATGCGAATGCCTGTGGGACGCGGGCAGTCCTTCGTGAGTATGGTTGTGATGCCCGTCGTCATGCGTATGCTCATGCATGTGTGACATGGCTTCATGCTCGTGATGGTGTTCGTGGGTATCTCGCAACAAAGTCAAAATGGATGCAATCAGAATACCAGCGGCAACAACTTGAATCGTCGTCAGCCGCTCACCGAGAGCCACTGCCGCAATACCTATGCCCCAGAAAGGAGCGCTCGCGAAAATCAATTGCGATCTCGTTGCTCCCAATTTTTGAGCGGCTGCGATATAGCAAGTGATACTGACGCCGTAACAAAAGGCACCAACTGCGATGGCAAAGCACAATGCGCTGACTGGAGCCGTAATGGGCTGTAGCAAGCAACCGATGCCGAAATTTACGCCACCGGCAACGAGCCCTTTCCAAAACGTAAATTCGGTCGGCGCTATGCCATCCATTATCGAGGTAAGATTATTATCGAGCGACCAGAGTAGACACGCAATCGCCGCTGCACCAGCGGCTAGAAGCCCGGCTTGACCGGTTCCCCACGAGAGCAGAATGGCTGCAGATGTGGTGCCGATTACACCTACTATGCCGCGCACTCCAATATGTTCTTTGAAGAGCAATGCAGCGAGAAGCGCTGTAAATGGCGATTCCAAACATAAGTACATGGAAACAGTCGATGCCGGAGCTTGAGAGAGCGCGAACATGTATGACGGTGCAGCACATCCGCCACAGAGCAGTGCTCCGAACAGCTTAGCCCTTGTGGATTTCGGTACACCAAAGAACTTGCCTCTATGTTGCTTCAAAACGACCGGCAGGGAACCGAACGACGCCCCCAGGTACAACAGTCCGGCGAGCTGCAACGGCGTAAAAGAGCCAATGACGAACTTCCCCGCGGGCGCGGATGCACCAAACAGAGCGGCCGAAAGCAGCGCTAATAAAACTGGATGCACCAAAATTTCCTGATCGTCAACTCTTACAGTTTACGCATAAGTTGCATGATTTCCAGCAACTGGCGCGACATTTCACCGATTACTGCCCGCGTATCATTCAACATGGCGGCGCGATCGTCGAGCAAATCAATCGTTACTTCATGAGTTTGAGGCACGGTGCCCGAAAGCAACGCAATACGCCGCTGTCCGGCTTTGCTTTTGGGCGGCGGAATTCGACCGATCTGCACCCAACGTTCGATGAGCAGATCGCGCCTGGAGTAACCATTACCGTTTGGAATTGGTTCATTCAAAAAATTCCAGACAGGCAACGGCATCTCGCGCTTTTCGCCACCCGGCAAGTCGAACATCTTCGCCAGCATGTTGGGATTGGCACCAGAACTTCTTTTCTCTCCACTGGATTGTTTGAGCGCATACGTGGAGATGGCGGTGGAAAGCGCACCAGCCCCAATTTCCATGACGTTACCGGCGTTGCCAGTCGACAGTCTTCCGCCGATCTGAATACCGGAACCGATCATGGCTAACGCTCCACCGCTTGTGAAGTTTGTGATGTTGTTCAAACGAATCGCGCGATCTCGGCGTGCCTCGAGCAAGCCCTTCAGCTCCAGGGAACGCGTCATTTCGTCATCGACATCCGCTGTCACATCACGAGTTTCAAGGAATGTAGTCAAGAGAATTTCGGTCATCTGCTGTTTCGAATACAGATACTCGATGTCACGCCGAATCGCTTTATCATCCGGCTGTGCAGCGTGCAGCGCCCTCAAAGCGGTGATGTAATTCGCGACACCAATATCCTTCGATACCTCTGTTGCTGCAGGTGACAAGTCAGGAAATGTTTCATCGGCCGCATAACAACTCATTGGTGTTAAAGCCAGAGCCAATGCAAGTCTTAGGATCTTGTTGAGGTGGAAAAACTTCACCGCTGCACCTGAGAAAATGCTCAGAAAGATTCACGAAACTTTCGTGAATGAATCATTGTCACCATTTGGTGCGAAAAAATCAAATTGTGGATGCGTGCTCAAACCTTGATGATCAGCAGGACGTAGTACAATAATCGACGATTTCGGCGACACAAATTGAGGCAAGACCATGCTGACACGAAAACGTGTGCCGGAATTGATGGATGATCCTTCTCTGGATTCTTCAAGTCATTTCGAAGCATTGCGGGGACTCGAACGCCTGAATTTTTTCAGTTCAAGCGCATCTTCTCTCTGGTCCAGAATAAAACCTCTCGCTCAGACTGCGAGGAACTTGAGCATTTTAGACATCGCCACCGGTGGCGGTGACATTCCTATTTCCCTCTATTCGCTGGCGAAAAACGACGACTTAAACTTGAGCATAACGGGAGCAGATATCAGCCAGACTGCGCTGGATTATGCTCAGGGCAAGGCTGCGCGATGCGGAGCAAAAGTCGACTTCATCAAGCTCGACGCCTTGAATGACGAAATTCCATCGGGCTACGATGTCGTTACAACCAACTTGTTCACCCACCACTTAGATCCGCCAGACGTAATCAAATTACTCAGACGAATGGGGTCGTCCGCTCAAAAGCTGGTGCTGGTAAACGACCTGGTCAGAAGCAATGTCTCGTACTCGCTTGTGTGGCTCGCAACCAGGCTTCTGACCAGGTCGCCTGTCGTGCAGTACGATGGACCGGTCTCCGTTCAGGGCTCATACACAGGCGCGGAATTTTTGAAGATGGCTACCGAAGCTGGCCTTGCAAACAGCGAAATACAAAGCTGCCCACCATGTCGTCAGATACTGCACTGGGTTAAGTCATGAACATAGACTCTCGGTGGGACGTTATCATCATAGGAGCCGGTCCAGCTGGCGCTCTTGCCGCATGCTTGCTCGCAGACAAAGCCCGGGTTTTGATTGTTGAAAAGGCTGCTTTTCCACGCTCAAAAGTCTGTGGCAGTTGCATCAATACAACAGCGATCGAACTATTGCGAGCGAATTCACTGGAAACCGTATTAACCGAGTCACATGCTATCGCTTTGAAGCACTTGCAACTATTCGAGAACACAAAATCAGCCAGAATAAATTTGACTGGAGGAGTTGCGCTTTCCCGTCGGCAACTGGATATGGCGCTGGTTAACAGAGCAATCGAAAGAGGAGCAACATTTCTCGATTCAACATCGGCAGAATTGTCTGCTACTACGAATGGTGCGCGCATTGTCGAAATAGATGACAAAGCGCTGAAGGCGAGCGTCGTACTTGTAGCTGACGGCTTGAGCGGACGAGCATTACGACGACTGGAAGAATTCAACCCGACAATTTCCGAGACATCTCGATTCGGATGCGGAACAACAATCGAGTGCAACGACCCATTTTTCGAAACAGGAGTTATCTACATGGCTTGCTCAGACGAGGGATATGTCGGCGCTGTGAGACTCGAAGACGGTAAGTTGGACATCGCAGCCGCGTTCGATAAAAATTTCTCTCGCACCCAGGGTAACTCGGCAAACGCTGTAGCCACCGTTTTCGTCCAGAACGGAATCCCGGTTCCATCAGGCATCTTCGAAGTACATTGGATGGGAACTGATAGCCTCACGAGAACGCGCAGCAAAGTTGCAGCGGAGAGAATTTTCTTGGTCGGCGATGCTTGTGGATACGCAGAGCCGTTTACAGGGGAGGGAATCGCCTGGGCAATGACGGCAGCGAACGCAGTCGTGCCACATGCATTGAACGCGATAGCCGGGTGGAACGATTCACTTATAGAAACGTGGGAGAACGAGTACGCAAAGAATATCCGCACGAAACAAAAACGCAGTGCATTAATCGCGAAGGGGCTGCGCAGCAACATGATCAGGAACATCGCAGTGCCGCTCATTTCAGCCTTTCCAACAGTAGCCAGGTCTATTGTGGATCACATCAGCACTCCCGCGTTATGGAGAGAACTATGCCCACAAGAATTCTAGGTTTGGGCACAGCTTTGCCCGACAACATTTTCAATCAGAGTGACTCGCTTGCAATCGCTAAAGCTTTGAGTCGCGCTACCACTCGACAAGAACGACTCCTGGAGGAGTTGTATAGCAAGTCAGGCGTGTCCAGTCGCGCCACCGTTCTGCATGGTTCGGTGGATGTTAAACAGGACTTTTATTACACGCCAGACACCACATTCGATACCGGTCCTTCCACCGGTGATCGGATGAGAACCTATGAAGAGATGGCTGCGCCACTTGCGACATCCGCTTGCCAGGCTGCTTTCCATCAAGCAAATGTTCGAGCAAGTGAGATCACGCACCTCGTCACCGTATCTTGCACGGGATTCGCCGCACCGGGCTTCGACCTTGCGCTGCTCGACAAATTGGAATTGAACCCCGCAACCAATCGCACGCACATCGGTTTCATGGGCTGCCACGGTGCGTTGAACGCTCTAAGAGTGGCGAATGCATATTGCGCTGAAAATCCCCAAGCTACAGTTTTGGTTTGCGCCACCGAGTTGTGCTCGATACACCTCCAATACGGCTGGGCAAGAGAGACAATCGTATCCAACGCATTGTTCGCGGATGGAGCCGCAGCGGTTATTTTGAAGAGGCCGGAACACATGCGCGACGGGACAACCTACTCCGCCGCAGCATCATATGTAGTACCACATTCGCAATCATCCATGAGCTGGAGAATTGGTGACGCCGGTTTTGTGATGACTTTAGCCAGCGACGTGCCGGAACTGATCGAGCAGAATCTCCCAAAATTCATAACTTCATGGCTATCCTCTCAGGGGCTGAAACTGGCTGAGATCGGTAGTTGGGCGGTACATCCCGGCGGACCCAAGATTCTCGACGCTGTGGAGAATTCGCTAAAGCTGCACCCCGATTCCCTTTCAGCATCCCGTGAAATACTTTCAGAGTGCGGGAATATGTCATCGCCTACGGTACTCTTTATCCTCCAGCGGCTTCTCGCTACTGAAGCCAAGTTGCCATGCGTAATGCTTGGATTCGGTCCGGGTCTGACAATCGAAGCAGCCTTGATCCGCTGACCCTCATCACCGAAACTGGCTTGGCAAGCAGACCTGCAAAGGGGCGAAAAGATCGTGTAGTTTCGTGCATTTGAAGCGCTGGATTGCCTTTCAGCTTCTGAAACTATGAAATAATTGGCAGCCGGATTCTCGTGGAGAGCACATGGGCAGAGTTGTCGTCGGAATGATTGGGTTGGGTACAGTCGGGAGCGGCGTCGTGCGCTTGCTGGAACAGCAACGCCACATCGCACTGAAAAAAGTCGCGGTCAAGGACCTGAAAAAGGAACGCAGCATCAAACCTGCATGTCCAGTCGTGACGGACGTACACGAAGTTATTGATGACCCCGAAATCGAAATCTTGATTGAGGTGATGGGCGGCGAACAACCTGCGCTCGACTTCATCAAACGCGCGATCGATAAGCGCAAACATGTTGTTACCGCCAACAAAGAAGTATTGGCTAAACACGGTCCTGAACTGTTCCAACTGGCAAAGAAAAAGGGCGTTGCGATCTTTTTCGAGGCGTCAGTCGCTGGTGGAGTGCCACTCATATCAACGATCAGCAAAGGATTGGAAGCGAATCAGTTTTCATGCGTCATGGGCATTTTGAACGGCACGACAAACTTCATCCTCTCCAAAATGGAAGAAGACAAAGAAAGTTATGCCGATGCTTTGAAAAAAGCTCAAGCGCTTGGCTTTGCCGAAGCCGACCCTACCAACGATGTGGACGGTTACGACGTAGCATACAAGCTCTCGATTCTCGCCGCGTTGTCTTACCAGCGATTCGCCAAACCGACAGAGATTTATCGAGAAGGAATCCGCAACGTCAGCGCTGAAGATATGGCGCAGGCGCAGGAGTTTGGATATCGCATCAAACTCGTCGGCAGTGCTCGTCGTGCAGAGAACGGCAAAGTCGATGTGCGAGTTCATCCAATGATGGTGCCGATCAATCACGCGCTAGCATCTGTGTCGGGCGGCAACAATGGCATCGTCGTTCAAGGCGATGCCGTCGGCGAAATCATCATGGTCGGTCCGGGTGCCGGAATGATGCCAACAGCATCTGCGATTGTAGGTGACACAATCAACCTCGCTAGCGCCTTGCAGCTTCCAGATTTCGCTTCATACTTTCAGCCCAAGATTGAGTCTGAGTGGGGCACGACAGCCGATCCCGGCGACTGGAGTTGCCCATTCTACTTACGCTTCTCAGTCAACGACACGCCCGGCGTAATCGGGCGCATCGGCACCATATTCGGTGCACACAAGATCAGCATTCAGAGTATTTTTCAACGCGGTGTGGAAGAAGTCGGCGCCAGAATCGTCATCTTCACCCATGAAGTGAAAAATTCGCAGATGCAAAACGCAATCGAAGAGCTGAAAAAATGCGACTTCTTGCGCGAGCTCGAAAGTCAGATCAGAATCTTCCAACCGGCAGGACGCAATGGCTAAACCAATTCCTCTTATCGAAAAATACCGCGAGTTTTTGCCACTCACCGACAAGACTCCAATCATCTCTCTGGGAGAGGGCAACACGCCTCTCGTACAGGCGAGAAACCTGCCGAAAGAGCTTGGATTTCCAAATCTGAAAATCCACTTCAAACTGGAAGGGCTGAATCCGACAGGCAGTTTCAAGGACCGCGGCATGACGTTAGCGATGTCCAAAGCTGTAGAGGAAAATGCATCCGCTGTAATCTGCGCATCCACAGGCAACACCAGCGCGTCTGCGGCAGCCTTCGCTACAAAAGCGGGACTGCCCTGCTACGTTCTCTTACCGGCTGGGCACGTCGCTCTGGGTAAACTTGCACAGGCGATTTTGTACGGAGCAAAAATTGTTCCTATCGACGGCAACTTCGACCAGGCACTGGATTTGGTGCGAGAACTGGCCGAGAATTGCCAGATTACAATCGTCAACTCAATTAACCCCTATCGATTGGAAGGTCAAAAAACTGCCGGTTTAGAAGTGATCGAGCAGTTAGAGTCAGCACCAGATTATCTCTGCATCCCAGTGGGCAACGCCGGTAACATTAGCGCATACTGGCGCGGTTTCAAACTCGGAAAAGAGACAGGACGTGCATCGACTCTGCCGCGCATGTGCGGATTCGAAGCATCTGGCTCGGCTGCAATTGTCCGAGGCAAAGTGATCGAGAAACCAGAAACAATCGCTACAGCAATTCGCATCGGCAACCCAGCAAGCTGGCAGGAAGCCGAACGTGCAGCGAAAGAATCAAACGGCGTTATCGACGAAGTAACTGACGATGAAATTCTGGCGGCTTATCAGTTGGTGGCACGCACAGAAGGTATATTCTGCGAGCCTTCGAGTGCAGCCAGTCTGGCCGGAATGATCAAGCTGCTGAAGAAAGGCACCATCAATGGTGCCGGGACTGCTGTTTGCGTACTGACCGGCAACGGATTGAAAGATCCCGACACACCGTTGAAAGTCAGCAAGCCTGACTTAACGCCTGTAGCCCCAAACTTGAAGAGCTTACGCGAGGCAATCGGTCTGTGATCATCGCTGAAAAAGAGAAGCAAATGACAAAAGGAATCGAGAAGCAAATTACAGTCAGCGTACCTGCGAGTACCGCCAATCTCGGACCTGGTTTCGACACACTGGGATTGGCTCTCAGTCTGTATTCTCGAATCAAATTCACCCTGCTCGAGAAAGACGATTCCAACATTCCCCTGATTAGTTTTGGAAACGAAAATAGTCGCACCCTGACGAATGACAAGACTAATCTCGCTTACAAAATCCTGAGCGAATTATGGGCAGATGATGCCGAAAAGCTAGCGAGAGTACGCCTGGAAATTACAACCGACATCCCTCTTGGAAGGGGCTTGGGAAGCAGCTCCACAGCGATTTTAGCGGCAGCTTCGGCGGCTCATATCTTCGCCAATCACTCGATCGACAAAGCCGCTCTCTTGACTGAATCCTGTCGATATGAAGGGCACGCCGACAACTTATCCGCGTCGTTATTTGGTGGCATGACCATCTCCAGCACGCATGCTCGCTCGGGACGAGTGATGCATCAAAAGATAGACTGGCCGAAGGATTGGAAGACCACGGTTATAGTCCCACCATACGAGCTCTCGACCACTAAAGCACGCGCGGTGATGCCGAAGAGCATTGGCATGCGCGATGCAGTGGCCAACGTCCAGAATACCGCGATGCTTGTAGCTGCCATCGCCCGTGGTGACGAACGACTCGCTCACGAAGCAATGATCGACACGCTTCACGAGCCGTACAGGCTACCGCTGGTGCCAGAACTGGGCTCTCTTCGCAGACAGTTCCGCAACGAACCGGTAATCGGCATCGTCCTCAGTGGCGCAGGATCTTCCGTGATGATGGTCTACCACCGTCGCAATGAAAGAGAGATTGCAGAAGCCCTGAAGTCGTGGCAATCAGCTCAAGAAAATCAACCGTCAATTCTCAACCTGGAGGTAGACCATGACGGACTCAAGTGCGTCTAGAATTCAGTCGACTCAGCTTCTATCCGAACAAACGATCGAACTGCAATCGTCGGGGCGCATAAGCGTTCTAAAGTTCGGTGGCAGTTCAGTTAAAAACATCGGTCGAATCCAGCACGTTGCTGACATTGTCAAAACGCGCATGGCAGACGGTCCCGTGCTCGTCGTCGTATCGGCGATGGGTGACACAACGGACTATCTACTCAAGTTAGCGCATCAGGCATCCAACCGACCAGACCAGCGAGAGTTGGACCATCTTCTCGCTACCGGTGAACAAATCTCGATTACTCTCCTGGCGATGGTGTTGCGCAACATGGGCATCAAAGCCCGTTCTTACACTGCCTCACAGGTCGGAATCTTTACCGAGAACGTGCACAATAAAGCGCGCATTGTGGACATCCAAAAGCAAAAATTGATTGACGCATTCAAAGACAATCAAGTTAGTGTCGTCGCTGGTTTCCAGGGCGTCACTGAACACGGAGATGTAACCACACTCGGCAGAGGCGGCTCTGACACAACTGCGGTTGCTCTAGCTGCGGCGCTCGGACTTACTGATTGCGATATCTATACAGATGTGGATGGCATCTACACCGCTGATCCGAGAGTCATACCTCGAGCCCAATTGCTCGACAGAATTTCATATGACGAAGTCGTAGAAATGGCGAGGCTTGGAGCACAGGTAATTCATCCAAGAGCAGTCGAATTAGCGCGCCAATACAAGATCAACTTGCGCATACGAAACACATTTAAACCAGAACACAAAGGCACTGTGATCGATGGAGGTGAAGACATGGAAGTGTATCGGACCGTCAGCGGTGTCGCTGTCGACAAAGACCAGGCAAGCGTTTGCATCATGGATGTGCCGGACATTCCTGGTATCGCCGGCGAAATCATGGACGCTCTGGCAAACAAAAACATCGTCATCGATATGATCATGCAAGCTCTTAATCCAACCGCTGGCATGAACAACATGACATTCACAGTCAATTCCACTGACCTGGATGAAACAATCGATGCACTGGAAAAGATGACCGGAAGACTGAACGCAAAAGGCGTAATCTTCGATAAAGACATTGCCAAAGTCAGCTTGATTGGCTCTGGCATGGCGGGTCAACCTGCAGTCGCTGCCAAACTTTTCACAACTCTCGGAAAGAATAAAATCAACATCAAAATGATTTCCGGCAGCGAGAAGAAATTGACATGCGTCGTTGCAGCGAGCCAGGCAGATGCGGCAGCCCAATTGATTCACGATGAGTTTGGACTGGGAGACTAACCTCTCTGGAGATCATCCGATGATTCTGTTCCTCGCAATTGCTAAACAAATCGCGCTGGTCATGGCAGTTGCTCTGTTCATAATGCTGCTGGTGGAACTTGCTGCTAGAAAAAGAAAATTACTGGAAGCGCGAAAACAGGATCCATCAACTGATTTAATTGCTCAGGATCAGGATCAACAGAAATCCATACAACGAGTACATGACGGCTTGAATAATGTTCTCGGTGCTTTCACCGAAACCGTTGGAGCGGCTGGAGCGAACAGCATCGCTAATGTGGGCACAGAGTCAAAATTAGAATCAGAGCCGGTATTGTCACCGGTATCAGAGCCGGTGTTAGCACCGGTACTAGATCCGTTATTAACGCCGGTATTAGAACCGGTATTGGCGCAGGTATTAGATCCGGTATTAACGCCGGTATCAGAGCCGGTATTAACGCCGATATTAGATCCGGTATTAACGCCGATATTGGATCCGGTATTAACGCCGGTAAACAATACTGGAGAGGCAATACCTCAACAGGTTAAACAGGCTGACGGGAAGTGCCCCTCTTGCGGCGAAACTGTTAACCCATCATTTTCTTTCTGCCTGAAGTGCGGAAACATATTAAGCTAAACAGTCACAGGACACCGGAGGCATGAATGAAAACCCTTAAACAAGTACTTCCAGACGAAAAAAATGTAGTGGGTCTCGAACCCGAAGATTTGGGCAAACACGTCTTGCATATCTTGCATTTGAACAAAGATAAGGAAGTCAAACGCAAAGATATCGCCAAAGAAATGGCGAAGGACTATCACAAAGATTTTCACAGCGAAATCGCACATGCTGTCGAAGAAGCGCTTGGCTGGCTGGCTCAGCAATGCTTGATGGGTGCAAGCCCTTACGATCAAGATCTGATCTTTCTAACTCGCCGTGGACTCAAGGTGGCAGACGAATACAAGCAAGAGCATCCCAAAGACATCGAATAATCGCGAAAATCTAAGCGCTATCGTGTCAACTGACACCGTTCGCAGAGACCAAGGGATCGGTTGTCGCGTCATTTTCCAAAATCTGCTTCAAAGCTTCGCATAGCGCGTTCACATCGCCGTTTTTAAGCGTCGTTACTTGTGGAATAGATTCCAGTCCACAAGCCCTGGTTGCGATTACTGGAACGCCCTGAGCAACTGCCCGCAGCAAGCGACGCGGTTGTGATTCCAGCCAGGCTGGGAGAACGACGACTTTAGCTTGGTCGAGCCAATCGTCACCAGAAATCTGTTCAATTTCGACTCCTTGCCAGAACTCAGGATCTTCTAAAAGTGAGCCGACTAGAGTGACGCGAAGATTCAAACGTCTGGCGGCTTCACGCATTTCATAAGCACCTTTCCGTCCAAGAGTAGAGGCGGGAAAAATCACTTTCGTCTTGAGATTCTTCGACTCACTGCTCGCCGTGAATGGAACCTTCCAGTCCAATAGAAGCGCTCGCTCACCGAACAAAGATGCTATTTCAGTATGTGGAGTTATGATGCGATTGGCTTGGCGTAAAGCTTTAGACTCTGAATCGACAAGACTATCTCCAGCACGAAAGTCACCGAGAGTGGTGCTACCGATATGCATCGCACGCGCACCATCCAGGCGCTCGTGTAACTTTGACAAAGGCAAACTGGTCATGAGCACGTCGTAAGTGCGACCACCCAGAACTCCTAAATTCCAGAGAAAAGGCAATAAGCCCTGCGATACCACGAGATGCGTTGTTGTGTAATCGAGAGAGCTAGCATAGGCGTCAGCCAACTTTTTTTGCTGCGACAACAGAACAATTTGTCGTGAAGCTCCCTGCTTCGCTAGCGAACGACTGACCGCCGAACGCATTGCAGTAAACACAATTTGCTGTTTGACCGACGCAAATTTGTCGGTACTCCACGCATAATTTGACTTACCAGCTTTTTGCCCGTCGATAGGCAAAAACAGAGAGTCTAGTGATGACTTAGTTTCAGTGATGTACCGATCGAATTCAGGCCAATAGTCATCCACCATGAACGCGGTTTTGCTTGCTTGTGTAAGCGGCAAAACTTTCGGCGAACGAAAGCAATCAGCAACACCGCAACTCATACAGCTATTCAATTCATGTTCAAGCGCCGGTAAAATTGCAAGCAGTCGCTTCTCTGGCATAACAGGCACTGGAGCCGATTTCTGATTCACCTTGCCGCGAAATCTCACTACCAAATTTTCAGCAGTCATGAATGCTTCGACCTGGAACTGTTCAGAGGAACGAAATCGCAAGTCAACGTAATTCCAAAAGATCGTGGCATCCCGATTTTGCTCCGCCACCGAACCTGGTATCACTTCAGAATGTGCGTGACGCTCGACTATTTCAAAATTACTTTTCAGTGCCGCATCATAGAGCGCGTTCGACAATTGACACAAACCGCCAGCCACATTGGGAACGATGCAGCCCTCCCGTAGCTCGCGTCCTTCCACAAACCCACGTGAACGAACTGGCAGACCGACTTGCGCCCAGAAGCTGAATATCTGATGCGCCGGTACAGTAACACCATTTAGCTTTCGCAGCGCTACGCGCAGATTCTCAACTTTTCCAAGTTGCAGAAGACGCTCCGCCGGGTCAGATTCTGTCCACAGCGGAGTCGTGGACTCCCCCAGAACATCGATACCCGCATCTATTGCACCTGAGGGGTGCGCCAGGTGGGACTTATCCGCCATGTTGCGCAAAAATCTATCGGTCTGAAGCACGTGCGTTTTCAGACGAAATAACAAGGCGCTCGTTCGTGTCGGAATCGACTTTTGGTGTTCTTCAGGGTAGGCGCTCATGCTCATTTAATCCATTTTGCTCGCTGCGAAACCCCTCGGGTTCCGTTGTAGCAATAACGAGCGTGTTTGGATTATTTAGGATGAGGTTTCAACTCAAAACTTGATGCATTTAACATGGAGTTAACATTCATCTTTGAACTTTTTGGACCCGAATTACGTAGTAAGAATCAACACTAACGATTTGCGTTTTCCGCAGGTCTGAGATCCCGCTAAAAAAATCACCAACGCGACTGACTCACGACGAGAGCAGCGCTGTTTCCACGCGAGTGTCATCTATGCCGACTATCAACCAAACGTTCAAAAACGCCTGGAACACGAACCGATGGTTGACGGCACTTATAGCGTTTAGCGCACTCTGGCTTCTCGTCTCGCTAATGGGTCTGACTATCGACCATCGGCTGATCAACGGCGAGCATGGCTGGGTCAAGCCAATAAAATTCTCGATGTCGCTCGGGATATATGGAATGACCTTGATCTGGCTCTCCAAATTCCTCACGGAGCAGAAAGCTACATTCGAGCGAGTTAGCATTGCGGCGCTGATTGGCACAATTGCCGAACTAGTCACCATAACGATTCAAGCGGCGCGTGGCACAGCCAGCCACTTCAACACAGGAACGCCATTCGATCACGCGATGTTCTGGCTCGCTGCAATATCGATTTTGCCAGTAGCCTTCGGGACCATCGCGATATTCTTCATGCTTCTGCGTCAGCGAGACCTCCCCCCAGTGCTTGGACTTTCGCTTAAATGGGGCGTCTTTCTGACAATAATCGGGTGCATTCCAGGCGTGCTGATGCTGCTACCATCCACAGCGCAAGAGTTTCTCTCCCATTCGAGACAAGTCACAGGGCACGCAGTAGGGCTCGCGCAATCCAGCTCTCATGGACTTCCACTCATAGGCTGGAGCACGGTTGCAGGCGATTTGCGAGTTGCACATTTTGTTGGAATTCATGCGTTGCAGCTCCTACCCATAGTGGCGTATGCGGTGCCAAGATTACTCGGCAGAATCTCCGTAAAGCGTCAGGAATGGCTGGTAAACAATGTTGGACTGACTTACTTCTTCGCAATCGCGCTGCTCACGCATCAGGCGTTAATTGCTGAACCCCTGACAGCGCCAAGCCATCACACAGTTGCATACGCATTGTTGTTAGCGTGCATCAGCGGTCTGGCTGCCGTCTACACGGTACTACTGCCGGAGCGTCGCGAAAGATTGGATCACTCAGGATTATCCATCAACGCTGGTCCGTGAGATTTAAACTTCTCCCACAGCGTTGATTGAGAACCATCCCACTCTTCCCATCCATTGTCAGCCTGATCGGCTATGGATACAGCCTCATGCAAGGGGATCTGATCGTAGACCAGGCCGAGAGTCTCTACCGGACTTTTCGGGTCGGTAGAATCGAGATTCAACTTATAGATGTTCAGCCCGCCGGCCTTCAGGTGAGCACGAGTGTTCATGAACTTGTACTGCAAACGATCGTATTTAAAATCATCGTGATATTTTTTCGCGCTGTAAGTAGCCAGCGAAATACCATCCGCGGTCTTGTACTTTTTTGATTGGAAGCGAATTTCTGTGACTTTGCCACGACGAAAGAAAATGTGCAGCGGCGCGGCATTGTCCTTGTATTCGAACCAGGCGTTCGCTTGCTCACGCTCAGGTTTACCAAGCGCCTCTTGAACCTCAGAAGCCGTCATTCCCAGTGAAACAGCGCCAACAGATTTGCCCGGAACGATCAACACATCTGCCGGTGTAGCGGCTGCAAATGCTCCAGATGTTTGCGCTAATAGAAAGAACGCGAACGCTGGGAGGAGCGTTTTTACCGAGGACCGTTTAAAGATATTCCGCAAAATCACCTCTGAAAATTACTCGAGAACTTTCTTTTGAATTGTAGTGTTTTTCATATTTTTGAAGTGCCCTGCAGAAGCATCCGGCACAGTTATTTTGCAAGATTCGATCGTCGCTTGCGAAAAATCCGATCCTCTTAAATTGTCACACATGATCACGCTCTGCTTTAAATCGAAGGAGGCCTTCACATTCGGCATGCTTGAAAGAAGCTTGCAATAACTCCATCTACCGCCGATGAATTGAACGCCATCCATCTCACATTTCCGGAAGTGAACGCCATTGAAATCAGGCTGTGCATACTCTCCGGCAATGCAATCTTCGAATTTCGAATCCTTCAACTTAGCCTCGAGAAACGAGATTGAATTCAAATTATCCGATTTGAAAACGCAGTTACTCATCGTCGGTCGCTTGAACTTGATAGAAGTGAGATTGCAGCCGATGAATTTTGCGCCTGAGAGATCCGCGTCATTCAACTGCAAATTGGTGAAGTGGCAATTAGTAAAAGTAGCGTTGGCAAGTCGCGGGGTAACAATTGTGATCCCACTCAGATTTATGTTGTGCAGCTCTGCGCCAGCAAGATTCGCATTCTGGTGCAATGCGTTTACCAGCGTTCCAGCAACACTCATGGAATCATCTTCAAATAAAACCCGTCCAACTTTGTCGCGAATATGCTGTGAATGATGCAACGGCGGGGGAGGAGGCTTCGGCGCTTCACGTCCAATTTCGAGCCCTGCGCTTCCGAAGACGAAATAAGCGACACAAGCCACGCAAGCAATAGCTAAAATAGCTGACACCACGAACATCGGTGCACCTTTAACCGCTTTCGCAACCTTTGCTCGGGGATTGGAAGCTTCGATCTTTTGAAGCTCCTGCAATATCTCGTGAATGCTGACAAAATTTTCGCTCGGCGGCCTGAGCGACTTCGCAGAAATGAGAATCAAGCCTTCGCGAACACGACTTTCTGCCGCATCCAAAGTCATCGACGGAGCGCTGAACGACGACAAGACGTTCGCTATACGCCCTGCATCAGCAAGGTTGTCGGGATGTTTACCCGACAACATCTCGATTAAAAGCATTCCGATTTGCCTTTGATAGCCGGCTGGTTCACCAAATGCGGTGCCACTAAAAATGCCTTCTGTCGGATCGAAAACTTTTAAATGCTCAGCATCAGAATCAGGAGAAACGACTACGACGTTTTTAGAATGAATGACGGTCGGCGTTAGCCCAGCGTTCTCTAAAGCCATCGCAGCTTCACAGAGAAGCATACCGAGTTGCAACGTTCGACGCGGCGCTAAAAAGCCTGCAGCCGCAATTACCTTATCGAGCTTTACACCGTCTACAAAATCAAAGACAACAAACGGAAAATCACTCTCCGCACCTGAGACTTCGTATATTGAAGCAACGGAATCATGCTCCAGCTTTCTTCCTGCTGCAATCACGTCCGCAAAATCCTTTTGCGAATAAACGCCTGACAAATTCGCAGCACGAAAAGCTTTGAGAGCAAAACGCTTGTTCAGTCCCTGATGGAGCACTTCGAATAATTTTGAGTCTGCCTCTTCGCGGAGCAAGCTCAGCAGATTGTACTGTCCGATATTAATTCCGACTGATAATTCGTTGAACTCTCGACTACCACCGCTCGACAATTGACCAGCCCCCGAATCGCCAGTCAAGTCTAGATTTGACGGATCGGAAGCTCGCTCGCTTGATGCTTCCGCAGTTGGAATTTCGTCAGCGTTCACTAACTTCGCCGATACCTTTTGTTCATTCAGATCGGTGTCTTTCGATCCCATTTATTTTTCCAGCGAACTAAGACAATACATACCCACATAACGAAAGAACGTGTTCTGCACTTTGTTTGACTTGAATCCAGCCCCGTACATGCCACCGTATTTGATACCGCCCAACCTGTAGACTATGTAACACACAAAGAAAACCTACTTTGCCTAATTCACAAGTTCTCCACACATTATTTCAAAGAGAAACTGCATATCCAAAGTACATCAAATTGATTGAATGGGTACAATATTGACAAGTTCGGCATCGACGAGCGAGCACCAATTTGCACTTCAGCAGAAATTTGCGGAAGACAAGATGATGAACTCGTGCATTTCGTTCAAAAGGTGCTTGAATGTTTATAGGACATTGGACGGGCGCGATGCGCCCTAGTGCAGCGTTAAGAATATGCCAGACAATCAATTATTGGTGCCCGAAAAACATTCCGAAGAAGCGCAAGAACTAGTTCAACAGATTCTAGACAATCCAAACGAACTGGGACCCGCTGTACAAGTCAGATTCGCCAAACGAGTCGGGCGTCCCGGTGCAAGTCGCGTCATGATGATGGATGCGCAGACCGTTGGACCTGCTGGCGAAGAGCACGAAGACTCTGAGTCGAAGTTGGCTCTCAGACTGGCTGACGGCACGAACGTACAATTGTCGCTGAGCTTTTTTACCGATAACCAACCGGCATTAGCGAGTAGTGGAAGCGGTGGAGGTGGTGCGCGAAGAGCGACTTACAGCCCATTCAATAGTTACGTTTACGAGCCACGCTCATACAACGTGAACGAGCGCGGTTCCAAATTGCCGGGAATTATGATTGGCATGGCCTTCGTTCTTGGAGCGGCTTCCTACGGTGTGCTCTACTTGACCGGAAAAGTTGCGGATCACGACCATGCATTGAACAAAATTACGAAACCTGCGCCAATCGCAGTAACGAAACCAGCACCGGTTAAAGCGATTAAACCAGTTGCTCCGACGACTTCTGGAAAGACCGAAAAGGACTCGAGTCCAGCGACAGCAACAACTGAATCTCCGAACAATAACAAAATGAGCAAAAAGATTTCAGCTTACTCGCCAAAAGTAACTCATTCATCTCATGCGAAAGTCGGGGGACACACAGCGCACAGCGAGAACTTCACTGGCGGCGGCTTCGGATTCGTTCCACCACCTCCACCAACATCATTTTCTGCGCCACCAGTAGGAAAAGGTTTTGTACCGCCTCCTCCACCGACACCATATATGATACCAACGGGAATTCCACTTCCCATCGACCCATTAGCGGCGTTAGCACCAGCATCGGCACACACTAAAGGCCTGTACTCTGGACCTAAACACAAAGCTGAATCGGCGAATTACATCGCTCCAACCCAAACACAACCGTTTCAAGTTCAACAGATCGCCCCTACTCCGACGCCAGCGCAAGCTGCGCCGGAAAAGTCATCCAGTCCGCAATTGGGCGACGGATTCGACATTCCCTAATCGCGTTTCGATAGTTACAGATTCGCCTGGAATTTGCTTGAACCAGTGTCGCGGAATGCGATTCAGTGCCGTATGTGCATCGGGAAGAATAGCGCCACCATATTTGGTGAGAATGGCATAGCTCTGATGCACGCAGTTATTCTGCACGACATTCCAACCTCTGTCCTTCATTCCTTCAGCGAACTTCACCGCAGCGTCGGTCTGAGGCTCAGTTACAGGGATTCGCTTGTACGCGTGATAGCGAACATGGGGACCAGAGTGCATCACTTGCAGCATCTCTTGTTCGCTTCCGATCGATGACCAGTAGTCATTGTTTTTCGTCGGTTGAACATCCATATAGCGATAGAGTTCGGCCGGATGCCACATGGGATAAGCTAAATTCCATAAATGGTCAGTGGACCCAAAGAAATAGCGGTCTTCATCGAGGTGAAAGCCCCAACCGATGTGACCGAGTTGCACCGCCTGCTCGAAATTTATGAATATGTAGGCAGCACCAGTGTGTTCCATAGATTCCAGTATGACAAAAACCGGCTGCTCTAGCTTTTAGTGATAACTAAATTTTCGATTTCGACCGGTTCGATTCTGTCTGCTGGAGTGAATCCAAAAATTTGCGAATAGAAATAGAATTCCGCTTCAAGCGTGCGCTTGATGTTCTCAGCCTTTCTAAATCCATGTTGCTCGCCCTCATAGGCGATGTACGCAACCGGCAAGCCCTTCTTACGAAGTGCATCAACCATCACTTCTGCCTGACTTGGCAGAACTACCTTGTCCTCCATGCCCTGGAAGAAAATTACGGGGACGCTCAACTGATGCGTGAAATGCACAGGCGAGCGCGAGTGATACAAGTCTTTAGCTTCAGGATATGGGCCGATCAAAGTGTCACCGTAGCGCGACTCGAATTTGTGCGTGTCGTCGATCAAAAGCTTCAGGTCGCTGACACCAAAATGACTGGCGCCGGCTTTGAATGTATCTCCAAACGTCAACGCGCAGAGGGTCGTGTAGCCGCCCGCGCTCCCACCAGTTATCGCCAGTCGATTGCCATCGACCTTGCCAGACTCCGCCAAATGCTTAGCCACATTCTCGCAGTCCTGCACATCAACGACGCCCCACTGCCCATTCAATCTTTGACGAAATTCTCGACCAAATCCAGAGCTTCCGCCGTAATTCACATCCACAACTGCGAACCCCCGGCTTGTCCAATACTGGATGCCGAGACTGTAAGAGCTTGAAGCTGCACCGGTCGGTCCACCGTGGCTTTTCACCAACAAAGGCGGCAGTTCGTCTTTCGGTCCAAGAAATCCTGGATTTTTGGGAGGATAGAAAAACGCGTAAGACTGCACACCATCTGTAGTATCAAAGGTAATCGGTTGAGGAGCCGAAACATACTTTGGATCGATTGAGCTAGTCGTCGACGATTTGACGATGTTGAACTGCTTTGTCGCTAAATCCAACTCGACAATCGCGCCAGGGCGTGCGGGACCAGCCGCATCGACGACAAGTGACTTGCCATTGGAAGAAAAGTAACTGAACTCAGTAAAGTCGTTTGGAATTTCTGTCAGTTCGTAATGACCGTTATCCGGGTCCATTTTCAGAGAAGCTAACTTCCACAGTCCTTTTTCTGAGTAACTGCAGATTAGCAATTCATCCGAAACAACAGCATAAGTTGACATGCCGAAAACCCACTGTGGAGTGCCGAAATCATGACCGCGCTCCATCATGTTGACAGGATTATCCGAGTACAAATCCCGCACGTACAAATTCCAGAAACCCGTTAAATCGCTAATGAAAACAAGTGATCCGTTAGGCAACCATTCCGGTTGAAAAACCGACTCACCCGGACCACCAGCAACACGACGAGGCTCAGCTACCATGCCGCTTTTGTCGATATGTCCGTACCACAACTCGCAACCGTCCCACGGCATGTTCGGATGTTTCCATGAAAGCCAGGCGAGCAACCTTCCGTCTGGACTTACTCGCGGGCTGGAAAAGAAGTCGCAACCACATACGGTGACATCACCGTATCCGAGACGATCGGTGGGATCTAGTGGTACTGCCACTATCGAGTTAATAGCTTGCTCGCCTTCGACTGAGTGATCTTCCTGAATACAAAAGATCAAACGCTTCTGCAAATCGATTACATAATCTGCATAACGATATGGACCTTCTGCCGTCAACGGAACCGGCTTGCCGCCATTTTCTACTTTGTAGATACGTTGATCAGCCAAATTCGAGAAAACAAGTACGCCATCTTTGACCGTATAAGCGCCGCCACCGTACTCATGCGCAAGAGTACGAACGTTGAATTCGGAGGGCAAAACATCCGAGATATTTTTGGCTGCGTCGCGTTTGACCAGCACTTGCCTACCGCCTTCGGATGGGCGACCTTCCAACCAATACAAATCTTCATTGTCGTACCGCGATTCACCCAGTCGAACGCCGCTTGTCGCGACCAACTCTGCGGTTATCGGCGAAGCCCAGGAACCATAGGGTCTCAGTTGCATCGTGTTGTCAGCCATCTTTCCCTCACTCAACTTCGACCGGGGCGCAGCGCTCTTACAAGCAACCGGTCGGAACGTAGGATAATAGGAGGCTGTTGTAACACATTTTGAGTATGAAAATGACCAGATCTTTCGACCAGGGTATCCCAGATGGCGCGGCGCATGCCGAGCTAGTGACGATCGGCACGCCGAAGTTGCGAGAGGCGACAAAGCGAGTTACAGATATCGCCGCAGCGCTGCCTCTGTGCGAAAAGCTTGTGGAGATGCTGACCATCATCAATGGGGCGGGTCTAGCTGCCAATCAGATTGGCGTCTGGCAGCGTGTGATGTGCTTCCAAGTGCGCAAGACAGAACTGCATCCAGATCGCCCAGAAACGCCGCTGTACGTAATGATTAACCCCGACATCCTGGAACGTTCAGATGAATTGATCGACGGATGGGAAGGCTGCTTCAGCGTTCCCGGTTATATGGGACTGGTGCCGCGCGCTACGAAGTTGAAGTGCCGCTGGAATTCACCAGACGGCGCAGAACACATTGCCGAATTCGAAGGCTGGGCAGCCCGCGTGATCCAGCATGAGTGCGACCACCTGGATGGCAAAGTTTATCTGGATCAGATGAAGTCAATGCTGGATTTGTCTACCGCCGGGAATTTCAGACACTTCCATTTACCGCCGCCGAAGCCCAACGACGAACAAAACGAGGCACCAAGCGAGAAAGCTTGAGGTGGTCGTGCAGAAACGTCACAGCCAGACATTCAAATTTTCGCAGGATCGGCAATACATCGCGTTGTACAAGCCGTATCGTATGCTCAGTCAGTTCTCGCCCACTGAAGACACTGATAAGGAAACGCTGGCACTCTGTCATCTGCCAAAAGATGTCTATCCTGTTGGCAGGCTCGATTACGACAGCGAGGGTCTGCTCCTTCTTAGCGACGACGCACGCTTGAACCAATATTTGCTGGACCCGACGAACGCACACGAGCGCACATACTGGGCGCAAGTCGAGAACGTCCCCTCTGACGAGCAGCTTCGCCAACTTTGCGCTGGTGTTGTTTTCGAAAACAAGAAGACTCTGCCCGCCCACGCGGAACTGCTTGATTTCGAGCCGGTTTTGCCTGAGCGCAATCCCCCAATCCGCTACCGCGCAAACATCCCAACAGCCTGGCTCGCGCTCACTCTCATCGAAGGAAGAAACAGACAGGTGCGAAAAATGACCGCCGCTGTCAACTGTCCAACACTGCGCCTGGTCAGGCAATCGATCGGTTCACTCGACCTTTTCGCGTTAGATTTAGAGCCGGGGCAGTGGTGTGATTTAAACCCTGACGAGCTTTCAGCCTTGTTCGAAACGAGTCATAATTTAGGATAAGCACTGAATCGGCGCCAAAGCTGACTAATCGGGCGTGTTGTGCGAGAATCATTTGCTGACATTGAGTAACGCAATGAAAACCGGCAGTAAAAAAATCCACATTCAGTATTTTGCGTTGATGCGTGAAGAACGCGGTTTGTCGACGGAATCATATGAGACTGAGGCGACCGATGCGCAACAGTTGTATGACGAACTGAATAAGAAGCATGGATTCAGCCTCACGTCCGACCGTCTGAGAGTTTCAATCAACGACAAGTTTGAGCATTGGAACCACGCAATTAACGAAAACGATCGCATCGTTTTCATACCTCCGGTTGCGGGAGGCTAAATGTTCACCATATCTGATACCAGCATCGACGCGGATGATTTGCGAAGACAGTTCGCGAATGACCGAGCCGGTGCATTTGTCACCTTCGAAGGATGGGTTCGCAATCACAACGAAGGTAAGGATGTTCTCACGCTCGAATACGAAGCATATGAACAGTTATGCTTGAACGAAGCCGAAGCAATCTTGCATGAGGCAAAGCAAAGATTTTCCATACTCGATGCTACATGCGTGCATCGAACCGGCGCGCTAGCAATCGGCGAAATGGCAGTCTGGGTTGGTGTTTCAGCAGCACACCGCGGAGCAGCTTTCGATGCGTGCCGATACATCATCGATGAAATCAAACTGCGCCTCCCAATTTGGAAAAAAGAAACTTACGTCAACGGATCATCAGGTTGGGTGAACTGCCAGAACTGCGCCAGTCACTCATCTAACCATAGTCACGACCAATCAGCGAAGATTCGAAAAGGCGACGCAGCAGCGCCCGTCCACCAGGTGGGGTCGAAGTGAATACGAATCGACTTGTAGATAGATTTGGTAGAAAGCACAACTACTTGCGCATCTCCGTCACAGACAGATGCAATCTGCGATGCGTCTACTGCATGCCACATGAAGGCATCGAGTGGAAAAAGCGCGATGAATTGCTTTCATTCGAGGAGATTATTCGAGTCGCTAGAGTGTTTGCACAGATGGGCATCGACAAGATCCGTCTAACCGGTGGCGAGCCGCTAGTACGCAAAAATTTGGATGTCTTGATCGAACAACTGGCGCTGATAGACGGCATCAAAACAGTAGCGATGACGACTAACGCGACGCTGCTAGCACCAATCGCAAAACACCTTCGTCAAATCGGTTTGAAGGCGCTGAACATAAGCCTCGATACTTTCGATGCGGAGCGATTCTATAAAATCGCTCGCAGAGACGACCTGCAGACAGTTTTAGATGGCATCAACGCTGCGCTGGAAGCAGATTTCGAATCACTCAAACTAAACATGGTTGTGATGGCGGGAGTGAATGATGACGAAGTAATGGACTTTGTCGATTTCGCCAAAGACAAAAAAATGAATGTACGATTTATCGAGTACATGCCGTTCAAAGACAATCTCTGGAATCCCGAAAAGGTCGTCACCTTCGCTGACATGCGCGCACGCATCCAAGAGAAATACAAACTTAGCCCAATCCAAACAGAACCATCCGCGGTGGCAAAGGATTTTGCGATAGAGGGCTACACCGGCACGGTCAGTTTCATCAGCTCGATGTCGGATAGCTTCTGTGGAAGCTGCAACCGATTGCGTTTGACCGCAGACGGATCAATAAAATCGTGCCTATTCTTCCCTGCCGAAACCAACCTTCGCGCAAGGCTAAGAGCTGGGCTGACCGATGAAGCGCTGGAAGAAATAATTCAAGAAACGCTCGCACTCAAACCTGAAGCGCACCCGCCGGCAGAGTTGATTGCAGAAGCCGAGAACAGAGCAATGATCGAGATCGGGGGATAAAATGCGAGACATTTCGCAGAAAAACGACACACTAAGAACAGCCGTAGCGAAAGCAATTTTACGTGTGAGTCCAACCACAATCACTCAGATCAAAGAAGGAAAAGTTCCAAAAGGCGACCCTTTGAGTTGCGCAAAAGTGGCAGCAATTCAGGCGGCAAAGAACACCAGTTTGATTATCCCATTGTGTCATCCGATCCCAGTAGCATACGTGGGAGTCGATTTCCATTTGGACGAAGATGCAATCGAAATCGTCACTACAGTCAAGGCAATCTATAAAACCGGCGTCGAGATGGAAGCGCTAACAGCCGCTTCGGTAGCAGCCTTGACCATTTATGACATGACCAAAATGTTGGACGAATTCATGCAGTTGGAAAGTGTTCGTCTTGAAAGCAAAACTGGTGGCAAATCAGACCGAGTAGTCAAAAACGATGGAGCAAAATATCGTGCCTCTGTCCTAGTCATGTCTGACTCGATTGCTGACGGTAAAGCCGAAGATGTCTCTGGGCATTTGATTCAGAAGCGTTTAGAGTCCGAAGGATTCGAGATAGTCGAATACAAAGTTTTGAAAGACGAAATAGCGGACATTATCGATGCCATTACCCGTGGTGCAGACACACAGAAACTAGATTTGATTATCACTACAGGTGGAACTGGTATAGGACCGCGAGACAACACACCAGAAGCAGTCTCGAGCTTAATAGACAAGGAACTGCCAGGAGTAACCGAGCAGATTCGTTCATACGGACAGGCGCGCACACCGTTCTCGATGCTCTCTCGTTCCCTGGCAGGAGTGCGTAAGAGCACTGTTATCGTCAGCCTGCCTGGGTCAGCGGGCGGTGTGCAGGATTCGATGGATGCGATATTTCCAGCGGTCAAACATGCATTCAAAATGATCGCAGGCGGCAATCACGGCAAGCGCGAAGAAGCAACCAAACACTAGATAAGATTCAACAGTGATCAGTCATTCCGAAGCAATTCGCTTGATTCTCGAACAGTGCAGCCCACTGCCACAGACACGTGTGCGACTGGAGTCTATTCTCGGTTCTTACTTGTCTCAACCAGTAATCGCGAAGTTTGCCATGCCGAGATTCGACAATTCCGCAGTCGACGGATTCGGGGTGTTGTGTGATGACTTGAAAGACGCAAGTGAAGCCAATTCCATCAAACTCAAACTAGTTGGCGAAATCGCAGCGGGCTCTCCCGACGATTTCAAATTGCAACGAGGCGAAGTGGTCAAAATCCTCACTGGTGGAAGAGTACCCGCTTCAGTAGAAGCTGTCGTCATGCGCGAATACTGCGAAGAACTCGATGGGCAAGTTGAGATCTCGGCAAAAGCAAAACCCGATGAGAACATTCGCCGTGCAGGTGGCGAATTCCGTCCCGGCGAACAGGTATTGCCCGCTGGAGTAAGAGTCAATCCGGCTGTTGTAGGGCTTCTCGCAACTCTCGGCTACTCATCGTTCACTGCACATGCAAAACCAAAAGTCGCAATTGTCACCACCGGTGATGAGCTGATCCAGCCAGGTCATCAACTCGGCGAAGGACAAATTTATGACTCCAATTCTTTCGCTCTTCCTGCGGCATTGGCGGCTCTTGGGATCGATGAGTGGTTCGTGCACCACGCACGTGACACAAAGAAATCAACAAAGCAAGCTTTCTCGTTTGCGGTCGAACAAGCCGATGTGATCCTCTCGTCTGGTGGGGTTTCAGTAGGAGACTACGACTACGTCAAACCCACTCTGGAAGAGATGGGAGTCGAAACAATCTTCTGGCGAATCGCTGTCAAACCCGGTAAGCCAGTCTATTTCGGTACTATTCCGCAGCCGAGAAAAAAACAAAAGAAACTTGTTTTCGGTTTGCCAGGAAATCCTGTCTCAGTTCTGGTGACATTCAACGAATTCGTCAAACCAGCGCTGTTGCGACTAATGGGCAATGAGACGCAAAGTTCAAAGCGAGTCTCGGCGACACTGACCAAGTCATTGAAGAAAGCAAAAGGACGACTGGATCTGGTTCGCGGCATACTGACCCTGACCGGAGATGGTCGCATGCTAGTGCAACCCACGATCGGACAAGACTCGCACATGCTCAGCGGACTGGCTCTCGCGGACTGCTTGATTCACTTCGGTCCAGATGCAGAATCGCTAACGGAAGGCTCCACAGTAACAGTCGATATTCTCAACTGGTACGGTCCCTGATTCTTAGCCGTGAAACCAAACACCAGAACACAAATCACGATCACACACGTGTAGTCAATTGGAGACACTTAAGGCAATCCAGTCAGACTGATACGCGGTCAGAAGAAACACCCAAGCCATGTTGATCATGCTCGGTTTCACGATGATCAGTTCGCCGTATTGTCGAGTACAATCTCAGTTTTAAAGCGGCTTTCCTGAATCAACTTCGGTAAAAATTCCTCGTCGGAGAATCCAATGATCAACACGCTAGCCCTCAAAGCACCCCGTTCTTTCTGGATGATTTTGCTGTTTGCTAGTCTCTGGCTAGCGAATCCGGCTCATGCTGCCACTTATAACGTTACGACTTACGGCGCAACAGGTAATGGCACGACAGACGACTCACAAGCTATCGCCAATGCGATTGCAGCAGCTAATGCTGCCGCAGGTAACACTGTGCTGTTCCCGGCAGGAACCTATCTGATTGGAAGTGCTAGTCCGAAGCTGCAACCGAAGAGCATAACTTTGCAGGGCGGCACGAACGTTGTTTTGAACATGACAGATTCGAATGCGCAAATCGTCGCAGGCAGTGCTAACACTTCGTTTGACGGTTTGACGATTTCTAACACTGGCAGCGACAAGAATTCCGGTCTAGTTTTCAGTACAGCTAAGAATGGCTCTGTGACTAACTGCACGTTTAACGGTTGGGTCAACGGAATTAGAGCGAATGGATCGAGCGGATTGAAGGTCAAGCAGAATTCGTTTTTCATGCCGAAAAGAGAGACTGGCATTCTTCTGCAAAACGCTTCTACTGCAACGATATCGAAGAATAAGTTTGCGTCCAATTCCGCCGGGTACGGTTACGGAATTTTTGGCGACGGCTCCGCGAATGCAATAACTGCGAACAATAATTCATTCGATTCCCTAAACTACGGTTTCTACTCAGTTGGTAGCAACACAGTAGGCTCTCTGAGCGCGTCTAGCAATACATTTGAATCATGCTACTACGCATTTTATTTGGAGGGAATTTATACTACTACGGTAGATTCCAACACAATCAATAATTCTTCTTATGCGATTTACAGCTTTTATAACCACTTTTCGACATTCACTGGAAATAAGATAAATTCGCCTGTTTATGCTGGTTTTTACGTCGGGTTGAATAAATCTGGCCAAACGCCGGTCACGATGACGAATAACACAATAGCCAATGTCGGTTCTGGCTATTACGGCATGTACCTGATCGGTTTTGCAAAGGCATTCAACAACACCATCAGCGGTGCGAGCGGTGCGAGCACAGGAATCTATCTCTATAACATAAATCATACCAATTCAAGCTTTGTTGACTTGGAACACAACACTCTAAGCGGGTTTCAGTATGGTATTTACTCGAGTAATAGCGAAAATGTGATCGCATCTTTCAACACGATTAGCAACATTCAATATAGCGCTTATTATGGCTTACTCGATGAATTTGACACCATCTCTGGCAATACTCTAAAAAATTGTGGATTAGCATCTGGCGCTTACGCTGTCATATACGTCAACCCGTTCTTCTTGGGCGCTTATCTGAAAGACACCAGTATCACAGGCAATTCATATACTGGTAACAGTAAGAACCTGAGCTACTATATCTACGTGAACGGACATTGGTACAACGCTAACATCTCAGGAAATACGACAAATACGATGTTGCCAACGTATCCTCAGTATGGAGATTGATCGTCGTCTCCTTTACACAAACCGACTAATAAAATGCGCAGACAAATCCTGTACTATTTGTCGTCTCATAGTCGACATTAGGGAGAAGCGATGTCAAATCAAGTCGATCGATTAAATGCATTGTTGGGTGGCGAACTATCCGCAGTTGAGTGCTACACACTGGTCATCGATCATGCCAAAACGCCAGCCGTCATCTCTGGTCTAACTAGCCTCCGCGCCGAGCACCAGAACCGCGTCAGCATGCTCAGCGCATTGATTACAAAAATGGGTGGTGCACCGACTCTGAAATCCGGCGCATGGGGCGCATTCGCAAAAATTATGGAAGCTGGCGCAGTCGCTCTTGGCGAAACTTCCGCGCTTGGCACTTTGAAAGAAGGCGAAGACCACGGCATCGAGCTTTACGAAAGCGAAATCAAGCACCTCGAAGGTGAAGCGCTGACACTGGTTCAAAACGATTTGCTGCCTGCGCAACACATCACAAAGCAAGCTGTCTCGGACCTTTCAGACAAATACTAATCGTTCGAATTAAACGGGCAGCCGGGACTAAAAGCGCAACTTCGGATACGATGAATAAGTGCTTGAACCTCCCGGCTTTCGGGTTAAGTGTATTTGGCTCGCGTTGGCAATTTGAACCATGAAACTGCGCAATCTGAAGGTAGCTCTATTTAGCACCGTAGCGGCTCTGTCGCTGTCATGCGGTGCGCGCGCTGACGTGCTTCAGACCGAGGATTCTGATGTCGGAGCCGAACTGAAACTGCCAGTCATGGAATGGAAGGATAGTTCTGTTCCGACCAAAGCAATTATCTTTTGCATTCACGGCGCCACTCTCTACACTGGCACGTTCGACCACTTCGCCAGACACCTGGCTTCCGAAGGTTATCAAATCTACGGGCTAGATATGCGCGGCTTCGGGCGCTGGCAGAAAGAGAATGACAAATTCGGTGGCGACGCCGCAATTCATTACACCCAGAGTAAAGCCGACATGTGCGAAGTTCTTGGTATGCTGCGGCGCACGCACCCGCACGAAAAGATTTTCTGCATGGGTGAAAGCGTAGGCTCGAACATGGCATTCTGGCTCGCTGCCGAAAAACCGGAGTTAGTAGACGGAGCGATCTGCTCCAGTCCTTGCATCAAGAAAGTTGTTCATCCCAATGCGCATTTTATAGTCGATGTCACACGGGGCTTGCACGATCCATACAAAGCATACGACTTGAAACCGCACATCGAGCCGTATCTATCCGATGACAAAACAGTCACCGAGCACTACATGAACGACCCAATGATCAATCGAAAGTTGAGCATCGCGGATCTGATCAAGAGCATGCGCACCAATTCAGATGCGCTGAAAAACGCAGAAAAAATGCCAGTCGATATGCCTCTACTGATAGTGGCAGGTGGCAAAGACGAAATCTATAGAGCCAGCGCCATTCCTCCCTTCATGAAAAAGGTGGGATCGCGAAAGCAGACTGTTTTTATAGCACCAACGAAAGGACACTTGCTCCTCGAGACGACTCACACCGATCCGCAAATCATGAGTGAAATCGATTCGTGGTTAGCAAAACAGGTTTCGGACGGCACGGAAAAGATCAGCGGCGTCACCGATTCGCAAGTTAAAGCGGAAACCGCTAATTAATTTAGACTTGCCCGACCCAATCCTTCTTTGATTTTTCGTGCCAGACCTTGCGAATGGCTTCGTACTCTTCTTTGCTCAATTGACCCTTCGTGAGCAAATTGGCATTCTGGCGCCATCTTCCCGGCTGTTTGGTTCCGACGATCGCAACATGCACACCGGGGACTGATAAGGTAAATCGCAGCGCTCGTTCGACGGCGGCATTCTTGTCACCGTTGCAAAAATCAAATTGCAATTCTTGAAAGCGCTGCCAATACGGACGAATGTATTCATTATCAGGCAGAGAATCGAACATCCATGCCGCATTTGCTATCGGACGTTTGGCAATCACGCCCATGTTTTTTTCAACAGCCAGTGGAATTGTTTGTTCAATACACTGCTGGTCTGCAATATTCACCGAAGTTTGCAGCGTGTCAAAGGCACCAGTATTGATGGCATACACGGCATCCGTACCGTCACCGCTGTATCCGATAAAGCGAGTCTTTCCAGCCTTCTTCGCTTCTTGCAGCGCTTCGATGCACTCACCTTTGCGCAGAATTTCTTCGTTGCAACTGTGCAGTTGAACCAGGTCGACACAATCCGTCTGCAAGCGCTTCAGACTTCTTTCGATGCTAGCTGTCACGTCTTTCTTCGACCAACGTTCCTGCATGTAAGTTTCACCATGACCACATTTGGTGAACAGGAAAAAATCCTTGCGTCGGTGCCCGACCTGTTTTCCAATCTTCTCCTCGCTGTCGACATAACACTCAGCAGTGTCGATTACGTTTAGTCCCTCATCCAGGGCAGCGTTTAAAAGCTCTTTTACAGTCGCGTGCTCAGCGCCTTCATAACCGATTTCGCCGCCGCCGAAACCCAGCACGCTGACGTTCATTCCGGTCTTTCCGAATGCTCTTTTCTCCATGACTTCCCCTCATTAAGGTTGCGAGTTCACAATTTTACTTATTCTCAAGTGTGGACGTCCCGCAATGTAATGCGACAATACGATTGCGCGCAAAATCGCGCACGAGGTTGATTATGACGATTCACATTCTTGTCGCTGGCGATCGTCCGCACGTAGCTGACCTGGCACGCGAAGCATTCGACGATTTAGATTGCCAGATAATTCCGGCAACGTCCCTGACACTTGCTGTGTTTCTTACACAGAAGAATCTGCCGGACTTGATTCTCAGCGATTTCACCATGCATGACGGCGATGGGATGACTTATATCAACGAAGTCAAAGCCGATGCTGAGTTGCGCGGAATCCCATTTTTGTTCATCAGCGACAAGCAAGATGCAGAGCGCGATGAGCGCGCCTCAAAAGCAGGCGCCGACGGCGTCTTGAATTTTCCTCTGGAGCCGTCGCAGCTCAAGCGCGAAGTGCTCCCGTACATCAATATTCGATTGGCAGAGAAAGGTCAGCGCGAATTGCAGACTCCGGAATAAATCCAAGTCTGAAATCCAGCTTCACCGCCATTCAGGCGCAGCCTGGCACTGATGCAAGCGCAGACCTGGCACTGATTCAGGCGCAGCCTGGCACCGATTCAAGCGCAGACCTGGCATTGATTCAGGCGCGGTCTGGCACCGATTCAAGCGCAGACCTTGCATTGATTCAGGCGCAGCCTGGCACCGATTCAAGCGCAGACCTGGCACTGCCAGGCACAGCCTGACACCGACTTACTTAAGCGCCGACCTTCGCCAACTTCATCGCGTTCACCATCTCTCGACAGAACGCCGGTAAATCCGCAGGAGTGCGCGACGTGACCAAGCCGCCGTCCACGACGACTTCCTCGTCGACCCACTTCGCTCCAGCGTGAATCAAATCATCCGAGATATTTTTGTAGCTCGTCACTTTCTTTCCGCGGACAACATCGGCTGACGCTAAAACCCAACCACCGTGGCAGATAGCACCGACAACAGCGCCTTGCGAAACTGTCTTCTTGACGATTTCGAGCGCCGCTTTGTTGGCACGAATCTTGTCCGGCGCCCAGCCGCCCGGAACGACAACTGCATCCCACTTCTGCGAGACAAAATCCTCACAGTTGCCGTCAACATTCATCGGCACCCCATACTTACCTTTGTAAGTCTTCTCGCCGAGCCCACCGATTTTCACGGTCGCACCGGCTTCCAAAAAACGGTAATAGGGATAAAACAACTCGCGATCTTCGTAGTCTGGACCAATAAAAATAAGAACGTTTTTTCCGGTCAGTTCCATGTGAACCTCCGCTAAAGCCTTGCGATTAGTTGAGTTGAACGACAACCCTTCAGATAACCGCACATTCTACACCGCCTCATTTGGTCGTTCATTAGCTTGATCGGCGTAATTGGAAACGGTTAAAATAGCCGCTGCTCCACGGTCAGGAGATTTCATGAGCAAGCTTGCCGCAATCAATTTCAAAAAATGGATTGATGAAAATCGCCATTTGCTAAAACCGCCCGTCGGTAACCAGTTAATTTGGGAAGATAGAGATTTCATCGTCATGGTCGTGGGCGGTCCAAACTCGCGCACCGACTTCCATGTGAATCAAGGCGAAGAATTTTTCTACCAGGTCGAAGGCGACATGATTTTGAAGTGCATTGATGAAGGGAAATTCGTCGATGTGCCGATTCGCGCCGGTGAAATATTCTTGCTTCCCGCAGGAGTTCCACACAGCCCACAACGCCCCGCTAACACAGTCGGTTTAGTGCTGGAGAAAAAACGCAGCGAAACCGAAATAGACAAATTCGAATGGCACTGCGAAAAATGTGCCAACACACTTTACGAGGAATCGTTTCATCTGACGGATATCGTCAAACAGTTTCCACCGATTTTCGAACGATTCTATTCCAACGAAGAACACACAACCTGCAAGGCATGCGGGACACAAATGAAGAAACCTGATGCGAAAAATTGACGTACACACTCACATATTGCCGCGAGACCTTCCGAATTTGAAACAACGGTTCGGATATGGTGGCTTCATCACGCTCGAGCATCACAAGCCATGCTATGCACGAATGATCCGCGATGACGGAAAGTTTTTCCGCGAGATCGAGAGCAACTGCTGGGATCCGTTAACCCGATTGACCGAATCTGACAAACATGGTGTGGATGTACAGGTACTATCCACGGTGCCTGTGATGTTCAGCTACTGGGCTAAGCCGGAAGATGCTATGTATCTTTCACAGTTCCTCAACGATCACATCGCTGAAGTCGTTGCCGCCAACCCGCATCGCTTCGTGGGTTTGGGAACCATACCGATGCAATCACCACAGCATGCAATCAAAGAATTAGAACGCTGCATGCGCGATTTGAACTTCGCAGGAATTCAAATCGGCTCTCACGTAAATGATTGGAATTTGAGTGATGAAAATCTCTTCCCAATCTTCCAAGCCGCAGAAGAGCTTGGTGCGGCGATCTTCGTGCATCCCTGGGATATGATGGGCGAAGCGAGAATGCAAAAATATTGGCTGCCGTGGTTGGTCGGAATGCCGGCAGAAGTTTCGCTTGCAATTTGCTCGATGATTTTCGGCGGAGTTTTAGAACGTTTGCCAAAACTTCGTGTTTGTTTCGCGCATGGCGGCGGCGCCTTCACAGGTACCATCGGGCGCATCGAACATGGATTCAACGCAAGACCAGACCTTTGCGCTATCGACAACATGTCGAATCCGCGTTCATACCTGGGCAAATTTTTTGTTGATTCGCTCGTACACGATCGCTCGATGCTCAAATATCTCGTTGAGATTTATGGCGAAAATGCGATCGCTCTCGGCACTGACTATCCGTTCCCATTGGGTGAAGATGAGCCTGGGAAGCTAATTGAATCAATACAAGAATTTTCCGAGAAAACGCGCAACCGTTTGCTCTACGGCACTGCTCTAGAGTGGCTTGGCAAAACAGTGAAAGACTTTGAAGACAACGCGGAGCTAGCAGGAAAAAATGTCCAGCACTAACTCAGTAGCTAAAAGCGTCAAAATCGAATATCAAGATTCCATCGATTTTGCAATCAAGATGGATGCCGAAGATCCGCTACGGCGCTTTCGAAACGAGTTTTTCATTCCACCTGCCGGCGAGCGAAAAGAGAGCATTTATCTCGCGGGTAATTCGCTTGGTCTGCAACCGCGCAAAATTCGAGAGTATATCGGGCAAGAACTAGACGACTGGGCAAAGTTAGGCGTAGAGGGTCACTTCGAAGCACGCTACCCGTGGCTGCCTTATCATGAAAATCTCACAGAGATGACAGCCAGGCTGGTTGGCGCAAAGCCTTCAGAAGTCGTTGTGATGAACACACTGACGGTCAACCTTCATCTGATGATGGTTTCGTTTTATCGCCCGACTAAAGACAAATATAAAATCATCACCGAATATGGTGCTTTTCCATCAGACCAATACGCAGTTGCCTCTCAAGCAAAATTCCGCGGATTCAATCCGGATGACGCGGTGATCGAGCTTACACCGCGCCCGGGAGAGGACACTCTGCGCACTGAAGATATTCTCTCTCTTATCGAGAAACAAGGCGACTCGGTGGCTCTAATCATGCTGGGCGATGTGAACTATCTAACCGGTCAAGCGTTTGAAGTAGAAAAAATCTCCAGAGCAGCCAAAGCAAAGGATTGTCGATTCGGGCTAAACCTCGCTCACGGTGCGGGAAATTTGCTTCTAAAACTTCACGATTGGGATATTGATTTCGCAGTCTGGTGCTCCTACAAATATCTGAATTCTGGTCCAGGATCGCTTTCAGGTTGCTTCGTTCACGAACGTCATGCAACCGAATTCGACTTGCCTCGTTTCGCGGGCTGGTGGGGACACAACAAAAAAGACCGCTTTAAAATGGAACCGAAGTTCGATCCCATTCCTGGTGCAGAAGGCTGGCAACTAAGCAACCCGCCAATCTTTCAGCTCGCAGCGCTGCGTGCTTCGATGGAGATTTTCGATGAAGCAACGATGGTTGCAATTCGCGAAAAATGTATCAGCATTACGGGTTATCTAGAGTATCTAATTGACCAACTTCCAAAAGGATTCTGTTCGATCATCACTCCGCGCAATCCTGAAGAGCGGGGATCGCAGCTATCCATACGCTTCTCGCACGATCCAAAACAAATGCTTGAAGCATTGAAGAAGGAAGGTGCAATATGCGACTTCCGCAATCCAGATATTATCCGCGCTGCACCAGTGCCACTCTACGTCCGATACCAGGACGTTTTCGACTTCGTTAAAATCCTCGCTAGATTCGCATCCTGAGGTTCTTCATGCCTGAACTGAGACGGAAGACTGATATCGCAATTGTAGGAGCCGGACTCGTCGGCTCACTACTTTCTATTTTTCTGGCGAAGCGAAAATTCGCCGTCGACATTTTTGAGCGGCGCCCCGACATGCGTACCGAAGCGATCAGCGCCGGCAGGTCTATCAACCTGGCAGTCTCGACGCGTGGAATCGAAGCGCTTCGTCGAGTCGGACTGAATGAAGAAGTCTTGAAACAAGCAGTGCCTATGCGCGGACGAATGATCCACGCAATCGATGGACAACTCGCTTATCAGCCTTATGGAAAAGACGATTCGGAATACATCAATTCGATTTCTCGTGCGGCGCTCAACAAAGCGCTCATGACTCAAGCTGAAGAGACCGGTATGGTCGACATCTTCTTCAATCAAAAATGTCTGGGGATGGACATCGACAAAGGTATCATCAAACTTTTCAACGAGCCCGAAGGTATGGAAGCTGAGGTTGTCGCAAACATCGTCATCGGCACGGATGGCTCAGCATCAGCGATTCGCCATGACATGAGCATACTGCCTGATTACGAATGCACCGAATCCGAACTTAATTATGGCTACAAAGAATTAGTCATTCCCTCGGGAAACAACGGCGAATTTCTAATTGAAAAGAACGCCCTGCACATCTGGCCGCGAGGCACTTTCATGCTAATCGCGTTGCCGAATTTTGACGGCAGTTTCACCTGCACGCTTTTCTTACCGTGGAAAGGTGAAAATAGCTTCGAGCATCTGAAGACGCCTGAGGCGGTCAGGAAATTCTTCCTCGAATACTTCTCTGATGCAGTGCCACTTTTAGAGGATCTAGAAAAAACATTTTTTGAAAATCCGACAGGTCACATGGTCACAGTCAAATGCAGTCCGTGGAATGTAGAAGAACGCGCGTTGTTGTTAGGTGACGCTGCTCACGCAATTGTGCCATTCTTTGGACAGGGCATGAATGCTGGGTTTGAAGACCTGACGATTCTGGATAGATGTATTGAGAATCACCTCGCTCAAGGCGGTGCACTCTACATAAATCGTAGGTCGAGAGAGGGAGAGCAAGAAACATTAGGGCGCCGCGCACAGGAAGGTGCAAGCGGATGGACGCAGGTTTTCGAAGACTTTGTGAAACAGCGCAAAGTGGACACCGATGCAATCGCTGATATGGCCGTCGAAAACTTTATCGAGATGAGAGATAAGGTTGGAGATCCGAAATTCTTGCTCGAAAAAGCTGTGGAAAAAATCTTGCAGAAAGAGTTCCCAGGCTCCTATCTGTCACGCTATGCATTGGTGACTTTTAGCAACGTTCCGTACAGTTTTGCGATGAAAGTCGGTCTGGTTAACGATGAAGTGCTGTCCGAGCTATGCGCAAACATCACCAAACCAGAAGACGTTGATCTGAAAAAAGCGCAAACGCTGCTGAAAGAACGCGTAGCTCCTTTGCTTGAAGAGTACAGCTCTGAGCTGTTTGCGACAGCCAAGAAATGATTACGCTAGAAACAGATCGACTCTTGTTTCGACGAATCGATGAGTTGGACTTGAACGAGCTGTCGGCGTTGTATGCAGATCCCGACGTCATGAAATATTATCCGCGCACAAGAAGCAAGGATGAAACACGTGACGCCATCAAGAGTTATCAAAAACGCTACGCAGAAGATGGAATCTCGCTCATGGCTGCGGTCAGAAAAGCGGACAATAAGTTGATCGGTCGATGCGGAATTATTCTGCAAGTAATCGACAACGAAGTATTTCCAGAAGTCGGTTATATGTTCGACAAATCAGTATGGAGAGAGGGACTGGGAACCGAAGCTGCAAAAGCTTTTCTAGACTATGGATTCGAGCAGCTCTCCTACCCTGAGATGATTTGCATCATTCATCCGCTCAATCTTGCATCACAAAAAGTAGCGCAAAAGATCGGTATGCAACTACGCCGTTACGCAATCTACGACAACGTCGAATGTCAGATTTACTCAATTCTGCGATCAACATGGTTGAGCTTGATCGACTCGCGAAACTGATCTTCAATTACTGCAAACATAGAGGAGTTCAAATGCTGTTAATCAAGACCACACTGTCACCAAGTCCGATACACGGCAGCGGATTGTATGCCGCAGAGCCGATCGCTAAAGGCACAGACATGTGGCGCTTCCAGGAAGGTTTTGACATCGAACGCACATCTGAGGAAGTCGAGGCACTACCGGAGGTGGCAAAGGAATGGATGAAACGATATGGTTATCTCGACCATCATCTAAACACATACATCCTCTCTTTCGACGATGCGCGGTTCATCAACCATTCCGAAGATCCAAACATGCGACCAGATTACAAACGCCATCGCTGTGCAGTCGGAGTCGCAGCGCGAGACATTGCTAAAGGCGAAGAAATCACAATTGATTATCGCGAAATTGAAAATTGTGCGTGGCTATGTCCAACGGAAACGAAATAGCAACTGTATGACTTTTTGAGCGGCATAAGGAGTTAAACTTTATGCCGTGAAAAGTACATGGAGTCTGTTATGAAACGCATTGCCTCGCTCACAATCGCTATGTCAGGTTTAGTATTCAATCCCGCTCTGGTATCCGCACAGGTACCAGGAGTTCCGAGCACACAACCAGTCACAACGAAGACGACTAGCACGCAAACGACTCCGACTACTTCAAAAACCACGACCTCGCCAGTGCTGAGTGGTGGCGTAAAAGTCAACATGACGGCAGCCGAAAAGCTTCTCTCTCAGGGCAAATGGAGCGACGCAGAAGGATTGTTTCGCGAAGCTCTCGTCGCCAACCCAACCGATGTTCCAGCCACACTGGGGCTTGGTCTTGCGCTGGCTAACGAATTCAAATTAGACAACGCTGACAGCGCGTTCGAGCGTGTCATCGCAATCGACCCGAACAATGCCACAGCCTACGCAGGCAAAGCGATGGTGATGCTGAACCGACTGCAATCATCATCTGGCACGATCAGAAACGAGCGCGAATCCATCCTCAAACAAGCTGAAGATTACGCCCGCCGCGCCACAACACTTGGTCCCGCAAATGCGGACGCGCACAATGCCCTCGGCCAGGTTTTGAAGGAGCAGGGAAGAAACGAAGAAGCTGCCTCCGAGTTGAATACTGCAACTGTTTTGAATCCAGACATGTCTTTCGCTTATTCCTCGCTGGGATTAGTGCGGATGGCGCAGAACAGTCCGGCGGAGGCGTCGGAAGCGTTCAAGCGAGCAATAACGCTCAATTCAGGAAACTCTTCTGCGCATTATGGACTCGGTGCAGTGCTGCTGAAGCAAGGACAAATTGATGATGCGATCAAAGAATTGAATACATCTCTCTATCAATTTCCAAATAGTTGGCCAGTAAGAATGGCTTTAGGACAGGCTTATCAAACACAAGGAAATACAGTTGCGGCACTGCAACAGTACCAACTATCCACATTGATCAAGCCAGAGAACATCGAACCGTATGTTCGCATGGCAGACATACATCAAGAGCGCGGAGATTCCGAACTCGCGCTTGCAGACTTGCGTTCAGGCTTGACGCAAGCACCGACTGATTTGCAACTTCGACAAAGAATTGCAGATTTAGACATGAGTCTAGAACGCGCAGATGATGCAATTAAAAACTATCGCGTCATTCTGCAATTGAGTCCGAACGACAACAACGCGATGAAAGGGCTCAGCCAAGCGCTTTTGATTAAGGCTCAGAAAGCCGCATTGAATGCTTCATTGTCACCATCCGACTATGAAACTGCAAACAATGCAATCGATGAAGCAATCAAAGTCAATTCCGATGATATGGAATTGCGCCTCGCGAAAGCGAAATTGTTAGCCATGTCGGGTGCAACTGAATTTCAAGCGAAATATGCAAACATACAGCCCACAACCGACGGTGACCGCGTCGGGCTCGCAGAAGTGCTTGCCACCAAAGGCGACTTCAACAAGTCGGCGCAATTGTTCAACGAAGTAATTACGCGACAAACAAATCCAAAGCAACTTTACGCAATCGCCGATATCGCGGCACTGACTCATTCTCTAGGCAGCGCCGAAACCGCGTACAAAAAGGGATTGGCGCTAGGCGGTTCGCCAGAGCGTGGGCAAGTTGGATTGAAAAAAGTTGCCGACGCTCGCAAATCCGCTGTTGACGCGACTGCAGTGGCAAGTGAGCTGGCTCACAAACACCAGTGGGATGGTGCGATCGCAAAATTCCGCGAAGCAATCAAATCAGACCCAATGCTTCCGACAGCACGTTATGGACTCGCCGAAGCATTAGACGACGGTCCAGAAGATTCAGTCCCAACCCTCTCTGAATCAGCATCTCAGTACCAGTACTACCTTGCGATAGCTACGGATTTAACCGACAAAGACCGTGAGAAGTTGACCGACCTGATCGAGAAACTCAACGACAAAGTCGCGAAGCTAAAACAAAAAGAAGAACGCGACAACTAAGTCTATAATTGACTGAAGACTTGAGAACAATTTGGAGTTGAGCTCCGTGAATTTAGCTCGCATCGCCCCATTCGTGATAGCAGTGACATTGGCGCTCGGAGGCTCACAGCAAAGGGCGTCGGCGTTTGGCGAGGAGGGCTACATCTCGTCGGAAATAGGTCAGTGTCGGCAGCTTGAGAGTTCCGGTCAATGGTATCAAGCGGGGCAAGCCTACTATGGACTGCTGCTTGGGCAAGTAAATATGAACGCTGGCATCGGACCAGATTTCAAAGTTGCGTTGATGCGGCGCGCACTCGCTTGCATGACTCGGGCGGCTAACTCAAACAACCCTGGAGAGCGGAGCCAGGCTAAAGAAGCGCTGCCGGGATTTTACGTTTCGATGATCAAACTCGAACCAAACAATCCCACCTGGCAGTTCTTGCTGGCGCAGTACAGATGTTCGATTGGTGGTTATTTGGAGGCGAAAGAGAATCTGCAAGATGCCCTCGCGACCACTGGAGGACAGCCAGCCGTGCGGGACAAAGCAAGAAAGCTTTTAGCGCACATCGGCGGCTACATGGGTGCAGACCGTGTACGGGTCGCGAAAGAAGCGAATGCTCCTGGGGTTCGCCAGGCATTGAGCAGACCGCCCGCCGCGAGCGGCAGGGTAAGGATGCCGAGACCGATGACTGCAGACGGAGCAGAGCGCAAGTGGTTGGGGCAACAAACCGCTGCAGACAAAGATAACGGATGGTGAGCAAATTGATGCGCAACTCGCTACCCTTCAAAATTATTGTGTTGGGAATCGCAGGTTCTACGATTCTAGTTCTTCCTGCCAATGCACGGCGCGCTTATGATTCAAGCGGCTCAACATCGCAGTCTTCGTCCACGACACCGAATCCTTACGCTACTCAAAACGCAACAACAACAACAACAACAAGCGAAAGCACAAACTCCACACCGTTTAAACCCAATCAGTACACCTCGCCTCAAAGTCAGTACACACCGCCACAGAATCAGTATTCGACACATACTCCGCCGCAGAATCAGTACACACCGCAGAATCAATATTCAACGCATACTCCGCCGCAAACTCAGTACACGCCGCAGAATCAATTTAATCCACCACAGAATCAGCCTGGACTTCGACCGTATCCGCATCAAGCGACTTCCAACGGCACAAACTTCTACGGCATTTCCCCCGCGCAACTCAGCGGTGGCGCCGCCGTTAATCCAAACACATACATCCCACGAGACGGCGTCGTCAGAGGCGGATACGACGCGCGTTGGAATCCCAACTTTGGCACCGGCAATGGTGCCCAGACAATAGCCCGTGAATCCGGCGGTTTAATGCAATCTTTGCGAGACAATTTTCCATTGCCAATGAGCGGCGACGAAGCGCAAATATTCCAGGTAAACGATTTTGCGGCGCGCTCCAACGGAGCCATGCAGAGTAGACGCCCCCAAATGCACTGAAAAGAGTTTGGTTAACTGTCGGATCTAAGCGGGATAAAATCATGCCGGATTCAGCGAAATTCGGGTTAAGCCTAGTTGCTTTTATCTGACCCAGAGGGAAGATAGAGAATGTCAGCAATTGAGGGAAGTTTATGCTCCCAGAATCCAGTAACGAATCAAACCGCAAGAACCAGCAAGATCTCATAGACACTCTGGGCAATCCACACGCGTCCGAATCGGACTGGATGAAAGCAAACGAGGGTCTCGGCTCGAACTTCAAGCCAAAACCAAACTCAGATGAGATTAAAGCGCAGCGCAAGAAGAATCTCGCCGAACTGGGATTGTTAGGCGCCCTCGGAATGGGGATCGTAGGCATGTTCATGTTCGTGCATCCATCGAACAACATGCCATCTGACCCGGCACCACAGCCGCCAGCACCTCATGCAGCACATGCTCCTGCGGCTACCGCCGATGTAGATTTCGGTCCATTCATGGCCGACTTGCAACGCTCTATTAAACACAACTGGCATCCACCAAAAGGCGATGAAAGCAGACGCGTTGTCGTGACCTTCAAAATTTCCAAAGAAGGCTTCATCAGTAACTTGCGATTGAGCAAATCATCAAACATTAAAGCGGCAGACGATGCAGCATTGAAAGCTGTTTCTGACACCGGTCCCGAAATCACCGGTTTGCCAGAAGGTGCCCCAAGCTCAGTCGACATCGAGTTCACGTTTGACTACAACGTATTCAATAAAAACTCCAAGCACTCTTAAAGCAAAAGAACAACAAACAAAACGAACCGCATCAATCCCAAGGTGCGGTTCGTTTTAGTTTCTCTTAGTAAAAGCTCTCGAGGTTATTCCGGCAAATGCTTGATAGTCGGAAGATTGATTCCACCCGATGCAGCACTTTGCGATCTTGAAGCCGCCACCGTATTCGATGGCACACCGTTTTTCGCGTTCGCACGCTCTTGTGCGAGATATTGCCCCCAGTAGGTTGAATCCACGGCTTTATCACTTCTGTTGAAAAACGCCTTAATCTTTGCCGCCTCTTTTGAATTAGAAAACGACACGAAAAGAGCGAAAAATCCCAAAGCCAGAAGAAAGGCTTCAGGAACAATAAATACAGCCGTAAACAAATCCATTTACCACACTCCATAAACGAAGTGAGCGCCAAAAGTCGCTACTTTAGTGATTCCGCGGATTCCGTCAGACCTTTGCGGCACCAGGATTTTCGACGCGAAAGGAAACAGTTCCATCGCGTTCGACCATGATGGTGACATCAGATGTGGTGCCGCGTCTGAAATGTTTAGACGCTTCACGCATGACGATTGCTATTTGCTGATGCGACAGGAAACTGGCTCCGGGAGCGATTTCATACAAAATCGCGCCAACGGCTCCTGGGAAAAACTGACTGTCGATGTCATAGAATTCCTTGGTTGCCAGTTGTTGCATTGTCATTGAGCAGGTTAGCATCGTAATCCTCTGCGCGGAAAAGGGAAGGCGCGAGTTAGGCAGTGGTAAGAGAACGAAGATGAGCGGAACTACGCACCTCAGACGAGCCGAGGTATCGACACTTGGGCAAGAGACCGATTAGTTGGGTAGACCGACCACCCTCTCTGGGTGTGTTCATATTAATAACAGTTAGCTTTTTGCTAGTCAGTGGGGAAAATACGAAATCATTGAAATTAAGTCCAAGAATTTTTGAGTTTGCGCACCTGTGCGTGTTTTGAACAAAAAAAGCCCAGGTTCTCACCCGGGCTTCTCGTTTTCGCACGTCTACTAGATAAGTAGACAGATAAGGAACTCCACCTGCATCAAATGCAGACAGCGCTCAAACTGCAATCCAGCTATTTCGCAGCAGGAGCAGCTTTCATTTCAACGTCCAACGTTACTTCAACGTCATCGCCCACAGCGACGCCGCCGTTGTCCAAAGTTTTATTCCAGGTCAACCCGAAATCTTTGCGGTGAATTGTCGTCGTTGCAGAAGCTCCACGCTTTGCACCTTTCGGATCTTTCAACTCTTCAGTTGGACCAGTCACTTCAAGAACAACAGGCTTAGTGACACCGTGCATGGTCAGTTCGCCGCTTACTTCCAAATGCCCTTTGCCTTTCTCTGCGACCTTGGTGGACTTGAAGGTCATGGTCGGAAATTTATCTGTATCGAAAAAATCCGGTGACTTCAAATGCTTGTCGCGATTTGGTTCATGCGTATCAACAGAATTCATGTCGATGGTGGCATCAATCTTCGATGCGGTTGGTTTCTTCGGATCGAAATCAATCGTTCCCGAAACTTTGCTGAACGCACCGCGCACGTTCGACAACATCATGTGACGGATCGAGAATCCCGCTTGCGAATGCATCGGGTCGATAGTGTAAGTTTCCGCCAGACACGGCAGCGTTGCAGACATCAATGCGGCGAAACTTAGTGCTGTAGCCAAACGAATCATAAACCCTCCAAAAAAAGTATCTTGCTAGGATTCGATAATCATACTAGGATGTAGGTATCCAGACGCAAGAAGTAACCAATTTGTATTGTAGTACCCGTTTGGATACCATCGACAAAATCGCTGGTCAACTCCGATCGATATGACGGATTGAGGTAATCAATGTATACGAAGTTGGAATGTCCAATCATGGCGACAATCGCAATGATTTCAGATAAATGGAAAGTTTTGATCATTTGCAAACTAATTAAAGGCACGTTGCGCTTCAACGAGTTGCGACGCGAACTGAAAGGTGTGACGCAGCGCGTGCTGACGCATCAGTTGCGTGAACTGGAAGCAGATGGTCTCGTAACTCGGCAAGTTTACGCCGAAGTGCCACCGCGAGTCGAATATTCGCTTACTGAATTGGGTCGCACATTGATTCCAGTTTTGGAAAACCTGGAAGCCTGGGCCAGAGAGCATTCGGAAGAATTGCTCGCGACTCGGGGTGCTCAAGAGTGCGCCGCAAGACACGAGAAAAAGCTCGCGTTGCAAACACAGGCACTACAGGCAGTGCCAGAATTAGCGAACGCTCAATAGCCAAATAGCGACAAGACTTTTCAGGTCTCTCTGCGAGGTTCTAGCTCAGGTGCTAGAATCGCCGTATGATGACATTTGCAGCAATTGACTATGTTTAGATGGATGCTCACAGTTGCGTGCGCCTTCGTGGTCGCGTGTGGGCTTCCATCAGACGCTGCTCCGTCTAAAGCCGTTCCAGAGAAATCCAATCAATCATCAAAAAACCAACCGCCGCCAAGTGCAGCAGCGGTGAAGTCTTTGAGATCTATTGTGATGAATCAAACGCACTACTTTTTAGGTCAGGTAGTTGTATCCGTCTGCAAAAGCGCTATACGCATCGAAAGTGTTGGCACGTACAAATTTATTCTGATCGCAAAGGCACCAGACTGGAAAGTTTTTGTCTATCGAAACGATGACAAAACATTCCATGAATCGAGCTTGAAAGAATTCTCCGAATCAGGCTTGATGTCTCAATATCTCATCGGCATGCAGGCCCCTGCCATTAGTGGTCGCGAAATAACGCTGTCTAAATCAGTAGGCGACTTGCAGATCAAAGCAAGGCGAAATAACTACGCTCTGTGCGAATACATCCCGCTGTCAAACGAGATCGCACCTGAGTGTCGAACGATTCTGTTCAATACATACCGTTTGCCGAACTGTAACGGCTTGACCGTAAAATATGTCGAGCAGTACGTCGGAAAAGACTGGATGACGGGCGTTGACGAAACTGGGCACTGGAAGACGAAACTTTCTACGACAGGGTCAGAAGTTAAGCTTGTGGACCAGAAAATTTTTGAGCTTCCTGCGCATTACAAAAAGGTGCCGTCAATGCAGCAAGTCGTAACTGGAAATAAAACGCGAGACGCTTCAGAAGACGGCGCGGCAGACTTGCTTCGCAGCCGCTGACATTCAACGTTCACAGTCGATGACATTCAACGTTCACAGTCGCTGACGTTCATCGCTCTTTGTCTTCGCCAGATTCTTCCATAGACTGAGCCAACAGTTCACGCAGCGGACCTTCTCTTAGCTTGCTGAGAATTGTGATTAAGACTTGTTTTTCATCATCTGAGATGGGCGTGAAAATCTCTTCTATAAAAGTTCTACGCATTTCAGCGATGTGGTCGAAATCCTTTTTGGCGCGTTCAGACAGCTCCAATATTGATGCTCTGCGATCTTTTGGATCTGGAATTCGGTGAATGAAACCATCGCGCTCCAATCCATCGACAAGATCTGTCACCGTGCGTGGTGCCACGTGCAGTTTACCGGCGAGGTCACCCATGCGAATTCCACCGCTATGATGAACGATAAACAAGACGCCCATGCGTGGACCTGAAAGCTTGCTGTATTTTTTGTTCTGAGCAATTCGTGACTCGCCGAATTTAACGATCATCTTGGCGGTCATCATCAAGCACGACATTGCATTCTCGGTCGGACTGTCGCTGTGGGGAGAGAAAAATCCCCCACGCGGACCGCGTTCATGACGATGATGATGTCCTTCGTGCCGATGCCGCTCATCGGCGAAGCAATCCTCCCCGCGTTCGCGCGCACGGTCTTTGGGCGCACCACGGTCGTCAGGCGAACGGTCTCTGGGCGCACGGTCTTTAGCCGAACGGTCTTTGGGCGCGCGCGCGTCACCCGAGCTACCCTGGGCGCCCGGTTTACGTCCGAAATTATTTTGCTTCCTGTCGCTTGACACTGTGAAAATTAGTGAGTAGACTCAGTAATTAGTGAGGCACCTCACAATGAGGTCCTAACCCTAAAATACTAGTAACAACTTAGTTTATCAAGCAAAGCCACTGATTTCGGTGGTGGGAGGTTTTCATGTTTCCATTTGGAAAGGGATTTGGTAAAAGATGCGGCGGACCCTGGGACCACGAACACGGCAGACATGGCATGTTCGGCGGATTCTCAGACCTTCTGCAAGATTTGGATTTGACTGACGACCAGGTCGAGCGTATCGCCGAGCTGAAGGCTGAAGGCATGGGCGAAGGTATGCGCATGATGTCTGAAGGCGGGCAATATTTCAAACAGATCGTGCGCGAACTGACGAAAGAAACGATCGACAAAGACAAGGTTCGAGAAGCACACAAAAATCTGCGCGAGCAGAAAATCAAAATGGGCGATGCAATGCTCGAGCGCGCACTGGCAGTGAGCGAGACCCTCACACCGGAGCAACGAAAGAAACTCAAGCGCGGCATGCAACGCCGATTCTTGGGATTAGATGGACATCGAGGCGGCCCGGGATTCGGTCCTGGGTTTGGATTCGGTCCTGGCGGTCCCGGTGGTCCGGGCGGACGACCTGACCATCGCTAATCGAAGCTTTCAACAGCGAAGTGAGCAACTCATCGACGATGAAAATCGCGGTGGGTTGTCTCGCTACAAGCACTACATATAGTGGCTACCGCGCATCTACCGGCAATAATTCCCGCTGCTTCGAAGCCTCCTCCGAGCGTCCCTGTCCATCTAGAAACGAAGCATATGCCTGAATTGCACTCTGAGCATCACTACAAAGCAAACAAGCTTCATTTTCGTGCAGCCATATGCAACGCTTCAAGTGCTCTTCAGCCTCCGCGGCCTTGCCCTGGGCGGCATAGATATCGGCAAGTTTTTTGTGAATAGTCGCGGTGAAAATGTCGTTCTCCACCAACTCTTCGTTGGCAAGCCTGAGCCAGTCTTCACAAGCAGAGATAGCTTGATCGAACTTGCTTTGCCAACAAAGCGCATCTATGTAGAGTTCGGTATTGTGCAAAAAAGAGGATTTGTATTCAATCAAATTAGAATTCACAATGGCGACAGAGCGGCTCATCAGCTTTTCGGCAGAGAGATAATCTTCGCGAGCGTAAGCGTTCAGCGCAAGATAGAAAAGAAAACTCGCATGCGCGCCGGTATCCGCGAATTTTTCTGCAATTGAAACTAATTGCACTTGCTCTTCATCACTGATCCGTCTGGATTTCTCGTGAGTCCAACTCTCGAAACAGTAGCTCAAAATATCGAAAAGATCTTCGATTTGCGAGGGCTTCAACGATGCTTCGTCGCGCAGAATCTCAAAAGCTCTGGCGAACGCACCGTCGTAATCGCCCTTCTCTAGATGTTTTTGAGCATCTTTGTATAAACGATTGTTCATTGCAGTTAGTTATCGCACCTATAGGTAAACCGACTGCCCACCATCGAAGGTACTACGATCTCCTCTCCAAATTCGTGCAGAAGCGCATAGAGCGCTCGGAAACCAGTACAGTGAGCGGGTACGATCTGCTTCAATCCAAAACGTTTTAAATTCTCCACGGTGTCTGGAATGATTTTTTCAAGGCTGCCGACCAGATGAAGTCCGCCGAATACTCCAAATATTGGCTCGTCGAAGAGGTTTCTGGCGGATTCCAAAACATTGATGATTCCCGCGTGTGAGCAAGAACTGAAGAGCAGCAGCCCCTTATCTTTGATATTCACAGCTAGATATCTTTCGTCCATCAAAAGTGGGTCGGGAGTCCACGGAGCATCGTGCGATTTTCGTCCGAGATGATCTGTACGTCCCTTCTCGAAGCTACTCACACGCGGGATTTCGCCGCTCAGATAGAAATAGTCGTCCAGTAACGTTCTCGCCTCCAATGAATTAACGACCTCGCCACCACGGGCGGTTAATTCGTCGACCGAAGGAACGATTTGAAAGGGTACGACCTCGCCGTTACTAAGTTGCGCACCTCGTATAAGGAACATGTCTGGATTCACATGCACCGCGACTTTCCGCTCGCCGTTGCTTGTGATCTCGTCCAACGCCGGCAGCAATGCACCCATGTGGTCCCAATGCCCATGCGAAACTCCGATTGCCTCGATATCTTTCAGATTCGCACCGAGATTTTTAGCATTGCGCAAAAAGATATAACCTTCCGGACCAGCATCGAACAGCATTTTGTGCCGCTTTCCATCGGCAGTTGCGGTCAAAAGAACAGACAATCCCAGTTGTGCGCAACACAATGTAGTTCCAGAGATTTCCTTCGCACCAGCAGCGATTACATTGTTGAATTCCGGCGACACATTGCCAGGTTTGGACGAATAACTATCTGTGAGATTATCCACCAGAACATCAATGACCAGTTCATCAATGGGGCGTAGGCTAGGCACAAGCACTCTCCTTGGCGATGGGTCTAAATGGAGCTACTTTTATACCACCAACCTCGAACCCGCAACCAGGCTGGTGGCGCAACTCATCAGTGATCGAAGTGACGAAAGCAAAGCGATATGCAAAAATTAGTCTTGAGATTTAGAAGGAATGTGTAATGAAGAGAGTCTTACTCGCCGGACTGGTAACCTTCGTCGCCGCCCAAACTGCGTCACTTGCTGATGAACCGCCGCGCGGGCAAACTGACACTCCAATCTCGAAACCTTCAGATTGGAACAACTTGATGCCAAACAAAGAAGTTCCAATGAATTTGCCATCAAGCTCAATTTACTCCACTACTCCTGCGTCTCCGTCGCACGTAAACTCATTTACACCACCGGGTTCCAATCCATTCCAGACGCCGATGCCGAAAATTGGCGTACCAAGCAACTCAATGTTGACGAAGCCAGCCGCGCCTGAGAACGTCATGCAACGTGTCAGCAGACACGCACACGAAGCAATGGAATTCGCACAGAAGGGCGATTTCAATCACGCTCTGGAAGCCGTTGACAAAGCCATCGCCCTGGACCCAAAGGTCGACTTTCTGTACAGCCTGCGCTCACATCTCTATGGCAAAATGGGTAAACAGCAAGAAGCGGCACGAGACCTCGCGCGCTTTCAAGAACTTCAAAACCAGAGAAACGAAGCCGCTCTGGACAAATGGCACAAGCAACAAGAGCAAGATGCCGGGTTGCCACCACTTCGCGAGCGCATCAAAAAATTCCTCGGCAATTGAGCACCATTTGTGGTGGCACTGGACTTAAAACAGTCGCAAAAAACTTCGACACTGTGTTTTTGACTTTTGCATTCGCAGTTATCGGCAGGATTTTGCTGCAAATTTTTTCCATCAAGACGCCTGAAACCTCGGTGACACAAACGCAGCGGGGTACAATCTTTGAGTACGGTTTTACGAACCCGGTGCGGGAGGCGGGATGGCGGAAAAAGACATGCGGCTCGGCGAAATGCTGCAAGCCCTTGGAATCGTTAGTCGCGAACAGTTGAACGAAGCCATCCGCATGGCTGGAGAAGTTGCACTTCCACTTGGTCGTGCGCTTGTACTCTACGGTTACCTATCGCAAGACCAGCTTAATCTGTCGCTGGAACTGCAGTCCCTCGTCAAAAACAAGGGGTTGCCGCTGCCGACCGCGATTACCGCTTACAAGCACGTTCGAAACAGCCGCGTAGACCTGGGCACAGCCTTACTGGCGGCGGGATACACAGGTGCGCAGGCATCAATCTCAGGCAGCCGGCTCGGTACTTTGCTGCTCGATTCGAGTCTGATAACTCAAGAGCAATTAGATCTGGCGCAGCGTGCAGGATATGAAACCGGGCAGCCGATCGGGCGTATGCTCGTTCTCATGGGCGTGTTGTCGCAAGAAACCGTCAACGTCGCGCTGGACGCACAGAAAGCTTTTAGAGAAGAGCGAATTTCCTACAGTCAGGCGCTCAAGACAATCAATCCCAACCCGCAGCAGGCGCAAGCGAACAAGGCGTTGAGTACAAGTAACGCTGACCCCACGGGAATGAAGCAGATTCGCCTGGGAGAGCTTCTCATGCTTTCTGGTTTACTGACCGAAGCAGATATTCTCAATGCGCTCGAATACGGAATTACAAAACAAAAGCCTTTTGGTCAAATTCTCATCGACCTTGGGCTGCTCAATCAATCTGTGCTGGAGTTAGCGCTCAATTTGCAGAAACTCGTCTGCGAAGGCACCCTCGAATTGAGCAGCGCCACCGATACTTTGTATAGCTACGCAGTCACTGGTCGCACGCAAGCGGAAAAATTGAGCGTCGAAGGTAACACCATTCGCCTTGGTGAATTGCTTAAGCTATCAGGGCTCGTGGATGACAATGACATTCAGCACGCGATTTCGCTGAGCACTAAATATCCATCAGTAATTGGAAAAATGCTTGTCCTTGCAGGCACCATCAGTGAAGCCACTTTACTTGCCGCGCTGCGCTGTCAATTTCTACTGCGCCACAAAGTAATCACGACGACTCAAGCTGTGGATGCATTGAGACACGCTGAGAATCACAGAATCAGCGTAGATGATTCGTTCGATGATCTCGGATTTCAGATTCCTCTGCACCCATCACAGAAACAGTAATTACTGCAGTCCCATTTTTGCTGCTTGTGCAAGATCGGCATCGGCTTGATCGCGCTTTTGTAGCTGAGCATAAGCCTTTCCACGCAGATAGTAGACCTCGGCTTTTTGCGGTTTGATGGCGATAGCGGCGGAGCAATCTGCAACGCACTGTTCCATGTTGCCTAATCGTGAATCTGAATTTGCCCGCATCACATAGGCATCCGAATTTTTCGGCGCCAGCTTGATCGCTTTATCGGCGTCGGCAAATGCACTGTTGTAATCGTGAATAAGCTCATAACCACGGGCTCGCGCAAGATATATTTTCGCGCTTGGTGGTCCGAGCGTCAGCGCTTTTGTCAAATCATCAATTGCTTCTTTGGTGCGCAGCAATCGAAAGTAAACATGCGCACGCTCTTCGATCCATTGCTGGTTTTTGGGTTCGAGCTTGACTGCGCGATCGTAGTCTACAAGCGCCATTCCGTGCTGTCCCAACGAATTGTAATTGGCTCCGCGCAGCGCGTAATTCTTCGCGACCTTTGGATTTTTTTCAATCAACGCATCTAATTCGCTGATTTTCGTTTTCATCTGTCCCGCATTTTTAGGCACCATCTCATGAATGAAGACCGGGTCTCCAGTCGGCGCAGCTTTCACAACGTTGACAGCGCTAACAACACCAAGCGCAAGAAACAGGGAAAGCAGCACGGGGCGAGAGATTTGTGCGGGCGATCTTTTCATAAATAATCAAGGCAGAGAGTCTGCCAGCTCAACTTGGGAGGGCTTTCTTAGTTTATCTCTTTCCTGCAAAAGTTGCCCGGCTACACTGAGAGCAATCTCTTGAGGATGGTTGCTGCCAAAAGGTAAGCCCATTGGACAATGATAGAGGTCCTTGTATGATGCCGGAAGGTTGGCTTCAGCCAAATCTTTAACTAAAGTCGCGGCCTTAGCCTTGCTGCCAATTACGCCGATATAAGGGAACCGTTTATCTTTATAGCGCCTGAGCAGATTTATCAAGATCGGCTTGTCAGTGGCATGACCCATAGTCAACAAGACTACGAACGAATCAGCGTGGATCGTATCTACTTTCGAAGGCATATCCGAAGACATGATCTTGGATACTTTTGACGATTCCGGCAGCTTATCAAGCCACTCTTTACGCGGGTCTATGCAAGTCACGCGGCAGTCGAGTTTGATCAAGACGTTAACCAGAGCATTTGCACAGTGTCCTGCACCAAATATAGTGACACGCCAGGGATTAGTATTGTGCGCTTCAAAATACAGTTTGACAGAACCACCACAAGTCATACCCAGGTCTTTATCCAGTCCCCAGTTCACAAACTGGCTCTTGGTGTTGTTCTGGTGGCGCAGATCTCCTTCAGCCGCAATCATCTTTTGAGCTTCTGACAGGGCACGCGTTTCCACTTTGCCACCACCGACAGTACCGTAAAACAATCCCTTATCGGTTACCAACATCTTGGCGCCAATTTCATTTGGCACACTACCAATGCTATCGACCACGGTTACGCTCACGAACGGAACATTGTCCAGGAGCAAATCGTTCATTTTTTCGTAGTATGTGATCAAGCTTTCTCAGGGCGCCAGCGCAGCCGCTCTGTCCTTTTCTTTGTTTGATTGCGAGTTCTTTTTATAATACGTCAGTCGCGACAGAATTTGTTCATTTGTCGCCGGCAAAACCAACCGCGGCAGTTCGCTATTCGAAACGAAAGACAGCGCATGTTTCACAGCAGTCCAAACCGAAATTCCAAGACAAAATGGCGGTTCACCCACAGCCTTGGTTCCGCGAACATTCACTGTATTGGTGTCGTTATCGATGATGTTTACGTTAAAAACAGGTGGCACGTCATGGATATTCGGAATTTTGTAGGTAGTCGGCGAGTAAGCCAGCAAAGCCCCTTTATTTGTGTACTTCAACTCTTCCATGCTTGCCCAGCCTAAGCCCTGAATGTACGCACCAATAATTTGTCCGCGATTGATACCAGGGTTGATGGGTTTACCAACGTCCATGAGCAAGTCAGCACGCGTGACTTTGAGCTGTCCAGTAAATCGATCGATCAATACTTCGGACACAGCGCATCCGTTGGTGTAGTAGAAGAATGGATTGCCCTGACCGACGCTCCAGTCGAAATCAATTCCTTTTGTTATGTAGTGCCCACGCTCGCCTAAGCTGCGACGCTCTCGGTAAGCCATTCCGACCAGGTCTGGAAAGCTTACGCGATTGGACGGACGGCGCTTGTCGAAAACAAAACCGTTTTCGAAAACTATGTTGCCAGGATAATTTCCGATCCCAATCTCTTTGGAGGCGAAGTAAGCAGCAGCGCACTCTGCTAACGTCTGCTTGAGCTTCTCGCACGCAATGACGGCTGCACTGCCGTTCAGATCAGTAGCGGATGATGCAGCAGTTGCAGATGTATTGTTATTCTTTTCTGTTGAAGTTGCCATCACACGCACATGGTTGGCATCGATGGAAAATTCACCAGCAACGAGCTGTTGGATATTCGTGTTCACGCCCTGCCCCATCTCTGTGGCGCCTGTGGAGACTTGAACGGAGCCGTCCAGATAGATGTTGACGAGAGCATTAGCCTGATTGAGGAACTTATTGGTGAAAGAAATTCCAAACTTGACTGCGGTGAAAGAGATTCCCTTTAGTTCGGTTCTCGATTCGCTGTTGAATTTTTTGACTTCCTCTAAGCGTTTCTTATAGTCCGAGGTCTCGAGTAATTCACTGAAAATGCGCGGCAATGTGTTGTTTTCTACGATCTGACCATAATGAGTGGTGTTGCGTTCGCCGATGCCATAACAATTTCGCGAGCGCACATCGTAAGCATCGATCTTCAAGTAAGCCGCAATTTCTTCCATGATATTTTCAATCATGATGATGCCTTGAGGTCCACCAAACCCTCTGAATGCGGTGTTTGGAGGGAAATTGGTTTTGCAGATCTTGCCCACCACTTCCATGTTTGGAATGAAGTAAGCGTTGTCGGAATGTGTTAATGACCGTCCTAGCACTGCCGTGCTCAAGTCATTCGATGCACCACCGTCTGCGTAAGAGAAAACCTCTAAAGCCTGCACGCGGCCTTCGTCATCGAATGCGACCTTATAGTCATGTTGGAATGGGTGTCGCTTGCCGGTGTACTTCATATCATCATCGATCGTGTAAATGATACGAGCGGGTCGCTTAGTTTTAAGTGCCACCAGTGCTGCCATCACTGCTGGATGAGTAGCTTGCGTTTCCTTTCCGCCAAAACCGCCGCCCATGCGCTTTGTAATGACAATTACCTGATTCTGTTGCAACCCTAATACGCGAGCGGCGACCTGCTGCACTTCGCTTGGCGCTTGCGTTGAAGAATGAATAACAAGTTGGTTGTACTCACCGGGATAAACGAGAGCCGCTTGAGATTCGAGCGAAAAGTGGTCTTGCCCACCCGTGATCAAACGTCCCTCGATCACATGTTGGCATTTTTGAAACCCTGAACAATGTCACCACGTTTTATCGAGTAGGTTTTGTCTATGTAAGCACTCTGAGCGATTGCATCATCAACCGTGAGAATCGGCTTGTGTTCTTCGATTTCAATCTTTACAGCCTTCTTCGCTTGCTTCAATGCTTTCTGATGTTCAGCAGCGATGACAACGATCGGTTCGCCGATAAACGAAACATGATCTTCGCAAAGCAAAACTTCGTCTTGTGTGATAGGACCGAAAAGATTGATGCCATCAATGTCTTTGTAGGTATAAAGCGCTACGACACCGGGAATTTTCTCAGCTTGCGAAAGGTCAATCGATTTGATTTTCCCGCAAGCGACAGCGCTGCCAACAAAGTCTACTAGCAGCTCATTCTTCTGAAATGGAATGTCATCGATGTACACAGACTCGCCGCTGACGTGACCGACAGCCGAATCATGTGGGATGTCTTTGCCTACTACTGACATACCAACTCCCTCTCATCAGCAGTCTCGTGGAAGAATTTCAGAAGGATATTTTCCGAGAGCTGTAAACGAAAATCGCTACTGCCACGAACATCTGAAAGTGGCTTGATCTCGCTGCGGGCTATCTTTCCAGCCTGTTCGAACGTGTCTAATGTGAACTCTTTTCCAGTCAAATAATCTTCAGTTTTCGGCATGCGAACAACCGTCGCCGCAATGCCACCATATGCGATTCGCACACTTTCAATTCGACTATCCTTTTTAGCTAAGTTGATGGCAGCACTAAACGATGATATATCGAGCTGTTCGCGTTTAGAAATCTTATACAGCTTCAGCACTTCCGTCTTCTCAGGCACCGGAATAAATGTGCGCGTAATCATCTCATCCGCTTTCAAAGTCATTGTCTTGTAGCCGGTGTACAGCTCGTTCATCTTTATGCGCCTTGAGCCAGCTACGCCGGTGACCTCAATTTCTGCATTGACCACGAACAGAAACGGAATAGTGTCACCGATTGGCGATGCGTTCGCGATATTTCCAGCAAGCGTTCCGGCGCTGCGAATCTGCGGTGAACCGAATACCCAGAGAACCTTGTAAAACTCCGGCACCAGATCTTTCACGAACAGCTCTAGATCTCGCAAATTCGCCCTTGCTCCGACTTCTATGACGTTGTTGTTCAAAACAATTTCAGTCAATCCGGGAATATTGGAGGTCGAAATTATTGCAGGAGGATTTATTCCGCGCTTGTTGGCGTTGACTGAAACATCAGTGCCACCAGATACGATGACAGTACCGGGATGCTTCGCTTTAAAATTTACAGCCTCTGCTACGCTGACAGGGTTACAGAAAACTCGCTCGCCTGCGTTGATTTCAATCGACTCGCCTAGATGCTTACGAAATTCCACGATCATTTCTTGCGGAGGATACATTTGATCGGCGTTGAAGAGCCGCGCTTCATCAATCTCTTGCGCAGCTTTGATGATGCTTTCGTAGCCCGTGCAGCGACACAGATTTCCTGTCAATTCTTCTTTCACAGTGGCGAGGTCTACCGGGCATTTCTTCTTATCATATAGTCCGCAAAGCGCAACGACGAAGCCTGGCGTGCAATAACCACACTGCGCACCGTGGCAATCAACCATCGATTGCTGCACCGCATTTAGCTGCTGATCGAGCTTCAGCCCTTCAACTGTGATCACATGAGAGCAATCAAGTTGAAACAAAAATTGGATACACGAATTGACAGCTCGATAGACAATCTTGTCGCCTTCGAGATGTCCGACTAATGCGGTACAAGCCCCACAATCACCTTCGGCGCAGACTACTTTCGTGCCGCACAAACCATTGTCGTAACGCAGATAATCTGTGATCGGCACGAACGCCTGTTCGCCACGAATGCGATGCTCTCTGCCGTTGACATAAAGAAGAATGTAATCTCTCATTCACCAACCGACTGATCTATCATTACTACTGTTGAATATGATACCGGTCCTCGCTCGAATGTCCAAGAGATAGAGCTTGAAACGCAGGTATCCAAGATGAACCTTTTCATATCCTGACAATTTCGAGAGAATCATGTCTTCCAAAATCGGCTTACTGAGCTTGTTTCTGACGATAGCAGCTTGTGCTCCTTGCAGCGCTGAATGTCCAAAGTGGGAGCGATTGAGTTTGTCGGCGCAAAAGTCATTCGAAGCTGGCGACTATAACAAAGCCGCTCAGATTTGGATAAAAGCAGCATCTGAAGCCGAATTCTGCAATCCCCGCGATCCAAACGTTCCTCTGAGCTACAAGCGACTTGGGGAGTGTTTTTTGAAGGGTGGCAACTTTGTCGATGCGCAACTCGCTTTTGATAAAGCCGATGCCGGTTTCAAACTTGACGGCACTAACGACACTGAATTGAGTACCGATCGTGTCGCCCTGGCGAAGGTCTACAAGAGCATAGACTTCACACTATTGAGCAAAGGTGTTGCCGACGCGTTCAAAGAATCTGGCGTCAACCTGATCGGAGTGTGCAAGATCGATCAAGGCAACAAAGTGCAGATGAACTTGAACGACAAGTTTGTGAAGCAGGTCGAGAACGCCGATGTAGACCAGGTTAGTCTCGAAAAATTAGTCAGCTTCGAGGTTTTCGAAAATCCAGACAGCACGCTTAGAATCAAAAACATCAAGGGCTTGAAAGTTCACGCCAGAAATATGTGGGTGACGATTCTCGAGTCGCAGGTGCGCCCACAAGATCCCAGTGGCGCCAGTGCGGACGTCACGGCTACAAAAATGGGGTTTACTAAAACTGTTTCTTGCAAACTACCCAGCGATTCAATTGAGCCCATGAACACGTTGATTCGCAAGCTCCACGATTTCAACAACGAATTAGCCAGCTTGAACGCGCCAACGTCTCCACCCGTGGATCAAAGCGCGCCAAGCACTTCAAACTCAGTTGATTCGACAAACACTCCCAGCGGCATCAATCCAGCAAGCACTTCAAACTCACTTGATTCGACGAGCACTTCCAGCGGCATCAATCCAGCAAGCACTCCAAATCCAGTTGAATCAAACACTTCTAGCGATACCACTCCAGCAAGCGCTCCAACCACAAGCAACTCGCCTAGTGCTCCGCTTGGCTCAGCTAGCCCGCAAAACGTTAATCCACAACCCACTGATGGAGCGCCTGCGGATACAATGAAGAAGGACGCAAAACCTGAGCAGAATTAGCGCAATGAATATTAAAGTCGCTCTCTCCATCGCCGTCACAGCAATGCTGTCGTATTTGACACAGCCAAGCAACGCAGGTCAGGACATCGTCGGTGAAACCGGGCAGATGTTCATGGAGGAAACGACGCCGCCACCACCGGCGGCATCACAACAAAAGCGTGTTCCAATCGATCTATCGAACGTAGGTGTACCTGTCGATGAACGCGGACGAATCGTTCCGCTCATCGATAGAAGCTCTCCAGACGGAGTTCGGCGCAATTTCAGCAACTTTGAAAGTTATTCGACGCCAGCTCTGATCTCTCTGCCGCCGAACATCTACCTTCAACCCTACAACATGTACTCAAACGTTCCCTATGGAGCAGCAGGTTATCCACCTCCGTACGGGCGTTACGGCATTCCTTACGGCTCGCCCTACGGTTACGGGAACGGAATGGGATTCAATCTCGGAAAATTCCGAGTCAACTTAGGCACACCTGGATACGGCACGTATGGAGGCAGCCCCTGGGGATACGGGGGCAACCCATACGGTTACGCCAGCCCGTGGGGATTTGGAGCTAACCGATTCGGTTACGCCAGTCCGTGGAACTATGGAAATCCCTACCAATTTGGGATGGCGAACCAGTGGGGAAACCCCTACGGCAACATAGGCAACTTCGGCATGAATCCCTTCGTTGCACAAAGCGCTCCTTTCGGTTCGCCTGTTTTCAGCAACCCCTACGCGTATGGCGCACCTGGCGGGATTTTTGGACCATCACCCTTTCCGATTTACTCGTCGCCGCTACTGGGATCATCGTTGTTCAACGGCAATGTTGGCGGTTTGGGACTGAGCCTTTTCACTCCGCCAAAAGTTGAGTTTCAAACTTCTGGAACAATCACCCCCATAACTCCAAATCTCGATACAACCGATCTGCCTTGAGCTGTGCCGTTTTCGACAACACATATCCGTTGTCTTGAATAATGCACGATACGAAAGTCTTGCAACATCTTTTCCTGGAGACGAAATGGTAGAAGCTTCAAACCAAGCCCTCAAGCCAGTTAGCGATTACGCTAACACAGTCATCGAGATGCAGAAGACTAAGAACAGTCGAATCATTCTTGGTATAACCGGCGCACCGGCCGCAGGTAAAAGCACGTTTGCAGACGATCTCGTAAGGGCGATTAATCAAATTTCAAACTCAGAGATGGCAATTGTGGTTCCAATGGATGGCTTCCACTATTCGAACGAATTTTTGACTTCGCTCGGGCTCCTTGCGCTGAAGGGAATTCCAGCTACTTTTGATGCGCAAGGATTTGTAGAAACGATTGCGAAAATCAAATCAACGAACGAACATTCTGTTTTCTGTCCACTTTTCGATAGGTCGATAGAGGCTTCAATCCAAGACGCCATCGAAGTAAAACCGCAGCATAAAATAGTCGTTTCGGAAGGCAACTATCTCTTACTTAGTGAAGCTCCCTGGAACAAACTGCGCGACTTGTTCGATCAAATTTGGTACATCGACGCGGAACTCGAAACGCTTATTCCGCGGCTTATTTCGCGCCACGAAGCAGGCGGGCGAAACGACCTGCAAGCGAAAGAAAAAATGGACAGCACCGACATTCCAAACGCAAAATTGATCCACTCCACTCGCGCGCGAGCGGATCAGCAGATCAGACTCTACTGACCATACTTTTCTACCATCTCGCGCATACGTGGGTGATCACCTGGAATCGTCACAATCCAGGGCTCGAATGGTGGCACATTTTCGCCAACTCGGAAGAGAAAATAATACACGCTCATCTCGCCGATGTACTTGAATCGCTTCTGTATATCAGCGCTTAGCGCCTCGTATGATTTAAAAGAGCGCAGATAATTCTGGAAAGATCCGTGCTGCTTTTCCATTTCCAACATCGCACGAGCGTTATCGATGGTGCCACGAATTTTTTTCTCAGTGCGCATGATGCCCGCGTCTTGCATGAGCCTATCAATGTCCTTTTGACCGAAATTCGCTACAGTCTCGGGATCGAACTTGGCAAAAGCCGCTTGAAAATTCTTCCACTTGTTTTGAATCATCGCCCAACTAACGCCAGCCTGAAAAGCTGCGATGGTCATTATCTCCAGGTAGTCTGCCAACTTAGTAGCTGTAATTTTCCCTGGTATTTCGCGCTCCTTTTCACCACTCTTGACGCTTGCTTTAGAAGCACCCGTCTTCGGCACTGATTTGCGAGAGTTCGATTCATCAGACTGGCGAGACTTCGATTCATCAGACTGGCGCGACTTCGGTCCAGCAGACTTGGGAGACTTCAATTCAGCAGAATTGCGAGACTTCAATTCAGCAGATTCGCGAGACTTCGATTCATCAGACTGGCGAGACTTCGATTCAGCAGACTTGCGAGACTTCAATCCAGCAGGTTTGGATTCTTTCAAAATCAATCAACCTCAATGACCCTTGCGTGCTTTGGCTTTCCGAACCCACTTACCATCAGATTTCTTGTACGTTTTTTTCACGGCACCCCAGGCTACTCTGAAAGCCCGCGATTCGTCACCATCATTTTCATACTCATGATACGCGCTATTGAAGGCTTCCTTGAAAATCTCCTGGGCATGAACTGGCAACGAATGCCTGACCGGGTCCGGCAAGTCTTGAATTGAGCTGTACGGCATATAATTTCCCTCCTGGCTTGAGAAAGGGACGCGAATCGACGCCTACGGTTCCGAAGTACCGCGAAGACTTTACGCGAGAATGCTACGCTCATCTCTGCTCGTCACGAAAATGACACCACTATTGATACCAGAAAACTCATACCAGAAGTTGACTCAAGACCGATAACGCAAGCTTGCGCTAACCGCATGAATAAGTTAAAAGCTTAGCTCGCGCGATATGATCACAATTAGATCTCACTTAGTTTAAAGCTCTTATTTTATATACCGTCAGCACCTGTGGGGCTTTCCGGCTATAGTCCCCCGAGGGGCGTGTAGTGCTATCGCTAGCCCTCTTTTGCTTATATCAAGGCACTTATTTCTCCCAGGCAACTTTTGGAACACCAACACCTCCTGATGCGCTAGCAGACTCTTCCGGCTTCGCAACAACATCGCTTCGATGTTGCAGGGAATACCAGGTGTCGGCAGTAGTGTTCGCGAGAGCTGGGTTATTGGGACAAATAAGCGTATTTTAGTGCAGCTCACCCCGACGCTCTGACACCAAATGTGGTGCACCGCCGGATCAACGCCAGATGCAACCCAGAGAGAGGAAATGCATCATGAAATGCCTAACTATGCAGGTCGACCGCAGATTCGTGACGAGCTATGGCATGATGCCCGGCATGATCTACGTTCAAGACCACGACCCGTCCCGCGCCGATGCCGGCATCTCCGTTGACGCTGAAGAACCTGTGCTGCGACTCGGTGACACGCAAGTCAACGTCAGTCGCGCCCTTCTGCGTCAAGGACTCGCCAACGGCGATGTGACGATGTGGCAGTATCGCCTTTTCATCCACCGCGCCAGCATCCAGCTCGGCCGCGACGGATACTTCGAATTGATTCCCGAGCGAGCCGACGACAAAGACGGCGCGCTGGTTTACTTCGACGTCGGCAGCGGTATCCACGCGACGGTCGAATACGAGACCAAGCCGTTCGAATCCATCGCCACCGGAGCCATCAACTCGCTGCCGTGGATCGGACACGAAACGGTGATGCTCGCGGCACTCAAGCCGGGCAGCACCGTCAAGGCGCATCGCTACACGAAACGCCGCATTTTCTGGGGCGACCTCGTGCGCAAGCAGACGCTCGCCTACACCTTCGACGGAAAATGGCTGCAGATGCGTGACGTCACCGCAAGGTGACCACGTAGAAGCGCCGAACTCCTCGCTAAGCTGCCACGGCGCGGTCCTCCGCGACGCGGCAATTCATAAACCGCGGCGTTAAATGCCACCGCAAGCACTTTGTGAGAAATCGAATGCACCTGACCAAGACCTCTATCGCTTCGCTTCGTTCCCGTGTTTCATCCGCCATCCGTCGTGCCGACGAAATTTCCGTCGAACTCTGCCCCGGTTCGACTCGTCTTCGCGTCGCAGCCGACATCACCGGCCTCGCCGACCTGATGATCACCGACGCAGTCGAATATCTCGGCAGCGCTGGTCACACGCTCGAACAGGTCGAGAAGGAAATGCCAAAGGATGGCTCGGTCGCCGAGAATCTGGCACCGAATACCATCGCCCTCATCGCCCGCGCCGAGCAGAAGGTCATGCACGCCATCGACCAACTGAACCGCGCGCAGCAGATGGTGGACGGCGACCGCAGCATCTGGGGCGATGAAATTCGTCACGGCTCGCTGTGGGACAAGTAATCAGTTTCGCGTAAAACGGCTGTCCCTGCGGCGTAGCTTTCACAAGCGCCGCAGGGATGGTCCATCAACTAAAAAAATTTGCGCAAATTGGCACCACATATGGTGCATTTTTTGAACTCGTATACCACAAAATATAGTATCACGACAAAACGGATCGCACCTCAAGTACATAGACAAAATACGACTTCATGGGACGAGCCCATCAGAGCTCATATCCAACGAGTTGCGACTTTTTGATTTGCTGCAGTAGATGAGCAGATACTCACTGGAAATGAAAACGGTTTCCATTGTACTATTCGCCAACTGTCAATCAGGTTAGGTTTGCTACTCATGCCATTCGGTCTAAACGCCGCCGGGATGCGTCTGCACCCGCTGTGGGAACAGCGTCGCCGGGAGAACAACTTTCCGCCGCTCGCGTCACCGCACGGTGCAAGCACCAACACATCGGCCAGAGTGTGGAAGATGGTGTATGCCGATCGCATCGCCCACCTAAGTTATGGCAACGCATCACGCTCTACAGCAAGCTTCTTTCCGGGCTTGTCGCCAGCGCTTCGCGGCGTTGTATCTCCATTGAACTTCGCCTTCGAACGATTTGAAGCACTGCGTCTTAACCAATTTGCAATTGGAAGTACGCCCAGCACGATCGAGGTGCCGAACCCACCTGCATGTTGGGCATGGAAGGTTATCGAAAAAAGCGACGCAGCACCGGTCACTAACGCGCCAAGCAAATTACTTCCCGTTGATAATTCATTAGCTATTTTTGCGAGCAAAGCCCGATCCATAGAAGCTTTACGAGGAACGTTCGTGAAAATTCATCGATGTTGGTCCAACACCGATGCCCCCGACTACCCAGAAGAAGCGCTGCGGATAGCGCTTGCGGCCCTATGTACACAACCCGCCGCGTTGAGGGCCTCAACACAAAGCGCATTAGCAGTGATTCTGGAGCTGGAGGAATACGCAAGCTACTGCGCGCTTCTGTCCAAATTCGAACCGGTGTGGAAGATGCAGAGAGCTAGAACTTGGATAGAAGTGAGCTTTACAGAACCAGCAAAAATAAGAGCTTCCGAGAAGTGCTTTCCCGAAAAAATCCTGGTCGAGCTCCAAAAGTTAAGTAGCGGAAGCACTGTGCCATTGCTGGTCAATGAGTTTGGTTGTGTGGCGGACGGTAACCATCGGCTGACAGCGTCGTGGATTTGGAATGCCCTGCATTTTGCGCCGAATGAAAATTGGGCGCCGGGAGACGCCTCATTCGAGCACAAACTGCTTTCGTATTTCGAAAAATATTCCGACGATGCCAATGCATTGGTCAAATCAAACGCGCTCGACGCTCTCGCGGCGCTGCTGTTCAGTGAGCACAGTCGCAAACAACTAAATCAGCTTCGCGGACCAATAGCATCATATGTAGTGGCAACCTTACCCGTCGTTCCGATTTTATCTTACAACGGATTCGCACTCGACAGGCTCGCGATGCAAGTTTCCGGATACCCCAGTCGGTTCAACCCTCTCAACTATCAGGACCTGAGGGATGACCCATTCACAACATTTCCAGTAAAGGCTTGCTATCACCTGGCGGATCACCTGCCGCTACCAGCATTCAACGTCTTGTCAAAAGACGCGGACATCGAAAGGAGAAAAATATGAGCGTGCAATTGCTCGACAAAGTTGAGAAAACCTCGAACCTGAAATTAACGGCTCGACTACACAACGATATCAACTCGTTTTTGAATTCTGGGAAGATTTTCGAACTCGTTAAGGCTCTCGGAAGTCCGCTCAACATCCTCTTCCCCGAGATGCTGGAAGAGAATTTGTCCGGTTTTTACAAGATGCTGCAACAGCACAAACTAACTGGTCGAATTTACTTCGCACACAAAGCAAATCGTGCCGATGCAATTCCCAGGCATCTGGCAACGACTGTCGCATACATCGATGTTTCTTCTGTAAACGAACTCAGACACGCTCTGGGCTGCGGTTTCGAGGCATCTAGAATACAAGCGACTGGACCGAAGAACACTGAATTTTTGCATCTCTGTTTGCAGCATAACATCGTAATCGCAGCGGATAGTTTGCAGGAATTGAAGCAACTAATAGAGCTTAAAACTTTACTCCCTGCACGCAGCAAAACCCAGCTCCTGCTGCGTGTTAGCGGTTTCAAGAACCGACAAGCGAAACACCAGGGCAAAGCCAGTCGATTCGGAATACGCGCGGAAAAAATTCACGAAGCACTTGATTTACTCGAAACTGTGCGCAACGAATTCCGATTGCTCGGATTTTCTTTCCATCTAGACACCGTGAGTGCGCTCGAAAAGTCAATCGCAGTCGAAAGTTGCCTGCAGCTAATTGAAGAAGCAATCGAGCGAGATTTAATCCGACTGTGGTCAACATCGGTGGTGGATTCAAAGTTAATTACATCGAAGACGGACAGGATTGGAGCGAATACACATCCGCAATGAGAGAAGCCGCTCTCGGCGCCAGGACTCCTTTCACATGGCAAGGTAACACGTTTGGACTGTTCCCCGACAAAGGCGTGTTGCGCGGAAGCTTCAACAGCTACAGCTTTCACGATTCATCAGCGGGTCCGGCATTTTTAGACGAGATTCTCTGCCACCACATAGACACCGCGGATACGACTATCGCATCGTTCATAAGAGAAAACGGAATCGAACTCTGGATTGAGCCGGGCAGGGCGCTTCTTGACCAAGTCGGCATCACGGTCGCACGCGTCAATTCACTTAAAGAATCATCAAAAGGAGATGCGCTTGTTTGCTTGAACATGAAGAGGCAAGACATATGCTTCTTAGATCAGGAAATTTTTCTAGATCCAATCGTGCTCTACCAACATCCGCCAATCCATTCTGACACCGCAATTGGTGTCTACTTTGCAGGAAACTTATGCCTGGAAAGTGATTTGGTTACCCGTCATGAAACCACTCTAAAAGCCATGCCCCAGCCTGGCGACCTCGTTGTATTCCCGAACACAGCAGGTTATTTCATGGATTTCAGCGCGAGCGAAGCAATCATGCATCCCATCGCGAAAAAGATCGCTGTCACAAAAGACAAAAATGAATTCAGTTGGTGCCTGGATGAAAATTATTATCCAGTGCACGCAAAATTAACAGAGGTTCGAAGATGATTGTAAAGCAAGTCACAGAGCTGATTGGAAACACACCGATGCTGGAAATCGCTCCGTCGATTCATGGACTTAAGAACATAAATTTATACGCAAAATTGGAGCTGTTCAATCCATTTGGTTCTGTGAAAGACAAAACCGCGTGGAGCATGCTGCGTCACAACCTCGATGAAATCAAGGCTAAGGGACAAGTCGTCATCGAATCATCCAGCGGAAACACTGCCAAAGCAGTGCAGATGATCTGCGGAATAGAAAATATTCCGTTCAAGATCGTCACTAACCGCGTTCGAGTCAAAGAAGTCAAACAAATCCTGCAACTTCTTGGAACAGAGCTCGAAGAACTGCCGGGTCAATCGCAATGCCTTGACCCTTCAGATCCGAATGATCCTCTATTCGTCGTCGAGAAAATTATGAATAGCGAACCCGGTCACTATTTCCACACTACTCAATACACTAATGAGCTAAACACCAAAGCCCATGCCGAAATGACTGGAGCAGAAATCGCCAGAGATTTGCCAAAGGTTGATTTCTTCGTAGGTGGTCTTGGAACTACTGGCTCCACTCGCGGTGCCGGAGAGACGTTGAAGTTGCAAAATCCGGCGTTAAGAAACATTGGCGTCGTTTCAAGCAAAAACGGCTTTATTCCAGGGATTCGAAACTCTGATGAGATGTTTGAGGTTGGACTGTTCGACAAGAACTTCTACTCTGATGTGATCGAAGTTTCGATAGACGAAGCTCTTGACGGAATGATGATGTTGATTCAGCGCTGCGGTGTGCTCTCAGGACCAACTGGAGGAGCCAGTCTTGCAGGTACGCTGAAATACCTGCGCTCGATCGACGAGTCACTGACTGAGAAACAAAATGCCGTATTTCTGGTTTGCGACCGTGTCGAATGGTATTTGTCGTTTCTGCAGAAGCTCCGTCCACAGTGGTTTGGGCTCCATTCAAGAGAAAGTGGACTTAAGAACATCACCCTGGAACAAATTGAAGCAGTAAAAAAAATAACTCCATCCAAACTTGAGGCGATGCTCGAAAACAGCACACCAATAACACTCGTCGACCTTCGTGGTGGACTGGCGTTCAAAGGCTCTCACGTCGACACGTCAGTAAACATGCCCGCAGAGATGCTGGAAGAACTATTGCAATGGAATATTCCACTCTCACAAAGCAAACCAGTCGTGTTCATCTGTCCAGTAGGCGATCAGTCTAAGCGCTTCGCTGCACACTTGATTGAATCAGGCTTTGAAGCCATGAGTCTCGAAGGGGGCTTCGCTGCGTGGCGCGACCAGGAGAAACCTATCGTGAAAGCGCGCAAGAGAAAAGAGCAGAAATCGGCTTTGCCGGTTTGAGGATCGATTATGGCAATTACATCAATCCAGTTATCGTTCCCAGCTCTCAGTACACCGAGCGCCCCTCGAACTCACTTCGAAGGGAAACAGCAACCATTCGAGCTTTCCGACATGCGAGATAGATTTCCAATTCTCCGTGCCAATCCAAACACGCTGTTCTTTGACAATGCCGCCACTTCGCAGAAACCAATAGAAGTCTTGGAAAAGATAGAAGAATTCAACAGAGTCACATGCGCAAATGCTGGGCGCGGTGAGTATTCCAGGTCTACGAGACTGTACAAAGAAGTTGAGGCAAGCAGAGTCTGCGCAGCAAACTTCCTCAACGCGGACCCAACTCAAGTTGCCTTCACCAGCGGTGCCACAGAGAGCCTTAATTTGGTGGCAACGATGTGGGGCTTAGAAAATCTGAGGGACGGAGATAAGGTCGTGCTGTGCGCGGAAGACCATGCATCGGCTGTATTGCCCTGGCATAACCTCAAGGCGACACTTCAACGCCGCGGTATCGACATTCAAATCAAACATTTACGGATGCATTACTCGGGCACCTACGATCGCAAGAGTTTAACTGAAGCGCTCAGCGCACGCACGCGAGTCGTCTGCCTGACACACATACACCACCTTTACGGCATGGAGATGGACATCGCCGAATTGAAGTCGCTTATTCCGAAAGATGTTTTCATTTCGCTAGATGCAAGCCAGAGCGTTAGTCACATTCGAGTTGATAGCGGCGCTCTTGGCGTGGATTTCATCTCCTTTTCAGGACACAAAATGTTTGCAGGCAACGGTGTTGGCGTGCTCTGGGCGAGCGATAGAGCGCTGAAACAAATGTGGCCAGTCAAAGTCGGAGCAAAGACAAAGCTCAAAGGTTCAGGCGACAGTTTTCAAATCGACCGAAGTTATTTGAGCAACATAGTCGAGTGCGGAACGCTCAACCTGCCTGCGATTTTATCCTTAAAACCGGCAATAGAATTTATCGAGCTCAGCGACCACGACAGGATAGGCGCACATCTTTCGGAGTTAACGCTGTACCTACTAGCTAAATTGCAAACCATAAGCGGCATCGAATTTGCACCAGGAATCGGCGTTTGCAGATGCACGCGAGGCTACGGCATCATCTCATTCCGTATCAACGATGTCGATTCGCGAGACATCGGAGCTTATTTGGACAGCGAAAACATTTTTGTAAAAACGGGCGATCAGTGCACTGGAAGTCAGAAAACAGGGAACGATTTCGTGCGCGTCAGTTTACAAATTTACAACAACAAAACCGAAATCGACAAATTTGTTGAGGTGCTAAATGAATCTATCTCCAGCTAAACCACAGTCTTCATCGCAATCTTGCCGATACGTTTTCAGAGAGGCTCATCCTGATGATGCGCATAAGCTCGTTGCTTGTTATGAAAGCGTATTTGGACCCGGCGGCATACGTGCTTCCGGGCATGAGCCGTATCCAGCCCCCGAAGTATTTTTCGAAGCAGGCGTGCTTCAAATCATCAATGATCCGTTGCGCCAATTTATGGTGATGGAAATCGACGGAGATATTTCATCCGGGATGATCATCAGCCTGAACAGCCGCTTTCACAGAGAGTTTGGATGCGTTGCAGTGTCTCAAAAATTTCAGGGACAGGGTATAAGCAGCCTTATGCTCAAAGAGGCGAAAGCACTCGAACGGCGGCAATCGCTAAGTATCAATGTCACCGAAATCGTGACTCACAGCATGCTCAGCCAGTCGGCGCACAGAAACGCTGGGTTCGGGCAAATCACCGGATTTGGATTCTGTCAGTATCCTCATGTATTCTTCTCGAATCATCCCGAATCGTGTTTATGGATCACATCATTCGAGGGGAGAGTTATTGAGGCACTGAAGCAGCTTCGCCCATCTTGGATCGTTGGAAACTCGGGGACTGATGCCGTCGATGTTGAACTAACAGACTTCGAACAATCGCTCTTCGAAGAGCTAAGCAAGCAACGTCCCGCTTATATCTCCTCGACTTACACTAATATCGTGTCAAAAATATCGTCCCAATACAGCGACATCTTTTGCTGGAAAATTCAGCAAGCGAATGTCGCAGATGTCGTAAATCTCGAAGATACCAGAAGCACACAGACCGGGCTGGATGGCATCAATCCCAGCGCTACACGACTTGGGCGAACGAGCGATGATTGGCAGATCGAAGATTGCGACGAGTATCCATATTCATACTTGAATCTTCCGCAAAGAAAAATCAATGAGAAAGACATTCTCGAAAAGCTTCGGAGGCTCGATACTAGCAAGAAGCGCTACCTTCAGGCGCGCGTACCAACGGCGCATCCCTCAGCAATAGAAAATGTGGAATTACTCCGCTCGTTGGGGTTTGCGTTCTTAGGCTGGATTCCGCTCTATCGCTGCATCAACGACGAAACACAGCCTCCAACATTCGAAGACGTGCTGATCATGCAGTGGATTCGACCCGACATTTTACGCGCAAACTCGTTACCCGGAGAAACAGACTCTGTAGCGAAACTACACGGCTTTCCTCTCAACCTGACTGGCGACTTGATCGCAACGATGCGCCAAGATTTGTTCAGCCCGAACAGGAGGGATTGGAGTAGCGGCTGCGCCTGAAAAATGCGTTGAGATTTGGTCACAAATGAATCTGATTTTGATTGGCGCAAAACTAATCGGGCATGTCATTATTTAGATACATCCCTCGAAACTAGATTGCGGATTTGATGACCATCGATTTCAAAAGCCACCTCAAGACTGCAAGCGAATTTCTGGCGATTGCGGCGCCGATTATCTGCCTCTTCGACTGCGTTGTGCTTCCGGTGTTCGCTATCTTCGCACCGTTCCTCGGACATCATGTTATCCACGGAGTCGGCGATCAAGTCCTTACCGTTCTTGTACTGGCGCTGTGTTTGCCGTTCATCATTCCGGGCGTGCGAAAGCACGGAAACAAGCGCGTGCTTTACATGTTTTCAGCCGGTGCCTGCTTAATGCTGTTCACCAATTGCTTTGGCGAGAGGCTTGATTCAGTGCTACACATTGGACTTAGCGCGCTAACCAGTGCGTTGCTGCTCAGAGCCAATTGGTTGAACAAAAAACTGTTGGCGTGCAGTTGCTCACACCATCATCACGCGCATAAGTAGACGTGCCGATTTCCCTGTTGGAGGCGCGATGAAAAAAGCTCTGTTGGTTTTCTGCTCCGCGTATTTAGTTGCGGGGTTTCCTGCCGCGATTGGATCGGAACCTTTGCATTGGGTTTCAGATCGCAGCCAGCAAATAGCTAGAGCCTCGGATACAGTCTGCTTCAATACATCGAATAACAAATTTCATTCTCTTAGTTGCATATGGGCAAAGCGCTGCACCGTCAATTGCATAGAACTGTCCAGAAAAGAAGCGCACAAGCGTGGCGGCATTCCTTGCAAGGTATGCGGTGGTGGAGAATGACAAGCCGATGAGTTCGGATGATCACGAGACGATGAGTTCGGATAACTACGACAGCCGCTAATCCCAATTCACTGCGTCGAGCTCTGCTCTTTTATCGTTAGTTTAGGCAGCGCGTATTTTGTCTCTGCGCAGCGGAGTTACGTTCAAATTGCGTTTAGCTGCTGCACGATGCTCTTCGTAGTAACTAGTCGGCGCGAGCAAGCCGGTGATCTTCTTCCAGAGCAAATTCGCCATGTACGCTTTCCAACAAGCGGGACAATCCGCGTGTTTCACGTCAATGTGCTCAGCTTCGGCTTCGTTCCAGAGGTCCAGTGTTAACTGTAGTAATTCCGAGTGATGGGCAAGAGATGACATGTTGAGTTTTCCGATTTCCATTGAAGTGACAAACTTAATGAGTGTCACAAACCCCCACTTGTTCCCGGGGTGGAACGAGTGTTGCGATCTCGCAAAATACGCATGACAAATGAGTTTCAGCTAATCGCAAACTGAAGAAAGCAAGGCGAAATTTTCGAAGCTTGCAAAAAATTACGATGCAACTGCAGCGCGTTGCTGAGCTGTGAATTCTTCCACCGACTGATCGAACTCTTTCAACACTTCATCAATCAAGCCCTGGCGCAATGAAGAAGTCAAATCTGAGCAATAGTAAACAGCGACTGCGAATTTGCTGGTCGGCATGCGGTCTGAAAAGTGATACTTGTCGTGCTTCTCGATGAACTTGCGCACGGAATCTGTTTCGTCAATTTCGACCAGTTCCATGTTGTCGTTGTCATTGTGCAGAATTGCACACAAGCCTGGCTCGGCACGCAATTCGCTCGTTTTGTCGAACGGACCTTCAAATTCCCAACTGCCTATGAGGACTGTCATAACAATCCCTCCCTAATCAATCCCGATATCGCAAATGATTTCAGGGAGCGATTAAGGAGGGGTTAAAACGAGCGTGAATTGAGTTTAAGCGATAAGTAATTTGCGAAGCTTTGGATCGCGCAACTTCCAAATTGCAGCATCGATCATGAAGTGATGGAAATTGATCACCGTAAACACAGTCGCAAAGGCAACTTTGAAGTCGACGCCAAGATCCTGAAGAAAGCCAGGAATTCCTACGTAGATGAATATTCCGCCAATGAATAAACAACCGAAGTATTTAAGTGTCCGAGGCTTCAGCAGCATTCTGCCGACATCGGCAGAGTTGGAGCCTTCCGGCATGCCACGCTCTTTCAGATAAACCGAGGCTGATACCACCAGGTACTGACAGCCATGAAAGAACGCCGGAACATACATCCAGAGATGCTCCGTAACTGGCTTGGGCAGCGTGAAAATCGCCATACTGGTGAGAATCAACAAAGCCGCAGGCATCGGAATAATCTGTTTTTGACGAATGAACTTCAGAATCACCGCACCAAGAAAAGCTGCAATGGAAGCTTTTAGAGTCCAGTCAACAACGTTGAAGAGCGGCACTGGCAGCGGTCCCCAGAAGGGAAGGGTTTGACCGATGAATTTTTCCGCAGACCATTCAGGAAAAACAAACTGTTTCAAGATGCCATAGACGATGGTGGCATCAATCATAAATTTGAACAGGCGCTTTTCCCACAAGCCCATAAAATAATTGCGCTTATAACAATAGATCAGAGCCACACCATAGCTTTGCGCCATGAAGTGCTGCACGATCCAGATCAGGTAGATTTTGGCGAATATTGCAGGCAGCCCAGGAACAGCCAAACCAGCAACTGCCAACAAGCTACAACCAACCGTCGCAAACAGTCCGAACCTGGAAAGAGCTGTGCGCGTCAACTCACTTCCGTTCAGCCGCTCCAAAGTGGCTGCAGTATGTGATTCGCTAAGGATGTGCGTTCCTGCCACCGTGAGTAGTACCAACGCCCCACCAGCAGCAGGAAGATTCTTACCAACGAATAAGTTGAGGGCGAACATCAGCCAGAGCAGACCACCGCAACAGAAGAGCAAGTCGGTGACGGGATTTAAAATCCACGCGTGTGGGCTTGCCTTCTTGTTCGGCTCATCTGCAGGCGAGCCAGCGGATTCCGTCGGCGCCACTATTGACAGTGGCACAGCCGTCCCTGAATTTCTTCTGAATATTGCCTCACCTGCAGTCATTTACTTCACCTTCCAGTTAGTGTCGATTACTGATTAGAAGTCATGCTTCCACGTTGAATCGGGAAAGCACCCATACTGAAAGAAGGTGTAATTTGCACATTCTGCGCTGGATACCCAGTGTTGTACGATTGAACGTTTTGGAAATGCTGTACATGCCCTATCGCGGTAAATTTGTCGTGAATAGGGGTTGGAACGGGATGTGCGTCTGCAGCTGGATTCGCTTCAACGGCGGGCTGTGCCGCCGGTGCCAGCTTTGCAACAGGTGCGGCCTTAACCGCGAGCGGTGCTTTCACAACTGGTGTCGCTCCTGGTGCTCCAGGAAGAGCAGGGCTCTGCGCATGCGCAGCATTAAGCGCTCCACTGACAGCCATTACAACCAAAAGCCCAAGGGCTAGATTATTTTTTCTCATCACAAATTCCTCTACAAAATCGCTCTGCGATTTGCGCTTTGACGTTATTGAATTTCAAAATTTTGAAGCCGGCTTGCTCGCCTTCAACGCTCTAAATCATTGAGATAACCACATAGAGCCGATTGTCGCAATCTCGGTCAATTCATGGCATAGGGTAAACACTGAATCGCGTAGCGGGAACTACATAGCGCCTGCGAAAAGAGCGTCCCAGCTTGTCGTTTGGAATGTTCGCAACAGGTTAGATTCCTGACGAAGCCGTACTCAACGTCTGAAAATCATCCAGAATCGATGCGATGACTTCGATTCCTTCGAGCAACTCTTCTTCTTTCAAACCGGCATAGTTGAGCAAATACTCGTGTGGACGATGTCGACCGATGTAATATTTTTTCGTGCTAGATATTCCAATCCCCTTTTCTGCAGCACGCACGACCAATTCATCGTCGCTGCATTCCGTATTGAATCTCACCAGTACGTTAATGCCAGCATTATCACCAAGTACCGTGATTCGATTCCCGAATGTCTCAACAAGCTTGTCCACAAAGAGTTTCCGCCGTTGCTCATAGAGACCGCGCATCTTTCTGATATGACGATCCAAATGACCTGCGGTAATGAACTCGGTCAAAACCTGCTGATCGACTAATGGCGAATGCCTATCAACAAGCCATTTTGCGCGCGCGAATACGTCAACCAAATTTTCAGGAACAACGATATAACCAAGACGCATCGCCGGTAAAAGCACCTTGGAAAATGTGCCGATGTAGATGACCGAGCCGAACTTATCCAATCCAGCCAGCGCCGGAATCGGTCTTCCCTTGTATCGATACTCACTATCGTAGTCATCCTCAACGATGTACGTTCCAGTGCGCGCAGCCCATTTCAGCAACTCGAGACGCCGAGGCAGAGTGAGCGCAACACCTGTTGGATACTGATGCGACGGCGTGACGTAAACTAGCTTCGCTGATAAGCCAGAAGCGGCATCGAATTTCTTCTTCAGCTCATCGACACGCAATCCTGCGTGATCTACTTGTATCGGCAACAAGTTCGCACCAGCCGCGAGCAATGCTTTCTGAGCGCCGAGATAACCGGGCTCCTCAATGGCTGCATAATCCTCGCGATCGATGAGAATACGTGCCACCAATGCGATTGCCTGCTGCGATCCGTTCACTATAAGGATGCGCTCAGGATCGCACTGAACAGCCCTGGAACTAGCAAGGTAGTCCGCTAACGCCTGGCGCAGTGGAAGATACCCCCGCGAGCGTGTTGGGCAGTCCAGCGTCGTCAGATCGCGCTGATTCAAATACTTCGAAGTGAGCTGCGTCCACACTCTCATCGGAAAAGTCTCCAGATCCGGGCGCCCGAAAGTAAACTGGATGCGCGGCTCTTCATCCGAAAAGTCCAGCCAATTGCGCGACGCGAGCATTTGTCCGTACCACGAAAGCCGCTTATGTTGCGCTGGAACGATCGGCTCAGAAGACTCGATCAGCTCGCTAGTAGCGTCTTCTGAGTCTTCCTGATCCACATACATAAGGTCTTCGGGGATGTGGCGCGAGACGTACGTGCCCGACCCTGTAAGCGATTCGAAGTATCCCTCGCTTAGAAGAAACTCATAACTCATTGTCACGGTGGCACGCGAAATGCCAAGGGACTGGCTTAAAGCGCGAGTGGACGGCATCTTATTGCCCGCTGCCAAGCGCCCTGAAAGTATCGCCTTGCGAACCTCTTCGTAGATTTGCCGGTGCATTGGAGTGGCTGCGTTTGGATCGAGATTTACGAGAAAATCCATGCCATTTACCTAAAGTGGACTGGTATCAAAACACAAAAGTGGAGCTTCCTCAAGTCCATTTCAGAAAGTATTCTATTCTCATCCTGAAGGGAGGCAGGAAGTTATGCAAAACAAATTCAATCAATCGATTAAGACCCTTGCAGCCAGCTTGCTCGTAACAATCACCATGAGTGCACTTGTTGAACCAGCAGCGATGGCAGTTGTCTCGGACCCTGTTGCATTCAGCAACTTGCAAAAACGTAGAAGCGATCTCTTGAACAGAGAAACAACACTTCTCCGCAGTAAAGACGACTTGCAAAAGCAAATCGACGACCTCAGAAAGATCAATAATGACGGCAGCTCACAGCGCCAAATCAACGACTTGTGCCAGAGTCTGGACGTAACCTTCTCCGATTTACGGAAGGTTCAATACGACATCAGAGACGTAAACCAACGCTTGATGTAGTCAATTCAGAAAACACTGCCCCGGGTTTTTCCCCTGTCATTAACCTCGGTTCGAAACGACAATCACACCACAAACTGTGTTGCATGTTTCTTTCCGAGGTTTTCTCATGTTTACTAACGATTGCATCGTTGCAAATTTGCACGGGTATCATGGCGGCGACGCTGCACCGAAAGTGGTACCAAAGCCACTTATCGATCGCAATCGTTGGGGTCACCGAGCGCTGGCTAAAACCGCGCTGCTCAAGCGGGATTTTTCGCAGGCGAAGCGTTATTTCGACAACGTTGCAACAAAAGCACGCGAGCGAAAAGACATGGTCGCTTACGCTCGCGCTATGAACGAAACTGCGTTCATACACATCCTCATGAGCAAACTAGACACAGCGGCGATCATCTACAAGCTTGTCTATGAAACCTGGCGCGCTCAGCGAATACAGCGCAATTCACTGGGATTCAACGACTACATGTTTTTCCTTTGGGATTACGCGGTTTTTCTGCGAAATCATGGAGAGTTCGCACAAGCACAAAGAATCGAGCTGAAACTCGAACGCTTCACGGTCGGCTTACCAATGACATACGTGTTCTTCAGCCGCGCAGAGCGCCTGGCCGACAGAGGTCAATTTGTACTCGCAGAGCAGATTTACGAAGATGCGTTTATGAACGCAGGACTGGAAAATGACCTGAATATGCAGTTGCGCATCGCTGAACGTCTCGCACCGGTTTATCATGCAACCGGAAAAACCGAGATCGCTGAGAGTCTGATCGAAGAAAAGGTGCGCCTTGAACGGGCTCGCTGCGTGAGCATGTTTCGTCGACCCGTCGCACAACTCTGACAGAATCAGTCAGTCGAACAACCCCTACAGAATCAGCTAGTCGAACAACTCCGACAGAATCAGTTTAGTCGAACAACTCTGAGAGAACCAGTTTTCGAGTGAGCAAAAGCTCGTCGAACTTCACCTGCAACTGCTTCATACGATCAGTGGCTTTATGCTCTTCGACTGCATTGGCATCTGTATACAACTCGTTCAACACTATTTTGTTTTCAAGCTTCTTTCCGTTTTCGTCCAGTGGAACAGCCACTTCGAAACGCAGACATCCAGGCTCGAGCTTCAGGCAATTCTCAGCGTGTGTGCGGATCAATTTTTCAAACTCGTTATACGCACCTGGTTTGGTCTCAAACTCGACCACGATTGCCATCTTTGCCATATTGACCTCCACTGGAAACATAAGCACGTCGAGTCTCGACCGCTCATTGCTGAATGGAATGGTAGCAATTAGCTCGTCGCAATAAATGCGCTGTTAAGGAACACAAACGAGAATGATCAATCCGCTCACTCATAAGACGTGAACAAATTGATCAACTCGTTTCGCGTTCAAAACTGGCGAACTGAGCGAGTTTCCCTCGACGCTCTATTCAATTTTAAAAGTGAAATAAATCGCTTGCGCGATTTAAATTAAACTGCGAAAGCAACGATTTCTGCGACAGCACCGAGCATTGGAATCGGTTCCAATACCTTCTTCGCAAACCACATAATCGCGCCCATGAACAGCTTCTTAAGCAGTGGACGTAGGTTGGATTTTCTGCGTTTCTTTTGCATAACTAGATCCTTTCAAATCAGTCACCATAAACATGGTGCCATCACCCCTATTAAGAAGGGGTTAAAAGAATCAACTTATTTTTTTCCCCTAGATCTAACGAACAGCAGAACGGAGTTGGTCACTCCACGAGCGTTTAAAGAAAACTTCTGCAAGGCGCGGAAAGTCAGGAGACAATTTGCGATTAAACCAGTCCACCACAAAGAACGCTTTTCAAGTTTGCGCAGACGCGAAACATTTTGCGGACGATTTGGACGAATAGTTGGTGCTTCAACTTCTTTCAACGGCTTGAGAAAAAAGTACGGGCGTTTTTTACCGCTTGTAGTGCCCTTGGTCGTCAAGCGCTTGCGGTCCAGATGAACGAGGTTGTCGTTATAACCTTTCATCATGCCGCGATCGAAACCAATATTTGACCGGTTGAGCGAGCGCGGTTGAGTTTGCGTAACTCCCAGTACGGCCGCGACTCGAGCAGTTGTGCTAACAGCCATCTATGCCACCTTTCTAATTAGCGAGATATACACACGATATCCGCCTGTCACCGGCAGTAGTACCATTCACAGTTTGCAGTAATAAAGAGCAAACGTCAAATTATTCTATAGAGAATAACTGACGTTTGCTCTTTGATGAATGAACTCGCTATCAGAGAAGCGCTTGATCAGTAGCTAGCGTGCCCACCGAAGACGTGATAGTCGAAGGTGAATTGTATATCAACTGAATCATCAGCACCGTCTGGTAGTGGCGCAAATGGTGCCGCTGCTCTAACCGCTGAGATAGCAGCTTCGTCATTCTTGGACAATCCAGACGATCTAACACACTTGACCGAGCCAAGTTCTCCGGACTTGAAGATTTTGAATTCCAAAACAACCTGTCTCGAGTTAGGATCACGTGGTGGAGTCCAAGCGCGTTTGATTCGGCGCTGCAGTTCAGCCATGTATGGTCCGAAGTTGACGTCCTTCTTCACATTTTCATGACTCTTACCGACACCAGATTCGGTGTCAGTACCTCGCGATTCTCGCAACGATGGAGTGCTTCCTACTTTAGGACCGCCGCCTGTAACTGGAGAGAACACACCTCCGCCAGGTGGGAGGACTGAAGCGATTTTCTTGGGTGCAATCGCATCACCAGACGAAGAAGGTGAATCGTTGTTGCCCTTACTGTGCGCACCGGAGATTGGTGCGGGGGTCTGACCCTGCGATGGGTTATTTCCGTTGAATGCTGCGTTTTGAATCTGTGGTGCACCGCCGGGCATAACATTGGACGTTGATGAAGAACCACGTCTAGCTTCTGCAGGAGAAGGAAGATTGCTTGTCGAAGAACCAGACGCATGACTCAACGCCATTGGGGTAGGACCAGGTCCAGCGGTCAGTTTTGGAGCCATTGCCAGTAGCGGAGTCGGAGTTGGAGCGTTATTGGTTGCTTTTAGTGCCGAAGGAATTGGCGTGTTGTTCGCCACCGGATTCGGTGCGGGAGCTTTGTTCGAACTCAAAGGCATCGGCATCGGTGTGGCATGCTGAACAGGCGAAGGCTGCTTTGGAGCAGGGGCTGCCGTCGGGTGAAACAACGGTGGAGCGGGCGCAGGTTCTGATTTGGCAGGAGTGCTCTTCTGCTCAACGGGTTGCTTCGCCGTTGGCCGAGCTTGAGTTGGAGTCGGAGGCGTCGGACGCGACTGCGCATGTGTTTGATTGTGTTGCTGCGCAGACTGCCTGGAAGCGCTTGCAGTGCTCGAAGGCGGTGTCGGATTTTTCACTTGCACATCGCGATGCTTTGCAGAAGACGATTCATCAGACCGCTTGTGAGCCTGTACCGGCTCCACATCTTTGACTGGTGTCGGTCTGAACTCGATTTCAATAAGTTGCTGAGTCGCAGGTTTCGGCACCAGAAAACACAGTGCGAGAATAGCCAGCGAGAACAATGCTGCGAAGTGGAACAAGTAAGAACCGCTTGCAGCCTCGGAAAGTTGCAACGCTGAATCACCGTAAATCGGTTTACGACGAAGAACACGAGCACTGTCGTACGCGTCACGAACAGCGAATCCAACAAAGAGCAGAATCATCGAGAGCAAAACCATTGAGAACGGCGTGCCTAGATGCGCGCTGGCCAACGCTTGTAACACACCATCGTTGGCGCGAATGTGATTGCCGGAGAGCATTGTCTTGATGCCTTTGGCCATCGGTTCTGCGAACAACACCACAGTCAACAAAATCGCGTTGACTGCGGCGACATCGAGAAACAGAAAACCCTTGACACTCTGCCCGTTGTAAAACTGGCCGAGACCAGGAATGACAGAGAGCATTGCAGCCGTGGAAGGCTGTCTTCCCGTGCTGTACAACGGCTGCTGCGCCGCGTAATTGAATTTGCGATTATTCATTGTTCAAATTCCAAATAGAATCCGCCGATGCAATCAGGTTATCGAGATTGTTCCTGCACTAGTACAGGCTTGGTGTGGAGGTTTACTCAGTAAATCCCCTGAACTTTTCCTCGCCAATTCACCGGCGCATCCAGTTGCCAACAAGTGTCCACAACCAGCAGACAGCCGCAGTTGGACCTGATCATGAAAGAATCAAACCTTGAGTGGAACGCCGTTTCGTTGAATAATAGATATTTGTCGGTCTGAACTTCGAGCACGAATTTCGCTATTTGATGGAGCAAAAATGGATCTGATCTTCGAACAAATGAACGCAGGTGGCTGTCAAACGTATCTAGTCGCGTCACCAAAAACCGGCGAAGCCTGGCTCATAGACCCGGTTCTTTTCTCCGTCGACAGCTACATGAAAACACTCGAACAGAAAAAGCTGAAGCTGACCAAAGTAATCGACACGCACACGCATGCCGACCACCTGTCTGGTGGAGCAAAGTTGAAAGACCTGACTGGATGCGCCTATGTGATGCATCAACTCGGGCAGCCCAAAGAAATTACCGACCGATTGAACGTCGATACCGACCTAAGACTAAACGGAACATCCGTCAAAATCTTGTACACACCAGGGCACACTCGCGACTCACTGTGCCTGGTTTTTCCAGACCGAATCATCACCGGTGACGCGTTATTTCTCGATGACGGTGGCGCCGGACGCGCAGATTTACCTGGCGGAGATCCCGGTCAACACTGGGAAAGTTTGCAACGCATCATGGAGCTTCCGGATCAATTGACTGTCTATCCTGGTCACGAATATCGCAACCGCAAGCCCTCGACACTCGCTGAGCAAAAAACTCGCAACCCATTTCTCAAGAATCGCAGTCAAAGCGAATACGTCAAATTTGTCGAAGAGCTGAAACTCGGTCCAGCAGAATGGATGAAAGAAGTACTTAAAGCAAATTGCGCTTGCACTCGCGATGAAAACGCTGTGCAGATTCCCCAAGGAGTTTCGGCTTGCGAAGTGCAAGGCACACTCTCTGTGCCAACTTGCAGCACTGGAATCTCCTTCATCTCATCTCAAGAATTGAAAGAACTAATCGATAAAGGACACGAGATGGTCCTCCTCGACGTTCGAGAATCGCCTGAGCTTGTTGGTCCACTCGGACATCTACCAGGGATCAAACACATCCCTGTCGGCACTGTCGAAAGTAGAGTCAACGAACTCGCCTCTCACAAAGGCGATGAAATTATCTCCATCTGCAAAATGGGCGGCAGAGCAAAAACCGCAGCCCACATCCTTGCCTCCCAGGGGTTCCAGAACATCAGGATATTGACGGGCGGCATGATGGACTGGAACGACTGCGGATTGCCCGTACAGCGCTGAAAACTCATCAGTATGCTCTGAAACCCTGAACTGGCTTGATGTTTAAGATCTCGTCGAATGGACGGGTTTAACTTGACATCGAATTCAGTCTTTATTAATAATATGAAATCTCTTGCGGATTCCATTATCAGAGGCTGGGTACTCCAAGCTTATGCGACCATCGCCAGATTTGATGGGCGGCGACGTCCTCAAACCAACCGACACAGCCCACCAAATGGCTGAAGTTGGTCAGCATATTCAAACGCAGCTCAATACTGCGATGGATGTTCGCGCCGCACATCAGTTCATTTCGCCTACAGGTGGAGAAGCGCACCTTCCTAATTTGGGATTCGGTGGAGACCACGCAGCGCTCCAGAGCGTAGTGCCTGGTGCTGAGCAGCATGCGATGGCGGCGGCGCAGCAGGTCGGCAATCAAGCTATATCGCCTATCATCCAGATGATCATGAAGATGCCTGGTCATATTGGATTAATGAGCTCGTTTTTCGAGTGCTTAGCGTCATTCTTTACGCCAGTTCAAGATATGTTGAATGGACTGGATATTTCTGAACTCATGTCTCATGCAGACGCGGCAGCCCATGCAGTTGGCGGCGGCGAGCATCTTGGTTTAGATATTTCGTTGATTCCAGATGATGCGCCTGTCTTCACTATGGATGACGGCGGTGGTGGATTCGCAGAATTGCTACCTAAAGATGGCATAACTGGTTTGCACAATGGAATGGATTTGAAATTCAATCCTTCTGAGCCACTCGAAGGTGGTAATAACGCGCTGTATACATCCGGTGCTCCAGACGGCGCCGCGCAGTTCGAACAAACCGCTGACGCAGTCGAGAATGCGACAGTGCATGTTAAAGATGGCGTGGTCACGAACTACCTGGCGTTGGATAACAGTCAACCGTTCTTCCACTCAATGGGCAATATCTCGAACAACTTCAGTTCATCGCAAGTCGTGGCGCAAGCGCCTGCTGTGCCTACCACTCCAACCATTCATCCACTTACTCACCAGATCGCACCGCATCATCCAGTTCTTCCAAAGGCTGAAGCAGGAGCTGCGGGCGAACAAGCTACAAGCTTGCCAGAGCGCATGACCACTCTGCCAGAGCATTCGAGTTTACCTGAGCATACGACCAGCATGCCAGACCATACGAGCACTCCGGCTCAGATGAATCTGCCAGAACACACGAGCATGCCAGAAAAAATGAGCCTTCCTGCTCATCCGTCGCCGGTCCATCAACAGCCAATCTTCGAACATTCCGCAGCCGCGCAACCGGCTGCCGCCTCCGACCATTCAAATATGTTCGGACATCCGCGCACCGAACACTCGATCGATCAAACAACCGCGCCTGAGCAACAAGCACCAGGGACCGATGCAGCGCAGCAACAGGGCGGAGAACAAGTTGCTGACCAGGCTCAAGGTGCTGAAGGTGGGGCTGAAGCAACAACTTCGTACACTGTCAAACCTGGCGACAATCTCTGGGATATCGCGCATAAACAATTGGGCGATGGGCTGAAGTGGCAAGAAATCTACCATCTCAACCAAGATATTCTCGGCGGTGATCCTCGAATGATTCAACCTGGAATTGAATTGAAAATTCCTGGCATGAATGGTCAAGAAATTGCATCGAACTACACTGTTCAACCTGGCGACAATCTCTGGGATATCTCTAAATCCCATCTTGGTGGTGGCGAACATTGGGGCGATATCTATAAACAGAATACTGAAATAATCGGTTCGAATCCGAGCATGATTCATCCAGGGCAGCACTTGAGCATGGGTGGAGCAGATCACGCCAATAACATCGCCAGTGCCGCACCTTCACAAGCAGCTCACCAAGCCACATCTCATGTTGCCCAGAACGCATCGGGAAGCGCTGCACACCATCAAGTCGCTCACTCAACGCATTCCGCAACGCATCACGTTGCGCAGCACCACACCACATCTGGTGACCATCCGAAAGTAGCGCATGCCAAAGGCGGCGATTCAATCGCATCAAACCCTTCACATTCACCTGATGTGATCGCATCTAATCAAGCCCCAGAAGTAGGCTTGAAAGCGACAGCAGGATCACTGGATTCAGTTAGCAACTAACATTCATCGATTGCGCAAGCCCTTGTTCGCGTGGAATACATGCACAGCGCAACGACTGTATTGATGATGTTATTGAGCCAAACTTCCGCGCAGATTTTCGCGCGCTTGATCGAGAGCTGCCAATTGGGCTTTGAGTGTTGGCTCCAGACGCTTCTCTTTCGGCTTTTTGAACCAGTGATATTCAGAAACAGCTTCGCGCCTTAAGGTCTCTTCGGCTGCAAACGACATACCAGCACCATATGTAATACCGCCAGCTCCGTAACTCCTGAATCTTCTTTCAGGATGTTCCAAATATTTGTAGGCACCAACCAGCGTCAAGATCCCGTTGGCAGATTTTGTGACACCTCCAGAGAAGGCGCCAACATCGCCCAATACTGGTCCCACTGTACCTTTGGGGGCCACGGGTCGCATGGAAAAATGTTGAGCCAAAATTTCGCCTTGCAATTTATACATGGGCACATGACCCGAAATCTCAGAATTACTTTCGCAGGCAGGGAGCGCACAAAATTTTTGTAAATCAGCATCGAATTTATCAACGATCGCGTGTTCAGCGTTGAAGCTGAGGTCATTTGTGAGCGGATGCCCCGCGTTCTTTGCTGCGTGCCTACCTGCTGCGCGAACGGCTTGTGGCGAAAACGCATTCATAAAACCAGTGGTGGTATCAGTTACCCCACCCGGCCAGAGGAAATTAGGCGGCTTATTTTCCATGGTAAAAATCGTATTCGCCAGAGTTCCGGCACCGCCCACGATATTACTTGCACCGACATACCCGTATTGAAAGTAGCGAGACGCCCGAGTAGATTTCGCGCGCAAATAGGCGTCTTCCAGGTCGTCGGCGCAGCAGTTTCGGATGCGCGAAAGAATTACTCCTTCACGAATTAGCATCTCGCGATTCTCAGAATTTTGTTCAGTATCGATCAATGCAGCACGCTGGCGAATTAGTTCGTCGATAGCAGCTAAACTTTCTTTGGAATGACGCAAGTAAGACTTCATGTCGATGCCCATTTTTTTTTCGCGCAATTGTATACGCAAGTCGTTTGCAGTCTCCCCCGCGCATCCTGCCAGGTTGATTGCGTACGCAACGAGGCGCACCCAGGAAGCATTGACGAAGATGTTCTTAGGCGCAGCGGCAGTTCGCTTTTTATACTCGAATCGAGTGCAGCCGTTCATCAAAACACCGATGACAGTCAACACCTGATTTTGAAAAGTATATGCAAACCATCTGCGCTCTCGCCACTGGTTGAGCGGAGCGGTCTGTATCTTCAAATTCGTCGACATCTGCATCAGCTCTAACTCTTTGTCGATGGCACGAGCGGTGACGCGATTAACAGCCGTAGTGGTTACTGGCGGAGGAGACGGTGGTGGCAGCGGAGACGGCGGAGTAACTATCGGTTCGGCTTTTTCCTTACCAAACGCAGGTATTTCGGCATCTGACTTTACCGACTCGACATGCGCGGATGCTGAATCAGATTGCGCATAGGCAACAACCGAGTTAGCTAACAACACAGGAACAGCGAGAGCCACTCCCAATAAGCGTTTGACTTTACTATTGCCGACTGAACGCAAAAACTTAGCTCGGCTAACTGAGACCGGGTCTTAGCTCAGAATTATTGCATACACGGCTCGCTGATGCGTTCAACCGGCGAGGGCTGGTAGATGACATCTTCGACCCGAAAAACAAAAGTTCTGTAGACCGTGAGGGGGTTGTACGATGTGACTGCTGAAACTTCAACAGGTGGTTGCAATGTCTCGTCTGATTTTGAAAGCTGTTTTGAGAAATTCGCTGCTGCTTGCAGCGGCAACACTGTCAGCGCAAACGATAATGCTGCCTCCATCTGCAAGCGCATCAGACGCGAGAAACGAGTCAGAATGGCATCCCGCGACCTGGAAACCAGCCGCGGGATTAAAACAAGCCCCAATCTGGTCAAGCAAAATACCGGACACTTTTCCGATAAAAGGACCTGAAGAACTGAACAAAGAGGGTGACTGCGTCGGCAAAGTTTCGACGCCAACAATGACTGTCTATCCGGCGCGCGGCAAAAATACGGGCGCCGCCGTCGTTATCTTTCCAGGCGGCGGATACTGGATTCTGGCGATGCAGTTGGAAGGCACCGATGTCTGCGATTGGTTAACTGAAAAGGGTGTAACGTGCATCCTGCTCAAGTACAGAGTCCCTGGTAGTGGCTTGTTTCCACGTTCCGGCTGCTATCCACAAAACAAAGCAGCACTGGAAGATGCGCAAAGAACAATCCGCGTGATTCGCTCAAAAGCATCCGAGCTACACATAGACCCGCACAAAATCGGTGTGATTGGATTCTCAGCCGGAGGACATCTGGTGGCAGCGACAAGTACTCTGTACGACAAAGATTTATACAAACCGATGGATGCAATCGATAAAGTCAGTTGTAGACCCGATTTCGGAATAGCACTCTATCCCGGACACCTTACCGAGCACACGAAGGGCAATTTTCAACTCAACCCATTCGTGCCGGTGACCAAGAACACTCCACCAACGTTCATTGTGCAAGCTGAAAACGACCCTGTCGACGAAGTGGAAAACTCACTCGTATATTTCGCAGCATTGAAGAAAGCTGGCGTACCGACCGAGTTACACATCTATCCCGATGGTAAACATGCTTTTGGCTTGAAATCCAAACTGCCAGTATCCAACTGGACATCACTGGCTGAGAAGTGGATGCAATCGATCGGAGTCTTGAAAAACGAGACATAATCACAATGCAGCAGTTGATGAATAAACGGTTTATGATCATCAACACATCACAAACTAACGGCAGGTTTTTATGGCAAAAGCGAAATGGAATGGCGCAACCATCGCAGAAAGCGACAAGTGCATAACAATCGAAGGCAATCTGTACTTCCCGCCAGATTCGCTCGACAAGCGTTATTTTGTCGACAGTGACAAAACAACTGTGTGCAGTTGGAAAGGCACAGCTAACTATTTCGACGTCAAAGTCGGCGACTCGGTAAACAAAGACGCAGCCTGGGTTTACCGTAGCCCTAAAGACGCGGCAAAAGAAATTTCCAACTATGTCGCGTTCTGGCGTGGTGTAGAAGTCCAGAATTAAGTGACACTAAAACCTGTCACAAGCTAGCGCGCGCGGGGTTCGCGTGAGCGGTGCCAACGTTGCTTTCCCGTAACAAAAGTGGACTGGTGGCGCCGCGCCGTAGTGCTGTGCAGAAGTGCGCCAAACACTCACCCAGCCCGGGGCTTATTAATTAAAGTCCATGCTGTCAAGAGACTAGTTGTTTCAGGGTCTCTATCAAGACCAAGATAGAGATCTATTGTCTCTTGCCTGCAACTTGTAACTTCACAGCAAACTCTTTCTTCACCCACTAGTTTGGTTGTTCTAACGCTTGTCTTTAAGCGCTGGACCAGACTGGGCTGTGATTTTGCACGACTGGATGAGGCGATAAGGTTCAACAACAACTAACTTCGGAGACAACCATGATTCACGATATCGGTTCTTTCACCATCAATGCCTTCGCCGTGGTCTTCTGGGCCGCAGTTTTCGCCACGATCACCGCAGTGACCTTCGCCGGCATCGGCCGCGCCCGCCTCAGGGGCAAGACCGGTGGCGAGAACGACCTGTCGCAGCTTCCGGTCATCGGAACGGGCATCGTCGTCGGCGCCATCATCGGCGTCTGCGTCAGCATCGGACAGCTCGCGTCGGCGTCCTTTGTGACCAACATGTTCGGCTTCGGGGCCGTCTATCTGGTCGTCGGCTTCGTCGCAGTGCGCGTCGCTCGCCGCCTCTACCGCTGACGCGGGGCTCGCGTAACACGAGAAACCGGTGGTGCCAAGGCACCACTACATGAACTGGGAGCGGGTAGAAACGTCTACCCGCCCCATTGTTGAAACAACACGGAGAAGTAATGACGGAAACATCCGCCACGTTTGCTGTCGTGCTCGATGAAGTTGCGAAGCAATTACGTGAGGAAATCGTTCAAACGCTCGAACACGTAGAACATTGTCAGGTCGTCATCGACCGTTTCAAACACAACGACCGAGCCCACTGGGTCAACGTGGATCATCTCCGCGTCATTCCGAGTGTCGAAAAAGCCAAACTGCCCGATGCAGTGTGGCTCTCGGTACGAGGTGCAACTCTCATCGATGCACTCGAGGCACTGAACGAGGCTGACCTGGAAGTGCGGCGGCGCATGGACAGCTTGGATCTCGTGAAGTCTAAGTCGCGCCTCGGTCGCCTTGTCGACCCGCAGGGTCCCTGGTCTGAATTCGAATCGCGAGCAGTCACGTTGGAACAGAGACATCCCAACTGGCTCACGACCAAGTTGCAAGACGAGTGCCTGGATAAGCTCAGCGTTATAATGCGGAGCCCGGCTGAAGAAGAAGCTGGACGCGCCGCCCTTGGCGAGTATATGGTCGAACTTTTCGAGAAGCTAATTTCGTTCTCGAAAAGCGAGCTTGGTTACGTGGATCCGCCTCGCAAGAAGCCGGAGATGACGTCAGGCGAGATGCTCCAGAGAGCGACTCGGATAGCTGCAGCACGCGATACTCGACCCAATCGCTGCATCATGTCGGAAGTGCGCATGGTGAACCGTTTGGACAACCATCGCATCTTCGCTCTGGCGGTCGCAGCATTCCGCGAATCTGCGGAACGAGCGGCAAAGCATAAACCGTTCTCGACAGTGAACGGCACGATGGCTTTCCTGAAAAAGTGCGAGCCTGCTCTTCGAACACCGTCGCTCAACTTGCCTCCCAAAGCTCAATCGTCGAGCGACTTCCTGCTTCAGGCGCGTTTCGAGCGCACAATTCAGCAGGTGAATGACTACTTGAACTATTTCGCTGGTGACCTGCGCAAAGCTAACGAAGAGATCGATGAGGCACTCGGTCTGATTCAAAACGCTCTGGATGACAGGGTGGAAAGCTCGGCTTAATGGCTGGTCGCCTGTAACGCACACGAGACCATCGGCATACGTGCCGATGTCGCAAGAAATTCAGACAAGACGAATTTAGCCCCAACAGGCAACGCTGTTGGATTCAATCCCTCGCACCTGGAGCTGTGCGAATGTCTACTCAAATTGCAGCATACGTCGTTATGTCACTCGTTATCGCAGCCATCGTGTTCCGCTCGAAGTGGCGGGTGACGATGATCGATCACACTCGCCGTCAAAGATTGCTCGCCAACTGGCCGGCAGTCGTCAGCACTCTGGCCGCTGTCGTCATCATCTTCGCGTTCGCGACACCCAACGTGGAGACGCTCAAGCAGGTCGACCTGCCCGTGAAGTCCAGCTTTGTCGCACTGATCGACGATTCTGGCTCGACGAGCATTCCAATCACTTTCGACGGATCCTCCCGAACCAAAGCGCCGACGCGCGCCGAGGTCGGCACGGACAGCTTCATTCGATTCGCTCGCCGTCATATGCCGGAATCTGGATTTGGTCTGACCTACTTCAGCGATACGGTTCGACGCACCGCCGAAGTTTCGACCGACCCGTCCAAGCTTCCCTCTGATTCATCGAAGGTCACGTTCGAGTATGCCAGTACCGACTACGAACCTGCCGTTAACGCTGCCATCGATCAGCTCAACGCTGCGAGCTCCGACTTCAATCCGCGCATCATCGTTCTCATCTCCGATGAAGACGGAACAGCGGATTTGCAGCTGAGCCTCAGCAAGCAAACGCTGCAGCGGATTTCACGGGAGAACATCCAGTTGTACCTCGTCGAGGCGACTCTGGATCCTGCAGGCATGCAGGACACGACCAAGCAACTCGAAGGTGTCTATCCGCTCTCGCACGTGTTCAAAGTCAAAGATGCTGAGTCATACGACAAGGCACTGGAGACCATCTACGCAGCGGAAGGGCATCAAACGAAGACGGTCAAAGTCGTCGACCGCCACATCGCGTGGAAGGCGCTAGCTGTAGCGGCGTGACATCATAAATCGTTCGGCGCGACATCATCCGCTGTTTCTGGCTCGAATTAACCGCCACTAAAAGTGGTGCCGAACTCAAATTGATTGACACCGAACCCAAATTAAATGACACCAGCGTAAA
>DATNPZ010000005.1:0-117092 GCA_036702965.1 Drouetiella sp.
GCCTTTGTTGACACTGTAAGTGTCCATCATCCATGCCATCGTCTGCTCATTGGTGTTCAAGTCAGGACCAGCGATGTCCTGGTCTGGACCGATGACGGCAATGATTTCAGAAGTGAATCGACGAGTAATTCTTTCCAACTCTGACTGGCTGTGAGTCGATGGGTCGAGACGAACACCACCCTGTGCGCCGCCGAAAGGCAAATTCATCAATGCGCATTTCCAGGTCATGAGCATCGCCATCGCTGTCACTTCGCCCAGTGTCACATCGAGCGAATAGCGGATACCGCCCTTTCCAGGTCCAAGCGCCAGGTCGTGATGAACACGATAACCAATGAACGTGCTCACGCTGCCATCATCCATGCGAGCAGGAATGATTACCGAAAGCGAACGTTTTGGGTGCTTGAGCGGTTCGACGACATTGTCGTCTAGCTTCATGATTCGAGCGACTTTCATCAATCGCTGTTGAGCCATTAGGAAGTCCGGGGTTTCCCATTCATTTAGCAATGTCTTCTTCGACCCCTTGTCAGATGCCGTAGTCATCGATTGTCATACCTCTGCTGCGCGTTGCGACTTAGCGAAGTGGATTCGCGTCCAAAAAATTGACTGCGTTTATTATAGGCTGGAGAGCACCTTTGAACGTATTTGCTCAGCTTTTTTCCGCACTTCTTCGATTAATTGATTCGCCTCATTGCGAGTGGACTTCGAAAAATCCTTCGCATTTTCATCGTCGGCAAGTCCGCCCAAATTGATTAGAACGTTGAAATACGCACCTTCTGCGGCAGCCAGGGCAGTTAACGCGGCGACGCCAGAGTCACTCAAGGAATTGGGATTGCCTTTCTCAACAACCAATTCAGCCAACTCTAAAAGTTGTGGCGTTTTCTTCAGTACATTCAAAGGAACCGTCGTCGCACCTTTGTTAGCTTCGAGAATTGCCTCGTTCCGCACCTTTACTTCCTCAGGCGAACCCTTTGGCAAGCGTCGCGCATCCAAAATACGGTTGAAAGCTTGCATATCCTCGTCGATTGCCAACATGTAATCGTGCTTCAGTTGCTGCGCACGGTCACCGATGTTGTTCATTTCTGGTTTGGACTTCTCGAATCCCTTTTTATCGTAAGTCAGATTTGCCACCATCGACGAAAGCGCTGCTGAGAGCGAGCCACACAAAGCAGCTACGCTGCCGCCGCCCGGAGCTGCAGATTCAGAACCAAGCTCATCGAGAAACTCCGATACGGAATAGTCACGCAACTGTTTTGCGTCTTTATCCACGCGGAATTCAATGATCTTTTGCGACGGATCGAATGGGCTCAGGTCTGACAGTCCGAGCGATTGAATCGCTATGCTCAGTAATTCCTTGCGAGAAACGCCAGTCGAACGTCCCTGCTTTCGCAAATAGTGTCGCCCTGCATCCAACATTGGTTCAAGTGGTACCAGACCAACAATTTCGCTTCCAGTGACACGGATGCCGAGCTTTTCAGCTTCCTTGCAGCAGGCGTCGAACGCATCCTCTAATGAAGTCTGGTGATAGTCGACGAGATTGATTGATACTTGAGCGCGCTCATACTCATCCACGTACCAGCCAACTGCACGGCAAGCTTTCAGCAGTCCCGGAACTTTGATAGGAGAACCGTCAGCATTGCGCTCGATTTCTCCTTTTGCATTTTTCTTGGAGCGTCCCGCTTCGCGAATGCTGAGCGCAATTTCGTTGGCTAGCTTCTTAGATTTTGTATTGAGGTTGACGTTATAAGCAATCAAAAACGGACGGGCACCAATTACGGTGGCACCGCTATTGGCATTGAAAGCGCTCGGTCCAAAATCAGGATGGAAGTCGGCATCAGTCATCTTCGATGCCAGCCCCTCGTATTCACCTTTGCGAATGTCTGCAAGACTGCGACGATCTTCTCGTCGCGCTGCTTCCGCATAGAGGTATATTGGGATTTTTAATTCGTCGCCGACGCGCTTGCCAAGCTGCTCAGCCAGCTTCGCGCACTCTTCCATGGTGATGCCGCTAACCGGAATGAATGGACAAACATCAGTCGCGCCCATTCGAGGGTGTTCGCCAGAGTGGCGGCGCATGTCGATCAAGTTGGATGCTGCTGCAATCGATTGAAAAGCCGCTTCGACAGCCGATTCGGGATCGCCAACGAAAGTGATTACAGTGCGATTGGTGCTCCAACCTGGATCAACGTCAAGCAAGTTCACTCCACTGACAGAGCGGATAGCATCAGCTATCGCATTGATCACTTTTTCGTTTCTGCCTTCACTGAAATTCGGAACACATTCAACCAGGCGCATAGCCACCCCACTTCGTATTTGTGAGCATTTTGGAACCCCCAAATAGTACCGCGGCAATTGCTGCAAACCGGGAAAACAATCATCAAAAATTCAGGACTTGAAGGCGAAATTTGGCAGAGTTAGACAATTCCAATCCAGCAGTCATTGACTGGAAGAACGCTATTGCGCTTGTGTCAACTGAACAAGTGCACCGCCGGCGACAACGAGAACGACGCCGAGGAACCGGATTTTGTTGAATTTCTCTTTCAAAAATATCAGCGCAAAAATGTACATCAAAAGTGGATAGCAACCGGTTATGACAATAACGTAGGACGCGGTTGCAAGCGACATTGCTTTGAGATAGCAAATATATCCGAAGCCGAGACAGGCAGCGGAAAACGCTGCGAACAACCAGGCTTTCTTCGAATTCAAAACAACCGCAGTTTTCGTGGCCTTTAACACCGACACATAAACTATCAAAGTTGCCGCATCGAACAGACTGCGCGTGAAAAAAATCACAAGCGGATCTGCGAGCTCTACTGCTTTTTTGTCGAAAAGCCCATGCACGCCCCATCCAAACGTCGCAAACACTATGCACAGTAAAACGATTAGTCGATCCTTCTGCGACATCGCGGTCTGGTGTTTCGCCGAATTACCGACTGCTGTTACGCCAATCCCAATCAACGCACTGCCGATCAATCTTCCAACCACAAGCTTTTCGCCCAAGAAGGCAAATGCTAGAAACTGCATTACCAACGGGTAACTGGCAGTTATTCCCAACACATAACTCGCCTCTGCTCTGCTCATCGCGAACAGATATGCAAACAACGAAAGCGTCGACGTAATCGACGCCAAGCCCGACCAGAGCGCAATCGGCCCCGTCACGTGCCAGGTAGGAACAGAAGCGTTGCACAAATAATACAAAAGCGGAATTTCTGGCAGTCCCACCAGATATAAAATCAAAAGAACTGAACGGTCATTCGAGCTTTCGAGCGCCTTTTTGTCGAATATGCCCCACGCGCCGTAACAGACAATGCTTGCAGCTATGACCAAATTTAGAAGCATTCGTGGTTTCCCTGTAGCCTAGCGCGCCGATTTGCCTCAAATAGTATTATGGAAATTAGCTGTTTTTGAGATCCGCACCTCGCACGAAGCTATAACGTAACTAAGGGCTCAGGATTAGGATTTAAATGACCACCGCCAAACAAACAATTACCAGCGCTGAAAAGTCCAATTCATGGGCGTTTTGGTTGATTACGATTCTCAGCTTGTTTTTCTACAACGCGCCGATTGTTGGACTGATTCTCTCACCCATCAACACTTTCGTGACGATGGTGCATGAGTTGTCGCATGCACTGGTGTGCCTGGCGACTGGCGGATTCGTCACAGGAATGACGATAGTCTCTGATGGCAGCGGACACGGCGGGCTGACGTTTTGTCGAGCGGGCATGCCGTTCTTCTACACTCAGGCGGGATATCTTGGAACGGCGGTATTCGGCAGTCTTTTGATCTTTCTCGGGCAGTATCAAAAGATTTCCAAATCTATTTTATGCATGATGGGCGTCACAATCGGCTTTGCGAGCGTGTTTCTCGTCGGCTTGAATCTTTTGAACACGGGGTTCCAGGGATTCTTCAGCATGGTCTGGGGCATCGCGATGGCGGCATTTTTGCTCTGGGCAGGAGTTAAATGGAAAGCTCATTACGCAAACCTGTTGCTCTTGTTTCTTGCAGTGCAGACTGCGTTGAACAGCGTCACGAGCATCATCTATCTAGCCCAAGTTTCGATTGGATTGACACCATTTTCGTCATTCTCTGATGCCAGCAGTATGGAACAACTTACCGGGCTTCCAGCAGGCTTCTGGAGCGTGATGTGGGTGCTTGCATCAATTGCTATGGTCGGTGCAACTTTGTACTTCACTTATGGCAGAAACTTACTGCGCACCAAAGTAAATTGAAAGGGACCTCGTCATTCAACGAGGTCCGATGCTTTTTAGATTCTCAAATCCTCTTGATGACATGAGGATTATTTGAGTCGCCAAATACAAAACTCGGAGAGGGAGGGATTCGAACCCTCGATACAGCTTTTGACCGTATAACTTCTTAGCAGGAAGCCGCTTTCGACCACTCAGCCACCTCTCCACGAGGTTCGTAGACAGATATCATAGCCCACGAGTAGCCTGTCTGGCTACCTTTGGCTACAGGATCTTCAAAACAACGAGACTGATCAGATAGTAAGCCACCGCGCCGCCGAACAGCATGCTGTCGCCTCTATCGAGGAATCCGCCGTGTCCCGGCAACGAGTTTCCAGAGTCTTTGACGCCCGCATCGCGCTTCAACATTGATTCACATAAATCGCCAAGCTGAGCCGCGATTGAGATTGCAGCGCCCATGACAGCCGCGAGCCAGAAACTGTGTTTGAACGGTGTGCAGTTGACGAAGATGTAGTTGTCAGCGAGATGAACGACAATGATCGACCAGAAAATAGATGCGATGAAACCGCCGATTGCGCCCTCGACTGTTTTCTTTGGACTGATTAGCGGATAGAGAAGATGTTTGCCCCACTTCTTGCCAACTACGTAAGCGAAAACATCCGTCGCCCAGATGATAAATAGACTGACCCAGACATAAGCCAGACCTGGCTGCTGAAGCGGGTTTGAGATCGGCTCGACACCATTGGGATAGAGATTTCGCAACAAAATCAGATGACTTGGGAGAAATCCGACATAGATAAATCCAAGAATCGTTGTCGCTACATCAGCGATCGTTGCGGGTGGCGAATTTCGGCGAAACAACAGGCGGAAAAACGAAGCGCAAATTCCGACCGTCAACAAAATCGGAAAATGCGACAGCGCAGATTGAGTGGTTGATAGCTCTTTTGGAATGCCAGGAATACAGGGCACGGCGCTGACTGCGAAAAAAGCGATGATCATACTGAGAATGATGCGTGGAGAAGGATTCATGCCCTTCGCGCGCGCCATCGCGATGAATTCCGTGCCGCCGATATAACACGCGCCGCCCAAAATCAGAGGCATCACCAGACCACCAAACAAGATGGCGATGATCGCTGCGAAAAATAGAAGAAAACCCCAGAGGATGCGCATGGATTCTGTGTCAGCCCGCTCCCAAAGTGTCTTCTGATTGTTTTGTCGACATCAACTTCGCGGCCGCCAGCGCAGTAAGAGGAATTGTGCAAATCAGACCGAGGCTACCACTGAGCGCCGAAGCGATTTCGGTTGCCACCAGATCGAGATTCAGCAGCTTGATACTTGGCATTTGAGCTGCCAGTAGAAGCAGGGGCAAAGCGCTTCCCGTGTATGCCAGGATCAAAGTATTGGTCATTGTACCCATGATGTCGCGACCGACGTTCATTCCAGATTCATAAAGTTGACCTGCCGTAAGATTGCCGCCGGTCTTGGCTACTTCTTGCACCGCGGAGGCAACTGAGATGCCGACGTCCATGATGACGCCCAGAGCACCAATCAACATTCCAGCCGCTAACAATCCGCTGTAAAAAGTAGGAGGCTGATTCAATACCGAACCACGCAGAATCTGCGCTTCCTCACTGGACAAGCCGGTTAACGGAGCCAGTGCTATGACGAGCTGGGCTGCAACCCCAGCGATGATGACACCGCCTATAGTGCCGAGAATCGAAGCGAGGGCCTTTTTAGATAATCCCGCTACCAACAACATGCTTGTGCTTGTTGCGATGAGACAGATGAAAACTGCAGTGAGCAGCGGATTGAACCCAGTCATACTCAACGGCAACAGTACCAGCGAAATGAGCAGCACGCTGATCACCAATCCAGCCAGCGACTTGAGTCCATTCTTTCCGCCGAAGACGAGGAACGTAATAAGAAACACAATCAACAGCCAGCACAGAACCGGAGCCCTGTGATAATCAGCGATGTTGAATTCAGGCTTGCCACCAGATTCAGTGACCATGGAAAGAACAACTTCCTGCCCCGGCTTCACTTCAACGTTGAAAGCTGGATTATCCGTCATCTCGTTGTCGACGACTGCATCTGTGCCCTTGAGTGGACCTTCCAGAATCTGTACATGCACCATCTGCTGATTGCTGACCATACCTGTAGCCTGCATCAGCTTAGTGTTTTCTTTTGGTGCGGTAACACTCAACACTTTTCCGATCACGAATTGCTCATCGATTTTAGCCACTCGCTCTCCGCCAGAGCCGCTAGAACTATCTCTATCTCTATCTCTAGTGCCGGATAAGCGCTCTGAAGTTGTGGACTTATCGTCACTGCGAGCAGAACTCTTCTCGCTGGCTGCCAACTCGGAATTACGGGCAGCGAGCGCAGCACTAGCTGTGGCACCAAATACGATGCTCAAAGATGCAGCTAAACAAAACAAGAAACGAGTTGCCTTCACCACTTCTCTTCGAGCGGATCAACCGCTAGTTCCAGATTCAACTGCATGTTCGGAGCTTTACGTTTTAAATGTTGATACGCTTTTGCCGTAGCCATGCGTCCACGAGGAGTGCGATGGATAAAGCCGTTCTGAATCAAGAACGGTTCATAAACATCCTCGAGAGTGTCACGATCTTCACCAAGAGTAGCGGCGATTGTCTCGACTCCGACCGGACCACCGTTATAGTTATCGATCAAAATTTCCAGGAATCTTCTATCAGTGTTATCCAGCCCGGAAGTATCGACTTGATATGATTCAAGCGCGCCAATGGCAGTAGGCTCATCAATCGAGTCTTTGCCCTGGAACTGACCAAAATCGCGCACGAGCCGCACTAATCTGTTAGCAATTCTCGGGGTGCCGCGCGCACGAGAGGCAATTACTTTTACTGCATCCTCTTCGACCTTGATGTTCAAAATCTTCGACGTGCGAGCCACAATAGCCGACAATTCTTCTAAATTGTAGAAATCCAATCGACAGACAAATCCAAATCGATCCCGCAGTGCGTTGGAGATCATGCCCGCCTTCGTTGTTGCGCCAACAAGGGTAAAACGCGGCAAAGGCAAACGCATAGTGCGAGTAGCTTGACCTTTTCCTGAAGTCAGGTCGATTACGAAATCTTCGATTGCAGGATAAAGCAGTTCTTCAGCAACGCGACTGAGTCGGTGAATTTCATCGATGAACAGAACATCGTGCTTTTCGAGCTGGTGCACAAGTCCAATGATGTCGCGTGGACGCTCGAGACTCGGTCCCGATGCCATGTGGATGTTCGCACCCATCTCGTTTGCGATCACTTTCGCCAGAGTCGTTTTTCCCAAACCTGGCGGACCATAGAACAGTACGTGATCGAGCGATTCTCCGCGACCTTTCGCTGCCACAATCGACATCTGCATCATCGCTTTGATACGCGATTGCCCAACATATTCCGTCAGTGACTGCGGACGCAGAACATTGTCGGAGCGGTTGTCCGCCGCTGTTTCCTGCGCAGAGAGCACGAGCGAGCGATTTCTCGCCTTCGACTCTGACACGGGAACGCTCTTTGCGTCATCCAGACTGGTTTCGTCCGCCATTGCCTGCGCATCTTTATCTGGACGCGAGGGCGTGTTATCTGGTGATTTGCCTTTGTAGCTGGGAATAATTGTCATCGTCCAGCAATTATCGCAAACGCATCAAGCGTATGAAGCCCGCTCAAGCAAGCCAATCATGAAAAGAACTCAAGGTGAAATGCACGCTAAGATCATACAAGCCGGGACACACCATCTGGCTGAGGGTGTGCAAGACTATCAGCAAGATTCTGCCGCAAAGGGATTATGGCAATTCAAGAACCGGAACCAGTAGATCCGTCTCAGAATTCAGATAAAGCTCAGTCGAGTCAATCGACCCAATCTGTCGTGGCAAAAGCTGATGAGAAGCCGGTCAGCAAAAGCTCGGGTGCCGAAGCAGATGGCGCAAAAAACAGTGGCAAGCGTTCCGATAATTCCAGTAACGAACTACATCAGGAAAAGTTTTCACAAGACAACTCCTTATTCAACTGGCTTACAGTCTGCGTCTTAGGCTATGTTGCACTGGTGTTCGCATTAGGCGCACACCACATATACAACAAGCAATATCGCGCGGGAGATATTGCTGAGCACGATTTGATAGCTACCCACGCCAGTCTCGTCGTTGACGACGGGGCGACCAAGATCGCGCAAGACCGCGCTCGTCGAGAAGTAATGCCTGTGTTCAAGGCAAATCGCGACCAGGACGAGAAAACACAAAACGTCATTGCAAATCTATTGAATGGTATCGGCAAAATTCACACTGCTGGAATTGCTGCGCTACCAGAAAAATCCAGGCTGGTCGCCCAGGATTACACGAACATACTCGACTCAGACGATGCTGGATTCGAGTCGCAGGCAAAGTCAGTCGCCGCACACTTGAATACAACTGAAGCGGAACTGCAAACGCAACACTCGATAGTGAAAAAACTCAAATCAGAAGAAGTTCTGGTTTCGCCTTATCAGCTCACAATCGCTCTTTCGGTACCGGATAGCGATTTCCCTCAGTACAAAAATATTGCTGAGAAAACTGCGCACAGAATTTTGCAAACGTTTCATCGGCTTCCTGAGAATCCAACAGTCTGGGCGGAGATAGCGTCAGAATTTTTGCCTGATAATTGGTCCGCTCCGCTCAAGCAGGCCACTGCACAATTGATTAGCGCGCAGCTACAGCCGAATATGGAAGTCGATCTGGTGGCGACCGAAAACAAAGCCGCCAGCAATGCGGCAACTGTTAAACCAGTGATGAAACAGATCACAGTTGGACAGTTGATCGTTAAGAAGAACGCCATCATCAAACAGCAAGATGCAGACCTGCTCGAAGCGATGGGGGTGAGTGAATCGAACCGCTGGCCTTATGTTTTGGGGCTCGCGATGGCGCTTGCAGCAGCCGTAATTTTGATTGGAGTGTTTCTGTTTGCATTCGAACAAACACATCTTTTTTCGACATCTTCAGTCGGTCTGATGTACACGGTTACGGTTGTAGTGTTCACTATGGCTGCATTGTTCGGTAAAAACTTTCCTCAAATCGTTCCACTTCCTGCAGCATCACTGATTCTTACAATTTTCCTGGGACAGCGAATTTCTACAGCACTGACAGTTTGCACCGCAATTTTCCTGGGTGCTGATAGTCTGATTGACATGACGAGTTTGATCGCATTATGCGCTGCAAGTGGTGCCGCGATTGGATTCTACTCGAAGAAACGACATGCACTGATGTCTACCGGAATTATCATGGCAGTCGCGCAGGCACTCGGTTTTGCGATTGCGACTTGCGTTCAAGGTGGCGCCGCGCCAACTACATTGGTGAAAGGATTTACGTTGGATTTCTTCGGCGGAATTATTTTGGCCATCGTATCAATTGGATCGCTGCCGTTCCTCGAAAGTATTTTTGGCATGCTTACGCCCTTCCGTCTCGCTGAACTGACGGACGCAGACCAGCCTCTGCTGCGCAAATTGGAAGAGAACGCACCGGGAACTTACCAACACAGTTTGGCAGTAGCGAACTTAGCTGAGGCTGGAGCTCGGGACATTGGTGCAGACGTGAACCTCGTTCGAGCGGGGGCACTCTATCACGATGTCGGCAAAATGGTGCGCCCAAAATACTTCATTGAAAACCAGCTTGGAGACAAGAATCCGCACGATTCGATGTCACCCGAAGACAGTCGCGAACGAGTTTTAGCCCACGTTACAGATGGCATTGCACTGGCAAAAGAGTATGGATTGCCAAAAGCCGTTCAAGACTTCATTCCAATGCACCAGGGCACATCGCTGATGGCTTACTTCTATCACAAAGCATGCTTGCGAGATGGTGCAGACAAAGTTGACCCGCTGTTCTATCGCTACCCCGGGCCAAAGCCTCAGTCGAAAGAGACTTCGATCGTCATGCTCGCTGATGTTTCAGAAGCGGTAACGCACAGCATGAAAGATCCCTCGCAAGAAGAAGTAGAAGAAGCGATGACGAAAGTGTTTCAGAATCGCTGGGACGATGGTCAGTTCAACGAATCCACACTCACCTATCCAGAGTTGATGAACGTCAAAAAGGCTTTTGTGCACGTGTGGCGCACGCTGCATCATGAACGTCTGAAGTATCCGAGCACCACGACGGGGCGAATGGCAGTGCCACCGGAAGCGGTGCCCGCATCTGCATCATCAACCGTAGATCAAAAGCATCCAGACGCCGACAGTTAGCGATTAGCTGTTGAATGCCACAGATGAACGGGTCCTATATGCATGGGCAGATCATGATGGTTCGACCGGACTACTTGTGTGGAATTCTAAGTCTTGTGCGATTCGTCCAACCAAGCTGATAAGTAGCTTCGTCCAGCGTGATGTTCGAACGCAAAGCGTAATCCAACGCCATGATCGCTTGTTGCAAATTCACTTTCTTTTCGTCGATCAAATACACCGCGCGAAGAGCTGCGTAAAGTGTCCGCTCTTCGACAAGGTTGGCTTTGAGCAAGGCTTTACAAACATCAGCGGCTTGATTGTAATTCACCGACAATCGTTCTTGTATGTCACCGGGGATATCAACCAGGTGGAGGTGCCCAGACGAAGTCAAAATCTCGACCAGAGGCACAGCTTTATTCTGCCGCTGACCAAACACGGGCGCTTCGGCTACAGCCTGATAAAAAGGAAGATTATCTATGCGCACCATAATTAGTGCCTGAAGCGCAGCTTGCTGCGGCAAAGTTTCGTTGTCCATCAACTCTTGCAGGTTGACTCCTGCATCGACAACCTCTTGCGAAGCCAGTTTCGACTCCACAAAAATCTCACCGCTAAACTTGCCGAGCATCAAAGATCTATGCAGCGCATCCAATAATTGCTGTTCACTGATGATGTGAGCTTCCATCAAAAGCTCTCCAATCTTGAGTGAAGGCTTCATCGGCAATCGCACGAAACCCCGGTTTATATCAGCCTTCTCAAGCTCACGCTCACGATCTGCCGCGGCTCGAATTCCTCCAATTGCATGATCGCGATCGATCATTCCTCGACGAATAAGCTGCTGTGCAAGTAGAGCCGTGTGCACCAGCGCTTGTGAGACAAAGCCTTTAAAACAGAAGATGTGACCGAGTGGCAATCCTGTTCTGACGTTGGTTTGCAGACCATCTTCCAATTCTTTGCTTGTCACCACTTCAGCCGAAACAAGTAGTTGCCCGAGCTTATTAGTCGCCTGGTCTTCAGGTTGTACAAACCCTGATGATTGAAGCGCCTCAGCCAGCGGCACTTTGTCGCGATGAGCAATTTGCAGAACCGATGTGCCGACATCGAGAGGCAGCAATCCATCATTGACGAGAGATTGCACTTCAAGCGCAGTACGCAACTGAAACTCAGTCAGATAGCCTGACATCACAAGTACTTTGCCAATCGGCAACCCTCGTTGCTCAAAATTATGCAGAGCATTGCGGATGTAATCAGACGTGACGATTCCAGATTGAAGAAGGAGATCACCGATTCGAATCTGAGTTTTGGTCGGCTCTTCAGCCATCATAGAATCCTTTGCAATATGTCAAATGCAGACAACAAACAGCTTTTAACAGCTTGAACAGCTTTCCGGCAGCTCGAATCTTATCAGTTCATTCGGCTTGAGGAAGTCGAAAAAAACTAATCGAAGTTTGTCCGTAATCGCGTCGATCGAACAACACAAGGGGCTGCTCTTTATGAGCAAAGCGAAAGTCGCGCTTCGTCTCGATTGCAAGAACGCCATCATCTTTCAACAATCGATGCAGTCCAACAGATTCAACGACGCCGTTCGGATAATTCGTTTTGTACGGCGGATCAGCGAATACAACATCAAACTTCATTGGCGGCAAAGTCGACAAAACGTGTTTGTAGTCGCCGCAGATTACCTCACCGTCAAAGCCAAAAGCCTTGAGTGAGTCCTCAATCGATCGAACCATCCGCCGCTCGGCTTCTACGAATATAAGTGATTTTGCGCCACGACTCAGCGCCTCCATCCCCATAAGACCTGTGCCGGCAAACACATCTAGAAAATCGCACCCTTCGATTCTCGTCTGCAAAATGTTAAAAAAAGCCTGCCTTATCTTGGCTCCAGTCGGTCTCACCGCGAGACCTTCAGGGCTCGGAACCAAACGTCCGCGAGCATCTCCGCCTGTTATACGCATGACAATTGCACCGTTGATCCATCCTGGCATCGGGCGCTTAACGGCCCGTCGCATCCGCCCCGAGCGCCCAAGACGTCATGGTAACATGTGACATCTACGGCTCGTGATAGCAAGTGGTTTACGCTTGCGGTGAGCTTATCATCGGAAAAGATAATGGCATCAGGACGCAGAATAGCAAGAGAATTAGCGGTAATCGTAATGCCGCAGCTTCCTAAAGAGCGCGAAAAGCTCGAGAAGCAAGAGTTAGACGGTATTGTTTCAAAGTCAGTGCGCATGCTTTGCGATTATGCCAAGCAGAATTTGGCAGATGCAAACAGCATTCTCTTAAACTGTTCGCAGACGTTATCGGATATTGAATTCGAGCACCCACGCAATAAAGATGCGATGGATGAGCTGAGACCAGTTCCTGTAACGACAGGGCAACTGGCTGATGCGGTCGAGAAGTTGAACCGCGCCATGAACTTTGTTGCTGAAGCTCTCGACGTGCCAGATCTAGCAATGCTGGACGGTGCAAACCATGTTATGGTCGAATGCAAAAACTGCGGACACGCAACTAAAGGGCATCTGCCAAAGAACGACAAAAACGAAATTCGTGAATTTTTGATCTTGCTCATAACAGTCTATGTTCAGCACCGCAAAGAGATCGATGACTTCATCAAGCACGCAAAAGCAAAATGGAATGTTGATCGCATGGTCAGCATCGACAGAGATATTTTGAGACTGGCATGCGCGGAAGCATTTTTCATCGACGATGTGCCTGTTAACGTCGCTATCAGCGAAGCAGTGGAATTAGCTCACAGATTCGCAGACGAAAAGGCAGCTAAATTTATTAATGGTGTCCTCTCGGACCTCTCCGAAGAAGCAAAACATTTCAGACTGAAAGGTTCATTCAAAGAGAGAGAATCAAGCGACACACCTGCTGATGAAAGTTTGAGCAAGCTGTAAAACCAAAGACCTGGGCGAAACTTATGAGTAACGAATCAAACGACCAAGAATCGCAAGAACAAGGGAAGAACTGGTGGGGTTCGACTCTGGGGAAACTGAAATCAGCGCTTGTCCGAACGAAGGGTGCAGTCGTAGATTCGGTCGTCGATAGAGGTATCGAGGGTCAACCGCAAGAGCTCGCTGGTATCAATTCTGGTGCTCAACAAACGCAGCCGATGGCACCAGTTGCGCCACCACCGCCGCGCCCGATCGATGAAGATTATCTCGAAGAGATTGAAGAAAAACTGATTCGAGCTGACCTGGGACTCGCGACAGTCGATCAGATTTGCTCTGATTTACGGAAAGAAGCTAAATCCAAAAATTGGAATAGCCGCGATGTCGAGGCGTTTTTGAAACGCGAATTCTCAACGATGCTCGCAAACATTCCTCCGTACAAGCTGAATTACAAACCTGGCACTTTGAACATTTATATGGTCGTCGGTGTCAACGGAACAGGCAAAACAACAAGTATCGGCAAACTTTCCTGGCGCTTGAAGCAAGAAGGGAAGCGAGTCTTGATGGCGGCTGCAGACACATTCCGTGCTGCCGCTGAAACGCAATTGGAGATCTGGGCAGGACGCGCAGGAGTCGATATCGTCAGATTGCAAGACGGCTCAGACCCTGGTGCGGTTGTATTTCAGGCGATTAAACGAGCTAAAGAAGAAGGCTACGACGCGCTCGTCATAGACACAGCGGGACGTTTGCACAACAAAGCAAACCTCATGTCTGAGCTGAAGAAAGTGCGTGGTGTTGTGGAAAAACATGCCGGTGATTCGCCACTTGAGTCTCTGTTAGTTCTGGATGCATCCATTGGTCAGAACGGGTTGCAGCAAGCAAAAGTGTTCACCGAAGTTTGTCCGCTGACAGGTGTAATTCTGACAAAACTTGATGGCAGCGCTAAGGGCGGTGTCGTATTTAGTGTCGCTCGAGAGCTGAAGATTCCAGTCAAACTGATTGGTCTGGGCGAACAGATGGACGATTTGAGAGACTTCGAGCCCGACATGTTCATCGAGGCTTTGTTCTCGTAGTCAGGCTTTGTTCTCGTAGTCAGGCTTACCTGCTGACTTGCTTGCGAGTTAGCATCCGGATGCAGTTTCGTGTACGCGCGGGTCACCTGAGCGCGCAAGCACCACCGCAACTGAATAATCGGAAGCAGTGGTGTGCGATGCTGCGATTTGATGTGCGATGCTGCGATTTGATGTGCGTTACCGCGATTTGATGTGCGTTACCGCGATTTGATTTGCGTTAGGCGATCTGATGTACAGCACTGCGCTATTTGCGGTGCGGCGACGAAAGATTAAGGGGTGATGGTATCTCCTGGCCACCTACCTCCTTAGCTTAATGAAGTTATATTACATCAACGTTTACAGACATCGACGAACCTCAAACCGCTTAATTGGCTTGCCTTTCCAGATAGTTCAAAACCCGCGTTTTCAGCTTAACATTAACTGAGAGTGTGCTCTTGAAGTGACCCCTCTCACCTTTAATGTTGGATTGAATTAGTGCCTCCAGATTTAATACCGTTAAGCATTCCGTGCAATGTCATGGGCATTAAGCGATAATGCCAGTAGATGCTAGAAGCTGCTTGTTTGCTTAAGTGCGAAAGTCTAATCAAATAAGTGTGCGTTGGAGATGCTATGAAAACTGGTTCGATATTTCTTTCAGCGATGATCCTCTCTGTTGTTCAGAATGCGGCATCCGCTGAAGACTTCTTAAAAGCGGATACTCCAAAGCTTGATACGCGACCACCCGTGAAACGCGCTCCGTTAAACGGCAAAGTTAGTGTGGACGCTGAGCATCACGCACCCATCGCGAAAGCTCCTGCGACTGTGACGAAGGCACCCGCTCCCGTGGCGGTGAAACCTGTGGCCAAACCGCCCCAGGCGATTGCGGCTGTGCCACCACGAGTGATGCCGAATCAGACCCCTCCGTTAAACGGATTCGCCAACCAATTTGGTGGCATGCCAATGCAAGGCATGATGGATCGCCACAATCGCCACTTTATGCACGGGCAAGCGATGATGAATCCATACGCATTGCAGGCGATGCAACAACAAGCTCAAAAGCCAAAGTGGACCAATCCTGACGACGCACCATACAAATGGGGGCAGTGCCCAACTGGTGGTTATGCGGATATGACCGGAACCTACAAGGGACCACCGGTATGGGGCGATAAACTAGGCGCGTATGGCGGACACTTCTTCGATGGAACGCCGGTTCCGAAGGGTCCTGTTCAAATCAATTCTTACGGACATATCTGGTGGCAGAATTCTCTGTCAGGACACTTCGTCAACAAGAGCGACATGCACCGGCTCGGATTCGACAATCTCTAACGAACCGTCTTGGGTTCAGCAACAACTACGATTTGTCTTGGTCTCTAAACGAACCGTCTTGAGTTCGAGTCAGACGAGCCGTCGTGGATTCGTCTGACGAGTCGTGTGGATTCGTCTGACGAGTCGTGTGGATTCGTCGCCTCTGAAGAAGGGCGACTTTAAGCTTATCTAGGTAATAAAAAAACGGAGCAGGCATCTGCTCCGTTTTTTTCAAGGTCTAGATTTATTTCTTTGCCAGAGGAACGATTCCGTCCAAAGCATCAGGATTTTCCACGGATGACAGATCGCCTACAGGTTCGCTCAGGTATTTGCGCCTAATGGTGGCACGAACAATTTTCCCCGATCTTGTTTTCGGTAATGAAGGAACGAAGTGAACGATCTCGGGTCTTAGAACAGCGCCGAGACGCTCTCCTACTCCGTAGCGCAATTCTTTTTCGAGTTCAGCAGTTCCGTCTACATTTGGATTCAACACGACAAAACAAACAAGCGCATCGCCTTTAATTTCGTGTGGTACTCCAATGACGGCAGCCTCTGCTACCTTCGCGTGTTCAACTAGCACTGACTCGACTTCGCCCGGTCCAACACGTTTTCCTGCAACTTTGATCGTGTCGTCAGAGCGACCGAACAAGAAGAATGCACCGTCGTTGTCTATCTTCGCCCAGTCTCCGTGATACCACACACCGGGAAACTTGCTGAAATAAGTTTCCATATAACGGTCTGGATCTTTCAAAAATCCTTTCGTCATCGATGGTGCTGGTTTGCGGCATACAAGATGACCGATGGCGTTCTTAATGCTGTTTCCGGATTCGTCGAATACATCGACGTCCATCGCCAATCCAGCAGCTCCAAGAGAACATGCTTTGATTGGCATTACTGGCAGTGGCATCAAGAGACAGCCGACAATTTCTGTTCCACCTGAGATGTTGATGATAGGGCAACGCTTGCCACCAACATTATTGAAGAACCACAAGTAGCTATCTTCGTCCCACGCTTCGCCGGTCGAACCGAGAATTCGCAATGTGCTCAAGTCGTGCTTGTGCACCCACTCATCACCAAATGTTCTCAGGCTGCGAATCGCAGTTGGACTGATTCCGAGAGACGTGACTTTATGTTTTTCGATAATTTGCCATAAGATATCTGGCGCTGGATGCGTTGGTGCCCCTTCGAAAATGACGATTGTGCCACCCCAGAAAGTGACACCGATCATCTCCCAGGGTCCCATCATCCAACCGATATCAGATACCCAGAAGAAAACGTCTTCCGGTTGGACATCAAAGCTGAATCCAAGTTCTTTTCCGATTTGGGCGAGCGCTCCGGCATGAGTGTGAACACAACCTTTCGGTTTGCCGGTCGTACCCGAAGTGTAAAGATACATCGAAGGATGTTCCGCCGGTAGATCTGTTTTGGTGGGCATCGGCGTGCATGAATTCACGACTTCGTCGAACCACAAGTCGCGTCCTTCAACCCAATTGATTTCGTTTCCGACGTGCTTCAGCACAACAACATGCTTGAGTCCGGGCAGCTTAGCCGCTGCTTCATCGACATCATTTTTGATTGGAATTAGCTTGCCTTTTCGCTTTCCAAAATCTGCAGTGAATAAAACTTTCGCTTCGGAATCTTCGATACGCGCAGCAAGAGCCTGAGCGCCGTAGCCACTGAACACGGGAACTGCAACTGCACCCGCCTTCAAGCAACCAAACAGCACTGCCACCACTTCCGGTACCATTGGCATATAGATGCCGACAGCATCACCAGCTTTTACCCCAAGCTTATCGAGTGTCGCGGCAACTTTTCCGGACATCTCGTTGAGCTCACCGTAGGTCAGTTTACGAGTCTCACCATTTTCACTCGCCCAGATCAACGCCATGTGATCCTTGCCGACACTAGTGCGAGCACCCGCTTTCTTGCCGGCTTCGAGCTGCCAATCGAGACAGTTTGCAGCGATGTTCAACTGTCCATTGACGAACCACTTCGTCCACGGAAAGCCAGCCGACTGGTCCATGAGCTGGTCGTAAGGGCGCGTCCACTGGAATCCCATGTAGTCGATTGCGGCTTTCCAGAACCATTCAGTGTCTTCTGACGACTTCTTTACAAGATGCTGCCAGTCTTTCAGCCCTTGCTGTTTGATGAAATCAGCCACACGACTGTTGAGGTAATCGCCCTTGGGTTGCCAAATAACATCGGTCATGGTTGCACTCATGGTTCGCTTCCAAGTTAATTCGGGTATGACGTGAGGATTTTACAAGAATTCGCGCCGTAGAACACTGTCGCAATCTCATTTAATCCCCGCCGCTACCAACTGGCGCCGCAGTGCGCCGAAATTTCCAGAACTCGCTATGCGGACTCAAATCAACTGCTCCAACGTCACTATAATTAGGAATAAGAACCTTGGACCCAACTTCAAGAGTTGCCTGCGGATGCCTTATCGATTTTCACTCAAGTTTTCTGCGCTCGGAGCAGCGCTGCTCTCCGGCGCGCTCACCTTGATGGCGGCTGCACCTTCGAAGGCAGCCGTACAACGTATCGATAATGGAGCACTTTCGCAGAAGCTACAAATCCCGCTCTATCAGTGGCAAGACGACACTAACAACGACCCGCGGTTGATTTTCATCGCAATTCACGGGTTCACTCAGCAGGGCGGCTGCTTTGACGTGCTCGCTCGCACGCTTGCAATGCGCGGATATCTCGTGGTGGCGCCAGACCTGCGCGGTCACGGGCGATGGACAGGCAGCACAGGCAGCACCAATACAGACTTCAATGTAAGCTGCGACGACGAAAGTCGTTTGCTCAAACTTCTGCGCAAAACCTATCCCAAAGCGGCTATCTTCGGAATGGGTGAGAGCGCTGGCTGCGGCGTGCTCATGCGTGCGGTGATTAACGAGCCGAAAAATGTAAAGGGAATTATTCTTTGCGCCGCGGGTGTGGAGCCGCATCTGCACAAGCCAGGCGGGATGAGCAAAGACTTTATTATCGGGATGGCAAAACTCGTCAAACCTGTCGACTTGACAGATTACTACACGAAATACGTGTCAGACGATAAACGAATTTGTGATGAGATGGTGCACGACCCGCTCAATCGAAGTCATCAGTCAGCGATAAACATGATGGGCACCATGAATTTCATCAGTCAAATGCCCATGGTGGCAGCGGACGTGCCGAGAAATATTCCTGTTTTGTTTCTACAGGGCGAAAACGATCAGATCGTCAATCCACAGTCGGTGTCGCGCGTTTTTGACAATATTCAAACCCCAGATAAAGACCTGGTCGAGATTCCCGGCAGTGGACACATTCTGCTAGGCACGTCGTTCATAAAACCAATTGTGATGAACGACACTTTGGATTGGTTGGGTAAACATGGCGGTTTGCCTATTGCCACAACGGCAGATGCAAGCACCGTTGTCACGCCCCAGAAGCCGTTTTCGCAAAAGAGCAAAAAGAAATTCCATTTGTAATTCAAGACGCCTTTTTCTTGAGCGCCCCTGGTTTATGCGCAGCCTTGGCGCCAGTCTTGTCACTCTTTACGATCACTTCGGGATTTTCTTCTGAAGCGGCGACTTTGTGTCCCTTGATTTTGGTGGGTTTCGTCACCTTCTTCTGAACAGTGCCGTGCACGGTGCCCTGAGCACTTTCCCACGAAACTTTGTCGCCTTTCTTCAGTTGCTTAGCCATAGTGCCCCCATGAATTTTCTCTCTTTCCAGAGACAGGACGCAGATTAGCTTTGCAAGTTTCGTTGCCGAAAGAAAAATAATGCCTTATTCGAACTCAGCTCGTAGATTCTTGGCACGCAGCTCAACCGAGTCCGCCAGCGAATTTTGCTTTGTATCGCGCAGAAATTTCGCGTACGAATCGAGGGCGGCAAGCATATACCGAGGGCTGGGGTCTTTTTCTTCAATGTCGATCACAGCCTGAAAACCCTTCGCAGCCTCAGAATTTTTCTTCTGTTTAGCCTGCAGAATCGCAACCGCGAGTAAATCTTCCGGGTAGCGCGAGTCCTGCTTTCCATACATCTCAACCGTCAAGTCGACCTTTTGAGTTGCATACTTTTCGGCTTCCGATTCTTTGCCGTCTTCTGCAAAACTTTTTGTCAAACCTTGTAAGGAAACCCGCGCACGCTCCTGTTCGAGGTGTTCCTTTTTATTCATCAAGTGCAGAGCGTCCAAAAAACATTTCTCTGCCTTCCCGTAATCTTTGACACCGAAATAAATCCAGCCTTCGCTGTTGTAATTGTCCGCCAGCGCCTGCTGATGCTCATCCTTGCGAAGTAGCAGAGGACGGGCTTCCTCGAGCTGTTGGATCGCACGTTCGTATTCTTTTCGTTGATCATATATACGCGCCAGTCCACGCATGCTTTCGGCTTTCTGCACGGACTTTGTCGCTCGCTCGATTCCCGCAGTGAATAGCTTTTCTGCCTTTGCAAGATTGCCTGATTCGTATGCAGATTGACCAGCCTGATTCAATTGCTTCCAAGTCATATCCTTAGTTTCATCGACGGAAGGTAATGCCTTGAGTTCAGAGATTTGCGCTTGAATCTTCTCTGCGTCAGCGGCACGGCCAGTCATTTTGTACAATTTTTCTTTGCCTTGCAGGATCTGCCCTTTAAGATCGTCAGACCCTAATGCAGATTCCTCGACCGCTAAAGCCTCGTTGTACAAGCGATCAGCGTCATCCATTCGCAACGAATCACAAGCAATATTTGCCAGGTGCAGAGTAGTTGTTGCAAGCTCAAGCGCGAAGTCACGCTTATCGACTGCATTTGTTTGCGAAGTCCATAGTGCTCGGTATAAACCGTATGCGTTGGTAAAAGCTCGCTTCGCATCTTCAGTTTTACCTTCGGCGGTGTAAACTTCACCGAGAGCGAAGTAAGTCTTTGCCAGCCTGACGTCATCCTTTCCAAAAGCTTGCGCGCTGGTCAAAGCTTGTCTGTAACTGGTTTCAGCGTCGGAATAATCTTTCGATTGCGATGCTCTAATGCCATCATCGAAAGAAATTTGCCAGGTCTTCTCAGCGGCCGGCTGCGATTTTGAGCAACCGTATATGGTGACACACAAAGGCAGAAGCAAAAAAGTTCTGATGATCTTGTTCATTGCTTAGCCTTTGGTTGGCGTGACAAAAAGTGTCTCTATACCTAGCATAATGCAGCTAACGAGATTTGCGACAAATACAGTCAACCAAATTTTTTTCGGAGAATGATGCTCTGATTCCAGCAACATCAAAAATGCACCTTCAATCATAGTTGAATAAGTACAGAACAGAGTCAATCCCCAGGGTCCAATGCCCGCGATATATGGACCCAAACCCAGTAACAGAACGACGAAGGATGCGAAATTGAGCATCAGCGAATCCAGCAAAGACATTCGAATTCCGGCGAATTTCATACGCCAGAGTACGAATGCTTCCAAGAGCATGATCGGAACAAACTGATAGACGTAAAAACCAAGCATCTAAAGCCCTTCCACATGCAGTGCCTTCGTACTCTTCACGCACTTCCTTCAAGAGGACGGTGTGTCTATCATAGCGAACTCGATGGCCGGACGCTGAGATTGAAGAGAGCTAGTGGATAAACACTTGATATACGAAATTGAGACAGTTGTGAGAGAACCATACAAGCTGAAAAAAATAGCTTGACATAACTGTTTCCAAAGCTGGATCATTGCCGGAATGTTCATCGGAATCGCCTGCCTCTTCGTTTTTCTATGCATGGCTATGCTCATGTATAGCCGACGTATCAGCGCTTTGCTCGCGCTTCCGATCATGGCGCTCCTGATCGCGGTCATTGCTCAAATTCCTGGTCAAGACATACTGACCGAAGTGATAAGCAAAGGTGCCGTTAAGCTGAACAACACATATACGACCACCATGTTTGGTGCCATGCTGGCCGAACTATTGAACAAGCAAGGCATCGCCAAGTCGCTCATTCGATATGTCGCGGAGTTTGCCGGTGACAATCCATTCTGGTTGGCTGTGATTCTGACCGGCGTGACAACCGTTCTCTTCTCGACCCTTGGTGGGTTAGGAGCGGTGATCATGGTTGGCACAATCGTTCTACCTGTGATGTTATCGCTCGGAATTTCAAGCGTCACTGCGGGCGGTCTGTTTCTCTTTGGCATCAGTCTTGGTGGCATGTTCAACATCGCAAGCTGGGCGCTTTATATGGATGTTCTGAAGCTGACTCAGGATCAGATCATCAACTTCGTTGTTCCATTCTCAATGCTGTTCAGTGCCGTTGTTATCGCTTTCCTACTGATCGAGTTAAAGAGCAAAAAAAATCTTGTGTCGGGCGGAATCTGTCTTGCTGCGCTCGCCGGAATGTTTTATGCGTTAAAGCAAGCCCCTCACGAAGCTGCAGCGAAAGTCGTGAAAGTGGCTGACCCCAACTCGATTGCGGTAGCCGGAATAGTTCTTGGACTATTGGGAGTCTATGCAGCGATACGGCACAAAAAAAACGCGCAGGAGAATCCTTCACTTGCGCTTTTCACACCGATACTACCACTGGTGCTCGTCTTATTTTTCAACTGGGATTTCATCCCGGCATTTATATTCGGATTGACATACTGCGTTTTCATTACCTGGAAGAGAAATTCTGTCAACGTATTAACGCGCTCGATCATCGACGGAATAACAGCGGTCATACCAGCGGTCGTTCTGATGATGGGAATCGGAATGTTGATAAACAGCGTCAGCCACAAAGCCGTCACCAGCTCGATTCAACCGATTCTCGCGGCAGCAGTACCGACTGAAGCGTTGCCTTATGTCATCGTCTTCACTGTCATCGCCCCCTTCGCTCTTTACCGAGGTCCACTCAGTTTGTGGGGCATGGGCAGTGGACTTGTCGCCCTCGTTCAAACCTCAACCAAACTGGGTTCGTCGGCGATCATGTCAATGCTTTTGTCTGTCGGACAACTGCAGGGCATTTGCGATCCAACAAACACTGCAAACATCTGGATCGCCACATATTTGAATACTGACACTCAAGTCTTGTTGAGGAAAACAGTCCCATATGCCTGGACTGCGACCTTGCTCGGCTTGATTCTCTCCGTCTCGCTGGGTTACGTGAAATGAGCGACGAGAATAACATCCGAAAGGTAAGAATTGGTATCGATGTTGGTGGCACGTTCACGCACGCTGTAGCACTCGATGCCGAAACTCTTGAAGTGCTCGGACGCGCGAAAGTGCCAACCACGCACAAGGCGAGCGAAGGTGTAGCGAAAGGAATTATCGACTCACTAACGAAGTTGCTTGAAACTGCCGGAATTAAACCAGAAGATGTAACCTTTATCGCGCACAGTACAACGCAAGCTACGAACGCGCTACTCGAAGGTGACGTCGCACCAGTCGGAATCATTTGCCTTGGCTCATCTTCGAGCAACTGGCTGGCAAAGCCCTCCACGAATTTGGGCAAAATCCGTCTGGCGCCGGAGAAATATTTGACGACTTACTATCAGTTCATCGATACAAAAAATGGAATCGAAAAAACTGTTATCGAGCAAGCTTTGGATCAACTCGTAGCAGCCGGTGCAAAAGCGATTGCAGTCACACAGGCATTTTCGGTCGATGATCCGTCGCAAGAAACACAAGTTTTAGAGATCGCTCGAGCCAAAGGTTTGCTCGCAACATCAGGGTCGGAAGTCAGTCAGCTTTATGGATTGAAAGTACGCACACGCACCGCAGTCATCAACGCAGCTATGTTGCCGAAGATGATTGAGAGCGCTGACATGACAGAAACGAGCGTGCGAGGAGCAGGCATCAAAGCTCCGGTAATGATCATGCGCTCCGATGGCGGAGTCATGGATATCGAAGCTATGCGTCGTCGTCCGATCTTGACCATGCTCTCCGGGCCGGCAGCCGGTGTGGCAGCGGCGATGATGTTCTTGCGCATTTCAGATGGGATTTTCCTGGAAGTCGGTGGAACAAGCACCGACATATCGGCAATCTCAAACGGCAAAGCGCAAATCCGCTCGGGCGAAGTTGGCGAACACAAAGTTTACATGCGCACTTTAGATGTGAGAACAGTTGGTGTCGCAGGCGGTTCCATGCCTCGTATAGATTCGAACAACATAATTGATGTTGGACCGCGTAGCGCGCACATCGCTGGTCTTGGATATGTCTCGTTCGCAGAAAATTTGACCAATCCAAAAATCAGAACGGTACAGCCTAAGTCAGACGATCCCGCAGACTACTTAGCAATCGCCGATGGTGATGCCGAGCCAACTCTGTGCATTACTCCGACCTGTGCCTCCAACTTGCTGAAACTAGTTCCAGATCAGGACTGTGCTCGCGGCGACGACGAAAAAATCAAATTAGCTTTCGGCGAATTGTCAAAACATCTTAACCGCCCCGGTGAGAAGCTCGCGGAAGACATGCTCAAAATGGCGGCAGACAAGTGCATTCCGGTTGTGAAACAACTGATCAAAGACCATAAACTAGACCCGGCTCTTGTTACATTAGTTGGTGGCGGCGGCGGTGCAGCAGCGATTGTGCCATTCGTAGCCAAAGAGCTAAACATGCCTCACTCACTGGCGTCCTACGCAGATGTAATTTCTGCCATTGGCGTTGCTTTAGCACTAATTCGCGAAACAGTTGAACGCCAGGTAATTAATCCAACCAACGACGACATTCTCAAAATTAGAGAAGAAGCGCACGCTGCCGTTCAGAAAATGGGAGCCGATCCGGCATCCATCGAAATTCATGTAGAGATTGACTCGCGAACCAACGTCATTCGCGCCACTGCATACGGTGCAACGTCGATGACTGAAAACAAAGACGCACGGAAATCCCTCACAGAAGAAGAGAAAACAGAACTCGTCGCACAATCGATGCGCGTATCGAAAGACACCGTAAAAGTAGCGGCGCAGTCCAAGTATTTTCAAATCTTCGGCGCTGAATGGACACAGAGCCACTTCGGCGGACTGATTCGCAACAAGATGCAAGCATTGAGGATCATGGATTCTGCAGGCAGCATCCGTTTGCAAATTCAGAACGGGGTCGTCAAACAAACAACAGTCAACGAAACAGAGTCTGCAATCTCCAACATTGCGGAAGAGCACGCTGTATGGGGCGATGCTGGAAAGGTAATTCCAGACATTATGCTTTTAGTAGGTCCAAAAATCGTAGACCTCTCAGGCTTGCTCAGCGTGGAACATGTCAACACTCTGGCAAAAGCCGAACTGAGCGATCTTCCACGAAATACAGATGTAATAGTGCTAGCCAAATTGGGATGACATGACTGAAGACGAACGCGAAAAACTTTTTTTCGAGGGCGTCGAACAATTCAACAAGCGTGAATTTTTCGACTGCCACGAGACCCTGGAACATCTTTGGACCCATGACCGGTCAGACGAGCGCGAGCTAATACAGGGAATCATTCAAATTGCAGTCGGTTACTATCACTTTCTGCGTGAGAACCATGTCGGCGCGTTAAAACTGTTAAGACGCGGTCTAGAGCGCGTGAAAAAATACGAGCCCAGATGTATGAGTTTGAATATCCAGAAATTTGCCAAAGATGTTTCTGTCAATATCGAGGAGATAGACCGCATGGAAACCGGCACACACGGCAGTATAAACATCCCTCAGATTGAGTCGGAGCGGGATTGACAAGTTGTTGAAACCCCCGAGACCGTCTATTATCCTTTGCAGGGGCGTCGATTTGGCGCCGTCATTCGCAGTTGGGTTTAGAGCGCCCGATAAACAGGAAATCCTTACCAGACCGTGAAAGCCAACCACAACATCTTGGTAGTCGACGACGAACCGGCACACACAATGCTGATTTCCGAGTTGCTGCGTCGTGCTGGCTACACCGTAGCATCGGCAAATGACCCATTCAAAGCGCTCGCAGCCTGTAAAGTACGCACCCCAGACGTTGTCATTCTGGATTTGCACATGCCATTGATGGGCGGCATGGACGTTTTCGAGCGCTTGAGGGCGGAGCAGAAAACAAGCAACATTCCAATTATTTTTCTCGGCAACCGTGAGCAGCCGATTCCTGCCTTCAAAGTTGATGAACCTCACTCAGAGGACATTCTTTTCAAGCCTTTCGCACCGAACGAATTGCTTTCCAGAGTTCGTTCACTGCTGAAGGTCAAGGCTCTGAGAGACGAACTGAAGGAGAAAGACATGCAATTGCATGAACTTTCTCTGACAGATCCACTGACATCTCTCAAGACTCCTCGCTATCTCGACGAATTTTTGAAGACAGGATTGAAGCAAGCACGCCGATACAATGTGCCACTGAGTGTGGTGGTACTGGAAGTGGACCAACATAAAGAGCTAGTGCGTTCGGTCGGGCAACATGCTGCTGACACGGTAATCTCGCAACTGGCAAAGATCGTCGCATCACAGATGCGTGACTCCGACATCGTAGTGCGCACTGGACCTTTCGAGCTGACAGTAGTTCTCACCGCGACAGACGTGAACGGCTCGATCGAAGTGTCAGAGCGACTGCGCAACGATATCGCTCAAACGCCTTTCAGCACTGACGATTTGGAATTCTCTATTACTGTAAGCCTGGGCATCTGCCAGTTCAACAACAACATGGACGACGAAGGAAAAATCCTCCTATCGCACGCTCGGGCAGCGGTTTCACACGGTCATATGAACGGCGGCAATATTAGCCTTAAGGCTGAGTAGCGGGCTCTTCCGTTTGGGTATAATTTACCCATCCAAAGATCCGGTGCTTAATTGGCTGATACAGACCTGACGATTGCCCTCAAGCATCCTCAATTGCGTCCACTCAATGTTGCGGCGGAAACGGCTCATCGAGTGTATTTCGCGGTAACAGCAATTGTCTTGCTTGCAGTTATCGGATTTCTGATGAGCGCCGCAGGTCCAACAGTGGCCAGCGCAAATCTGACTTTGGCGCCGCTTGTTCTACTTATTGCGGCTGCAATTTTTACAGTTGGATTTATCATCCAGGTTGCGAAGGCAAGCTGCTCGGACGATCTTCTAATCAATCGAGATGGACTCGTTCTGCCGTTCTTGGTAGCACGAATCAACAAAGTCAAAAGTTGGCAAAGCTGGATCGGGGTAACATCAGCGCAAGTTACCGGTGGAACGCCCGAGACAAAAGCACTTCTGCTCGAATTGAATTCCGGCAACTCCATCACTCTTCCCCTGTCAGACATGGCGCCGCAAGACGCTGAGCAACTGTTACTCTCAATTGAACTATGGGGCGTTAACTGCACCAAAGCGCAATCACTGTTCGACTATCAAACTGAATTGCACAACCAGAGCAAAGGCTTGAGTCAGCTCAGTTACACAGATATGTGGAACGAGGAACTGGGGCGTCGGTTCTCGTCAACGAACTTCGTGCCACTGGAGCCAGACGCTAAGCTTCAGAACGGTCGACTGAAAGTGCTGCGGCAACTTGCTTTCGGAGGACTTTCAGCGATCTATCTGGTACAAGATGGTCAGAAGGAAATGCGCGTGTTGAAAGAAGCCGTCGTTCCCGAGCATATGGAAACGACCAATCGCGATGCTGCGGAAAAGGCTTTAAGTCGTGAAGCGGGAATTCTCGCCCAACTGCGTCATCCGCACATTGTCTCTGTTGTCGACCATTTTGCCGAGGGCGGTCATCACTACCTGCTTTTGCAGCATGTCGTTGGTCAGGACTTGCGCCAACTGGTGCGCCAGAACGGTCCGCAGCCGGAGGCTAAAGTTTTGGATTGGGCAGTTCAGATCATTTCAGCACTCGACTACTTGCATAACTACGAGCCTGCAATCATCCATCGCGACCTGACTCCAGAGAACATCGTGCTACGAAACGACGGCACAATTGTGATCATCGACTTTGGTGCGTCCAATCAATTCATCGGCACGATGACAGGGACAATCGTCGGCAAACAAGCGTATATGGCGCCTGAACAACTTCAGGGGAAGGCATCAAGACAAAGTGACATCTATGCATTTGGAGGCACACTGCATTTTCTGCTTACAGGCAAAGATCCAGTGCCATTGAGCGAGTCACATCCAGCGAAGATAGTGCCAGAGATTTCGGATGCGTTAGATCGAGTAGTGGATAAATGCACCAAACTCGATACCACTGAGAGATATGCAGACATTGCAGCCGTAAAGGCTGGAATTGTTCCGATATATTCACAGAAAGGCATCGGCAAATTGTTTACGGAGACGTAGAGTGGATAAGGATTTCAAAGAGCGGCTCAAGGAAGACGTTCACCTCAAGGTGAGCGATTCTGATGGCGTTCAAGAAAATCCTGAAGAAAACGCCAAAGGCACCAATGAAGCTGGAGCAAACGAAGCTGGAGCAAACGAAGCTGGAGCAAACGAAGCTAAAGCAAACGAAGCTAAAGCAAACGAAGCTGGAGCGGACAAAGCCGGACAAGCTGGAGCGATCAATTCAAACACAAACAAATCCGAGACACTCAAATCCGATACAAACAAATCAGAACTGAATAAATCCGAACCAAACAAATCCGAACCAAACAATTCCGAACCAAACAAATCCGAAGTGAACTATTCCGGCGCGAAATCCGCAACAGCAGTTGCGTCGGAGCAAACGGCGCTCGTTGATAAAGCGGTTATCGTTGCCGACAGAAGGGAGCGCGAAAAAGCGTTTCTTGCGGCGCACAAAAAAAGACTAATTCGATCACGCATGATCATTTGCGTCGCGTTGATTCTAGGTTACATGTCAATTCAAGCTCTGTTCTGGTACGCCTATGGCACTGGGCCAAAAATGGATTTCACATACAACCGCTTGATTCCAATGTCATTGTTCGGGTCGATCGGTGAACGAGATTTCGCATACAGTCAATTGAGTCAAATAACAAACTCAAAGACAGAAGAAACCCCTGGACTGCTTGGGATTCGCACAAAAATTATCGACGAAGCAATTGCTGATATGGAAAAGTCGGGTCATCCCGCCATCCTCACGCGATTGAGTGCCGAACAGACTCAGATGCAATATGGAGACAGGGAAAAAGGTCTCAAAATCGGCGACGCGCTGATTGCAAAATATCCAAATCTGGCAAGTAATTATCTCTGGCGAGCTCGAGTTGATTTCGAGCAGGCTCACTTCGCTGATGTAATCAAAGAAGAAGACCAAGCGCTAGTTTTACTAAACAAGGATATTCCAGAAACGCAGAGAGCGTGGGCGCCCGAGCTTTACCGCGGCTATTGGTCAGGGCTGTACAGCGGTCAGTTCGACAAATCATCGCAATACATCGAGTTCATGAAAGAGCACGGCAAGATAAGTCCAGAATCTGTGGCGGCGATGAGAAGCATGCAGTTAATCGCGACAGCCGAGGCGCTCGGCGCACCAGTATTGAGGAACACAGACCTGTGGACTCCTGACCTTGAGCGCGTCTATAAACAGAGTATGGAGAAAGCGTCAAAGCTCGCAGAAAAATCACCACCCTGGAACGAAGACGTAGACGAATTAGGTTACATCGGAGCCCGCGACCTGAGGAACCGAGCTAACCTAGCTCTCGGCAAATTCGACGACATGGAAAAAAGTATCAGTGGTTTCGATTTTGAATACTTAGCGAAAGCCCAGTTGCGTCTTGCTCAGGGCAAATATGCAGAAGCGGTAAAAAATGTCGATGACTATCCCTACCGCTATGACCTGGTTGAAAGAAGCTTTTACAAATCATCGGCACTGGTGAAATTACATCGCCCGCAAGAAGCTGCGAAAGTTGCTCAAGCAGGCTTGGACCGCTTTCAGCGTTGGGACATGACCTCGTTGCTGTATCTCCCGCTGAGGCTTGTAAAAGCACACGCCTTAGCCGACAGCCATCAATTTGTTGATGCGCTGAAAGAATGCGATCTGCTACTCAAGATCAATCCCAACCTGATAGAAGCGCACGCAATCAAATTACAGGTCTACAAAGAACAAGGAAAGACAGCAGAAGCCAACTCTGAACACAGCATCATTCAACAAGCGCTGCAAGAGGCTCTCAAAGTAAGCGAGAGAGTTCTGAAACAATGAGCGACATCAATAAGCAAACTAAAACTAAGGAAGATACACCGGAGCTTGTCGCTAAGGATGGTACCGAGTTCGGTGCTACTGAGCCCGTCGAGGTGAAAAGCACTGAGGCTCCCGACAACTCTGAGGCTCTCGATACTACTGCGGCTCTCAGTACTAGTGGTGAGAAAGCCAAAACCGCACTCGTACCAACCAATTTAAACGATAGCCTTTATGATGAAGACCCATCCAACATGGTGCGGCAGGCGAAGAAAACACTTCCATCAGCCGCTCTCGTCAGCATCGCTGAACTGTTTGATGTTGGTGTCATTGGCATGTTTGGTGCGATTGTAGTCTCTTTCTCAGTTGCTGCAATCGGAATTTTCATACCCGGGTTGCACGGAGACTTCCATTCAATAGTGGCATGCGCACTTGCTTCTGGCGTATTCGGATTCACCGTCTACATGCTATCAGCGCTAGTTCCAATCTTCTTCCCTTCCGCTATGCTCGCTCTGCAAGTAGGAAGCGGAAGCTACGTCGGTCCTATCGTGGTTAACGCTGTGTGCTCGTACCTGGGCGCTGACCCGGCTACTGCACCACTGGCAACGACGCTCATCTCCACGTGGCTGACAGTCGTACTCTCCATTCTGCCGATCTTTGCCTGTCCTTTGTACTTCGCCGTCACACTGAGTTCTAAGTGGCAAACGTCCCTTGGATGGTCGCTTGTCGGATTGATGGTATGCGACGAAAACGGTTTGCGCCCATCGTTTGCAAAAGCGTGGAAAAGAACGATTTTACGCTTGTGGTGGCCGATTATGTTTCCGGCGAAACTGGCTTATTCAGGCTTGATTGATGATTGGGTCGAAGAGCACAGCAAAACAGTTTTGCTTCTGAAGCCGCAGCATCTGAAAGCTGAAATGCTCAAGGCTAAAGACCAGGTATTGAAGTCAGACAACAAAATCACAATCAAAGCCTACAACTCGGTCATTGGAGCAGGCACAAAGCAACTGCTTGGACAACGCATGCAAGGTGCAGCGCTGTCACCACAAGCGGTGAAGCGAATGCTCAAGCCGAATCTTTCAGCAATGATTCTAAGAGCGGAAGGCTACTTCGTTATGATGCTTGGAATGCTCTTCTTAGCGCGCACGAATGCCGCGTATTGGACGTACCTGTACTTCAACGGCTTCAAGGCGAACGATATTTCCGGTTCATTCGCGAGTTTCGTTGATGAACATCCCTGGATTCCAGCGATGTTTCCAATCACACTTGCGGTTCTTTATGTCTTTGCGCTGATAGTCTCCAGGCGCTCAACACCGCAAATATTCGAGCTGTCATCGAAAGGATTTCTAGTAACAAAAACATCAAGGCCGTTGCTCGGATTTTTAAACAAGGGGCAGATCGGACAGAAGACTAATCGATGGGAAGACGTCACCGCCATTCACTTAGAACCAGGTAATGGCAAGGATCCGGAAGAGAAGTGGTTAGTGTTCGCAATGAGAAATCGTGAACCGGTCAGAGTTCGCCTGGATATCATTCGCTCGATTTCCTCTAAAGAAGAGATATTGAGGGCAATCGAAAGATGGGCTCCCGATGCTGAAAAAGACACGGATTTAATTACGACGTTGCAACCTCCGAGTGACTACAGCTATACGGATATCTGGTTAGAAGCGCTGACTGGACCTCCGAAACGAGACAAGCTGAAACCGCTCATTTCCGGCGCATTATTGAAGGACAATCAGTATCGCGTCACCAACGTAATTGCGGTCGGCGGACAGGGTTCTGTTTATCTAGCAAAGGATTGCGTATCGGGCGAAGACGCAGTTCTAAAAGAGTTCGTACTGCCTGTGTACGTTGACTTGTCAGTCCGACGGAAAGCGATTGAACGATTCGAAAAAGAAGCGCGTTTGCTGAGCCAACTTCAGCACGCCAACATCGTCAAGCTTCTGGATTATTTTGTCGAAGATTATCGTGCCTACATGGTTCTCGAACATTTGAACGGCACGAATCTCCACAATGTCGTCAAAGAGCGGGGCAAATTAAGCAATGAAGAAGTCATCTCTCTCGCTTTGCAGATGTGTGACATGCTGAAGTACTTGCATGAGCAGTCACCACCTGTAGTGCACCGAGACTTCACACCCGAGAACCTTATATTAGGAACTGATGGAATTCTGAAGTTGATTGACTTCAACGTCGCACAGACGTTAGACCAGTCCGCTACAACTACAGGCACGGTGGTCGGTAAACCGTCCTACCTTGCGCCTGAGCAATTCAGAGGCGAACCTACTGCAGCAAGCGACGTCTATTCATTCGGAGCGACATTAGCTTATCTGTTAACGGGCGAAGACCCAACTCCAATTTCCCAGTCTCATCCAGCGCAAAGCACACCATCTGTCAGCGCAGAATTGGACCTGATAGTGTCTCAGTGCACCAGCTATGACAGCGAGCTACGTTTTAAGACAATTCAAGATATCGAAAATGCCTTGCGCTCCTGCTAAAATCTATATATCGGGGCGTAGCGCAGCTTGGTAGCGTGTCCGTTTCGGGTGCGGAAGGCCGGAGGTTCAAATCCTCTCGCCCCGATTTCTTAAATGGGATGATTGAAGCACCAATTCATCCGCTAATTTGCTTCACCAGATGTGGTGGCGGCTGGATTCGCCCGTAGCATTTGCTTGCGTTTCCGCCGCCAATGCTCAATCATCTCGCCGCTAAAAAGCCCCTGCCTGACAAGATTCCGTCGATAGTATTTCGGATAAAACTCTTCCATGTAGTTCATGATAGTACGAGGGTGAATTCGACCCCACAAACCCATTAACCGATAATGCACTGGTGCTAAAGCTTCCCAATCATCACCAGGCCAAGATGAACGCATGCGGCGCATAAATTGTCGTCTTATGCGCTGTTGTTTTCTCATGATGTCATCCTTCTGTGTCTATAGAACAAACTTCCAGCTCACCCAAATGTACCGACTTTCCCTAGTTTTTGCCTGAAATGGTAGACTAATCTCGTTTAGAAATCGTGCTCAGTCGCGGGTTCTGGGTAAATCGGTCGGTAGGTGAATTGACCGGGCTGGACATGTGTTGTGAGTTAGCATTGCTAGAATCAACACTTACTTGAGATATGGATTGAGAAATTGCTGGCATATTTATCCGGAAAAATTGCGCTCAAGGAAATGACCACAGGTCAGGCGGACCGATTGGTTCTTGACGTTGGCGGTGTTGGTTTCGAGCTTACCGTTTCGCGCAGAACCCTGATGTTACTGGGATTACCTGGCGACGATGCATTCGTGCACACAGCCGTAACTATTCGCGAAACCGAGTGGAATATCTTTGGATTCGCCACTCAAGAAGAGCGCCAAATTTTTGGACTACTTCAATCAGTAAGTGGCATCGGGCCAAAGTTAGCTCTAGCTCTCGTTGGTACACTCGGACCAGAGCAACTAGCAGAATCGATACTTGCGGGCGACCAGAAGATGATCAGCCAGGCTCCCGGCGTTGGCGCAAAAGTGGCGCAACGTATTATCCTTGAATTGAAGGCAAAAATTGAAGACTGGACTCGTCAGCGAGGATTCAGTCCAGAAGCGTCTACTGGTGTGAGCGGTGCCATTGAGGAAGTTCGCAACGTTCTAGAGAATCTCGGTTACACAAGCACCGAAATAAACCTCGCCTTGAAAAAAGCGAAAGAAGAGAAGCTCGACGATGATGTCGAATCACTCGTTCGATACAGTTTGAAAGTGCTTGGCGCAGCTACCCTCACGTAATTTGTAAAATTGGAGCGTCCCGCGATTCCATGACTAATGAAGCAGCGACGCAAAAGAAAAATCCAAATAAAACGTCTCTTGTTTTACGAGGCATCGCCGTCGGTTTACTGCTTGGGACATGCATCTCTGTTGTACCAATCTGTGGTATCAGACGGACACACCAACTCGTTTTAAATGAACCGACTCAGTCAATTATGTTCATCGAATGGGTATTGGCTAGCGCCATCACCTGCGGTGCGTTGCTGCCTAAACTGATTGCAGGAGATCCGCGGCTGCCAAAGTTCGAAGAAGTCAAAAACAAACCCAAGAGGTTGGCAATGCAGCTTGCAAAGCCACTTTGCGCAGTTCTCTTTCTTCTGCTCTATTTTGCAGCTTGCGGACTTTGTCAGCGTCTAAACATGGGTGTCTTCACGGCCGATTCGACTGCTCTACACACAGCCAGGTATATTGGACTGGCGATCGCAACAGTCGGTCTCACCATTCAAGTAATGTCAATCACAACGGCTCTGAAGGACAATGCAACTGAAAGTTCATACAACAAACCAGGAATCTTTCAACTACGTCATCCATGCTTTTTTGCAGCACTTGTGACACTGTCCGGAATTCCGCTAGTTCTGGGCACATGGTATCCACTGTTTGCAATTCCAGGAATATTTGTAGCGTTGAAGTGGATTATCACCGAACACGAACGTGCTTTAATCGAAAAGAATGAAGCAGTCTATCAACAACTTCAATCACAAACACGCCGATTGATTCCTCTACTCTACTGACTAACAGCCGATGCAGGTGATGATGCAAAATAAACCAGAGCACGTCGAAAATCAGATTTTGGGAATGCTCAAAAATGATGTTTCAGAAGAAGTCGCGCGCCAAACGGTCGTTGCGGCCGGTGGAAAGATATTGAAGACCTCGACCAATGGGCGGTTAACCACTGTTCTGATCGAAGCCTCAAACGTCGATCAAGTTTTTGCGGCGCTCGAGAGTTCCGGAAAATTCGACGCACTACAACTTAATCACATCAGCAAACATTGCTGAATTCATTGACCTTTGAAATAGTAAACCGATGCTTCTTTACTGCTTGGCTGTGACATCAGCATGATGTGCATGGTTGCGGCGATTCCGGTGTCAGGTTTGATCTCTTGCGAGTAGAATCCAAATTGCCCCAGGTCGCTCTGGACCTGCGCAAAAATTTCGTCTGGCACGATAACACAGCTAAGCATCGACTTCTTCAGCATGCAATCAAGCAACAATCTGACGGTGGTGTTGGCGACAGCACAGTGATTAGCGTAAATATCTTTGGAGGGTTTGAAGTAAATTACACCCTGCTCACCCGCGTCGATGTTTAGATTATGCGCCTTTCGGCAGCCGATCGGACTGCAGTCGTGATACCAGAGTTCTTCGAAAAACACTGGATCATACGATGCGCGTTCTCGCCCGAAGCGGTTAGTCAATCGATAGTTGATACGTTCGCGTGCAATCGGGTGAAGCTGCGAACCTTTATAGTTCATGTAATCTTTCATGTTCAAGGAATCGACAGCGATAATCCAGTCGTAACGCTTGTTGAACGCGTCGTCAGAGAAATCATCGAAGTAATCTGAATCAGTATCCTCAGCAGTTCCATAAGAACTGCATGGGAACAGCCATATGAAACAAAACGAGATCAAGAAAATAACGGCCTTAGCCGCCCTATTCATTGATGAAATAACCTTTTGTGATTGGGTTGCGTCCCAGGTTTTCCCATGGAGAAGTGGCTCCAATCCTGAATGGAACTGCGTCAGTCAAACCCATCGCGTGAATGCCGCCGTAGCGCAACAAAATCGCAGGTGCAATCTGACAATCGCATGAAAGCTCGAGAATGTATTCACAGGGGTTTTTCCGACCTTCAGGCAACCACTCCTTTGGAATTTTTCGAGGCTCAGTAATGACGATGCGCTCGTGAGGATCGTTGGTTTGTGTAATCACCAAACGCAAATTGATCGCTTTCGGTTGCACACCGCCAAGATGAATCAATCTAGATTCGAGTGAAGGGTCGGCGTCCATAACCGCGTACGATTGGCTCAAACTTTCACACAACGAGAGCTTACGTGCGTAAGTACTAATTAATTCTTGAGCGAGGAAATACCGTACCGGCAAGATGCCCAAATCAAGCATGGGCACGAAGAACAGCAAAACAAGCAGCACAAGTGCCGCGGCAAATTCGGCAATCTGTGCGCCCTTATTACTGCGTATGTTTCTGCGTCTCATCAATCCATGCTTTGGTAGAATCACAGGATAACACGCGGACCCATTCAGCCACGTTCTAATAAATGGCACACACAAATCCAAACCAGAATCGAAGAGCTCGATACAATCGAGAAAAGGGCAGCATGCTGACTATGACCGCGCTTGTGGTTGGTCTTCTGTTGACGGCATGCATCATCGGGTTTGGTTTTTATTTGTTACTTGCGCAACAGAAGAAGGGTCAAGGTCAAGCAGATAGCCTATCTCTAGCTCTAGCGGAAAACCTTAACAAGGGCGACAAAGTTGGTCAGATGAACAACGTTGTCGCACGATGTCGTGAACTTGTTTATGTGTCCAGGCAGAATGCCGATACAGCAGCGTCAGACAGGAACGCAGTGCTAATTCCGTTAGCCAATCAATTGTTAGATGAAGCGCGGAGCAGTGCGCAACTCGTCGAAGCAGAACGGAAAAACCAGATTGCTTACATCCTCAAACAGACGCGTTCTTCTGTTGACGACTACTCAGTTCACACACACGTTGACTCGACCTTCACTCTGCCGTGGTTCAAGACTTACGATCCCGAAGTGAAAGATGTTTACCTTGGTTACATCGACAAAGTGCAGAGTAATGTCACTAACACCGAGGTTATTCCTGACCTTCGAGTTTTCGACGAGCAGCAGAAGTACTTTGAAAAGGGAAGTTCGCTCTACAAAGGCAACATCGACGCAAAGCTTCCATCGCCAGACGGAGACTTGACCTTCAAATTATCGTCGTTGCCGGCGAACGTTGAAAACTCAGTTGCTCCTCCGCGACTGACAAACCCTGAAGTCTTCGTCAATCTTGGGCCAGTTTTCGAGGATGGAAAATACTCGAAGCAGCGTCCTCCTGACCAGATTCCATCTGCAATTCAGTTGATCGAACGTATGCAAGTTTCGATGAAACAGGGCGGAGATCAAAAAGTACAGATTGGATCGACTGCCACTGCCAATGGTGGACAACCGGTTCCTTAGTCGGGCACTACATCTGGTGCCCTATAAAACTATGAGCTGCGCTTCAAGCGTACCTGACATCGGCGGGGTGTTCCTCGCCCAAAATTGCATTTAAAAACTTCAAACATTGCCAGTCTGTTTGCGTTTTAGCGGTATACTGCTGAGGCTCTTACATGAGGTGGAAAATGACTTTCAATCGCAATCCTCTTGCGCTGATTGCATCATCTATTCTGGCCATCACAGGGATGTCAATCGCTGCGAACCTGAATGCTGACGCTCAATCATCAGGCAAACCAGTTATACAGCAAGTACCGCCACCAGAATCGGTGCCGAACGAGATGCTTGTCATGGTGAAGCCAGGCGCAGACAAAGATGAAATTATGGAAGCGTTTTCCAGTTTGAACGGCAAGATCAAGCGCACCATGTCGAATGGCACACTGACTTGTTATGTTGTTGACGTTCCACCAGGAAAATTGGATGAGAGTATCAACAAGCTGACGAAGGATAAAAGGCATTTCGATGCGGTGCAACGCAACGTGATTACTCGATTGCAGAACCACCAGCATAATCCACCACCACCTCCTCCTCCTCCTCCTCCTCCGCCACCACCGCCTCCGCCTCCGCCTCCGCCTCCGCCTCCGCCTCCGCCACCGCCTCCGCCACCACCACCTCCTCCACCTCCTCCACCGCCGCCACCACCTCCACCGCCATCCAGCGGTAACTTCCCGAGCGGCTCGCCCAACGACCCCGGGTACTCGCAGCAATACCACCTGGCGCTGATGAACGTACCGGCAGCGTGGCAGAATAATGGATCTGGTAATGGTGTCACCGTTGGTGTCATCGACACTGGCGTTATCGGCACCCAAAACGACCTGGCCGGCAAGGTTGATCCTGGCTTCAACGAACGAAAAGGTTCTGGACCCGGCAACACTGACCAGACACCAGGAACGAATCCTTTCTTGCACGGAACGTTTGTTGCAAACTGCTCGATGGCTTACACCAACAATGGCATTCTCGGCGCTTCTCCGGCTTACCGAGCAAACATCATTCCAGTAAACATTTTCGACAACAAAACCAGCACCACAGACTCAGATGTGATCAATGCGCTCTTCTATCTCGAAGGTCGCGGCGTGAAGCTCATAAACATGAGCGTAAACGCATCCGTTCCGTACACATTCTCAAATCAGACCTACCATGCAGCGTTGACCAGCGCAGTGAACGACTTCTACACAAACAAAGGTGGGTTGCTCTTCATCGCCGCCGGAAACGATGGGGCGCAGGACACTAACCCGCGCTCGACTGGCTTGATTGTGTGCTCGGCTTGTACGAGTGCATCCAAGCTTTCAAGCTTCTCGAATTACGGTTCGCCAATCTGGTTCGCTGCTCCGGGCACTAACATCGTGGCTGGTGACGGAAGCAACAAACTCAGTACCGCCAGCGGCACATCGTTCGCATCACCTCTGTCCATGAGCGTCGCAGCTCAAATCTGGGGTGTTCGTCCAGACCTGACCAACGCCCAAGTTCTGCAAATCATGCAAAACACGGCGACGAAACCGACTGGCTACACTCAGGCCAACTTCGGTTACGGCATCGTCAATGCAGGCGCTGCAGTGCAACAAGCACTTTCCTTTTAAAAACCTAATTTACTTTCGAGTAACCAAGTGGTGACACCACTTGGGAAGTCCGTACAATGGATTCAACGATGCGAAGCAGATTTTGCATGCATCCGAACCTATCGCCACGGGCGATATCAAAACATTGGCGTGAGCAGCACGCACATAAGGAGTTAGACTGATGATGAATGAACTACCGTTAACGAAGGACGAGCGTCTCTGCCTCCAGGCATGGTTCAGACAGGCGATAGTGCAACTAGAGCGTGAAGAAGTCACAGCCAAACTACTCAAAGAACACGCCATCGAAACTTCCGCGGAAGTTGGTCACAGATATTCCGTAGCCCGTAAACGCGTCACACGCAAACCAAGCACTCACGTCAACAAGTTTGCGAAATTCTCCTAGCCCACAGGTAGTCTGGGCAGCGAGTTGCTCGACTTGAATCGCAATTTTTAATGGATTTGGAAACGGCAGGCCGCGAGGCTTGCCGTTTTTCTTTTGGCACATTTGGCGGGCACGAGTCGGAGAAGATTCGCGCGAAAGCGCCAAGATGGTTACGGGCTGGACTTGCCACTCGAATATATCCAATAGAAATACCTCAAAAATAAAGGTCCAGGTTTTGAACTTATTTGGAAGGTTTTACGTATTCAGTTATGTAGAATGAGTTAGTGGACCATCGCCGGATCGACTCCGCATCGGCATTGCCGAATATGCGAGCGTTTGAAGGAAAACACGCAGCCCTGGAGCTGCCCGTTTGCATCTCGAATGACGATGCGGCTATCGCGCCCTCACGACCCACGGAGTTCTGTCCATGCCCCCACGCCCATACGTACCGCTTCACCTCCACACCGAATACAGTCTGCTTGACGGCGCGACTCGTATCAAAGAGCTGGTGAAAAAGGCAAAAGCAGAAAACATGCCTGCGGTCGCAATCACCGACCATGGTGTCATGTATGGTGCAATCGAACTGACAAAGACGTGTCAGGAAGTCGGTGGCATCAAGCCAATCATCGGGTGTGAAGCTTACATTATCGACGGAGACATTCGCGATAAATCCGTGCGTCCGCCGCTGTATCACTTGATCATTTTGACCAAGAATAAGCAAGGGTACAAAAATCTCGTCAAACTGAATTCGCGTGCTCACACCGAAGGTTTTTATTACAAGCCGCGCATCAACAAAGAGATGCTCAAAGAACTCAGCGAAGGATTGATCATCCTCTCGGGATGTTTAGGCGCAGAACTGAGTCAGCATCTGTTAAAAGACGAGTACGACAAGGCGCTAGAGGCAGCCAAATGGTACAAAGAAGTTTTCAAAGATGATTACTACATCGAGATCCAAGACCACGGTTATCCTGAAGATAGAAAGGTAAATCGGCAGCTAGTAAAAATAGCTAAAGAGCTAGGTATCAAGCTTTGCTGCACCAACGACAGCCACTTCACCAGTAAAGACGATGCCGCCGCGCACGATTGCTTGCTGTGCATTCAGATGGGCAAAAACGTCACTGAAGCGCAGCGCATGAAGTTCAGTGGGTGGGAATACATCAAAAACGGCGATGAGATGTTCAATCTCTATCGCGACCACCTCGATCCCGAAGATATCGAAGAGGGTCTGCGGAGCACGCTTGAAATCGCAGACAAGATTGAATCCTTCAAATTGGCTAGTGAACCGCGTTTGCCCGTTTTCACAGTTCCTCAGGGACAAACGGCCGAATCCTTCTTGAATCAACTCGTTTGGGAAGGCATCCACGAGAAATACAGCGAAATCACCCCGGAAGTAAAAGAGCGCGCTCGCGTGGAGCTCGAAGTTATCGAAGGTATGAACTTCGCATCCTACTTCTTGATCGTGAGCGACTTCATTCAATACGCAAGAAAGAAAGGTATTCCCGTCGGACCGGGAAGAGGATCTGCCGCCGGAAGTTTGGTGGCTTACGCACTCGGCATCACGAACATCGACCCCATCAAATACAGTTTGCTGTTCGAGCGATTCTTGAACCCAGAAAGAAAGTCGATGCCCGATATTGATACGGACTTTTGTATCGAACGGCGTCAGGAAGTTATTGAGTATGTCGGTGAGAAATATGGTGCTGACCGAGTAGCGCAAATCATCACGTTCAACCGCATGACCAGTAAAGCTGTAATTAAAGACGTTGCGCGCGTTCTCGAATATCCCTTCGGCGAGTCGTCAAAACTGGCGAAGATGGTGCCGGTCGTTCGTGGTAAACCGGCTGGCCTAGACGAAATGATCGCTGATCATCCTGAATTCAAGAAGGTCTACGCGATCAGTGACGAAGCGCGACAAGTCATCGATGTCGCACGCAAACTAGAAGGCGTCAACAAAAGCTTTGGCATGCACGCAGCCGGGGTCGTGATCTCCGACGTACCACTCGAAGACCTTGTGCCGGTGCAGAGAAACAACGACGGCACCATCATCACGCAGTTCTATATGGAAGACGTTGCTTACGTCGGACTGGTGAAGATGGACTTCCTCGGTCTGCGAAACCTGACGATGATCGACAAAGCAGTAAAGATCATCAAACAGTTGCACGGCATCGACATCATTCCTGACGACATACCGATCGACGACGAAAAGACTTACACCACAATTTCAAATGGCGACCTTGCCGGAATCTTCCAATTAGAAACTTCATCAGGCATGCGCCAGGTCGCACGCGACATGAAGCCTAACTGTATGGAAGACATTTCAGCGTTGATCGCGCTTTATCGCCCAGGTCCACTTGATACCGGGATGATCGACAAATTCATCGATTGCAAAAGCGGCAAGATGAAGATCACTTACACAACCCCGCTCCTTGAGCCAATTCTCAAGGATACGTATGGGCAGATTGTGTATCAAGAACAAGTTATGCAGATCGCGCAGCAACTGGGCGGTTACAGCTTGGGACAAGCTGACTTGCTTCGACGAGCTATGGGTAAGAAAAAGCCCGAGGAGATGGAGAAGCAGCGCGAAATTTTCGTTGGTGGCTGCGTCAAAAACGGTGTTCCGAAAGAAGTAGCAAACGACCTGTTCGACATGATGGTGCAGTTCGCCGAGTACTGCTTTAACAAGTCACACAGCCAAGCTTACGCGATGTTGACGTACCAGACTGCGTATTTGAAAACGCATTATCCGGTCGAATACATGTGCGCACTTCTCTCCAGCGTCTCTGGCGATCAGGAAAAGGTACAGGGTTACATCGCTGAGTGCCAGGCGATCAGCATCGACATTTTGCCACCAGATGTAAACGTGTCGGGAAGCGATTTTACTGTTGACGGTACATCGATCAGATTTGGACTGTCTGCGGTTAAGAACGTTGGTGAAGCAGCGGTTGCTGAGATTGTCGCAAAGCGAGAAGCGAACGGACAGTTCGAAACGCTCGCCGACTTCATCACCAAAGTCGATTTGCGCGTCGTAAACAAGAGAACGTTGGAAGCGCTGATCAAATGCGGTGCTTGTTTGAGTTTAGAAGTGACGCGCAAGCAAGCACTCGAAAATCTTGACGCGCTTGTAGACAGATCACAGCGACAGCAGGCTCAAGAGGCCAGCGGTCAAATCAGTCTCTTCAGCATCGCCACTGAGTCCGGCGTTGCATTCGAGCACAAGCTCACCGGCGACGGCAGCGAGTATCAAGAATCCGACCTGCAGAAGATGGAGCACGAGCTGCTCGGCTTCTACGTTACGAGTCATCCGCTCAAGAAGATCTCCAATCGTCTGCGCTTCCTCACGACGCACACACTGCGCGATGTCAAAGAAGCTTCTGACGGTACGAACGTGATCATCGGCGGGCTCGCCAGTTCTATCGAAAAGCGGCTGACCAAGCAGAACAAACTGCTGTGCATTATTCATCTGGAAGATCCAGTCGGCAAGTTGGAAATAGTCGCATACAGCGAGTTGTTGGAGAAGGTTGCGTCAGACGTGCTGATTCCGCAGTCGCTATTGCTCATCAAAGGCAAGGTCAAAAAGAACGAAGATCAGCTCTCTGTCCTGGCCAACGGTGTGCGCAAAATCTCGGACGCCTCGATGGTCGATATCTATTTCACATCTGCGCAGCAATCCTTCAGCGATCTACATAGATTGAAAGACGTGCTCAACACGCACAAAGGTGAAGATCCAGTGTTGCTGCACTTCCCGCAAAACAGCCAGAAGAATCAGACGATCCTGGTCGGCTCGCAGTTCTGGGTGTCGCCGTCTGCTGAATTCGTGACGAACATGCACCGCAACTTCGAAGACAGCGTCGACGTGAGAGTCAAAAGAATCTTCGTATAACCGCTATTCATGCGGATCTTGCTCGCCGTCTTAACCTCACCTTAATAGTAAGGGAGCGGAAGCGGCGTTACGCTTCTTCAAAATTTTTCGGCGAGTTCAACTCACCAGCCGAGTGGTGGCACGCTTTCCAATTCCAGGCGAAAAGCGCATGAATAGCTAATCCCAGCGCGAGGCGCTCAACGTCTGACGAAGGGCATGACATCTCTCAGGCGAGCTGAAAATTTCTCTCGAAAAATATTTTTTGACACACTCTCAAATCGCCTCAAAAAAAAATTTTTTACTGTAGAATAGCTCTCTCGTAATAACCCAAGGAGGTTGACTCGACCCACACAACGCCCAACTCCCAGGCCCGGCTGTAGTCCAACTCTGGTGTAAAGTAAGCGTTTCGTGTACCCCGCAAAATACTTGGCTCAAAGCGTCGATCTCGTCGTCTAAGAAAAAAGTGTTTTGTACATCTCGGATTCCAAAACACACGTTCGTCACACCAACGAGCGCAAAGGGGGAAGAAACAATGTTCGGACCACATCTCATTCTTGAAGCATATGGCTGCCCAAAAGATAAATTGGCAGACCTAGGATTAGTTAGCCAGGCACTAGATGCGTATCCATCGCAGCTAGATATGACGAAAATCATGCCACCATACGTGTTCCGTTATCAGGGCACAGTTGAGGATGATTGGGGAGTAAGCGGAGTAGTGTTGATTGCAGAGTCACACATCTCCATCCACACTTTCCCTGAAAAAGGCTTCGTCACGCTAGACATATTCTCTTGCAGAGAATTCGATGTTGATCAGGCGATCAGCTACTTCAGCAGCGTATTCGAACCAGAGAACTATGAAAAGCAGTTGCTCATGCGTGGTCGCGAGTTTCCTCGCAGCCTTGGCAGAGCAGGGTTGGCTGTCGAAAACGAGCGCTTGCGCTTAGCTGCAGCACAATAAGCGAATCCAAATCAGTTCAAGAAGGGCGCGAAGCGATTCGCGTCCTTTTCGCTTTGGAATGGTATCAAATATGGTGCCCTGTGTTGTGCACGAACGGCGACTATAATCGGAGCGGCAACTTAACCGATATCGGTTCGGTAAAACGATCCACAGCGGCCAACATTTAACCTTGGCAGGCAACTTAAACCCGGCACTTATTGTCGAGCAAAATCGTCTATCAAGCGGTTGTGTATTCTTGCCCGATTAGGGGTAAATTAAAGCAGAGGGAGAACAATCAGGAATGCAAGTTCCGGATAATCTAGTTAAGGGCGAAGTCGTGGTTTCCATTACTCCGGAAGAGCGCACCGTGGAGTTCCCGGCGAATCGGTCTCTTGGCGAACTTTACCTGTTAGACCAGGAGGGCAAGACCCACTTCCATGGGGATGCCGTCGGCAAGGTAAAGGTGCCGCAGGGCTCCCAATTATCGCTTTACTACAGTTTTGACCCAGTTTATGGCTGTTCACTACTCCAAGATGTGAATGCGAACGGTCTGCATAGTCTGTCGTTCCTGGGCAGCGATGTCGGAGACGCCGAACTGGTGCACGTCGGTCGATTATCCGGTCTGAAGGAGCTGGACGTGAGTTGCACTCAGGTCGGCGACGAAGGGCTGATGCACCTCAAAACTCTGAATCAGTTGATCAAACTGAACCTATCGTCCACCCAAGTGACGACTTCGGGAATCGAAATCATATCTGGACTGACCACACTCAAAGAATTAGTCATCGACGACACCGAGATTGGCGATGATGCTCTCAGTCACATTAAAAACCTGACTTCTCTGCACACACTCAGCCTCTCTTTTACCGATGTTACGGATAAGGGACTGAGCAAGCTCAAAGAAATGAAGAATCTGGAGAAGCTTCGGTTGAACTGTACCGACATCGGCGATGACGGACTGGTCTTTATCGGGAAACTTGTGAATTTGAAAGAACTCTGGTTGCGCAGCACGCAAGTCAGTTACCCAGGCTTAGTCGAACTGACCAAGTGGTTGCCGAACTGCGAAATCATCATCTGAGTTCTAAGTCTGAGTTCTGAATTAGGTCTTGAACTAAGTCCTAAACTAAGTTCTGAATCAAGTCTGAATCAAGTTCTCTACATAGGTTCTGACTAGCTAGAGCTATTATCCTGCGGCGCCTAGTATTCGGCGATATACATCCACGTCTACATTGCCACCACTAATGATGCAGCAGACATTTTTCTCGGCGAACAAATGTTTGTTTTGCAGTAGCGCGCCGAGCGCCAGAGCACCTGTTGGTTCTGCTTTCAGATTTGCAGCAGTGAATAAAATGCGCACAGATTCTTCGATTGCGGCTTCTGGGACTTCGAGAATATCCGTCAGACCAGATTGAAGTATGGGCCAATTATTGATTCCAAGACTGATCGTGCGAGCACCATCTGCGATGCTTTGCGGTTCCGCGTCATTGGCGATGATTTCACCAGCTCTGAATGAACGAGCTGCATCATTTGCGATTGCCGGTTCTGCACCGTAAACAAGCGTCTTGCAACCATGATGTTGAAATGAACGAACAATTCCTGATGACAGACCGCCACCACCGACGGGGACAATTACCGCATCGAACTGTTCGGAAGATTGAACTAACTCGTCGCCAAGCGAAGCGTTTCCATCAATAACAAGTTGATCGTCATACGCAGAAGCGACCTGAGCATCAGGATCTTGAAGTGCCAGCTCCGTCACGCGATCAGCTCGACTGACTTTCTTCGTATCAACTATTTCAACGATGCCGCCATATCTTTTCACCGCATCAATTTTCACTTGAGCCGAAGTCGATGGCATGACAATCGTGCATTTTTTAGAAAGCAACTGGCAGGCACAAGCCAGAGCCTGTCCGAAATTGCCGGATGATGCAGCAATCATGTGCGGTGCAGCGGTTTGCTGAGCAACATTGAAGGCTGCACGAAATTTGAAACTGCCTGTGTGCTGGAACGTCTCGCTCGCAAGCACCACGTTTGCTCCCGCAAGCTGCGAGATCTGCCTCGAATGCACGAACGTAGTCGGTCGCACTGCAAGGCGCAGTCGTTCGGCCGGGTCAAAATGCGAAATCAGGTCAGACACTTATTTAGTGAGTGAAGATTGCGCCGTTTGGAGCTTTTCCAGCAGTCAGGTTCGAATCTTTCTTGTGGAAGACGTTCAGTTTATTGAACGAACCAAAAGTCTTTCCAACGAGACCAGGTCCCTTATCTTGAACCTCTTCAGTCTTCAGCTTCATCTTCTCTTCTTTCTTAGAGTCGACCGCTGCTACTTTCGTTTTGTCTGCAGGCGCTTGTGGTGCGGCTTTGTCCGCTTCACCTGCTGGCTTCAAGTCATCTTGCTTGGCGGCTACTGCTTTCGGCGCTTCAGCACCATCGCCAGCTTTTCCGCCTTTGCTGCCTGTGAATGGAATATGGTCAGCCATCACATGAGTGCCATCTTTCATGGTATCTCCGGCTGCTTTCGCTCCCTGAGCTACCTTGCTGCCCATTTTCTTGGTGCCACTACCGATGGCGCGAGCACCCTTCATGAAGAAGCTGCCCGAAGCTTTAGCACCACTGGTGATGCCCTCTCCGACAACTTTCGAACCTTCCTTCATCTTGTCTCCGGCAGCTTTTGTGCCGCTAGCCAAGCCAGATCCGGCAGACTTGAACTTGTCTCCGACATCCGAAACTATACCTTTGTCATTACCAGAAGCTGGCGCAGGAGCTTTGGCTTCTTTCACTTCTTCCACATGCTGCTTCGCTTCTTTCGGCGCTTTTGGAGCCTTGGCGACTTTATGCTGCTTCTCTGCGACATTGTTATGAGGCTCCTGACCGGGCATCGTCACAAAGGTAGTCGTTGATTGAATCTCTTCTTGCGGCTCTGCCATTGGAGCTGCCCCTGCACCACCTCTGATGCTGTGGGTCGACGTCGGTGCCACAAAATTTTCAGGGTCTAGAGCGGACTGGGCGGTACCCAAGTTCCCACCAGCGTGTGCAGCGGTACCTGTTGCGGCGAAAACGCAGGCAAACATGACCAGCGCAGACTGCTTGTTAGCTCTCATTACCTCTTATCTCCCTTTCTGAACACATTTCCGGAGCAAACTTTGTGTTGTTATAGCACATGTGCAGAGGAGGTCAGGAGCTTGCAAACGCCCCAAGAGCTTAACTCAGCGGCTGTTTACAAGGACAAAAGCCATTTGTTAAAGCCAACAAATGAAGCGTTCAAAAGTTTATAATGTCGCAATACAATAGTAGAGGCGGAACTATAAGGAAGTAAATCCGGATGCATCCAGCAACTTTTGCAACACCTGCGCTGCTTTTCATCGGCATCGTGCTCGGCTATCTCGTTCTTAGCCTGTTCATCATCGGCGGCTACAAAGTTTACTTTAAACCATATGTTGAAAAGGACGAGCCGTCTCCGCCTTCTGAGACAAGCCCTCCAGCTTCGGTGCCTCCGACGCTATAGTTCAAGTCCGATAATTTTCGACATCCGCCGGCAGGTCAGTGATTCGCCGGCGGATGTTCTCTTAGTTTGACTATCTCAACTGAACACGGCGCGTGTGCAACGATCGCTTCCGAAACACTGCCTAAAAGGAATTTGGTGAAGCCTCGGCGTCCATGCGAACCGACCACAATCAGATCTGCCGGCCAGTTTTTCGCTTCTTCCAGTATTCGGTCTTTGATGTAGCCTTCCACCACTTCAAGTGTGACATTTGCCGCGCCAAACTTTGCGCCCAAATGCTCACCAGTCGAATCAATCAATCCCTTTGCCGAAGCCATTTGCTCTTGCTGCACCTCGACCGCGAGTGGCACGTAAGCCGTCTGCCACCCGGCATACTCAGGATGAAACGGCTCAACCACTGTGAGCACTTTGACGTGACTTCCTTCTGGCCAGGGTCGCTCGAGAACCGCATCCAAAGCTGCTTTTGAATATGGTGAACCATCGACTGCCAGAAGTATATTCATAAAATCAATGCTCTCGTAAAAATTGTGACGCTTAGCAAAATGATAATCGAAAGAAGCCGCCCTGGCACACAGAATCATACTCTGCAGCAGAATAAATGCGCCTCAGACGCTCGATTTAACGACGACTGTGTAAATGAAGACATGAAATTCGTTGACGCGATTTCTAACTTTCGCTAGCATGTTGATACAATTTTGCTTCGGAAAAGAAATCGAGATGCGCAGAAACTATTTTTATTACTGGTTTATTGAGGTTCACCTGGCGTGAGTTAGACCCTCTTTGGTCCTCCAGGTGAACCGCAGAAAAATCTGCGGTTCTTTTTTTTTGAGAGAAATTCAAAATGCACACTAAGAATTGGTACTACGGCTTTTATTTTTTCACCAGCAGGATAAGTTCCGGGCGGGAGTAACAAGCCATTTGTTTCAACCATTACCAGCAGCCCGGATCCGCGAGAGGTCCGGGCTGCAGCGCTTTATAAGGAGTTCGAAAAATGGATGCGAAATTAGCGAGCAAAAAGACAGTAGACGATAAATCCACCATCAAGGTTGGTCAAGCATCATGTGGTGGCAAAGACCTGATGATTATCGGTGGTCCCTGTACGGTGGAAAATGCCGAGCAGATGGAGGAGGTCGCCAATCAGCTAAAACAAGGACCAATGCAGGCATTGCGCGGCGGAGTGTTCAAGCCGAGAACATCACCGTACGCATTTCAGGGTATGGGTTTGGATGGCTTGAAAATTCTTGCAGACATCAGTAGACGACACGAGATTCCGGTTGTCACCGAAGTCATGTCGATCGAGCAAATCCAGGACGTGTGCGACCATGCAGACATGTTGCAGATAGGCAGCAGAAACATGCAGAACTTCGAGCTGCTCAAAGCGCTGGGCAGAGTTCAAACGCCTGTTCTTCTGAAACGTGGATTGTGTGCCACTATTGAAGAATTTCTCATGGCAGCGGAATATGTTCTTGCCAGCGGCAACCCAAATGTAATTTTGTGTGAACGTGGTATTCGCAGTTTCGACACCTACACACGCAACGTCCTGGATCTCGGCGCAGTCGTAGCTTTGAAGCAACTGACGCACCTTCCAGTCATCGTCGACCCAAGTCACGCTGCTGGAAAGCGTGAATTAGTCGCAGATCTCGCTCGCGCTGCCATCGCATGTGGTGCCGATGGATTGATCATAGAGTGCCATCCAGAACCGGAGAAATCTGTCTCGGATGCCAGACAAGCTCTATCTTTACCGGATATGGTCGAACTCGTTCACAGCTTGCGTCCGATCGCAACAGCGGTTGGTCGTAACGTAATTCGAAACGATCGCGCTCAGCTATCAGTCGTGAATTCTTCCAGCGTCCATGCTAAAGTCACATTCGACAGGGAGCCGACGCGCTTCCCAGCCCCAAGCATAGCCGGAAGGTAGATGATGTCACCGAATGCACAGTCGTCCAGCCCTCAGAACGAGAAGGCACAAAACAGACTGGGCGAAATTCGGTCGCGAATCGATGAACTCGATAGTCAGATCGCGGCGATGCTGAATGAGCGATTGCAGCTCGCCGGCGAATTGACTGAAGTTAAGGCTAACTTAGGAATGGCGATAAAGGACCGCTCTCGAGAAGAACACGTTCTCGACCGCGTTTCGAAAATCGGCTCGACAGAACAGATGCGCAACGCCATTCGTAATACATATGAACGGTTGTTTGAATTGAGTCGCCAGATTCAACAAGAAAATGCCATCGACACAACTGCTGCTAAATTCTTTCCACAGGTCACCATATTTGGTGTCGGATTGATTGGCGGTGCACTGGCTAGACTAATCAAAAGAAGATTGCCGGATACAGATATCATTGGTGTCGACTGTGAGGAGGTTCTGGCTGAGGCGACCGAAGAGTCAATCGTAGACAGGGCTTTCGTAGAAGCAGAAGATGCCCTGGAAGGCAGCTCTTTGATCATTCTCTCGGCGTCACCATCGCAAAACCTGGAGATTTTGAAAAAGATCGCTCCACACTTGAATGAAAATCAGATCGTCGTCGATGTTACTTCGACTAAGGGTAAATTCGAAAAACTTGCATCCGAATTGGATTTGAAAGGTGCGATTTTTATAGGCGGTCATCCACTATTCGGCAGCGAGCGTAGCGGACTGAAAGCCGCACAGGATCTGATTGTAGAAGGCAGCACCTTTTGCGTTGTGCCAGGCAAAAAATCCACTGAAGCGTCGGTTGAAAAACTGGTGCGTTGGCTAAAAGCACTGAGCTTTTACGTCGCAGTCGTGGATGCAAAAGAGCATGATGCAGTGCTCGCTCGCACAAGTCACTTGATCCAATTAGTTGCAGTGTTGATCGGCACTCAAATTACAAGCGGACTTTCGGATGATGACCTTTCTAAGTTTGCAAAGCTTTCCGGACCGGGACTGCGCCAGTTTTCTCGCTTGATGAAATCACCACCCGAATTGTGGCGTGACATCGTGGACCAGAATAAAGAAGATATTGTCGTTGCTCTCTCTGACTTGCAGAAAGGCATCGACAATTTGCTTTCTCAACTCAAAGGTGACAAGTCTAGCTTAGAAAGCCTGTTCGCAAGCGCATCTCGCCTGCCAGCGGCACTCGACCGTCCCTAGAATAGAACGCTGAAAAAAACGACACGGCCCGTCGTTAGCTGTTCAGACGGAGCACGACCATCTTTAGATGCGACCTGAAAAATCGAATCACGATTACCGCTCGTCGCGTGAGCGCTCCAGACCTTTCAAGCGTGTCTGCAACTGCCTAGATGCCATTAGCGTTGGCGAAAGCCACCAGATCGAAAGAACTACTAACAAGATGAATGTACCTGCGGCCATGCCGTAGAGCCACATCGGCACTTTGTCGCTGATTCCAGAGCGCGCGTCCTCCGACATTGAAGACATCGGTGGCGCAGAACCGACATTAGACGGTAGGCTGTTGCTTGCATGATCTGAAAGAACAGTTGGATGCAGCATCGTCATCGCAGCAGCGGTAGTCGCAGCCGGTAAAGCGGCAATTGCAACAGTCTTTGCTTTCTGCGCATTGGCTGCTTTAGCGGCAGCAGCAGCTTTCGCTTTTGCAGCGGCATCAGCTTTTGCAGAAGCATCAGCAAGAGCCTTTGATTTCGCATCTGCTTGAGCTTTAGCTTTCGCAGCGGCATCAGCCTTGGCAGACGCATCTGCCATTGCTTTTGCTTTCGCATCAGCATCGCTCTTCGATTTTGCCTGTGCTGCCAACTTCGCTTTAGCATCTGCAGCGTTTTTTGCATCTTCAGCCAACTTAGACTTCGCGGCGGCTGCAGCTTTGGCTTTGGCGTCTTCAGCCAGTTTAGCCTTCGCCTTCGCATCTTCCGCTAACTTAGATTTTGATTTCGCGTCTTCAGCCAATTTCGCTTTGGCTTTTGCTTCGTCTGCGGCTTTAGCCATCGCAGCAGCTTTCGCCTTCGCGTCTTCAGCAACTTTGCCTTTAGCGTCGGCAGCAGCTTGCGCCTTCGCATCTGCGGCTGCCTTCGCCTTCATATCGGCAGCGACTTTAGCTTTAGCAGCTTCAGCAGCCACTTTCGCTTTCTTCGCCTCGGCAGCAGTTTTCGCCTTCGCAGTTTCAGTTGCAGCTTTCGCCTGAGCGTCAGCCATCGCTTTAGCTTTCTCGGTTTCGTCTTGCTTAGCCTTCGCCGCATCAGAAGCCGCTCTCAACTTGGCATTTTCTGCATCAGCTTTGGCTTTCAATTGATCCGCCACGGCTTTCGCCTTCGCGGCTGCGGCTGAAGCCTTCGCTAACGCATCTGCGGATGCTTTCGAAGGAGCGGCAGTTTTACCATTTTTGCCTTTGGCGGTATTGGATTTTGCAGTTTTCTCGGCAGCAGCAGCAGCGGCGGCTGCAGCATCAGCAGCATCTTTCCGCGCCTGCAGAGCAGACATCAAGGCGTCGCGTTTAGCCGCCATTGCCTCTTGCGATTTGGCTCGGGCTGCGGCTTCAGCCGCTCGCATCGAAGATTCTTGCTGTCTTGCGGCAGCAGCTTCCTTGTCGCGCTGAGCTTTATCAGACGCTGACGAAGCCGTATCTACTTCGACTTCGTTCTTGCCTTTTTTACCTTTCGGCTGCGGGCTCTTGAGCTTTTTCAGCGCCGCGGCGCGCCCGGAAATCGCCGGACCATAGTTGGGATTGAGCCTCAACGCCTTCTCGTAAAAGATGACAGCAGTATCAAAGCATCCCTGCTTCACGAGATTGTTGGCAATATCAACTTCATCAGATGCTGGACTTGCCCAAGCTCCAGGCGCCAGACCCAAAAGTAGAACTAATGCTAGTACGGAGGAACGCTTCAAGACAGCCTCGTTTGACTCTAAACAACATTATTACATCAGTGCGTCAAGCGTGGTTATCCGAGGTTAGATTTCGCTTGCACCGCCTATCTCTTTAGTGCCCAATCCTGTGCGGAACCACGCACCTAAACCAAGAAAACAAAGAAGCAAGATTAAACGCACACCGATGCGAGGCAAAGGTCCAAACGGCGGAATTATCAGCAGAAGCGAAAGAAGGAAACAGCCGAGAATCGGCTCGCCCAATCTTCTTATCCACGGTCGGTCCAGGCCGACTGATCGCTTGACACCGCAAATCGTCAAAATGGTTTGACCGAGCAAGGTCGCACTGACTGAAAAGCCCATCAGCAAGAGGAATTGAAGCAGTCCCAGTGAAAGCAAAGCCAGCGGCATGCCGATGTGGCTCAAGTAAGCGCCCCGCGCCAGAGTGCAAAGAATGAACGTTCCCAGAATGCCGCCCCAGAAGCACTTCCAGAAATTTCTCGAGCAGGCCGCACGCGCCTTTTCCATACGCAAAGGCAGCAATTCAGCAACTACGAGAGAAACGAACACAAGAAAGAAAAATGTCCGCACCGGTGGTAGTGGCTTGTTCGCCCAAACACGAAAATAGAGGGCGGGATGCGCATGCAACTCTTCTTCGCTAGGCTCCGCCGCGATGTTGAATCGCTCGATGAATTTCCCGAATCGCGGTCTTCCTGAGAGAGGCGCTTCAATGGGTTTCTGATTGCTGTCGTTGCTGTCGGTAGATTCGATTTGCGTCACTGCCGAGGGATTGGAATCGTCTGTCGCCAGTACGGCTGGTGCGATACTCAGGGTCAAAGCAGAGACGGCAACGAAAGCAGCGAGAGCAATCAGAATTGCCCTCGCACTGGACTTCCACTGAGTCCCATCACATTTGCTTTTGCAATTGCGCATCATGCTTTGCATTCACCTGAATCATGTACTTCAATCCAAACAAAAACGAAAATCCTACAGCCCAAGCGAAGGCACCGTAAATGGTGTCAAACGAATCCATCCAGAACATCATCAAACCAGCAACGGCCACGACAACCGTCAATATCAGATTGCGCGCAGTGAGAGCTTTATTCGTTTGCTCCTCTTGCACTTCACTCATGATGCGCTGCGTCAAAGACTCCGGCACATCGAACAAAGGCAGCTCAGATGCCACACGAGCAACGGCGTTCCACTGCTCACGCCAAATTTCGCAATCGCTGCAAGAGCGAAAATGCTGCTCGGCTGCAAGCAGTTGTTCAGCGGACAATTCGCTTCCGTCGTCGCAAGTCTTCCTTGCTTGTAAACAATCTTGCTCACTCATTGTGCGTCACCTTCTTTTCGGGTCTTAGAATCTGGTTTAGTCTGGGGTTGCTCGTCATCCATCAGCATTTTCCGTAATTTGTCGCGAATCCTGAACAACATGGATTTGACTGTAGTAACGCTCTCACCGGCGATTGATGCGATATCTTCATACGTCAAATCGTTCTGGTAACGCAAAATGAAAATGTTCCGCTGCCTCGCATTCAACTTTGATAGTGCATCGAAAAGTTCTTGCTGCGTGATTTTCAATTCCACATCGCGCTCGACATCGATTGAAGATACGGGCTCCAAGCCAGGATCGTCTTCCAGAAGAGCATCCAGCGAGGTCGACCGACGATTGTCTCGCAGGTGATTGAGACAAGTGTTGGTCGCGATCCGCAAAATCCACGGCTTGAAAGGAGCACCGTTTCGATATGTGTGCAGTGCCTTGTACGACTTGAGGAACGTGTCTTGCGTCAAATCAGCCGCGACATCATGCGCTTGCACCATCTGGAAAAGCATGTTGTAGACAAGCTTTTGGTAACGACGTAAGAGCACTTCAAAAGCTTTCATGTTGCCGCGCGAAGCCAGGTCGATCAAAGTTTGATCGTCTGGCTCGGCACTTGCAAAGCTTTGAAGCTTGGTCACTGAATTCCTTGATTTGAACAAGACATCCAAGATGATTATCTCACCATGCGTGGCGAAGCGTTACCGCTTAAAAGTGCGACAATCCGATCCGAAAGCACTTTGCGTTGTTCAGAATTCAGCAGCGCACGCACTTTCAGTGCCGTTGTCAATCTTTCATCCATCAATTTGTCTCGCAGTCCACGAATCTCATGCACTTTGTCAGTGATCTTCTCGTCAGAAGTCTCGCTCGACATCATTTGAGAAAGCTCTATTGCTTCTGAGCGTAGCTTTTCGCGCTGCGGTTGCAGTTCAGCGAATCGCTGGTCCAAGATAGCCGTAATTTGTTGTCGCTGTTCGTCGTTAGCATCAATGAGATGGAAAAGGCGCTTCTCGATATGTTTACGCACCGCAGCTTGAAAGTCGCGATCAACAAAAACTTCGCTCGATTCTTTGTCACCCGCCCAGACTGGGTTATTCAGCGCCATCACCAACATGCCGGATGCGCCGACAAGCGCTAACGCCGAGCCGATAATTGACTTGGTCTTCATCTTTCTCCCTCGCAATTCGGCACTTCTTTGTGCCGCTGTTTTGAATACACAACAGCGAGAGAAAAGTTTCGAAAAATCTTTGGCGAACTAGCGGTTTGCCTTCAATGTCTTTGGAGCAGCAGCAATCAGGCGAATTGCATCGTCTTTCTTGATCACACCGTCACGGACTGCAGCTTGCTGATCAAGCGCGAACAGAAGCACTTTCTCCTCGATAATCTTTGATTTCAAAAGAATGCTGCCCAGCGGTTCTCCGGTGTCTTCGGATTTCTTAAGAGCCTCTTCCAGATCTTTCAGATCTACTACCCCTGAGCCAGAGAGCAGCTCTCCGAGCTTACAGCTCACAGCTTCTTTCTTGCGCACCCAACCGAGCTGCGACAGAGATTCATCTAAACTGATTTCCTGATTAGACGCGATTGCAATCGCAATCAATCCCATATCGATGTCCAGCATGTTGTCGCGAATCATCGATTGAGCATTTACTGCAACTTGCAGCGCATGCTTCGACAAATAACCGGACATCACAAGAACTTTTCCGATCAGCTGCCCAGTGTCCTGAGCAATCATCACAGCCTCGTTCAAATCTTCCCGTCGCAGCACACCGGCTGCAGTAAGCAACTCGCCAAGTCTGACTGGTTTTGAATCCACGGCAACGCCCTGCCTTATTTAAGCCCTTTGATTTCGTGCCCAAAAATCGCCAGATTCAAACCTATTGTTGAATTTCCTGCCACGGTTTGTAGCGACCCAAAATCTTGTGCGCTCCGCTGAATTTTTCGATGGCAGCAATAACAGCATCGTTGATTTCGTTGAAAGGAATTTCGATGTCGAGAAAGAAACGATAGTGCCACGGAGTTTCGGGAATTGGACGGGATTCGATCTTCGTCAGATTGACGCCCAGAATCGCCAGATTTCTCAAAAGATTCGCCAGCGCACCAGGCTGGTGAGCGATCTCCACCACGCAAGAGATTTTGTATGGTGCTACAGGTGGTGCAGGAGGATGCCCATTGATCTGAGTAATGACACCAAATCTCGTGCGGTTTCCTTTGAAATCTTCGATGTTGCTGCGCAAAATCTGCAGCCCCGTCTCCTCTGCGGCGAATTGACTGGCAATCGCTGCGTACTGCCGGTCGCCAGTCTCTTCGACAAAGAAAGCGGCTGCACTTGTATCCCAGTATGAAACAGCTTTGGCGTGATTCAATTCCTTTAGAACCGCTCGACATTGATCGAGTGCAACTGGATGCGAATAAATTTCGGTGAGTTTACTGACGTCGGTGTCACTGAATCCAATCAAGTTATGGTGGATTGGGAGATAGATTTCGCCGACCATCTCTACATCGCTTTTCCAGAGCAGGTCGTAGTTTGCGACGATCGAACCAACTGACGAATTCTCGAGCGGAATCACGCCGTGCGAACATTCATGAGAAGCAAGACGCGAAAAAACCTCGTCGAAGGTTTTACACGAAACAGGAACTACTTCATCTAACCGATTAAGCTCTTCCGCAAATATTTTTACTGCTCTATGACTGAACGCGCCTGGTGCACCTTGATAGCCGATTTTTAGCGCGGGATGGGTCATTATAAAGTCTTCGACAGCTCAGTGAGGGGAACAGATACATCGTAATCGACGGTGCCGAGTTTTGTTTGTGGCAAAACAAGTTTAATTGTTGCGCCTTCGCGCTTTTTGTCACTGCCCATCACGGTAACCATTTTCTCCTTGGAAATGCCGCTTGGAATGGAGCTTGACAGTCCAGCTTTAGCGAGCAGCTCTTCCACCTTGTCGAGCGCATCTTTTTCGATGCGTTTCTGCTTGACACTGAATTTGGTATCAAGGAAAAGTCCAATACCGACCGCTTCTCCATGCGAAACTTTGTAATCGCTCAAAGTTTCGATCGCATGCCCGATCGTGTGCCCGAGATTCAGGATGCGGCGAAGATTCGCTTCCTGAGGGTCTTTTGCAACGACCATGAGTTTCATCTTGATACAGCTAGAGATGATTCCAGACAAACCGGGATCGTCGTGATCGAGCGAATGACCGAGCGAATTATCCAGAACGTCGAGCATTTTCTTGGGACCGACTTCATAGTCAGTTTGTTTAGCTACGGTGTCTTCAATCATCCCATACTTGATGATCTCACCAATGCCTGATTTGAACTGGTTTTCAGGAAGTGTGCTGAGAATCTCCTGGTCCGCAAGAACCGCTTTTGGAAAGAAGAAAGTTCCGGCTAAGTTCTTTCCGGCTTGCAGGTTAATCCCGGTTTTGCCACCAATGGCGGCATCAACCATTCCCAACAACGAAGTTGGAACGAGTACAAGATTCAAGCCTCTCAAGTAGGTCGAAGCTGCGAATCCCGCCAGGTCTGTTACAGAACCACCGCCCAGGGCAACGATAGTGTCGCGACGATCGAACTTGCGTTCTTGTAAATGCTCCCAAATTCGAACCAGCCAATCAGTCGTCTTGCAAGCTTCACCGTCTGGCACTTCAAGAGTAGTAACCTGATAATCTTCTTGCGGCAGAACGGAGAGCAAATCGCGCAGCCAGTGCACCGCGGTTGATGGCTGACACAAAACCAGAACGCGTTTACCAGATCCGATTTGGGCGAGAATGTTAGCCAACTTCTGCCTTGCACCAATACCGATGGCAACGCGCGTTTTCACTTCTAGATTCGTGTTCCAGAGCATTGTGATGACTGGACCGCGATGGCGACCTTTGTGACGGCTGGTAGACATTTAGAATTCTCCTACTGCACTTTCGTTGCCTTCCGGCTCAGCGTCCATGTTTGTTGCTGGCGTTGAAGCGCCAATGTGTTTCCCGTTGGATTTATTTTCTTTGGCACAGAACTTTTCGTATTCAGCAAACGATGCTTGCAAATCAGCAAACGAATCGCCGCCGAATTTGTCGAGAAATGCGTTCGCAAGAACGAGGTTCACCATCGCGCGGCACACTACAGAGGCAGCCGCGATTGCGCAAACATCGGAACGTTCGTAGTGTGCTTTTTGCGCTTCGAACTCGGGGAAACTGAGTGAATCCAATCCCTTTCTTAGAGTCGGAATCGGCTTCATATAAACGCGCACGACGAGCCGCTCACCGTTTGTCATCCCGCCTTCCAAACCACCTGCGTGATTTGTTTTACGAGTAAACGGATATCGTGAGTCACCGTTTCCTGGATAGATTGGATCATGCACTCGCGAGCCAAACTCGCCAGCGGCTTCGACTCCGTCACCGATTTCCACGGCTTTCATAGCTTGGATGCTCATCACAGCTTGTGCAAGTTGCCCATCAAGTCGGCGGTCCCACTGCGTGTAGCTACCCAACCCGACAGGCAGTCCGTCTACGACGACTTCCATCACCCCGCCGAGGCTGTCGCCTTCGGTCCACGTGCTCTTGATCAATTCTTTCATCGATTCAGTTGCTTCGTCGTCGAGGCAAAACAATTCTGATTGAACGACTTTCGCATCGATTTCGGCAGCGGTCATCGTTGCCGATTTGGATTTCGCTTTTACTGAACCCACTTGGATTACGTGACTGGCACTGCTGACTCCGAATGCTTCTAACAATTGTCGGCAAACGCCACCGGCAGCGACACGCGAAGCTGTTTCGCGAGCACTTGCGCGTTCGAGTACGTCCCTAATATCGTGCTGTCTGAACTTCAACGCACCGGCGAGGTCCGCATGTCCCGGACGAAAACGTTCAATTATCTTTTTCTCGAATTGCTCGATCACTTCGGGCAAACTTGTATCCACTGGCTCGACTGACATGACGTGCCGCCAGTTTTCGAAATCCCGATTCTTGATCAGCATGGCAATCGGCGCACCGGTGGTGATACCATGACGAACTCCGCCGATGATATCCGCGCGGTCTTTTTCAATCTTCTGACGATTGCCTCTACCGTATCCCTGCTGTCTACGCCAGAGGTCGTCGTTGATTTTCTCGATATCCAGCTTCAAGCCCGCCGGCATGCCTTCGAGCAAGGAGACCAATGCAGGTCCGTGTGATTCACCAGTTGTTAAAAAGCGCAACATAAGATTCGTCGATTCCGCCCCGTGAGAGTGGCATCAATCTTACAATATGGCTTTCCGCGATTGGAGTTGTTTGATGGCGACTGAAACTAGTCTTCACGGTTCGTTTGCTGTGCCCGGCGATAAGTCGATCTCGCACAGAGCTTTGATTTTCGCAGCTCTCTGCAAGGGTAGGGTCGAAATTTCGGGACTCTCGCCCGCCGAAGATTGTCAGAGCACAGCGCAGTGCATGCGTGAGCTGGGTTTAACAGTTACGGCGCATCCGACAGAGAAAGGAAGATTTTCAGTTGACAGCCCCGGCTTAGCTGGGCTGACCGCGCCGAAGAGGCTTTTGGATGCAGGTAACAGCGGCACGACCATCCGCGTAATGAGCGGACTGGTGGCGGGTTTGCCGTTCACTTCCAGCTTCGACGGCGATTCGTCATTGCGTAAACGCCCGATGTCACGTGTTCTCGACCTTCTATGCGAGATGGGAGCGTCGGTTAGCTTTCCCGAGAAACAAGGCTGTGCTCCATTTTCAATCAATGGAACAGCATTGAAAGGCAAGGAATTCAAACTCAAGGTAGCGTCAGCCCAGGTGCAGACGGCATTACTGCTGGCGGGACTGCAAGCAGAAGGGTCCACTACCGTGACTCTGCCGGAGGTCGCCCGCGACCATACACTACGGATGTTCAAACACATGGGAGTTCCCTATACGCACGTCGATGAGCACACATTGCGCGTGGAAAAATTATCCACACCGATTGGTGGATTTAGTGTTAGCGTTCCGGCCGACATTTCTTCTGCAGCATTTTTCATGGTGGGAGCAGCTTGCTTGCCGGGTTCAGACGTCACGTTGAAAAATTGCGGAATGAATCAAGGACGAACTCTCGTCATCGATGTTTTAAAACGAATGGGAGCCGACGTACAACTGCTTAACGAGCGCGAAGTGTCTTGCGAACCCGTTGCAGACATTCGCGTGAAATACAACGGTAGATTGAAAGGATGCACCGTCCACGGTGCCGAAGTCGCATCGGGAGTTGATGAACTACCAATCCTCGCAGTTGCCGGAGCGCTCTGTGACGGACAGTTCGTCGTCGAAGGGGCGGAAGAGTTACGGCACAAAGAAAGTGATAGATTGGCATTGATTGCGAACAATATGAAAGGTGCCGGTGCAGAGATCGAAGAGCGCGCTGATGGCTTCACAATCACGGGCAAAGCCACGCTGAAAGGCGGATCGCACTGGGCAACAGATCTGGATCACCGTCTCGCGATGACTGGTTTGATTATCAACTTGATCTGCGAGAAAGGCGTGAACATGGAAGAGACGGAATCGATGAAAATCTCGTATCCGACTTTCCACGATGACCTGAATATGTTGCTCAAGAAGCAAGCTTCAGTTTGAGGGCGGTAACGGTTGGACCAGCCTTAAACTGTTGTTGGAAAAGCGCGCAGTAACTAGAACTTTCTGATTGCTAACGCAGACGAATTGCGCATTCAATTCCTCACCGACGCGAAGTAACGCTTGCGTGGGAAGAAAAGCTTCCATGTCGCACCCTTCAATCTGAACTGAATATCCACCAGGCTGACTCGCTAAAACTTCGCATACTATGCTCTGACCAGCTCGGAAACCGCTTGTACCGGCACCGCCACCACCAGAACCACCGCGAGATCCACCACCGCCAGCAGCCGCTTTCAGTTTCAGCGCCGGAGTCGCTAGCTGCGCAGATTCGGACTCTTGCTCAGGCTTCCCCTTTCGTCTTCTGCGTCTAGTCATAGACACCTCTGATGCGGACGGCAATACCATCATGACACAACTTGCGGCACAGCGAATTTCAAGTCATATGTCTCTGAAATTGCAAGGATGACACGGGGAAAAGCATCACTGAAAGCCGAATATTTCTTTGCATACGGTGAATTTGAGTGTGAAAAATACGCTGTTGTAACTTTGACTGCGCTGGCAAACTGGCTTAGTTAGCCGATTCTAGACCCGAGGTGAGCCATGCAGTTCAAGCAAAACTCCATTCCCAATGACGCTGCGATCATCACGTGTACTGGTTCGGTTGATTGGGACACGTTCAAAGCAGAAGCGAAAGCGCACCTTTGTGCAGACTGCGAATCAAAAGCTTCCGAGCTAATCGATATTCGACAGAAGGCAGATGCTCACAATGCGAAGCGTAGACTTCGAGCTAGCGCAATTGCGGCGGGCTCGCTTCTACAAATGAACTTCACTTACATAGCAGCCGATGCATCTTTCGACAAACGACCTTTTGAATACTTGAAGCCACCGAAATCGCGTGTCACCAAATTCATTGCAAAACATCCAGCGGGACTAAAAACGCCCGCTCAGCAAACTTTCTCAACCGAAGCGAAATAACCACGGATACGAAGTGCATGCAAAAGAGATTGAATCTAAATTTCAAATTGAAGAAGACTTAAAAAATATCGCTTAAGTCTCCCGCGACGTGGCATGTACACAGAGGAAGCCCCAGCAACACGCCGCGTTCACAATCGGGAGATGTGAGATGTTGAAACAGTACTTCCGTCAGAATCCCAGAGTAGCCGGACTGGTTTTCACAATTTTCGGATTGATTATTGGCAAATTCTACATGCTCGATGTTCTAACAGCAGCGCAAGCACATGCTGACGACGTCAGGCTTTCAATGAAGCTAGTAATATTTACCCTCACCTTCTTTCAGATGGGTCTCATTTTGCTAATCACGGGTCCGGTCGGCGGCTCGCTTCTTTTATCTCCCGGGGGAAAACGAACATTGCCACCACTGGGATGGGCACTGGTATTCATTATTATTGGTCTTAGCTTCGGTGGATATTTCGCGTTCAAAAATTACATTGCGTCGTTCGGCTACTCGTTCTAGCAATTAGTTACTTCATCGGCTGCTCGTTCTAGCAACTATCTTATTTACCGCGCGTCCTTTTCCTTCCGCTCTTAGAAGCAGTTTGAGTTGTGCGTTTCGTCGTAGTTTTAGATGAAGCTGCTTTCTTTGCACTAGCCTTTTGTTTCGGCGCCACCGTCGATCGTCCGTTCTTTTCCACAAGCTTGCGTTCAACAGCGACGAGATTTCCCGTTCCTTTGCGCGTCGCTACAGTCTTCATCGAAGGCTTATGTGACTTGTAAGTTTTGGATGGCTTGACGAAGTCTGTCGGAGATACTTCGATTACATCCAGAGGTTCCTTGCAATAAATCGAGAAGTGACAAGCCGCTTCCAGAGCCAGTCTGCACAACTCCTCACCGTCATCAAGCAAGTCGTAAATCCCATACAAACAGCCTTGTGAATAATCAGAACCCGCACCTTTCGCTGCGAATCTTTCGTATTCATGCACGCTCAAATTATTGGAAATACCAAAGATGCTCGTCGGAGTAACAAGCAAAAACACGTTGTACATCGTGGCGTAAGTATCCTTACCCGTATCAACCAACGTGTAGTTCTTTTTCAGCGTTGTATATAACTCCAGAAAAAAGGAAAAGACGTGAGCCCTGTCAGTGAACGGGTTCTCCATCATCTTATTGTTGTTGGCAAAAAGATGTTCCAAAACGTTATCGAGCAACGTGTAACCACTCGTCGCTAAATAAGCGTGGCGCAATTTGATAATTTTCGATCCGTTAATCAGATCAGTCGTATATTCATTTCCGAAAGTAGTAATTCGATCGGCGCCGAGAAATACTCGACCATTCTTTTTTACAGCCACCAGGATAGTCATGGGTCGTTTGTTTCCTTTACCGTGCAGATGGTGTTAGATTATATTAAGTCTACGCTTCATCTGAGTCATTTTGGCTACAAATATCGAAAAGGCTGCGAGAAACTATTGAAACTTGGCAGCGTCTAACTCAGAAGACACCAATGCTGTGTGCGTGATCAAAGTCAGGAAGGAATTAGGATGAAGTTGCATACGTCGGTTTTCTCAGCACTGCTTCTACTGGCGGCTGTGACTTCGCAGTCTGTCGACGCGCAGCAAGTCGGTGCACCGAGCGCCATGTCGTACAACGGAGCTCCCGCTGGCGACAATCACGTTGCAACTTGGTTTGCCAAGTATGATGCCATCAGACGCGGGGCTCAGATGACTCCGCAAGAGCGGCAACGTGCAGATAACCTGATGTCCAAAGGTTTATCGCTGGTAGTCCCTGGTCCAGAAAAAGCCATTACCCAGCAATTACTTGTGAAGCTAATCAACAAAAATAAACTGGCTGCAGATCAAATGAAGATGCTTCAACTGTATCCAGAGACAGAACAACTGCACCGCGGGTACTACCAGTACTTTTCCACAGCATCAGGTTTGTTCTCTGATTATTTACGAGTTCAGTCAGATTTTATGGCGCGCGACGCTAACGGCGCCATGCTTGCCGGTGGTTTGATGAATCGCAAACAGCAGCTTGCGGCGCTGGACGAAAACAACAAAATGTTGGACGGACAGATACGACAACAGTTTGGAATTCCGGCATATCGCTACTAATTAAGTTCTAGCGACAAAGTAGCTCTTTCCGGATTGCTGTGTGCGTGCGTGTGTGTGTGTGCGTATCACATCATCGCCGGGTAGTGATACATCAAATCCAAAACCAGCAACATAGCAGCCGCATCCGTCAGCAAACCGTGCACGAGAGCCGGCAGCAAGATGGATTTTGTCCTGCGATATAACACCGCCAAAATTGCACCGTAAATCGCGAGCATCACAAAGCCCAATTCAGCCCAACCAGGATTCACCACTATCCGAAGAATGAAATAGTGGAACAGTCCATACAGAACAGATGACACTAAAATCCCAGCGTGCTTGAAACGCAGTTGCATCTCATCGACCTTGTTCAGCACGACACCGCGCCAAAACAACTCTTCGAGTGTAGAGTTGACGAAAATGAAGTACAAACTCAGTCCAAGTATATGATTTCGAACAAAACCAAGACTGTTGATCAGATGAAATACTCGGACATTATCCACAAAGTTCGGTCCAATCCACTCGAATAGACCGATCGTGGTTGCATTGAATAAAACCGCTGAGAACAGCAGCACAAGCCACTGCTTCAAAGTCGGCACAGTGAAATTTTTCAACCATAAATGGCGTCCCAGAATTATGCCTGGGACTAAACACAACAGATGGTACAACCCCATCGTCAGATATGTGTTTTTAAGCACATACAGTCCGTAGCACATAATGACGCACGGGTAGAGTGCGAAGAACATCAGCAGTGCGATGTTCACAGACGGCTTCGTCACTGGCGATTCAGATTCCAAAACTTGCAGCATACACCTTGCAGTTTACGCAATTTGAGCGGCATTTTTCGTCGTTGCAACGATAAAATAATTGATTTTTATGCCGCTCGGTTAAAGCGGAAAATCGCATTCACGCGCGTAGATTTTTTGCAGAGTATTCAAGTCACGCTGCGAAATTCGCGAGTATTCATCAGTATTCGGAAACATCATGTCACCGCGTTGGGTGCTATGCCCGATTATCCCAATGGCGTGTCCAAATTCATGCGTTAGCAAGTTCTGCAGCAACGGAACCTGTCGATCTTTTTCACGAACTTCGATTACGTCTAAATTCACTTGAATCGTTTGAGGCTTAACAGTGCCTTTCTTCGCAGAGTCGTTGCCAAAGATGTTGCCACCACCGGCGGTCCACTCGGTAATTGTGTGAGCACCGAATTCGGTATTAGAAGGGTCCTTCGGCAAACCTAAATGTGACCAGACGATACTAATCCGAGCTTGCTGTTGATTGGGAACACGAACGAATTTAAACGCTGAATTTGTGCGAGACTGCCAGGCTTCAACTGCTTTCTGAGCGGCCACAACATAATCCTGACTTGTTGGCTGAATGTAGTAGGGAATCGGCATACGGTTGAATCGAAAGATGCGATTGTTTGTAGCCTTCATAACTTCCGCAAAATAATCTGAAGTATCCACTGCCACATTTGCGGCCGGCAGACGAAGAAATCGCGGAGGACTTACATCAAGCGAAGGCAGGTACGAATAGATAGAGTCTGAAGTTGTCTGCATTGGTTGCGCGAAAACTGAGAACGGACACGCGACCAAGATTCCCGCAACTAGCCAAGAAATCTTGACCGCACGCAATGCAGCACAGGAAAGAACCATAGTTGCCGAGCCCATAACAGAGAGAGAACGTTTGTTGCTATAGCTCATTTGGAGCAAGTTTCAACTCAAAGATGACGGATTCGATGAAGTCTAACAACTTAACTCTAACAGCGTCATAAACTCTTGCAAGCTCTTTGGACCAACAATAGAATTCGGCACCGCTGCCTTCATCGGTGCTCATGCTGAATAGACTATTCTCAGGTTCCGTCATCTCATCCAACTGTGTTTCTATTTGCTGAATGCCGATATTGCAAAAAATACTCTTGTCAGTCAGGTGCTGTTCATCGCAACAAATGAGTTTTCCATTCTTATCGAGCTTTCCCCAGGCACCGGTGAGAAAGCGATACATGGGAATCTCCATCTCATTCTTACGCGGAGCGGGCAGGAAAATTGAGAACTGCCGCACTCGAGGGCGCTCGTAAAGACTGGCGAGATCATCCTTGCGATAACCCAGCAATTCGCGATTGATCCACATTAAACGCTCGGCTGGCAGGCGGTCACGCAAGTAGCGAAACACAACCAGTAGCGCGTCGGATAGCTTCATTTCCCGACGGCGCAATTGGCGTCGGACTTGCTGTAGTTGTTGGTAAAGCATGCATGTTTCCACGACACCCTACTTCACTATATCCCAGCATGCTGTAGTGCAAGTTAAATGCCTTACTATATTGACGTATTGAAAAACCCGTATTCGGACTAACGGAGCGCTATGTCCACCGCCATATCCGCCAACTAAATTTTGGCACCACATTTGGTGACAAAATCACGGTTGTTCCGCAGCGCTTAGACGACGTTCCGCTGGCGGCGTGTTGCCACCACAGGCAGTGAATCAAATCTACCAGCGGTCATAACCGTGAACCCGGAACAATATTGGCTCGACGAGCTTCTTCAAAGCTGAGACAAATAGATGGTTGCGTTTACAAAACTTTATGATAACGTAAGGATAGACCAGTCGGGAATCCCGCTAGCTAATAGGTCGACTTGCTCCAATGGATAATCGGTTACGAGAACTGGCTGAAAGCCGCTATAGCCAAGAACAGTTCCTCAGCACGCTCTTTGAGTTAGCGTTAGAAGAACAGTGGTTCGACCTGCAACATTTGATTCAACACGATATGGCCAAAGCAATTCTCGCTGACTATTCCTATGAGCTAGGCAAAGGATATCTCAACCAGGAAATCTTCTACACCTACTGGGAAGCCGTGATAGAGATTGGTTGGAAGATATTCTGCAACCACACAGGATTGTCGATGGACAAGGTCAACTCGCACCTAACTCAACTGCGAGAAGCGATTTAGTCCGCTAAAACTTATTCGGCAGACATGCCTGAGTAACGAACAACGCAAGCGATACCGCCTGGGAATTTGCCGTCGTTGCTAGCCTGGTCGAGGATTTCAGAGGCAAAGGACCAGACACCCGGATTATCTGCGGTGAATCCTAAATCAATCCGGTCTGAAGGATTCAAGGTCACAGTATCTCGACTGACTTTCGGCTCCAAACTATCTCCACCGTTAATTCCGAGAACTTCGAATCTGTGCCCGGAGAGGCTGATGGGAATGGCATGCTGTGAGGCATTGACTATACGCAACCGCACCTTTTCACCCTGCCGCAACTCGATTGGAGGCACCGCGGGCGCTGCCTTGCCGTTCATCAAATAGTATGTGCGCACACCACCGGCGGTTTTAATTGGAACGGTAGTATGAGCACCAGTTTCGCTCGCGGGACCCAAATTGATTTCGGACAAAACAACCGTCATGTCCTTGTCTTCAGACGGTCCTGAGCGCGGCTCTACAACCAAAGCTCCATACATTCCTTTTGTCTTCTGCTCGCCGTTTACGACTTGCGGATGATACCAGTACGTTCCGGCTCTGTTCGGGACGAACTGATAAGTGTACGCTTCGCCTGGCTTGACGAGCCCGGCATCGCGCTTGGGAAGACCTCCCACAGACTGAGGCACAACGATTCCGTGAATCGATAGGCTGGTAGGAACCTTCAACTGATTATGCAAGACGATGCGAACAGGCTGCCCCTCAGTGACACGTATCGGAGGTCCAGGAATTTTTCCGTTGTACGTGTAGCAGTCTGCAGTCGTACCGGAAAATATCTCCCAGGTCACGGGTTTCGCAAACAAGTGGATTTCATGCGCATTCGCGTTTGCCTTGCTAGTCTGCACCATCTTATTGTTCAATTCGTTCATCGAGTTCAAAGCATCATTGATGTTTCCTTTGATATCTCGAACTTCGTCACGCATTTTGCCCAACTCTTCACGCTCGGCAGCTTGTTCGGCAGCCATTCCTTGAGCCAGAGCGACGCCTGCGCAGAGATTCAAAACTACAACCGATGAAAAAACGGAACGAAGTAGATTCATTATTTAATTACCGCGATTGAACACTTGGAGAAAGTCGCCACACGTGAAGATACGCTGCCCATCAAGAATCTCTCGACTGCGGATTTTCCTTGAGCACCAAGAACGATCAGGTCGGCCGATATCGAATCGGCAAACTTGATTATCTCGTCAGAGGGATCGCCGTTTTTCAAAACGTTATCCATCTTCGTGATACCGAGGTCGCTCAACTCTTTTTCTGCCGCAGCCAGACCGGCTTCTCCAGACATCACGAGATTATCTTCAATCGCCGCGACGAACTGCACAGGAGAAATGAATTTGTAGATGCTTTTAACCGAAACTACGTTGATCAAATTGATTTGCACTTCGCGTCCATTCAGACCGAGTAACTGAACCGCAGCCTTAGCTGCGCTCAATGCTGCATCTGAACCATCGATTCCAATTACGACATTCTTCATCGGAGTTGAAGGTACATTTTTCAAAACAATGACGCTGCACGGAACATGACCTATGACTCTACCAGCGGTGCTACCAAGCAAGTACTGTTGTACCCGAGAATGGGTGCCGGCAGTCATGGCAATCATGTCGAACTTGCCTTCTCTCGCCACTGCCTCAATCGTGCTTGCCGCCAATCCACCGGCAATCTGAGTCGTGACAGTCGCACCTTTCGACTCGAGTTTAGTCTTCAGACCACCGAAAATCTCATTTACCTTCGCCTCGATTTGATGTTTCAAATCCTCGGGAAAGTTTCCCATCGTGCCCAGCGTCGTTTCATAGCCAGGCAACTCATCCTTTACGTAAAGCATGAGTACTTGAGCCCCTTTCAACTCGATGAGCTTATCAAGCTGCTCAATCAGGTTCTCGTGCGGATGTTCGACATCGATGGGCAGTAAAATCTTTGGCATATGCAACCTATGTTTCTAATCGAAAGTATATTATCTCAGCTTCCGCCGCGCTCCGAATCTAAAGAATCGGAGTTGTAAAAACCGCTTTCAGTGCGGCTGCCGAAGAGCGGTCTCCTGACAAGCCCGCACATAAAATATCATCGCTGCGTGTTAAGAAAAGCGCTCGGACACCGGCGTCTCACAACGCCCCCGATGTCAGCGTTGTAAAATGGCGCTCTTCGGACTCCAGGTTTCATTGAGGCGATCGCTTTGATAGATAGGTACACTCGTCCAGAGATGGGCTCGATTTGGACAGACCAAGCAAAATTTCAGACACTTCTCGATATCGAAATAGCTGTGTGCGAAGCACAGGCAGAACTCGGGTTCATTCCCAAAGAAGTTGTTCCGGATATCAAAGCTAAAGCGAAATTTGATGTTGAGCGAATCAAAGAAATCGAAGTTGAAGTAAAACACGACATCATCGCTTTTCTCACTAATGTCAATGAAAACGTTGGTGAAAACTCGCGTTTCATTCACCTCGGGCTGACAAGTTCAGATGTCATTGATACGGGACTTGCGTTGCAGTTGTTGCGGGCAAGTGAGATTTTGCGGAAAGATTTGCAAGAATTGCACGATGCAATTCTCGAGCAAGCACGTAAGCACAAACACACTGTGCAAGTCGGTCGCTCGCACGGTATACATGCCGAACCGATGACGTTTGGCTTCAAACTCGCTGTGTGGCTGGAAGAAGTTCGACGCAACCAAACTCGCCTGGAGCAAGCAATCGAAGTTATCTCGGTTGGACAAATCAGCGGACCAGTTGGCACGTTCGCCAACATCTCACCAAAGGTCGAGGAACTGACTTGTAAATTCCTCAAGTTGAAACCTGCGCCTGTCTCAACCCAAATCATTCAACGAGATCGTCACGCGCAATTCATGTGCACGCTGGCCATAATTGCCAGCAGCCTCGACAAATTTGCGGTCGAAATTCGACACCTGCAAAAAACTGACGTTTTGGAAGTCGAAGAGCCTTTTGAAGCTGGTCAGAAGGGCTCATCAGCAATGCCACACAAGCGCAATCCGGTAGGAAGCGAAAACATTTCGGGCCTGGCGCGTGTGATCCGCAGCAACGCAATGGCGGCACTGGAAAACATTCCACTCTGGCATGAACGCGACATCAGTCACAGTTCAGTCGAGCGAATCATCCTGCCAGACTCGACGATTTTGCTGGATTACATGCTCGCGCGTTTCACAAAAATCGTGAAAGGTCTGGTTGCATATCCCGAGAACATGATTCGGAACATGGACGTGTTCGGCGGTGTCATATTCTCGCAAGCAGTAATGCTTAAGCTGATCAGCAAGGGATTGTCGCGTGAGAACGCATACAAGATGGTGCAATCAAATGCGATGGCAGCGTGGAATCAACCAACAGGTAATTTCAAAAACAATCTGTTGCAAGATACTCAAGTCACAGCGGTTCTGGCACCAAAAGAGATTGAAGAGTGTTTTGCACCGGAGTCTTATTTGAAGAATATTGATCACGTCTTCGAGCGCGTAGGAATATAAATCAATGAAAATCAACACCAAAGAGAAGCTGGCGGGCATCCTGGTTCCGGTCTTCGCACTCAGGCATGAAAACGATCTGGGTATTGGCGATACGGCGGCGATGCGCGATGCAATCGACTTCTGCGCGCATAACAAGATTGGCATTCTTCAGGTTCTTCCAATCAACGAAACCGGCGGCGACAATAGTCCCTATGGTGCCATCAGCTCAGTGGCGTTGGACCCGGCTCTGATATACATAGCACCAGATACGATACCGGGACTGACCAGGGAAGAATTCAATAAAATCGCCACACCAGAATTGCTTACGGAACTGCGTTCAGGTACAGTCAAGTATCCGCAGGTGAAGAAACTGAAAGCGGAGCTGTTGCGCGCCGCATTCGAAAAATTTGAAGCCACCGAGGTCGCGAAAAAAACTGACAAAGCTAAAGCGCTGAACAAATTCGAAGAAGAAAATACTCGCTGGTTGAAACCGTACTCTCTGTTTCGTGCGTTGATGGACGAGCACGACGGAAACGCAGTCTGGACGCAGTGGGAGCCCGAACTTCAGGATTACAAAAAGGCAGAAATGTCGCCTGAGGCAAATACCAAACCCGACAGAAAATATAACCGCCGCTTCTGGTCATTCGTGCAGTGGATCGCCTATCAACAGTGGGGCGAAATCAGAAAATATGCAGACGCTAAAGCGGTTCAGCTCATGGGCGACTTGCCTTTCGGAGTGAGCCGATACAGTGTCGACGTCTGGGCTGAAAAACAATTGTTTGACCTGGATTGGTCTTGCGGGGCGCCGCCTGAAACTTTTTTCCAGGGCGATATCTTCGTCCAGAAGTGGGGACAGAACTGGGGAATGCCACTTTACCGGTGGAGCGCCCACAAGAAAGAGAACTACGCGTGGTGGCGCCAACGCGTCAAACAGATGACGGAGTTATTCCATTATTTCCGCATAGACCATGTACTTGGATTTTTCCGAGTCTACGCTTTTCCCTGGATTCCAGAGCGCAACGGAGAGTTCATCGACTTGACAGAAGCGCAGGCAGCAAAGCTCACCGGTGGCAAGTTACCGCAATTTCTTCCACGCAGTGACGAAGAGGAAGAAGACGCCGAGCAGAATTGCGCCGACGGCGAAACTATCATGAAAATGCTTTTGGATGCGGCAGGCGAAGGCGGAATCGTCGCAGAGGACCTGGGTACAGTGCCACCATATGTGAGACCACTGATTCACAAGCTGGGCATAGCTGGTTTTGCCATTCCAATTTTCGAGCGGGTTGAAGAAACCAGAGAATTCAAAGACAAAGACGACCTGCCCGCGCTCAGTCTTGCGACCTACGGCACGCACGATCACCAACCGATCGCTTCGTTCTACAAGGGACTGGTCGAGTACTGGCACGGTCCGAAGGGCGAAGAAGGTTGGAAAGAAGTTCAACGTTTGATGCGCTTCCTCGGACTAGACGAAGAGAAACCGCCACTCGAATTCGATGAAAAACTCCACCTCGTGTTCATGCAAGTCCTACTGGAAACGCACTGCTGGGTCGGTATGTTCATGATTACAGACCTACTGGGAACCACTCAGCGCTTCAACGAGCCTGGCGTGAGCGGCGATTTGAATTGGAGTCAGCGCCTGGATAAGCCACTGACTGCGTATGAAAAAGATCCCCAATATTCAAATCGCATCAAAAAGTTCGCAGAGCTAATCCAGAGCACAAAACGCGCACCTAAAGTTCTCAGCGCATCGGTTTAGTTTGCAGTAATACTTTGCCGAAATTGGTTTACTATGCTGGTAGCCTCAGGTGAAGTTGTGGAGTTCTTGTTTTGATGATCCCTGCATTTCTTATACGCGCCGGTGTCGATTGGGTTCGGCATAACAGTGCCTATAAGGAGTCGAATCCATACTCGCGTTGCGAAGAAACAATCAAAACGTGCCAGCTTCTGTGGGAGCAGGAAATGGGCAAGCCGGATCTGGTTCTGCTTGAACCCGCCATCGTCAGCGCTTACTGGGAAGAGTTTTTCCACGCCGAAGATCCGCTGCCGGATGAAAAGGAGTGGCGAGAAGGTCTGACCAAGCGCTCTGGACAATACGATCGATTCGAAGAGTGGCAGGACTGGTTCAAAAAAAGCTACGCCAAAGTATATAAAGACAACAACATTTGGATGAGCGTGTTGATGACGGCGTGGGCGCATACGCATCAATACGAAGTTAGATATACAGAAGACTCCTGGGAGTTCAGAGCGTCGAGATCTTATCTTCCGACATCGCAGATGTGGCGACTTGAACCGCATATGCAGACTGTTGCGGAAGTTTTAAAAGATGTCTGGATCGATGAATTGCGCGCCTATGAAGAATCTGGTTTCACTATCGACGAAGCGTCTTCCGCTTACCTTGGTCGAGCCGAATGTCTCGGTTTCGATTCCAAAAAGTTCTATTTGAACTGGCCGCCCAGAGCGCAAAAAGAGCGTCAGGAAATGGAGATCGGCGACATGGTGGCTGACATCGTTTTGCCTCCAGGTGATTCGTGGTATCGCCACATGGACAACATCATTTTTGCTCACGATTGCATCGACATTACGGCGCTCGTGAATCGTGCAAAATATGTATTCGGCAGTCAGCGCAGATTGTTCGAGCTGACAATCGACAATGGATTTGACAGAGCAAAAGTGCAAGCTTCCGCTGAAGGTTGGCTTGTTCCTGAAGCTGTAGAAGGCGCAGCCGTCTAGTTCACCATATGCACAGATAGAGTCAGTAGTACCTCGGACTTATTGCCTCGGACTTATTGACTCGGACTTACTGGCTCCGACTTATTGGCTCGGACATACTGGCTTGGACTTACTGGCTCCGACTTATTGGCTTGGACTTATTGTCCTAGCGGTTTGTCCTTGATCTTCTTCCATGCTCGTGGATAGCGGTCTGGCGTTGGTTCTTCTTTGCGTACGAGAATCAAGCAGCGTTCTTTTTCAAGCACTTCAGCGTCCAAATTAATGACACTATCGATGACACCACCAAGCGGTTTAGAAGCTTTCCGAGCCTGGTGCATCTGATCCTCAGCTTGCGCTCCTGTTTTCTGAATCAGCAACAACCCACCAACAGTGAGCATCGGCACAGTCAGTTCGCAAATAATTTCTGCCGCACCGACAGCACGGGCGGTGGCAACATCGAATGTTTCACGATACTGCGGATGGTGCGCCATAGACTCAGCACGGTCGTTGAGAACTTCGACATTATCCAGCTCAAGGATGTCACACGCCTCGACGAGAAAATTGGTTTTCTTTTCAATCGAATCCATCAACGTGATTTCAGCGTCTTCAAAAAAGATTGCCAGAATCAGCCCAGGGAAACCAGCACCGGAACCGATATCAATCAGTCGTCCCGGACCTTTTCTTTTCGCAAGTTGTTCGCGCACAGTGTCAACAAGCGTAATCGAGTCCAATAAATGCTCGAGTGCCACCACCTTCGGTTGCGCGTTGGAAACCAAATTCGTGTGCTCGTTGTACTTTGCAAGGTGCGCCAGATATTTAGCTAACTTATCAGACTGTCGCTCGGTCAAATCTACCGACAATTTCTTCGCACGTTCTGATAAAACTTCAAGCGCCTGGTTTATCTCGGTTTCCAAAGGGTAATGTCTCCCGCCCTGACAAAAATTTTCGTCCTGAAATTATAGGGCTGCAATCACAAAAATCTTGTCATGGCAGCGCCCATGAGTATTTCTGCTTAAACATTTGCGATAAGCTTGTGTTGGCAATGAATTTCTAACCTAAGTCGGCGCCCAGAGACGTGTTAATAATGCTTCAGAAAGGCATAATTAGTACGGTGACCGCCGGTCCACCTACCGCATGAGGCGCGCTTAGGCAGGCTTTTACTACACATGTCCATCGTCCAGCTAAATATCAGAACCCGAATCGAGCTGGAAACGCGCGTCTTGGCTGCCGCATTGAAGCAAAGTTTCGAGCGGGGCGACTCAGACGGGGTGAGCCTTGCTCACCGACAGCTTTTCTTGCTTCTCAAAGACCAGAAGGCTGGAAACGGCGCTTCTCAGGCTGAGTCGGCGAAATCTAAAAATGGCGATGCTGCCAGTCACCGCGAAGAAGCAGTCGAAAGTCAAGAGCAGCCAGCGTTCGCACCAGCCGCTTTCGCTGAACCAGAGCTTCCCGACTTTGACGAGCAAAGTGAAACTACCGCTGACGTCGAAGATTTTTCCGGCAGACACGAGCAATACGATAACGTCGCCGAAAGTGGCTACGAAGAACAAGCTGAATTTTCAGAGGCAGAACACGCTCCTGGCTACGAAGAAGTCGCCGAAGTCGAGCAGCATGGCTATATCGACGAAGGAACGCAAAGCCAGTTTGAACACGCCGCTGAAGTAGAGCCGGGCTTCGATTATGCGAGTGGGCAGCAAGAGTCGGGCGAAACGAAACGCGAAAAATCCGCTTTTGAAATTCTCGAAGAAGCATATGAGGCTGAATTAGCGCGTCAGAGAGCCGCTGAAGAGGATGCAAGTGAAGTCATCGCTCATGACGCTCATGCCGAGCCGACTGACAACCAAGAAATTTACGATGAGCACGAGCAGACGTACGACGAGCACGCGCCGGTCATCGATGCCACAGTTGTTTCCGAGGAACCGCTCGAAATCCCAACGGATATATACGAGGAGCAGAGCAGCGACGTATATCCGCCGCAGGATCATGTTGCCACTCATCAACCAGTTTCAGAGACGGGCGACCACCCGGTAGCCAATGCGGCTGAAAGTCCATATCGAGAAGCCGAACCGACAGAGCAAGCGCAGGCGATCCAACAATATCTCCGCTACAAGAAGACCAGAGAGCAGTTGTTGGCCCAGGAAGTCGCGGATAGATTCGCGGCGCACAAAGCGGCTGAAGCAGAATCGGATTTACATGCAAGAGACCAGTCGCAGTATGCGGCTGACGAAGAAATTCGCTCGCATTTACGAGCCGAGGCAGAAGCTGAGGCCAATGCGCGCATGGAAGCCGAAGTTCAGCAGGATACCAGCGCAAACGCAGGCTTCAGTGAAGAAGAAGATTACGTGAGCATGCGCAAGAAAGAACCGCCTAAGAAGGTGGAACTTCCTTTCGACGCACCATCGGACGAATATGCCAAAGTCTTCGGAGCGGCACCGGCGGACTCTGAAAGTTCGCCAAAATCTGACCGGCGAAGTCAGAGTGATACCGGTGAGTTCCAAACTGCGCCTGGTGAAGACCAGAGCAACGTCGATTCGGCGGATGCGCGAATGGGACAAGCTTATTCGCACTCAGAACGAATTCAAGGTCACGACGAGCCATTTGCTCCTGCCGCTCAAGCGGAATCTCCAACAGAGCCGGAAAACTTCTATCCGAAGCAACAAGCTCTTAATGACTATGAAGCTCGCAAAGCGGATCAATCCCGCCCGCGAAACATGCCAGCGATAGATTTTTCCTTGAGTTCCGAGGCACCTGCTGCCGAGACACCCGCCGCCGCAAAACCGGACATCGATTTTTCTTTGAGTTCGGAAACACCGGCAAAACCCGACATCGATTTTTCACTCAGTTCAGAAGCATCCCCGAAACAGGCAAAACCCAAGCTTCCGGATATTGATTTCAGCCTCGAGTCTGAGGCGCCTGCGAAAGGACCAAACATCGACTTCAGCTTGGAGTCCGAGACGAAAGCGCAGTCACAAGAACGCGATTTCCTCAGTGCCCCCGCCGGTGGTGGCTTCATCGAAGCGGAGTTTGTCAGCAAAGAGATCGAAGCTGGAGCTGACGAATACGCTAACCAGGATGTCACGTCTGAATTACCCGTGCTCAATCCCAATGCATCGCTGTACGAGCAGGTTGACGATACACATACACATGAACAACCTCAATCCCATTCGCCTTCGCCATCGCAGGTCCCATCGGCGTCGCAGGCTCCCACTGCACCGCTAGCGGCAGATCCTCCCGCACCGCCAGCACTCCCACCACGACCTGCTGTAGACCCTGCTGTCTTCGCGGGTCTGCCACGATTGGCCGCACCGACTCCGAAACCGGTGGAACAGCCGCAGCCTGAACCATTGACGGCTGCACACGCTCAAGAGACGACGTCGCAAGAAGAACCGGTACCACCAGCGGTGCCACGTCCACCAGATCTATATGCTCTTCTCGGCGTTTCTCAAATGTCGCCGTTCGAAGAGATTCACAAAAACTTCTTGCGCAAGATACGCCGTATTCTGCGCAAACTTCGCGGTACTGTTCGTCCTGAGCGTGACGAGTTGCTGAAAGACCTGCGCAGACACTGGGTAGCAAGGGACATCTTGTGCGACCCTGTCACCCGAACTGACTACGACTTCAGAGATATGGGACTGAGAGGCTCGCCCGAGGGTGGAGTTCCTCAAATACCAGACGATGGTCCGCAGCGTATGGGGCAACGCACGCCGTTGCGCATCGGGGAACTGCTTCAATGTGCTGGTCTCCTGGAGATGGCAGAACTGGAAATTGCCTGTGATATGCACAAGGCTATGCCTGAAGTTCAATTTGGTACGTTCCTTGTGCGACAAGGATTTATTCAAGAACGTGACCTGGAGTCAGTCTTGCTCGGTCAGAGTCTGCTGCGCGAAGGTAAGATCACGGTCGCACAATTCCAGGTGGCGATGGAACTTTCGCAATCACGCGGAGCAAATATCTCTGACACGTTGATCGAGCATGGATATATAAACGCTGCTGAACTGCAAAAGTTGACAAACAAACAAGCAGTACCAGAGCCAGTTGTCGAAGCAGACATCCCAAAGATCAAAGAGATTGAAGTTAAACCCAAAGTAGTCGAACCACCTCCTGCAAATTTGAATGCATCATCGGCGGTGCCCACCTGGAAGGATCAACTTGATTGGAGCAAGCCACTTCCAGTTGATGACGACGCCTCACTGGTGGATCGAGACCCACAAAAGCAAAGCCTGGCCAATCTGCTTGGCGGCAAACCTGAAGGGGCTCCGGCGCCAGATGCCGAAGTCGTCAAAATCAGCAACAACGCGGCACCAAGCTGGAAAGACCAGTTGGATTGGGACAAACCTGAAGAACACGGATCGCCGCAAACACAACCGGAAACGAATGAGCAGCCAGAAGGACAAGCTGGTTTGAGTGCCACAAATGCTGTGCCTAGCTGGAAAGACCAGCTAGACTGGGAAGAGCCAAAAACGGCGCAACATACCGCCAGCGATACCACAAACGAATATCAAAATGATACTGCATCTGGTGGCGCCTACCACACAGAATCAGACGAACTCGAAGATCATTTGGATGAACATTCTGACGAACATGCAGATGACGATTCTGATCATGAGCATGGCGCAGACGACGCTACAACCACCAGTGGAAGCCCGGATCAGCCGCACGAAGAAAAAGAAGGCTTTTTCAAAAAGAACTTTGGAAAGTTCAGAAAGGGCGATCCTAAAGACAAGAAAAAGAAACGCAAGTAGCTCAATAACGGATTCGAAAAGCGAAATAACGGATTCGAAAAGCGAAATAACGGATTCGAGAAGCGAAAAAAAACGCACACGCGCGTGAGCTGACAACGCATATCACGCCACTCTGAATTGACTTAAGTCGTCGGTACGGGAGCGCCTTCGCGTTGAGCGTGCGATTGGTACAAGCGCAATACAATCGAAAGTTGCTCGGCAATCAAGCGCACCACTTTCTGGTCACCAGGTTTGTATGCTTGATTTGGATATGGCAAAACGATAAGCAAACCAAGTCTCAGTCCAGTCATGTCGATTGGCTGAGTGAGCGCGTTCTCAGGGAAATTCGATCCTTTTGGAACCTCATCTCGAAGTGGTGGCAATCCCAACTGCAACGCCACCTTTGACACGTAGGATTTAACCGCTTGTTCCTGACTGTCCTTAGAAAGATCCAGCATAAGACTGGAGAAGCGCCCCTGATTGACCACAAGCGCACATGATTGATACGTGATGATGGACGCAAGCAACGCAAATAGTTTTTCAGTAATAACTTCTAGATCGAGAATGTCTTCTCCGATTCGTCTAACTTCGTCGACAATCGTTGCCTCGAACAAAAGGCGCTCCAGTAGTTGATTAAGACGGTTGTTGATTTCGTCCGAAGTCGGGCTCTTACTGGCGTCACCCAAGATACGCAGTCTCGGTTGAACCTGGGCTTCACCCAAGATTTCACGCACAGCCTTAATCAAATTCGGAAAGCCCGGTTCCTTCGGAATATACCGCTCAGCACCCGATTTCAGCCCCCAGAACCTATCGACAGATCCATCCAATTTAGTCAAAAGAATTACAGGAGTTGGTGCCAAATCCGGGTCATTTTTCACCAGGCGGCACAATTGATAGCCGTTGATACCAGACATCACAACATCGGAAATAATCAAATCGGGCAGTTCGTTGTAAGCGCGAGCTAGACCCTCTGCGCCGTTACGAGCCTCTAGAATCGTGTAACCTTCAGCCTCAAGAGTTCTCTTGATCGTCATGAGCTGAGTAGGGCTATCTTCAATGAGAAGTAGTCGATAAGACATTTAAATACCGCGCTTGTGCCAGGGACGCCGGATTATAGTGTCCCATGATTCCGGGACGGAAGATATACTTAGATTAAACTGCAAATTTCCGAATATAGCGATAGTTCCGATGACCCGCATCCCATATAAGTTATAGGGTTTACGCCACAATTATGCGGAGACCTTTCTTGACATCACCAAGATGACCGAGCACCAAACGTTCCCCGCCTTACAATTGCGCAAATATTTTTACTTACATGCCACTAAAATCCTGTAAGGCTTGATTTGATTATGTTTGAAGGCTCAGCGCGAGAATGTCGGGAGGCAAGCTCAACCGCTGTAACAGCCGTCAGGGAGGAATTCCCAGAGCTTTCAGGTTCTCGTCAATCAGTTGTTCGCTCAAATACAGTCTTTCAGGAAGCGCATATTCCGTCAGAAGATTGTCATCTGTATTGAACTTTTCGTTGCGATAACTCCGTGCTAACTGATCCAACTTGGAACGTAGCGATTCTGGTGTGAGTGACAGAGGCGCAATCAAGTGGCGCTCAACACCTGAAATTGGGCTGTTGCCACCAAGAAGAATAAGCTCGCCTGCTCTCGGTGAGTGGAACACATACGTGTTTGGAAACACGTTTTGAAACGTGCGCAGAAGCACAGCCAAATATTCCGGGTCAATTGAATAAAGCTGCACCCACTGACAGAAAATGCCATTCTCTGCAAGCTTGGACTTAGCCAGATTCCAGAATTCGCGAGTATACAGACCTGCTGATCCACTGACCCAGGGTTCCGCAGGTTGTGAAATGATTGCGTCGTATTTAGACATGGAAAAGTTGAGGGCAATTCTTGCGTCTCCACAAAATGGCTCTACACGGCGACTTTCTTGCCACTTCGGTCGCAAAGGATTTCCATTTGACTGCTCGAAAAAATGATTGATTTCAAAAACAGTTGGTTCGACTTCTGCAACAACCAATTTTTTCACTCTGTCGGATTGCAATGCGCCACCGCATGTAGCACCACTGCCTAACCCAATGACGAAAACCGTTTTATCAGTATCACTGCCAACCGATACCGGAAGCTTCCCAAGTAGCGTCTGAGTGGAGAGATCGCTAGTGTTAGCCGGTTTGTTCATATCAAACGGAAGTGCAGCTTCAACCTTTCCATCGTTTTTCAAGTAAACGATGTTTTGAGCACGGTTCACATTGACGGTGACGGTGGTGTTCAACCCCTCACGATAGAACAGCAGTTTGTTGTTAGCACCGTCGCTCAAAACACGATCGAAAATTTCTTTTGTTTTGGCCGCCCTGGTCGGTAGCGATAAGAATGGAATACCGCTCGACATGAGAGATTGATTCCATGATGGACGAGCAACAAACAACGTGCAAAATAAAAATAGCGGAATGGCAGCAAAGGGCTTTTTACTGGAGCCCAGCAAGAGACACAATGCAGCTAAACAGTTAACAGCAATTAGAAAGCAAATGGTCGACTCCATACCGCTTGGGAAAATTCGTCCAAGCAATGGAATGAATAAAAATCCAGTGAGGGCAGCTCCCAGGATGGAACCCAGGGAACTAATCGCGTAAAGCTGACTCAGCGATTCTTTGCGATTTGCTCTTAACGCCGAGGAGAGAGCGATCGGAAAAATCCCACCACAAAGCACGGACGGTATCAGCACCACCAGCGATATCACAAGAATTCGCTCTAACAAATAGGCTTGATACGAATTTGTGCCAGAGAAAATTTGATGGAGTGAATTTACAAACCAGGGGAGTTGTTGCAGAACAAAGTGCAAGTCCACAAGCAGTGCGATAGATATCCCCAAGAACAATAATGCCAGCACGATTTGAGTACCGTTTGAAGTCCAGAAATTTCGACGAAAAATCCAGGCTCCTGTAGCCAATCCAACGATACTTACTGCGAACACAGACGCTACAGAGTAAGTCGAATTTCCAACAAGCAGTGAAAATAGCCGGGACCAGATCACTTCCAGACTCATTCCCACTGCGGAATTCAGACACACTACCGTGCACAGAGTAAAGAACGAGATCGGGAGCTGTTTAGCGGCGGGATTCACCTGCTCCAATGAAGTTGCATCAGTCGTGATATTTTCCTCCGCTGTGCTTTTGTAAAACATCAGCAAAAGGGCGGTTCCAACCATCACGCTCGTCAGCGACGCTGCGTAAACCGATGCCGTCAAACCGAGATATGGAAGCAAACAAAATCCCGAAAGAATCGTCCCCACTGCAGCGCCTACGAGGTTCATTGAGTAGCTGAGCGACTGTGTTTCGTGGGGCCGAGCGAAGCGTGCAAGATACTGGCTGATACAAGGGAAAGTGCTCCCCATCAACGTTGTAGGCAAAATCAAAAACATCGACGCGTACAAAGCGCGACTCCAAAAGAGCGCATTGAAGGACTCTAATTGGTCACTTGCGGCGAATGGAAGTAATTTCGCAACCAAGCCATCGTAAGCGGCAATCAACGAGTCCGGTGCCGTATTGAAAATATGGATGGACCAAAATGCAAGAATACCAATCGCTAATTCAAGAATCCCGTATACACGAAGCGCATTGCCAGAGCGACGCAACAGCTTTCCGCAGGCAAAAGAACCGACCGCGAGTCCTGTCATAAAAACGCAAAGAACGAGAGTCACCGCCGGTAGTGTCGAACCGAGCACGCGAAGCAATAACCGTTGCCAGCACAATTCATACACAAGAGCAGTGGCTCCTGATACGGCGAATGCCACATAGACGGCGGTCAAATGGAAACGACTTTTCGTCAACTTTCCAGATTCGCTCACGCCACGCCCCTTCTACAACTTTTGAACTTTTTCGACCTGCTTTACGTATATCAGATCAGAAGACACAAATGTCGCGAACTGCGATCGAGGAGGTTTTATGCTGCGGTTGGTCGAAGTCACTGAGACAGTACGAACAGGTACGGACTCTTGGTTGGGCGCCACTTTCCGATATACGTTCAAGCAGTATTCGATATGCAACGCAAAAGGCAGCCACAATATCGAAGAAATTTATATTTCTTAGACGACTTATTTTCGCGCAAATTGCAGCGATATTTCCATATGCGAAAGCCGCCCTGCTTATATACAACAAATACAACTCCGACTATCTGATATCGAGTGTAATACCATCCACTTGCTTGTCAAATTGCGCTACTAAACCCGCAGCGACTGCCGCAAACGCTCACACAGCGATGCTTTAGCGACTGCGCTCTATATCGCACAGAGTCTTACTTCGTCGAGAGTGCAAAAACTTGAATAAACTGGAGTTAGCGGATCTAATCATGAAAAAAAGGGCATGACTGATCGTGTTATCACTGGGATAAAATCGCTGCCACCGTGATTCTCAATAGTATTACGCTGCATAACTTTATGAGCTACGCCGACGCGACACTCGATCTGTCAGGTGTGGATGTCGCTTGCCTTTCTGGTCAGAACGGCGCGGGCAAATCGGCTTTACTCGATGCCATCACATGGTCGCTGTGGGAAAGCGCACGCGGGTCCTCAGACGAGATGATCCGTCTGAATGAGAAGGAAATGTGGGTAGACGTTATCTTCTCGCATGAAGGTCAACGATATCGAGTTCGCCGCTCGCGACAACGCAGTAGCACGAAGAGTGGAAGCAAGGGCACAAGCAAAGGAACTCTGGAACTGCAGGTTTTCAGCAGCGAAACACAGGTGCTAGCGGCAGTCACCGCTGGCAGTGCTAATGCCGACTCGCACATCGAAGAGACAAACGAAGGCTCGTGGCGCACACTAACATCCGGCAGCATGCGGGAAACGCAACGCACGATCAATGACTTGCTACGCATGGATTTCGACACGTTCGTCAATAGCGCATACCTGCGCCAGGGTCGAGCTGACGAATTCACAACGCGAGCACCGATTGAAAGAAAGCAAGTACTTTCGGAGATCCTGGGACTTTCTTACTTCGACAAACTACAGACAAAAGCAAAAGAATCCGCTCGACAGTTGAAAGGCAAAGCTGAATATCTGGAATCGGCTCTGGGTTCGCAGACAGAGATCGAAAACAAGTTCAGCGAAGCCAATGCCGCGCTCGTCGGTCTGAAGCTAGATTTTGAAAAATCCAGTCGAGAGACACAGGAAGTAACACACGAGCATGAGAAGCTGAAGCTCGATTGGCAGCAGATTTCACTCGCAGAAGAGAAAACTCAAGCAGCGAACAAACACATAGCCAACCTCACAGGTGATATCGAAAAACTGGCCGCGCAAAAAATCGATCTCGAAAAACGCCTTGGTGAAATCGACAATCTTCTCAAGCAATCGCCGCAAATTGAACAAGCAGCAAAGCAGTTCTCGCAGCTAAAGTTAGAGGCGGAAGAAATGGATAGAAAAGCGCTATCCATGCAGGAACTCTCGACGCAAAAATCCGATTTGCAAACCCAACTCGCTAAACTTCGCAGCCGAATCGAGTATGACCTGGGCGGTGCCCAAGCAACGCTCGAAGAAGCGCAAAAGAAGTTGACGAAACTCGCTTCAGATTTGCATGATGCTGACAAAATCGAGCATTCGTACTCCCAATACAAAGAGCTTGTGAAACAAGAGCTTGACATGGCGAAGTGTCAGGAGACTTTCACAAAGCTAACTACGCGTGTGAACGAATTGCAATCCATCATTGCCGAATCGCGAATCCGCACCGAAGCAGATTTGGGGCAGAAGGAGTTGGCGCTTCAAGACTTGCAAAAGCTCCTCTTGAGCAAAGAAGGTCTGACATCGCAAAAAGGTCTTCTGGAAAAGGAAACGGCGCAGCTAGATAAGCTGGAAACAGAGTTCGATCACGTTCAAGAAAAGGGTCTGCAAATCAAATCAGACCTGGAGAAAGCAGAGCAATCGATTGAAACGCTTAAACGAGAGCAGAAAGAGAATCTAGAAAAAATCGATGAACTGCATCTGCATTCAGATTCCGAACTCTGTCCACTTTGTTCAGCAAAAATTGTCGATCGCGCCGCAGTTGTAAATCGCTACCTACAGCAAAACGAAAGCAAGGACGCGCAGATTTCTGAGTTGAAAGACGCCTGTATGCGCTTTGAGATAGAGCGTGCAACTTTACGCAAGAAGTACATGGAGTTGCGAAAATCCCTGGACGGTAGAAAGCAACTTGATGTGCAGATCGGTCAATACAACGAAAAATTGGGCTCAGTTGAACGGGCTGAAAATCAGATTTTCGACCTACAAGACGAAATCAAAACAATACGAGTTAAGCTCGAGAAGCTGGACTACGCGCAGTTGGAAAAGGAAAGCTTGATTTCGTTAAAGGCCGAAATCCACAAACTTGAATTCGATCCCCTGATCTATTCAAATTTGCAAAGCCAGTTACGAATGCAGCGCCACGTAGAAGCGCGCTTTCAGCAATTGCAGCGAGATAAAAACGAACAACAGCGTTTGCAAACGGACTTACCGACCAATGAAAAGAAAGTCGCTGAATTGACCAACGTCATATCCAGCGAGTTGTACGGAGATGAATTGAGGGAAAACCTGCGCGCACTGCAAGATCGTTTGACGACACTGGGTTACGACAGAGCTGCACACGATGCGCTCAAACATCAAATTTCCGAACTGCTTCCTAACAGCGAACTATTCCGCGACCTGCAGAGAGCTTTGAATGACAGACCCGCACTTGAGCAGTCAGAACGTTCATGCCGCGAGATGTTAAGCGAAAAGCAGAAGCAGCTATCCGAGTTTCAATTCGAGTTAGAAACTCTAGCGGCGCAGATGGAAAATGCGCCGCTTCTTAAGACTCAACTTGAAAGTAAGACTGTCGAATTGAACTCGAAGCAAGCAGAACGAGAACAACTCGGAAAGCAGGTGGCGGTTCTAGAAGCGACAATCGAACGACTTAATCTTGATCTGAACGAACTGAGTTTGCAAAAGAAGCAGCTAGACGACTGCAAGAAAGAGATCGACGACTATCTCTTCCTGGCAGAAGCTTTTGGAAAGAAGGGAATTCAGGCAGTCATCATCGAAAATGCCATTCCAGAAATCGAAACGGAATCGAACCGTATTCTTTCTCGATTGACTGAAAATAAGATGCACATCGGTTTGATCACGCAGAATAAGAACAAATCCGGCAGCATCACAGAAACGCTGGATCTGGTAATCGCAGATGAAATGGGTACTCGGAACTACGAGCTGTTCAGCGGTGGAGAAGCATTCAAAGTCAATTTCGCCGTCAGAGTTGCTCTATCTCGACTGTTAGCCCGTCGCTCTGGTGCGAGACTTGAAACTCTAATCATCGATGAAGGATTTGGTTCTCAGGACGAAGTGAGTCGCGACAGATTGGTGAAAGCAATACGTGCTGTTCAAAGTGATTTTGCCCGCATTCTTGTGATTACGCATATGAACGACATCAAAGAAATGTTTCCAAATCACATTGCGGTCACAAAAGTCGAAGGGCGTTCACAACTTCAGCTCGTTTACTAACGATACTGTTCGCTCCGAACTTAGCCTGAGAAAAACACGGAGGACCTGTTGATGAGCCTAAGGTTTGAGGTTTATCCATTTGATGTAACTTATAATCGAAGTTGCGTCGAATATTTTCGACACGACTGACGTGACCCTTAAACATTTGCGTCGCAATTTGCAATGACGACTTTATACGAAATCAGAGAACGGTCAGACGATCAATTGATAGCAGAATTGTTAGACGGTGTAACTCCAGAACTGTTATCTGGTGGTTCTTTCGAATCGAGCTGAGTCTTTCCTGCTTCGGCAGTTGTGAGCAACTCGCCAACAGAAATACCAAGTACCTCGGCAATCTTATTCAGCGTGCCTATCGTGACATTGCGGCGCCCGCGCTCGATATCACTTATGTAAGTTCGATGTATTCCAGCGCGATCCGCAAGTTCTTTCTGCCCGATGCACATTTGTGCGCGCCGAGAAGCAATTATCAATCCCATTCGCTCGAGCATTTCCACAGAGCTACACCAACGTCATACGATCGTCTACAACCAAAAACACGAAAACACCTAATTTTATTGTACTCTTGCCCAAACCGATCGTCGCAATTTTTTTTGCACATTTTGAAAAAATATCACCCGGGTGAGTAACATTCGATACCTTCAATCGGGATTTTTATAAGCGAGAATTTTGCCATGATCTTAAAGTTCACTGACGAGAGAAAAGCAGTCATGGCTGAATCTTTATCACAGTCCGCATATTCACCAGAGTTCGGAAAAGAGTTGGTATTACGACTAGGCAAAATTTTTGCGCGAATGCGATGCGAATCAAACACCCCGCTACTTGAGCTAAGTAAGAGGACAGGGATCGCCGCGAGCCAAATCGAAGAATTTGAAGCGGGCTCTCATGATATTGACATCGATGCGCTCATTAAGTTGCTGGATGGGATAAAAGTGAGCATGGTCGATCTTTTCAACAATTTCGAAAATTCACCTATAGCAGCGGAGCAGTAGCTCATCTGTTTTAGAAGCAAACACCGAGAAGTCAGCAGCTATCGGAAAATACACCCATTTGTGGCACAATAAGCGACACGACGAATGCGTTATCAAGCAGAGAGTTCGACTGAACTTTATATAGGGCAGTCTTACGATCGAACACCGTTCGTACGCGTGTTCCTAAGCACGGCTCCCCTTACCAAAGGTGGAGAGCTTCGTATTCCACAGAGGTGCGCTCGATACATGGCCAATGACACATTGACTTCGGTCAACGAAGTAATTTCAAAATCACATAAAGTTATCTTGGACGCTTGGGTAGACCAGCAGTTGAAAGACTCGAATCGCTCACAGGCGGTGCCGGAAAGTTCACTCAGAGCCAGTTCGCAGGAATTTTTCGACTTGTTCAGGGACGCTATTAAGGCCGGGAACATCGAAGACCTGGACAGCCCGGATTGGGAGCGGGCGCGGAAAATGTTGACGGAGCTGTCAGCGAGTCGCGCGATGCAGGGTTCCACACCTTCTGAAACCGCAAACTTTATTTTCTCATTGAAAGACCCGTTGTTGACTCATATCAATAAAGAGTTTGGTGCAACTAAAAATGTCGGCGAAATAATACTCAACCTAAGCAAGTTGATTGACAACCTTGGGCTGTATACGTTCGAAGCATTCCAGAAATCGAGAGAGGCAGTTATCCGCCGCCAACAACGTGACATTCTGGAGATGTCAACTCCGGTTATTAAAATGTGGGACGGGGTTGTGGCAGTGCCATTGATTGGAACTCTCGACAGCGCACGCACTCAGATTGTTATGGAAAATTTGTTGCAAGCGATAGTTGAGACTGGCTCAAAAATTGCGATTCTCGACATTACCGGAGTTCCAACAGTGGACACTCAAACTGCACAGCATCTAATCAAAACGGTTTCGGCAACAAGATTGATGGGTGCAGACTGCATCATCAGCGGTATCAGACCTCAGATTGCACAGACTATCGTTCATCTCGGTATCGACATTTTCGATATTACAACGAAAGCTTCAATGGCAGATGCGATCAAAGAAGCCTTGGAGCGAAACGGATATGTCGTCAAGCGTGAAATAGAAAAGGACTAGGTATTACTTTTTGGACAGAATTCCTATCTTAAAGATTGGGGAGCTACTCCTCGTCACTATCCAGGTCGATTTTCACGACAGGATTGCGCTTGCATTGCAAGAAGACCTGACAGACAAGATTCTTGAGCACTCAGCAAAAGGGGTGCTAATTGATATTTCGGCGCTTGAAATGGTCGACTCCTTCATGGGGAGAGTGCTTGGCAACATTGCAAAAACTTCTCGATTACTCGATTGCTCAACCGTTCTGGTAGGTATGCAGCCTGCAATCGCAATCACAATTACTGAACTTGGAATTCAACTGCAAGGCATTCACACCGCTCTAAATGCAGAAGAAGGGATGAATCTTCTTCATAAGCTGATTAAACAGAAAAATAAAAGGGCTGTGTATGGTAGTAAGGTCGCAGGAAGATAGAGCAGTTGAATCTGAGGACGACATTGCTGCAGTCCGCTCTTCAGTAAAGCGTATCGTTGCGTTACTCAACTTCAGTTTGGTTAACCAAACCAAGATAATTACTGCTGCAAGCGAGATAGCACGTAATACCTATGAGCACGGCAAGGGCGGTGAAGCGCACATTCAACTTGTCGACGAAGCTGATCGAATTGGTATAAGGATAAATTTCGAAGATACGGGTCCAGGCATTCCCGATATCGACCGCGCCATGGAAGACGGGTTCACCACCGGAAAAGGCATGGGTCTCGGTCTGGGCGGCGCCAGACGCCTAATGGATGAATTTAAAATCGAATCCACATCATCGCTGGGCACCAAGGTCTCGATTACAAAATGGCAAGAGAAAGTGTAATTGATGACCGAGGCGCACTGATACAGTTTTGCGATCTCAAAACAGAAGATGACTTACAGCAAGCACGGTCTGCGGTGAAGTTACACTGTCAAGATCTTGGCTTTTCAAAGGTCAACCAGACCAAAATAGTTACTGCCGCCAGTGAGTTAGGTCGTAACACAATTGAGCACGGCAAGGGCGGTCATCTAACGATCAAAAAACTGAGTGTTGGTACCAATACTGGTATCAGGCTTGTGTTCACGGATGATGGTCCTGGTATCGAAAATATGGACCTCGCGCTCACTGACGGCTACACGTCAAAAAAGGGTCTAGGATTGGGACTTACCGGCTCTCAAAGGCTGATGGATGAATTTGACATCGATTCTCGGATTGGTGTTGGCACCATCGTGGTGGTGACAAAATGGATATAACCGAGGCTATTTCATTCGAGATCAAAGAATCGAGCCAAGTCGGTGAAGCGCGCCGCGAGATCTTAAAGTTCGCTCACAATCTAGGTTTCAACGTCGCAAATGAAGCCAGGTTAGGTTTAGTTTGTGCCGAACTTAGCACAAATCTTTTGAAGCATACACCGCATGGAGGTCAACTGATAATTCAAGGGTTATCCGATGGTCATCGTGTTGGCATCGAGCTCTACTCAATGGACTCAGGAAACGGAATGAATGTGGCGGATTGCCTCGAAGATGGTTTCTCTTCATCAGGGACAATGGGCACCGGACTTGGTGCGGTAAAGAGGAACACAGACAACTTCAACATATATGCACAGTTCCAAAAAGGTTCAGTTGTGGAAACTAGAATTTGGAATGAGTCAGAAAAGCATCACCCGGAAACAAATTTCGGCGTATTGAATATTCCTAAACCTGGTGAATTGGTTTCAGGCGATAAAGTGTGTTTTATCGAAACCGACGAGCATGTTATTTGCCTCTTAGTAGATGGATTAGGACACGGAATTGAGGCATCTGACGCATCAAATCTCGCCGTCAGACGCTTTAAGGAAAATATCGACAAGCCACCAGCGGTAGCGCTTAAAGCAATTCATACATCTTTGCGCGGTAGTCGCGGAGCGGTCGGGGCAGTTGCACGGATTGATAAGAAAAATATGCGCGTGTTCTTTTGCGGCATGGGCAATATAGCGGCTATCGTCACTAGCTCATTCGAGAGGAAACACCTCACTTCGTTAAACGGAACTTTGGGGTACGAAGCGCGTCGGTTCATGGAGTTCACTGTGCCGTGGACGAAGGAGTCCCTTTTAGTGATGCACAGTGATGGACTATCCTCAAAAACCTTTGAAGACCTCACAAGTATTGAGAAGCAACCTGCTTGTATCATCGCTGGTTGGCTCTTCCAACATTACTCGCGCGGCAACGATGATTCAACTATCCTCGTCTACAAGCAATCCCAGCACAAAACGAATTAAATGGCAAAATCCACGGAAAAACTGCTCCTGTCACTCTTGATACGCACGGAAACCGACGTTGTGCTTTCAAGGAAACGCGCGCGCCAAATCGCGGTGTTACTCGGATTCGACCCGGCTGATCAAACAAGAATATCGACTGCAACCAGCGAGATTACGCGAAATGCGCTTGTTCACGCAGGCGGTGGAAGACTGGAATTCCGCATCAAAGATGACGCGGTCCCCTATTCATTCATTATCACGATGAAAGACAGCGGAAAGGGGATCGAGAATCTTTCGGAAATACTTGCTGGACAATTGCCGGGTCTCGGCCTGCGTGGCGCGAAAAAATTGATGGACCAATTCTCTGTAGAGACGCCAGACCGAGGCACTACAGTGCGGATGGTGAAACTGTTTTCGCCTCGAACCCCTTTCAATGCACTAGAGTTGGATAGCATCGCGAACTCATTGACGCGCATGATGACGGCAAATCCCGCAGATGAAGTCTACCAGCAAAATCAAGAGTTGCTGCTTGCGTTAGACGAGCTTTCAGAAACAGAAACGAGATTGGACAAAGCATACTCAGCACTACAACAAACGAATGATGACCTTATCTCGCTGAATAGCCAAATGAAAGACTGGAACGTCGCACTCGAAAGAAGTGTAGAAGAACGCACAGCCGAACTCAAAGCCGTAAATCTCGAGCTGCTTGCAGCCAGAGACGCGGCAATACACGCAAATCAGCTGAAGACACAGTTTGTTATGAACATCAGTCACGAGATACGCACGCCAATGGCTGGCATACTTGGCCTGGCTGAATGGTTGACTCTCTCTGACATACAAGGCGAACCCAAAGAGATTTCAGAGCATATTCTGCGGTCCGCGAATCACTTACTCTCAGTAGTCAACGACCTTCTAGACTTCTCAAAACTTACCGCTGGAAAACTGACACTGAGGCGCAACGACTTCTATTTGTCATCAATTTTTGAAGAGGTTGTACAGTCTGTTTATCCGCAAGCAAAGAAAAAAAACCTCAGTATAAACAATTCAATCGATACAAAGGCCTCATCAAAATTTGTGGGTGACAGCCAGTTACTCAAGCAAGTTTTGCTCAATCTTGCCCACAACGCCGTAAAATTCACTGAAGTTGGAAACATTGATATTTCTGCATCAGTAGCCGAATCAGAGAAGTTTTCGCAACGGGTACGAATTGAAGTGAAAGATGACGGCATTGGAATTTCCCAGGTCAACCAGGAAAAATTGTTTCAACCTTTTGTCCAAGTTGATGGTACCTCGACGCGGAAGTATGGTGGCACCGGACTGGGTTTAGCAATAAGCAAGAACATAATAGAGCAAATGGGCGGCCTCATTGGTTGTCGCAGCACACCTGGTGAAGGCTCGTTATTCTTCATTGAAATACCGCTCGAAAAGGCTGGCTAACTCACTGCTCGGGAAAAAGTTTTTCTCTTTCCTCATCTGCCTGGTGAATCAGTTTTGTCAATCTCTTCAAACAATCGTCTGCTAATTCTGCGTCCCCTTTGCTGCAAGAGTCTTCCAACGTTGAGCAAGTTGCTGTAATTTCAGGCATCGAAAGAAGAGCTGATGCCCCTTTGAGAGCATGCGCTTCGCGAGCGATGTAAGCCAAATCGAGTGTGCTTAGAGCTTCGCCAATTTTGCGCAACCGCAATTCTGTATCTTCGATGAATGTCTCAACGAGGCGACGAGCCTGCTTTTCCTTATAGCGCTTGAACAGGGCATCTGCATCAATTATATTTGCGAACTTGGATTGCAACTGAAACCATTTACCGAGCACCATTGATAGTGCCTCTAAATCATACGGCTTGCTCAAATAGTCATCCATTCCCAAACTTAAGCAGCGCTCGCGGTCGCCGGCCATAGCGTTTGCAGTCACGGCGATTATCGGAGTTCGCTTACCAGAATCCAACTCTAGATCTCGCACCGCTGCTGTCGCTTCGAATCCGTCCATCTCCGGCATCTGACAGTCCATTAGAATCAGGTCGTAATTTTGTCCTTGCAACATTTCCAAAACCTCGAAACCGTTGTTTGCGACAGTAACGTGAACGTTGAGTTCCTCGAGAAAGTCGCACGCGACTATTTGATTTACAAGATGGTCCTCAGCAAGCAAAACCCTCTTGCCCGTGAATCGAGGAAAAGCACGTGCTACAGCATTCTGCACTACCGGAGTAATTTCGTTACTGGCTACTACGAAGGGAATTTCAAAGAAAAATGTTGAACCTTTACCGCGCCAACTAGTGACACCAATTGTGCCTCCGAGTAATTCTACTAAACGTTTACTGATGCTCAATCCTAGCCCGGTTCCGCCAACACGACGAGCAGACGCATCAGCTAATTGGGAGAACGGCTCAAACAAAAGCTTGATGTCGTCATCTGCTATTCCTACTCCCTGATCGGAGACAGCAACACTCACTCCAACACGCTCTTCGCGATACCACGACAACGAGGCAGCTACTTCTATGGTGCCGCAATCGGAAAACTTCAGGGCGTTGCCGATCAAGTTGATAAGGATTTGTCGAATTCGATTTGTATCACCAATTAATCGAGTAGGTATGTCATCGGTGCAGACGAAGGACAATCGGATAGCTTTTCTCTCAGCTTCATTCGCAAAGACCGCAACTGCGCTTCGCAACAACTCAGCCATCGAAAACTCATGCGACTCGATCGCCAACTTCCCTTCATCAATTTTAGAGATGTCGAGAAGGTCATTTATCATAGTTAGAAGAGCGGATGCGGATTCGTTTAGAAGTTCGAGCAGTCGCTGATCTTCCAAATCTTTAGAGCGCTTTTTTAGAATACTGGCGAGCCCGATAATCGCGCCCATGGGAGTGCGAATTTCATGGCTGACACTAGTAAGAAATTGCGCTTTTAACTCGTTAGCTTGCTGAAGTTGCTTTGTACGCTCTTCCAGCTCTGCCTGTACCTTCTGGACCTGGTCTAACGCTGAGACCAGCTCACGATTCTGGTCCTGCAATTCTTGTAGCACTGTATTTGGTGCCAAATCCTGAATCGATTGCTGCCACTGCGCGATTTGCGTGAGACTGACAAATTTCAAAATTCGCTTCCGAAGCACGACGTTTGCTCCGAGTTGCGTCGATTCAAAGCCGACGAAGTCTACCAATCGCTTCAGAGCCTTAAATTCACTCGCGCTCACGGTAGTCTCACCGACCTCTTCGTTGTCACCAGGTTGGACAAGTCTTGCGGAGCTTTTGTTAGAAATTGTAATTTGCAAATACTGATCGTCAGACGCTCCCGCGATGGAAAAATCTATCTCACCATCCATTGCTCGCAAAATTGCACTTCTTGCGACCTCTGAAACTGCAGTGATTAAGCGAGTTTGTTCCTGTAAGTTCAAACCACAAAGAATCGAAATCTGTTTTGTTCGTGTTCGGGCAGTAATGAGATCGCTTTCGTTTATCAGGGCATGTTTGACTATGCGTTTGAGTGAGGTTGACATCTGACCAAGTGGGTAAATAATGTGGCTGGAAGCATGTATCATTAGCTTTGTAAGAATAACTCGAAATTGGTTACGATGTCCTCTTCGCCCTACAAAATACTGCTCGTTGACGACCACCCAGTAACTCGACTTGGGTTGAAGTTTATGCTTGAAGAATTCGACGAGATAGTGATTTCCGGAGAAGCTAACAACGCGACAGAAGCGTTTGCGATGTTTGAGGAACTTCAACCCGATTTGGTGCTGATGGATGTGGACATGCCAGACGTAGACGGGATCGAAACTGCGCGTCGCATCAAATCTGCACATCCTTCGGCCAAAATAGTCATGATGACTTCGTCTCGTGAAGAGCAACATATTTTTGCATCACTCGTAGCAGGAGCTTCCGGCTATTGCACGAAAGAAATCTCTCCAGACCGTCTTGTAGCGGCGATTAAAAGCGTCATGAATGGTGATATGTGGTTGGATTCAACCATTGCTGGTTCGATTATGAAACTCATACCAGAACCGGAGCAACAGAAAACAACGAGTCAGAGTCAATTAAGCGAGCGCGAAATTGCAGTGCTGAAGTTGATTGGCGATGGTTTGAGCAATGCGCAGATTGGAAAAAAGTTGTTTATTAGCGCGGAAACTGTCAAAACGCACATCAAAAATATTTTGGACAAATTGTCTGCTACAGATAGAACGCAAGCCGCGGTGAAAGCGTTAAAACAGGGGTTGATTTAGCAATTTTCTTGCAAAATCTGAATCGGCACGAAATTAATACAACTTCGTTGTAAATCCATACCCGGGTGTGTGCATCAACATGAAAAATGCACCAAAACAAACAAGGACGTTGAATATAACCAACGCTAAAACCAGGTATTCACCGACTTTTCCAAATTTTGAGAGCCCCGCAATGAGCAGCGCCATGATGGCGATTTCCGAAGGAAACAAATAACGTCCCTGAGCACCGCCTAAGTTCATCGCGGCCCCAGCAACCATTGCCGATATGTTTGTTGCTACACACAAACCAAATGTCATCCAAATCGCTGGGCTGACAAGCTTTTGCCGATCTGCAAGCAGATCCTTATGGAAGAACTTGTTAGCGCGGACCGATGATTGAAGGAATTGTTTGATACCACCAATGATGGCAGTTCCAAGAAAACCTAAATAAGTGTAGTAAATTGCGGGGTGTAAAAATCGACTGACGTATCCGAACAACCCCCAGTAACTGTCGTGAATAGTGCTCCAGAAGACTTGATCCTTGATCACGTGAGATAGTGGAATTTTATACTCGAGTGGTTTGTTGTAGGTTTTCGCCCACAAAGTTCTCATGGTTTTGGTTCCTAAAACATCTCCATCGAACTCTCTGAAAGAGCGCAAAAACCACCATCCACAAGTAAGTGCAAACGTGCCACCAACTATGAGCAAGTGCTTCAACGACTGCTGCATGGTGTATCGGTGGATGAAAACAGAAAGAATCAAAGCGAGAATTGCCGGCGGAAATATCGCTACGCCAGAATACTTAGTCAGTGCGGTCCAGCCGAGCAAGAATCCGATTAAAAGCGACATACGAACCGACAGCCCACCTTTGATAGCGCGCACAAACAGCAGCAATAAAACGCTGCAGAGGGCGCATGTGGTGGTATCAGAATTCGAGTATGAATTGACAAAAACAAGTTGCGGATGAAAGAGCAGCATCACAGGTAGTGCCAACGCGCACGTGCGGCTGGAAAACACTTCTCTACCTAAGAAATAAGCAGCAAGAACAGCAGCCAGTCCAGCAAGCAAACTGCCGAAGCGCCCTACGAGGGAGAGATCACCGATGGGCAAGATCTTTGCCACGATTACGTGTGGCACGTAACCAAGCTGTGGCAAAGGACCGTAAACACCAGATGGACCTCCAGCAATCACATCATCTTTTGAAGGCAGTCGCATGTGCTCGGCAACAAAGCGAAACACCCAATAATGAGAAAACTCATCCGGCGCCTCAATCATCGGAACAGAGAAAAGCCATGGCAACCGAATGCAGAAATAAGCAAAAATTATTAGAAAAATTGCTCGTGTATTTCGCATATTCGCGGCAGTTTGGGGATAGAGAGCGCGTCGAGCGCAAAAGTCAGTTAAAAAAATCGAGTTCAGCCTAGAGCATCAAGCAGTTACAGGTCAAGAAACCTCGCCTCCAGGCGTGCTCTAGGCTATGATCTGTATATGCATTTGAGCCTCGCCCAATCCCTTCAGCGTAGCCTGTCGAAATAGCCCCAAACCCTCTGCCTGTCCAAGAACTGAGAACTCAAGAGTCATTGAGAACCAGAGATCAAGGAACCAGACATCCTCATGTCATCTTCTGCATTTGACCAGTCCAATAATTCAAACCGTGAGTTTTTCAATTCTCTCGGCGGGATCGTCTGGCGCATGGACATGGAAAAGCACTCCCTGACGCAAATTAACAATGTCGTATTTTCGTTGCTGGGTTACACAGCCGACGAATGTTTGCGTGAGCGCACGCTCTGGAATGACAGCCTGCACAAAGACGACCAAGACCGGCTAAATAGAGAGCTTTTGCAAGGGATAACGTTTTACGACACCGTCGTTCGCAGACGCCGAAAAGACGGCTCATGGTGCTGGTTGCGCGAAATCGTCAATATCGTCGGCGGAGAACGAGGGCAACCCACGCTGACTTTCGGTATTTCCCTCGATGCAGCTAGCGTTGCGCAGCAGCGCGACGAGTCGAACCTGCTACTAGATTCGGTGCCGGCGGAGATTTACTACAAAGATCTCGAAAACCGAATCATGTACATAAACAAGTCCGCTGCCGATTCACTCGGTAAGACCTCAGACGAGATTTCAGGCAAATCGTGCTGGGAGTTATTTCCGGAAGAAGCTGATGCCTACTGGGCTGACGACCTATCCGTAATCAATTCAGGGTTACCCAAAATAAGCATCATCGAGCCCTTGCTCACCGCCACCGGCGAAAAGAAGTGGGTTCAAACAGATAAGATCCCATGTCGTGACAATAACGGCGAACTCATCGGTATTCTGTGCTTTGTCATCGACATCACCGAGAACATAATCGCTCATGATGAGATGCATCAAGCGAAGCAGCAGGCCGAGCACTCGCTGAGGGAGAGCGAGGAACGTCTGGAAAGCCTCGCCAAGCACATGCCTGGTTTGATTTATCAGTTCGTACTTAAGGAAGATGGGAGCACGTCACTTCCATATGTAAGCGAAAGCTGCCGAATCTTGCTTGAGTTCGAGCCGGAAGAGTTGAAGAAAATGGCATCGAAGCTCATTGAAACGACCATTCACGAAGACGATCAACCGACAATTCTGCAGGCGATTCAAGACTCTGCTCGAACTATGGATGTTTTCAAATTCGAGGGACGCGTAGTCACTAGAACCGGCAAAACTCGCTGGGTGCAAGCATCTTCGACTCCATCAAAATTACAGAACGGGGATATTCTCTGGAACGGCATGATGATGGATATCTCTGACCTGAAAGCGGCGCAGGAAAAAATCAAACATCTAAACCAAGATCTCGCACAAAGAGTCGGAATTCTCGCAGCCGTCAACAGAGAACTCGAACTGCTCACGCATAAGCTCGAAGTGGCTTACGACCAGGCTTTGCAAGCATCCAGACTGAAGTCTGAATTCGTAGCAAATATCAGTCACGAAGTCAGAACACCGATCAGTGCCGTTATCGGGATGTCTGATCTGCTGCTTGACACGGCACTAACTGATGAGCAGAAGCAATTTGCGAAGATAGTTCGGGAATCTGCAGAGTCGCTTCTCACAATCATCAACGACATTCTGGACTTCTCAAAAATCGAAGCCGGAAAAATTGAATTAGAGTCAATTGAATTCAGCATCAGTTCAATTCTAGAAAGCTGTGCGGAGTTACTCTCATCAACAGCACGTCGCAAGAAATTGGAACTAATTACAGAAATCGACCCATCCATTCCAGAAGTATTATCCGGCGACCCTGTGCGCATCCGCCAAATTCTTCTCAACCTGGCGAGCAACGCGATCAAGTTTACGGAACACGGTGAAGTGACACTACGAGCGGTGCAAACGACGCGCGAAGCAGGTCGAACAAACGTTAAAATCGAAGTCTCAGACACTGGCATCGGAATTTCAGAAGAAGCGCGTCGCCTGCTGTTCCAGCCCTTCGTACAGGCTGACGGCTCCACGACGAGACGATACGGTGGAACAGGGCTCGGTCTATCCATCTGCAAAAATTTAGTCGAGCTGATGGGTGGAGAAATCGGCGTGTCGAGCAGTGTAGGACATGGTTCAACGTTCTGGTTCACAGTGCCATTCATGCACAAATTCGAGCAACCCGAAGAGGTTGCTGACTTGAGCACGGCGAATGTGCTCGTCGTAGATGAAGGTCAGGCAACTCGAATAATTCTGGAGAACTACCTGACATCAGCAATGGTGCGCACCACATTTGCTACCACACACGCCGAAGTGATTGAAAAGCTCAATCGCGCGTTCCGAGATACGGAGCCATTCAACATCATCCTGATCAACCTGGCTAATGAATCTATCGATGCCTTCGAGCTCGCGCGTTACATCCTCGAGTCACCGACTCTGGCTCAAGCAAAGATTGTCTTCTTAACTTCTTTCGACGAACGTGAAAAAATAAATTCAGCACTCGCCATGGGTGTTTCGGCGTGCCTCACCAAACCGATAAGACAGTCGCAACTGCTCGAAACGTTGCGAGCATTCTGCACCGGTAACGATTCAGCACCACTCATTGACCAGCCGATGGAGCCAGTTTCGACGACAGTTACGACAAGGCGACGCCACTTCGAAACTGAGAAGCCAGTAGCGATTGACTTACGTTGCTACAGCGATAAACCAATCTTGCTTGCAGAAGACAATCCAGTTATGCAGGAGCTGGGCGTTCGACAATTAACGAAGATGGGTGTAACTGCGCACGCAGTCAGTACAGGAAGAGAAGTCGTCGATGCCATCAAATCTGGTGACTATGCACTCATCCTCATGGACTGTCAGATGCCAGAGATGGATGGATTCGAAGCGACAAGAACTATTCGTCAGCTTGAAAAATCGACGGGTAAACATATTCCAATCATCGCGATGACAGCAAGTGCGATGCGCGGAGATCGAGAAAACTGCATTGCGGCAGGTATGGACGATTACATGAGCAAGCCAGTCGGAAAGCAGCAACTGATTTCTGTGCTCGAGCGTTGGCTTGGTTCAGAGCAGAAATCCGCTGAAGTGCAGCCAGTGTTGAGTTTTGACCCAGGGGTAAATGATCCCTCTGCCCCCCTTGACGTTTCCAAACTAAGCGAACTTTATGGCGAGCAGGGCATACCAGAAATTCTCAGTTCTTTCATGGCGGAGGGTGACAAACTGCTGAAATCGATCAAACATCATCTCGGGCAACACGATGATAAAGATTTAGCCACTGAGGCGCACCAACTCAAAGGTTTGAGCGCGGTCATGACAATCGAAAACATGGAGAAGCTCAGTCAGGAGCTTGAGCGCGCCGCCAAACAATCCTCTTGGGATCAAGCGGAAGAGATTTACAAGAGATTAGACAGTTGTTTTGAGTCGGTAACGAATTTCATCAAGCGCTTGTTGGAATAAAAGCAACCGGGCTTTGCATCATATAATTTAGGGGCAGCGATAACTGCTCGACCCCTGTGGATGTTCGTGTTCAGATTATTAGCGCTCGTTCTTTTGGTAGTGCTGTTGGGAGTACCGACTTTCGGTTGGTGGCTTGCACAACGCTCCTTGCCGGTCATGGATGGCATCGTATCCGCGGCGCAACTAGAGCGCAGTGTCATGGTCAAATTTGACGACCGTGGTGTTCCGTATATTGAAGCGTCGTCGCCTCACGACATTTATTTCGCGCAGGGGTATGTCACAGCATCGCAGCGCATGTTCCAGATGGATATCTTGCGCAGAACCGCTCTCGGTGAGCTTTCTGGGTTGATCGGCTCTTCGGCGCTGGCGGAAGATAAGCTGAATCGAACGATCGGTTTCAACCGCATTGCTAAAGATGAGTGGAAGAAGACTTCGAAAAGCACCAGGGCTGACATCCAGGCTTACTGCGACGGTGTCAACGCCTACCTGAGTGCCAATCAAGGCAAAATCTCTCCTGAATTTCTTGTGCTCGGCGAGGATCCGAACAAGTGGTCGCCGACTGATTGCATCGCGATTCTGAAATACAACCAGTACACACTCGAAGAGTCCTGGCGTTTGGACGATTTGAAGCAACGCGTGCTGGACAAAATCGGCGACAAATCTGCAAACACATTATTCAGCACTACGTTTTTAAATAATCTGATCAGCAAAAGCGAAGGCTTGGAAAATTCAGCGGTCAGTCGATTGAGCAGTTTTCCGACGGCGCCGCAATCATCATGGGGCAGCAACGCATGGGCTGTAGCAGGCGCGTTCTCCGACAGCAAAGGCGCACTTCTAGCTTCTGACAAACACTCGGCTTTCACTTCGCCTGACGAATGGTTTTTCTGTTCACTTGCGTCGGGAGAGATGCATTTAGCAGGTGCCACCATACCCGGTGTGCCAGGAATTCTGATCGGTCGTAATGCAAACATCGGATGGAGCAGCGTCGCACTCAAAGCCGACACTCAAGATCTATTTCTGGAGCAGTTCTCACCGCAGTTTCCAGACAAATATCGCAGCGCAACGAGCTGGGAGAAGCTAGTTGAAATCAAGGAAGAAATTCCGGTACGTTTTGGAAATCCTCTCATACACAAAATCTTGTACACAAAACACGGACCGATACTCTCCAGAGGAGACGCGTCGGGAGTGGCCCTGTCCTGGACCGGAGCCGATGCTGCGACACCAGTATTCGATTCATTGTGGGCGATCAATCGCGCTAAAAGCTGGCAGGAGTTCAATGCCGCGCTTTCGAAATATGCAGGAACAGCGCAGACATTTATGTTTGTCGATAAGCTGGGAAACATCGGTTATCAGTGCGCGGGCAATATTCCGGTGCGCGGTGTGAACAACGGTGGACAATTGATGCCGGGTTGGCAACCCAACTCTGAGTGGCGCGGACGCGCAGCTTTCTCTAGCCTACCAAGTGGGTTCAAGCCTGCCGCCAACTACGCAGTTGCCGATTCACCAGCGTTGTTCAACACATACAACTTCAACAATCCGTTCAGGGCGATGCGTGTCGAAAGCGCGTTGGATTCGCTGAAAAAATCGAATCAGAAAGTGGGATTGCCGGATATGGCGTATCTTCAAACTGACAAGCTGGCGCACATGGCTCAACTGGTGCGAAAAGAAGTAAAAGCGGCATCGACACGAACTGAAAGCATCGACAAGCTGCAGATTTCGGCAATCGATTTATTGGATCGGTGGAACGGGCAGATGACCGGAGACAGCACTGCCGCTGCGATTTACGAATCATTCATCACCACTTTTGCGCGTCGAATTCTCGAGCCTAAATTAGGCACGGAAATGACTCTGGAGTACATGAAGCGTTATCCGCGCTGGTCTGTATTTGTCGAGCAAGTGCTGACGACTAAGCCAAAGGAATGGCTGCCACCGGAAGAGCGTACATATGAAACTTTCGTTCTCACCACATTCGGTGCTGCTATCAAAAACTTGACCGTAGCATCTAAGAGTGAAAATCAAAACAAATGGCACTGGCAAGAATTCCATAAGATCGATTTCCACTCACGTTTCACCGATGCAAACACGTCATTCGGACAAGCTCTTGCGAGCCTGATCGAAATCCCACCTGCTGGTGTTGGCGGTGATGCCGATACAGTCGATGCATGCAATGTGGAAATCGCGCAGGAACCCTGGCTGTTCAAGTGCAGCTCCGGTCCCACTGCGCGGCTGCTGATCGACATGGCAGACGACGATCAATTTTTCGGTTCACTACCGCTCGGAGAGTCAGGGCACATTCTTTCATCGAATCGCTCAGACCAACTTAAACCCTGGTTGGAAGGAAAGCCAGAGCCGGTGGCATTCTCTACCGCTCAACTCGACAAACAACAAGAACACAAACTAATTCTGAACAATGAATGAGGATGCCGTGACCAAGACAGAAACCCCGCAAAAAGACGCTAACACCGCACAAAAGGACACCAAGATGCTTAAGGTTATGGTGGCAGATGAAATCAGCCCCGAAGGAATTGAGTTGCTGGAGTCAGCAGTGACGGTCAAATACGATCCAAAAATCACGCCTGAGCAATTGCTCGAGCAGATTGGAGAGTATGACGGGTTGCTCGTTCGTAGCCGCACGAAGGTTACTGCGGAAGTTTTAAAACGCGGAACGAAGTTAAAAGTAGTCGGACGTGCAGGAGTTGGAGTCGACAACATCGACATCATCGCCGCCACCGAAGCTGGTATCCTCGTCATCAACTCGCCGGAAGGCAACACAGCAAGCGCCGCCGAGCACACCGTCGCCTTGATGATGTCGCTTGCGCGCTGCGTGCCATCAGCCGACAAATCGATGAAAGAAGGCAAATGGGAACGAAGCAAATACATGGGCAGCGAGCTGTTCAACAAAACGCTCGGCGTCATCGGTCTTGGAAAAGTTGGCGGACGAGTCGCGCAAGCCTGTCAGGCGATGGGCATGAAAGTGATTGTTTACGATCCCTTCTTCAGCCCAGAGCGCGCAGCACAGATGAACATTCAGAGCGTCTCGCTTGAAGAGATTTGGAAGCGCGCAGATTTCATCACCATCCACACACCAAAGACTCGCGAAACGACAGGCATGATCAGTGGTGCAGTATTGCAGCGCATGAAACAAGGCGTGCGCATCGTCAACTGCTCGCGTGGTGGCATTATCGACGAACAAGCATTGGCGAAAGCAATTACGGATGGAAAAGTCGCTGGAGCGGCGCTGGACGTTTTCGACAACGAGCCACCCAAAGATTCACCATTGCTCGCGTTGGGTGACAAAGTCGTTCTCACTCCGCACCTTGGTGCTTCAACAGTAGAGGCGCAATTCAACGTGGCAATCGATCTTGCCGAGCAGATGCGCGATTATCTCACTACGGGATTGGCGAGAAGTCCGGTAAATCTTCCGTTCATGCGCCCGGATATTTTGAAGAGCCTTGGCAAATACGTTTGGTTGGCAGAAGCGATGGGAGCTATCGCTGGTGAACTGAGCGAAGGCAACGTCAAGGAAATCGAAATCATCGCTTACGGTGGACTTTCACAGAAAGATACGAAACCACTGGCGGTGGCAGCGTTGCGCGGGATGCTTTTGCGCCGCATGGAAACAGTCACCTACGTCAATGCTGAACTGATTGCAAAGAACAATGGCATTCATGTCCGAGAAAGCAAAGGCGAACAATCGGGACAATTCCACGAAGAACTTTCGATCATGATTTCCACAGACAAGGGAGTTTCATCTCTGTCAGGAACGGTTCTTCCGCATGATGAGCCTATCATCACTCACATCAACGACCACCCGATCAACTTGACGCCACAGCGTTTCATGTTGTTCACCTCACACCGAGATCAACCAGGTATGGTAGCTAAAGTTGCTGGTGCGCTCGGCAAATTTGATGTGAACATATCGACTATGAGTGTGGGACGCAAAGGTGTGCGCGAGCACGCAGTCATGGTTATGACGCTGGACGACCCGATTAAGCCCGAGTTGGTCAGCGAGCTTACCAACATTGAGGGAATTCATATGGCGAAATTTGTCTCACTGCTGCCTGCATCGCATATGCCTGCGTAAATGACGCGAAAAAAAGGCGCAGCAATTTTGCTTGCTCTCGCAGTCTGCGCACAGACTGCGGCGCGCGCTCAGCGTTCGGTTGTAGACACACAACCGCCACGCATGCAGCAAATTCAAAGAACAGTTGTGCCGAACAAAAAAGAAATCAGTATCGAGGATTTGTTTCCGAAAACTGAAATTCCATACGTCTACCCAAACCCCGTAGCCCTGACGGGACAGACCGTTGGCGGATTGAACGAGAAAAACAGCGCCACGCTCGGCACGAATTTATTCGTTGTAGTCGATAACACCAAATACAATACCTTTGCGGAATTGTACAAAGGCAATCGACTGAAAGGCAAAAGTAATTTTGTCACCGTCGATGCGTTGATGCACTCGTTCGTTTGCGTGCGCAATGGAATCCTCGCCAATGCCATAGAAGCGCACGGCTACATGGACCTGGCGGCACTCATCGCACAGATGTTGAAAGAAACATCTGAGGATTACAAGGAAGCCGATGATGCAGAAGTTCGCAACGATCTAGAAAAGAACCTGGCGTTTCTGAATGTCGCAAGCAAGTTGTTGGACCCGAATACACCGTCGGTGCAGCTCGGAAGTGCTGCCGGCTTGGCGACGAAAGAGCTGACCAACATTCGTTCCGGGCAACGGCGCCACTCCGCGATTTATGGCGTTGAAGAGGATTTCTCGCAATATCGTCCTTGCGGTTGGTACAACAGTTCGCAGCGATTGCAAAATTTCTACAAGGCAAAAACGTGGCTTTCTCGCGTCAGTTTCCTGCTTTCGGAAAACACCAGCAATGATGGCACTGGTGATTCATTCAGACGTTCAGCTCTTTTATATCGCTCACTGGATAAAAGTGTCGTTGGTCAAACGCCTGGGTTGCAAGTTTGGCAACGAGTCAATGCCCTGGTGGGGCAGCTCGGGCCGCCAGTACCGACAGACATAAAGACGCTCACTCCTGCGGATTATAAGGAAGTTTTCAAACCTTCGAACGGCGATTTGAAAATGTCGCTGCAAGGATTAAGCGAGCCGTTCTACCGTACCAAGTTGCTTTTATCGGTTAGACGGCAGAGACCGACTCAAATTTCATCGACTTCAATTTTCGATCTGGAAAAAAGCCATCCGGAACGAGCTACTCAAGCTTGCTTTCGCATATTTCCAGTAGTGGATCAACCTGAGTTCGACTGGCTGCGCCAGCAAGCGCACAACTTCCAGAAAGAGAATTACGAAACTCCGCCACCGCCGCTGGCACTGCTAGACCTGCACTCTCACGGGATTCCGCACGCGACGAATGTTCTCGCAGACAATGTCTGGAAGCTAGACCCGAGTCTCACCAACGTAGTACCGCAATTGGTGCAGTGGATGAAGAGAGCGATACCACAAGACACTGTCTGGTTGGTTTTGGGAAACTATTTCAAAATGCCGGTTGATGCACTTCCTGCAGTCTATAAAACGAACACGTGGATGACTCACAAGCTGCTAAGTGGCTACGGAGCATGGCTGGATTCACAAGTCGGGTTCGCACCGCCAGTTCCAAAAGTTAACGAAGAAGATGAGCCGTTTCCTGTGATTGCGCCACCGAAAGGTTCGGCGACAGCGGCTGCGATTGCGGCGAACGCTGCCAAGCCAGCAACAAGCGCCAATAGCAATACAGCGAGTGCTGCCGCCGCCGCAACAAGCGCGGAAACGCCGAATGCGAGCGCAGGATCGACATCAACGCCGGTGAAGGTCGTCAGACATTATTTAGAACCGTGTCCGGACGTGTACAAGAACATGCGTTTCGAAATGACGAGAATGAACTCTCAGCTTCAATCAATCGGTTATGCAACGGGCAAATATGCGCCACGCGTCGAGGAACTAACAACCTGCCTCCAGAGGCTAGAGGGCATTGCTCAACGAGGTCTGAATGGACTTCCTCCAGCTCCTGCCGACTCGGCATTCTTAGGCGAGATCGATAAGAGTTTAGAGAAGATATCACCGCCAACGGTAGCATCTTTGTTCCTCGACACGGGAGCAGTGAACGAGCAACAACCGACTGGAAGCACCGCAAATGGTGCGAGCATGGTACTCGGACACCCGGCTATGGTATTCATGCTATTCCAGTCAGGACGTACGCTGACAGTCGCACGGGGTGGGGCATACAGCTATCACGAACTTCCAGGCTCAGTTAATATGGATCATTTAGAACGAAAGATGGAATTTGGATTTTTAAGTCCACCGACTTGGGCAGAAAGCTTCCAAGTCGTACAAGATCAACCTGCAATCGGAGGAAATTGATAATGCAGAAACAGAGGATTGTTTTGACTCTACTTGCGTCGACATTGTGTCTTGGTGCGAGCTGGAATCTTTGCGGATTCGCTGCCACTGCCGGCTCCGAAGCGTCTACAACGTCAAAAAAAACATCAACGACGACAACTACAGCGAAAACAACTTCAGCACCATCATCGGTGACTGCAACAACTCCAGACAGAAATGCGATTGAAGAGCAACTCCGAGATCTTCGGGACACTCTGAAGCGAACATACAACGCTGCCTCTAGCATCCAATTAGAATGTAGTCGCGCCTACAACGCGGATGCCATCGACGACGAGATTATGGACCCGTGGATGGCCGGTCAACCGGGACTTCGAAACGCGCTACCGCCTCCATTTCCAGATGCTCTCAAGCCTCTGCCAGCCAGAAAGAAATGGATCGACAATGACCAGGCTCAAATCACTCAACTCCTAAAGACTCTTACCGCCGAAATCAATACTGTCAGTACAGCCGCGTCACTCGATACTGACCTCAAGGTGTCTTCCGAGATCATGCTGGACAATCTGCATCAGGTTGATTCGCAGTATTCACAGTTGGTGTCCCTGACAAACACTACTGCAGTAGACGAGCGAGGGCAGCCGGCTTATGACAAGATTGGAATTGCTCGCGCTGCGCAGGGTCTCAAAGATGAAACTTCTGGGCTGAACGAAATTCGCAAAAGAATGATTCGGCAGCTAAAGAGCGTTAAGAAGTAATCGCTACTTAGCGAACTTTCGCGCGTGTGCTCTCTCTTCAGCTAACAACCATTTGTGCCGACTGACATAAGGCAGATAGAACAATTCAGGTTCTTTTGTTCGAGCGAGGCTGAATATCTGGTCGGGCAGGCTCACCGCATTTGGTATCAGCTCCCAGTTCGGACAATACTGAAATGAATAGTTTTTCCTGAAAGATAGCGTGAACGAATACCAGATTTGGGGCGACAAAATAAATTTGTCGGAATTGGAGCCTAGCCAACTACTCCACCAGGACAGCGTGGAGTTCGCAATTATGTGGTTTTTGCATCGACTCATCAAACAGAGCGACTGAATATCATTCAGATCATCCACAACCTGAACGAATGAAGGGAAATTCTCTCTGCACCAATGCGGATCATCTGAGCACAGGACAAATGTTTCGCAACCACGCTCTTTCGCAATAGCAATTGCTCGCTCGTAATAATCCATTTTCAGAGGAACGAAGCGATGAGCTTCATTCAGGTAATCGCCGCGCCTGACGTGAATAGCGCAATCAGGAGTGACGCTTCGCCAATTTTCTGGCAGCAAACCTTCAACAAACTTGAATTGGTTTCGGATCAATTGCTCGTGATTAGAAAAATACTTTTCACACTGAAAAAAACCGAACAAATCAGCTTCGGACAATTCAGGAATTGAAGTGAATTCAAAGTTCGGCTCGAAATAAGTGTATGAAATATCTGCGTCACGAAGACTCTGGTCAAAATCGCCTGCGAAATATTGAGCGTAACGCCAGGGTGGAAACTTAGCAGGTTTGCCGTATTCGGCCGCCGTCGCAAGCGTCGCTGCAACCTGAAAAAGTTGATTGCCGAGACGACCAAGTTTGCCTAAACGACTGAAAGAATACACTGAGCTATCCGTTGACCTCTGCACCATTATCGCAACAGAAAGGGTCGAACTAACCGGATTTGAGACGGATATCAGGAGGTTTTTGCCTGCCTGTGAAACAATACCGACATCCAAGAATGCTTGACCCGTGAAAGATCCCGCCGTTTCCACAGCAGACCAAAGCAAATCAGAAGCTCGCTCTTCCGCTTCCGATGCGGGTTTACATGTCGTCTTCACAGATCCGAAGCAGTTGGATTGTAGCTACCCGCCTACGGATGTGATTGAACTCTGGTGCGGGAAACTAGCTGCAAGCGAAACAAATCTGAAAGTTTTTTCAAGTTTATTGAATGACGCGGAATTAGAACGAGCGGCTCGATTCAAGCGAAATGCGGATGGAGAAAAATTCAAAATCGCCAGGGGTACGCTGCGTTGCATTTTGGGTGCAGCACTGAAAGTAAATCCTGAAACGATCGAATTCGAAACTGGAAAGTTTGGCAAGCCGACGTTGAAAGATTTCCCGGCACTGCATTTCAATCTCTCACACTGCGACAGATACATGTTAATCGCACTGTCCAGCGATGCTCCAGTCGGAGTTGACGTCGAGCAGCACAATCGAACAACTAACGTTGATGCAATCGCGCGAAAGCATTTCTCGGAGTCCGAGAATTTGTTGCTACAGGAGAAGACCGGGCAAACGCGATTACACTTATTCTTTGATATTTGGACGAAGAAGGAAGCGGTCGTCAAAAGTCTTGGTACTGGTATCAGTCAAGCGCTGACCGACTTGCCCCCGGAAGAGCAACTGACCGAGCAGGGATGGTATGTTCAGGGACTGGACACTGACACTCTATACGGTATCACTGATGAGGAAGCCTCAGCGAGTGCTGCCCTTGCAATTCAAGTGACCGGACGTATTCCATCCATTCAAACTAGACGATGGGATTGGACATGAATGTCATAGATTCGATCAAGAATCGCAATGCCACCGTGCGTAGTGTTATTCAACACATGGCTGGGACCAGGGCAGATGCACCCTTTTTAGTTTGCCCGACAACATCCCAAACCATATCTTTCGCGCTTCTCGATGAGATGTCGAGACAACTGGCCGACCGTTTGAACGAGCAAGGCATAGCGAAACAAACTAAAGTTGCGCTTCTCATGGATAACAGCATTCGAACCGCGCAGTTGTTCCTGTCGCTCATGTACTGCGATTGTGTGGTGGTTCCGCTGAACTGTGCAGATTCGCCCAAAAGCTGGCACAAAGTGCTGAGAGATAGCGACGCCGAGGCAATTTTCATCGGCGTCAATTATGTGGATTCGTTCAGCGGAATCGTAAACGATTTTCCGAAACTGCAAGTTTTCGATGAAACCGAACAGATATTAATTGAACAGACATCAACCGGACAAATACCAACCGGACAAATACCAACCGGACAAATACCAACAGGACAAACACCAACCGGACAAACACCAACCGGACAAACACCAACCCGACAGACATCAACCGGACAAACATCGCAACTCGCAACTTCATCTCATTTTGCAGCGGATAGTTTAACGTCAGACTCAAACTCACTGATTGCGTATACATCTGGTAGCACCGGAAATCCAAAAGGCGCGCTGTTCTCGCACCACAATCTGCTCGTGGGCGGATTGAACACCGTAGTTGCGCACGCGCTGACAAATGATGATGTAACGCTGCTAGTGTTGCCGCTGTATCACATGAATGCTCAAATTGTGACCCTGATGTCTACGCTTATCAGTGGTGGCACTGTCGTAGTGCCTCAGAATTTCAACGTTCAGAATTTTTGGGAGCAGGTAAGAACGTATCGTTGCACTTGGTTTGCGCTCGTTCCCACCATCGTCAGTCAACTCGTGCAAAGAGCTGAGGCTACCGGCTTCCACTTCCCGGAAGTGTTAAAACATGTGCGTTTCGCCCGGTCGTCGTCAGCACCTCTAAATCCATTTTTGCATAGAGAGTTTGAGCGGATATTCTCGATGCCCATGCTTGAAGCAATGGGGATGACCGAAGCTGGTGGTGCGATTTTTTCCAATCCACTGCCACCGTCGACACGGAAAATTGGCTCTCCCGGTTTGCCATTCGGCTTTGAAGCTTCTTTGAAAGACGCCCAACCGTCGACTGAATCCGGTATGGTTGGCGAACTCTTGCTGAAGGGTGAGAGCAATATGAAAGGCTATTACAATCAACCAGAACTAACGAATGAGATTCTGTCAGCAGATGGGGTGCTCACCACCGGTGATATCGCTCGCATTGATGATGATGGATTCGTGTTTATAGTTGGGAGAACCAGTGAAGTAATTCGAAAAGGCGCGGAGAAAATTCCTCCACGCGAGATAGAGAACGTGCTATTGCAACATCCCACCGTAGCTGAAGCCGCCGTGATTGGAGTTCCTGATCAACATTGGGGGAACGAGGTCGTTGCCTTCGTCACGACTAAAGCGGAAGCGATTTATAACGAAGAGCAGTTGTTGCAATACTGCCGCACAGAACTCGGATTGTTGAAAGCCCCGAGGGCAATAGTTTGCATGCAAGAATTTCCCCGCGCGGCAGCATACAAAATCAACAAAAAGGCATTGATCGAATTCGCACCCTCATTCAGCGGAGCACCACAGGGCGATGTTTCTGGCAACAATCTGCTACTGCAAAATCGTTCGCTTGATGACATTGAAGCCGCGATTCTTTCTATCTGGTCAGACGTTCTTAAGCAGCAAGATATCGGTCTCGATGACGATTTCTTCTCACTGGGAGGGACTTCACTACTGGCCACAGCGATAGGTGTGCAAGTCAGATCTACTCTGCGAGTTGATATTGGATTACACCAGTTCCTGCAATACTCCACTGTTCGTCTACAAGCAAAGGCAATTGTAGGAAACGTAGTTAGTGGGTCTGATATTTCTGATATCGGCAAAGAACGCAGTGAGTCCAAACAATTTCCACTCTCATCGGCGCAAGAGAGAGTTTGGTTGTTTGAGCAAATCAGCTCAGGAACAGCAACTTACAATGAAAGCGAAGCTGCCCGCATGATTGGTGCGCTGGATGTTCAGCGCTTTGAAAACGCAATTCGTCGGTCTATTTCGAGGCATCACATTCTAAGGACACGCTTTCAGAATGTCGATGGTCGTCCGGTTCAAACAGTGCAGGATTGGTTTATTCCACTTACGATTGAAGACATTGCGCCGGAGAAGCTGGATAATTTAGAAGAGCGAATGAAGCAATACATTCGCAGTCCTTTTGATTTCGAAACAGAACCACTTCTGCGATTGGTTCTATTCAGACTTTCCGCTAACGAGCATATCTTTCTCTTCGTGATGCATCATCTCGTCTGTGATCGAGCGTCCATAGGCATCTTCATGCGAGAGATTTCGAATGCTTACAATTCCGAAGAGGATTCATCGACAAAGGCACATCCAAAACTACCGATTCAATTTGGCGATTATGCAATCCAACAGAAACGCAATCTGGAATCTACAGATTCGAAGGATGCGAGAAGCTATTGGAAATCAAGGTTAGATGCAATAGAGCCAACACTCTCGATTCCCACGACGTATGCACGTTCGGCTGAGCCGACATACAATGGTGCGAAGTGCACTCGCCATTTCAGCGAGCAGTTCGCGCATCGAATCGAAGAGTCCAGCAAAAAGCACCATGTAACTACATTCGAGTTTATGGCTTCCGCTCTTGCGCTAGTGATCCAGAAATATTCAGGGCAGCGCAATTTTGCAATAGCCATGCCGATCGACAAACGCTTGTCGCAAGAGTTGCTGCCGATGATAGGCTTCTTTGCGGATACGCACTTCGTCACTTTCGATTTAAAAAAACTTGCGACGGCTTCTGACCTGCTGAATCATACCCACGCTGAGTTTACGCTGGTGCGAAAGTTTTCTGACTTACCTCTGGAAGAAGCGCTGAAAGATCAAACCCGCATGGTTCGGAGTCGAGAGTTCATCCCGGTCTTGCTTAACCAGCGTTACGCGCATGACAGGTCAGATGCCCTAAACCTAAAGGGTATCAATACCGAACTTGTAGAGACTCATAACGGATGTGCAAAATTCCCACTGACGATTGCCATTACATTTGGTGCCAGGAAATTTTCGATTGATGTCGAGTACAACACCGATCTATTCAACCCAGAAGCTGTTGAGCGTCTGTTAAATCACTTCGAGTGTTCACTGGACCATTTTGTTTCAGCAAAAGCGGATTCTGTTGCGCTTGATGCAGTCTCAATTCTTCCGGCTGCCGAACATCGGTTTCTTACCCATGATCTAAATCGTTCGAATTTCGGATATCCAAAACATCTGGTGCATGAGCTGTTTCGGAAACAAGCCGCGCTCACGCCCGACGCAATAGCTGTGGAGTGCCGCAACGTCAAATTGACGTACAAACAACTCGATGAAAAGACCGACTATTTGGCGAACTTGTTGCTGCAACACAAGACTGAAGATAATGGAAAAGATTTCCTCGTGGGGATGTACCTGGAGCGCTCAGAAGACATCGTCGTTTCGATGCTGGCGATTTGCAAAGCTGGTGGCGCTTACGTTCCGCTGGACTCGCAGTATCCTAAAGAACGACTAAAATTCATGATTGAAGATGCTGGGATTAAGACGATATTGACCCATTTATCACTAAGCAAGCAGTTGTCGGATTTGGATTTGAATTTGCTTGCGCTGGATGTGATGTTCCAAACCGCATCGAATTCAGCGATTGTGCAACCAACATCGAATTCAGCGACTGTGCAACCAACATCGAATTCAGTGACTGTGCAACCAACATCGAATTCAGTGATTGTTCAACCAACATCGAATTCAGCGACTGTTCAATCAACATCGAATTCAGCGACTGTTCAATCAACATCGAATTCAGAGACTTCCCAATTCACATCAAATTCAGCGACTGTTCAATCAACATCGAATTCAGAGACTTCCCAATTCACATCAAATCCAATACCGAATAAATCTAATTCAGTTGATCCGAAGGAAACGCAGGACCTATCTTCACTTGCATATGTGACGTACACAAGCGGATCTACGGGACGACCGAAAGGTGTCGAGATTCCACACAGAGGAATTCTACGCTTAGTGTTTGGCAACGATCATGCAAATCTGGACCAAAGTGAGCGCATCTTGCATCACAGCGCGGTGACGTTCGACCTGACGACATTCGAAGTATGGGCGCCGCTATTGCACGGTGGATGCTGCGTCGTGCATGCAGAACGTTCAACGGATATCTCACAGTTGGCGCAATCTATTGAAGAAAAGCAGATTACAACAATGTGGCTTACAGCATCTTTGTACAACGAATTGATCACGCAATTTCCGCAGTCATTACGAAAACTGCGCCAACTAATCATCGGTGGAGAAGCACTCTCTGTCCATCACACGGTGCTTGGGTTGAAGACATTGCTTCAAACAAACCTCGTAAATGGATATGGTCCAACTGAGAACACCACCCTCACAACTTGCTATCAAATACCGAGGGAGTTTGATGAAAATGCGAGTTCGGTGCCGATCGGAAAAGCTTTGAATTGCACTACCGTCTATGTGTTGGACGAGTCGCTGAATCCCGTGCCTGTAGGAGTTCACGGCGAACTTTACACCGGTGGTGACGGTTTAGCCAGAGGTTATAGAAACAGACCGGATTTGACTGCGGAGCGATTTATAAGCAGCCCCTTCATCCCGGGCGAACGACTTTACAAGACCGGCGACAAGGCACGCGTACTTAGCGACGGTAGTATCGAGTACTTGGGACGATTAGATGACCAGCTCAAGCTGCGCGGATTTAGAATTGAACCAGGAGAGATAGACCGCATTCTAAACCAACACGAGAATGTCGACAACTGTGTCACAATCGTCCGAGATGATACTCCGACGGGTCGTGCGCTTGTCTCCTACTATTCCGGCGCGGCAAACAACGGCTCTAGTTCAAGTTTACGAGAGCATTTAAAATCTTTTCTGCCTCCATATATGGTGCCAAGCTATTTCATCCAACTGGAGTCTTTGCCTGTAAATCCGAGCGGCAAAACAGATAAAGTCCGCCTACCGCGTCCAACTGCAAGCGGCTCTGATGCGGCTTTGCATGAATTACCGCAGACCACTACTGAAGAAATCATCACAGGATTGATGTCCGAAATTCTTGGTCGTAGTTCGCTTTCGACCGGAGACGATTTCTTTGACAATGGCGGACATTCGCTGCTAGCGCTGCAACTGATCGACAGCGTTAGTGAAGCGTTCAATTTCAAGGTACCAGTTGCCACATTGTTCGACTATCCAACTCCTCGCTCGATGTCAGGCTATGTAGATTCGAGGCTGAGCGCGGTTGAGAACGCTGAAAATGCGTTGCGGGGTGAAAGCGCGCACAGTCTACTTACAATCAAACCTGGCGGTAATAAGCGTCCCATCTTTTTCACACCTGGAGGAGACGGCACGGAATCGGCTTTCCTCGTCTATGCAAAATTAGCGAGACAGCTCAAAGACATCCCATTTTATGGACTGAGAGCTCGCGGTGTCGCATATGGTATCGAACCGCACTTAACGGTGGAAGCGATGGCGCGAGATTATCTGGCAGAGGTGCGACGTTTGCAAGCGCAAGGTCCGTATATCTTTGCGGGAGAGTGTGTTGGTGGCGTTATCGCTTACGAGATGGCGCGACAGGCAAAAGAACAGGGTGACGAAATCGAACTGCTGCTCTTACTCGATTGTCGTCCGCCAACCGCGGCTCAATTTGCAGGGAAGCGAATCAAATGGGCGTGGTCACGGCTGTCTAAGTTAGCGTCCAAGACGTTGTCTGAGGCGCAGACTAGCATTCAGCCAGAACAAGAGGCAGCCGCAAAGAATGCACTGGGCAGCGAACCCGAGTCATCAAACGCGCTTAGTTTGAAGGATTTGATGTGGGTTGGCTATCAAAAAACGCTGCTACGTTACCGACCAAAATCGTACGATGGCGACTTAGTTCTGCTGCTTAATCAGGACTATGCAAAACTGAACTTAGCTGAAAGTTGGCAAAAATTCGTCAACGGAAAAGTCCGCACCGTAGTTGTAAGCGGAGACCACACATCTTACATTCGAGAGCACGCAAGCCAGACTGCAAGCGAGATTAACAACTTGCTAAGTCGCAGCTCTGCTCAAGCGCTTCTTTAAGAAACGTCGGAACGCGAGAACTCTTTCGTGTCCATCGGGATCTCGGCCCCAGATAAATCGGAACAGACCGAAGAAGATCACAGTGTAAACGACCAGCGCTTGCAATCGGTTTAGTCTCTGAAAGACTTCCATATGCGTGCAACCGAACAATATCGAACTGGATACAACTGAGCCAATCACGGCGGGGCGGAGAGCTCGACAGAATAGCTGCCACTTCAGCGGTGTTACTTTGTCGCACAGATACAATCCGTATATCACGACTGGAATTCTGGAGATCGAAAAAGCGATCGCTACTCCAAGCGCACCAAATTTGATACCAGCGAAAATTGATGCAATTCCAATTACTGCTGCGAGCAATTTAAGCCTCAGATACTCGGGAGTACGCGCATTGGTCAAGAGCAGTGTGCACATTCCCATGATGGCTGAATCCACGTAAATCGAAGGAGCAAGGGCTTGCAGAATCGAAATTGACGGCGACCATTGCTCCCCCATCACTACTGGGATAAGTGGATTGGCACAGATAAACAAATAAGCAGCCAAAGACATTCCGACAACTGCATAAAGCGAAACTGCATTGCGCGCATCCTGGATGTATTGCTGCGCTGAAGATACCGTTTTGCTTAGCGAGCTATGGGCAACGCCACCAATTGGTCCCAGCATTTGAACCATCGGCAACTGCATAATACTGTAAGCTCGATCGTAAAAGCCGAGTTGAGCTGTACCGCAGAACAACCCGATAATCAGATTATCGATGTTGCGCACAATGTACGTAGCGACGTCGGAAATAGTGACATCCTTACCGTAAGTTATCGTATCCAAAGAATCCTTGTGAAACTCGAATTTCCCGGGGCTATAATTCCCCTTCCAGATTGCACCAATCGCAGTGCCAACGGCTGTCAAAACCTGAGCAACAAGAAGGCTCCAGATGCCACCACCGTTGAGCGCGACGATTATCGCAATCGCCATAGCAATTAGAGTTGATACCTGTTCGACTAATCCCAGTATGCCGAACCGCATATCTCGGCGCATCATGGTTACGTGAAAACTACCAAGAAAAACAAATGATTGAGCGACCGCTAAGCCGATTAGTACAGGCACCAGGACTGGTGCTTTGTAAAAGTACGAGAACAGAGGAGCGCAGGTGAGAGTGATAGCGACGACGACCGCGCCGACCAAGATGTTCGTCCAATAGAGCGAATTCTTCTGAGCCTCATCCAACGATTTTCGTTGCACAATAGCCAAACTCAAACCATCTTTGAATAGAGAGCCCAGAGCAAAAATTACCAATCCGATACTGAAGACGCCGAAATCTTCCGGCGAAACAGTTCGTGCAAACACAATCATTGCTACAAGTCCAAGAACGAACTTGCCAATTTGTGCGGCGAGAGCGAATGTCAGAGCGTTATTGGTGCGATGGGTGTGGAGTGTCTCGTCCTCAAGCACGTCTGAGCCCGGCAATTCCGCGCTGAGTTTTGCGGATTGTTCAATCTCAAGAGCTGCGTGTTCATCCATCTTGTACAGACTACCAGGTCATTGAGCTCTGTTGGTTCGGTACATCATAAACAGATTCGCTACAGCAAGGATAGCTACAGCACCGCACGCAACGCCGAACAGATTCATAACGTTCAAAATCAAATCAGCACTTACAGGCTGCAATTTTGAGGCACCAGCAGCAATATCACTAAAAACGGTCGAACCGTAGTGGTACTGCGAGACCACTCTAATCAATGCATAGAAGTTGAGCCAAACGGCTGCGACCAAAGCGCCCGTCAAGGCAAAAGTAGAGAGGATAGTTCGATTTTTCCAATTCAGCAGAAGAACGACGGAGAGTAATTGTCCGATGATCGCCGCGAGATAGTATTGTCCGCGAATAGAGAACCATCCGCCCAGAACCGCATTGAGGCGCATGTCCAGGGCTGCGTAGAACAACATCCAACTAATCGTCGCACTCGACAAGAGCAAAATAGCGAAGCTCCTCGCCTTGATCTGAAAATTAGCACTCTTCTTCAGGTCCATTGCAGCCCTAATATTGCAGTAGACTGCCGCGCCCACAAACAGAAGCACTAGCAATACGATCATTAAAACCGGAATTGATGCGTCTTTCCATCCGAAGTGACCGAAGTAAGTCGATGCAGTTTTGGAATAGTTATCGAACCAGTGATAGTGAGACAAGTAATCAATTACATTGAAGGGAGTCTTCCGACCCTTCGTCTCCCACGAATGCGCTAATGTGTCTCCGCCGGTTTGACAGGCTTTGCTAAACCACAGTGAGACGCTGAGAATACCAGGCACAAGCATCATCAGTAACTGAGCACAAGTGGATTTGATTGATGACTGGAAGCGCTGCCGATTTAGGATTTGCCACAATCCAGCCAGCACCACTACTGGTACTGCCGCTAGAAAACTCAACTTGGTCATCAAGCCTGTCCACATCAAGAGTGCAACAATTCCCGTGTCCTGCCAAGTCGTTTTTCGCTCGGTCGTTCGTAAAAGCGCGATCGAAAGTAGCGAGAACAGCGTAATTTCCATCACCGAATTCGATACCAGCCCAAACGAAAATGCGCTCATGGGGTGAAGAACAACCAGAGACGCTAACGTGAGAGGAGCGATGGAATTTTTTTCCTTCAAAAAAAACTTGCCGGCGAAGTAGGCACAGGCGGCAGTGACCGCGCCAAGTGCGACGGAGAGCAAACGGCAGGCTAAAACCTGCCAGAGCACGTAACACTTGGACGTAAGCTCTAACATGACTGCAACGATGGCGTAGTAAAACGGCGGATGATAACCGCTAAAACCAGGTTGAGTAGCGATTCCCTGCTCTTTGTCTTCGACGTAAACTGAACTAGCTTCCACGCCGGGTCTTAATTTGGTTCGTTGCGCGGGCGGTGTGTCCAGTTCCCAAATATCGAGCGGCACCATCGTATTTGGTGGCACTCTCAGGTTGTGCGTTTGTTCAATCTTACGTCCGTAGATAAAGTGCAGTGGCTCGTCGAAGCCGTAGAAAGGCGGAACTATCAGAGACCACGCCAGCCCTTTGAAAATTGCAAGGACGATTGTAAATGAGAGCGCGATTTTGTCGAATTTTGAAAACATCGAATCCGACGCTGTACTTAGCCCTTGGTTCAAGCCAACCAGAGCGTCAACCGTGTCGATGCGAGTTGAAGCGTCGGTACTTGCTATTGCATCGACACTGGCTGAAGCATCGGTACTTGTTATTGCATCGACACTGGCTGACGCATCGACACTGGCTAGAGCATCGGTACTTGCTATTGCATCGACACTGGCTGAAGCGTCGGTACTTGTTATTGCATCGACACTGGCTGAAGCATCGGTAATCGTTGATGCAGGCGAAGTGCTAATTCCAGTCATACGCCTGCGCCCGAAACCTGAACCTGGCGATCATCAACAACGCTCACAATAACAGTTGGTACCGCGTCGATTTGATCGGGCACGGACAATTGTGCCTCACAAGATTCAGCGCGGTCCAAAGACTTTTTTGCAGCAGAAAACTTCTCGTAGAAAAAACCACTCGCGTTAGCAAGCTGTGAGACAAAGAGCAAGGACGACATCTGAATCGCATTGAATTTGTGCTTTACGCGCAGCGGGTACGAAAGCAAATCCGTGTAAAAGCGCATCGGCTCAACTCTAAGAGGAGCCTTTGCTTCGTTAGCTTTGATGGTGTGAAAGTGAAACGCACCACGTCCGTAATTGAAATGTTGTTTCCAAAATCCTTGCAGCGTCATCAAGTGTTCATGCAACACAATCGCTTCGGGGGCGAATGTAGTTCCATATCCTTGCGCAATCCATCGTCGGCAGATATCCCTGTCTTCGGCGCCGGCGCGCGGAAAGCGAGTATCGAATCCACCTAAGTCATCGAACAATCGTTTTGGGAAAGCTACATTGTTCGATGCGAAAAATCTTCCAGAATTCTGCGGAAAATAATATCGATATAAATAGTCGATCAGAAGCTGACTGGCTGCGCTGTATGGATTGCGTGCCAGGGCGTTGACCGTGGCGCCTCCAATGCACGCGGTAGGGTCCTTCAGATGCCGCTCCGCTAAAGACAGCAACCAGTTTTCTTCAGGCAAACAATCATCATCCGTGAACGCAATCAAATCACCATCACACAGACGCGCACCGTGATTTCGCGCTGCGCCTGCACCCTGATTTTGTTGGCGAACCAGTTGAATCGGCAATTTCAATGCAAAACCTTGAACGATGGAGTCCAGCGGCATAGGGCTACCATCGTCGACAACGAGTATTCTCCACTGGTCATGAGGATATTTGATTCTGGTGAAAGCTTCAAGACAGCGACTGAGCGGCTCAGGGCGACCAAAAGTGGCAATTACGACCGAAATAAATACTTTTCGCTGCACGGTTTTTGTCCTGGGATCTTGCCGAGACCATACCAGTTTTCCAAGACAATTTGATTTGGCGGATCTCATGACCAGTACAGGGACCCCGGGGTGGGGATGGGTCGGCGAAAGGTTGCCGAAAGGAAACATCTGTAACCGAAATTTCAGTCGCCTATCGACCAACTCCCACAGATTCATGGTTCGGAGTCAAATCGATAGATTGTGTGTTGAAAGTCAACCGGCCGGTTTGATCGAAGATCTGAAACAGGGATCATAAAGCTGACCTGAGCGCGCGATTGCAAACATTGTGCGCAAAAGCTTTCGAGCCACTGCGCAGACTATCACTTTGCCAGC